>NZ_NESN01000001.1 GCF_003063455.1 Limnohabitans parvus II-B4
CCCATGGCGCATGTGGATGTGCTGGGCGGTGGACGCTCTGCGCTGGAGGCGGCCAACAAAGACTGGGGCCTGGCCCTGGCCGAAGACGAGATCGATTACTTGGTCAAAGCCTTCACGGGCCTTGCGCGCAACCCCACCGATGTGGAGTTGATGATGTTTGCGCAGGCCAACAGCGAGCACTGCCGCCACAAGATTTTCAACGCCGAGTTCACGATTGACGGTGTGGCCCAGCCCAAGAGCCTGTTCGGCATGATCCGCAACACCGAGCAGCTCAGTCCGCAGCACACGGTGGTGGCGTATTCAGACAACGCTTCGGTGATGGAAGGCCACCACATTGAGCGTTTCGTGGCCAGAACCTCAGGGCAGGGCGCGGCTTATCAGAGCGAACAAGCCTTGCACCATGTGCTGATGAAGGTCGAGACGCACAACCACCCGACCGCGATTTCGCCTTTCCCCGGTGCATCCACGGGCGCTGGTGGCGAAATCCGTGACGAAGGCGCGACCGGACGCGGCTCCAAGCCCAAGGCGGGTTTGAGCGGCTTCACGGTCTCCAAACTCTGGGGCGGCATGTCCGACCAAGTGGGCGGCAAGCCCGAGCACATCGCCAGCCCGCTGCAGATCATGACCGAAGGCCCTCTGGGTGGCGCGGCGTTCAACAACGAGTTTGGCCGGCCCAACTTGCTGGGCTATTTCCGCGAATACGAGCAGACCGTGGACGGCGTGGTGCGTGGTTACCACAAGCCCATCATGATCGCGGGCGGTCTGGGCCAAATCGATGCCGAGCAAACCAAAAAGATCGAATTCCCTGCAGGCAGCTTGTTGATCCAGCTGGGCGGCCCTGGCATGCGCATCGGCATGGGCGGCAGCGCGGCCAGTTCCATGGCCACGGGCACCAACGCCGCTAATTTGGACTTTGACTCGGTGCAGCGCGGCAACCCCGAGATCGAGCGCCGGGCGCAAGAGGTCATCAACCACTGCTGGGCACAAGGTGCGGCCAATCCGATTTTGGCCATCCACGACGTGGGCGCGGGCGGGTTGTCCAATGCGTTCCCTGAATTGACCAACGACGCTGGCCGAGGCGCACGCTTTGATTTGCGTGCCGTCAAGCTCGAAGAGTCCGGCCTGTCGCCGAAAGAAATCTGGTCCAACGAAAGCCAAGAACGTTACGTGATGGCGATTGCGCCAGAGTCTTTGGCGCAGTTCACCGCGTTTTGCGAACGCGAGCGTTGCCCGTTTGCGGTGATTGGCGTGGCGACCGATGAGCGCCAATTGGTGTTGGAAGACAAAGGCCAAGAGTCGCCCGTGGACATGCCGATGGACGTGCTGCTGGGCAAACCGCCCAAGATGCACCGTGATGTGAAGACCGTCACCCGCCAGTCGCCCGCCATGGACCTGACGGGCGTGAGTTTGCAAAAAGCCGTGATCGACGTGCTGAGCCACCCCACCGTGGCCTCCAAGCGTTTCCTCATCACCATTGGCGACCGCGCCGTGGGTGGCTTGACGCACCGCGACCAGATGGTCGGCCCCTGGCAAGTGCCCGTGGCCGATGTGGCCGTGACCCTGGCCGACTACCAAGGCTTTGCGGGTGAAGCCATGAGCATGGGTGAGCGCACCCCGCTGGCCTCGCTCAATGCCGCAGCGTCCGGCCGCATGGCCGTGGCCGAAGCCATCACCAATTTGCTGGCCGCGCCCATCGAGCTGCCCCGCGTCAAGATGTCGGCCAACTGGATGGCCGCTTGCGGTGAGCCCGGTGAAGACGCCGCGCTTTACGAGACCGTTAAGGCCGTGGGCATGGAGTTGTGCCCGGCTCTGGACATCTCGATTCCCGTGGGCAAGGACAGTTTGTCGATGCGCACGCAGTGGACCGTACCGAAGGGCGATTCAAGTTCTGACGGTCAGACCCACAAAGTCACCTCGCCCGTGAGTCTGATCATCACCGCCTTTGCCAGCTTGCCTGACGTGCGCGGCACGCTCACGCCGCAGCTGGACGCGCAAGAAGCCGACACCAGCTTGCTGTTGATCGACCTGGGCCAAGGCCAAAACCGCATGGGCGGCAGCGTGTTGGGGCAGGTGCTGAGCCAGTTTGGCGACAGCGTGCCCGATCTGGAAGACCCGCAAGCCTTGGTGAATTTGGTCAAAGCCATCAACACCTTGCGTGCGCAAGGTCAGATCCTGGCCTACCACGACCGCAGCGATGGCGGCTTGCTGGCCGCAGTGGCCGAAATGGCCTTTGCCGGCCATGTGGGTGTAGCGCTCAATGTGGACATGCTGGTCACCGAGGGTGACGGCATCACCGACAGCCGCGCCGACCATGGCGACGCCAAGAACTGGGCAGGCCAGGTGAGCGCCCGCCGCGACGAACTCACCCTCAAAGCCTTGTTCAACGAAGAGCTGGGGGTGGTGATCCAGGTGCGTACCGCAGACCGCAACGCCGTGCTGCAAACCCTGCGTGAGCACGGCTTGTCCAAACACACGCATGTGATCGGCAAAACCCGCCCTGTGCAATCGACCATCCAAAAGGGCGTGGGCGAACTCAGCATCTGGCGCGACACCAAAGAGGTGTTTGCCGCCAAGCTCGAAGACCTGCACCAGGTCTGGGACAGCGTGAGCTGGAAGATTTGCCAGCAGCGCGACAACCCCGCTTGCGCCGACGCCGAGCACGCCGCCGCTGGCCGCGCGGACGACCCCGGCATGCATATGGCCCTGAGCTTTGACCCGGCAGACAACGTGGCCGCGCCGTTCCTGAATTTGTCGCGCCCCAAAGTGGCCATCTTGCGCGAGCAGGGCGTCAACTCGCATGTGGAAATGGCCTACGCCTTCCACAAAGCCGGTTTTGAGTCGCACGACGTGCACATGACGGATTTGCAATCGGGCCGCGCCAACTTGGCCGACTTCAAAGGCCTGGTGGCCTGCGGCGGCTTCAGCTACGGCGACACGCTGGGCGCAGGCATCGGCTGGGCACGCAGCATCACCTTCAACCCGGCTTTGGCCGAGCAGCTCAAGGGCTTCTTTGGCCGCGCCGACACCTTCGGGCTGGGCGTGTGCAACGGCTGCCAGATGTTTGCCGAACTGGCCGACATCATTCCGGGCGCCGAGGCTTGGCCGCGCTTCACCACCAACCAAAGCGAGCGCTTTGAAGCCCGCCTGTCCATGGTCGAGGTGCTGGAATCTCCCAGTTTGTTCTTGCAAGGCATGGCGGGCAGCCGCTTGCCGATCGCGGTGGCGCACGGCGAGGGTTATGCCAACTTCAAGCACCGGGGCAACGCGGCGCAGGCCATTGGCGCGATGCGCTTCGTGGACAACCACGGCCAGGCCACCGAGCAGTACCCGTTCAACCCGAACGGCAGCGCAGGCGGCCTGACGGCCGTGACCACGGCTGACGGGCGCTTCACGGCCATGATGCCGCACCCCGAGCGCGTGTTCCGCAATGTGCAGATGAGCTGGACGAGTGGTGACATTTCATCCACCAGCCCCTGGTTGCGTGTGTGGCAAAACGCCCGCAAGTGGGTGGCTTGATGACGGTCTGCGCCTGTGCGTTTCACCATGTCTGATCAGTGGTTTCCTCCCTCTCAGCTGGCGTTTTATTTCGACTCGAATTCCTGGGCCAAAGGCACGGCGCTGTACCTCAAAAATGAGGTGCTGTCGGCGCATCTGACGCCTGACGGCGAAGACTGGCGCGTCGATGCGCAGGTGCAGGGCTCTTTGCAAGACCCGTATCGGGTGACGGCCTTCTTGCGCGTGTCCGAGGGGGGCAATCTGCAAGGCTGGCGCACCACCTGCACATGCCCTGTGGGCCGCATGTGCAAGCATGCAGCCGCCTTGGGCATTCTGGTTGCCATGCAGGGCGTGTCCATGCGCAACCCCTTGGCGAATGAGGGCGAGGGCGATGGCGCTGAAAACTCAGAACAACAGATTCAAGTGCGTCAGGAGCGGGCGCTGCAACAAGCCGAATACCAGGTGCGTGACTGGCTGAGCCGTTTGCAAGCCGCCGATGCACCTACCGGGTTTTCCGTGCCGGGCAAAGCCAATGAGCACTTCCTCTATTGCCTGTCGGCAGCAGCCGTAGGCCACAGGCCCGTGTTCCACCTGACGATCAAGCAAGCCGTTTTGAAGCAAAACGGCGAATGGGGCAAACCCAAAAAAGTCAGCAGCCAGCCTTACCCCAGCGACCCGGTTTGGCGCACCTGCGCGCCGGGTGAGCAAGGCATTTTTGACCTGATGAAGGCCTGCCCGGCGACCAACAGCTTCAGCTCTTACGGCTTCCAAGGTGCAGTCAAGCTGCAAGGCATGGTGGCCGAGTTGTTGCTCAAGATGTGCAGCAGCACGGACCGCCTGATGTGGGAGGACGGCAAAACCTTGCGGCCGCTGGTGTGGAGCGATCAGCCCGTGGCCTTCAGTGGCAGCTGGCAGGCCGTGCCAGCGCAAGGCAACAGCCCCGAAGGCTGGCGGCTGCAGATGCAGTCGTCACAGGCGGGCGTGTTGCATGGCCTGAACGAGCCCCCGTTGTTTGTGGACCCGCAACAGGGCACCTGCGGCCTGCTGGACACGCAAGGCATGAGCGCCGATCACCTGATGCTGCTGACGCAGGCCCCGGTCGTTCCCGAGCGTGTGGCGGTCAAGTTCCAGCAACAACTGATGGACGCCATGGGCGAGTTGCCCCTGCCGCCCGTGATTGAAAAAATGCCCGAAATCCGAGGCGTTGCGCCCGTGGGCCTGCTGCAGCTGTGTGCGGTGCCACCGCATTTGCGCAGCGAGCAAGGCTTGTTTCAGGCCGAGCTGAAATTCCAATACGGCGACTGCACAGGCTACTGGGCACACCATCAGCCCCGCGTGGTGGTGGGTCAGGGCACGCAAGCCCGCATGCTGGTGCGCGATCTGGCGGCCGAGCTGGAGATTTGGGAAACGCTGGACGACCTGGGTTTTCAACTGTGGGACAACAACATGTTGGGCATACCCGGCTCCGAGGGACAGGCACTCTGGCTGGACTGGCTCGAAACCGACTTTGCGCCCCTGCACGAGGCCGGACTGGATGTGCTGAGCCACGAAGGTCTGGACCATTGGCTGCGCCGGGCCGACGATGTGCATGTGCGCATGAGCGGACAAGACACTGAAGCGGGGGCCGAAGACACTTCGCCCTGGTTTGACCTGTCGCTGGGCATGAACATCGACGGTCAACGCGTCAACATCTTGCCCTGGGTGCCCGAGATCCTCAAGGCCATGGCCCGTGCGGGCGTGTCGGCCAGCGAGCTGGGCAACGCGCAATCGGACCGCGTGCCCGACCATCTGTATCTGCCTGATTTACAGGGGCCTGGCTATGTGAAGCTGCCCACCGCCCAAATCAAGCCATGGCTCTCCATGCTGATGGAGTTGCACGGTGAACGCGGGCACAACTGGGATGGCGATTCACTGCGGCTGTCGCGTCTGGACGCTCTGCGCACGGCCGCATCGCTGGGTGAGGGCGCCGTCTGGCAGGGCGCACAAAGCCTGCTGGCCTTGGTGCAACAAATGCGCGGTACTGCAGCACTGACCGACGTGCCCTTGCCCGATGGCCTGCAAGCCACGCTGCGCCCCTACCAACAGCAAGGCCTGAACTGGCTGCAGTTTTTGCGCCAGCACCGTTTGGCGGGCATTTTGGCCGACGACATGGGCTTGGGCAAAACCCTGCAGACACTGGCCCACATCCTGACCGAGAAGCAGGCCGGACGGCTCACGCAACCGGCGCTGATCGTGGCGCCGGTCAGCTTGCTGGGCAACTGGCAGCGCGAAGCGGCCCGCTTTTGCCCGAGCCTGACCACCCACATCCACCACGGCCTGTCGCGCCACGAAACAGCGCAAGAACTGTGTGAGTTTGACGTGGTCATCACTGCCTATTCACTCCTGTCACGCGACCGCGAGATGTGGCTCGAAGTGCCTTGGCACCTGCTGGTGCTCGACGAAGCACAGAACATCAAGAACGCGCAAACCAATGCGGCGCAAGTCGTGTCGGAAATTCCGGCTGTGCACCGGCTGTGTTTGTCGGGCACACCCATCGAAAACCACTTGGGCGAGTTGTGGAGCCAGTTTCACTTTTTGATGCCCGGCTTTCTGGGCAGCCAGCGGCGCTTTACCGAGCTGTTTCGCAACCCGATCGAGCGTCAGGGCAGCACCGAAAAAATGGAACAGTTGCGTGCACGCATCACGCCCTTCATGCTGCGCCGCACCAAAGACCTGGTGGCCAGCGAACTGCCGCCCAAGATCGAAACCCTGATGCCGGTGCCACTCGAAGGCCAGCAGGCCGACCTGTACGAAACCATCCGCCTGGGCATGGAAAAAACCGTGCGCGAAGCGCTCAGCACCCAGGGTTTGGGCAAGTCGCAAATCACCATCCTGGATGCGCTGCTGAAGTTGCGCCAGGTGTGTTGCGACCCACGCCTGCTCAAGCTCAGCGCCGCCAGCCAGGTCAAGGAGTCGGCCAAGCTCACCCAGCTGCTCGACATGCTGCCCGAGATGGTGGCCGAAGGCCGCAAGATCTTGTTGTTCTCGCAGTTCACCGAAATGCTGGGCTTGATCGAAAAAGCCTTGCCTGAGTTGGGCATCCCGTGGGTCAAGCTCACCGGCCAAAGCAAAAACCGCGACGCGATCATCGACAAGTTCACCAGCGGCGAGGTGCCACTGTTCCTGATCAGCCTGAAAGCCGGTGGCGTGGGCCTGAACCTGCCGCAAGCCGACACCGTGATCCACTACGACCCCTGGTGGAACCCGGCCGTGGAAAACCAGGCCACCGACCGCGCCCACCGCATCGGCCAGACCAAAAACGTCTGGGTCGTCAAACTGGTGGCCCAGGGCACCATCGAAGAACGCATGCTGGCCCTGCAAGAGCGCAAAGCCCAGCTGGCGCAAGACATGTACGAAGGTGCCGTCAAGCGAAAAGAGCCGCTGTTTGGCGAATCCGATTTGAACGAGTTGCTCAAGCCGCTGGGTTGAGGGCCGACTTTACTTGCATCACCCCTTGGGTAATAATGTTCGTATTACCCAAGGAGGTTCGCATGACCACCACTGTCAAACTGCCCGATCCGCTCGAAAAATCTCTGCGCCAACGCTGCGCGCAAGAGGGCCGCAGCATCAGCGAAGTCATGCGCGATGCGCTCACCGCTTACCTGGCCCAGCCCGCTGCGACCGCATCGGCATTTGATTTGGGTGAGGGCGTGTTTGGCCGTTACAGCGGCCCCGAAGACTTGGCCGAAACCCGCAAAAACCAGCTGGCCGACGCTTGGGCCGACAAACACGCGCAAAGGGCATGAGCGCCGAAACCCCTTCGGCCCAAGAGCCCAGCGCACGCTGGTTGTCTCAGCTGCCGCCGCAAGCTGCGCTGATCGACAGCGGCCCTTTGTTGGCCCTGTTCAACCGCAGCGACAAATGGCACGCGCCCACACTGGCCTGGCTGCAAGCCAACCCGCAAGTGCGCCTGCACAGCACCTGGCCGGTGCTGACCGAAGTCTGCGCCTTGCTGGCCCGGCGCATCCACAACGGCGCAGCGCTCGACTTTTTGCAGTGGGTGCAGCGCGGTGCGGTTCAGCTCGATGCGCCCGCCGACTGGAGCCTGACCGGCGTGCTGGCCATCTGCCAGCGCTTTGCCAGCTTGCCACTCGATCTGGCCGACGCCTCGGTGGCCGAAGCCGCCGAGCGCCTGCAAATCCGCTTCATTGTGTCGATTGACAAAGACTTTGATGTCTACCGCGATGCCAAGGGCCAGGTGCTGGTGAATCTACTTCGGTGATCAGTGCATGCCCTGCACGAGCGGCCGGGTCTTGTAAAACTGGACCGGGCTCTCGGGCACTGCGTTCAGCACCGATTTCTTGATCTTGCCCACCACATGCATTTCGCAGGGTTTGCAGTCAAAGCGCAGGGTGAGTTTTTCCTTGCCGTTGATCAGCTGCAGGGGTTCGGCTTTCACGGTGCCTTGCACGCCCGTCACGCCTTTGGCCTGTTTGGGGCACAGGCTCAAACTGAAGCGAACGCAGTGCTTGGTGATCATCAGGCTGACTTCGCCCAGCTCTTCCTGGCTTTCATAGGCCGCATCGATGACCTTGACGCCATGCTTGGCATAAAAGTCACGGGCTTTCTGGTTGAACACGTTGGCCAAATAAGTCAGGGTGTCTTCGGGGTAGGGCGCAGGCGGCTCCACCGGCACGGCACGCGGCAGGCGGTGCAGGCCTTGGGCGCGGGCGGCTTCGAGTGCCTGCACGGCGTCGCGACGCAAGGCGTTGAGTTGTGAGGGCGGCACAAACCAGGGGCGGGGCAGGGCCGTTTGAACGTCGAACGGCTCGAACAAAGTATCGCCCAGCTTGCCTAAAGCGGCCTTGAGTTTGTCCTCAGCCTGGGCCGGGTCTTTGGAGGCTTGCCAGTCGATGGCCGTTTGGGCTGTGCCGGTATGCCCGGCTTCGTCGGTCAGCGTCAGTTGCAGGCCTTCACCTTGGCCACCCGTGTTTTCAGCCAGCTGCATCCAGACGCCCATGCGGCGCTCGGCGGACTTTTTGTCCAGTGTGCGCACCCAGCTCATGTCGCGGTTGCGGTTGACCTGCACGCCTTTGCGCAGGTCCTTGAACCCGTCCATCGGGTCTTTGGGGAACAAGCGCCAAACCCCTTTGGCTTTTTGAGCCTCAGCGCGGTTGATCTGCAGGCCCACCAGTTCCTTTTGCAGGTCGTAGTAGCACATGCCGTCACCGTTGTGCAGCTCAGTGGCCGGGTCGTCGGTGGTGATCTCGACGTGTTCGGCCGACACCTTGCTCACCCAACCAATGGGCTGGCCGGGGTTTTTGGGGGTGTCAAACGCGCCGATGTCTTCCTTGCGGCCTTGCACGAAGTAGTCGGTGAACTCGCGGTTGAAGTTCTGGTTCGGGTCAGGCTCAAAGTTAAAGGTGGTGCGGCCGTGCGAGGCCGGGGCCAACTCGGGCCGCTCGGTCAGCACTTCGTCAAACAGCTTACGGTAATGGGCCGTGATGTTTTTCACATAGGCCATGTCCTTGTAGCGGCCTTCGATCTTGAAGCTGCGGATGCCCGCATCCACCAGGGCGCGCAGGTTCTCGCTCTGGTTGTTGTCTTTCATGCTCAGCACATGCTTGTCGTGCGCCACGATGCGGCCTTGTGCGTCTTTGACCTCATAGGGCAGGCGGCAGGCCTGCGAGCAATCGCCCCGGTTGGCGCTGCGCCCGGTGTGGGCGTGGCTGATGAAGCACTGGCCGCTGTAGGCCACGCACAAAGCACCGTGCACAAAAAATTCGATCACGGTGCGCTCGGTGTCCACCGCGTCGCGGATCGCGCTGATCTGCGGCAGCGTCAACTCGCGAGCCAGCACGATCTGGCTCAAGCCCGCGTCTTGCAAGAACTTGGCTTTTTCAGGTGTGCGGATGTCGGTCTGGGTGCTGGCGTGCAGCTGGATCGGCGGCATGTCGATTTCCAGCAGGCCCATGTCTTGCACGATCAGCGCGTCCACACCGGCGTCGTACAGCTGCCAGGCCAACTTGCGCGCCCCTTCCAGTTCGTCGTCGCGCAAGATGGTGTTGAGCGTGACAAAAATGCGGCTGTGAAAACGGTGCGCGTATTGCACCAGTTTGGCGATGTCCTGGATGCTGTTGTCGGCCGTGGACCGTGCACCAAATGAAGGGCCGCCAATGTAGACCGCATCAGCGCCATGGTTGATGGCTTCGATGCCGATGTCGAAGGTGCGGGCGGGGGCAAGGAGTTCGAGTTGGTGGGGCTGCATGGGCTGGGATTATCCCCAATCTGGCGTCACTCCTTGTCGTGCCCAGCTAAGTTGTTGTTATCCCGATCCAGCTTGTCGTCCTCCCGATCCAGCTTGTCGTCATGTCCGGCCAATTTGTGGTCATGCCCAGCAAATTTGTTGTCATGCCCGGCTTGACCGGGTATCCATGGCTGTCGAAGAGATGGACCCCCGATCAAGTCGGGGGTGACGAGACAGGGCGCATGGCCCCCCTATCAGGTCGGGGGTGACGAGACAGGGCGCATGGACCCCCGATCAGGTCGGGGGTGACAAGGCGGGGTGGCAAGGCCGGGAGCGTGGCCCTTTGCTGTCGTCCCTCGCCATCTTGTCGTCATGCCCAGCCAATTTGTTGTCATGCCCAGCCAATTTGTTGTCATGCCCAGCCAATTTGTTGTATGCCCGGCTTGACCGGGTATCCATGGCCGTCGAAGAGATGGACCCCCGATCAGGTCGGGGGTGACGAGACAGGGCGCATGGACCCCCGATCAGGTCGGGGGTGACGGAGCTGGTCGATCAAGTCGGCGGCGATGACCCAAAAAAAACGCGGCCGGAGCCGCGTTTTGCTGAGTCGAAAGGTTCAGATCACTGGATCTTGGCCTTGGCACGCAGGCTGTCTTGGAATGTGCTGAGCTTTTGTTGCTGCAGCTGCTGCGAAATCTGGGGTTTGACTTCATCCAGCTTGGGCAATTGGGCTTCGCGCACATCGTCCACGCGGATGATGTGGAAACCAAATTGGCTCTTGACGGGCGTGTCGGTCATCTGGCCCTTGTCCAGCTTGACCATGGCCCCCGAAAACTCGGGCACATAGCTGCCAGCGGCAGCCCAGTCCAGGTCGCCACCGTTGGCACCAGACCCTGGGTCCTTGGAGGCCTTCTTGGCCAAGTCTTCAAAGCTGCCGCCTTTTTTGATCTGGGCGATCAGCGCCAGGGCTTCGTCTTCTTTTTCCACCAGGATGTGGCGGGCGCGGTATTCCTTGCCACCATTGGCTGCCACGAACTTGTCGTATTCGGCCTTGATGTCGGCATCGGTCACGGGGTTTTTCTTCTGGAAATCGGCAAACAGCTGACGGATCAGGATGGTTTGACGGGCCAGTTCGAGCTGGGTCTTGTACTCATCAGAGGCGTCCAGGCCGCGCTTTTTGGCTTCTTGCATGAAGATTTCGCGGGCGATCAACTCTTCCTTGATCTGGGCCAGCACTTCGGGCGTCACAGGGCGGCCAGAGGCTTCGACTTGCTGCTTGAGCGCATTCACACGCGAAGATGGCACTGGCTTGCCGTTGACCACGGCCAGGTTTTGCGCCAGGGCGGGAACCGCCAGCAAGGCCACCAGGGCGGCGCTGAGCATTTGCTTTTTCATTTTGTTTTCCTCAATGACGTTGTGTCAGGGTTGAATCAAGGGTTCAAAAAAAGGGGCTGCCACCAGTGGGTGACGGCCCGGGTTCAGATCAGCTCGATGGCCAGGGCGTGCAAGCCCTGGTCAATGAAATCTTGCAGCGCATCATACACAAGGCGATGGCGCTGAACGCGGCTGAGCGGTGCAAACAAAGGTGAAGCAATGCACACACGCATGTGGCTGCCTTGGCCGCTCGCGCTGGCACCGGCATGGCCTGCGTGTTGCGCGCTTTCGTCGATGACTTTGAGGGCTGTGGGGTGCAGCCGCTCGGTCAGTCGGGTGTGGATCTGCTCACTCAGGGGGACAGACGGCTGGCTCATTCTTTGTCAGCGCCTTCTTTGGGCAGATAGCGGGCGATGTACAGGCCTTGTCCGAGGATGAAAACCACAGGGAAGGCATAGCCCCACAGCTTGAAATTGACCCAGTCTTCGGTGCTGAAGTACGCCGCCACATAGCCGTTGATCGATGCCATGAAGATGCAGTACAGCATCCATGACAGGTTGAGCCGGTTCCACACCGCGTGCGGCAACTGCAGTTGCGTGCCCAGCAGCATGTGCAAAAAGTTTTTCTTCAAAAACCAGTGCGCCACGGCCAAGGCAATCGCCAGGCCGGAATACAGCAAGGTGGGTTTCCATTTGATGAAGCGCTCGTCGTGCAGGCCCAGGGTGAGGGCGCCAAAGCCGAGCACCAACACCAGCGTGATCTTGTGCATGGTCTGCAGCTTGCCATCCATTTTGTAGATGATGGCGGTTTGCAGCACAGTGGCGCCCATCAGCACCGCGGTGGCGGTGTAAATGTCACCCATCTTGTAAGCGCCAAAAAACAGCAGGATGGGGAAAAAGTCGAGGATGAATTTCATGAATAGGTTTTGAATGCGGCGTCTGCGGTACCGCCAAGATCGGTCAGGAAGCTTCGAAGTCTAACGAAGCGGAGTTCATGCAATAACGCAGGCCTGTGGGCGCAGGGCCGTCTTCGAACACATGGCCCAGGTGCGCGCCGCATTGGGCGCACACGGTTTCCACCCGGCGCATGCCGTGGCTGGTGTCCACCCGTTCCTCAATCGCCCCATCGATCGAGGCTTGCGAGAAGCTGGGCCAGCCGCAGCCGGCGTCAAATTTGGTGTCGGATTTGAACAATTCGGCATCGCAGCAGATGCAGCGGTAAATGCCGCTGGCCCAGTGGCCTTCGTATTTGCCAGTAAAAGGGCGCTCAGTGGCGGCTTGTCGTGTCACGGCATACGCGACCGGCTCGGCCCCTTTGGCGGCCAGCAGCTCGCGCCACTCGGCGTTTGTTTTTTGAATTTGGGTCATGATGAACAGCTGATTTCCAGTTGGCCCGCCCAGTCGGGCGGCAGGTCGGCATAGGCCTCAAAGCCCGGATGCTCGTCGAAGGGAGACTGTAGCAAGTTGTACAGCGTGTCGATTTCTGAAAAGTCACCCGCCTTGGCTTGACGGATGGCCACTTCGGCCAAGTGATTGCGCAGTACAAACTTGGGGTTGGTGCGAAGCATCCGTGGCCCCATGCTGACCAAGTGGGTCTGTCCGGCACGAGCGGTGTAGCGTTCCAACCAAGCCAGCAGGCGAGGGCGGTCCAGCACCAGATCGGTCACGGGGCTCCAGTCGGCTTCGGTCACAGCATTGGCTTGCGATTGCCGCACCACCGCTTGACTCAGTTGCCGCCAAAACAGGGTGAAGTCCACTTTTTCGGCGGCCATGAGCTGCATCAGGTCTTCCACCAGTGTCCAGTCGGCTTCGCGCTCGGATTCAGGTGCCAGTGTCCCTGTCAGGCCCAGCTTGGCCCGCATGGCGTCGCCAAGGTACCGAGGGAACAAAGTCTTGTAGCCCTCCAATACTTGCAGCGTCATCTCCTGGTCATCGATCAAGGGGGCCAAGGCTTGGGCCAGGCAGTACAGGTTCCAGTACGCGACGTTGGGTTGCCGCCCGTAGGCATAACGCCCCTGGTGGTCAGAGTGGTTGCAGATGTGGCCCGGGTCAAAGCTGTCCATGAACTGGAAGGGGCCGTAGTCGATGGTCAGGCCCAGCAGACTCATGTTGTCGGTGTTCATCACGCCGTGGCAAAAGCCCACAGCCTGCCATTGCGCCAGCAGCTTGGCGGTTCGCTCCTGCACTTCGTCCAGCAGGGCCGCATACACATTGCCTTGCCACAGCGAGGTCCGTGCATGGCATTCGGGCAGGTGGTGGGTGATGGCGTGGTCGGCCAGTGTGCGCAGGCTGTCGGTGTCGCCCTGCGCCGAAAAATGTTCAAAGTGCCCAAAACGCAGAAAGCTGGGGGCGACACGGGCCACCACGGCAGCGCTTTCGATGGTTTCGCGCCGCACCGGCTCGGGTGAAGCCACGAGGCTCAACGCCCGGGTGGTGGGAATGCCCAGGCCGTGCATGGCCTCGCTGCACAAATACTCTCGGATGCTCGAGCGCAGCACAGCCCGGCCATCGCCACCACGCGAATACGGGGTGCGGCCCGCGCCCTTGAGCTGGATTTCTTGTGGGCCTTGTTTTGAAGCCGCCTCGCCCAGCCAGATGGCCCGGCCGTCGCCCAATTGTCCTGCCCATTGCCCGAACTGGTGGCCGCTGTAGACCGTGGCCAAGGGGTCCGACCCGGTCATGACCGCGTTGCCCGCAAAGGCTTGCAAGTGATTGTCATCAAACACCTCGGCAGGCCAGCCCAGCTCGGCGCGAAGGGCTTCGTTACAAGCGGCCCAGCGGGGGGCGGCCACAGGTGTGGGTTGCAGGCGCGTGAAAAACCGGGGGCCCAATTGCGTCAGGCGATGGGTCCATGCCAGCGCGGATGGCGCATCGTCGGCACGGCTGAGCGGGTTCAAGTGGGCTGAATGCATAGAAGTCGATTGTCACGCCCTTGACAAGTACCCGGGTAATTGCGGGTTTTAAGAGCAGAGATGGCCGCGCCCGGGTGCACAATGATTCGCTTGAGAACAACCGCAACGACAGGAGATACCCATGCTGGGACTGATGCAACAGCAATCGCTGCTGATTTCTTCAATGATCGAATTTGCCGAGAAGCACCACGGTGACGGCGAGGTCGTTTCGCGTCGGGTGGAAGGGGATATCCACCGCTACACCTGGGCCGATGTGGGTCGCCGCTCGCGCCAGGTGGCCAACGCGCTGGATGCGCAAAAGGTGCCCCAAGGTGCCCGCATCGCCACGCTGGCTTGGAACGGGTACCGCCACCTGGAGCTGTACTTTGGTGTGAGCGGCTCAGGCCGTGTGCTGCACACCATCAACCCGCGCCTGCACCCTGAGCAGATGGCCTGGATCGCCAACCATGCCGAAGACCAGGTCTTGTGTTTTGACATGACGTTTTTGCCTTTGGTTCAAGCCCTGCACGCCCATTGCAAGACCGTGACCCAGTATGTGGCACTGTGCGACGCCGACAAACTGCCTGCCGACACCGGCATCCCGAATCTGCTGAGCTATGAGGCCTGGATGGGCCAACAGCCAGACACCTACACCTGGCCTCAGCTGGACGAGAATTCGGCCTGCAGCCTTTGCTACACCAGTGGCACCACGGGCAACCCCAAGGGGGCTTTGTACAGCCACCGTTCTACCGTGCTGCACGCCTACGCCGCGGCCTTGCCCGACTCGATGTGCATCTCGGCGCGCGACTCGATCCTGCCCGTGGTGCCCATGTTCCACGTCAACGCCTGGGGCATTCCCTACAGCGCGGCCATGACGGGCGCCAAACTGGTGTTTCCTGGCCCCGCGCTGGATGGCAAATCGGTGTACGAGTTGATCGAGTCCGAGGGCGTGACCTTTGCGGCTGGCGTGCCCACCGTCTGGCAAATGCTGCTGGGCCACATGAAGCCTGCAGGCCTCAAGTTCAGCCACCTCAACCGCACCGTGATTGGTGGCTCGGCCTGCCCGCCCGCCATGATCGACGCCTTCCGCCAAGACTACAACGTGGACGTGTTGCACGCCTGGGGCATGACCGAACTGAGCCCTCTGGGCACGGTGTGCACCCTGAAAAACAAACACCTGAGCCTGCCCGCCGAGCAGCAAATGAAGCTGCGCCTGAAGCAAGGCCGTTGCATCTTTGGCATCGACATGAAAATCGTCGACGCCGAAGGCCGTGCCTTGCCGCACGACGGCAAGGCCGCAGGAGATCTGCTTGTCAAAGGTCCATGGGTCATCGCTTCTTATTACAAACAAGAAGGCGGTAGCCCCTTGGTGGGCGGCTGGTTTCCCACGGGTGATGTGGCCACCATCGATGCCGACGGCTTCATGCAAATCACTGACCGCAGCAAGGACGTGATCAAGTCTGGTGGCGAGTGGATCAGCTCGATCGATGTGGAGAACATCGCCATGGCGCACCCGGCTGTGGCCATGGCTGCCTGCATCGGTATGCGCCATCCCAAGTGGGACGAGCGTCCGATTGTGTGCGTGGTCAAGAAACCGGGCGCCGAAGTCAGCCGGGATGAGCTGATGGCTTTCTACGATGGCAAGACGGCCAAATGGCAAATTCCTGACGATGTGGTGTTTGTGGATGCCATCCCTTTGGGCGGCACCGGCAAGATGCTCAAGACCCGTTTGCGCGAGCAGTTGGCTGACTATGTTTTGCCGGGTCTTTGATCCAAAACAAATCCGCGTGACTTCAAAGTCGCGCGGGTGATAAGGCTTAGGGGCAAACCCCGAGCGCATTTGTGTTTTCACCGGTTACGCTGACATTGTTCTGATTCATAACGCAGGAGACTTTGAATGAAAACCACCACCCGCTTGATCGCTGCAGCTGCTTTGGCCGCTTGCTCCATGGGCGCTTTTGCTCAAAAAGGCGAGACCGTCAAGATTGCCTGGATCGATCCACTTTCGGGCCTGATGGCACCAGTGGGCAGCAACCAACTCAAGAGCTTTCAGTTCTTTGCCGAGAAATTCAGCAAAACCAATCCTGCTGGCGTCAAATTCGAAGTCATCGGCATCGACAACAAGCTGAGCCCCGCTGAAAGCTTGAACGCCCTGAAGGCCGCCATGGACCAAGGCGTGCGTTACATCACGCAAGGCAACGGCTCTTCGGTGGCGGGTGCCCTGATCGAGGCTGTTAACAAGCACAACGAGCGCAACCCCGGCAAGGAAATCATTTTCCTGAACCACTCGGCCGTGGACCCTGACTTCACCAACAGCAAGTGCAGCTACTGGCACTTCCGCTTCGATGCCGACACGTCGATGAAGATCGAGGCCATGACCACCTTCATGAAAGACGACACCGCCATCAAGAAGGTGTACCTGTTCAACCAGAACTACTCACACGGCCACCAGGTTGCCAAGTTTGCCAAGGAAAACCTGGCCCGCAAGCGCCCCGACGTGCAAATCGTGGGCGAAGACCTGCACCCATTGGCCCAGGTGCGCGACTTCTCACCTTACATTGCCAAGATCAAAGCCTCGGGCGCCGACACGGTGATCACCGGCAACTGGGGTTCTGACCTGGCCCTGTTGGTCAAAGCGGCCAACGAAGGTGGTTACAACGGCAAGTTCTACACCTACTACACCGGCGTGACCGGCACGCCCACGGCCTTGGGCCAAGGCGGTGCAGGGCGCGTTTACCAGATCGCTTACAACCACTACAACATGGGTGGTGACATTGGCAAGTGGATGGGTGAGTTCAAGACCAAGTTCAACGACGACTTTTACACGGGTTCTGTGATTTCGATCTACAGCGCATTGGGTGAAGCCATGGCCAAAGCCAAGTCAACCGACCCCGTCAAAGTGGCCGCAGCTCTGGAAGGCTTGACTTTCAAGAGCTACCACGGCGAAGTGCAAATCCGCAAAACTGATCACCAGCTGCAGCAACCGCTGTACATGACCGTGTGGCAAAAGGCAGACAAGAAGTACCCTTACAGCCCAGAGAACACCGGCATGACTTTGGCACCTGTCAAAGAGTTCCCTTCTTATGTGTCCAGCACGCCGACCAGCTGCCAGATGAAGCGTCCTGGCTAAGCTGCAACCAGTCCGGCAAACCAGGCCGTGTCTGGTTTGCCGACAGGTTTTGGCTATGCCAAGGATTGGTCGAATGAACCTAAGGGTTCAGTGGCCCGATGAACATCCAGGTTGTCGGGCCTTTCTTTTGGGCGTTGGTGCCTATGCAAGTCTCGGGTTGATCATTGCAACCCACTTTCGGTAACGAAGTTAGGCTCATTCAGAGCCTGGAAAAGTGGCGGTATTTATGGAGTTTTTTATCATCTCCATGCTCAACGGTCTCAGTTACGGACTGTTGCTCTTCATGCTCAGCTCAGGGCTGACGCTGATTTTCAGCATGATGGGCGTGCTCAACTTTGCGCACGCCAGTTTTTACATGATCGGCGCCTATTTCGGCTACACCTTGTCGGGGTGGATCGGTTTTTGGCCGGCACTGGTCTTGGCACCTCTTTTTGTGGGAGCCTGCGGTGCATTGTTTGAGCGCGTGACCTTGCGCAAGGTTCACCCGTTCGGCCATGTCCCCGAGTTGTTGGTCACCTTCGGGCTGTCTTATGTGGTGCTTGAACTGGTGCAACTGGTTTGGGGCCGAACCGCCGTCGAATTCGCGCCGCCCGAGATCCTGCGCAGTGCCGCATTCACCTTGATCAACCACTCGGCCAATGGCATGAGTCTGGTTTGGGGCGCTGCACCGGCCGAAGCTTGCGCTGCTGCCGATGCCGCCGTCCGGGTGGTGTGCTCGCCGTTTCCTGCTACCCGGGCCTTCATGATGCTGGTGGCGCTTTTGATGCTGGTGTCCTTGTGGCTCTTGCTCACCCATACACGCATTGGCCTGGTGATTCAGGCGGCCTTGACGCATCCTGAAATGGCCGAGTCTCTCGGCCACAACGTGCCACGCGTCTTCATGTTGGTTTTTGGTGCTGGTACTGGACTTGCAGGCTTGGCGGGCGTGATTGGTGGCAGCACGTTTGTAACCGAACCCGCCATGGCAGCCACCGTGGGCTCCGTCATCTTCGTGGTGGTGGTCGTGGGGGGCATGGGCTCTTTGTCTGGGGCATTCCTGGCGTCGGTGCTGATTGGCGTGATCCAGACCTTTGCCGTGGCGATTGATTACTCGTTCTTGACTTTGGCCAAGGACATGGGTTGGGTCTTGTCTGCTGCGACTCAGGACAACTCATTTGCGAAACTCACGCTGTCACAAGTGGCGCCCATCCTGCCGTATTTGTTCCTGGTGCTGATCCTTATCTTCCGGCCCAAGGGTCTTTTGGGTACTCGCGAGGGTTAAGACATGGCTGCTGTATACAAATTCAAACCTTACAACGTCGGCCGCTGGGTCATCTGGAGCTTGTTTGCGCTGGTCTTGCTGGCGGCGCCCATGGTGTTCACCAGCAACCTCTCGACCACCATGTTGGCTCAGATGGGCATTGCGATCATCGCTTGTCTGTCCTACAACATCTTGTTAGGGCAAGGCGGCATGCTCAGCTTTGGCCACGCGGTCTACACAGGGCTGGGTTCTTACTTGGCTATCCACGCTTTGAACGCGGTGAGTGCAGGTAAATGGCACATCCCGGTCAGTCTGTTGCCCATCGTTGGCGGCATCGCTGGCATGTGCTTTGCTGTTCTGCTCGGCTGGGTCACGACCCGCAAATCGGGCACGCCCTTTGCCATGATCACGCTGGGTGTGGCCGAGTTGGTGTTTGCCATGTCCTTGATGTTCTCGGAGTTCTTTGGCGGCGAGGCTGGGGTGTCTGGCAACCGGGTGGCTGGCGAGGCCTTTTTCGGCATCACTTTCGGTCCACAAATTCAGGTTTACTACCTGATCGCGGCTTACACCTTTGTGTGCGTGGCTCTCATGTATGCCTTCACCCAGACGCCATTGGGTCGCATACTGAACGCGGTGCGCGACAATCCTGAGCGTGTGGAGTTCATTGGCTACAACACACAGCGAGTGCGTTACATCGCCTTCATCATTGCGGGCTTTTTTGCCGGCATTGCGGGTGGTTTGGGGGCGCTCAACTTCGAGATCGTGACTGCCGAGGTCGTCGGGGCAGGGCGCTCCGGGGCCTATTTGTTGTTCACCTTTTTGGGTGGCGCCACCTTCTTCTTTGGCCCCATCATCGGAGCCATCTTGATGGTCATTGCTTTTGTCCTCTTGTCTGAGCTGACCAAGGCGTGGTTGCTTTATTTGGGCCTCATCTTCTTGTTCATGGTGATGTATGCACCGGGCGGTATCGCCAGTTTGATCATGATGAATTTGCGAGTGGCCAAGTTTGGCAAGTTGCGTCAGATCTGGACCAGTTACCTGAGCTTGGGCTTGACCGCCTTTGTCATGTTGGCGGGGGCGGGCGCGATGATCGAAATGGTTTATCACCTGCAGCTCAATTCGGCTTTGGGAGACACCGTCAAATTCATGGGGGCCACGCTCAACGCCAAAGGACTGGACAGCTGGTTTGGCTGTGCCTTTGTCATGTTCACGGGTCTCGGATTGTTTGAGTTGTGCCGTCGTCAATACATGATCGAGTGGGGCGATATCCAGACCGAGATCGAAAAAGAAATCAAGCGCCGGGAGACTGCAGTATGAGTACGACCTACGCACTGGAACTGAAAGATGTTCGCAAGAATTTCGGCAAGACCGAAATCATCCGGGGTGTGAATTTGGCTGTTGAGCCTGGTGAGCGTGTGGCCGTGATCGGCCCCAACGGCGCGGGCAAGTCCACCTTGTTCAACCTGATCAGCGGTCGCTTTGGGCCTTCTAGCGGTGATATTTTGTTGAATGGCCAACGCATTCAACACAAGACCCCCTACGAAATCAACCGCATGGGCTTGGCGCGCAGTTTTCAGATCACCAACATCTTCCCGAAGTTGAGTGTGTTTGAAAACTTGCGTTGCGCGGTGCTCTGGAGTCTGGGCTACAAGTACACCTTCTTCAAGTTCCTTTCGGGTCTGAAAGACGCGAATGAACGGGCTGACCAGTTGCTGGAGATGATTCGCCTGGACAAGAAGCGCGATGTGCTGGCGGTCAACCTGACCTATGCCGAACAACGTGCCCTTGAAATCGGTGTGACGATTGCGGGTGGGGCCGATGTGATCTTGCTCGATGAACCGACGGCGGGCATGAGCAAAAGTGAAACTTCGCGTTTCATTCACCTGATCAAAGAAGTCACCGTCGGCAAAACCTTGCTGACCGTGGAGCACGACATGGGCGTGGTGTTTGGGCTGGCCGACAAGATTGCGGTGGTGGTCTATGGGGAGGTGATCGCTTTTGACACGCCCGAGGCCGTGCGTGCCAATGCCAAAGTGCAGGAGGCCTATCTGGGCTCCTCCGTTGCAGACAGCCAGGCAGGAGGCCATTGATGTTGCAAGTAGACAACCTTCACGCCTATTACGGCAAAAGCCATGTGCTGCATGGCGTCAGCTTTGAAGTGGGCCAAGGCGAGATCGTGGCCTTGCTGGGGCGCAATGGCTCCGGCCGCTCCACCACCGCCAAGGCCATCATGGGCTTGGTCGATTGCCAGGGCCGCATTGACTGGAACGGTCAACCCATTCAGGGCAAAAAAGCCTACGAAATCGCCCATTTGGGTATTGGCTATGTGCCGGAAAATCGCGACATTTTCCCCAAGTTGACGGTGCATCAGAACCTGCAGCTGGGCCAAAAGCGCAGCGGCAAAAACGGGCGCTGGTCATTTGAGGACATGTACGCCATGTTCCCTCGTCTCAAAGAGCGTGAGCACACAGAGGCAGGCGTTTTGTCGGGCGGGGAGCAGCAAATGCTGACCCTTTGCCGCACGCTCATGGGCGACCCGGATCTGATCATCATCGATGAACCCACCGAGGGTTTGGCCCCGAAGATCGTCGAGTTGGTGGGGCAATACCTTGAAGAGCTCAAGAGCCGAGGCATTTCGGTCCTGCTCATCGAGCAAAAACTCACGATTGCCATGAAAATTTCGGACCGCGCCTTGGTCATGGGCCATGGCAGCATCGTCTTTGAAGGCACGCCCCAAGCGCTTCGCGAGAACACTTACATCCGCAAAGAGTGGCTGGAGGTTTGACATTCGTCCCGGTCGAGACAGTTTGGGCTGTTTTTTGCCCATCTAGCCACTACAATCCCTTAAAAAAGAACGGTCGTTCTTTTTTGCCCTCCAGCTTTATTTCACGCAAAGGAAGTGCAGCATGACAGCTGAATACAAAGTCCACGGCGATGTCGCGGTCATCACCTTGATGAACCCGCCCGTCAACGGTTTGGGTCTGTCGACCCGCATCGGTATCACCGATGGTCTGGAAAAAGCCAACAACGATTCGGCAGTCAAAGCCATTGTCATCACCGGCGGTGGCAAGGCTTTTTCGGGAGGCGCAGACATCCGTGAATTCGGTTCGCCCAAAGCGATCCAAGAACCCAATTTGTTGAGCGTCATCCGCACTTGCGAAAACTCGGCCAAGCCCGTTGTGGCCGCCATCCACTCCGTCGCCATGGGCGGTGGTCTGGAACTGGCTTTGGGCTGCCACTACCGCATTGCAGCACCTGGTGCCAGCATTGCATTGCCTGAAGTCAAGTTGGGCCTGATTCCCGGTGCAGGCGGGACGCAACGTCTGCCCCGAGTGATCGGTGTGGAGGCGGCGCTGAACATGATCGTCAGTGGCGAGGCCATCAAGAGTGAAATGCTCGCCATGTTGCCCGGTCAAAAATTGTTTGATGCGATGGCCAAATCAGCCGAAAGCTTGGCTGAGGAAGCGTTTGCGCTGGCCCGCAAAGTGGCCGCTGCCCACGCCGACGGCAGCCCGCTGCCCTTGGTGCGAAATCTGCCTTGCAAGCACCCTCAAGGCGATTCGTACTTCCAGTTCGCTCGCAACATGGTCAAAGGCATGGCCAAAAACCTGCCAGCCCCAGCCAAGTGTGTGGACGCGGTCGAAGCCGCCACCAAGAAGAAGTTTGAAGACGGCATGGTCTTCGAACGTGAAATTTTCATGAACTTGATGATGACGCCTGAGTGCCGTGCACTGCGCCACATCTTCATGGCCGACCGTGCTGCCAGCAAGATTCCGGACGTGCCAGAAGACACGCCTAAGCGTGAGATCAAGTCGATTGCTGTGATTGGTGCGGGCACCATGGGCGGCGGTATCTCCATGAACTTCTTGAATGCAGGCATCCCCGTCAAGATGCTGGAGATGAAGCAAGAAGCACTGGATCGCGGCGTGGCCACCATCCGCAAGAACTACGAAGCCCAAGTCAAAAAGGGCAAGCTCAAGCAAGAGAAGTACGACGAGCGCATGGCGTTGTTGTCCACCACCTTGAGCTACGACGACATCGGTCAGGCGGACTTGGTGATCGAGGCGGTGTTTGAGGAAATGGGCGTGAAAGAAGCCGTCTTCAAAGAACTGGACCGCGTGATGAAGCCCGGCGCGATTTTGGCTTCCAACACCTCCACACTCGATGTGAACAAGATCGCCAGCTTCACCAAGCGTCCACAAGACGTGGTGGGCATGCACTTTTTCAGCCCCGCCAACGTGATGAAGCTGCTGGAAGTCGTGCGCGGCGCACAGACCAGCAAAGATGTTTTGGCGACGGTGATGGCCATCGGCAAGAAGATCAAGAAGACCTCCGTGGTCTCGGGTGTGTGCGACGGCTTCATCGGCAACCGCATGATCGAGCAGTACAGCCGCCAAGCTGGTTTCCTGATCGAAGAAGGCTGCACACCCGCACAAGTGGACAAAGCCGTTGAGAAGTTTGGTTTTGCCATGGGCCCATTCCGCATGGGCGACTTGGCTGGTAACGACATCGGTTGGGCGATCCGCAAGCGTCGCTACACCGAAAAGCCCAACCTCAAGTACAGCAAAACCGCTGATTTGTTGTGCGAAATGGGCCGTTACGGTCAAAAAACTGGCGCAGGCTGGTACGACTACCAAACCGGCAAGCGCGACGCGATCCCCAGTGCTGTTGTGGTCGAAATGATCGAAAAGCACCGCGCAGCCATCGGCATCACACCCCGCAAAATTTCTGACGAAGAAATCGTGCAGCGTTTGGTGTTCTCCTTGGTCAACGAGGCCGCACACATCCTGGAAGAGGGCATTGCCAGCAAGGCCAGCGACATCGACATGGTGTACCTGACCGGCTATGGTTTCCCGCTCTGGCGCGGCGGCCCCATGATTTATGCGGACACCTTGGGCCTGTTCAACGTGGCAGAAACCATGAAGCGCTTCGCCAAGAACCCGCACGACGACGCTCAATTCTGGCAACCCGCGCCTTTGCTGGCACGCTTGGTGGCCGAAGGCAAGACATTCAACTGATTTTTTAATTTTCGGAGAACCGATTTTTGGGTCGGTTCTCCACATGAAAGGTTTTCATCATGACGAATGTAGTCATCGTATCTACCGCACGCACACCTCTGGCCAAGAGCTGGAAGGGCGCTTTCAACATGACGCACGGCGCGACCTTGGGTGGCCACGCGGTGCAACACGCAGTGGCCCGCGCAGGCATTGACGCCGCCGAAGTCGAAGACGTGATCATGGGTTGCGCCACACCCGAAGGGGCCACGGGTGCCAACATCGCACGTCAGGTGGCGCTCAAGGCCGGTTTGCCTATTTCGGTGTCCGGCATGACCGTCAACCGTTTTTGCTCTTCAGGCCTGCAAACCATCGCTTTGGCCGCGCAACGCATCATCGCGGGTGAAGGCCAAGTCTATGTGGCGGGTGGCGTCGAAAGCATCTCTTGCGTCCAGCAGGAAATGAACACCCACATGCTGCAAGACCTGGCCTTGGCCAAACAAAAACCAGAGATTTACTGGAACATGTTGCAAACCGCCGAACAAGTGGCCAAGCGCTACAAGATTGGCCGCGATGTGATGGACGCTTATGGTGCGGCCAGCCAGCAAAAAGCCTGCGCTGCGCAAGCGGCGGGTTTGTTCAACGACGAAATCGCCCCCATCACCGTGACGCAAGGTGTGATCGACAAAGTCATGGGCTTGACCACCAAGCAAGTGACCGTGAGCGTGGACGAAGGCCTGCGCGAAGGCACCACGGTCGAGGCCATCAGCGGCTTGCGCTCGGCTTTGCCCGGTGGCTTGGTCACAGCAGGCAACGCCAGCCAGTTCTCGGACGGCGCGGGCGCTTGCGTGTTGATGGACGAAAAACTGGCCGAACAACGGGGCATGAAACCCCTGGGCCGTTTCCTGGGCTTTGCCGTGGCCGGTTGCGAGCCTGACGAAATGGGCATTGGCCCTGTGTACGCCGTGCCCAAAGCATTGGCGCGTTTGGGCCTGACTGTGAACGACATCGACCTGTGGGAACTGAACGAAGCGTTTGCGGTGCAGGTGCTGTACTGCCGCGACAAGCTGGGCATCCCGGCCGACCGCTTGAACGTCAACGGTGGCGCGATCGCGGTGGGTCACCCCTACGGCGTGTCGGGCCAACGCCTGACAGGTCACGCCCTGATCGAAGGCAAACGCCGTGGCGCCAAGCGCGTGGCCGTGACCATGTGCATTGGCGGTGGCATGGGCGCTTGCGGCATTTTCGAAGTGCTGTGATGTCCGTGGCTGTTGACGCCTGATCAACACCAAGGCGGTCGGCTTCCAGCTGACCGCCTTTTTCTTTGTCTTTTTTGTACCGGGATGATGCGATATGAGCCTGCGCCCCACCGTTGATTTTTTGCTGCACGACTGGCTGAAGGTCGAAAGCCTTCAGTCTCGCGATCGATTTGCCGACCACTCACGCGAAACCTTTGACGCGGTGCTTGGCACCTGTGAGCGCATCGCCCGAGAAAAGTACGCACCCTTTAACCGTCTGGTGGACACGCAGGAACCGCACTTTGACGGCGAAAAAGTCATCTTGCCGCAAGCCACACACGACGCCTACAAAGCCTACGCCGAGTCGGGCATGCTCAGCGCCGCGCAAGACTATGAAGTGGGCGGCATGCAGCTGCCCTACACGGTGGAAGCGGCGGCGAATGCCTTTTTTGCCATGGCCTCGGTCAGCATCGGCTCGGGCATGCTCACCAGCGGCAACGCCAATTTGCTGATGGTGCACGGCACCGATCTGCAAAAGCAGGTGTTTGCGGCGAATGAATTCAATGGCCGCTTCTCGGGCACCATGTGCCTGTCTGAGCCGCAGGCGGGTTCATCGCTGAGCGATGTGACGACCCGTGCCACGCCCGATGGCGAGGGCTTTGAGGCCGACGCTTTGGGCGCACGTTACCGACTCAAGGGCAACAAGATGTGGATATCGTCGGGAGAGCACGAACTCTCCGAGAACATCATCCATCTGGTGCTGGCCAAGATCCCTGATGCGAATGGCCAGTTGGTGCCGGGCGTCAAAGGCATTTCACTGTTCATCGTGCCTAAGAAGCTGGTGGATACCCATGGACAGCTGACTGGCGAGCGCAACGATGTGGCGCTGGCGGGTCTCAACCACAAATGCGGCTGGCGCGGCACGACCAACACGCTGCTGAACTTTGGCGAGGGCAAGTACCCCGTGCGCGGCGAGGCCGGAGGAGGCTTGGACGGCGCCGGAAGCGGCGGGGGCCTGGATGGCACCGGAAGCGGCGCCATTGGCTACCTCGTCGGCAAGCCCGGCGAAGGCCTGCGTTGCATGTTCCACATGATGAACGAGGCCCGCATCGGCGTGGGCATGGCCGCCACCATGCTGGGCATGGCCGGTTATTACGCCAGCCTCGACTACGCCAAAAACCGCCCGCAAGGCAGGCCCACAGGGGCAGGGGGCAAGGACGCCAGCCAACCGCAGGTGCGCATCATTGAGCACGCCGACATCAAGCGCATGCTGCTGGCGCAAAAAGCCTACAGCGAAGGCGCACTGGCCCTGGCTTTGTACAGTGCCCGCCTGGTCGACGAGCAACACACGGGCACAGCCGAGGACGCCGATGTGGCGCGACTGCTGCTTGAAGTGCTGACGCCCATCGTCAAGAGCTTCCCCAGCGAATGGTGCTTGGAGGCCAACAGCCTGGCCATCCAGATCCACGGTGGCTACGGCTACACCCGCGATTTCCCGGTGGAGCAGTATTGGCGCGACAACCGCCTGAACATGATTCACGAGGGCACCCACGGCATCCAGGCCATGGACCTGTTGGGCCGCAAGGTGCTGATGGAAAACGGGCGCGGCCTGCAATTGCTGGCCGAGCGCATGCTGGCCACAGCGGCCAAAGCCGAAGCCAACTGGGGCCCTGAAGCCGCAGCCTTGCGCGATGCGCTCCAGCAAATCGGCCAAGCCACCCGACAAGCTTGGGCCGGTGCCGAGCCCGCGCAAGCGCTGGCCAACGCCGTGCCCTATTTGCAGGCCTTTGGCCACACCGTGATCGCCTGGATCTGGCTCGACGTGGCGGCCAGCTTGGGCAAGGACAATGCGCCTGCTGCCCAAGGTCGCCAAGCGGCCTGCCGTTATTTCTTCCGTTATGAATTGCCCAAGATCGGCGCTTGGCTCAACGTGGTCAGCAGCCGCGACCCGACTTGTGCCGATTTGCCCGAGGAGGCTTTTTGATGATCCGACACATCGTGATGTGGAACCTGCACGACCAGGCCGAAGGGGCCGACAAGGCCACCAACCTGCTCAAAGCCAAAGAATTGCTTTTGTCCTGCGCCCAAGTGGTGCCTGGCATTCGCACCTTTGAAGTCGCCACAGCGACGCCCGGCATGGATTGCACGAATGATTTGGTGCTCCACATGTTGTTGGATGACGCGCAGGTGCTAGCGGCCTATCAAAATCACCCGCAACATGTGGCCATCAAACCCTTCATGAAAGCGGTCGTCCAAGAGCGCCGCTGCATGGATTTCAACGTCGACTGAGACAAACACAACAGGAGCACAGCATGGCGCGCACGGTTCAACAACTTTTCGATCTGACGGGCCAAGTGGCCTTGGTGACCGGAGGCTCTCGTGGCCTGGGCCTGCAAATGGCGCATGCACTGGGCGAAGCCGGTGCCAAGATCATGCTCAGCTCACGCAAGGCTGCTGATCTGGAAGAAGCTGCCGCTGAGCTGCAAGCCGCAGGCATTGACGCCCGCTGGATCGCCGCCGATTGCGGCAAGGAAGAAGACATCCGCCGACTGGCTGCTGAAACCATGGAGCGCATGGGGCACATCGACATCCTGGTTAACAACGCAGGCGCCACCTGGGGTGCACCTGCCGAAGACCACCCGGTTGAAGCTTGGGACAAGGTGATGAACCTCAACGTACGCGGCTACTTCATCTTGTCGCAAGAGGTAGCCAAGCTGAGCATGATCCCGCGTGGCAAAGGCCGTATCCTGAATGTGGCCTCCATTGCGGGCTTGGCGGGCAACCCATCAGAGATGAAAACCATCGCCTACAACACCTCCAAGGGGGCAGTGATCAACTTCACCCGTGCACTGGCGGGCGAGTGGGGCGAGCATGGCATCACGGTCAACGCAATTTGCCCGGGCTTTTTCCCCAGCAAGATGACCTATGGCCTGCTGGAAAAGCTGGGTGCCGACAAGATGGCTGCGGGTGCGCCGCTGCGCCGCCTGGGCGACGACGAAGACCTCAAGGGCTTGGCTTTGCTGTATGCGTCTGACGCAGGCAAACACATCACTGGTCAATGGATGGCGGTCGACGGTGGCGTCAGCGCCATCATCGGCGGCTGATCAGAAGGTCTCAGCGCATGAGCATTCCTTTTGGAGCCAAGATCCCTTTCGTTGACCATTTGGGTTTCTCGCTGGAGAAATTTGAAGGCGGCGAATCCGAACTGCATTTCGCTCCGCGTCCGGAGCACATGAACTCATTCGATGTCACGCACGGCGGTGCCGTCATGACGTTTCTTGACGTGATCATGGCAACAGCGGCGCGCAGTGTGGACCCAGACATGGGCGTGGTCACCATCGAGATGAAAACCACCTTCATGCGCCCGGCCAAAGTGTCTGCCGGACAAAAACTCGTGGGCAAAGGCCACTTGCAACACCGAACACGCAGCATGGCGTTCACCGAAGGCCATGTGTACGACAGCGAAGGCCAGCTGTGCGCCCACGCGACCGGCACATTCAAGTACGTGAGCCGCCGCGATACCACTTCACCGTCCACTGATTAACTTTTTAAATTCACAGGAGATACACATGCCTATCAACCACCGCATCGTTTTGGACAACCGCCCGCAAGGCGAAGCCACGGTCAACAACTTCAAAATGGTTGAACTGCCATTGCCCGATTTGAAAGATGGCGAAGTGCTGGTTTGCCACCACTTCATGAGCCTAGACCCCTATATGCGTGGTCGCATGAACGAGAGCAAAAGCTATGCCGTGCCGCAGCCACTGGGCGAAGTCATGATTGGCGGCACCGTGGGCGAGGTGGTGGACAGCCGTCATCCCAAATTCAAGGCCGGTGACCAAGTCGTGGGCATGGGCGGCTGGCAGGAATACAGCGTGGTCGATGCCAACGTGATCGGCGCACTGCGCAAGGTCGACACCACCCATGTCCCGCTGTCGCATTACCTGGGCGCCGTGGGCATGCCCGGCGTGACCGCTTGGTACGGTCTGGTCAAGATCATCAACCCCAAAGCAGGCGAGACGGTGACCGTGAGCGCGGCCAGTGGCGCGGTGGGCAGTGCTTATGGCGCTTTGGCAAAGGCCCGTGGCTGCCGCGTGGTGGGCATTGCGGGTGGAAAAGACAAGTGCGACTACGTGGTCAATGAGCTGGGCTTTGACGCCTGTATCGACTACAAAGAGCACAAGGACTACCTGAGCTTGTCCAAAGCCCTGCGCGAAGCCTGCCCGAACGGTATCGACGGCCACTTTGAAAACGTGGGCGGCATGGTGCTCGACGCGGTGATGCTGCGCACCAACGCGTTTGCCCGCATTGCGGTCTGCGGCATGATCGCCGGCTACGACGGTGCGCCATTGCCCATGGCCAACCCTGCGCTGATTTTGGTCAACCGCATGAAGATCGAAGGCTTCATCGTCAGCGAGCACATGGAAATCTGGCCCGAGGCCCTGCAAGAACTCGGCACCCTGGTGGGCACCGGCAAACTGCGCCCCCGCGAATCTGTGGCACAGGGCCTGGCCGCCGCACCCGAGGCCTTCCTCGGCTTGCTCAAAGGCAAGAACTTCGGCAAGCAGCTGGTCAAGCTGATCTGAGGCCACGCGCATGTCCGATCTGATCCTTCACCACTACCCAACATCGCCGTTTGCCGAAAAGGTCCGGTTGATCCTGGGCCACAAGCAACTGGCCTGGACGAGCGTGTTCATTCCGATGATCATGCCCAAGCCCGACCTGACGGCGCTGACGGGCGGCTACCGCAAAACCCCGGTGCTGCAGATCGGTGCCGACATTTACTGCGACACGGCATTGATCTGTGATGTGCTGGAGCACTTGGTGCCCACGCCCACGATCTACCCCGAAGCCGTCAAAGGTGCGGCCCGCATCGTGGCGCAGTGGGCTGATGGGGCGCTGTTCACCGCAGCCATGGCCTACAACTTCCAGCCTGCGGGTGTGGCGCAGGTCTTTGCGGGTGCCCCTGAGTCCGCCGTCAAAGCCTTTGTGGCCGACCGAGCCGCCATGCGCTCCGGTGGCGCACGCATGGCGTCTGCCGATGCCGCAGCCACCTACAAAAGCTACCTGCGCCGCATCGCCAGCATGTTGCACGGGCAGGACTTCCTGTTCGGTGCACAGCCTTGCGTGGCCGACTTTGCGGCCTACCACCCGCTGTGGTTCACGCAAGAGCGCACACCCGCCTTGGCGGGCATTCTGGATGCGACACCCGAAGTCAAAACCTGGATGGCCCGCATGAAAGCCATCGGGCATGGCACGCCCGGCAAATGCAGTGCTGAAGAAGCCTTGCAGCTGGCTCGCAGCGCCACGCCTGCCCCTGTACAGGGCGAGGTATTCCAGGACGAACACGGCATCGCTTTGGGCAGCCAGGTGGTGATCGCGGCCGACAACTTCGGGCTGGAGCCCACCGAGGGTGAGCTGGTCGCCGCCACCCGCACCCGATACACCCTGCGCCGCACAGACGAACGCGCCGGCACTGTGCATGTTCATTTCCCCCGCGTGGGCTTCACACTCAAAAAGGCATCCGCATGATCGACAACTTCAAAGGAAAAACCGCCGTCCTGACCGGTGCAGGTTCCGGCTTTGGCCTGGAGTGCGCCCGCATCGGTGCCAAGCTGGGCATGAACCTGGTGTTGGTGGACGTACAGCAAGACGCGCTCGACAAAGCTGCAGCCGAAATGATCGCACAGGGCGTTCAGGTGTTGGCCCGCAAGGTGGATGTGTCGAACGCTCAGGCCATGGAGCAGTTGGCTGCCGACGTGAAAGCCCGTTTTGGCGCACCACACTTCGTGTTCAACAACGCGGGTGTTGGGGCAGGGGGTTTGGTTTGGGAAAACTCGGTCGCCGACTGGGAGTGGGTCTTGGGCGTCAACCTCTGGGGCGTGGTGCACGGCGTGCGCCTGTTCACCCCGATGATGCTCGAAGCCGCCAAGGCCGATCCGGCTTACCAAGGCCACATCGTCAACACCGCCAGCATGGCCGGATTGTTGACCCCACCCAACATGGGCATCTACAACGTGAGCAAACACGCCGTGGTGTCGCTGACCGAAACGCTTTATCAAGACTTGCAGTTGGTGAGTGATCAAGTCAGCGCCAGTGTGCTGTGCCCTTACTTTGTGGCCACCGGCATCAGCCACAGCGAGCGCAATCGTCCGGCCGCACTGGCTGCAGACAAACCGACCGCCAGCCAGCTGATTGGACAGGCGCAAACTGACAAAGCGGTGGGCAGTGGCAAGGTGTCGGCGGCCGATGTGGCACAGAAAGTGTTTGATGCCGTGGCCTCGGGACAGTTCTACATCTACAGCCATCCTCACGCCTTGGGCAATGTGCAAAGCCGCATGGAGGCGATTGTTCAGGGCATCAACCCGCCCGATCCCTTTGCCGCCAAGCCTGAGGTGGGCGAGGGCTTGCGCAAAGCCTTGCGCAACATCTGAATCAGACCAAGCCCTTGAGACTGAGCGCGTGGCGCGCTCGGGCCCGAACGCTGTCTCGGTGGCTTATTTGTGGAAGTGGCCTTCAAAACAGTGGCGAACTTCGTGCCCCAAAGCCACATGGGATGTTTCTTTGCCCGTCACAATCACGCATTCCTGCCTCTGGACATGCCACACCGCACACGCCACAGGTGGGGTGATGTAAGCCTGTTCGCGTCCCATGCCGATGGACTTGGCGCAATATTGGGCCACATCATCACGCACTTCCCAGCGCAAGTTGACCTCTTTCATGATCCGCTTGTCTGTGGGTTTGGGGGTGAACTTTTCGTATTCAGCACTTGGGATCACGCCGCCGCCCATGGTTTGGCAACCTGTCAGAAAAACCGTGAACAGGCAGAGCAAGCCCATCATCGCCAGACGCTTGGTGACACCAACCGGGTCTTTATTTGTCAAATTCATCATCACTCCCTCAATTGGCTGCTTTGTTAGTTTGAGGCAAGTTTACAGTTTTGATGGTTTGATGCCTGTAAATTTGTAAAATTACGGGATTATTTTTTGTTTTTAAGATTATTTAACACTAAAACTGTGAATTGTCAGTTTGAGGCTTGGGTGGGATTGAGGCCTCCTGCTTGTGGCAAACTCGCCCGCTTTCCCCCTAACGATGTGACCTGAGACATGCAGAAAATCCTGGCCCAACTGGCCGCTGAAATCCGTATCCGCCCTGACCAGGTCAAAACCGTCGTGGAATTGCTCGATGGGGGCGCTACCGTCCCCTTCATCGCCCGTTACCGCAAAGAAGTGACGGATGGGTTGGACGACATCCAGCTGCGTGAACTGGAAGCACGACTGGCTTATCTGCGTGAGCTGGAAGATCGCCGGGCAGCGGTCATCAAAAGCATTCAGGAGCAGGACAAACTCACGCCCGAGTTGCTGGCCGCCATCGACGCCGCGCCCACCAAGCAAGAGCTGGAAGACCTTTACCTGCCCTACAAACCCAAGCGCCGCACCAAAGGCATGATTGCCCGCGAAGCCGGACTGGAGCCTCTGGCCGACAAGCTGTTTGCCGACCCGCGCCTTGACCCGCACGCCGAAGCCGCCGCTTTTGTGCTGCCTGCAGGCGCGATTGAAGGTGCCGACTTCACCACCACCGCCGCTGTGCTGGACGGGGTGCGCGATTTGCTGAGCGAGCGCTGGGCCGAAGACGCCTCTTTGGTGCAAGCCTTGCGCGAATGGCTGTGGAACGAAGGCCTGTTCAAAAGCAAACTGGCCGACGGCAAGGACGAGAACAACGCCGATGTGTCCAAGTTCCGCGATTACTTTGACTACGACGAGCCGATTGGCCGCGTGCCCTCACACCGGGCTTTGGCCGTGTTTCGTGGTCGCGCGTTGGAAATGCTGGACGCCAAATTGGTTCTCCCGGTAGAACCAGAACCCGGCAAACCCAGCATTGCCGAAGGCAAGATCGCCATGCACTTGGGCTGGAGCCATGCGGCCCGCCCCTCGGACGACCTGATCCGCAAATGCGTGGCCTGGACCTGGCGCGTCAAGCTCAGCCTGTCCACCGAGCGCGACCTTTTCACCCGCTTGCGCGAAGAGGCCGAAAAAGTCGCCATCAAGGTGTTCAGTGACAACCTGCGAGACCTGCTGCTGGCCGCGCCCGCAGGCCCCCGCGTGGTCATGGGCCTGGACCCGGGCATCCGCACGGGCGTGAAGGTGGCCGTGGTGGACGCGACGGGCAAGCTGGTCGACACGTCAACCGTGTATCCGCACGAACCGCGCAAAGACTGGGAGGGTTCGCTCTTCACCTTGGCCAAGCTCTGTGAAAAGCACAACGTGAACTTGATCGCCATTGGCAACGGCACCGCCTCCCGCGAGACCGACAAGCTGGCGGGCGACCTGATCAAGCAGCTGGCACGCCTGCGTGACGGTGTTGAGATTCAGAAGGTCGTGGTCAGCGAGGCGGGCGCTTCGGTGTACTCGGCCAGCGAATTCGCCAGCCAGGAAATGCCCGATGTGGACGTGAGCCTGCGCGGCGCGGCCAGCATTGCTCGCCGCCTGCAAGACCCGCTGTCGGAGCTGGTCAAGATCGACCCCAAAGCGATTGGTGTGGGCCAGTACCAGCACGACGTGAACCAAAGCGAGCTGGCCAAGACGCTGGATGCGGTGGTGGAAGACTGCGTGAACTCGGTGGGCGTGGACCTCAATACCGCAAGCGTCCCCTTGCTCACCCGCGTGTCGGGTTTGTCGGCCAGCGTGGCCAAGTCGGTGGTGCGCTGGCGCGATGCCAACGGCGTGTTCAAAACCCGCCAAGATTTGCTGAAAGTGACCGGCTTGGGTGCCAAGACTTTCGAGCAAAGCGCGGGCTTTTTGCGCATCCGGGGCGGCGACAACCCGCTGGACATGACGGGCGTGCACCCCGAAACCTATCCTGTGGTCGAGCAGATCATCGTCAAAACCGCCAAGCCGATCCAAGAGATCATGGGCCGCTCGGACGTTTTGAAAACCCTCAAGCCCGAGCTGTTTGCCAGCGACAAATTTGGGGCCATCACCATCAAGGACATTCTGGGCGAGCTGGAAAAACCCGGCCGCGACCCGCGACCCGACTTCAAAGTGGCTCGCCTGGCCGACGGCGTGGAAGACATCAAAGACCTGAAAGAGGGCATGACGCTCGAAGGCACCGTGAGCAACGTGGCCCAATTTGGCGCGTTTGTGGACTTGGGCGTGCACCAGGACGGCCTGGTCCATGTGAGCCAGCTGGCCAACAAGTTCGTGACCGACGCCCGCGAAGTGGTCAAAACCGGCGACATCGTCAAAGTGAAGGTGCTCGAGGTCGACGTGGCCCGCAAGCGCATCAGCCTGACCATGAAGCTGGACGCTGCACCTGCCAGACGCGATGGCCCCCGCGACAACAAGTTTGAAGGGGCAGGGCGAGACAACCGCCAGCGTGGCGGCGGCGGTGCTTACACCTCGCCCCCCGCAGCAGGTTCGGGCTCGGCCATGGCCAGTGCCTTTGCCAAACTGCAAGGCCTCAAAAAGTAAACCCCATGCAAGCCCTCCACATCCACGCTGGCCCTAAGGCACTCGCCCACATCCGTGAGCACGGCCTGAGGCCCGAACACGTGGGGGTGATCCCTGCAGCGGCTGGCGGCCCTAAAGGATTGATCCTCGGTCCCCTGGACCGCTTCATCTTTGGCGAATGGCTGGCCCAAAGCTCGCAGCCGGTGGATCTGGTGGGCGCATCGATTGGCGCGTGGCGCATGTCCACGGCTTGCCTGAACGATCCGGTCGCTGCATTCGAGGAGCTTGAAAATGCTTACATTCAGCAGCATTACGAGGTCTTGCCCGGTCAAAAAAAGGTTACGGCGCAGCAAGTGAGCGATGCGTTTGGTGCCAACCTGACACGCTTTTATGGCGGGCGGATCGATCAGGTGTTGAACCACCCACGCTACCGGCTGCACATCGTCACATCGCATGGGCGGCACATCCTGCGTCGCGAACACCCGGTGGCCACGCCCTTGGGCTACGCAGGTGCTTTTTTGAGCAACGCCCTGCACCGACCTGCTTTGGGCGGCTGGTTGGAACGGGTGGTTTTTTCTGGCAAAGAGCACCCGCTGCCCTTTGACGCGAGCGACTTCCGCACCCTCCAAGCCCGCTTGAACGAGGGCAATTTCATGCCCGCATTGCAGGCCAGCTGCTCCATCCCGTTTGCACTCAAAGCCGTGCACGACATCCCTGGCGCACCCACAGGCGCGTATTGGGACGGCGGCATCACCGACTACCACCTGCACCTGAACTGGATCGCGCCCACCCAAGGCCCCGAACGCGCCATCGTGCTCTACCCGCACTTTCAGAAAAACGTGGTGCCTGGTTGGCTCGACAAAGCGCTCAAGTGGCGGCATGGCGCAACGTCGTTCTTGGACAACACCATCGTCCTCACACCCAACCCCGAGTGGGTCAAAACCCTACCCAATGGCAAATTGCCTGACCGCAATGACTTCATGACCTACGAGCATGACTTTGCAGGACGGGTGAAGGTTTGGCAGGCAGCGGTTCAAGCCAGTGCACAGTTGGCACAAGAGTTTTCTCAATGGTTGGCTGCGCCCAGCCTGTTGAAGGTCCAAGCCTTATAAGGAGCTGTCATGCCTCACGCCTACGTTGTCGGTCAAATGACCGTCAAAAACCCTGAAAAATGGGCGCAATACCGGGGGCAGGTGCTGGCCACCTTGACGCCATGGCATGGCGAACTGGTATTTCGTGGCCATCAGGTCAAAACACTGTCCGGCGAATGTCCGCATGCCGATATTGTGGTGATTCGCTTTCCCTCACTGGCCGACGCCGATGGCTGGCACAGCTCAGCGGCATATCAATCACTCGTTGCCTTGCGACAAGAAGCCGCTGATGTGGTGTTGTTGACTTATGAGGCATGACCCTGTTACCAAGAGGGGATAATCACGCCATGCAATCCGCCACCCCGTACCTCACCGCTGCCCTCTACAAATTCGTCGATCTGCCCGACTTCGCCGATCTGCAAGCGCCTTTGCAAGCCTGTTGCGAGGCCAACGAGGTCAAAGGCACTTTGCTTTTGGCGCACGAGGGCATCAACGGCACGATTGCCGGGCCAGAGGCGGGCATTCGCGCCGTGCTGGCGTTTTTGCATGCCGATCCGCGGCTGGCCACGCTCCAGCACAAAGAGTCGTGGAGCCCCAAACCGCCGTTCACCCGCATGAAGGTCAAGCTCAAAAAAGAGATCGTCACCCTGCGCGTGCCCGAGTTGGACCCGAACAAAACCGTAGGCCAATACGTCAAGCCCGCCGACTGGAACGCTTTGCTGGCCGACCCGGACGTGGTGGTCATCGACACGCGCAACGACTACGAGGTGGCGATTGGCACCTTCAAGGGCGCGGTCAACCCCAACATCAAGACCTTTGTGCAGCTGCCCGCCTGGCTGGACGCACAAGAAAATCTGCAAGGCGAGGCCGCCAAAAAAACCAAAGTGGCCATGTTCTGCACAGGCGGCATCCGCTGCGAAAAATCCACCGCGCTCATGAAAATGCGCGGCTTTGACGAGGTCTACCACCTCGAAGGCGGCATCCTCAAATACCTCGAAGAAATTCCGCCCGAGCAAAGCACCTGGGAAGGCGACTGCTTCGTGTTCGACGAGCGCGTGAGCGTGGGGCATGGGCTGGGCGTGGGCCACCACGAGCTGTGCCGCTCTTGCCGCTGGCCCCTGAGCGAGCAAGACAAACAATCCCCGCATTACGTGTTGGGCGTCAGCTGCGACCACTGCCACGACCAGCGCACCCCCGAGCAAAAAGAAAAACTGGCCGAACGCCAGCGTCAGGTGGAGCTGGCCGAGGCACGGGGCGAGATCCATGTGGGTGCCAAAATGCCCAGCCACGACGCGCCTTGAAACCGCCGCTGTCATGAGCGACTTCATCCCCTTTGTGCAGGAGTTGCTTGAAGACTGGGGCACCGTGTCGGCTCGCCGCATGTTCGGCGGCCATGGCCTGTACCACGAGGGCCTGATGTTCGCCATCGTCATGGACCAACAGCTTTACTTGAAGGTGGACGACCAAAACCGCCCCGACTTTGAAGCCCTGGGCCTCACGCCCTTCACTTATTCGATGAAGGGCAATGACGTGGCGCTGTCGTATTGGGCCGCGCCGGATGCGATTTTTGACGAACCCACCGAGGCGGTGCGCTGGGCGTGTTCAGCCTGGGATGCGGCAGCGCGGGGGCATTTGGCCAAAGCGCAGGCACGGGAGAGAGCAAAAGCCCGGCAGAAAACCCGCCCTGTTCGAAAATTTTCACTGAGCTGATATTTGCTCACAGGGGTGAGCTCCTGCAAAAAGCAAGACTTCGCCGAGCTTCAGAGGCTGGTCAGCAGCATGTCGCGGTATTCGTCCGCCGAGGCGATGCGCGGGTTGGTCTTGTGGCAGTGGTCGGCCAGCGCGCCGGTGATCACGGCGTCAAACAAACCTTCGGTCACGCCCATGGCCCCCAGCCCGGTGGGCAGACCCAAGCGGGCGTTCATGTCTTTGATGGCTTCGGGGATGTCCCTGCCGCTTTGCAGGCCCATGGCCTGGGCCATGCGGTTCAAGCGCTTGTCTTTTTGCACCGATTCGGCGGCGGCGTTGAATGTGACCACAGCGGGCAAAAACATGGCGTTCAAAGTGCCGTGGTGCAGGCGCGGGTTCACACCGCCCAGGCTGTGGCTTAAGGAGTGCACGCAACCCAGGCCTTTCTGGAAGGCCATGGCGCCTTGCATGCTGGCGCTCATCATGTTCAGGCGTGCTTCGCGGTCCTGGCCGTTGTGGGTGGCCCGCTCGATGTGCGCCCAGCCTCGGGCCAAGCCGTCGAGCGCGATGCCGTCGGCGGGCGGGTTGAAGGGCGCGGCCATGAAGGTTTCCATGCAGTGCGCAATCGCGTCCATGCCCGTGGCCGCCGTCAGCACGGGCGGCAGGCCCAGCGTGAGTTCGGGGTCGCAAATGGCGGCACGGGGCACGATGAACCAGCTGTGAAAACCCAGTTTGCGTCCATCGTCAACGATCAAAATCGCACCCCGGGCCACTTCGGAGCCCGTACCTGCCGTGGTGGGCACGGCGATCAGCGGGGCGACCCGGTCGGTGATCTTGAGCGAGCCGCCTTCGATGGTGGCGTAGGTCTTGAGCGGGCCTTCGTGCGTGGCGGCAATGGCCACGCCTTTGGCGCAGTCAATCGACGAGCCGCCGCCCAATGCGATCAGGCCGTCGCAGTTGTTTTGCTTGTAAACAGCGGCGGCGGCTCGCACCGCGGCCTCGGTCGGGTTAGACGGCGTTTGGTCGAACACACTGACCTGGAGGCCGGGCAGGGCGGCGAGGGCCTTGTCCAAAATGCCCACGGCCTTCACGCCCGCGTCGGTCACGATCAGGGGGCGGGTGATGCCCACGCGCTCGCATTCGGCCTTGAGCAGGCTGATGGCGCCAAAATCGATCTGGATCTGGGTGACGTAATTGATGAAAGACATGCCAAGTTCTCCGGTGTGTGTGCAGGTGACAGACCCTGTGCGCGGGGCGTTGTACGATTTGCGTTCATTTTGATTCAGGAACCGCCTTTGTCCATCCGGCCCAACGCCAAGCCCGTCACGTTGGCTACACCCGCAAGACCCAACGCCTGACAACCCACAAGCTTTCATGAGCAGCCACCACACCAACCCCCGATCCTTGTTGAACCCGGCCACCCGCACGCTGATTGACCGCGTTGAGCGGGCAGGGCGTGCGCCCATGCACGCCATGACGGCTGTTCAGGCCCGTGCGTTTTACGACATTGGCGGCCCCATCTTGGACCTGCAGCCCGCTCCCCATGTGGACCGGGTGCAGGACATCACCATCCCGGCCCGTGACGGTCACGCCATGCCTGCACGGCTTTATGCCCCGCACAGCGACACCGCTTTGCCCGTGCTGCTGTACCTGCACGGCGGCGGCTTCACGGTGGGGAGTCTCACCACGCACGATGTGCTGTGCCGCCAGCTCAGTCGCCAGGGCCACTGCGCCGTGGTGTCGCTGGACTACCGGCTCGCGCCCGAGCACCGGTTCCCCACGGCTGTTCATGACGCCTGGGACGCCCTGAACTGGTTGCACCAGCAGGGCCAGACCTTGGGCTTGGACAGCAAGCGATTGGCCATTGGCGGTGACAGCGCAGGCGGCACCTTGTCTGCCGTGTGCGCCTTGATGGCCCGCGATGCGGGCCTGAAACTCGCGTTCCAGCTGCTGTTCTACCCCGGCTGCGGCTCCAAGCAAGACACCACCTCGCACCACACTTTTGGCCAAGGCTTCATGCTCGACAAAGACACCATCGCCTGGTTTTTTGACGGCTACATCGATGCCGCTGACCGCGACGACTGGCGTTTTGCGCCCGGTAACGCCCCCGACCACAGCGGCCTGGCCCCCTGCTGGATGGGCTTGGCCGAATGCGACCCGCTGGTGGACGAGGGCGTGCGCTACGCCGACATGCTGCGCATGGCGGGCGTGCCCGTCGATTTGGAAATTTACCGGGGCGTGATCCATGGTTTTGTCACCATGGGCCGCGCCATTCCCGATGCCTTGATGGCCCATGCCGATGCAGGCCGGGCTTTGCGGGCGGCCTTTGACGCCATGGATACCCGGTCAAACCGGGTATGACGAATCCACTGTCTTGCCCGCGCATGCAGGGAGCCACCTCCCAGACGCTTGTCATACCCGCGCATGCGGGTATCCATACTTCAATATCCGTCGTACCCGCGCATGCGGGTATCCATCCCCCAACAGGAGCTGATTCATGAAACGCCAAGACTTCCGTTTTTCTCACCGCATGCGCGTGCGCTGGGTCGAGGTGGACATGCAAAAGATCGTCTTCAACGGTCACTACCTCATGTACTTCGACACCGCCGTCACCGACTATTGGCGCAATCTGGCCATGCCTTACGCCGAGACCATGCATCAGCTTGGCGGCGATATGTTTGTCAAAAAGGCCAGTGTCGAATACCACGCCAGCGCCGAAATGGATGATTTTTTGGATGTGTGCATGCGCTGCGAACGCGTGGGCAACTCGTCCATGACTTTTGTGGGGGCGATTTTCCGGGGCGATGAGTTGTTGATCACCAGCGAGCTGGTTTACGTGTACGCCGACCCGGTGGCCAAAAAGAGCCAGCCCATCCCCGCGCCCTTGCGCGACATGCTTGAAGGCTTTGAGCGCGGCGAAGACATGGTGCAGGTGCATCTGGGCTCGTGGCACGACTTTCAAAAGCTGGCCAGCCCACTGCGCACCGAGGTGTTTGTCCATGAGCAAAAAGTGCCCGCCGAGATGGAGTGGGACCACGATGACGAGACCGCCTTGCACGCCGTGGCTCTGAACCGCATGGGTATGCCGCTGGCCACAGGCCGCTTGCTGCAACACGCGCCCGGCGTGGCCCGCATTGGCCGCATGGCCGTCAAAAAACAAATGCGCGGCAGCGATTTGGGGCGGCGGGTACTGCACGCTTTGATGGACGCCGCTCAAAACAGGGGCGACACCCAAGTCATCTTGCACGCCCAGTGCAGCGCAGAAGGCTTTTACAAGCGCTCAGGCTTTGAGCCACATGGGGCAATTTTTGAAGAAGCGGGCATAGCGCACATCGAGATGGTGCGCCCACTTTGAAAAAGCGGCTCAGGCCGCTTTTTCAATTTACGCGCTCCTAAAACGGAAAATCAGATGTCTTCGAGCAAAGCGTAGGGCAGGGGCAGCAAGTCCAGCGCTGCGCCCTCTGAATTGCCCGCACGCCAACCAGTCTGCTGGCTCTCCAGCGTGCCGCTGACCAGCGCGTCAAAGCCCTGGCCATCTGGATGTGCCGCACTCAGCACCACGGTGGCGCAAGGCTGCTCGGGGTCGGCTGGGGTGAAGATGTCTTGCCCGGCCGTCAGCGCAAACGGACTGTGCACCAGCGCTGTGCGGCGCTTCAAGGTGCCACGGAACTGGCTGCGGGCCACCACTTCCTGGCCGGGGTAGCAGCCTTTTTTGAAGTTCACGCCGCCCACCGATTCGTAATTCATCATTTGCGGCACGAAGGCTTCAAACACGGGCTGGGTGACCAGCGTCACGCCGCTCATGACGTCGGACCATTGCCAGACACTGTCGGATACTTCGGGGCCTACAGGCAGGGCTTGAGCTTGCGAGGCCAGCCACAAGGCGCGGGGCACTTGGGCTTCTCCCAACACAACTGGATACAAGGCCACAACATGCGCGCCCGCCATTTCGACGGTCTGCCATGGTGCGGCATCGCCCACCAAAGCCTTGGCGCTGTCGCCCAGCAAACCGCGCAGCTGCCATTGGCCCGTGGCGTCGGTCATTTTGACTTTGGCCCGCAACACAAACATGGACAGCCGTTTGAGGGTTTGGGCCAGCAAATCCAGGCTCAAGACCAGCAAAACGGTGTCGGGTGCGGTTTTGACGACGATAAAGCTGGCCTGCATGCGCCCCTTGGCCGAGCAAAAAGCCGCTAGGCGCGATTGGCCCACGGGCAAGAGCAGCACGTCGTTGCTGAGCTGGTTGTGCAAAAAGTTCGCCGCGTCGTCGCCCTGGGCCTGAATCACCCCCAAATGGGGCAGGGTGCTGACGCCGTTCAAAAGGGCTTGGGTCTGAGGGCTGAATGGGGCAGGGGTGTTCATGTCGCGGCTCTGTCGTCTGGCAAGGCGTGAATTATCATCCCCCCACGTTTTCAACACCCGACAAAGGACATGGCCGTGCTCAAAGGCTTGATGAAGTTACTGACAAGCCTGCTGGTGATGGCTCTGGGCCTGGGGGCAGGGGCCTTTTGGTGGGTTCAAGAGCCCTTGGACACGCGCCAAGCCACGCTGGATTTGTCCATCGAGCCCGGCACATCGCCCAAAGCCATTGCCCAGGCCGTGGCCGACGCCGGGGCACAGACCTCACCCACACTCTTGTACGCCTGGTTTCGCCTGTCGGGCCAATCGCGCCAGATGCGTGCGGGCAGCTACGAAATTGCGCCCGGCACCACACCCCAACGCCTTTTGAATATGCTGGTGCGGGGCGAAGAAAGCCTGCGTACCGTGACGATTGTGGAAGGCTGGAACTGGCAACAAGTGCGCCAGGCGCTGGCCAAGGCCAACAACCTCAAGCCCGACAGCCGCGCTTTGGCCGATGACGCTTTGATGGCGCAGCTGGGTCGCCCGGGCGTGGTCCCAGAAGGGCGTTTTTACCCAGATACCTATTCGTATGCCAAAGGCGCAAGCGATCTGGCTGTTCTGCAACGGGCCATGAAGTCCATGGACAAACACCTGCAACAAGCCTGGGATGCCCGCCAAGCCGGTGTGTCGGTCAAGTCGCTTGAAGAAGCCCTGACCTTGGCGAGCATTGTCGAAAAAGAAACCGGCAAGGGTGCTGACCGGCCCCTGATTTCGGGCGTTTTCAACAACCGGCTGCGCATCGGCATGCGTTTACAGACCGACCCCACCGTGATTTATGGCCTGGGCGAAGCCTTTGATGGCAACCTGCGCCGCATCCACTTGCAGACCGACAACCCCTGGAACACCTACACCCGCGCAGGCTTGCCGCCCACACCCATTGCCATGCCCGGCAAGGCGGCTTTGTTGGCGGCGGTGCAACCGGCCAAGACCTCTGCGTTGTACTTTGTGGCCAAAGGCGATGGCAGCAGCCATTTCAGCGCCACGCTCGATGAGCACAACCGGGCCGTCAACCGTTACCAGCGCGGCATCAAAACCGTGCAGGATTGATGCAGGGCTTGAGCCTGCGACAATCGGGTTTTCCCAATTTCACACACCATGACACGCGGTTTGTTCATCAGTTTTGAAGGCATCGACGGAGCGGGCAAGTCCACCCACATCGATCGCGTGGCCCAGTTGTTCCGCCAGGCGGGCAGGACGGTCGTCCTCACGCGCGAGCCGGGTGGCACACCATTGTCTGAAAAGCTGCGCGAGCTGGTCCTGCACGAGCCCATGGATGCGCTGACCGAAGCCCTGTTGATGTTCGCGGCCCGCCGTGAACACCTTGTGCAGGTGATCGAGCCGGCCTTGGCCCGTGGCGATGTGGTGTTGTGCGACCGTTTTACCGATGCCACCTTTGCTTACCAGGGCGGTGGACGCGGTTTTGACTGGCAGGTGTTGGCCCAGTTAGAGCGCATGGTGCAACAACTCCCCATCACCGACCCCACAGCAGCTCATGCCCTACCAGCAGCTCATACCCCGCAAGCAGCTCATGCCCAACAAGCAGGTCATATCCCACAAGCATGTCATACCCGCGAAGGCGGGTATCCATCTTTGCGGCAGCCCGAGTTGACGGTTTGGTTCGACCTGGACCCGCAAATAGCGGCACAGCGCTTGGCCTCAGCCCGTGTGCCAGACAAGTTCGAGTCGCAGCCCGCTGCTTTTTTTGCCGCTGTGCGTGCAGGCTATGCCAAGCGCCAAGCCGAAATGCCCGACCGTTTTGCCCGCATCGACGCTGCCCAAAGCATGGACGCCGTGGGCATGGACGTGAGCCTTGTGGTGACCGAATGGCTGAAACGGGCTGCCGCATGACCGCCGTCTTGAACGCCCCCTGGATTGCCCGACAGGCTAGCGACTTGCTGGCCCAGCGGGGACATGCTTGGCTGCTGCAAGGCCCTTCAGGTCTGGGCCAATACGAATTGGCCCTGGCCTTGGCATCGGCCTGGTTGTGCGAGAAACCCACGCCGCAAGGGGCTTGTGGTGAATGCGCCAGCTGCCACGCCATTGCGGTGCACACCCACGCCGACTTGGCCGTGCTGATGCCCGAGACGGTGATGATTGAGCTGGGCTGGCCTTTGTCGGAAAAAGCCCAGGACGAGATCGACAAAAAAACCCGCAAACCCAGCAAAGAGATTCGGGTCGATGCGATGCGGGACGCGGTGGAGTTTTCTCAACGCACCGATGCTCGCGGGCGTGGCAAAGCGGTGTTGGTGTTTCCGGCCGAGCGCATGAACACGATCACGGCCAACGCCTTGCTCAAGACGCTGGAAGAGCCGCCTGGCGACGTGCGCTTTGTGCTGGCCACTGAGGCGGCGCACATGCTGCTGCCCACCATCCGCAGCCGCTGCTTGGCCCACACCATGAAGTGGCCCGAGGCCGATGAAGCCCTGACTTGGCTGAGCGGGCAGGGCGTGCAGGCCCCCGTGGCGCAGGCTTTGCTGCGCAGTGCAGGTGGCCGGCCGACCGATGTGCTGCGCCAGGCCGAGGCCGGTTTATCGCCCGACTGGTGGGCCGGTTTGCCCAAAGCCATGCGCCAAGGCGATGCCAGGCACTTGGCCGAACTCAGCCCCGCCCAAGCGATTGACGCTTTGCAAAAGCTTTGCCACGACCTGGTGCTGCGCCAATCGGGCGCTGCGCCGCGTTTTTTTGACGCCACGCAATTGCCCGCGAGCAACGCCTCGGTGTCGGTGCTGACCGATTGGTTCAAGCGCCTGATGCAGTCCGCCCGCACTGCGGAGCACCCTTTCAATGCCGGTCTGATGCTCGAAGCGCTGACTGCCGACGCCCAACAAACCCTTTTGTCAAAGGGTTAAAACATGTACACCGATTCCCACTGCCACCTGAATTTTCCGGAGTTGATGAGCCAGCTGGACAGCATCCAAGAGGCCATGCTGGCAGCCCAAGTGACCCGTGCCATGGTCATTTGCACCACCATGGAAAAGTTTGACGAGGTGCATAACCTGGCCATGGCCCACGACAACATGTGGGCCACGGTGGGCGTTCACCCTGATAACGAAGGCGTGCGCGAGCCTAGCTTGCAGGATTTGCTGGATGGGGCTGCACGAGCCAAAGTCGTGGCCATTGGCGAGACAGGCCTTGACTACTACCAGATGGACGAGCGCAAAGGCGGGCGAACCATCGCGGACATGGAATGGCAGCGCGAACGCTTTCGCACCCACATCCGGGCGGCGCGACAGACGGGCTTGCCTTTGGTCATTCACACACGCCAGGCTTCGGATGACACGATCGCGATCCTGAAAGAAGAGGGCGAAACCGGTGGGGCGGGGTGCGCAGGTGGTGTGTTCCACTGCTTCACCGAAAGCCAGGCCGTGGCCAGGGCGGCCTTGGACCTTGGTTTTTACATTTCCCTTTCGGGGATTTTGACGTTCAAGACAGCGGCTGACTTGCGTGAAGTGGCCAAATTTGTGCCCGATGACCGGCTTTTGATTGAGACCGACAGCCCGTATCTGGCGCCTGTGCCTTACCGCGGCAAGCTGAATAACCCTTCTTATGTGCCCTTGGTGGCCAAGCTTTTGGGCGAGTTGCGCGGCAGCAGTTCAGCGGCGATTGGCGAGTTGACCACGCGAAACTTCTTGAAATTGTTTGCCAAAACAGCCGATTGATTGTTCATGCAGTACATTCAATTTTTTAAGAAGTTCATTGTTTTTATTGGACTTTTGGTAATTATCCTGAGTTCTTCTGCGGGCTCTTACGAGGATTTTTTCAAAGCCGTCCAGTTTGACGATGTCAAAACTGTTCAGACTTTGCTGCAGCGTGGTTTTGACCCGAATACCGTCAACCCAGCTGGCATGACAGGGTTGATGATCGCCGTGCGCGAGCCCTCGCTCAAGGTCGCTCAGTTGTTGGTTGGCTGGCCCAAGGTGAAAACCGAGGTCCGAAATGACAAGGATGAAAGCGTCCTGATGTTGGCCGCACTCAAGGGCTATTTGCCTTTGGTCAAGCAACTGGTTGAACACGACGCCGATGTGAACAAACCTGGCTGGACGCCTTTGCATTACGCTGCATCCGCGGGCCAGGTGGCCGTGATCGAATTCTTGCTCGAGAACAGCGCTTACATCGACGCCGAATCGCCCAACGGCAGCACCCCCTTGATGATGGCTGCGATGTACGGCAGCCCCGAGGCGGTCAAGGTATTGATCCAGGCGGGTGCCGATCTCGACGTCAAAAACCAGCTGGGCATGACGGCACTCGATTTTGCAGTGCGTGGCAACCGCCAAAACGCCAAGGAATTGATTGAGACGGGCCTGCAGCGCCAGGCTGCGCGAGCTGCCAAGGCTCAGACAGATGAGCCTGCGCCAATCGGTGTGGCTGTGCCAGCTGCAGCACTGGAAGCCACAACACAAGCCGCTCCGGTCAGTACGTCGTCAACACCCAAAGTACCGGCAGCCGTACCCGTACCGGTAGTGCCTGTTTTGCCGCCAGCTGCTGCGGCATCCGTGCCCGCAAGCAAACCCGTCAAAACCGGTTGGTGATCTGTTGGTGTGAATTCAACGTTCACACAAGTAAATTTGATGCTACGAACAGCTGGATCTTCCCTCTGGAGGGTGTCTCTTTCCAAGTAAAGTTGATGCTACGAATTCCAAGTAAAGTTGACGTTAAGTGATTCTTCCTTTTTAATGAGTCTTGGATAGACCTTTAACTAGGAGGTTCTATGGCTTTATCGGGACGAATTGGATATCGCTCAACTCCGAATTCTGAGCTATCGAGCCAGAGCATTGACCTTGGCAATTGGCCTATGGTGGATGAGAACAGCTTGTCAGCTGCTCGCAAAACTAAATTTTTAGCCCGAAAAAAAGCCATTGAGCTGTATCTCAAGGGTGCTACCGATGCAGTTTTGCAGAAGAAAACGGGTGAAAAACGATCCAATATCTACCGAATCATCACAAACCGATGCCTTCAAAGGCACTCAGATGGGGATATTTTTGGTTGGCGAGGAGCACTTCCACATTTCCGTGTGACCGCTTACGAGCGTCAAACTGCACCTGTTGTTCACGAAAATGGGGCTGGAGCAACCGGCGCGTTGAAGTGGCTACTTGAACGTCCACAGTTCAAAGATTTGAAAGATCGTTTTCACAAACGAATCCTCAATAACGCCGATTCTCTTGCACACCCTAAAATCAATGTTCAAACGATCTTTCGATGGTTCATTGACGAGCTAAGAAAAGCTGGCTTGGAAGATCAGAAAGCCTGGCCATTCAATTCAGAGTCGCTCGGCTATGAGTCAGTTCGTCTGTACATTAAGAAGGTTTTGGCAGAGCATCCTTTTTTAGCCATGTCAAAAATGGGGGGGCCTGACGCAATTGCAAAAGCCAAAGCCTCCGATGGAACCCGACGACCTGATTTCAAGCTGTTTGATCGGGTCGAGTGTGATGCCCACAAATTGGACTGCCGAATGGTGGTCATGGTGCCGTCTCCTCACGGCGGTTATGAACCCAGAAAAATCCGCCGCATCTGGATCATCGTGATCATTGACGTCAGATCCCGTGCAGTTCTGGGGTATCACATCAGCTTGCGACGCGAATGCAGTGCGCTCGACGTTCTGATCACCATCAAAAATGCTTTATCCAAGTGGGCCCCAAGAACCTTGACGTTTTGTGAGGATGGGTACGCAGAAGGCGCGGCCTTGCCATCCGCACACTCTGAAGTCTATTTGTCAGCTTGCTGGAATGAGTTCAGCGTTGATGGCGCATTGGCCAACGTTTGCCCCAGAGTCGAGGAGCCATTGCTGCATATTGTTGGCGCCAAGGTCATCAAACCCCAAGACCCTACGTCTTACAGTTCAAGGCGCAGCAAAGATGATCGGCCATTCATTGAGTCGTTTTTCAGGGTTTTGGCCTCTGGCACCATGCACCGACTCTCTCCGAGCACAGGCAGCAGTCACGAAGATAAGAAAGGACGAGATCCAGAAAAAATTGCTGCGGAGGTCCAGTTCCAACTTGACTATGCTGAGGAGTTGCTGGATGTCACCATCGCGAACTACAACGCCACGCCACATACAGGTCTGGGCTATCGCAGTCCTCTAGCTCAAATGGACTTCTTGTCTTCCAAAACAAAAAATCGCATTCGTCACGCTGACCCAGAGCTCGTTAAAAGAATGGCGGGAAGCAGAAAGGTCTGCACATTGCTTGGCGGCGAATACACGGGCAAAAGACCGTATTTCAACTTTGAGAACGCCAAATACACCTCCGAGTGGCTGGTTCAACGTCCGGATCTTCTCGGTAAAAAACTATGGCTTCAACTGGATGACGAAACAGACGCACGCTGGGCCACAGTCTCCGATTCAAATGGTCTGATCTACGGAACCGTCCATGTTCAACCGCCGTGGCACCGATCACCCCACACCCTTTACATGCGGCAAGCCATTCGGGCACTTGCGACAAAGCGATTGTTATTTCTGACCGGCAATAGGGATCCCGTCCAGGCGTTAATTGAATACGCTGAGATACATGCCAATAAAAAGCTACCTGTTCATCCGGCCTATCTGCAGGCGCGACGAATCATGATGACAAGCACTCAAGCGCTGGATGAAATGAAAGAGCCGAACTTTTCGGTGCCAGACGTCATGGGTGAAATCAACCGTCAGGCCATGCCCGAAGAGCTGACCAAGGTCTCCGGAGCATCCAAGAAAACGAAGGGCACCTCACCGCCACCTGAGCCGAAACCCAAATCTGCAAGCCAGAGCGCTCCACTTCCCAAGATGCGCATGGCAAAGACCTGGTGATGGAAAACTCAGACTTTCAGCTCGTTCCAGAGCACATCCCCAAAGACCATCCCCTGGTCACGAGAGATTACTCGTTGTTCACCCCCGCCATTGAAAAAATGGTGAGCACCATCGGACGATGGCTGGACGATCAATTTGATGGTGCCACCATTTATGGGGCCTCTCGACTGGGTAAATCTAGCGCTGTGGATAACTGGCTCGAAGGCTTGCTTGCTGCCAGGTATGGAGGATTCATACCGATGGTGATCTGGAGTCATACCGAATCGGGCGGTGCCAGCGCATCCGGGCGGTTTTATGCAAATTTGCTGGAAGCAGCCAAGCATCGGTTGGCCAGATCAACCCGTAGCCCAACGGAACGCTTGGGAATGCTCGTGGACCGTTTTGAACAATTGTCAGCACAGGCGGGCGGACGTTTTGTTGTACTTGTGATTGACGAAGCACAAGGCATGACGATGCGCGAGTGGTTGTGGCTTGTCGAGCTGCACAGCATGCTGGAGAAAAAGAGGATTCGGTTGTGTGTGATTTCCATCGCTTCTGTTCAATTTCGGGATGACCCGATCAATCTCGCCATGGCTGGCGGTGCACATGTCGCTGCGAGGTTCTTGCTTACCGCTGCCAGGTTTCATGGCATTTGCGATGAGGCGCAATTGGGGTACGTGATGTCCGGGTATGACGAAGGCTCTGAATGGCCTGTTGGATCGGGCATTTCTTTTACTGCCAGCATCATCCCTGAGCTTTGGAGCAATGGATTTCGCCTTGCCAGTTATGCGGCACCACTTTGGGAAGAGTTCATCAACCAATTGCCGCATCGCTATGACGGGCCGCATGAAATTCCAATGAAAACCATCTCTGTGGTGTGCAGACGGATTCTCCTTTTGCTGGCGTCTGGACGAGCGGTGTCTGATGTGCTGTCAAAAAAATCCATCAGTGAAATCGTCGAGCATTCTGGCCATGGTGCCCTGATGGCGATTATTTCAGCGGGGGCACCAAGGGGACGAACACCAAAGGGGTAAGCGCATGACAACTCTGACATGGAAGCCAGGCACGCTGTTGCCCTACACGTCACTTTGGCTGACATTGAGAAAACTGGCCCACTTGAACAAACTCAGAATTTCTGACTTTCCACTGAGTGAAGATTTTTCACCCAGGGCGAAACGTGCGCAGAGTCAAAGCCGTTCGGTTCAAAATGTTGATCTTCGAGTTTTGGCTCGATTGATGGGTGAGCCAGTTCAATTGTTTTCATTTTGTGATCATCGATTCATTCCATACTGCTGGCAATTCTTGTTCACACCCCAAAACGGCTACTGCCCAAAGTGCTTGGAGTTGGGATATCACACCAGGCTCTTTTCACTGAAATTGCTTACTCAGTGCCCGATCCACGAGGAGCCTCTGCACGTCGAATGTTCGTGCATGAAGAACGATGGAGAGCGTGTTGATGCCATGTCTCTTGCCTATCCAAATACTTGCCAATGTTCAAGCCTGAAGTATTTCGATCCAGCGCGCTTGCACGGAAACGATCATCGTTTGATCGACACCGAAAAACTCAAGCCGCTTGCCGATTGGTTGACATCGTTGAGCGCCATTTATGTGGCCTCGTACATGAACAGAAAATTTGATGCTTTGCACGAGGAAGAATGGCTCATTCGACTCAAAGAATTGTGTGAAATCCAAGCTATCGCATATCCGAATGCATTGATCAAATATGAAACACCTAATTACCGTTACGCCTACAGAACTAAGAGTATTGAATTTCGAGAGCTACCAAATAAACCTCGGCTGGGAGTCGAGCAGGGTGGTCACACTGATTTTTGGAGAATGAGTTTTGTACCAACAGATGTCTACAAATCTGTAGCGCGGTATTTGCGTCGGCACGTGGTTCCGCGATCTGATTATTGGGTGTGGCAATTCAGAAAGTGCATAACGCCAGAGGCGATTGCGGCACTGCTGCGATCCAACCGGCAAGCCCGTCTTGCATTCATAGAGCTGATTTGGGCCAGAACCGTTGAGCCGACGGTGGACATAAGGCGCTGGGATGAGCGTAATAAATTCCCCCCAGAAGTAGGGTGGTACAGATGCAAATTTTCAGAGTTCTTGGGCGAGGCGTCCGTTGGATTTGAGCAGTACCTTCAGAGGGCGTCAAAAGCAGAGAATTCATTATGGGTCCGAAGTCACGTCTTTGGCCTTTACTGCCTGGCAGTTTGGAAAGAAGCAGAGCGATTTGTTGAATACAAGATCAAACAGGGACGATGCACTTGGTCAACCGATGAAATTCGTCAGTTAAACCTTTTCCAGATCACAGTGACCCGGCCTACTGCACGAAGTCTGGAATTCACAAGCTTTGTGGATGAACCCTTGGCGCTGACACGAAAAATCGGACGAAGCAAATCACAAAGAGTTTTGGATCATGACAACCTTGCCCAAGCGATGAAAGAAAAGTGTGGGTCAGGTCTTTGTTTGACTTGGTCCGAGCGTGATGGTTGGCACACAGCGCCAAGTGTTGAACTCTGTGATGGTTGGAAAATCCACCATGTGTCCATCGCTCCCAGACGACGAATCAAATCAATCCTGGTCTACTCAGGAGGGTACTTTTACCTACGGTTGGTTGACTACAAAATTCAAGTCTTTTCAGTCCGCACGTGCGACCTGTTCGGTTTTATGCGCCTGCAATTTGCTCAATTTTGCAAGATGAACAACCTCTCGCTCTCCAACGATGAGCATAATTTTGCTCACCCTTTGAAGGCTATTTCGAGTCCGGTATGTAGGAGTTTTGATCAATATAAATATTTATGTGAACGTGAAATTGATCGGCATGGATTTTGCGCATCAGATCGTCGTATCGAAGCCTTTCGGTTGAACGGGTTGGTCTCATAGCGAAATGATTTCGTTGAAATATGGCCAATTCAGACCCGGTCACCTATCACTGCCTTGAGGGTGAGGTAGAGGCCATAAGCGGACGATAAGAATATTGCATCAACCTGAGCTTCAGGCTGATTGCAGGCGTTTGTGCAACCTGGTCGGACCAACCTCCATCGACCCAAAGTGGTCATTACTTGCAGTTATTGTGCAATTTCCAATTTTCCTCGTGCCACATCGCTTTTGCAAAGTCGGGCACCCTACACAGCTCAACTTCTGCTGGACCAATGCTTACAGCCTGTTTTGCGGGTGTCTCAGGACGTAAGTCACTTACCCTCTCAGGCGCTGTGCTTTAGATCCGTTGGGAAATAGTGAACACAGCTGCGAAAAAAACCAGCACGATTGCTACTCGCGACATGGACATCTTGGGAATTTGATTGGGAGGTATTTCACAAACACCACCGGGACAAAGTTGCGCTTTCTCCTTGTTCCACAGGTTGTGACCCTGCTGTCCCTTGGTATGCGATAGGATGTCAGCTACATCGCCTGCCAAATTTGCTGAGGCATTTTTTACTTAAAGACTAAGAGTAAATGCATCACACTCTCGTTGGTACCGACCAACATTTTGTTTATTGCATGTGTCGAAAGGCTTGCAGATGAGCAGCCTGCACCGTTCAGCGCTTGCGGCCTTAGGAGCGGCCTTTTTGTTTGGAGCCAGTACGCCCTTCGCCAAACAACTTCTGGGAGATGGGCCAAACTCATCCATTCCCTTTATGTTAGCGGGCTTACTTTATTTGGGCAGCGGCTTGGGTTTGGCGATGATCCGGCTGATTCGTGATCGAGGCTGGAAGTCTTCGGGCATTGCGCGCCAAGAGTGGCCCTGGTTGTTCGGCGCGATTGCTTTTGGTGGGATTCTGGGGCCACTGCTTTTGATGGTGGGGCTTTCGCACACAAGCGCTTCCACGGCTTCACTTTTCTTGAATCTGGAATCCGTGCTGACAGCCGCTTTGGCTTGGCTGGTGTTCAAAGAAAGCACCGATCGCCGAATCGTTTTGGGTATGGCGCTGATTGTCTTGGGTGGAGCCGTATTGGCATGGCCCAGTGGGGAAACCATAGCTTCTGGCATCGGACCGCTTGCATTGGCCGGAGCTTGCCTTGCTTGGGCCATTGACAATAACTTAACGCGCAAAGTTTCAGCCTCAGATGCCTTGTTCATAGCGGGGAGCAAAGGCTTGGTCGCGGGATGCGTCAATACGGTGCTGGGGTTAGCGCTCGGTGCAAGTTGGCCCGCTTTGCCGATGCTCTCGTCGGCGTTGCTGATTGGATTCTTCGGATATGGCCTGAGCTTGGTGTTGTTTGTGCTGGCACTTCGCGAACTGGGTACTGCGAGAACCGGTGCTTATTTTTCAACAGCACCATTTGTAGGCGCTACCATCGCGATTGCTGTTTTTGGTGAAGCCACCAGCATGGCCTTTTGGATGGCAATGGGTTTGATGTCGGTTGGTGTTTGGTTGCATCTGACCGAACGTCATGCGCATGAACATACCCACGTAGAACTTTTTCATGGGCACGCTCACCGTCATGACGAACACCACCTTCATGTTCATGACTTTGAATGGGATGGTGTTGAGCCTCATTCACATGCTCACAAGCATGCAAAAATCAAACACGAGCATGCTCATTTCCCGGACGTTCACCATCCACATTCGCATTCATGACACCAAACCAAGCGTGTTGAGTGTTTGCGCCATGAACGTCACTGCCACTCCCACCGCCAATGACAACCAGTCATGGCGGGGGCCCCAGAACATCAAAGCAAAGTGATGTCTTTGATCAAACGGGAACGCAGTGCGCGCCGTTTGAGTTGATCAACTGAGTCATCTGTCCACCAATGTGAAGAGTTGCCCCAGATCCAATCGGTACCCGTAATCCCTAGTAACTGAACTTCTCCCTTCGTACCTGAAATTGTTCGATCAAAGGTCTTGCCTCCAACATTGAAGGTGATTTGATGAGTCCCCTCTTTTAATCGCAGGCGAATCATGGAGTTTGGAACAGTCTCCATCGCTGCGCCACCATCTGCGTATTCCAGAACCTATTGACCATCCGCTCCAATCCCTCGTGACCATCACTTCCAGTCAAAGCTGACCACTCAGTCCAGCAAGTTGACCAAAGAAAAAAGTATGGCGATTTGACCAGGATAGTAGTCAGACTGACATGGTCAATCTGACTACTCAGACTATCAGCTGGATTGCATTTTTTTTCGAGCCATTGTTTTTCGCATGGACTCCCCCTTCAGGGATAACCGATGCGATTGATGCACCACGCGATCCAATATCGCATCAGCCAGCGTGGGATCAGGAAAAAACCCATGCCATTGATCGGTTGGGTACTGCGTTGTGATGAGCAATGAGCCTGTGCGCATTCGACGATCAATCACATCAAGCAAGAACTGCGACGCATGTTGATTCATCTCACCCAAACCCAGATCGTCAAGTATCAACAAACTTGGTTTGCTCAATGACAGCTTCAGAGCGGGCAATGAGCCATCAAGCAATGACTCTGTGATTGATCCGTAAAGATCACTGGCGCGATAGAAAAGGACTGGCATTTTCAGCCTGCACGCCTGCTGGCCAAATGCACACGCAAGCCACGTCTTACCAACACCCGTAGCGCCTTGGATGATCAAATTTTGCTGACGCCTTATCCAATCACAGCTTGCCAAAGATGCCAACTGTGCCTTGTCTAGTCCACGGTTTACCTTGTATTCCACATCCTCAAATGAAGCCAATTCAGGCATCCCTGCGCCTCGGATCAAACGCTTCAACTTTCGGGCCTCACGCTCGGATGCCTCGTGATCAACAAGCATTGCAAAGCGATCATCAAAACTGACATCATGCAATTTGGGTTGCTGAAGCTGCATGTCGTAAGCATCGGCCATTGGAACGAGCTTGAGCTCTCGAAGGCGAGTGATGGTTTGTTGCGTGCTGCTCATGCTGATTCTCCAAAATAACTAGGACCACGCAATTCACCAATGACTTTGACTTTTGGTGCTTGAGTGATAGAAAAACGTTTGTCTGCATCCTCTTTGAGGATGGATGTGATGCTGCGAAGTGAGGTGATATTCAATGGCATCGCGTAGGCGCAGACCTCTTCAAATCGGGCCTCACCGTAGTCCCTTGCGAGGTCACGCATTCGTCGTGCAGCTTTGACGCCGTTTGTGATGTCGCTTCGGTTTTCAAGTTGATGCCGAATCATCAACTCCACATTGCCGCCGACATTCATCGCCCATGCCAACAATGCCCGAGGTTCGGCATCAAGCACTCGGCTGTGAATGACGGGCCGATGCTCTGGTATCGTGCTGGCATCTCCTTGTGTCTCAATTAAAGGGTGAAGGGCAACCCTTCGACCTCGGTGGAAGATTTCAATCACAGTGGATGTAAACCTGAGGTCCACGCTTTCTCGTGCTAGCGTGTGAGGCACTGAATAGAAGCGTCTTTGATGTTCGACGTGATAGTCATCTTGTACCCTGACGCTATATCGCCAATCACTCAATTCAAATGCCGTTCCAGGCAATGGCTTGAGGCTCGCTTTTTCTGTTTCCAGAAAGCGATCCAATCGACAGCCTGGTAGCCGTTTAAATGGATGGCGATTCATTTCTTCGGCCTTGATACGGAGTTCTGCATTCAACTCGGCAAGGCTGAAGAAAATGCGATCACGAAGTGAAAACAAAGCCCATCGTTGAGCGATTTGCACGCCCACTTCAGCCTTGGCTTTGTGTTTGGGCTTTCGTGCTCCCGTTGGTAGAGGTGCCGTGTCGTAATGGCTGAGGCAATCTCTGTAGGCTGGGTTGATCACCGTTCGATCCCGTTCACGCCGCCAAACGGCCGCTTTAAGGTTGTCGCTGACGACCCACTCTGGCACACCACCCAGAGCCTCGAAACAATTGGCGTGACATTTCAGCCAGTCTTTGGTGGTCTGACTTGCCGTGGCTTCGATGTACGTGTAGTTTGAGTACCCAAGCACAGCCACAAAGATTTGAGCAAAGGTCGATGGGCCACCGTTTTGATCTCGGATTTCAACGGTCCGGCCCGCAAAATCCACAAACAGCTTTTCACCTGGTCGGTGCGTGCGTCGCATCACCACATGCTGATTTTTTGTCCAAGCGCTATAGAGCATGGCAAATTGTGAGTAGCCCACCCCGTCAGGGGTGGTCTCGCGCCACTCTCGCCAAAGACGCTCTAGAGTTGCGTCGGGTCGCCGCATTTCGGTATGAATCCATTCACAATCTGGATGCGTCTTGAGTTGCGCAACAGACCGATCTTGGGTTCCAAGTGCTGCCCGCCAGGCATCATCATCTAACGGCGAAAGCTCTTGCCAACTCAAGCCAGAGGCATCCACTTGCTGTCGAAATTTTCGGATCGTGTCGTGGTGCGTCCCAGTTGTTCTTGAAATTGCTCGGTGAGCCAACGTCGGGTCATAAAAGTGCTGGCGTGCAATGTCACGCTGCAAATGAACGGGTAGCCTCATGGACTGCTCCTTTGGTCAAACGAGTGCAGGAGGCATGCACTCGGGGTGAGTTAACCCACTCCCGCCCACTTGACATGAGGGGATGCTCGACCGATACTCCAACCCACAAGGTACTACTTGATTCGGCTTCGGTCGGACGCTAGGCCCGAGGTGTCCGCCTCGGGCTTTTGCGTTTCTGGGTGGCTAGATTTAGCGTCGTTCTGGTTTTTCCCTCCTTGTTTTATTCAGCGCTAGACGTGATTCGTGCCTGCGCAAGCCAGTGGGCGACATCTCTGGTGAGTGCATAAAAACCTCGTCGATGTGGCAACGTGAACAGCGTTACGGCGACTTGACCACGGTATCTGGCTTGTCTTAGCCCCGCCACACTGGCGTGTCCCAGAGCGTTGGCCAACCGCAGGCCTCCCAGCAGTGGGCCATGGGTTTGCTCCATTTCTGTTTTCAATTTTTCTGCCAAGGTGCCTGGCTCGCATGAACTCGTGGTCATTTGTTCGGGTCTCTCTACGGTTGTCACGCAGTGTTTCCGAAAGTTAGCAATTGTGGAACCCGAACGGATAATCGGAGTTTCTGTACACCATGACCATGCCCACCTTTTTGCAACCGCCAAAGCCGGGTCGCACCAAGCGAAATCCGATTGATGTCTTGCGCACGAAGGTCTGGTTTTATGCCGTCAAAGCCAGGTCGGGTTTGCCAAGTGCCTACGCCATTGAGTTGGCAATAGAGCCGTCCATCGTCAAACACAAAGAGGCAGGGGTGGTACGCCCGCGTAAATGGGATGGCTATCAAACGGGTTTACGTGTCCCGCAAAGAATGGTCGGCAAGCCATATTCAGTTGATATTGCCGATCAAAACTATCCCGGTACTGCGTCCTACTTTGATTCGCCTATTTGGGCTGTGTTGCGTGGGGATCAGCTCAATCAGAGATGGATTGACGATCAGCTGAAAGCATTAGCCCCTGCTATCACGGATCTCCTGATGGTTTCAGCACCTCCAATGCTTCAGGCCATCCCGCAACCAGATCGTTTCCAGAAATTTGATGAAGAAACGGCCTATCGGTTGGCAGAAATCGGGACATTTGAAGCGTTGGTTGCGCTCATCTTGCTTGTCAAGAAATCAGAACTGATTTCCTCTCAAGAGTTACGAGAATTGGCCCTCAACGCTTACCACCATTGCCAGTCTTGGGTGAAGGTGTTGCCAGAGATTGCGCCTATCGCACTCGATCTATTTCATGAAATTGATCTCAAGTGCAAACACTGGATCTACCCATCCCCTGAATGGCGAATGGAAGTGGTCATCTTCTCCCGTGAGATCAATCGATGACCCCTTGGTCGCACATCAAATCAAACCGACATCTGAAACTTGGGCATCTGGTCAATGGTTTTTCTCTGGACCCACCTTGGTCAACCTGGTTTTCAACCAGCGAGGCCCCCATTACCGCCGTCTTTCTTCAAGGGTCGTTGCTCCCACCCAACCAACAGCAGTCTGACCACAGTCGGCTCGTTTCAAGAGCTTGACAGGCCCAGCCCGGTCAACACACGTATCCCAGATTGGCTTGCCGCGTTGTGTCTCAGCCATTGTTAAACGTGATTCTGCGTGTGTGGTTTCCAAAATTACTGTCAGTGGACAGTCAATGAGATCAATGGCTTTGACACTGACTCTTTCATGGGTTGAACGGTACCCCCCCGCATTTAATGTCAAATTCCTATTTCGCAACACAAATTTTGTCAGTCAGCTTCCGACCCATTGCAGCCGGTCACATCTTTTAAGACGTTGACTTGTTTGTAGCGGTTGCTGCCGGTCGTGTCCCGCAGTCATTTGTGGGCTTTCTGCCAGTAGCGGTCGGTCGATCTTTAACCATCAGGCTCGGCAGCCGGTCAGTTCGGTCATAGGCCAATGACCGCTACCACACATCCTATCCAGTGCTGACGGATAGGATCCATTGATGCATGGGCCAATTTGCACAACAGGCTATGACGCCCAATGAACAGGGAGCCCTGCACATTTTCGATGCAGCGACGTTTTCTTACTGAACTAGCTGGATGTCAGTGACGATCATCTTGCCACCTTCATTGATCACCATAAACTTAATTTTTTCGCCTGGCTTGATGCTGGTCAATAAACTCTTATCTTTAGCAGTAAATACCATTGTCATTCCCGGCATATCCATATGTTTGATTTCGCCGTGTTTGATCGTGACCTTGCCAGTTTCGAGATCAATTTTCTTGACCTCTCCGTCGGTTAAAGACGGCGTCATTTGAGACATGTTCATCTTGCTGTGATCCATGACAGCTTGGGAAAAACTGCTTAAGGGAAGAGCCGCACCAATGGTCAATAGTAAAGTTGCAATTTTGGTTTGAATATTTTTCATATTTTCCTCATGAGTAAGAGTTAAAAACTTTTGATGATCCGTCTTTTTGGATTAGCAAGACTTGATACGCGTCACGCCTTGCGCCGTAGACAGGACCGTCCATTCCAGGAGATCCGATAGGCATCCCCGGAACGGCAAGACCTAACGCTTGTGGTTTTTCTTTGAGTAAACGTTGAATGTCTTCGGCTGGCACATGCCCCTCAATCACATATCCACCGACCAGAGCTGTATGACATGAAGCGAACTTTTGAGGCATACCCAGTCGAGCCCGCGCTGCGTTATTACCTTGATCGTTTACTTTCAAAGAAAAATTATTCTTTTCTAAATGAATAATCCAGTCTTTGCAACAGCCACAGTTAGGGTCTTTCCAGACTTGTATAGCTATAGCGTTTGGGCTGGCTGCAATAGCAATTGAGGACGAGCACATTGAAGCTATTCCCAACAATAGCAACCGCCTCGTTGAATTTTTTGAACTGTTTTTGTCAGTCATTTCAGCAGCCCTTTCCTGTAATGAAATTACTTCTTGCCAACCTTGATCGCGCCCTTCATCCCAGCTTCGTAGTGGCCTGGCATCAAGCAGGCAAAATTTACGGTTCCAGTCTTCGTGAATTGCCAAACAATTTCGCCTTGCTGTCCTGGAGATAGTGTCACTTTGCCAGGTTCGTCATGTTCCATATCTGGGAATTTTTTCATCTGCTCCAGATGCTCGAGCAATTCCTTCTGGGTGCCCAGACTCAATTCGTGCTTGACCTTTCCTTGATTCTTGACAACAAAGCGGACCGTCTCTCCTTGCTTGACCTGAATAGATGAGGGTGTGTAACGCATGTTATCCGTCATATCGACATTGATGGTCTGCGTTACCTTGGAGGCAACACCTGGTTTGCCAATTGCGGTTTCCTCGTCAGCATGGCCATGCCCACCGGCGTGCTTTCCAGCCGCAAAAGCCGACGCTGACAGGGTCAGAGCAACCAAAACAAAGATTTGGCGAGAAGTGATGTACTTGGGTTTCATTCGTTAACTCCGGAAAAAAAATTCAGTGATTGCTATGTGATGAGGGCTTGCGCACCTTGACTTCGGTCGTTTTGGCGGGCATCTGGGCGCGAGGCATGGACTGCCCACCCTCCGCCTTGAAGCGCGCTGGTTCAGTCAACGGCCCGGTGTACTCATGGGCTACCGTGCCTTCGGGATGCTTGTACCAACCCGGGTCCTTGTAGTCCCCCGGCTTTTGATTACGGCGGACCTTCAGAACGCTGAACATGCCACCCATTTCGACCGATCCGAAGGGGCCTTGGCCAGTCATCATCGCAGCGGTGTTGTCAGGGATGGGCATTTCCATCTCAGTCATGTCGGCCATACCACGCTCACCCATGACCATGTAGTCTGGAATCAGGTTATTGATCTTCTTGGCGATGCCACGGTGATCCACACCAATCAATGTCGGAACGTTATGACCCATGGCGTTCATGGTGTGATGGCTTTTGTGACAGTGGAAGGCCCAGTCCCCTTCCTCATCTGCCAGAAACTCGATCTGTCGCATCTGACCGACGGCCACATCGGTCGTCACTTCATGCCAGCGGGTGCTCTTGGGTGTCGGGCCACCGTCCGTACCAGTGACGAGGAACTCATGGCCGTGCAAATGTATGGGGTGGTTCGTCATCGTCAGATTGCCAATGCGAATACGCACCTTGTCGTTCAGGCGAACATTGAGGCTGTCAATGCCTGGAAATATCCGGCTATTCCAGCTCCACAGGTTGAAGTCCAGCATTGTCATGATCTTGGGGGTGTAGCTGCCCGGATCGATGTCATAGGCGTTGAGTAGGAAGCAGAAGTCTCGCTGGACCTCATCAATCAGATCATTCTTGACCTTAGGATGGGTCACCCAAAAGCCCATCATGCCCATGGCCATCTGTGTCATCTCATCAGCATGCGGGTGGTACATGAAGGTGCCAGGCCGGCGCGCGACGAACTCGTAAACAAACGTCTTGCCGGAGGGAATAGCCGGCTGGTTCAGTCCGGCCACACCGTCCATGCCGTTGGGCAGGCGCTGCCCGTGCCAGTGAATGGAGGTATGCTCTGGCAGCTTGTTGGTCACGAAGATCCGTACGCGATCGCCCTCGACCACTTCAATCGTGGGCCCCGGGCTCTGGCCGTTGTAGCCCCAGAGATGGGCTTTAAAGCCAGGGGCCATTTCCCGCACTACTGGTTCGGCGACCAGGTGAAATTCCTTGACGCCTTGATTCATGCGCCATGGCAAAGTCCATCCATTCAGCGTCACCACCGGGTTGTAGGCGCGTCCGCTGTTGGGGACAAGCGGCGCCATGGTGTTAGGGCTGGTCTGTATTACAGGCTCAGGCAGAGCGGCCATCGCCACGCGGCTGACCGCGCTGGCGGCCACGGCACCACCAGCAATCCCGGCGTACTTAAAAAAGTCTCTTCTGGAAGTCATCGTTGTATCTTTCATTCAATGAGGCGCAGCGCCACCGGCTGGCGCACTGGGCATGGCTGCCAGCGGAGTGTTCATCGGTCGCCCGACCAGTGAGGCTTGTAGCGCGGCATCCGCTAGCCAAAACTGCTGCTCGGCTCCGATCGCAGCCATGACCGTAGAGACCTGATCACGTGAGTCCGCCAGCAACTCGAAGATGCCGATGATCATTCCGTTGTAGCGCAGTTGGTTCTCTTCTGAGATCACCTTACGAAGCGGTATCACCTCGTCCCGGTTGTGCCGTGCAATGTCATAAGCCGTGCGATAGGATGAGTAGCTTTCTCGCAAGCTTGAACCCGCCGAGCGGACGGTCGCCTCAAGCTGATTGGCTGCGGCCAAGGTGCGTGCGTTCATGGCATCGCGCTGCATGCCCCCCCAATCAAAGATGGGCAGGCGTACCGCGATTTCATACCCTCGCGCTACGCTGCGCTCACCCGCCACGCTGTTCGTGCTGGTGTTGCGCATGGCCCTCAGTTCAATGTCGGTGATGCTGGTGACCATGTTCAAACCCTGGGCTCTGGCGGAAGCATCCAGTGTGCTTTGGGCAAGACGGATGTCGAGGCGGTTACGCGTAGCAAACGTCGCAACGCCCTGCGGATCGAGCGCCTGTTTGGGTAGTTCAGGCAAGCGGTCCGGCAGTTTGAGCATCTGGGCCTGTTGGGCATCCAGACCGAGTACGCGTACGAACTCTTCGCGGGCAGCAGTTACTTGGTGAGTTGCTGTTGCCAATCGGGTCCCTGCGTCCGCATAGAAGGCCTGCTCACGAGCCCGTGTGAGGCGATTGAAGTTGCCTATGGCCTGCATCCTGCGAGCCAGTTCGGCACTCGCTGCAGCGCTTTCATACACCTGCTTGGCATACTGAAGCGTCTGTTGGGCAGCCACGGCGCGGACCCATGCCTGGCGCACGCGGGTGACCTGGTCGACCACATCACTCGACAGTCGCAGATGGGCCACTTCGATGCGACGGTTGGCGATTCCCTGGCGACTAGGGAGGGTCAGAATATCGAGCAGACCAAAGGAAAGCGCACGGTTTAACTCCAGCGCATCACCGGCCACCATGCGTTCCAGGGAGAAGACCGGGTTTGCAATTCTGCCCACCTGTGCCGCATCTGCGGACTCCGCCCAACCTTGAGCCAGCAGCGCCTGGAGCGATGGGCTGTTGACGAGCGCCAGCTGGACCGCCTCGCGCTGACCCAGAATGTTTTGAAGCAGCTTCTGGGCCGCCTGCGCACGCTGTTCGCGCTCATCGGCAGTCCGCGCGAGAGAAATCTGCCCTTCGGCAAAACTCTTGGCCTCCTCGTTCACCCGGGCAACGTTTTGTTCGAGGCTAACAGTGGCGCAACCGGCAAGCGTGGCCAAGGCGATCGCGGATAGCGCCAGTTTCCCTAGCGAGGTGCTTGGGATGCGCTTCATGGCTTGACTCCCCCATGATGACTAGATTGCGTATCAGGCACTTCAGAGGCATCCTTTAGGGCCTCACCTGTCGCGACCTCCTTGGCATAGCTGCGCCAGCCTCCAATACGACCTACCAAGTTGTTGGCTTTGACCCAGGACTGAATGGCCTGGTCGTTGTAGGGGCGGAAGTCACTAAGTGCAGACTTGTACTCAACTTCCACCACCGAAAGATTTTTCACGGGCTCTTTGTTGGCTTGGGCCGCGGCTACACCAGCTAACATGGCACAACTCAGGGCGAGACATGTCTGTGCGAATAATAGTGAACGTCTGACGAGCATGGTTTCCTCAATGTGATCGGTAACATAGACAGGGGGAATTATTAAAATACCAAGTCGTCAGCACGATGTCGAAAAGATTACATATTTGTCATCTCGCCATCGCAATAAATGGAAGTCGTCATACTCAGGTCTGCCAAAGAGGGTCAGTTGCCAATGAAAATTTTGATTGTGGAAGATGAGCCTAAGACCGGGGCATATCTGCGCCAGGGACTGATCGAGGCCGGTTTCGTTGTGGACTTGGCCAGAAATGGGCCCGACGGCCTTCACCTAGCTCTTGGCGGTAACTACGATCTCGCGATCCTGGATGTGATGATGCCGGGCATGAGCGGTTGGGAGGTCCTGCAGGCGATACGTCATGAAGGCCTACAAGTGCCAGCCATGTTTCTCACCGCCCGCGATCAGGTGGAAGATCGCGTGAAGGGGCTTGAATTAGGCGCCGACGATTACCTCGTCAAGCCGTTTTCCTTTGCCGAGCTCTTGGCCCGAGTTCGCACCATTGTGCGCCGCGGTCGTAGTGGCACCGAATCCACGACCTTGCAGGTGGCAGACCTCCAACTTGATCTGCTACGCCGCCGCGTCACCCGAGACGGCAAGCGCCTTAATCTTACCGCCAAGGAGTTTGGATTGCTGGAACTGCTGATGCGTAGGCAGGGAGAAGTCCTGCCCAGGTCGCTGATCGCCTCTCAGGTTTGGGACATGAACTTCGACAGCGACACTAACGTCATCGAGGTGGCCATGAGGCGTCTGCGCGTCAAGATCGATGATGATCACCAGTTCAAGCTGATCCAAACTGTACGCGGCATGGGCTACGTGCTCGAAGCGCCGGAGGGTCGCTAGATGTTTCGCAGGCTGTCACTGACATCCCGCCTCACCATCTTTTTTATAGCGCTGGCCAGTTCGGTCATCCTGGGCTTGGCGCTTCTTTTCATGGTAGAGGCTGATAGGCACTTCGTCGACCTCGATAGCGCCGCCTTGGATGATAAAAAGCACCTGATCGAGGGCATTCTGGCCAGTTCTCGATCCCATGAAGAAGCTCGCAGTCGCCTGAACGAAGCATTGAGCCATCACCACAGCCTTTACGCTCTGGTCAAAGGACCGCAGGGTGAAAAGTTGTACCAGACCAACGGATACAGCGGCCCGACTACGCAAGCATCATTCATCACGAATGACGACGGCCACGGGCTTCAGTCTTGGAGGAGTGGCGGTCGCGAGTTCCATGAGATGAGCTTTACTGCTGGCATGGTTCAGGGAATGGCCGGGCCGCTCCAAATATCACTCGCCGTCGATACGCAGCACCACCAAGAATTCATGAGGGAGCTCCGGCGCAGCATTGCGATCTATGCTGTGCTGGCCATTCTTCTAAGCGGATTCTTGGCTTGGTTCGCGGCTCATCAAGGCATGTCTCCGCTGCGCGCAATGAAACGTCGCGCCGCTGCAGTGACAGGCCAACAGTTGCAAGAGCGCATGCCCGAGGATGCCGTCCCGATTGAAATGGCAGATTTGGCAAGGGAACTCAATGAGATGTTGGGTCGCCTGCAGAACGACTTCAAACAGCTTGCTGATTTTGCGGCGGATTTGGCACATGAACTTCGCACACCCATCAGCAATCTCCTCACCCAAACACAGGTGACGCTGTCCACCCAACGCGACCTTAAGACATACCAAGATACGCTGGCGTCCAACGCAGAGGAATTGCAGCGTTTGGCTCGGGTGGTATCAGACATGCTATTCCTCGCCAAGACAGAGCGGGGGGTAGACCTGCCCCATAAGGAGTCCTTCTCGGCAGCACAAGGAGCTCGCGAACTCGTTGAATTTTATGAAGCCGTTGCGGACGAAAAACGCATCTTGATGAGCGTGGAAGGTGATGGGCGAATCTATGGCGATCGTTTGATGTTCAGACGTGCCTTGAGCAACCTCCTATCCAATGCGCTCAGGCATGCACCAGTCGGCGGTGTCGTGGGCGTCAGAATCGAAAGTTCGTCGCGTGGAATTGAAGTCACTGTCAAAAACACGGGCAAGGAGATTCCATTGGATGTCCAGCAGAGAGTCTTCGAGCGCTTCTATCGCGCAGACTCAGCACGCAGGCACCCAGCTTCTGACGGGGCAGGCTTGGGGCTGTCGATTACCAAAGCCATCGTCGAGGCCCATGGCGGGGCGATCTCGGTTACTTCAGACCAGGAGTGGACTCGATTCAGGCTTGTTTTTCCAGGGCTTCAAGCAAGGATGAGGCAAGCGACTGAACTACTTAGTCGGCCCTGAATAACGCCTTTTGCGTGAACAAGAGAGGGCCGGATCGCGCTGTACCGATTCATAACAACCGCCGCAGCGGGCGCAAACAAATGAGACTGCCCAATGAGCAATCAAGGCGACCGGGGAAACTGCTGCGGCCGTGGGACGTGGCGGCCACACCGCTGGAACTGGCGCTGGCCAGGGGCCACCGGTGGTTGGCAATGCTGGAGTACGGCAAGTTGAAAAACCTGACTGAAATTGTAGCGCTGGAGGGAGTCGACAACAGCTACGTCAGCCGGATGGTGAATTTGACTACGCTGGCACCGGACATCGTCGAGGCGATTTTGGAGGATACGCTGCCGGATCACCTGACGCTGTTTGATCTTGCGGTGGACCCGCCTGCGCTGTGGGAGGAGCAGCGGTTACGGATTTGGTGAGACGGGACTGTAAAAGATAGTGATGGCGACTGACTCCAAGACAGCGGGGTGTCTGTAAAGCCAGCACCAGACCGCCCGATCATGTTCGCATAAGCACGGATCGCATACGCGGCATGTCGAGTGACCGGTATTTCAATTACAACGGTCCTCGTAGCTCCTCCCGCTTAAATGACCGGTAGTAATCGCCGCAACTATGACGTCCACTTACCGCGAGTGACTACAACCAGCCTAAATCACAGATTGATACAACAACAGCATCGTCCGCTTTTGGCCGAAAGCCGCCTCACCACGCTGAGAAAAAGCGTCAGGCCAACCGGTATGAACTTGTATGAAATCACCCCATACAAGCACCGAGGCACATGGCCACCCCTCTGCTGCGACACCACGGCTGGAAGGCACCCGAGACGTGCTGGACGTACTGACCTGCGGCATCGTCAGAACAGCAGCACGAGAGACCAAGCCGGAGCCCCTCATCCAGGCTCCAGCGACCCCGGCCGAACCCAGCCGAGAACTCCTGACCGAGAAAATGCTCGCCGATCGCTGGGTGTGTTCCGTCGCGCGGCTTCAGCGCTGGCGCACCGTCGGCGAGGGGCCGCCGTACTTGAAGATCGTGGGGAAGGTCCTGTACCGACTCAAGGACATTGAGGCCTACGAGGAAGCCAGCCTGGTCCGGAAGGTGTTCTAGGAGGGCTTTGGAAGGCCCCGAACGGATTGGAAATTGTTCGAACGACTTGGAATCAGTTCGAAATAGTCTTGGCGGAGCAGCGATGATAGCCCCACCAACCTGCTCAGGTCCGGATGCATCGTTTTTTGATGGCGCCGGGGATTCGAACCCGCAAATTCGGGGGCATGTTCATCCTTCATGCAGGCTTCCCCTTCAGGCCAGGGTCAACGAGCCTTCGATGTTCCCGCGAGCGGCATTCGATTTGGGACAGATCTAGTGAGCGGTATTCACTTCCCCCTTTGGGGCTTCGATCATGCCGAATTCTCTGTCACTGAACAGTACGAACTCTAGGAACTCCGTCACGTCAACCTGCTTAGGTTCGGATACATCTTTTTTGACAGGGTTGGACATTCGAACTTAACTACCGTACAAAGGCTGTATCGTGGCTCCCACGGATTTTCCGAGCCTTGCAGTAAGTGCTGCAATTGAAGGGATCATCCGCTCAGAGTAAACGCCAGCATGGCTGTTTCAGGTTGGTTACGGTCATTTGAGCCGTTGCATCCAGAAGACGGCGAACTGGGAAAAGCGAAAATTCCTTTGCCATTCGCCAATGACCGCCTCGCATCTGAAGTCAACGTTTGACCCCACCTGAACGATGAGGCATCTTCAACGCCAGCCTCGCTCAATGCGCAGGCAGCCGCCACCTCCTCAAGCACGCGGCGACTTTCCCTCGAACTTCAATACCAAGCTTCCGGCCAGCAAGGTCAATACAAAAAGACAACCGAGGTACGGCATCACGCTTTGCAGGGGGGCACCCATCTGATTCAGACGCAACGCTGCCTGGACTCCCGCCGTTGTGGGAATCAACCAACGCAGGTATTGCAACGCGGTAGGCAATGCCTCTGACGGCCATGAAAATCCTGCAAGAAATACCAAAGGCAGCGTGGAGAAAAGAATCACTTGGAGGACCCGTTCGCGATCTCGGCACCACAGGCCCACCAATGAGCCCAGCGTGACGATGGCGGACAAGTACAGGACCAAGAAGACTAGGGATCCAGCAACGTTTCCTGCGCGCGGGTAGCCATAGAGCCAAAAAATCCATCCAAAATAAAACAGCCCAGACACCAATCCCGGCACGAGAAATGCCAGCCAGCGTCCAATCCAGACCATAGGACTTGCTTGAACTGCACGTTGCTCGACCCAGGTCGCCACCAACATCCCCACTCCCATCAGAAGGGTCTGATGCATGATCAGCAGGGCGACGGCAGGAACGATGAAGCTGCCGTAACCCTCTGTGGCGTTGAACAAGGCAATGGCTTGAAAATCCACCGGCGTACGAGTCTCACTTGCCTGACGAGGACTTTGACCCTTTGCCTCTCGCTGTCGGATTTCAATACCCGCCGATGCTGCACCTACGGCTTCCGCTAACCCGTACTGCACCGCCTTGCTGATGATGGGGTAGGCGCCGTTCGACACGATCGTCACCAAAGCTGGCATCCCCCTGGCGACGTTTGCCTTCAGGGTGTCTGGGAGAAGCAGGTAGCCTTCAATCTCGCCGCGACTCATGGCGGCCTGCGCGGCGCGCTCATCAGACGCTACGGCTTTGACCTCGATCCGTGGGTTGGCAAGTGCTAGGCGTTGGATCGTCCGTGACAGAGCCGAGTGATCCTGGTCGATGACCGCCACCGGCACTCGGGTCACGACCTCCGGACCGAAGAACCAAGGGTAGAAGAAAGCATAGAACAAGGGCGCTGCAAAAAGCAGCATCAATACGCCCTTGTCTCGCACAACATCGCGCAGCGTTGCGACGAACCCCGTCCTCAGGGTTCTTGAGTGGTGGAGGGTCATGTCAACGAGCTCCCCATGTCGATGGCTTGTTGCGAGCCTGGACCAAGCCCCACGCGGCCAGTGCGAGCAAACCCAGAGTGGCCAGCAGGAATGCCACAGGAGTCGCAGCACTCGCGCGGGCCGGCAAGCCCATCAGCAATTGCTCCGTCTGCAGCCGGATGTAGTGGGTGAACGGCATGGAAGTCGCCCATAGGCGAGCGCTGTCAGGCATTGCACTCAGTGGGAAGCTCATGCCACTGAATGCGAAGGCCGGGGCGGTTAGAAGTCCAGTCACGGACAACGCGGTCCGCAAAGACTTGGTCAGTGCGGCCACCGCAGCACCCGCGGCCAGAGACAGTGCCATGAGCAAAGCCAGGGCGAGGCAGATCCAGGCAAGATGCCCGGGGATGTCCCAGCCACGCCCGGCCGTGATGAACCAAAGCGCTCCGGTACCGATCCCCGTAAGCGTCATCCAGGGAATCGCCAGCTTGCCCAGCAGGGCGACCGCGACGGACCGCCCTCCCTCGTGTCCCAGCCACTGTCCTAGCGTCTTGTCCCTCAACTCTCGACCTACCGCCCAGGCACCAGCCGTCATTGCCAGAATGTGCAGGATGGCCGGGATCACGGCAGCAGTCAGGTACTTTTCGTAGTTACCGGACCCGTTGAACAGCGCAATCGATTGAGTCTGGATCGGATTAAAGCTGGTCTTGGCCTGTTGGGGGGATTCACCTCGCTTGGTTCGAGCCGACACTTCGATACCGGCAGCCAAGGTCCCCACCACCGTGCGCACATCCCGCTGCAGCAGGCTCGAGTGCGTGGCAAACTGGGCGTTATGGCGCAGGGTGACTTCGGACTTGACCCCGCGCTTGATGTCTCGCTCGAAGTCCCGGGGAATGTTGACCATCGCGTATACCCGCACGCTCCTGAGAGCGTTTTGGGCCGAGGATTCGCTGTCGAATTCGTCGACAACCTGAATGCCAGGCGAGGCGTCGAGCATGCGCACCAGTTGCCGCGACAGCCCGGAGTGGTCTTCATCTACCACGCCGACTGGCAGGTTCCTCGGGATGGCGCTGGAGAACATCCACACGACCAGCACCACGGCCAGCAAAGGCACCCACGTCACCATCGCCAGGTCCCAGGGGCTTTGGCCTAGGCGACGGGCTTCCCGCCTGGCGCTGTCGAAGAAGTGGTGCATGGTCAATTCAATCGACCAGAACGGACATGCCTGGGCGAACCCCCTCGATCACTTGGGACGGGCGGGCCCGGACCTCGAAGGTTTTGATGTCAAAGCCCTGATCGGAGCGCGTGGCACGCCAGGTGGCGAAATCGGGCATCACTGCTGCCCGGTACACCTTGAAGCGAACCTTGCGGCCTTTCAAGGCGGGCAAGGTGCCATCGAATTCCTTGCCGACGCCAAACTTATCGAGCTTGTCTTCGCGCACGTTGAGCACCACCCACTGATCTGCCATGTTGGCGACCGTGACCACAGGCACTCCTTGGGGCGAGATCTCGCCCACACGCCCCAGGACCTTGACCACTTCACCGGCCACCGGGCTCTTGAGCTCCGTCTCGGCCTTGGCCGCCTGAACTTCAGCCACGACGCCAGCCAATTGACGTGCCTGGGCGGCGGCAGCTTGCTTGTCTTCGGAACGTGCCCCGTCGCGCGCCATCTCATACTGGGCCTGCGCGGCCAAGGCCTGATCGCGGGCTGCCTTGAAATTAGCCTCAGCCTCGTCGCGCTTTTGTGCGGCGATCAAGCCGTCCCGGGCCAGTCCCTCAATCCGCTTGAACGATGCTTGTGATAGATCCGCCGCGGCCTGGGCGCGCTGCCAGTTCAGGCGGGCGATTTCCACCTCCTGGGGCCGGGCACCCTTTTGCGCCTTGGCCGCCGTGGCCTGGGCAGCCTCCTGGGCTGCCGTGGCCTGCGCCAATTTGGCGGTCACCTCGGGACTGTCCAGGCGAATGAGCGGTGAGCCCACCGTGATGACATCCCCCTCCTTGACGAGGATGTCTGCGATGCGGGCGCTGACCTTGGAAGCGACATCGACTTCCTGCACCTCCATCTGTCCCTGGAAGGCCTCCGCGCCAGGCTGCTGGGCCTTCCACAGGCCCAGGCCGAGAACTGCCACTGCGCCGATAGTGACCAGTGTGACGGGTAGTTTCTTATTCATCTCATTGCGCTTTCAGATCGGCACGGGCCATGTAGCTGGTGAATTGATCGGACAGACCGGCCACTTCCAGGAGATCGGCGAGGGCCTTAACATAGTCATAAGCCGACTGTGCCTGCTCGGTCTTGGTTTTAGCCAGGTTCACCTCTGCGTCGATCAGTTCTAATGTGGAGTTCGTCCCCGCCTTCTGGCCCTTGGTCTTGAGTTGGAGGACTGCATCGGCCAATTCCAGACTTGGGGCCAGGGACAGGAATTGACGCCTGGTCTGGTCAACGGCCATCCACCGTTTCTCGACCAGCAGCGCGATGTCATTTCGGGCCTGCTTGTCCTGGCTGTCCGCCATCTCGATGAGCCGATGCGATGCTTCGCTCATCAAGGAGCGGTCCACCCCCCCCCACAGACGCCAGCTGACTCCCACGCCCACGACCCAGTTGGCTTGGTCCGAGGAGCGGAGCTGGCGTTGCCCGAAGGCAAATATCGTGGGCTTCTTGTGGGACTCTTCCAGGGCATGAATCTGCTCGGCCTCATGCCGCTTGGCGGCCACCTTGCCCAATCCTGGGTGTCGTTCCAGAGCAGCGTCGATGAAGTAGCCAAGCGGCTCAATGGGTGAACTGATCACGAAAAGAGGACTCATGGCTTGAACCCGTTCACCGTTGCGGATGGTTCTGGCCAACGCGGTAGACGCCAACTCAGCGTCATCCCGAGCCTTTTGGGCGTTCCGCTTGGCTTCCTCCATCGCAGCGCGGGCCTGGAGTCGCTCGACCTGTGCGACAAGGCCCGCTTCAAGCATTCGCTGCGTCGCGGCGTCATGCTCCTGGACGGCTCGAAAGGCCGCCTCGCGCAACCCGGCCGCGCGCTCAGCCAACTGGGCTCCGAAATAACGCTGCGCGAATTCCGTAAACACCTCTTGCTGCGCCTGGCGTCCGTCCGCCCGGGCCTCTTCGGTCTTGGCTTCTAAGGCCTGCTTGATGGCGGTGGTGGCGCCGCCGGTGTAAAGGGGCAATACAGCCGAGACAGAAGAGGTGTTGCCGCTGCGCTGAGTGCTCAGGTCGACACTGTTCGGCAGTTGCGGCAGGCGTGACAGGCCTGCAGCCAAGGTAGGGGGTAGAGCAGCAATGGACGAACCGATGGTGTGCGTCAGCGGTGACAGATCGACCCCCTGCACCGCGCCTTGGAACCTGTAGGAGGCGGCGCCTACGGACACCACGGGGCCGCCCAGGTAGCGGGTAGCCTGCTCCTTCAACTGCGCGCTCTCGACCGACAAGCGAGTCATTGCCAGACGATCAGAATTGGCTTGGAGGCGCCGTGCGGCCTCTTCGAAGCTGAGCGCTTCAGCCCGTGTCAGCGCGGGAACGCAGGCCGCCGCAGTTATCAAGGCACACAGTGACAGTTTGGTGCGCAATCGATTTGGTTGATTCAACATGGCATTCTCTTTGTCGGTACCAATCGGTACCATAATCGAAATTCTAATCGGATTATTGGTACTGTCAAGTACCTAATGTGAGATACTTGCGCGATGAGTCGCCCCCAAATTCCCGACGACGAGCATCGCACCCGGTTGCTGGAGGGGATGGCGCGGGCGGTCACGGCTTGTGGGTATGCGGAGCTCACGACATCAGACATCGTGCGCGAAGCGAACGTGTCCAAAAGAACCTTTTACCAATTTTTCAAAGATAAGAGCGAATGTCTGATTGCGTTGTTCAATCACTCTGCGCAGAGGATTGAGGCCACATTACGTGCAAGCATCGACCCACAGGGTGACTGGAGTTCCCAGATCGATCGGACCATCCAGATCTATCTGGAAACGTTGGCCGCCAATCCTGTGCTGCTACGTACCTTGTTTGTGGAAATCCTAGCGCTCGGCGCCGCAGGCCTGAGTGCCAGACGCATCGCCATGGAAAAAATAGCTGCTGTGCTCCTGGAAGCCGCTGCCTATCAGCGCGAAAACCAGATCCCGCAATGGCTTTCCACCAGTCTGATTGGGGGGGTCAATGAGATGGTGTTGCAGCATATTGAGCAAGACCAGATTGCCTTGTTGCCCCAGCTAAGCGGAAATGCTGCCGCGTTCATGAAAAACACAATCCAAATATTCACCCATGAGGGTGCGCCAAGAGGGAGTAAGCCCCGAGGCACTGTACGAGCAAGGCGGTGACCTGATCCCAGCGACGCCCAAGCAGTTCGCAACTTTGGTCTACGCCGAGAGCCGCAAGTTTGGTGCGGAAATCGAGTACCCCCCTCGATTGATCCTTTCGATGCTCCGGGCTTCGCCGTGCATGTCCGGCCCAGCCTTGGCGCTCATTGCACATTCGAGCGCTGCCATACGCATGGTGAGGGATGGGTGAGCACGCAGACTCATGCTTGTGATCTGACCGCAGGGCCCAGACCGCTCACAGTGGTCGGTGGTCACAGCCTGTAACCGCCGTTTCGGCGCTCATGGATCTGGAGCGGGCATTCGGAAACATCACGACAGGTCTATTCGAGCTCGGTTGCAACTGCCAGCCACCTCACAGCGCCTGACAACTTCCTGTGAACTCGCTCCGTTTCGCACTGTGGGCCTCACGGGATGGAACCAGCACTTCAAGTGGCGCATGCCTGCAAGGCCGTTTCGGTCTGAAGCCGTGTCTGCTCGATTAAATATTCCAAAAATATCCGTGTCCGGTCGGGAATGAACTTGCGGCTTGGCAGCGCCGCATACAAGCTGACCCGCCCAGTGATCCAGGGCGAGAGCACCCGCTTCAAGGTGCCTTGCGTGAGGTAAGGCGCTGCGATCTCCATCGACAAGGACATGATGCCTGCCCCGTCGATCACGGCTCTGAGTGTTGAATCACAACGAAAACTGGGCCAAATTTGGGGAGAATCACACTGAAAACTGAGCCACGTTGACGGCTACGCTGCTGAATTTTTCAGCAAGGTGGTCAGGAGTGATCAACGTGAGCACATTGAGAAAATTGCGCCGCCTCGTGCTGAGGGATGGCGTATCGGTGCGGGAGGCCAGCCGGCGGCTGGGGATCTCGCGCAACACGGCCAGCAAGTGGTTATCTGAGCCCGAGATGCGGGAGCCGAAGTATCCGAAGCGGGTGAAGGTGGTGAGCGTCCTGGGGCCTTTTGAAGAGACCCTGGCCCGCTGGCTCAAGGCCGACCAGCACCGCAATAAGCGCGAGCGCCGCGGCATCAAGGCCATGTTCGAGGCCTTGCGCGCCATGGGCTACGGCGGCAGCCGTGGGCCGGTGTACCGCTTTGCCCAGCAGTGGCGCCTAGAGCAAGACCACAACGCCCGAGGGGCGGGGTTTGTGCCGTTGTCCTTTGAACTGGGTGAGGCGTTCCAGGCCTATGCGCACGAAGTGACCGCATTTTTCATGGACGAACTGATGCGCCACGGCGTGACCACCGCGCTGTGCTTCGCCACAGCTCACCCCGAGTCGGTCGATGTGTTCATGGCCGAGGCACAACAACGGCGCCTGCGCATGGTCACCGGCAAGGTGCTGCAAGACCGCCACAGCCCTGACGGCCTGCGCGACTCCGACACGGCCTTGAGCCTGCGCCAGACCGAAGACCTGATCCGCCGCTGGCACGGCGTGGACCGCCTGGGCTATGCCACCACGCCGCGCTTTGCGCCCACCAGCAGCCCTGAGCAGCTGCATGGCGCAGGCGAGATCGCGCAGCAGTTTCCCGATGTGTGGATCCAGTCGCACGTGGCGGAAAACCTCGACGAAATCCGCTGGGTGAAAGAACTGTTCCCCGAAGCGCGCAGTTATCTGGACGTGTACGACCGCGCAGGCCTGCTGCGGCAACGCTCGGTTTATGCGCACTGCATCTACCTCGATGAAGCCGACCGTTGCCGCATGGCCGAAGTGGGTGCCACCGCCGCCGTGAGTCCCACCAGCAACCTGTTTCTGGGCAGCGGCTTTTTTGACTACACCGCCTCGGACGCGGCTAGCTTGCGCTATGGCCTGGCCAGCGATGTGGGCGGCGGCACCAGCTTCAGCCCTTTCCGCACCATGCACGCGGCCTACACCGTCGCAAGGCAAAGTGTGGGGCATCCTGGCATCAGCCTCGCGCCCGAACACCTGTGGTGGCAACACACGGCAGGTGCCGCCGCCGCGCTGGACCTGGACGGCAAAGTGGGCAACCTGCTGCCCGGCTGCGAGGCCGACTTCGTGGTGCTCAACCCCAAGGCCACGCCCCTGCTGGCCCGGCGCACCGCACAAACCGAGACTCTGGCCGAATGGCTGTTCGCCATGATCGTGCTGGGCGATGAGCGCTTGATTGCGCACACGGTGGTTCAAGGACAACTCAGCCACAGCGACATGGCTCAAAACCATTGAGTGCACATGGCGCAAAAAAAGCGGCGTCATCGACGCCGCTGAAAATGGGCCGGATAGGGCCATGCTCAGGCCATGCCCGGAGCCATCACCCCGATGGACAGGCTGGCCGTGTGGTGACTCATCAGATGTTGCGGTTGTAACGCTGTGGGTACAACTGGTTCAACTTCAGGCCAGTTTCACCATCCGCCATGATGTTGCCGGTGCGGAGGGCTTCGACCAACTCGGCCTTCACTTGCTCGCGGGTCTTGCCCTGAGCAGCAGACTTGGCGGGGTACAGGCCAGGGTTCACTTCATTGGCTTTTTGATGGGTTTCACCGTTGACGACGAAGTCGCCGGTGCGCAGGGCTTCGGCCAGTTCAGCTTTCACCTGTTCGCGGGTCTTGCCCTGAGCGGCCGACTTGGCGGGGTACAGGCCTGGGTTCAATTCATTGGCTTTTTGATGGGTTTCACTGTTGACGACAAAGTCGCCCGTGCGAATGGCTTCGGCCAGTTCAGCTTTGACTTGCTCACGGGTTTTGGCTGCAGATGCGTCGGCAGCCATGGCGTTTCCAGCAGCCAAGGCAGCAACAGCGAGGGTGATGGCGGAGAAATAAGAGCGGTTCATGATCAGGTTTCCTTGAAAGTTTGAAAAACGGTCTGCCTGTCGGATTGACGGGGCTTTGACCTGATCGGTGAAGCGTTGGTTGAAAGCGCTGCATCGATGGGTTGAACTGTAAAATTTCCGAATCAATAGAAAAACAATCAAAAACACATTGAGTTATTTCTAAATTAGAAACAATCAAGGGCTTGAAATCCCGTTTTGGAGTGCTTCATGGACCGTTTGTTGTCGATGCGCGTGTTTGAGCGCGTGGTGAATGAGGGGGGATTTGCCGCCGCTGCCCGTGCGCTGGACATGTCAGCGCCGGTGGTCACGCGCCTGGTGGCCGATCTGGAAGACCACCTGGGCACGCGCTTGCTGCAGCGCTCGACCCGCCGCCTGTCGCTGACCGAAGCGGGCCAGCAGTACCTGGGCCGTGTGCGCAGCATCCTGCAGGACATTGACGAAGCCGATGCGGTGGTCAGTGCGCAGACCACCGAGCTGGCGGGCCTGCTGCGACTGCATGCGCCACCGGTGCTGGCGACTTATGTGGTTGCGCCTTTGCTGGCGGAGTTTCGCAGGCGTTATCCCAAAATCCTGATCGAGCTGGAGGTGGAAACCTTGCGGGAGCCACCGATTGAGGACTTCGACATCACCTTGCTGGGCACCGATGAGAGCTTTAACGGCGATGTGATTGCGCGCAAAGTGCTGGAGTCCGAAGCCATTTTGGTGGCCTCGCCCGAGTACCTGCGCCAACGCGGCGCGCCGCAGCAACCACAGGACCTGATGCAGCACGATTGCCTGCGCCTGAAAATGCCCCACATGCGGCCTCGCATGTGGCAAATGTGGTGCCCCGACAACCCAACGCAGCCCATCGAGATCGACATCCAGCCGGTGCTGCTGGTCAACCACACCGACAGCCTGTTGCGCGCGGCGCTCGATGGCGCGGGCATCACCTCGGTGGCAATGGACATGGTGGCACCGTATCTGACACGCGGTGAGCTGGTGCGCGTGCTGGCACCGTGGATCACGGGTCGGCTGAGCATGTACGCGGCCGTGCCCACACGCAAATTCATGCCGCAACGCACCCGCGTTTTTCTGGACTTTCTGATCGAGGAGACACGTTTGCAGACGGCCAAGGCTTTGCAGGCTTGCGCCACTTGCTGAAGCTGCGCCCTCTCGGTTGGACTCCAGCCGACAACTGACCGCACAAAGGCGCGATGTTGTCGCTCAAAAACTCGCCTGCAACTGACCGACAATAAGGCATGACCGAAGGCAAGGAACACCCCATCGTCGACCCCAACCAGTCCCAGCGCGAAGCCGTGCGCCGGGGCATTGCGCAATTTCAGCAGCGCCTGCAGGCCGCCGGCCACGACCCCCTCCTGCCGTACCGCGGACAAAAAGTCAGGAGGTTCTGAGACGAAATGGGGTTTGAGACGCTTTTCGGGGGTGGGTGGCCATGGGGTCAGTCAGGAGCCCATAGCAAAAAGCCCCGCGTGGTGCGGGGCTCTGAGCGCCTTACAACCCGGCTGAGCGAGTTGGGAGGACTTGTTTTGGCGGAGCAGAAATTCTAGCCCCACTAACCTGCTCAGGTCCGGATGCATCGTTTTTTGATGGGGACGGGGATTCGAACTACCCCTCCCGGATGGGGCAGCTTTCGACCCCAAGCAGTCGGTGAGCAGCGTTTGCTGCATGTCCGCCTTTCAATTCATCGATACGGCAGTTGTGTAACGGTAGGCTTCTAATTCTTTTTACGATGGACAGCAACCATCACCTTCGCAATCGCTTCGAACTCGGCCGAGTGGGCGGATGTGGCGCGAGTCACCAATGCAATTACCCGCTTGGGGGCAGGGTTTGCCAGAGGCATTGCTTTGAGCGATAGATTTTGAAGAAGGCCGCTCTTGATCGCCATCTCCGGCAGTAAGGCCACGCCCATGCCTGAGGCGACCATCTGAACCAGCGTCAGTAGACTGGTGGCTTCCATTCCGTCCACACTGGCAACCTCTGCCGTCCGGCAGGCCTGCAGAGCGTGGTCGCGCAGGCAATGCCCTTCCTCGAGCAGCAGCAACCGCTTCGTCCATGCGCTGCTGAGCTGGATCGCTTTGCCGGTGATGGCGGGGTCTTGCTCTCGTCCCACCAGCCAGAACTTGTCCTTGTAGAGCGGTTGCACGCGCAGGTCATCCGTGTCGTAGGGCAGTGCGATCAGTGCGAAGTCCAGCTGGCGGTCGCGCAGCCGCTCCAGCAGATGGGCGGTCAGGTCTTCGCGCAAGGCCAACTGCAGCTGCGGGAATTTCTCGCGAAGGGCGGGCATGACAGTCGGCAGCACAAATGGGGCAATGGTGGGGATCACACCCAGGCGCAGCTGCCCTTGCATGGGTCGTGACGCGTCCGATGCAAAGTCGCTCAGGTCTTCGGCAGCAGCCAGCACCTGCCGCGCACGGGCCACCACCTCTTTGCCTACCGCCGTCAGCGCCACGGTCTGTTTGTCCCTCTCCACCAGTTGCACACCCAGGGTGGATTCGAGTTCCTTGAGTCCCGTGCTCAGGGTGGACTGGCTCACAAAACTCGCTTCGGCTGCGCGGGTGAAGTTCAGGTGCTCGGCCAGGGCCAACAGGTAGCGCAGTTGTCTCAGAGAGGGCAGGGCGGCCATGGTCGGGTTCCTTGGGGCTTTGTTATCTGAATTTTAGATTGATTCAATTGGAATTATGCGTTGGACCGATTGATCGCCGAAATCCACAATTCATCCCATCGCAACACATCTTCACCACCAAGGAGCTTAAAAATGGCACGTCCCGAAATCAAAACCTGGCAGAACCTCGAAGCCGCATTCGCGGGCGAATCGATGATTCGCCCTGGCAGGCCAGGCTACAACGAACAAAACTGCTTTGCAGAAAAGCTTGCCAGCGCTGCTGGCGTGAATTGATTTTTTAACCCCTGAAATGGAGAAATGACATGACCACGAAACTCGACAAAGTCCTCTACACCGCCAAGGCACGTACGACCGGAGGCCGCGATGGCCGCGCCGTGTCCGACGACGGCTTGCTTGATGTGAAACTCGCTCCGCCAAAGGAACTGGGTGGCATGGGCGGCGCGACCAACCCCGAGCAGCTGTTTGCGGCGGGCTACTCGGCCTGCTTCATGGGCGCACTCAAGCATGTGGCCGGCATGAAGAAGGTAGCCGTGCCTGCTGATGCCAGCATTGAAGCCAGTGTGGACATCGGCCCGATCTCCCAGGGCTTCGGCATTGCCGTGCAGATGACCATCAACCTGCCGGGGCTGGACCGTGCGGTGGCGCAGGACTTGGTGGATACAGCGCACCAGGTGTGCCCGTATTCGAACGCGACGCGCGGCAACATCGTGGTCGATCTGACCTTAGGGTGATCTGCCGATCCTCAGGCGTGCACTGAGCAAGGAGTACCGTGCCTTGAGTAGCTGTTCGCCCCAGAACGGACTTCCAGGACGAGCATGCCGGCGACCGCTTCTGGCCGATAGCTGTCGATGGTTACAACGATTGGACTAGTTGGTCACGTTGCTGGATTGATTGGTCAACATCACTGGAATACGCACCATCCACAGAAATGTCCAACGGATGATGTCCGTCGCCCCAATAACGCACGACGTAAACCGTCAGAGCTTCAGGCACTGAGGCAAACAACTTTGCTTCATCATCTTTGGCAATGCTGGGTGCAGGATCTTTGGTGCAGTAAGCATTTCTTCCTCGATCCGTATGGCAATGCGGCTTCTCAGCGATTCGATCAACCGGTGAAGCGCAGCCTGCGATGCCAAGTACACAAGCTGAGACGACGATTGTTTTAGTAATCCAAGTTTTCATAATATTTTCCCAAAATTGATCCACCATTTGTGGCAAAAACAAGTAAGTTGTAAACGCCTCATTTCAGAACAAAACGTGCAGAAGTGGTTTTCCCAGCTGAACTGAATTGAGCAACAACCTTTGTCCCAGGAGCTACCTTGAAGCTACCTTTGGCTTCAAGCTTGTCGCCTGTTGGTTTCAACTCAACTTCTTGCTTGTCAGCGCCAGAAAGCAGTGTGACTTTTGCCGTCGTTTTACTCACGTCAACGGGTTTGCCATGGTCACGCACGAACAACTGCAGCACATCAGGTTTGGCGACCAGTTCGTAGTCAACATCCTTGACGGTGGTCAAAACACCCCCTTGCATGGGTTTGTGATCTGTATCGTGTGGCCCTGCCCATGCGAGTCCGCTGAGAAAAAGCGACGAAGTGATCAAAAGCGTGTGAAATTTCATGAGATGTCCTTTTGAGGTTTTGGTTGAGGTTGAAGAAACGAATGAATGGTCAGAATGCTTCAGCATCTTTGTCTTGTAAAAGCGCCTCGGCAGGTTTGCGGCCAAAGAGCCAAAACATGGCAGGCGTCAGAAAGGTGTCGAGCAGCGTCGAGCTGATCAAGCCCGAGAAAATCACCACGGCGACCGGGTGCAAAATTTCGGTGCCGGGGCGTTCGGCCTCGAAGAGCAATGGTGCCAATGCGAAGGCAGTCACCAAGGCCGTCATCAACACCGGGCTCAAACGTTCCATCGAGCCGCGCAAGATCATGGGCTTGGTGAAGGACTCTCCTTCAAAGCGCATGAGGTTGATGTAATGGCTGACTTTCAAAATACCGTTTCGTACCGAAATGCCAGCCAGCGTAATGAAGCCGACCAGGGCGGCCACCGACAAGGGCTGACCTGACAGCCAAAGACCCAACACGGCTCCCACGAGCGCCAAGGGAATGTTCACCATGATCAAGGCCGACAAAACGGCAGACTTGTAGCGGCTGTAAAGCACCACAAACATCAACACCACAGAGACCACCGAGAGCAAAGAGATCAAGCGTGAGGCTTCTTCTTGCGCCTGGAACTGACCTCCGAGGGTGATGAAGTAGCCCTCTGGCAATCGTGAATCCGCCGTCACTTTGCGTATGTCGGCCACAACTTCTGACAATGGGCGGCCCGAAGCGTTGGCAGAAATCACGATACGCCGCTTGCCGTTGTCCCGACTGATTTGGTTGGGACCGTCGGCGTCTTCAATCGTTGCGATTTTGGACAGCGGAATTCTGCCCGAGGGTGTTTCGATCAACACCTGGCCCAAGCCTTCCAGCGATCGTGCGGATTCTGGTAAACGCACAACCAGCGCAAAGCGGCGACCTCCCTCCATGATTTGCGTGACACGTTCACCTTCCACCAGGGTCTGCAGTGTGGCAAGCACTTGCGCGCCAGACAGGCCGTATTGCGCCGCTGCCGCATAGTCCAACCGTACCTTGATCTGGGGCGCAAGAACTTGTTTTTCGATTTGCAAGTCGGCTATGCCCTCGATGCCTGACAGCCGTGAGCGCAGCGCATCGGCTTGCCCGCGCAGCACGTCCAGGTCTTCGCCAAAAATCTTGATGGCGATTTGGGAGCGCACCCCAGACAGCATGTGGTCGATGCGGTGTGAGATGGGTTGCCCCACCTCAATCGAAGCAGGCAGGTTGACCAAGCGTGCACGGATGTCGGCACGGACCTCATCCATTGAGCGCGTCAACTCGCCTGAGGGTTTGATGCCCACGTCCAATTCGCTGACATGAACACCTTCGGCATGCTCATCGAGTTCAGCACGTCCGCTGCGTCTGCCCACATGCAGAACTTCGGGAACCTGTTTGACCAGCACTTCAGCCTGGCGTGCAAGGTCAGAGGACTCTGTCAATGTGACGCCTGGGTTCAGCCGTATACCCACCAGCAAGGTGCCTTCATTGAAAGGAGGCAAGAAGGTAGTCGGAAAAAACGGAACAGCCGCCGCTGCAAACACTACCGCCACACATGCACTGGTTATCGCCACGCGTGGCTTGTCCAGCACTTTTTGCAAACTGCCTTTGTAGCCTTGCTTGAGCCATGCCAGCACTTTGGTGTCGCCATGGTCCAGGTTTTTCATGCCCGGCAGCAGGTAGTAGCTCAGCACCGGGGTTATCGTCACCGACACCAGCAAAGAAGCCAACGTCGAGATGATGAAGGCGATGCCCAGTGGGACAAACAACTTGCCTTCCAGGCCAGGCAAAGCAAAAAGCGGAAGGAAGACCAGCACGATGATCACTGTCGCATAGAGGATCGCCGAGCGGACTTCCATGGACGCCTTGGCCACGAGCGCGAGCAGCGACAGGCGCTGGCTTGGGTCCTTGGCACGGTCTTCTTTCATGCGCCGCAAGATGTTTTCCACATCCACCACGGCATCGTCCACCAGTCCGCCAATGGCAATCGCCAGCCCCCCCAGCGTCATGGTGTTGATCGACAAGCCAAAATACTTGAACACCAGTGCCGTGATGAAGATGGACACTGGGATGGCGGTGAGCGCGATGATGGTGGGTCGAACTGTGCCCAAGAAGAAGAAAAGGATCGCGGCCACAAACAGCGACGCACCGATCAACTTGCCTTGCAGCGTCGAGATCGACGCCTCAATGAAGCTGGCCTGGCGGAAGGTCACACGGGGTGCCTCCATCCCCTCAGGAAGGGATGCCTTGAGATCCGTAATCGCTTCTTCAATCGACTGTGTCAAACGGGTCGTGTCAGCGGTGGGTTGCTTTTGAACGCCCAGAATCACGGCTGGCTTGCCCTCAAAGCCTGCATCCCCACGTTTGATGGCTGCGGCAAAAGTGACCTCAGCGATCTGGCGCAACAAGATGGGCTGACCGTTCTTGGCGGTGATGGCCAGATTGCGCAAGTCCTCCAGGCGTGAAGTGCGACCAAGATTTCGAATCAGGTACTCGCGCCCGTTAAGTTCCAGAAACCCCCCCGAGGTGTTGGCCGAAAACCCGCGCAACGCCGACTCCAACTGGTCCAAGGAGATGCCCAAGTCCGACATACGCGCTGTATTGGGCTGCACCTGAAACTGGCGCACTTCACCGCCAATGGGGATGATCTGTGCAACGCCCGGTATGGCTAGGAGTCGCGGCCGGAGCACCCAGTCGGCGTACTCACGTACGGCCATAGGGGAGATTTTCTGCGGATCGACAGGAATAGCGATCTGCATGATCTCACCCATGATGGAGCTGATCGGCCCCATGCGGGGTATCACCCCGGCAGCCAAACCATCTTCCATGGACGAGAGGCGTTCAGACACCAGTTGGCGTGCCCGAAAAATCTCCGTGTCCCAGTTGAAGGTGACATACAAAAAGGACAGGCCAGCAGAGGAGGTCGAACGAACCGATTCGACCCCAGGCAAGCCATTCATGGCCGTCTCCAGAGGAAAGGTAATCAGTTGCTCGACCTCTTCGGGGGCCATGCCACCCGCCTCGGTCATGATCGTCACGGTCGGTTTGTTGAGGTCGGGAAAGACATCGACTGGCGTTCGAGACAATGTGAATGCCCCGTAAGCCATCAACACGGCACCCGCTATCAACACCAGAAGCCGGTTGGTCAGGCTATTTTCGAGAAGCCACTTGAACATATCGTGACCCCTTTAACGGACTTGGTTGATGAGCGTGGCACCTTGGGTCGCCACACGATCGCCAGACTTCAAGCCCGAGATCACCGTGACACGCGCTCCATCCAGGGGCTCGAACGTAACTGTGCGGGGTTCAAACTGCTCAGCTGCAGACTTGACCCACACCACGTTCTGATTGGCAGCGTTTTTCATCACTGCCGACTGGGGGACCGCAATACCCTGTGTCTTTTGCTTGGACTGCACATAGACTTTGACGGGCTGTCCAACGGCCAGACCTAGTAGTTCCGGGCTTTGCACTTGGAAGTTCAGCGGCAGCGCTTGCTCGCGCAAACTGCGCGCTGCACCCATGAAAACCAGTGGCGTGCGCTGGTCGCCGACAGCCAATGTGGCACCGCCGATGTTGTTGGCCACTGAGCTATCAAAAGCCAAGGCTTCGATACGCAGCCGCTTCGGGTCGACAATTTCAAAAATCAATTCACGCGTGTCCACCACTTGGCCTGCCACGACATGCGCCGAGGCAATCACGCCAGAAACGGGCGCGACCAGTGCTTCTTTGCTGCTGAGGCCGCCACCAACGGCCGACATGCGGTCGGTCAGGCTGAGCACATCACTCTCTGCGGCTTCCACTTCCTTGCGCGGTACGGTATCTGATAACTCGCGCAAACGTGCCAAACGCTTTTCAGCAAGCGCTTTGGCAGCGCGAAATTCGGCCAATTGAGTCAACTGGCTGGCCCGCTCCAGGGGGGCGACCGCTGGGACCACGTAGGCCAATACCTGTCCCTTCTTCACGGTTTGCCCTGCGTTGGGCAGGCCATTAGGGCCGGGTTCTATGCGTCCGGCGTTGATGGGCTGGACTTTGCCCCCAGCGTTGGGGTCCATCAGTACCTGACCATTGAGTTCAAAGGCGCGTGGCACCTCAGCGGTTTCCACCACCATCGTGCGCACATTCAGTTGGCGTTGGGCTGGTTTGGGCAGAAACACGCTGCCATCGGCCATGCGCTGTGGACCATTGGCATTGGCCGTCGCAGGCGCAGCGCCGTGGTCATGGCCTTCGCCCGCGTACGTAGGCAGCGCAGCACCTGCAAGGGTCAAAGCAGTGGCCAGTGCCATCCAGTGGCGTTTTTTTGAAGTGTTGATTGTTTTCATGCTGAGGCTCCTTAGGCCGTACGAGCTTGTTGACGAAAGCGAACGATCGCGCCTAATGCCATCAGGGCCAATAACCCCCCGCCGATCCACAGGGCGATGCCTTTCCAAGAAGAGCCACTGACAGGTTCATCTTCGTCCTCGTGCAAATCGAGTTCGCCAGTCAGCAGGTCGTTCAGTTCACCGGCCTGAATGGTTGCGGTGATGGCAATGACGCCAGGTTTGAGGGTGTCCTTGAGGATGACTTCGTATTCACCTACGCCATGTTTTTCGGCTTTGTATTTGCCGCCTTGTATATCGATGTCAATTTGGGCGTCATTGACCGGACTGTTGTCTGTAAAACGGTCCAGGTAAATCGTCAGCTGCTTGCCATTGACAATGCCGACCATTTCCAGATCCTCTGAAACCGCGACGAAACGCGGCAGTGCTGTGCCCTGGGTTTTTGGCGCAGCTTCCGCGTGATCGTGACCCTCACCGGCAATGGCCATAGGACTGAGTAATGTGAATATCACCGCCATAAAGGTGGCGACTGTTGAATGAATGATCTTCATGGTGTTCCTTGAATTTTTGAGGGGTGTCAGCATCACTGAGGCAGCAGGCCCAAGGACTGCCGCAATGCCGAAATGGCGGAGGCCAGGTCAATTCGGCTTCGAGCGGCTTGTCTCGCGGCCTCTGCAGCCTCTGCTTCAATGCGCAAGCGTGTGGGCAGATCTGTCTCGCCCAGCCCGAACGACTTGTCAAAAAAGCTGCGGGACTCGTTGGCCAGCTGGGCTCGTCGCTGCGCAGCATCAAGTTGAGTGCGTGCGGCCTCCAGACGAGCAGCAGCGCCTTGTTTGTCGGCTTGAATGCGCGCCTGCTCGAGGACCAGTTGTGACTGCACTTCTATCGCTTCGGCTTGTGCAGTCGCAAGACGGGCGTCATGCCTAGGGCCTGCACCCAAGGGCACGCGAATGCCAATCAGCACAGTCTGGCCATAGCGTTCTCCAAATGCCCCACGGCCGCGCGTGGTGGCCACCGTGAGTTCCGGGTTGGATCGCCTCTGGGCGCTGATCAGCTGAGCCGTCCGCTCGGCCATCGTGATGCGGTCCTCCAGTTCAGCCAACAAGGGATGCCCCACTGCCGCAACCGTATGTGGGGTCGAATCTGGCGCAGGCTCCACCGCCGCGTTGACTGTCAAGTCTGCCTGAGCCGTCCTGCCTGTCAGCGCCATCACTTGTGCCAAGGCTGCGGCAGATGCAGCTTGAGCTTGGGCGGCATGCGCTTGGGCCGCAGCGACAGCGCCTTCGGCTTGATGCTGGTCGGACTTTGCCAGATCACCCGCGTTGGTCCGTTTGGCAACATCAGCGGCGAGGCGTTGTGCATTGGCCAGTTGTTCGCTCGCCAGTTCAGCATCGACGCGAGCTCGCAACCAGCCCCACCAAGCATCCCTGACGGAAGAAGCGAGCCGCAGTTGTGAGGCGAGCAGCTTGCGCTCAACCAACGAGATTTCAGCTTGCGCCAGATCGGCACTGGCTGTGCGTTGTCCGGGTAGCCAGATGGGAACGGCGATACCCACCTCAGCTTCCCGCGCACCGCTGTTGCCTGTCATCCGGTCTGATCGCTGACTTATCTCCAGCGAGGGCGGCTCGGGGGACAACATCGACGCGGCTTTGGCCTGGGCCTGGGCAGCATCGCGACGCGATTGAAGCGCGTACGCCTCGGGTTGCCTTTGCCACGCCGTTTCGAAAACATCTTTCAAGGACACCGAGCCACTCAACGCGGCGGCGGATGTGCCTTGTGCTTGGGCCGTCAGCACCAAGCCACTCAGGGTCATGACCGACAGCGCGATTCGAATCGGTGCCGATCTTTTTTTGTACAAACTCATAGCTCATCTCCAATGGTGAAAACATCCAAGGAGATCAGCGAGCAGCGACAACACGTCGCTAGGCGATGACGCACAACGCGCAAAGCGTCATGTGCATCCGCACACAGGGGATTCGAAAAGAGGGAAAGGTAAGGAAACCCGAGGCTCGCCGATCAGGCAAGCACGGGCCATTGAGGCCGTTCAGGACGTTCACTTGCCATATGAGAAGCAATGACCTGAAGGTGAAGTGGGTGATCGTCAGAGGCTGCTAATGTGGTCTTGCTCAGATCGCTGACCAGGGCAGCGGCACAACCCATATGACAAGTGGCACAGTCATGGTCCATGCCCGCCGATTGAGGGGCATTTTTGCTGGACTCTTGCTGGTCAATTGACGCATGGTCATGGGTGTGGTGACCAGGGTGCTTGGCAGTCACACTGGTTTCGTGCTCGCAATAGCTTGCCATTGCTGCCCAGCTGTATTGCAAGGGCAACAGAACCAGCAAGAAGATTGCCAAGAACTTTTTCATAAGTTAATAGTTTAGTCGATTCAGGCTTACTTGATCACGGGACGAGGCGTTGGCCTCAGTAATCCTGAGGCAATGGGAGAGGTTTACAGCTGCCTGGGAGCCATCACTTGACTGCCTTGAGAAGCCGAAGCCCATTGAAAACCACCAACAAGCTTGCGCCCATGTCGGCAAAGACCGCCATCCACATAGACGCGTCATCAAAGATGGCCATGAGCAGGAATACCGCCTTGATGCCCAGAGCCAGGGTGATGTTCTGCCACAAAATGACATGGGTACGTTTGGAGAGGCGAATCGTCTCGGGCAAGCGGCGCAGGTCGTCGTTCATGACGACGACGTCGGCCGCTTCCATGGCCGTGTGAGTGCCCGCAGCGCCCATCGCAAAGCCAATGTTCGCCTTTGCAAGTGCCGGGGCATCATTGATGCCGTCACCGGTCATGGCCGTCACACCGTATCTTCCTTGGAACTCTTCAATCGCCTTGAGCTTGTCCTCAGGCAGCAGGTTGCCTCGGATTTCTGAAATGCCTGCCAAGTGTCCGACGGTGCGCGCCGTTGCGGCGTTATCACCGGTCAACATGATGGGAACGACCCCCAGCGCCTTCATCTCGGAAATGGCCTCGATCGATGACGGTTTGATCGTGTCCGCTACAGCGAAGAGCGCGATCACCCGGTCCCGATTGGCCAAAATGGTCACAGTTCGTCCTGCCTCTTCATGAACTGCGAGGCGTGCTTCCAATGGCGCAGAACACTGGCCGCGCTCTTCGATCCAGCGGTGATTGGCCAGGATGTAGGGGTGGCCATCGATCACCCCCTGGACGCCACGACCTGCGACAGCTTCAAATGCTTCGACTTCTTGGGCTTGTACCGCTAGGCCTTGAGCAATCGCTTTCGAGACCGGGTGGTCTGAACGCGCAGCCAGGCTCTTTGCGAGCAGTTCTACCCCTTGCTCAGGCTCGTCGGGCGCGATGGGCTCGAACGCCACCAATTTGGGCTTCCCTTCGGTGATGGTGCCGGTTTTGTCCAAAGCGACGGCTTTGATCTTTCGGGCTTCCTCCAGGTAAACGCCTCCCTTGATCAAGATACCCCGCCGTGCCCCTGCGGCCAGACCACTCACCACCGTGACGGGTGTGGAGATGACCAAGGCGCAAGGGCATGCAATCACAAGCAGGACCAAAGCCTTGTAGACCGCTTCGAGCCACGTGATCCCGGCCACCCAGGGCATCACGACGGCAACCAGCACCGCAAGGGCAAAGACCGCAGGTGTGTAGACGGCGGCGAACTGGTCAACAAAACGCTGCGTCGGTGCGCGAGAGGCCTGCGCTTCCTCGACGGCTTTGATGATCCGGCTGAGCGTGCTGTCTGAGGCGGGCGATGTGACCCGGACTTCCAAAGCAGAGGCCTGGTTGATGGTTCCGGCAAACACCTCATCACCAGGTCCTTTGTCCACGGGCAGGCTCTCGCCTGTCAAAGGCGATTGATCCACCGCGCTCTGACCCGCCAGCACGGTGCCATCAAGCGGAACACGCTCACCCGGAGAGATACGTACCACCGAGTTCAATGCAACAGACTTGACGTCAATCCGAAGCCAGCCGCCGTCGGCCTGGCGTACCTCGGCTTGCTCTGGTGACAAGGCAAGAAGGCTTTTGATGGCACCTCGAGCGCGGTCGACCGCCCGCGCTTCGATGGCCTCTGCAATGGCATAGAGCGCCATCACCATGGCGGCCTCAGGCCACTGGCCGATCAAGAAGGCGCCTGTGACGGCTACTGCCATGAGGGCGTTGATGTTCAATCGTCCTTGCCGCAGCGCAGCCAGGCCTTTTCCGTAGACGCCGAAGCCTGAAAGGAAGATGGCACCCAAAGCGATGGCCATGCCCAGGGCTTTGATCCAGGTCGTCGCAGGGAAGGCGTACGCGATCGCCTCTGCTGCCAATGCCAAGCCGAGCGCCGCCAGAAGCTTTCCCCACATGTCCCAAAACGTCGCAGACGCATTAGTTGTACCGGAAGGTTTTTTGTCGGCTTCGTCGATGGGCTCAGGCTTAAACCCTGCCTTTCGAATCGCCTGTAGTGCGTTTGGCAATGCAGCTTGGCTCGCAGAAATGGTCAGTACGCGTGCCCCCAGATCGAATCGCAAGGCTTCAATTTCCGGGATGCCATCCACAGCGCGCCGGATCTCGGACTCCTCTGAGGCGCAGTCCATGTTGGAGATACGGAACCTTTTCTGTGACTGGTCTGTGTTCATATGCGCCACGTCCTGCTCAGATTGCACCAAGGGTACGCAGGAAGCGGCTGAACATCCGTTCTCAGTCGGGCGGACCTGTGGCTTTGCGCCTTCGCAAGATGTACTTGTACTCATGATTTCTTCCTCGTTACAGCGATTAGAAACCCTGTAGCCACTTTAGAGTCAAGCGCCTAAAATATGGTCAACCGCTGATGGAGGACACCATGAGGATTGGAGAGCTCGCCAAGGCCACCGATACACAGGTGGAGACGATTCGCTACTACGAGCGTGAGGCCTTGTTGCCACAGCCGGGGCGAACAGAAGGCAACTACCGCGTCTATGGACCGGAGCACGTTGAACGACTTTCGTTCATTCGGTACTGCCGAAGCTTGGACATGGCCCTGGATGAGATTCGAGCGCTGTTGCGCATGAAAGATTCCCCCCCACAGGACTGTTCTGACATCAACGCCTTGGTTGATGAGCACATCAAGCATGTGGCGGTTCGAATCAGAGAGCTGAAGGTCTTGCAAAGGCAACTTGTTGAGTTGCGAACCGGTTGTGCCGGAAACGGCGCTGTCAGTGAGTGCGGTGTACTTTCCGGAATTGCTCAGGCCTCTAAGGAAGTGGGGCCGGTGGGCAAGCGAGGCGCGCGCCATGTGCATGGGGCGCACTGATTTGCGTCAAAGGGGTACGAGTCCCTTTGAGCGCCCGTAAACACTGTTCCGAGATCCGCAAGCAAGGCGCTTTTTTCAAAGCATTCTCCAAATTGAGGATCTGTTCCTAGCGCGGTTGAAAGGCAATGATGCTCATACCCAGCAGGGCCACGGCAACACCCGCGACATCCCAATTCGATGGTCGGATGCCGTCGACGGCCCATAGCCAAAGAATAGCTGCAAAGATGTAGACACCCCCGTAAGCAGCGTAGACGCGTCCGGTGGCAGCTTCGTGCAGTGTCAGTAGCCACGCAAAGGCCGCCAGACTGACTCCGGCGGGTATCAGCAACCATGGAGATCCGTTTTGCTTGAGCCAGAGCCAGGGCAGGTAGCACCCCACGATTTCAGCGATTGCGGTTGCGAAATAGAGCGTGATGGTCTTCATTTGATCTCCTGTGCCTGATTTTCCATACAAGTTCATACCCCAGTTGAGCTTCAAGTGTTGGGGCGCGCATCTCTCATAAGGTCTGTCACCTCAGCCTCTTGTGTGATGCGGAAATAACCCAACACGGTGGAGACGCTGTGGTGCCCCGTCATGGCCATGGTCTGAGCGAGGGGAACGTTTTGCAAGCCTGCCTCTGTCACGAACCCTGAGCGCAGGGAGTGGGCGGCATAGTTGCCGTCAATGCCTGCCAACAAGCATCGCTTTTTAACGATATCTTTGACAGCGGCAGGGGAGAGCGCTTCACCGATGTGACCGCCTTTGCGCACTCTTCGGAAAATCGCCCCGCTGGTGATGTGGCTGACGGTGAGCCATGCCGAGAGGGCTTGCGCTGCGAGCCCGAAAATGGGTTTGTGGTTTTCAGCGCGTTCTGCTCCGGCCTGGTTCGTTTTGGAAAACGCCAAGTTGTAGAGATAGGCATCGGGGCCGGTGCGTTTTAAAAACTGTATGTCTGCGCTGGCCACCTCGGATCTCCTGCGCCCGCCACTGGACCAGGCGAACAAGATCAGTGCTCTATCGCGGATGCCGATGACTGAGTCATCGCACGTTTGCAAGATGGCTTGAAGAGGCTCTTTGGTGAGGGCGTCTTTTTTGCGGGGGAGGGCACCCCGTTTGGCGTAGGCCTTGCGGGTGCGGGAGAGAAGCTCGCGCACTTTGGGGTCGTGGCAAGGGTTTTTGAACTCGCCGATTTGGTGGGCTTTGGACAGGACCGCAATTCGGTGAATCAGGGTGTTGTGTGCGAGTGCGCCGAGTTTGCCTTTGAAGCCAGATTTCACCAGGGCTTGATCGATCTCGATGGGCAACTCGTGCGCCAAGCCTTTGTCGGTGGTTCGATCCGCGTGGTCGACGACAAACTGGAGCACACAGGCGGTGGGCACGGGCAGCTGTATTTGTCGGCCGTAGCGTGCACCAAACCATGCGGCCCAGTAGCGCAAGGCGCTGCGGTAGCTGATGAGGGTGTTTTTTGATTCACCTTCGCGCAGCAGATCTTCGACGGCGCGTTGGGTGACTTCGCTCAGAGCCTCTGGCTCCAGGGCGGGTGTATTTTTGAGCGTGGGCAGGCGCAAGTTCATGGGCGGCTTATTTCTTTGAAGAAATCTTACATAGCATGTAAGATTATTTATCTTTTTATCCTTTAAATCACGATAAATATCTCTTATCGTCGATAAATTTACAGCAAGGAGCAGGGCGATGCAAGTTAAAAGTCCAAGGGGTGTTCAGCAAACCGATGTCAACGGCGCAGCCGACGAATTGCTCAGTGAGCAACTCAAACCGACCATTGAACGTGTTCGCATGAAATTGGGCCGTGGATCGCCCAACACCGTGGGCCCGATGCTGGAGGTCTGGTTTTCTTCATTGGGAGAGCGTTTGAGAGGACCAACGGGTGAATCCGATAAAACAAGCGAATTGCCAGCTACTGTGCAAGTAGCCATGAAAACCCTCTGGAAAAGCGCTTTGCAGGAGGCTCACAGTACTTTTGAAGCATCAAAAGCAGATTTCGCGAACACAGCAAGTCAGCAAGAACAGCAAATGACGACGGTGCTTGCAGAAATTGAAGCTGAGCGTGGAGCGTTCACGCAGAAGGCATCAGAATTAAAGCAAGCCCTTGATGCGCTTGAACTGAAGCATGCCGAAACACAAGGTCAAGCGCATAAGCTTCAAATGCTTGTGAACAAGAAGGATGAGGAACTCACATCATCGCGTCTGGCGCTTCAACAGCAAGTTGCCGAAGGCAATGAGGAGCGTCGCCGTCACGATGCGCAACTGCGGTCTCACAGCGCTGAAATCCAAGCGCTTCAGGCACAGTTTGTGTCTTCAGAACGAAGACTGATGGCGGAGATTGATCGCGAGCGCCAACAAGTAAAAAAATTACAGGCAGAGGTGGAGATTGAAAAAAAGAAGCAGATACGACATCAAAGTGAGGCTCTGGAAGTGGCAGGAAATTTGACCAAGCAACTGCACGAGCTGAGGATGCAAAACACGCAGCTATCAGAGCGCGCATCAGGTTATCTTGCACGCATCAACGACATGCAACCCAAAAAACTCAAATCTGCAGCAAAGAACAAAGCCGTACGAAGCGTAATCGGATAGAAGTTAGCACATCAACGTTTTGGTCTTGCCAAATCACCAGTCCTTGATAGCGTCAACTTTACTTGGAATATGTGAGTAGCTATAACTTTACTTGGAAAGTAGCGTCAACTTTACTTGTGTGACCGTTCAATGGCTTGTTCAGCCATCGTTTCTGTTGTTGATAAATTCATACGATGTATATTATGTAAAGTGATGTGGGTAAAAGAAGTTGATTAAATTGAGAAATTTATGCGAACAAGCGCACGTTGCATGGCAAAATCTCGCCGTTCTATTCATTTGGAGAAAATCATGAACAAAGCAGAACTGATTGAGGCATTGGCCAAAGAAACAGACATGTCCAAAGCAGCTGCCGGCCGTGCCGTGAGCGCTTTGGTTGAAATCATCACCAAGACCGTTGCCAAGAAACAAGATGTGCAACTGATTGGCTTTGGTACCTTCAAAGCCGCCAAGCGTGCAGCACGCGTTGGCAAGAACCCACGCACTGGCGAGAAGCTGAAAATTGCAGCTGCCACCGTGCCCCGCTTCAGCGCTGGTGCCGCTTTCAAAGCCGCTGTGAACAAGAAGAAGTAATTTTTCAATTGCTTCCGCCGAAAGGCAGCCACGGTGATCCACCTGGCTGCCTTTTTTCATGGTGCACAGATCGAGTGGCAAAGGCCTTACGTCTGGACGCAGTGACCGACAATCCATCTCTTTGACTTTTTTGCTTGGCAGCGGCTTTTATGGCGATTCAATGGTTTCCCGGACACATGCACCTCACGCGCAAGGCGATTGGGGAACGCATCAAAGACATCGACGTCGTCATCGAAATGCTCGACGCCCGCTTGCCCGGCTCCAGCGCCAACCCCATGCTGGCCGAGCTGATTCAGGGCAAACCAGGCCTCAAGATCCTGAGCAAGCAAGACTTGGCCGATCCAGTGCAAACCGCTGCCTGGTTAAACCACTACAACGCCTTGCCCGAAGTTCGCGCCCTGGGCCTGGACACCAGCATGGTCTCGCCTGCCAAAGCCTTGATAGAAGCCTGCCAACAATTGGCCCCGAACCGGGGCGGCATGGTCAAACCCATGCGTGTGCTCATCTGCGGCATCCCCAACGTCGGCAAATCCACCCTGATCAACACCCTCAAAGGCAAACGCGCTGCCAAAACCGGCGACGAAGCGGGCGTGACCAAACTGGAGCAGCGCATCACACTGGCCGATGACTTTTATCTGTACGACACGCCGGGCGTGCTGTGGCCGCGCATCATCGTCGAGCAAAGCGGCTTCAACTTGGCCGCCAGTGGGGCCATTGGCGTGAATGCGTTTGATGAAGAAGTCGTGGCACTGGAGTTGCTGAACTACCTGATTCCAAACTACCCGCAAGCGCTGGAAACCCGCTACAAAATCAAAGACGTGGCCAGCCACACCGACGAAACCATGCTCGAAGCCATTGCCCGCCAACGCGGCGCGATACAAAGCGGCGGGCGTGTGAACACGAGCAAAGCGGCCGAGCTGGTGATCCACGATTTCCGATCTGCCGCTTTGGGCCGCGTGACGCTGGAAACACCCGAAGAATTTGCCCAATGGCTGGCCGAAGGCAAAAAGGCCGACGCTGAACGCGCCCAACGCAAAGAAGGCTCGAAAAAAGCCAAAAAACAGGCCCGCGAATGAGCACCAGCCAAACCATGCAAAACCAGACCACGCACCGAGCCACCCCCGACAAAGAGGCCATCGCCCTCCTCCCCACTTTCGAGCGACTTGGGCTGGACCGCATCACCTTGGTGAGCACTGGTGCGCAGGCTGGCCGGGCCTATGACCAACTTGTCGTCGCTCGGGCTTGGGGGTTTGACACCGAATCCAAACCCACCTTCAAGGTGGGCGAACAATCTGACGGACCACACATTCTGCAACTGGCTACGGCTGAGCGGGCCTGGGTGTTTCAGCTGCACGAACCCGAATGCCGCGCCGTGGCCGCCGACTTGCTGGCATTCAAAGGCATTGCCAAAGCCGGATTTGGCTTGGGTGACGACCGCAAACGCATCATCCACAAACTGGGTGTCGAGCCTCAAGGCATCCTGGAACTTAACACCGTTTTCCATCAGCGTGGTTACCGCAAAGACATGGGCGTCAAGGGTGCCGTTGCCGTGCTGTTCAACCAGCGCTTCATGAAGTCGAAAAAAGCGGCCACCAGCAACTGGGCCAATGCCCGCTTGAGCGAATCACAATTGGTTTATGCGGCCAACGATGCGTATGCCGCCATTCGGGTTTGGCAGGCGCTGGGTTTGGGTTGAAGCATTGCGAAATCAAGCCCTAAAATTGCCGCCAGTCCCTCCTGCTCCCTGTCTGAGCCCGTCCGTATACTGAATCTTTCCCATGTTTGACCTCACCGGCCACAACGCCGTCTCACCCACTGCCTCTGCCAGCTCGGTGCTGAAATTTGCAAATGCCTTGTGGCGGGTGCGCAGGCCCAAGCCCTTTGTACTGGTGATTGAAGGCGAAGTCGGCACCGAAGTAGCGGCCCCCAGCGACTACCTGCACGACAAACTGCTGTTGCCCGAATGGCGCGAAGCCTTTTACAAGCTGGTCGATGCCACGGGCTTGGTGGTGTGCCTGAATGTACACACCCAACACCCCACCTACCGCGATGTGCGCGGGCGCTCCAGCAAAGGGCGGCTGAGCCAAGGCGAGTATTACCACCACGACGGCTGCACGGGCCCCATCAAGCCGCGCTTTGTGGAAATTCGCTGCCCCATCCAGCCGCAAACACGCGGCGTAGCCACCGCTGTAGCGCCCCATCACGACGTGGTCAAAGCCATGGTGCATGTGTTACCCGCCGAGCTGGCCGCCACAGCCGCACTGGCCACTCAAGACATGAGCCCCGAAGCCTTGAGCCAGATGGACTACGCCGCGCTAGACCACCTACAAGGCCTCATCACGCGCACCGTGCGCAAGAAGCTCAACGCCGAAGGCGCACGCAGCTACTTCCGCCAAGTGGATGCCGCCGCCAATGCCTACTTTGAACCTTGGGCCTTGGGCGAAAGCCGCTTTATTGCCAACGCCAACAGCGGCATCACCATGCAACACCGCCGCGCCTACCAAGCCCCACATACCGGCGGCGTGGCCAATGGCCACTTGGTCAAGCGCTGGACCAATGAAGAGCTGCTGCTACCCGGCCAGGTGGCCAACCTTGCCTTGATTGCTGCGCTGTGCCGCGAAGAAGGTGATGAAGTGGATGGGGAGCGGGCTGAGGGGTGTTACCTTGGGGCGCATTGAGTGCGGTGAATACGCAGCCTAATCACCGCATCGAATGCGGTGATAAAAAAACCTTCGCAGAATAAAAAAGCCCAGACAGTTTCCTGTCTGGGCTTTTTGGGATGCAACGCGAAGCGTTTACTTCTTGCTAGGCGGCAAGTCCGTGCAGCTACCGTGCGCCACTTCTGCCGCCATCCCAATGCTTTCGCCCAGCGTGGGATGTGGATGGATGGTTTTGCCGATATCCACAGCGTCTGCGCCCATCTCGATGGCCAGAGCGATCTCGCCAATCATGTCGCCCGCGTGCGTGCCCACCATGCCGCCGCCCAAGATCTTGCCGTGGCCGTGGGCCTCTGGCGAATCGTCAAACAGCAGTTTGGTCACGCCTTCGTCGCGGCCGTTGGCAATGGCGCGGCCCGAGGCGGTCCAAGGGAACAAGCCCTTTTTCACCTTGATGCCTTGCGCTTTGGCTTGGTCTTCGGTCAGGCCCACCCAGGCCACTTCGGGGTCGGTGTAGGCCACGCTTGGGATGACGCGTGCGTTGAACGCAGCGGCTGCCAGCTCTTTGTTGCCTTGCAGTTCGCCCGCAATCACTTCGGCTGCCACGTGTGCTTCGTGCACCGCCTTATGCGCCAACATGGGCTGGCCAACGATGTCGCCAATGGCGAAGATGTGCGGCACGTTGGTGCGCATTTGAATGTCCACGTTAATAAAGCCACGGTCGGTCACGGACACGCCTGCTTTTTCAGCGGCGAGTTTTTTACCGTTGGGCGTGCGGCCTACGGCTTGCAACACAAGGTCGTACACCTGCGGCGCGGGGGCTGTGCCGCCCTCTTCTGCCGGTGCAAACGTGACTTCAATGCCTTCGGGCAAGGCACGTGCGGACACGGTCTTGGTCTTGAGCATGATGTTGTCAAAGCGCTTGGCGTTCATCTTTTGCCAGATCTTGACCAAGTCGCGGTCAGCGCCCTGCATGAGGCCGTCCATCATTTCCACCACGTCCAGGCGTGCGCCCAGCGTGCTGTAAACGGTGCCCATTTCTAGGCCGATGATGCCGCCGCCCAAAATCAACATGCGCTTGGGCACTTCTTTGAGTTCCAAAGCACCAGTGCTGTCGACCACGCGGGGGTCGTTGGGCATAAAAGGCAAACGTACGGCTTGCGAACCTGCAGCGATGATGGCCTTCTTGAAAGCGATCACTTTTTTGCTGCCGTTTTGTTCTTGTGCAGTGCCCGTGGTCTCGCTCACTTCGAGGTGGTTGGCGCCCACGAATTGGCCCAAGCCGCGCACGGTGGTGACCTTGCGCATCTTGGCCATGGCAGCCAAGCCGCCGGTGAGTTTGCCAATGACTTTTTCTTTGTGGCCGCGCAGCTTGTCGATGTTGACAGCGGGTGTACCGAAGTCCACACCGAGGTCGGCCATGTGAGCCACTTCGTCCATCACCGCTGCGACGTGCAGCAAGGCTTTGGATGGAATGCAACCCACGTTCAAACACACGCCGCCCAAGGTGGCGTAGCGCTCAACGATGACGACATTCAAGCCGAGGTCAGCCGCACGGAATGCAGCTGAGTAACCGCCAGGGCCACCGCCCAACACGAGCACATCGCACTCGATGTCAGCAGAGCCGCCGAAGGATGAGGCTGTGGGTGCGGGGGCTGCGGCCACAGGGGCAGCAGCAGGTGCGGCCGCTGGAGCAGGAGCTACTGGGGCTGTCGCAGCGCCCTCGCCTTCCAGGACCAACACCACCGAGCCTTGTTTGACCTTGTCGCCGAGCTTGACTTTGAGTTCCTTCACAACACCAGCGTGGGAGGATGGGATTTCCATCGAGGCCTTGTCGGACTCGACGGTGATGAGCGATTGCTCGGCCTTGACGGTGTCGCCGGGTTTGACCATCAACTCGATCACGGTGACTTCGTCGAAGTCACCAATGTCGGGGACTTGAATATCAATCAGTGCCATTTCAAATCCTTAGAGAAGAACGCGACGGAAGTCGCTGAGGATTTGACCCAGGAACGCGTTGAAGCGTGCCGCTGCGGCGCCGTCGATGACGCGGTGATCCCATGTCAAAGACAGGGGCAGCATCAGGCGAGGCACAAACTGCTTGCCGTCCCAAACGGGTTCCATGGTGCTCTTGCACACACCCAAAATGGCCACTTCGGGTGCATTGATGATGGGCGTGAAGTACTTACCACCAATGCCGCCGAGGCTGGAGATGGTGAAGGTGGCGCCCGTCATTTCTGCGGGGCCGAGTTTGCCGTCGCGCGCCTTCTTGGCCAGCTCGCCCATTTCCTGGCTAATTTGCAGCACGCCTTTTTTGTCGCAATCGCGGATGACCGGCACCATCAAACCATTGGGCGTGTCAGCGGCAAAGCCGATGTGCCAGTAGTTTTTGTAGACCAGTGCATCGCCATCGAGCGAGCTGTTGAACTCTGGGTATTTCTTGAGCGCGGCCACACAAGCCTTGATCAAGAACGCCAGCATCGTTACTTTCACGCCGCTCTTCTCGTTCTCTTTGTTGGTCGAGACGCGGAAGGCTTCGAGGTCGGTGATGTCGGCATCGTCGTGGTTGGTGACGGCCGGAATCATGATGGCGTTGCGGAGCAAATTCGCACCGCTGATCTTCTTGATGCGGCCCATCTCTTTGCGCTCGATGGGGCCGAACTTGGCGAAGTCGACCTTGGGCCAGGGGATCAGGCCCAACTCGGAGCCACCACCGCCCGAAGCCGCAGGAGCCTTGGCCGCTTGCGCTTTGGTCTGCGCAGCGCCAGACATGACGGCTTTGGTGAAGGTTTGGACGTCATCGGCCGTGATGCGACCCTTGAGGCCAGAGCCTTTGACTTCGTCGAGCGGCACACCCAGCTCGCGGGCGAACTTGCGCACCGAGGGCGACGCGTGGGGCAAGCCCACGGTGTTGCCGCCGGGGGCATGGGCGGGTGCGACCACGGCAGCGGCAGCCGCCGCCACAGGCGTTTGTGCAGCGGCCGGGGCCGAAGCCACGGCTACAGGGGCAGCTGCAACAGCAGCCGCTGCGGGTGCAGCAGTCACGGTGCCTTCCACCACGGCCAGCAGGTCACCGATGTTGACCGTGTCGCCCACTTTGACTTTGAGCTCTTTGAGCACGCCAGCCGCCGAAGACGGGATTTCCATCGAGGCTTTGTCGGACTCGACCGTGATCAGCGATTGCTCGACCTTGATGGTGTCGCCAGGCTTGACCATGACTTCAATGACGACCACGTCTTTGAAGTCGCCAATGTCGGGCACAAACACTTGCACGGGGCCGGATGCCGCAACCACTGGCGCAACAGCCACGGGCGCGGCTGCGGGTGCAGCCACTGCAGCAGTCGGCGCAGCAGCAGGTGCAGCCGCTGGTGCAGCAGCCGCACCAGCGGCCTCCACCACCAGCACGATCGAGCCTTGCTTGACCTTGTCGCCCAAAGCGACGCGCATTTCCTTGACGACGCCCGCCGTGCTCGACGGAATTTCCATCGAGGCTTTGTCGGACTCGACCGTGATCAGCGATTGCTCGGCTTTGACGGTGTCGCCCACTTTGACCATCAATTCAATGACGGTCACTTCATCGAAATCCCCGATGTCCGGGACTTGTACTTCTACCAATGCCATGTTTGTCTCCCGGATTTATGCGTACAGCGGGTTGATCTTGTCGGTTTTGATGCCGTACTTCTTGATGGCTTCGGCCACCTGCGCCACAGGCACTTTGCCCTCTTCGCTCAGCGCCTTGAGGGCGGCGATCACGATGTAGTGGCGGTTGATCTCGAAGTGCTCGCGCAGCTTGCTGCGGAAGTCGGAGCGGCCAAAACCGTCGGTGCCCAGCACTTTGTAGGTGCGGTCTTTCGGAATGAAAGGACGGATCTGCTCGGCATAGGCCTTCATGTAGTCGGTCGATGCCACCACAGGGCCGCTGTGCTTGGCCAGCTGTTGGCCGACGAACGGCACACGGGGTGTTTCCAGCGGGTGCAGCAAGTTGAAGCGCTCGGCGTCCTGACCGTCGCGAGTCAGCTCGTTGAAGCTTGGGCAGCTCCACACGTCGGCTTGGATGCCCCAGTCGGTGGCCAGCAGGGTTTGTGCGGCAATGGATTCGCGCAGGATGGTGCCCGAACCCAGCAGTTGCACGCGCTTGTCTCCAGCGGCACCCGGCTTGCACAAATACATGCCCTTGATGATCTGTTCTTCGGTGCCGGGCGTCAGGCCGGGCATGGCGTAGTTTTCGTTCAGCAGCGTCAGGTAATAGAAGACGTTGTCTTGCTTCTCAACCATGCGCTTCAAACCGTGGTGCAGGATGACGCCGACTTCGTGTGCAAAGGTCGGGTCATAAGACACGCAGTTGGGGATGGTGTTGGCCATGATGTGGCTGTGACCGTCTTCGTGCTGCAAGCCTTCGCCGTTGAGCGTTGTCCGGCCGGATGTACCGCCGAGCAAGAAGCCACGCGCTTGCATGTCGCCCGCCGCCCAAGCCAAGTCGCCAATGCGTTGGAAGCCGAACATCGAGTAGTACACGTAGAACGGCACCATGATGCGGTTGCTGGTGGAGTAGCTGGTGGCAGCTGCAATCCAGCTCGACATACCGCCAGCTTCGTTGATGCCTTCTTGCAGGATCTGACCGGCTTTGTCTTCCTTGTAGTACATGACCTGGTCTTTGTCGACCGGGGTGTACTGTTGGCCCGCAGGGTTGTAGATACCGATCTGGCGGAACAGGCCTTCCATGCCGAATGTGCGGGCTTCGTCCACCAAGATGGGTACCACGCGTGGGCCCAGGGCTTGGTCGCGCAGCAGTTGGGTCAAGAAGCGGACATACGCTTGGGTGGTGGAGATTTCACGGCCTTCGGCAGTGGGCTCCATCACCGATTTGAAGATGTCGAGCGACGGCACGGTGAAGCTTTCTTCGGCTTTCGTGCGGCGGTGCGGCAAGTAGCCGCCCAAGGCCTTGCGGCGCTCGTGCAGGTACTTCATTTCTGGCGTGTCGTCTGCAGGCTTGTAGAACGGCACATTGGCCAGTTCGCTGTCTGGCACCGGGATGTTGAAGCGGTCGCGCATATAGCGGATGTCTTCGTCGGTCAGTTTTTTGGTCTGGTGGACGTTGTTTTTGCCTTCACCGGCTTTGCCCATGCCAAAACCTTTGACGGTCTTGATCAGCAAAACGGTGGGTTGCTCTTTGGTGTTCACTGCTTCGTGGTAAGCGGCATACACCTTTTGCGGGTCATGACCGCCGCGCTTGAGGTTCCAGATTTCGTCGTCGCTCATGTGCGCGACCATCTCCAGCGTGCGAGGGTCGCGGCCAAAGAAATGCTTGCGCACGTAAGCGCCGTCGTTGGCTTTGAAGGCCTGGTAGTCGCCGTCCAGCGTGTCCATCATCAGCTTGCGCAAAGCGCCGTCTTTGTCGCGGGCCAAAAGCTTGTCCCACTCGCTGCCCCACAGGAGCTTGATGACGTTCCAGCCGGAGCCACGGAATTCGCCTTCGAGTTCTTGCACGATCTTGCCGTTGCCGCGCACCGGGCCGTCCAGGCGCTGCAGGTTGCAGTTGACGACAAAGATCAGGTTGTCCAGCTTCTCGCGTGCGGCCAGGCCGATCGCGCCCAGGGATTCAACTTCGTCCATCTCGCCGTCGCCGCAGAACACCCAGACCTTGCGGTTTTCGGTGTTGGCAATGCCACGGGCGTGCAAATACTTCAAGAAACGCGCTTGGTAGATCGCCATCAATGGGCCCAGGCCCATCGACACGGTGGGGAACTGCCAGAACTCTGGCATGAGTTTGGGGTGCGGGTAGCTCGACAGGCCTTTGCCATCGACTTCCTGGCGGAAGTTGAGCAACTGCTCTTCTGTCAGTCGGCCTTCCAGATAAGCGCGGGCATACACGCCGGGCGACACGTGGCCCTGGATGTAGAGGCAGTCGCCGCCGTGGTTTTCGTTTTCGGCGTGCCAGAAGTGGTTAAAGCCCGCACCAAACATGTGGGCCAGCGAGGCGAACGAGCCGATGTGACCGCCCAAATCGCCGCCGTCTTCAGGGTTGTGACGGTTGGCCTTGACCACCATCGCCATCGCGTTCCAACGCATGTAGGCGCGCAGGCGCTCTTCGATCTCGATGTTGCCGGGGCAATGCGCTTCTTGATCGGGTTCGATGGTGTTCACATAACCCGTGTTGGCCGAGAACGGCATGTCGATGCTGTTTTCGCGGGCGTGCTCGAGCAATTGCTCGATCAAGAAATGCGCGCGTTGGCCGCCTTCTTTTTCAATCACGGCGGACAGTGCGTCCATCCATTCACGGGTCTCTTGGCTGTCCATGTCCAGAGCCGGCTGTTGAGGTGTTGCCGCTGTCATGTTTGTCTCCTATTGGTGTTGTTGCGAAATGATGCCCGAATTTTCACATATATTTTGATGAATTTCAAATTGTGCTTACATGTTTTGTATTGTGAAAAATGACGGGTATTTTGGCACCTTGCAAACAGCCCTTCAGTGCAAATACGCAAGGGTTGTCACCTAAACTCAGCGGCATGGAATTGAACAGAGCAGCATCGGTGGTCAAAAAAGTCGGGCCTTGGGCGTGGTGGCGCACATGGTGGCAACGCCAGTCCCCGAATAGACAAGACCGATTTGCCAATCTGGCACCGGTGGCCGCTGTGGTGCTATTTTTGGCGGCTATTGCCAGTGCTTTTTGGTATCTGCGTGTCGAAGAGATTGAACGCGAGCAAGAAGCCATCAAGCGGGATGTGGAATATGCGCAGCAACGCCTGCGTCTGCGCTTGCTGGAGCGACAAGAGCAGGTCATGCGCTTGGCGCGTGATGTCTCCAACAAGGAAATACGCCCCGACCAATTCCTTTCGCGGGCTGAAGCGATGGTGCAGCAGTACCCGGAATTCATGTCGCTGACCTGGATTGACGACCGTCGGCGCATCATTGCCAACCAAAGTGTTTCCAGCATTTCGCCCAGCCAGCATCTGCGGGCTGGCACGGTGCTCAAAGTGAGCGAAACAGAAAGCCACTTCAGCCTGGCGCGTGATCTGATGCAGCCGATCTACGGCAAAGTCGACGCCGATGCCGACAAAGACGCTCAAATGGCGGTGCTCCAGCTGCACTCCCCGTTGAGCAACGACCAAGGGCGCTTCAGCGGTGTGATCCTGGCGGAATACACCATGGAGGGCTTGCTGCGTTACGGCATTCCTACCGAGGTGCTGGCCAAGTACGCGGTGGCTTTGCAAGACGGCAAAGGCCATTTGCTGGCGGGCCAAACCATTCCCGGGCGCATTGCGCTGTGGAGCTTGCTGCCCGGCAGTGACAAGCCCAACAACGATTACGAAGTGCCCGTGTCGCCTGTGGGCAACGACCTGATCTTGCGTGCACAGGCTTGGCGTACTTCGCAAGGCTTGGTGGGCGGTGGCTTGTTTTGGTTGGTTGGTGTCTTGAGTGTCATGACCGCCTGGATGCTGATCGGCAACTGGCGACACACCCGCAGGCGCATACAGGCGCAAAAAGCCTTGGTGGCCGAGACCAATTTCCGCCGCGCCATGGAAAACTCCATGCTCACCGGCATGCGTGCGCTGGACCTGCGCGGGCGCATCACTTATGTGAACCCTGCTTTTTGCCAGATGACCGGCTGGAGCGAGTCCGATCTGGTCGGCGCGGTGGCCCCCTTCCCTTACTGGCCTGACCAGGACCGGGAACTGCTGATGACCCGACTCGAAGAAGAAATCAGCGGTCAGCATTCGGCGGGAGGCTTTCAGGTGCGTGTGAAGCGCAAAAACGGCCAGTTGTTTGATGCCCGGATGTACGTGTCGCCCTTGATCGATGCGACTGGCAAGCAAACGGGCTGGATGACGTCGATGACCGACATCACCGAGCCCAACCGGATCCGGGAGCAGCTGGCGGGCTCGCATGAGCGCTTCACCATCGTGCTGGAAGCGCTGGACGCTTCGGTGTCGGTGGCCCCCTTGGGCAGCGAGGAGCTGCTGTTTGCCAACAAACTTTACCGGCTGTGGTTTGGACAAAACACACAAGGTCATTTGCGGTTGGTTCAGCAAGCGGGCGCCAGCCATGCGGCCGACCCCATGGATGAGGTGGACGACATGGTGGGCTTGCCCACCGAAAGCCTGACCGTGGCCACTTCGGAAAACGCCGAAATTTTTGTCTCTGAGCTGGGCAAATGGCTGGAAGTGCGTTCTCGCTACATCAACTGGGCCGATGGCCGCCTGGCGCAAATGGTGATTGCCAGCGACATCACGCCACGCCGTCAGGCCGAAGAATTGGCCGCACAGCAAGCGGAACGTGCCCAGACCGCCAGCCGCCTGATCACCATGGGCGAGATGGCCTCGAGTGTGGCGCATGAGTTGAACCAGCCGCTCACGGCCATCAGCAACTACTGCAGCGGCATGATTTCTCGCATCCAGGCCAAACAGGTCAAAGAAGAAGACCTCTTGTTTGCGCTGGACAAAACCGCACGGCAAGCCCAACGCGCCGGGCAGATCATTTTGCGCATCCGCAGTTTTGTGAAGCGCAGCGAGCCCAACCGGACCTTGTCGGATGTGTCAGCCATGGTCAGTGAATCGCTGGAGCTGGCCGAAATCGAAATGCGCAGACGCCATGTGCGCCTGAGCCACCATGTGGCCGCCCGCTTGCCCCAGCTCATGGTGGACCCGATCCTGATTGAGCAGGTGTTGATTAACCTGATGAAAAACGCAGCCGAGTCCATCGACAACGCCAACCGCTCACCAGGTCAGCGCCAGGTCGAATTGCGCATCGTGCCCAAGCAGATCGACAAGCAGTCGGTGGTGGAATTCTCAGTCACGGACACGGGCAAGGGCTTGCCTCCGGAAGACATTGAAAGGGTCTACGAAGCATTTTTCTCGACCAAGGTTGAGGGCATGGGCATTGGCCTGAATTTGTGCCGCAGCATCATTGAGTCGCACCAAGGCAGGATCGCTGCCGAGAACCTCTACAATGCCGGCGAGGTGACCGGTTGCCGGTTCTCCTTCTGGATTCCGGTCGAAACCACTTTGACCACACAACAACCCACCGGGGTAAATGAATGAGTTTGATTCCGAAAAAAGGCACTGTTTATGTCGTTGACGATGACGAAGCGGTGCGCGACTCCCCGCAGTGGTTGCTCGAAGGCAAAGACTACCGTGTGCGCTGCTTTGACAGCGCCGAATCTTTCATCAGCCGCTACGATCCCCGTGAAGTAGCCTGCCTGATTGCCGACATCCGCATGGGCGGCATGACCGGCCTTGAATTGCAGGACCGCCTGATCGAGCGCAAATCACCCCTGCCGATCGTGTTCATCACCGGTCACGGCGACGTGCCCATGGCGGTGAACACCATGAAAAAAGGCGCGATGGATTTCATCCAGAAACCGTTCAAAGAAGAAGAACTGCTCAGTTTGGTTGAGCGCATGCTGGACGAAGCCCGTGAAGCTTTTGCAGGCTATCAGCAAGCCGCCAGCCGCGACGCGCTGCTGTCCAAGCTGACGGGTCGCGAAGCTCAGGTACTGGAGCGCATCGTGGCCGGTCGCCTGAACAAGCAAATCGCCGACGATTTGGGCATCAGCATCAAGACGGTAGAGGCGCACCGCGCCAACATCATGGAAAAACTCAACGCCAACACGGTGGCCGACCTGCTCAAGATCGCTCTGGGGCAAAACGCGCCCAAGGCCTGATCCACGCCGCCACACCTGAAACGCCCGCATCCGTCGGGCGTTTTGCATTTTTTCTCTGACCTTTCGAGTTTTCAAACATGACCGCACAACTCATCGACGGCAATGCCCTGTCCAAACAACTGCGCACCGAAGTGGCCACCCGCGCCCAGGCCCTCAAGGCCAAAGGCGTCACCCCGGGTCTGGCCGTGGTGCTGGTGGGCGACAACCCGGCCAGCCAGGTTTATGTGCGCAACAAGGTCAAGGCCTGCGAAGACAGTGGTTTGCATTCGGTGCTCGAGAAATACGAAGCCACCATGACCGAGGCCGACTTGCTGGCCCGCGTGGAAGCACTGAACAACGACCCGAGCATCCACGGCATCCTGGTTCAACTGCCCCTGCCTGCCCACATCGACGCGCAAAAGGTGATCGAAGCCATCAGCCCGGCCAAGGACGTGGACGGCTTTCACATCGCCAGTGCCGGGGCCCTGATGACCGGCATGCCCGGCTTTTGGCCTTGCACGCCTTATGGCTGCATGAAGATGCTGGAAAGCATCGGCTACGACCTGCGCGGCAAACACGCCGTGGTCATTGGCCGCAGCAACATCGTGGGCAAGCCCATGGCACTGATGCTGCTGCAAAAAGACGCCACTGTGACGGTAGCGCACTCGCGCACCCAAAACCTCAAGGCCCTCACGCTGCAAGCCGACGTGATCGTGGCGGCCGTGGGCAAACGGAATGTGCTGACGGCCGACATGGTCAAGCCCGGCGCGGTGGTGCTGGATGTGGGCATGAACCGCAACGACGAAGGCAAGCTGTGTGGCGATGTGGACTTTGAAGGCGTGAAAGAAGTCGCCAGCCACATCACCCCCGTGCCCGGCGGCGTGGGCCCCATGACCATCACCATGCTGCTGGTCAACACCCTTGAAGCGGCCGAACGCGCCTCCAACTAATGTGTCATCCCTGGCTTGACCCGGGATCCATGTCTTCAATATCTGTCGCCCCTGATCTCCCTGTCTCTGGAAAACCCATGACCAACCCCTTGCTCGACACCTCCGGCTTGCCCCTGTTTGACCGCATTGCCCCCGCGCATGTGGCTCCGGCCATGGACGAACTGCTGGCCGCTGCCGACCAGGCCCTTGAAACAGTCACGGCAGACGACTTTCCGGCTGACTGGAAAGCCATCGCCCGCACCCTGGATGTGAGCACCGAGCGTCTGGGCATGGCCTGGGGCGCGGTGAGCCACCTCAACAGCGTGGCCGACACGCCCGAATTGCGTGCCGCCTACAACGCTGTCCTGCCCCGAGTGACCGAGTTCTGGACCCGCTTGGGCAGCGACGAACGCCTGTTCGCCAAATACAAGGCCATCGACCCCACCAGCCTGAATGCCGAGCAAACCCAAGCCCACAAAAACGCCCTGCGCGCCTTTGTGCTGGGCGGTGCCGAGCTGCAAGGCGCGGCCAAAGAACGTTACGCCGCCATCCAAGAGCGGCTGGCCGAAATCACGCAAAAGTTCAGCGAAAACACGCTCGATGCCACTGACAGCTTTGCCCTGTATGTGAGCGAAGACCAGCTCAAGGGTGTACCCGCCGATGTGGTGCAAGCCACCCACGATGCCGCCCAAAAAGAAGGCAAAGAGGGCCACCGACTGAGTCTCAAGATGCCGGTCTACCTGCCCGTGATGCAGTTTGCCGACAGCGGCGCATTGCGCGAGCAGCTCTACAAAGCCCATGTCACCCGCGCTTCTGACCAGGCCCCCGAAGAGGCCCGTCAATTCGACAACACCGCTTTGATGCAGGAGATTCTGGCTTTGCGTCAGGAAGAAGCGCAGCTGCTGGGTTTTGACAATTACGCCCAGGTGTCGGTCGTGCCCAAAATGGCCGAGTCGCCCGAAAAAGTCACCGCCTTTTTGCGCGACCTGGCACTCAAAGCCCGTCCTTTTGCCGAAAAAGACCTGGCCGACCTGCGCGAATTCGCGGCCAACGCCCTCGGCATCACCGGCCCGCTGAACGCCTGGGATGTGCCCTACTTGAGCGAAAAACTCAAGGAAGCGCGCTACAGCTTCAGCGAGCAAGAGGTCAAGCAGTATTTCACCGCGCCCAAGGTGCTGGCCGGGCTGTTCAAGATCATCGAGACCTTGTTTGAAGTCAGCATCCACCCCGACCAGGCCCCGGTCTGGCACCCCGCCGTGGCGTTTTACCGCATCGAGCGCGACGGCCAACTGGTGGGCCAGTTCTACCTCGACCCACCGGCTCGCGCTGGCAAACGCGGCGGCGCGTGGATGGACGACGTGCGCGGCCGCTGGCAGCGCCCTGACACCGGCGTGCTGCAAACACCGGTGGCGCACCTGGTGTGCAACTTTGCCGAAGGCGTGAACGGACAGCCCGCCTTGCTGACCCACGACGACGTGATCACCCTCTTCCACGAGTTTGGCCACGGCCTGCACCACATGCTCACCCAAGTGAACGAGCGAGATGTCTCGGGCATCAGCGGCGTCGAGTGGGACGCGGTCGAGCTGCCCAGCCAGTTCATGGAAAACTTCTGCTGGGAATGGTCGGTGCTGAGCCACATGACGGCCCATGTGGACACCGGCGAGCCCCTGCCGCGGGCCTTGTTCGACAAGATGCTGGCCGCCAAAAATTTCCAAAGCGGCCTGCAAACCCTGCGGCAGATCGAGTTTTCGCTGTTCGACATGCTGGTGCATGCCGAACACGACCCCGCGCAAGACTTCATGCCGCTGCTCAGCCAGGTGCGCAGCGAAGTGGCCGTCATGCAACCGCCCGCATTCAACCGCATGGCCCACACCTTCAGCCACATCTTTGCGGGCGGTTACGCGGCAGGTTATTACAGCTACAAATGGGCCGAGGTGCTGAGCGCAGATGCCTACGCCGCGTTTGAAGAAACCGCTGCGGCCGACGGCACGCCCAGCGTAGAGACAGGTCGCCTGTATCGCCGGGCCATTCTGGAAGCGGGCGGTAGCCGCCCTGCGCTCGAATCGTTCAAAGCCTTCCGGGGCCGCGAGCCCAGCCTGGATGCCTTGCTGCGGCACCAGGGCATGGTTGCCGCCTGAGCCGTCATTCAAACACCAAGCACCATGAGCGACAACGCACGCAACGTTCTGGGGGAGGCGCTGGTCCCCTGCTCCTACGACCCTTTGACCGGGTATTACCGGGATGGCTGCTGCAACACGGACGACCACGACCAAGGCAGCCATGTGGTGTGCGCCAAAGTCACGCAAGAATTTCTGGACTTTTCGCTGGCCCGGGGCAATGACCTCATCACGCCCCGCCTTGAGTACCGCTTTGCCGGCTTGAAAGCAGGCGACCGTTGGTGCCTGTGCGCCACCCGATGGAAAGAAGCCCTGGATGCTGGCGTTGCACCGCCTGTTGTTCTGGAATGCACGCACGAACGGGCACTGGCATTTGTGACATTGGCGCAGTTGCAGTCACACGCGATCAAAGCGGTAGACAAGCCTTAACGCCCAGCTGTTCAGGCCTGTATGGGCACTGGACAAGCTGCAGAGTTCAAGCCAGTGGCGGAAAAGTGTCGGAGAACGCGCATTTTTGGGCGCATGAACGAAAAAAAAGCACCGAGCGTTTCCGCTAAGTGCTTGATTTATCTACCAAAAAATTTGGTAGGCGCGACTAGATTCGAACTAGCGACCCCCACCATGTCAAGGTGGTGCTCTAACCAACTGAGCTACGCGCCTGTTGTAGCCTTGAATTATAGCGTCAAAAAAACGTCTTTTTCGGGGCCCGTTTCAATTTGACTTGTTTTAGCGCCTCCGTGCGGCCCTCACCCCTTTGACCCCCCGCACACTGCCCAATACCTTGTTCAAAGTCACGGCGTCGTTGATTTCCACGGTGAAGGTCATCCAGGCGGTGCCTTTGACAGACTGGGTTTGCACACCGATCACGTTCATCTTTTCCTTGGCAAAGACTTCGGAAATGTCACGCAGCAGGCCCTGACGGTCAAAAGCCTCCACTGCCACGTCCACCGGATAAACCGAGGCATCAGGGCCTTTGTTGTCGCCCCAGCGCACGTCTATCACGCGTTCGCCATGGCGCGAGGCCAGCTCCCTGAAATTGCTGCAATCCTGTCGGTGGATGCTCACGCCTTTGCCACGCGTGACAAAGCCGCCAATCGCATCAGGCGGCGCGGGTTTGCAGCAGCGCGAGAGTTGTGTGAGCAATGAGTCCACCCCCACCACCAGCACACCCGAGGGTGATTTGCGCGCAACAGCCCCCTTGAACTTCTTTTGAAAGTACTCGTCTGGCTCCAGTGCAGGCTCGGGCGGGTTGAGCAAGACCTCAATGTTGCGCAGCGAGTATTCGTCCTTCCCCACGACGTCAAACAAACCCTCGGCCGATTTGAAACCCAGCTGGCTGGCCAGGTCTTCGAGACGCATGGCGGTTCGTCCCAGTCGTTGCAGCAATTTTTCGACCGCCTCACGACCTCGGGAGATGGTTTCTTCGCTGACCAGCGCATTGAACCAAGCCCGCACTTTGGATCGGGCTCGCGGGCTGGCGAGGTAGCCCAATTCAAGGTTGAGCCAATCGCGCGAAGGGCCCCCTTCTTTGATGGCCGTGATTTCCACGGTTTGGCCATTGGCCAGTTGGGTGTTCAGCGGCACCATCGCGCCGTCGACCTTGGCACCCCGGCAGCGATGGCCCAGATTGGTGTGCACCGTGTAGGCAAAGTCGATGGGCGTGGCGCCTTGCGGCAGCTCGACCACCGCGGCGTCTGGCGTCAGCACATAGATGCGGTCGTCAAACAGGCCTTTGTCTTGTGCTTGCCCCTGCGCGGCACCCGACAGGTCGCGCTCCCAGGCCAGCAACTGCCGTAGCACGGCAATTTTGGTGTCGTAATCGCTGTTGGCCGAGACCCCTGCATAACCTTTGGCCCCGGCCTCCTTGTAGGCCCAGTGCGCTGCCACGCCGTGCTCGGCATGTTCATGCATGGATTGGGTGCGGATCTGCACTTCGATGGGGCCGCCATCGGCGTCGCGGACCACGGTGTGCAGCGATTGGTAGCCATTGGCTTTGGGCTTGGCGATGTAGTCATCAAACTCCTCAGAGATCGGCGTGAAATGCTCATGCACCCAGCTGAGCACCTGGTAACAATCGGCCACGCTGGGCACCACCACACGCAGTGCGCGGATGTCGAACACGCGGTCAAAGCTGAGCGACTTGCCGCGCATTTTGCGCACGATGCTGTAAATGTGTTTAGGGCGGCCTTCAACCACGGCCTGAATGCCTTGGTTGGCCAGCGCTTGCTGCAGGCGCTGGCGCAGATCGACCATGTATTTTTCGCGTTCGGTGCGCTTTTCGTCCAGCAGCTTTGCAATGTCTTTGTAGGTGGCGGGCTCCAGAAAACGGAAGGACAGGTCTTCCATTTCCCATTTGATTTGCCAGATGCCCAAGCGGTTGGCCAGGGGCGCAAACACCTGCAAGGACTCGCTGGCCAATGCCGGTGGCACCGGCAATTTGGTGGCCGCGTAATGGCGCAGGGTTTGCAGGCGCGAGGCCAAGCGCAGCATGACCACGCGCAAGTCGCGGCTGAATGCCAGCAGCATCTTGCGCACGTTCTCGGTTTGCAACCGGGGGCTGAGAGGCGTGTTGTCTGGGCCTTGGGTATTCGCCTCAGCAGTTCGGGACAAGCGCTGCACATGCACCAGTTGGTTGGTTTGCATGGCCAGTTGCGCCAAATGGGGGCCAAAGGCCTTGGCGATCACCTCTTCGGGCTTGTTCAGATGCGGACACGCATAGACCAGGTAACTGGCCGCCTGCATGGCGACCGAGCCACCGATATCGGCCAGGATCGCAGCCACCGCATCGGCGTGGGCCAGGATGTTTTCTCCGGTGTCCAGCGTTTCACAAGCGATCAAGGGCTCGGCAAAGGCGCGGGCTTTGGCCAGGGTTTCAGCCTGTTCGGACGCATCGGCTGTGGCCAGCATCACGGGCGGCAATGCAGGCGAATGAACATGCGGCGCGTGCAGACGGCCCGATGGCGACATCGGGCTGGCGGAATGGCTAGAGCTGGGGCTGACCATGGTCTCAAGCGCTAAGCAAGAATTGGCTCACCACCGCAATCTGGTCGTCACCCGTCAAGGTAGGCGCATGGCCAAAGCCAGGCCAGGTGTCCAGCTGGGCATGGGGGCCGCGCTGTGTCATGGCGGTGGCGGTTTCCGCTGTGAGCAAGTCAGAGTCTTGACCACGGATCAACAGCGTTTTGGCCTGAATCTGGTCATACAAAGTCCAAAGTGCCGCTTCGCCAGCGGCTGCTGCCTCGGGCGTCATGGCGCGCACAGGCACGCCAATGGCCGGGTCGTAATGCAAGGTCACGGCCCCAGCGGTGCCGGGGCGCAGCATGTGCGCCGACATCTCTCGCCACAGCGCGGCAGGCACAGGGCCAAAACCTTGTGACAAAGCCCACATGGCGGCAGCGGCCTCATCCAGGTCGCGGTACTGGCCGTATTGGCCCACATAGCTTTGCATGCGCTCCACCGAACTCCAGGTGATGGCCGGGCCCACGTCGTTCAGCACCAGGCGACGAATGGGCACAGGCAGTGGCAAACCCGCTTGTCCGGCCAGCACCATGCCCATCAAGCCGCCCATGCTGGTGCCCACCCAGTCAAGGGTTTGCAAGGGGTTTTCAGCGCCCAATTGCGTGTTCAATTGCGCCAGCAAGGCCAACATGTCCGCTGCGTATTGCGGAATTTGGTAACCGGCAGGCTGACTCAGCCACTCGCTGCGGCCCCGCCCCACCACATCGGGGCAAATGACTTGCAAGGGATGGGGGCCTTTTTCGATCAGCGCCTGTGCAAGGCGGTCAAAGTCGCGGCCCTGACGTGTCAAGCCGTGAACGCACACCACCACATGGCGCGCTTGCGCATCGCCCCAGCGCCAATAGGCCATGCGGTGCTGGCCCTCTGGGTGGGGGCAAGACACGAATTCGAGTGAAGGTTGACCAGTCTGGGTGTTCATGACATTCGGAAACAATCTGGGCACTTGTCAGCGCAAACTGAGCTTTTGCAGCGCCATAATGGACTTTTGAACATCCTAATTCATCTTTCGGAGTGGAAATCATGTTGCAAGGTAAAACAGCGTTGGTCACGGGTTCAACCAGCGGTATCGGTTTGGGCATTGCAAAGTCGTTGGCCAAACAAGGTGCCAACATCGTGTTGAATGGTTTTGGCGACGCGGAAGGCCCTAAAGCAGAGATTGCGGCATTGGGTGTGAAAGTGGCCTACCACGGCGCAGACATGAGCAAAGCCAGCGAGATCGAAGCCATGATGAAGTTCGCTGCCGACACCTTTGGCCGCGTGGATATTTTGGTCAACAACGCAGGCATCCAGCATGTGGCCAAAATCGAAGACTTCCCGGTCGAGCGTTGGGACGCGATCATTGCCATCAACCTGACCAGCGCCTTCCACGCCACCCGACTGGCACTGCCCGCCATGAAGGCCTCCAATTGGGGGCGCATCATCAACGTGGCATCGATCCACGGCTTGGTGGGTTCGGCAGAAAAATCAGCTTATGTGGCCGCCAAGCACGGCGTGGTCGGCCTGACCAAAGTCACCGCCCTTGAAAACGCCACCACGGGCGTCACCTGCAACGCCATTTGCCCAGGCTGGGTGCTGACCCCGCTGGTGCAAAAGCAGGTGGATGCCAAAGCCGCAGCCATGGGCTTGTCCAACGAGGAAGCCAAGAAGGTCTTGCTGCAGGAAAAAGAGCCATCCATGCAATTCACCACCCCCGAAGAACTGGGCGATCTGGCGGTTTTCTTTTGCTCCCCTGCAGGCAACAACGTGCGCGGTGTGGCCTGGAACATGGATGGTGGCTGGACAGCTCAGTAAGACCATGATCACATCCCCCCGCTTGGACAAAATCGTCATTGTTGACGACGATGCCCGGATCCGCGACCTGTTGCGCCGTTTTCTGTCGCAAGAAGGTTTCGATGTCTTGTTGGCCGAAGATGGCCGCGCTCTGGACCGCATCTTGCTCCGGGAAACCGTTGACCTGATGGTCTTGGATTTGATGCTTCCCGGTGAAGACGGCCTGAGCATTTGCAAGCGCCTTCGCCACTCGGGTGTCAAGACCCCCATCATCATGTTGACTGCCAAAGTCGAAGATGTGGACCGGATCACGGGCCTGGAAATCGGGGCTGACGATTACCTGGGTAAACCGTTCAATCCGCGTGAGTTGCTGGCGCGCATACATGCGGTTTTGCGCCGCAGGCCACAAGGTGAAGTGCCCGGGGCACCTTCTGCGGGTGACAACGCGGTGTTCGTGTTCGGTGCATTCTCTCTGGACCTGGGTAAGCGATCCTTGACCAAGGCGGGCGAAGACATCGCTTTGACCAGCGGTGAATTTGCCATGCTCAAAGCCTTGGCACGCCACCCCAAGCAGCCGCTGACTCGTGACAAGCTGGCCCAACTGGCACGTGGCCGTGACTTCGAGCCCTTTGACCGCAGCCTGGACGTGCAGATTTCCAGACTGAGAAAAATGATCGAAGTCGATCCTGCATCGCCCAAAGTCATTCAGACGGTTTGGGGCGTGGGCTATGTGTTCGTTCCTGACGGCCAGCCGTGATCGGTACTGACGTCGGCATTGAAGAAGGCTCGCTAGCCGAACGGACGCCACGCAGGCTCAAAGTGAGTCTGTTTTGGCGTACTTTCTTTTTGCTGGCCTTGTTGATTTTGTGCAGCAGCCTGGCCTGGCTGCAAATGTTCCGTACCCAGGAATACGAGCCCCGTATTTTGCGCAATGCGCATCAAATTGCCTCCGTGGTCAATTTGACCAAAACAGCACTCATGCATACCGACGCCATCGCTCGGCTGGCGCTGCTCAAAATGCTGGCAGACGAAGAGGCCGTCAGCATCCTGTCCCGTGAACCCGGCGACCGCGTTGTGCCTTTCGGCTCTTCAGGCATGGAAAAACGCCTGATCGACGAGATGGTCAAACGTTTGGGGCCGGGTACTGTGATCGCCTCACGCGTGAACGATGCCGAGGGCCTTTGGGTGGGTTTCCAGATCGAGCGCGACAGCTATTGGCTGCAAATGGACCCTGAACGTCTGCGCCCCTTGGGCGGTTCGGCTTGGGTGACCTGGCTGGGCATCACGCTCGCGTTGTCTTTGGCCGGCGCCGCCCTGATGGCCGGATTGATCAACCGGCCGCTCAAGCGCCTGTCATTTGCCGCCAGCCAGGTGCGTGACGGTCATTTCAACAACTCCACCCTGGACGAAGACGCCGCCACCAGCGAAATCCGGGAAGTCAACATCGGCTTCAACCGCATGGCCGAGCGCCTGGCCAAAATTGAACAAGAGCGGGCTTTGATGCTGGCCGGTATCTCACACGATTTGCGCACGCCTTTGGCCCGCTTGCGGCTTGAAACCGAACTGAGTGTGGCCGACCTCGAAACCCGTGATCTGATGGCTGCCGACATCGCCCAGCTGGACGCCATCATTGACAAGTTTCTTGACTACGCTAGGCCAGAACCCACCGAGTTGGGACCGGTTTTGTTGTCGGGCGTCATCAGTCGAAGCATTGGGCCTTGGCGCAACAACCCGCGTTTTGAAATCACGGTGGATGTGGACGAAGACCTGCATGTCAAAGCCGAAACCGTGGAGTTGGGTCGTGTGCTGTCGAACCTGCTGGAAAACGCTCGTCGCTACGGCCAAAGCCCCGGCGACGGTGTGACTCGGGTCGAAGTCGTCGCCCGCGTCCACGACGGCTGGGTGCTGCTGCGTGTGCGAGATCAAGGCCCGGGTGTTTCTGAAGAGGCCTTGAAAAACCTCACACAACCGTTTTTCCGGGGCGATGCAGCCCGAACGTCGGCCACAGGTTCCGGTCTGGGCCTGGCCATTGTGGAGCGCTCGGTTCAGCGCATGGGGGGCACCTTTTCCGTGTTCAACAACAGCGCGGGGGGCTTGATGGCTCTGATGAAGTTCAGGCAGGCTGAGCCGAATTGAACACCAGCAAGGCCACAGCTCGAGCTTCCATGCTCTGGCCCATGCCGACTGGGCCCAGCTTTTCAGCTGTTTTGGCTTTCACATTCACCTGATCCGCGTTCACACCCAGCGCCTTGGCCACGCCAGCGTTGATGGCCGCCATGTGAGGTGCCAATTTTGGCGCTTGGGCCACGATGGTGCTGTCCACGTTCACCAGCTCCCAGCCTTGCGCACGCACGCGGCGCATGGCTTCGGCCAGTAAGACGGAGGAGTCAGCCCCCTTGAACTGTGCATCCGTGTCGGGAAAATGCCGCCCAATGTCGCCCAAGCCCGCCGCCCCCAACACCGCATCGGTGATGGCGTGCAACAAGACATCGGCGTCGGAATGGCCCAAAAGGCCAGCGGTGTGGGGAATTTCGACCCCACCCAAAATCAGCTGCCGTCCGGGCACCAGAGCGTGCACATCCCAGCCTTCACCGATGCGGATATTCATGGTTTTGCCTTTAAAACAGCCTCGGCAAACGCAAAGTCTGCCGGGTAAGTGACTTTCAGATTCATGGCCGAGCCTGGCACCAAACGGGGCGACAAACCTTGCCGCTCCATGGCACTCGCCTCGTCGGTGATGCCCGCAAACCCGGAGGCTGCCACCTGCGCAAGCGCTTGGTGCAGCGGGCCCACGCGAAACATCTGCGGGGTCTGCGCCAACCATTTGCCTTCACGCGGCACGGTGGTCTCAACGCGGGGCACATCACCCTGAGTCTGTGTCTTGAGCGTGTCTGGCAGCGGCAAAGCCAGCAAACCGCCGACCGGGTCATCCTGGCACGTCTTGATGAGCAAGCTCACGGCCTCGGGCGTGACCAGACAACGAGCTGCGTCGTGCACCAACACCCAATCTTGAGGATCAACACCAGCGGCCAACATGGCACCCAAGCCGTTGAAAACGCTTTCTGCCCGGGTGGCCCCGCCGCAGTTGAGCCTGGCAAAGCGCTCAGGCCAAAGAGCGCCGTTCGGCCAAACAAAGTCATCATCGGGCGACAACACCAGCCAGCCCTGCGCGATTTGCTGCACCTGCGCCAAGGCCTGCACGGTGTGCATGACCATCGGCTGCCCGGCCACGGTCTGGTACTGCTTGGGCATGGGGGTGCCCGCACGGCTGCCAGTGCCCGCGCAAGGGATCAGGGCGTGAAAACGGGGATGGGCAGAAGTCAAAGACATGGCTTCAGATTGTAGGAGGTCGCTCTGCGCCTGAACGGCGCCCCATGGCCATGGCCAAAGTGGGGGCTCTTTGTCACCACTTCTACAATGCAGTGTCTGCAAACTTTTCCACCCCCCTCCATGTCGGCGGGGGGTGTTTTGCTTTTTCATCGCCATTGCCCAGCGCACACACCATGCAACTGCCCAGCCTGATATCCGGCAAACGTTTCACCCTGCCCCGCCCCGCTGGATCGGCCGATGCCGTGCTGCTGGCCCAACTGGCCGAACGCGAGAAAAAAGCGGGCAAGCTCACCGCCATCGTCACCAGTGACGCGGCCGACGCCCAGCGCCTGATGGACGAACTGGTGTTTTTTGCGCCCGATCTGCGCTGCGTGATGTTCCCCGACTGGGAAACACTGCCGTATGACACCTTCTCGCCGCACCAGGATTTGATCTCTGAGCGCTTGGCCACCCTGTGGCGCATCAAGCAGCGCAACCACACCGAGAGCGCCGATGTGGTGCTGGTGCCCGCCACCACGGCGCTCTATCGGCTGGCCCCGCCGTCCTTTTTGGCGGGTTACACCTTCGAATTCAAGGTCAAGCAAAAGCTCGACGAAGCCCAGCTCAAGGCCCAGCTCACGCTGGCGGGCTACTCGCATGTGAGCCAGGTGGTCAGCCCCGGCGAATACGCGGTGCGCGGCGGCTTGATCGACCTCTTCCCCATGGGCTCGCTGGTACCTTACCGCGTGGACCTGTTCGACGACGAAATCGACTCCATCCGGACCTTTGACCCCGACAGCCAGCGCAGCCTCTACCCCGTGCCCGAGGTGCGGCTCCTGCCCGGGCGCGAGTTCCCGATGGACGAGGCGGCCCGTGCGCGCTTTCGCAGCCGCTGGCGCGAACTGCTCGAAGGCGACCCGACCAAAAGCCGCATCTACAAAGACATGGGCAACGGCGTGGCCACGGCGGGCATCGAGTATTACTTGCCGCTGTTTTTTGAAGAGACCGCCACGGTCTTTGACTACCTGGGTGCAGGCCAGGCCGACGCGGCCACCGTGGTGCTGCACGGCGATCTAGAGCCCGCCTTTCAGCGCTTTTGGCAAGACACCCGCGACCGCTACCGCCTGGTGCAGGGCGACCCCGAGCGGCCCGTGCTGCCGCCCGATGCGCTGTTTTTGAGCGCCGAGCAGTTCTACACCCTGACCAACGGCCATGCGCAACTGGCTTTGCGCGCAGGCACGCAAGACGTGGCCGACAACACCCTGGCCCAGCCCCTGCCCGAGCTGACCGTGGTGCGCGGCGCCGAAGACCCGCTGTCGCGCTTGCAAGCGCACATCCACAGCAGTGCCAGCCGCGTGCTGATCCTGGCCGAGAGCGATGGCCGACGTGAGAGCCTGCTCGACTTCGTGCGCTCCAGTGGTCTCACGCCACCCGTCTTTGACAGCCTCGAAGAGTTTTTGGCCAGCGACGAAAAGGTCGGCATGGCCACTGCTGCACTGGTCAGCGGTTTCCACTGGTTCGAGCACAACATCGACCTGGTCACCGAAACCGAACTCTTTGCCGCAGGGGCGGTCACCCGCCGCCGCAAAAAGCAGGAACAGGTCAGCGATGTGGAAGCGCTGATCAAAGACCTGAGCGAGCTGAATGTGGGCGACCCGGTGGTGCACAGTGCCCACGGCATTGGCCGCTACCGGGGTCTGGTCAACATGGACATGGGCCAGAAAAACCCCGACGGCACGCCCGCCCTGCAAGAGTTTTTGCACCTGGAATACGCCGACAAAGCCACGCTCTATGTGCCTGTGAGCCAGCTGCAGCTGATTGGCCGCTACACGGGCGTGAGCGCTGACGAAGCGCCGCTGCACAAGCTGGGCTCAGGCCAATGGGAAAAGGCCAAACGCCGCGCCGCCGAGCAGGTGCGCGACGCCGCCGCCGAATTGCTCAACATCTACGCCCGTCGCGCCGCGCGCGAAGGCCACCCTTTCCGCTACAGCCCGCAAGACTACGAAACCTTTGCCAACGACTTTGGTTTTGAAGAAACCGCCGACCAAAAGGCCGCCATCCACTGCGTCATTCAAGACATGATCAGCCCCCGCCCCATGGATCGCCTGGTCTGCGGCGATGTGGGTTTTGGCAAGACCGAGGTCGCGCTGCGGGCCGCTTTTGTGGCCGTGACCGGCGGCAAGCAAGTCGCCCTGCTGGCACCCACCACGCTGCTGGCCGAGCAGCATTACCAAACGCTCAAAGACCGCTTTGCCAAATGGCCTGTCAAGGTGGCCGAAGTCTCGCGCTTTCGTTCGGGCAAAGAAGTCACCGCCGCCCTCAAAGGCATTGCCGACGGCACGGTGGACATCGTGGTCGGCACGCACAAGCTGTTGAGCGAATCCACCAAGTTCCACGACCTGGGCCTGCTCATCATCGACGAGGAACACCGCTTTGGCGTGCGCCACAAAGAGGCCATGAAAGGCCTGCGGGCCGAAGTCGATGTGCTTACGCTCACGGCCACGCCCATCCCCCGCACCATGGGCATGGCTTTGGAGGGTCTGCGCGATTTGAGCGTGATTGCCACCGCGCCGCAACGCCGCTTGGCCATCAAAACCTTTGTGCGCAACGAAGGCACGGGCGTGATCCGCGAGGCGGTGCTGCGCGAACTCAAGCGCGGCGGCCAATGCTACTTTTTGCACAACGAAGTCGAGACCATCGAGAACCGCAAGCAAAAGCTCGAAGAAATCCTGCCCGAAGCCCGCATCGCCGTGGCCCATGGTCAGATGCCCGAGCGCGAGCTGGAGCGGGTCATGCGCGACTTTGTGGCCCAGCGCTACAACATCTTGCTGTGCTCGACCATCATTGAGACCGGCATCGACGTGCCCACGGCCAACACCATCGTGATCTCTCGCGCCGACAAGTTCGGCCTGGCCCAGCTGCACCAGCTGCGCGGGCGTGTGGGCCGCTCGCACCACCAAGCCTATGCCTATTTGATGGTGCCCGAGATCGAAGGCCTGACCAAACAAGCCGCCCAGCGGCTCGACGCGATCCAGCAGATGGAAGAACTGGGCAGCGGCTTTTATTTGGCCATGCACGACCTGGAGATCCGTGGCGCGGGTGAAGTGTTGGGCGAAAACCAGAGCGGCAACATGCTCGAAGTGGGCTTTCAGCTCTACAACGAAATGCTGTCCGAAGCGGTGCGCAGCCTCAAAGCAGGCAAAGAGCCGGACTTGCTCAACCCGCTCACGGCCACCACCGACATCAACCTGCACGCCCCCGCCCTGCTGCCCAACGACTATTGCGGCGACGTGCACCTGCGCCTGTCGTTCTACAAAAAACTGGCCACCGCCAAAACCAGCGATCAGATCGACGCCCTGCTCGAAGAACTGGTGGACCGCTTTGGCAAACTGCCCCCGCAAGCGCAAACCCTGGTCGACGTGCACCGCCTGCGTGTGCTGACGCAGCCCTATGGCGTGATCAAGGTCGATGCCGCCCCGGGCGTCATCCAGATCACCTTCAAGCCCAACCCGCCCGTGGACCCCATGGCCATCATCGGTCTGATCCAAAAGAACAAACACATCAAGCTGGCGGGCAATGACAAAATCCGCATCGAGCGCGAACTGCCCGACCCCAAGGCAAGGGCGCAGATGGTGCGGGATGTGTTGCGTTCATTGGGCCAACCCAAGACTGAAACCACCGTGGCCTGATTCCCTTCAACGATCTTCGATAATCCCGACCCATGACCACCGTTACCGAATTCGCCCCCGGCCTCGCCATTCAGGGCTTCACCGCCCCGCTGTCTTTGTCCCAGTTCAAGCTGATCGCGTTTGACATGGACTCCACGCTCATCAGCATCGAGTGCATTGACGAGATCGCCGATGCCGTGGGCCGCAAGGCCGAGGTGGCGGCCATCACCGAGGCCGCCATGCGCGGCGAGATCACCGACTTCAAAGAAAGCCTGCGCCGCCGTCTGGCGCTGCTCAAGGGCGTGACGCTGGCCGACATGGAACGCGTTTACACCGAGCGCCTGAAGATCAACCCCGGCGCAGCCGAGCTGATCGCCGCTTGCCAGAAGGCGGGCATGAAGGTGCTGCTGGTCTCAGGTGGCTTCACCTTCTTTGCCGATCGCGTGAAAGCACGGCTGAACATCGACTTCGCCCGTTCTAACCAACTGGAGATCTTGGGTGGCGAACTCACGGGTGGCCTGGTCATGCAAAGCTGGGGCGATATTTGCGACGGCGCCGAGAAGCGTCGAACCTTGCTGGAAGTGGCTTCGCTGCTGGGCATCGAACCGCATGAATGCATTGCCATGGGTGATGGCGCCAACGACCTGCCGATGATGGGTGCCGCTGGCCTGTCCGTCGCGTATCACGCCAAACCCAAGGTGCGTGAGCAGGCGATGGTGGCGATCAGTGAAGGCGGGCTGGACCGGCTGTTGGAAGTCGTCAAGCCCTGAAAAAGCGCCCAAATGCCGAATCAGCGGCGCAAAGGCTTGAGCAAATCGCTCAAACCGTTGTGGTCGATTTCTTGCATGAGTTGAAGCAGTTGCCCGATTTCGCCCTTGGGGAAACCCTCACGCGCAAACCAATTGAGGTAGTTGCCGGGCAAGTCGGCAATCAGTGTGCCCTTGTGCTTGCCAAAGGGCATGGGCATGGTGACCAGCTTCGTCAGGTCTTCGGGCTTCATGGCCTCGCCCTCACACCCCGCCCCAGAGCCATTCACGCACGCGTGCATGAAACGCCTCGGGCCGCGAGATCATGACCCAATGCCCGCAAGGCAAGCCTTGCACCGCACTGCCGTGCGTGGTGGCGACTTTTTCCAGCCATTTGGCCGAATGGAACATGAAGGGTTTGCGCTCGCCATAAACAAACAAGAGCGGCATGGGCAGCTGGATTTGCGCCGCGCCTTTGAAGCCGCCCGCCGTGCCGAACCACTGCATGGCGTAGGGGTAGTTCATCTTGTGGGTGATGGTGGCCGGGTCTGTGGGGCAGCGCAGCCAACGCGCCATGGCGCGGGTCATGCGGGTGCCCAGACTGCCGCCGATTTTCCAGGCCAAGGCCAGCCAGACCTGATAGCCCATCACCGACAGTTTTTCCTTGGTACCCCAGCTGCGCAACAAGGCCCCCGAGTTGTGGTCGCCCACATCCACCGCCACCACGCGGGCCACCCGCTCGGCGTGGCGCATGGTGAATTGATAGCCAAAAATACAGCCCCAGTCGTGCAGCATCAGGGTCACGGGTTTGTCCGGGCTGATGCGGTCCACGATCTGGCGCAGGAGCTGGCACATGTCGTCCAGGCTGGTGGCCGAGGGGCCTGACTCAAAGCCCGGCAGCGTCAATCGCGCACAGATGGCGCGGTCCTGCAGGGCGGCCACGGTGCCGTCCCACAGCGCGCGGGTATCCGGCCAGCCGTGCAGCATGAGGATGACCTCGTCACCCTGCCCTTGCAGCCAGACTTCAGTGCCGTTGACATCGATGCACAGCTCGGTGATGGTTCTGACGGGTTCGATGTCGCTGGAGGACCGTTCTTGAGACATGTTGATGTCGTCCCGCACTCGATGCGGGATCCATGGTGATGAAGAAATGGACCCCGGATCAAGTCCGGGGTGACAGACTCAGGAGTTTCAGGGTGACGAAGAGAGTCAAAGCGCCTTGGCCAGGCGAGAGACGCCTTCGAGGATCTTGTCTTCGCCCACAGTGGCAAAGCTCAGGCGGAAGGTGGCGTGGTCGGGGTTGGCGCAGAAAAACGGCGTGCCCGGCACAAAGGCCACGCCGTTGTCGATGGCGCGTTTGGCGAACACGTTGCCGTCATTCACCTTGCCGCCCGCACCCGTGAGGCGCGCCCAGACGAACAGGCCGCCTTGGGGCTGCACAAATTCGACCGCATCACCCAGCTCACGGCGCAGCGCGTCGCCCATGGTTTGGGCGCGTTTGGCGTACACGGCGCGCACTTTGTCCAAGGTGGCAGGCATGCGGCCCGCCAACAGGTATTGCGCGGCCGTCGCTTGGGCAAAGGTGCTGGTGTGCGCGTCGCTGAACTGCTTGCACATGGTGGCGCGGGCCAGCAATTCGGCGGGGGCGATCATCCAGCCCACACGCAGGCCTGGCGACAGCACTTTAGAGAGCGACCCGCAGTGCACCAGCAACTCGCGGCTGCCGGGCACGGATGCACTCATGGCCAGCAAGCTGGGTGGGGGTGCCTCGCCAAAGTACAGATCGCCATAAGGGTCGTCTTCCAAAATCAGGGTCTGGTGCTTGACCGCCATCTCCAGCACCTTTTTACGGCGCTCGGCGCTCAGCAAGGCACCGCTCGGGTTGCCAAAGGTGGGGATCAGATACACAAACTTCGGCTTGTGCTCGGCGATCAGTTTTTCCAGCTCGTCGGTTTTGACGCCATGGCCGTCCACCGGGGCGCTGATCAGCTCGGCCCCGTAGAGGCGGAAGCACTGGATGGTGGCTAAAAAGGTCGGGCCTTCCACGATCACCTTGTCGCCAGGGCTGATCATGGTTTTGCCGATCAAGTCCAGCGCCTGCTGGCTGCCGGTGGTGACGATCAGCTGGTCTGCAGACACCTCTTTGGCACCCTTTTGGGCCATGAAGTGGGCCAGTTGCTCGCGCAGCGGGCCAAAGCCTTCGGTGGCGCCGTATTGCAGGGCGGCGCCGGGGTCTTGGCTCAAGGCGGCGTTGCTGGCTTCGCGGATACCGTCCACGTCAAACATGGCGCTGTCTGGAAAGCCCCCCGCGAAACTGATGATCCCGGGCTTGCCCAAAAGCTTGAAAAGCTCGCGGATGGCGGAGGTTTCGACGTTGTTCAGGCGGTCGGCAAATTGCAAAGGCATGGTGTATCTTCCCGGTTTGTCTTGGCCGTCATTTTGCCAACATCTGCACACCTACTTTTGACCCCCATGAAACCCGCACAGATCGAATCTTTTTTTGCCACCTTGCAAGCCGCCAACCCCATGCCCGTGACGGAGCTGGAGTACACCAGCGTCTTTGAGCTGTTGGCCGCCGTGCTGCTGTCGGCCCAGGCCACCGATGTGGGCGTCAACAAGGCCACGCGCAAACTCTTCCCGGTGGCAGGCACGCCGCAAAAGATTTTGGACCTGGGGCTGGAAGGTCTGGAGAGTTACATCAAGACGATTGGCCTGTACCACAGCAAGGCCAAGCACCTGATGGAAACCTGCCGCATTTTGGTCGAGCAGCACGGCGGTCAAGTCCCACGCACGCGCGAAGCCTTGGAAGCCCTGCCCGGTGTAGGCCGAAAAACCGCCAATGTGGTGTTGAATTCGGCCTTTGGCGAGGCCACCATGGCGGTGGACACACACATCTTCCGCCTGGGCAATCGCACGGGTTTGGCCCCCGGCAAAACGCCTTTGGAAGTGGAACAAAAGCTGCTCAAACGCATTCCCGCCAAGTATTTGGTGGACGCCCACCATTGGCTGATCCTGCATGGGCGCTATGTGTGCCAAGCGCGCAAACCGCTGTGCGGGCAGTGCGCTGTGGCGGCTTTTTGCGACTTCAAGCCCAAGACGCCTTGGATTGCAGGGTTCATGGATACCCGGTCAAGCCGGGTATGACATGAAAAGCACCCCGAGACCTTATTTCGTCACACCCGATCACCCGTTTTGTCCCCCCCGCTCCCTCTTGTTTCGTCACCCACCTCCCTTTTGTTTTGTCCCCCCCCGCTCCCTCTTGTTTTGTCACCCCCGGCTCGATCGGGGGTCCATGCCTTCGACGGGTAAAATCACAATTTTGTGAATCGCCAGTGCCAGCCTTGGCATCCGTCACGCCCTGAGCCCAGCAGCTCTGATTTTTGTAGCCAAACACACCCGTCCATGACGCGCCCCTCGCCGCGTACCCACCTCAACAGCTCCAGACTCACGCGTTTTCTGACTGAAAACGCCATGATCGATGCCGCCCCTGTCGCGGACGATGTGGGACAGAAGTTGGGCGATTGGTTGAACTTTCGCCAGGCCATTGCCTTGCACGGCGTGCTCAACCCTGAGCAGCCGTCTGCCGCGCCACAGCCTGCGCACCTGCGTCGAGCGGGGACGATGACAGCCGAAGCACTGACCCGGTATGCGGACAAAGTGCGGGCCCAACTTGAGCAATCCATCGCGCAAGGTGCGCCCCCTGGCTCAGGTCTGGCTCGCATCGACATGCCCCCTGCTGAAATTGACGAGCCTATTGAGCCCAAAACAGCTTTTGAGCCCTACCGCCGGTTTTATGCCGCCCACCAGCGACAAATGGAAACGTCCATTCAAACTTTGCGTTCGCAAGTGCGGGGGCAATTGAGTCAAAGTTCGCCTCACCTGCAGCAGCTGGCCGCACTGGATGCCGCCTTTGAAAATATCCTGAGCGAGCGCGAGGCGGTGTTGCTGGGCAAAGTCTCCAAGCTGCACGAAAAGCGCTTTGCACAAGCCCTCAAACAACACCTCAAGAAACAAGCCGAAGCCGCTGATGCAGGTGCCGAAGCCACGACCGCCCCTGCGATGGGTGTCTGGCTGTTACCAATGCGCCAAGCCATGCGCACCGCATTGCTGGCAGAGTTGGACACACGACTGCAACCTGTTCTGGGCCTTCTCGAAGCCTTCCACACCTACACACCACAAGAACAATGAAACGATATTCCTTTCACATCGCCTTCGGGCTGGGCGCATTGGCCGTGCTTTGGGTCGCGGCTGCTGTGGCCACCTCGCACCTGCTGGTCTTGATCATGGCGGCGGTCATTGGCGGGGTGTATGTTTTCGGCACGATCGAGCTGCACCAATACCGGCTCGCGACCGCCGCGCTGAACCAAGCCTTGGCCAATATCCCCCCCCAGTTGCAAAACCTCAATGATTGGCTAATCACCCTGCCATCGGGTTTGCAAAACCCAATCCGCCAACGCGTCGAGGGTGAGCGCGTGGGCCTAGCGGGTCCGGCATTGACACCCTATTTGGTGGGCTTGTTGGTCATGCTCGGCATGCTGGGCACGTTTTTGGGCATGGTGGTCACGCTCAATGGCGCAGTGTTTGCACTCGAAGGCTCGACCAACGTGGCGGGCATTCGGTCCGCGTTTTCCGAACCCATCAAAGGTCTGGGTCTGGCCTTTGGCACGTCGGTGGCTGGCGTGGCCACCTCGGCCATGCTGGGCTTGATGAGTAGCTTGGCCCGGCGTGAACGTGCCCTAGCGACTCAGCAGCTGGACACGCTCATGGTGAGCAGCCTGCGCGGCTTTTCCCTGGTGCACCAACGGCAAGAAACATTCAAGGCCTTGCAACAACAGTCGCAAGCGCTGCCGCAAGTGGTGCAGCAACTGCAGACCCTGATGGCGCAAATGGCCGAAACCAGCCAGCAAATGAATGAACGCTTGCTGGCCAACCAGCAAAGTTTCCACACGCAAGTGCACTCGGCCTACACAGGTCTGGCGCAATCGGTGGACCAATCGCTGCGCAGCAGTCTGAGCCAAAGCATGCAACTGGCCAGCGACGGCATTCGCCCCGTGGTGCAAGCCACCATGACGCAACTGAGCGAACAAGCCCAGACCATGAACGAGCGCCTGCTGCTCAACACGCAGCAGCAGCTGGGTGAACTCAAAACCCAGATGGCGAACACCGCCGCTGCCGTGGCGCAGACCAGCGCAGAAACGCTGAAACGCCACGAACAAGCCAGCACCCAAATGACCGAACGTGTCGGTCAGACCTTGGAATCGTTCAGCCAGAATTTCGAACTCAGCGCTAAATCGTTGGTCGACCAAGTCAGTGCCGTCCAGACGCAGCAACTGACCCAGCAAAGCAGCGCCGACCAGCAGCGTCTGCAGGTCTGGCAAGCGTCGCTGGAGCAGTCGGCCTCCACACTGCACAGCCGGTGGCAGACGGCGGGCACGCAAACCCTGGCCCAACAGCAAGCCATTTGCGATGCGCTGGGCGAGACTGCCCAGGCCATTCAGAGCCAAGCCCAAAGCCATGCCAGCCAGACGCTAGCCGACATCACTCGCTTGCACGATGAACGCGCAGCAGCCGACCAAGCGCGCCTGGAAGCATGGAAAGCCTCGCTCGAAGCCACCGCCGCCAGCCTCGGCCAGCAATGGCAAAGCACAGGCGCGCAGACGCTTGCACAGCAGCAGGCGGTTTGCGACACGCTGACCCGCACGGCGCAAGACATCACGACCCACACCCAAACCCAGGCCACGCAAACCTTGGCCGAAATCACACGCCTGATGACCAGCAGCGAAACGCTGATGCGCGAGCGCATCGCCACCGAGGCGCAGTGGACTGCTGGGCACCAGCAACGCGCCGAAGAACTGGCGGCCGTGCTGCGCCAGGAACTCTCGGCCCTGCGGGATGCCGAAGACGTGCGCGGTCAGACCGCCGTGGCTCGCCTGAGCGAGCTGCAAAGCGCGGTGACCGCACACCTGACTTCACTGGGCACCGCACTGGAAGATCCGATCACACGCCTGATCGAAACCGCCTCAGAAGCGCCCAAGGCCGCAGCCGAAGTCATTGGCCAGCTGCGGCAAGAAATCTCGGTCAGCGTGGCGCGCGACAACGCCTTGCTCGAAGAGCGCACCCGCATTCTGGGCACGCTCAGCACCTTGCTGGATGCGATCAACCACGCGTCGACCGAGCAACGCGGCGTGATCGACGCCATGGTCTCGGCCAGCCAAGCCACGCTGAGCCAGACCAGCGGTGAGTTCCATGAACACGTGGCGGCCGAGACGGGCAAGCTGGGCGACATTGCGGCGCAAGTCACGGCCAGCGCGGTGGATGTGGCGAGCTTGGGCGAGAGCTTTGGCTTTGCCGTTCGCTCGTTCAGCGAGACCAACGAAAAGCTCATGACCCACCTTCAGCGCATCGAGCAAGCGATCGAGAAATCCATGACGCGCAGTGACGAGCAACTGGCCTATTACGTGGCGCAGGCTCGTGAAATGATTGACCTGAGCATTGGCAGCCAAAAAGACGTGCTGGAAGCCCTGCAGCAGCGCCAAGCCGAAGGAGGCGCTTGATGCTGGAACTCGAAGCCGAGAGCGAATCCACCACGCCCACCTGGATCTCATTTGCCGACTTGATGACCGGCCTGCTGGGGGCCTTTGTTCTTTTGTTGGTGGGGGTGATGGCAGCGCAACTGGACATGGCCTCCAAGCTCGAAGACGAGGTGCAAAAGCGGCAGGTCGAAGAGCAAAAGCGCCTCTCGTTGGAACAAGCCTTGGCCATTCCACTGGCCAGTGGCCGCATCACCTTGAACAATGGCCGCATCGGCATCAGCGGCAAGCTGTTGTTTGAACTGAACTCTGACAAGCTCGAACCCGAAGGACGCCAACTGCTCAAGAGCCTGGTGGCTCCGCTGCGCAGCTACCTGGAGTCGCGTGATGAGATGCTGATGGTCAGTGGTTTCACCGATGACAAGGCGGTCAGCAACCGCAACCGCCAATTCGAAGACAACTGGGAGCTTTCTGCCCAGCGAGCCTTGACGGTGACGCGCACTTTGATCGAAGAAGGCATGCCGTCATCGGCGCTGTTTGCTGCGGCCTTCGGCCAAGAGCAACCCCTGGTGGCCAACACCAGCGACAAGGCCCGCGCCCAAAACCGCCGCGTGGAAATGGCCCCTGTGCCCAAAGCTGCCAATGCGGCCAGCACCCAACAGCCAACCGTCAAACCATGAACGAAACCACGCCAGCGCCGCTGCCCGACCTTGACGCCTTGCGTGCGTCGGGCGCGGCGCGGGTGGATGCGGTGGGCTGGCATTACATCGAAACACTGGCCAAGCGCACGCGTGAACAATCGGGCCTTACGCAACTGAAGCTCGTGGCCAAACTGCAAGAGGCTCTTGTGCGTTTGGAGACCCGCCTGAGCGAAGCGACTGTGCCGGTGGCGAAACAGGACGCTATCCCCTCCCCCTTGGCCACACTGCTGCACGACATGGGATCGAAAAGTACCCCGCAAGCCTCCAGCAAAACGTCAGGATGGGGGCATGAGAGCCCGCGCATTCAGCAGTTCAGAAAGCAATTGAGCCAGATCAGCGTGCAAAAGCAGGTCACCCAAGCCATTGCCCAAGCGCCGCAAAACGCAGGCCCCATTAACTCGCACATGTTGGTGCTGCGCTCACTGGGGCTGATGCGCGATATTTCACCGGACTATCTCAACCGGTTCATGGCGCATGTGGACACGCTGCTGTGTCTAGACGAAGCAGGCAAGGCCAAGTTAACGCCCAAGAAAGCCTCACCCGCCGCCAAAATCCGCCCGTAGGGGCAGCGCTGGTGCTCGGTGCGATCAGGCGAGCACAGCGGGTGCCGGGAAACCGTTGCGCCCCGGAAACTCGGGGGCCAGTGTCCGCGCGTTGGGCATCTTGACCCACAGGCGCAGCATCTTGCGGTTGAGTTCATGCACGCCGTGGTCTTCAAACTCGTTGCGCGAGTGCAGCACGGCGTAGTTGTTGGCGAACTGCAGGTCACCGGGCTCAAGCATCATGCTCAAGCGGAAATCATCGCGGTGCATGATGTCGTCGAACAAATCGAGTGCTTCGATTTCGACCTTGGACAGCGGCAGGTTTCGGATTTCGTGGCCCAGCTCGATGTACTGGCGCAGGTAGCGGCAGCTGAGCTTGCCTTGGTGGTGGCTGAAGATGGGCGACAGGCTGGGCAAGTCTTCGCACAGGTGCGAAAAATACCAAGTGCGGTAATACAGACCCAGGTACTCGGGGTGCTTTTGCAAAATCTCGTTGTAGATCGCCGCCACGCTCACCAGCGAGCTCAAACCACCCTGCTTAGCCTTGCGCAGGCATAAAAGGCCCACCACATCCGACGGGTCTGAGTGGTACGGCAGGTACAGGTTGGTTTCGTAAACGCGGGTGGTTTTTTTCGTCACATCGCCCACGTTCATGACCACGCCGAGCAGGTCCCCTTTGGGGTTTTGCCGAACGGGCACACCCATGTGCAGGCCAATGCCGTAGTAGATGATTTGAATGTCTTCTTCGCTGTAGCGCTCGACAGGCAAGCCCCGCAGCACCAAAAAGCCCCGGCCGTTTTCCAGTTCATCGCTGTGGACTTTCAGGGCCTGGGCCCAGTCGCCAATGGGAAAATCCTCTCGGCTGAAATTCGGAAACGTCAGCCCTTGGGCCTTGACGTGGGCCAAGGCAGCGTCCAGCGTGGCAACGGCTTGTGCAGACAAGAGATGCAGCCAGGATGTGTCCCCCTGCATGTCGGCGCCCTTCCAAGCGGCCGGCCCGGTGATGGCTTGTTTGAGTATCAGGCTCATGGCATTCCTTTTGGTGATTTCACAAGCCCTTGAGGCTCGATTCAGCGGCCCAGTTGGGTCAGTGCGGCTTGCAAGCCCGCCAAACCACCCACGCGCTGGTCGTTGATGAAGATCTGGGGCATTTGGCGAACCGATGGGCCACACTTTTCGTAAAAGGCCATGCGCTCGGCTTCACCGTCGATTTTGATTTCTTCAAAGGCCAATGACTTGGACTTGAGCACCATTTTGGCGGATTCGCATTGGGGGCATGCGGACTTGGAGTAGACGACGATTTTGAGTTCCATGGCATCGATTTTAGCGATCGGTTCGGTCTTCAATCAACCGCCGCAAGACGGAGGCATCGGTGTGCGTTTCAAGGAAATCGGCCAGGCCTTCGAAAACCGTTTCCAATGTGGGGGCTTGTGCGCCAAACAAGGCTTGCAGTACAGCCGGGCATTCAAATAGACCATGAAAATACGTGCCCAACACCTGGCCCCCGCTACTTTGCCAAGCCAAGCCCGGCATGACTTCGTGCAGCGATGAGCCCGCTGCCAGCATGGCGCTGTGGCCTTGCGTCTGGCCGTGGTGAATTTCGTAGCCCGCCGCCTCGATGCTGCTCAGTGCAGACCAAGGGCCTTGAACTTGATCAAAGCGTGCCACGGTCTTCGTCACTGTCTTGTCCAGCGAAAAATGGGTCACCAACGGCAGCAGGCCCAGCCCGGGGGCGTTGCCGTCAATGCCATGGGGGTCGATCAACGCTTCGCCCAGCATTTGCAGGCCACCGCAAATACCCAGCACGGCCCCACCGCGATGGGCGTGTTCGGTGATGGCCGAATCCAGCCCTTGCTGGCGCAGCCAGGCCAAGTCGCTGCTGGTGTGTTTGCTGCCGGGCAATACCACCCAGTCGCTGGTTTGCAACCCGGCCAAATCGGCCGGGTTGCGTGCCCAGAGTAGGCGCACACCGGGCACATTTTTGAGGGGCTGAAACTCGTCGAGATTGCTGATGCGTGGGTAAGCGATCACGGCCACGGTTTTTGTCACCGATCCGTTGGCGCTGCTGCGGTCATCGAACACGCCGTCTTCTTCGGGCAAGCCATGCTGCCACCACATCGGCAGCACAGCCACGGTGGGCACACCCGTCAAAGTCTGCAACATCTCGGGCGCAGGGGCCAGCAGGCTGGCGTCGCCCCGGAATTTGTTCAGTACAAAACCAGTGATCCGTTTTTGGTCTTCGGGTGGCAACAGAGCCCAAGTGCCATAGAGGTGGGCAAAGGCTCCGCCTTTGTCGATGTCGGTCACCAGCAGGCATTGGGCATGGGCATGGCGTGCCACCCGCAAGTTGACGATGTCGCTGTCCATGAGGTTGATCTCGGCAGGCGAACCTGCGCCCTCGATGACGACCACATCGTTTTCTGCGATCAGCTCGTCGAGCGCAGCTGCGATCTTGGGCCAGACTTTCTCACTGCGCCCACGCCATGGCGTGTCGCTCAGGACTTGGCTGACTTGGCCGAGCAACACCACCTGGCTGCGCGTGTCGGCTTCGGGTTTGAGCAGCAAGGGGTTCATGCGCACATCCGGCTCGGCTTTGGCCGCCAGCGCCTGAAAGTATTGCGCACTGCCGATCTCGCCCAAGCCGCTGGCACTGGCAACCACGCGGGCGTTGTTGCTCATGTTTTGTGCTTTGAAGGGCGCAACTTTCAAACCCTGGCGGGCGTAATGGCGGCACAGCGCCGTGGTCAGCCAGCTTTTGCCTGCCCCGCTGGACGTGCCCAGCACCATGATGCAACGTGCGGTCATCTCGGTCTTCCAGGTTCAAAGGCGTGGCAACACGGCCCATTGCTCGCCCAGTGCAGCAATGCGGATGCGGTGGTCAAACACAGCCTCGATGGCGGTGTGGGTTTCAGCGGCGTGGCCCGCGCCGTGGTGTACCACGCGGCCCTGGGCCATCACGATGATCTCGTCGGCGTGCAAGGCCATACCAATCTCATGCAGCACGCTGACCACGGTGGTGCCTTGGGCCAGCAGGCAGTGCACTTGCTCCAGCCAGTCCACCTGGTGCGGCGGGTCGAGGTTAGCCAGCGGCTCGTCCATCAGCATGATCGGGGCATTGCCCGCCATGGCTCGGGCCAGCAGCACGCGCTGGCGTTCACCGCCCGAGAGTTCGCCCAAGGTGCGTTCGCGCCAGTCCCAGGCCTGGGTGGCCTTGAGCGCGGCTTCGACCATTTGGGCGTCTTGGTCATTGGGGGCATCGAGCCAGCCCTGGTGCGGCAGTCGGCCCAACATGGCCACGTCCCACACCCGCAAATCGAGCGAGCTGGCCTCACCCTGGCCGAGCCAGGACAGTTGCAGAGCACGTTCACGGCGGGCGATGCTCTCAAGTGCGCGGCCTTGCCAGAGCACTTGGCCGCTGTGCGGCAACAGGCCCGCCAGCGCCTTGAGCAAGGTGGATTTGCCCGCGCCATTGGGGCCCACCACGCAGGTCCAGCGGCCTGCGGTGATTTGCAAGTCGATGCCCGTGAGCACCGGGCGACCTGCCAGTTGCACATGCAACTGCCGAGTTTGCAAGGCGTGTGTCATGAAAGCCCCCCTGCCCCGCCACGGTGGCGCGTGTCACGGTAAATGCGCCAGAGCAGATAACCACCGCCCAGCACCGCCGTGAGCACACCCACCGGCAATTCTTGCGGGGCAAACAGCACGCGGGCCAGCACATCGGCCAGCGACAACAAGGCCCCACCCATGAGCGCCGCCAGCAGCAAGCGCCAGGCGTGGGTGCTGCGCACCAGCGAACGCACCAGGTGCGGTGCGGCCAGGCCCACAAAGGCCACGAGCCCGATGTGCGCCACCGCCGCGCCGGTGCTCAGAGAGATCACGCCCACCAACACCAGCCGCGCCGAGCGCAGCGGCACGCCCAGGCTGTGCGCGGTGGATTCACCCAGCGTGAGCGCGTCCAGCACGCGGGCAAAGGCCCAGGCCAGCGCCACGCACACCGCCAACACGCAGCTCAACGTCGCGCAGGCGGTCCAGCTCACAAAAGCGGTCGAGCCGAGCATGAAACCCTGCATGGCTTGCAGCACTTGCGGCTGGAGCAAAGACACCATCGAGGTGACCGCCCCCAGCACCACGCCCACCACCACCCCAGCCAAAAGCAGGCGCAGGGTTTGCTGCACGCCACGCGCCAACAGCAAGGTCAGCAGCACCGCCAGCACCGCGCCCGCAAAGGCCGCACCCGTGAGGCCCACGCCCATCCACCAGCTCATGGCCCAGGCGCTGCCGCCAAATAAACTCAAATAGGTGCCCACGCCCAGCGATGCACCCGAGGCACTGCCCAGCAAATAGGGATCGGCCAGCGGGTTGCGAAACAGGCCCTGGGCCACCGCACCAGCCAGCCCCAATAAGGCCCCACCCAGCCAGGCCCCCAGGCTGCGCGGCAGGCGAATGTCCCAGACGATCTGGCGTGAGACCTCGTCAGCCGGACCCAACCACCAAGCCTGCCAGCCCTGGCTGCCTGCGGCGGTGCCCAAGAGCACAATGGCCACGCCCAACAGCAACAAGCCCCAGGCCCAGCGGGCCGCCCGGTGCTGCAACGGTTTCATCGCTGCCCCCCGGCGGCTCGGTTGAGGCACTCGGCCATCAGACGGGCCCCCTCGGCCATGCGCGGACCTGCACGCACCAGCATGTCGGACTCGGCCTGTTTGAACACGCAGATGCGCTGCGCCTGCATGGCTTTGAGGCTGGCCCAGCCCGGGCGCTGCGCCATGCTGATGCGGCTGCTGTCACCCGCCATGATCACGTCAGGCTGGGCACGCACCACAAATTCGGGGTTGACCTGCGGAAACGGCCCCATGGCCGCAGGCAGGATGTTGGCCACGCCCATGCGGGTGAGCGTTTCACCGATGAACGACGATTCGCTGGCCCCATAGGGGGCGGAGCTGACTTCAAAATAAACCCGCTGGGCTTTGGCTTGCGGGCTGAGCGACTGCACCGCCGCTTGCACACCGGCCTGAATCTCGCGCCAAACGCGCTCACTCTCGGGTGCAGGCACGCCCAAGGCGTCGCCCACGGTGCGAAGCACCCGCTGCGCGTCGGCATGGTTGCGCGGCTCCAGCCGCAGCACCGTCAGGCCCAGCGCCTGCAAGCGGTCTGCCCCCCGGGTGGAGCCCGCTGCCAGCACAAGATCGGGCTTGAGCGCAACGATGCTTTCGATGTTGGGATCAATGCCGCCGCCCACGCGGGGCACCCGGGCGATGGACGCGGGCCAGTTGGAATACCGGTCCACCCCCACCAGGCGCTGGCAAGCACCCAGGGCGCAAACCGTTTCGGTCAGCGACGGCAACAAGCTCACGATGCGCTGCGGCGGCTGGGCGATCTGGATTTTTTGCTGCTGATCGTCCAGCACGGTGGCGGCCTGGGCCGAGCCGCACAGCAGCCAGACGCACGCCACACGCATGAACCACTCAGCCATGCTGCGCCTCCCACTGACAAAAGATGCGGTGCAGCTGCGCCACGCCGTCGGTCAGCGCAGCGGGGCCGGGCTGCAAGATGTCGGCCGATTTGATCTCAAACACCTGCCCGTTGCGCACCGCAGGCACGTCTTGCCAGCCCGGACGTGCCGCCACTTTTTCGGGGCGGAATTTCTTGCCGCACCATGAGCCGATGATGATGTCGGGCGCGCGGCCCACGATGGTCTGCCCGTCGGCAATGATGCGGTCTTTGCCCATGGGCATTTGAGCCAACTCAGGAAAGCAATCGTCACCGCCCGCAATGCCGATCAGCTCAGACACCCAACGGATGCCGCTGATGTGCGGCTCATCCCACTCTTCAAAATACACCTTGGGGCAACGTTTGAAGGTGGACGCTGTTTTTTGAATGGCTTCTAACTGCGCACGCATTTGCTGCAAACGCTCTAACCCCTGCTCTGCCTGCCCCACCATCGCGGCCACTTGGTACAGCATCGAAAAAATCTCATCCACGCTGCGCTGGTTGAACACCGTGACCTGCACACCCGCACGGATGAGCAAGGCCGCGATGTCAGCCTGCAAGTCAGAAAAACCAAAGACGCAGTCAGGCTTGAGCGCCAAGATCTTGTCTATCTTGGCGCTCAAGAAGGCGCTGACTTTGGGCTTTTCATCACGGGCACGGCGCGGACGCACGGTGTAGCCAGAGATGCCCACAATGCGCTGCTCCTGCCCCAACAGGTAAAGCCACTCTGTTGTCTCTTCGGTGAGACAGACGATGCGTTGGGGGGTAAGAGCAAGCGGCATGGATTACAGACTGGCCTTGATATTCAAATAGAAACCACGCACATCAGCAGGGTAAATACCATTGCCACTTGCGTAGTCGTAGTAGTTTTTATTGGTCAGATTCCGAATCCAAGCAGACATCGAGATGGTTTTGTTCAATTGTGTTTTTGCGCCCAAATCGATCAAATTTCGCGAAGGAATCAACGGATTGGAGAAGCTTTGATCGCTCGCTTGGATCATGTTGCCGCGGTAATGCGACGAAGCCATCACCGAAAAGTCTTGGAAGCGCTGCTCTGCAGTGATGCGAACAACTTCTTTGGGTGTCATGGGCAACCGATTACCAGCATTGCTACCTGTTGCAATTTTGGCGTTGATGAAGTCAACCGAAGCTTTAACCGAAAGACGGGACGTCACCGACCATTCAGACGCAAGAGAGAAAATGGACCGGGTGGTGTCATACAAGTTGGCATTGCATGACGCCAGCGTTACGCCAACCGAGCCACAAATTTCTTGGTACCCAATCTCATCCTGGGCTTTGATGTTCCGGTAATGTGCCTCGACCTTTCCATGTGAATATTTCTGCTCAGCTTGCAAGAAGTATTCACGGGTGGTCATTGGATGCAGATTCGGATTTATTTCGAGCATGGCAAACGTGTTTCTGTCAAAAAAGTACAGCTCGTCCGCATTGGCAAATCTGAACCCGGTCAGGGCTCCCACCCTCACAGAAGTTGCCTCCGAAAGTTGCGCCTTCAAGCCAGCAGAGACGGAATTTTTTTGGTCACTTGAACCCGTTTGTGCCTGTGTTGTTGATTTTTGGAAATCGCTGTGCACGCGATGTGTGCGTGCGCCGCCATCCAGCGTGATGCCATACCCCATAGGTCGCATCGCTTGAACATAGGCAGACTCGCTTGAACGGTGAACCTGTTTGCCTAAATCCGTATTGGCATCAGCAGAGGAAAACTCCCCCCCGAACACAAGTTGCCCAAGACCCAACTTCATCCTGTATTCCGGGTTCACTGAAATACGTTTGTTGGTGATGGTGCTTGCAGAATAGTTGGCAAATTGCATGCCGTTCCAACTGGAGTAATACGTGCCGTAACTTTCATCTTTCGATGTTTGCTGCAAAACGTCGACCGTCAGCAAATCGTCAGTGCCGATAGCGCGATCGTATTTGATGCCCAGGGAATTGCCTGTCCGGTGTGTATGCGGCGCATAAGATGAGCTTGCCTTTTTCGGATCTGCTGAATATTCATCGGGGGTTAAAGACCCCGGCAAGTTCGCCGTCTCCTCAAGTCCTCGGGCAATCACGGACACCTTACCCAGAGCCGATGTGTGAGAAATTCGGAACTGTGCGCTTTCTTGGCGGGAGTCGCTGTGCTGGCGGTGACCGTCCGAGTGCGCGCTCATCAAGGAAAGCCCGCCATTGAAGTCGTCTGTCTTGAAGCCCAAGTATCCGTCGACCTTTCGATAGCCAAAGCTTCCCAAAGCGAGGCTCACCTCTTTGGTGGCATCCGCACGTGTAATGATGTTGATTACGCCACCTTGCGCACGCTCCCCATAAAGTGCACCACCACCTGCCTTGCGAATTTCAATCCGCTCTATGCTGCTCATCGGAACCTGTGCAAACCGAATGCCAGAGGAATCCAAGCTGTTGACACGCTGCCCGTCCACAAGGATGAGTACGTTTTGAGAGCCGGCCTCCCCCATGTAGCCCACGTCCACTGATGCATCAATGCCCAGCCGACCGTACAAGCGATTGACGGACAGCCCCGGAACAGAGTCCAAGAATTCAACGACGTTGGACGCACCTGATTGCTCAATTTGTTGGCGAGAGATGACATCAACCACCACAGACCCGGCAGAACGAGGCTGCGGCACGCGAGATGCTGAAATCACAATGGGGTCTGTCAGCGCATGAGGCTGCAATCCAGCTGAGTCAATTGACTGGGCATGGGATGAAACAGCCAGCGTAATAACACTAGCCATCAACAGGAATGAATTTTTCATTTAAAACTAACAAGTCAAACGCCCTCACCGCCTTCCCCGACAGTGCATGGGCTTTACAACCTGTCTTGCGACAGGTCACCTTGTTGGCCGGTATCCGGGCTGACAGAGCGACCTTCATCACCTTCCCGGTCACCTGTTTCAGGGTGGCCAGTGGTTTGAGATGAAAGCTGGGTTTTCGTTTGACTGAAAACCCGTCTGCTTACCGTTGCGGGGGCAGCGCAGGTTAGGCGGGCCGTGGTGGCCCTCCCTCCTGCTTCCCGTTGAACTGCGTGCCGTGAACCGGCTGCGCGAGCACCAACAATGCTTATTTTATGTTGTAACCTGTCAGCCAGCCAACAAACGGCCCCACCCTCTACAATGTGAAATCACTTTTTCTTTGTCTGCCATGGCCCATTCCGACACCATTGATCAAATTGCCGAGCGTGTGGATCATTTGTTGCTGCGCCACGAAGAGCTTCAACGGACCAACGCTTTGCTGGCACAACAAGTTCAAGCACTCACCTCCGAGCGCGATCAGCTCAAGTCACGTTTGGCTGCAGCAAGAGCCCGTGTTGACGCATTGATCGAGCGTTTGCCCACATCCGCCCCTGCATCTCCTGAGGCCTCCGCATGAGCAACAAACAATTGGACGTCCAGATCATGGGCCAAAGCTACATTCTGGGGTGCCCGGAGGGTGGCGAAGAGCGTTTGCTGGCAGCCGTGGGCAAGGTCGACTTGGCCATGTGCAAAATTCGCGATGCAGGCAAGATCAAGGCGCGAGACCGAATTGCCGTTTTGGCGGCATTGAACCTGGCTTTTGAGTCCCCTGAAGCGCCACCCAGCACCCCAGTGGCCCCCACTGCGGTGTCGGACATCAGCCAGGAATCCCAACAGCGCTTGACGCAATTGCTCAAACGCTTAGATCAGGTTCTGGAACAAGACGGTCAATTGATCTAAGCCAGACATGGTGCCGTTGCGGGTCTGAAGAAAGACCTACAATCGCGCTGTCTGCGGTGCATGCTGGGCTTTATATTTCCTTGAACCAATGCTCTTAGAGCCCGGGCTTGGTACATTGGCTGGTGAGCGTGATCATCTCGCGTCAGATGAACCCAACGCCAGTCTGCCCTCGCCCACCTGAACCCCGGTTCAGGATGCCGGTCCGGTGGCACTCGCAGACACCTTTCTTTATCTTTCCCACACTCCCATGATCATCGAACCCCTGTTGCTGGCCGAATTGGCTGTTCTGGGCCTTTGCACAGGCTTTTTGGCGGGCCTGCTGGGCATTGGCGGCGGCATGATCATGGTGCCGTTTTTGACCTACATGCTGGGTTCGCGCGGTGTGGGGCCGGATCTGGCGGTCAAAATGGCCATTGCCACATCCATGGCAACCATCATCTTCACCTCGATCTCCAGTGTGCGTGCGCACCAGAAGAAAAAAGCCGTGCGCTGGGACCTCGTCAAAGGCCTCGCCCCCGGCATCGTGTTGGGCAGCCTGATTGGCAGCTTGGGCATTTTTGCGTTTGCCAAGGGTACTTATTTGGCCCTTTTCTTCGCGTTGTTCGTCAGCTTTTCTGCCACGCAGATGTTTCTGGATAAGAAACCTGCGCCGAGCCGCCAAGTGCCTGAATTCAAGGGCTTGTTGGGTGCGGGCGGTTTGATTGGTTTGCTGTCCGGTTTGGTAGGCGCTGGCGGGGGCTTTATCAGCGTGCCGTTCATGACCTGGTGCAACGTGGCCATTCACAATGCCGTGGCCACCAGTGCGGCCTTGGGGTTCCCGATCGCATTGGCCAATGTGGCCGGTTACATCGTCAGTGGCCAGAGCATTCAGAATCTGCCCGATTACAGTTTCGGCTACCTTTGGTTGCCGGCCTTGGTGGTCATTGCCAGTTGCAGTGTGCTGATGGCACCTTTAGGTGCTGCCACCGCGCACAAGTTGCCGGTCAAGCAGCTCAAACGCGTTTTTGCCAGCGTCTTGTATTTGCTGGCTGCCTACATGCTTTACAAGGGCTTGGCCGACTGAACCAACGGGTGTCCGTCACCGATCCAGGCTTGCGCGTTCTTAAGTGTCAGGGTGTCACGCACCAAGGCGCCTGATCGTGAACCAGCCCCATCCACAAAGCCCAGCTCGATACAGCGGCCAATGCGAAGCCTGCGACACGCATCCCCCAAGCGCCATCACCCAAACTTTGCATGCGCAAAAACAACCAGGGCCCTGCCCACAGGCTAATGCTGCTGCCCAAGGCAAACAAGGCCATGGTGGCCGCGCCTTCAAGTGGCTGGCTCGTCAAGGCCGCGACCATCAAGGCCGAGTAGAGCAAGCCGCAAGGCATCAAGGCCCAAAGCCCCCCCACCATCCATGGGGCAGCACGGCCCCAACGGGCATTGAAGGCGCGCACGCGCCCCCAAAGTTGCCTTGCTGCGCCGTCGAGCCACAGCGGTTGGCGTGCTTGCAGCATGAGCAACAAACCCAAGACAATGGCAGCGACATGCAAAAGCGTCCACACCGGCCGAATGGCGGCTGACTGCACCGTGAGCCAGCCCAAGCCCTGAACACTGGCTGCCGCCAAGGCCCCCAACAAGGCATATCCCAGCACTCGTCCGACCTGGAATGCCAGCAACGCTTGCCCACGTTGCGCACCTGCGGCCTGACCCAAGCCTGCACAAGCAGCTCCGCACATGGCAACGCAATGGGGGCCACCCAAGACCCCCATCATCAAAGCCGTGATGGCCAAAGAACTTTGCATTGATTTTTTGCCCGAATGTTGTCTACCGCATTGTCCGCGAAGCCAGCCATGCAGTTGCTCAACACGGACTCAGATGATCTTTGAAAACCGTGTCCGGTTGCGGTCAGCCTGCAAATAACGGTCAAACACCATGGCCACACCGCGCACAAAAAACCAACCCAGCGCGGTGACCTGGATGCCTGTTTCATTCAATTGCACCAGACCTTGGTCCTGCAAGGCTTGCAACTGCTCCAGTTCTTTGGCGAACACGCTTTTGAAGTCGATCAACCAAGCGAGGTTGATGGACTCGTATTGCAAATGACCCTGGCACATCAGCGCCATGATGACTGAGCGGCGGATCAGGTCGTCACGGGTCAAAGCCAAACCCCGAACGACGGGCAAATGCCCTTGATCAAGCAGGTCGCAGTACTCTTCCATGGTCTTGGCGTTTTGGCTGTAGGTGGCACCAACCCGACCAATGGAGGACACGCCCAATGCAATCAAATCGCAATCGGCCTGCGTGCTGTAGCCTTGAAAATTGCGATGCAAACGCCCTTGCCGCTTGGCCACCGCCAAAGCGTCGTCCGGCAAGGCAAAGTGGTCCATGCCGACATAGACATAACCAGCATCCACAAACGCGTCCAGCGAACGAGCGAGCATGGCCACCTTGTCGCCACCCGATGGCAACTCTTGCGCATGAATGCGTCGCTGGGGCTTGAAGCGCTCCGGCAAATGCGCATAGGCATACAAAGCAATACGGTCGGGACGCAAGCTGTTGATTTGAGCCAAGGTGCGGTCAAACGATTCCGGGGTTTGCAGTGGCAAGCCATAAATCAAATCCACATTGACCGACTCGAACCCCAAACGACGCGAAGCCTCCACCAGCTTGAAGACCTGCTCGGCGGGCTGAATTCGGTGAATCGCTTTTTGGACCGAAGGGTCAAAGTCTTGCACACCAAAGCTCAGGCGATTGAAACCCAGTTCTGCCAATACAGCCAAGCGGTTTTCATCGACCGTGCGCGGGTCTACTTCGACCGAATATTCACCGCCAGGTACAAAGTCAAAATTTTTCCGAAGCATGGCCATGAGTTGACGCAATTCGTCGTCGCTCATGAAGGTCGGCGTCCCGCCACCCAGGTGCAATTGACTGACCGATTGCCCCAGCCCCAAGTGGCGGGTGTGCAGTTCGACTTCTTTGGTCAAATAGCGCAAATAGTCAGCAGCGCGCTCTTTGTGTTTGGTGATGATTTTGTTGCACGCACAGTAGTAGCAAAGCGATTCGCAAAACGGGATGTGAACATACAAGGACAAAGGCAGCTGTTTGCCAACCAAGCCTGACTTGCGATCCTTCAACGCCTGAACATAGTCGGCCTCGTCGAAAGCCTCGACAAAACGATCCGCAGTCGGATAAGAGGTGTAACGTGGCCCCGGCACATCGAAACGGGTCAGCAATTCAGGTGTGATGACGGACATGCGGCTGCCCCTTAATGAGAACGTGTTCATAACAAGTGACGGACTTTGCCTGCTCACAGCAACATCTGTATTGACTCACATCAAATCCGATACTTGTTTTTGGTGATTTTTGACATGGACAGGGTATACCCTCAATTTATGTCGTTTTTTAGGTTTAAGCTCAAGCCTTGATCCAAGGCAAATCCATTGCTCAACCATGAGATAGACCATGAATCCCCAAGCCATCAAAGTTGCCTGTTCCAACTGCAATCTGCGCGAGTTGTGCATGCCCATGGGTCTGACAGATCAGGATCTGAACCGTCTGGACGATCTGGTAGCCGTGCGCCGCAAGGTCAAACGCGGCGACACCTTGTTCACCAACGGTGAAAATTTCACCTCGCTTTATGCCATCCGCACAGGCTTTTTCAAAACCTGTCTGGCCACAGAAGACGGCCGCGATCAGGTCACGGGCTTCCAGATGGCGGGCGAAATCATTGGACTGGATGGCATCGTGAACGACCAGCACACCTGCGATGCTGTGGCACTGGAAGATGCCGAAGTCTGCGTGATGCCATTTGACCGGATTGAAGAAATTTCGCGCGAAGTGACCGCACTGCAGCACCACGTGCACAAGATCATGAGCCGTGAAATCGTGCGCGAACACGGCGTGATGCTGCTGTTGGGCAGCATGCGGGCCGAGGAGCGTCTGGCCGCATTTTTGTTGAACCTGGTGCAGCGCTTGCATGCCCGAGGCTTCTCGCAGTCCGAATTGGTTTTGCGTATGACCCGTGAAGAAATCGGCAGTTATCTGGGTCTCAAACTCGAAACGGTCAGCCGAACTTTCTCCAAATTCGTAGAAGAAGGCATGGTCGAAGTCAAACAACGGCATGTGCGCATTTTGGACACAGAGGGATTGCAACGTTTGGTCAACAATCCCGCTCATTGCCACTGAAAAACAAGAAGCACGAAACACAGGCTCAGAGGGACTTCAAGTCCCTCTTTGCATATCAGCAGCAGTTGTTATCGCGAGCACAATCCTGCGGACGTTCAGTTGGGGGGACCGGGCAACGGTTGACCTCAAAAGGTGACATCGCCAAGAGGGTTGTCAAGCCACTCGACACCATCGTCAGCGCCCAGAAGACAAAAAAGGCCAGTGTGTAAACACCCTGACGGGACAAGGCCAAGGGATGGCCAAACCACTGCAAATCTTGCGGATCCACCAGACCGAAAACGACCAACTCCATCAAGCCGGCCACCAAAAAGGCCGGCCAAGCGATCCACATCATTCGTTGTGCTTTCATGTTTTGTCTCCTGGTCGAGCTCTAAGCGCTCATTTTTTGGAATTCTGCGCAGGCAATTCGCCCGTTGCTGCATGGTTACGCGCCTGGACTGCGGGAGCCAAACTGATTCCCGCATCCTTTGGCGTCTGGGCAGTCACCTCTTGCGTCGAGAGCACGGGATCTTGTCCATTGGCGGCCAGATAAAAAGTCACAAACCCGGCAATCACAACCACCAAGGGGCCGGAAATGATCAACCACACATGCCCGTGCGTCCACCATGGACGTTGCTGTAGAGCTGAAGAAGAATGGGTAGGCATGTAAAAACCCCTGTGTGATGTGCTCAACGTGGCACGAGGAAAACAGACTTTTCAATCAATTCGGATTGCACTTGGCCACCCTCATTGAGAGCGCTGATCTTGAATTGAATCGGGTGTGACCCCGATGCCGCGGCATCATAGGGCAATTGAACGCGCACCGAAATCCAACGTGACTCAGTGGCGGCAACGCGTGCATCGCCTTCCAGCTGCAAAGTCATGTCACGCAATCCATCGACAGACAGATCAAAGTTCATGGGCGTCTCAGCCGCATTCATGATCTGCAGGCGATACACGTTTTCGATCTTGCCGCCTGCGACGATTCGGGCCAGCGAGGCGCGGTCGCGCACCACATCGACCTTGAAAGGCTTACGCAAACCCAAACTGGTCAACAGGGCCGCGACCACCACCACCAAAATAGTGATGTACAAAATCACCCGTGGACGGAACACATGACGCAGTGTCTGCTCTTTGGTCCATCCATTTTTCATGGCGTGCTCGGTCGAGTATTTGACCAAACCACGTGGATAGCCTACCTTGTCCATGACGGTATCGCACACGTCGGCACACGCGCCGCAGCCAATGCACTCGTATTGCAGGCCTTTGCGAATGTCGATGCCTGTTGGACACACCTGCACGCACAAACTGCAGTCCACGCAGGCCCCCAAACCCAATGCAGATGGATCGGCTTTTTTGGATCGTGGACCTCGGGGTTCGCCTCGTTCCGTGTCATAGGTGACGATCAGCGTGTCCTTGTCAAACATAGCGCTTTGGAAACGCGCATAGGGGCACATGTATTTACAAACCTGTTCACGCATGAACCCAGCGTTGCCATAGGTTGCAAAGGCATAAAAGAACACCCAGAAAACTTCCCAGGAACTCATGTTCCCGAGGAAAAATTCCATACCAAGGTCCTTGATGGGCGTGAAATAACCCACGAAGGTGAAGCCGGTCCACATGGCAATGGCCAGCCAAAAAATATGCTTATAAACTTTCTTGAAAAGTTTCTCGAGCGACAGTTTCTCACCGTCGAGGCGGATACGGGCACTTCGGTCGCCTTCGACCTTGCGCTCAACCCACAAGAAAATTTCGCTGTAGACCGTCTGTGGGCAGGCATAACCACACCATAAACGCCCTGCAACAGCTGTGAACAGGAACAATGAAAAGGCCGAGATCACCAAGATCGCGGTCAGATAGATGAAGTCTTGTGGGTACAAGACAAAACCAAAAATATAGAAGCGTCGTGCACCCAAATCGAACAGCACTGCTTGGCGCTGGCCCCACTCGATCCAGGGCAATCCATAAAAAACCAGTTGTGTCAGGACCACCATGAACCAGCGCCATTTGGCAAAAATGCCTTGTACGCTACGCGGGTAAATTTTCTGTGTCGCGGCATAGAGTGACACCATCTGAACGTCATCTTCAGAATTCTCTGTCGATGCGACCGGGACGATGGGCACAATTTTCCGGGAAGGGTTTTCTTTGGAGTCCAAAACACTGCTTTCAAATGCACAGAACACCCTCATGGGGTGTCCTGCGTCGATGACCTACTGCTCAGAGCCGCCTTATTGAGCTACGGCTGTCTTATTCGACAAGCCCCAGACATAAGAAGCCAATACGTGGATCTGGCCTTCTGTTAGTTTGGATGCCTGTGCGGGCATCTGGTTGACTTTGCCGTTATTGATCATGTTGACGATGGCGTTTTCACCCCAACCGTGCAACCAAACATCGTCGGTCAAGTTGGGGGCACCCATGGCGTGATTGCCTTTGCCGTCCATGCCGTGACATGCAGCACAAGCACCAAACTTGGACTTGCCCAACGATGCTCGCAATGAGTCATGCGGACTGCCAGACAGGCTGAGTACGTAATGGGCCACATTACGAACATCTTCGGGGGTTCCCACGGCTGCGGCCATCGGGGGCATATTGCCGTTGCGCCCTTGTGTCAGAGTCGCCTTGATGACGTCCGGAGAGCCACCGTACAACCAGTCGTTATCGGCCAAATTCGGGAAACCTTTGCTGCCACGGGCATCTGATCCATGGCACTGTGCGCAGTTGTTCATGAACAAGCGGTCACCAATGGCCATGGCCTGGGGGTCTTTGGATACTTCTTCAGGCGACATGCCCGAAAACTTGGCATACAAAGGCGCCACTTCGGCGTTGGCTTTGGCCACTTCGGCGTCGTATTGACCGGCCGATGTCCAGCCGAACTTACCCGCCAGATTGCCCACACCGGGGTACATGGCCAGATACACAAAGGCGAACACGATGGTGATGATGAACAAGCCCACCCACCAGCGTGGCAGAGGGTTGTTCATTTCACGCAGATCGCCGTCCCAGACGTGGCCGGTGGTGTTGTCGTTGGCCGTCATGGCCTTGGCTTTGCCGCTGAACCACAGAAGGATCAGGCAGGCGATGATGCTGACCAGCGTGATGCCAGCCACATACAAGTGCCAGAAATTGCTGATGAAGTCACTCATTTCGATTCCTTTAGTTTTTTATGCAGTGAGGACAATTCAGTCTTCCTGACGAAACGGCAGTTGCGCAGCTTCATCGAAATCGGCTTGGTTACGGCGTGACATGGTCCACCAGATGATGCCCAGGAAGATGACAAAGGTGACCACCGTCACGATGGAGCGCAGGATATTGATGTCCATGGCGTGTGCTCCGTTTATTTGCGGTGAATGCCCATACCTTGCAGGTACGCAATCACAGCATCCAGCTCGGTCTTGCCCTTGACGTCTTCGGTTGCCTTGGCAATTTCTTCGTCGCTGTAAGGCGCGCCCAATGTGCGCAAGCCTTTCATGTGAGCGGGCAAGCTGGCTCCGTCCACGGGGTTCTTTTCGAGCCAAGCATACGCAGGCATGTTGGACTCAGGCACGACATCACGTGGGTTGGTCAAGTGAATGCGGTGCCATTCGTCGCTGTAACGGCCGCCCACACGGGCCAGGTCAGGACCGGTGCGCTTGGAACCCCACTGGAAGGGGTGGTCGTACACGAACTCGCCGGCCACCGAGTAGGCACCGTAGCGCAAAGTCTCTGCGCGGAAGGGTCGGATCATCTGCGAGTGGCAGTTGTAGCAGCCTTCGCGCACATACACATCACGCCCCGCCACTTGCAGCGCGGTGTAAGGCTTGAGACCTTCGACCGGCTGGGTAGTGGATTTCTGGAAGAACAGGGGCACGATTTCGACCATGCCGCCGACCAGCAACACGATCAGGATCAGCACGATCATCAGGAAGTTGTTGGTCTCGATTTTTTCATGGGAGAGACCGCCCGATTTTTGGTTTTGAGCCATTTTCTATTTCTCCTCAGGCGTGGGCTGTCAGGTTGGGAATCTGGACTTCAACGGAACGACCCTGGGTCGCTGTCTTGATCACGTTCCACAACATCACACACATGCCGCCCAGGTACAACAAACCGCCAAGCAGTCGCAGCACATAGAACGGGAAGGTGGCTTTCACCGACTCGACAAAGGTGTAGGTCAGGGTGCCATCGGCGTTGACTGCGCGCCACATCAGGCCCTGCATGACCCCGGCAATCCACATCGCGGCGATGTAAATCACGATACCGATGGTGGCGGTCCAGAAGTGGATTTCAATCGCTTTCACGCTGTACATCTTTTTCTGACCGAACAGACGGGGAATCAGGTAGTACATGGAGCCCATGGTCACCAAGCCCACCCAGCCCAGAGCGCCGGAGTGCACGTGGCCCACGGTCCAGTCGGTGTAGTGGCTGAGCGCGTTCACGGTCTTGATGGACATCATCGGACCTTCGAAGGTCGACATGCCGTAGAAAGACAGGGACACGATCAGGAAACGCAGGATCGGGTCGTCGCGCAGTTTGTGCCATGCGCCCGACAAGGTCATGATGCCGTTGATCATGCCGCCCCAGCTGGGGGCCAACAAAATCAGGGAGAAGACCATGCCGATCGACTGGGTCCAGTCAGGCAAAGCGGTGTAGTGCAGGTGGTGAGGACCGGCCCACATGTAGGTGAAGATCAGGGCCCAAAAGTGCACGATCGACAAGCGGTACGAGTACACAGGGCGCTCGGCCTGCTTGGGGATGAAGTAATACATCATGCCCAGGAAGCCCGCCGTCAGGAAGAAGCCCACGGCGTTGTGGCCATACCACCACTGCACCATGGCGTCCTGGACACCGGCGTAAGCCGAGTAGGACTTCATCATGCCCACGGGCAGCGCGGCGCTGTTGACCAGGTGCAGCAGCGCCACGGCGATGATGAACGCGCCAAAGAACCAGTTGGCCACATAAATGTGACGAACCTTGCGGGTGCCGATGGTGCCAAAGAACACGATGGCAAATGAAACCCAGACCAAGGTGATCAGGATGTCAATCGGCCACTCCAGCTCGGCGTATTCCTTGCCGCTGGTGTAACCCAAAGGCAAGGTGATGGCCGCCAGCAAGATGACCAGTTGCCAGCCCCAAAAGGTGAAAGCGGCCAGTTTGTCGTTGAACAGACGGACGTTACAGGTGCGTTGCACCACGTAATAGGCCGATGCGAACAGGCCGCAACCGCCAAATGCAAAGATCACCGCATTGGTGTGCAGAGGACGCAAACGGCCATAACTGAGCCATGGGATGCCCAGATTCAGCTCGGGCCAGGTCAGCTGGGCCGCAATGATCACGCCCACAAGCATGCCCACCACACCCCAGACCACCGTCATGATGGCGAACTGCCGTACAACGGTGTCGTTGTAGGACGTCGCCTGCATATTGGCAAATTTCATTTTCACCTCTTCTTTTTAAAAACTACTGCCAGAGTTTGACCGGGTATACACCGAGGCCACTTGATCGAAATCAATCGTTGCGCAAAATGCGCTCGCCTTCGGCCTCAATGTCCTCAAATTGGCCTCGGTGAATGGCCCACCAGAGCCCCGCAAGGATGAAAAACACCAAAGCGACCGACAAAGGGATCAATAAATAAAGGATGTCCATCGTGCTTTCCTCATGGGGACGTCGGCGTTGCGGGGTGGATGAGGTCGACATTTTGCAGTGGGACGGGGGTCAAGCCTTGTGCCAAGCGCAGCGCATTGAGCACGACCAACAGCGAACTGAGTGCCATGCCCAAGCCGGCAGCCCATGCGGGCAAAAATCCCATCAGGGCCAAGGGCACACAAGCGGCGTTGTACACGGCCGCCCAAGCCAGGTTTTGTTTCACAATGCGCAGGGTTTGTCGGCTGCGTGTCACTGTACTGACCAAAACACCCAGCTGCCCACCCATCAAGACAAAATCAGCTTTGGACTGCGCCAAAGGGACGGCCTGCCCCAGCGCAAACGACACATCTGCGCCAGCCAAGACCGGTCCATCGTTGAGGCCATCACCGACCATGGCCACGCGGTGACCTTGGGCTTGCCATTGCTTGAGCGCCTGCAATTTGTCTTGTGGGTTGCACCCGCCGCGGGCATCTGGGATGCCCACCAATTGGGCGACCTGCGCCACAGCAGCGGGCCCATCGCCTGACAACACTTTCAGCGTCAGTCCCATCTTTTTCAGTTCCGCAACCACGCCGGGGGCTTCGGGACGCAGCTCTTCAGTCAATTCAAACGTCGCCAGCCAGCCCGCATCGTCGGCCAAACTGACTTGCAAATGGTGCCCATGAAAAGTGGGGGCCTTGCAAAACACGGCAGACCCCAAGCGCAAGCTCAGTTTGACACCACCGGGCATGTCCAGATCCCCTCGCATGCCCTGCCCTGCTTCTTCGCTCACATTTTGGGCAAGCAAGGCCTCCAAAGCTGGCAAATCACCGGCAAGCTGGGCTTGGCGGCGTGCTTCAGCCCACAAGGCACGGGACACCGGATGCCATGAGTGTCGCGCCAAAGTGGACGCCCAAGTCAGCGCCTGTTGAGGCAACACGCCAGAACGCGTATGAATCTGTGCCACCTCGAACGCGTCACGGGTCAATGTGCCTGTTTTGTCAAAAATCAGGGTGTCGATACCGGCCAGGTTTTGCAAGGCTTCCAGCCGCCTGACCAATACGCCGCTGCGAGCCAGCGCGCCTGCCGTAGCCAGCATGGCTGCGGGCGTTGCCAACGACAAGGCGCAAGGGCATGTCACGATCAACACAGCCACTGCCACCATCAAAGCGTGCGCAGGATCAGTTGGCCACCAGTAAATGGCCGAAGCGAAAGAAGCCAGCAGCACCGCGATCAAAAAGGGTTTGGCCCAGCGGTCCACCAGCAAGGCCATGGAAGGCTTGGACACCGAGGCGCTTTCCATCAGTGCCACGATTTGGGCATAGCGGGTGGCTGCACCAACCTGTTCAATTTGAACCTCCAGGGTTGCGCTCAGGTTGTGGCTGCCTGCAATGACCCGGTCCCCCACTTTGCGGGTCAGGGGAAGCGATTCACCGGAGAGCAAAGCTTCGTCCACTTGGGTTTGTCCTGACAGCACAAGACCATCGCCCGCAAAAGCCTCACCCGGCAGCACCTCGATCACATCCCCCACGCCCAGTCGCCTGATGGAGATGCGCTCCCATGTCCCATCCGGCAGGCGTTTGCGGATGCTGTCCGGCAAACGGTTGAGAACCGCTTCCAGCGCGCCGGCAGTGCGGTCGCGCAAGCGCAACTCCAGCCAACGCCCCATAAGCAGAAAAAAAACAAACATGGTCAGTGAATCGAAATACACCTCGGCACCGAATGGACCTGCAGGTTCAAAAGTGCCCAAGCTGCTGACCACGAAAGTCACCACCATGCCCAATGCAACCGGCAGGTCCATGCTCACTTGACGTTCCCGCAAGTCGCGCCAGGCACTGCCGAAAAAAGGCGCACAGGAGAAAAGCATCACCGGCAAAGACAGCACCCATGAAGCCCACCGGAGCAGATGCATGGATTCGGCCGAGATGTCACCGGGTGCAGACACATACGCCGGGGTGGCATACATCATCACTTGCATCATGCACATGGCGGCTACCGACAGGCGCCAGACCATGCGGCGAGCTTCCTGACGCCGATGCTCGTGTGCGTGCGCATCGTTCGCTGGCACGGCCTTATAGCCAAAGCGCTCAACCGATTGCATCCATTCTGAGGGGCGGGTTTGCTCTGGTGACCAAACGACCCGCCCTCTGTGGCTGGCTGAACTGATTTGGACCGATTCAACGCCGGGTACCGCACGCAAGGCGTCTTCGAGGGTGATGGCACAAGCGGCGCAATGCATGCCTTCAAACACCACACTCGAACTCCAGTGCCCTGCCCTGTCTTTTTCGGGCAAGCTGAAAGCAGCCCATTCCGCCGGATCGTCCAGCAACTTCAAGCGGTCAGCGCTTTCCATCGGCATAGCCGCTTGCCCAACCAGCGCGGAGGCATGCAAATCAGGCAAAGATGGCAAAACATTGACTTGTGTCATGTTCAGAAGATACGACAGAAGAGGCGAAGAAAGCTTGACGTGCATCAATTGATCCGGGGCTGCGCTCTTTTATGCTGGCTTTTTACAACCCTTCAGGAGCACTCCATGTACAAACGCATTCTCGTGGCCACCGATGGTTCTACCTTGTCCAAAAAAGCCGTTGCCAGCGCCATTGAGCTGGCTGCAACTTGCGGTGCTGAATTGGTCGCACTCAAGGTGGTGCCCCGTTACCCCCAAGCGTACTTTGAAGGCAGCATTCCTTTGTCTGCTGAAGAAATTTCACGCATTGAAACGCAATGGACAGAGTCTGCGCAGGTGCAACTGGCGGCTATTGAAAAAGCGGCCAAAGGCAAAGGCGTCGCCACCAAAGCGATCACGGTCAAATCGGATGTCGTTTCCGACGCCATCATTGCCGCCGCCAAAAAACAAAAAGCCGATCTGATCGTCATGGCCTCGCACGGACGCAAAGGCATCAAGCGTTTGCTGCTGGGCAGCGAGACCCAACAAGTCCTGACACACTCACACATTCCGGTACTCGTTTTGCGCTGAACGGGTATGGATCGATACCCTGATTTGGGTATACAAATAACTACAATGGTTCTCTATTCAAAAGAGGACTTGATGTGGTGATCCGATGGTTAGAACAAGCATTCAGTGCCAAGCGGTCTGTGGTGTGGGCGCTGTTGCAAACTGCTTTGCTGGCAAGTTGTTTGGGCCTCATCTTCAGCGCCAAGCTGTCTGCGCAGGAACTGGTCATCGAAAGTTGGCGCAAAGATGACCAGCTTTTCTGGGACCGCGTGATCATTCCTGCATTTCAGCGCAAGCATCCCGGCATCCGATTGAAGTTTGCGCCTGAGGAAGCCCTGCTCTACGACGGACGGCTGTACTCCCGTCTGTCGACACGAGCGGCTGGAGATGTCGTTTTTTGTCGCCCATTTGATGGTGGGTTACGCTTGAACGACAAGGGATTCTTACAAGCCCTGACCGAAAAACAACTCGAAAACTTCGACCCCAAAGCGCGGCGAGCCTGGACCACAGACGATGGAAAAACCACTTATTGTCTGCCCGTGGCCTATGTCATCCATGGCATCTTCTACAACAAGGAGATTTTCCGGCAGTTGCAGCTTGAGCCACCGAAAACCGAGGCCGAATTCATGGACAGGCTCCAAAAAGTGGCAGCCGCAGGCAAAACCACACCTTTGGCCTTGGGAACGGCCGACATGTGGGAAGCGACTCAGGTGATCTTCACGGGCATGGGGCCCAACTTCTGGGGCGGTGAAAAAGCACGACATGGGCTGATGAATGGCAGCCGGAAATTCACCGATCCCGAATTCATTAAAGCTTGGCGAATGATGAGCCAGTTCAAGCCCTACATGCATCCGAGGCAAACCGAAATGTCCAACAGCGACATCCAGCTGTTGTTTGCGACCGGGAACGCGGCCATTTATCCCACAGGTTCTTGGGATATCGACTTTTTGCGGAGCACCAGTTTTGCTTACAAAAAACAAATCGACATGGGCGTCTTCAAACCCCCTCTCGAAAACAAGAACGAGCGTTGTCATTTGTCAGTTCATCCTGATTTCGGTATCGGCATCAACAAAAACACACGCCATCCGGAAGCAACCCAACTGCTCATCGAATGGTTGGCATCCCAAGAGTTCGCACAACTGATGACAAACACCTTGAGCGGCTTCTTTTCATTGTCAAAACACACCGTAGCGATCAACGACCCCTTGAGCTTGGAGATGATGAACTGGCGCAAAGAGTGCGATGACACCATCCGCATCAATGCGGAAAAGCTCAACCGCGTATGGCCCTCAATGGAAGAGGAGCTCTGGTACGTGAATGTGAAAGTCGTCAACCAGGAAATGACACCAGAACAAGCCGCTCAATACATCCAGCGGATCCACGAAAAGAACGCTTACATTCAGTCAGTAGCCCCTTAAATGGCGAAAAAAAGACCGCCTCGGCGGTCTTTTAGGGTCTGCACTCAGCCGCTCAAGCAAACAAGGACTTGTATTGCTCTCGCAGCAGGTTCTTTTGGACCTTACCCATCGTGTTACGAGGCAACTCCGACACGACGAAGCACTTTTTGGGAATTTTGAAATTCGCCAGTTTGGACTTGAGTTCCGCCACGATGGCTTCGGGTTGCAGAGTGGCTCCCGGCTTGGCAATGACCACAGCCACGCCCACTTCACCAAAGTCCGGGTGCGTCACACCCACAACAGCGCTTTCGGACACGCCCTTCATCTCGTTGATGTAGCCTTCGATCTCGGCCGGGTACACGTTGTAGCCGCCACTGATGATCAGGTCTTTGCTGCGGCCCACAATGGTCACATAGCCTCGCTCGTCGACCTTGCCCACATCGCCGGTTCTGAAAAAGCCATCAGCAGTAAATTCTTCAGCGGTCTTCTCAGGCATGCGCCAGTAACCCTTGAACACATTCGGACCTCTGACCTGGATACCGCCAATCTCTCCCACCGGTAAATCCTGGCCATCGTCACCACGCACGCGCAAAGACACGCCAGGCAAAGGAAAACCAACGGTGCCGCCCCGCCGCTCAGACTGCTTGCCATAACGGGCGTCCGCACTGTACGGGTTCGAGGTCAGCATGGCGGTCTCGCTCATGCCGTAGCGCTCCAGGATGGTCTGCCCAGTTCGTGTTTGCCATTCGGCAAAGGTTTCGATCAATAAAGGGGCCGATCCCGCGATGAACAGCCGCATGTTTTTGACGGCATCGCGCGTGAGCGAGGGCTCCGCCAGCATGCGGACATACAAAGTGGGCACCCCCATGAACACAGTGGCTTTAGCCATGTTCGCAATGGCCCGTTTGGGATCGAACTTGGCCATCCAGATCATCTTGCTGCCGTTGATCAAGGCACCGTGAATGGCCACAAACAAGCCGTGCACATGGAAAATCGGCAGTGCGTGGATCAGTACATCGTTCTTTTTCCAACCCCAGTAATCCTTGAGCGTGAGCGCGTTGCTCAGCATGTTGCCGTGCGTGAGCATCGCGCCCTTGCTGCGCCCCGTGGTGCCGCTTGTGTAAAGGATGGCCGCCAGATCATCGGCCTTGCATGGCTCTGGCGTGTGCTGGTCGGTGTGGTGCGAGGCCCGGTCAAGCAAGCTGCCAGTGCGGTCGTCGTTCAAGGTGAAGACGTGGTGTGTTCCCGCTTTGAACGCAATTTTGCTGACCCAGCCAAAGTTGGCGCTGCTGCACACCACGACCGCAGGCTCTGCATTGCCAATGAAGTACTCGATCTCGGCGCTTTGGTAAGCGGTGTTGAGCGGCAAAAAGACATACCCGGCGCGCAAGGTGGCCAAGTACAAGATCATGGCTTCGACCGATTTTTCGACCTGCACCGCCACCCGGCTGCCATTGGGCAGATCCAGGGACTTCAGCAAGTTCGCCACCATGGCTGTTGACCGTTCCAGGTCAAGCCAGGTGTAGTGCAAGCCCTCATCGGTTTCTACAGCCACCGCATTCAGATCTGTGGGGAAAGCTGCACGCAGTGCGGCATAAAGGTTATGTGAGCTCATGTCGAAAATGGAGATAAATGAAAAGACAGGTCTAGATGAATGTCAGTCGAGTTTGGCACCCGAGGACTTGACGACCTGTGACCACTTTTTGAGTTCGCCCTTGATGAATGCATCAAACTGCGCACCTGTCAGGTTGGGGAACTCGGCGCCTTGCGAGGCCCACACGGCTTTGGCTTCCTCAGTTTGGCAAGCTTTGCGGATTTCCTCCATGGCGCGGGCTTGGGCGTCGGCAGGTGAGCCTTTGGGGGCCCACACACCGTACCAGGTCGACACCGTGTAATCGGGCAAACCCAGCTCTGCCGAGCATGGCACATCGGGGAAAGCCGGGCTGCGCTTGCTGCCCGAGACCATCAGCGCCTTGACGCGGCCGGACTTGATGTGGCTGGCTGATGACCCCAGGCCATCGAACATCATGTCCACGTTGCCAGCGATCAGGTCTTGTAAAGCCGGCCCTGCACCACGGTAAGGAATGTGCGTGATGAAGGTTTTGGTCTGCAGCTTGAACAGCTCGCCCGCCAGATGGTGCGACGTGCCGCCCCCGGCCGAGCCGTAGTTCAAACGCGCCGGGTTCTTCTTCACGAACTCCAAAAAGGTCTTGAAGTCGGCCGCATCGACTTTCTTGGGGTTGACCACCAGCACCTGCGGCACGTTGGCCACCAGGATCAAGGGCGTGAGATCGCGTTCCAGGTCGTAGTCGAGCTTGGCGTACATGAAGGGCGCAATCGTGTGGTGCACAGCGCCCATGAACAAGGTGTAACCGTCAGGGGCCGATTTGGCAGCGATACCTGCACCCAGTGTGCCGCCCGCGCCGCCACGGTTGTCGATGATGAGCTGTTTGCCCGTCAAGCGTGAAAACTGCGCCGACATGGGCCTTGCAAAAGCATCGGTGCCACCGCCAGCCGGGAATGGCACGATCATCGTGACAGGCTTCGCAGGCCATGAGGATTGCGCTTGCACATGCCAGACACTGGCAGCAGCTGCCGAAGCTGCCAATTTCAAAACGCCTCGGCGATCGAAGAAGGGTTGGGATGGGGTCATGGTTGTCTCCTTTTTTGTAATGAATGCAATGGACGGTTGGGTCTAAAAATACAAGTCTTTAACACGGTCTGAAACCGGAATTTTTCGCTGAACAAGCCCCTGACGATGGCGGTCGAGTTTGCGCAAATCGTACAGATAGTTGACCATCAAGCCAAACGACTGCTTGATGCCCTTGCTTGACAGATCGGCCGCCCAGTTGATCTGCTCCACACGGGCGCCGTTGCCCAGGTGAAAGCGCGCCACCGGGTCAGCCGGGCGCTCTTCGCTGAGCTCTTTGCCCAAGTAATGCGCGGCACACGCCAGCAGCCACTGCCGCAAGGCCGAACGCTCGGGCAAAGTCGGCACCTGGTCAAGCGCCGACAGCACATGCCCGGCTGTGGCAGGCTCAAAGCCCACGGCGCGCCCGAGTTGGGTGCGCATTTTCTCAGGCGTGTCTTCGAGCATGCGCTCAGCGTTCTTGTTCAACCAGGCCCGGAACCCCGGGATGGGCGACAAAGTAGCAAAGGTCTTGAGCTTGGGGAAATCGGCCCGCAAGGTCTCCACCACCCGCTTGATGAGCGAGTCGCCAAAGCTCACGCCCTTGAGGCCTTGCTGGGTGTTGCTGATGGAATAAAAAATCGCCGTGGACGCCCGGCTCAGGTCCACCGCCTCAGCCGATTCATCGAGCAGCGGGCTGATGCTGGCGGCGATCTCGTCCATGAACGCCACCTCCACAAAAATCAGCGGCTCATCGGGCAAGCGGGGATGAAAGAAGCCATAGCAACGTCGGTCCGAATCGAGCCGGTTCTTGACGTCTCCCCAGCTCTTGATGTCGTGCACCGCCTCGTACTTGATGAGTTTTTCGACCAGGCTCGCGGGCGAATCCCAACTGATGCGGCGCAGCTCCAGAAAGGCCACATCGAACCAGGTGGTGAACAGGTTCTCCAACTCGGCCTCCAGGGCCAGCAGTCGCTTGTTCGACTTGAGCGCAGGCATCAGCTCCTGGCGCAAGTCGACCAGAAAGCGCATGCCCTCCGGGAACACCGCAAAGCGTTGCAACAGCCGCGTGCGGGGCGACACCAGGGCCTTGCGCAAACGGATCTCGGCCACGCCTTCGTCGGGCGTGCCCACAGAAGCTTCGTACTGTTCACGCGCCGCTTTGACCTTGCTCGCATCGGGCGCGAACTGCTCGCTCATCAGCAGCCAGCAGTCCTGGCGCTGCTCGGGCGTGGCCAAGGCGTACCACTGGGCCACACCCCGGGCGCGCTTGCCGCCCTCGACCTCGCTCACGCTGGGGTCGACGATGGCCTGCAGCTCGGTCAGGGTGCGGCGCAGCACGCGGGGCGACAGCGCCTCTTCCTTCTGGCGCAAGGTGGCGTTGAGCCGCTCGCGCGACGAGCGCACGGTCGCTTCTTTGGCTGCGGCAGGCTTAGACGCGCGACCATCGGGCTTGCCGTCTGCAGTGGGTGCATGGCCCTCGCCCTCGCGCTTGCCCGTGGGCAGCCAACCGGCCACTTTGCGGCCAATCCATTCCGATGTGTTCATGTGGGAACCCCGCTTTTGTCGTGTTCTGTGCTGACCGCTGCAATGCGGCTTTTGCTCTGCCGGGCCAGCTGACGCAAGGCTTCGCGTTGTCGGGTCAAATGGGTGCGCATGGCCGCGTCCGCACCTTCGGCGTCTCGGGCCTTCAAGGCGGCAAAAATCGCCATGTGCTCGGCCAGTGACTGGGCCAAGCGCCCGGGCGCGTTGAGCTGCTGCAAGCGGGCCAGCTTGAGGATCTTGCGCAAATCGCTGATCACCTGGGCCAACCACTTGTTGCCCGCCATGGCGATGATGGCTTCATGGATCGCGTAATTGGCGGCATAGTAGTCGGGGATGCGGCCCTGGGCGGCGCTGCCCTCGAGCTGCTGGTGCAGGCCTTCGAGCGCGGCGATGTCGGCGTCGGTGGCCTGCAAGGCGGCCTCAAAGGCGCAACGCCCTTCGAGCAAAGCGATGACCGGGAAAATCTCGTCGAGGTCCTGCTCGGTGACTTCGTTGACAAAGCTGCCGCGCCGGGGTTCATGCCGAATCAGCCCTTCTGCCGCGAGCACCTTCAGCGCTTCGCGCAAAGGTGTCCGCGAAATGGCCAGCTGTTCGCACAAGCGGGTTTCGTCCACAAACGCGCCCGGTGACAGCTCACCCGCAAAGATCTGGTCGCGCAGTTGCTGCGCCACCTGGTCATGCAATGAATTGACGTGTCCGGCCATGAAAATTGCCTTTGTAATTTCCGATAATTATGCGTAATTACAAAGGCATCAGGTGCCCCTGTCAGCGAAACACCACACATTCAGGCTCGGGATTTACCCTGACTGCCCCGCCCTCTCACAGGCCGAGCAGTTTCAAGGCCCGCTGGTAGGAGTCGGCCGGGTGCGTCACATCGAACTGCACCGTCTGCCAGCCCAGCCGCATCGCCCCCAAGACATTGCGGCTCTGGTCGTCCACAAACACGCAGTCTGCGGGCGCGACGCCCAGCGCCTCGGTGCACATCTCGTAAGCCCGGCGGTCGGGCTTGAGGATGCCTGTGTAAGTGGCGTCGATGATCACGTCAAAGAGCTGCAGCAAAGGCAAACGCTCGCGAAAACTCGCGCCATAAAACAGGTCCAGCTCGTTGGACAGTACCGCCAGTTTGCAACCCGCCGCCTTGGCTTGGTGAACGGCGGTCACCGCTTCAGGCCGGATCACCGCTTCTACATCCGCCCCCCGAGCTCGCTGCACGAAGGTCTGCATGTCGTTCCATTCTTCACCCACCAGGTCACCCACGCTGCGGGTGCGGGCCATCCAGTACTCGCGTTCGGTGATGTGGTCGGCCTGCATGGCCTGCCAAAGCGCATCGGTCTCCGGATCAAAGGGGCCACGCCAGGTCAGCGTGCCGGGCGGCAAACCGAGCGCCGCCTCGCTCAGATCGTGCGTTTCAAACAGGGTGCGGCTGATGACCCCGCCAAAGTCCAGCACCAAGGCCTTGGCCGATGCGGCGCTCATGGCGCGACCTTTTTCACCAGCCCGCGGGCCAGCCAGTCGTCAAAGACCTTGAGCACCTGCTGCACAAAAGCCGCGTCGTTGATGTGCGCGTCGATGCGCGAAACCTCCGCTGCGCCCCAATCGCATTGGCCGCATTCATCCATCAAAGCCGCCAAGCCTTCAGCATCATGCAACGGCGCGCCGGGCCGGTCCCACTCTTCGATGCCTTGCAGTGGCAACACCAAGTGCACTGGGCCACGGGCCTGTCGCACTCGGCTGGCCAGCTCGCGGGCGAATTCGCGGCGCATGTCGGCGTCGATGCCCACCGAAGCGATCAGGCGGTTGTGGTCGTGTGAGGGCCGCCCGGCAAAGCGCTCGGGCATCTGGCCCCAGGCCGGGTAATCCACCAGATCGGTGGCGCCAGGGGCGACGATCATCGGCACGCCTTTGAGGCCCGCGCCCATGAGGCGGTCAGGGCCTGCGCTCACCACTGAGCCGCCCATCTGGTTGACCATCTCCTGCAGACTGAAATCCATCACGCAAGCGAACTGGCCTTGCGCGGCCAGCGATTCAAACGCCCTGCCCCCCATGCCCGTGGTGTGAAACACGGCCAAATCAAAACCACGCTTGTCCAGATCGGGCTGCAGCTGCACCATGTATTTCAGGCAGCTCGATCCCAAGGACGTCATGCCGACCACGGGCCTGTCAAAGCGCGGCACCCGCGCCACGTGGCAGGCCCCCACCACCGCGCCTGCGGCTTGGGCCAGCGCCGACTGGCACAGGCTGTTGAGGCCGTAGAGGCCACCTGCCCAGAGCACCATCATTAAATCCGGCGGCATGCGCTCGGGCGGCAAAAGGGGCGAAAAAGCCACCGTGGACAGCACCACTTTGGGCACGCCCAGCGGCAAGCTGCTGGCGACATCCAGCGCCAAGTCGGTGCCCATGGTACCGCCCAGCACCAGCAGACCGTCCATGCTGCCTTCGCGCTGCAGTTGGGCAGCCAAGGCCGATGCGCCTTGCGCCATCAAAGCCATGGCGCTGTTTTCATCGCCACTGTCCATGACCTGCTGCAACGTCACGCCCGCAGACGCAGCAACGTCGGTGTTGGCGATGTCCGGGACCACCCGGCCTTTGGTCAACACCCCTACGTCCATGACCAGCGCCTGGCCGCCTGCGGCGATCACCTGCTCGCGCATGAAGCCGATCTCGTCGCTCTTGGTGTCGACCGTGCCGACAATCAGGATGACCGGGCTCTTCATGCGCGGCCCTCCTGCACGGCGGCAAAGGCGGCTTCGAGCACGTCGCACATGAAGTCGACCTCCTCACGGGTGATGACCAGCGGGGGCGACAGGATCAGGTTGGGGCCGGAGATGCGCACCATCAGGCCTGCCTTGTAAGCCGCCTTGGCCACCCGCGCCGGGATGTCGCTGGTGCGGGGCATGGGAGTGCGCTTGGCCTTGTCGCTCACCATCTCGATGCCCAACATCAGGCCCACACCGCGCACATCGCCCACAAAGCTGCAGGTGTCCACCAACTTGCGCAAGCGCGTCTGCAGGTGCGCACCCACGCGTGCGGCGTTGCCAGGAATGTCCAGCGCCTCGATCTGGTCGAGCGTGGCCAGCGCCGCAGCGGCTGCGATCGGGTGCGCGCTGTAGGTGTAGCCGTGCGAGACCGAAGCCGTGCCCGTGGTGTCGGCATCAAACACGTCGGCGATGCGGCGGTTGATGGCCGTGGCCCCGAGCGGGATGTAACCTGAAGAAATGCCCTTGGCCAGGCACCACATGTCGGCGTTCACCCCCCACAGGCGCGTGCCAAACAGCTCGCCGCTGCGGCCAAAGCCGGTCACCACCTCGTCGGCGATCAAGAGCACGCCATACTTGTCGCAAATCTGGCGCACCAACGGCCAGTAGTTGGGCGGCGGCACGATCACACCGCCCGCGCCCTGCACCGGCTCGGCAATGAAAGCGGCCACTGTGTCCGGCCCCTGGAACACGATTTCGCGCTCCAGCAACTCGGCGCAGATTTCGCCCAAGCGGATCGGGTCATCGGTGTAGGGGTTGTGGTACGCCCAGGGCGTGTCAATGTGGAAGCACCCGGGCAGCAAGGGCTCGTAAGCGCGGCGGAAGTTGGTGTTGCCGTTCACGCTCATGCCGCCAAAGTGCACACCGTGGTAACCCTGGCGCAGGCTGATGAATTTGAAGCGGTCGGCTTGGCCCTTGAGCTTCCAGTACTGGCGAGCCACCTTCAATGCGCCCTCCACCGCATCCGAGCCGCCGTTGGAGAACATGACCGTGGCCACGTCTTCGGGCTGCATCATCTGCACCAGGCGTTTGGACAGCTCGATGGCCCGTACATGCGTGGTGCCGCGGAACACGTTGTAGAACGGCAGCTCGTCCATCTGCGCCACGATGGCGTCGCGCACTGGCTTGTTGCTGTGGCCCAGGTTGCAGGCCCACAAGCCCCCCACACCATCGAGCATCTTGTGGCCGTCCACGTCCCATATCCAGCAGCCCTCGCCTTTGGCAATGATGTCGGGGGTGGACTTCTTCATCGCCCCCGGGTGGGCCATGGGGTGCCAGAGGTATTGCGCGTTGTCGGCCTTGAGTTGCTCGTGGTTCATGTCGCTTACTTTCAAAATCAAAGCTGAATCCAGGCCGTTTTCAGGTCCAGGTATTTGTCCAAGGCGTGCATCGATTTGTCGTGCCCGTTGCCCGACTGGCGCACCCCGCCCAGCGGCACGGTGATATCGGGGCCGCCGTAGGTGTTGACGTGCACCACCCCGGCCTTGATGGCGCGCACCATACGGTGGGCGCGTGAGAGGCTGCCGGTCCACACCGCTGACGCCAAGCCATAGGTCGAATCGTTGGCCAAGCGCACCGCATCGGCCTCGACGTCAAAAGGCAAGACCGCCAGCACCGGGCCAAAGACTTCTTCGCGTGCCAAGGTCATGTCGGGCGTCACGCCATCGAACAATGCAGGGGCCATGTAGCTGCCGCCTGCCACGGGCTGCAAAGCCCCACCGCCCACACGCAGGCGGGCACCCTGCTGCTGCGCAGTCTGCACCGCCGCCAGATTTTTGGCCAATTGACGGGCGCTGCTGACCGCACCGATCTCGGTGCTCACATCCAGCGGGTCACCCACGCGCAAGCTGGCCGCGATCTTGTGCAGGCGATCCACAAATTCATCGTGCACCGAGCGCTGCACCAACAGGCGCGCGCCCGCCACACACACCTGACCGCTGTTGCGGTAAATGCCCATGGCCGAGACTTTGGCCGCCTGCGCCAAATCGGGCGCATCGTCAAACACGACATTGGGCGACTTGCCGCCCAGCTCCAGGTACACCCGCTTGAGGTTGGACTCGGCCGAAGCCTTGAGCAACATGCGCCCCACCGGGCCGGAGCCGGTGAAGGTCAGGATGTCCACATCCATGTGCCGCGCCAGTGCCTCGCCCGCCTCTGCGCCTGTACCGGTCACGACATTGAGCACGCCCGGCGGCAAGCCAGCATCCAGACACAGCTGCGCCAAGCGAAGCAAAGACAGAGAGGCGTCTTCGGACGGTTTGAGCACCACCGAGTTGCCTGCTGCCAGCGCCGGGGCGATCTTCCAGGCGCCGATCATCAACGGGAAGTTCCAGGGCACGATGGCTCCGACCACGCCGACCGCCTCCTTGTGGATCAAGCCCAGCGTGCCATCGGGTGTGGGTGCGATCTCGCCGTTGACCTTGTCCACGCACTCCGCGTAATAACGAAAAGTGCCCGCCGCGCTGCCCGGCTCGGCCTTCCAGGCCATGGCGATCTCGGTGCCGTTGTCGCGCACGCCCAGCACCGCCAACTCTGCGTGGTGCGCCTCGATGCGGTCGGCGATGCGGTGCAAAATTTTCTTGCGCTCGGCTGGCGCCATGCGCGACCACACGCCTTGCCCAAAGCTGCGGCGTGCTGCCTGCACAGCGCGGTCCACATCGGGCTGCCCGGCAGCTGCAATGGTGCAAAGCTGTTGCCCGTCGATGGGCGAGACCACGGGGAGCGTCTGGCCAGACGCTGCCGCAGCCCACTGCCCGTCGATCAGCATCCCCTGGTCGGGGATGGGCAAGTGGCGCAGCGCGTCGATCTGTTCTTGTTTCATGGGCCGCCTTCAGTCGGGCACATGCAACACGATGCCATCCAGCGCAGCAGAGGCGACCAGCTGGCAGCTCAGACGGCTGCCACTTTGGCGGGGTGCGATGACGATGTCGAGCATGGCGTTTTCAACTTCGTCCATGGGTGGGCAAGCGGCCAGCCAGGCTTCATCGACATAAACATGGCAAGTGGCGCACGACAGGCAGCCACCACATTCGCCCGCAACGCCGGGGATACCGTTCATCTGCGCGGCGTCCATCAGGTTGGTGCCGTCGTTCACGTCATCGCTCACGCGGTCGCCGTTGCTCATGATCCAGTGCACTTGGGGCATGGGGTTTGTTCTTTCAGTTCAAATGAATCGGATGTAGTGATCGCGCAGCGCGTCGCCTTCCAGGCCTGCGGTGCGCTCGATCTCGTGGCGCTTGATGCCCACATGGTTGGCCACCAGGCCTTCGCCCAGCGCTTGCGTGAGCGCCGTGTCGGCTTCGAGCGCATCCAAGGCTCCGCCCAAAGTGCTCGGCACGCTGTGGGTGGCATCCTTGTTTTCCAGACAGTCACCCGTCTCTGCGGGCTGCAGCTTGTAAGCGTTGGCCACGCCCAAGCGGGCGGCCTGCAGCACGGCGGCGGTGTGGGTGTAGGGGTTGGCGGCGGCGTCGCCCATGCGGTGCTCGATGCGCGCACCGGGGCCACTTTCAGCCGACAAACGCACCGTGACGCCCCGGTGGTCCACCGCCCAGTTTTGCCAGAAGCCCGAGAGGCTGGCCGGTTGCAGGCGCTGGTAGGAGTTGGCGCTGGGGGCCAGCAGGCCCGCCAGGGCCTGGTGGTGGTGCATCAGCCCGGCGGTGCAGCCGAGCGTCAATGCGTTGAACTGGCTCGCGTCGTGCCCACCCGAGATGGCGTTATGGCCCTGAGCATCGCGCAAGCTGAAGTTGATGTGCACCCCGCTGCCCCCCACCGTGAGGATGGGTTTGGGCATGAAGGTCAGCACGATGCCGTGCTGGAAAGCGACTTCGCGCGCCAAGAGGCGGAACAAAAAGATGTCGTCCACCGCCTTGACGGCGCGGTCGTATTTCAGCGTGAACTCGAACTGCGGCGCGTCGTATTCGGTGTTCATGCTGTCGATGCGAAAACCCGCGGACGTGGCCTTTTCCCACAGTGCATCAGTGAAGCCCCTCGGGTCGGCAAAGGGGCCCGTGGCATACACATGGGCCGCTGGCGTGTCGTAGGGTTTGAGCGAGCCGTCGGGCTCGATCTGAAAGGCAAAGGCTTCGAGCTCAATGCCCACCATGGGGTCGTAGCCCATGGCCTGCCAGTCGGCCACGGCGCGCTTCAAGGCGCTGCGCCCGCACATAGGTAAAGGCGTGCCATCGTTGGCTTTGAGGTCGCCAATGGCCACCTGGGTGAACGGCTGCCAGCCTGGGCGAATGTCGTCTGCGGTGTAGGCCGCCTCCATGTCGGGCAGGCCTTCCATGACCATGGCGCCGGGCGCGGGGATCAGTTCTTTCTCATACGTCACGCCAAAGGTGCCTCGGCAAAAACGGGCACCGCCGCCTTGCCCGGGTTGGAGCGTGACGTACTTGCCACGCGCAATGGCCAGGTGGTCACAAAACAGCACCCGCAGGCGTTCTTGAACATTGGACATGGTGATTCCTTTCAACCCTAGGTTCAGATGAGATGCATGCGCACCGGCAGGCGTTTGATGCCACAAACAAAATTCGAGCGCAAAAAGGCGTGTTCGCCCGTTTGCTCGATGCGGTCAACACGTTGGATCAGCTCTTGCAGCAAGACGCGCAGCTCCAGCCGCGCCAGCCACATGCCCAGACAGGCGTGCGCCCCACCCTGCCCAAACGACAGGTGGCGATTCACACCCCGGCTCAGGTTGACGGTGAAGGGCTGCTCAAAAGCCCGCTCGTCGCGGTTGCCCGAGATGAACCACAAGAGCACCTTGTCGCCCGCCTTGACCTGTTTGCCGTGGTACTCGAAGTCCTCGGTCGCGGTGCGGCGGAAATGCGTGGCGGGCGAAGCCCAGCGGATGAACTCGTCGGCCACGCCTTCCCAGGCGGCCTCGCCCTGCACCGCCTTGAGTTGCTGCATCAGACCCGGCTGGTTGGCCAGCGCGTGCAAGGCCGCCGCAATCGAATAGCGGGTGGTGTCGTTGCCTGCAGCCACCAGCAGGCAAAAGAAGTTGCGGAACTCGGTGTCGCTGATGACATTGCCTTGCGCATCGGGCTGGGTGATCAGGTGCAGCACGCCGCTGGTGTCACCCGCTGCGCGTTTGCGCTCCATCATCTGGGCCGCGTAGTCGAACAAGTCAGCCCCGGCAGGCGAGCGAAACGGCATGAAGCGGTAGGCCTCGGTGTCCATTTTGTCGACCACATGGCTGGTGAAGTCGCTGTCGGTGTTGGCCATGAGCGCGTCGCCCTTGTCCACCAGCCAGTCCAAGTCCTCTTCAGGCAAACCCGCGATGCGCCCAAGCATGCGCATGGGCAGCTGGCGGGCGATCTGGTGCGTGGCGTCAAACTCACCCAGCCCCAGCGCTTGGTCGAGGATGCCCACACAGAGCTCGCGGATCTGCTCTTCGTACAGCGCCATCATGGGCTTGGAAAAGGCCTTGGCCACCAGCATGCGGGTGCGGGTGTGCTCGGGCGGGTCGGTCTCCTGAAAAGTGCGCCGCGCCATGTACTCCTCGTGCGTTTGGTCCTCCATGCGGATGCCTTGGGCAGAACTCAAGCGCTGGTGATTGCGGTTGAGCTCCAGAATGTCGGCATGCCGCGTGACCGACCAAAAGCCCTTGCCTTCGGACCAATTGCACCAGGCCATCGGGTCTTCGTCGCGAAGGCGCTGGAAGGTGTTGTGCGGCGTGCCGTTCACATAGCTGTCGTGGTCCGCCAGGTCGGCGTGGCCATCGTCGGTGGGGTGCCAGACGGTCATGGGCGGGTGTTCCTTGCATGTTCAATGAATTGCGCCATCCACTGGCCAAACAGTGGCACATCGGCGGCCTGCTGCAGGCTGCCGTGGGCGCGGGCCAAGGTGTCGTTGTCGAGCTTGTCGGCCAGGTAGCCCAGCAGCGCCTGCATGAACACCTGCGGCATTTCGGGGTGGTACTGGGTGGTCCAGATGTGCTGACCGACCTGCATCGAGCCGATGGTGCAAAAATCGCTGCCACCCAGGCACTCGGCCCCCTCGGGCATGCGGGTGACCTGTTCGTTGTGGGCCGCCATCAAGGTGGTGGTGCTTTGCGCGGGCTGCATCCAGGGGCGTGCTTGCTGCCAGTGCGTTGGGGCGGTGCCCAAGCCCCAACCCGCCGCGTTGCGCGCCACCTGCCCGCCCAGCGCCCGGGCCACCGCCTGGTGGCCAAAGCACAGGCCGATCAGTGGCTGGCGGGCGGCATCGGTGGCGCGGATGAAATCCAGCAACGAACCGACCCAGGGCAGGTTGTTGTCGTTGACCGAGGCCGGGCTGCCGGTGATGACGTAGCCGTCAAAGTCTGCAGGGCTCGCAGGCAGCACCCCGTCCTTGACCGGCAAAACCTCGAACGACCAGTCCGGACGCAGAGGCTGCAGCAGCTGAACCACCTTTTGTCCGTCGTTCGGGAAATGCGCGGCAAACGCCGAGGTGTCGTCGTTGGTCAGCAAAACGGCGATATGCAGCTTCGGCAGGTTCATCGGGTGTCTTTCAATCTGATGCCCATGCTATGCACAAGGCGCGCCAAGCACTATCAAGTTTGGGCACCGCACACCACGGGTTTTCACGAAAAAGCCCGCTGTTCGGAAGCAGGCACACTCAGGGCATGCATTTGCGCTGCGTTTTCTGACTGTGATGGGTTCCTCCGCCCCCCATCACGCCCCTGATTCACCCTGGGTCCAGGTGCTCGACACCCAGGACATGGACCAGCACGCCCTGGCCCAACAGGGCTGGGCGCTGCATTACGAACAGCTCTCGCCCGGCCAATTCAAGGGGCGCATCCACCAGGTGCAGCTGCCCGAGGTGACCCTGCTGCGCGAGGACACCAGCATCGCCTTGCGTCAGCGCGGTCGGCTCGATGACAGCGTGTACGGCTTTGCCATGGCTTTGCAAGATTCCCCCGATCTGTTTTTCAACGGCCAACGGGTGCCAGCCCACGCCATCATGTGCGGCAAGGGCGACGAGGTGGACCTGACCACGCCGCCCCACTTCACCCTGATCGCGGTGGTGGTGGAGCGCAGCCTGCTCAACCCACTGTGGGAGCGCATGTACCAAAAACCCCTGGCGCACTGGCTTGAAAAGCAGCTGGTGCTGCAAACCACCGACATCAAAGCGCAGAACCTGCGCGACCTGCAGCTCACGGTGCTGGACCAGGCCAGCGCTCTGGCGCACCGCCAGCACGACCCGCAAGCCTTGCGCCAGCTGCGCGACGAGATCCTGATGGAATGGCTCGAAGCCCTGCCTGCCCAAGTCGACACGTCCGAGTTGCCCAACCTGGAGCGGCGCAAAAAACTGGTGGACCGGGCCTGCGAGCTGATGATGGGCCATGCCGACGAGCCCCTGTCCATCCTGGAGGTGTGCAGCCGTGTGGGCACAAGTCGGCGCAAGCTCAACTACTGTTTTCAGGATGTGCTGGGCACCACGCCCATCAAGTATCTGCGCTCGCTGCGGCTGAACAGCGTGCGCCGCGCCCTGCGCCAGGCAGCGCCGGGCGAAACCATCCAAGACATCGCCTCGCACTGGGGCTTTTGGCACCTGAGCCAGTTCGCACAGGACTACAAACACCTGTTTGGCGAACTGCCCTCGGACACCCTGCGCCAACGATGAGCACCGCCCAGGCCATCCGACTGACGGCCATCCTGACCATGGTGGCAGCCATGGCCTGCCTGTCCACGCAAGACACCTTCAGCAAAAAGCTGATGCTCAGCGTGGCCCCGGTCATCATCATCTGGACACGCTACGCCCTACAGACCGGACTGGTGGGCGTGAGCATCTGGCGCAAAGGCTCGCCGCAATTGCTGCGCACGCGCCAGTGGCGACTGCAACTGCTGCGCGGCGCTCTGGTGGTGGGCGGCAGCGTCTGCGGTTACGGCGCACTGCAGCGCATGCCCGTGGCCGAGTTCACCGCCATCTATTGCCTGGTGCCGCTCGCTGTGACCTTTGTGGCCCGGTTCGTCATGAAGGAACACGTCTCGACTGTCGGCTGGCTGTGCGTGGCAGGCGGCCTGTGTGGCGCTTTACTGGTGGTGCGCCCGGGTGGCCATGTGGACCCGACGGGCGCAGCGCTGGCCCTGATGGGCGTGGTCTGCTACACCTGCTTTCAGACCCTGACGGGCTACCTGGCACGCCAGGACTCGCCACTGACCATCCAGCTGTGCACCAGCGCGTTTGGCTTGGTGTGCCTGTCGCTGGTCCTGCCATTTTTCTGGCCAAAAGAGATGCCTTGGCCGAACTTGGCGCTGCTGCTGTTCGTGGCGCTGGCGGGGTCTTACGGGCAGTATTTCACTGTGCTGGCGTTCTCCAAAGCCCCAGCGTCCACCCTCTCGCCTTACCTGTACACCGCCATCGGCTTCTCCGCCCTGGGCGGCTGGCTGATGTTTGACCACCTGCCCGACGCCCTGGCCATCTGCGGCATCCTGATGATCGTGTTGTTTGGCTTGGCGGCGGGCTGGCTGAACCAGCGCAAGGCCCAAACATGAACACACCTCGCTTTTGCCCCAACTACCGCGAGGCCCGTGCGCTCTTTTTACAGGCTGCCGATGCCTGCGGGGCGAAGTTGCACAGTGTCAACTTGCCCTTGCTCGGCGCGCAAGGCGAAGCCCTGGGCATGGACGTGGCCGTGCACGGTCCGACCAATGCCTCCAAAGTTTTGATGACCACCAGCGCGGTGCACGGCATCGAGGGCTTTTGCGGCTCAGCCATCCAGACCGGGCTGTTGCAACAACTGACACTGCCCCCCGATGTGGCGGTGGTGCATGTGCATGCCGTCAACCCGCACGGTTTTTCGCACGCACGGCGGGTCAACGAAGACAACGTCGACCTCAACCGCAACTTCATCGACTTTGCTCAGCCCCTGCCGGTCAATGCCGACTATGCCGAGATCCACGCCCTGCTGCTGCCTGAGCACTGGCCGCCCACGCCCGATCAGACCGCCGCGCTGCAGGCGCACGCCCAGATATGGGGTGATCGGCGCATGCAGCGGGCCATCACCAGCGGGCAGTACCAATATCCAGACGGTGTGTGGTTTGGCGGGCTCGTCCCCACCTGGAGCCACCGCACCTTCCGGCAAGTGCTGCAAGACCATCTGGGGCAGGCCCGGCAGATCGCTTGGATCGACCTGCACACGGGTCTGGGCCCACACGGTCACGGCGAGCGCATTTTTGCCTGCACCGATACCGGGGCCACCTTGCAACGCGCCCGCCAGTGGTGGGGGCCAGACATCACCTCGGTGGACACGGGCACGTCCCAAAGCGTGCCCTTGTCCGGCCCGATCCAGATGGCCGTCTACGAGGAATGCCCGCAGGCCCAGTACACGGGCATTTGCCTGGAGTTTGGGACCCTCCCGCTGGCGCAGATGATTCTGGCCATGCGCGCTGACCATTGGCTGGCTTTGCACCCCGAAGCCCCACCCGCGCAGCAGGCGGCCATCCGGGCGACCATGCGCGAAGCGTTCAATCCGCCCTCCAGCGACTGGCAGCAACAGGTCTGGCGCCAAGGCCTGCAAGCGGCGCAGCAGGCGGTGCAGGGTTTGGCAAAGCAGCCCTGAAACCGGGCCGCCGGGCACTTTTGGGGAAAACCCCGCCCGGCGTTTGCCATTTTTCGATACAGGGAAACGGGCAAGTTGTTCAGACTGTGGATTCCCCGTGACCGCAGCGTGTGCGGCCGCCACCACAACACCCGAGGACGACAAACCATGATTTCACGCCGTACGATTTCGCGACTGCTCGCTGGCCTGCTGGGCAGCCTGATGGTGCTCAGCGCCACTGCACAGGGCTTCCCCAACAAGATGGTCACCGTGATGGTGCCCTACCCTGCGGGCGGCCCTTCGGATGCGGTGGCCCGCCTGATGCAGGTCGAATACGAAAAACAACTCGGCCAAAAAATGGTGGTCGAAAACCTGGGCGGCGTGAGCGGCGCTTTGGGCGTTCAAAAAGTGCTGGCAGCCCCTGCTGACGGCTACTACCAGCTGCTGAGCACCCCCATGGAGCTGGTGATGGCCCCCCTGGCCCTGTCGGCCGTCAAGTTCAAGCCCGAAGAAGTCCGCATGGCCAGCCTGATGGGCCGCACTTCGATCGGCCTGGCGGTGCGCAAGGACCTGCCGGTCAACAACATCCCGGAATTCTTGGCCTGGGCCAAAGGCAAGCAAGTCAGCTACGCCAGCGTGGGCCAGGGCTCGCTGTACCACATCATGGGTGAGCGCTTCAAAACCCTGACCGGACTGGACATGCTGCACGTGCCCTACAAAGCGGCTGTGCAGATCTACACCGACCTGGGCGGCAACAGCGTGGACATGGCCTTCGTCCCGGTCGCGGGTCCCATCATTGGCATGGTCAAGGACAACCGCTTCAAGATCATCGGCATCTCGTCCACAGCGCCCCACCCCCAACTGCCTGAGGCCGCACCCATCAGCGCCCAAAAAGGCATGTCCGACTTCGTGTTTGACATCTGGATCGGCCTGCAAGTGGCCAAGAACACGCCCGACGCCGTGGTGCAGAAACTCAACCAGGCCATGAACGAGGCCATCAAGTCCGAAGCCTTTGTCAAAGGCATGACCAGCACCGGCAGCCAAGTGCCAGCAGGCATGAGCCTGGCCGAAGTCGACCGCTTCTACACCCAGGAGGTGTCCCGCTACCGCGCCCTGTTCAAGGCCGCCAAAGTCGAGCCTCAATGACCTGAACCCTGCGGCGCTAAAGCGCTGCACCACTCGACGGCCCGGGCATGCACACACCAACTTGCATCCCCGGGTTTTTCATTGGCACACACTCAGGCCCGGCATGACCGATTACACCGACCGCACCGCCACCGAACTGCTCGCGCTCTTGCGTGCAGGCCAAGTCACCAGCAGCCAATTGCTGGCCCAGCACATCGCGCGAGTCGAGCAACTCGACGGCCGCATCAACGCCGTGGTGGTGCGCACCTTTGACGCCGCCCGCGAACGCGCCGCTGCCGCCGACGCAGCCCGTGCGCGAGGCGAAGACTGGGGGCTGCTGCACGGCCTGCCCATGACCGTCAAGGAATCCTTCGACCTGCCGGGCACCCCCACTTGCTGGGGCTTTCCGGAATACAAAAACAACATCGCCCAGCAGCCCGCCGTGGCCGTGCAGCGCCTGCTGGACGCAGGGGCCGTAGTCTTTGGCAAGACCAATGTGCCCGTCGCTTTAGGTGACTGGCAGTCGTTCAACCCGGTCTATGGCACCACCCACAACCCCTGGGACCTGACGCGCACACCCGGCGGCTCGTCGGGCGGAGCCAGCGCCGCGCTGGCCTCAGGCATGACCCCGCTGGAGCTGGGCAGCGACATCGGTGCCTCGATCCGAAACCCCGCGCATTACTGCGGCGTGTACGGCCATAAACCCACCTGGGGCGTGGTGCCCATGGAGGGCCACCAGCTGCCCGGTGTGCGCTGCATTGACAGCCTGGACATCGCCGTGGCCGGGCCACTGGCGCGAAGCGCCCAGGACCTGCAACTGGCCATGCAGGTGCTGACCACCCCCTTGCAACAGTTTGGTCCCATGGGTTGGACGCCCGCCCAATGGCGTCAAACCGACAAAGCCCCCTGGCAATGCCGCGTGGCCATCGTCTACGACGATCCCGAAGCGCGGGTGGACCAGAGCATCCAAGACCGGCTGCATGCGCTGGCCGACTTTTTGCGGTCGCAAGGCGTGACCGTGCTGGACGACCACCGCCCGGTGGACAGCGCGCAGTCGCACCGTGTGTACTCCTACCTGCTGCGCTCGGCCACGGGCGCCTGGCTGGACGACGCGACTTTTGCCCGCTTTCAGGCGTTGGGCCAGCAAGCCGACGCGGCGCTGGACACCATGCGCGAGCGCGTCTGGCGCGGCAGCACGATGACGCACCGCGACTGGGTTGAGTTTGACCAGCAACGCGCCGTGCTGCGGGCGCAGTGGCGCAGCTACTTTGACACGGTGGACCTGCTGATCACCCCAGTAGCCACCTCGCCCGCCTTTTTGCACAACCAACAAGGCGAGCGCTGGGAGCGCATGCTCCAGGTCAACGGCCAAGACCAACCCCACACCGACAGCCTGTTCTGGGCGGGCTACCCCGGTGTGGTGGGCTTGCCCGCCACCGCGATCCCGATCGGGCAAAGCCCGGACGGTCTGCCCGTCGGGGCGCAGATCATTGGCAACAGCTTTGCCGACCCGCTGTGCCTGAACATGGCCCGCTGGCTCGAAACCGAATGGTGCGGCTTTGTGCCGCCCCCACTGTCCTGGAAGTGAAAGAACACCCTCGAATGACCCAGATCACCGACTTCAACGCCAGCGAACTGTCCGGGCGCATCCACCAGCGCCAGGTTTCTTGCACCGAGGTGATGCAAGCCTATCTGGCCCGCATCGAGCAGCTCAACCCCACCTACAACGCCATCGTCAACCTCGCCCCGGCCGATACCCTGCTGGCCCAAGCCCGGGCCTGCGACGCCGAGCTGGCGCTCGGCCAGTCTCGCGGCTGGCTGCACGGCATCCCGCAGGCCATCAAGGACACCGGACACGCCGTGGGCTTTCCGACCACTTTTGGCAGCGCGGTGCTGCAAGCGGCGCTGCCCGCCAAGGACAGCATCATGACCGAGCGCATAAAGGCGGCGGGCGCGATTGTGATCGGCAAAACCAACATGCCCGAGCTGGGCCTGGGCTCGCACACCTTCAACACCTTGTTTGGCCCCACGCCCAACGCCTGGGACACGGCGGTGAGCGCAGGCGGCAGCAGCGGCGGCGCGGCCGTGGCGCTGGCCCAGCGCCTGCTGCCCGTGGCCGATGGTTCAGACTTCATGGGCAGCCTGCGCAACCCGGCGGGCTGGAACCACATTTTTGGCATGCGCCCCTCACAAGGCCGCGTGCCCTTTGGCCCTGGGGCCGATGTGTGGGTGGACCAGCTGGGCACCGAAGGCCCCATGGCCCGCAGCGTGCGCGACCTCGCCCGCCTGCTGGCCACACAGTCAGGCCATGACGCCCGCCAACCTTTGTCCATCAGCGGCAACCTTGATGCATCAGGATTGCAGTACACACCCGATGCGCTGCGTGGTATGCCTGGCCTGCGTATAGGCTGGCTGGGCGATTTGAATGGCCATCTGGCCATGGAGGACGGCATTCTGGACGTGTGCCAGGACGCACTGCAGCACATGGCGGGCCAAGGTGCCCATGTGGACGCCATCGGGTTGGGCTTTGACGCGCAAGCGCTGTGGGACTGCTGGTTGGTCTGGCGTCGTGCGCTGGTCGGCCCTAAGGTGGCGGCCTTGCTGCAAATTCCGGGCGCCAAAGACCAACTCAAACCCGAAGCCCTGTGGGAGCACGAGAACTCGCTCAAGCTGTCCTATATGGACTTCATGCAAGCCAGCCAGACGCGCAGCGCGTTCTACCAGCACCTGCTGGGTCTGTTTGGCCAATACGATGTGCTGGCCCTGCCCGTGGCTCAGACCTGGCCGTTTGCGCTGCAAGAGCGCTGGCCGCAAAACATCGGCGCGCGCCCCATGGACACCTACCACCGCTGGATGGAATGCACCATCTACGCCACGCTGGCGGGGCTACCCGCCATCAGCCTGCCCGCAGGCTTTCACCCGACACACGGCTGGCCCATGGGCGTGCAGCTGATCGGCAAACCACAAGGCGATCTGGCCTTGTTGCAGGTGGCTGCGGCCTACGAGGCGGTGCGGGGCGACTGGCTGCAAAAGCGGCCAGCACAAGCCTGAGGTGTCTCAGGCTGCCGCCAGCCGACCCGGGTGGCTTGTGGCCCCCCGTGCACCGTAGCGACTCATGTCGAGCCCTTCGGTGCGAATGGCCGGCTGGCGACCTGAGATCACATCGGCCAACAGCTGCGCACTGCCGCAGGCCATGGTCCAGCCCAGGGTGCCGTGCCCCGTGTTGAGGTAAAGGCCTGCCAGCGGTGTCGCGCCCACAAGTGGCGTTCCGTCAGGCGTCATGGGGCGCAAGCCCGTCCAGAACTGGGCCTGTGCCAAGTCCCCTCCCGGAAAGAGCTCGCGGGTGACTTTTTCAAGTGTGGCTCGGCGACGTGGATTCAGCTGCAAATCAAATCCGGCCAGCTCAGCCATCCCCCCCACGCGCAGCCGATCCCCCAAGCGGGTCAGTGCGATCTTGTAGGTCTCATCCAGCACAGTCGATTGCGGTGCCAAAGAGGCATCACTGAGGGGCATGGTGAGCGAATAGCCCTTGACCGGGTACACCGGAATGTCGAGCCCCAGTGGCTGAAGCAAGTCGCGCGAATAACTGCCTGCGGCCAGAACCACCGCGTCGGCCAGCACATGCTCCCCTGGTGCACCGGAGGGACTTGCCAGCTGCAAGCCCGTGACACGATCACCTTCACGCAGCAACGACTGCGCACTGCAAGACAAACGAAGCTTCAAGCCCAAGGCACTGGCGCGTTCTGCCAGCTGACGGGTGAACAAATGACAGTCGCCGGTCTCGTCGTTGGGCAGGCGCAAACCACCACTGATCGACACCTGTGCCTTGGCCAGCGCAGGTTCTGCCTGGTTAACTCCAGCAGCGTCAAGCAGCTCAAAAGGCACGCCACACTCCTGCAGCACAGCCACATCGCGCGCAGCGGCATCGAGCTGCGCCTGGGTGCGAAACAACTGCAAAGTTCCTTGGCTGCGTGCGTCATAGGCCAGCCCGGTTTCAGCGCGCCAAACACGCAGGCAGTCACGGCTGTACTCAGACAAGCGCATCATGCGTTCTTTGTTGACCGCATAACGGTCAGCCGAGCAGTTGGCCAGCATGGCCGCCATCCAACGCCACTGAAACAAGCTGCCGTCAGGGCGAAATGCCAGCGGTGCATGGGTCTGAAAGAGCCATTTCAGCGCCTTGAGCGGGATCCCGGGCGCGGCCCAAGGGGTTGAATAGCCTGGTGAAACCTGGCCCGCATTGGCAAAGCTGGTCTCCTGAGCCACATCGGACTGACGCTCAATCAAGGTGACATCCGCCCCCTGACGCAACAGCGCCCAAGCTGTGCTGACACCGATCACACCACCACCCAAAACCACAATTTTCATGTCAACCTCGTTGATGACTAGAGATCTGGTGATGTTATGGATTCATGACGGGAAACTTTCTGGAATTGATGTTTAAATACAGCAACTTCAACTGAATTCAAGGCTCAACTCAGGCCTTGACCGCACAATGTCCGATCCCGACCGCATTGACCTGAAAATTCTCGATCTGCTGCAACGCCATGGGCGCATGTCGGTCACCGAAGTGGGTGAACAAGTGGGCCTGTCCACCTCGCCGTGTTCGGAGCGCATCAAACGTCTGGAACGCCAGGGCTTGATCACTGGCTACCATGCCCGCGTCGATGCCGCAGCTTTGGGTAAGCCCTTGTTGGTCTTCATTGAAATCACCCTGTCCCAGAAATCACCCCAAGTGTTCGAGACAGTACGGCGCGAGGTCGGCCTGATGCCCGAAGTGCTCGAGTGCCATTTGGTCTCAGGCAGCTTTGATTACCTGGTCAAGGCCCGATTGCGCGCTATGAACGACTACCGGGAACTGCTGGGCGCCATTCTCAACAAAATTCCTGTGCCCGCACAGTCCAACAGCTATGTGGTGATGGAGGAAATCAAGGAAAGCACGGTACTGCCTCTGGACCGCTGACATTGAGCTAAACCGTTCAGCTTCACGCCGAACGGCGACCAAACCACAGCCAAAGCAGTGCACCGCCCGCGATCATCGGCACACACAGCCACTGCCCCATGCTCATGCCCAGGCTGAGCAGCCCCAAGTGCGCATCAGGCTCGCGGAAGTACTCGGCCACAAAGCGGAACACACCATAGCCGAACAGGAAAGCCGAGGCCACCTGCCCTTGCTGGCGTGGCTTGCGGGCATAAAGCCACAGCAGCACGAACAGCAAAAGGCCTTCCATCAGGAACTGGTAAATCTGCGAGGGGTGGCGCGGCACATCGCCAGCCCCACGGAACAGCATGGCCCAGGGCAGGCTCGGGTCGGCCACGCGACCCCAGAGTTCGCCGTTGATGAAGTTGCCAACACGCCCTGCCGCCAGGCCCGTGGGCACGCAAGGCGCCACAAAGTCCATGACCTGCAGAAATGGCCTTTGACGCGACCACGCAAACCAGACCATCGCCGCGATCACACCCAGCATGCCGCCGTGAAAGCTCATGCCGCCTTGCCAAACCGCAAAAATCTCCAATGGATTGGCCAGGTAGTAAGCCGGTTTGTAAAACAGGCAATAACCGATGCGCCCACCAAGGATGACACCCAACACACCCAGAAAAAGGATGTCTTCAATGTCCTGCTTTTGCCATTGCGGCAGATTTTTGAAGGGCAAATGGCCCAGACGCCGAGTGGCCAGAACAAAAAACAGGCCGAAAGCCGCCAGATAAGTCAGGCCATACCAGTGGATGGCCAGTGGCCCCAGTTGCAGGGCCACGGGGTCGATTTGAGGATGGATCAGCATGGCGTGAGATTGTGCCCGCAATGTGGGGCAATCACCGTGCGGTCCAGCCTTTTGCGCTTATTTGAGCATCGACAAATCGCGCACCGCGCCTTTGTCAGCCGAAGTGGCCAGCAAGGCATACGCTTTGAGCGCGGCCGAGATTTTGCGTGGACGCGGCAACACGGGCTTCCAGCCCAGCTTGTCTTGTTCCACACGGCGCTTGGCCAGCTCTTCGTCGCTCACCAGCACGTTGATTGAACGGTTGGGGATGTCGATGCGGATGCGATCGCCATTTTTGACCAGACCGATCGTGCCACCCGCCGCCGCTTCGGGCGAGCAGTGGCCGATGGACAGACCCGAAGTGCCGCCCGAGAAACGTCCATCGGTCAGCAAGGCGCAGGCTTTGCCCAGGCCCTTGGACTTGATGTAGCTCGTGGGGTAGAGCATTTCCTGCATGCCGGGGCCGCCTTTGGGGCCTTCGTAGCGCACGACCACGATGTCGCCCGCCTTGACCTTGTCACCCAGGATGTTTTCGACGGCTTCGTCTTGCGACTCGACCACGTGGGCCGGGCCTTCAAACACCAGCAGGCTGTCGTCCACGCCTGCGGTTTTAACCACACAACCGTCCAGCGCGATGTTACCGCGCAGCACAGCCAAACCACCTTCCTTGTTGAAGGCGTGATCGATGGAGCGGATGCAGCCTTCGGCACGATCGGTGTCCAAGCTGGGCCAACGGGTGTTCTGGCTGAAGGCCACTTGCGTGGGAATACCAGCGGGGCCGGCCATGTAGAACTTCTTCACCGCATCGGATGGGTTGCGTGCAATGTCCCACTCGTCCAAGACTTCTTTCATGGTCTTGCCCAGCACAGTGCCCACATCGGTGTGCAGTTTGCCTGCACGGTCCAATTCACCCAAGATGCCCATGATGCCGCCTGCTCGGTGCACATCTTCGATGTGGTACTTGTTGGTATTGGGCGCGACTTTGCACAGCTGTGGCACGATTTTGGACATGCGGTCGATGTCGGCCATGGTGAATTCAATTTCAGCTTCTTGGGCAATGGCCAAGATGTGCAGGATGGTGTTGGTCGAGCCGCCCATGGCGATGTCCAGCGCAATGGCGTTTTCAAACGCTTTGAAGCCCATGGAACGTGGCAAGACCGTCGCGTCGTCCTGCTCGTAATAGCGTTTGCACAAGTCAACGATCGTGCGGCCCGCTTGCTTGAACAATTGCTCGCGGTCCGCGTGCGTGGCCACCACCGTACCGTTGCCTGGCAAAGCCAAGCCCAAAGCTTCGGCCAAGCAGTTCATCGAGTTGGCGGTGAACATGCCCGAGCACGAACCGCAGGTGGGGCAAGCCGAGCGCTCGATTTCGGCCAGATCGGCATCGCTCACCTTGTCGTCGGCGGCCATCACCATGGCGTCGATCAGGTCGAGCTTCTTGAACTCCATGACTTTCGTCTCAGGGTTGGCCAGGCGCACCTTGCCCGCTTCCATTGGGCCGCCCGACACAAAAATGACCGGGATGTTCAGACGCATGGCGGCCATCAACATGCCGGGGGTGATCTTGTCGCAGTTGGAGATGCACACGATCGCATCGGCGCAGTGCGCATTGACCATGTACTCGACCGAGTCGGCAATGATGTCGCGGCTGGGCAGCGAATACAACATGCCGTCGTGGCCCATGGCGATGCCGTCGTCCACGGCAATCGTGTTGAACTCCTTGGCCACGCCGCCAGCGGCTTCGATCTCGCGGGCGACCAGCTGGCCCAGGTCTTTCAGGTGGACGTGGCCGGGCACGAACTGGGTGAAAGAGTTGGCAATGGCAATGATCGGCTTGCTGAAATCATCGTCCTTCATGCCCGTGGCGCGCCACAAAGAGCGGGCACCCGCCATGTTGCGGCCGGCGGTGGAGGTCTTGGAACGGTAAGCGGGCATGAGGGGGCTCCAGTCAGGGATTCAAGAAATAACTGACGGGATTATGGCCCAGCCCGATAGCCCTGATGGCGCTCGCGGGCAAGTTGCAGTCACCTTCCAGCCAAACCGAACTTTGTGCAAACTCGCTATAGTCAGCTTCCGTTTGCCACATAGACCGTGACGTATGGTTGTTCTGTTGTGATTGAACCCACAAAAATCAAAAAAGCCCGCTGATCAGCGGGCTTTTTTGCAGAAGACCGGTCTGTCAGCGTTCAACTGACCGACAAGTCTTCGGGCATCACAGGCCGATGGCCGCAATACCGGCTTTGGCGATTTGCGCGTCTTCATTGGATTTCACGCCGCTGACGCCCACCGCGCCCAGGCAAAAGCCATCTTTCATGATCGGCACGCCACCTTCGAGCATGCCCTTGATGGTCGGGGCCGACAAAAAGGAGGTGCGACCACCATTGATGACGTCTTCATAACCCTTGGTTTCGCGACGGCCCAAGGCTGCTGTATTGGCTTTGGCCGGGGCAATGTGCGAAGAAACAGGTGCTGCGCCATCCAGGCGGGCGAAATGCAACAAGTGACCACCTGCGTCCACAATGGCAATGCTCACGGCCCAGTTGTTTTTCATCGCTTCGGCTTCAGCGGCTGCCGCAATGGCTTTGACATCGGACAGTTCGAGGGTGGCTTGTGTTTTCATGGCTTTAGGGGGGCTGAGTTTGAAAAACGCAAGCATACACGGGCAAAAGCCTGTTCATTGCTCACCTCAACGCAAAACTGATTCACCCGGATAACCCCATCATCTGGCGGATATTGAGACCTGCTCGCCCGGACCCTACAATGACAAAGCCTGATCCAAAGGCATGTTTAGGAGATAAACCATGAGCGACCTTCGCACACTCAACACCACAGACTGGGGCCACGGCGCCGATCTGGCTTCTCGCAACCGCGTGCTGCGCAACACCTATTGGCTGCTGGCCCTGAGCTTGCTGCCGACCGTCCTGGGGGCCTGGCTGGGCGTGGCCACCGGCATCACCCGCTCGCTTTCAGGCGGTTTGGGGCTGGTCGTTTTCATGGCAGGGGCCTTCGGCTTCATGTTCGCCATCGAGAAAACCAAGAACTCGGCTGCGGGGGTTCCCGTGCTGCTGGGCTTCACCTTCTTCATGGGCCTGATGCTCTCGCGCATGATCGCCATGGTGCTGGGTTTCAAAAACGGCTCCGACCTGATCATGACCGCATTTGCAGGCACAGCCGGTGTGTTCTTTGTCATGGCCAGCTTGGCCAGCACCATCAAGCGTGACATTTCAGGCATGTCCAAATGGCTGTTTGTCGGCGCATTGGCCATCATGATCGGCGGCATCATCAACGTGTTTGTGGGCTCCACCGTCGGCATGATGGTGATTTCGGTCATGGCCATCGGCATCTTCAGCGCTTACATGTTGTATGACCTCAAGCAGATCATCGACGGCGGCGAGACCAACTACATCAGCGCCACCTTGGCCTTGTACCTGGACATCTTCAACGTGTTCCAAAGCCTGTTGGCCTTGCTGGGCATCATGGGTGGCGAACGCGACTGATCGGTCTCGTTTCCCTCAAAACAAAGGCTCCCTCGGGAGCCTTTGTTGTTGGTGCATGGCCTGATGTCTGACTCAAGCCAGTTCAAACACCGCCATGCTTTCCACGTGCGCCGTGTGCGCAAACATGTTGATCACCCCAGCACTCACGCAGCGGTAACCCGCACGGTGGACCAGAATGTCCGCATCGCGTGCCAAGGTCGCCGGGTTGCAGCTCACGTAAACGATGCGTTGCGGAGGCGTCCAGCCTTGGCGCAAATCGCGATTTTCGTTCAGCTCCGCAAGGGCTTTGCTCAAGGCAAAAGCACCTTCACGGGGTGGGTCCACCAGCCATTTGTCAGCCGTGCCATCGGCCACCAACATCTCAGGGGTCATGTCAAACAGGTTGCGGGCCACGAATTGGGTGGGCGCCAGAGCTTGCCCCGCTGCGCGGTCTGCCTGATTGCGGGCGTAGTTGTCACGCGACCGAGCGACCAGCGTCTCGGCACCTTCAATGCCCAGCACCTCACCCGCTTGCGTGGCGATGGGCAAGGTGAAGTTGCCCAAACCGCAGAACCAGTCGATCACACGCTCGTGCTTTTGTGCTTGCAACAAACGCAAAGCGCGGGACACCAAGACCCGGTTGATGAAGGGGTTGACCTGGGTGAAATCGGTCGGTCTGAAGGGCATGGTGATGCCAAAGTCGGGCAGACCGTAGCTCAGTTGCGGACCGCCCTCGTCCAGCAAATGCACCGTATCAGGCCCTTTGGGCTGCAGCCACCATTGCACATTTTGCTCAGCGGCAAACGTGCGCAACAAGGCTTTATCGCCATCGCTCAAGGGCTCCAAGTGGCGCAACACCAAAGCGGTGACTTCGTCGCCGCACGCCAGCTCGAGCTGAGGCAGGCTTTCTCGGGCAGCCATTTGGCTGATCAGCTCGCGCAGCGGCAACAGCATATGACTCACATGGGGCGGCAATACCGGGCACACCTTCATGTCGGCGATGTAGCGGCTCTTGCGTTCGTGAAACCCAATCAGCACTTCGCCCTTTTTGATCACATAGCGAACCGACAAGCGCGCGCGGTAGCGGTAACCCCAAGTGGGCCCCTCGATGGGGCGCAGCATGGTTTCGGCTTTGACCTTTCCCAAATGCCACAAATTGTCTTCGAGCACGCGTTGCTTGATGGCCACTTGGGCCGAAACCTCCAAGTGCTGCATTTTGCAGCCGCCGCAAGAGCCTGTGTGCAGCCCAAAATTTGGGCAGCCAGGGCGCACGCGTTGCGAAGATTCATGGTGAATCTCGGTCACGCTGCCGTGCTCGAAGCTGCTTTTTTTGCGTCCGACCTGGACAGAAACCACCTCAAAAGGCAAGGCGCCTTCGATGAAAACCACTTTGCCATCGGGCCTGCGGGCGATGCCTTGGGCTTCCATGTCCAGGGCGTCCACACGCAACCAGCCTTCCGGCAAATCCGTGCTGGCGTGGTTTTCAGTCTCGGTGAGGGCTGTTGAAAGGGAAATGTCTTGTTCGCTCATGCCCCGATTGTCTCAGGATGTAGCAGCTGACTTGGCGATGGGCGAGTCACTTTGCCCCATAAAACTCAGTTCCAGGCTTGCAAATATTCCTGCCAATGGGGTTCTTGCCCGGCCAAGGCGCCGACGCTGTCTTTGACGAAGCTGATTTCTTGCTCGTATTCAGCTTCTGTCAAGCCGCCGCGCATCTTCTGAAAGCGGCAATAAAGCAAATAGGTGTTCATCACATCGGTTTCGCAATAACGCCGAATGTCTTCGGTTTGACCTGCCAAAAACTGCGCATGCACCTGAGAGCCGTCCATGCCCAACTTGCCGGGAAAGCCGCAAAGTTTGGCCATCGCGTCCATGGGGGCGTTGTTTTTGGGGGTGTATTTGGCCAGCAAGTCCATCAGGTCAAGGTGACGCAGGTGATAGCGTGAGATGTAGTTGTTCCACTTGTACTCGCGGTCACTGGCGTTACCGCCCTCACCCATGTCCCAGTATTTGTCGGCCACCACACCATGCTGCAGGCCCCTGTAGTGCAACACCGGCAAATCGAACCCGCTGCCATTCCAGCTCACCAACTGGGGCTCGTGCTTTTCGATGGTGTTGAAAAAAGTCTGAACGATCCGGCCCTCACTTTGGCCATCGCGATCCACAAAAGAATGGACGCGCAACCCTTCGGCATTGCGAAAACGCAGCTGATCACCAAAATCCGCTGCAAATACAAAGGCATGAAGTCGCTTTTGCCCTGCTCTGCCCGCTCGGCCGTCCATTGCGCGTGCACTTGCTCATCGGTTAAATCAGGTGACACCGGGTGCAGCTTGCGCCACCCGGCGACATCAGGAAGGGTCTCGATGTCAAAGACCAGGACGGGCCAGGCCATGGATTTTTAACGTTGAGGCAACAACGTGACGGGGTTCAATGCTTTACCCGCTGTGTCCCGAATTTCGAATTTGAGCTTGTAGGCATCGGCGTCGGTATTGCCCATTTCGGCAATCTTTTGGCCTTTGGTCACCAATTGGTCTTCTTTGACACTGAATTTATCGTTGTGTCCGTAAGCCGTCAGGTAGCCATTGTGTTTGATCAGAATCAACTTGCCATAGCCTCTCAAAGATTCGCCGACATAGGCGACCTTGCCCGATTCAGCGGCCAAAACCGGATCGCCTTTTTTCCCGGCAATTTCAATGCCTTTGTTGTTCGCATCGAACTTGCTGATCAATTTGCCTTGGCTTGGCCAAATGAACTGCATGGCTTGAGCATTGGCATTGGCATTGGGCTTGCTGGCGCTTTCTTTGGTTGGCTCTTTATTGCCTGCATTGTCTTGGGTGGTGACCGACGATGATGGACCACTTGACGCGATGGGGCGAACCACCACGCCCGATGTTTCAACCGCACCACCGGGTGGCGACACCCGCAGCACTTGGCCCACTTCAATCAGATCGGGGTTGGTCAGGTTGTTCCAACGGGCCAGATCGCGCCATCCTTGCCCGTTGTCCAGGCCAATGCGGGTGAGCGTATCGCCCCGCTGCACCGTGTAATAACCGGGTTTGCCAGCGTTTTCACTGCCAGGCAACGGCTTGGGCGCTTCAGCAGCAGGCGTTGCCGTGGGTGTGGACGATCGACCCATGGTGGTTCGATCCTCCACAGGGGCTGGCGTGCGGGGCGAAGAAGTGCATCCTGCGAGCAATGCAAGGGACGAAGCCATCAACACCATGGGACGAAAATGAAAGGATGAAGTCATCGGGCTTTACTTGTTCAGGCAACGCCTGATTTTAGAGGGACAAAATGAACCGCTTCGAGCACTTGGCGCTCAAAACCTTGTGCCGTTTTCAAAATAACCACCAACGCTTGATGACCTGCAGGCGTGATGGTCGGGGCAATCAGACGGCCACCGACTGCCAGTTGGTCCAGCCAGGTGTCAGGGACAGCATCTCCGCCCGCTGCCGAGATGATGCCCGCGTAGGGAGCCCCCTTGGGGTAGCCCAACATGCCATCCCCAAAGATCAGGTGCACATTGTGCAACCTGAAAGGGCGCAAGTTGGTGCGGGCCTTTTCGTGCAAGCCTCGCAGGCGCTCGATGCTGTACACCTCGGTGGCCACATGGCTCAAGACGGCGGCCTGGTAGCCACAACCCGTACCAATCTCTAGGATTCGGCCCAATTTACCGGGTGCGTCCTGACACAGCAGTTCGACCATGCGTGCCACCACATTGGGTTTGGAGATGGTCTGCCCCAAGCCGATGGGCAAGCTGGTGTCTTCGTAGGCTTGGTTGACCAGAGCGCTTTCGACAAAACGGTGCCGCTCCACGACACCCATGGCATCGAGCACGCGGGTGTCTTTGACGCCCTGCTCTGCCAGTTTGCGCACCATGCGGGCGCGAACCGCGCCCGAGTCCAGCCCCAAACCCGAGACGCTGGAAGCCACACGGGGCGCAAGCGCTGTCGGGGTCTGGACGGAACGAACAGGCAAAGCCGAAGGCACTTTGCCAGAAGGCCCCGAAGCGCCGGTCTTGGCCAGCTTGACCGGAAAACCAGGACGTTGGCTCATGCTCGGCCCTGCGCTGCCAAGCGGCTAAAAGCATGGGTCCAGTGATCCAAATGCGCGTGATCGGTCAAGTCCACCTTGAGCGGCGTCACCACCACATGGCCCAAACCGGCCGCGTGAAAATCAGTGCCTTCGCTGTCGTCCATGGCAGGGCCGGCGTTGCCAATCCAGTACATCGTCTGCCCACGGGGGTCCACTTGGGTGATCACCGGCTCGGCCGCATGGCGGCGACCCAGGCGACACAGCTTGGCGGCTTTGATCTCTTCCAACGGCAGGTTGGGAATGTTCATATTCAACAGCCATGGCTTGGTGTCCATCAAATCACCCGCCTGCATTTGTTGCACGAGTTCCTTGACTTTGACCGCCGCTGCATCCAGATGCGCCCAGCCTTTGTCCATTTGAGAAACGGCCAGGGCCGGAATGCCGAACAGATAGCCTTCCATGGCCGCGCCCACGGTGCCCGAATAAAGGGTGTCGTCCCCCATGTTCGCGCCGTTGTTGATGCCAGAGATCACCAAATCAGGCCGGTAGCCCAACAAGCCCGTCAAGGCGATGTGAACGCAATCCGCAGGGGTGCCATTGACATAGCGAAAGCCGTTGTCCGCACGGTTCACATACAAAGGGGTGTGCAAGGTCAAAGCATTGGATTTGGCGCTGTTGTTGTGCTCGGGCGCCACCACTTCCACGTCCGCAATGCTTTTCAACGCCTCGTAAAGGGCCACGATCCCCTCTGCGCGAAAGCCATCGTCGTTGGAAATGAGAATTTTCATGCTGTGTCCCTGTCAATGGCTCGATTGTAGGCGGCAGCTACGCTCGTGGCGCACTGTCAAATTCGTCGCTAGGGGGACATGGTGAGGGCCCTCTGTCTGCCTAAGATGCACCCACACATCCAACATGACACAAGGAGAAGATGCATGCACGCTTGGCTTTGCGAGAACCCGGTCGGGGTTGAAGCGCTGACTTGGAAAGAACTGCCCACGCCAACGCCAGGTCCAGGGCAAGTCCTGATCGAAATTCAGGCGGCCAGTCTGAACTTTCCGGATTTGCTGATTGTTCAAAACAAATACCAAATGAAGCCTGATTTGCCATTTGTGCCGGGTTCAGAATACGCAGGCGCGGTGCAAGCCCTTGGCGAAGGCGTGACCCACCTGAAAGTGGGCCAAACCGTGGCTTGCCTGTCAGGCACCGGGGGCTTTGGTACCCACACCTTGGCACCTGGCAAGCTTTGCATGCCCTTGCCCGCTGGTTTCTCTGCCGTCGATGGCGCGGCCTTCATCATGACCTATGCCACCTCTCACCACGCATTGGTCGACCGGGCGGCCTTGAAAGCTGGTGAAACGGTGCTGGTGCTGGGCGCAGCAGGCGGCGTGGGCACGGCCGCTATCCAGATCGCCAAGGCCATGGGTGCCAAAGTGATTGCCGCGGCATCCACCGACGAAAAATGTGCGCTGTGCACCTCGCTGGGCGCGGATGCCACCATCAATTACAGCCGCGAGAACCTGCGCGAAGCCCTGAAAACGCTGACCGAAGGCCGTGGTCCCGATGTGATCTATGACCCCGTGGGCGGCGACTTGGCCGAGCCGGCCTTCCGCTCCATCGCGTGGCGTGGCCGCTACTTGGTGGTGGGTTTTGCAGGCGGCCCTATTCCTGCCCTGCCCTTGAACCTGCCTTTGCTCAAGGGCGCGTCTCTGGTCGGCGTGTTCTGGGGAGACTACGCCCGGCGCGAACCTCAGGCCAATGCGGCCATGATGGGCGAGCTGGCCCAGTGGTACGGGCAAGGCAAGATCAAACCCGTCATTGACCGCACGATGCCCATGAACGACTTGAAGGCGGCTTACACCTTGATGGGCTCACGCAGCGTCAAAGGCAAGCTGGTCATGGTCAATTGACGCACAGATCACCTTGATTTGTCCCATTTCCTCACAAAAAAAAGGAGGCCTGAAAAGGCCTCCTTTTTTGCTTTGTCTGCGGCGTACAAGCCGACAAAAGGTCAGCTGGCCGTCGCTTCTTCCGGCTCAGTGGGTTCAGAACGAGAAGCCCGGCTTTCCTTCTTCGGGTTGGGCGTGATGTCCAGCAGCACCTCATCCTTGTCATCGATGTCCACCGTCAGGCGGCCCCCCTCGGTCAAGCGACCGAACAGCAACTCGTCGGCCAGGGCTTTGCGGATGGTGTCCTGAATCAGGCGCTGCATCGGGCGTGCGCCCATGAGCGGATCGAAACCCTTCTTGCCCAGGAACTTGCGCAGTGCGTCGGTGAAGGTGACTTCGACCTTTTTCTCGCCCAGTTGCTGTTCCAGTTGCAGCAAAAATTTATCCACCACGCGTAGGATGATCTGCTCGTCCAGCGGCTTGAAACTGACCATGGCATCCAGGCGGTTGCGGAACTCAGGGGTGAACAGGCGTTTGATGTCACCCATTTCGTCGCCCGCTTGACGCGGGTTGGTGAAACCAATGGTGGCTTTGTTCATGGTCTCGGCTCCGGCGTTGGTGGTCATGATGATGATCACGTTGCGGAAGTCGGCCTTGCGTCCGTTGTTGTCCGTCAAGGTGCCGTGGTCCATGACCTGCAGCAGCACGTTGAAGATGTCCGGATGCGCTTTTTCAATCTCGTCGAGCAAGAGCACGCAATGCGGCTTCTTGGTCACGGCTTCGGTCAGCAGGCCGCCTTGGTCAAAGCCCACATAGCCCGGAGGCGCACCGATCAGGCGGCTCACCGCATGGCGCTCCATGTACTCGGACATGTCAAAGCGGATCAGGTCGATGCCCAGGATATAGGCCAGTTGCTTGGCCGCCTCGGTCTTGCCCACGCCCGTGGGGCCCGAGAAGAGGAAGGAGCCAATCGGCTTGTCGGTTTTGCCCAGGCCCGAGCGGGCCATCTTGACGGCCGAGGCCAGCACTTCCAGCGCCTTGTCCTGGCCAAACACCACCGACTTGAGGTCGCGCTCGATGGTTTGCAGCTTGCTGCGGTCGTCATTGGACACGTTGGCTGGCGGGATGCGTGCGATCTTGGCCACGATGTCTTCGATCTCGGCCTTGCCAATGGTTTTCTTGCGTTTGGACGCGACCTGGATGCGCTGAGCAGCGCCCGCCTCGTCGATCACGTCAATCGCTTTATCAGGCAATTGGCGGTCGTTGATGAACTTGGCCGACAACTCGGCAGCGGCCTGCAAAGCGGCGATGGTGTACTTGACGCTGTGGTGGTCTTCAAAACGGCTCTTGAGCCCTTTGAGGATGTCCACGGTCTCTGACACCGTGGGCTCGACCACGTCCACTTTCTGGAAACGGCGGCTCAAAGCCGCATCTTTTTCGAAGATGCCACGGTACTCGGTGAAGGTGGTCGCACCGATGCACTTGAGCTGGCCACTCGAAAGCGCAGGCTTGAGCAGGTTGGACGCGTCAAGCGTTCCACCTGAAGCAGCGCCCGCACCAATCAGGGTATGGATTTCGTCAATGAACAGGATGCCGTTGGGTTTGTCTTTCAAGGCTTTGAGAACCCCTTTGAGGCGTTGCTCAAAATCACCCCGGTATTTCGTACCAGCCAGCAGTGCGCCCATGTCCAGCGAATACACCGTCGCCTCAGCCAGAATCTCGGGTACTGTGCCCTGGGTGATGCGCCAAGCCAGGCCTTCGGCTATCGCGGTTTTACCCACGCCGGCCTCGCCCACCAGCAGCGGGTTGTTTTTGCGACGGCGGCACAAGATCTGAATCGTGCGCTCGACTTCGTACTCGCGGCCGATCAGCGGATCGATCTTGCCTTCTTTGGCTGCCTGGTTCAGGTTGTTGGTGTACTGCTCAAGGGGTGATGCTTTTTCGCTGCGCTCACCACCGCCACCGCCCTCCTCGCCTTCGCTGCTGGAAGGATTTTCAGCCGATTTGGCCGCTTCTGGCGGATCGCTCTTGCGGATGCCATGGGCGATGAAATTCACCACATCCAGGCGGGTGATGCCTTGCTGGTGCAGGTAATACACGGCATGCGAGTCTTTTTCGCCAAAGATGGCGACCAGCACGTTGGCACCGTTCACTTCCTTTTTGCCGCTGCCTGTGGATTGCACATGCATGATGGCGCGTTGAATGACGCGCTGGAAGCCCAAGGTGGGCTGTGTGTCCACCTCTTCGGTCCCTGCGACCTGCGGGGTGTTGTCCTTGATGAAATTGCTCAAGGCCGTGCGCAGGTCATCGATGTTGGCGGCGCAAGCGCGCAGGACCTCCGCGGCGCTCGGGTTATCCAGCAAGGCCAGCAGCAGGTGCTCGACCGTGATGAATTCGTGGCGCTGCTGACGGGCCTCGACAAAGGCCATGTGCAAGCTGACTTCCAATTCTTGGGCAATCATGTGATTTCCTTTTTGCCTTGCTGAGAGAGATAAAGACGATGTGGGGGGTAATGCCCACTATTCAATGGGTTCACTGACACATTGCAGCGGATGACCGGCCTGTTTGGCGGCGTCAAGCACTTGGTCCACCTTGGTGGCAGCGACATCACGGGAGTAAACGCCGCAAACACCTTTGCCGTCCAGGTGGATCTTGAGCATGATTTGGGTCGCCGCTTCACGGTCTTTGCTGAAAAACTCTTGAATCACCATCACCACGAACTCCATGGGGGTGTAGTCATCGTTCAGCATCGCCACCTGGTACATCTGTGGTGGTTCAATTTTTTGGGAGCGTCTCTCGAGCACCACCGAATCACCGCCATCGGGCGTTCGGGGTGTTACGGTCGGCAGCGTGGGATTAACAGGTTTTTTCGTTGCCATGAATTCATTCTATCGAGCCTTTCAAGCCCTTTGAGACCGAGGTCTGAAAAGACTTTCACGCCGGTCGCCCAAAATCAGCGCCCCCCCCGGGAAAACCTCACATTGACAAAATTGACAAGAGCGATTCACACTGAGGTCAACAATAACGGAGACATCGTATGCCCAGTGGTACGGTCAAATGGTTCAACGATGCCAAAGGCTTTGGTTTCATCCAGCCCGACGGTGGCGGCCCTGACGCTTTTGCCCACTTTTCAGCCATTCAGTCGGAAGGCTTTAAAAGCCTGAAAGAAGGTGCACGGGTCAGTTTTGAGCTGACCCAGGGCAGCAAAGGCCTCATGGCGGCCAACATTCAGGCAGAAAACGCCAGCGGCGAAACCCTTGTGGTCTCAGCCGCAGCTGGCACTACTGCGCCTTGAAGTTAAAAAAGGGCCGGTTCACGCCCCTCCAATGCGGCCCAAGTGCTGGCCAGCAGTTATCCTCTGCAGCTTGATCACTGTCCAAAATCGCTACAGACCATGACTTTTTCCGCATTTTTGGTTGCCTTGTGCACCCACAGCTTGCGCCGCACAGGCGTCCTGTGCTTGGCGGCTCTGGCATTCATCGCGTCAGCACAGCCGTCGCCTCAACTTCAATTGCCACGCACCAAGCTGAATGCGGGCATGCACGTTTTGGACGTCCAGCTGGCTCAAACCCCCGAGCAGCGACAAACCGGCCTGATGTGGCGCAAGGACATGCCGCAACACGAAGGCATGTTGTTTGTTTTTGAACAGCCCGCCACACAGTGTTTCTGGATGCGCAACACCTTGATTCCCCTGTCCGCAGCCTTCGTGGCCGACGATGGCACCATCGTGAACATTGCGGACATGAAACCCCAGAGCGATGACTCGCACTGCTCTGAAAAGCCCGTGCGTTACGTGCTGGAAATGAATGTGGGCTGGTTTGCCAAACGCCAGCTCAAAGCAGGCTACAAATTGGGTGGTCCTGCTTTCACACGTTGATCCAGCGCCTCAGACACCCCAAACCACATCGGATTCTTCGGTCAGGCAACGCTTGAGCAATTTGAGCATGGGGGCTGCACGCTGAGCCAAACCCACTGTATTCAAGGGTATAGCGTCATCACCCTCTCCTGAAATCAATGTCTGGGCCTTGTCGGCGCGTTGTTTTTTGTCTAACTCGTCTTGCGCCACCGCCGATTCCAGCGCGGCAATCGCTTGCGGCAACGCAGTGAATGGAACGATCCCTTTGGCAGGGTCATCGCCCAGGATGATTTTGAGCAACCTCCGGGCATCGGCCTCCAGCATGATGAGGTCGCTGGTCGCCTGGGATTTGAACTTGAACAACATGCTGCGCTCCAAAAATGAAGGATTCAGCGGCCCACCGTCTCCACGCCTTCGTCTTCTGCGGTATCGCCCTGAATCAAGGCCTTGAGTTTATGGCTGGCATGGAAGGTGGCGACACGACGTGCATCAATCGGAATCAATTCTCCCGTACGGGGATTGCGCCCGGGGCGTGCCGCCTTGGTGCGGATCTGGAAGTTGCCGAAGCCGGAAATCTTGACATCGTCACCCGAGATCAGGTTGTCCACCACCAAGTCAAAAAAGGCATCGACCATGTCTTTGGACTCGCGCTTGTTCAAGCCAATTTGCTCAAACAGCAAATCGGCCAGGTGCGCCTTGGTCAGCGCAGGCGTTTCCAGTGATTCAAAACTGATTTGCATGGCGACCTCAGGAGCGCAGTCGGGCAGCCACTAGCTGCGTCAACTGGGCCAGCACAGCAGTCATGGCGGCATCAATTTGTGCCTCGGTCAGCGTGGCCTCGTCGCTGTGCAAGCTCAGGCGCACGGCCAGACTTTTCTCGCCCACGGCCAAACCACCGGCCGATTCGGCCTTCGGGCGGTATATGTCAAACAACACGACGTCACGCAGCAGGCCTTGTGTCGGTGCCGTGTGGATCGCGTGCATCAGTTGGGCATGCGTGACCTGTTCGTTCACGATGACCGCGATGTCGCGCTCGACCGGTTGGTGTTTGGCCACGCTCTGAGCCACAGGCACCACGCGTGCAATGACCGCATCCAGCGACAACTCGAACACCACGGGCGCGCTGCTCAGCTCCCAAGCTTGACGCCAGCGGGGGTGCAACTCGCCCACATGGCCAATCACCAAGCCGTCCAGCAGCACCTGGGCCGATCGGCCGGGGTGCAGTGCAGGATGCTCTGCCGCCACAAACTCCGCCTTGCGCGGGGCCAGCAGTTGCTCCACATCGGCCTTCACGTCGTAAAAATCGACGTTGCGGGCCTTGCCCTGCCAGCTCAGGGGCTCCACAGGGCCCCATGCCATGCCGGCCACGCGCATGGGTTGGTCAAAACCCTCGACCGTGGTGTCGGTACTTTGCACCGTGGTATTTCGCAAAAACACGCGGCCCAACTCGAACACGCGCACGCGGTCGGCCTTGCGGTCGGCGTTGAACTTGACCACCTGCAGCAGCGAGCCGATCAAGCTCGAGCGCATCACGCTCATCTGGCTGGCGATCGGGTTGAGCAGGCGAATCGGGTTGGCGTTGCCCGCCAGATCGCGCTCCCAGCTTTCTTCTACAAAGCTGTAGTTGATGGTTTCCTGGTAACCCAGCGCGGCAATGGCGCGGCGCACGGCCGACGGGCTGCGCTCGGTTTCGCGGCGCACCTTGGCGGTGATGGGGGCCAGCGGCGGGTTGGTGGGCAGGTTGTTGTAGCCCACCATGCGAGCCACTTCCTCGATCAGGTCTTCTTCGATCTGCAGGTCAAAGCGGAAGCTGGGCGGCGTGACGGTGACGGTACCCTCGCCTTCAGTCACTTGCAGGCCCAGGCCGTGCAGCGCATCGGCGCATTGCTTTTGCGTCAGCGGCATGCCGATGACTTTGACGGCACGGGCCACGCGCAGTGTGACGGGCTTGATCGCCGGAATGTTCAGGGTCTGGTCGTCGATGGGGCCAACTTTGGTGTCAGGCGTGCCGCAAATGTCGAGCACCAGCTGGGTGATGCGCTCGATGTGCTCCACCGTCAGCTGCGGGTCCACACCGCGCTCAAAGCGGTGACCGGCATCGGTCGAGAAGTTGTAGCGGCGCGAGCGGCCCGCGATGGCCGTGGGCCACCAGAAGGCGGCTTCGATGTAGATGTTTTGGGTGTCGTCGGACACGGCGGTGGCGTCGCCACCCATGATGCCGGCCAATGACTCGACCTGGCTGTCATCAGCGATCACGCCGACTTTATCGTCCACGGTGACGGTGTTGCCGTTGAGCAGCTTGAGCGACTCCCCTGCCTTGCCCCAGCGCACCTGCAGGCCGCCGTGGATCTTGTCGAGGTCAAAAATGTGCGAGGGGCGGCCGAACTCGAACATCACGTAGTTGGAGATGTCTACCAGCGGGCTCACGCTGCGCTGGCCGCAACGGGCCAGGCGGTCCACCATCCACTGCGGGGTCTGGGCCTTCGTGTTCACGCCCTTGACCACGCGACCGCTGAAGCGGCCGCACAGGTCAGGGGCCTGCACCTTCACCGCCAGTTTGTCGCTGATCTGAGTCGCCACAGCCGGGAACGTCGGGGCCTTCAATGGGGCGCCAGTGAGGGCCGAGACTTCGCGAGCGATGCCGTACACGCTCAGGCAATGTGCCAAGTTGGGCGTGAGCTTGAGCGTCATCAGGGTGTCGTCCAGGTTCAAATACTGGCGGATGTCCTGGCCCAGAGGCGCGTCTGCGGGCAACTCCAGCAGACCGCCGTGGTCGTCGGCAATCTGAAGCTCTTTGGCCGAGCACAGCATGCCCTGGCTTTCGACACCGCGCAGCTTGCCGACCTTGATGACGAAGGGCTTGCCGTCTTCACCCGGAGGCAGCTCGGCCCCCACCATGGCGCAAGGCACGCGAATGCCCACGCGGGCGTTGGGCGCACCACACACGATGTTCAGCAGGCTGCCCTGCCCCACATCCACTTGGCACACGCGCAAGCGATCAGCATTGGGGTGCTGCACGGCTTCCTTGATTTCACCGACCACGATCTTCGTGAACGGCGGGGCCACGGGCTCGAGCTCTTCCACTTCGAGACCGGCCATGGTCAGTGTGTCGGCCAGCTGCTGGGTCGTCAGGGACGGGTTGCAGAACTCGCGCAACCAGGATTCAGGAAATTGCATGACTCGTGTCTCGTGTATCGGACTTGGGAGGGAATTACTGGAACTGGCTCAGGAAGCGCACATCGCCGTCAAAGAACAGGCGCAGGTCGTTCACGCCATAGCGCAGCATGGTGAAGCGGTCCATGCCCATGCCGAAGGCAAAACCGATGAAGCGTTCAGGGTCCAGGCCCATGTTGCGCACCACGTTGGGGTGCACCTGGCCGGAGCCACCCACTTCGAGCCAGCGACCGGCCAGCGGGCCGCTCTGGAACTGGATGTCGATCTCGGCGCTGGGTTCGGTGAAAGGGAAAAAGCTGGGGCGGAATCGCAGCACCAAATCGTCGCTTTCGAAGAAGGTGCGGCAGAAATCGGTGACCACAACCTTGAGGTCTTTGAAGCTCACGTTCTCACCGATCCACAGGCCTTCGCACTGGTGGAACATGGGTGAGTGGGTGGCATCGCTGTCCACGCGGTAAGTACGGCCCGGCGCGATGACTCGGATCTCGGGCATACCTTGGCCTGCATCGAGTTGGTTTTTATAGCGCTTGACGTGCTGCACCGCATGGCGGATCTGCATGGGGCTCGTGTGCGTGCGCAGCAGGTGACCGCCTTCGACGTAGAAGGTGTCGTGCATAGACCGGGCCGGGTGGTCTTCGGGCGTGTTGAGCGCGGTGAAGTTGAACCAGTCGGTTTCGATCTCTGGACCTTGGGCCACTTCAAAGCCCATGGAGCCAAAGATCTGCTCCACGCGCTCCAAGGTGAGCGACACAGGGTGCAGGCCGCCCAGGTTGGCGCTGCGGCCTGGCAAAGTCACATCGAGCGCTTCGGCTTTGAGTTGCGCTTGCAACTCGGCATCAGCCAGGGCCTGGCGGTGGTCATTCAGGGCCGCCTCGATCGCCTGCTTGGCGATGTTGATGGCTGCACCGCGGGTTTTTTTGTCTTCCACGCTCAGAGCGGCCATGCCCTTCATCAACTCGGTGATGCGACCGGCTTTGCCCAAAAACAGGGCTTTGGCGTTTTCGAGGTCAGCAGGTGTCAGTGCCTGCGCAAAACTCTGGCGTGCGGATTCGACCAGGGTGTCCAGCTCGTTCATGGTGTGGGAGATCGGTAAGTGATCTGTGAATGGGGGAATAAAAAAGGGATTGAAGCTTTTGCGAGCCTCAATCCCTTTGATCGAGTGCGTGACACAAACCCGAAGGCCTGTGTCACTCATGGACTCAAGCTGCGGCCAGTTTGGCTTTGACTTGGTTCACGATGCCAGCAAAAGCGGCCTTGTCGTGCACGGCGATGTCCGCCAGCATCTTACGGTCGATTTCGATGGCAGCCTTCTTCAGGCCGTTGGCGAACTGGCTGTAGGTCAGACCGCATTCACGCGCAGCGGCGTTGATACGGGCAATCCACAACTGACGGAACACACGCTTTTTGGTGCGGCGGTCACGGTAGGCGTATTGGCCAGCCTTCATCACCGCCTGTTTGGCGATGCGGAAGACATTGCCGCGGCGACCGCGGAAACCTTTTGCAAGGGCCAAAACTTTCTTGTGACGGGCGCGTGCCGTTACACCACGTTTAACGCGAGGCATATTTATTCTCCTTGTTCGTCAGTAATTACAGGCCAGCCATGGGCAGCATCTGAGCGATGTGACCCATATTGGTCTCATGCACAGCGACTGCACCGCGAAGGTGGCGCTTGTTTTTGGTGGTCTTCTTGGTCAGGATGTGACGTTTGAAGGCTTGACCGCGTTTAACGGTTCCACCGGGACGAACACGGAAGCGCTTTTTAGCACTGCTTTTGGTCTTCATCTTGGGCATATCAATGCTCCTTTAATTGTGCTCGTGAGGCGTCTGCAAAAAGTTTGCAGCCTTGTTGGCCCCGAGCCACTTTTAACAAAAGCCACTCGAAAGAGGCTTCTGATTTGACCCACCCGAAGGCAGATCAAACTCCTGTCAAACCGATTCAGCAGGCGAGGCAGCGTCAGCTGCTTTGCCACCGGCCGGCTTTTTACGTCCTGGCGCAATCATCATGATCATCTGGCGGCCTTCCAGTTTTGGAAACTGCTCAACGATGATGGAATCGGCCAATTCGTCGCGAATCCGGTTCAGCAAGGCCATGCCCAATTCTTGGTGCGTGATCTCGCGGCCACGGAAACGCAAAGTGATCTTGCATTTGTCGCCATCCGCCAAAAAGCGGCGGATGTTGCGCATCTTGATGTTGTAGTCACCATCGTCTGTACCGGGACGGAACTTGACTTCCTTGATGTCAATGACCGTTTGCTTGGCTTTGGCTTCTGCCGCACGCTTTTGCTCTTGGTATTTGAACTTGCCGTAGTCCATCAAACGGCAAACGGGTGGGGTGGCGGTGGCGGCAATTTCAACCAGATCCACATCCATCTCACCTGCCATGCGCAGGGCTTCGGCCAAGGACAAAATGCCCAACGGCTCGTTTTCAGGGCCGGAAACACGCACCTCAGGGGCCATGATTTCACGGTTCAAACGGTGTTTACGTTCTTCGCGGTGGCGACGATCACGAAATTCGGTAGCGATGACTCAATCCTTTACGGAACAAAACTGCGACATGCAGCTCATCCATCTTTGTGCCCACGGGCCAAAGCATGTGGCGAAAATCACCTTCAGGCTTTAGAAGCGATGTCGGCAGCAATGAGTTCAATGAACGCATCGATCGACATCACACCGAGGTCTTTGTTGCCTCGGGCGCGCACTGCGACGGTACCTGCTGCTTTTTCCTTGTCGCCAGCAACAAGGATGTAAGGCAGCTTTTGCAACGAATGCTCGCGTATTTTATACGTGATTTTCTCGTTACGCAGGTCCAAATCGACCCTAAGGCCTTGATTTGACACTGATTTTTGCAGTTTTGCAGCGATTTCGCGACAGTAATCGGACTGCGCATCGGTGATGTTCAGCACAGACACCTGGATGGGCGCCAGCCATGTAGGCAAGGCACCAGCGTGCTGTTCGACCAAAATACCGATGAATCGCTCCATGCTGCCCACAATGGCGCGGTGCAGGATCACGGGGCGCTGACGCGAACCGTCTTCGGCCACATATTCGGCGTCCAGCCGTTCCGACAAGTTGAAGTCCACCTGGATCGTGCCGCATTGCCACTCGCGGCCAATCGCATCTTTCAGGGTGTATTCGATCTTGGGGCCGTAAAAAGCGCCATCCCCTTCGGAAATCACGAATTCGCAACCCGAGTCGCGCAAGCTGTCCATCAAGGCCTTTTCGGCCTTGTCCCACAGCTCGTCCGAACCAATGCGGGCAGCCGGACGTGTCGACACTTTGTAAAGGATGTCGGTGAACCCGAAATCGGCGTAGACCTTCTTAAGCACCTTTGTGAAGGTGTCGCACTCGGGCAGGATCTGGTTTTCGGTACAAAAGATGTGACCGTCGTCCTGCGTGAAGCCGCGCACACGCATGATGCCGTGCAAGCCACCCGAAGGCTCATTGCGGTGGCACTGGCCAAACTCGCCGTAGCGCAGCGGCAGGTCGCGGTAGCTCTTGATGCCTTGCTTGAAGATCAAGATGTGTCCCGGGCAGTTCATCGGTTTCAGGGCGTAATCGCGCTTTTCCGACTCGGTGGTGAACATGTTGTCACGGTATTTGTCCCAATGCCCTGTTTTCTCCCACAGGGACTTGTCCAGAATCTGGGGGCCTTTGACTTCCTGATAGCCGCTGTCACGGTAAACCTGACGCATGTACTGCTCCACGGTCTGCCAAACGGTCCAGCCCTTGGGGTGCCAAAACACCAGGCCAGGGGCATGCTCGTCGATGTGGAACAAGTCCAATTCGCGGCCCAATTTTCGGTGGTCTCGCTTTTCGGCCTCTTCCAGACGGGTCAGGTACAGCTGCAAGTCTTCCTTGCTGGCCCATGCGGTGCCGTACACGCGTTGCAGCATCTCGTTCTTGCTGTCGCCGCGCCAATAAGCGCCGGCCACCTTCATGAGTTTGAAATGCTTGAGCTTGCCGGTGCTGGGCACGTGCGGGCCGCGGCACAGGTCTTCAAAATCACCCTCTCGGTACAGGCTGACTTCTTGGTCGGCCGGGATGCTGCCGATGATCTCGGCTTTGTAGTTTTCGCCCATCGATTTGAAATAAGCGACGGCCTCGTCGCGAGGCAACACTCGGCGCAGCACAGGCTCATCTTTCGCGGCCAGTTCTGTCATGCGCTTTTCAATCGCGACCAAATCTTCGGGTGTGAATGGACGGCTGTACGAAAAGTCGTAATAAAACCCGTTGTCGATCACTGGACCTATCGTGACCTGAGCTTCAGGAAACAAGTTCTTGACCGCATACGCCAACAAATGCGCTGTCGAGTGACGAATCAACTCCAGGCCTTCAGGATCTTTGGCTGTCACGATGGCCAAATCCGCATTGGAGGCCATGCTGAAGCTGGCATCGACCAACTGGCCATTGACTTTGCCACCCAGTGCAGCCTTGGCAAGGCCTACACCAATGGATGCAGCCACCTCGGCCACAGTCACCGGGCCGGGAAATTCACGCAAAGAACCGTCGGGAAGTTTGATCTGAACCATGGGTCTCAAAAAGTAAAAAAGCGCGGCATGGGCCGCGCTTGAAAGAATTGTCTGAACGCAGAGGGCAGATTTTACGCTGCCCTCGCATTCCATCCTTTGAACAGCAGATCAGTGGAACTGCTCTTCTTCGGTCGAGCCGGTCAAGGCTTTCACGGAAGACGAACCGCCCTGGATCACGGTGGTCACATCGTCGAAGTAGCCTGCGCCGACTTCTTGCTGGTGCGACACGAAGGTGTAACCCTTGTCGCGGGCTGCGAATTCAGGCTCTTGAACCATCTCTGTGTAGTGCTTCATGCCTTCGCCGCGAGCGTATGCGTGGGCGAACTGGAAGGTGTTGAACCAGTTGATGTGGATACCGGCCAGTGTGATGAACTGGTATTTGTAGCCCAGCGCCGACAGGTCGTCCTGGAAGGAAGCGATCTGGCTGTCGTTGAGGTTTTTCTTCCAGTTGAACGATGGCGAGCAGTTGTACGACAGCAGCTTGCCGGGGCAAGCAGCGTGCACAGCTTGCGCGAATTCGCGGGCAAAACCGATGTCTGGCACGCCAGTTTCGCACCACACCAAGTCAGCGTAAGGAGCGTATGCCACACCACGGCTGATGGCTTGCTCCAGACCGTTCTTGACGCGGTAGAAGCCTTCTTGTGTGCGCTCACCAGTCAGGAAAGGCTTGTCGTTGGCATCGTGGTCAGACGTGATCAGGTTGGCGGCTTCTGCGTCGGTGCGGGCCAACACAATGGTGGACACGCCCATCACGTCGGCGGCGAAACGTGCAGAGATCAATTTCTCGCAAGCTTCTTGTGTCGGCACCAACACTTTGCCGCCCATGTGGCCGCACTTCTTGACTGCAGCCAATTGGTCTTCGAAGTGCACGCCAGCTGCGCCGGAGGCAATCATGTTCTTCATCAGCTCGAACGCGTTGAGCACGCCACCGAAACCGGCTTCGGCATCGGCCACGATGGGCAGGAAGTAATCGATGAATTCCTTGCTGCCTGGCTCGATGCCACGACCCCACTGGATTTCATCAGCACGCTTGAAGGTGTTGTTGATGCGGCGCACCATGGTGGGCACCGAGTCATACGCGTACAGCGACTGGTCGGGGTACATGGTTTCGGATGTGTTGCCGTCAGCGGCGACTTGCCAGCCCGACAGGTACACGGCTTCCAAACCGGCTTTGGCTTGCTGCATAGCTTGGCCGGCGCTGATGGCACCGAAAGCATTGACGTAGCCTTTTTTAGCGCCGCCGTTGATTTTTTCCCACAGCTTTTCTGCGCCGCGCTTGGCCAAGGTGTGCTCGATGGGCATGCTGCCGCGCAGACGCACGACGTCAGCAGCGGAATAACCGCGCTTCACACCTTTCCAGCGCGGGTTGGTGGCCCAATCTTTTTCGAGGGCGGCGATTTGCTGTTCACGGCTCAGTTGTTGAGTGAGGTTGGCTGGCATGGTGGGACTCCTGAAGTCAAGTTGAAATCGGGCGATGTCGGCAGCGAATTCTGCTTTGTCGTTGGGATGATCTTAACTCTTCTACAAGACCTATTTTTATTCTTATGTCTTATACAAGACTTTTTTTTATTTGTTTAAAATCAATGACTTGCAAATACAATTTCGCAGTGTGATTTGCAGTTTTCCATATTGAGAAAATATGCGGCAGCGCAGCATGCAGATATTTCAAATTGTGAAATATCGAGACGCGTCATGAAAAATGAAGTGCTTCACTGCTCACCACCATCCCATCGGGGTCTGCATAAAGCCAATCACCCGTTTGAACCTTTGTCCCCTGGACCAAGACAGGCCCTCCAGTTTGGCCTTGATCCGAACGCAATGTCGGCATCGGATTCAATCCCAATGCGCGAATACCGATGGGTAAAACCGAAATTTCAGCGAAGTCACGAACACAGCCATCCACCACCACGCCAGCCCAACCATTGCGCGCGGCGGCTGTTGCCAGATTGCCGCCCAACAAAGCCCGCTGCAATGAACCAGCCCCATCGACCACCAAGACACGGCCGTGCCCAGCAGACTCAACGGCCAATTTGACGTGGCTGTTGTCTTCGTAGCATTTCACCGTCAAAACCTGGCCGTGAAAAGCGTGACGACCTCCGTAGTCTTTGAACAGTGGCGCAAGCACTCGGAATGCCCCCGAAGCGTCAGATTTGTGCGCATCGCAAAAATCACAAGTCGAAAAAACAGTGCTGGAGTTTGTCGTCATATCGGTTCATCCAAAAACAAGAACCCACGCAGTTGAGATGACTTGACTTACACAGCGCATACGCACTGAGACGGTGCGTATGCGGCAACAGGAGGGACAAAAGCGCCTCATGGGGAACAAATCCGCAACAACCCCTATATAAAAATGATTTTTTAGCTTGGAATGTGCCTGTTTCTCCAGTAGCATGGGCATAGCTGAAACAAACTGTTACTCAGCGACGAACCAACTTCCGATCAAAGGAATTTCACCATGGCAACTGCGAAAAAAACCCCGGCAAAAAAAGCTGCACCCGCTAAAAAAGCAGCTCCGGCAACGAAAGCCGCTCCAGCAAAAAAAGCTGCAGCACCCGCTAAAAAAGTAGCGGCAAAAGCCCCCGCCAAAAAAGCGGCACCTGCTAAGAAGCGCACGCCCAATCCGGCCTTCATGAAGGCTTTGACACCAAGCGCTGCTTTGGCTGCAGTTGTGGGCGCAACCCCACTGCCGCGCACTGAAGTGGTCAGCAAGATGTGGGTCTACATCAAGAAGCACAACCTGCAAGACAGCGTGAACCGTCGTGCGATCAACGCCGACGACAAACTCAAGGCTGTGTTCGGCAAGGCCCAAGTCACCATGTTTGAAATGGCTGGCCTGATCGGCAAGCACCTGAAGTAATTCAGACACTGACGCATGAAAAAACCCGCTTCGGCGGGTTTTTTCATGGCTACAGCAAAACTGGACCGAGGTGACCGATGCTGCAGATCAAGCCTTTTGCTTGGCCAGTGCTGCCTGGGTGATGGCGTGCAAGGTGCCACGGGTGGTGATCACTTCGGGATCGAGCATCACCTCGATCAAGGTGCCTTCGGGGCGCGCCATCGCAGCCAAAAGCACGTCTTCGAATTGATGTGTTTTGTGAATGCGCACCCCGACATAACCGTAGGCCTGGGCCAAGGCCGTAAAGTCAGGATTCTTCAGCTGTGAGCCGGTGACGTGCGTGGGGTACTCACGCTCTTGGTGCATGCGGATCGTGCCGTACATGCCATTGTTCAAAACCAGAATGATGCTTTTGCCGCCGTGCTGCACAGCGGTTGCCAACTCTTGTCCATTCATTAAAAAATCACCATCACCGGCAATGGTGAAAGCCATGCGTCCGGTCAACACATTGGCGGCGATGCCTGCAGGAACCCCATAACCCATCGCACCGACAGTCGGGGCCAATTGCGTCTTGTGACCTTTGATCAAACCATGGTGCTTGAAGAACCGGTGCATCCAGCTCGCAAAATTGCCAGCGCCATTGGTGAGCACCGCGTCGGCAGGCAAATGCTTTTGCAATACGGCCACGATCTCGGGCATGTCCACATCGCCGGGCAAGGTCTGTGGCTTCAAATTGTCCAGATAGCCTTGATGCGCCTGTCTCGTCCACTCGACCCAAGGCAACGTCGGCGGAGCCGTCAAAACCTCCAGGCTGCGTGCCGCTGCATTCATGGTGGAAAGGATCGCCAAGTCGGCTTGGTAAACACGGTTCAACTCTTCTGCGCTGCCATGAATATGAACCAGCTTTTGAACAGTCTTGGGGGCCTGCAGCAAGGCGTACCCCCCGGTGGTCATTTCACCAAGGCGAGGGCCGATGGCCAAAATCAGGTCTGACTCACGCACACATTGCGCCAAAGCCGGGCTGATGCCGATGCCCACGTCACCTGAATATTGGGGGTGGTGGTTGTCAAAGGTGTCCTGAAACCGGAACGCATTGGCGACAGGCAATTGCCAGTTTTCAGCAAAACGCTGCAAGGCCTGAGCGGCTTGCACCGTCCACCCTCCGCCACCACAAATGACCAAAGGTTTTTGCGCCGCCAACAGCAGGTTTCGCAAATCGCGCAGAGCACCCGGATCACTCCAAGCCTGAACGGGCTCCACGCGCCCCAAGGCCTCGGCCTTGACGGGTCGGGTCAGCATGTCCTCTGGCAGCACCAAGACCACAGGACCGGGACGACCATTCATGGCCGTGGCAAAAGCACGTGCAATGTACTCTGGCAAGCGCTCGGGATCGTCCACCCGCTCGACCCGTTTGGCCATGCCTTTGGTCGATGGCCCGAAAAAATGGGTGTAATCCATTTCCTGAAAGGCCTCGCGATCGCGGGTGTCACTGGCCACATCACCCACAAAGAGCACCATGGGTGTGGAGTCTTGAAACGCCGTGTGCACGCCAATGGAAGCGTTGGTGGCACCTGGGCCCCGCGTCACAAAACAGATGCCTGGACGGCCAGTGAGTTTGCCTTGGGCTTCGGCCATGAAAGCCGCTCCGCCTTCTTGCCTGCAGGTCACAAAGCGAATGGCGTCACGGTGCAAGTGAAAGCCATCCAGCACGGCCAGATAACTTTCTCCGGGGACACCAAACGCATGGGTAACGCCTTGGGCCAGGAGGCATTCAACGAGCAGATGGCCAGCTATTTTTGTGTTCATGGGCACATTGTGCACAAGCCGCTCGGACATGGCTGTCGCCCGCGTTAGAGCCAAATCATGTCTGTACAGAGGTCCGTCGCCCTACCCCGAGTGCGGCCCCCACGCTGAGTAAAAGGACCAAAGAAGCCCCCAACAAGGTCGCGCTGTACCAGCCTTTGTCCATCAGAACGCCAAAGACCAAAGGCGACAAGGCAAACCCCACATCCAGCCCGGAATAGACCAAGCCATAGACTCGGCCAGTGGCCCCTTTGGGGGTCGCCTTTTTGATCATCAGATCGCGGCTGGGACCACCGACACCAACAGCCAAACCCGTGGCCGCCAAAACCCACAAAGTCCCGATGTGACCAAACAGGCCACTGGCACACAAAGCCATCAGCACAGCGGCGCAGCTCATGCAAACGGCCACCACACGGTCACTCAGGGTCGGGAAACGAGCGGCCACAAAGCCACCCACCAACATACCGACAGCACCGAACAACATGTAAGCGGTCAAAGTCATGGAAGCCAGCTCCAGACTCACCCCATGCAGCTCTTTCAAGATGGGTACCGAAAAATTTTGCACCACAGCCAACGTGACTGTGGACAACAGAAAAAAGCCAAAGCACCACCAAACCACAGGCAAGCGCATGAAAGCCAAGTCACTTTGCGCAGAACCCGATCCCAACGACTTCTGTGTGGTGGTCAACAAATGCGCCCGGTTCCAAACCAGCACCAACAAGACCAAGCCATAAACACAGGCTGCGGCAAGAAATGCATGACGCCAACCCCAAAGGGCAGTGGTCAATGTGAAAAACACAGGGGCCAGCGCCCAACCCAAATTACCGGTCAATCCGTGCACACTGAACGCATAGCCCAAGCGTGGTGAGGACACACGCTGGTTCAAGATGGTGAAGTCGACCGGATGAAATGGCGCATTGCCCAAGCCAGCCAAAACAGCCACACCCATGAGCGCAGCGTAGCTTTCAGCCATGAACGCCAATGAACAGGCGGCCATGAAAAGCACTTGCGAAATGAACAACACGGGACGGGCACCCACACGGTCGACAACAAAACCAGCAAACGCTTGTCCTGTACCCGAAACCACAAAAAACAGGGTGCTGAGCAAACCCAGTTCAGAGAAACTCCAGCCGAAATCCCGCATGAAAACCGGGAACATCAAGGGGAGTAAAAGATGGGAAAAATGCGAGCTGGCGTGCGCCATACCCACCAATCCCATCACCTTGGCATCGTTGCGCCAAGGGGTGGCGACAACGCCCGAAGAAGCCAATTGCATAAGTGTCACATTCATTTCAGAGCAACGGCATGACCGTTCCGGAACTGAACGCATCCACCTCATTGCTCTGAATGAAGTTTAGCCTTGAAAGACCAAGGGGGCTGATTCAGCCCTCTTGTTTCAAAGAGTTCGACTCAAGCGTTGGCTTCAATCACCTTGAAATCGAACTGTCCTGGGTGTCGCACCGGGTCAACCGACACCTCGATCTGACACTTCGGCGGAAAGCGCCCTTCCAGCAACAAACGGGACAAGGGGTTCTCCAACCGTTGCTGAATGGCCCTTTTGAGCGGACGAGCACCAAACACCGGATCAAAACCCACTTTGGCCAATTCGGACAGGGCAGCAGGACTGACTTCCAGGTTCAAGTCCATGCGCATCAACCGGTCCTTGAGCACTTGCAACTGGATCGATGCGATGGATGCGATGTGGTCGGCATCGAGACCGTGGAACACCACCGTTTCGTCAATGCGGTTCAAGAACTCAGGCCGGAAATGGGTCTTCAGTTCATCCCACACCGCATCCTTGATGTCTTCAGCAGGCTGCCCCGCCATCGACTGAATCAGGTGAGAGCCCAGGTTCGAGGTCATCACGATCACGGTATTCTTGAAGTCAACCGTACGCCCTTGTCCATCGGTCAAACGGCCATCGTCCAACACCTGCAACAAGATATTGAAAACATCTGGGTGTGCCTTTTCAACCTCATCGAGCAAAAGCACGCTGTAGGGTTTGCGACGCACCGCTTCGGTCAGGTACCCACCCTCTTCGTAACCCACATAGCCCGGAGGTGCACCGATCAAGCGGGCCACGGAGTGCTTCTCCATGAACTCGCTCATGTCAACACGGATCAGGTGGTCCTCGCTGTCAAAGAGAAAGCCCGCCAAGGCTTTGCAAAGCTCGGTCTTGCCCACGCCTGTGGGGCCCAAGAACAAGAAAGAACCGGTTGGCCGGTTGGGATCGGACAGGCCCGAGCGCGAACGGCGGATGGCGTTGGCCACAGCGGAAATGGCCTCGTCTTGCCCTACCACGCGCTGGTGCAACTTGTCTTCCATCTGCAGCAGTTTTTCGCGCTCACCTTGCATCATTTTGGAGACAGGAATACCGGTTGCGCGGGACACAACTTCGGCAATTTCTTCGGCACCGACCTGGGTGCGCAACAAACGGTGAACGGGTTTTTCACCGGGTGCAGCCTCTTTGGCCTGCACGTCCTTGAGCGTTTTTTCAAGTGCGGGCAACTTGCCGTATTGCAGCTCGGCCACTTTGTTGAAATCGCCCTTGCGGGTCAGGTCCTCAATTTGCTGACGCAACTGGTCAATCTGCTCGCGCACCTGCTGGCCACCTTGCGCCTGGGCTTTTTCAGCCTGCCAAATCTCTTCAAGGTCGGCCGCCTCTTTTTTGAGCTTGACGATCTCTTCTTCGATCAAGGCAAAGCGTTTTTGTGAAGCCTCATCGTGCTCTTTGCGCACGGCTTCGCGCTCAATCTGCAACTGAATCAAACGGCGGTCCAGTTTGTCCATGACCTCGGGTTTGGAGTCGATTTCGATCTTGATCTTGGCGGCAGCCTCATCAATCAGGTCAATCGCCTTGTCCGGCAAGAACCGGTCGGTGATGTAGCGGTGGCTCAGTTCAGCCGCGGCCACGATGGCGGGGTCGGTGATGTCCACGCCATGGTGAATTTCGTACTTCTCTTGCAAACCCCGCAAGATGGCGATGGTGGCTTCAACCGTGGGCTCGTTGACCAAGATTTTCTGAAACCGTCGCTCCAAAGCGGCATCTTTTTCGATGTACTTGCGGTATTCGTCCAGCGTCGTGGCCCCCACGCAATGCAACTCGCCTCTGGCCAAGGCCGGCTTGAGCATATTGCCAGCATCCATGGCGCCTTCGGCCTTGCCCGCACCGACCATGGTGTGCAGCTCGTCAATGAACACAATGGTTTGGCCTTCGTCTTTCGCCAGCTCACTCAGCACGGTTTTGAGGCGCTCTTCAAACTCGCCCCGGAATTTAGCCCCCGCCAGCAAAGCGGCCATGTCAAGCGACAGCACGCGCTTGCCCTTGAGCGAATCGGGTACCTCGCCCGCCACGATGCGCTGGGCCAAGCCTTCGACAATCGCGGTCTTGCCCACGCCAGGCTCCCCAATCAAGACCGGGTTGTTTTTGGTGCGGCGCTGCAAAACCTGAATGGCGCGGCGAATTTCGTCGTCGCGGCCAATGACCGGGTCGAGCTTGCCAAGCCGCGCGCGCTCGGTCAGGTCAATGCAGTATTTTTTGAGTGCTTCGCGCTGACCCTCGGCGTCGGCATTGCCGACCGTTTGCCCTCCCCGCACGGCATCAATCGCCGTCTCTAAGCTTTTGCGGCTCAGGCCATGCTCTTTGGCCAAGCGACCGATATCGCCCTTGTTGTCGGCAATGGCCAGCAAGAACAATTCGCTGGCGATGAAGGCGTCACCCCGCTTGATGGACTCTTTTTCTGCACCTTGGAGCAACTTGGCCAGTTCAGGCCCCACCTGAACCTGGTCTTGCCCGGTGACTTGCGGCAAGCGCCCCACGGCGGCTTCCGCCGCCATGAGCAAGCCTTGCACCTGCACACCCGCACGTAAAAGCAGGGCTTTAGGGCCCTCATCCTGCTTGAGCATGGCCACCAAAACGTGAGCAGGCTCTATGTAGGCATGGTCACGGCCCAAGGCCAGCGACTGGGCATCAGACAGGGCTTCGTGAAATTTGCTTGTCAATTTATCAAGGCGCATGAATATTCTCCAATAAGCGCTATCTTGGGGGGCATTGCCCATTTTCAAGGCTTGGGGGGCATGGGCGTATTGCCTAAAATCAAGGGCATGAACATTCACCAGTTGTCCGTCAGCTACGACGAACGCCAAGATCGGCTCTTGCTCCGACTGAACACCCAAGCCGGTCAGGAGTTCCGGTTCTGGCTGACGCGTCGCATGGCCACTCGGCTGCTGCCGGCCATGGATCAATCCATTGTCCGGCTCGAGGCTTCACAACCAGGCATGGCCGCCGCGGATGCGCCAACGCAACACATGCTGACCGAACTCAAACGGAATGCATTCTTGCAAACCGCTGATTTTTCAACACCCTATTCGGCTGAGCCCCAGCAATTGCCTCTGGGAGACGAACCATTTTTGATCACCGATGCACACCTGACTCTGCAAGCCAATGGCAGCTTGCAGATCATCTTTCAAAAGAAAATGGCCGGAGCAACCCCCTCTTGCCAACTGACCTTACAAGTCACGTTGGTCCACGGCATGATCCATCTGATTCGCCAATGCATGGCCAATGCCGATTGGGGTCTTGTGGCCCAAAGCACAGAACACCGCTCTGAAGATGCACCTGAAACGCCCTTGAAGGCGCAGGTTTACAAACACTGAAGTGACGCCGTCAGGCGTTCTTGCCTTCAATGCCCCAGCGGGCCAACGCGGCATCATCGGACACGCGGGCATCGACCCATTGCGCACCTTGGGGTGTTTGCTCTTTTTTCCAAAACGGTGCCTGCGTCTTCAGGTAGTCCATCAAAAACTCACAGGCTTTGAAGCTTTCCCCCCGGTGCGCCGAGGTCACCGCGACAAACACAATCTGGTCAGCAGGCAAAAGACGCCCGACGCGGTGCACCACGCGAGCCGCATAAAAATCGAAGCGTTTGTGCGCCTCCTCGATCATGCTTTCGATCGATTTTTCCGTCATGCCGGGGTAATGCTCCAGCTCCATGGCCTGCACTTCATCTTGGGCAACCCCCGTTAAAGCCCGGGTATCGCGCACCGTGCCCACAAAGCTGCACACGGCCCCGACACGCAAATCTTGCGCCCGCAAGGCCGTCAGTTCTTGAGAGACATCGAAGTCTTCGGTTTGAATCGCCACGTTTGGGAGCATGGTCGTTATCCTCCCGTGACGGGTGGGAAAAATGCCACTTCGCAATCGCCCGTCAGCAGAGTGGCGTCGTTCGCCATCACCTGATTGACGGCGACACGCACGGGGCGTCCGATGGCCAGACACTCCGCATGAGCACCCCCACGCGAGATCAGTTGTTGCCTGAAGCTGGCCACGTTGTCGCAGTCCGTTTCCACCGATTCACTGGCCACGCCAATGGTTTCGCGCAAAGAAGCAAAGTAACGCACCTGAATCTTCATGACAACCACTCCGCAAATGGCCAGAAACTGACGAGATCGCCGTGGGCAATGGTTTGGCCAGCGGGGTTGTCCACCACACCATCGCCCCAAACGACCGACGTCAGGACGCCCGAGCTTTGGTTGGGGAAGAGATCCAAGCCGCCTTGAGCATTGCGCCGAACGCGCAAAAATTCACGCCGTTTATCCGCCTTGGGCACGTCAAAATGAGCGGGCACTGGCATGCACACAGGCGCCCTTTGCTCGGCGCCCTGCAACGCCAAAATCACAGGCTTGACCAAAAGCAAAAAAGTCATGAAGCTCGACACAGGGTTACCCGGCAAGCCCACAAAATGCGCCATGCCGGGTGCTGATTCGCGGCGCACATGGCCATAGGCAAAGGGTTTTCCGGGTTTCATGGCAATTTGCCAGAGCGCCAAAGCCCCCAAAGCTTGCACAGCTGGTTTGACATGGTCCTCTTCACCCACTGAAACACCACCACTGGTCACAATCAGATCGTGGTGATCGGCGGCGGTTTTGAGGGCCGCAATGGTGGCTTCACGGCGGTCAGGAACAATGCCCAGATCGCTCACCTCGCAACCCAAGCGGTGCAACAAAGCCCGCAAAAAAAACCGGTTGGAGTTGTAAATGGCCCCGGGGGGCATGTCTGCAGGCGCCACTTCCCCCGGCATGACCAGTTCATCGCCCGTTGAAAACAAGGCCACTTTGGGCCGAGACATGACCTCAAGATGTGCCAAACCCAAGCTGGCCGCCAAACCCAGTTCAGCAGGTCCGAGTTTTTGCCCCCGCTTCAACACGGCATCGCCCATGCGGACGTCTTCGCCGCTGCGGCGCACCCACTGCCCCGCAGCGGCAGGGGCCAAGAAACGAACCCGATTGGGGGCATCTGCAGACATTGGCTCGGTTTGCTCTTGCATCACGATGGCATCTGCACCGGGCGGCACTGGCGCGCCCGTGAAAATGCGAGCGGCTTCCCCGGGCAACAAGGGTTGCCCAAAATGACCTGCTGCAATGCGTTGTGTCACCGTCAATTCGATGCCGGCTTCCTGCACATCGGTGCTGCGGACGGCATACCCATCCATGGACGAGTTGTCAAAAGCAGGCACCTGCAAGGCCGAGACCAAGTCTTGCGCCAGAATGCGGCCGTCAGCATCCAGTGTGGCCACAGACTCGACCCCCATTAAAGGGCTGATTTGTGCTAACAGCGTCTTCAGCGCTTCATCAAGTGACATCAAAGGTGCGCGTGGGGCTGTGGTCATGAAATTCAGTCGCAGTGTTGCGTGATGAAGGCTTTGATTTGCTCGACATCTGCCTTCATCACTTGCACACGCTTGGGCAAGGACTCGATGCCTTCAAACTGGGCTGGCCGATCGGGTTGACGGCCCAAGGCCTCCACAATCGTTGAGGCGAACTTGATGGGCAAAGCTGTTTCCAGAACGATCATGGGCACCTGTGCATTCAGGTGCTCTTTGGCCACTTTCACACCGTCGGCAGTGTGGGTGTCGATCATCACGCCATAAGTGGCAAAGACTTGCTGAATGGTCTGAAGTCGATCGGCATGGGTACTTCGACCGCTGTCAAAACCATAAACGGCTGCAGCCTTGGCAAACCGGGCATCGCCCGACAAGTCGAAGAAGCCTTCGCGACTGAGGCCTTCGCCAAAAATGGCTTTGGTTTGGGCACCATCGCGCTCCAGCAAGTCAAACACAAAGCGTTCGAAGTTGCTGGCCTTGGAGATGTCCATGGAGGGGCTGGAAGTCTCGTGCGTGTCGGCCGTACCGCGTACACGGTAAATACCCGTGCGAAAGAACTCGTCGAGCACATCGTTTTCGTTGGTCGCCACCACCAGACGGTCAATCGGCAAACCCATCATGCGGGCCACATGACCGGCACAGACGTTGCCAAAATTACCGCTAGGAACCGTGAAGCTGACCTTCTGGTCGTTGTTTTGCGTGGCCTGGAAGTAGCCTGCAAAGTAGTAAACCACCTGGGCCAGCAAACGAGCCCAGTTGATCGAGTTCACCGTGCCGATCTTGTAACGGCGTTTGAAAGCCAGATCGTTGGACACGGCTTTGACGATGTCCTGGCAATCGTCGAACACGCCATCAATGGCGATGTTGTGGATGTTCTCGTCCAGCAGGCTGAACATCTGGGCTTGCTGGAAAGGGCTCATGCGGCCATGCGGGCTGGTCATGAAAACCCGCACGCCCTTTTTGCCCCGCATGGCGTATTCGGCCGCACTGCCCGTGTCGCCCGATGTTGCGCCCAAAATGTTGAGCTCTTCGCCGCGCCGCGCCAACTCGTATTCAAACAAGTTGCCCAGCAGCTGCATGGCCATGTCTTTGAAGGCCAAGGTCGGCCCATTGGACAAGGCTTCCAGATACAAATCCGGTTGGGCCTGGCCTGCTGCCTGCAAGGGCTTGAGTGGCACGATCTCTTTCGTCCCGAACACCTCTTGGGTGTAGGTCTTGCGACACAGAGCCTGCAGGTCGTCGCGCGGAATGTCGTCGATGTAGAGCGACAAGACTTCGAAAGCCAAAGCCGCATAGCCTTGGCTTTGCCAGACATCGCGCAAGTGCGTCAGCGCAGCAGCGTCCAGCTTGGGATAGCTTTCAGGCAAGTACAGGCCCCCGTCAGGGGCCAAGCCTTCAAGCAAGATTTCACAAAATTGTTTGCGGTCGGCATGACCACGTGTTGACAGGTAACGCATCAGTTCAACTCTTCCTTGCGAATGCGCACAATCGGCGCCATCACGGTAGGCAATGCCTGCATTTCGGCCAAGACAGCGTTCAAAGTGCCTTCACGCGTGTCGTGCGTCAAGATGATCACATCGGTCTGGTTCTCACCTGCTTGGCTGACCTGGTCGGCCTCGCGTTGCAAGACGGCATCGATGCTGATGTCGGCCTGGGCCAAGAGACCTGTCAACTTGGCCAACACACCGGCCTGGTCGGCCACGCGCAAACGGAGGTAATAACTGGTCACCACCTCGGACATCGGCAATACCGACAAACTGCTCATGGCATTTGGCTGGAAAGCCAAGTGAGGCACACGGTTCAGTGGATCGGCGGTGTGCAAGCGGGTGATGTCGACCAAGTCGGCAATCACGGCGCTGGCCGTCGGCTCGGAGCCTGCGCCTTTACCGTAATACAAGGTGGTGCCCACGGCATCGCCTTGCACCATCACGGCGTTCATGGCACCTTCAACATTGGCAATCAGGCGCTGTGTCGGCACAAGGCTAGGGTGCACACGCAACTCCACGCCTTGCGCCGTGCGCTTGGTGATACCGAGCAGCTTGATGCGGTAGCCCAGTTGCTCGGCGTATTTGATGTCGGCCGCGCCCAATTGGGTGATGCCTTCCACATAAGCCTTGTCAAACTGAACCGGTATGCCAAAGGCAATCGCGCTCATCAAGGTCACTTTGTGCGCGGCATCCACGCCTTCGATGTCAAAGGTCGGATCGGCTTCGGCATAACCCAGACGCTGGGCTTCCTTGAGCACCACCCCGAAATCCAGCCCCTTGTCGCGCATTTCGGACAAGATGAAGTTGGTCGTGCCGTTGATGATGCCCGCCACCCACTGGATGCTGTTGGCCGTCAGGCCTTCGCGCAACGCCTTGATGATCGGAATGCCACCGGCCACTGCCGCTTCAAAAGCCACCATCACGCCTTTGGCTTGCGCCGCAGCAAAAATCTCGGTGCCATGCACGGCCAGCAAAGCCTTGTTGGCGGTGACCACATGTTTGCCTGCGGCAATCGCCTCTAAGACCAGCGCTTTGGCGATCCCGTAACCACCAATCAATTCAATGACGATGTCGATCTCAGGGTTGGCGATGATCTCGCGGCCATCGGCCACCACTTGAACGCCCTCACCCACCAGCGCTTTGGCACGCGCCACATCGAGGTCGGCCACCATGGTGATTTCAATCCCTCGGCCAGCCCGGCGCAGAATTTCGCCCTGATTGCGCTTGAGCACATTGAATGTGCCAGAGCCAACAGTGCCCATGCCCAACAGGCCAACTTTGATCGGTTTCATTTTTTATCTTCTTTACTACAGAGCGCCCGAAAGGCTCGGGCATGGATATTGGAATTCAGCTTACCAAAGCCTCGGTACCAAAGCGTTTGCGGGCACCTTCGAGAAAACGTGCAACGCGAGCAATCGCCTCGCGCAAATCGTCCTCATGTGGCAAAAACACAATCCGGAAATGGTCTGTGCCGGGCCAATTGAAGCCGGTGCCCTGGACCAGCATGACTTTGGTTTCTTCGAGCAATTGCAAGAAGAAATCCTGGTCATCCTTGACCGGGTAAATCTGGGGGTCGAGCTTGGGGAACATGTACAGCGCAGCCTGCGGTTTCACGCAGCTCACACCCGGAATTGCCGTGATCAGCTCGTACGCCAGATCGCGCTGCTTGCGCAAACGGCCACCCTCGTGCACCAACTCATTGATGCTCTGGTGCCCACCCAGAGCGGTTTGAATGGCCCATTGCCCAGGCACGTTGGCGCACAAGCGCATGTTCGACAGCATGTTCAGGCCCTCGATGTAATCGCGGGCGTTCTTTTTGTCGCCAGAAATCACCATCCAACCAGCCCGGTATCCGCAGGAACGGTAGCTTTTGGACAGCGAGTTGAAGGTCAAGGTCAGCACATCCTGCGACAGGCTGGCCAAGGGCGTGTGCTTGACGCCGTCATACAAGACTTTGTCGTAGACCTCGTCGGCAAAAATCACCAGACCATGCTCACGCGCAATGGCCACAATGCCTTTGAGCAACTCGTCCGAGTACAGGGCACCCGTCGGGTTGTTGGGGTTGATCACCACAATGCCCTTGGTGCGGGGCGTGACTTTGGCACGGATGTCCGCCAAATCAGGCATCCAGCCATTGGCTTCTTCGCAGCGGTAATGCACGGGAGTGCCGCCAGACAAACTGGCCGCCGCCGTCCACAACGGGTAATCGGGGGATGGCAAAAGCACTTCGTCGCCGTTGTCCAACAGACCGTTGGTGGCCATCACAATCAATTCGCTGGCGCCGTTGCCCAAATAAATGTCATCGAGCGTCACGCCCAAGATGCCTTGCTTTTGGGTCTCATGCATGACGGCCTTGCGCGCTGCGAAGATGCCTTTGCTGTCGGAGTAACCTGCCGAATTGGGCAAGTTGCGAATCATGTCTTGCTGAATTTCTTCAGGCGCATCAAAGCCGAAAACTGCCAGGTTTCCGATGTTCAATTTGATGATCTTTTGCCCGTCCTCTTCCATTTGACGGGCGCGGTCCATGATGGGGCCGCGAATGTCATAACAAACGTTGGCGAGCTTGGCAGATTTTTGAATGGGCTTCAAAGTGCCTCCAAAGGCAGTTGCGAGAGGGGAAAACCTATAATTTGACCACATTTCAAGGCCATTTCGGCCCCACAACCCAGAGCTGCGCCTCTAATGTTGGACTGAACACGCCCAGCCAGCCCAGATCACCCCATGAAACTACAACCTGACAAATCGAACAACCTCACCATCAATGCCTACGGCCAAGGATGGATTGAGGTCAATGGCCAAAAATTCGACCACTCGCTGATCGTCAGCAGCCTGCCGGGCGCTGCGCCAAACGCATGGGAAGTTAGCCGTTTTGAAGAGCTCAAACCCGAAAATTTCGAGACATTGGCCTTGAGCGGAGCGGAGCTGGTGATATTTGGCAGTGGGCCCCGCTTGCGATTTCCTCAGCCTGGCTGGCTAAGACCCCTGATTGAGCGCGGCATTGGCCTTGAAACCATGGACACACCAGCCGCCTGCCGGACCTACAACATTCTGGCCAGCGAGGGACGCAAAGTGGTGGTCGCTTTGTTGCAAGAAGCTTAAAGCATGCATTTCACAATCGACCTGGTTTCCAAAGGTTTGGGCGATTGAGGGCTTTCATTCAGAGTAAAATCGAAGGTTGCCAAGCCCCATGGCCTTTAGCGAATTTGACGCCATCAGATGGCGGCAAGCGCTCAACCTGTCAAGCGAGATCAAAGTTTTATGGCGATCGTTCTTAACAAACCCCTCCCCGAATTTGAAGCGAACGCGACCAGCGGTCTGAAAGTTTCGAACATCTCCCACCTCGGCCAACCCGTGGTTTTGTTTTTCTACCCCAAAGACAACACCCCTGGCTGCACCACCGAAGCCATGCAGTTCCGCGACAAGTACAAGGATTTTGTCAAAGCAGGTGCCTTGGTTCTGGGTGTTTCACGCGACAACATGAAATCGCACGACGACTTCAAAGCCAAGCTGGAATTGCCCTTTGAGCTGATTGCCGACACCGAAGAAAAAATGTGCCACATGTTTGGTGTCGTCAAAAACAAAATCATGTACGGCAAAAAAGTCAAAGGCATTGAGCGCAGCACATTTTTGGTCGGCGCGGACGGCACACTCAAGCAAGAGTGGCGCGGTCTGAAAGTCCCAGGCCATGTGGAAGAAGTGCTCAAGGCCGTTAAAGACCTGAAGAAAGTCGCCGCAGTGGCTTGATTGAACCCGGCGGGTTTTGTCATTCGGCTCGTGCATAATGATTTCATGCCGCTGAAACTCAGCCCCCTTCTCTCCTCCATAAAAAGCCGCCTTGGCCTCCAGGCGGCTTTTTATTTTTCAGCGCCAGAATTTTTCACTTCTCAAGAGGCCTTCGCTCATGCCACTGCCACCCGCACCCACCCAACGCGCCAGCCGCTTGACCCACACAGCTTTCGAGGCGCAAACGGCTGAGGAAGAAAAACCACCCGTCATGGTGCAAGTCGAAACCAGGGCACCTGCAGCGCCCGTTCAGTCCACTGTGGCCATGGAACCCAAACGTGTCGCCCGCGGCCGCAAAGCCCCCACGGCAGCTGCGACACCACCGGCAGCACCTGCGCCTGCGGCCACGAAGCCCAGCTTTGCACCCGTGAGCCGCCCCAAACGCCGAAGCGGGCCGAGCAAACTCTTTGTGCTCGACACCAATGTGCTGATGCACGACCCCATGAGCCTGTTCCGCTTTGAAGAACACGATGTCTTCTTGCCGATGATCGTGCTCGAAGAGCTGGATGGTCATAAAAAAGGCATGACCGAAGTGGCACGCAATGCACGTCAAGCCAGCCGCTCATTGGACGCTTTGGCCAGTGCACAAGGTGCAGACTTGGGCAAAGGCTCCCCCTTGAGTGCCACGGGCCACACCGATGCGATGGGGCAATTGTTTTTCCAGACCCAGGCACTGGATCTCAGCTTGCCTTTGGCCCTGCCACAAGGCAAGGCAGACAACCAGATTCTGGGCGTTGTCAAAGCCCTGGGTCAGTTGCAAGCCCCGCGAGAAGTGGTGCTGGTGTCCAAGGACATCAACATGCGGGTCAAGGCACGGGCTTTGGGTTTACAGGCCGAGGACTACCAAAACGACAAGACGCTGGAAGATGGTGACCTGCTGTACCCCGGATCATTGGCATTGCCAGCTGACTTCTGGATCCGCAATGGCAAAACCGTGGAAAGCTGGCAGCAAGGCACGCACACTTTTTACCGGATCAGCGGACCCATTGTGCCCAGCCTGTTCATGAACCAGTTTGTGTATTTCGAGGCACCCGGTGAGCCGAGCCTGTACGCACGGGTTACAGAGATTCGCGGCAAAACAGCCGTCTTGCGCACACTGAAGGACTTCAACCATCAGAAAAATGCCATCTGGGGTGCGACCACACGCAACCGCGAACAAAACTTTGCGATGAATCTCTTGACCGATCCGGACGTCGACTTTGTGACGCTGGCGGGCACTGCGGGTACAGGTAAAACCTTGATGGCCCTGGCCGCTGGCCTAACCCAGGTGCTGGATGACCGTCGTTACACCGAAATCATCATGACCCGCGCCACGGTCAGCGTCGGCGAGGACATCGGCTTTTTGCCGGGCACCGAAGAAGAAAAGATGGGCCCCTGGATGGGCGCCCTTGACGACAACCTGGAGTTTCTGGCCAAAGGCGACGGCGGCAATGCCGGTGAATGGGGCCGGGCTGCGACCAACGAGTTGATCAAGAGCCGCATCAAGATCAAGAGCATGAACTTCATGCGCGGTCGCACCTTCATGAACAAGTACGTGATCATCGACGAAGCGCAAAACCTGACGCCCAAGCAAATGAAAACGCTGATCACGCGCGCAGGCCCGGGCACCAAGATCATCTGCATGGGCAACCTGGCCCAGATCGACACGCCCTACCTGACCGAAGGCTCGTCGGGCCTGACGTATGCGGTCGACCGCTTCAAGGGCTGGGCCCATGGGGGCCACATCACGCTGGCGCGAGGTGAGCGCTCGCGCCTGGCCGACTTTGCCAGCGAAGCGCTTTAAAAACCCGTCCTCGGGTCTCAGTAATCGTCGCTGAGGCCTGAGGCCAGGCTTTCAAACCGGGTCAGGTTCTTCAGGAAAGTGAGGCGGACCGTGCCTGTCGGGCCGTTACGCTGCTTGCCAATGATGATTTCTGCCACGCCAGGATCTTTGGAATCCTTGTTGTAGTAATCGTCACGGTAAATGAACATGATGATGTCAGCATCCTGCTCGATGGCACCGGACTCTCGCAAGTCGCTCATCATGGGGCGCTTGTCGGTGCGCTGCTCCACGCTTCGGTTGAGCTGCGACAAGGCAATCACCGGGCACTGCAATTCTTTGGCCAGCATTTTCAGGCCCCGCGAAATCTCGCCCAGCTCGGTTGCGCGGTTGTCGCCGCCTGAGCCGCCCGAGCCACTCATCAGCTGCAAATAGTCCACCACAATCAACCCCAACTTGCCGCATTGCCGCGCCAAGCGGCGGGCATTCGCCCGCAACTCGGAGGGCGTGAGACCAGGCGTTTCATCGATGTGCAAAGACACCGTGCGCAGTTTTTCAATCGCTTCGGTCAGTCGTGGCCACTCTTCGTCGCTGAGCTTGCCCGTGCGCAAATGGCCCTGGTCGATGCGACCAATAGAGCCCACCACACGAACAGCCAGCTGGGATGCCCCCATTTCCATGGAGAACACCGCCACCGGCAAACCCTCGTTCAAGGCCACGTGCTCTGCAATGTTGATCGCAAAAGCCGTTTTGCCCATGGACGGACGCGCAGCCAAAACAACCATGTCCCCCGGCTGCAGGCCTGACGTCATGCGGTCCAGGTCGTAAAAACCTGTTGGCACACCCGTGATGTCATTGGGGTTGTCGGCCATCTCCTGCACGCGGTCAAGCAGCTCGACCACCAGCGTGTCCATGGACTGAAAGCCCTGCTTCATGCGCGAGCCTTCTTCACCGATGTTGAAGATCTTTTGCTCGGCTTCGTCCAGGATGCGGTCAATCGCTTTGCCTTGGGGATTGAATGCGTTGGTAGCGATCTCGTCACTGGCAGAGACCAGTTTGCGCAAGATGGACCGCTCTCGCACGATTTCTGCGTAGCGGCGAATATTGCTCGCGCTAGGCACGTATTGCGCCAGCGAATTCAGGTAACCCAAACCGCCCATTTCTGCGGTTTTGCCCTGGTTTTGCAGTTGCTCACTGACGGTGATCACATCGGCGGGTTTGGAAGCATTGATCAACGCGCCAATCGCTGCATAAATCAACTTGTGCTCATGCCGGTAAAAATCCGAATCCACCAGCAAATCGCCGACCCGGTCCCAAGCGCCGTTATCGAGCAACAAGCCGCCCAACACACTCGACTCGGCCTCGATGGAATGGGGCGGAACGCGCAACTTGGCAATTTGGCTGTCAGAAGACAGGTCTGAGGGAAATTCGCTCAAATGGGGGGAGAAAACAGCAGACATTGAGAACCGAAAAATCAAAAGGCCATGTTAGCCCCCGCAGCCGATGACGTCACGGGACAACCCTGTGGATAAGCATGGGGTATCCGGTGATGAACGGGGGACAAGTTGGCTTCACAAACAAAGTGATGCATAAATGAAAAGGCCCTTCCGATGTCGAAAGGGCCTTTTGATTTTTGGGGTGGCTGATGGGGTCGGAATTCCACACAGCTAACCCTTTGTTTTTAAACACTTTTCACCCAAAATGGGTAAAAAACTGTATGACCCCAAAGTATGACCCCTGGGGCGCATGTTTATATTCTAGCCTGCTTCTGTTTCACCCATCACAAAGCACCCGCATTGACCGTGTAAATCGAGTCAGCAAACTCAAACTGTGTGAGTTCTCCGCCCTGCTCCAAGTCGCGGGCGTATTTTTCGTAATCGATGTAGCAACGCACACCCTCGGGGATGCTCTCCAAGTGGCATTCGTCGAAAATTTCTTCTGCTGCCTCACTCAAACGGCATTCATACAAAATCACATCTTCAATTTTTTCATTGGCCTGCTCCAAGCCGTTGCCCGCGAATGCCACAAGATAGAACAAGGCTACCTTGTCGCGTGCGTCCAGCGTTTCGACTTCATCAAACCACACATCAAGATTGGCCTGATTGATTGCGCAAGCCTCAAACAATTGAGCATCGCCCGCATCACCATCAATGAACTGGATTTCAAACTCTTCAACGGGTGAACCGTGGCAGTCTGTCAAGCTCTCGGCCTTGGTCGTGAACTCCTCGGCGCTCTCAAAATAAAAACCCACTGCGTCTGGGTTGTAGGGTTGTGCGTGAAGTGTTGCCATGGTTTTTTCTCCTTTGGTGGCAGTTGATAAAAATCGCTTGCTTTTGGAGAACCCTCGCTTCCCCCCTTGGGGGACGGGTGGGGGTATGGCTGTTTGAACGCACAAAAGCCGCCCCTGTCGGTGCGGCTTCGCTGTAATTTGCTTTCGGTTTCACCCCCTCACTGATTGACGGGGGTATACCGAAGAGCAAGCGAAGACGAGAAAGGGGCGGCAGCGTTCGCCGTGGGATGGTCATGCCAGGCACATGACACAAAGCGGTCAGCGACTGGCGTGGGGCTTGCTGTCCAGCACACGGCCATGAATTGCGGCATACGCAATCAGCAAACCGAATGACACACTTGTTTGGCGTGTGGGTTGCTGCGTATGTCGAGCACAAAGCAAAACGAGCCAAATGAGGCCCGTTTTTTGACTGCTGCTTGTAGTTTTTATGCTGCCATCTGTGCCGTGGCACTTGCGGCCATCAAAACGGCCACCGTAAAAGTGCTGATTGCTTCATTTGGTGGCCTCCTTGTGCTGGTTCAAAAGGCTACGAATCAAAGCGCTGATATTGATGTTCTGCGCCTGCAAACTTTGCAAGTAGGCATTCAATCCTTCGTCGGCTTTGAATGCCCATAACGGGCTTTTTCTTTTGTTCTTGTTGTTGTTCATCATTCATTTACCCCGATACAGAACAAACATTTAAATGTTTTTCAACAATTTTAGTGGCCGCACGCCAATCCTCATCATTTTCCAAATTACAGATGTCATAGCCACTGTCATGCGCTCCCTCGATAGCCAATTCATACCAATCACAATCATACCGATCGCAATTGAAATGATTGTGATTATTTTTCACATCATTGCAAGCACAACTCAATATATTTATCATTTCATATAAGTCCGCCATACTTGCGCACGCTTTGTAATCCGAATTTTCATTCAAATATGCGTTAACATTTTTTTCCCAATACTCATTAAAAAAACCACCTACAAACATACAATCTCCTTTATTTATGTTATAATCATATATTAGCAACTTTATAAAGTTTGTCAAATATTTTTAATGAATTTACAAGGTTTTTTGTAAATATTTTCATAAAACCGCTGTTGCTTTTTTTGATTGCTCAACATTGACGCTTTGCATCAAAACCAACTTTTGCAGTTCGCCTTCAATTTTTGCGGCATCCATCACGAATTGAGCCTTTTCTTTCAAACTTTGAAGGTATTTTTTGGTTTTGAAATGCTGCCACTTCGATTTCGGCCAAGCGCGTGAAGGTGTGCGAATTTCAACGCTGGAAAAAGTTTCAAACGCTTTATAAAAATCAAAGCGCCCAACTTTGTCCCACCGCCCCACAAATTCATTCAATGCCATTTCATTGTTGATGAAATAAGATAACTTAACCGCCTCCTCCTTGGTCATTGGAAATTCATTCAAAAAGTTTTTGTATTGCTCAATTTTTTCAAATGTCCACTCGGCCCCTTCTTTGTTGTTTAACATTTTATCTCCTTTATTTATGTTATAATTTAATATTAGCAAAGTTATAAAGTTTGTCAACTATTTTTAGTAAATTTATAAGTTTTTTTGTAAATATTTTCACAAAACCAAATCACCTCGATATTGGCTTTGTGGATTGAACGGCTTTTTCTTTGCTTTTTCAGTCAAGAATTTTTGAAATCCCAAAGGGTTCTTTGCTTCAGTGCTCTCCTGAAATTCGTTCAGCAATTCCAAAGCCGCCCAATTATTGGTTTTGATTTGTTCGCTTGCCTGTTCAAAATAGATTTCACTTTTGGGGTTGCCTGCATAGTGCCACTTTTGAGCCACTGCGAAGGCTTGAAGTGCCTTCCCTCCTTCTGTCAATTTTGAAGAGCTGCTGGGGCTGCTTGCGCTCGGCTGCGGTGGTGTTGTCATCGCTGCCCCCTTTTCCTTCTTATCCAAAAAAGATTTCTTCTCTTCTTCTTTTTTTTGCAGATGTAGAAGATTTTTTTTTAATGTATTAGATGTATTAGATGTTATCGTGTCATTTTTCGTGTCAGCACAAAAACACAACTCAAAAACTTGTTCCGTATCAGTGGCCTTCAAAAGCCCAAGTTGAATCAACTTTTGAACGGTTCTTTTTGCTTGTGTTCTGTCGATTTTTGTAATGTATCCCGCCAAAGCGCCGTAGCATATTTTTTTCGTTTTTCCGTCTGAAAAATTGCTATTTCGCTTCATGAATAGGTAGCCATGGACTACTCGGCCATCTGTATCTCGCAGCGCGTCGAGTTCCCTCAAATTGAGTGTAATAAAAAATTCTTTTGACATTTTGTTATCTCCTTTTAGTGTGTCAAACATCACTTTTTGCCGTGTAAAAAGCGTGACATTTGCGTGTCATAATTAAAGTTAGCAAAATTATAATAATTTGTCAAATATTCTTTATTGAATTTTCTTTTGTTATCTCTTAAGCCAATTAAAGGCGAATTACATTTCTATTTCTTGATTTGTTTTTGTTTTTTGCTGTGCCCAGGCGTGGGCCTGCTGATTTTGGGCATGTGCTTGGGCTTGGCTCTCGGCTTGGCTGGCGTGCGCTTCTGCCATGGCCTTTTGTCCAATTTCTAAGCCCATTTGCAGGGCTTTCGCGGCTCCGTTGGCATGGCCCTGTGCTGTGCCTGTGTGTTGGGTTTGTGGGCCAATTTTTGGCCCGATTGGCTGGCCCATTTGGCCAGTGTGTTGGGGGATTTCGGGCATCTGCACGCCTGCGGGCTGTTGCCCTTTGCTCACAGTTGAAGCCGTCAGGCTTGAACTGTTGCCCCTCGTCATGTTCTGCCCCAAAGTTGGGGCCACTTTTGGGGCAATTTCTGGGGCAATTTCTGGGGCAGTTTCTGGGTTTTTGAGGTCAAGGGTTGTTTGTTTGATATGGGCCACGGCCATACCCTGGGCCATGTCTTCTTTGTCGTATTGCGTGCAATACATTTTTGTGCTGTCCTTGTGGCGTGTTAAGGCCACATAGCTTTGGTGCAGGTCTGCGCCTGAGCTGTACAAATAAAACGAATTTTTGTAGGTGCTTCCCTGGCTGGCGTGGGTGGTAATCGCGTGGGCGTGTTTGAAGTGGTTGTAATCGTTGGTGTCAATGGTTTTTTGGCCTTCCTCGGTTTCAATTGTCAGCATCAAACCGCCGTTTTTGTGGGCTTGAACCTCCAACACTTTGCCCACTTCGTTGTTTTTAACGCCCAAAATATCATTGTTCTTTTTGAACAAAATGCGGTCGCCCTTGCACATTTCCAATGTGCTGCCGTCTGCGTTGTCAAATTCGGCCCCTGTGGGGCTGATTTCGCCTTTTAATTTGAGTTCATCGCGTATCGCATCGTTCAAAGCCTGAGCATCGGCGTTGGTGGCACATATGGCGACTTTGGAAGGGCTGCTCGATTGGGCATAGTCTCGGGCCAGGTTTTCGATGGCGTTCAGGCGGTTGGCGTGGCTCACAATCGCGCCTTTCCCTTCGTAAATTTTGAGCGCTTCGTCTGCTTTGCCTTGGTAAAAAAGCAGGCTGGCTTTTCTCTCGTCGCCGTCTTGTTGGCGGGTGATGGTGGTCAGGTCGGCGGTTTTGATTTGGCCGTGCTGTTGCAGCGCCCAAAATATGCCGCCTGCTGCCACGCTTTGAAGTTGGCGCTCGTCGCCTATCAACACCAATTTGGCCCCTGCCTTGTCGGCGTGCTGTTGCAGCCGTGCGAACTGGCGTGAATCCACCATGCCCGCTTCATCCAAAATGATGACGGTTTTGGAATTCAACACGGTTTTTTTCTTGTCCAGGTCAATCAATAGGCGGGCGGTGGTGTGTGATGCCATGCCCGTTTCTTTCTCCAACACGGCCACCGCTTTGGCCGTGGTGGTGGTGCCCAGCACTTGGAAACCTGCTTGTTTGTATGCGTCCACGACAGGGCGAAGGGCCGTTGTTTTGCCTGTGCCTGCGAGGCCACGGACAAGGGCAACACCGCCGCTTTGCGTGGTGATGTGCTCCACGGCTTGGCGTTGGTCAGCAAACAAGGTGAAACCTTGGGCCTTTTCAAAGTCGGCCACCACTTGGGCCACCGCTGCTGGGGCCAGTTGGTGGATGGTTTCATGTTGGCGGTTTGTGGCACTTTGGATGGCGTTTTTTTCCAAGTCTTCAAGCCGTTTTGATGTAAAAACAGGCACGGCCTCTACCCCGTTTTGGGTGGTCTTGTAGGCCACCTTTTTGATGCAATCGGGGTGCTCCAAAATTTGTTTTTGGAGTTGTTCACGGTTCAAGCTCGGGTCAAATTGTTGGAAAGTGGCGGCCAACTGCTCCACATGCTTTAACTCAAAGCAACTGTTTTGCTCGGTCAGTTTTTCAATCAAATCGGCCACGGTGGGCATGGGCGTTTTTGTGGTTTGCGTGGCTTTGACTTGGGCCATGTCAAAGCCTTGGGCTTGGCTTTCTGCCTGCCAGCGTGTGAACAGTTCCAAACGGTTCACCTCGCCTTTTTTGTCTCGTGTATCTCTGGCAATGATGTTGCGACTTTCGGCACTGGTTTGGCCTGTCTCACGGGCCACTTTTTTGATGTGCTCGGCCCGCTTTGAAAAGTGTTTTTCCAAGTCCTTGGGCACGCCTGCCACCTGAAAAATGCCTTCATTGTGTGGGTCTGGCTCGATGCCAAAGCCCAGCCTTTGCATGGCGTTGGCCAGGTGTGCCCTGTAAATCGTGCCCGCTGCCAATTTGTGTTCAAAAAGCCCTCTTTGGTCAATGGCCCCTGTGGTGCCGTCCTGCCTCACGCATGTGTTGGACACCACGCAATGGCTGTGCAGTGTTGGGTCATTGGCCCTGCTGTTGCAGTGCTCAAACACGCCATATATCAGGGCTTTGGGCGTTTCTTTGGTGGTGCCGTTGTGGCCTCTGCGTGCCTCGATTTTTGGGGTCATGTAAGCCATGGCCGCTTCAATCGCTTGGGCGTGGGCTTGGCTGATTTCATTTCTCAATTGGGGGTCTGCATTGGCCCACACAATGGACACGGATTTAGGCGCGGAAAAGGTCAAATCCATCCCCACGCGAAAATTTTCTTTTCCTGCGTTTTGGGCCAACTTCTCGCCGTTGGGCTTGTGGCCCGTCATGACGGCCTTCAAAGTGGCGTTGTCGATTGATATTTCTTGTATGCCTATCAAACGTGCCCCTTCACCCCAAACGCCTGGTGGCTCGCCCTTTTCTGCACTGGCGTAATACTCGCTTTTTGCCAAGGTGTTGTAGTAGTCCACCCCATTGATTCGTTTCATTTCAAGCATGGCTTCACTCCTCTTTTTCTTGTTCTTCTTCCATGGCCTTCAAGTTCTGTCGTGTGTGCACTGGCGCTGATATCACAGGCTTAGATTTAAGCAAGTCCACCATCTCTGCGATTTCAAAGGCATGGCCCAGCATGGGTAAAGCGTTTTGAATGGCGGGTGTGGGGATTTCGCCTTGCTCGTGTTCTGCTTGCTTGTTTTCTTGCTCGGGTGGCTCGGGCAATTGAATGGCTTGGATTTCCAATTTTTTACTTTGAAAAACTTCACGCCAGACGAATGGCTCACGCGCAGGCGTTGGGGACACAAAGGAAAAAGGCAGGTTCAATGCGTATTCACCCAGGCCCAACACAAGGGCGTTGATGTGGGTGAATTTTTTGGCATTGTTCAGTTTTTTGGGGCCAAGCTCGGTTTGCAGCTCGCTTGGGTGAACCACCAAGATTTCATCTCTCGACCAACTGCTTGAACTCTTGCCGCCGCCCTGGTCGGTGATGTTGCGCCGCTCAATTTCTCGCTTTCCAATGATTTGTTGGCAAATGGTGTCGGCGGTTTCGCTGCCTGCGGTTTGGCCGATGAACAAAGTGCCCACCATGGATAACATGGCCTTGGTTTCGTTTTGGCCGTAGGCTTCTTTCAACTGTGAAAAATCTTGAACAATGCCCACCACACGACAACCCTTTGAACGGGCAAAGGCCAGCAATTTGGGGATGGCCTCACACTTGCCCAGCTTGGGCAATTCGTCCACCACCACCCAAATTTTTCTTTGGCTGTCGTCTTTCAGTGCCTGAATCTGTCCGCCTGCGGCGTTCAATATGGAATTGATATATGCCTTGGACAGGTTCTCATGCTCCGTGTTGCCTGCCAAGATGATTTGGGGCCGTGTCTTGTCGGCCAGCCAACGGCGGATTGAAAAGCCCTTGGCGCTGGGGTTGTCGGCTTCTGCCTGTGCCAGCACACGCACAGAATTGAAGTTGGACAACATGGAAGACATCACGCCTTGCGTTTGCTTGCTCTGTGCGTCTGCGATGTTGGCAAAGGCGTGGGGGTAGTATTTTTGGACAATGGATTGAATCTGTTCAATGTTGTTGCTTGCCTCTGCATACAAGTCGCCCCATGTCCAAGCCTGCGGCTTTTCTTGTTGAAGTTTGACAATCAAGGCAATCAAAACGCTGCGCGATGCATTCACAAAGAACGCATCGCCTTTTTTGTTATCAGGTATCAATGAATCGGCCAGCGTGGTGGCGTCCAGCTCCGTGGTGCAGTCCTCGGCCACGCAATAGCGAACACTGCGGGCATCAAAGGGCGAGAACAACAAGGCTTTTTTGTAGGCCGATGTGAAGTCGCCTTTCCAATCCACAATCAACGCTTTTTCTCTTTTTGAAAAAATGCTTTTCAAAAAGTGATGACAAATCACGGTTTTGCCACTGCCCACGGCACCAGAAATCAAAGCGTGCTTGGTGGCTCGGTCATTGGACAAGGTGAACCCGTTCAGGGCGATGCTTTCGCCCGTGGCCTCGCATTCCTCGGCTGTGATTTGCTGGGCCTTCTTCAAGGCTTCTGATTCGTCCAGGTAGCGCCGTCCGCGAACATGGCGACAACGCTCCACGGGTTTGAATGCCAGCACAAAGCCCCAAACGCCAGCGGCCACGGCCAGCATGAGCGACAAAGCAAACACAAGGGCAACCCATGGGACTGACTTCACCGCCTCGGGAAAGTGCTGCAAAACGGCCATGAATCCGATTTGGTGGGCCATCCATTTCTTGAAACCAAACCAAACGCCTGCCCCTGTTGCGCCAGCCAACAAAACCATGGTGAACACTGCCCCCCAGAAGTTGCGCACACGCTGCGAAGGGTCAAAAGGGATGACATTGAAGCCCCAATCCACCACGGTTTTTCTTGTGCCCATGCCTGCCCCCTTATGCCTCGGCCAGGGCCATATCAAAGCGCCAATGGAGGTAAGCCAGAAACCCCATTTGGATTTGTGCCAAACCTTCGGGCGGTGTTCTCAACTCCTGGGCAAAGTCAATGATTTCAGCCAAGTCCCATTTGTTCACCCTCATGAACATTTCAAAGCGGCCAAAATCATGGTGGAACAGATAGCAAGTGAGCAAGTTGAAAACTTCATGTCGCTGGCTAAATTCTTGGATGCTGTCTTGAAGGCTGTTTTGAATGCTTTTACTCATGGGCTTCACCTGCTTGTTCTTCTTTGAGTTTTTTAATCAACCTGCCCAAAATTCCATACACCAAACTTTGATACGTCAAATTTTTGTTGATGTTGGTCGCCCACACAATGTAGCCAGTGAGTTCTGCCAGTGTTGGAATTTGGGTAGGAAAATCATTACAGTGGCTAAAATATTCCGATAACGTCAATTCCTTGGCGGTCAATTGTTTTTCAAACAATGGGTAGTTTTGTTTTTTCAAAGCCCTCTTGAACTGCTCCATGTCAAAAAATGAAATGCTTTCAGTGGTCATTTTTCATCTCCATTTATTTTAATTAGATATACGACAAAGCCAACAAGGCTAAGCATTGCCAAAGTGGTGGACACCATCATGAATGCAATAAAATTCATTTGGCACCCCCTTGACTTGCGGCGCTGGTTTTTTGAATCCATTCATAAATTGCTTTTTGATACTTCAAAAGCATTTCCAGAGCCGCGCCTTGTTTGCTGACTTGCTCGGTTAGCATCGTCCATTGTTGGGCGTTTTCATTTTTATCAAGACCAACAAGAATTTGTTGGCGCAGCACTTCCGAAATATTTGTGCTGTCTTTTTCGGCCAGCTCAGACAACTTTGAATGTTGAATATCGCTTATTCGCAGACTAATTGTTTTCATTTGAAAAACCCTTAAAAATTATTTGTTATATTTATTGTTTATCAAATGCGTTTACAAAAGTCAACAGATTACAAAAATATTTGTAATACACCGCAAACATGGTAGGAATAAAGCGTTTTCAGTGTTTACATATCGCCTTTGTAATGCAAGGCGCAAACATGGCAAACCCAGTAAACAAAAGGGAGTAAGCAAAAAAAAGACACCTAACGCAATCACGAAGTGATGCGTTAGGTGTCTGTATATTTTTCTTTGTTTTCGGTGTTTGCGGTGCTACTTCATTTTTTCACAGTGTCAAGCTCAGGTCATTTTTTGCTTAGAAATTCTTGTGGGTTTACAAAGAGAGCTTGAAGATCAAGAAGTTCTTGTGGAGTGGAGTTGCGTTTGGCTTCTATATCTTGGCAAATTTTCGGCCATTTATTTTTAAAAATTGCAACCAATTCAATTTCAGAATCTTTCGTTAAGTTATAGATAATTTCACTTCTTTTACGGAGGTCTTCGCATAGCGGGCGCATCTGAGCTTCAAAATACATTTTTACTATTTTAAAAAGTAATTTATCCAAAGTTGAATATGGCGCAAATTGTAAATTTTTTATAGTATCATAATATTCTTCAAAATCGTCAAAAGGAAGACGAACGGTAGGCGTTCTGTCCACGCCTTGCAAGCCACGCTCGAACAATTTTAGGAATAAGTCTTCAAAAATTTTTTTCTTTATTTCTTCGTTCATAATTTCTCCTTATCGATAATAAAAAAACAAGCGAGTGCATGCGTCAATTGCTTGCAGACTTATTTCTTGAATTGGTCGATTGTTCCGTTTTCAATGGCCTCGTTCACCCATGTTGGGCGTCTGCCTTTTTGGCCCGTGTAGGCCCATGTATTGCCGTCTTTTTCGTAAGTCGCACCTACTACAAATTCAAAATCAGTTTTTTTAGTGGGTGCCTTCTTGCTCTTTGGTTGTTCTTCGGATTCAAACAATTCGTGCGCAGTGATTGAATAACTCTGTATCCAATTTTTCATGACCTCAACGGCCTTGGTTTTCCCCTCTGTTTCCAATTTTTTAACTTCTTCGATTCTTTTGATGCCATCTTCAATTACTTTGAACTCTTGATAGCTTTTGGATTCGTTATTTTCTTGCATGATTTTCCTTTGAAAAATTAAAGTGTATCTGTTTTGGACTTGCGCCCCTGATTGGGATTTATTCGATTAATTTGCTAAAATCTTATTCAGCATTTATTCTTGGAAGCTTTCTGCCAGAATTGAATTCCACAAGCTCATTCCAATTTATTTCACCATCACTATTGCAAAATCGCGCAACAAAATCTTTTGTTAAAATATTCAACTTTGCATTATATGCATCTATTATTTTGTCATTTTGAATTTTAGCTTCATGCCCAAACGGCTCGATAAGGTCTTTGTATAAATTTTCGGATTCACCTGAAATAAAACTCCAAAATTCTTGGCCGCATAGTTTCTGATGAGTTCCTTTGTTTGGTGTTGAATCTGTCCCATAACAACACCCTTCAATAAAAATAAAATTTGAACTTCGGTGTCCGCCAGAAGTTTGAAGGGTTTTTTGTGCCGTTCTAAAATTTGTCAGCATTTGCCTAATTTGTCCAGAATTACCCCAATTGGGCCCGCTCTTTATTGAAACAATATATTTATTGTTATTACTTTCAAACTCCAAGTCAATTCCTTTGATACCAGATTTTCGGCCCGAATAAACTTTTTCGCACACAAATAAAGCAATCTCCTCCATGAAATTTCCGAATGTCGTCTCCTCGCCTGATGAAATTGCAGCAGACAGAACGGCACTAATAAAATCATTTGCGGACTTTGAATTTTTTGCTTTAAAAAGATAAGGATTTTTTCTTTTTATGACATCATTAAGAGTAATTGTCGAAACTTTTTGAAGTTTTTTCTCGTGAAATCGACTCCAGATTGATTTTTTTATGAAATCCTCAACGTCAACCAAATTTAATTTATTCATAAATGACTCCACTTTTTAATTTTCTTTTAGTCAACCCCAATTCATTAGCAGTTAACTGACAATATTCATTCAGCAATTCAATCCCTATGGCATTTCTATTCATATTTCTTGAAACCCTAATGCTTGTCCCTGAACCGCTAAATGGGTCTAAAACCACATCCCCAGATTGTGTAAACAATTTAATAAACCATTCAGGTAAACTATCTGGAAAGGCAGCAGCATGGCTTCTATTGCTACATTCAGTCGCAAGGTGTAAAACATTAGTGGGGTATGCTAATTCACGCCCTACCCAATTTTCAATTTTCTTACCAAATCCACTTCCAACTTTTGATTCATCACGAATTTTATCTGTTTGGCTTAGCATTTTTAAACGTGAATTTTTCCAATCGCCCATTGGTACCCTTACCTCTTCTTGATACATTGAGAATTTTTTTTCTTTTGTAAAATGAATACATCTCTCCCAAGCATCTCGAAATCGATTAGGCCATTTACCTGGATAGCAATTCTTTTTGTGCCATATGTATTCTTCTGTAAAAAGCCAACCTTGTTTTTTCATTGCGATAATTAACTCCATAACATATGTATGGCGCTCACCGTCAATTACTCTTTCTTTGATATTTAAAACAAATGAACCTGTTGGTTTTAATACCCTTAACAATTCCGCAGAAATAGGTAAAAACCACTCAACATATTTATCTGCATGCGTACCTCCATAAATATTTTTTCGCTGGTCTGCATAGGGTGGCGAAGTTATAATTAAGTCAATTGAATTGTCTTCAACATGCCTCAACTCTTTCAGGCAATCACCATTATATAATTTCACGGTTGATTTTTTTTTCATGGCTTCCTGGATACTTAAAAAATCATTTGGAGGTTCTCCATTTGATTTTTGTGATTGTAAATTGAAATTTGTCATAATTTAATCTTATAAGAATAGGCTTTGGGCGAGTGCGCTCATTTCAGATTCTTTGTGTGGGGTTGTCATTGGGTTTGTTTTTTCGGGGCCGTTTTTCTTTTATCTCTGTTGCGTTCTTCACGCTCGGCTTTTGCTTTTTCATACCTTGCCAATTTTTGCGCCCGCTCTATGGCTTCGGGGGAATTTTTCTTGGCCTCTTCGTGAGCAAAAAACGCCGCAAATGTCGGGTCTTGTAGTTTAAGCGCCTGGAAGTCAACTTGGCTGTGGCTGAGGTGCTCCATGGCGGTTTGAAGGTTTTTCAGGGCAATGCCGCGAACATAAGAATTGCCATGCACCCCCGCCATTTCGGGGCTGGTGTGCCCGACGCTTCTTTGAATTGCGGCCACTTTGGCTTCCGTGTTGTGCAAATCTGTAATGGCCGTGCTTCTGAAACTGTGAAACACTTTTTTGGGGTCATTGATGCCACATTGTTGAACCCACAGGCCCCACTGTCGCCCTGTCATTTTTTCGGGGTCTCTGGTTCTTTTATTTTTGGGCGTGCGTGGTGGGTCTTGTGGTCGGTGCGGTATCAAAAATATCTCGCCCTTGTCTTTCAGTGCCTGGGCGTAATCCCAAAGCCCTAGGGCCAGCAGTTGCGAATGAATGGGCACAGTGCGGCGGCTTTCTAGCGTTTTGCCGTCTTGGATACGGTAGCATTTCACGCCGTCCACCTCTTCAAAGGTGGACAACTCCAAGCGAGCCAGCTCGCCCAGCCTTGCCCCTGAAAACAGCGCCATCAAGGGCAGCCAGTAAAAATCTGGCTTGTCCATTTCCTTGGCGTAGCTTGCACCGAACAGGGCTTTGATATCGCCGTTGGTGAACTCTGCCCACGGTGTGCGTTGGAGGTTCATTTCCGCTTTGGTCGCCATTTTTTGGGTCATGGGGTTGTCGCGTGGGTATTTGCCCGCATCGTGTGCCCATTCAAAAAATTTAGACAGATAGCCTCTGCGTTTTTCCAGTGTGTTGCCAGAGCGTTTTTTGTCGGGATGCTTTTCGTTGGGGCGTTTGTATTCCGTATCTCGCCAGCCGTCCTTCATGCCGATACGCTCGCGGGTGATGTCGCTCAATGGGCTGTCGCCAAAGAAGCCCAAAAAGTCGGCAAAGACGGCTTTTTTTTCCAGCATGGTTTTGGCTGCGTGGCCGCGCCTGTCTTCTTCGCCGTAGTGCTGTTCTAGTGCGTCTTTCAGCGATATGGCTGCCGTGGCGGTGATGCTGTGGCTGGCGTATCGGTAGGGGTCTTGCTGCGCTTCTAGCTGCCTGAATGCGGCCTCACTGGTGCGCATTTTTTCCAAGTGTTGGCTTTGCAACTCGTTCAGTTGTGCCTGGCTCATTTGAACTTGGGTTTGGGCTTGTTCGCGTGCCTGATGAATTATCTTGTCAGCATAGGCCGCTTCCGCTGGGTTGCTGGGGTCAAAGTCCACCACTTCGCCTGTGGCGGTGGTGATTTTGAGGGGATTGAGTCCCAGCAAATCAGGAATTTTTTTACTGCCCATGGGGTGCGTTGCTTCAATTTCAAAATTGAACTTTAACGCCAAAACCCGCGCTAAGGCGGGTTGTTTGGTTTGCAAGCTGATTTGTTTGATGTGTCGCTTGCCTGTGGCATCACGCCACAGGACTCGGACAAAGAAAACACCGTTGCGACTTTTTGCAAGCCTGGGAACTTTTAAAGCCATGTATGACCCCTAGGTATGACCCCTTGGGTGATAAATGCTTAAAAATTCCTTTTAAATCAACGATTTAGAAGACTGGGGTGGCTGATGGGGCTCGAACCCACGACAACAGGAATCACAATCCTGGACTCTACCAACTGAGCTACAGCCACCGTAGATCGATATTATAGCCTGAAGCTCAGGGCTTTTTGGCTGCAGATTCACTCATCTTTTGAGGTTTTTCAGCCAGCATTTCAACTTTGAAATGAGACTTCAAACTGGCCAAATAAGCCTGCGATTCGGCCTGGCCCCACAGACGGGCAAATTGCTGACGACTTTGCTCGGCTTGTTGAGTGGACAGCTCCGGGCGAGGCACAATTTTGTTCACACGAACAATGGCGTAACCCTCGGAGCCCAAGTCAACGCCCGTCAAAACAGGCATGTGTGCAGGGTCCGCACGCAAAGCCGCCTCGACCAAAGCTTGAGGCTGCGCTTGGGCTTGCTCCCGTGACACCTTGAGGATTTGGCCCACATTGGCTTGCGCAGGCTCGCTCTTCCAGGCTGCCAATCGGGACTGGCCCTCGGCTTTGGCCAATTCAGCAGATTTGGCCTGAATCAAAAGCTGTCGCACATCGGCTTTGACTTCTTCAAACGGACGCACAGTGGCCGGGCGGTGATTGACAACCCGGGCAGACGCCAAGGTGTTGGGGGCGACCTCGATCGCCGCTGTGTTGCGGCGTTTAACCACCGCATCTTCAGAAAAAACCGCCTGCAACAATTTAGGGTTGTTCATCACACCCTGGGCACCCGCAGCAGGCACGCGTTTCAGGCCCTGGGCCTTTTGAACCGTCAATTTCAAGCGCTCGGCCACAGGCGCCAAGCTGTCTGACTGTTCATACACGCTGTTGCTGAAAGACTCGGCCAACTCAGCGAACTGACGCTGGGCCTGTTGCTTGCGCAGATCAGCCTCCAGTTGGGGGCGCATGGACTCGAACGAAGGCGCCTGAGGCAGTTTGACATCGGTCAGCTGAATGATGTGGAAGCCGAAATCCGACTCCACGATGTCGCTGATGTCGCCTTTTTGAAGTGCAAAAGCAGCGTCTTCGAAAGGCTTGACCATCGCGCCACGAGCAAAAAAGTCGAGATCACCGCCACGGCTGGCAGAACCCGTGTCGTCAGAATTCTTGCGGGCAACTTCTGCAAAAGTTTTAGGGGCCTTGCGCACGGAAGCCAACAGGCTTTCGGCCTTGGCACGGGCTTTTTGTTTGTCAGCAGCAGGCAAGTCCTTGGCCGCATTGACCAGGATATGGCTTGCGCGGCGCTGCTCTTGGCCACCCAGTCGCTGCAAATTCTGTTCGTAATAGGTCTTCAAGTCTTGCTCGGGCAGAACGATCTTGGCTTGCAAGGCGGCAACGTCAAGCACCAGGAATTCAACATCCACGTTTTCAACCGAGCGAAAGCGTTCAGATTTTTCTTGGTAATACCGCTCCAGGTCCGCATCGGTCACCTGAACCTTGGCGGCAAAGTCTGCAGGCATCCACCGCTGGACTTGAATTTCACGACGCTGTAAATATGCATCCAGCGCCATATCGGCTTGGCGCTGCGTCGCAAAGGTCGAGCCTTGCAAACCAGCCAACACTTGCTGATTGGACAAATCACGACGCACACGGGCTTCCAACATTTCAGGGGTCATTCCCTGGCTGGCCGCCAATTGGCGATAACGTTCCATGTCGAGTTTGCCGTCGGCCCCACGCAATCCGGCGATCGATGGATCTTGTTGCAGGTAACGCGCCAAGCGCTGGTCACTGGTCACGAGCAGTTGTTTTTCTGAAGCGATCGCAATCAAACGATCATTGACCAAGCGTTCCAGAGTGGCATAGCGGGCCTCTGCCGAATCGAGCAATTTGGGATCCAGATTGGGCACCGAGGCACGAATGCGGTCGACCTCATTTTGGTGAGCAGCATCCCATTCGGCTTGGCTGATTTTTTGCCCATCGACTTTGGCAACCACAGCGCCTTTGTCTTCGTATCGGCTGTAACCCTCAATGCCCACCAGGACAAAAGAAGGTATCACCAACAAGAACAACAACCCCATCCAGATTTTTGAGTTGTTGCGAATGGAATCAAACATGATCGAAGTCTCGGGTTATCAAGAAAAAAGGCGAACACAGGGTTCGCCTTTACTTTTGTGGTGGTGGGCGCTGACGGTCTCGAACCGCCGACCTACTCCGTGTAAAGGAGCCGCTCTACCAACTGAGCTAAGCGCCCCACCTGAAAAAGTGTTGTCAGTTCAAAGCGTCCTTCAGGGCTTTACCTGGGCGGAACTTTGGAACTTTGGCTGACTTGATTTTAATCGCTGCGCCAGTGCGTGGATTGCGACCAGTTCGGGCAGCACGTTTGCCGACAGCAAATGTACCGAAGCCGACCAAAGAAACTGTGCCGCCTTTTTTCAAAGTAGCCCGAACAGCGCCCATGGTGGCTTCCAATGCACGGCCTGCAGCTGCTTTGGACAAGTCAGCTTGTTTTGCAATGTGTTCGATCAGTTCTGTTTTGTTCACAAGAAACCTCTTGAAGTTACAACCCGGCATCACCGGCTGTGGATTGGACATGAAATCCACAGTCACGACTGTGAGCTGTGAATTCTAGCGTTGAAAATGCGCCATGCAGAGTGTTGACATCCGATTTTTTCAAAGCCCAGCCCCCCTGCCCCATTTGTCAAAACGCCCCATCACAACGCATTGGCAATGGCGCGCCCCACATCGGATGTTGTGGCCTTGCCACCCAGATCCGGCGTTCGCGGCGCATCTGCACCTGCGGCCAGCACCTTTTCTATGGCACCCAAAACCGCATCATGTGCGTCTTTGTGGCCCAAAAACTCCAGCATCATGGCGCCGCACCAGATCTGGCCGATGGGGTTGGCAATGCCCTTGCCTGCAATGTCGGGCGCTGAACCATGCACAGGCTCAAACAGCGATGGGAACTTGCGGTCCGGGTTCAAGTTGGCGCTGGGCGCAATGCCGATCGTGCCAGTGCATGCAGGCCCCAGATCGCTCAGGATGTCGCCAAACAAATTGCTGGCCACAACCACGTCAAAAAAGTCGGGACGCTGAACAAAGTGCGCGGTCAGAATGTCGATGTGGAATTTGTCCACGTTGATGCCCGGATAAGCCTTGGCCATCTCGGCCACGCGCTCATCCCAATAGGGCATGGTGATGGCAATGCCGTTGGATTTGGTGGCGCTGGTCAGGTGCTTTTTGGGCCGGGTTTGGGCCAATTCAAACGCAAACTTCAAGACACGGTCCACCCCAATGCGGGTCATGATGGATTCTTGCATCACGATTTCGCGCTCGGTCCCCGGAAACATGCGGCCACCCACGCTGGAGTATTCACCTTCGGTGTTTTCACGCACGATGTACATGTCGATCTCGCCGGGCTGGCGTGCGCTGCCGTCGCGGCGCACCACGGGCGCGATGATGCCAGGCATCAATCGGGCCGGGCGCAGGTTGATGTACTGATCAAACTCACGACGGAACAACAGCAGAGACCCCCAAAGCGAAACGTGGTCGGCAATCTTGTCCGGCCATCCCACCGCACCAAAGTAGAGTGCATCGTGGCCACCAATTTGGTCTTTCCAATCGTCGGGCAGCATCTGGCCATGCTTTTCGCAATAGTCCCAGCTTGAGAAGTCGAAATGGTCAAACTGCAAGTCGATGCCAAACTTCCGGGCTGCGGCGTCCATCACACGCAGCCCCTCAGGCATGACTTCCTTGCCAATGCCATCTCCTGGAATCACGGCGATGCGATGCTTGGTCATAGAAAAACTTTCAGGATCAAAAAATAAAAAAGGCTGTGCCTTGTCAAACCATCAGCTTAGCGACGAAGGCCCTGTGGGTCTTTCACTTACGTGACGGCCGAACCACCAAGCTCACGCCCAATGCCGTGAGTACGGTACCTGCCAATGTGGCTGCCGTGATGGTCTCACCGAACAACAACCAGGCAATGATGGCCGTCGTGGGAGGCACCATGTACATCAAGCTGGTCACCGACGCCGCTGCACCGCGCTGGATCAGCATGTAAAGCAGTGAACTTCCGCCCAGAGTCAGGCCCAACACCGACCAAGCCATGGCGCCCGCCAGTTCGGCGTTCCAGCGCATGGCCTCAGGCTCGGCCAGGGCCAAGGGCAAGGTGACCACAAAAGCGGCCATCAATTGCACCGTGTTGGCCGAGCGCACATCGCAAGGCTGGACAAAGCGCTTTTGGTAAAGCGTACCGATGGTGATACTCAGCAAAGCCCCAATGGCAAAGGCCATGTTGATGGGGGTCACATGGTCCATGGGTGAGCCCAAAGTGAGCTTGCGCCAGACCACCATGAGCAAGCCAGCAAAACCCAGCAGCAAGCCCAACCACTGGCGGCGCGACACGCTCGGTTGGTCCGAACCCCGCAAGCTGTAAGACAACCAAATCGCGGTGAGCACCGGCTGAAAGCCCACGATCAGGGAAGACAAACCCGAGCCCATGCCCGCCTTCACCGCAGCCCATACGCCACCAAGGTAGCCCGCATGCATCAAGATGCCAGTGACCGCCAAGTGCAACAACTGCATCCGGTTTTGAGGCCACTTGACGCGGGCCAGCCATATCCAGGGCAAAAAACACAAAATGGAGAGCAGGTAGCGCACCAGCAAAAAGCTAAAGGGGGGTGCATGCGGCATGCCGTAGCGTGCCACGATGAAACCGGTGCTCCAGATCAGCACGAACACGACGGGCATGGCCTTGATCCAGGCCGTTGAATCCTGGGTCTCGGTCATTTCACCCGTGCCCGGATTTCAGGCAGGGCCTTTTGCATGTAATAAACCATGGACCAGATGGTCAGCACGGCGGCAATCAAAATCAGCACAGCACCCCAATCGCGGGTGTCGATCACGCCAAACAACATGCCGTCGTACAGCAAAAAAGGAATGGCCACCATCTGCACCGTGGTCTTGAGCTTGCCCACCATGTGCACCGCCACACTCTTGCCCGCGCCGATCTGGGCCATCCACTCGCGCAGCGATGAAATGGCAATCTCGCGGCCGATGATGACCAAGGCAATCAGCACATGCACCCGGTTCATGTGCACCAAAATCAGCAAGGCCGCACACACCAGAAATTTGTCGGCCACCGGGTCTAAAAAGGCACCAAAAGCCGAGGTCTGGTTGAGTTTGCGGGCCAGATAACCATCCAGCCAATCGGTGATGGCAAAGAGCACGAACATGACCGTGGCGATCATGTTTTGGGTTTCCACCGTCAGGCTCTGCAGGTAATACACGCCAATGATCAAAGGGATCGCGACAATGCGCGTCCAGGTCATGATGGTGGGAATCGTGAAAAACATGGGCTTCATTGTGGCACGCCAAACGGGGTTTTCGTGGGCTGATGGGCCAAGAACTCAATGCAGGGCGTTGTAAATGCTCTCGGCCAACTCGCGTGAAATGCCCTCCACGCCCAGCAAGTCTTCCACGCTGGCGCTTTCCACGCCGCGCACACCCCCAAAACGCTGGAGCAATTTGGCCCGTTTGCGCGGGCCGATGCCGGGGATCTCTTCAATCTTGCTGCCGCCCATGCGCACCTTGGCCCGCTGCGCCCGCATGCCCGTGATGGCAAAGCGGTGCGCCTCGTCGCGGATCTGGGCCACCAGCATGAGGGCGGCCGAATCCTTGCCCAAGTAGACCTTTTCGCGACCATCGGCAAACACCAGCTCTTCCAGCCCCACTTTGCGGCCCTCGCCTTTTTCGACGCCCACAATGCGCGACAAATCCAGCCCCAAGTCGCTGAACACCTCACGCGCCATGCTCACCTGGCCTTTGCCGCCGTCGATCAGCACCAAGTCCGGCAGCCGGGCCGTGCCTTCGCCCGAACGCAAAGCTTCGGCCAGCTTGCCGTAGCGGCGCATCAGCACCTGGCGCATGGCGGCGTAATCGTCGCCCGGGGTGATGCCCTCGATGTTGTAGCGGCGGTAGTCGCTGCTTTGCATCTTGTGCTGGCGAAACACCACACAAGACGCCTGCGTGTTTTCGCCCGCCGTGTGCGAGATGTCAAAGCACTCGATGTGCAGCTGGTCCAAATCGTCTGGGGCCAAGTCCAGCGTCTCGGCAAGCGCCCGGGTGCGGGCCTGCTGCGAGCCTTCTTCGGCCAGCAAACGGGCCAGTTGCAGCTCGGCGTTTTTCTCGGCCATCTCTAGCCACACACGGCGGTGCTCGCGCGGATTCGTCACCGTGCTGATCTTCACGCCCGACTGCGCCGAAAGCGCCTCAATCAAAGCTTTGTCAACCGCCGCGCTCAAAATCAACAGCGGGGGCACGGGTACGCCAATGTAGTGCTGCGCCAAAAAGGCTTCGAGCACCTGCACCTCGACGGGGCGCTGGGTCTCTGCATCATCCAGCCCCAGCAAGTCCTGCGCATCTTGCACATGCACCGGAAAGTAAGGCCGGTCGCCCAGATGCCGTCCACCGCGCACCATGGCCAGGTTCACACAGGCGCGGCCACCTTGCACCTTGGCCACCAAAATGTCGGCATCGGTGTCCACAGCCGTGTCCACCGACTGCTGGTGCAAGACCCGCGACAGCGCTGTCAGCTGGTTGCGCACCTCGGCCGCCAGCTCAAATTCGAGCTTATCGGCGTGGGCCATCATCCGCGCTTCCATCTCGCGCATCAGCGCCTGGGTCTCGCCGCGCAAAAACTGCTCGGCATGCTGCACGTCGGCTTTGTAGTCCTCGGGGCTGATCAGGTTCACACACGGGCCAGAGCAACGCTTGATCTGAAACAGCAGGCAAGGCCGGGTGCGGTTGGCAAAGACCGTGTCCTCACAAGTGCGCAGCCTGAACACCTTCTGGATCAGCTGAATCGACTCCTTAACGGCCCAAGCGCTGGGGAACGGCCCGAAGTAGCGGTGCTTCTTCTCGACCGCGCCCCGGTAATAGGCCACACGCGGGTAATGCTGCGCCTCGGGCGTCTTCACCAGCGCGGGCAGTGCCACGCGGCCATTGCCCGTGAGCTTGAGGTAGGGGTAAGTCTTGTCGTCCCGAAACAGGATGTTGAAGCGCGGGTGCAGCGTCTTGATGAGGTTGTTTTCGAGCAGCAGCGCCTCGGCCTCGGAGCGCACCACCGTGGTCTCCATGCGCGTGATCTTGCTGACCATGTGGCCAATGCGGGTGCCGCCGTGGTCCTTCTGGAAATAACTCGACACCCGGCGCTTGAGGTTCAGCGCTTTGCCCACATAAAGCAGCTGGTCCTGCGCGTCAAAGTAGCGGTACACACCCGGCAAGGCGGGCAGCGCGGCAACTTGCGCGAGCAGGGCTTCATCATGGGTGTGCGACATGGCGGCTATTGTCTGTGAAAACTTGTCAGTGAAATCTCCAGCGACAATCGGCCAATGCAAACCGGCCAACTCTGGGACATCTTCTGCACCGTCATCGACAACCACGGCGACCTGGGCGTGTGCTGGCGCCTGACGCGCCAGCTGCGCGATGCCGGTCAGCGCGTGCGCCTGTGGGTGGACGACGCCTCGGCACTGGCCTGGATGGCCCCCAACGCCCACCAGGAACCCGGCATCGAAGTGCGGCCCTGGACCGATGCCAACCAAGCCAGCACCCTGAAAACGCTGCCCCCGGCCGATGTCTGGGTCGAAGCCTTTGGCTGCACCTTGCCCGAAAACTTTGTGGCGCACGGTGTCGCCACTCAGGCGCAACAACCTAGGTGGATCAACCTCGAATACCTGAGCGCCGAAGACTGGGTGCCCCGCATGCACCAGCTGCCTTCGCCCGTGATGAGCGGCCCGGCCAAGGGCTGGACCAAGACATTTTTCTACCCCGGCTTCACAGAGGACACGGGTGGCCTGCTGCGCGAAACCGACTTGCTTGAGCGCCAGCAAAACTTTGACCTTGTCAAACGCTCGGCCTGGCGCCAACAGCACGCCCCCCACCTGGCCCCGGATGGCCTGCTGATCAGCCTGTTCTGCTACGAACCCGCCGCCCTGCCCCAACTGCTGGCACAACTGGTGGACACCCCCCACCACCTGCTCGTCACCCCCGGCCGCCCACTGGCGGCAGTGCAGCAAGCACTGGCAGGCATGGCGGTGCACCCCAACTGGAACGCCCTGCCCTACACAAGCCAAGACGGCTTTGACGAGATGCTCTGGGCCTGCGACCTCAACTTTGTGCGCGGCGAAGACTCACTGGTGCGTGCCCTGTGGGCAGGCCGGCCCTTCATCTGGCACATTTACCCGCAGGACGACAACGCCCACCACGACAAGCTGGAAGCCTTTTTGGACTGGATGCAAGCACCTGAAAGCTTGCGCAAGGCGCAACGGGTCTGGAATGGAATGGAAAACCCAGAACTGCCTACATTGGCAGCCAACAACCTGGGAACCTGGGCAACCTGTGCTCAAGCAGCCCTCGATCGCTTGTTGGCGCAAAAGCCACTCATCACGCAACTCCTTGCGTTTGTGCAAAACAATGACATCCAGGTCACCCCTTCACAGCCCCGATAATCCCGCCCCATGACCCTCATCAACACCCTCTTTCCCCTCGGCTGGCAGCACTACCTGCTGGGCGGCCTGACGATTGGCGCTGGCGTGGCGCTGCTTTATTTGTTCAACGGCTGGGTTGGCGGCATGAGTTCCGTCTTTTCCAGCAGTTGGTCGTTTGTGTCCAAACGGGCGTTTTTTCAGCAAGACCGCTTTCTCAGTTCGCGCCACTGGCGTCTGGTCTACGCGCTGGGCGTGGTGCTGGGCGCGTTGGTCTGGCGCTTTGCGCTGGCGGGTGGTGAAGCGCAGCACACCAGCGTGCCTGCGTGGCAGCTGTTGATTGGCGGTTTTTTGGTGGGTTATGGCGCTCGTTTGGGCAACGGCTGCACTTCAGGCCACGGCATTTGCGGGCTGGGCGCGCTGCAATTGCCCTCGCTGGGCGCGGTGCTGACTTTCATGGCCACCGCATTTTTGACCGCCAACCTATTAGCCATCACCACGAAAGGCCTGGCATGAACACCGTGAATCCACACACCCTCACCCTGCCCAAAGCGCTGGTCACCCTGATCGCCGGGGCGCTGTTTGGCTTTGGCCTGTCGCTGGCCACCATGGTGCAGCCCGAAGTCGTCATCGGATTTTTGCAGTTCAAGGACTGGGGCCTGATGCTGGTCATGGGCGGTGCCGCAGGCCTGGCCATGCTGGCCTACAAAGGCTTTCCGCGCTGGTTGGGCCGTCCTTTGCTGGGTGGTCAGTTCTTGACCCAGCCCGCCAGTTGGAACCGCCAGACCCTGATCGGCTCGGCCATTTTTGGCGTGGGCTGGGGCTTGTCTGGCGTCTGCCCAGGCCCGGCCATTGCGGCGTTGGGCACAGGCAACACCGACATTTTTTGGGCCTTGGGCGGCATTGTGCTGGGGGGCCTGGCGCATGGCCTGACGGCACGGGATTGATCACTGCCCACCTTGCCTGCCAAAAAACCGACCTCCAGAGGTTAGAATAATGGGCTTGGCCTAGGGCCATCCCTCTTCATTCCAGATTCAAATCCTATGAAAACCGCTCAAGAAATCCGCGTCGGCAACGTCATCATGCACGGCAAAGACCCCATGGTCGTCCTGCGCACCGAATACCAGCGTGGCGGTCGTGGCTCGTCCACTGTCCGCATGAAGCTCAAAAGCCTGATCGCCAACTTCGGTACTGAAGTGGTTTTCCGTGCCGACGACAAGATGGACCAGGTCATTCTGGACAAAAAAGATTGCACCTACTCTTACTTCGCAGACCCCATGTATGTATGCATGGACACCGAGTTCAACCAGTACGAAGTCGAAGCCACCAACATGGGCGACGCTTTGAACTACCTCGAAGACGGCATGGAACTCGAAGTGGTGTTCTACAACGAGAAAGCCATCTCGGTGGAATTGCCCACCAGCGTGGTGCGCGAAATCACTTGGACCGAGCCCGCCGTCAAAGGCGACACCTCCGGCAAAGTGCTCAAGCCAGCCAAAATCGCAACCGGCTTGGAAGTGCCCGTGCCTTTGTTTGTGGCCCAAGGCGACAAGATCGAAATCGACACACGCACTGGCGAATACCGCAAGCGCGTCTGATCGAAGACGTTCCCCGACAAAAGCCCCGCAAGGGGCTTTTTTCATGGGCGCTTGCCTTAGCAAGCCGAATCAAACGCCACAGTGCAAAGGCACAATGGCAACATGCAATCGATTCAAGACCTGAAAGCGCCTTCTTTGCCTCACGCCTGGGCTGAAACACACACCGAATTTCACGATGCGGGCATGCTGGAGCAGCAAGCCAGCCGCCTGGCCTTTGCCGACCCCGAGTTTTTGCTGCGCCGCGAGACCCGGGGCATCCGATTTCAATTGGAAATGCTCAAACCCGATCTGGCGCAGACCGAGGCCAACATTGAGCACACGGTGGTGGTATTTGGCAGTGCCCGCTTCCCGGACATGGCCATGGCGCAGGCCCAGCTGCAGGTCGCTGAGCTCAGCGGCCAGCCACAAGACATCGCCCAAGCCGAAACCGGGGTACGCAACGCACAACATTACGAAAACGCCCGGGTTTTCTCGCGTCTGGTGGCGCAGTCTTGCTCTTGCTTGCCCGACGACGAAAAACTCTACATTTGCACAGGTGGCGGACCCGGCATCATGGAAGCGGCCAACCGGGGTGCGCAAGAAGCAGGTGCGCCCTCGGTGGCGCTCAACATCGCCCTGCCTCACGAGCAACACCCCAACCCTTACGTCACGCCCGAGCTGAGCTTCAAGTTCCACTACTTTGCGTTGCGCAAAATGCACTTCATGATGCGTGCCAAGGCCTTGGTGGCCTTTCCGGGTGGGTTTGGCACGCTGGACGAGCTGTTTGAAGTGATGACGCTGGTGCAAACGCGCAAAGCCCGCCCTGTGCCGATCTTGCTGTTTGGCAGCGATTACTGGAAACGCCTGATCAACATGGATGTGCTGGTGGAAGAAGGCACGATTTCCAAAGACGACCTGAAGCTGTTTCGCTATGTGGACACGCCCGAAGCGGCATGGCAGGTGATTTGTGACTTCTACCAGTTGAACATTTCCAAGTTGTAGGAGGCCGCCCCTGCGGCCGAATCTGCGCGATCAGTGGTTCTTGCCGGGGCGGAGCCGCCAAGCGGCACGCGAGCCCCAGCCCACGGCACCGCCCACCACCCAGAACACCGGAGACACACCGGCAATGGCGCCCGCCGCACCAAACAGCATGGGCATGAGCACGCTGGAAGCGTTGATGCTCATCAGGCGCAACCCCAGCGCTTCACCTTGGCGGTGCTGTGGCGTGATCTGGTGCAAAGTGCTCATGATCATGGGCTGCACCGTGCCCAGCACCAAACCCAGCAGCACCGAGCACAGCCCCATGCTCCAGGGCGTGGGCATGAAGGGGTAAAGACCAAACAGCAGCGCCGTGCACAGCATGGCCCCGGTGATGATCTGGTGTTCTTGCACATGGCGCGAAATCCAGGGCAAACAGACCCGGATGAAGGCCGCAGCGATGGCGAAAGCGCCCAAGATGGTGCCCACCACCGAGGCACTGAAGCCCCGCTCATGCCCCAGAACAGGCACCACAAAGGTGTGCACATCCCAGCAAGACGACAGCAGCCAGTTGACGCCCAGCAAGCGCCGCATCATGGGTTCGGCCAGCAAGTCCATGGCACGGCGTGGCGCGGCGTTGTCAATGGACTTGGGGCTGTGAAGCTCAGGCACCCTGCGCACCCAAAACCAGGTGCTCAAAGGCAACACCGCCATCAACAAAAAGGCCCAACGAAAGCCCGTGACGTGGGCAGACTCAGGCCCGGCGTAATCAATCAGCAAGCCCGCCAGCACCGGCCCCAAAAAGTTGGAAATGGCCGGGCCAATCGACAACCAGCTGAAGGCGGCCTTGAGTTCGGTCGGGTCTTGAGCCATGCGGCCGACGTGGCGTTGCAGTGAAATGACGGCCATGCCGGTGGCACCGCCAGTGGCCAAGGCGCTGATGCACATGACCGGAAAAATCGGCCACAAGACCGAGAGCCCGGCCCCTACAGACGACATGACCACGCTGATCAGCAAAGGCTTTTTGAGTCCCTTGCGATCGGCATAACGCCCTGCGGGCAAAGCCAGAAACACCTGGGTCAAGGCAAACAAAGCCAGCAAGGCCCCCACAGCCATGGCACTGAAGCCCTGTTTGAGGGCCAGCAAGGGGATCGCCATGCGCATGCCCGCCATGCACGCGTGCAAGAAAATCTGTCCTGCGATGAGCCGAGGCAAGGGGTTTTTCATGCCGGGTCAGGCTGCCCCGAGGGCGTTGTCAAGCGTCACCGCCGGGCAAGAGCGCTTGCGCCTCGGGTTCGGGCAAGGCATCGACCTGGCGCAAAGCCCGGTTCATGACGTTGCTGCGGGTCTGGGCCTGGTCCAGGGTGTTGAGCACGGTTTGCGTTTGGTTGCGCACCTTGTCCAGCACATCGCCAAACTTGCCAAACTCGGTCTTGACCGCACCCAGCACCTGCCAGACTTCGCTGGAGCGTTTTTCAAGGGCCAGAGTCCTGAAGCCCATTTGCAGCGCATTGAGCAAGGCCATCAAATTGGTCGGGCCTGCCAGCGTGACGCGGTGGTCGCGCTGCAAGGTTTCCATCAAGCCGGGACGGCGCAGCACCTCGGCATAGAGGCCTTCGGTGGGCAAAAACAGAATGGCAAAGTCGGTGGTGTAAGGTGGTTCGAGGTACTTTTCGGCAATGGATTTGGCTTCGAGTCGGATGCGGGTTTCCAGCGCCTTGGCGCACAGCTCGGCCTGCACCGGGTCGGCACGGCCCTGCGCTTCCAGCAGGCGCTCATAGTCTTCATTGGGGAACTTGGCGTCGATCGGCAGCCAAACAGGGTCGCCGTTGTCCGATCGGCCTGGCAGGCGGATCGCAAAGTCCACCCGGTTTTTGTCGCCGGGGCGGGTGGCCACCTGCACCGCGTATTGCTCTGGGGTGAGCACCTGTTCAAGCAGCGAAGCCAGTTGCGCTTCGCCAAACATGCCGCGGGTCTTGACGTTGGTCAGCAGGTGTTTGAGGTCGCCCACGCCTTGGGCCAGGTTGTGCATTTCGCCCAAGCCTTTGTGCACTTGCTCCAGCCGCTCGGCCACTTGCTTGAAGCTCTCGCCCAAGCGGGCTTGCAGCGTGGCTTGGAGTTTTTCGTCCACGGTCTGGCGCATTTCGTCCAGTTTGGCCGCGTTACTTTGCTGGAGCTGAGCCAGCTGCGTTTCCATGGTGCCGCGCATCTCGGTCAAGCGCCGGGCGTTCGACTCCGACAAGGCATTGACCTGTTGCGCCAGGCTGTCGGTCAGGCTTTTTTGCAGCAAAGCCAGTTGCTGGGCCAGCGCGTCGATCTGCTGGTTTTGCGTGCGGGTGGCTTCTGCGCTTTGTTGCAACAGCGATTGCTGGAACAGCGTGAGCGTCTGCATGGATTCTTGACGCCCTTGCACACCCGACTGGCTGATTTCGGTGCGCAGCTCGCGCTCCAGCCGCTCGGTCTGGGCTTGCACGGCCGCAAACTGTTGCAGCTGCCAGGCCATTTGATCTGCGGCAGTGTCTGCGTCTTCATCTGGCGCGGTTTTGGAGCGGAACAGCAAAACCAAAAGCACCAGCAGGTTCAGCCCCGCCAAGGCCAGCAAGATCCATTCGTTCATGCCGCAGCGCCCGGCAAGGTGTTCAGCGGTGTCAGGGCCTGGCCACGGGTCAGGTACGTCACCAGGTTGTCGGCTGCCAACTGAGCCATGGCCCGGCGGGTCTTGACCGTGGCACTGGCGATGTGGGGCGTCAACACCACGTTGGGCACCTTGAGCAAGTCGGGATGGACCTGCGGCTCGCCCTCGAACACATCGAGGCCTGCCGCCGCGATCTGGCCCACAGCCAAGGCCTTGGCCAAAGCCGCATCGTCCACGATGCCGCCGCGTGCAATGTTGACCAAGGTGGCGGTGGGCTTCATCAGCGCCAACTCGGCCGCACCGATGGTGTGGTGCGATTCGGCGCTGTAAGGCACCACCAGCATCACATGGTCAGCGGTTTGCAGCAGCTCTTGTTTGCCCACATAGCGGGCTTTGCATTCGGCCTCCAACTCGGGGCTCAAACGTGAGCGGTTGTGGTAAATCACGTTCATGCCAAAACCGTGCGCGGCGCGGCGGGCAATGCCCTGCCCGATGCGGCCCATGCCGATGATGCCGATGGTCGAGCCATGCACCTCGGCCCCGGCAAACATGTCGTAGCTCCACTTGGTCCACTTTCCGGCACGCAAAAAATGCTCGCTTTCGGTGATGCGGCGGGCCGTGGCCATGAGCAGTGCAAAGCCAAAGTCGGCGGTGGTCTCGGTCAGCACGTCGGGGGTGTTGGTGGCCTGCACACCTGCGGCGGTCATGGCCGGCACATCAAAATTGTTGAACCCCACAGCCATATTGGCCACGATCTTCAGCTGGGGGTTGGCTTGCAAGAGCGCCGCGTCGATCCGCTCGCTACCAGTGGTTAAAGCCCCTACTTTGCCTTGCATGCGGCGGGTCAATTCTGACGCCGACCAAACCTCATCGGCTTGGTTGCTTTCGACTTTGAAGTGAGAGGACAAGACATCCAGCACCTCAGGGAAAATCGCACGGGCGACCAAAATTTCAGCTTGATTCAAGATATTTCTCCAATTCGACAGCTCTGGGGGCTCAATGTGTCAGCTGGAATTGCACCATGTAAACCACAGCACCGGCCAGGTAGCCCAGCAAAGCCCAGCTGCTGATTTTTTTGGCATACCAAACAAAATCAATTTTTTCAAGGCCCATGGCCGCCACGCCTGCAGCAGAACCGATGATCAGTATGGAGCCGCCAGTACCGGCGCAATAGGCCAAAAATTCCCACAAGAAACTGTCGGTGGGGTATTGCTGCAAGCTGTACATGCCCATGGACGCGGCCACCAGGGGCACGTTGTCAACGACCGCGCTGACCAAGCCGATGATGACCACGATGACATCTTGACGCCCTACGGCACGGTCCAGCCATTGGGCCAAGGACGACAAGATGTGGGTGTGCTCAAGCGTGGCCACCGCCAGCAAGATGCCCACAAAGAACAACACCGCACTCATGTCAATACGGGTCAAGGCGCTGACCAAGGTGAGGTGCGTTTTGGCATCATCTTCCTTGTCTTTGTGCACCACATCGCCCACCAGCCACAAGAGCCCCAGCCCCAACAAAATGCCCATGAACGGTGGCAAATGGGTGACGCCTTTGAACACAGGCACGGCTACCAGAATGCCCAAACCTAGGATGAACATCAGGTTGCGCTCAAAGGCGGTAGTCCCGGACCCGTCGACACCGTCCATTTGGACCGGTGCTTGCACTGCACGTCCGCGCAACACCCACGCCATGACCGACAGGGGCACCAGCAAGCTGATGATGGACGGCAAAAACAAACCTTTCATGATCTCCAGCGCGGTAATTTGTCCCCCGATCCACAGCATGGTCGTGGTGACATCGCCAATGGGCGTCCACGCGCCACCGGCATTCGCGGCGATGACTATGGCACCTGCAAAAAAGAGACGGTCCTCACGCTGGGCGAGCAACTTTTTCATCAAGGACACCATGACGATGGCCGTGGTCAGGTTGTCCAGCACAGCGCTCAGAAAGAAAGTCACCAAGCCCACCAGCCACATCAAACGCGAGAGTGAACTCGTCTTGATGCGCGAGGTCAACACCTCGAAACCGTTGTGCGCGTCGATCACCTCAACGATGGCCATGGCCCCCATCAGGAAAAACACAATTTGCGCCGTGGACATCAAGGACTCGCCCAATTCATGCGACACCGCAGCAGCGTCGCTGGACCCCAGTGCGTAAATGGTCCAAAGGAGTCCGGCGGCCAACAAAGCCGTGGCGGTCTTATTCACCTTGAGCGGGTGCTCTAAGGCAATAGCGGCATAGGCCAAGACAAATACAAGAATCAAAAGGGTCAACATGAATGGCAGCTTTCCGTATCAGTGCACAGCGACCGAAGGGTCGATTTCAAAAACCTGGCGCAAATAGGCCAAATACTTCTCGTCGTCGCACATGCCCTTGCCAGGCGTGTCGGACAATTTGGCCACCGGTTGGCCGTTGCAACGCGTCATCTTGATGACGATCTGCAGCGGCTCATAGCCCAGGTCATTTGTCAGGTTGGTGCCCACCCCGAAAGCCAGTTGGCAACGGCCCCGGAACTGCTCGAACAACTCGATCGTGCGCGGAATGGTCAGGCTGTCGCTGAAGATCAGCGTCTTGGTTTTGGGGTTGACGCGGTTTTGCTCGTAGTGCGCAATCATGCGCTCGCCCCAGCTGAACGGGTCACCACTGTCGTGACGGGCCCCGTCAAACAGCTTGCAAAAGTACAAGTCGAAGTCACGCAAAAAGGCATTGAACCCGTACACATCGGACAGGGCAATGCCCAGATCGCCCCGGTATTCCTTGGCCCAGGACTCAAAAGCAAAAATCTGGCTGTCGCGCAAGCGTGGGCCCAGTGCCTGGCAGGCCTGCAAATACTCGTGCGCCATGGTGCCCAGCGGGGTCAATCCCAGCAAATAGGCGTAGTACACATTGCTGGTGCCTGCGAACTGCCCTGTTGGGCCAGTGCCCAGACGGGCTGACAAGACACGCAGCACCTCTTCGTGCCAAGCCCGAGAAAAGCGGCGGCGTGTGCCGTAGTCGGCAATTTTGAGGGCCTCAAGACCAGGGGCCTGCAACTGAGCGATTTTGGTGTCCAGGCGGCGACGGCCCTCCATCAGGTCCGGTACCTTCTGTGTGTTGCGGAAGTACACCTCGTTGACGATGGCCAGCACCGGGATCTCGAACAAGATGGTGTGCAGCCAGGGGCCCTGGATGGTGATGTCGATCTCGCCTGTGGCCAGCGCCGTGACCTGGATGTATTTTTCATTGAGTTTGAACAAGTCCAGAAAATCAACAAAGTCGCTTTTGATGAAGCGCAGCGATCGCAGGTATTGCAGCTCCCCTTCTTTGAAAGTCAGGCTGCACAAGGAGCGGATTTCTTCCCGGATTTCCTTGGCAAACGGGGCCAGCGGCACGCCCGGGTTGCGGCATTTGAATTTGTATTCGACCTGCGCCCCCGGAAATTGGTGCAGCACCACCTGCATCATGGTGAATTTGTAGAGGTCAGTGTCGAGCAGACTGGTGATGATCATGGCAGGGGTTATCTGCCCCACAAGACCGGGGCGACGCAAAAGCTGGAAGGCTGATATTAACCAAATATGACAGCGGGGCCGATCGATCCGCTAAGATTACAGCGGGTGTTGCACTGCATTCGGGGCAACAGGTTTTTTGCGAAGGTCGGGCCGCCTCGCAAACGGAGTCTTTCCATGCCCACGCCTGTCCCCATCGCCCTGCAATGGCTTGCCGCTGCGATTTTTGCCCTGGCCCTGATTCACTCGTTTTCCACCCGACATTTTGAACAGCTGGCCCGCAAGCACCCTCGCTATGCCGGCCTTTGGCATCTGCTGGGCGAGGTCGAGGTTGTTTTCGGCCTCTGGGCCAGCATCCTGATGGCCATGTCCTTCATGCTGATCGGCCAAAACCAAACCCTGACTTATCTGGAGTCACGCAATTTCACAGAACCGCTGTTCGTCTTCGCCGTGATGGTGATCGCAGGCACCCGCCCAGTGCTGACCCTTGCAAACCGGCTGGTCGTGCGCCTGGCCAGCTTGTGGCCAGGGCCGCAGAGCATGCCCACCTACATTTTGGTCATGGCCTTGTTGCCGCTACTGGGCTCGTTCATCACCGAGCCTGCCGCCATGACCCTGGGGGCGCTGCTGCTGCGGGACACGCTCTTTGCCCAGGCCGTGTCCGAACGGCTTAAATACGCGACATTGGGCGCGCTCTTCGTCAACGTGTCGATTGGCGGCACGCTGACGCCATTTGCCGCCCCCCCGGTGCTCATGGTCGCCCACGTATGGCAATGGGATTTTGCGTTCATGCTTCAGACCTTTGGCTGGAAAGCTGCCCTGGCTGTGCTCGTCAATGCCCTAGGGGCAAGCTGGCTGTTCCGCCGCGAGCTGACCGCACTGCCACAGGCGCCCGCCCCACAAGGAGCATCCGTCCCGGCAGGCATCATGGGCATGCATCTGCTGTTTTTGGGCGGCGTTGTCTTTTTTGCACACCATCCGGTGGTTTTCATCGGGTTGATGCTGTTGTTTCTGGGATTTGTCACAGCCTGGCGCGAGCACCAAAGTCCGCTGATCTTGCGCGAAGCGCTGCTGGTATCGTTCTTTCTGGCCGGGCTGGTGGTTCTGGGTGGCTTGCAACAGTGGTGGCTCGAACCTTTGCTGCTGGGCTTGCCAGCCGATGCTGTCTTTTACGGCGCTATGTTACTCACCGCTATCACTGACAATGCGGCCATCACCTACTTGGGTTCACTGGTGCCTGGCTTGAGTGCTGATTTCAAGGTGGCGCTGGTGGCCGGCGCGGTGACTGGCGGCGGCCTCACGCTGATCGCCAATGCGCCCAACCCAGCTGGTGCAGCCATCCTCAAGGGATATTTTCCGGACAGCAACATCGCGCCCTTGAAGCTTTTGCTGGCAGCCATCCCGCCCACCGTGGTGGCCGCACTGGCCTTTCGCTGGCTTTGAAGTCTGCTCAGGCCAGCCGACCACCGACCAGCGTCAACACCCGCTGCGCGTGACCGGCCAGAATCTGGTTCTGTTCGGCTACCAGCATGGCCACCCCTTCTTGGGTCAGTTGCAGCAACGCATCGCGCAGGGCCGCCACCAGCACCGGAGCAATGCCCTCGCAAGGCTCGTCCAACAGCAGTAATCGCGGGCCGGTCATCAGCGTGCGGGCCAGCGCCAGCATTTGCTGCTCGCCCCCACTCATCTGGCTGGCCGAGCGGTGCAACATGACCTGCAACTGCGGAAACAAAGCCATGACGCGGTCAAAGCGCTGCACGGGCGTGGCCTGACCGCTTGGGGCGGAACCAGAACTGGCAGCGATCCACAGGTTTTCTTTCACCGACAAGCCAGTGAACAAGCGCCGGTCTTCGGCCACAAAACCCAGGCCCGCCCGAGCTCGGCGATGGGCGGGCCAGTTCTGAATCGCTTGGCCTTGCCAATGGATTCGGCCTTGCGCACGGGGGCCGATGCCAATCAAGCTTTGTAGCAAGGTAGATTTGCCCGCGCCATTCAAACCCTGAATGACGACCAGCTCGCCCTCGCCCACCGTCAGGCTGACGTTGAACAATGCCTGAGCTTGGCCATACCAGGCGTTCAGACCTTCAACGGTGAGCATCGAGCAGGCCTTTCATGTCGAAGTCGAACCCCAGGTAACGCTCGCGCACCTGCGGGTCTTGCGCCACGGCTTCGGGCTTGCCATCGGCCACCAAGCGGCCTTGTATGAGCACAAGCACCCGGTCAGCTACGCCAAACACGGCGTCCATGTTGTGTTCGGTGTAGAGCACCGTCACGCCTTGCGTGGCAAGCTGCCGCACCAGCGCCATCATGTCGGCACGCTCGGCCAGGGCGAGACCGGCAGCGGGTTCATCCAGCAACAGCAAGGATGGCCCGGTGGCCGACAAACCCGCCAAGGCCATGGCCAGCTCCAGGCGCTTTTTCGCGCCATAGGGCAAGTCGGCCACGCTGGCATGGGCCTGAGCCTGCAAGCCCGCTTGCGCGACCAGTTGCAGCGCCCGCTCGGACTGGCGGCGGTCCAGCCGGTCCCACCAGGCCAGCAGCTGGTCGCTGCGCAGCACCAGCTGGATGTTTTGCAGCACCGTGAGCGCCTCAAAGGTTTGCGCCACCTGAAAGGTGCGGGCCACGCCCAGGCGCTGACGCTCGGCGGGCGGCTTGCCCAAAAGCGACTGGCCTTGCCAGAGCACATCACCCGACGTGGGCACCTGCTGACCCGCCAGGCAGGCAAAACAGGTCGATTTGCCTGCGCCATTGGGCCCGATCAGGGCCACGCACTGGCCTGCTGGCACGTCAAAATCCACACCGTCCAGCGCCCGCACCCCGCCAAAATGCTTGGCCAGACCGCGCACCTGCAATACGGTTGTGTTCATCGGGCTCATGCGGTTCGCCCCTTGATGGGCCCAAACCGGGTCAACAACATTTGCACCCCACCCAGCACGCCGCTCGGGGCCAGCACCATCACGGCCATGATCACCAAGCCCAAAACGCCGCGCCAATAATCCAGCCCCTGCCCCAGTTCGGCCCCGCCCCAGACCAAAAGTGCACTGCCCACTGCCGCACCCCATAACTGGTGCACCCCGCCCAACAAAATGACCAGCAAGGCATCGACCGACATGGCGACCGAGGCCACCGAGGGAAAGACCGCGCCTTTGAAAGCGGCCCACAAGCCCCCGGCCAGCCCGGCCAAAGTGGCGCTGCCCACAAACACCTGGTAGCGCAAAGCCTGCACCGGCAAACCGCTGGCGGCTGCCCGCAGCGGGGCATCGCGCAAGGCCTGCAAAGCCGCGCCCCGACTGGACCCGACCACACGGGCCATGCCCGCCAGCGCCAGCAACACGCCCGCGCACAGCGCGGCATCCCAAAATGGACGTTGCTCGGGATCGACCAGACGCAGACCAATCAGTCCGTTGTCGCCCCCCGTGAGGCCCACCCATTGGGTCGCGCCCGCCCAGACCATTTGCGCCAGCGCCAGCGACAGCATCGCCAAGTAGACCCCGCTGCTGCGCACCACCAAAGCGCCAAAAACCAAGGCCACGGTCAGCGCCAGCGCCATGCCGGCGGCCAAGGACGTCAACAGGCCCGAACCCCAGTGCAGGTGTGCCAGCGCCGCGCCATAAGCGCCCAGTGCAAAAAATGCGGCATGGCCAAAACTGACCAGACCGCCCAGCGCCATCATCCACTGCAGGCTGAGGCCAAACAACATCATCACCATCACGTCTTCTGCCAGGCTGCGCCCGTAGTCGCCCTGCCCCCAAGCCAACAGCGTCAAGCTCACAAAAACTGCCGCAAACATCGCACGCCCAACCCACGCCACAGGCCAGAGTGCAAACACGGGTACGCTTTCACGCTGTTCGGCATGGGCCGCAGAACCAGCCAAGCCCTGAGGCCGCCAAACCAACACCACCGCCATGGTCAAAAACACCAACACCAGCGTGGCCTGCGGGAAAAAACTCACACCCAAAGCATGGATCACACCAATCAGCACAGCCGCAGCAAAAGCCCCGCCGATGCTGCCCAGCCCGCCCGTGACCACGACCACAAAGGTCTCGACCACCACGTTCACGTCCATCTGCAAATTGGCCGGTTCACGCGGCAGCTGCAGCGCCCCGGCCAAACCGGCCAGGCCACAGCCCAGCATGACCACGCCCAGCATGAGGGGTGCGGGGTTCACGCCCAAGGCATCCAACATCTCGCGGTCTTGCGTGGCGGCTTTGACACGCTGGCCCCACAGCGTGCGCGTGAGCAACAGGTGCAGGCCCAGCCAGACGAGTGGGCCCAGCACCAGCGTGAAGAGTTGCCAGGTCGGGAAATACGACTCGCCCAGTTCAATCGCGCCCTTGAGGCCCGGAAAGCGCGGGGCAAAAACCTCTTCCGGCCCGAAATACCAGCGCATGGCGTCGTGCAACGCCAGCGTCAGGCCAAAAGTGGCGACCAGTTGGTAGAGCTGGGGGGCATGGCGCATGCGCTTTAAGAGCAGCACCTCGGTGATGGCCCCGAGCAAGGCCGCCAGGCACGCGCCCATAAGGATGGCCGTGCCATAGCCCCAAGCGGTGTCGGCCATCGCGGGCCACCAGTGGGTGACGGCATGTGCCGACCACAAAGCACCCAGCATGAAGAAGCTGCCGTGCGCGAAATTGACAATCCGGGTCACGCCAAAAATCAGCGTCAGCCCGGATGCCATCAGGAACAAGGTGGTGGCGTGGCTCAGGCCATTGAGCAGTTGAAGCGCCAAGCCGTCGAAACCCAAACTTGTTCCTTTCTTCTCAGAACTGCGAGCTCACTCCACCCAGTGGGTGAAATCCTGCGACGTCACGCGGGTGGTCTGGAAAGTGTTGACCAGCGCCGACTCGTCGGCATAACCCAGCGCCATGCCGCAAACGACCATCTCGTTCTCGCCCGCGCCCACATGGGGCAGGATGATTTTGGAGAAGCCGTTCCACGCCGCTTGCGGGCAGGTGTGCAGGCCACGCGAGCGTGCTGCCACCATGATGCTTTGCAAGAACATGCCGTAGTCCAGCAAGCTGCCACGACCCATGACCTTGTCAATCGTGAAGATCAGGCCCACGGGTGCATCAAAGAAGCGGAAGTTTTGCTGGTGCTGCGCGTGCATGCGCTCTTTGTCGCCTTTGCCGATGCCCAGCACGCCATAGAGACCAAAACCGCATTCGCGGCGGCGGTCGATGTAGGGGCTGACCCATTTTTCGGGGTAATAGTCGTAGGACTCTGCGTATTCAGACGCCAGCGCGGGGTTGGCGCTGATGGCGTCGTGCGCGGCGCAGGTCTTGGCCACCAGCTCGTCGCGCTTGGCGCCCTGCAGCACATAGACTTTCCAGGGCTGGGTGTTGGTGCCGCTGGGCGAGCGTGCCGCAACGCTCAGCACCTCTTGCAAAACACTGCGCTCCACCGCCTGGGGCAAATAAGCGCGGGCCGAAAAGCGGCTCAGGATGGCCGCGTCCACGCTGGCCGGGTCGTTCACGCGGGTGCTGACCTGGGATCCAATGTTCAGAATGCTCATGTCAAAGTCTCCAGAAATGTTTTGAGTGCGGCAGGCAGGGGCACGGGGCGACGGGTTTCGCGGTCCACGTACACGTGCACAAAATGGCCTCGGGCGGCGGTCAGGTCTTCACCTTGAGCGAAAAGACCCACCTCATAGCGCACGCTCGAGGTGCCCAGCTTGGCGACGCGGATGCCCGCGTCAATGGTTTGCGGGAAGGCCAGCGGCGCAAAGTAAAAACACTGGGTTTCCACCACCAGGCCGATGGTCGAACCCGCGTGGATGTCGAGCACGCCCTGCTCGATCAGCGTGGCGTTCACCGCCGTGTCGAACCAGCTGTAATAGACCACGTTGTTCACATGACCGTAAACGTCGTTGTCCATCCAGCGGGTGCCAATGGCGCGGAACGCCTTGTAGCTGCTGCGGGCGTCGGCTTGAGGCTTCACGGAAGGTGTGGCGGGCGAATTCATGACTGTTGATTGTGCCAGCGTTGCCAATAGCCCAATGCCACATCCCAAGTTTGCATTTGCACCTGCACCGTGGTCTCGATGTCGTGGCCATAACCCCCGCCCATGCACATCACCACGGGCAGTTTTCGCTGCCAGGCCCAGTCCATGACCACGCGGTCGCGGGCTTGCATGCCGTCGGCTGTGAGCTTGAGCCGCCCCAAGCGATCACCTTCGTGCGGGTCGGCCCCAGCCAGGTAAATCACCAGATGCGGGTCAAACCGGTCTTGCAGGGTTTGCAGCGCTTGGTGCAGCGCGGCCAAATACGGCTCGTCGGTGCAGCCGTCGGGCAGGCCCACGTCCAGGTCGCTGGCTTCCTTGCGGAACGGAAAGTTCTTTTCGCCATGCAGCGACAAGGTGAACACGCTCGGGTCGTTGGCAAAAATGTGCGCCGTGCCGTTGCCTTGGTGCACATCCAAGTCGATCACGGCCACGTTCATCTTTTGGCGGTGGTGCCGCCAGGCTTCGGCCTGCATCAGGCGGGCGGTGACGGCAATGTCGTTGAAAACACAAAACCCGCCGCCCTTGTGTGCATAGGCATGGTGCGTGCCACCTGCCAAGTTGCCCGCCACGCCTTGGGCCAGCGCATCGCGGGCCGCTGCCACCGAGGCCCCCACTGAACGGCGGGCCCGCTCGGCCATGGCCAGGCTCCATGGAAACCCGATTTCACGCTGCAAAGCGGCATCAAGCCCCCCTGTGGCAACGCCTTGTACATAAGCGGGGGTGTGCACCAGCGCCAGCTCGCCGTCGCTGGCGGCGGGGGCTTCGCGCATCTGCACGCCCGGTAGTTCTGCGCTCAGTCGGTCGCGCAAGCGGCTGTACTTGCGCATGGGAAAGCGGTGGCCTTCGGGCAAGGGCAAGACAAAGTGGTCGGCGTAGTAGGCGTGCATGGGTCAACTTGTGGAGCCCCCGATTCTAGAAAACCCTCTCTAAACTGCGCACCAAGCCACCCGATCCCCTTGCAATACCCCGTGAAAACCCTAAAATTCAAATCATGCTGCACTGCAACAATGTTGTACGGCCCCGGCCAGTTTCGGCGCAGTCTTTTTGAAACCCCTCTTAATTTTTTTGATCTGGAGATCCTCATGATGACCGCTGAACAAATCGTCGCCTCGCACAAAGCCAACGTTGAAACCCTGTTTGGCTTGACTGCCAAAGCCTTCGAAGGCGTGGAAAAGCTGGTTGAACTGAACCTGAGCGCTGCCAAAGCCGCTCTTGACGAGTCCGCCAACAGCACCCAAGCCGTGTTGAGCGTGAAAGACGCACAAGACCTGCTGGCCATGCAAGCCAGCCTGTTTCAGCCTTTGGCTGAAAAAACAGCGGCTTACAGCCGTCACCTGTATGACATCGCTTCCGGCACTGGTGGCGAGTTCACCAAAGCCTTCGAAGCCCAAGCTGCTGCTGCTCAAAAGCAGTTCGCCACTTTGGTGGACACCGCCGCATCCAACGCGCCTGCCGGTTCCGAGCAAGCCGTGGCCATGATGAAGGGTGCTGTGACTGCCGCCAACAGCGCTTTCGAGTCCGTGCAAAAAGCCGTCAAGCAAGCCACAGATCTGGCCGAATCCAACCTGGCTGCCGTGACACAAACGGCCACACCAAAAGCTGGCAAAAAGAAGTGATTTTGAATACAGTCGGGCGTTGATGCTTCCGACTGTTTCATTGACAAGTTGTCTCCTCGGATCTCTTTGAATTTCGTCTGGGAAACAGGGATCCCTTCAAGGGCTGATCGCAAGATCAGCCCTTTTTTTGTGCTGATTTCCTGAGCACATGACAGACATTGGCCCCACCCGACTTGATCGGGGGTACACGCCCGAACCCTGTCATGCCCGAACCCTGTCATGCCCGAACCCTGTCATGCCCGAACCCTGTCATGCCAAAACCCTGTCACCCCCGCCCCCTGTCACCCCCGACTTGATCGGGGGTCCATGTCTGCTTGCCTTCGATCGCCATGGATACCCGAATGCGCGGGTATGACAAATAGCCGACTCGATCGGGGGTTCACGCCCGAACCCTGTCATGCCCGCCCCCTGTCACCCCCGACCCGATCGGGGGTCTATGTCTGCCTGTGCGTGTTGCGCCCGTTCAGCGCCCGGCTTCAAACTCAGCCAGACGAGCTTTCAGGCTGGGCAGCATGGCACGCATGGCCACACGGCCTGCTTCTATAGAGCGCATGCGGGCACCGAAATCGGCACTTTTGACCCCCGACAGTGCCGGACGAACCACAAAGTCGGCGTCTTTCAAGGCCAAGGTGTTGATGCTCTTGCCCATGATGGCGAAGGTCTGCATCAGTATCTGGAAGGTGTCGCCCGACGGATTGCCTTCGGGGTCACTTGAAATATCGACCGCGATCACGAAATTGGCCCCCATGTCCCGGGCTTGACGCACCGGCACTGGTGCGACCAAACCGCCATCCACGTATTCACGATCGCCGATGCGCACGGGCTGAAAAACGGCGGGCACGGCACTTGATGCGCGCACAGCCGCCCCGGTGTTGCCACGGCGGAAGGTAATGGACTCTCCGCTGCCCAGATCGGTGGCCACAATCCCCAAGGGGATCTTCATTTGCTCCAAGCTGCGTCCGCCCACCTGCGTGTTCACGTACTTGGCCAGCGCCTCGCCGCGCAATGCGCCCCGGTTCAGTATCGGCAGCATCCAATCGGTGATGTCGGCCTCTTGCATGGTTTCGGCCAAACGGGCGAGTTCGGCCGTGCTTTTGCCACTGGCGTACAAAGCGGCCACCAGGCTGCCCGCCGATGTGCCCACCACATGGCTCGGTCGATAACCGGCCTCCTCCAGCACCTGGATCACACCCAGATGGGCGAACCCTCGTGCCGCGCCCCCGCCCAAAGCCAAGCCCAGCTTGATCTCGCGGCGCTCTGCGGCATGCGGCAGCTTGCCATTTTCCCCAGCAGGTCCTCTGGTCACACTGCCACATCCAGCCAGCACCAGCGTCAACAACATGGCCCCAAGCCCCATCCAGCCAGTGCGTTGCCCATTTCGCTTCACTGATTTCATCTTTTCCCTCAGATCTTATTGATAATGATTCGCATTTGGATTAAAATCCGTCCATCGACACCCAAAGCCTTCAGACCATGACACTTTCCAAATCCCTTTTGAGCATCGCTTGCCTGTTGGCCGCCACCTCGGGTGTGGCACAAGACAAAGTCCTGAACATCTATTCGGCCCGCCATTACCCGACCGATGAAGTCATGTACAGCGACTTCACCAAAGCCACCGGCATCAAGATCAACCGGGTCGATGCCGACGATGCAGGTATTCTCGCCCGTCTGAAGGCCGAGGGCGCAGCCTCTCCTGCCGATGTGATTTTGTTGGTCGACGCCGCACGTCTGTGGCGTGCCGAGGTCGATGGCCTGTTCCAACCCATCAAATCGGCCAAACTCGAAGAAGCCATTCCCGCCAACTTGCGCGCCAAACCTGCAGACAACGGTGGCACAACTTGGTTTGGCTTGTCCACCCGGGCGCGAGTGATCGTGTACGACAAGATCAAGTTCAAAAAAACCGACCTGGACAGCTACGAAAAACTGGCCGACCCCAAGCTCAAGGGCAGCTTGTGCATCCGCTCCGGATCGCACCCTTACAACCTGAGCCTGTTTGGGGCCATGACCGAGCACCTAGGACCTGCCAAAACAGAGATTTGGCTCAAGGGCTTGGTGGACAACATGGCCCGCAGCCCCAAAGGTGGTGACACCGACCAGATCAAAGGCGTGGCCTCTGGCGAGTGCGGCGTGGCAGTGACCAACACCTATTACTTGGCCCGCATGATGCGCTCGACCAACCCGGCTGACCGTGCCGTGACCGAAAAAATCGGCGTGGTCGTCCCCAACCAATCGAGCTGGGGCACACACATGAACATCGCCGGAGGGGCCGTCGCCCGCCACGCCAAGAACGCCGACCACGCCATCCAGTTTTTGGAATACCTGGCCAGCCCTGCGGCGCAAAACCACTTTGCCAACGGCAACAACGAATGGCCCGCAGCCAAAGGCGTGAGCTTCGACAACCCGGCACTCAAAGCCATGACGGGCGGCAGCTTCAAGAGTGAGCTGATCCCGATCAGCGCCGTGGGCATGAACCAGATCAAGGTGCAGCAGATGCTGGACCGCGTCGGCTTCAAGTAAAGCTAGGCATCGCCCAAGGCCCTGCCCGGTTTCAGACAGCTGAAACCAGGCAGGTGCCCATGAATCAGCCAGCCATTCACACCGAGCACCGCTCGGGTGGTGATAGCCAGCCATTGAACTCAGCGGCAAACCCGGTTTTGCCATTTCCCCTTACTCAATGACTCGCATCACCATGACTCAAAGAAACAACCACGTCCAAAACGCACAGACCCCGGGCAAACTGCTGCCGCTGGCGGCCATGATGCTGGCCGGCTCCCTGTCGACCACGCCTGATGCCCTGGCGCAAACCCAGCCCGATGAGAAAACACTCAAAACCGTGACGGTCAAGGACAAAGCCGAAGTCGACATGGCTGAAGGCAAAAACAGCGTTCGCGCCACCGAAACCCGGATCGGCAAAGGCCTGCAAGCACTGCGCGACATTCCGCAATCGGTGACCGTGGTGACCGAAAAGCTGATGGATGACCGCAACCTGGACACCTTCAAAGAGGCCCTGAAAAACACGGCGGGCATCAGCTTTTTGGCGGCCGAAGGCGGTGAAGAAGACATCCGTTTGCGCGGCTTTTCTTTGCAAGCCACGGGCGATGTGTTTGTGGACGGCGTGCGCGACCCCGCTTTTTATGAGCGCGACACCTTCAATCTGGACCGCCTGGAAGTGCTGCGCGGCTCGGCCTCCATGCTGTTTGGCCGTGGCTCCACGGGCGGCGCGGTCAACCAGGTGAGCAAAACACCCCGCTTGATGGACGAAAGCCAGGTGGACCTGACCCTCGGTTCACACAAGCATGTGCGGCTGGTGGGCGACTTCAACAAGCAGACGACTGAGAGCGCCGCACTGCGCCTGAACGTGATGAAAACCCAAGCCGACAACAACGGCTCTGGCAGCTCTTTGGACAAAGAAGGCATTGCGGGTACTTATCGCTGGGGCATTGGCGAACAAGACGAGTTCCAGGTCGGGCTGTACCACCTGAACAACAACAATGGCATGAACTACGGCCTGCCATGGATTCGCCCGAACACCTCTTCATCTGCACTCGAGTCAACCGTTTTGCCGCTGGACCCCACGGCCTATTACGGTGCCGCCAGCGACTACAACGCGGGCAGCGCCACGCATCTGAGCGCCAGCCACACGCACCGTTTTTCAGCCGACAGCGAACTGAAAACGCAAATCCGCAAGGGGCAATACGAGCGCGATCAACGGGCCGGCACGGTACGCTTTGCCAACGCCGCCAGCCAACCGGGGGGCCAAGCCGTCAGTTTGGCCACCTTTGGCCCCGACACGGTCATCAACCGGGGCAACAACCTGAAAATTCAGGACATGGACACGCTCCATGTGCAAAGTGACTTCAGCAAGAAGTTCCAGGCGCTGGGCTTGAAACACGAACTGCTGGCCGGTTTTGATCTGGCCACCGAAGACAAAACCGTCTACGCCGCCCGCACAGCCGGTGCGCAAGGCGGTGTGACCATCACCAAACCCCCGACCACCATCGGCACCCCGAACGATGGGGCCTGGGTCGACGAAAGCACCCGCGTGCTGCGCGTGAACAACCAGTACAGCAGCACCGGCTGGGGCGCGTACCTGCAAGACTTGGTGCAAGTGGCACCGCAGTGGAAAGTGCTGGGCGGCTTGCGCTATGACAGACTGAAAGGTGACTACGACCAGTTCGGCAATCCGACCAATGCCATCGACAACGGTGCCAAAACCAGTTACCAAATGAAGGTGGGCGAGTGGAGCAAACGCGCAGGCGTGCTGTTCCAGCCGAACGATTTGCAGTCCTTCCATTTGTCTTACGGCACCTCGTTCAACACCTCGGGCGACACCTATTCGCTGGGCGCTTCCAACGTGGACACGCCGCCCGAGCAATCTGAGAATTTCGAACTTGGTGCCAAGCTCGACTCGGCCGACAAACGCTTCACCACCCGACTGGCCGTATTCCGTGCCGTCAAGACAAACGAGCGCAACACCGACCCCTTGTTGCCCGTGGTCACGCTGACCGGCAGCCGTTATGCCTCCGGACTGGAAATCGATGTGGCCGGTCGCTTGACACCGAAATGGGAAGTGTTCGGCTCATTCACCTGGATGCCCGATGCCAAAGTCAGCAAGGCGGCCCCCTGCCCCGCCACAGGCTCATGCAGCCAAGCCACAGCGGGTGAACGGGTAGGCGATCGTCCGGCCCTGACCCCCGTGCACAGCGGCAGCGCGTGGACGACTTATCAGGTCACCAGCCAGTGGCGCGTGGGCGGTGGCCTGACCTTCCGGGGTCGCCAGACACCGACTCGCTCTGAATTTGAAGTGCCCTCGTTTGTGGTGGGTGACCTGATGGCCGAATACGCTTACAGCGATGCCCTGACCATCAAGGCCAACATGAGCAACGTCACCAACAAGCTGTATGCCGACCAGTTGTATCCCGGTCACTACATCCCCGGTGCCGGTCGCCTGACGCAGGTCACCGCGTCTTACAAGTTCTAAGGCCGCCAAGGTTTCCCATGATCCGCTTCTTACCCGAATTGCTAGAGCCCAACACCGTGCGTGAGGCCCGCGACCTGTTGCTGGCCTTGCCCGAATCCGACTGGGCCGACGGGCGAGGCAGTGCGGGCCCCCAAGCCCGCACGGTCAAAGACAACCTGCAACTGCCGCACGATCACCCGGTGGCGGCGCAAATTCGCCACGCGGTGCTCGGAGGGCTGGACGCATCAAACACCTTCTTTTCAGCCGCGTTGCCGCTGAAAATTTTCACACCGCGCATCAACCGCTACACCCCCGAATTCCCCCATTACGGCTGGCACATCGACAACGCTATTCGCCTGCGCGCCGATGGCCAAAGCGTGCGCACCGACCTGTCGTGCACCGTCTTTTTGAACGACCCAGGCGACTACGAAGGCGGCGAGCTGAGCGTGCAGGACCAAGAGGCCGTCCACCGCGTGAAGCTGCCCGCAGGCCATGCCGTGCTGTACCCCGGCAACACCTTGCACGAAGTCACACCCGTCACACGCGGCCAGCGGCTGGCCTGCTTTTTCTGGGTCGAGAGCATGGTGCGCAGCGACGAGCAGCGCCACATCCTGTTTGACCTGGACATGAACCTGCTCAAGCTGCGCGAACAACACGGCGAAACGCCCGAGACCACGGCATTGACCGGGGTCTATCACCAACTGCTGCGCCAATGGGCCAACACCTGATCTGCCCTTTGACCCCGCAACCCGCACACACCATGACCCAGCCCATCGTCAACCTGCAAGACCACGAACACGCCGCACAAGCGGCGCTGGGCGATGCTGCGTGGGCCTATTTCAGTGGTGGCGCAGCAGACGAAATCACGCTGCGCCACAACGTGGCCGCTTGGCAAAACCTGCGCTTGTCGCCCCGCGTGTTGCAAGACCTGCGCGGCGGCCACACCCGATGCAACCTGCTGGGGCGCGAATGGCCCATGCCGCTGCTGGTGGCCCCCATGGCGTACCAACGATGGGCGCATGCCGAGGGCGAGTCGGGCATGGCTTTGGCCGCAGCCGCGCAAGGCTGCGGCATGGTGCTGTCACACCAAACCAGCACGCCTTTGCACGATGTGGCGGCGATGGTGGCCTCCGATGCCGAACGCGGCCCGTTGTGGTTTCAGCTGTACTGGCTGGCCGACCGGGGAGCCCTGCGCGATCTGTTGGCACAGGTCGAAGCCGCTGGTTTTGAAGCCCTGGTGCTCACCGTGGATGCCCCGGTGCACGGCGTGCGTGACCGCGAACGCCGCCACGGCATGCCTTTGCCTGAGGGCGTGAAGGCGGTGCATTGGCCGGCCTCCGACCCCAAAAACAAACCCAGCACAGGCCTGTGCGGCGGCTTGGCCGATGCCGCCCCCACTTGGGCTGATGTGCAGTGGCTCATCGGGCAAACCCGCCTGCCCGTGCTGCTCAAAGGCATCACGCACCCACAGGACGCTGTGCAAGCGGTGAAACTGGGCGCAGCGGGCGTGATCGTCAGCAACCACGGTGGCCGCGTGTTGGACACCCTGCCTGCCACGGCCGAGTTGCTGCCGCGCATCGTCCAAGCCGTTCGCCAACACCACCCGCAAGCGCTGGTGGTGGTGGACGGCGGCATTCGGCGCGGCACCGACTTGTTCAAAGCGCTGGCCTTGGGGGCTGATGCGGCCCTGATCGGCCGCCCTGCCCTGTATGGCCTGGCCCATGCGGGCGCACGCGGCGCGGCGCATGTGCTGCGCCTGATGCGCGATGAGTTAGAAGCCACCATGGCCCTGACGGGTTGCGCCCACATACAAGACATTGGCATCGACCGCTTGTGGTCTCTGGAGTCCTTTTGATGTCTCTTGATTTCCTTTGAGCCCCCCTTTATGCAAGCAGCCCATTTTGAAGACCCGATGCGTCAGCCCTACCGCATCCACCCAAGCCGCACCTGGCGCGTGACCGGTGCGGTGGTGCTGGGCCACGTTGGTGTGGCCTGGTTGGTCAGCAGTGGTGTGTTGACCAGCGTGGTCCCAGCAACCGCGCCCGACAACGTGATCATGGCCAGCGTGGTCATGGATGCCCCCGCCGCCCCCAAACCGGAGCCGGCGAGACCCCCAATCCAACCCCCAACAAAACCAGAACCCAAGCCGCAACCTCAGGCCAAGCCCGTCAGCCCTCAGGTGCAACCCGCGCCTGTGCTGTCACCCACGGCCTCCAGCGATGCCGCGCCCATCGTGCCAAGCGCTGCACCTGCACCTGCTGCACCCGCCACGCCTGCCGCACCGCCGGCAGGCAACCAACGCCCTGCCGCTAACGCCACAGCGGCGGCCGTGGTGCTGCCGTCCACCAGCGCCGACTATCTGAACAACCCCGCCCCGCCCTACCCGCGCCAGAGCAAACGCTTGGGCGAAGAAGGCACCGTGGTCATTCGCGTGTTGATCACGGCTGAGGGCCGCGCCGAAAAAGCCGAAATCCGCACCTCCAGCGGCTATGCCCGCCTGGACGACACGGCCTTAACCACCGTCAAAGCTTGGCGCTTTGTGCCCGGCAAACGCAACGGAGCGCCCGAGGCCATGTGGTTCAACGTGCCCATCCGTTTTGTGCTGAACTGATCTGCACACCCGCGATCTGTCTGCTACCGATTTTTTCCATCCCATTCACAGGAGTTTTTGTCATGCCCGAATCATTTGGCCTCGCCCACATCTGGACCCAAGGTGACGCGGTCACCCGCCTGATCCTCATCGCCCTGATCGGCATGTCGGTCATCAGCTGGGTCGTCATCGTGCTCAAGGCGCTGGACGTCTGGAAACACAAACAAAGCGCCTTGGGCAGCGAGCAGTTTTGGCACACCACCAGCTTGGCCGAAGGCTTGGCCGTGCTCAGCCACCGCCAGGACAACATGTTCCACACGCTGGCCCAAGTGGGCCAAGAAGCCACAGAGCACCACTTGGCCGCGCAAAAACAACTGCACGACCGCCTGGACATCAGCGACTGGGTCACGCGCAGCCTGCGCAACTGCATCGACGACAACACCAGCCGCCTGCAAAACGGCTTGGCCATCTTGGCGTCCATTGGCTCGACCGCCCCGTTCGTGGGTTTGTTTGGCACCGTCTGGGGCATCTACCACGCGCTGGTGGCCATCGGTGCCACAGGCAACGCCAGCATCGACGCCGTAGCGGGACCGATTGGCGAAACCCTGATCATGACGGCGCTGGGCCTGGCCGTGGCCATTCCGGCGGTGCTGGGCTACAACACGCTTGTGCGTGGCAACAAATTCATCATCGCCCGCATGAACCGCTTTGCGCACGACCTGCACGCCTATTACGTGACCGGTGCCCGCGTGACCCACAGCGGAGGCCAACATGTCGTTTGAAGCCAGCGAAGAACAAGATGAGGTGATGAACGAGATCAACATGACGCCCCTGGTGGACGTCATGCTGGTCTTGCTCATCATCTTCATCATCACCATCCCGGTGGTGCAACACGCCGTGAAGGTGGAACTGCCCCGCACCAGCAGCAGCCGTGACCAGGCGCCGCCCGACAACCTGCAATTGGCCATTGACAGCCAGGGCCAGTTTTTTCTGGGCAAACAAGCTGTCGCGGCCGATGCCTTGGAAGACGCGTTGCGCGAGCACGCGGCCAAAGACCCACAGCCACAGCTCTACATTCGGGGTGACAAAAAAGTCGCTTATGAACATGTGGCCCAGGCGATGACCGCCGCGCAAAGGGCAGGCTTGGCCAAAATCGGCTTTGTCACCGAAGGCCAAAAGCCATGAACGTGAAGCCCGCTGTAGCTGCGTCCACAGAGCTGGCAGCGCCGGGCACGGCCCAGCCGTCGCCCTTGCCAGCCCGTCCCACACCCGTCAAGTCCAACGGGCCGCAAACCTTGGACAGCCGTGAACTGCTGGGCGACCAGGCGATGGTGCTGATTCAGCACTTGGGGGAAATCTACCGCCTGCAAACCACGCGTCAAGGCAAGTTGATCCTGACCAAATGAAGCCTTGAGCTGCCAAGCCCCATGAAAAAACCGGACGCGAGGTCCGGTTTTTTCATGCCAGCGCAGAGCCGATCAAGACCGGATCAGGTGGTCAAAGGCGCTGAGCGCGGCCTTGGCACCCTCGCCTGCGGCGATCACGATCTGCTTGTAAGGCACCGTGGTGCAGTCACCCGCCGCAAACACGCCCGGCACATTGGTGTGGCCTTTGGCGTCCACCACAATCTCGCCAAACTTGCTCAGCTCAACCGTGCCCTTCAAGAACTCGGTGTTGGGCACCAAGCCGATTTGCACGAACACACCCGCCAATTCGACATGGTGCTCGGTGCCAGTGGCACGGTCTTTGTAACGGATGCCGTTGACCTTGCTGCCGTCGCCGGTGATCTCGGTCGTCTGCGCGTTGGTGTGCACCGTCACGTTGGGCAAGCTGTGCAGCTTCTTCACCAACACCGCGTCGGCCTTGAGTTGCTCGGCGAACTCGATCACAGTGACGTGTTCGACGATGCCCGCCAGGTCAATGGCAGCTTCAATGCCAGAGTTGCCGCCACCGATGACTGCCGTGCGCTTGCCCTTGAACAGCGGGCCATCGCAATGCGGGCAGTAAGCCACGCCCTTGTTCTTGTACTCGGCTTCGCCGGGCACGTTCACGTTGCGCCAGCGGGCACCGGTCGACAAGATCACGGTCTTGGCCTTGAGCGTCGCGCCGTTTTGCATCTGGATGCGTACCAAACCGTCGGCCCCTGCGGGCGTCAGTTTGTCGGCCCGTTGCAGGTTCATGATGTCCACGCCGTAGTGGCGCACCTGGGCTTCGAGCGCGGCGGCAAACTTGGGGCCGTCAGTTTCGAGCACCGAGATGTAGTTCTCGATCGCCATGGTGTCGTTGGTCTGGCCGCCAAAACGCTCGGCGACCACGCCCACGCGGATGCCCTTGCGGGCCGCGTACACAGCAGCTGCCGCACCTGCGGGGCCACCGCCCACGATCAGCACTTCGTACGGGTCTTTGGCGTCCAACTTGGCCGCTTCGCGGGTGGCGGCGCCTGTGTCCAGCTTGGCCACGATTTCTTCCACGCTCATACGGCCCGAACCGAACACCTGGCCATTCAGGAACACCATGGGCACGGCCATGATCTGGCGCCCTTCCACTTCTTTCTGGAAGGCACCGCCTTCGATCACCACAGTCTTGACCTTGGGGTTCATGATCGCCATCAGCGACAAGGCCTGCACCACGTCCGGGCAGTTGTGGCACGACAGGGACATGTAAACCTCGAAGTTGAAGTCACCGTCCAGAGCTTTGATCGAATCAATCACCTCTTGCTCGACCTTGGGCGGGTGACCGCCTGTCCAGAGCAAAGCCAAGACCAACGAGGTGAATTCGTGGCCCAGCGGCAAACCGGCAAAGCGCACGCCTTGGCTTTCACCCTCGCGCACCACTTCAAATGAAGGCTTGCGTGCGTCGTTGCCCGAGGTGTCCAGCGTGACCTTGTCCGACAGGCTGACGATGGTCTCCAGCAGGCTCTTCATGTCGGTGCCGGTTTCGCTGTCATCGAGCGAGGCGATCAGGCGGATCGGCTGGCGCAACAGGGCCAAATATTGCTGAAGTTGGGCTTTGAGGGTGTCGTCGAGCATGGTTTTCTCCAGTTTCAAGGTGCAAACGTCCAGGGCCCTGCTTGTGGCGAGGCCTCGGAAAAAGGGGTTTTGGGGGAATCGTTGAGGACAGCGCACACCCGGCTTGTGGCCTTGTTGCGCTGTGCTCAACGCCCTGCCAGGCAGGGCGATGAAGTCAAGATTTAGATCTTGCCGACCAGGTCGATGGAAGGAGCCAAAGTCTTGGCGCCTTCTTTCCACTTGGCGGGGCACACTTGGCCGGGGTTGGCTGCGGTGTACTGAGCAGCGGTCAGCTTGCGCAGGGTTTCCGACACATCACGGGCGATTTCGTTGGAATGGATTTCCAAAGTCTTGATGGTCAACTCGGGGTTGATGATGAAGGTGCCGCGCAATGCCAGGCCTTCTTCTTCGATGTGCACGCCAAAAGCGCGTGTCAGGGCGTGTGTCGGGTCACCGACCAATGGGAACTTGGCTTTGCCCACTGCAGGCGAAGTCTCGTGCCACACTTTGTGCGAGAAATGGGTGTCGGTGGTGATGATGTACACCTCGGCACCGGCTTTTTGGAAAGCTGCGTAGTTGTCGGCTGCATCTTCGATTTCTGTAGGGCAGTTGAAGGTGAAAGCCGCTGGCATGAAGATGAACACGTTCCACTTGCCTTTGAGGCTTTGCTCGGTCACTTCGATGAATTTGCCGTTGTGGAAGGCTTGGGTTTTGAATGGCTGAACTTGCGTGTTGATCAGGGACATGGTCATTTCCTTGGGTTGGTTTAAAAAAACTATCGAATGAGAAAACTCATTGGTCTAAATCATAATCCGAATCAAGCCTGCCACTGATCAGTTGTTTCTATCGTGCCGATAGGCAAAACCGTGGGTGGCTTCGTCGACCCTGCCAAAGGGGGTTAACGGCGGACAAACCCGACAGCAGCGAACAGCCACGCCGCGATCCAGGCACCACCGCCCCAGGGCACCGCGGCCCTGAAGGCGTCAAACCCGAGCACGTTGCGGGCATACAGGTTGAAGCTGAACAAAATCAACCCTGTCAGCATGAGCCCGCCGGAGGCCAGCAACCAGCGCGATGCGCCAAGCCGTTCCACGGCCAAACCCACCAGCACCAGGCCCAGCGAATGGAATTGCTGCTGGGTCAATGCGGTTTGCACCATGGCCGGTATGCCCCCCGCAAAAACAGGCAAATGCGCAAAGGCGGCACTGAACACCACACTGGCGCAGGCGCTCACGGCACCCAAACTCAGGAAAATCTTGGCAGATACGGGCAATGCACCCCCTGGCTGTTGCTGTGGCAATGAAGGCATGTCTGGTTCGACCCGAAGATCTTTAAAAAGGAACAGACTGAATTGAAACACGCGTTTGTGTCAATCGCTTGATCTTCATCATGGAATTCAGGGCCTCTCGGGTGCAAAGTGAATTGTCAAAACCTACAAAGAACCCACAAAGGAATACCCATGAAAATGCTGATCGACTTGTTCTCTACCGACTACGGCCTCATGAGTTTGGCCGTGATCGTGTTCATGCTGTTGATGGCCGCATTCTTTTTGCGCATGTTCATCCACAAAATGAACGCCAACGAGTGATCACCAGACTTCACATCAACGGCCTGCGATAGCCACCTGCATGGCCGCTGGGTGACAACACCACTTGCCACAGCTGGTTGTCTCTGGCCCGGAATGTGCCCGCGCAGCACTGCAAGTAATAGCGCCACATGCGATAAAACCGCTCGCCATAGTGTTCTTTCAGCGCGGGCCAGGCGGCCTCGAAACGGGCATACCAAGCCATCAGGGTTTTGTCATAGTCTTCGCCAAAGTTGTGCCAGTCCTCCATCACGAAAGCGTCTTCGCTGTAATAAGCGATCTCGGATGCCGAAGGCAGAACCCCATTCGGGAAGATGTATTTTTCGATCCAGGGGTCGATGCCGGCCCCTGCCCTGTTTTTGCCAATGGTGTGGAGCAAAAACAAGCCATCGGCTTGCAAACTGCGCCGAGCCATCTCGAAGTAAGCACGGTAGTTCTTGTGGCCCACATGTTCGAACATGCCCACCGAAGCAATGCGGTCAAACCGCTGCTCGCTGTCGGGGTTGAACTGACGGTAATCGGCCAGCTCAAAACGCACCGGCAAATTCAGGGCTTTTTCTGCGCCCAACTTGGCTTGCTCCTTCGAAATGGTCAGCCCCACACAGTGCGCTCCGTAATGTTGCGCCGCAAAAAACATCAAACTTCCCCAGCCGCAACCGATGTCCAAAAGCGTCATGCCGGGCTTGAGTTGCAATTTTTGACAAATCAGGTCGAGTTTGGCTTCTTGCGCCTGCGCCAACGTCTGCGCCGCAGGCCAATAAGCACAGCTGTACGCCATGGAAGGGTCCAGCATGGCTTCGTACAAATCGTTGCCCAGGTCGTAGTGCATCTCGCCCACCTGCCACGCCCGGTGTTGCGACTGCAAGTTGGTGAGCCTGGCTTTGAGTGACGCCCACAGCCAACCCGCACGGCCGACCTGTTCGTCCAGCCGAGCCCGCAAAATGCGGGTGATGAATTCGTCAAGTTGAGCGCAATCCCACCAGCCGTCGACGTAACTTTCGCCCAAGCCCAGACTGCCTCGCGTCAGGATGCGGTCAAACGTGTCGGGATGGTGAACTTGCATGTCCCAAGGCCGTTGACCGCCGACCTGAATGTCGGCGAAGGCCAGCAAACTTGTCGCCCTGCGCCAGTTGTCATCGGCCTGATGCAAATTGGGGGCCAATGCGTTCCAAGTGTTGTCTGAAGCCATGTGTGTCTCCTGTGCTGAAGCACCCTGACCCAAGGTCCGGGAAAAATTTCATGCTAGAAAACCAGAGAGGCTTTGTACATCCAATGGACAGGGTAGTCGAGTACCCGAAATACCGTAAAACTGCTGCGCTTGGCTGCGCACACAGCTGGTCAACCGCCGTTGTCAGCCGTGCATAATTGACGTTGACGTAACGTCAATCAAATTCAGGAGCAACACATGGACATTCAAGGCAAGGTTTTCATCGTCACCGGCGGCGCATCAGGGCTGGGTGAAGGCACGGCTCGCATGCTGGCGGCCCATGGCGGCCAAGTCGTCATCGCCGACATGCAAGCCGAAAAAGGCGAGGCTGTGGCCAAAGAACTGGGCGGCGCTTTCGTCAAGTGCGATGTGAGCAACGAGGCCGACGGCCAGGCCGTGGTGGCCCAAGCCGTGTCGATGGGCAAGCTGATGGGTCTGGTCAATTGCGCAGGCATCGCCCCTGCCGAAAAAACCGTGGGAAAAAACGGCGCGCACAGCCTGGCCGTCTACACCAAGACCATCATGGTCAACCTGGTCGGCACCTTCAACATGATCCGCCTGGCGTCTGAAGCCATGTGCAAAAACGAACCCGAAGCCACGGGCGAGCGTGGCGTGCTGATCAGCACCGCCAGCGTGGCGGCTTACGACGGCCAGATCGGCCAAGCGGCTTATGCCGCATCCAAGGGCGGCGTGGTCGGCATGACCTTGCCCATTGCCCGAGACTTGGCGCGCAACGGCATCCGCAACATGACCATTGCCCCCGGCATCTTCGGCACCCCCATGCTGTTTGGCATGCCGCAAGAAGTGCAAGACGCGCTGGCCGCAGGCGTGCCCTTCCCCAGCCGCTTGGGCAACCCGCAGGACTACGCCAAATTGGCCAAGCACATCATCGAAAACGACATGCTCAACGGGGAAGTGATCCGCCTGGACGGTGCGATCCGCTTGGCACCGAAATGAACTAAAGCCTTCGGGTCTTTCAAAGCAACAGGCCCTGCGGGGCCTGTTTTTTCTGGGCGCTGCGAAAAATGGCTTGCAGCAGCAGGTTTCTTGGTCTTTGACGTGTTTACCGATAGCATGCCTCTTTCCCGGAGAACACATGCAAAAGACCCTGCCACTCAGCCTGATTTGTCTTTCACTTTTGAGCGCCTGCACCGTCCCGCTCCAGACCCCATGGCGCTACAGCGTGCCCGAGCAACCCGAAGCAGCCAGTGGCAGGACCGACAAATCCGGCTGGGCGTATTCGAGGCAGGCCGTGGCTGCCGCCAATCCACTGGCCACCGATGCGGGGCATCAGATTCTTCGCGCAGGCGGCTCGGCCCTGGATGCGGCTGTGGCCGTGCAGCTGGTGCTCGGTTTGGTGGAGCCGCAGTCAAGCGGCATCGGAGGCGGGGCATTTTTGTTGCACTTTGATGGCCAAAAGATCACTGCGCACGATGGCCGGGAAACCGCCCCGGCAGGAGCCAAGGGCGACATGTTTGTGGGCGACAACGGCAAGCCACTGCCGTTTGACGAAGCCGTGCTCAGCGGCCACGCGGTGGGTGTGCCCGGCGCGCTGCGCATGCTCGAAGCGGCACACCGACAGCACGGGGCCTTGCCTTGGGCCAAGTTGCTTGAGCCAGCCATCACGCTGGCCGAGCAAGGATTCAAAGTCAGTCCGCGTCTGCACACGTTGCTTCAAGCGGACCCCCATCTGAGAAAAGACCCACTGGCTTTGCGCTTTTTCTACAACGCACAAGGTCAGGCCTGGCCTGTGGGCCACGTGCTGCGCAACCCCGAATACGCGCATGTGCTGCGCCGCATGGCGGCCGAAGGCAGCCGCGCATTGCACGAAGGGGCTGTGGCCCAAGCCATCGTGCAGCGCACGCAGTCTGCGCCGCGCCCCGGCAGCTTGAGTCTGCAAGACTTGGCAAACTATCAGCCCCGTGTACGCGAAGCCTTGTGCTTTGACCACACGGCACAGTCTCGCGCTTACCGCATCTGCGGTTTTCCACCGCCTTCATCGGGCCAGATCGCCATGGGGCAAATCCTGGGCTTATTGGCCCACACAAGCGCGCAGGGTGCCGAGTTCGCGGGCGGCCTGCCCGCCCCCGATTGGTTGCACCGTTACACCGAGGCCTCGCGCTTGGCCTTTGCGGACCGGGCGCAATACTTGGCAGATCCAGACTTTGTCAGTGCACCCGCAGGCGACTGGCGCAGCCTGCTGGCCCTGGACTACCTGCGTGAGCGCAGCCAGTTGATCGGCGCTCAGTCCATGAAAATCGCCACACCCGGCCAGCCAGCAGGCGTCAAAACCTCTTGGGCACCCATGCCGCAACAGACCGAATACGGCACCAGCCACATCAGCGTGGTCGATGCACAAGGCCGGGCAGTGGCCATGACCACCACCATCGAAGCGGCATTTGGCTCACGCCGCATGGTCACGACCGACCCCTCTCGCGCAGGGGGTTTCCTGCTCAACAACGAACTGACCGACTTCAGCTTTGCGCCCGCTGATGCGCAAGGCCGCCCGATTGCGAACCGGGTGGAGCCTGGCAAACGCCCACGCTCGTCCATGTCGCCCACCCTGGTCTTTGACAAGGCCACAGGCCAACTGCTCATGAGCGGCGGCAGCCCCGGTGGCGCGCTCATCATCCACTACACCGCCAAGTTGCTGGTGGGCACTATGCACTGGGGCCTGAACGCCCAGCAAGCCATCAATCTGCCCAACTTTGGCTCACTCAATGGTCCTACCCTGCTCGAAGAAAAACGCTTTCCGATCAGCACCGTGGATGCCCTGAAAACCCGGGGACACGAGGTACGGGAGATGGAAATGACCAGCGGCCTGCAAGCCATTGAGCGCACACCCCAAGGCTGGTTCGGTGGCGCAGACCCCCGGCGAGAAGGCGTGGTGTTGGGCGACTGAAACGCATTGCGGTCACGCGCGGGACCGTTTGCGGGAATTCCCGGTGTGGCAACCGTGGTCTCTGAGTTCATACTGTGCTTTGAATTCTTCAGCTGACCAGGAGAGCCTTGTGCAATTCAACCCCACCACACGCCGCCAATTTGTACAGACTGGCATCGCCACGGCCGCCTCGTTCGCGCTGCCCACAATGGCCCAAACCTTCCCGGCACGCCCCTTGAAGTTGATTTGCCCTTGGCCCGCAGGAGGCTCCAGCGACATCGTGATGCGCGCCCTTGCTGAAGCCGCCACCAAGGTGCTAGGGCAGCAAGTCGTCATTGAAAACAAGCCCGGTGCCAGCGGCATGCTCGGCCCCAATGAGTTGGTTAAAGCGGCCCCGGATGGCTACACGCTCTCGCAAGTCACCATCGGCGTGGCACGCCTGCCCCATATGCAAAAAATGCAGTTTGATCCGCTCAAGGATTTCACTTACATCGCATGCTTGACAGGCTACACCTTCGGGATCGTGGTCAAGGCCGACTCGCCTTTCAAGAACATCAAAGACCTGGTCAGTTACGCCAAAGCCAACCCTGGCAAGTTCAACTACGGCTCCACCGGCAACGGTACCACACCCCACTTGGCGGTTGAAGAGTTCGCCAACAAGGCCGGTATTCAGCTCACCCATGTGCCTTTCAAAGGCAGCTCGGATGGTCTGCAAGCCCTGTTGGGAGGCCACATCGACGCGCACAGCGATGCCACAGGCTGGGGCCCCCACGTCGAGGCGGGCACCATGCGACTTTTGGCCACTTACGGCAGCAAACGCACCAAACGCTGGCCCACTGTCCCCACCCTCAACGAGTTGGGTTACGACACGGTCTCTGATTCACCCTTTGGCATTGCCGGCCCCAGAGGCATGGACCCCAAAATCGTTCGCCAACTGCAAGACGGATTCAAGAAAACATTGAACGATCCGGGCGTGAAGGCGGCCTTCGAAAAATACGACCAGCCCGTCATTTACATGGACAGCGAAACCTACACGCAGTTCATCCTGGCCAGTTATGTGAAGGAAAAGCGGCTGATTGAAAAATTGGGGCTCGGCATCAAAACCTGAGCGCACAGCCAAGGTCGTGTGCCCAGCCAGCGACCCCATAAAAAACGGCAGCCGAGGCTGCCGTTTTTTGTGACCCGATACAAAGATCAGTAAGCCTGACCCAGCTGCCCCAAGATGGCAGGGTTCTCTAAAGTCGAGATGTCTTGCGTGATCTCTTCGCCTTTGGCCAGCGAGCGCAACAGGCGGCGCATGATCTTGCCGGAACGGGTCTTGGGCAGGTTCTCGCCAAAACGGATGTCTTTGGGTTTGGCGATGGGGCCGATCTCTTTGGCGATGTGGTCGCGCAGCTGCTTGGCGATCGCCTTGCCTTCGTCGGTGTTGGGCAATGCGCGCTTGAGCACCACAAAGGCGCAAATCGCCTCACCCGTGGTGTCGTCAGGGCGGCCCACCACAGCGGCTTCGGCCACCAGCTCGGTGCAGCTGACCAAGGCCGATTCGATTTCCATCGTGCCCATGCGGTGACCCGACACGTTCAGCACGTCGTCGATGCGGCCGGTGATGGTGAAGTAGCCTGTTTTCTCGTCGCGGATCGCGCCGTCGCCTGCCAGGTAGTACTTGCCCTTGAAGTCTTCAGGGTAGTAGCTCTTCTTGAAGCGCTCAGGGTCGCCCCAGATGTTGCGGATCATGGAAGGCCATGGGCGCTTGACGACCAAAATGCCGCCTTGGCCATTGGGCATGTCTTCGCCGGTTTCGCTCACGATGGCGGCCTGGATGCCGGGGAACGGCAGTGTGCAGGAACCTGGGACCATGGGCGTCACGCCTGGCAGCGGTGTGATCATGTGGCCACCGGTTTCGGTTTGCCAGAAGGTGTCCACGATGGGGCAACGGCTGCCGCCCACGTGCTCGTAGTACCACTCCCAAGCGGCGGGGTTGATCGGCTCGCCGACCGAACCCAGCAAGCGCAGGCTCGACAGGTTGTAGCTCTTGGGGTGCACAGCATCATTGGCTTCAGCGGCCTTGATGAGCGAGCGAATGGCGGTGGGCGCGGTGTAGAAGATCGAGACCTTGTGGTCCTGGATCATCTTCCAGAAGCGGCCAGCGTCAGGGTAAGTAGGCACGCCTTCGAACACGATCTCGGTGCCGCCCAAGGCCAATGGGCCATAGGTGATGTAAGTGTGGCCTGTGACCCAACCGATGTCGGCAGTGCACCAGAACACGTCGTCTTGTTTCAAGTCGAAGGTCCACTTGGTGGTGAGCGCAGCATGCAGCAGGTAGCCACCGGTGCTGTGCTGAACGCCTTTAGGCTTGCCGGTGGAGCCGGATGTATACAAAAGGAACAAGGGGTGCTCAGCGCTGACCCACTCTGGCTCACAGGTGGCGGCTTGCTGGTCAGCCACGTCAGCCATCCACTGGTCACGGCCAGCAGTCATGGCGATGTCGGCGCCCGAGCGCTTGACGACCAAGACATTCTTGATGGAGCCGCAGCCGCCCAAGTTGATGGCCTCGTCCACGATGGATTTGAGGGGCAGCAACTTGCCGCCGCGCACTTGGTTGTCGGCAGTGATCACGGCCACAGCGCCCGTGTCTTCAATGCGGTCACGCAGCGACTGGGCCGAGAAGCCACCGAACACCACCGAGTGGGTAGCGCCGATGCGGGCGCAGGCTTGCATGGCGGCCACGCCTTCGATGGACATGGAGATGTAGATGACGACGCGGTCACCCTTTTTGATGCCCAGGCTTTTCAATGCGTTGGCGTACTGGCAGGTCTTGGCCAGCAGTTGGCTGTAAGTGACTTTGGTCACTTCACCGCCATCGGCTTCAAAAATGATGGCGGTCTTGTCGCCCAGGCCTTTTTCGACGTTGCGGTCCAGGCAGTTGTAGGAGGCGTTCAAGGTGCCGTCTTCAAACCACTTGAAGAAAGGCGCGTTGGACTCGTCGAGCACTTTGGTGAAAGGCGTCTTCCAGGTGATGAGCTCTTTGGCCAGACGACCCCAAAAACCCTGGTAGTCGGTTTCGGCTTCTTTGCACAGCGCCTGGTAGGCGGCCATGCCGGAAACATTCGCGTTTTTAACGAAGTCAGCGCTCGGTTGGTAAATGGTGGAACTCATCAGATTTGTCTCCTCAATGACATGCGTTACTTGAAACTGGTGCAAATGTCGGCTTTCGCTCTTACAAAGCACTGACTGACATCAGACTTGCACGCAACGGGGCTGGAATCGGTGTTCTACCGCCTAAAATCCGGGTTTGCCCGAGGTCACTGACTTCAAAGAAATTTCAGGAAATCCATGTCATCCAACAAGCCTGCCCCAAAGGGTTCTTTGAGCTCCTTGAACAGTTTCATCTTTGCCAGCCGCTGGCTGCAGCTGCCCTTGTACCTGGGCCTGATCGCCGCGCAAGCCGTGTACGTGTTCCACTTTTGGGTGGAGCTGGTGCATTTGCTCGAAGCCGCATTTGGAAGCCAAACTGCTCTGCAAGCGCTGATCAATGGCATTGGTTACAAGACCACTGCCCCCATCACCACACTGAACGAAACCGTGATCATGCTGGTGGTGCTGGGCTTGATCGACGTGGTCATGATCTCTAATCTGCTGATCATGGTCATCGTGGGTGGCTACGAAACCTTTGTCTCGCGCCTGAACCTCGAAGGCCACCCCGACCAGCCCGAATGGTTGGACCACGTGAATGCCTCAGTGCTCAAGGTCAAACTGGGCACGGCCATCATCGGCATCAGCTCGATCCACCTGCTCAAGACTTTCATCAACGCGGCCAACTACGACGAGAAGGTGCTGATGTGGCAAACCATCATCCACATCGCCTTTTTGCTCAGCGCGATCGCCATTGCCTATGCCGACCGCCTGATGTCACACCATGACAAAGCTGGCCACTGAACCCCTTTATTTTTTGACCCTTCACTGGAATTCCACATGACCACATTGATCAAACAAGACGACCTGATCGAATCCGTTGCTGCCGCATTGCAGTACATCAGCTACTACCACCCTGCCGACTTCATCTCGCACCTGGCCAGCGCCTACGAGCGCGAGCAAAGCCCCGCCGCTAAGGACGCCATTGCGCAGATCCTGACCAACAGCAAGATGAGCGCTTACGGCCACCGGCCGATTTGCCAAGACACGGGCATCGTGAACGTGTTCCTTGAGGTTGGCATGGATGTGAAGTTCGACGGCTTCACCGGCAGCCTGGAAGACGCGGTCAACGAAGGTGTGCGCCGGGGCTACAACCACCCCGACAACATGCTGCGTGCATCGGTCGTGTCGGACCCGCACTTCAACCGCAAAAACACCAAGGACAACACCCCTGCCGTGATCTTCACCAAGATCGTGCCCGGCCACCATGTGCATGTGACCGTTGCGGCCAAAGGCGGTGGCAGCGAGAACAAGTCCAAGTTGATCATGCTCAACCCCGGCGACAGCATCATCGACTGGGTGCTCAAAACCGTGCCCACCATGGGCGCAGGCTGGTGCCCGCCAGGCATGCTGGGCATCGGCATTGGCGGCACGGCCGAAAAAGCGGTGCTGCTGGCCAAAGAAAGCCTGATGGACGACCTGGACATGTACCAGCTGCTCGAAAAGTCCAGCAAGGGCGAAAAGCTCGACCAGGTTGAGGAGATGCGCCTGGAGCTGTACCACAAGGTCAACGCCTTGGGCATTGGCGCACAAGGCCTGGGCGGCCTGACCACGGTGCTGGACATCAAAGTCAAGATGTACCCCACCCACGCGGCCAGCAAGCCCGTGGCCATGATCCCTAACTGCGCGGCCACCCGCCACGCGCACTTTGTGCTCGACGGCTCTGGCCCCACTTATTTGGAAGCGCCTTCGCTCGACCTGTGGCCCAACGTGGGCTGGACAGCCGACACTGAGAAAAGCCAGCGTGTGGACCTGAACACCCTGACGCCCGAGCAAGTCGCCGCGTGGAAACCCGGCCAGACCTTGTTGCTCAACGGCAAGATGCTGACGGGCCGCGACGCTGCGCACAAACGCATCCAAGACATGCTGGCCAAAGGCGAGACGCTGCCGGTGGACTTCAAAAACCGCGTGATCTACTACGTGGGCCCTGTTGACCCGGTCGGCGACGAAGCCGTGGGCCCCGCAGGCCCCACCACCGCCACCCGCATGGACGGCTTCACCGAAATGATGCTGGCGAACACCGGCCTGATCGCCATGATCGGCAAGGCCGAGCGCGGCCCGGTCGCCATCGAAGCCATCAAGAAGCACAAGAGCGCTTACCTGATGGCCGTGGGCGGCGCGGCTTACCTCGTGTCCAAAGCCATCAAGCACGCTCAGGTCGTGGGCTTTGCCGACATGGGCATGGAAGCCATTTATGAATTCGACGTGGTCGACATGCCCGTGACGGTGGCAGTCGATGCGGGCGGCACCAGCGCCCACATCACCGGTCCGGCCGAATGGCAAAAGCGCATCGCCACTGGCGAGTTCAAAGGCATTGGCGTGACAGCTGGCTGAACGTGATGCGGCGGTGGTCTTGCTTCGGTAAGAACCCACCGCCCATGCCCCAACCATGACCGAATCCCCCATTGGTGTTTTTGACAGCGGCATTGGCGGCTTGAGTGTCTTGCAGTCTCTGCAAGAAGCTATGCCTGCCGAGCACTTTGTCTACTGGGCTGACAGCGGGCATGCGCCTTATGGCGAAAAAAGCGATCTTTTCGTGCGCCAGCGCAGCCTGGCCATCGCCCAACACCTGATCAAGAAACACCACATCAAGGCCCTGGTTGTGGCCTGCAACACGGCCACGGCAGCCGCCATCCATGAGCTCAGGGTGCAACACCCCCACCTGATCCTCATCGGTGTAGAACCCGCCCTGAAACCGGCACTGCAGTTGAGCAAAACAAGGCACATCGGCGTCATCGGGACGCGGGGCACACTTGGCAGCGACAAGTTCCACCGTTTGTTAGCAAACCTGCAAGACCAGGCCGACTTCACCGTCCAGCCCTGCAACGGGCTGGCGTTGGCCATCGAGCAAAGCACCCACCTGGCTTTGGGCGGCCAGGCAACACAGCGCATCACCGAGCTGCTGCAGGGCTACACCCGCGAAATGGGCGAGTTTGGACAAGCCCCCGGACAAATGGACACCTTGGTTTTGGGTTGCACCCACTATGTCTTTGCCGAGAATGTCTTGCGCCAATTGCTCGGCCCACAAATCCAACTGGTGTCGACCGGTGAACCCGTCGCCAGACAAACACGGCGATTGCTGGAAGCGGCTGCCTTGCTCAGAAGCGGCCCGGGGCCACGCAGCCTGGCTGGCCGCATCAGCCTCTTGACGAATGGTGACTTGACCAGCCTTCAGGCGGCAGCGCAACGCTGGCTGGGCCTGACGCACGACGCCTGCCAGCGGGCGGACACCCAAGTTTGATCAGTCCTGCCCCTGCGCCATGCGGTGCCCGCGCTCCACATTGACGGGCATGAGCAAAACCAGACCCAACACAAACAGCAACGAGGTCGAACCAATGGCAATGCGCTGATTGCCACCACTCAACCAAGTGATGAGTCCATAACTCAAAGGGCCCAAAATGCTGGCCAGACGGATCGCAAATGTCCACAAGCCAAAAAACTCGCCGGTGCGTGCAGGCGGCACCATCAGACCGGCCATGGCGCGACCAGAAGACTGGCTAGACCCCATGCAAACCCCAGCAATGGCAGCAGCCCACCAGAACACTTCTTTGGTACTGGACAAAGCGGCGATCACGCACGTCAGAATCCAGCCCAGCAAGGTCAAAGACAAAGCCCGCTTGTGGCCCATCCGGTCTTGCGCGTAGCCAAAAACGAAAGCGCCCACAAAAGCAGCGATGTTCAACACAAAAATCAGGACCATGGTTTCCTGCGGCTGAAACCCGATCACTTGTTCGGCATAAATGGCGGCCAATGAAATCGCCACCGCAACCCCGCCTTGGTAAGCCACCGCGCAGGCCATCAGCCGGATGAAATCTGGGTAGGCGCGAGCATTGCGGAATGTTTGCGCCAAACCTTGCAAGCTTTTCAGCATGCCCACGACAGGTGCATCCGGCTGAGGCTGTGCATGTTCACGCATCAAGGCAAAGGTCACGCAGGCGGCAAGACCATAAACCAAGGCGGTGATCAGCATCGTCACGGGTACGAATTGGCTGCCCGATTCACCACGCGCTTGAGCCGCCAACACATAGGCCAAGCACACGCCCAGTGTCAGCATGCCGCCCATGTAGCCCAGCGCCCACCCCCAGCCACTGATGCGGCCCATGGCTTGCGGTTTGGCCAGCTCGGGCAAAAATGAAGCGGTCAAGGACTCGCCATAAGAAAAGAACGTGTTGGAGATGACCAGGATCAGCAATCCCAAAGCCACCTGCCCTGGCCCCACCACAGCCAAAGCCGCCGTGCTGAGCACACAACCGGCCGTGACCCACATGAGCAAACGCCGTTTGCCTGCCACACGGTCCGCCCAAGCACCCAGCCCAGGCATGGTGAGCATGACGATCAAATAAGACAAGCTGAGACCTGAGGTCCACGCCAGTGTGGCCCATGGTGCACCGTCAGCGACCCCACCCACAAAATAAGCAGCAAAGACGGCCGTGATGACGACCGTGGTGTAGCCCGAGTTGGCAAAATCGTACATGGCCCAACCAAAAACCTCGCGCATGCGAACACCGGGGTTGAGCGCTTCGCGTGAGAACATGGCAGCCATCAAAATCTTTCAGTGAAGGTGGCGTGGGCGGCGACCACCGCCGCCGTGGCCACTGCTGTTGCCACCCGAACCACGGGGCGGCTTGCCCAGCTCCAGAGAGCTCACCAGATTGTCAAACCGCTGGCTGAACAGCTTGTCGATTTCGGCCACGACGCCAGACAGCTCGGAGCCATCAAAATGGCGCTCCATCATGTTCACCACATCATGGATGAGCAAATCCCGCTGGGCCTGCATGATCGCAGCGGGATCAGGCCCCACAAACAACATCACAAAATCGTCACGCGAGTCGGCACCGCTGGCTTCGTCTTCGTCGTCAAATTCGGTGTCGTAAAAAGTGACCTCGATCTGCGTGCCGGCCGCCGACAATTCGTTGAGGTTCATGCACAGGTCTTCCATGACCATGCGGAAATCATCGTCACCACGGACCGTCCAGCACAGTTGCAGCCGAAGAGTGTTGAGGTCAAAACGGATGCCGGGCTCTTCTTCGTAGAGACTGGGCGAGCCTTCGCTCAGTGTGCGGGCGCCAGCGTAATGCCAAAGCGGCTTGAGCGCTTCCTGGATCGCCTTGATGTCGGTGCCGGGTTTGATCGGCACATCACCATGCACATGAATTTCAAGCGGTGCGTTGTCGTTTTTCATGATGGTGCTTCAGTATCGATGGTGCCCCGAGCCGGAATCGAACCGGCACGCCCCTTTTCAGGAAGCAACGGATTTTAAGTCCGGTGTGTCTACCAGTTTCACCACCGGGGCCAAGACTGTATTGTGCCTTGATAAAACGGATTTTCCGCCTCAAGCCATCTGCAAGTTCTGCATGGCCAGGACATAAAAAGCGATGACACTGAAATAGCCCACAGCCCAAAAAACAGACCGAAACAAAGCCTTGTCAGCCAAATAGCAAGCGACATAAGCGATCCGTGCAGCTACGAACAGCACAGCCAGCATGTCCACCACCCACGGATCAACGCCCGTCAGCAGTGCCAGCACGACACCTACGGCAAAAAAGGGGAAGGCCTCAAAACAGTTGGCTTGCGCCGCATTGGCTCTGGCCCTGAAGCCCGTTTGTTGTGCCAACCAAGCCCTGGGGTCGTGGTTGTTGTAGCCTTTGGCACCGGACTTGGCAATGCCCGCACAAACCATCGGCATCAAACCGGCCACCAAAACAGATGCGTAAGAAATTACCATCACAGACTCTCTTTTCAATTTGACCGAGTCAGTTCGACAGACGCCACGTTTTGTGCGAACCAACAAAAAAGCCACTGAAAAATCAGTGGCTTGGGGCAGTCAAGGATCGGCTCACACCGGACCCAGACGCAATCAACCGCCTTTTTTCGAGCGCTTGCCTGGATTCTTCTTGCTGCGCGTGGCGACACCACGCTCCAGGCTCACGCGCTGGCCACGGCCATGGGTGCGCAAGGTCACGCCGGGCAATGCTGGCAGAGGTGCTGTGAATTTACGATCGGCTTCGGTAACGATTTTGTTGCCCATGGGTGGCTCCAGATAAAAAATGCAAAGCGTTATTAAGCCACAGAATGTGCTGTTTTTCGGGGCTGACAAGCAATCAGCACAATCACCCTCCCCCAATATCCTTGGGTGTCACCACCTGGCTGGACAAACCGACCCTGAATGCGCCACGATGTGCCCTATTCACCCCCTTGCGCCAGAGGGCACCCCATGAGCACACCCACATTTGAGAGCTTCACAGACCAATCTTTGGAAGAAGGCTTTGACGAAATCATCGTCCGAGAATGGGCGCCCCAACTGGAACTGGCCACCCACACCCACCCCTTTGACGTCAGCGCTTACGTGGCCCGAGGCGAGTATTGGCTGACGGTGGGCGATCAGGTCAAACGCTTCAAGGCTGGTGACTTCTTCAGGCTGGCAAGCGATGTGCCCCATGCTGAGCTCTACGGCGCGGAAGGTGCACGGTGTGGGTCGCGCGGGCCAATTGCTTCAGCCCGATAAAAAAGCCGCTACAGCTTGCGCTGTAGCGGCTTTGTTTTTGGAGGCGCGACCCAGAGTCGAACTGGGCTAGACGGATTTGCAATCCGTTGCATAACCGATTTGCTATCGCGCCAAATTTCGAGAAATTTTACAAAAAAGGGAAGCTTTGGGCTTCCCTTTTTGCTGAAAGACGTTGGTACTTCTTTCAATGTTTGGAGCGGGAAACGAGGCTCGAACTCGCGACCTCAACCTTGGCAAGGTTGCGCTCTACCAACTGAGCTATTCCCGCGTTTGCAAGACTCAAATTATACATCGCTTGTCTTGTATTTTTGAGACTTGAAAGCCTTAATTTTAATTTTTCTGGAGGCGCGGGCCGGAGTCGAACCGACCTACACGGATTTGCAATCCGGTGCATAACCGCTTTGCTACCGCGCCAGATTTCAAGAGAACAAACGCCTGAAAAAAACTGACAAAAAAGGGAAGCATTTGCTTCCCTTTTTGGCTGAAAGATGTTGGCACTTCTTTCAATGTTTGGAGCGGGAAACGAGGCTCGAACTCGCGACCTCAACCTTGGCAAGGTTGCGCTCTACCAACTGAGCTATTCCCGCGTATCAGTGAATTCAGCATTGTATGCTTTGTTCGCTGCAATGCAAGAATTATAGCGCCATTTCCCACCTCTTTTGGACAGAGGCAGGAAATTTTGCATCAATGTTTCACCGCTTCGGCTTTGGGGCTGGCAGCAACAGCCGTGACCGCTGCTACCTCTTCCTCGCTCAAGGGCACGGGCTTGGCTTCCAAGGCGACGTCCAGCACCTGGTCGATCCATTTAACGGGCACGATCTCCAAACCATTTTTCACATTTTCAGGAATGTCTTGCAGGTCTTTGACGTTGTCCTCAGGGATCAACACGGTTTTGATGCCACCCCGCAAAGCAGCCAACAACTTTTCTTTCAAGCCACCAATGGCCGTCACTTCACCGCGCAGCGTGATTTCGCCGGTCATGGCAACATCTGCACGCACCGGTATACCGGTCATGGCAGACACCATTGAAGTCGTCATCGCCGCACCTGCACTCGGCCCGTCTTTGGGTGTCGCACCGTCGGGCACGTGAATGTGCAGGTCTTTCTTTTCAAAGACCTCGTCCTTGATGCCCAACAAACGGGACCGGCTGCGCACCACGGTGCGAGCGGCCTCAACCGATTCCTTCATCACATCGCCCAGCGAACCAGTGCGGGTGATGACGCCTTTACCGGGCATCAGGGCTGCTTCGATGGTCAGCAAATCGCCGCCGACCTCGGTCCAGGCCAAACCGACCACCTGGCCAACTTGGCTCTTTTGCTCTGCACGGCCGTAGGTGTACTTGCGTACGCCCAAAAAGTCGTTCAGATTATCAGTGTTCACCACAACCTGAGGCGTCATTTGCTTGAGCAGCAAGGCCTTGACCACTTTGCGGCAGATCTTGCCCAGTTCGCGTTCGAGCGAACGCACACCGGCTTCACGTGTGTAATAACGGACCACATCGCGAACCGCCTCTTCGGTCACGTTCAACTCGGATTCCTTGACTCCGTTGTTGGTCATCTGCTTGGGCAGCAAATACTTCATGGCGATGCTGGTTTTTTCGTCTTCGGTGTAACCCGACAAGCGAATAACTTCCATTCGGTCCAACAGGGCCGAAGGGATGTTCATCGAGTTGGACGTGGCCACGAACATCACATCGCTCAAGTCAAAGTCGACCTCGACGTAATGGTCCCCAAAAGTGTGGTTTTGCTCGGGGTCGAGCACCTCCAGCAAAGCGCTCGAAGGATCACCCCGGAAATCCGTGCCCAGCTTGTCGATTTCATCCAGCAGGAACAATGGATTTTTGGTGCCCACCTTGTTCAGGTTTTGCAGCACCTTGCCGGGCAAGGCCCCAATGTAGGTGCGGCGGTGGCCACGAATCTCGGCCTCGTCACGCATACCGCCCAAGGCCATGCGCACGTACTTGCGCCCTGTGGCTTTGGCAATCGATTGCCCCAGCGAGGTCTTACCCACTCCGGGTGGTCCGACCAGGCACAAAATGGGTGCCTTGACCTTGTCCACGCGCTGCTGCACCGCGAGGTATTCCAGAATGCGGTCTTTGACTTTGTCCAGCCCGAAGTGGTCCTGGTTCAACACGTCTTCAGCATTGGCCAAGTCATGCTTGAGCTTGGTTTTTTTGCTCCAAGGCAAACCGGTCAGCACTTCGAGGTAGTTGCGCACCACCGAAGCCTCGGCCGACATGGGCGACATCAGTTTGAGCTTTTTGAGCTCGCCCTCGGCCTTTTTGAGGGCTTCAGCCGACATCTTGGCGGTCTTGATCTTCTTCTCGATCTCCTCGATGTCAGCGCCCTCTTCGCCTTCGCCCAGTTCCTTCTGGATGGCTTTGACTTGCTCGTTCAGATAGAAATCGCGCTGGTTCTTTTCCATCTGGCGCTTGACGCGGCCACGGATGCGCTTGTCCACATTCAGGATGTCGACCTCATGCTCCAACTGGGCAAACAGGTTTTCCAGGCGCGCCTTGATGCTGGCCAAATCCAGCACTTGCTGCTTGTTCTCCAATTTAAGGGGCAAGTGGGCCGCAATGGTGTCGGCCAAGCGACCGGCATCGTCAATGCTGGAAATCGAGGTCAGGATCTCGGGGGGGATCTTTTTGTTGAGTTTGACGTACTGGTCAAACTGCTGCATCACCGCACGGCGCAGGGCTTCAATTTCACTGCTGGGCTCGGACTGCTCGGCGGTGGGGTCCACCGGGGTCACCGTGGCCACAAAATGCGCTTCGCCATCCACAATCGACTTGACCAGCGCACGTTGCTGGCCTTCAACCAGCACCTTCACGGTACCGTCAGGCAGCTTGAGCATTTGCAAAATGGTCGAGACGCAACCCACATCGAACATGTCGTCGATCGCGGGCTCGTCTTTGGCCGCTGTCCTTTGAGCCACCAGCATGATTCGGCGCTCGGCGGCCATGGCCGACTCCAGGGCCTTGATGCTCTTGGGGCGACCCACAAACAAAGGAATCACCATGTGAGGGAACACCACCACATCGCGCAGCGGCAACATGGGCAGTTCGATCAGGGTGGGCGGCAAAGGTGTGTGTCCAGACATGGTGTGTCCCTCAGGTCAATTCAGCTGCACATGGATGCTGCACCACCGATTTCAACCCATTGATGCGAAGGGGTATTCATCGGGTTGCAGTGCATGTGGGTCAAGCCTGCTTGGCCGACTCGCGGTAAACCAGCAGCGGTGGCTTGTTGTCATCGATGACGGACTCGTCCACCACCACTTTTTCAACGTTCACCGCATTGGGCAATTCGAACATCGTATCGATCAAGGCCTGCTCCATGATAGAGCGCAGACCCCGGGCCCCTGTCTTGCGCACCAGCGCCTTGCGTGCGATGGCGCTCAGTGCATTGGGACGAACTTCAAGTTCAACGCCTTCCATGGCCAACAGTTTGGTGAACTGTTTCACAACGGCATTTTTAGGCTCGGTCAGGATTTGCACCAAGGCGTCTTCTGTCAACTCGGCCAAAGTGGCCACGACAGGCAAACGGCCGACCAGCTCGGGAATCAGGCCGAACTTGATCAGGTCTTCGGGCTCGACTTCGTTGAACACATCGGTGAGTGAGCGTTGCTTTTTGCTCTTGACCGTCGCGCCAAAACCGATGCCGCCAGATTCGGTGCGGTTTTCAATGACTTTTTCAAGCCCTGCGAAAGCGCCACCGCAAATGAACAAGATGTTGGTCGTGTCGATCTGCAAAAAGTCCTGATTGGGATGTTTGCGACCGCCCTGAGGGGGCACGCTGGCCATGGTGCCTTCGACCAGCTTGAGCAAGGCCTGTTGAACACCCTCACCCGACACGTCACGTGTGATCGAAGGGTTGTCTGACTTGCGGGTGATCTTGTCGATCTCATCGATGTAGACGATGCCGCGCTGGGCGCGCTCGACGTCGTAATTGCAGGTCTGCAGAAGCTTGGCCACGATGTTCTCGACGTCTTCACCCACATAACCCGCTTCGGTCAGGGTGGTGGCGTCGGCCATGACAAAGGGCACGTCCAGCATGCGGGCCATGGTTTGCGCGAGCAAGGTTTTGCCCGAACCAGTGGGGCCAATCAGCAAGATGTTGCTCTTGGCCAATTCGACATCGTCTTTCTTGGCGCCCTCTTTGTGCTTGAGGCGTTTGTAATGGTTGTACACCGCTACCGCCAGGCTGCGTTTGGCCTTTTCCTGGCCAATCACGTAGTTGTCGAGGTTGGTTTTGATGTCCAGCGGCGTAGGCAAGCCCTCTTTACCGCCTTCGGTCACGGTGGTGGCCAGTTCATCGCGCACGATGTCATTGCACAAGTCAATGCACTCGTCGCAAATGAACACCGACGGACCTGCGATCAGCTTTTTAACCTCATGCTGGCTTTTGCCGCAAAAGGAGCAGAACAGGTTTTTTTCAGTGCTTGAGCCTTTTTTATCGGCCATAAATGTCGCCTCGGAATCCGGAATTCGTCAATGATAACGAAAGAAAAACGGCGCTCACCTTTGGAGGTAAACGCCGTCAGCCAGGGTGCCGGAAAGCCCGGCCGCCATCAAGCGCGTTTGGAAATGACTTCGTCCACCAAACCGTAGTCTTTGGCTTCGGTTGCAGACAGGTAATAGTCGCGCTCGGTGTCGAGTTCGATCTTTTCCAGCGGCTGACCGGTGTTTTCGGACAGGATGCGGTTGAGGTGCGCACGTGTTTTGACGATTTCGCGCGCCGCGATCTCGATTTCGGTGGCTTGGCCGCGTGCACCGCCCAGAGGCTGATGAATCATGATCTTGGAGTTGGGCAGCGAAAAACGCTTGCCCTTGGCACCCGAAGACAGCAAAAACGCACCCATGCTGGCGGCCATGCCGTTGCACAAGGTGGACACATCGGGCTTGATGAAGTTCATGGTGTCATAGATCGCCATGCCGGCGCTCACCGAACCACCGGGCGAGTTGATGTAGAGGGAAATGTCCTTTTCAGGGTTTTCGCTCTCCAAAAACAGCAACTGGGCCACGATCAGGTTGGCCATGTGGTCGTTGACCTCACCCACCAAAAAGATCACGCGCTCCTTGAGCAAACGCGAGTAAATGTCATAGGCCCGTTCGCCACGGCCCGACTGCTCGACGACCATGGGGACCATGCCCAAATTTGTGATGTCCAGTGCGCTCATCTTTTCTCCAGAAAATTCATGGATGACTTTAACCGGGTTTTCAACCCCACCAAAGAGATGGGGCTTGTGAGCCAGACTGCAAGCCCGGCACAAGCCCCACGCTCATGGGATTTCAAGGATTCAAAGACCGATCAGGCCTGTTGCCCCATCAACTCTTCAAAAGTAATGGCTTTTTCGACCACTTTGGCCTGGGCCAGGACGAAATCGGACACATTGCTCTCAATGACCACGGCTTCGACTTCGGCCAGACGCTGGTTGTCGCTGTTGTACCAACGCACCACGTCGTCCGGACGCTCGTAGCTGGCGGCCAGCTCTTCGATGTGGGCCTTGATTTGCTCTGGTTTGGCGTGCAGGGTGTTGCCACGCACGACCTCGGCCACCACCAAGCCCAGGCGCACGCGCTGCTCGGCTTGAGGGCGGAAGATGTCGTCAGGGATCGGGGCCTTGTCGGCGTCCTTGATGCCACGTTGCTTCAAGTCGGCACGGGCACCTTCTTTCAGGCGCTCGATTTCGCTTTGCACGATGGCCTGGGGCAGGTCCAACTCGGCCTTGGCGACCAAAGCGTCCATGGCGGCTTGCTTGTTGCGGGCCAGCAGGCGGAATTTCACTTCGCGCTCGAGATTTTTGCGGATGTCGGCGCGCAGGCCTTCAACAGTCGCATCGGCAATGCCCAAAGACTTGGCCAGTGCTTCGTTGACTTCAGGCAGGTTCGCGGCTTCGATTTTCTTGACGGTGACCAAGAAGTCGGCAGTTTTGCCAGCGACATCTTGACCGTGGTAATCGGCGGGGAAAGCCAATGGGAAGGTCTTGCTTTCACCGGACTTCATGCCGCGCACAGCGTCTTCGAATTCCTTGAGCATCTGGCCGTCGCCCAAGATGAACTGGAAGTCTTCGGCTTTGCCGCCGGAGAACACTTCACCGTCGATCTTGCCTTCGAAGTCGATGGTGGCGCGGTCGCCGTCTTGTGCAGCGGCGTCTTGGGCGCGCTGGGCGAAGGTGCGGCGCTGCTTGCGCAGGATGTCCACGGTCTTGTCGATGGCAGCATCAGAGACTTCAGCGGTCAATTTTTCGACTTCGGTGTCGGCCAGGTTACCCAGCTTGACTTCGGGATACACCTCGAAGATGGCTTCGAAGTTCAACTCGCCTTCAGGCGCGCCTTCTTTTTCGGAAATGCGGGGCTGACCGGCCACGCGCACTTTGGCTTCGTTGGCGGCCACAGAGAAAGCTTCGCCCACTTTGTCGTTCAGGACTTCGTACTGAACCGAGTAGCCATAGCGCTGAGCGACCACGTTCATAGGTACTTTGCCTGGACGGAAACCGTCCATCTTGACGGTGCGAGCCATCTTCTTCAGGCGGGCATCCACTTCGGACTGGATGGCCGTCACGGGCACAGTCAGGGTGATCTTGCGTTCCAGCTTTTCAAGGGTTTCAACAGTCACTGTCATCGTCGTTCTCGGTTAAATGAATTTCTCTCATGCCGCCGGGTTACCCCTTTGGCCAAAAGTCGGTTGGTGCGCGGGGCGGGACTCGAACCCGCACAGTGTTGCCACCGTCAGGACCTAAACCTGGTGCGTCTACCAATTTCGCCACCCGCGCAGGTCCAAACAAAAAGGGCGTCAGGCCTGCCCTTCAGCCCCAAAGCTGCCTGACACACCTGACCGCCCGGTTGAAATCGGTCAACTTTCTATTTTAGCCGCTTCAATTGTCCAATTTCAGGCATGGGATTCATTTGGTCGCGGAATCCTGAACCAAGCCGCGTACATCGCAGGCAATGCCAGCAAGGTGAGCGCCGTGGCCACGATCAAGCCCCCCATGATGGCGACCGCCATCGGGCCCCAAAAGATGCTGCGTGACAAGGGAATCATGGCCAAAACAGCCGCCGCCGCCGTCAGCACGATCGGTCGCAGACGCCGCACGGCCGACTCAACAATCGCTTGCCAGGGTGCCACGCCAGAGGCCCGATCCTGCTCAATCTGGTCGATCAGGATCACCGAATTGCGCTGGATCATGCCCATGAGCGCAATCACGCCGAGCAGTGCCACAAAGCCAAACGGTCGGTTGAGCACCAGCAAAGCGCCGGCCACACCCGCCATGCCCAAGGGGCCCGTCAAGAACACCAGCATGGCACGGCTGAAGCTTTGCAACTGCAGCATCAGCAAGGTGAAGGTGATGAACAGCATGACCGGCACGCCCGCCGCAATCGAGGCGGAGCCTTTGGAGCTTTCCTCCACAGCACCCGCCACTTCAATGCGATAACCGCTCAAGCCTTGGCCTTGCCAAGTGGCTTCGGTCTTTTTGAGGGCGGGCAACAACTGCGCCGTGACGGTCGCACCCTGCAGACCTTCGGCGATGTCAGACTGCACCGTGATCGCGTATTGACGACCCTCGCGCCACATCACGCCTGGCTCCCAGGCAAAGACCGGGGTGGCGATTTGCAGCAGTGGAATCGACTTGCCGGATGCCGTGGGCACATAGGCATGGCCGAGATCGGACAAGGCGTCACGCTCGGCCAAAGGCTGGCGCAGCACGATGTCGATCAACTTGTCGCCATCGCGGTATTGGCCGACGGTCGAGCCGCTCAACAAGGTCCGCGAAGCTTGGGCAATGGACTGGCTGGTCACGCCCAATGCACGCGCTTTGGCCTGATCCACCTCCAAGCGCACCGACTTGACCGACTCGTTCCAGTTGTCGTTCACGCCCCGGGTATTGGCGTTTTGGCGCATCTCGGCCTTGATCTCATCGGCCTTCAGGCGCAAGACCTTGGGGTCCGGACCCACCACGCGAAACTGCACGGGGTAAGGCACAGGCGGGCCGTTAGGCAACAACTTGACGCGACCACGGATTTCGGGGAACTCCTGCGCCAGCAAAGCGGGCAGCTTGGCGCGCAGCACTTCACGGGTTTTCAGATCCTTGGGCAGCACGATCAACTGAGACACGTTGGTCTGAGGAAACACCTGGTCCAGTGGCAAATAAAAGCGCGGCACACCCGAGCCGACCCAGGTGGTGACCGACTTGACGCCGTCTTCTTGCGCCAAGCGTTGCTCCACCCGTTTGGCCATGTCTTCACTGGCCTTGAAAGGTGAACCTTCAGGGAGCCACAAATCAACCAAGATTTCCGGGCGACTGGAATCCGGGAAAAACTGCTGCTGCACCTTGCCCATGCCCACAATGCCCATGGCAAACAAGAACACGGTGATGCCGATCGTCTTCCAGCGGTGCGTCACGCACCACGTCACCCAAGTGCGGAAATGCCGATAAAACGGCGTGTCAAACATCTCGGCCGAATCCAGGTGCTCGGCCGACACAGCATGCGCTGGCGGCTTGAGCAGCCAGGCCCCCAAATAAGGCACAAAGTAAACCGAGGCCACCCAGCTGACCAGCAAAGCCACCACCGTGACCGCAAAAATCGCGAAGGTGTATTCGCCCGTCATGGACTTGGCCATGCCGATCGGCAAGAAACCCGCCGCCGTGATCAAGGTGCCGGTGAGCATGGGCATGGCCGTCAGCTCATACGCAAAAGTGGCGGCACGCACTTTGTCGTAGCCCTCTTCCATCTTGCGCACCATCATCTCCACGGCAATGATCGCGTCGTCCACCAACAGTCCCAAAGCAATGATGAGCGAGCCCAGCGAAATTTTGTGCAGGCCAATGCCAAAGTAATGCATGGCCAAAAAGGTCACAGCCAGCACCAACGGAATCGTGATGCCCACCACCAAACCGGGGCGGATGTCGAGCGTCCAGCGACGCCACAAAGGGTGGCTACCGGGTCGCTTGTGCAGGCCCAGTGCCAGAAAACTCACCGCCAGCACGATCACCACCGCCTCGATCAAGACTTTGATGAACTCGTTGACCGAGTTGGACACGGCGCTCGGTTGGTCTTGCACTTGTGTCAAGGTCATGCCTGCGGGCAAGCTGCTTTGCGCCAGAGCCACCGCTTGGCGTAAAGATTGGCCCAGGGCGATGATGTCGCCGCCCTTGGCCATCGACACGCCCAGCCCAATCACTTCCTGCCCCTCATGACGCACCTTGACAGAAGGCGGGTCCGAGTAGCCACGGGTCACCGTCGCGATGTCCGACAAGCGAATTTGCGTGCCCGAGGCGCCGCGGATCGGCATGGCCTGCAAATCGGCCAGGCTTTGGAACTGGCCGCCCACACGCACCTGCACCACATCGGCAGGCGACTGCACACTGCCGGCCGACTCCACAGCGTTTTGCTGGTTCAGCTGGGCCAGCACCGCCCCCATGTCCAGGCCCATTTGGGCCAGCTTCTTTTGAGAAACCTCGACAAAGACCTTTTCGTCTTGCGCACCAAACAACTCCACCTTGGCCACATCAGGCACACGCAGCAAGGCTTGACGCAGGCTGTCTGCTTCGGTCTTGACCTCGGCGGCCGTGAAGCCTTGGCCACTCAGGGCATAGATCACGCCATACACATCGCCAAATTCGTCGTTGAAGAACGGGCCGACCACACCTTGCGGCAAGCTACCACGCATGTCACCGATCTTTTTGCGCACCGTGTACCAAACCTGAGGCACATCACCGGGTTTGGAGTTGTCCTTGATCTGAAAAATGATTTGCGCTTCGCCCGGTTTGGAATAGCTGCGAATCTTGTCGGCGAAAGGCACCTCTTGCAGGGTGCGCTCCAACTTGTCGGTCACCTGCTCGGCCACCTGTTCAGCGGTCGCGCCCGGCCAATAGGCCCGCACCACCATGGCCCTGAACGTGAAAGGCGGGTCTTCGTCTTGGCCCAGCTGAAAGTAAGACGCCATGCCCAAAAGCATCAGCACCACCATCAGGTAGCGGGTCAGGGCCGGGTGCTCCAGCGCCCAGCGCGAGAGGTTGAATGAAGGTTTTTCGGTGCTGCTCATGCGATCACCGTTGGGCTGTGGATGCGGCAGATGCGGGTGCGGATGCGGGCACAGATGCAGGTGCGTCAGGGGCCACGCCGCTGACCGCAGCCCCGTAGAGCGTGACCTTCTGGCCTGGCGACAAGACGTGCACACCTGCACTCACCACTTTTTGCCCCGGCTTGAGGCCCGAAGTGATGACCACTTCGTTGCCATCCACGCGCCCAACCTGCACCGCCTGGGTGTTCACGGTCATGCTGGCTTCGTCCAACAGCCACACCACGGTGCCTTGTCCTTCCTGACGCAGCGCGCTGGTCGGCAACTTGATCACGGGGCTCTGGCTGCCCAGCAATCCGGCGGCCAGCACGTTGACTGTGGCCCCCAAAGGCAAGCGCTCTGACGCGTCGAGCGCCAATTTGACGGCATAGGTGCGCGTGACCGGGTCGGCACTGGCACCCAGCTCACGGACTTTGCCTTTCAGGGTTTGACCCGTGCTGACCAATGTGGCCTGCATCGGTTGGCCCACTTTCAGGGCCAAAACCATTTGCTCGGAAACGGCAAACACCGCGTCACGCGGACCATCGTGCGCCAAACGCAACACGGGCTGACCTGCCGAGACCACCTGCCCCACTTCGGCTTCGACCGCCGTGATCACACCGGCATGGCTGGCCGTCAAACGGGCATAACCCGCCTGGTTGCTTTGGGCTTGGGCCTGGGCTTTTGCCTGGTTCAAGGCGGCATCTGCTGCTTTGAGGGTGGCGTCGCGACGCTCCAGTTCTGCACCGCTAATGAAGTTTTGCACTTTCAGGGCTTCGAACCGTTTGAAGTCTGCCGCCGCCAGATCGCGCTGGCTTTGAGCAGCACTGACTTGCGCCAAAGCCGCTTGCGCTGCCAGCTGGTAGTCCTGCGCATCCATTTGGGCCAAGACCTGACCTGCCGCCACGCGCTGCCCTTGCTCCGCACTGCGCTGCACCAGCTTGCCTGCGACCCGAAAACCCAGCCGAGACTCCACACGTGAGCGCACTTCGGCCGAATATTCACCTTCGACATTGAGCGCACCACCCGAAATCGTGAAGACCTTGACCGCGCGCAAGGGCTCTTTGGGCGCCTCGGTCTTGGAACAGCCTACCAAAGTAGTCACAAAAGCAGCAACGGCGCACAAACGCAAAACTCGCCGGGTGGCGAGTGACAAAGTAGAGGGCATGGGATTTCCGGGAAATAATAATGACTGACTGGTTAGTAATCTATTCAAAGTCACCGTCCATGTCAAGCGACAATCGCCATTGACCATGTTCAAGCAAGCTCTATTCAAACGCCATAAACACGCCCGCCTGAGTCCGGAACACCGGCAACTCTTGCGCCATGTGTCGCGCTCGTTTGACCTGTCCATCCGGCTGTTGCCAGGCCCACTGCAGGCGCCTGTGGCCATCGGGTACCTGTTGGCACGCGCCACCGACACGGTCGCCGACACCACCGCCCTGCCCTTGGATGAACGCCAGCATTTGCTGAACCGGATGAACCAAGTCATCACGTCGCCAGGCACAGGTGCGCGGCAAACGCATGACCTGAGCCCGCTCACCCAGGCCTTTGCTGCGCAACAAACCGACCCACACGAACGCGCCCTGATGCAATCGCTGCCGCAATGCTTGCCACTGTTGCAAACGCTTGGCAAAGACGATCAGGCCAGCGTGCGCCAAGTGCTGGGACACATCACGCAAGGCCAGCAACTGGACATGGCCCGCTTTGGCCCCGGACTGCACGCACTGAACACCGAAGCTGAGCTCGACGAATACACCTGGCTGGTGGCCGGTTGCGTGGGCGAGTTCTGGACCGAGCTGTGTGCGCGCCATCTGCCCGGGTATGCGCGGCTGGAACAACAAGAAATGATGCGCATCGGGCGGCAATACGGCATGGGCCTACAGCGCCTGAACATCCTGCGTGATGCCGGGGCCGATTTGGCCGCCGGGCGTTGCTACTGGCCTGCAGAAACTTTGGCCACAGTCGGCCTGAGCCCCGACCTGCTGGCCCAAGCCGCACACACCGGGCATGCAGACACCTTGAACACCCTGACACCGCTCTACAACCAATGGCTCGACCGGACCCAAGCGCAACTGGCCGATGGCATGCGCTATGCCATGGCTTTGAAGCCGCTGCGCCTGCGGCTGGCCAGCGCATTGCCCGCCCTGATCGGCATACGCACTGTGACCCTGTTGCGACAAACCGGGCCTTTGGCTTTGACCCAGCGCGTCAAAATGCCACGCCATGAAATGCGCCAGCTGATGTGGCAAATCGCCATGGGTCTGGGTTCCCCCTCGACTCTGGGCCGGTTGTTCCAAAAATTGTCGGGTACAGACACGCCTTGAGCCCCGCATTTGGGTGCGAGAATCCCCACCCATGAACCCGCAAGACTACGTCCAGCAAAAAGCTGCCGCCTCGGGCAGCAGCTTTTATTACGCTTTCCTCTTCCTGCCCGCAGAGCGCCGTGCCGCCATCACCGCTTTTTATGCGTTTTGCCGCGAAGTAGACGACGTGGTCGACGAAATCAAAGACCCCAGCGTGGCCGCCGCCAAACTCGGCTGGTGGCAAAAAGAAGTGCAGCAAGCCTATGCCGGCCAACCCAGCCACCCGGTCATGCACGCGCTCATGCCGCACATCCAGCCGTTCGGCATCGAAAGCCGCCACCTGATGGCCGTGATCGACGGCTGCCAGATGGACCTGAACCAAACCCGCTACCTGGACTTTGCGGGCCTGACCCAATACTGCCATTTGGTGGCCGGTGTGGTGGGCGAAGTCGCCGCCCGCGTCTTTGGCCAAACCGACGAGGCCACCACCCAGTACGCCCACAAGCTGGGCCTGGCCTTTCAGATGACCAACATCATCCGCGACGTGGGCGAAGACGCCCTGCGCGGCCGCATCTACCTGCCGCTGGACGAACAACAACGCTTTGGCGTCAAGGCCAATGAGTTGATTCAGCGCACGTATTCAGACAACTTCACCGCGCTGATGAAGTTCCAGACCGAACGCGCGCACGCCCTGTACGACGAAGCCCTGGCCCTGCTGCCTGCGGCGGACCGCCGCGCCCAAAAACCCGGCCTCATGATGGCCAGCATCTACCGCACCTTGCTGCGCGAGATCGAAGCCTCAGGTTTTCAGGTGCTGCACCAGCGCATCGCGCTCACGCCGTTGCGCAAGCTGTGGCTGGCTTGGAAGATGCAGGCGTTGGGGCGGTTCTGAGGCCAGCTGTAGGAGCCAGCCCTGCTGGCGATAAAAGCGCATGCGATCACAAAAATCGCTTGCAGGCAAGCTCCTACTTCATCCCCCGCGCCTGCTTCTGTGCTGGCCGCTCTACACAAGCGTGCAGCCAGACCGACACCGCCGGGTACTGCGCCAGCAGCGCAGCCGCTGGGCGAATCCAGCTGGCGACACTCGCCACGCACACGTCGGCCACAGTGAATCGGTTGGCGGCCAAGTAAGCCTCGCCTTTGGCGTGCTGGGCTTGCAGGTGTTTTTCCAGCACGGCCAGCGGCACTTTCAGGCGGCTTTCGGCCTTGTCGGCCAGCTCGAGCTTGCGTTGGTCTTCGGGCATGGCCAGGCGGTGCATCAGCACCGTGAGCGCATCAGCTTCCAGTTCAGTCACCGTCCAAAAGCTCCAGCGCAGCGCTTCGGCTTCTTCGCGGGGCGTGGCGGGCGTGATCGTTTGGCCGTTGGCCTGGCCGTGCACACGGGCGATGTAGAGGGCGCAAGCCATGCTTTCCCAGACCGTCACGTCACCCTCGGGGCGCGCGTCCACCACGGCCGGGATGTGCCCGTTCGGGTTGATCGCCAAAAACTCGGGGGTGCGGGTGGCGCCGCCCTGGTAAGGCGTGGCGACCAGCTCAAAAGGAACGCCCAGTTCAAGAGCGGCCCACAGGGGCCGCACGGCGCGGGAAGCGCCAATGCCGTAAATTTTCAAAGTCATATCGTTCTCCTCAGCGTGTGTATTCAGGCCAGCAGGCACACAGCGCGTGCAAGTCTCGCACTTCCAAGTGTGGGCGCGTGTCGCCGTGGCTCCAGTCGTGGCCTTCGCGGTTGAGCCAGGCCACCTGCATGCCTGCGGCCAACGCTCCCACACAGTCGGCATGCGCGTCGTCGCCAATGTGCAGCACCTCGTGCGGGACCACGCCTGCGGCCTCGGCCCCCGCCACAAAAATGCGCCAATCCGGCTTGGCCACGCCCAATGATTTGGCGCTCACGCTGGCATGAAAGTGCTGGCCAATGCCCACGCGGTGCACATCGGCGTTGCCATTCGACAGCGCCACCACCGGGTAGCGCTGACTCCAAAAGGCCAGCGCGGGCAGCGCGTCGTCAAACAAATCCACCCGCTGACGCTCGGCAAAAAAGACTTCAAACGCGGACTCCGCCAAATGCCCTGGCTCACCCGCTTGCAGCAGCATGGCCCGGATCGCTTCGAGCCGCAAAAAAGACAAATCGTGCGCCCGATCGGCATGACGGGCGTTGATATCAGCGCGGATTTGCTTTTTAAGATCGGGCTGGTTGGACAGCGCCGCGGTGGCGGGCGCGTGCTGCCCCAGCCAATCGGTCAGCACCTGTTCGGCGCGGTGAATGGTGGGCCAGACGGGCCACAAGGTGTCGTCCAGATCAAGGGTAATGGCGCGGATGCGTGGAATGTCGAGCATGGTGAGGGAGAATACCCGACATGGCATTCAACAAAGAACCCTCCTTTCAGCATGGTCAGGCCGCCAAAACGGCTGTCTTGTACTGCAACCTGGGCACACCCAGCGCCCCCACAGCCCCAGCCCTACGCAAATACCTGGCCGAATTTTTGGGCGACAGCCGCGTGGTTGAAATTCCCAAACCCATCTGGTGGTTGATTCTGCACGGCATCATCTTGCGCGTGCGCCCCAAAAAATCGGCCGCCAAATACGCCAGCATTTGGACCGAAGGCGGCTCGCCGCTCAAAGTGTTCACCGAACAACAAGCCCAGTCGCTGGGCACTGCGCTGCAAGAACGCGGCCACAGCGTGACGGTGCGTTACGCCATGCGCTACGGCCAGCCGTCCATACCCGCGCAACTGAGCGCCCTCAAAGCCGAAGGTGTGCAGCGCGTGCTGATCGTGCCCGCCTACCCGCAGTACAGCGGCACCACCACCGCCAGCGTGTTCGATGCGGTCTACCGATGGGGCCTGAAAACCCGGCTGGTGCCCGAGATGCGTTTTGTGAACCGCTACCACGACGACCCCCGCTACATCGCCGCGCTGGCGCAGACGGTACGCGAGCACTGGGCCACCCACGGCCAGGCCGAGAAATTGGTCATGAGCTTTCACGGCGTGCCCGAGCGCACCCTGCAACTGGGCGACCCCTACCACTGCGAGTGCATGAAAACCGGTCGCCTGCTGGCCGAAGCGCTGGGCCTGAGCAAAGACCAATACAAACTCACCTTCCAGTCCCGCTTTGGCAAAGCCAAGTGGCTGGAGCCCTACACCGAACCCACGCTGATCGCCATGGCGCAGCAAGGCGTGAAGAAGGTGGACGTGATCTGCCCGGGCTTCACCAGCGACTGCTTGGAAACGCTGGAAGAAATCCAGCAAGAAGCGCAAGAAGCGTTTTTGCACGCGGGCGGCGAGGGCTTCAGCTACATCTCCTGCCTGAACAACCACGCCCAGTGGATCGAGGCTTTGGCCGACATCAGCCTGGGGCACATGCAGGGCTGGGATTTGTCAGCGCCGGATGCGAAGGCGCTTGCGGCAAGTCGCGAGCGGGCTTTGGCGCACGGGGCGAAGAACTGAGATCGCTTGCAGGCAAGCTCCTACAAAAATCCTCATCGATGTAGGGCCAGCCTGCTGGCGATGCGTCGAGGTCCGCGCAAATATGGGGCGCAATCAGGCGCTTAAATAGTCTTTAACCACCAAAGCCGCCCTCACCTGCTCCGGTGTCTCAAAACGGATGCCATGCCAGCCATGTTGCTCAGCGGCATAGATGTTGTGCTGCACATCGTCGGTGAACACCGGCTGGCCACGCAATGACCACCGCGCTTGGGCCGTGGCAAAAATATCGGGCAGCGGTTTGATCTGCTGCACATGCGCTGAAAAGATGCCGTCGTCAAACTGGTTGAAGAAGGGGTTCAACCGCACCAGATGGTCGGCATAGCCAGCGGGCATGTTGGACAAAAAGTACAGCCTGTGGCCTTGCGCTTTCAGCTCGTGAATCAATTCCACCGTGCCGGGGATGGGCAACAGGTGCGCGGGGATGCTGGCGATCAAGTGCCGCAGATCGGCCTCTGCCAGTCCGGTGCGGGCTGCGATGCGTTGGGCCAGCGGCTCGGGTTCGATCCGGCCCAGGTCAAACAGCGCCCAGTCGGCGTCGGGGTGAAAGGTCTGAAAAATCTCACCCGCCCACTGCTTTGCCACTGCTTCATTGGTCACTTGCTCCGGAAAAAGCGTTTGCAACACCACCAGCGGCTCCCAACGGAACACCACGCCACCCAGGTCAAACACCACGTCTTTGCTCATCAAATGACTTCCTTTATTAGCCCCATTCAAGGGGCCGTAGGTCGAAGCTTCAGCTCCGAAAAATGTTTGCGGTAGGCGATGTCGGGGCTATAGCCGCCGACCTACCCATGAACAAACGTTCAAACCGCCACCACCGACACACCACGCCCCGGTAAGCTCAGGGCCAGCACTTGGCCGATGCGCCAGTCGCGCTCGACTTCGGGCGAGACCACAAACACCGGGCCCAGCTCGGTGTCAAAGGTCAGCTCCACAAAGCTGCCCAGGTAAGACCATTGCTTGAGCTCTGCACACAAGCTGCCCGGCAGGCTTTCGCCGCCCGACAGTTCGCGCCCGACCAACCAGGCCTCGGGCCGCACCGCCGCACGCGCAGCACCCGGGGCCACCGCATGGCGTGGCAACAAGCGCAGTGGACCCACCTGCACCGAACCATCGGCGAGCGATTGGCCGTCAAACAGCACTGCCTCCCCCATGAACCCGGCCACAAAAGCCGATGCGGGCCGTTCGTACAGGTCTTGCGGCGTGCCCGCTTGGGCGATGCGCCCGGCTTCCATGACGATGATCTGGTCGCTCACGGCCAAGGCTTCGCTTTGGTCGTGCGTGACATAGGCCACCGTCAGGCCCAAGCGCTGCTGCAGGTGGCGGATTTCGTCGCGCATGGACCGGCGCAGGCGGGCGTCCAAGTTGGACAGCGGCTCGTCAAAGAGCAACACCGAGGGCTCCAGCACCAGAGCGCGGGCCAGGGCCACACGCTGCTGCTGACCGCCCGACAGTTCGCTGGGCAGGCGCTCTTCGTAACCCGCCAGCCCCACCAAGGCCAGGCTTTTTTGGGCACGCTCCAAGGCTTCGGCCTTGTGCACACCGCTCACGTCCAAGCCATAACGCACGTTGCCGATCACGTTCATGTGCGGGAACAGGGCGTAGCTCTGAAACACCATGCTCACATTGCGCTCGGACGGGCCCAGGTGCGTCACGTCCACGCCGTCGATCACGATCTGCCCGCCCGAGGGCGCTTCCAGCCCAGCAATCATGCGCAAGGTGGTGGTTTTGCCGCAGCCCGACGGCCCGAGGATGGTGGTCAGGCTGCCCTTGGGCACGACAAAGTCGATGCCCTGAACCACCAGCGGCGAGTCAGCGCCGCCATAACGTTTGGTGACTTGTTTGAATTGAATGCCCATGGTGTTGAATCCTTGTATCAAGCCGCCGAGGTGGATGCAGCACGCCGCCCCAGCTGCCGCTGGCCCACCAGCTTTTGAATGCCCCAGGTGATGGTCGACATGAGCACCATGAGCACCGTGCAATACGCCAGCGCCACGCCATAGTCGCCATTGCCCACGCGGCCAATGATGTAGGTGGTGGCCAGCTCGTACTGCGCCGTGACCAAAAAGATCACCGCCGACACCGTGGTCATGGAGCGCACAAAGCTGTAGACCAACGCCGCCACCAGGGCAGGTTTGAGCAGCGGCAGCACCACCCGGCGCAGCGTGGTGAGCGTGCTGGCCCGCAGCATTTGCGAGGCTTCGTCGAGAGACCGGTCCAGCTGCTTGAAGGCCGCCGTGCCCGCCCGCACGCCCACCGGCAAGTTGCGGAACACAAAACACAGCACGATGACCAGCCCGGTGCCTGTCAGCTCCACCGGCGGCACATTGAAGGCCAGGATGTAACTCACACCCAACACCGTGCCCGGAATGGCAAAGGTCAGCAATGCAGAAAACTCGAACGCCGCCTTGCCCCGGAACTCGGTGCGGGCCAGCAGCCAGGCCATGAGCAAGCCCACGCCCGCGCAAATGGGTGCGGCCATGGCCGAGAGGCTGAGCGTGGTGAACAGCGACTTCCAGGCCGTGCCCGCAAACACCCAGCCAAACTCGCCCTGCTGCACATCGAACGCGGTTTTGAAGTGCGCCAGCGTGAAGGTAAAGTCACGCCCCCAGGTCTGCACAAAGCCGCCCGCAAAGGCAAACACATACACCACCACGGTGAACAAGAGCCACGGGCCCGCCACGCTGCGGCACACGCGCAGCACCGTTGGCGGCAAAGCCATGGCCACGCCCGCATCGCCTTTGCCCGAGACGGTGGTAAAGCTGCTGCCCGAGAGCACCCGGCGCTGCACAAAAAACACCGCCAGCGCAAAGCCGGTCAACACCAGCGCCAGCGCAGCGGCCATGCCGGGGTCCAGCGCTGCGCCCACGATGGCGAAAAAGATTTCGGTGGACAGCACCGCATACTGCCCGCCCAGGATGATGGGGTTGCCAAAGTCGGCCATGCTCTCGATGAAGCCCACCAAAAACGCATTGGCCAGCCCAGGTTTGAGCAGGGGCAGCGTCACCGTCCAGAAGGTTTGCATGCGGCTGGCGCGCAGGGTTTGCGCGGCCTCTTCCATGCTGGGGCTCACGCCCTGCACCACGCCGCGCATGATCATGAAGGCAATCGGCGTGAAAGCGAACATCTGTGCCAGCCAGATGCCAAACACGCCATAAAACCAGCGCCCGGGCTCGATGCCAAAGGCCCATTCCAAGGCTTGGTTGAACAAGCCCGCACGGCCAAACAACAAGATGAGCCCCAAGCCCACCACAAAGGGGGGCGTGATGATGGGCAGCATGGCCAAAATATTGAGCGGTTTGGACAAGCGTGTGCCGCCCCGTTCGGCCCACAGCGCCAGCAAAGTGCCCATGATCGTGGTGCCGGTGGCGGTGATGAAGGCCAGCCACAAAGTGTTCCAGGCCACGCCGCAGCGCCCCGCCCCTTGCACACAGCCCAGGCCCCACACCCGCTCGGTGGCCACACGCTCAAACAAGTGCCCCCAGGCATAGGCCCCGGTGTCGTCTATCCAGGCGGCCACCAAAGAGCGCAGCACCGGATAGACCACGAACAGCACCAGCAAGGCGCTGCACAGCACCACGGCGGCGGCCACAAACACATCACCCCGAAACGCGCCCAAACGGGCCAGCGCCGCCCCCAGCAACACCACCAGGCTGAGCAAGACCACGGCAGCGCCCCAGCCCATGCCGTATTGGCCGGTGGGCAAAGCGCCCCACAAGGCCTCCAGAGATTCAAAAGACCAGCCTGTGGCACCGATGGCAAAGCCGCTGCCCAAAAGGCCCAGCAAACCCAGCAGACTGCCCAGCAACAACAAGCCGCCTTGCTGGCGGGCAGGCCAAGGTCGCAGCACGGCCAGGCCACACAGCAGCAAACCCGCCAGACCTGACCACAACCAAGGCCGACCGTGTTGCAGTGCCTGCACGGCAGCGCTGGCCGTTTCGGCACCGGCCCCTGCTCCAAGCCAGATGCCGGGCATGGCCTCGGCCAAACCCATTTGTTGCAAAAAATACCAAGGCAGCAGCGCAAAGCCAAGCAGGCCGAACACGACCCACCCTTGTAATGCGCGCTGCAAACGCAGCGCTGGATTCATCTCAGGCTTTCACTCAACGGGGCAGCGAATTGACTTCTTTTTCCCAACGCTGGATCAGGCGGCGGCGCTCGGCCGTCTGGCCATATTTGGCGTAGTCGTAGTTGATCATCTTGATCTTGCGGAAATCCGGCACACGCGGGTCCACCTTGGCCTCTTTGTGCGAAGGCAGCTGGAACTGCAAGGTGGCTGCCGCCAGCTCTTGCGCTGCCGGGGTCAAGGCCCACTCGTAAAACTTCTTGGCTGCTTCGAGGTTTCGGCTGCCGCGCATGATGGACATGGAGCCGATTTCGGCACCCGTGCCATCGGCTGGCGTGATGGTGTCCAGCGGAAAGCCTTGGGCTTTTTCGCCGGGGCCGTCGTGCACAAAGCTGATGGACACGGCCGTTTCGCCACGCGCCACCGCCTTGATAGGGCCGGTGCCCGAGCGGGTGTAGGTGCCGATGTTCTTGTGCAAACCCTTGAGGTATTCAAAGGCCTTGTCTTCGCCCATCAGTTGCACCAAGGTCGCGATCATGGTGTAAGCCGTGCCGCTGGAGGCCGGGTTGGCCGACTGGATCTCACCTTTGTATTCGGGCTTGAGCAAATCGCCCCAAGTTTTGGGCACGGGCAGCTTTTTCTTGGCCAGCAGCTCGGTGTTGTAGCCAAAGCCCAAGGGGCCGGAATAAATGCCCACGGTTTTGTAGCCCGACTGCGCGGCCTGCTTTTGCGCCCAGTCGTGCAGCTTGGGCAGCGTAGGTGATTTGTAGTCGAGGCTCAGGTTTTGCTCGGCCGCTTGCAGGTGCGGGTCGCCCGTGCCGCCAAACCAGATGTCGGTTTTGGGGTTGGCCTTTTCTGCGGCCAGCTGGGCAATCGCCTCGCCCGAGCCTTTGGCCGTCATGTTGACTTTGATGCCTTGGCTTTTCTCGAACGTGACGGCGATCATGCTGCACCAAGCGGCTTGGGCCGAGCAGATGACGTTGACTTCGCGGTTTTGGGCTTGGGCACCCACAGTCAGAAGGGCCAAAAGAGGCAGCAATTTGAAAGACTTCACTCGATTCTCCAGCAGCGCAAAAAACCAATTGTGCAGGGAAACCCTGTGGGGCTTTAGAGTAGAAACACTCAGACGATTTAAGTGACAAACCGATAGCAAAAAAAAGCAAAGACTGGCTCAACACCGGGCTAGGTGATCAAGTGCTGGACGCGTGAGAAACCCGAGGGCGGCTGACATCGTAGCCAAACCAACGCGTCGAAATCGCTTTGAAGCTTTTGTCCTTGACCAGCGTTTGGACGCCCAAGGACAAGCGTTGCTCGATGTCCTTGTTGCCTTTGGGCACCGCCAAACCCACGCGAATGGGCGCGGCGAAAGGCACCCCCACCTTGAGCGGCAAGCCCGCCTTGTCAATGAAATACTCGGCAATCAGGTTCTCTTCAAGCACCGCGTCAAGTTTTTTACCGGCCAATGCACGCAGGGCGTCTTCGATGCGCTCGAAAGCCTGCACCGACTTGCCCAAGGCCCCTTTGGCTTGGTCTTCGATGCCGGTATTGGCCAGCACGCCGAGCTTTTTGCCCAAGAAATCGTCCAGACTCATCAAATCGCGGTCATCGTCTTCGTGCAGCACGCTCACCAATTGAATCGTGGCATAGGACTTCACAAAATCAAAATAACGTCGGTTTTCAGGGGTTACCAACAACTGGTTGCCAATGAAGTCAATCTCGCCCTTTTGCATCTTCTGGCGCAAATTCACCAAAGTGTCGGCCACCGGCTCCATGTCATGACCCGAAGCACTCAACAGTGCCCGCACCACCTCCACATCAAAGCCGGTCAAACTGCCGTCGGCTTGAACAAAGCTGTAGGGTTGGTAGCGTGCAATGAAACCCACGCGCATGCGCGGCTTGTCTTGGGCCGTGGCCTTCAGCGCCATGCCCGAACAGGCGAGCGCCAAGGCCGTTTGTAGCCACTCTCGTCTTCCGACAGCCTTCACACGCAAGCGCTGAGGAGTGCGTAAATCAATCATGAAACGCCCCCTCAAAACAGTGGCGGATTTCGTGGCCCACATAGTTGTAGCCCGTGACCTCGGGGGTCACAACCGTGCACTCTCTGCGCTTGACGTTCCAAAAAGCACAGGCCATGGGTCGGGATGTCGGGCTGATCGGAACCCCCGTGATCCGCGAGCAGAACTCGTAACCGTCTTTGCGGGCCAGGTATTTGACTTTGGGCTCGTTGAGCATGCGTTGCTCAGGCTGCAAAGGCTCAAAACGCGTGCGGTCCACCGCAGGTGGACGGAACCTGCGCACATAACTGGCATCGGGATGCTCATTCACATCGAACGGTTGAGCCCAGACGCCCCAGCAAGCACCAACAGTGAAGCCCAACAATAAAACCGCCCGGACCCAACAACGCGTCATGTTGACTCACCTGCTGTGAGGCACAAAAGGAACAAGCGCCCCACCTGCGAATGCGTTGTGCGACCCGTTGTCACAATAGTGCAAGTTGCCGGCACATGCGTCCAGTAAACACAGCCCTCTTGCCAGACCGCAAATCCGTCATGCGCCTTGATCTGCTCGCAATGCTCAAGCGCATCTGGTCTGGTTAACCAATGCACCTCCGGCTGGACGACCTTGTGTCTATCCAATGCAGGTGGGAAAACCATCGAAAAATCGAGCAGCAAATCGCGTGTTTGAGTCCACCCAAAAGTGGAGGAAAGACTCAATATGAAGCACACCAAACGATTCATGCCAAGGCTCAATGGTTAAATTGAGCATTTTATGCCTCAAAAAAAACAACAGCGAATGCCTTGCGGTAAACCTAAAGCATCCACTCATTTAGACACTGAATCGCCCCGGGTTTCGCGGAGTATTGAGACCCTCTGTCTGAGTGGTGAATCAAGGCATCCGAGCGTTCAGGCTGCCTGTTGAACAAGGCTTGCTCCAGCGCATCGAGCACAAAGTCAGTACGCATGGAGCTGCTGACGCGCCAGCCCATATTGCTGCACACACCCGATCTTGGGGCAATGGACTCCATGGTGGCCCAAAGAGATGGGTACTCGCCTCAGTGTTCGAGCACGATGCGGACAGCGCGTTCGCGCACTTCGGGTGAAAAACGATTTGATTTCTTGCTCATGACTGCATCTTCTCAAAGTGTGGAGCCTCGTCAAAATCCGGGGCGATTCACCCGCTCAGATTTCGCAGTTTGAGTGGGTTCATTGTCCAGCGCGCCTTTGGGCACATAACAAATTTGAATGCCCGCGACAGGCGAGTCCTCGCACATGCAACTGTCAGTTGGCTCATCGGAACAAGGAACGCTCTCGCTCCGTCCCAGCGCGGGCTGGCTCGCCGAGGCGACAGGTGAAGGCTCATACACCACCGCAGTGGATTTGTGGCGCGAAGCCTGAGGCCAATACACAGGTTGAACTGGCTGCTTAGCGGGCTCCAAACTTGGACGGACGGGGTCCACTGGCTCGTTTTTCAAAATGCTGGCCATCAAGGTCTGGGGCGCCAACACATAGTTGCTGGCCAATCCACCGTTGGCCCCATCAGCCAGGCTGAAGGTCGCGAAAACGGCTTTGTCGTTGCCTACATCCGCGCTGGCAAAAGTCCCTTGTGCGGAAATGCCCAGCTGCTCACTGCCGACCAAACCGCTCAGGGCGCCCCAGTTCACAGTGGCTGCCCTGCTGCCGTCGTAGACCTTGTTCAGAGCCCAAGCGCTCAAGCTGAGGGTTTTGGGGGTGATGCTGCCGGTTCCTGTCACGCCGTTGCTGGAAATGTAGTAGTTGGCCCGGTCAGACCCTTGAAGATTCAATCCCGTGAGGCTAAAACTTTGGGGTCCAGCATTCACGCCGCCAAAGTAGCCACCACTCGAAGCCACACTGACCATGTCATTGGGAAGGACGCCCGTAGGCATCAGCGCCAAGCTCGCCACGGAGGTGGTGCCGTCGTAGACCTTGGCCACGGACGAAACATTCAAACTTACGGGCACAGGGTCAACCGTGAGCACGCCCGCCGAAACTACCGTGCCATTGAAGTTGACCGTTCCCGCAGTACTGAGGTTGTTGGTGAAAAAGGTGTAATTGCCCGTCTTCACAAATCCTGCACCCGAGATCTTGCCCGTGGTGTCCACCACAGTTTCAAAGCTGATCGTGGAGTTGGAGGAATCGGTCGCCGTCCACCGGCCTGCCCCTTGGTTATTCATTGCCAGATGGGCAATGTTCGCACCGTTGCAATTGGTCGACACCAGGCAATATTGGGCAGACACATGGCTGGCACTGGCTCCGGCATGGGTCGCTGACAGCATGCCATAGCTTGCGCTTGCACTGCCTACCGTCAAAAGCAGTTGGTCCGCCCGTGCAACGGTCAGCCCCCCTGGGACTGGATAAACCGTATAGTTGTCCGCTGCTGGCACAGTGCTGAATCCGTAAACACCGGAATACACACCGGCTCCAGGATTGGGCGCACCGATATAGCTCCGACTGAGCGGCCCCAAAACACCCAAAAGCGTTTCACCGTTTTTGAGCTGGTTGGAGCCGGCTGAAAAGCCCTGATCAAAGGCGGCATTCGGATCTTGCGTCACAAACATCGCCGTGTCGTTGACTTTCACAGACAGAGGCGCACGCGTGATGAGGCCCACATTGCCACTGGCGGAAGGTGGCAAGCTGTAATTGGCCATGTCCGTGCCCGCATTCGCCACGAAATTTGACGCTTGCAGCGTGGCCGTGACTACCCCCGAGCCATTGTTATTAGCCACCTCTGCGCTGGCATAGGCGGCCAGCGGTTGGTTCACGCTGGCACCCTCCGTCGAGCCTGACACCGTTGCCCAGCCAGACACGTTGTAATGAGCGCTCGACAAACCGCTTGCCGCAGTTGTCCCGTCATACTCTTTTTGTACCAGCCCCTGCAAAACCACCGTCAAGGGGGCTTTGTGGATCAGCAAGCTGGGCTGATACGTCACCACCGTGTTGAGCCCCGCAGTCATGGCATAGGCATACGGCGTCACTGAGGCGTTATGTCCACCCAAGCGCGTGCCTGTGATCGTTGGCAAAACATCGTCAGCAGCAACAGCGAATGTGTTGCTCCCCCCCGGACCTGCAACCACCTTGGTCAGTGTTGTTCCGGCATAGGCTGCCTGAACTGCCGCAAGAACGTCAGGGTCTGCCTGCCCGTATGTTTTGGACAAGGCAATCGCGCCGAGGTTCAAGTCAAAACTTGGCGCAGTGCTCTCTCTAAAAAGGACTTGGGTGTTTTCACCGCCCGCTATCGAGGCACCGTAAGCCTGATTGAATGCGGCATTCCTGGTATGACTGCCACCTTCGTAATACAGGCTGGTCAAACTTGCACTGATGCGACTGAGCAAACCCGTGGAAGCAGCAGCACCCGAGTAAACATAGGTCTTGCCCGTGCTGGCTTGGGTGACTGAATTGCCCACCACCGTCGAGACCTGTCCACCCGTAGCTGTGCCCGCTGCGATCTGACTGCCTGCGGCCAGCGTCACGTCGCCACTGCCATTGTTGATCACCTTGGGAGAGGTCAAATTACCGGTACCAGAAGTACTGACGATGACGCCCGCGTTGCTATTTTGTGTGATGGTGAGCACCGAACCATCGATCGAACTGCTGCTGGCAAGGTTGTTATTGCCGGCGTTAACCCGAACAACACCTGAACCGTTGCTCGTGATGCTGTTGGTCAGGACCCCATTGCCCCAATTGATATTCCCAGAGCCTGTAAACATGACGCCATTGACAGCGTTCAACACAATGTCACCACCACCATTGGTGATGGATGACCCCCTCAGGCCGATGGCTTGTTTGGTGGCGTCGTTGGACGTTCCCGTCAAATGGATGGCACCCGTGGTGTTGGTGAGAGTGACCTGATTGTCCAGACCCAACCCTTGCCCCCCGACAGAACTGCCTGCGATGGTGATGCCCGTTACGGCGACGATGCTGCCTGTGTAGCTGTAGAAACCATTACCGCCGTTGCTGCTCGTCCCGGACAAATTCAATTGCCCCGAAGCAGAAAATCCCCCACCTGCGCCGTAGTAACCCAAGACACTGCCAGAGGCTGCCGTGGCCGAAGCCACCAAGGTGATATTTTTGCCCGACACCAAAGCGGCTGACTTGACACCCGCATCAGGGTTCACTGTACTGGCGGTGCTGCCATAAATCGTGACATCGCCGTTGCTGGCAGTGATGTTGCGCCCCACGAAAACACCCGTGCCAGTGTTGGTGGTGCCAGACAGGCTGACATTGCCAGAACCATGGGCTGTGATGCCTGTGAGGCCATTCACAGCACCGACCGATAAACTGCCCTGGGTGGTCACGATGTCCAGGCTACCGTTGTTCGCCGTCGTTTGGGCAGCGACCGAAACAGCATTGGCCTCGGTCACGAAGACATTACCACCCGAGCTGAGCGACAACTGACTGACCTGGGTCTGAATACGGTTGGCGGCATCGCCAATGCCCCCACTGGTAGCACTCATGTACAAATTGGTCGCCGCCAGACTCCCCGACGACTGTGTGATCGCCCCCGAAGCCAGCAAGTTGATGGTGTTGGTGCCTGTCAGCGCCACGTTGCTGTTCAGGCTTAAGTCACCCGTGATATTGGCTGTTAGATGGCCTTGGCCACCGATGGCTTTGTCAATGACCGTGTTGACGTTCTTGCTGAAGGTCAAGTTGGCATTATTGGACAAGGTGACCCCTGTGGAATTGCCCAAGGTGCCCGAAGCACCACCGGAGCCCACTTGGAGCGTGCCAGCACTCACCGTGGTGGCACCGCTGTAGCTGTTGTCAGCCGCGAGCGTGGTGGTCCCCGTACCGGCCTGATTGACCGTTCCTGAACCGCCGATGACATTGCTGACCGTCATGGCATCGGAACGGTTGAACGTCAAATGGCCGTTGTTCGTCACCGCCCCCGTGCCCAATGTCCCGGTCGTCGTGGCATTACCGATTTGCAGTGTTCCAGTGTTGATGGTGGTCGTACCGGTGTACGAATTGGCTCCCGTCAAAACTTGCGTGCCCGACCCATTTTTGACAACGCTCAAAACCACACCATTTTGGCTGACCGTGCCAGCGTAAGTGCCGCTGCCGTTGTTGTTGCCAAGACTCAACGTTGCTGGGCTGCTTGAGCCCAAATTCCATGAGATGAAAGTACCTGCGCCAGTCAACGCATTGATGGCCAGTGTGGTGCCCCCATTGAGGCGGGTGGTTCCGTTGTTGACCAGGTTGTTGTTGGCCGACAGCGCCAAGGCTGAGTTGAGCTGCAGAACAGTCCCTGCATTCACAATGAAATCACCCGTGAAGGTGTTCAATGCGGATGAACTCATGATGGCACGACCACTCGTCAAGGTGATGTTGCCCGTTCCGCTTACCAATCCATCTATCGAAGTGCGATCACCCGTTCCATCAGAAAAATTGATGTTTTTATGGAGCACCAAGGGACCACCAAACGCGGTCCAACCTTGTCCACCTTCGCTGACGCCGCCCAATGTGACTGTTCCCGTGCCTTGGTTGGTGACCGTGACCGTTTGGGTGAGCTTGCCTGAGTCCTGGGAAACATTCTTGCCTTTTTCCAAGAGCAAAGACACGTTGCTGCTGCCTGTATTGGCATCTCCCAAAGTAATGGCCCCAACGCCGGCAGTGCGGTTGTAACGTCCATCACCGTTGCCCAGCAACAAGGTGCCTTGACTGATGGTGGTGCCGCCAGCAAAGGTGTTGGTGCCCCCACTCATGGCCGAGAGCTTGGTCTGACCTGCGCCCGTTTTCAGCAAGGCGCCTGATTCGATGATGCCGCTCAACTCACCGTTGGTGGCCGTGTTGATGGTGATGAGTCCGCCCGATCCAGCAGCCAGCCCACCTGCACCTGTGACCTTGCCGGTCGAGGCGTTGAGACGAATATTCAAGTCGCCGGAGTTGGTCTTGATGCTGTTGTTCAACAGCACATCTCGATGCGCCGTCAGCGTCAAGGATGCCCTGGCGCCTGAGGATTTCACAATGTCTGCGTTGACGCTGATATCGCCCGCGCTGGCACCGCCTGCGCCGGTGGCAATGGTCACACTGGTGCCCGCGTCCAAGTTGGCCGCAATGTCTGAAGCCAGGATGACCGAGTCAGCTCCGCTGGTGTAGTTGCTGCTGTAAGCGGTACCGCTGGGGAGACTGGACGCGATCGTGATGTTGTACGGGTCCAGCAACCACTCGGCCGCTTTGACACGCGCGCCTGTGGTCAACAACACATCGCCCGAGGTCTCTACAAAACCGCCACGGCTTTCCAGCTGCGCACCGCTCACGTCACCCACCGCCGCCAACACGTTCGTGTCCTTATCAAGGCCAATGTAAATGTCGCCACCTGCTTTGCCGTTGTCGCTGTTGGCCTTGATGCTTCCATCCACCTTGATCGTGCCGCCGTCTGCCAGCAAATGCACCGCACCGCCATGCTCAGCCGTCGTATCGATGCTGCCGCTCTGAATCACTTGCGCTGCCGCCCGGTTGAGCGCCAGCGCCTGCATGTACACCTGCCCGCCCTCTGACACAATGCTGCCGCTGTTTTTCACACTGGCGTTGATGTCGCTTGCAGTCAGCTCCAGCTTGATGCGGCCACTGCCGCTGAGAGGCACCTTGATGGTTTCGGCCGAGCCCAAGGCCACGCCGCCTTTGGGCGCGATGATCTTGCCCGCGTTGCTCACGCTGGCCCCCAGCAAGGCCACGTAGCCGCCGGGCGACACGCCAATCGTGCCCTGATTCAACACGCCAGCTGTGCTGCCGTTGCGCTGGTAAAGCATGTTGCCCGCCATGAAGTCGGCATCCGAAATGCACAAGGTCGATGCCGTGAAGCTGCCCGCATTGACGCTGCCGTCTTTGCCAAACAACACGCCATTGGGGTTGACCAAAATCACATGGCCATTGGCCTGCAGTTGGCCAAAGATTTGGCTCGGGCTTTGGCCCACCACGCGGTTGAGCAAAACTGCCTGCGCGTTGGGCTGCACCACATTCACTTTGGCGCTGGCACCAATGTCAAAGCTTTGCCAATTGATGGCCGCACGCTGGCTGGCCTGCGTGATGTTGAGTTGGTTCGCGCTCTGGGCCATGCTGGCCGCGCCCTGCACCACCTGGCCTGCCACAGGCAAAGCATTGGCAGCGGGCTGCGCCCAGGCCAGGCTCACCCAAGCCAGCGACAAAACCAAGGCCCCGATGAACACACCCACCGAAGCCTTGCCTGCTGCAACCATCGCGCCTGCAAAGCCTTCGCCAAAAGCCGACTCCCCGGAGGACTTACCCTGGCTGCTGGCGTGTTCACCCACGGCCACCAGGCAGCACAAATGCTCAGAAAAAACAGTTTTAAAGCAGTTCGCGTTCATTCGAAATCCATCATCAACAAGTGCCCGCCCAGCCCTGAGACAAGCCACCACGCGATCAGATGTGAAGCGAATTTGCCGTATCTGTGCGTTTTGTTGATTTTAGTTTCAAAATAACAAAAATAGAAACCTTATTGTGAATTTGATCGAAAAATAACCGCTTTTAATTGATGAATTTTCTTAATTCGTTAAATTCATTACAGCAGCAAGCACGCATTGAGTTAGCCCCCTGTAGGAGCCAGCCCTGCTGGCGATCCAGCCGATTGCAGCCCACATAACGAACAGACGAAAAAAAGCCCGGACATGCCGGGCTGATCGAGGTTGAGCGGCAAAAACTGTCAGAACACGTAAGACAGTGCAGCCGACAAACGCCATGGGTTGCGTTGCGACTCTGTCACCTGGCCGGCCTCGGCCAGCTTGTAGCCGCCAAAACCCTTGGCCAAAGTCGTGTTGTAGTACCAGCGGCCCAAGTTGCCCGTCCACTGCGCACCCACCGCTTGCAGGCTGTAAGTGGTGTTGAAGCCCCCATCCACATGGACCTTGTTGGGGCGGATCACCCCGGCGTCATAAAACACGCCGACCATCTGGCTGCCCGACAAGCGGCGGTTCAGCTCCAGCGCGCCGACCACACCCTGGTCGCCCACGCCATCTGCAGCGGTATAAGCCCGCACGCCGTTCACGCCACCCAGCGCCAGGCGGTTGTAGCCGTCCAGCGTGCGGGTGGCGGCCTGGGCATTGAAGCGGCCCACCCACTGCCAATTTCCGTCACGGCTCAGGTTGCGCTGCATGCGGCCGGACACGGTCAACTTGCCGTAACCGCCGGTCTCCACGTTGTAAGCCTCAGAGCCGCCCAAACGCGTGTATTCACCGGCTGTCACCGACACGGCCAAGCGCGAGGGCTCGCGGGCCACGCGCTCGTTGTCCATCGACCAAGTCAAGCGCAGCTGCGTTTCTTCGACGCGACCGGTCTCGGAATCGTCCAGCGCCAAATGCGAAATCGTCTGGCGGCCACCGATCTCGGTCACGGTTTTGAACAAAAGGCTTTTGTAGCTGCCCCACATGTGCGTCAGGCCAGCGCCTACCTCTTGCGAGACGCCCTTGCTGGCTGTGTCGCCCCCCAAAATGGTGTGGCTGTTCGATCGGCTGCCATAAATTTTCATACGGCCGGCATAGGCCTCGACCGGGCCTTCGTATTCGGCACGGCCATAGCGCACGCCCTCAGACAACTGGGTCGTCAGGCCCAGCAGCGCATTGGGGGTGAGCCCGCCCACGCTGACCATGCCCATGACTTGCGGGCGACCATAAGACTTCAGGCCATAGTTGTTGATTTGCACCACACCGTTGGCCAGCTTGCCCGGCTCTGCAGGCAAGGCCGACACGTTGACCACCAAATCCACCAAGTTGGCACCGGCCGAGCGAATCACGATCTCCAGGCTCACGGGCAAATCGAAGCTGGCGGCCTCCAGACGCTGGTCCAAACCATTCGGGTCGACCACGTTGCCCGGCGCAAAGTCTTTGGCAAAGCGGGTGGTCAACAAGGCTTCATAACGCTTGGCCAAATCTTCGTCGGGCACAAACACCCGAACCGACTTGATGCGCGGCACCACCATGGTCACCACCAGCACATCGCCGCCCTCGCCCGGCTCGGAATCGGTTTGGGCAAAGGCATACAAGCCACTTTCTTTGGCCTCGTCATTGGCCCAAATCTTGAACTGGGCCAAGGCCTCAACCGAGACCGGCTTGCCAATGTTGTCTTGCCAATAGAGCTTCAAGGCCGGGGCCAACGCATCGAAATTGCGCACCTCCACCCGCACGAGCTTGTCGATCGCCTTCAGATCAGACAAGTCGTCTGCCTCGGTCACGGCAGGTTTGTCGGCAGGCTTGGCCGGAACGGGGGCCGACTCGATGTTGCGCAGCAAAGTGCCGGGGTTCACCCCGGGTGACACTGCTGGTGCTTGCTGCGCCCACACGGGCACCACGCCCAACACGCACAGGCAAGCCAGGGTCACATCACGCCATACAAACTTCTTCATTTTTCTTCCTTGGTGGCAGCCACGCGCTTGGGCGCAAAGCAGATCTCAATGCTCGGGATCACGCTGGGCTGGCATTCGCAATTTTCTGGGAACACGTCGGAGCACACCTCGCGGCTCTCGGTCACGGGCGTGTCATCCAGCACACCGGTGGCGGCGCCACTGTTTCCGAAACCAGAAACTGTCCTGACGCGACTGTTAGCGCCAGTATTATTGTTCACAGGAAGAACAACAGGACCAATCGGGTTAACCGTGGAGGGCAATATTTTAAGCGTTGGCATATTGATAGCACCGACGGTCCAGCTGTTGCCCCCACTGGAGGTAAAGCCTGTGTACTGGTAGCTTCCAGCGCTATCGCCTGGAGCGCGAGTCGATTGACTGAACGATCCGATCACTGCGGCAGCACCCACTGTGAACAAGTTAGGACCCGTGCCGTTCTGCTTGATGCCACCAGACGGATTTGCGGCTGTGTAGCCCGCAATCAAAGCTGCATTGATCGCAGATTGGTCAGGATCAACGGAACCCTGCGGCTTGGTAATGGTGATGGCACTCAAATTCACATCGAATTGTGGTTTCGCTGTGCTACGGAACATCACTTGGGTTTTATCGCCACCTGAGATAGTGTTATTCGTTGCGCCAGTTTGGTAAGACGTGCCCAGCTGAGCGTTTTGTGCAGAAGCCAAAACCGGCGTCAAACGCAATGTTGAAAATCCATTATTCAAATCGGCGAGATTGCCAGTATCTGGTGCGCTCCCACTATAGATGTATGTATTGCCGTCACGGTTTTGTGTGATGGTGTTACCAGCTACCGTTTTAACCTGACCGCCACCACCATTGCCGGCAGCCAAGTCGCTACCAGCTGCCACGATGACATTACCCGCACCATTGTTAACAATCAGCGGGACGGTGATCTGGCCGCTGCCGACCGTGGTCAACTTCACGTCACCTGTGCCATTTTGGGTGATGGTGTTGGTCAAGGGTGCAACCAAATTCCAAGGTGAAACAGTAGGCTTCACGTCACTAACAAAAATGTCGCCTTTTGCAGCTTCCAGTGTGATGCGGCCGCCAACATTATTCTCTCCGTTAATGATCGACACTCCACGAATACCGATGCCTTGCGTGTTGGCACCGTTGGCAGTGCCCTTGATCACAATGTCACCAGAAGTGTTGATCAATTTTGCGTTGGCATCAAAGCCAACGCCTTGTCCGTAGGCCGAGGTACCTGTGATATTGATCCCTGTGCCAGCCTTAAATTCACCACCGAATGTGTACAAGCCGTTGCCGGTTCCCGTAGCGGTACCCGTTAAATTCAAGGAACCCGAAGCGTTGAACGAACCGCCCGCACCATAGAAGCCGAGGCCAGTACCGTTATTGGCTGTCGCATCCACAGTGATGTCTTTGCCTTTGACATTAAAAGGCATCTCAATGCCGTGAGATAAGTCTGAAGTGGCTTTCAGCTTGACATTACCCGTACCTGCGTCAATTCCGACAACACCGTTGACCGTCTCCACCCTCATCGTTCCGTTGGTCGTGGTGATGTTGATGTCGCCGCTGTTGCTCTTAGCCGCCACCCTGATCGCGTCGTCCTCACCCAAGAACTGTGCACCACCAGAAGTCAGACTCGCCTCCACGACCTTGGTTTTAATAGCCGCCCCTTCGGCGCCAATGGTCGATCCCGCTTTGACGGTCAAATTATTTGCGGTCAACTTGCCGTTGGCGTCGCTTGTGATGGCACCACCCGCATCCAGGGTCAGGTTCTTTGTGCCGGCTGCATCACCCACGGTCAACGCTTTGTTCACCGCAATGGTGCCCTTGGTTTGCAATGTGATGTCGCCAGTGACGGCCTTGGTGATTGTGGCTTGAGATACCGTGATGTCGCCGGTTTTGCTGGTGTCACCAATCACCACTTTGCCTGCCGTGATCTTGTCCAACTCGGCCTTGTTGATGCCGAGTTTTTGAAATGCAGCGGTGCTGTTTAGGTCGTCTGAGCCACCAATATCAATGGCGTTATTGCCGGTTGTCTTGATGTTGACGGTGCCTGAGCCTGTGCTGCCTGCTTGCACGGCACCTTGGAGATCCAAGCCATTGGTGTTGATGTTGATGGTCTTGGCATCAACATCAGTTTTCAGGGTTCCATTGGCAGTCATTTTGAACGCATGATGGGTGCCCACGGTGTTGCCTGCCGTTACGGTGATGTCCCCGTTTGTCGCCGTGACCGCCGCATTGATCTCGACGCCGATGTGCTTGACTGAGTCACCCTTAATTTCAACCGTCTCGCCGCTGACTGCCCTGGCGATATTGACGGCTTGATAATTACCCACACCCTTTGTTTCACCCTTGATGGTGAGCTTACCTGCTGCTATCACGGTGTTTTGAATTTGTGCGCCGACAGAAGCATTATTTGGATTTTTACCGTTGCTCACACCGTTAATGTTGATGGCACTGGCGTGCGCAGCAATTGGAGTGCTGCCACCTGTTGCGGGTGTTTCTCCAGCAGAAGTTACAGTGCCGCCGTTAATGTGAACACCATATCCATTATCAGAAGTGCCATTAATGGTGACATCTCCATTGGTCGCTTTGATATTGGCATTCACAAGCACGCCGTGCATACTTGTTGCTGCGCTGGTTGTTGTGCCAGTGATATCAACACCACCATTGGTTGCAGTCACAGCAGAGCTGACCATCACGCCTTGGTTATTGCTTGAGTTGCCCGTAATGCTGACACTTGCACCCTGAACAGCGCCACCAATATTGGCCCCTTGAAATTGGCCTACCGTTGTTGTGGCTTTAATCACAACAGCACCACCTGCAGTTACAGAGCCGCCTTCAATACCCACCCCGGTGACATTTGTACTGGTTCCCTCAAGGGTGATACTGTCGGACGCTTTCAACGTGCCGAATGAGCGGACACCTTTTGCATTTTGTTCAGCGCCTCCAGCGCCTGTTGATGAGCCAACAAGCTTGATGTTTTTGGCCTCAATCGTATTGCTGCTAATAAAAATCCCCTCTTTATTGGATGCTGAAGTCGTGCCATTGATATTCAAATTTTCAATTGCTGTAATTGCGCGACTATCAGCAAGGCTTATACCTCGTTCAGTTGTGGCCTTACCTAAGCCGTTGCCCAGAGTTGCACCTTCAGTGCCGCCCGAACCCGTTACAGCAGTTCCTTCTCCAATTGCCATTCCAGCACCGGAGTTGTCAATGATGATGTTCTTACCCGTCAACTTCGATGTGGATGTTTGCGGATTGGGTGATGTCGGCGCAGCTGCACCACGAGTGCCCTCATTAAAAGCAATACTGCCTTGATTGGCTTGAATCAACAGATTGTCGCCGGCTTGCAAACTGGTGGCGTTGCCTACGTATCCAAGAGCGGAGAAATGATATGGATTGCCCGTGACATTAATCGTGGTGGCACTAGCGCTCAAGGTCTCACCTTGGAGTGTGATGTTGCCAGCGGCTTTGGCTTGAAGACCATCAAGATAAACAGCGTTACTGGTGTCCGCGCTCGTTGTGCGAACATTACCGCGCACCGTGATGTTTTTGCCATCCAAAACAACGGCATGCGTGCCCCAATCGCTGGAACCAACAACAACTCCATTACCGCTACCTTGACCATTGACAGTGCCGGTGATCTTGATGTCGCCAGCAGCAATGAACTTGCCGTCTGCACCGGAATGCACCATTCTGATCCCGCTGGCCCTAATGCCCCCCGCGGTATCAGCCGTACCGGTCAAAGTCAAATTATTGGCAGTCCAAGTTCTTCCGCCATTACCGCCATGGCTATAACCCGAGCCATAAAAAATACCATTTTTGTTGTTTCCACGGGTTGATCCAACAACGGTCAGATCACCCTTGGTGCTAATGTTACTGCCGCGGTTATTGATGCCGTCTTCATTTGTTGAAGTACCTGTGATAGAGATGTTGGCCGCTTGTTCGCTTTTGATATTGATCGGTGAAAAAGAACTATCGGTCGGGCCAATTCGGACGCCGACGCCATTAATTGATTTGCCATTGATGTTGATGTCTACGGCATCATTGGCTGTACTGGTTGTGCCTGAGATGACCTGGGAATTATGGAAAAATAATACGCCTGCGTTATTGCTTGTTCCTGTGGTTTGTCCAATTAAATTCAATACACCTTGACCACTGGAATTTTTGCCGGCATTGATTGTTCCACGAATGAAAAGTGGAGAATTGACGCCGTCTGCCTGCTGGCCAATCGTGACTTTGCCTTTGGTATTGATTGTGGGGTTGTCTAATCCACCAATGCGAATACCGTTGCCACCAGCGGCATTGGAGTTTGATCCTTTGATGGTGGTGGTGCCACTACCATTTTGAGTGATGTCCAATGTGGCGTTCTTGAACACCATCACCCCTGCGCCAAAATTACCTTGCGCATTGCTGTTGCCTGTTATGTTGCTGTCGGTGTTGCCCGTGGCATTGAATTTGACTACGCCGTTGATATAAACGCCGTTGGTGCCAAATGAGTTATTCACCAAGTGCGTGCCTTTGACTTGGAAGTGGTCTGCGGTAATCCCCGATCCGGTGTTGAAGACCACGCCGCTGTTTGTATTGTTTTCCGAAGACCAAGCAGTACTTGGAATGACGCCCGTAACTACGTTAGAGGTGTTTCGCGAAGTACCGTCAAGTGTGACAGTGCCGTTGGTTACGATGGTGCTGTTAAGCGTGATGCCTTTGCTGCTCGGACTATCTGTGTTCGAGCCTTTGAAGTTTCCTTTGGCCAGCATGTCGATGTTGACCAATCCGGTTGGGGTCGTGCCGCTTGAGCTTGTGCCGGTAGAACCTGTGATCTTTTTGTTAACGAAAATGCCGTTATCAGCAATCAGTTTCAAAGTGGCGTTTTCGGTGCTGTTGTTCACCAAATTTAGCTCATCGGCAATGGTGATGTTGCCTGCACCAGTGCCTGTGTCATTACTTGAGTTGGTTGTTTTAATCGTGACACTCGTACCACCGTTGATGGCGGTTTGGATGGTGCCCACGTTGACAACGCTGCTGGTTCCCGCACCGCCGGTTGGCACAATGTCCGCAGGGTTTGTGCCCGTTACGTTGCTGCTTGTTGCGTTTGAAATGGTGATGTCAGAAGGGTCGAGCAACCATTCGTTGGCCAACACGGTCACGCCTTTGGTGCCCAGCCAATCGCCCGAGGTTTCCACAAAGCCGCCTCGGCTTTCCAGCGTGGCCCCGCTCACATTACCCACCGCCGCCAACACATTCGTGTCCTTGTCACGTCCAATGTAGATGTCGCCACCGGCTGTGCCGTTGTTGCTGTTGGCCGTGATGCTACCGTTCACTCGAATCTGCCCGCCGTCCGCCAGCACATTCACGTCCCCCCCCTTTTCGCCCGTCGTGTCGATGCTGCCGCTTTGCAGAATTTGCGCCGCCGCCCGATTCAGGGCCAAAGCTTGCATGTAGACCTGGCCGCCTTCGGTGACGATGCTGCCGCTGTTGCTCACGCTGGCGTTGATGGCGGCGGGAGTCAGTTCCAGTTTGATGCGGCCTGTGCCGCTGACGGGCACTTTGATGGTTTCGCCTGCGCCCATGACCACGCTGCCGCCTTGGGTGTGGATGCTGCCTTCGTTGCTGACGGCGGCACCCAGCAGGGCCACGTAGCCACCGGGCGCGGTGGTGATGTTGCCTTGGTTGACGATGCCGGCCGTGCTGCCGTTGCGCTCGTACACCATGTTGCCGGCCATGAAGTTGGCGTCAGAGATGTTGAGGGTGGATGCGGTGAAGCCGCCTGCGTTGACGCTGCCGTCTTTGCCAAACAGCACGCCGTTGGGGTTGACCAAGATCACATGGCCATTGGCTTGCATTTGGCCAAAGATTTGGCTGGGGGTGGCGCCCACCACGCGGTTGAGCAACACCGACTGTGCGTTGGGTTGATAAACCTGGACGCGTGCCTGGCTGCCAATGTCAAAGCTTTGCCAGTTGATGGCGGCGCGCTGGGTGGACTGCGTGATGTTGAGCTGGTTGGCCGTCTGGCTCATGCTGGCCGCGCCCTGCACCACGGTGCCGCTGGTGGGCAGTGCGTTGGTGGCTGGGGCTGCCCAGGCTAGGCTGACGAATGCAAAGCTGGCGGTCAGGGCGGCGATGTAGCCCAGCGTGGCCGATGCACCTGCGCCGCCTGCACCACCACCAGAGCCTGCGCCGTTGGCTTTGCCTTGGCTGCTGGCGTGTTCGCCAACAGCCACCAAGGTGCCCAGGCGTTTGGAAAATACGGTTTTGTAACTGCGTGCGTTCATCTGAAACCCCAAGTGTTCGAATAAAAGACCAAAGGAGATCTTTTCTTGGGGTGATTGTCAGAATTACCGCCGAACCCGGGTCTTAATAAACCATAAATACTAATTTAAATATATTTAATTGTCAACACAAAGTATTCACAATTTGATCAGTATGGCTTGGAAATAGGGAGTTGTAGACGAACTTGCGCTGAGGCGCCAGGTTCTGTGGGCAAGTCGAAGTGGATGTGGCCTTGGTGTTTACGCACCACGGTTTTGACAAACGACAGCCCCAGGCCAAAGCCTTGCGATGCCATGTCCCGGGAGCGACTGACGTCTTGGGGGTCACCCACGATGTTGCGAATGACCATGTGGACTTTCTGCCCGTTTTTCCCGGGCTCAAGGTGATGACCTGCTACAGCCGTCTCTGCGTCGTGACTTAAGGCGATATGGATGTCTGACTGCGCTTGTCCGTAACGCACGGCATTGACCAGCAAATTGACCAGCATGCGGGTGAGCAGACGTTGGTCGGCCATGACAAATTGGGGCTCGTCGTCAAAGGTTTGCACCAGGCGCATTTGGCGGCTTTGCGCAAGATCTTTGACTTGGTAGATGGCGTCGTCAATAACGCTGTCGACCAGGGTCTCCACCAGTTGGTATTCCTGCGCCTGGGCTTTGATGGAGAAGATGAAATCGTCCATCATGTTGAGCAGGGTGTCGGCGTGGCGGTAAATGTTGGCTGCGGTTTCTTGACTGGGTGCTGTGCCAGCGCTGCTTTGGCGGCTGAGCGAGATGATGGACGCAATGGGCGTGCGCATGTCGTGAGAAAGCAATTGCAGCGTTTGCTCTCGCTGGGCCTGAAACTGCCGTATCTGCGTGATGTCTGTCAGGGCAAAGATCCACAGCCCGCTGTCTTCGGTTTGCGGCAATTGGGCCACCCTGAAAATGTAATAACGGATGGAGCCATTCGTATCGATGCCACTGACGTAATGGTCCTTGCCCGTTAACTGCTCTAGGTTTTGGGTCTTGTGCATGCCCAGATAAAACATGAGCGGCAACAAAGGCTGGCCGATTTGCAGCAAACCGGCAGGAATATCCTCTTGCATGCGGGGGCTGACCAGCACAATGCGCTGCTCTGCGTCGGCCACCAACATGGCAGTGGGGATTTCGCGCACGATACGATTCAAAAACTCCACCCGCTCGCTGGCCACACCAATGGCACGGTCGAGCAAGCGGGAATATTGCAACACCGTGTCACTGGCAAAATGCCGCAATTTAAGACCCCCAGTGACCAGATTTTTTCTTTGGCGCTGAACTTTTTCAAGCTTGGCAGCCCGGTCTCCCATAAAGCTGACGATCATTTCAGTGCGCCGCCAAGCCCATGCAGGTTTGACCAGCGCAATGGCCAAAATGCACAGTCCGGGGTCAAACCAGACGTCGATGGCGAACAATAAAACAAAGCTCACCGCGAGGGCTGACAGCACTGTGATGGCTGTGTATACAAATTCGGCCAAGGGGCTGAGCACCATCAAGGCAATCAAAACCGAGAACAAAGCCCATGAACTGAGCGCCAGTTGCACCCACAAAGGCACCGGGCTGATCAGATTGCCCCGCAAGATGTCGTTGAGCAAGTTGGCGTGCAGCATGACGCCGGGCGTGCCCGAGCCTTGGCGGCCCGAATAAATGGTGGGAAAGTGGTCGCCCAAGCTGGGCGCGATGGAGCCGATCAGGACATATTTGTCTTTGAGGACAGCCATGGGAAAGCCGTCTGACAAGGCATCGGCCAACGAAACGATCGGAAATCCGATCTCCGGGTCCACCAGGTTAAAACGCCTGTAGCCACCATGCGACTGGTAGTTTTCAGCGGGTTGGCCCGACACGGCCAATGCCAAATGCGGCAATTGGCCCTCTTGCAAATAGGCGCCACGCGAGAAACCGTCACTTTCAAAGGTGACATTGATGTGCGCAAGACCTTTGGCTGCGTCCACCAAGGCGGCCTGGGGCTTGTGCACGACAAAGGGTGCCACTGCATTGATGCGAGGCTGCTCTACCGACAAATAAGTGTTGAGCCTGCGCATTTGCTTGGCCAGATCGGCGTCGGCAGGACTGGGGTCCGGAAACAAGATGTCAAAACCAATGGCTTTGGGCGAGTTGCCCGTGTCGGCCATTTTTTGAAGCAAATCGGCATAGACCTTGCGCTTGAGGGGCCACCCCCCCAGCTCATCCAGGCTGGCGTCGTCGATGCCGATGATGACGATGTCGTTGGAAGGCAATGGGGCACGCCAGCGATGAAACTGGTCATAAATGACGTGCCCGGGAGCAGTGCCCCACTGCATGACGGTGAACAGGCTTAGAGTCGACAGCGCCAAGACGGCCACCACCACCCACTCGAGGTAAAAGCGCTGCTCGTCTCGGGTGTGCAATTTCTGGCGCAACGAAGGCCAAAATTGAGCCACAGCCGCCTGGGTGGATTTCATCAGTCGGTGCCGGGAATGGCCACCAGCTCAAACTGCCCGTTGATGCCGGCTTTCATGGTGGCAGAGACTTCGTGTTGAATGCGCCATCGGTACACACCCGACGGCAACCCCCTAAAAACCAACAGGTTGTTGTCCGCAGACTGAACCGGGCCATTGAGCAATTCAAACACCTGGCCCTGCTGCTCAACTTTTTGAAACAACAAATGCGGATTGATGAGCCCGGTCATGTTGAAAGGGACATTGCAACGCCATTGCTCTAAGCGTTTGTAACCCCTGCAAACGGCGTAATCGGTGGATTGCCCCATGAGGCCCGTGGCTGAAACAGACGCCCATTGGTAAAACACGGGCTTGGTGCCCAAGTCGGGGGCCAGCACTTGGGGCTGGGTGGGGCGAGCTTCTGACACCAAAGCACTAAAGTTGGCATCGTCAGCCGTGACCAGCATGAAGCGCTCAGCTTGCGGCAAGGCTTCAAACTTGAGCAGCCAGTCTTTGCCTCCCGCTTGGGCTTCTACGCTGGTGTACCGTGGGGGGGGCAAGAGTTTTTCTACATCGAGCGACTGACCATTGCCCATGACCGCCACGCCGTGCCCGGTTTCAGCACGCTTTTCTGACTTTTCCTGGCCGCCGCGCGCGCCGACAGCGCCCACTTTGACTTCGACCTGGCTGGTGCGCTGCTTGGCATCAAAACCCACCCGGAACTCGGTGCCCCGCACACCCGCTACCGACGTGGGTGTCAGCACCTGAAACGGTGCGTCGTTGCTCAGTCGCTTGCGAGGTACATCAATTTCCATACGCCCGTCTAATAGCTCGACCTTGACCTCGGGAGAGGATTCAAATGCGTTACGGCGCAGGGTTTTCAGCTGGATGACCGCACCCGACATCAGGCGCAAAGTGGACTCATCTTCGAGCGTGAGCGCAAATTGACAGCCCGCCGGGATGCGCAAAACAGCGCCCTCGCTCAAAACAGTGCCTGTTTTGATCGGCGCAGAGCCACTGCCATCAATCTGAATCACCGTTTTGCAATTGAGCCGCGTGACGGTGGCAGTTGATGGGGTGTGCTTCAGCAAATTGCGTGGAATAAGTATCTTTTGCCCCACCGAAATCCGGTTGACGTTGGCAAATTTGTTGGCTTGGATCAACAGCTTCAAAGCATCAGGCCCCTGCAAATGGCGACCAACCAAGCCCAAAAGGGTGTCGCCGAGTTGCATCTGATAGATCAAATGGTCTGCATCAGGCATTGCCTGTGCGAACACCTTGGGCCCCACGCCCCAACACAAAGCAACGGCCAAGGCCACTCCACGCCATGCTGTCAATGGATGGGCCTGAATCGATTTGGTCATAAGGGGTCACCCTCAGATTGAGCCATTTTCATCAGCCGATAACCAAAACCGTGCACCACGACCAAGCGGACGTTGTCGGCGTTGGCGCCAATGTTCAGCTTGCGCCGTATCCAGGAAATGTGCACGTCGAGCGTGCGCGAGAGTGCGTCTTCTTCGCGCCCCCAAACCTCTTTCATGATCCGGTTGCGTGCAATCGGGCGGTCCGGGTTTTCAAACATCAAGCGGCTGAGTTCGTATTCTTTTTCGGTCAGCACCACGGGTTCGCCGTCTACCCGCACGATGCGCTCGATGTGGTCAAACACATAACCGGGCATGAGCTCACCACCTTGGCTAAGGGGTGCTGGCGGTGTCATGCGGCGCTGCAGAGCGGCCAAACGCGCCATAAATTCAAAGGTACGGACAGGCTTTGAACAGTAGTCGTCTGCACCGGCGTCCAGGACCTGAACAATTTGGTCCTCTGCGTTGTTACTGGTCAAAAACACAACGGGCGTTGTGAGCTTAAGCGCTTCGCGCAAATGCTTGAGCACCTCAAGCCCATTAGGGCCTGGAACATGCCAGTCAAGCACAAACAGGTCAAACGTGTCTTTGAGCAAGCCGCGCATCATGAGATGCCCGTCTGCAAAATGGGACACCGTATGCCCAGCCGCTGTCAGCAGTGCCTCAACTTCATGGGCCAGCGTGATTTCATCTTCAAGTAGAGCGATGTGCATAAACAGTATTCAAAAGCAATAACTGATTTTAATCAGGACACCAGCAGCTTGGCCGTGGGGCCGTCGGCCAGCAGCTGGCCGTGGTCCAAAACGACCAGCCGCTCGGTGATGGCCAGCGCTGCTGCGCTGTGGGTGACCATGATGAGGGTCACATCGGTCAGAGCGGCCAGGCGCTCGACAATTGTTTTTTCAGTCTCGGTGTCCAGCCCGGTGGTGGGCTCGTCCAGCAGCAGCAGGCGCGGGCGGGTGGCCAGTGTGCGGGCCAGGGCCACTTTTTGGCGCTGCCCACCCGACAGGTTGGCTCCATATTCCTCAATGGGCAAGTCCAGCCGCAGCGCACCCGAGACCAAATCAACGTCCAGTGCCGACATGTAGACGGCGTGGGCCAGTGCGTCCATGCGCTCTTGGGGCGTGGCGTCGTCGGGCAGGTTGAGCAAGATGTTGGATTCGAGCGTGCCCGCCATCAGCGGCGCTTCTTGCGGCTTGAAGGCCAGCCAGGTCACGCGGTCGTGCGCGGCGATGCTGTGCAGCTTGGCGTGGTCGACCCGCACCTCGCCTTGCATGGGCTGAATGGCCCCGGCCAAAATGCGCAGCAAAGTGGACTTGCCCGAGCCCGGGCGGCCCAGCAAGCCCACACGCTCACCGGGCTGAATGGTCAGGTTGAGTTCGCGCAACGCGGTTTGGCCGTTGGCGTAGCGGTGAACCAGCTGGTGCGTGGCAATGTGGCCGCGCACCGTGCCTGCGGGGCGGCGCAAAGTTTCGATGACGGCACTGCCGCTGGGGGCTGAGGTGGTTTGGGAGGCGCTGGCCGCACTGGCTGCGGGCAGTGCATCGCCCTGCCCCGCTTCGGCTTGCAAATAAGGGGCAAGCTGGGTCATGGACTGGCGCAGCTCGGTCCAGCGGCCCAGAGCCAGCAAGACCTGGCCCACCGTGGCCAGCGTGCGCCCACTGAGCATGGACACGGCAATGAGCGCCCCCACGGTGATGTGCTGCCCAAAGATCAAATAAGCACCCACCACCAACAAGCTGATGTAGCTGAGCAAAGACACCGTCATTTGCCAGTGCGTTTGTAGCACCACCGACAAACGCAGCTTGCGAGATGCGCGGGCGAGTTGCAACGACGTTGCGCCAAAGCGCTGCTGCATGCGGCTACCGGCATGGCTGGTGCGCAGAGTGTCCAGCGACGACAGGGTGTCCGTCAGCAGGGCCAGTTTGGTGGCCTGCTCGGTGTTGACATCGCGGGTTTGCGCGAGCGTGCGGTCTTTGAGCCACTGGCCCACCAGCACATACAAACCCACCCAAACCAGCACCACCATCAGCAGCGGCCAGGCGATAACACCAATGACCAGCAACACCAGCACCAAAAACGGCACATCGGCCATGGCCAGCAGGTATTGCGACGAGAAAAAGTCTCGCGCCGAAGCGAGGTCACGGTAGAGCGTGAGAAACCGCGCCGCCATGCCCGGCTGCGCCCCGCTGCGGGCCGAAGGCTGCAGCAAAGCGGCAAACAGGCGCTGATCGATCAACTGGTCCACCGCCATGGCCACGCGCTCGATGTCGCGCACACGCAAGGTGCGCAAACACAGCTCTATGGCCAGGTACAAAACGACGCCAATGGCCAAAGCCCAAAGCGTCTCGAACACACCGTTGTGCACCACCTTGTCGTAAACCAGCATGCCAAACAACGAAGGCACGAAAACGCCCAGGTTGATGAAGAAACTGGACAAAGTGAGCCAACCCAAGCGGCCACGCAACACAAAGCCCAGCCAGGACTTGAGGCTGGAGAGGTCGGGGGGGATGGGGGAATTTTTAAACATAGCTGATGACAGCCAACTGCTCCAAAGCGGTTGCTGCACCTCCGAAAACAGTCATCGTCTTGGCAGTTGTGTTGTTGAATATCTGCTGGCCCGTATCGGTCACAAAATCAATGGTGCCGCCGGTGCCCAGATTCACGCTCAGAGTGGGTGTACCCGTTGTGATGTCCACCAAAGATTTGATGGTATTCAAGTCGAGCTTGAGAATGTTGTCCTTTTGAGCTGAAAGATCCAGTGTTTCAATGCTGATGAATTTGGTGTTATCGATTCCGCGCAAATCAATGGTTGCACCTGCAGAAGCCAAAATTTTGAGAATGTCTGCGCCCGCACCTCCATCGAATGTGCCTGTAGTCAACCCAGAGGCATTAATTACCAAGATGTCGTCACCAACACCACCAGCGAGAATATTGTTGTTGCCATTGCCTGTGATGACGTTATTTAAATCGTTTCCTGCCCCTTTGTTTGCGACACCGATCAAGGTCAGGTTTTCCACGTTGGCACCCAGCGTGTAATCAATGCTGCTGGTGACGGTGTCGGTGCCTTCGTTGAGGAGTTCTGTGATCGTTACCCCCGTGTTGTTAATCGAGTAGCTGTCATCACCAACGCCACCGACCAAAATGTCCGCGTCCCCTCCACCATTAAGGCTGTCGTTGCCATTGCCGCCTTCGAGCTTGTTCACATCGGCATTCCCCGTCAGTTTGTCGTTATCAGAGCTGCCGATGATGTTTTCAATTTGGGACAGCACATCGCCTTGGGCATGCCCCCCAGTGTTGCTTGCGCCAGCGACCAGAGACACGGTCACCCCGACTTTTGAATCTGCATATGAAGCGGTGTCATTACCCTCGCCGCCGTCCAGTGCGTCAGCACCTGCACCACCTAAAAGTGTGTCATTTCCGCCCCCGCCAAACAGCTGGTTATTGCCACTATTTCCGGTGATGGTGTTGTTCAGCTTGTTGCCAGTGCCATTGATGGCATCAATGCCGGTGAGCGTGAGGTTTTCGACGTTGTCCGTCAGGATGTAGCTGACCGATGCTTCGACAGTGTCGATGCCAGCGCCAAGCGCTTCAGTAACGACATCAGCCGTGTTGTCGACCACGTAGGTGTCATTGCCCCCACCGCCCGCCATACTGTCAGCGCCCGCGCCACCGTCCAAAATGTCATTGCCTATGCCCCCGGTCAATGTGTCGTTGCCCGCTGCGCCATTCAAGCTGTTGCCGTTGTCGTTGCCAACAATGGTGTTGGCCAGATCATTACCAGTGCCCGATGTGGCTTCGCCTGTCAGGGTGAGGTTTTCGACATTGGCCCCCAGTGTGTAGTTCACAGAGCTTTGGACTGTGTCTGTACCTGCCGATGCGTTCTCGAACACGACATCGTTCGCGTTGTCGACCACATAAGTGTCGTTGCCAGCGCCACCTTTCAGTTCATCGTTACCCGCTCCGCCATCCAGCGTTTCGTTGCCAGAACCGCCCACCATGGTGTCCGCACTGCTGGTGCCCGTGATGTTGAATGAATACCCCGCATTGGACAAAAAGATTTTGGCATTGCTGTTGCCATCCAATGTCTCGCTTGGCAAGGTATTGGCATGGTAAAAATTCAAGGGTGCATTGCCGTAGTCCAACGGGGTCGTACCGTCGTAGAACTTCACAGCCACCGAGAAATCATTGGCAGATACCGCGCCCACCTTCCAGCTCACCGAAAGCTTGAGGTCGGTCAGGCTGCTCAGGTTGGCGATTGTGATCTTTCCATCCACAAACGTTTGTCCGTTGATGGTGAACCCTTCTGGCAAGCTGGCGCTCGTCGTCAGCACCATGCTTTTGGCATTCAATACACCGGGCAGCGTGAGCGTTGCGAAAGCGTTTCCATCGGGCTCAACGCTCAATGTGGTTTGGCCGTTGAGCTGAACTTCAATCCGTTTGTTCACGTCAATTTGCGTGAAGTCGACTTGGCTCAATGAACGCGCAGGACTGAATGTGGTGGTGCCAACGGCAGTCACAGTGACGCCACTGAAGGATGATTCCGAGTTGCCAGTGAAAGTGCGCGAGGTGCTGTTGACTTTGACATCGGTCGTATTGGTGTTTTCGACCACCTCCGGCTGCGGCGGCGTTCCCGGCGATGGCGACGCAAATTTGTTTTCGCTTTGTGGCGTGATTTTTTGAACGCCTGTGCCGGTGCTGGGCCCTGAACTCGTGTTGCGGGATTCGTCTGTGGCGTTGGTCAAGCTGGCTGTGCTCAGGGTTTGCAGCACTTTTTCGAGCTGTTTGCTGGTCTCGGTCAGCTGGCTCATGGTGTCTTGCAGTTCTTTGCCCAGACCAAATGCATCGCCCGTGATTTTTTCGGCCACGGCGGGGCTGGCGTCGCCAGACTTCAGGCGAAAGCTACCGCCTTCCACGGGCTTCAAAATACCGAGCTTTTTAACCTGGTCGGCAGCGGTGATGCTGTCGCCCCCCAAAAAGACAATCTTGCTTTCGGGTTGTGTGGCTGCTTGCAAAGCGCCTTGCTGAAGGATGATTTTTTCGCCGCTGGTGGTGGTCAACACCAGATCCAGGTCCACCGATTCAACCGATTGAATGACTTGTGCATTGACCGGAATTTTGAATTGAGGCGCGGCCCCATCCACCGACGTTGCGTTGATCAAGCGGGTTTCTGCCCCGGGGGTGGACTGGGCAGTGGCGGATGCAGCAGAAGAAGGCAACGTGGTGTTGGGCATGGGCAAGCGGGTTCAGTGGTTCAGCTGTGAAAAGATCAAACGGTTTTTTGCGCAGCCTGGGCTGTCAAGCTGCTCAGAAACGCCACGATTTGTTCGTTGCGAAATTGGGCTTCTTGCAACATGGCGTCCATGCGCGAAAGCATGGCTTGGCTGGACTCACGTTCGTTGTGCTGGTTTTGGCTGTTTTTCTGCAAAAGCGTGGTCACGTCGGCATGCACCTGACCTTGGCGCTGTTGCTCCAGCTGCAACTGCTCGCTCCAGCGGTCGGCGTGGCTGGTGTATTCGGCCAGCACGCGTTGGGTGCCAGACAGGTGGTCCACCATTTTTTGCAGCCCGGCTTCTTGCACCTGAACCCATTGGCCCCATTGGTTGTTGCGGTTTTGGCGTTCCAGGTTGGCTTGGCTGGCCAATGTTTCTTCTTTGTTGCGCAGCATGTTTTGCTGTTGTTCCAAATAGGTTTGCCAGAGGGTGTTTTGCGCCCGCATTTGTGCGCTGGACTGGTCGTGCTGGGCTTGCAACAGTTTTTCGAATGTTTTGTTTTGTTGCTGAAGGATGTCTTTTTGCAACTCTGCTTGCTGGCTCCAGAGGTTTTGCTGGGCTTGCGCGTGTTCTGCATGCTGCTGATTTTGAACACCCAGAGCGCGTGCCATGGTGTCGGTGTGCTGCTCCAGGTGTTTGGCCATTTGCACATGGGCATCGGCCATTTGGGCTTGGCGCTCGGTCAGTTGGTTTTGGCTGCTTTGCATATGGGCCACCAGCGACAGCAGGCGGTCTTGCTGGTCGGCGTGCTGGCCCATTTGCTGGATCAAACTGCTTGTGCCGTGGCTGTTGGTTTCCAGTCGGGCCATGAGTGTGCCCATGCCCATCATCATTTCGCGCACGCGGCGTTCAGAGTGGTCAAGTGCCAAGGCCAAGCCACGCAACAAAGGCGAGTGTTCGGCCAACTCACCCAAGGCCTGGGCCACGGGGTTCAAGTCGAGCACGCCGCCTTCGGTTTCCTGGGCGATGTCCAGCATGAGGGATGTGTCGGAGTGGACAAAAGACACCAGATCGCTTGAAGCACTGCGCACGCCCACCGACAGAACACCCATGATGAGCGAACCCAGTACGCCAAACAAAGATGCACTGAAGGCCACACCCATGGCTTGCATGGGGGCAGTCAAGCGGGCCACCAGCTCGCTGATGGCGGCCACGGGATCGATCATGCCGGCCCCGAGGTTGAACGAACCGATCAGTTTGCCAATCTCGGCCAGCGCGCCGAGCAAACCAATGAAGGTGCCCAGCAATCCCATGCCAACCATCATGCCGCCCATGAATTGCGACATCATCAGGCTGCGTGCCTGGCGGGCGCTGAAGCGTTCCATCTCAGACTCGATGGCCGCGTGCTGGACCGAAGTCAGTGCTTTGCCACGCAGACCCTGAATGAGTTCAATCAAGGACACAACATCGTGTTTTTTGCTCATTTCCAAGATGACCAGCTGCAGCTGTTCTTCGGTGGCACCGTTGTCAACCATGAGCCGGTATTGGCGAAACAGGCTGCCCTCCTTGTTGATGCGGCGCACATGCGCCAGCATCTGGTAACAGCCCACCGCGACCAGCAAGAAGATGATGTAGTTGATTTGAGGATGCGGGTTGCCCTCGACCGTGCTGATGATGGCGTCCCAGAAGACCAGTGCGCCCAAAAAGACCAGCGCAACAGGGACGCCGATGTACCAGTAATAGAGTTGGAGTCGTTTCATTTTTTGTCCTCGGTAACTTCAAAACACGGTGAATCAAGTAGGTTCTGTGAACGCCTGTTGCTTAAAGCGCAGTAGAGGCGACAGCAAATAAGTCATGACGCTGCGTTGGCCCAGCACCACATCGGCGCGTGCGGTCATACCGGGCAAGATGGCCAAAGAGGCCATGCGCTGAGAGGGGGTGTCGGTCTGAATCAGGACGCGGTAATAGCGCTGGCCCGATTCGTCTGGCAAGGTGTCGGCGCTGACTTCGACCAGTCGGCCATTGAGTGCGCCATAGACGGCGTAGTCGTAGGCGCCGATCATGACGCGGGTGGTCAAGCCGGGGCGCAATGAGGCGCGGTCGTTGGGGCGCACACGGGCTTCCACTGCCACGGGGCCTTGGTTGGGGGTGATCTCCAGCAGCACTTCACCGGGTTTGATGACGCCGCCCATGGTGTTGAAATTCAGGCGGTTGATGTAGCCGCTGGTGGGTGCGCGCACTTCGGTGCGGTCCAGGCGGTCGGTGTCACCGTCCACGGCCAAGCTGAGTTTGGACAACTCCGCGCTGACCTGCATGAGTTCGGTTCGGGCCTCTGCACGAAAGCGGGCCTGGGCTTCGTCAAGACGTGCAGCCAACTCCGACACGGCGGCCTGCAAGCGCGGTAAAGAGGCCTGGATGTCGTTCAGGGTGGTGGTCAGGCGTTGGGTTCGACTTTGCGAGTCGAGCAACTCCATTTGCGAGGCTGCCCCTTTTTTGGCCAGCACGTCCATCATGCTGGACTGCTTGCGGGCCAAGTCCAGCTCGACGTGTGTGCTGACAATGCGGCTGCGGGCTTCGCTCAGTTCAGCTTGCCGTTGGGTGTGCTGCTGGCCGATCACGGCACGCTCGGAACGCACACGTGCCAGGCGCTCTTTGAAGGCGTTGAGCGCTTCGCGCTGAATATCTTCTGGAATGTCGGCCGAAAACTTGGGCTCAGCTTGGCCTTGCGCCTCTGCCGTCAAGCGGGCTTGCTGCGCCAACAACGCATGTTGGCGTGAGCGGCCTTGCTGAACAGAGGTGTTGGCTTGCACGTCAGACAGACGCATCAAGACATCACCGGCCGACACCACCTGCCCTTCACGCACCAGAATTTGCTGCACGATGCCGCCTTCGAGGTGTTGCACGATCTGGGCTCGGCCTGCCGCAATGATGCGGCCTTCAGCACGGACGATCTGGTCCACAGGCGCCAACATGGCCCACAGCATGGCGCTGAACACCAAGACCGCCAGGGCCAGCATCAGCCGCTGATCAGTGGTCGTGTTTCGCCAGTTCATGGTGCCCACCGCAACAACACTTTGCTGTTGTCCGCACCGGCTTGCGTACTTTCATGGATCTTCAAATCGATCGCTGCACTGCTGGCACCGTTTTCGAGCAAGGCATTGCGAACGGCGTTGGCACGGTAAAAGGACAAACGGGCCGCTTCAGAAAAGCCCTTGGGTGAGATGACCGTGATTTGCCAACGCCCCACCTGGAGCGCACTGACTTTCTTCAACTTGCTCATCAGCTCGCTGACTTCTGCGGCTGACAAGGTCACCACATCCGGGCTGAACACCACCACCAGCGCTGACTGCGTCAGGCTTTGCACGCTGTTGGCCTGCTTCGGGTCTGTGGGTTTGTTGTCTTTGGCTTGAACAACGTCTGTGCGAACGTCTTGCACCTGCGTCAATTTGCGCTGCGTTTCATCGAGCTTTTTCTGGGTGATTTCAAGCTTGGCTTGGACATCGTTGATGGTTTGCTGCATCCGGCTGACGGTCTCGTCCTTGCTTTGTGCGTTGGCATCTTTTTGTTGTTCGCCTTTTTGTTTTTCTTGCGTGTGCGATGCCGAAGTGGCCGTTTGGTGCGACTGGGCTTCTTCGATGGCTTTTTTCTTGGTCATTTGTGCCAGCTGCAATGTGGCGCCCAGCACCACGATGCTCATGACGGCGATGACGAACAGCAGGTTGATCGCCAAATTGGTGACGGCGTCGACATAGCCAGGCCAAAAGATGTCAGAGGCTTCGCCGGAATCGGATGTTGCTGCCATAGGTGCTTTGATGGGGTAATGGGGTCGGTGTGATCAGGGCTGGATGGCGCTCAACTGGCCAATGCGCTGCAAAATTTGTGCATGGGCCTTGATGTTTTGCCCAATGGATTGCGCGAGTCGCTGGCGAGCCGAAAAATAACGCTCGCTGGCGTCCAGCGCGTCCAACAAGGAGCCCAGACGACCAATGCGCAACTGCTCTGCCACGGCCTCCACCACGCTGCTGGCCGAGGCTTGCTCTTGCTGGGCCGTTTGCATGCGCAGCACGGCCGACTGAAGCAAAGCGTGGTCACCCTCGATGGCTTGAGTCAGGCGCTGGCTTTCGTCGGTCACTTTCGCCTCACGAACGAGCATTTCGGATCGGGCTTGCTCTGCCTGAAAGTACTCCTTGCCCCCCAAGGATGTGGCCCAGTTGACGACCAACAAGGCACGCGTGTCGGTGTGCGGGCCGTTGGTACCTTGCACGTTTTTGCTGATGTCACGCTCCAGACTGAACCCCACCACGGGCAGGTATTTCGACATCTCGGCTTTGATGCGGGATTGCTGGAATTCGACATCGCTTTTCAGGGCGCGGATTTCCGGGTTTTGTTCCAAGGCCAAGGTTTGCAATTGCGCTGCGCTGGACGGGATGGCAGGAAACCGCGCCACATCGGGCAGGCGGATGGCTTGCGGTGTCAGACTGGTCAGGCGCGCCAGCTCAAGCGCGGCATTGCGGTAGCTGGCTTGTTGCTCGATGCGCACTTGCCGGGCATTGAGCACGCGTGTGCGTGCACGCTCCAGGTCTGCCGGGCTGGCGGCACCCACCGTGACCCGGGTTTCCAGGTAAGTCATGATGTTTTGCAACTGCGCCAGCTGGATGTTGGAAAAATCCAGCACCAGGCGAGCCGTGGCCACATCGACCGTAGAGCGAACCACCGACATGACCACGTTGTCATACGCCGATTGCAAACGGAAATGCGCCGACGCTTCGGCCTGGCGGCTGCCCGAGAACTCATTCAACAAGGTGGCGTTGAAAATCGGCTGCGTCAGGCGAACGGCATATTGTTTGTAGGTGTGTTTGCTCAAGGCCTCGTTGATCGTTTGCGACTGTTCCGGCCCGGTGGCATAGCGCAAAGACAAACTGGGCAACAAGTCAGCCCGGGCAATTTTTCGGCCCGACTGGGCGGTGGCGAGTTGCGCCCTGACTTGCTGCAACTGCGGGCTGATGTCGAGGGCCTGCTGAGTGAATTCGGGCAAATCGGTGGCGCTGTCTGGTGGAGGCAATGCCGCCGCATCTGTGTCGCCAATTTCAAATGCAGGCAAAGCCAGCACGTCGGTCTGGGTTAGATCAGAAAACCGCAAGGGTTTCTTGCCCGCATCGGTGCCTTGCGCCTGTACACCCTGCACAAAGAGTGCTGCGGCCGCCCAAACTGTCCATCGTGATGCATGGATAAGACGGTGCGCAATTTGCGGGTGGCTCAGGGTGATTTTCATTTCTGGCAATTTTTAAACTTATTGCCTCAATTTTCTTACCTAATACCTCTTTAATGTCTTAAAAGTTCTTATAAGTCGATTATGTTTTCTTAAGTAGTTTTAAAGAAATGAAACCATCACGAAGGCAAGTTGAATCCAAAAAATCAAAATCAAATTAACTGGCAACAAATCAACAAATACAAAATATCGATTGGTGCTGTTTGGATTTTGAAAGGACGTTTCCAGCAAGCCATTGCAACTGTCCACGCAGCGGGGATGCACAGAAAAAGAAGATGGATGAAACGGGCAAGAAAAAGCCCCGCAAGTCAAAAACTTGCGGGGCTTGGTCTTGGCGGAAACGGAGGGATTCGAACCCTCGATGAGGCTCTACACCCCATACTCCCTTAGCAGGGGAGCACCTTCGGCCACTCGGTCACGTTTCCAGTGGGTCAAATTATAACTTAGGCTTGATCCAGATCGAAGGCTTTGTGCAGTGCACGCACCGCCAATTCCATGTATTTTTCATCGATCACGACCGAGGTCTTGATTTCAGAGGTGGAAATCATCTGGATGTTGATGCCCTCTTCGCTCAAGCTGCGGAACATCTTGCTGGCCACGCCCACATGGCTGCGCATGCCGATACCGACGATGGACACTTTGCAGATCTTGGCGTCGCCCGCCACTTCGGCCGCGCCCAGTGCAGGCAAGACTTTTTCCTTGAGCAAATCAATGGTCTTGGCGTAATCGTTGCGGTGCACGGTGAAACTGAAGTCGGTCTTGCCGTCTTTGCTCAGGTTCTGGATGATCACATCGACTTCGATGTTGGCATCGGCCACAGCGCCCAAGATTTGGTAGGCGATACCGGGCTTGTCGGGCACGCCCAACACAGAGATTTTGGCTTCGTCGCGGTTGAATGCGATGCCGGAAACGACGGCTTGTTCCATTTGTTCGTCTTCCTCAAAAGTGATCAGGGTGCCGGATGCGGCTTCTTCGTTGATGTCGATGTCCCAGGGCGTGAAGCTCGACAGCACACGCATGGGCACTTTGTATTTGCCCGCGAATTCGACCGAGCGGATTTGCAAAACCTTGGAGCCCATCGATGCCATTTCAAGCATCTCTTCGAAACTCACGGTCTGCAGGCGACGTGCTTCGGGCACCACACGGGGGTCGGTGGTGTAAACGCCGTCCACGTCGGTGTAGATCAGGCATTCGTCGGCTTTGAGGGCTGCTGCCACGGCCACGGCCGAGGTGTCAGAGCCGCCACGGCCGAGCGTGGTGATGTTGCCGTTGTCGTCCACACCCTGAAAGCCCGTGATGATGACCACTTTGCCAGCATTCAAATCGCCCATAACGCGGGCGTCATCGATCGACTCGATGCGGGCCTTGGTGAAAGCGCTGTTGGTCTTGATGGCCACTTGCCAACCAGCATAACTGACCGAAGGCTGGCCTTCGGATTGCAGGGCAATGGCCAGCAAGGCCGACGATGCTTGCTCGCCTGTGGAGGCCAGCATGTCGAGTTCGCGGCTGTAGGCATCGCCGGGTTTGGCGGGGGCCAGCTCTTTGGCCAAGCCAAGCAAGCGGTTGGTCTCGCCGCTCATGGCGCTGGGGACCACCACGATCTGGTGGCCAGCGCGCGCCCATTTGGCCACGCGCTTGGCGACATTGCGAATGCGCTCGGTCGAGCCCATCGAGGTGCCGCCGTATTTGTGAACGATCAAAGCCATGTGTAGTTCTGAAAAGAAGGAGAAAGCAGGCGCTGGTTTCAAAAAAGCAAGTGAAGCCCGCACTGCCAACGTTAAAAGGGGGTTTGGCCCCGGCAAAGCCCTTCAATTGTACCAACCGGGCTGACGCCTTCATGACCCGACAAGCCAAGCTGGTCACACCTGCGCAGACGCGTACCCGTCACTGCAGAAGTCATGGACCCCCGATCGAGTCGGGGGTGACAAATTCAGGGGTCGGGGGTGACAAATTCGGGCGTCAGGGGGTGACAAATTCGGGCGTCAGGGGGTGACAAATTCGGGGGTCAAAGGCAACAAATACAGCCGTTAGGGGGTGACAAAACGACCTGTCATACCTGCGCATGCGGGTATCCATCCCAGCCAAAGGCACGGGTGTCCGATCGAGACGAAGCGACAAACCGCCCTTGTCATACCCGCGCATGCGGGTATCCATGACCGACGAAGGTATGGCCCACGATCAAGTCGAGTGTGACAAACAGGCCCCGTCCCGCCGGACAAAGCCCTGGCCCACCTTCAAGTGCAAGCGATGACCTCGGGTGGTGCAAGCGGCCACTTGGTCGAGCAGTTCATGGAGCTGGGCGGTGCTGGGCGTGGTGGCGTGGTGCAGCCGCAACCAATGCCGCAGCACCAAAGCCTGGCGAGCGCGACTGAGCGACTGCAAGGCGGCAATGCTCGGCGGCACGCCGATGCGCAACAGGTCTTCAGCGGCGACCTCATTCAGGACCTCTTGCGCTTGCGCGGCATGGGCAGCGCTGCGGGCAAAGGTCTCGCGAAAAGCGGGCAGCGCCTCAGCCAAGGCGGGCAGTACACGAGCGCGAATGCGGTTGCGGGTGAACTTTTCATCGGTGTTGGTCGGGTCTTCAACCCAGCTTTGGCCCTGACTTTGCAGCCACTCACGCAAGGCTGCACCCGGCACCGCCAGCCATGGGCGGTGCCAGTTCAGGCCCTGCCGCTGCCATTGGGAGGGCATGCTGGCCAAACCGGGCAGACCTGCACCACGCGACAAGGCGATGAGCAACGTCTCCACTTGGTCGTCGGCGTGCTGGGCCAGCGCCACGTCTTGCACCTCGGGCCATTCGGTGTGCACCGCTTCGGCCAGCGCCTGGTAACGGGCTTTGCGAGCAGCGTCTTCAGGGCTTTGGCCCGGCGCATGGCCCGCCTGCACGCGGCGCACGGCCAGTGGCACACCCAGTTGCAAACACAGCGCACGGCCATGCGCTTCAAAATCATCGGCGGCCGCTTGCAAGCCGTGGTGGATGTGCACCGCCCTCACCTGCCCTGGCCAACGGCGGGCGCAGGCCAGCAACAAAGCGGTCGAGTCGGCTCCGCCGCTCAAGGCCACTGCAAAAGGAAGGCCCGGGCTGAAATCAGCCAGGGCCTGTTCGAGGGATTGCGCCATGTGTGAAGCCCGAAGGCTCGGCCCAGCGTTTACTTGCCCGCTTTGGTGTCGGTGAAGCGGCCGTAGCTGTTCAGGCGCTCGTAGCGGCGCTCCAGCAACTCTTTGGGCTTGAGGTCGGCCACTTGGCGCCAGGCATCGCCCAAGGCGCGCTTGAGGAAGGACACCATTTGCTCCGGGTCCCGATGGGCACCGCCCACGGGTTCGTTGACGATCTTGTCGATCAGGTTCAGTGCCTTCAGGCGGTGCGCGGTGATGCCCAGGGCCTCGGCCGCCACTTCGGCTTTGTCACTGGTTTTCCACAAAATGGACGCACAGCCTTCGGGGCTGATGACCGAATACACCGAGTACTGGAGCATCAACACCTGGTCGGCCACCGAAATGGCCAGCGCGCCACCGGAGCCGCCCTCGCCAATGATGGTGGTGATGATCGGCACTTCCAGCTGGGCCATCTCGAAGATGTTGCGGCCAATGGCTTCGGACTGGCCGCGCTCTTCGGCGTCGATGCCGGGGTAAGCGCCAGGCGTATCCACAAAAGTGAACACGGGCAGCTTGAACTTTTCGGCGGTCTTCATGAGACGCAGCGCTTTGCGGTAGCCCTCGGGCTTGCTCATGCCGAAGTTGCGCAAGGTGCGCTCTTTGGTGTCACGCCCTTTTTGCTGGCCCAGCACCATGCAGGCCTGCCCATTGAAGCGGGCCAAGCCGCCCACGATGGACAAATCGTCGGCAAAGTGGCGGTCACCGTGCATCTCGACAAAGTCGGTAAAGATGCCGTTGATGTAGTCCAGCGTGTAAGGACGCTCAGGGTGACGCGAGATTTTGGTGACCTGCCAGGGGGTCAGGTCGCTGTAAATGTCTTTGGTCAGTTGCTGGCTTTTCTTGCTCAGCTGTTCGATTTCGAGGGTGATGTCCACCGCCGACTCGGATTGCACGTAGCGCAATTCTTCGATCTTGGCTTCGAGTTCGGCAACAGGTTGCTCAAAGTCGAGAAATGTTTTTTTGGCCAAGTTTTACTCCTCTGTTCATGTTCGGGTGGACGCCTCGTCCAGCCCTCAATACGCCACGGGCACGGGGTCCAGCGAGCGCCAAATATACCAAGTTGCCACGGTCGAATAAGGACTCCAGGCCTGGGCCACCTCGCGAGCGTCGCTGCGGCTGACCGGTTCGCCCGAAAAATAGTTGCGGCTGATGCCGTTGATCAGGCCCACATCGTCCAGCGGCAGCACATTGGGCCGCATGAGGTGAAAGATGAGAAACATCTCGGCCGTCCAGCGGCCGATGCCCCGAATGGCCACCAACTCGTCAATGATGGCTTCATCGTCCATCTCTTGCCAGGCCTTGACGTGCACCGTGCCCGAGCTGAAATGCATGGCCAAGTCCACCAAATATTCGACCTTGCGGGCCGACAAACCGGCCGCCCGCATGTCGTCCACCTTGAGCTTGAGCACGCCAGCAGGCGTGAGGCGCTTGGTCAAGACCGAAAAACGGTCCCAGACCGATTGGGCCGCTTTGACCGAAATTTGCTGGCCCACGATGGAACGCGCCAAGGTCACGAACGCATCGCCCCGGGTTTCCAGAATGGCATCGCCAAACTGGGGGATGAGCTTTTTCATGACCCGGTCTTTTTTGGCCAAGTGCGCGCAAGCCTCTGCCCAATAAGCGGGCGTGACGGGCGTCACAGCGGGAATCACGGCCACGGTCACTGCGCAGCCTCCCACGTTGTGCCGGTGGCGGCGTCTTTGAGCACAATGCCTTGGGCCAACAAGTCGTTGCGAATGCGATCGGCCTCGGCAAAGTTTTTGGCCTTTTTAGCCTCTGCGCGGGCTTGAATTTGCGCCTGAATGGCCGCTTCGTCGAGCCCGGCACCCGCTTGCAGGTACACCGTTGGGTCGGTTTGCAGCAAACCCAGCAAGCCGCCCAAACTTTTCAGCAAGCCCGAACGCTCGGCCGAGCCGCTGCGGTTGACTTCGCTGGCCAGCTCAAACAACACAGCCACCGCTTCGGGCGTGCCAAAGTCTTCGTCCATGGCCGCTTTGAAGCGGGCTGCCAAGGGGGCGGTCCAATCGATTTTTACATCTGCTGGCGGCACGGTTTGCAGCGCGGTGTACAGGCGTTTGAGCGCGCCTTTGGCGTCGTTCAGGTGCACATCGCTGTAATTGAGCGAGCTGCGGTAGTGGCTGCGCACGATGAAAAAGCGCACCGTTTCGGCGTCGAACTCTTTGAGCACATCGCGGATGGTGAAAAAGTTGCCCAGGCTCTTGGACATCTTCTCGTTGTCCACATTGATGAAGCCGTTGTGCATCCAAAAGCGCGCCAGAGGCTGGCCGTTAGCGCCTTCGCTTTGGGCGATTTCGTTTTCGTGGTGCGGAAACTGCAAGTCAGCCCCACCGCCGTGGATGTCGAAGGTCTGGCCCAGCAGCTCGCAGGCCATGGCCGAGCACTCGATGTGCCAGCCGGGGCGGCCTGCACCAAATGGGCTGGCCCATTTGACGTCTTCCGGTTCGGTGGACTTGGCGCTCTTCCAGAGCACAAAGTCCAGCGGGTCGTTCTTGTCGGCTTCCACCGCCACGCGCTCGCCAGCATTCAGCTCATCGAGCGACTTGCCCGACAACTTGCCGTAACCGGCAAACTTGCGCACGGAATAGTTCACATCGCCGTTGCCAGCGCGGTAAGCCAGGCCTTTTTGCTCCAACGTGCCGATCATGCTCAGCATTTGGGGCACATAGTCGGTTGCGCGGGGTTCGTGCTGGGGGCGCTCGATGCCCAAGGCATCGGCATCCTGGTGCAGCGCGTCGATCATGCGGTCGGTCAGGCTGCGGATGGTTTCGCCGTTTTCGAGCGCGCGCTTGATGATCTTGTCGTCGATGTCGGTGACGTTGCGGACATAAGTCACTTGGTAACCACTGGCCTTGAGCCAGCGCTGCACGACGTCAAAAGCAATCATGGAACGGGCATGGCCCAAATGACACAGGTCATACACCGTCATACCGCACACGTACATGCGCACATGCCCGGGCTCGGCAGGCGAAAAGTCGGAAACAGCACGGCTCAACGTGTTGAAAATGCGCAGACTCATGTCAAATCAAAGAAATTTCGGAACACAAAAAACCTACAAGGCAAAGCCCAGCTCGGGTTCTGGACAGGCAAGAGGAAAGCGGGAGATTCAGCTTAAAAGCGACTGCCGTACACGTGGGCAGCAGGTCTCGCAGGCAGCGTTGCGGCCACATGGCCTCCGCTACAATGACCGTCCAGTATATCCCCGTCAGGGGCCCCGCTCCCAGTTCTTGGCAGCCCAGATTTGATACTTTTGGCGCGCATGCACTCACTCTTCACACTCGTCCTGTCTTGTCTTTTGCTGGCTTTCAGTGTGGTCGCCAAAGCGGACACCTACAGCGATGTGAACCGCCTGGTCAACACCCAGCAATGGGCCAAAGCCCAGACCCAGGCCGAAGAACACCTGAAAACGAAACCCACCGACCCGCAGATGCGTTTGCTGCTCAGCCGCATTCAGGACGGACAAGGGCAGACCGCAGCCGCCATGGAAACCTTGCAGGCCTTGACCCGGTCATTCCCGGAATTACCCGAACCCCACAACAACCTGGCCGCCTTGCTGGCCCGCCAAAACCGGTACGCCGAAGCCCTGGACGCCTTGCAAGCGGCCGTGCGTGCCCGCCCGGATTACGCCACCGCACTGGAAAACCTGGGCGACGTTTACATCGCGCTGGCCATTGAGGCCTACCAAAACGCCAGCAAAGCCCTGCCATCGCAGCCCCGTGCGGCCAGCAAACGCCAGGCGGCTGAGCAGCTCTTGAAGTCTTCGGCGCCTTAAAGCGCCCAGCGCCTGTTGAAAGGACACCATGAACCGTTTTCGTTTTTTGACCTCTTTCGCTTTGTCGATCGTCCTGCCCTTGGCCATGGGCCTGCCCACAGCCAGCCAGGCCCAAACCAACGGTGTGAGCAAAGTGCGCATCAGCACCACCATGGGTGACATCGAAGCCGAGTTGTACGCTGACAAGGCCCCCAAAACTGTGGCCAATTTCTTGCAATACGTGAACGACAAACACTACGACGGCACCATCTTTCACCGCGTGATTGCGGGCTTCATGGTGCAAGGCGGGGGCTTCGATGCCCAATACAAAGAGAAGAAAACCCGTGCGCCCGTGCAGCACGAAGGCCGCCAATCTCTGGCCACAGGCCTGAAAAACACCACCGGCACCTTGGCCATGGCCCGAACCAACGACCCGCAATCGGCCACAGCGCAGTTCTTCATCAACGTGGTGGACAACGCGTTTTTGGACCCCACGCCCATTCCGGATGGTGATCCCGTTGCGAAATTTGAATACCAAGGCCGTGTTTACGAAAAAGTGGCACGCGCCCAACTGCTGAACGCACCCCAGCTGTTCGGCTACACCGTTTTTGGCAAAGTCACGTCCGGCATGGACGTGGTCCAAAAAATCCGCAACACGCCCACAGGCGCAGGCGGCCCCTTCCCGACCGATGTTCCACGGACGCCGGTCGTTATCCAATCCATCACTTTGTTGAAGTAACACCATGAGCAACCCACAAGTCGAACTGCACATCACCGGCTACGGCGTCATCACCCTCGAACTGGACGCTGAAAAAGCCCCCAAGTCGACCGAAAATTTCCTGGCCTATGTGAACAAGGGCCACTACAACAACACGATTTTCCACCGTGTGATTCCCGGCTTCATGGTCCAAGGCGGCGGCTTTGAGCCCGGCATGAGCCAAAAGCCCACCGATGCCACCATCGAGAACGAAGCCAACAACGGCCTGAAAAACGACGAGTACACCGTGGCCATGGCCCGCACCTCGGCACCCCACTCGGCCACGGCCCAGTTTTTCATCAACGTGGCCAACAACGGCTTTTTGAACCACACCGCGCCGTCCATGCAAGGCTGGGGCTATGCCGTGTTCGGCAAAGTGGTCAAGGGCACCGAAGTGGTGGACCAGATCAAGGGCGTTAAAACCGGTAACCGTGGCGGCCACGGTGACGTCCCCAAAGAGGACGTCGTGATCGAAAAAGCCGTCGCCATCTGACCGGCTTGGCCATGTCCGCTGACCCGCGCACCACCCGGCCAAGCATCGGCTTGCTGACGGCGCCTGCGGCATGGCACACCGTGGACCTGATCTCGGACCTGCATTTGCAGGTGTCCGAGACCGCGACTTTTGAAGCCTGGCGTGACTACATGGCCCACACCCCCGCCGATGCGGTGCTGATTTTGGGTGACCTGTTTGAAGTCTGGGTGGGCGACGATGCCGCCGCGCTCGACCCGTTCCTGCAAAACTGTGCCGAGGTGTTGCGCCAAACCGCGCAGCGCGCCCATGTCGCCTTCATGCCCGGCAACCGCGATTTTTTGGTAGGCCCGGATTACCTGGGCGGCTGTGGCGTGCCCCCCCTGACCGACCCCACTTTGCTCGAACTGGGCGCACAGCGCATCTTGCTCAGCCACGGCGACGCCCTGTGCTTGGACGACAAGCCCTACCAGGCATTCAGACTGCAAGCCCGTAACCCTGAATGGCAGCAAGCATTTTTGGCCAAACCTTTGGCCGAACGCCAGGAATTTGCCCGCAGCTTGCGCACCTTGAGTGAATCGCAAAAGCACGAAGGCATGACGTTTGCCGATGCCGACCCCGACATGAGCTTGTTCTGGCTGGCACAGGCCCAAGCGGATCGGCTGATTCACGGCCACACCCACCGGCCCGCAGACCATGCTTTGGGCCCGGCACAGCGGCATGTGCTGAGCGACTGGTCGCTGGACCACGCCCCTGTGCGGGCGCAGGTGTTCAGGCTGCAGCGCAATGGCGCCTCACAGCGAATCGATTGGCTTTAACGCGGCATTCTTTTCCAGACCCGCACAGATAAAAAAAACGGCCGCTCGAAAGCGGCCGTTTTGCATGCGACGGGCCAATCAGCCGCGCAGCAGGTTCTTCAAGACGTTTTGCAAGCGGCGCGCCGTGGCCTCTTCGTGTGGACCAGACAGCACCTGCGCCACGTCTTGACCCCAGGTTTCGCGGGGGCCGGGTTCGTTGCGCTGGGTCAGCAATTGCAATTGCAGCATGCGGCGCTCGCTCAAGCTGTCGGCGGGTGTGGGCACTTCGGCGGCCATCTCCAGGCGCAACAAAGCGGTCGCAGCCGTGGTTTTGGCCTCGGCGCTGACGGCTTGCACCCAGGCCTGACGCGTGGCCGCGTTGATGGCCCGGCCCAGCTCTTGTGCGCTGGGCAGTGCATCGGCTTGGCGTTCTTGCCAGGCACCCATCAAGCGGGTCAGCGTTTCGCCATGGGCTTGTGCGGCCAGTTTGCGCAGCGACATTTCGGCACGCTCCATGGCTTCACGTTGGGCACGGAAAGCGGCATCGCCCAAGCGCGGACCCCGGTCTTCGCGGAAATCACGGCCTTCGCCACGACCACCTCGGTCACCAAAACGGTCCCCACCGCGCTCGCCTGGGCGACCTGGCCCACGGTCTGCGCCAGGACGCGCACCCCGGTCGCCCGGTCGGCCATCGCGGCGACCGTCGCGGCCATCACGACCTGCGGAGGCTTCGCTTTTCTTTTGACCAGGACGGTCATCGCCTCGCACCGCCACGACAGGCTTGGCCGGTTTGGGCGGGGCCACGGGGGCAGCAGGGGCTTCAGCCTCAGCTGTATCGGTGCTTTCAGCTGCCGCTTCAGTTGCATCGATGGGTGCATCGACGGGTGCATCTGCTGCGGCAGCCGTTTCTGCCACGGGGGCTGCTTCTTCGGCAGGGGCTTCAGGAGCGGCTGCAACTGCAGACGCAGGGGCCACTTGCGCAGCCTGGGCTTCTTGGGCTTGACCACGCAAAGCGGCATCCAGTGCCGCCATGGCAGCGCGAATCTTGCCGGCATCACCTGCGGCGTTGGCTTCGTCCAGGGCTTTCGACGCATCGATCACGGCGCGGTCGCGGGCGGTCAAGGGGGCCGCAGAGGCGTGGCGCTCAGTGCCTTTGCGCTGGAAGGCTTCGTCCAGCGGTGCACGGAACACTTCCCACAGTTTTTGTTCGGTTTTGCGGTCCAGCGGCACCGACTGGGCTTCGACCTGCCAGCGTTGCTGCAGGGCTTTGACCGCGTCCACGCGCAGCGCGGGGGCGGCGCCCAATTCACGGGCTTCGTTGATCAAGGCCTGACGGCGCTCAACGCTGGCTTTTTGGGCCGCTTCCAGTCGGGCGGCAGCGGCTTTGAGCACGGCTTTCCACTGCGACTGCATTTCACCAAACGCTTTTTCACTCAGGTGACCGGCATTGCGCCAGCGGTCGGCAAACTGGTGCAAAGCACGCAGTTGGGCGCGCCAGTCATCGCTCTCGGCATGGGCAGTCGTCCAGGCTTTGACTTCTTCCAGCAAAGCCACGCGCTGCGCACGGTGCTCGGCAGAGTCTTTTTTCATCTGCTCAAGCCAGGCCAAAACGGCTTTATAGGCTTCGTTGCAAGCGGCATCAAAGCGCTTCCACAACGCGTGGTTAGGCAATCCACCTTGGTCGGTTTGCTTCCAGCTCTCGCGCAATTGGCGCAGCTTGTCTTGCATCTTGCGGCCACCCATGGTGGGGGCTTTTTCGGCATCGAGCAAGGATTCGGCCTGAGTCACCAGCTCTTGGCGAACCTGATCAGCCAACCAGCGCTGCCAGCCTTCGGCATCGCCCGTGGCGGTCAGGGCCTTGTGCACGCGCTCGTCGAGAGCCGTGTCCAGGTTTTTGCCGTGGGTCTTGAGCGCGGCGCGCAAAACGACCGCAGCATCGGCGGGCACCGGTGGTTCGGTGATTTGTTTTTCAAGCGCCTCGAGCGCTTCGGTCACGGCCTTGTTGGCCTGCTCGCGCAGCGCCTGACGCTGTGCGGCGTCCATCTTGGGTTTGGCTGGCTTGGGTTCTTTGGCGGCCTCCGAGGCCCCTGCACCAGAGGCCGGGCTGGGCACTTCGGCGACCACTTCGCCACGCAAACGGCGAATCTCATCGGCCCAGACTGGCACCGATGGCAAGGCAGCGGTCGCATCGGCCTGGGCTTGTTGCGACAGCGTCAACGCCGCCGAAAAACCATCCCAAACCGCCTGCAGCTGGTTGAGGGCCGCGTCCAGCTGGCTCGGAAACTTCATGTCCACACTCGGCCACACGGCGTTGGTGGTCAATTGCTGCGCCTGAGATTGCCACTGGGCCACATCGGTTTGCAGGCCTGCTAAAGCAGCTTGCGCTTCGGCGATGGGTTTGGTCGACAGCACTTCAATGCGCTGCGCCAGCAACACGGCAGCTTCACGCTGCACCATCACCTGGTGCTGCAAATCCTCGACGCCCTTGACCACCTCGGCCAACCGGACCTTCAGACTGGCCAAAGGCTCGCGCGACAAAGGCGCACCGGCTTTGGCAGCATCGCGCTGCCAAGCCATGGCATCGCCGATGTTCAGACGCGGGGCCTGCAACATTTGTTCGGCTTTTTGGGCCCAGTCGCTGGCCAGTGCTTCCTGGCCGTGCACGCGTTTGAGCTCGTCGAGCTTTTCTTTCAGGAGCTTGGCTGCGCCTTTGTCGCGTGTGGACATCTCCCGGTACACCTCGGCCAACACGTCGGCAGCAGGCTCGGACAGGAACCATTCACGCAAACGGGCGCTGCGCTCACCCGAGGTGACGGCTTGAAAAGCCCCCCCAGTCAACTGGTCAAGAGCGGCGAGGTCAAGAGGCTTAGAAGATGAAGTCACGGTAAAAACTTTTAAAACACAGTCCATGCCAAATACGGCATCAGCGTCGGGGCCGGGCATCCTTGCAAAGATTTTCAAGGTCGGCTGTCGACAACCCCGTATTTTCGCCGGGAATTGGGCAGACCCGGCCCTCATGTACGAATCGGGGGCAATCTCTTGTCATTTCTGTCACACGAAGCCCCTTTTATTTCCTTTTTGCATGTTTTTGTCATTTAATAGCCTTGACTTGATATTAAATATTCCTAGAATTCGTCCACATCCCATCCTAGGGATAACCCGATACCGCTGCCGACCCCGGCTTCAACTGCACCAGCCGATGGCTGTTTTGCAGAATGCGTCCCCCCCACCCTCAAGCGCCCAAGTGATGCAAATCACTGGCGTTTGCATGAGAGGAAGTGCTATGACAGCGCAATTGAACATGTCCCACCTGGCTCTGTGTCTGCAGACTTGGGCTGCGGACGTGCGCGAAGGTTTTGTAGAAATCACCCGGCACAGCCTGGCCTTGATTGGTTTAGTGGTCGTGATGGTGGGACTGACTTTTGTGTCTCGCCCCGACCTGCAGGCGTCTGCCAGCGGCGTGCTGCTGGGTTGGCTCGAGATCAGGCAAGTCGAAGTTTCAGACACCACCGAACCCGACAATGCGGCCAACCGCTCGACCGCCAAGAGCCTGAAAAACCTGACAGCCGACCAACTGTTGGTGACCCATTGGCTCAGCCGAAAGTACCGCGTGTCCAGCGAACCCTTGGGTGCCGTTGTGTCAGAAGCCTGGGCAATTGGTGAGCGCAGTCAACTGCCGCCCAGTTTGATCTTGGCGATCATGGCGGTCGAATCCCGCTTTAACCCGTTTGCATCGGGAAGCCAAGGCAATGTGGGTTTGATGCAAATTGAACGCAAAGCACACGTGGATGAGCTGAGTCGCTTTGGTGGGCAATTGTCGGCTTTCGACCCTTTGACCAATGTGCGGGTCGGCGTGCGGCATTTACAGGCGCTGATTCAACAGACCACCACCCTGGAAGAAGCCTTGCGCCTTTACGGCTTGTCTTCAGGGCAAAGCACCGAGAACTTGTATGTCGAGAGGGTATTGGCCGAGCAGAAATTGCTTGAAAAACTCACGGAGCGACAAAACACCGCAGCGGTGTCGGCCAAAAGCCGACTGAACCCACTGTAAAACCCCCGGTCAAGCGCTTGTAAGGCTGGGATACACTATTCACGTGCGCGACTGGCGATAGGAGCGCTGCCCTGAATTCAAAATCGGGGGCAGCCCACTCTGACGTGGACCGCGGTGGCCCTTCAATCAAGGACCCACCCCAAACCACTGGGAAGCGCACAGCCCGGAACAGGCTCTCAAGGCCCCGACCAGGGTTTTTCAGCCGTTCGCCTGGGCAGCCCTTGTCAACAACACCTCTGTTTGAGCCAAGGTTCCATCTCTTTTGAAGGACTGCCATGTACGACCGCAACATTCTGATTGAACAAGCCGACCCCGAAATTTTTGCCGCCATCCAGGCCGAGAACGCTCGCCAAGAGCACCACATCGAGCTGATCGCCAGCGAAAACTACGCTTCGCCCGCCGTCATGGCCGCGCAAGGCTCACAGCTGACCAACAAATACGCCGAAGGCTACCCGGGCAAGCGCTACTACGGTGGCTGCGAATTTGTGGACATCGCCGAACAGCTGGCCATTGACCGCATCAAGCAGATCTTTGGTGCCGACTGTGCCAACGTCCAGCCACACTGCGGCGCTTCGGCCAACGAAGCCGTGTTCCTCGCCTTCCTGAAACCCGGCGACACCATCATGGGCATGAGCCTGGCCGAAGGCGGGCACCTGACGCACGGCATGCCGCTGAACATGTCGGGCAAGTGGTTCAACGTCGTGTCTTACGGCCTCGATAAAAACGAAGCCATCGACTACGACGCCATGGAAGCCAAGGCACGCGAGCACAAGCCCAAGCTGATCGTGGCTGGTGCCTCGGCCTATTCCCTGCACATCGACTGGGCGCGCTTTGCCAAAGTCGCCAAAGAAGTCGGAGCGATCTTCATGGTCGACATGGCCCACTACGCGGGTTTGATTGCCGCAGGCGTCTACCCCAACCCTGTGCCTCACGCCGATGTGGTGACCTCAACCACCCACAAGAGCCTGCGCGGCCCTCGCGGCGGCATCATCTTGATGAAGGCCGAGCACGAGAAAGCCATCAACAGCGCCATCTTCCCTGGCCTGCAAGGCGGCCCACTGATGCATGTGATCGCGGCCAAGGCCGTGGCCTTCAAAGAAGCGCTGGCGCCTGAGTTCAAGGCCTACCAAGCCCAGGTGATCAAGAACGCCCAGATCGTGGCCGAAACCCTGACCCAGCGCGGCCTGCGCATCGTCAGCGGCGGCACCCAAAGCCACGTCATGCTGGTCGACCTGCGTGCCAAAGGCATCACCGGCAAGGAAGCCGAAGCCGCATTGGGCGCAGCCCACATGACGATCAACAAGAACGCGATTCCGAACGACCCTGAAAAGCCGTTCGTGACCAGCGGCGTGCGCATCGGCACCCCCGCCATGACCACCCGTGGTTTCAAAGACGAGGAAGCCCGCATCACCGCCAACCTGATCGCCGACGTGTTGGACAACCCGAAAGACGAAGCCAACATCGCCGCCGTACGCGCCAAAGTCAACGCCCTGACTGCACGCTTTCCGGTCTACAAGTAAGGACTGAGCGATGAAATGCCCGTTTTGCGGTCACCTCGAAACCCAAGTGGTGGAGACTCGGCTGGCCGAAGACGGGGATTTCATCCGTCGTCGTCGTCAATGTGGGGCCTGTGAAAAACGCTTCACGACTTACGAAAAGCCGGAAGTCAACTTTCCGGCCATCGTCAAGAAAGACGGCCGCCGCATCGAATACCAGCGAGACAAACTGCGCGCCAGCCTGAACCTGGCCCTGCGCAAGCGCCCGGTGAGCACCGAACAGGTGGACAGTGCCATCGAGCGCATTGAAGAAAAATTGTTGGCCTTGCCCAGCCGTGAGGTGGCGTCTCACCGCATTGGCGAGCTGGTCATGCGCGAGCTGAAAAAGCTCGACAAAGTGGCCTATGTGCGCTTTGCCAGCGTATACCGCAATTTTGAAGACATCGACGAATTCAAAATGCTGGTGGACGAAGTCCGCAACTGACGCTATGGCAAGTGCTTACGGGCAATCCTGTGGGGTGTATTTTTCTATCCGTGGCATGCCCAAGGCGTTGCTAACCACCTGCCAACCCACCGATGACGAAGCCCGGCAAAAGCGCCATGTTCCGGCCATAAAGGCCCCATTGGTACTCATGCTGCGCCCCTCGGCACCATAAGAAAAATAAGCCTTCACCGTGTTGGTGACACCCAATTGCAGGACTGTGGGCAAAGGGGCATGCACATCGATCACCACCTCTCCTTCATCGCGCAGGGCATTGTTGTTGGTATCCACAAACACCAGCCAACCTTGATGCCACTGGCCATGGGCATCGCACGACGCATCGGTCGCCCGTGCGCACAAGCTCACCCGTTGCTGGCGGCGCAAGGCCTCTGAACGGGCAAGAACCAAACTGTCCAAAAGCCCTTCCGCCTGAGCCTGCAACTGGTGCCGTGCACGCAAGTCCGTCATGGCGGGCGCCGCCATGGCGACCAGAATACCCAGCAAAGCCAGCACCACCAAAGCCTCCAACAAGGTGAATCCCCCTGCTCTGCCACGGCCATGCAGACCGGGTGGGCGTGTGAATAAAAGGCGCATGGTTTTTCTCGCGTGTGATGGGGGCCAACAGGTCCAAGACAAGTTGCTGTATCGTTTCGGACTGTACAAGATGAACACATAAGGCCACAATAAAAATACATCAAGGAGACAACGCATGCCCACGCCACACAGGGTGTCGAGCACCCTGCTCGGCCACTGCAGACATGGATGGACCCTGGCCGAGCTGCTGATCAGCTTGGCCTTGATGAGCGTGCTCGCTGCGCTGGCCCTGCCCGCGTATCAGCAGCAGCAACGCCAGGCAAGACGCACCGATGGGCAAGCAGCCTTGCTCCAGTTGCAAATGGAACAGGTCCGTTGGCGAGGCACCCACGAGCGCTATGCCGAATCCTTGAGTGCATTGGGCTGGGCCAGTGACCGATCCCCTCAGGGGCACTACCAAATCACCCTCTCAGACGCCACAACCGATGGCTACACCGCGCAGGCCATTGGCCTGCTTGGCCAAGCGGCAGACCGCGATTGCAACCCCTTGCGTTTGAGCTGGCAGGGCACGGGCGCCGCCACATTCGGTGCTGGTGAATACCCTGACAGCGATCCTGCACGCTGCTGGCGTCGATGAAAAACGTCCTGCGCCAGCATGAAACAGGCGAAACCCTGATGGGTTTGCTCGTGGGCATGGCGGTGGGTTTGGTTGTGCTGGCTGCTGGCAGCGCCATGCTGGCCAATCATTTGCGAGGCCACCGCACGGCCTTGCAAGACACCCACCTGCACACCGACCTGCGCTCGGCCATGGACTGGATGGCCAGGGAACTGCGCAAAGCCCAATACACAGCCAGCGCCTGGAAAACGCGATCCCCCACAGCTTGCGATGACCCGTTTTGCCAAGACTGGCAAGACTTCAGCATCGACGGCGACTGGATCGACTTCAGCTATGACCGCAACCACAATGGCCAGCGCGACGACGACGAATGCATGGGTTTTCGCTTGGTTGACAAGGCACTGTATGCACGCAGGGAATGCAGTTCTGCCGTCAACTCGACCGGCAGCTGGCAAGCCATCACCGACAGCGCCAATCTGAACATCACCGCTTTGAGCTGGCAACTGCGCTGTGAACTGCGCAATGGCTGGCTGCACCGCAGCGTTCAGATGGGCTTGACGGCGCAGTGGCCCGGTGATGCCTCTCGCCAGTTCAGCCTGTCGCAAACCGTGCATTTGCGCAATGACTTGCCCGCCAGTCAGCAAGCGCTGTTTTGTCCATGACAAGCCATCGCCCTGCTCAGGCTCAACGCGGGGCCATCACCTTGCTGGTGGCCATTGGCCTGGTGATTCTGGCCAGCCTGACCAGTTTTTACAGCGCGCGCAGCGTGCTGATGGACCAACTGGCCAGCCACAACCATGCGCACGCAAGCCAGGCACGACTGGCTGCCGATGCGGCTTTGGCCAGTGCACAGGCGGCAATCGCAAACAGCAGCCCCAATGCGAATGCGCTCTTGACCACGCGCACCGACTGCCCGGCGGGCGTGACCGGCCCGCAGTGGCAGTGCAGCGCAATGAGCGTCGCGCCTCACCCCGGCCTGCCCCAAGCGCAACTGAGCGCCACCGCCGTGCGCGATCTGGTCCAGTCGCCTCACGTATGGACGGTGCATGCCAGCGCCAGCATCGCGGGCCAAAACAGCCGAGCACAGGCACGTGAGAGCTTGTTTGTGCCTTTTGTGGCCCCGGCACCGGGCCTGGCGGCACCTGCCGCGCTGGTGCTGAACGGCTGCATCAGCGCGGCCACCGGTGCCAGCCTGCGCGTGTGCCCCCTCTCCAGCAAAGGCGAGGCCTGCACAGGCACCGCGAAAGGCCCTGCCGTGCAAACGCATTTCGTGGTGGACACCAACCGCAACGGCAGCATCTCCAGCGCCGAGAAAAATGCCTGCCTCGCCCTGAGCCCCACCAGCTTGCCCGGCGGGGGCAGCAAAACGGGCCCCAGCACAGCCATGCCGCGCAGCCCCTGCAACCGAGCAGCCTGGCGCAGCGTGCTGGGCGACATCACTGACGAACAGCTGCAAGCCTGGTCAAGCGCCCAAGAGCGCAACGGCCTGACAGCGCAAACCACACCCCCGCGCTCGATTTACTGGATCGACAGCCCCGGCGACTGGCTGCAAAGCGTGGGCACCACCGACACCCCGGCATTGCTGGTGTTTTCTGCCCAAGCCTGCGCCCAGCGCTGTCCGCGCATCGGTGCCAGTGTGCGCATTGTGGGCAGCGTCTTGCTCGACTCCGGGTGCAACGACGACAAAATGCGGGGCTGGCAAGCCGGGACCATCGAAGGCCAACTGGTGGTGGAATCGGGCTTGCCCGAGTGGCGCTCGGGCTCCATGATCGCGCGCCCTGAAGGCCGCAATGCCTACATCCTCAATTGGCCCGAAGGCATCGATGCAACACGGGTCCAGCGCGTCAATGGCAGCTGGAGCGAGGGCACACCGTGACACATCAGCCACGCGCCCAACAAGGCATGGCCTTGATCGAAGCCCTGATCGCCTCGGCGGTGCTGGGCATCGGGCTGGTGGGTGCCACGCAGTTGACACTCAAAACCCTGCACATGGCCAGCCAAAGCCGCCAACACACCGTGGCCCAACACCTGGCCCAAGAAGCCATGGACTGCTTGCACGCCCAGGCCTTGCCCTGCCCCGGTCAAGAGGCCATCCAGGTGCAAGGCGTGCGCTACACCCGGCAAACACGCAGCACACCCCGAGGCGATGGCCTGATCAACGACCTGCAAGTCAGCGTGGAATGGACAGCCAGCGGAGCAGGTGCCAACACCCGCCTTGAATGGCACAGCAGCGCCTCGGCCATCCCCCTGTGGGTTGGCGTATCCTCGCCTTAGTCTGCGCGACCGTTTGGCCGCGCCACCAGAACCACCCATTTGTTGTCCGCTGTGCCCTCTTCGACCGTTCACCCCTCCCCCATGCAACGCGCCTTGGACCTGGCTCGCCAGGCCCTGTGGCTGACTTCACCCAACCCCCGCGTGGGCTGCGTGATCACCTCAACCGACGGCACGGTGCTGGGCGAAGGCCACACCCAACGCGCAGGCGGCCCGCACGCCGAAATCATGGCGCTGCGCGACGCCGCTGCACGCGGACACAAGGTGCAGGGCGCCACCGCCTGGGTCACACTGGAACCCTGCGCTCACCAGGGCCGCACCGGCCCCTGCTGCGATGCGTTGGCCGCAGCGGGTATTGCCCGCGTGGTGTCGGCCATGACCGACCCCAACCCCAAAGTGGCAGGCCAGGGCATGGCGCGTTTGGCGGCAGCGGGCGTGCAGACCGAAACCCTCGACCCGCAAAGCGACATCGCCCTGCAAGCGCGTGAACTCAACATCGGCTTTCTCAGCCGCATGGAGCGTGGCCTGCCATGGGTGCGCATGAAAGTGGCCACCTCGCTCGACGGCCAAACCGCGCTGCAAAACGGCCAAAGCCAGTGGATCACCAGCGCCCCTGCCCGCGCCGATGGCCACGCTTGGCGGGCCAGGGCCTGCGCCATCCTGACGGGGATTGGCACCGTGCTCGAAGACGACCCGCTGCTCAATGTGCGCGGCATGGACGCCCCGCGCCAGCCGCACTTGGTGGTGGTGGACAGCCGCCTGGACATGCCCCTGAGCGCCAAGTTGCTGGGCACACAAGGCACGGGCGAACAAGCCCGGCAGATCTGGATTTACACCGCTGCCCCCGCCACCGCCACACCCGAAAACCTGGACAAACGCGCCGCACTGACCGCACGCGGCGTGACCGTGATCGACTGCCCCGGCCCCGGTGGCAAGGTCGATCTGGCGGCCATGCTGCGCGACCTGGCCCGGCGCGAGATCAACGAACTGCATGTCGAGGCCGGTCACAAGCTCAACGGCTCGTTCATCCGCGAAGGGCTGGTGGACGAATTTTTGGTCTATCTGGCCCCGCAACTGCTGGGCCCAGGCCAGGGCCTGGCCAATTTGCCCGCCCTCACCGAGCTGAGTGGTGCTGTGCTGCTGGCCTTTCATGCGGTGGACCGCATCGGACCGGACTTGCGCCTGCTGCTGCGCCGGGCTTGAGACCCTGAGGCATTCGCGAGCAGGGGCTCGCTCCCACATTAAACCGAGCCATGTCCATGGTGGGAGGCTGCCCCTGCGGCCGAATCACAATGCCGCGCTCAGCTCGGGGTACCGAGACTCAGAACGACAGCGTCTTCACACCTGTCGATGTGCCCAGCAAGCAGACTTGCGCTTTTTGCAAGGCAAACACGCCCACCGTCACCACACCAGGCCACTGGCTGACGGTGTTTTCAAACGCCACCGGATCGGTGATCTTCAAGCCCTTCACATCGACGATGTGCTGGCCGTTGTCGGTCACCAGAGGCTGACCGTCTTTTTGGCGCACCGCAGCCGTGCCGCCCATCGCCACAAACTGGCGCATCACGCGGGCCGTGGCCATGGGGATGACTTCCACGGGCAGAGGGAAAGCGCCCAAAGCGTCCACCAGCTTGCTCTCATCGGCGATGCAGACAAACTTTTGGCTCTGCGCCGCCACGATTTTTTCTCGGGTCAGGGCCGCACCACCGCCCTTGACCATGTGGCCCTGGTGGTCGATTTCGTCCGCACCGTCGATGTAGACCGACAAGCTTTCGACCTCGTTGCTGTCAAACACCGGAATGCCCAGGGCCTTCAGACGCACGGTAGAGGCTTCGGAGCTGGACACTGCGCCCTTGATCTGGTCTTTCATCGTGGCCAGCGCGTCGATGAATTTGTTGACCGTGGAGCCCGTACCCACGCCGACGATCTCGCCGTGAACAACGTATTTCAGGGCGGCTTGGCCCACCAGGGCTTTGAGTTCGTCTTGTGTCATGGGGTCGGGTCTGGGTAAAAAATGGAAGGTGCGCCAGGGTTTGAGACAATCAGTGCAATTGTTGTCAACGCCTTTGCTGGCTGGAATTATCCAATGTCCCTGATCCCTTACGCCCTCCTTCGCCCCTTTTTGTTCAAGATGGACCCCGAAGAGGCCCACGAACTGACGATCGAGGGCCTGGCCCGCACCCAAAACACCCCACTGGACCGCGTTTACCGCCAGCCCTTTGTGGCGCAGCCCATCACACTGGCGGGCTTGCAGTTTCCCAACCGGGTGGGCCTGGCTGCTGGCCTCGACAAAAACGCCCGCTGCATCGACGGCCTGGGCGCCATGGGTTTTGGATTTGTCGAAGTGGGCACCGTCACGCCCAAGGCGCAGCCCGGCAACGCGAAGCCGCGCATGTTCCGCCTGCCCGAGGCGCAAGCCTTGATCAACCGCCTGGGTTTTAACAACGACGGGCTCGACGCCTTCATCGCCAACGTCAAGCGCTCCAAGTTCCGCCAGCAAGGCCGGCTGCTCGGTCTGAACATCGGTAAAAACGCCGCCACCCCGATTGAAAACGCCACCGACGACTATTTGATCGCGCTGGCAGGGGTGTACCCGCATGCCGACTACGTGACGGTGAACATCTCCAGCCCCAACACCAAGAACCTGCGCGCCCTGCAAAGTGACGAGGCGCTGGACGGCCTGCTGGGCGCACTGGTAGCGCGGCGTGAAGAACTGGCTGCCGAACACGGCCGCCGCGTGCCCATGTTCCTGAAAATCGCCCCTGATCTAGACGAAACCCAAGTGGGCGTGATCGCTGCCACCTTGCAAAAGCACGGCATGGACGGCGTGATCGCCACCAACACCACACTGGCGCGTGACGCGGTGAGCGGTCTGCCGCATGCCGAAGAAACCGGCGGTCTGTCGGGTGCGCCCGTGCTCGAAGGCAGCAACCGTGTGATCCGCCAGCTGCGTGCTGCTTTAGGCAAGGACTTCCCCATCATCGGCGTGGGCGGTATCCTGAGCGGACACGATGCGATCGCAAAAATAGAAGCCGGGGCCGACGTGGTGCAGATTTACACCGGGCTGATCTACAAAGGCCCTGCGCTGGTCACCGAAGTGGCGAGTGCGCTGCAGCAGATGAAGCGTTGAATAAAAAAACGGCATGCCCCACCGGTTCATGCCATTCGCGCATCAAAGTTCCTTCGAATAAATGATGAAACCTGTATGGCTGGCCACTTTGTCATACAGGGCTCGGCCAGACACATTTCCGATCTGCGTTGTCCAATAAACCCGAGAACTGCCGTCAGCGCGTGCAGCCGTATAAACGGCCTCAATGAGATGCTGAGCAATTCGCTGGCCTCTGTGGCTGGGCGCGGTGAACAAATCCTGCAAATAGCAAACATCATGCAGCCGGGTTGTGCTGCGGTGAAAAAGGCAGTGCACCAAGGCCACCACAGTGTTGCCATCCACAGCCACAAAGGCATGAACCGGCTCTTCAGCGCTGAAAAACCGTGCCCAAGTAGCATCGGTGATGTTCTCTGCCAATGCTGTCTCGCCTTCCCGGCCATAAAAAGCGTTGTACCCATCCCAAAGGGGTCGCCATTGGGCATAGTCCTCGCGCTGAATGGGGCGGATGATGATGTCCTTGGGCATGTTTTTCAGTCCTTGAAATACACCAGCTGGTGCGTGCTCGCCAGCAGCTGACCTTCGGGACTCCACAGCTGGCCGGACTGGTCAAAGTAGCCGTGGCGGTAGTTCAGCGCCTTGGCCACGCCCAGCACATGGCGTGTGCCCACCTGCGCCAGCAAGGCGCTGTCGGCGTGGAAATAGGTGGTGAGGGACACCGTGCCAATGAGGGCGCGGCGGCGGCGGCGGATGTAGATGCGAGGGAAAAAGCTGTCGCTCAATGCCGCCAAAGAAGCAAAGTCCAGGGACCGCTCCGGCTCGTCGCGCATCCACAGGGTTGAGCGCGAATGGGCTTGCTCTTGCTCATCAAAGGCAGCGGGGAAAGCGCCTTCGACAAAACGCATGTCGTAACGTTGGGGCCAAGCGGGCATGCCTTTCACGGGCATGCGAGGCACGGCCTCGGGCGCGGGCACGTTGGCGGGCATCACGGCCTCCACGTTTGACCAAGTTTCGCGGCGCACAGCGAACACTGCGGTGGCGGTGGCCACCACGCCTTCGGCTTGGTGGGCTTCGATGATCCAGTGCTGAGTGGAGCGATTGGTGCGAACAGGCCGCGCCACAAATCGGATCTCGCCATCGGCCACCGGGGCGGCAAAGTTGACTGTGAGCGCCACCGGCTCGCCCAGGCGCTCGGGATGCAGCATGGCCGACTGCAGCAACTGCGCTGAAGTGGTGCCGCCAAAGGGCCCGATCATGTTGGCGTATGCCGGGTGGGTCGCGCCCATGAATTCGTGGGGCGCGCTGGCTTTCAGATCAATGGCTTCGTCAAGAGGGTGCATGCTCAAGATGATAGGTGCGCACCTGCGGCCTGCGCTGTCCCAAATGCGATCAGACCAACCGAGCGCAGACCTCGTCGGCAATCGCCAACGAACTGGTCAGACCCGGCGACTCGATGCCCAGAAGGTTCACCAGGCCCGGGACACCGTGCTCGGCGGGGCCTTGGATCATGAAGTCGGCTGCTGCCTCGTGCGGGGCGTTGATCTTGGGGCGCATGCCCGAGTAACCGGCTTGCAATGCGCCATCTTGCAATGCGGGCCAGTATTTGCGTACTTCGGCATAAAAGGCATCGCCGCGGCGCGGGTCCACTTGCAGGTCAGCGGGGTCATCGACCCATTGCACATCCGGACCGAACTTCGCTTGCCCACCCAAATCCAGCGTCAGGTGCACCCCCAAACCCGCTTTTTCGGGCACGGGGTAGATCAGGCGGGAAAACGGCGCCTTGCCCGCCAACGTGAAGTAGTTGCCCTTGGCGTAATGGGCTTGGGGCAAGAGGCTTTTGTCCAGCCCGTCCATGCGCTCGGCCAATGCCACGGCGCTCAGCCCAGCAGCGTTGACCAGCAACTTGCACGCCAGCTCGGTGCCATCTTGCGTTCGTACGCAGATCGGGTGGGTGGCGGTGCCGTGCTTGAGGCCTATGTGCTGCACGGGCGAGACCAGCGCCAGCAGGCCGCCTGCGTTTTCCATGTCGCCCTGCAGGGCAAGCATCAGGCCATGGCTGTCCACCACGCCCGTGCTGGGCGAGAGCAGCGCCGCGTCACAAGAGAGCGCAGGCTCCAGCGCGTGGGCCTGGGCCGCCGAGAGTTTTTGCAAATCGTGCACGCCGTTGGCGGCCGCTTTGGCCATGATGCCGTCCAGGGCCAGCACTTGCTCAGGAGTCGTGGCCACGATCAGCTTGCCCAACCGCTGATGCGCCACGCCGCGCTCGGCGCAATAGGCATACAGCAGCCCCTTGCCTTGCACGCACAGCCGGGCCTTGAGCGAACCCGCCGGGTAATAAATGCCCGCGTGGATGACCTCGCTGTTGCGCGAGCTGGTGCCCGTGCCGATGGCGTTCTCCGATTCGAGCAACAGCACCTCGCGGCCCGACAGCGCCAGCGCCCGCCCCACAGCCAGGCCGACCACGCCAGCCCCGATCACAACAGCATCAACTTGTTCCATGGGCAGCATTGTGGCGCAGGCTTGGCTCCTCGCCTGCTCGGGTGACACCCGCAAGACAGACACGGGCAGCGCACACAGGCAGACTGCCAACCATTCAAACAAGGAGACCGTTTCATGTCGCTGTTCAATCTCAAAGGCAAAGTCGCCGTCGTCACGGGCTCCAGCCGGGGCATAGGCCGCTCCATCGCACACCAGCTGGCCAAACAAGGTGCCAAGGTGGTGGTGTCCAGCCGCAAGCAAGACGCCTGCGAAGTGGTGGTCAAAGAGATCCAGGCCGCAGGCGGCGAGGCCATGGCGATTGCCGCCAGCATCTCCAGCAAAGAACAGCTGCAAAACCTGATCGACCAAACCCGAGGAGCCTGGGGCCCGATCGACATCCTGGTGTGCAACGCGGCCACCAACCCCTATTACGGCCCAACCACAGGCATGAGCGACGAGGTGTTCGACAAGGTCATGCGCAACAACGTGCTGTCCAACACCTGGCTGTGCACCATGGTCTACCCCGACATGAAAGCCAAGAAGGACGGTGCCATCGTCATCGTGTCGTCGATCGGCGGCCTGCACGGCTCGGCCATCATCGGGGCGTACAACATTTCCAAGGCGGCCGATATGCAGTTGGCACGCAACCTGGCCGTGGAATGGGGTCCAGACAACATCCGAGTGAACTGCATCGCACCGGGCCTGATCAAGACCGACTTTGCCAAGGCCCTGCACGAGGACCCGGTGCTGAGTGCCAAGTACAACGGCGAGACACCCCTGCGCCGCATGGGTGAGCCGGATGACATTGGTGGGGTGGCGGTGTTTTTGGCCAGTCCAGCCGGGCAGTACGTGACAGGGCAGACCATCGTGGCCGATGGGGGGATGATGATTCGCTGACTTTGCTTGGTGCTCGGTGCTCGGTGCTTCGGGTAGCGCTGAGCATGGGCTGGGGCCGCGCACCTCATGAGGGAGTACCCAAAATCGGTGCCCGGCCCCAGCCCATGCTCAGCTCAGTGGTCGATTGAAGTTCAACCCAGCAGCAGGTTGTTGGCTCAGGTATAACCTCTGCCCCTGGGGTCACATTCACCTTCGGCCCAAAAAGCAAAAAGCCCGCACAAGCGGGCTTTTTGCATGGAGGAAAACCTCGATCAGGCGAAGTTCTTCTCTGCGAAAGACCAGTTCACCAGCTTGTCGAGGAAAGTCTCGACGAACTTGGGACGCATGTTGCGGTAGTCGATGTAGTAAGCGTGTTCCCACACGTCCACGGTCAACAAAGCGGTGTCGCCAGTCGTCAAGGGGGTGCCTGCTGCGCCCATGTTAACGATGTCCACCGAGCCGTCGGCTTTCTTGACCAGCCATGTCCAGCCGGAGCCGAAGTTGCCCACGGCGCTCTTGACGAAGGCTTCTTTGAAAGCGGCGTAGCTGCCGAACTTGGCGTTGATGGCAGTTGCCAAAGCGCCTGTGGGTTCACCGCCGCCTTGGGGCTTCATGCAGTTCCAGAAGAAGGTGTGGTTCCAGATCTGGGCAGAGTTGTTGTAAACGCCGCCGCTGGACTTCTTGATGATTTCTTCGAGAGACATGCTCTCGAATTCGGTGCCTTTTTGCAGGTTGTTCAGGTTCACCACATACGCGTTGTGGTGCTTGCCGTGGTGGAACTCCAGGGTTTCCTGGCTGTAGTGAGGGGCCAGTGCGTCGATCGCATAAGGCAGAGCGGGCAAGGTGTGTTCCATGAGGGTGTCCTTTTGTTGTTGCGGTTGAGGGTAGACCCATGCATTTTAGGGGCTGAACGATCGCCCTTTGGCGCAGCAGGTCACTCCAAAGTCAGACCAAAACCTTCAACGCCACTTCGCCGTCAGACAAAGTCGCCCGAACACTTTGGCCCGGCTCGAACTGGGCGGCATGGGTCAATGCCTGGCCACGCTCATCGCTGAGCCAGGCATAGCCACGCTCGAGCACTTGGTGCGGGTCCACCGACGACAAACGCAAGGCCGCCCGCTCTAGGCGTTGGGCACGCTGCTGTACCTGCTGTCCTTGGTTGAAGCCCAAACGGTCATTCAATCGCTCCAGCCTGTGGCCACTGTCCGTCAGCTCACTTTGCACACCGGCTTGCAGGCGGTGCGCCAATCGGTCCAGCCACTGGCTGTGTTGGCCCACCAAGGCTTGCGGGCGGCTTAAACGCGCGGCGATGGTGGCCAAGCGCTGGGCTTGGCGGTCTTGCTGGCGCGCCAGCCCCACCCCCAGCCTGGCCGCCACGCTGTCCAGACCTTGGGCTTGCCGGTCCTGCTGACGCAACAGCCCCCGGGTCAATCGGTGTTCCAGCACCGACAAGGCCTCAAGGCCTGCACCCCGGTCGGTCGCGGCCATCTCGGCGGCTGCCGTGGGCGTTGGGGCGCGCACATCGGCCACAAAGTCGGCGATGGTGAAATCGGTCTCGTGACCCACGCCGCAAATGAGCGGCACCGGGCTCTGGGCAATCACCCGAGCCAGGTTCTCATCATTGAATGACCACAGGTCTTCCATTGAGCCGCCACCTCGCACCAAAAGGATCACATCGACAGGCGGGCTGAGCGGGTTGTCCTCGGCCGTGAAGGCGTAAAGGCTTTGCAAGGCTTGCGCCAAGGTGGCTGCGGCGCCCGTCCCTTGAACCAAGGCGGGCGCCATCAACACGGGAATGTGCGGCACACGCCGCTGCAAGGCGGTGACCACGTCATGCCAGGCGGCGGCACCCAGCGAGGTCACCACGCCAATGGCACGGGGCTGGGCGGGCAAAGCGCGTTTGTGCGCCGGGTCGAACAAGCCTTCAGCCTCGAGCTTGGCCTTGAGACGCAAAAACTGCTCAAACAGTGCCCCCTGCCCGGCCCGCTCCATCGACTCAACGATCAGCTGCAGATCGCCACGGGCCTCGTACACCCCCAAGCGACCACGCACTTCGACCAGTTCACCGTCACGCGGGACAAAGTCCACCAGGCTGGCCGCACGGCGGAACATGGCGCAGCGGATCTGCCCCGTGTCGTCCTTGATCGAAAAATAACAGTGCCCACTGGCGGCCCGCGAGAAACCCGAAATCTCGCCGCGCACCGTGACGGGATTGAACTGGGCGTCCAGGCTGTCAGCCACGGCGCGGCACAGCGCCGAAACTGTCCACGCACGTGGCTTCAAATCGTCAATTGGAGGCATGGAATTGAGGTTTCATCAGCGTTTCAAGGGGCTTTCAAGCGCCAAACCCAAGCGGGGTGGGAAGAAGTACTCCACAAGCACGGCCCCATGCAGGATAGCGCAAAGGCGAAATAAGCAAAAGAAAAAAGCAATCGCAAGTCATTGATTTTATTTGATTTTTTAAAAATGACCGGTCAAATTTCAAATAATTTATATATACCTGAGTATGCTGAACAAAGCAAAAAAACAAGTTCTTCACAAAGTTATCCACAGAAACAGCGGTCTCCTACCAGCACAAGGGCCCATCTCTCGCAAAGCCAAGGCATTCGCCGATAATCAGCCGGGTTCGAGACCGAAAAACTGGAAGGTATTTTCTTTGTTGTCCATCATACAAGCCGCAGGTTGGCCCATTTGGCCGCTGATCCTTTGCTCCATTTTGGCCCTGGCCTTGGTCCTGGAGCGTGGGGTGCAACTCCAAAACGACAAAGTCATGCCAGCTCAGCTCCTGGCGCAAACCATCGAGGCCATGCAACGCGGCATGCCTGCGCAAGAAATCATTCAAAAACTGGACAAAGCTGGCGTCATGGGTCCGGTCCTGGCCAGTGGGCTGCGCTGCTTGCAGGAAAACCCCAAGGCCTCTGACACAGACTTGCAGGCGAGCATGCAGATGGCCGGGCGCCTGGCGGCTCAGCAACTGGAGCGCTACCTACCCGCTTTGGCCACCATCGCCTCAGCCGCCCCTCTGCTCGGTTTGCTGGGCACGGTGGTCGGCATGATCGACATTTTTGGGGCACACACAGCGTCGAGCAACCAGCCCGCCTTGCTGGCACACGGCATATCGGTGGCGCTTTACAACACCGCCTTTGGTTTGATCGTGGCCATCCCCTCCCTGATGTTCTGGCGTTACTTCCGAGCCTTGGTGGACCGCCATGTGCTGGCCATGGAAGTGGCCGCCGAGACCTTCGCCCGGCATCTGGCCCGTTTGCGCACTTAAAGGCTGCTTGTGAACTTCAAACCCAGATCCTCGTCCCCGGAGCCGGAGATCAACCTGATCCCGTTCATTGACGTGTTGTTGGTCGTGCTGATCTTTTTGATGCTGACCACCACGTGGTCGCGCCTGACCGAGATCCAACTGAACCTGCCCGTCGCCGATGCCACCCCACCCAGCCAGCGTCCACGCCAGATCGTGCTGACGATCACCTCACAAGGGCAATATGCGGTCAACAAATCGCCGGTCGGTGGCAGCTCGGTAGGGGCCTTGGTGGCGGTCCTGACCCCACTGGCCGACAAGGACGCAATGCTGGTCATCAGCGCCGACGCATCGGCCACGCACCAGAACGTCATCAACGCGATGGAAGCGGCACGCCGCAGCGGCTTGTCCAAAATCACTTTTGCGGCCCAATCGGCCCCATCCCCGGGCTCCTGATCGGCATGGGCTTGTCCACCTTTTTGCACCAGCGCTTGCCGCACGTGTGGACCCAACGCGGCCCCTTGGCTTGGGCCTTGCTGCCGATCGCGGCTGTTTACGGCACGCTGGTGGCCCTGCGACGTTGGGGCTACGCGGCAGGCCTTTTCAAAACCCGGCGCGTGCCCGCTTTGGTGATCGTGGTGGGCAATGTGGTGGCCGGTGGCGCAGGCAAAACGCCGGTCACCATCGCCTTGGCCAGACACTTGCTCGCCCAAGGCTGGCGGGTGGGCGTGATCTCGCGAGGCCACGGAAGGCAAACCCAGGATGCGCGCGCAGTGGTACACAACAGCCGCCCGCTGGATGTGGGAGACGAGCCCTTGTTGATTCACCAAGCCACTGGCGTGCCTGTTTGGGTGGCCCGCGCCAGAGCCGATGCGGCGCATGGCTTGCTGCAGGCGCACCCGGAGGTTCAAATCCTGATTTGTGACGATGGCTTGCAACATTGGGCGCTCGCCCGTGACCTCGAAATTTGCGTGATGGACGAACGCGGCTTGGGCAACGGTTGGTTGTTGCCCGCTGGACCTTTGCGCGAAACCTGGCCCCGAGCTGTCGATTGGGTGCTGCACACGGGCCCTGAGCTTTCAGACAACGCAGAGATGGGCGGCTACCGGGCCCAGCGGCAACTGGCCGATCACGCGGTCGGCGCAGATGGCCGACGCGTTGCGCTGAGCACACTGAAAGGCCAAGCGGTCGATGCAGTGGCCGGACTGGCCAGGCCCGAAGCCTTTTTCGGGATGCTGCGCCAATCGGGCCTGACTTTGGCTCGCACCATTGCCCTGCCCGATCACCATGATTTCGAGGATTGGTCTTCCGCGAACACTGGCCGCATTTTGCTGTGCACCGAAAAAGACGCGGCCAAACTGTGGCCGCACGAGCCCGGTGCCTTGGCCGTTCCCTTGGTGATCACGCCCGAAGCGGATTTCTGGGCTTCGCTGGACGCCCGCATCGCACAACTTCTGCCGCGCTGAATTTTGGGGCCTTGCCCCCCCTGCAGCCGGTCCGCGCGCCTAGGGGCCGTTATCATTGAAGGCATGGATACCAAATTGCTTGAATTGCTCGTTTGCCCGGTCACCAAAGGCCCACTCGACTTCGACCGTGAGCGGCAAGAGCTGCTCTCGCGCAGCGCCCGCTTGGCCTATCCGGTGCGCAAGGGCATTCCGATCCTGCTGGAAAACGAAGCCCGCACCCTGAGCGACGAAGAAATCGACAAGCTCGCGGCCCTGCGCCCACCGCTCTAAGACCTCGACATGACCGAATCTGCCAAGCCACAAGGCTTCACCGTGGTCATTCCAGCGCGTCTGGCATCGAGCCGTTTGCCCAACAAACCGCTGGCCGACATCGCCGGGCTGCCCATGGTCGTGCGTGTAGCGCAACGCGCCCTTCAATCGCAGGCCGCACAGGTGGTGGTGGCCGCTGACGATGTAAGCATCGTGGCCGCCTGCGCAGCACACGGCGTGCGGGCCCTGCTGACCCGAAAAGACCACGTGAGCGGCAGCGACCGCCTGGCCGAAGCCTGCCAACTGCTGGGCCTGCCCGCCGATGCGGTGGTGGTCAATGTGCAGGGTGACGAACCCCTGATCTCGCCCACGCTCATCAACGACGTGGCGCGTGTGCTGACCGAGCGGCCCGAAGCCAGCATGAGCACCGCCGCCCATGCCATCGCTTCACTCGACGAATTCACCAACCCCAACGTGGTCAAAGTGGTGATGGACGCCCGCCAGATGGCACTGTATTTCAGCCGCGCACCTATTCCCTGGTGGCGCGATGGTCAATCGGAGGGCCGGTTCAAAGCCCTGCCCGATCCCGCGCCGCTGCGCCACATCGGCATTTATGGCTACCGCGCCGGCTTTCTGGCCCTGTTCCCTACCCTGGCACCCGCGCCGGTGGAGTCCATGGAATCGCTGGAACAACTGCGCGCACTGTGGCACGGCCACCGCATCGCAGTGCATGTGACCCATCAGGCCCCTGGCCCAGGCGTAGACACCCCCGAAGACCTGGCCCGCGTACGGGCGCTGCTGGGCTGAAGCAAAACGATTTTTCTGTGAAGAATGCCGTAAGCCTGCTTAGAGGCAGGCGTGCTATTCTCAAAAAGACAAACGTCAGGTTCGCCTGACCTCAAATTCCAAACGATAAGAGGACTTTTCCAATGAGACTGATTCTGTTGGGCGCACCCGGCGCCGGCAAAGGTACACAAGCGACCTTCATCTGCCAGAAATACAACATCCCTCAAATCTCCACCGGTGACATGCTGCGTGCGGCCGTCAAAGCAGGCACACCGCTGGGCTTGCAAGCCAAAGCCGTGATGGAATCGGGTGGCCTGGTCAGCGACGACCTGATCATCAACTTGGTCAAAGAGCGCATTGCTCAGGCTGACTGTGCCAACGGTTTCCTGTTTGACGGTTTCCCCCGCACCATCCCCCAGGCCGACGCCATGAAAGCCGCAGGCGTCAAGCTCGACTACGTGCTCGAAATCGACGTGCCCTTTGACGCGATCATCGAACGCATGAGCGGCCGCCGCTCGCACCCCGCTTCGGGCCGCACCTACCACGTCAAGTTCAACCCACCCAAAGTGGACGGCGTGGACGACGTGACTGGAGAGCCCTTGGTGCAACGTGCCGATGACCAGGAAGAAACCGTCAAAAAACGCCTGCAGGTTTACAGCGACCAAACCCGCCCCTTGGTGGACTATTACTCCGGCTGGGCCAAAGCCGATGCCGCGGCTGCACCCAAGTACCGTGCCATTCAAGGTACCGGCAGCGTGGAAGACATCACCGCACGTGCGTTTGCAGCACTGGCTGACTGATCTTTCAGAATCTCCCAAAGAACAAAGCCCCGCAATGCGGGGCTTTGTTGCAACTGGACCTTGGTGAGGCGTTAACCCATCAAATCCAGCATCAAACTCACCCGCGCTTTATGAGCATTGAGCCCTGCCGGTGCGGTGGGCAGCGCGGCAGCTTGACCCACGAGCTGCCCTTCAGCGCAACGGGTGGTCAAGCGCACAGCCACACCTTGCGCCTGGGCCTGGGCCAAAGCCGTCAACAGGTTTTGATGGACGGTGCCGTTGCCTGTACCAGCCACCACCAGACCTTTCACACCCCCAGCCACCAGAGCCTGCACCTGACGTGCATCGCTGCCTGCGTGGCTGAGCAACACCGCCACCCAAGGCCAATCGGCGGTGGACAGCCCCAGCGCTTGGCTGGCTTGTGGATGGGGCTCGGTCATGTTGTCGGGATTTGACCAACGCACCCTGCCTTGCTCCACCCAGCCTCTGAGGCCTGCGTCGCCCGAGCTGAAAGCATCCAGCCGATACGGGTGAACTTTTTGCACATCGCGGGCGCTGTGAATGCGGCCAGCGCAGACGGCGAGCACGCCACTTGCCATCGGATCGCAGACCACGGCCATGGCATCGAGCAGGTTTTGTGGGCCATCGGGTGTCAGGGCCGTGGCCGGGCGCATGGCGCAAGTCATCACCACCGGCTTGGTGGTGTGCAGCACTTGTTGCAAAAACCAGGCGGTTTCTTCGAGTGTGTCGGTGCCATGGGTGATGACGATGCCACCCACATCAGGCTGCGTCAGCCAATGGGTGCAGCGTTGAGCCAAAGCTTGCCAAGTGGCGTGGTCCATGTCCTTGCTGTCGAGCTGGGCCACCTGTTCGCCCACCAAGGCTACACCTTGCAGTGCGTCATTCAGGCCGGGAACAGCGTCCAGCAGGTGCTGCACACCCAGCTGCCCGGCGGTGTAACCGGTGTGGTCACTGGCGCTGGCCGCCGTGCCAGCAATGGTGCCGCCTGTGCCCAAAACCACAACTTTCTGAATTTTTTTTGCTTCCACCACTTGCACTGCCTTAAAAACTGGTTAAAAATACAGCCACTGGATGAAAAAACAGTTCACCCATCCTTTTCAAGGACACCCCATGACCGACAGCCCCAAACTCACCGCCCGACAGCAAGAAATTCTGGAACTGATCCAGAACACCATTGCCAACACCGGCGCACCTCCCACGCGTGCAGAAATCGCCAGCGTGTTGGGCTTCAAGTCGGCCAACGCCGCCGAAGAACACCTCAAGGCTCTGGCCCGCAAAGGTGCCATCGAACTGGTCAGCGGCACCTCGCGCGGCATCCGTCTCAAGGGCAGCAACCGCAGTAGCCTGCGCGCCCCATCCGATTTGTTCAGCCTCACCCTGCCCGGTCTGGGCCAGCTGAGTTTGCCACTGGTGGGTCGGGTCGCTGCCGGGTCGCCCATTTTGGCTCAAGAGCATGTGGATCGAACCTACCAAGTTGAAAGCACACTGTTCAGTGAGCAACCCGACTACCTGCTGCGGGTGCGCGGCATGTCCATGCGCGACGCGGGCATCATGGACGGCGACTTGCTGGCCGTGAAATCGACCAAGGAAGTCCGCAACGGCCAAATCGTGGTCGCCCGACTGGGTGATGAAGTCACGGTCAAGCGTCTGCGCAAAACCGCCAGCGGCATCGAGCTGCTGCCCGAAAACCCCGATTACCAAACCATTGTGGTCAACCCCGAAGAGCCTTTTGACATCGAAGGTCTGGCAGTGGGTCTGATCCGCAACACGCTGCTCATGTAACGCACCTGCTTGTTGCACCAGGTGGCGGGCGCTGGCGGACTGGTTCTGTCAGCCCTGATGCAACAGGCTTTTTCAGCAATCCTGCCTGTGTCCAACCTCCATGCTTTTGAAAGGTTTCACATGGGAATCGCTCTGCTCGCTCTTTCGGGTCTTTTTCAAGGCTTCTCCAATTTCAACCGGGCTGCGCCTTTGGTGGCCAAACCCCAACGTTCAAACGCCTATTTGCGGCCGGTCTGGGCCACACGCAGGCCCGCTTGCACGCCATCGGGCTTGAAAAGCACACCATCAACCCCCTGCGTCCGTACAGCAGCCACCACGCCTGCACTGCGCGTCTTACGGGTCACCGAAAGCGATCAACGGGTCAAGGGTGCCGGTCGCATGGTGATTTCAGGTCGCATGGCCGATGTCTGCGCCGAACTGGACCGTCTGGCGGCCATTGAGGCCGCACAAGCCTGCGCTTGATCAGAAAAGCGTCCCAAGCGGCCTGATCAGGCCGCCCCGTCAAGGCACAATGGAGGGATGAACATTGTGATCCTTGACGACTACCAAGATGCGGTGCGAAAGCTCGACTGCGCTGCCAAACTCGAGAATTTTCCAGCCAAGGTCTACACGAACACCGTCAAAGGCATTGGCCAGCTGTCGGTGCGCTTGAAAGACGCCGACATCATTGTGCTGATCCGCGAGCGCACCCAGTTGACGCGTGCCGTGATCGAAAAACTGCCCCGCTTGAAACTGATTGTCCAGACTGGACGGTTGGGCGGTCACATCGATCTGGCTGCCTGCACTGAACGCGGTGTGGCTGTCGCCGAAGGTGTGGGCTCTCCCGTCGCGCCAGCCGAACTGACGTGGGCGTTGATCATGGCTGCGGCACGGCGCTTGCCGCAGTACATTGGCAACCTCAAACACGGCGCTTGGCAACAGTCCGGACTGAAAGCCGCCTCTATGCCGGCCAACTTTGGCTTGGGCACGGTGCTCAAGGGCAAAACCCTGGGCATCTGGGGTTACGGAAAAATTGGCCAATTGGTCGCTGGCTACGGCAAGGCATTTGGCATGGATGTCATGGTTTGGGGCAGTGATGAGTCACGCACCAAAGCCAGCCAGGACGGCTACCGCGCCGCGGGCAGTCGTGCCGCATTTTTTGAAGAAGCCGATGTGCTCTCCCTGCACCTGCGCTTCAACGATGCGACGCAAGGCATCGTGACAGGCGAAGATTTGGGACGCATGAAGCCGTCCGCTTTGTTTGTGAACACCTCACGCGCCGAATTGATCGAGTCCAATGCTTTGATTGGCGCCTTGAACCGTGGCCACCCCGGTTTGGCCGCCATTGATGTTTTCGAATCCGAGCCGATTTTGCAGGGCTCGGCCTTGCTGCGCTTGGAAAACTGCATTTGCACGCCGCACATTGGTTATGTCGAAAAAGACAGTTACGAACATTATTTCGGCGCAGCTTTTGACAATGTGGTGAACTTCATCAAGGGCACGCCCACCAACATCGTCAACCCTGGCGCATTGCAAGTGCGACGCTGAAAACACGGCCCTCAAGCTGAATCACCCCTTGACCCAGACCACCGCTCACACGTCCCAAACTGGTTTACCGGGCGTTTTGTGGCCCATGATGTTTGGCAACATCGTGATCGGCACCGGCGTCATGGTCGCCGCCGGGGTGCTCAACGACATTGTTTCATCGCTCTCTGTTTCGGTGGCCACCGCCGGGCACCTGATATCGGTGGGCGCGCTGGTGGTTTGCCTGGGAGCACCGCTGTTTGCGGCCTTGGTGGCCGGTTGGGACCGGCGCAAACTGCTGGTGGGCAGCTTGTTGTGGTACGGCCTGTGGCACGCGCTGGCCGCGTTTGCACCGGGGTTTGCCAGCCTCAACCTGCTGCGCTCACTGGCCCTGGTATCGGCGGCCATCTTCACCCCGCAGGCCGCCTCGTGCATCGGACTGCTGGTGCCCGCGCAGCAACGCGGGCGGGCCATCACCTTTGTATTTCTGGGCTGGTCGGTAGCGTCTGTGCTGGGCATGCCTTTGGGGGCCTGGATCGGTGGCACGCTGGGCTGGCGTTGGTCTATGGGCTTGATTTCGGCACTTTCTCTGGTGGGTGCACTGTGGCTTTGGCGGCGCATGCCCGATGGCGTGGTCCCCCCGGCCTTGTCAGCCGCCGCCTGGCGTCAGACCCTGTCGTCGCGCACCTTGCTGGTGACGCTGGGCGTGACCGTGCTCTCGGCAGGCGGTCAGTTTGTGTTGTTCAGCTACATGGCACCCTATATACACACCCGTTTTGACACCAGCCCGGCACAGTTCAGTGCGCTGCTGGTCTGCTATGGCGGGATGGGCTTTGTCGGCAACGCCTTGCTTTCGCGTTACATCGACCGGGTGGGCGCTTCGCGTGCCGTGCTGATCGCCCTGACATGCATCAGCTGCGGCATGCTGGTGGCGCCTTGGGCGGACAGTTGGCTCATCATGGGTGCAGTTCTACTGCCCTGGGGCTTGGGGGTGTTTGCGTCCAATTCGGCCCAGCAAGCCCGTCTGGTGGGGCAAGCACCTTGGCTGGCATCGGCCTCGATCGCACTCAACACCTCGGCCATGTACGCCGGGCAAGCCTTGGGTGCCACCCTGGGCGCGACCGTCATCGTTCATCAGGGTTTGATCGCCCTGCCCCATTTCGGCTTGCTGGGCATGTTGCTGGCCATGGCCCTGAGCCTGCTGGCGACCCGTTACGCCCGCTTGCACCCATTACCTGCCCCAAGCTGAGCCTCTGAAACCGGGGCGATAATGCCCTGTTACGCACCGGTTACACCGGGGCCCGCATTCCTTGACTCTGCACTTTTCCGACATGACACTTGCATTTTCCAAAGTCGCCATCATCGGCGCCGGCGCCATGGGCCGGGGCATTGCCCAAATCGCCGCACAAGCGGGCAGCCAGGTCTGGCTGTACGACACCCAGCCCGAGGCCATCGCCAAAGCCCGCGAAGCGGTGTTTCAGCAATGGGGCAAACTGCAGGAAAAAGGCCGCCTGACCGCCGAAGCCGTCGCGGATTACAAAACCCGCTTGCTGGGTGCCAGCAGTCTGCAAGACTTGGCCGGTTGCGAACTGGTGGTTGAAGCCATTGTCGAAAAACTAGACATCAAGAAAAGCCTGTTCAGCGATCTGGAAAAAGTGCTGGCCCCCACGGCCGTGCTGGTCACCAACACCTCGTCTCTGTCGGTGACCGCGATTGCCGCCGCCTTGCAGCGCCCCGGCCAGTTTGCTGGTTACCACTTCTTCAACCCCGTGCCCCTGATGAAAGTGGTCGAGGTGATTGCTGGCCTCAAGACCGACGCCGCCGTGTGCCAGCGTCTGTCCGACTTTGCCCGCCAGATGGGCCACACGCCGGTGCAGGCGCAAGACACGCCGGGCTTCATCGTCAACCACGCCGGGCGCGGCTACAGCACCGAGGCGCTGCGCATCGTGAGCGAGGGCATTGCCGATTTCGCCACCATCGACCGCATTTTGCGCGACCAGGTTGGCTTCAAACTCGGCCCCTTCGAGCTGTTTGACCTGACCGCACTGGACGTCTCGCACCACGTGATCGAAGCGATTTACCACCAGTATTACGAAGAACCGCGCTACCGTCCCAACGTGATCACCGCCCAGCGTCTGGCTGGAGGGGTGGTGGGCAAAAAAGTGGGCGAAGGCTTCTACAAATACGTGGATGGCGTGGCGCAAGTGCCCGCCGAACCCGCCGTGCCCGTGGTGGACAACATCCCGCCCGTGTGGGTCTCGCCCCGCGCTGCCCGCCGCATGGAACTGCTGCAACTGCTCAAGGACCTGGGTGCCAAAGTCGAAACCGGCGCATCGCCCTCGCCTGAGGCGCTGACCATCGTCGCCCCGCTGGGCTTTGACATCACCACCGTGGCCGTGGTCGAGCGCCTGGACCCGGCCCGCACCGTGGGCATCGACATGCTGGTCAACGACGCGGCCACCAAACGCCGCGTGCTGGCCACCAACCCCGCCACACGCGCCGACATGCGCGACGCGGCCCACGCCCTTTTTGCGCGCGACGGCAAAGCCGTCTCGGTCATCCGTGACAGTGGCGGCTTTGTGACCCAGCGCGTGGTGGCCAGCATCGTGAACATCGCGTCCGACATCTGCCAGCAGCGCATCTGCACCCCCCAAGACCTCGAAACAGCCGTCACGCTGGGCCTGGCCTATCCACTGGGGCCCTTGGCCATGGGCAACCGCTTTGGCCCGGACAGCATCCTCGAAGTGTTGTTCAACATGCAAACCGTTTATGGCGACATGCGTTACCGCCCTAGCCCCTGGCTGCGCCGCCGCGGTGCGATTGGTCTGTCGCTCATGCACACGGAAGACTGATGACTTTGCGGGACAGATCTTCAGCACTGTCCCGATCTGAATGACTTGAGGGACAGATCTTTAGCTCTGTCCCCAACTGAATAATCAAAATGACTGCTCAACTGCTCAGCACCAGCGAAGGTCAGACCCTCATCCTGACCCTCAGCAACCCGGAGTTTCGCAACGCGCTCGGGCCGGAAATGTACGCCGCCGGGGTCGAAGCCCTGAGCGTGGCCGAATCGAGCCCCGATGTGCGCAGCGTGGTCATCACCGGGGCCAACGGCATCTTCAGCGCAGGCGGCAATTTACAGCGCCTGCAAAACAACCGCCAGCTGCCGCCCGAGCACCAAGCGCAAAGCATCGAAGGCCTGCACAACTGGATTGAAGCCATCCGCACCTTCCCCAAGCCCGTCATCGCGGCCGTGGAAGGGCCTGCAGCGGGTGCCGGTTTTTCACTGGCGCTGGCCTGCGACATGATTGTGGCCGCGCGCAACAGCGTGTTCGTCATGGCCTACAGTGGCATTGCACTGTCGCCCGATGGCGGGGGCAGCTGGAGCCTGTCTCGTGCGGTACCGCGCCAACTGGCCACCGAGTTGCTGATGTGCGGCGAGCGCATCGGCGCCGAGCGACTGCAGCAGCTGGGGGTGGTCAACCGATTGACCGATGCAGGACAAGCCCTCGACGAGGCGCTGAAGCTGGGCGAACAGATCAATGCAAGAGCACCCAATGCATTGACCAGCATCAAGGAATTGTTGTCGGATGCCGACGGCAGCACTTTGAATGCCCAGTTGGCACGTGAACGCGACCAGTTTGTGAAGAATCTGCACCACGGCAATGCCGGCATGGGCATTGCCGCGTTTTTGAACAAGCAAAAACCCCAATACGAATAAGCCGTCTGGTCCCCCAGGCGACAAAAATCCGATCACCAGTCACTCAAAGGACAGAGCATGGACGAACCCATTCTGACAATGGAGGAAAGAGAAGCGATCAACAGTGGTCGCTGGTTCTCAAGCCTTTCACCTTCACTACGACACGACATACTTCGATGCGCTTACGTCAAACGTCACAAAGACGGCGACATGCTCGCTGCACGGGGAGATCCGCCCGAGCAGTGGATCGCCTGTGCCAAGGGTGCCGTGCGTGTCAGTTCGACCTCGGTGTCGGGCAAGCAAATCACGTTGACCTATGTGGAGCCGGGCATTTGGTTTGGCGATGTGTCGATCTTCGACGGAGACCGGCGCACGCACGACTGCTATGCACACGGGGACACCACCACCTTGAATGTGGCCAAAGCCGACTTCAAGAAAATCCTGTCGCAGCACGTCGAGTTTTACGAAGCCATGCTGCGACTGCAGTCGCGGCGCATTCGCCAACTGTACGGCTTGGTGGAAGACCTCAACACCCTGCCCTTGCGTGCGCGTTTGGCCAAACAACTCAACCACTTGTTGCGCAGTTATGGGGTGCCGAGTTTGTCGGACGCCAAAGCCGTTCGCATCAGTTTGCAATTGGCGCAAGAGGAATTGGCGCAATTGTTGGGGGCCTCACGTCAACGCGTGAACCAGGAACTCAAACAAATGGAACGCGAGCTCATCATCCGGATCGAACCGGGTGGTTTGGTGGTCATGGATCGCGATGCCCTGCTGGCGATCGTGAACGCGGACCACTGACACGCTCTTTTTTTAACCCATCACCGCTGACCGCAGCGGACACAGGTGCCCCATGAGTGCTTTTGATCATTTCGTGGGGACCCGGCCCGTCACGGGCTCTCACGCCTTCGACGTCTTGGCTTTGGAAAACTGGCTCAGCGCCAGACTCCCCGGCTTTGCTGGCCCCTTGAGCGTGGAAATGTTCAAGGGGGGGCAATCCAACCCGACATACAAGCTGATCACCCCCACGCGCCAATACGTGATGCGGGCCAAGCCAGGTCCGGTGGCCAAACTGCTGCCGTCTGCACACGCCATTGAACGGGAGTTCGCCGTCATGAAAGGCCTGCATGGCACCGATGTGCCGGTGGCCGAGATGCACGTGCTGTGTGACGACGAATCGGTCATTGGCCGGGCTTTTTATGTCATGGAGTTCGTGCAGGGTCGCGTGCTCTGGGACCAGTCCTTGCCCGGCATGACGCCTGCCGAGCGCGGTGCCATCTACGATGAGATGAACCGTGTGATGGCAGCATTGCACAAGGTCGATGTCGCCAAACAAGGGCTGAGCAGCTACGGCAAACCCGGCAACTACATCGAGCGCCAAATCGGCCGCTGGAGCAAGCAGTACGCGGCTTCCATCACCCTACCCATCCCCGAGATGGACCAACTGATCGAATGGCTGCCGAAAAACATTCCAGCCAGCGCCCAAGACGATTCGCTGGTGGGCATCGTGCACGGTGACTACCGCCTGGACAACCTGATGTTTCACCCGACCGAAGCCCGCGTGCTGGCCGTGCTTGACTGGGAACTGTCCACACTGGGCCACCCTTTGGCCGACTTCAGCTACCACTGCATGGCCTGGCACATCAGCCCGGGCACGTTCAGAGGCATTGGGGGGCTGGATCTGGCTGCCTTGGGAATCCCCTCTGAAGCCGAATACATTCGCCGCTATTGCGACCGCACGGGTTTCACCACCCCAGAGGCCTTGGCCAAAGACTGGAACTTTTACCTCGCTTACAACATGTTCCGCATCGCGGCCATCTTGCAAGGCATTGCCAAACGCGTCGAAGACGGCACCGCATCGAGCGACCAGGCCAAAGCATCGGGTGCGGGTGCCAGGCCCATGGCCGAGCTGGCGTGGCGTTTTGCCTGCCAAGCCTGAACCTTTTCATCAAACCGAATCCCAACCCTAGGAGATAGACCATGGATTTTGAATACACCCCCAAGGTCAAAGAGATGCAAGCCCGCTTGCTGGCCTTCATGGACGAGCACATCTACCCGAACGAGCAGCGATTTTTCGACGAAATCGCAGAAAACCGCGCCAAGGGCAACGCCTGGATTCCGACCAAGATCGTCGAAGAACTCAAGCCCCTGGCCCGCAAAGCCGGCCTGTGGAACCTGTTCCTGCCCAAGTCGCCACGCGCACCCCAAGGCCTGTCAAACCTCGAATACGCACCGCTGTGCGAAATCATGGGTCGCGTGCCGTTTGCAGCAGAAGTCTTCAACTGCTCGGCACCTGATACGGGCAACATGGAAACGCTGGAGCGCTACGCCAGCGAAGAGCTCAAAGACGAATGGCTGGAACCCCTGCTGCGCGGTGAAATCCGCTCGGCCTTCCTGATGACCGAGCCCGATGTGGCCTCGTCGGATGCCACAAACATCGAGTGTGAAATCCGTCGCGAAGGCGATGAGTACGTGATCAATGGCCGCAAATGGTGGTCGTCTGGTGCCGGTGACCCACGCTGCGCCATCTACATCGTCATGGGCAAAACCAACCCCGATGCCGGTCGTCACGAACAGCAATCCATGGTGCTGGTACCCGCCAACACGCCCGGCATCACCGTGGTCCGCGCCCTGACGGTGTTCGGCTACGACGACGCACCGCACGGCCACATGGAAGTGCTGCTCAAAAACGTGCGTGTGCCGGTTGACAACATGCTGCTGGGCGAAGGCCGTGGCTTTGAAATCGCGCAAGGCCGCCTTGGCCCCGGACGCATCCACCACTGCATGCGCACCATCGGCAGCGCCGAACGCGCACTGGAGCTGATGTGCAAACGCCTGAACACCCGCGTGGCCTTTGGCCGTGAAGTGGCACGCCAGACGGTCTGGCAAGAACGCATTGCCGAGTCGCGCTGCATGATCGAGCAAGCGCGCTTGCTCACGCTCAAGGCCGCTTACATGATGGACACCGTGGGCAACAAGATCGCCAAGGCCGAGATCGCCATGATCAAGATCGTGGCCCCTAACATGGCCTGCCAGATCATCGACTGGGCCATCCAGGCCCACGGAGGCGGCGGTCTGTCGCAAGACTTCCCGCTGGCCTATGCCTATGTCCACCAGCGCACCCTGCGCTTTGCTGATGGCCCGGACGAGGTGCACCGCAACTCGCTGGCCAAGCTGGAGCTGGCCAAACACCTGGCGATGCCAGGTGAGGTGGACATGCCCATCACCCGCGGCAGCTGATCACACCAACCCCATCCAAAACGGCCTGCTCCACCCCGGTGTGGCAGGCCGTTTTTTTGCGATGATGCGAAGCTCTTGTCTTGAAGGATTAGCCCATGATCGATCTCTACACTTGGCCCACCCCCAATGGTCACAAAATCCACATCATGCTGGAGGAATGCAAACTGCCCTACCGGGTGCATGCCGTCAATATCGGCACCGGTGACCAGTTTCAGTCCGAATTCCTGAAGATCAGCCCCAACAACAAAATCCCCGCCTTGGTCGATTCGGACGGGCCGGATGGCAACCCGATCTCGATCTTCGAGTCGGGTGCCATGCTGATTTACCTGGCGGCCAAAGAAGGCAAGTTCATGCCTAAGAGCGATCGCGCCAAATACGAGGTGCTGCAGTGGCTGATGTTCCAGATGAGCGGTGTGGGCCCCATGCTGGGCCAGGCGCACCACTTTCGCATCTATGCGCCTGAAAAGATCGAGTACGGCATCAACCGTTACACCAACGAGGCCAAGCGCCTGTATGGCGTGATGGACAAGCAACTGCAAAGCCAGCCTTGGATCGCAGGTAAAACCTATTCGATCGCCGACATGGCGATCTTTCCCTGGCTGCGCAGCTGGCAAAACCAAGGCATCGACTGGGCCGACTACCCTCACCTCAAGACTTGGTTTGACCGCATCAGCGAGCGCAAAGCAGTGCAAAAAGCGGTGCAGGTGCTGGCCGATGCGCGCAAGCCTCTGCTGGACGACAAAGCACGACAAGCCCTCTTTGGTGCCAGCCAATACAAGAAACGCTGAACGGCCCCAGACTTTTTTGCAATCAACCCCAAGAACAGCCAATTTGAGGGTTAGAATATGACTTGTCGGAGCGTAGCGCAGCCTGGTAGCGCATCTGCTTTGGGAGCAGAGGGTCGCGAGTTCGAATCCCGCCGCTCCGACCATTTCCCCGGAATTTCATCTCCAGGGTCATTTCCAAAAAACAGCGTCTTTGACGCCCACAAAAAAGGCCCTGATGGGCCTTTTGTGTTTCTTGCGAATCTCTATTTCTGCCCGTAGCTCAGTTGGATAGAGCAACAGCCTTCTAAGCTGTGGGTCACAGGTTCGATCCCTGTCGGGCAGACCAATGGGCCTTGCCTGACCCACTCAAAATCAATTGGCGCAATAACGTCCTCTTCAGTGCCGAAAAACAAATATCGCCCAAAACCTGTAACTCGACACCATGGTGGGTCGTGGTCAGCAAAAAATTGCTGATGTATTTTCACTGGATTTGGAGTATTTTTAAAATTCTGAGTCTATGTAAAAAACCCCATGATTTCCCCTATGAAAATGGCCGTCTGACTGTCCCATAATGAAGCGAGTGCTTTCACTGGCACCCGTATCACCCTCAATGGAGACAAATATGACCTCACGACGTTCCGTATTGACACAAGGCGCTGCTTTGCTTGGCGCATCTTCCACAGGACTCTTGGTGCCACAAAGCGCCCAGGCCCAAAGCGGCAAGATCCGCGTCGGCTTCATGCTGCCCTACACCGGCACATTTGCCCAGCTGGGCGTGGCCATTGAAAACGGTGTGCGCATGGCCATCAACGAACAAGGCGGCAAACTCGGCGGCCGCGAGATCGAATGGTTCAAGGTGGACGACGAGTCCGAGCCATCCAAGGCCATCGAAAACGCTAACAAACTGGTGCAACGCGACAAGGTCGATGTGCTGATCGGCACCGTGCACTCGGGCGTGCAGATGGGCATCCACAAAGTGGCCCGCGACAGCGGTGTGATCAGCCTGATCCCCAACGCCGGTGTGCACATCGCCACCCGCGCCCAGTGCGCGCCCAACGTGTTCCGCACCAGTTTTTCCAACAGCCAGCCCACCATGGCGCTGGGCGAAGCCATGGTCAAGCGCGGCCACAAAAAAGCCGTCTGGATCACCTGGAAATACGCCGCAGGCGACGAGGCCTATGAAGGCTTCAAGGAAAGCTACACCAAGGCCGGTGGCACGATTGTCAAAGAGCTGGGGCTGCCCTTCCCCAACGTCGAGTTCCAGGCGCTGTTGACCGAAATCGCAGCGCTCAAACCCGACGCCGTGGCCTGCTTCTTTGCAGGCGGCGGCGCAGCTAAATTCCTCAAAGACTACGCAGCTGCTGGCCTCAAAGGCAAGATTCCGCTGTACGGCTCTGGCTTCCTGACAGAAGGCGTGCTTGAAGCTGCAGGCCCTGCCGCCGATGGCGTGCTCACCGCTTTGCACTACGGCGACGGCATCGAGACCAAGCGCAACAAGGAGTTCCGTCTGAACTACGCCAAGACCTTCAAGATGCAGCCCGACGTGTATGCCGTGCAAGGCTACGACACCGGCTTGCTGTTGGTGCAAGGTGCCAACGCGGTGCAAGGCGATGTGAGCAAAAAGGCCGCCATGATCAAGGCCATGGAAGTGGCCGTGATCGACAGCCCACGCGGCAAATGGACCATGAGCAAAGCCCACAACCCGGTGCAAGACATCTACTTGCGTGAAGTCTCCAACAAAGAAAACAAGGTGATCGGTATCGCCGCCAAGGCCCTGGCCGACTCCGGCGCTGGCTGCCGCATGTGATGCCGCAAGCGCCCTGGGTTACACCAGGGCTGCTGCTGTCTTCAAAAATCGAGACGCGCTAACCCATTTGACAGCGATCCGCACCAAGGCGGAACACCCGTCAAATGGGTTTTTCTTCGTCTGGCACCTGGCCATCCCCGAAAAGACCCCACGTCAATTGCCGCAGCCACTGGTGACCGGGGTCACGGTGCAAGCGGCTGTGCCAAAACTGGTGGATCGCACTTTCTGCCAGCGGTATCGGCAGATCGCGTTTGACAAGCCCAAACGGCGTCAGGGTCCGGTCGGCAAAGCGCTCTGGCACGGTGGCGATCAGGTCCGAGTGGCTGAGCACATCGCCCAGCGCCACGTAGTGCGGCACCGTCAGGCGAATCTGCCTGCGCAATTTCTGATTTTCTAAGGCTACATCGACCCGGCCATGTCCGGTTCCGGCGGCAACGATGCGCACATGCTCGGCCTGCGTAAAGCTGTCCAGGGTCAGCTTTTTGTCTGCAGCCAAAGGGTGAGACTGGCGCATGAGGCAAATGTATTTTTGTCTGAACAAGGCTTGCTGAAAAAAACCGGCCTGCAACTGCGGCAACAAGCCCATGGCCAGATCAATGCGGCCCGTGGCCATATCGTCCTTGAGCGAGGCCTGTGTCACGCTCACCACCTGCACAGTCACCCCGGGTGCCGCCTTTGACAAAGCATCCACCAGCACAGGTAAAAAATACATTTCCCCGACATCGGTCATGGCCAGCGTGAAGCTGCGTGTGCTGCTCAAAGGGTCAAAGGCAGCCCTGACATTCAGGGCCTGTTGCAAACTCTCCAAAGCCAACGCCACCGGCTCGGCCAGCTGCAAGGCATAGGGCGTGGGCGTCATGCCGCCCTGGGTGCGCAAAAAAAGCTCGTCGCCCAAATGCACCCGCAATCGCCCCAAAGCACTGCTGACCGCAGGCTGGCTCATGCCCAAAAGCGGGGCAATGGTCGATACCCGCCGGTGAAGCAACAGGTGATGGAAGACAACCAACAAGTTCAGATCCAGCTTGGTGATGTCCATGATTATTTGATTTTCAAAATTTAATTATATTGAAAATACGATTTACTTAATATTAAATTCTGCGCATGATGCACGTCAAGTTTTGACAAGGAGACCTCATGCAGGAACACCCGATTCACTGGGAGACGGCAGGCACCAGCCGGATTCCGTTTGCCGTGTACACCAACGAAGACAGCCACAAAAAAGAGCTGCAGCGCTTTTTCTATCAGAACCACTGGAGCTATGTCGGGCTGGAAGCCGAGATCCCCAATCCGGGCGACTTCAAGCGCACCGTCATCGGTGAGCGCTCTGTCATCCTGACCCGCAGTCAAGACGGTCAAATCCATGTCGTTGAAAACGTCTGCGCGCACCGGGGCATGGCGTTTTGCCGTGAACGGCATGGCAACAAAAAAGAGCTGGTTTGCCCTTACCACCAGTGGAGCTACGCGCTCGATGGCAAGCTGCAAGGCGTGCCCTTCAGGCGCGGTGTGCGCCAGGACGGCAAGGTCAACGGTGGCATGCCTGCCGACTTTGACCCCAAAGACAATGGCCTCAAGCAACTCAAAGTGGCGACACGCAGCGGCGTGGTGTTTGCTTCGTTTGACCACGACGTGGAGTCGCTCGAAGACTACATGGGCCCCACCATCCTCAAATACTTTGACCGCCTGTTCAACGGTCGCCAGCTCAAGGTACTGGGTTACAACCGCCAGCGCATTCCAGGCAACTGGAAGCTGATGCAGGAAAACATCAAAGACCCTTACCACCCCGGACTGCTGCACACCTGGTTTGTGACCTTTGGCCTCTGGCGGGCGGACAACAAGTCTGAATTGCGCATGGACGAACACCACCGCCATGCGGCCATGATCTCCACACGCGGCACAGCAGGCCAAGCAACCGGCGACAAAGCCCAGGTCACCCAAGTCAGCAGCTTCAAAGCCAGCATGGAACTGAATGACCCGAGCTTTCTGGACATCGTGCCCGAGCCCTGGTGGCAACTGGGAGACCAGATGCCCACAGCGGTCATGATGACGCTGTTTCCCAGCGTCATCTTCCAGCAACAGGTCAACAGCGTGTCCACCCGCCACATCCAGCCCGATGGCCATGGCGCATTCGACTTTGTCTGGACGCACTTCGGCTTTGAGGACGACAACCCCGAGATGACCGAGCGCCGCTTGCGTCAAGCCAACCTGTTTGGCCCAGCGGGCTTCGTGTCGGCAGACGACGGCGAAGTGATCGAGTTCTCTCAACAAGCCTTCGAGACCAAGCCAGAACACCGCATGTTGGTAGAGCTGGGCGGGCGCGATGTGGGCGAAACCGACCACATGGTGACCGAAACCCTGATCCGGGGCATGTACGAATACTGGCGAAAAGTGATGGAGGATTGATGATGGTTGATATGCAAACTTGGTTTGGCATCCAGCAACTTTATGCCGATTACGCCAGCGCCGTGGACAGCGGCCAATGGGACCTGTGGCCTGAATTTTTCACTGAGCAATGCGTCTACAAACTGCAGCCACGTGAAAACTTTGAACGCGGCTTTCCTTTGGCGACCTTGTTCTTGACCAGCAAGGGCATGCTCAAGGACCGTGTGTATGGCATCAGCGAAACCATTTACCACGACCCCTATTACCAGCGGCATGTGGTGGGCGCACCCATCGTGCGACGCGTTGCAGACGGTCGCATCCATGCCGAGGCCAACTACGCGGTGTTCCGCACCAAGCTCGACAAAGAAAGCACCGTGTTCAATGTGGGCCGCTACATCGACACCATCGTGCAGACCCCCGAGGGCTTCAAATTCGCTGAGCGCCTGTGCGTGTACGACAGCGAGATGATCCCCAACTCCATCATTTACCCCATCTGATCATGAACCACTGGATTGACGTGGCCGCCGAGGCCGATCTGTTTGAAGGCGCAGGCATCGCTGTGGCCCCCGAAGGGCAAGACATTGCCGTGTTCAAAATCGAAGATGGCGGCGTGTTCGCCATCAACAACCTGTGCAGCCATGGCAACGCCAAACTCTGCGATGGTTTTGTCGAAGGGCATCAGGTGGAGTGCCCCTTCCATCAGGCGCTGTTTGACCTGCGAGACGGCAGCGTCAGCTGCGGCCCGGCCACTGAACCGGTCAAGTCTTGGCCCGTCAAAATTGAGCACGGCAGAGTACTTCTGGACTTGGGTTCCTGAAGCCCGGGCAACCGTTAAACTAAGCAGCGGCGGACATGTTCCGCCGTTTTTACAAGTACTTTTGCTTGGCTCTTCCCTTTCTTGGCACGGACCCGATGGACTTTGTTAATTTCTTGATCCAGCTGCTCAACAGCGTCCAGTACGGGCTGCTGCTGTTCATGCTGGCCGCTGGCCTGACGCTGATCTTCGGCATCATGGGCGTGGTCAACTTGGCGCACGGCAGCTTCTACATGTTGGGTGCCTATTTGGCATGGTCACTGGCGGGCATGCTCGGCAGCTTCACCTTGGCCATCCTCGTGGGCACGGCGCTGTCGGTGGCCTTTGGTCTGCTGCTCGAAAAACTGTTGTTCAAGCATTTTTACCACCGTGACCACCTCGACCAAGTGCTGCTCACCTTCGGCCTGATCTACGTTTTTGAAGAGCTGCGCTCGATGCTCTGGGGCGACGATGTGCATGGCGTCCAGATCCCCGAGGCTTTGTCGGCTTCGATCGCGTTGACCGACACACTGTCTTACCCGGTCTACCGCCTGTTCATGTCGGGTGTGTGCCTGGTGTTGGCACTGGGCCTGTATTTGCTGATCTCTAAAACCCGCCTGGGCATGAAGATTCGCGCAGGTGCTTTCAACCATGAGATGACCGAAGCCTTGGGTGTGAACATCAGCCTGATCCACGCGGTGGTGTTTGCCCTGGGCGTGGGCCTGGCGTCCATTGCAGGCATGATTGCTGCGCCCATCTCCAGCGTCTACCCCAACATGGGCGGGCAGGTGCTGATCATGTGCTTTGTGGTGGTGGTCATTGGCGGTATCGGCTCGGTACGCGGGGCCCTCATTGCCGCGCTGCTGGTGGGGCTGGTCGACACCTTTGGCAAAGTTCTGCTGCCGCAGGTGGCCGGCATGTTGGTGTATGTGCTCATGGCCGCTGTGCTGTTGTACAAGCCCGAAGGCCTTTTCAAACAATGATGGAAAGAACCCGATGAGTGCCCCCCAAACCCACCTTGAAAATCTCCCGCGCAGCGTGCAATTTGTGCTGCTGCTGGGTCTGTGTGCCCTGCTGGCCTTTCCTTTTGTCGGCAGCAACTTTTACATCGACATGGTCAATCGCATGATGATCCTGGCGATCTTTGCCATGAGCCTCGATTTGCTGCAAGGCGTCACCGGCCTCGTCTCGCTGGGCCATGCGGCCTACTTTGGCATCGCTGGTTATGCGCTGGCCTTCCTCACCCCACAAGACACGCCCGTGAGCCTGTACACCAGCTTGCCGCTGGCCGTCGGCGCCTCGGCACTGGCCGCGCTCATCATCGGTTTTTTGGTGGTGCGCACGCACGGCATCTACTTCATCATGGTCACCATGGCCTTTGCGCAAATGGTGTTCTTTGCCTTCTTTGACAACAAGGCCTTGGGCGGTTCGGACGGCATCTTTTTGAACTTCAAGCCCGATGCCGTGCTGCTTGACCTGGAAAACAAGCAGGTGTTTTATTTCTTCACCCTGGCTTGCTTGGTGGGCGTCTATGCCTTCTTGCGCCGTTTGCTGTGGAGCCCCTTTGGCCGAGCGCTGGCGGGCATCCGCGTGAACGAACACCGCATGCGCGCTTTGGGCTTTGGCACCTTCAGCCACAAACTGGCTGCCTTCACATTGGCTGGCGCACTGGCCGGTCTGGCCGGTTACCTGTGGGCCGCACAAAGCGGCTTTGTGAACCCTGAACTCATGGGCTTTCACATGAGCGCCCACGCCATCATGATGGTGATTTTGGGCGGCATGGGCAACTTTGCAGGGGCCATCGTGGGCGCGTTCAGCTTTGAGTATTTGCTGCACATCTTCAAGGACTTGCCTGATATGGGCGAGTTCAAGACCGGCAAACACTGGCAAATGTGGATGGGCCTGTTCATCGTGGCCCTGATCGTGTTTGCCCCCAAAGGCATTTTGGGCCTGATCCATCGTGCCTTTCCTGGCAAGGAGAATGGCCATGAGTGAAGCACAAGCTCTGCTGTCAGCACGCCAACTGACCAAGCGCTTCGGAGGCTTGGCTGCGGTCAACGAAGTCAACGTGGATTTGTGGCATGGACGCATCCATGCCGTGATCGGCCCCAACGGTGCCGGCAAATCCACGCTGACCAACCTGCTGTCGGGCGACCTGCCGCCGACCTCTGGCCAAATCACCTTGAATGGACGCGATATCACCGGTTGGACACCCGAGAAAATTTCTCGCAACCGCCTAGGCCGCAGCTACCAAAAAACCAACATCTTCCGCACTTTCAGTGTGTGGGACAACGTGCGCCTGGCCGCGCAGTCGCGGGTGCAGCCCTCGCCTTTCAACCCACTGGGCTGGCTGGGCCGGGCCGACAACATGGCCGAAGTCAACGCCCGGGCCGAACGCGCTATGGAGCTAGCCGGTCTGCAAGACCGCCGCAAAACCATAGCCGGCGCGGCCAGCCATGGCGAGCAACGGCAACTGGAGATCGCCATGACACTGGCCACCGAGCCGGTGGTGCTGCTGCTCGATGAACCGCTGGCGGGCATGGGCGTGGCGGAAGCCGAAAGCATGGTCCAGCTCTTGCTGCGCCTGAAAAAAGACCACGCCATGATGCTGGTGGAGCACGACATTGACGCGATCTTCACACTGGCTGACCATTTGACGGTGATGGTCAACGGGCAGGTCATTGCCAGCGACACACCCCAGATCGTGCGCGCCGACAGTGCCGTGCAAGCCGCCTACCTGGGTGAGGAACATTGAAATGAGCGAACTGTTGATCAACGCCCAAGGCTTGAACACCTACTACGGCGCCAGCCACATCCTGCGCGGCATCGACTTTGCCGTGGCCCATGGCGAAACCATTGGCCTCATGGGCCGCAACGGCATGGGCAAAAGCACCTTGCTCAAGTCCATCATGGGCATCGTGCCGCCCCAAAGCGGCACCGTGCAGATCAAAGGTCAGACCATGAACGGCCGCCCCACCTTTGAGGTGGCACAGCTGGGCATCGCCTACGTGCCCGAAGGTCGTGGCATTTTTGGCAACCTGAGCGTGGTTGAAAACCTCAAGATGGCGGCACGCGCAGGCACACGCGGCCAACGTGACTGGACTTACGAACGCGTGCTGGAAACCTTCCCGCGCCTGACGGAGCGCTTGAACCACGGCGGTCAGCAGCTGTCAGGTGGCGAGCAGCAGATGCTCACCATCGGCCGGGCGCTGATGACCAACCCCGATGTGCTGATTCTGGACGAAGCCACCGAGGGTCTGGCGCCACTGATTGCGCGCGAAATCTGGCGCATCTGCAGCCTGATCAAAGACAGCGGTATCAGCGCGATCATCGTGGACAAAAACTGGAAACATGTCACCCAAATCACCGATCGCAATGTGATTCTGGTCAAAGGGCAAGTGGTTTTCGAAGGCACATCGCAAACGCTGCATTCAGACCCCAGTGTGATGGAGCAGCACCTGGGGGTCTGACAGCGCAGCGAAACGACTCTGCAGCAGCTCTGATACACGCACCAGCAAGGGTCTTCACCACCCCACAAACGGTCTGCTCGGTGCCAGAATGGACCCTTGTTTTCAGATTCAGAGGGTGCATGTTTCGCAATGCAGTGATCACAGGGGCTTGCGGTGGTCTGGGCCAGGCCTTGGCCCGGCACTTGATGGCATCGGGGGCCCACGTGGCCCTGGTGGGTTTGAACCGGCCTGCCCTGCAAGCACTGGCCGATTTGGCCCCGGAACGAAGCCGTATCTACACGCCTGACGTATCCCATGCTGCTGCCATGCAAACCATGGCGAGCGACTGGCTTGCCGTTCATGGCGTGCCCGATCTGGTCATTGCCAATGCGGGTGTGGCTGGCGGATTTGAAACTTCAGACCCCGCGGACCTGGCCGTCATGCGCCGCATGCTCGAGATCAACCTGCTGGGGGTAGCCACCACTTTCCAGCCTTTTTTGAAACCGATGCTGGACAGCCAAAGACCGGGGGCACTGGTCGGCGTGGCCAGTGTGGCCGGCTGGCGCGGTATGCCGGGCAACGGTGCTTATTGCGCCAGCAAAGCCGGACTGATCGCCTATTTGCAAAGCCTGCGCGCGGAGCTGCGTCCCAGCCACCTCAGCGTTCACACCATCAGCCCCGGTTATTTGCGCACAGCCCTCACCGCCGGCAACACCTTTGCCATGCCGGGGCTGCTGGAGGCCGACGAAGCCGCTCACAGCTTGTTGCTCGGCGTGGCACAAAAACGCGAACACATCGTGCTGCCTCGACGCATCGGCTGGCTCGCGCGCGCCTTGTCTTTGCTGCCCGACCGCTGGCACGACAGCATCTTGCTGGGCCAACCCCGAAAACCCCGCGCCCACCAAGCCGGGGCCACGCCGATCCCCGGACTCACCGACAACTCCCCTCCTGCATCTTCATGAGCACCACAACACAACGACAAATTGCCTTGATTGGCGCTGGCCCCTCCGGTTTGGCAGGCGCACGTGCACTGAGCCAACACGGCATCGCTTTTCAAGGCTTTGAAGCCTACACCGATGTAGGAGGCCTGTGGAACATTGGCAACCCCCGCTCCACGGTGTACGAGTCGGCCCACCTGATCTCCAGCAAGCGCACCACCGAGTTCAAGGAATTTCCTATGCCAGAGGGCACGGCAGACTACCCCAGCCACCGGGAGCTGCTGGACTACTTCAAAGCCTATGCTGAACACTTTGACCTCAAACGCCACTACCGTTTTGGCGTGCGAGTCATCCGGGTCGAGCCCGTGAGCGACGCACCCGACACACTCTGGCGCGTGACCCTTGATGCGGGTCAGGGTCAGGCTGAAACCTACGAATACAAGGGCGTGGTCATTGCCAACGGCATCTTGGCGGAGCCCAACATGCCGCAGTGGCCTGGGCAGTTCTACGGGCAACTCATGCACACCTCAGCCTACAAAAAAGCCGAGCAATTCAAAGGCCAGCGTGTGCTGATCGTGGGCGCGGGCAACTCGGGCTGCGACATCGCCGTCGATGCCGTGCACCACGCCAAAAGCGTGGACATTTCAGTTCGCAGGGGCTATTACTTTGTCCCGAAATACGTGTTCGGCGTCCCCGCCGACACCGTGGGCGGAAAAACCAAATTGCCACGATGGCTCAAGCAAAAAGTCGACACCACACTGCTCAAGTGGTTCACGGGCGATCCCGTGCGCTTTGGTTTCCCAAAACCCGATTACAAAATGTACGAGTCACACCCCATCGTGAACTCGCTCATCTTGCACCACATCGGCCACGGCGACGTGAAGGTACAACCCGACGTAGCACGGCTCGATGGCCACACCGTGCACTTCAAGGATGGCAGCCAGGCCGACTATGACCTGGTCATGGCGGCCACCGGCTACAAACTGCATTACCCCTTCATTGATGACGCCTTGCTCAACTGGCAAGGCATGGCTCCACAGCTGTACCTGAATATTTTTGCACCGCGTTTTGAGCGACTGGCCGTGCTGGGCATGGTTGAGGCTGCAGGTCTGGGCTGGGAAGGGCGGGCCGAGCAGGCCGAAGTCATGGCGCGTTACTTCAAAGGCCTGGACCAATCTAAGGCCCAAGCACTGGTATTTTCAAAGGCACGCCAAGGCCCCTCCCCCGATATGTCAGGCGGCTACCGTTATCTGAAAGTCGAGCGCATGGCCTGCTACGTCAACAAAGACGTGTACCGCGACACCATGCGCCAGACCGCCGCCGAACTGGCCTGAGCTTCATTCCATCACGAAAGCCCCCATGCTGCCTATTGACGAAATCCGACTGAATTTCAACCCCGCCTCGCTGGCCGTGCTCAATGCCGTGCTGGGCTTTTTGATGTTCGGCATCGCGCTGGACACGCGGCTGGACGACTTTCGCCGCCTGCTGCGCATGCCCATGGCCTTTGCGGTCGGCATCGCGGCCCAGTTCTTGTTGCTGCCTGCCATCACCTTTGGCCTCACGCTGGTGCTTCAACCAGCGCCCAGCATTGCCTTGGGCATGATTTTGGTGGCCTGCTGCCCGCCGGGCAACGTGAGCAACATCCTGACCCACCGGGCCAACGGCAACGTCGCACTCAGCGTGTCGATGACCGCCGTGTCGAATGCCATTTCGGTGTTCGCCATGCCGCTCAACTTCGCGTTCTGGGGCAGCATCCACCCCACGGCTTCGGGCCTGCTGACCAGCATCGCGCTCGATCCACTGCAAATGTTCGGCCACATCCTGCTCATCATCGGCCTCCCCTTCGCACTGGGTCTTATCTGCGTGCAGCGCTTTCCGGCCTTCACCGCGCGCTTCAAAAAGCCGCTGCGCATCATCAGCTTTTTGGCCTTGATCGGTTTCATCGTCGGCGCGATTGCGGGCAACTGGCGGTATTTCATGGACTACGTCGGACTGGTGCTGCTGGCGGTGGTGTTGCACGATGCCCTGGCTTTTGGCACCGGTTACGCCGTGGCTCGGGCGGCCCGCCTGTCCGACTACGACTGCCGCGCGCTGTCCATCGAAGTGGGCATCCGCAATGCAGGCCTGGGGCTGGTGCTGATCTTCAGCTTCTTCAATGGGCTGGGCGGCATGGCCGTGGTGGCCGGGGTCTGGGGCTTTTGGGACATCATCGCGGGCCTGATTCTGGCCGGTTTTTGGGCCCGCAAGCCTTTGCGCAGCGGCGGCCCAGCGGCTGAAAACGCCCCATGAGTGCGCCATCCCCCCAAGCGAGCAGGGTGCTGGTCACCGGTGCCGCAGGTTTTCTGGGGCAAGGACTGATCGGGGCCTTGGCCCAAGGCCGACTTTGCGAAGCCGTGATCGCCGTGGATGTGCGCGAACTGCCTGCGGCACAGCAGCTGCCCGGCATCACCTGGGTGAGGCAAGACGTGCGCGACCCAGCTCTGGCCAACACCATCGCAGCGCACCACATCGACACCGTGGTCCATCTGGCTTCCATCGTCACCCCCGGCAAAGACTCGAACCGCGCGTTTGAATATTCGGTCGATGTCGGTGGCACGCACAATGTGTTGCAGGCATGCGTGCAACACGGCGTGCGCCACATCGTGGTGTCATCCAGCGGCGCGGCCTATGGTTACCACGCCGACAACGCGCCTTGGCTCACCGAAGACATGCCTTTGCGCGGCAACGACAGTTTTGCTTATTCGCAACACAAGCGCTTGGTAGAGGAAATGCTGGCCCAATACCGCCAAAGCCATCCGCAACTGGCGCAAACCGTGCTGCGCATCGGCACCATCCTGGGTGACCGGGTGGACAACCAGATCACCGCATTGTTTGAAAAGCCCCGCCTGTTGGCCATCCAGGGTTCCGACAGCCCCTTTGTATTCATCTGGGACGAAGATGTCACCGGGGCCATCTTGCACGCATTGAGCGGCCAGGCTCAAAGCGGCTGCTTCAACCTGGCCGGTGACGGCGCGCTCACGATTTTCGACATTGCCCAAAAGCTGAACAAACCGCCTCTCGTGTTACCCGCCTGGCTGCTCAAATCGGCCTTGTGGCTCGGCAGCCGATTGGGGGTGAGTCGCTATGGCCCCGAGCAACTCGACTTTTTGCGCTACCGCCCGGTTCTGCTGAACACCGCACTCAAAACACGATTTGGCTACACCCCGGCCAAAACCAGCGCCGCAGCCTTTGCCGCCTTGATCGATGCTCGGCAACGACACGGCACCCCCGTGCGACGCCCAAACTGAAGCACTACAACAAAGGCCGCAACTCCCTCGCAGCCTCCAGCAGCAAAGGCAACCATTTGCGCTCCACCGCCGCATCGCTCAACTGATCGGCCGTGCCCACCACATTGAGCGCCGCCAAGGTTTGGCCCTGCATGTTGCGCAGCGGCACGGCCAACGCATGAATGCCCAATTCGTGCGCATCACAGGCCAGGCAGTGATCGTCTTGCCTCACCTTGTCGATCAAAACCTTGAATCGGGCTAAACCCACTTCGGTTTGCGGTGTGATGCGCGCCAGCTCACGGCCCTTGAGCCAAGCGTTGAACTCGGCCTTGGGCCAGCTGGCCAGCAGCATGCGCCCGGTGGACGTGGCGTGCACAGGCAAGCGTGCGCCCAGGTGGAGGCCATAGGCCAGGTGCCGGACAGGCTCGGACAGCCCAGCACTGCGCGCCACGATCACGCCCTCATCGCCATCGAGCACCACCGCGCTGAAAGCCGCTTGTGTTTGCTGTGCCAAGCGGTTGAGCGTGGGCTGCAGCGTGCGCGGCAAGCGCGAGGTGGCCATGTAGCTGCCCGCAAAGCGCAGCACCCGGGCCGACAACCAATAGTGGCTGCCATCGGTTTCCAGATAACCCAGCTCGGCAAGGGTGAGCAAATGCCGCCGGGCCGCAGCGCGGGTGATGCCCGTGCGCTGGGCGGCCAGCGTAGCGTTCAGGCGTTGGCGTTCGGTGTCAAAGGCTTCGAGCACGGCCAGGCCTTTGGCCAAGCCTTCGATGTAGTCCGCTTTGGCGATGGGCATTCGTTGCTTTCTTGATGAGCATCAATTGCGCGATCATCGCACAGATTACTCGATATTCGCACAAACATCCACAACCCTTGCGGCCAAGATCGCGCTTATTGCCTAAGCTTGCGCTCATTCTTTTGAGACCCTTGACGGAGACACCACATGACCAAAGCCACCCGCACCCAAGTTGCCATCATTGGCGCAGGCCCCTCGGGACTGCTGCTGGGGCAGCTGCTCCACAAAGCAGGCATTGACGCCATCATCGTTGAGCGCCAAACGGGCGATTACGTCCTGAGCCGCATCCGCGCTGGCGTACTGGAGCAAGTCACCATGGACCTGCTCGATGAAGCAGGGGTAGGCCAGCGCATGCACAAAGAAGGCCTCGTACATGGCGGCTTCGATCTGCTGTTCAAGGGCGAGCGCCACCGCATCAACATGAACCAGCTCACGGGCGGCAAAAATGTCATGGTCTACGGCCAGACCGAAGTCACCCGCGACCTGATGGACGCCCGCCAGGCGGCAGGCTTGCCCACCATTTACGAAGCGGGCAACGTGCAGGTGCACGAATTCGATTCGGCCAAGCCTCGCGTCACCTACGAAAAAGACGGACAGACCCACACCATTGAATGCGACTTCATCGCGGGCTGCGACGGCTTTCACGGCGTGTGCCGCGCCAGCGCCCCCAAAGACAAGATCCGCGAATACGAAAAGGTCTACCCCTTTGGCTGGCTGGGCGTGCTGTCCGACACGCCGCCCGTGCACGAAGAACTCATTTACGCCAACAGCACGCGCGGTTTTGCCCTGTGCTCGCAGCGCAGCGCCACCCGCAGCCGCTACTACCTGCAAGTGCCGCTGACCGACAAAGTCGACGACTGGAGCGACGATGCCTTCTGGGAAGAGCTGCGCAAGCGCTTGGACCCCGAAGCGCGCCAACATTTGGTGACTGGCCCCAGCATCGAAAAAAGCATCGCCCCGCTGCGCAGCTTTGTGACCGAGCCCATGCGCTTTGGCCGCATGTTCCTCGCGGGCGACGCCGCCCACATTGTGCCGCCCACAGGGGCCAAGGGGCTGAACCTCGCGGCCACCGATGTGAAATACCTGTCCACCGCCATCATTGAGTATTACCAGGACAACTCCGAAGCGGGCATCGACAGCTATTCCGAGCGCTGCCTGCGCCGCATCTGGCGCGCTGAGCGCTTTTCCTGGTGGTTCACCAGCCTGATGCACCACTTCCCTGAAAACGGCGACATCGGCCAGAAGTTCCAGGATGCCGAACTGGACTACCTGATCCACAGCGAGTCGGGCTCCAAAACCATCGCCGAGAACTACGTGGGCCTGCCGCTGGACTTTGGAGATTGATCTGCATTGGCACGCACATGACACGGCCGCTCATGCGGCCGTCTTCATAATGGCGCACCTGCTTTCAGAACATCCATCATGTCCACACCCGCCAAACCCCTTCGCGGCGTTCGCGTCGTCAGCCTTGCCCTCAACCTGCCCGGCCCTGCAGCCCTCATGCGCTTGGCGCAAATGGGCGCCAGCTGCACCAAGGTCAATCCGCCCGCGGGAGACCCCATGCAGCACTACACGCCCAGTGGCTACGACTTGCTGCACAAAGGCGTCAAGCACAAAACACTGGACCTCAAGACACAAGCAGGCCAAGCCGCATTGCACAAACTGCTGCCCGCCACCGACGTGCTGCTGACCTCTTTCCGCCCCTCGGCACTGACCAAACTCGGCCTGAGCTGGAAGACCCTGCACAAGCAATACCCCTCGCTCAGCCTGATCGAAGTGGTGGGTGCCCCCGGTCCACTGGCCGAGATTCCCGGGCACGATTTGACTTACCAGGCCGAAGCCGGTTTGGTCAACGGCATGGACTTGCCCCCCAGTTTGTTTGCCGACATGGGCGGCGCACTCATGGCCAGCGAAGCCACACTCAAAGCGCTGATCTCACTCAAGACCACCGGCAATGGCTCGCGCCACGAAGTGGCCTTGTCAGACGCCGCCACCTGGCTCGCCCTGCCCCGCCAGCTGCGCATGACCACCCCCGACGGTGCAGTGGGCGGTGCGCACGCGGGCTACCGCATGTATGCCTGTAAGAACGGTCGCGTGGCCGTGGCCGCACTGGAGCCACACTTCGCCCTGAGCCTGTGCGAAGCCGCTGGCGTCCAACTGGCGCACCCAGTGAAAGACTTGTTCAAGCCTGCCACGCGCAAAGCCATCGAGGCTTTCCTGGCCGGCCAGACACGCGCTCAGCTCGACAAACTGGCCGAGGCCAAAGACATCCCGCTGATGACGCTGCCGCGCTGAAAGCTGTTAATCAGCCAGTCCGTCAATCTGGCAAGGGCTCGGGCAGGCGCTTGAGCGTCCTGACCTTGGACGCGCTGATGATGATGGCCTGCAGCCCAAAGCCAAGCACCACGCACCACAGGCTGACCGACACCGGAAAGCTCACGCCCAGCACACCGCCCAGCGCCGCTCCTAAAGGGCGTGCGCCCGTGCTGACCACGATGTTGATTGATGTGACCCGTCCGATCATGGCGCGAGGCGTCACCATCTGGCGCAACGTGGTCGAGGTGATGGTCCAAATGATCGGGCCTGCGCCAAAAAAGAAGTACGACAAGGCCGCCAACCAACCCTGCGGCCAAAACAAGGTCATGGCCATGGTGACTGCCGCCAGCACCGAAAAATATGGCCCCAGCAAAATGGCTTGACCGAAAGGCAGCGCACGCACCACACGCGGCGCGAGCAGCGCCCCCACGATCATGCCCACGCCATAGCAAGCCAGCGTCACGCCCACACCACCCGCATCCAGCCCCAAGTCGTGAATCGCATAGGGCACATAAGCCGCTTGCAGCATGAACCATGAAATGTTCCAGGCGATGGAGCAAAACACAATGGGACGCAGCAAGTCGCTCTGCCAGACCCACTTGGCGCCATCCTGCAGCTCCAGCAGAGGATGCCGTTCGGGCATGGGCGCCCGAGCAGGCTCACTGATGCCGCGCAAACACAAGACGGCCGACACCGACAACATGCCCGACAGCACAAAGGCTGCCGATGCGCCTGTCCAGGCGATCAGGGCTCCGGCCAACGCTGGGCCTGCCGCAAACGCGGCGCTGCGCGCCAGCTCCAGACGGCCATTGGCCTGCGCCAAACCCTCCACCTGCACGAGCGCCGGCACCAAAGAAGGTGCCGCCACACTGAAAGCCACCGTGCCCACCGCCGCCACAAAGCCAATAATGGCCAAAGCCGCAATCGACACATGCCCAGTGACCAGCAAGGCCAGCAACAGCAGCAAAGCCACCGCCCGCAGCGACTCGGCCAAAGCCATCAAGCGGGTGCGAGACGTGCGATCGGCCAACAAGCCCAAAGGCATGGCCAACAACAAAAATGGCAAGGACTGAATCGAGGCCAGCAAACCGATCTCACCCGGCCCGGCCTGCAGCAGCAGCACCGCCACGATGGGCACCGCAGCCAGGCTCAATTGTTCGGCCGACTGCGCCAACAAGTTGGACCAGGCCAATCGGCGAAAAGAAGCTGAAAGAAAATGGGGCAGCAAAGACCTTTCGATGTCAGACATCCTAAAGCAGACAAGCCCTGCTGAGTGACGCGCTCGACACAGGGCAGGGGCAGAAACCAAGGCCATAAGCACCATGCCTTGCCAACAACAAAGGCCCCTGAGCGTTGGTCAGCGCACAGTGGCGCTGACCATCCAGGCATACCCTTGCAAAACACCCGCAACAGCAAGGCATCCCATGGCATCTTCTCTCTACCGATGGCTCACCCTGTTTCTGATGACCCTAGCCCTCAGCCTGACGGGCTGCGGCTACAACCAGTTTCAAAGCGGCAACGAGCAAGTCAAGGCCAGCTGGTCTGAGGTGCTCAGCCAATACCAACGCCGGGCGGACCTGATCCCCAATTTGGTCAACGTGGTCAAAGGCCAGGCCGACTTTGAGCAGAGCACCTTACAAGCCGTGGTCGCGGCACGGGCCAAAGCCACCGCCATCCAGACCTCGCCCGAACTGGTGAACGACCCACAAGCCTTTCAAAAATTCCAGCAGGCCCAAAAAGACCTGTCCGGCAGCCTTTCTCGCTTGCTTGTGGTGTCTGAAAACTACCCTGCCCTGCGCGCCAATCAGGGCTTCATTGACCTCCAAGCCCAACTTGAAGGCACCGAAAACCGCATTGCCGTGGCCCGCAACCGTTACATCAAAGCCGTGCAGGACTACAACGTCACCGTGCATTCCTTCCCCTCCAACCTGACCGCCATGGCCCTGGGCTACAAAGAAAAACCCAACTTCTCGGTCGAGAACGAACAAGCCATGGCCCAACCGCCCGTGGTCAATTTTGGCAAGCCTGCCAACCCACCCCCAGGTTCCAACCCAGGGACAGGCAAGTGAGCCTTTGCAACGGCGTGCCTTCTGGTAATTTGCAATGCGCATGAACCAAGCTGCCCGCTGGCTGCTCGTGCTCAGCGCACTGCTGAGCTGGGCCACTGGCAGCGCTCAGGTGCCGCCAAAGACTCAGCAACCAACTCAGCAGCAACTTGCGGTGCCTGCCTTGTCAGGCCACGTCATTGACCAAACTCACACCCTCACCACAGAGCAACAGCAGCAGATCGAAGAGACATTGTCCGCATTTGAACTGCGCAAAGGCAGCCAACTGGCCGTGTTGTTGGTGCCCTCCACCCAACCCGAGACCATTGAGCAATATGCCCTGCGCGTGGCAGAACAATGGCAGTTGGGCCGCAAAAAGGTGGACGATGGCGCGATTTTGGTGGTGGCCAAAGATGACCGCACTGTCCGCATCGAAGTGGGTTACGGGCTGGAAGGCGCACTGAACGACGCCACCAGCAAACGGATCATCGAAGAAGGCATCACCCCGATGTTTCGCCAGCAAAATTTTGCGGGCGGCATCCTGGCCGGACTGCAACGCATGATGGGCGTGATCGACGGTGAACCATTGCCCGCCCCGACAGCCAAGTCACCTCAAGACCCTTGGAACAACATCACCTGGATCATTGTTGCGGGCGCCGTGCTCGGTTTTGTGTTGCGGGCGGTGCTGGGGCGCTTTCCGGGCTCGGTCATGACGGCGGCCATTGTGGGGGCCGTTACCTGGTTCCTGCTCGGGGTGTTTTCACTTGCCTTGATCGCTGGCGGCATCACCTTGCTGACTACCTGGGTCGGCATTGCCGCCCTGCTGCGCGCCCGCTTTGGTGGCCGAGGAGGCCCTGGCAGTGGGCCTGGTGGTGGTTTCAAAGGCGGTGGTGGCGGGTTTGGCGGTGGTGGCGGATCAGGGCGATGGTGACGCGGCCCGTCAGTCGACCTGCAACTCGAACCAGGCTTTGCGGTTTTGAATACGCCAGCCATCGGGGGTGAGAATCAGGTGGTCTCGAAACTCACCCACATGGTGCTTGCTGTCAGCCAGTCGTCCTTGTGTCCCATGTTCACGCCGCTGGTCACTCACGTACAGAAGCACCTTGCAAGACGATTCAGCCCAACCCGCAGGGTCCACCACCACACGGTGGTTGCACAGCAAATGCTGAGTCAGACGGTGGGGACTTTTCTGCGCATAAGAAGCCAAAATGGCAGCGCGCCCGGTCAACGGCTCGCCTCCCGGACGTTGCAGCACAGCATCTTCGGTGAAGCAAGCTGCGAAGACCTCGTATTGCTGACCATCAACCGCCTCTGCCGCCGCGATGACCAAATGGCGACACCGATTCTCGGCTTGCAACAACGCCAAAGTGTCCACGTCAATGCACCTCGACCTCAGGAGACCCAGATGCACAACGCGTGAGCCAGCGCAACAGCGAGGCAGCCACATCGGCAGGCCGCTCCATGGGAGACATGTGTCCGGCGTGTTCAATCAAGTCCAGCTGCACCAAGGCGGGGGGCATGATGGCCTGCATGGCTTCGTGCTGGGCAGGTGGTGACCATGCGTCTTGGGTGCCACACATCAACAGCGTAGGCACACCCAGGCCGCGCAAAACGTCCGAGCCATCGGGCCGAGACAGCAAAGCGCGAATCTGCCGTTCAAAAATGTCTGGGCTTTTGCGTTCAAACATGGCCAGAATGCGCTCGATCAATTCGGTATCGCCCAAGCGGTCGGGGTGCACCATGCCGCGCACCCATTGCTGAGCCATGGCGCGAACACCTTGTTCTTTGGCAATCTGCAACAAGGCAAAGCGCTTGGACACCTCGTCGTCTCCGGCTTGGCCTTCAGCTTTGGGTAAAAAACCCGTGTCCATCAAAGCCACACCGCGCACGCGCTCAGGTGCCAACCTGAGCACTTCCAGCACCACGCGCGCCCCCATGGAATGCCCTGCCAACAAAAACTGCTCAGGGGCGCAGGCGAGCAAATGACGGGCCATTTGCGGCAACGCATCGGCATCGGAATGGCCTACCACCAAGCAGTGGCGATCGGCGGTCAGCCAGGGCAACAACGGGTCCCACACGGCGTGGTCGCACATCAAGCCCGGCACCAGCAGCAATGGCAAAGCACTCATGGGTTTGCGGTCAGCGGGTTTTGCCAATGTCCTTCACGTCGGTCACGGTTTCGATTTCCTGATTCCACAATTGACCACCCACACGCTCCACCCGGCGCACATACATGTTGTGCACCACGTCTCGGGTCTGGTTGTCGATGTAGATCGGGCCGCGTGGGCTCTCAAAAGCTTGCCCCTTCATGGCGTTGAGCAAGGCTTCACCGCCAGCGCCTTTGGTGGTTTTGGCCGCTTCGTAAATCACACGCATGCCGTCATAAGCCCCCACCGCCATGAAGTTCGGGCGCAGACCGTTGTTGGCCTTGCCAAAAGCCTCGACAAACTTCTTGTTCAAAGCCGATTTGTGCGAAGCTGAGTAATGGTGCGCCGTGACCACGCCCACCGCCACATCGCCCATGTTGTTCAAAATGTCATCGTCGGTCACGCTGCCTTCGGCAATCAGGCGAATGCCCGCCTTGTCCAGACCCCGCTCGGCAAATTGCTTCATCAAAGCCGAACCCACGCCCGCAGGCACAAAGGTGAACAGGGCATCGGGCTTGGCATCTCGCACTTTCTGCAGAAAAGGCGCGAAATCAGGGCTGCGCAAAGGCACACGCAAAGTTTCAATCACCACGCCACCGTTGTTGATGAAGCGCTGATTGAAGTACTTTTCAGAGTCAATGCCAGGCGCGTAGTCGGTCACCAGGCTGACCACCTTCTTGATGTTGTTTTTGGTGGCCCAATCAGCCAGCGTGGTCACCACCTGGGGCACCGTGAAGCTGGTGCGCACAATGTACGGTGAGGCCTCGGTGATGATGGACGTGGCCGCGGCCATGACCACCAGCGGCGTTTTGGACTGTGTGGCCACAGGGGCCGTGGCCATGGCCAAAGGTGTCAAACCAAAACCCGCCAGCACCTGCACCTTGTCGTTGATGACCAGTTCCTGTGCAATGCGTTTGGTCACATCGGGTGCGCCAGTATCGTCCTTGACGATCAACACCACCTTGCGGCCAGCCACCGTGTCGCCATGCTGCGCCATATACAGGCGCACGGCCAACTCCATTTGCTTGCCTGTCGAGGCGAACGGCCCTGACATGGGCAAGACCAGCCCGATCTTGAAACTGTTGTCCTGCGCCTGCACCAAACCTGTCATCGCGCTCAGCGCCAAGCCAGCGATCGAACCCAACACCCAGCGTTTTTTCATGTTTGTCTCCTGTGGAATAACTTGTCGCCCATGATTGGGCACACTCACACAGGCGTCCAATGCTATTCAGGAACAGGCTATGCGTTTGGCTTATTTAAAGGGTTTTCACCAGCCATCTCGGACGCCACCTGGCGACTGGCCGCCAGCACAGCCTGCATGCCTGGTGTCAGCAAAATGCCCGAGCGGCGGATCAAGCCAATGGTGCGGACCGCCTCGGGCACAGCCAAAGGCAAAACCACCAGCAAATCCGCCCGTATTTCGCTTTCAATCTGACGCGGCGACATCATCGCCAAACGGTCACTTTGCATCAACATCGACTGCATCATGAGCGCACTGTTCACCCGCAGCTGGGCTATAGGCAAGGGCAAACCAGCACGGGCCAACGTGCGTTCAAAGACGGTTTGCGCTGGCGTATTGGGCATGGGCATGATCCATTGGGCATCGGCCAGGTGGTGCCACGCCAGCTTTTTGTGCAAGGCCAAGGGGTGCCCCGCCCTCACAACCACGGCCAGACCATCCACAAACAAGGTTTCCTGCATCAGCCCCTGAACGGAAAAGTCCGGGCGCAAAGCGCCCACGATCAAATCGATCTCGGCATCGCGCAGTTTGGCAATCAACGCGTCGTAGGTGCCATCCACCACCGTCACCTGCAAACCCGGTAAGGCCTGCATGACACGGTTGACCGCCACCGGCAACAAAGGGCCCACAGAAAAAGGCAAGGTGCCAATGGCCAGCCGCCCCGCCACCCGGCCAAACAGCGCGGCCAACACCTCGTCGGCCTGCGCCAGCTCGGACGCAAACAGCTTGCAACCATGAATCACCTGAGTGCCCAACTCCGTCACGCGCAAGCCATGCTGGCGACTGCGCGTGAACAGTTTTTTGCCACTGAAATGCTCCAACTGCACCAAACTTTGGTGCACCGCCGACTGGCTCACACCCAGCTGACGGGCCGTCACGGTCTCGGAGCCCGTGGCCGCCAGCGACATGAGCACCCGCAAATGCCGCAGGCCCACGCCCGATGCGAATCGGCAAGCCATCCAACCTTCCCCCTCAGCCAAGCCCACTTTTGAAGATGGTGCAATCGCCAGACATTGAAAAGCGCGAACGCAACGCTGCAACAACTCGGCACATGACGGCGTGACCCGCATGCCTTGGGCTGAACGGTCAAAAACCACCTGCTGCAAAACGTCTTCGAGCGACTGAACGGCCCGTGTGACCGACGACTGCGACACATGCAGCGCCTGCGCCGCCCCAATGCTGCTCCCGGTCAAAGACACTGCGCAAGCTGCGCGCAGGTATTTCAGGTGATCGACCAGTGGCATAGCTTTCCTTGAACTTGGGCTTGACCCTAAATCAGAGTCCATCAACGCGCATTATCCAAAAAGCCTTGAGACACCGCCCCTCCATGACGGTCAAACCACCGAGACCCTGTTCAAACGCGCATCTGTCCATCAGCTATTGCATCTGCCAAGCAGGCAGGTGTACTGGCTACACTCGCTAACTGATAAGGATTTTTATGCAACGCTGCCCCTGGTGCGAAGGCTTTGACCTTTACCGCGAATACCACGACACCGAATGGGGCGTGCCCCTGCGCGACGACCAGGCCCTGTTCGAGCTGATCAACCTCGAAGGTGCACAAGCCGGGCTGTCGTGGTCCACCGTGCTCAAAAAACGCGAAACCTACCGCGCCGCCTTTGACCAATTCGACCCTGAAAAAATCGCCCGCTACGACGAGCACAAAGTGGCCGAACTGCTTGCCAACCCGGGCATCGTGCGCAACCGCCTGAAGGTGGCCGCCACCATCGGCAACGCCAAGGCTTTTCTGGCACTGCAAGCCAGCGGTCAGCGCTTTGGCAACCTCGTCTGGCAATTTGTGGACGGACAGCCCCTGCAACACCAACGCCGCAGCATGAGTGAAGTGCCCGCCCAAACTGCCGAATCCGACGCCATGAGCAAGGCCCTGAAAAAAGCAGGTTTCAAATTCGTCGGCTCCACCATCTGCTACGCCTTCATGCAGGCGTCCGGCATGGTCAACGACCACCTGCTCAGCTGTCATCGGCATGCGCCGCTGGCTCACAACTGCTGAACGCCGTCACTGAAGCGACATAAAAACAGGCGCATTAACAGGCTGATCTCGGCGACAATCGATACATTGACCGTCAACGCCATGAACACCAAAACTTCCCCTCTTCTTCCCATCCTCTTCGCCATCGCCGCTGGCATTTTGATGCCCAACTCGGCCAGCTTTGCAGCAAGCCCCAAAGCCGCCAAGCCTGCGGCCCATAAAAAGGCGACGTCCAACAAAAAGGCCACAGCCGCAGTAAGCGCACTGCCCCCGCTGGCCGCTGAGACCGCCTTGGCGGCCGACGCGCCTGCGCTGCCTGCCAAAGCTTGGCTGCTGATGGACTACGACTCCGGCCAAGTGCTCGCCTCGGCCAACGCCGACGAAGCCCTGCCCCCCGCGTCGCTCACCAAAATGATGACCAGCTACATCGTCGAGCAAGCACTGCGCTCGGGCAAGCTCAAACCGACCGACCTGGTCACCGTGAGTGAGAATGCTTGGTGCCGAGGCACCAGCGCCGAGTCCTGCATGTACCTGCCGCTCAACAGCCAGGCCACGGTCATCGACATCCTGCGCGGCATCATCATCCAGTCGGGCAACGACGCCTCCAAGGCGATTGCCGAGCACATGGCCGGCTCCGAAGCGGGCTTTGCCAAGCTGATGAACGCCGAAGCTCAGCGCTTGGGGCTCACGCACACGAACTTTGTGAACCCCACGGGCCTGCCCGACCCGGCGCACAAATCGTCTGCGCGAGATCTGGCCATCCTGGCGCGCGCCATCATCAAAGACGGAGCGGAGTACTACCCCCTCTACGCTGAACGCGAGTTCAAGTACAACGGCATCAAGCAAGGCAACCGCAACGCCCTGCTCTACACCGACCCCAGCGTGGACGGCCTGAAAACCGGCCACACCGCAGAAGCCGGCTATTGCCTGGTCACCTCGTCCAAGCGCAACGACATGCGCCTGATCACTGTCATCCTGAACACCCACAGCCCCCAGGCGCGTGCTGACCAATCGCGCACCCTGCTGGGCTGGGGCTTTGGCAGCTTCGAAAAAGCCACCCCGATTCAGCCAAACGCCGTGGTCGGCACCCCGAAAGTCAACTTTGGCAAGGCCGACACCGTGGCCGCAGGTCTGGGTGCCCCCTGGATGCTGACCGTGCCGCGGGGCCAGCAAGTGCAAACCACCATAGAACTCAAGCCGGGCCTGGAAGCCCCTGTGGCCAAGGGCGCGGTGATCGGCAAAGTGATCGCCACAGCCAACGGCAAACCCGTGGGAGAAGCCCCACTGGTAGCGCAAGCCGAGGTGGAACGCTCGGGCCTGCTGCTGCGCGGCTGGCAACATGTGATGAAGTTGATTGGCAAATAAACGCCGACAAGCCAGCACAAAGGCACCTGCGGGTGCCTTTTTCACGAGTGGGCTGTTTTAAACCAAGGCCCGCTTCGCGGCCACACGCGCCCGCGCCGCGTGCAGTTTTTTGTAGCTGTCAAGCAAGCGCTGGTGCCGGTCCAACGTTTCCAGCTGCAAGCTGGTGGGCGTGAGGCCATGAAAGCGCACGCTGCCGCCCACCGAGCCAATGGCCGCATCCATGCGCTCATCGCCAAACATGCGCCGAAAGTTCACCACGTAGTCTTCTAGGGCCAAGTCCTCGCCCAGTGTGACTTCGAGCACCACGTTCAGGGCTTGGTAAAACAAGCGGCGCTCTACGGTGTTGTCGTTGTACTGCAAGAAAGCACCCACCAGTTCGTGGGCCTCTTCGAGCTGCTGCAAAGCCAGGTGGACCAAGAGCTTGAGCTCCATCACCGTCAATTGGCCCCACACCGTGTTGTCGTCAAACTCGATGCCGATCAGCGTGGCGATGTCAAGGTAATCGTCCAGCTCGTTGTTCTCCAACCGGTCGAGCAAGGCCTCTAGCGCCTCGTCGTCCAAGCGGTGCAGATTCAGCACATCGGCGCGGAACAAGAGCGCTTTGTTGGTGTTGTCCCAAATCAGGTCGTCGACCGGGTACACCTCAGAATAGCCGGGCACCAAGATGCGGCAGGCGGTGGCGCCCAGTTGGTCGTGCACCGTGACATAGGCCTCTTTGCCCATGGCCTGCAAGATGCCGAACAGCGTGGCGGCCTCTTGGGCGGTGGCGTCTTCGCCTTGTCCGGCAAAGTCCCATTCCACAAATTCGTGGTCTGCCTGGGCGCTGAAAAACCGCCACGACACGATGCCGCTGGAGTCAATGAAGTGCTCCACAAAATTGTTGGGCTCGGTCACGGCGTTGCTGATGAAAGTGGGCGCGGGCAGGTCGTTCAGGCCCTCAAAACTGCGGCCCTGCAGCAGCTCGGTCAGGCTGCGCTCCAGCGCCACCTCCAGGCGGGGGTGTGCGCCAAATGACGCGAATACTCCGCCCGTGCGCGGGTTCATCAGGGTCACGCACATCACCGGGTACACCCCGCCCAGCGACGCGTCTTTGACCAAGACCGGAAAGCCCTGCGCTTCCAAAGCCTCGATGCCCGCCACGATGCCCGGGTACTTGGCCAACACGGCCTGTGGCACATCTGGCAAGGCCATTTCGCCTTCCAAAATTTCGCGCTTGACGGCGCGCTCAAAAATCTCGGACAGGCACTGCACCTGCGCTTCAACCAGCGTGTTGCCCGCGCTCATGCCGTTGCTCACAAAAAGGTTTTCCACCAGGTTCGACGGGAAGTACACCACCTCACCGTCGGACTGGCGCACATAGGGCAGCGCACAAATGCCGCGCTCGGTGTTGCCCGAGTTGGTGTCAAACAGGTGCGAGGCACGCAGCTCGCCGTCGGGGTTGTAAATGCTTAAGGAATGCGCGTCCAACAAGCCTTTGGGCAGCGCGTCGCGCTTTCCCGGCTGGAACCAGCGCTCGCGGGGGTCGTGCACGAAGTCGGCTTGCGCCAGGTCTTCGCCAAAAAACACGCCCGCGTAAAAGTGGTTGTTGTTCAGGCGCTCGATGTATTCACCCAAGGCTGATGCCAAGGCGCTCTCTTTGCTGGAGCCCTTGCCGTTGGTGAAACACATGGGCGAATGCGCGTCGCGGATGTGCAGCGACCACACGTTGGGCACCAGGTTGCGCCACGACGCGATCTCGATCTTGATGCCCAAATTGGCCAACACCGCCGTCATGTTGGCGATGGTCTGCTCCAGCGGCAAGTCCTTGCCCGCAATAAAGGTCTGCGCTTGCGCGTCGGGGCTCAGCGTGAGCAAGGCCTGAGCATCGGCATCCAGATTATCCACCGCTTCAACGATGAAAGTGGGGCCCGCTTGAATCGCCTTTTTGACCGTGCAACGATCGATGGACCGCAAGATGCCTTGGCGATCTTTGTCGGACATGTCGGCCGGCAACTCCACCTGGATCTTGATGGTCTGCAGGTAGCGGTTGTCGGGGTCCACGATGTTGTTTTGCGACAGGCGGATGTGCTCGGTGGAGATGCCGCGCGTCTCGCAATACAGCTTCACAAAATAAGCCGCACACAAAGCCGAAGAGGCCAAAAAATAATCAAACGGCCCGGGCGCCGAGCCATCGCCCTTGTAACGAATGGGCTGATCGGCCAGCACAGTGAAGTCGTCAAACTTGGCCTCCAGGCGCAGTTTGTCGAGAAAATTGACTTTGATTTCCATGGGAATTCCCAAATGATGTGGTTGCCCGTCGGTGAATAAGCGGGTAGGTAACCATCTGGCCCCACCCGCGTGCTGATCATGCCCTCAATGGTTCAACTGCCCCCAAGCCTTCTCCAGCCTTTTGATACTGACCGGCTGCGGGGTGCGCAGTTCTTGCGCAAAGAAGCTCACGCGCAGCTCTTCCAGTAACCAGCGGAACTCCAGCATGCGGGCGTCTTGGGCGCCTTTGCGTTCTGCCACCAGGCGCCAATAGCGTTGTTCTTGCGGTTTCAGCTCGGCCAGGCGCTGGGCGTCGCGGGCGGGGTCGGCGCGGTATTTGTCCAGGCGCAGGGTCACTGCCTTGAGGTAGCGGGCGCAGTGCTGCAGCTGCGGCCACGGGGTGGCGGCCATGAAGTTTTTGGGCATCAGTCGTTGCAGTTGCTGAGTGCAGTCGGCCGTCGCGTCGGGGGCGTTTTTGGTGTCTTTGATTTTGCGGGTGGCCGCGCCAAACTCCAACAAGATGGTGCCCGCCAGCCGGGCCACTTCGTTGGCAATCAAGGTCAATCGCCCACGGCCTTCTTCAATGCGGCGTTTGAAGGTGATTTCGTCGTTGGGCAGCGGGTCGAGCAAAAAGGCACGGTCCAGCGCCACGTCGATGATCTGGGTTTTCAGCTCATCCGCCGTGCCGAGCGGCATGTAGGCCACGGCCATTTTTTGCAGGTCGGGGATGTTTTTCTCAAGGTACTTGAGCGCGTCTTTGATCTGCAGCGCAAACAGGCGGCGCAGGCCCGCGCGGTTTTTGCTGGCGGCCACGTCGGGTTCGTCAAACACTTCGATGGTCACAGCGTCTTGCACGTCCACCAGCGCGGGGAAGCCGATCAGGGTCTGGCCGCCTTTGCTGATTTCCATCAGCTCTGGGAGTTCGCCGAAGGTCCAGGTGGTGTAGCGCTGGGGGGCTGTGGGGGTCTGTTTGGCGGGGGTTGTGCCTGTGCGGGCATGGATACCCGCGTTCGCGGGTATGACATAAGAAGCGGGTATGACATAAGAAGCGGGTATGACATTGGCGGCGGGTATGACAGATTCTTTTGTCACACCCGACTCACCCTTTGTCACACCCGACTTGATCGGGTGTCCATGGGGGTCATGGATGCCCGCGTTCGCGGGTATGACATCTTCTTTTGTCACACCCGACTTGATCGGGTGTCCATCTGCTTGCGACGAAGACGCCATCTTCAGCTGCGCCAGCGCCTGGAACGCACCACGCGCTTTGGCACCCAGCTCGCCCTTGAGCGCCCCCAGGTTTCGGCCCATGCCCAACTGGCGGCCGTGTTCGTCGACCACCAGCAGGTTCATGAACAAATGCGGGCTGAGCATTTCGTGTTTGAAGTCAGTCCGCTTGATGTCGAGGCTGGTTTCGTCGCGGGCTTTTTTGAGCAGCACATCGGTGAGCGAGCCGCTGCCAAACAGCTCAGGTGCCGACAGCTCGGCGGCCAAGCGGGTGGCCGATTCGGGCAACGGCACGAAGCGGCTGCGCGGGCGCTGCGGCAGGCTTTTGAGCAGGGCCTGAATTTTGTCTTTGAGCAAGCCGGGCACCAGCCATTCGCAGCGGTCTTCGCTCACTTGGTTCAGTACAAACAGCGGCACCGTGACCGTGACGCCGTCGCGGGCGTCGCCCGGCTCGTGCAGATAAGTGGCCTGGCAATCGGTGCCGCCCAAGCGGATGTGTTTGGGGAAGGCCTGCGTGGTGATGCCTGCCGCTTCGTGGCGCATCAGCTCTTCGCGGGTCAGCAGCAAGAGGCGCGGCTGCTTGATGCTCTCATGGCGGTACCAGTCTTCCAGCAGGCGGCCGCTGCACACCTCGGGCGGGATCTGCTGGTCATAAAAAGCGTAGATCAGCTCGTCGTCGACCAGCACGTCTTGGCGGCGCGACTTGTGCTCCAGCTCTTCGACCTTAGCGATCATCTTGTGGTTGGCGGCCAGGAAAGGCAGCTTGGTCTCCCACTGGTCGCCCACTAGGGCTTCGCGGATGAAAATCTCGCGTGCGCCGTGCAGGTCCACCCGGCTGTAGGCCGTGCGCCGCCCGCTGTAGACCACCAGGCCGTAGAGCGTGGCGCGTTCCAGCGCCACCACTTCGGCCGATTTCTTTTCCCAATGCGGGTCGAGCACTTGCTTGCGCAGCAGGTGCGCGCCGACCTGCTCCAGCCACTGAGGCTCAATCGCCGCAATGCCCCGGCCAAACAGGCGCGTGGTTTCCACCAGTTCGGCCACTACGATCCAACGGCCCGGCTTTTTGCTCAGGTGCGCACCGGGGTGTTTGTGGAACTTGATGCCGCGTGCGCCCAGATATTCTCCCGTAGCCTGTCCCGCGCCTGACGCGGGATCTTCGAGCTTGTAACCCACGTTGCCCAGCAGGCCCGCCAGCATGGACAAGTGCAGCTGCTCGTAGCTCGCAGGCTGCGTGTTGATGCGCCACTTGTGCTCGGACACCACGGTGAGCAGCTGGGTGTGCGTGTCGCGCCACTCGCGCACCCGCCGGATGTTGATGAAGTTCTGGCGCAGCAGCTGTTCGTATTGGCGGTTGCTGAGTTTGTGGGTGGAAGCGGGGGCATGGATACCCGCGTTCGCGGGTATGACAGAGGGGGCGGGCATGCCCGCGCCTTTTGTCACACCCGGCTTGACCGGGTGTCCATGGGGCACATGTGGGGCATGGATACCCGCGTTCGCGGGCATGACAGAGGGGGCGGGCATGCCAGCGCCTTTTGTCACACCCGGCTGTCCCCTATCTGTCACACCCGGCTGCCCCCTGTCTGTCACACCCGGCTTGACCGGGTGTCCATGGGCCGTTGGGCCGCCCCTTGCGTCGTGAATCCATTTCCACAGTTTCAGATAACCCGTGAACTCGCTCTTGTCGTCGTCGAACTTGGCATGCGCTTGGTCGGCTTGGGCTTGCGCGTCCATGGGGCGGTCGCGCACGTCTTGCACGCTCATGGCGCTGGCGATCACCAGCACTTCGTCGAGCGCTTCGCGGCCACGGGCTTCCAAGATCATGCGGCCCACACGCGGGTCCAGCGGCAGGCGGGCCAGCTCTTTGCCGATGGGGGTGAGTTCGTTGTCTTCATCCACCGCGCCCAGCTCGGCCAGCAGTTGATAGCCGTCGGTGATGGCGCGTTTGGACGGCGCTTCGATGAACGGGAAGTCTTCGACCACACCCAGGTGCAGGCTCTTCATGCGCAAGATCACGCCCGCCAAAGACGAGCGCAAAATTTCCGGATCGGTGAAGCGCGGGCGGCCTGCAAAGTCTTTGTCGTCGTACAGGCGGATGCAGATGCCGTTGGCCACCCGGCCGCAGCGGCCCGCACGCTGGTTGGCGGCGGCCTGGCTGATGGGCTCGACCATCAGCTGCTCGACCTTGCTGCGCAGGCTGTAGCGCTTGACCCGCGCCGTGCCCGCGTCGATCACATAGCGGATGCCGGGCACCGTGAGCGACGTTTCGGCCACGTTGGTCGCCAGCACAATGCGGCGGCCATTCGACGCCTCAAAAATCTGGTCTTGCTCGGCCTGCGACAGGCGGGCAAACAGCGGCAGCACTTCGGCGCTGCGGGTGAGCGGCTGGTGCGCCAAGTGCTTGCGCAGGTGGTCGGCGGCTTCGCGGATCTCGCGTTCGCCGGGCAAAAAGATCAGGATGTCGCCCCCTGCCCCGCCCTGCCAGAGTTCGTCCACGCCGTCAGCAATCGCGTCATTCAGGCCGTAGTCGCGTGATTCTTCAAACGGGCGGTAGCGCTGCTCCACAGGGAAGGTGCGGCCGGAGACCATGATGACCGGGGCCGGGCCGTTGCGGGAGGCAAAGTGTTTGGCAAAACGGTCGGCGTCGATGGTGGCCGACGTGACCACGATTTTGAGGTCCGGCCTGCGCGGCAGGATCTGGCGCAGGTAGCCCAGCAAGAAGTCGATGTTCAGGCTGCGCTCGTGCGCCTCGTCGATGATGATGGTGTCATAAGCTTGCAGCAGCGGGTCGGTCTGGGTTTCAGCCAACAAGATGCCGTCGGTCATGAGCTTGACCGAGGCATTTTTGCTCAATCGGTCCTGGAACCGCACCTTGAAACCCACCACCTCGCCCAGCGGGGTCTTCAATTCCTCCGCAATGCGCTTGGCCACCGAGCTGGCCGCAATGCGCCGGGGCTGGGTGTGGCCGATCATCCGCGCACGTTCACCCGGTTTGGCGTTGAGCTTGCCGCGCCCCAGCGCCAGCGCGATTTTGGGCAGCTGCGTGGTTTTGCCCGAGCCGGTTTCACCACAGACGATGATGACCTGGTGCTGGTCCATGGCGGCCATGATTTCGTCACGGCGGGCTGAGACGGGCAGGCCTTCGGGGAAGTCGATTTGGAGGGGGGTGGGGTTTGCAAACTCGGTCACGGGCTGGATTATCCCACGACACGTGTTCACGTGCTACACTGGTTTACGTGAACTTTCAACTTGGAGGTTTTGGATGACCAACCTGACCATTTCCCTCGACGAAAACCTCGTCAAACAAGCCCGCATCAAGGCCATTCAAGAAGGCACATCCTTGAGCGCGAAGGTGCGCGAGATGCTGGCTGCCTATGTGCGGCAAGATATGCCTGCCGCCCCGATCGTGATTCCCAAACTGCCCGTTTCCAAAGCCCGTGGTGGTCTAAAGCCGGGCATCGACCCCAGCAGCAACCGATCCCTGTACGACGCGATGGACGCGGGTATGGACCTGAAGAACCTGTCATGACGCCTGACGTCAATGTGTTGGTGGCCGCTTTCCGGCTTGACCACCCTCACCACTTGCCTGCACGAGCTTGGCTAGATGAAGCCATGCTCCAAGCTGCCAATGGACGCAACAGCCTGATCCTGCTGGGCACCGTGGTGACTGGCTTTTTACGCATCAGCACCAACCCCAAAATCTTTCGGGAAACCGATCCTTTACAGGATGTGATCGACTTCATCGACAGCCTGCTCAGCTGCCCAGGCGTGCAATTTCAGCCGCAGGGTGCCACCTGGCCCAATTTGCGGCAAGTGTGTCTGGCACAACAAGCCACAGGAAACTTGATCACCGATGCTTGGATCGCCGCAACGGTGATGCAATCCGGTGAGACACTCTGCACATTCGACCGCGATTTTTCGCGTCTGCTTCCCGCAGACCAACTTCTTTTGCTCAAGCCCTGACACCTCAAGCCCATGCCCACAGTCTTCAATTTCACTTTCGTGCCCTGGTTCCGGTCGGTGGCGCCTTACATCCACATGCACCGGGGCAAGACCTTTGTGGTGGGCATCGCGGGCGAGGCGATTGCGGCGGGCAAGCTGCAACACCTGGCGCAAGACTTGGCGCTGATCCAGAGCATGGGCGTCAAGATCGTGCTGGTGCACGGTTTTCGCCCGCAGGTCAACGAGCAACTGGCCGCCAAAGGCCACGCCCCCAAGTACTCGCACGGCATGCGCATCACCGACAGCGTGGCGCTGGACTGCGCCCAAGAGGCGGCGGGGCAACTGCGCTACGAGATTGAAGCGGCCTTCAGCCAGGGTTTGCCCAACACGCCCATGGCAGGCTCGACAGTGCGGGTGATTTCGGGCAACTTCATCACCGCACGGCCTGTGGGCATTGTGGACGGTGTGGATTTCCAGCACTCGGGCTTGGTGCGCAAGGTAGACGTGGACGGCATCATGCGCACGCTGGACATGGGCGCGATGGTGCTGCTGTCGCCGTTTGGTTTTTCGCCGACTGGCGAAGCCTTTAATTTGGCCATGGAAGAAGTGGCCACCAGCGTGGCTGCCGAGCTGCAGGCCGACAAGCTGATTTTTGTGACCGAGATTCCGGGCATCCGCATGCAACCGGGCGAGCCCGCCAGCGAGGACAACCCCATCGACACCGAGCTGCCGTTGGCTGCAGCCAAGCAGTTGCTGGCCTCACTGCCCACGCCCACCGAGCCGACCGACATCGGCTTTTACCTGCAGCACTGTGTTAAGGCTTGCGAAGAAGGCGTGGAGCGCTCGCACATCCTGCCCTTCACGGTGGACGGCGCGTTGCTGCTGGAAATTTATGTGCACGACGGCATTGGCACCATGGTCGTCGATGAAAAGCTCGAAGAACTGCGTGAAGCCACGGCCGACGACGTGGGCGGCATCTTGCAACTGATCGAGCCGTTTGAGAAGGACGGCACCTTGGTCAAGCGCGACCGCACCGAGATCGAGCGCGATGTGGACCACTACACCATCATCGACCACGACGGCGTGATCTTTGCCTGCGCAGCACTCTATCCCTACCCTGAAGCCAAGACGGCCGAGATGGCGGCACTCACCGTGTCGCCCCAGTCGCAAGGCCAAGGCGACGGGGAAAAGGTGCTCAAGCGCATCGAGCAACGCGCCCGCGCCATGGGCCTCAAAAGCATCTTCGTGCTCACCACGCGCACCATGCACTGGTTCATCAAGCGCGGCTTTGTGCAGGTCGACCCCGACTGGCTGCCCGAAGCGCGCAAACGCAAGTACAACTGGGACCGCAAGAGCCAGGTGCTGGTCAAGAAGCTCTGACCGCCACGCCTTCGAATGTCATGGATACCCGCATGCGCGGGCATGACGCACCAATGTCACCCCCGACTCGATCGGGGGTCCATGCTGCTTGTCTCGTCACCCCGACTCGATCGGGGGGCCACGCCTTCGACTGTTATGGCTACCCGCATGCGCGGGTATGACACAGCAGGCGCTTGCCCCCGCAGCGGTCATCAGCGGTTCTTGACAGCCTTGACTGCGACGCACAGGCCCAATAGGCCAAACACCACAAAGCACACAAATGACCAATTGGCGATGGAGCCGCCCAAAAAGGTCCAGTCGACCTTGGTGCAGTCGCCGCTGCCTTTGAAGATCATGGGAATGGCGCGGTTGATGGGGAAGTTTTCGACCATGCCGTAAAAATCACGGCCACAGGTCACCACTTCGGGGGGGTACCACTGCAGCCAACTTTGGCGCGCAGCGGTAAAACCACCAAAGCCCGCCACCAGCGCCAGCAACAAGCCCGACACGGCCAAGCCCCAACCGCGCAAACGCCAGCCCACAGCCGCCACCAGCACCACACCGATCAGCGCATAGCGCTGCACGATGCACATGGGGCAAGGGTTCAGGCCCACCACATGCTGCAAATACAGTCCAAAGGCCAGCATGCCGATGCCCGACAGAGCGATCAGGGCCAGCAGGCGTGAGGGAGTGATGGGCGTCAGGTTCATGGCGTGGGTCAAGGATTTGTCATGCTGGCCAGGTTCACGTTTGTCATGCCCGACTGGATCGGGCATCCAGGCTGTTCAGTCATGGATACCCGCATGCGCGGGTATGACATGAATTTTCGGATATCCATCTGCGGGGGTGTGACAAAAAGGCTTGGACACCAGCATTTACGGTTGTGAGAACACAAAAATCCTATTTTGCCTTCATGCTCCGGCCAGATCGGTGAGGCTTTTCACAAAGCCCCTGCCCAATCAGGACTCGGCAAAGGCGCGTTCGATGACGAAGGCACCCGGGGTGCTGGTGTTGCCTTCTGACAAACCGTGCTCTTCGCAGATGCGCTTGAGGTCCTTGAGCATGCCAGGGCTGCCGCAGATCATGACGCGGTCTGTTTCGGGGTCGAGCTTGGACAGGCCCAGATCGGCAAACAGTTTGCCGTTTTCGATCAGATCGGTCAGACGACCCTGGTTTTTGTAGGGCTCGCGGGTCACGGTGGGGTAATAGAGCAGTTGCTGGCTCACCATCTCGCCCAGAAACTCGTTGGCGGGCAACTCTTTCGTGATGTAGTCGTGGTACGCCAATTCGTTGACCTGACGCACGCCGTGGACCAGGATCACTTTTTCGAAGCGCTCATAGGTTTCGGGGTCGCGGATGATGCTCATGAACGGCGCCAGACCCGTGCCGGTGGACATGAGGTACAGGTTTTTGCCGGGGAGCAGGTAGTCGCACAGCAAGGTGCCTGTGGGTTTGCGGCCCACCACGATGGTGTCACCCACCTGGATGTGTTGGAGCTTGGAGGTCAGCGGGCCGTCGGGCACCTTGATGCTCAGGAATTCGAGGTGTTCTTCGTAGTTGGCACTGGCGATGGAGTAGGCGCGCAGCAGTGGTTTGCCGTTGTCGCCGCGCAGGCCGATCATGGTGAAATGACCATTGGAAAAGCGCAGAGCCTGGTCACGTGTGGTGGTGAAGCTGAACAGACGGTCGGTCCAGTGGTGAACGCTCAAAACGCGTTCTTCAAGAAAAGCACTCATTTGATTTGTCTGGGTTATGGCAGGGACAAGAGCCCCAAAGCCACTGGGGGGATGCTGAAAGCTTGCTACAGTTGCAGCCTGATAGACCACAAGAAAGTCGATCCTGTCGCGAAACAGGGCGTATTTTCGTGTGAACCGCTCAATACTGGAAATACTGAAATTTTATATCCGTATAACCAGAGCTTCTTAAGATAGATCAAGGCTGAAAGACACCATGGCACGCACCGTTCAATGCATCAAACTCGGCACCGAAGCAGAAGGCTTGGACTTCGCGCCTTATCCCGGCGAGTTGGGCAAGCGCATTTGGGAAAACGTGAGCAAGCAAGCTTGGGCTGACTGGCTCAAGCACCAGACCATGTTGGTCAATGAAAACCGCCTGAACTTGGCCGATCTGCGCGCCCGCCAATACCTGGCTCGTCAAATGGAAAACCATTTCTTTGGCGCAGGCGCTGACGCTGCCCAAGGCTACGTGCCACCAGCCGCCAACTGAAGTTGGCTGAAACCGTCGTCAACATCGACACATTGAGCCCCCCGCCTCTGGCACGCCAAGCGCTGGTCATCGGCGCAGGCTTGTCGGGCTCTGCTGTGGCGCACAGCTTGGCGCTGCGCGGCTGGGCCGTCACGGTCTTGGACCGCGCTGCAGGCGTTGGCGCAGGCGCTTCTGGCCTGCCAGCTGGTTTGGCCGCGCCCCATGTCTCGCCCGACGACAACGTGCTCTCGCGCCTGACGCGTGCGGGCGTGCGGGCCACCCTGCAACGCGCCCAAGCACTGCTGCAAAGCGGCACCGACTGGGCTTTGACAGGCGTTTTGGAGCACAACCTGGCCGGCAAGCGCAGGCTGCCCAAAGCCGGACTCGCGCAAGCACCCGGTGCCGACACGGCCTTCGACACGTCAACCCCAGGCAGCACACTGGCCAGCCCCGCACAGATTGCCGCAGCAGGCCTGCCACCCGAAACCCCCGCTCTGTGGCACAGCATGGCGGGCTGGATCAGGCCCCGACAGTTGGTGGCTGCGCAACTGCAAACACCAGGCGTGCAAGTCCTTTGGGGGCAAGCGGTTCAACACATTGAGCGCCAAAATGGTTTGTGGACCGTGTTCGATGGGCAAGGCCTGGCGCTGGGGCAAGCGCCTTTGCTGGTGGTGGCCAGCGCCTTTGACAGCTTGACTTTGCTGCGCCCCCTGCCCGGCTTTGCCGTGCCACTGAACCCCTTGCGCGGGCAGGTGAGCTTTGGGCACATGAACGAACTGAACGAGGCCCAGCGCCAGCTGCTGCCGCCCTTTCCGGTCAATGGGCATGGCAGCTTCATCCACGGCGTAGCCACACCGGAAGGCCAAGCAGGCTGGTACATCGGCTCGACCTTTGAGCGCAACTGCGAGCAAGCGCCTGTCAGGCCCGAAGACCACGAGGCCAACCAGCTGCGCTTGTCCACCTTGCTGCCGGACTTGGGCGCGGCGATGCAAAACCGGTTTGAACCTGCGCACGTGCAAGGTTGGGCAGGCTTGCGTTGCACCCTGCCCGACCGACTGCCGGCTGTAGGTCCCATCGACAGCGAAAGCTTGCCGGGCCTTTGGCTGAGTGCAGGCATGGGCGCACGCGGCATCAGTCTGGCGGTGCTGTGTGGTGAACTGACTGCCGCGTGGTTGTGCCGTGAGCCCCTGCCTTTGGCGCCCGCTTTGGCCAAGCACCTGGCGGCCGAGCGCTACAAGAAGCACTGAACAACTTGCACCTTGTTGAGGTGAGATGGCAGCCCGCTCTCGATGGGCGCTCAAATCCCTATGTCACCCCGCACTCGATGCGAGGCCAATATCCCATGTCACCCCGCACTCGATGCGGGGTCCATGCCTGCACATAGATGGATCCCGGGTCAAGCCCGGGATGACGAACTGGGTAAAGGTGACGAACTGGGTAAAGGTGACGAACTGGGTAAAGGTGACGAATTGGGTAAAGGTGACGAACTGACTGGGGATGACGAACCGGCCTGCGATGACGAGTTGGCCCGAGATGAGGGCTTTACTTCATCGCATCTGCCGGGCGGCGCGATTTCACATAGGCATCGGTGGGCTGATACGCCTTGCCATCGGCATAGCGCCACTGCACCATGGTGCCCTTGCCGCCGCGCTGATCGAGCTTGCCCACATAAGCCCCCATGGTGGACTGCTGGTCAATGGCGCGGTATTCGGCCGGGCCAAAAGGCGTGCTGAACTTCAGGCCACGCATGGCAGCGACCAGCTTTTCGTTGTCCACACTGCCGGCTTTTTTGATACCTGCAAAGATCGACTGCATGGTGGCGTAGCCCACGACCGAGCCCACCTTGGGGTTCTCGTTGAACTTCTTGTAGTAGTTGGCGGCAAAGCTGGCGTGCTCTTTGTTGTCGAGCTGGTCCCAGGGGTAGCCGGTCACGATCCAGCCCTTGGGTGTTTCGTCTTTCAGCACTTCCAAATATTCAGGCTCACCCGACAGCAGCGACACCACAGGCGTCTTGGGGAAGACGTTGCGCTGGTTGCCTTCGCGCACCAGCTTGGCCAGGTCCGCACCAAAGGTCACGTTGAAGATGGCGTCGGGCTTGCTGGCCATAGTGGCAGTGAGGGTGCTGCCCGCGTCGATCTTGCCTTGGGCGGGCCACTGCTCGCTCACGAACTCCACATCGGGGCGCTTGGCCTTGAGCAACTCTTTGAAGCTGGCCACAGCGCTTTGGCCGTATTCGTAGTTGGGCGCAATCGTGGCCCAGCGCTTGGCAGGCAGCTTGGCCGCTTCTTCGACCAGCATGGCCGCTTGCATGTAAGTGCTGGGGCGCAGGCGGAAGGTGTAGCGGTTGCCTTTGTCCCAGACGATGGCGTCGGTCAGCGGCTCGCTCGCCACAAACAGGCGCTTGTTTTTGGCGGCGTGGTCGGCCAAGGCCAGACCCACGTTGGACAAAAAGCCCCCGGCCAGCACGTCCACCTTCTCTTTGGATGTCAGCTCGATGGCGTGGCGCAGGGCCTCTTCGGGCTTACCCGCGTCGTCTCGGGCGATGACTTCGACCTTGCGGCCAAGCAGACCTCCTTGGGCGTTGATCTCTTCGACCGCCAGCTGCCAGCCTTGTTTGTAGGGCTGGGTGAATTGGGGAATGGCGGAATAGCTGTTGATCTCACCGATTTTGATCGGGGTTTGGGCAAAAACGGGGGATACGGCCAGCAGGCCAGCGGCAATAAGGCGGTTCATAAAAATAGTCCTAGGGTTAAGGGCGAGAGCCGTGACTGTACCAGCCGATTTTCGATCTGTCGCAAACGGGACATGCGCCAGCACACTCCTTATAAGCATTAAGAATATATGCACAACTAAAAAATCGTTTGTTTTGGCATAAGACCACCTTACAGTCGCCCCCATGGTTGATTTGGCTTATGTCTTTGCAGGTTTCTTCGTGGGCACCATCGTGGGCCTGACGGGGGTGGGTGGCGGCTCGTTGATGACGCCGCTCCTGATCTTTTTCTTTGGTGTGAAGCCTTACATGGCGGTGGGCACCGACCTGCTGTTTGCGGCCTTCACCAAGCTGGGCGGCACCATCAGCTTTGCACGCCAGCGCATAGTGCCTTGGCGCGTGGTGGGTTTGCTCAGCGCGGGCAGCATCCCGGCGTGTCTGGTGACTTTGGGCTTTTTGCACTGGGTGGGCCCAGCCTCCTCCCAAGTGCAGTCGCTGATGACGACCACGCTGGGCGTGGCGCTGCTGCTCACCGCTGCAGCCATGCTCTTCAAAGCCGTGCGGGGCAAACAACTCCCCCGCCACCTGGACGCCGCCGACGAAGCCCGCGCCAGCACCCCTCGCCACTGGAGCCTGCCGGTGCTGTTTGGTGCGCTGATCGGTACTTTGGTCACGCTCACCTCGGTCGGCGCGGGGGCCATTGGCGTGACCGTGCTGCTTTTGCTTTACCCGCTTTTGCCCCTGCCGCGCATCGTGGCGGCGGACATCGCTTATGCCGTGCCCCTAACCTTGGTGGCGGGCTTGGGTCATGCATCGCTCGGTTCGGTGGACTGGCCGCTGCTGGCCAAGCTGTTGGCCGGGTCGATTCCCGGCATCTGGCTGGGCTCACGCCTGACACACCACACACCCGACCGCGTGATCCGCTCGCTGCTGTCCGTGCTGCTCGCATGGGCGGGCACCAAGCTGGTCCTGATCTGATTTTTTTCCATTGCTGCTGATATGTACCAATACACCGAATTCGACAAAGCCTTTGTGCGCGCCCGCGCCGCAGAGTTCCGCGACCAGCTGGGCCGTTGGCAGACGGGTCAACTGACCGAAGACCAATTTCGCCCCCTGCGCCTGCAAAACGGCTGGTATGTGCAGCGCTACGCGCCCATGCTGCGCGTGGCCGTGCCCTATGGCGAGATCAACGCGGCTCAGATAAAGGTGCTGGCCCAAATCGCCCGCGAATACGACACGCCCGACGCCGCCTTGCTGGCCGAAGCCCAAGCCACCCAAGACAAAATCGCCGGCCTGGCCCCCAAACTGACCACCAACTACGGCCACTTCACCACCCGCCAGAACGTGCAGTTCAACTGGATTCCGCTCGACCAATCGGCCGACGTGATGGAACTGCTGGCCACCGTGAACATGCACGGCATCCAGACCAGCGGCAACTGCATCCGCAACACCACCACCGACGAACTGGCCGGTGTGGCCGTTGACGAAGTGGTGGACCCCCGGCCGTATGCCGAGCTGATTCGCCAGTGGAGCACGCTGCACCCCGAGTTTGCCCACCTGCCGCGCAAGTTCAAGATCGCCATCACCGGCGCCACTGAAGACCGCGCCGCCATTGGCTGGCACGACGTGGGCCTGCAAGTGATCCATAACGCCGCAGGCGAAGTCGGCTTCAAGGTGCTGGTCGGTGGCGGTATGGGCCGCACCCCGGTCAACGGTGTGGTGATCCGCGAGTTCCTGCCTTGGCAAGACATCATGAACTACCTCGAAGCCGTGGTGCGCGTCTACAACCGCTGGGGCCGCCGCGACAACAAGTACAAAGCCCGCATCAAAATTTTGGTCAAGGCCGAAGGCCAGCGCTACTTTGACGAAGTCGAGACCGAGTTCCGCGAAATTTTGGAGCGCGACGGCGCGCCGCACACCCTGCCGCAAGCCGAGCTTGACCGCGTGAAAGCCGGTTTTGTGGACCCAGCCCTGAACCTGCCCGAAAACACCGATGCGTGGTTGGCCGAGGCCGAAGCGGCGGTGAGTATCGAAGCGGCCAAAACCCCCGCCTTTGCCCGCTGGCTGGCGCGCAACGTGCGAGCGCACCGCAACCCGCAGCTGCGCGCCGTGTCGCTGTCCTTCAAGCGCCCGGGCTACGCCCCGGGTGACGCCACCGCCGAGCAGCTCGATGCCGCCGCTGCCTTGGTCGAAAAATATTCCGCAGGTGAGGCCCGCGTCTCGCACACGCAAAATCTGTTGCTGCCTTGGGTGCGCCTGGACCAGCTGCATGCCCTGTGGCGCGAAGCCCAGGCTCTGGGTGTAGCCCAGCCCAACATTGGCCTCTTGACCGACATGATCGCCTGCCCCGGCGGCGACTACTGCGCTCTGGCCAATGCCCGCTCCATCCCCACGGCCAGCGCCATCACCGAGCGGTACCAAGACCTGGACGAGCTGGAAGATCTGGGCCACATCGACTTCCACATCAGCGGCTGCATCAACTCTTGCGGTCACCACCACTCGGGCCACATCGGCATCTTGGGTGTCGACAAAGACGGCAAGGAGTGGTACCAGGTCACGCTGGGCGGCTCGGACGGCAAAGACCTGTCCGGCGCGGCCACACCCGGCAAGGTGGTCGGTCCTTCCTTCTCTTCGTTTGAAGTGCCGGATGTGATCGAAGCGATTTTGGACACCTACAAGCAGCTGCGCTTGAACGCGGGTAACGGCAAACAAGAAGCCTTCATCGAGACCCTGCGCCGCGTGGGCCAAGACCCGTTCAAGGCCGCCGCCAATGCCGCGCGCCATCCAGCCGCTGACGCTGAAACCGTCTGAACGCAGGGAGAAACACACATGAAAATCATCACCGAACAAGAACACCAAGCTGTTGAATCGCCTGCCGTCCTCACGCTGGCCAACGACGTGGACCCGCGCACGCTCGACCTGAACGGCGTCACCCGCATCGATCTGCAGTTCCCGGCCTTCACCGATGGCCGCGCTTACAGCCAAGCCTTTTTGCTGCGCCGCCGCTTGCGCTTTGCGGGTGAGTTGCGCGCCACGGGCGATGTGCTGATTGACCAGCTGGTGCAAATGCAGCGCACGGGCTTTGACGTGGCCGTGCTCAAAGACGGCGTGGACGCCAGCGCCGCCCAGCGCCAGCTGGACCGCTATGCCGGGTTCTACCAGGGCTCGGCCGTGGAGACGCAACCTCATTTTGCAAAGGCCGACTGAACAGCGCCCAAGGAGAGCCTTCCCTCGAACAGTCATCCCAGACTTGATCCTCCTGAATGTCATCCCGGACTTGATCCTCCTGAATGTCATCCCGGACTTGATCCTCCTGAATGTCATCCCGGACTTGATCCGGGATCCATGGTTCCTCGGGTCAAGCCCAAGGATGACAAATTGAATTAGCGCAGACAGACATCACCATGACCTCGAGCTTTATTTCCTCCCGCAGCGCCCCGCTTAAAGCCACTGAGCAAAACGCCAAGGCCAGTCCCGACTTTGCCGCCAAGCTGACCGAAACCCAAGCACTGCTGCGCCGCGCTGCGGCCGAATTTTCCCCCGTGACGCAGGCCTCCAGCCTGGGCGCCGAAGACGTGGTGATCACGCACCTCATCAACCGCCTGCAGCTCGATATCCCGGTGTTTGTGCTGGAGACCGGTGCGCTGCACACCGAGACCCTGGCCTTGCTGGAGCGGACCCAGGCCCATTCGCGTGCGCCGATCAACGTGTTCCGCCCGGTGCAGGAATCGGTGATCCAGTTCGTGCGCGACCAAGGTCAGGATGCGATTTACAAGTCGATGGAACTGCGCAAAGCCTGCTGCGGTGTGCGCAAGATGGCGCCACTGGCCCGCGCCTTGAAAGGCCAAAAAGCCTGGATCACCGGTCTGCGCCAAGAGCAATCTGCGGCACGCGCCGAGGTGCCTTTGCTGGACGAGAGCGAAGTGGCCACCAAAGGTCTGTACAAGTTCAACCCTCTGGCCCGCTGGACCTGGGGCGACGTGTGGCACTACATCGCCACAAACCAGGTGGACTACAACCCTCTGCACGACCAGTTCTTCCCGAGCATCGGGTGCGCGCCTTGCACACGCGCCATCAGCCTGGGCGAAGAGTTCCGCGCAGGTCGCTGGTGGTGGGAGGACGAGGCGGCCAAGGAGTGCGGGTTGCACGTCAAGAAGTGACGCCCCAGTTAAATGTCCCCGTTGAATGCCACGCCTCTTAAATGTCATCCCCGCGAAGGCGGGGATCCATGCCTCCGATTTCTGGATCCCCGCCTTCGCGGGGATGACTAATGAAAAGTGCGGGGATGACTAATGAAAAGTGCGGGGATGACTAATGAAAAGTGCGCGGATGAAAAATGAAAAGCGCGCGGATGACAAATTTAAAACGAACAAACCACAAACGACCATGAACGCCATGACACAAACCGAGTTGCACACCCTGAGCAACAGCCACCTGGACGCGCTGGAAGAAGAAACCATCTTCATCCTGCGCGAAGTCGCCGCCGCCTTTGAGCGCCCCACCCTGCTGTTTTCGGGCGGCAAAGACTCGCTGGTCATGCTCAAGTGCGCCGAAAAAGCATTTGGCGCGGGGCGCATCCCTTACCCGCTGCTGATGATCGACACCGGCCACAACTTCACCGAAGTGACCGACTTCCGCGATTCGCGTGCCAAGGAGCTGGGTGCCGAGCTGATCGTGCGCAGCGTTGAAGACTCCATGAAAAAAGGCACCGTGCGCCTGGCCCACCCGGGTGAGAGCCGCAACGTGCACCAGTCGGTCACGCTGCTCGAAGCCATCGAAGAGTTCCGCTTTGATGCCCTGATCGGCGGTGCGCGGCGTGACGAAGAAAAAGCCCGTGCCAAGGAGCGCATCTTTTCGCACCGCGACAGCTTTGGCCAATGGCAACCCAAGGCCCAGCGCCCTGAGCTGTGGACGCTGTTCAACCACAAGCTGCAGCCGGGCGAACACTTCCGCGTGTTCCCGATCAGCAACTGGACCGAGCTGGACGTGTGGCAGTACATCGCCCGCGAAAAGATCGCGCTGCCCTCGATCTACTACACCCACAAGCGCGAGGTGGTGGACCGCCGGGGCCTGTTGGTGCCAGTGACCGAGCTGACGCCCCCCAAAGACGGCGAAGAAGTGGTGGTGCGCGACGTGCGTTTCCGTACCGTGGGCGACATCACCTGCACCTGCCCGGTGGAAAGCACTGCGGCCACGCCCGAGCAGATCGTGATCGAGACGCTGGCCGCCGATGTGAGCGAGCGCGGCGCGACCCGCATGGACGACAAGACGTCCGAGGCTTCGATGGAGAAGCGCAAAAAAGACGGCTATTTCTGATCAAGCGGGAGCACACATTCATGAGCAACGACAAACATTTCTCCGCCCTCAAATTCATCACCTGCGGCTCGGTCGATGACGGCAAAAGCACACTGATTGGCCGCCTGCTGGTGGACACCAAGGCCGTGCTGCAAGACCACTTGGCGGGCGTGCAGCGCTCGGGTGAGACCGATCTGGCCCTGCTGACCGATGGCCTGTCTGCCGAGCGCGAGCAAGGCATCACCATCGATGTGGCCTACCGCTACTTCAACACCGAAGCGCGCAAGTTCATCATCGGCGACGCGCCCGGCCACGAGCAGTACACCCGCAACATGGTGACGGCCGCATCGAGCGCCGACGCGGCTGTGGTGCTGGTCGATGCCATCAAACTCGACTGGGCCAACCCCGATCTGCAACTGCTGCCACAAACCCGCCGCCATTCGTTGCTGGTCAACCTGCTGCGTGTGCCGTCTGTGGTGTTCGCCATCAACAAGCTCGATGCCGTGGCCAATGCCGCCGTGGCCTACAAGAACATCGCTGGTGCCCTGGAAAAATTCGCCAAAGAAGCCGGGATCACCGTCACCGCCATGGTGCCCGTGTCGGCGCTCAAGGGCTGGAACGTGGTCACCACCGAGAACAACGACCAAGCCGACTGGTGCGGCTACAACGGCCCCAGCCTGCTCAGCATCCTCGAAGACCTGCCCGTCACGCCCGCCGAAACGGATGTGGCTTTCAGCTTCCCGGTGCAGTGGGTTGAAAAATTCCACGACTCCGGCGTCACCACCCAAGGCCGCCGCGTGTTCTGGGGCCGCGTGGCCACGGGCAGCATCGAGCCGGGCCAGACCGTCAAAGTATTCCCCAGCGGCCAGACCGCTGTGGTGTCCCAAGTGCTGTCGGCCACCCGCCAGCCGCAAAACAAGGCCGCAGGCCACAGCGCAGGCATCGTGCTGGACCGCGAGGTGGACGTGTCGCGTGGCGACTGGCTGTTGGCCGCCGAGGGTGCGCCCGAAGGCCAGCGCCAGCTGAGCACCACCATCGCCTGGATGGACGACGAACCGCTGGTGGCTGGCCGTCTCTATTGGGCGCTGCACGGCCACCGTTGGGTCAAAGTCAAGGTGCAGCGCGTGGTGCACCGCTTGGACGTGAACACCCTGGCAGAAGAAGAAGCCACCGAACTGGCCCCCAACGCCATCGGGCACGTCACCCTGGCCCTGCAAGAGCCTTTGGTCACCCTGCCCTTTGCCCAATCGCGCATCTTGGGCGCGCTGGTGCTGGTGGACACGGCCAGCCACAAGACCTCAGGCGCCGTGCTGGTGAACTGATCTCCTTTAAAATCACGGGTTTGGCGCTGCACGTGCAGCGCCCAGCCTATTTTCCGAGTCCATCATGACCCACGTTGTTTCCGAATCCTGTATCCAGTGCAAATACACCGACTGTGTGGACGTTTGCCCAGTGGACTGCTTCCGCGAAGGCCCCAACTTCCTGACCATCGACCCCGATGAGTGCATCGACTGCGCCGTGTGCATCCCCGAGTGCCCGGTCAACGCCATCTACGCCGAAGAAGACCTGCCCGCCGACCAGCAGCACATGACTAAGCTCAACGCCGAGCTGGCCTTGCTGCCCACCTGGAAGAGCATCACCAAGCGCAAAGCGCCCATGGCCGACGCCGATCAGTGGAAAGACAAAACCGGCAAACTGGCCGAACTGATCCGCTGAACCCAGCGTCCATGCCTGCTTGCAAGCACCCACGGGCCGGAATTTCCGGCCTTTTTTCTGGACACCCTGCATGAACCACCCCATTGAAACCGAGGCACTGGTCATTGGCGCAGGCCCCGTGGGCCTGTTCCAAGTGTTCCAACTGGGGCTTCAAGGCATTCACTGCCACGTTGTCGATGCCCTGCCTCATGTGGGTGGCCAGTGCGCCGAGCTGTACCCGGCCAAACCGATTTACGACATCCCCGGCATCCCCTTTTGCACCGGCAGCGAATTGGTCGAGCGCTTGCAACAACAAGTCGCGCCCTTCAAGCCCACCCTGCACTTGGGTCAGCAAGTCAGCACCATCGAACGCCAAGCCGACCAGCGTTTGGCCGTGTGCACCGACAAGGGCCAGACCTTTTTAGTCCGCACCCTGTTCATCGCCGCTGGCGTAGGTGCTTTTGTGCCGCGCCGCATGGCGCTGGACGGTCTGAACGCCTTTGAAGGCAGCCAAGTCTTTGCCGAACACGCCAGCCCCGAGCGCTGGGCGGGCCAACATTTGGTGGTGGCAGGTGATGCCGACACCGCCTTGCAAACCTGCCTGGATGCCAGCCAAGGCCCTCAGGCTGCCGCCAGCGTGACCCTGCTGCACAGGCGTGACCAATTCGCGGCAACGCCTGAGTTGATCTCGCAAATGCGTCAAGCCTGCTCGGCTGGCCGCATGCGCTTTGTGGCGGGCCAACCTACCGGCGTTCGCATTGAGCATGGCCGCCTGCAAGCACTGGAGCTGCTGAACCCACAAGGTGAGACCGAGTGGCTGCACCTGGATGTGCTGCAAACTTGCCTGGGTCTGTCGCCCAAGCTCGGGCCGGTTGCCCAATGGGGCCTGGCCATGGACCGCAAGCAGTTGGTGGTCAACACCGAGAACTTCGCCACCGCCGAGCCCGGCATCTTTGCTGTGGGCGACATCAACACCTACCCGGGCAAGAAAAAGCTGATTCTGTGCGGTTTTCACGAGGCTACGCTGGCTGCCTTCGGTGCCGTCGCTTTGCTTCGCCCCGAACAAAAGACCCTGCTGCAATACACGACAACGTCCACCTTGCTGCACCAGCGTCTGGGTATCGCCTAAAATCCACCTCGCGCCGCATGTTTGCGGCGCATTCGCTAGGGGTGTTGATGACCGTGAGGTCTTCGACTGAGAAAGTCCCTTTGAACCTGATTGAGGTAATCCTCGCGCAGGGAAGCTCGTTCCAAGAACGGTGTCCAAAAGCCCATGGTTTTTGGCACAGCACGTTCCCAGCCAGCCGACCTGCCATTACGTTAAAGGAAAACGTCATGGCATTTTTTTCGCCATTTCCACGCCGGTCCACTGACCGCTTCGCATTTCGCGTCCACCATATCGCCAGCGCAGTGGCCTTGTTGGCCGTGGGCAGTGCCCATGCGCAAAACTTGGCCGAAATCACCATCACCGACATGGCCCCCTCTCAGGTCAGCGGTTTTGGCGATGTGCCCTTGAGCAAAGCGCCATTCAGCGCAGTCAGTATCGATCAAAAAACCTTGCAAGACATTGGCGCACAACGGGTCTCAGATGCACTGCGTCTGGACGCCAGCGTGGCCGACAGTTACAACTCACCCGCCTACTGGGACATGCTCAGCGTGCGTGGCTACACCTTGGACAACCGCTACAACTACCGCCGCGAAGGTTTGCCGATTTCAGCCGAGACCATGATCTCGATGGACAACAAGGAACGCATTGAACTGTTCAAGGGCACCAGCGGGATTCAGGCGGGCACGAGCGCACCAGGTGGCTTGGTCAACTATGTGGTCAAGCGCCCCCCATCGGCCAAGGACGAAACGATTCGCTCGGTCAGCGCAAGCTACGGCCCGGGCCAAAGCAGCAGCACCGGCCTGGACTTGGGGGGCCGCTTTGGCCAGGACCAAACCTTGGGCTATCGCCTCAATGTGGCCTACGAAGACTTGGACCCTTACATCAAGAACACCGAAGGCCACCGCAAACTCTTGGCCTTGGCCATGGACTGGCGCATCACGCCCGACAGCCGGCTCGAATGGGAAATCGAACGCAGTGAACGCCAGCAGTTTGGCGTGAACGGTTACAGCTTGTGGGACGGTGCCACAGGGCTTCCGCCTGTTGTTGACTCAAAAACCAACTTGACTCGGCAGTCGTGGTCAGTGCCTGGCATTTTTGCAGCAACAACAGGCTCGATTCGCTTCAAACAAAACCTCGACGGCGGGTGGCTCTGGAGCACTCAATACGGTGCACAACAACTGCGAACCGACGACCGCCTTACCTTTGCTTTCGGTTGCGGGGGCAGCTGTAACCGTTTTTATGCCGACGGCAGCTTCGACGTCTACGACTATCGCAGCGACAACGAACGACGCCTGACAGAGGCCCTGCAAACCAGCTTGGCTGGACAGTTGCAACTTGCAGGTCTCACGCACAACCTGACTTTCAGCGCCATGCGAAGCCGCCAACTCGACCGACTTCAAGCAACACAGCTCTACAGCTACGCGGGCACCAGCACAGCCTACGGCAGTGCTGTACCGGTTCAAGTGCTTGATCAAACCTACGCAAATACCAATCGCAGCGAGTACAGCACCGAACTTTCCGTGACGGATCGAATCAAACTTTCGACTCAAACATCGGTATGGCTCGGCCTGCGTCATACCCAAAGCGATCGCAGCACCGTTTCCCTGGATCCCCTCAACCCGAACCCCAAAAGCCAAAACACCGGATTCACTACACCCTGGCTTGCGCTTTCACATGAGTACATCAACGGGCCAACCGTTTATGCCTCATACGGCGAGGGCGTTGAACTGTTCGCGGCACCAAATAACGCCAGCTATGTCAACGCGGGTCAATTTTTGGGCGTGCAGAGGAGCAAACAGATCGAACTGGGGGCAAAAGGCAAAGTCGGCAACACCTTCAGCTGGAATGCAGCGCTGTTCCACATCGAGCGCCCTGCTGCATATGACTACGCTGGTGAACGCGTCGTCGATGGAACTCAAACGCACAAGGGCCTGGACGCAGGTCTTCAATGGAGCCATCAGCAGTGGATGCTTGCAGGTCAGGCGCAATGGATTGACGCACGCATCTCGGGTGCATTGCTCAACACGGACTTGAATGGGTCAAAACCACTGAACGTCCCTTCGCTAACCCTGCGAGCCCTGGTCCAATACCGATTCACCGACATCCCCGGCCTGCGCACGAGCCTGCGTCTGAGCCACGAAGGATCGCGGCGCGTGACCGAAGACGGCAGCATCAACCTGCCCAGCTGGACCACGCTGGACTTTGCGGCGCATTACGACACCCGCATCGACGGCACCCGCACGCAATGGACTTTGGCCGTTGACAACCTGGCCAACCACCACTACTGGCGCGAATCGCCCAAGCAGTTTGGGCACTACTATCTGTACCCGGGCGCACCCAGGACCTTTCGCGTTGGCGTGAAAGCCAGCTTTTGAACGAAGCCTGCAAGATTTTTAAAAAATCTTGCGCCCCCTCTCAAAACAGCCCAAAAATCACTCTATAATTCAAAGCTATTCCTCGATAGCTCAGTCGGTAGAGCGCCGGACTGTTAATCCGTAGGTCCCTGGTTCGAGCCCAGGTCGAGGAGCCAAAAAGTAAAGCCCCTGCAAGCGATTGCAGGGGCTTTTTCTTTGGTGTTTTCTCTTCGCACTCAAACAACGAATGCAGGCAAGCTGTTCATGTGCCCTTCACATTGAGCAAACTCAAATCGCAGAATCAAGTCTTTTTTGCAATTTGGCGATCAGCTGTCGACCTAAATGGGCCTTGATGGCCGCCGAATAAAACAAGCTGTCTCCGCCGTTTTCAAGCTGCAGCAACTGCGCGTGAGAGATCGCGTTTTCTATGGCAAACCGGGAGGTGTCCAGTCCTGCGCCTTGCCTCAGTTGCTGAAGCAACAACGCCTCATCCTGAGTCCAGGGTTCGGTCATGGCTCGAGCGCCTCCATGTCAAGGCCTTTGCAAAGGGCCATCAAATCGGCCAAGTGATGGACCTGCATTTTCTGCAAGATATTGGCTCGGTGTTTTTTGGCCGTATCGGGCAAGATGTCCAATTTCTCTGAGATGCCCTTGTTGGTATGTCCTTCCAGCATCAAGACAAAGACCTCGCGTTCGCGGGCACTCAAAGCCTGCCATTTGCGACGGATCTCATTTTTTTGAATGAAGTCCTGTCGATTCACACTGTCTACGGCCAAACCTCTGTCGATGGCGTCAATCAGGGTCTGGATTTGAAATGGTTTCCAGAGAAACTCGATGGGCCGCCCTTTCATGGCGCGGATGATTTCTTCTGATTCACTCTCGCCACTGATGAAGATGATGGGTGTGTTGCGGCCCAGTGCTTTCATTTTTTCCTGAAGATCCACTCCCGACATGCCGGGCATGCGAACGTCCAGCACCAAAACGGCAGGAAAAATTTCGATGGACTGCTGCAAGAAAGCTTGCGCGCTGTCATAACCCTCAATGCTGTAACCCATCTGCCGCAGCAAATCGGTCAAATAAAAGCGGATATCGGGGTTGTCGTCGACAACGTAGACATGGCCGCAAGTGTAGGGGTTCATTTGAAATTACAGAATTATCAATATTGTGAATATTAGTTTTTCAGATTTGCGATGCATATCCCTTTTTGGGGATATTCAAACTCACATTTTCATCGAAATGGGTAACAACCCCGTGACATCAGAACACAAGAGGCCTGTCCAACAACATCCCTCATCGCTCCCTGAGCGCCTGTGTCACATTCTGCAAAGGCCGGAACAGGTACTCCAGCACCGACTTCTGGCCCGTCTTGATCTCCACCGTCGCCGTCATGCCCGGCAGCGGCTGCATGCGCAGCCCGTTGCGCTGCCAGTTGGTTTCGGTGATGCGCACCAGCAAGCGGTAGTAGCCCTCTTCCAGCTCCATCGCCACACCCGGGCGGCGCTGCTTTTCATCGCGCATCGTGTCGGGGCTGATGTGCTCCAGCACGCCTTCAAGCCCACCAAAGCGGTTGTAGTCGTAGGCCGTGAGCTTGACGGTGACCTTCTGATTGTTTTTGAGGAACGCCACCTCTGCAGGCTTCACATAAGCCTCCACCAGCATCTGGTCCTGCGTGGGCACGATCTCCAAAATCGGCATGCCCGCCTGCACCACACCGCCGATGGTGGTCACCTGTACATTCTTCACAATGCCATCCATCGGGGCCTTGATCACGGTCCGGATGAACGCATCTTCTCGGGCCGAAGCGTTCTCGCGAGTTTGCGACAACTCCGAGTCCACACGCACCAACTCGTTGGCCGCATCGGTGGCGTAGCGATTCTTGCGCTCACTCATTTGCCCCATCAAATCAGCTTGCTGACGCTTCAGGCGCAACAACTCCACCTCCGAAACCACCCCCTGTTTGGTGAGCGGCTCGGTCATGGCGATTTCTCGATTAAGCGCCTCCAGTGAACGCTTCAAACTTGACTGCGCTTCGTCCAGCGACTGCTTGCGGGCAGCAAATGCCTGACGCTCACGCGAAGCCAACGCAGATGGAATGTGCTTGCCAAAATCCAGCCCCCGGCCATACGCCTCGGCACGCAAACGCACCGCCAGTGCTTCAAGTGCCAGCTTTTTTTCTTTGGCCTCGCGAAACACTGGGCCCGATCGGCCATCGTCCAAGCGAATCAACACATCGTCCTTTTTGACCACCGCCCCCTCGCGCACCAAAATCTGGCTTACCACGCCAGAGTCCAGGCTCTGCACCACCTGCTCACGGCTGGCCGGAATCACCTTGCCCTGCCCTTTGGTCACCTCGTCCAACTCAAACCAAGAGGCCCAGGACAAACCCACCACCAAAGTCACCACGGTGGACCACAACAGCCACTGGCTGGCGCGGCGTTCCTCTTCATCGACCGTCAGGATGCCAAATTCTTTGCGGCTCATGCTGCACCTCCTTGTGTCGCGGTGTCTTTGGGTGGCACTGTGATGCCCTTGCTCAATTTTTCAATCATCTCGGCCTTCGGCCCATCCAACAGGCATTGGCCAGCATCGATCACAGCAATGCGGTCCACCCACTCCAGCAACTGCGTGCGGTGGGTCGACAAGACCAGCGTGCGCCCCTGCAACCACTGCCCCAGGGCCGCGATGACGCGGGCCTCTGTGTTCTGGTCCATGTTGGCGGTGGGCTCGTCCATGAACACAATGGCCGGATCGCGCAACATCAAACGGGCCAAAGTCACCAGCTGGCGCTGCCCGCCCGACAAACCACCCCCCGCTTCGGTCAAAGGCATGTCCAGGCCCTTGGGGTGTGCCGCCACCATGTTGTACATGTCCAGCGTCTGCAACACCTGAACGATCTTGGCATCCGAAATCCAGCTGTCCGACAGAATCAAGTTCTCACGCAAAGTACCCATGAACAACTGTGGGTCCTGCGACACATAGCCAATGCGCGCACGCAGCTCGGCCGGGTCCAACTGGCGCATGTCAATGCCGTCCACCCGCACACTGCCGCCCAGCGGGTCGTACAAACCTGCCATCAATCGAATCAAGGTGCTCTTGCCACTGCCTACACGTCCCAGCAAGGCCAAATGCGAGCCAGCTTCAAGCCCCAAATTCAAACGGCGGATCACCGGCATGCGCGACTCACCCGGATAGGCAAACTCCAAGTCCAAAGCCTCGATGCGGCCTTGCACCTGCTCGGGCACCACATAACGTTTGCCCACTTCGCGGTCGCGCGGGCGCTTGATCAAGCCATCCAGTGTTTCCAGCGAAGTACGCGCCTGCTGAAAACGTGCAGCCAAACCCATCACACTGCCCAACGGCGAAATCGCACGGCCCATCAAAATCACGCAGGCAATCAAGCCGCCCAGCGTCAACTGGTTGGCGTGGATCAGGTACACGCCCCACACCACCATGGCCACCGTGGCCACCTGAGACAGCGTGCTGATGAAACCGGTCACCGCATTCGAGAGAGAGCGGATCTTGCGGTACGAATCGGCCCCGGCCAGGTTCGACTGCTCCCAGCGGCGCTGCAAATAGCCTTCAGCGTTGTGCGCCTTGAGCAACTCCAAGTTCAGGACAGCCTCGACCAACACGCTTTGCTTGTCGCCCGACTCCTTCATGTTCTCGCGCATGGCCACCATCAAAGGCTTTTGCACCCACCATGCCAGCAGCAGCACCACAGGCACTGCCAAAGCCGGAATCCAGGCCAGCGGCCCGCCCACGATGGCGATCAACAAAATAAACACCAGAACAAAAGGCAAATCGGCCAGCACCACCAAAGACGCTGACGAGAAGAAATCGCGCAGCGCTTCAAAGTCCTTCATCGAGCTCGAAAAGATGCCAATCGACTGCGGCCTGTGCTCCAAGCGGATCGACATGATCTCGCGCAGCAACGTGGCATTGATCGCCAAGTCTGCCCGCTTGCCGCCCAAATCCACCAAGCGCGCCTTGAGCCAACGCATCACATACTCCAGCACGGCCGCCACCAGCGTGCCAATGGCCAGCGTCCAGAGCGAGGCATACGCCTGCGTGGGCACCACCCGGTCGTACACGTTCATCGTGAAAAACACACTGGCCAGCGCCAATATGTTGGCCACCACCGTGGCCAGCATCGACTCCACATAGAAATGCCGAAAGCGCCACAGCGTGCCCCAAAACCAGTCAAACGCCGCGCCCTGCATGGGTGTCAATGTTTGGTCGGCGCGTTGCGGCGGCAGCTTGACCACCAGCACCTCGCCTGTGGCCAGCGCATCCAACTCGGCCACCGGCATCACCAACTCTTGCTGCCCCGTCTCGGGCGACAAAATTTGGGCTTGGCCTTGCTCGATGGTGCGCAGCACACAAGCCCGTCCGTCTTGCAGCGGCACGATGACCGGCAACACATAACCCGGCACAGCGCTCGGCTTGCTGCGCGACCAAGCCGCCATCAAGCCATGCTGGCGGGCCAAGTCGGGCATCGACGCCGCAGGCACATGGCCGTTGTCGTCTACCGCAAAGCCCACCCGCAAAGCGGACACGTGCACGGGCAATCCCAACAAATGGGATGCCAAAGCCAGGCAATGCAGCAAAGGATCTGCCCCCTGCGGGGCCGACGCTGCCAGCGTTTGTTGAGGTATGGCACTCATTGTCATTTTTTCCCCTTTGAAACCATCCAAACAGGCAAGTCGAGCACGACCTGCGCCCCACCGCCATGCGCACGATTGCGCCACAGCAATGTCCCGCCGTGTTGCACCGCGATGCGGCGAGAAATGGCCAAGCCAATCCCCATGCCGTCTTTTTTCGTGCTCGAAAACGCCACATCGTTGCTGCCGAGCAACTGCGCAGAAAACCCAGGGCCGTCATCCTCCACCACCACCTGCAGTCGCTCATCCACGGCCAGCACATGAATGCGGATATGCACAGACTTGCCCGGCACTTGTGCCTGCACCGCGTTGCGCAAAACATTCAGCAGCACCTGGGACAACTGCACAGAATCCCCCATCACCATGGGCGTCAGCACGTCGGTGCGCACCTGAATGTCGGCCGCATCTTGGCGCTCTTGGGCGGGCAACAGTTGCAGAACATCCTGCACCACGATCAACAAATTCACAGGTTTAAAGTCAGGTTCTGCAGGTCGAATGAAATTGCGAATGCCCTTGAGCACGTTCGAGATACGCTCAATATGCGCCAGGATTTGTTCAACTTGGCTCTGCCTCGAATCATCCACTGCACGCATTTCATGCCGCAACAAACCCAGCTCCACAGTGACCACTGTCAAAGGTTGGGCCATCTCGTGGGCCATCGCCCCCGCCAGCTCACCCATGCTGCGCTGACGGTCCAAGTTGGCAATTTGCTGACCCAGCAACTGACTCGTTTGCTGTGAACGCATCGCCACTTCATTGGCCACAAATCGCCGCGTGGACCGCTCCAGGTACAAACCCAAAATGGCCACACTGCCAAACACCGACATCACAAACAAACTGGAAGTCGTGAGCACACTGTCCCAATTGGGCTCCAAGGGTTCTGTCGAGCTCATCCCCAGCAACACACGGGCTGCGCGGACAAAGGTGGCCACGGCACCAAAAACATAGACCTGCGCCAACCACTTGGCACTGCTGCTGTCTTCCTTCTTGTGTACCTGCCAAGCCAGCCAAGCCGTCCAGGCAAACAATGTGCCCATCGCCAGCAATACCCAGCTCAGGCGCAACACTGGGCTGTCCAAGCCCACACGGAAAAACTCCTGCACGGCCAAGATCATGACGCCTGCCAGCAACGCCGTGCGCCACGCTGAGCGCTGGCCCAGCTCCATGCGCAAACCCACCACATGCATCAAATTGCCACCGTAAAAAAACGCGTTCATCACGCCAAAAGCCATCCATCCGGGCATATCGGGTGTGCGAAACGACAGCAACAAAGACGCCAAGCCCAATCCAAAACTGCCACCACACCAAACGCCCGCCGCCACGGTGCGGCTCTTGCCCATGACCACCCAAGCCGCCATTGGCATGATCACGTACAAAAATCCCGCCGCCAAATAGGCCGTTGCAGGGTCAAAAGAAGGAGCGTTCATGGTTGGCAATGGTCTGTCCACATGGCACGCAAAGCGCTCTCCATGTCGCGGGTATATCGGTCAATGTCCCAAGCCGGTGCCGCCTGCAAACGCGCACGCAACCCAGCCTTGAGCTGCAGCAGCGCTTGACGGTCCGCCGCCATGCGTGCGGCAATGTCCACATAAGCCTCGTCGCTACCCGCCACCCACTCGGGCAGACCTGCGGCACGCATGAAGCTCGCGCCCATGCGCGAGACAAAGTTTTGGCCCTCTTTCACCACCACCGGCACCCCCATCCACAGGGCTTGCAGTGTGGTCGTGCCACCGTTGTAGGGCACCGGGTCCAGCGCGATGTCCACATCGGCGTACTCGGCCATCATGTCGGCCAACCCTACTGGCCCACGAAACTCGATGCGGCTTGCCTCAACCCCCAGCTTCTCAAAGCGCTCTCGGAAAATGCGGATCGCCGACTCGTCGCGAAAGCTCGGCGCCTTAAGCAGCAAGCGCGAGCCCGGCGCCCGCGCCAACACTTTGGCCCACAAAGCGATGGTGTGTGGCGTGAGCTTGGGCACGTTGTTGAACGAACCAAATGTCAGCGGCCGCTGGGACTGCGCTTCGCCATAGACCGGGTACGGGTAATCGGCCTCTGGCGCGTAGCAAAACACCGTGTTCGGCAAGCGGTAAACCCGCTCACTGCACAAGGCATCGTGCGCGGGCGGCACCACCACCGGATCGGCCAGCAGCCAGTCGATGTTGGGGACACCGGTTGAGCCGGGATAACCCAAGAAAGACACCTGCACCGGCGCAACGCGTAGCGACAACATCACCAACCGGTTGTGTGAGGTGTGCCCAGCCAAATCCATCATCACATCGATGCCATCGTCGCGCATGCGCCGCGCCAGCTGCACGGGCGTCCAGGTGGTGGCCTGCACCCAGTGGTCCACGCGCCGTTGTGCTTGCTGCGTCTGGTCGTCGTGGGCCACGCCCACGTTGTAAAGCGTCACCTCAAACTGCGCCTTGTCCAGCCGCGCCAGCACCGGCTGCATGAAAAGGTTCACCGGGTGCTGGTGGTGAAAATCCGCACTCAGCAAACCCAGTTTGATGCGCTTGCCCGGCTCGCGGGCATTGGCAAACTCTGCGGCTGGCCGTGCGCCTTGGCCCCAGCCTGCAAACAAGCTGCGGTGCAAGTCGGCCACCTGCTTGGCATTCAGGCTGTCGCTGTAGAGCGCACTCATGGCGGCGCTGGAGCGCATGGCAGACTCAGGGCCTTCTTCTTCGGCCAACTCGCGGTAAAGCGCAAGCGCCTGGTCAGCATCGCCCAAGCGACCTGCCACCGAAGCGCGCATCGACTTGGCTCCGGGCTGCGGTGCGATGGCTTCAGCCTGCGCCAGCGTTTGCAGCGCCTCGTCCATTTGCCAGCTCTCCACATAAGAGTGGGCCAGATTCCACAGCGCCAAAGCACTACCCGGGTGGAGCGCCACATTGCGTTTGAGCACCGCCTGTGCTTCTCCCCACAGGTTGTGGTGGAACGACTGCATGGCCAAGCGCGTGAGCACCTCTTCGCTGTCGGCGGCCGACGCCCGCTCGAACGCACGGTGTGCGGCTTCGGTCAGTCCCAGACGCATCAACACATCGCCCAGGTCAATCTGCAAAGCCGCCGTCACGTTCACATCGGGCTCGGGTTTTTCCACCCGCATCAGGCCCAGCGCCTGGCGCAGCGACTCGAGTGCACGCGCCGCGTCACCCCGCTCCAAGCGACTCTTGGCCATCAAGGCATGCACTTGGCTAACCGGCACCGCCTCGCCATCGGGGGCCTGCCTGGCCAAAGGCAAGGCGCGGTGGTAGCACCCAGCTGCCTCGTCCCATTGGCCCGCAGCCTCCAGCGCTCCGGCCAAAGTCAACCAGCCCTCCCAGTGCAGCGGAGCCACCTGCGTGGCCATGCGATAAAAATGCATCACCTCGGCCTGGCGGCCCAGCTGGCGCGACATGTGCCCCGCCTCCAGCCAACCCCTGAAATGCGTAGGGTGCTTGCGCAGCAGCGCCGCAAAGCGCTCACGCGCCGTGCGCACTTCGCCCTGCCGCACCGCGCACTGCGCCCACAACAATGCCATCTCAGCCGAATCCGGTGATTGCTGCACAGCCTGCGCCAGTGCAGCTTCGGCGGCTGCAAGGTCACCGCTTTGCAACGCCTTTTTGCCCACCTCGAACGAGCTGATTTTTGAATCTGACATGGTGTTTCATTTTCATAACTTTGGTGCGCATTATGAATAAGTCGCAAACCCATCCATAAGCAACAAGGCTGGTGCACACCGTTTGGTGTGCACCAGCCTGACAGCCCCGAGCGACTATGGCGCGTCAGGTCGCCGAGACGTTCAGTGCCGTGTCGATCAACAACTGCGCCGCCAGGCTGTTGTGGTTGTAACCCGTGTAGGTGTTGCCATTGATGGTGATCACGTTGGCAGGCAATGTGGCCGTCCAGTTGGCCAAATCGGTCAGCACCACCGTGTCACCGGCATCGCCCGTCACCATCAGCTGGTTGCGTCGGACGGTGGCACCGAGGTTGCCGGTGCTGCTGTTGCCAGCGTTCCACACGTCAGCGCTGGTGAAGTTCTCGAGCAAATCGCTGGCTGTCAGCTTGAGGGTGTTGTCACCCGAACCGGTCAAGTCGACTTTTTCCATGTTTTGCATGGCGACACCCTTGACGTTGGCCAGGTCGAGCGTGAGGCCCGTGCCGTCGAACTTCAAGGTGTCAATGCCATTGCCGCCGTTAATGCGGGCAATGTTCTGACTTGAGCCGACTGCACCCAGCTGGGCCAGGTTGTCGGCATTGACCTGCATGACATCGTGGCCCGCACCGCCGTACAACACGTCTGCGCCACCACCACCGACAAGCGTGTCGTTGCCCAAGCCGCCGACCAACTGGTTGGCCCCAGTGGTGCCAGTCAAGGTGTCGGCGCCTGTCGTTCCAATGTGGTCTCCGTTGCTCAGCTGGAAAACAGAAGCGGTCGCCTCGGAGAAGCCGCCATAAATCACATACGACTTACCGCCATCAGCCCGGACGGGGGAGAGTACCGGATCAGCGGTGCCCACGCCAACGATGATGTCGGCAAAACCATCGCCGTTCACATCACCTGCGGCGTGAACCTGAGCTTGAGCAAAGCTCAAAGGCTGGTTGGTGATAGGGACAAACTTGGTGAGATCCTGCACGCCAAAATCAATGACCGTGCTGCCTGCGGTTTGTCCAAAGACAATGTAAGCGCGGTTACCGGTGGTGTTGACCACCAAGTCGTCCAAGCCATCGCCGTTCATATCGCCTGCATGGGTCATGGTGCCCATGCCGCGGTCAGATGCCATCATGCGGATGACAAAGCCATCGCTGCTGGTGCCAGCTGCCACTGCAGTGCCGCTGACAGCAGCGCCACCAGTCTTGCCAAAAACCACCAGGGCGCGGTCGTACTGGCTCACACCGACATCAGCCAAGCCGTCGCCGTTGATGTCACCCAGAATTTGCACGCTCGGATAGTTGTAACCCGCGGGCAATGCACCGCCTGTGCTGGTCGTCGTTTGCGCCGCATCGGTGATCATGAACCCATTGGTGTTACTCGCCGCGGTGACGCTGGTCACACTCATGCTGGATCCGCCTGATCTACCAAACATGACATAAGCGCGGGCACTGTTGGTGGCGTTGATCGAACCCAAAACCATGTCATCCAGACCATCGCCGTTGACATCGCCACCTCCGCCAATTGTGGTGCCAACACGTGCACTGCCCAGACTGATGTCGCCATTGATGAAATAGCCATTGGTCATGCTGGTCGGATTGCTGCTCATCTCGGGCAAGGTCAAACCGCTGGTCGCCGTGGTGGTGGTGCCATACATCACAAAGGCCCGCCCATAGTTGGGCGCACCCCCAGTGTTGCCGCCCGCCAGGCTCTCACCAATGATGAAGTCTTCCAAACCGTCACCGTTGACATCACCTGCACTGCTGGTACCCATGCCCGTGGTGTCGCCTGTGGTGCCTTTGGTGAAAGTGCCTGTTTCGTCACGCAAAGAACCCAAATCGCTCCAGCCTTGGGCGGCATGGATCCTGAAGCCTGCCGTTGTGGCGAAGGGGCTGGCAGCGACCGTCGCCAACGCATCGGCAATGCGGCCTGCAGCAGCAGACGACTGCCCATAAAAGACATACACCGCGTTGTTGGCACCACCCCCGCCATTGCGGCTGGGCATGGTGACCATCAAGTCGTTGAGTCCGTCGCCGTTGAAGTCTGTACTGGCCAAACCATGCACATAGGTGAACGATGCAAACGGGTTGTTGGCAATGACATAGCCTTGTGTGCTGGTGCCCGCCACAATGCCCTGCAAGTTCAGGGTGCTCATGTCGGTTTGGCCAAACAGCACAAAAATGCGCTTGTTGATCATGTCACCCACGGCGTAGTCGTCCAAACCGTCGCGGTTCAAGTCGCCCATGTTGACAACCGACCCACCAAAGCCCTGAAACTGGTTGTTGTCGTCGTAAATTGAAACGCCTGGTCCGGCACCGTTGATGGCAAAACCATAGCTTGGCGATGCCGCGTTGGCGGGCAGATCAAGCGGCAAGTCAAACGCAAAGTTCACCACTTGGGTGCCCGCTGCGGAAGACGAACCATCGGTTTTTTCAATCATCGCCTGTACCGTGACGAGGCCATACCCGTCTGCACGGATGGTGGCCTCTGGGACTGTGACGTCCACAAACTTCTGCGTGATGTCTGCAGCTGACAAGACAAGGCGGATCGGCGTGCTCGTTGTGCCCCAGATCAACGCCAAGGTATCTCCCGCAACAGGCGGAATCGGGCCAGTAGTTGGCAGCTGCACCCTGACCACCGTGCCGTTACCGATGACTTCGGAGTTGAACAAAGCATTGTCAACGCCCTGAGTCACCGTGTTGTTTGCTTGGTATACCTGCCCGTTGAGTGCCTCTGTGATGCCCGACAAAGCACTGGTATTGCCTGCACCAGTGGCTGACCAAAGCACCGAGTTGATCGTGGGCGCAGTGGCCATGATGAAGTTCACCGGCGCACTTTGCGCATCACCCGCGTTGAGCAATGTGGCGCCGTTGAACAGCGAGACACTGAAATTGGCCGTGCCTGTTGCCCCAAGGGCCACTTGCGTGGTCAATTGGGCAGTGCTGACCGGGATGTTGGCAAACCCAGCCGTGATGTCTGACCCAGTGAGGGTGTAGTCAATCACTTGACCGTCCCAGGTCAGCTTCAGAATATTGCCAGCAGATGCCCCAATGTCAGACAAACTCACCCGGGCCAGTGTTCCACCGTTGCTGTTGGCCTCGTTCCTGTTCAAACCATTGGCCAGTTCATTGGCAAAAACATCCACTGCCGGTGTCATCTGGACGGAGATGCCGTTTTTCACAATCACTTGGCTGCGCGTAGCGGCATTCACAAAAACGTTGTAAACGCCGGTGCTGGAATCTGTGCCCGAGTGATTGAGGGTGCCAGTCTGCCTGACGAAAGTCCCACTCAAGCGCAAAAAGTCTGCCGACGTGCCATCGACCACCACCTGCCTGTAATCGGTAGAGTTGTCAAAGCCAAGGACAGAACCTGTCAACGCCCAACCATTCGAGGTGTTGAAACGGTTGTGGTGCGAAATGCCATTGACATCAACACCCGATTCAATTCGCAAGGTTCCGCCTGTGCCGGCCAGGTCAAAACGTTCGACGCTTTCAACCACGCTTTGGGTGCTCTTGAGGCTCATCACCAGCGTTTCGCCAAACCGGATCGAATCCAGACCGTTGCCGCCATCGATGTGGGCAATGTTTTGTGCATTGTTCCCCACACGAAGAGCCAAGGCCTGCACATTGCTGGCATTGACAACGATCGTGTCGTTGCCAGCGCCGCCGTACAGCACATCCGCGCCACCGCCACCGACAAGCGTGTCGTTGCCCAAACCGCCCACCATCTGGTTGGCGCCGCTGGTGCCGGTCAAGGTGTCGTTGCCTGCGGTGCCGATGCGGTCGCCATTGCTGCCCTGGAACACGCTGGACTGAAGTTCACGGACGCCACCAAACACCACATACACCTTGCCCAAGTCGGCCAAGGTGGTGTCGCCCAAATAGTTGCCGATGATCACGTCGTCAAAGCCGTCGCCGTTGATGTCGCCACCCCCTGCGGCCGCACTGCCCATGCGTTCATTCACAAACGGGTTGACGATGCGGAAGCCCTCACTGCCGTCCAGGCTGGTGACCTGCACCGTGCCGGTGCCGGTTTTGCCAAACACAATGTAAGCCGCACCTGCAGACGCGTTGGTCACCCCGTTGTTGACGAATGGCGCATTGGCGTGGGTGACGATGACGTCGGTCAAGCCGTCCCCGTTGAAGTCACCCGCGCTGCTCACCGCATACGCACCGTAGTTGGTGGTGTCCAAGCCCAAGCCAATGGCAAAGCCACCCACACCGGCCTCGATGGACGAGACGTTGATCGGGCTGTTGCCGGTTTTGCCAAACGCCACCCAGGCTGCGCCTTTGAGCGTGGTGTTGCCCGCGCCCACCAAGCTCTGGTTGCCTTGCAGCAACACGTCTGCCAAGCCATCACCGTTCACGTCGCCCACGCCCGCGATGTCGATGCCGGCGTTGACTTCGCCAATGATTTGGAAGCCCCGGGTGTTGCTGCCCGCGGTCAAGGTCGAGATGTCGAGCGAGGTGTTGGTCGAGTTGCCGTACACCACATAAGCGCCGCCAGGGCCTACGCCAGTAGAACCCTGGAACCATGCGCCCAATACCAAATCGCTGTAGCCGTCGCCGTTGACGTCACCGCTGGCCATGGTGGTCAAACCTGGGTTGTTGCTGGGTTGGTCGGCCGTGACCATGAAGCCCACGCTGTTGCTCGCGCCAATGGCGGGCAGGCTGCTCACCTCCACCGCAGCGCCCGAGGCCTTGCCATAAATCAGGTAGGCCCGGCCGTCGCGTGCACCGTAGTTGGGGTTACCCACCAGCATGTCGTCCAAACCGTCGCCGTTCACGTCGCCTGCATTGCTCACACTCCAACCTGCCGCTGTGGTGCCAGTGGTGTTGACCTTGAAGCCCAAAGCACTGGCGGTGTTGGTCAGATTGGTGGCCGCTGTCAAGGCCGTGAGGTTGACCGCTGTGGTGTTGGTTTTGCCAAACACCACATAAGTTTCGCTCGTGGTGCCACTGCTGGCGTATTCCATCGGGTACCAACCGGCACTGATGGCGTAGTTGGCCCGGCTGGCCACCACCAAGTCGGCCAGGCCGTCCCCGTTGATGTCGCCACCACCCGTCACGGTAGCGCCGCTCATGCCATCGCCCGGCACGCCGGTGATGACAAAGCCACGCGTGTTGCCCACTACGGTCAGCTGCGACAGCTGCAAGGAGTTGATCGCTTGGCTGCCACCAAACACCACATAGCTGCGACCCGCATAGCCTGCAGCTCCGGGAGCCCCCACGATGAAGTCGTCATAACCGTCGCCGTTGACATCGCCCGCGTTCGATACCGCATAACCTGCGTTGTGGTAATTGCTCTCACCCACCAAGGTGAAGCCCCGCGCGGCGTCGGTGGTGCCCTCATTGGCCTGCATGTCAAAGGCGTAACGCACGCCGGTGACGGTGTTGGCGGCACCGATTGCGGTGCCCGACACACCATCGGCCTTGAACTGCTGAACCGACACGTTGAAGGTGCCAAAGCCCTGAGCCTCCACCACCGCATAAGGAACGGTGATGGTGGTTGGCGTGTTGATTGCCACCGCAGCAGTGAACTTGTAGGTGTACTCCTGGTTACCCCAGGTGAACTTGAGCCAGTCGCCAGCAGCAGCCGCGGTCTTGAGCACCACGTTGACCTGCACACCGTCGAGCGCAGCGCTGCGGTAAATGACGTTGGTGTTGACCACCTCGCTCAAGCCCGTCATGACGCTGGTGGAGCCGTTCACGTTGGAGATGATCGGGGCGTTCAGGGGTGGCGTGGTGGGTACAGTCACAAAGTCGACCGCCGCACTGCCCACACCCACAGTGGTGAGTGGCACACCCACGGCGTTGAACACTTGGGCGGTGATGCCCACCGTTTCTTTGGTGCCCGCTGCCGTAGCCGCCAGCAGGGCCGAGGCAGGCACCGCCACACGTGCCACGCCAGCAGCCACGTCTGCGGCCGTAAGGGTGTAGAGCACAGCGGTCTGGTTTTCCCAGTTCACACGCACCTCGTCGCCCACGGCCGCGCCCAGGCCAGCCAGCGACACCAGCACTGGCGTGCCCGCCACGCTGCTGGTGCTGTTGGCGTTGCCCGTGTCTTGCGCCTCGGCCAGCGACAAGAAGCCAAAGCTCGAAAGCAAATCGGCCTCGGGCATCGTGATGGCCGCTGCGGGCAAGAGCACCGGCACCACTTGTACACCCTGCTTGACCAGCACTTGGCTGCGCGTGGTGGCGCTGCTGTACACGTCGTAAGCACCGGCCGTGGTGACGCTGCCCGCATAAGTCAAGCTGCCGGTTTCTTTGACAAAGCCTGCGCCCAAGCGCACGGTGTCGGCCGCGGTGCCGTCCACCACCACCTGGTAGTAGTTACTCGAGCCGTCAAAGCCTGTGACAGTACCTGTGACTGTCCAGCCGTTGGTGGTGTTGAAGCGGTTGTAGTCGCCCACCGTGGCGTTCAGATCCAGTCCGTTTTCGATCTGCAAGGTGCCTCCGGTGGCATTCAAATCGAATCGCTCGAGGTTCTCCAAACGGGTGCGGGCGCTTTGCAAGCTCAGCACCAGGGGCTCGGCAAAGCGCAGCGTGTCCATGCCGCCGCCGCCGTCCACGCGGGCGATGTTTTGCGTGTCCACACCGATGCGCACGGCCAAAGACCGCACGTTGTCGGCGTTGAGCACAATTACGTCGCTGCCCGCACCACCCGCCAACATGTCAGCACCGCCTGAACCCACCAAGGTATCGTTGCCTTGACCGCCCACGATTTGGTTGTTGCCGCTGGTGCCGGTCAGAGTTTCATCGGCACCGGTTCCGATCTGGTCACCCCGACTGCCTTGGAAGACCATGGGGTTCAAGATGCTCGGGCCGCCGTAGATGATGTAGTCCACGCCGCCGGCCGTGGTGCCAGAGGCCTGGCCCACCCCGTTGTTGCTGGTGCTGATGGCGTTGGGCGACGACACGATCAAGTCCGCAAAACCGTCGCCGTTCACGTCGCCACCGCCTGAGACGGCGGTCAACGCCTTGTCATTGTTCAGGACACCGTCGATACGGAAGCCCTCGGAGACTTTCAAATCGGTCAAAAACACTGTGTTGGAGCTGGTTTTGCCGTAAATCAAGTAACCACCGCCGGTGTTGGCGCCATTGAGTTGCATGGCTGTCTGGCCGAATACAAAATCGTCCAATCCGTCGCCGTTGAAGTCACCTACCACCCTGGCTTGGGTGAACAGATCGGGAGTACCCGTGGTCAAGCCCTGCACCATAAAGCCGTTGCTGCTGGTACCCGTGCTCAGTTCTGTGACGTTGTAGTTGGCAGACGTGCTCTTGCCAAAGTTGACATACACATTCGAGCCCCAGGTCGACATCACCATATCGGCTTTGCCGTCGCCGTTGATGTCGCCAGTGCCAATCATTTGCCCTTGGAAGCCCCCAAGACCTGAAATTGTGTAACTCTGACCTGCCGCTGTGGACAAGCCCGAAGCGCTTCCGAAGTACACATAGGCGTAGGTGGTGGTACCGTCTTGGGAGTTCGTGCCGCGCAAGACCAAGTCGGTGTAACCGTCACCGTTCACATCAGCGCCGGTGGCGTAGTCTTGGTAGCCAATGCCGGTACCGCCGCCGTTGTAAAGGCGGAAGTTGTTGCCCACGGCGTTCTGAATGGTCAAGCTGGTGGCGTCTGCTGCGCCATATTGCGCCTGGAATTCTCGCCACTGCGAATACATGGAGACAACAAAAGCACTGCCCCAGTCCTGCACACCGTCGCCGTTGAGGTCGCCCAGGTTGTTGAGGCCAATGGATGAATTGACCTTCAAGCCATTGGTGTTGGCCGTGGTGGTGAGGCTGCTGACCTGCACCGTGGCCGTGCTGTTGGAGCGGCCATAAACGATGTAACTGCCAGAATCCACGCCAGCAATGCTGATGTCGTCCAGACCATCGCCGTTGAAATCACCATGGTCGATGTTCAGGCTTTGACCGGAGCTTGTGGTCAAACCCGCGATCATGAAGCCTTGGGTGGAGTTGCCCAAAGCAATGGCGGACAAGTCCACGTTTTGCGGTGCAGAACTGCCAAACACCACAAAGGCTGCGCCGTTGGCACTGTAGGTGGTTTGGCCTGCACCAATCACCATGTCGTCGTAGCCGTCGCCGTTCACGTCGCCCACCATCACGGTTCCCGGAGGATAAGCACCGCTCTTAGCGCCGATGTTGTCGCTGGGGCGGCCGTTGATGCGGTAGCCAAAGTTGTCGCCTGCCACACCGCCAGTATTGGCCAGCGGCAAGTCAAAGAAGTAGGTGGCGTTCAAGGTGGTCGAGCTGGCCTCCAAACTGGTACCCGTGACCAAGAGCTTGGCGCTGACGGTGACGCTGCCAAAGCTTTGCGCACTGATCACGCTGTAAGGCACCGTCACATCCACATAGTGGTTTGTATTGACGTCAGTGGCACTCAACGTGACCTGCGTGGTGGTGTCGGGGCCCCAGTTCAGTTGGATCACGTCACCGGCCACGGCTGGTACAGCCCCAATACCGTAGGGTAAATACACACGCACCACGGTGCCTGCGGTGTTGGTGGGGGTGCTGGCTTCGCTATACCAAAGGCGGTTGTCCACCGTGGTGGTCGCAGTGCTGAATGTGGTGCTGTTGCGGTCGTAATAGGCCTCTTGCACACCCTGCATGCGGCTGGTGTTGCCTACGCCGGTGGCCGTCCACAACACGTTGTTGATGGTGGGCGCGGTAGGCACGATGGAAATTTCGGCGCTGCTCACGTCGCTGCGGGTCAAGGTACCCGGGCCGTTGGGCACGGTGGTGGTCACGTCGACGTTGTAAGAGCCGGCAGTGGTGAACACGTTGGCAGGAATGCCATCGACTCCACCCAACGTCCATGTGCCTGTGGTTTTACTGTAGCTCAGCTCGGTGTTGGCGTTGACGCCTGTACCGCCCGTGCCGGTGGTGACCGCGTTGGGCCCCACGGTCAGGGTGTAGGTGGCCAAGGTCGAACCCGCATTGTTTTTGAGCACCACGGTCAACACATCGCCCCCCTCCAGCGCAATGGTGGCGTTCGAGTTGTTGATCTTGTTGGCAGTGCCCGTGATGATGGGCACCAAGGTGGTGATGTTTTGCTGGTTGTTCACCGTCGGCACATCGGGCGGTGCGATGTTGACGACCACGCCGTTGTTGGTGTCGGTGCCGGTGTTGGCGGCGGCATCGGTCACGCTGGCCGTGATGGCGTAGGTGTTGCCGTGGTTGAGCAGCTTGGCGTCGGCGTCGCTCAGGGTGTAAGACCAAGTACCACCTGTTTGCACGGTGGTGGTGTAGGTCCTGCTGTTGAGCGTGAGGGTGACGGTGCTGCCCACATCGGCGTCGGTGGTGCCGCTGACCACAGGTGGCGTGGCCACCGTGGTGCTGAGCGTGTAGTCGTTGCCGTTGATGCCGCGCTCGCCAATGCTGAAGGTGCCGTTGCCAGTAGCGGCCACGGCATCGCCGGCCACGCTGGTGATGGTGATGGTGCTGGCGGTGTCGATGGTCACAGGTACCGTGGCGGGGCCGGTCACGCTGCCCGAGGGGCTGGTGGCGGTGATGCTCAGGTTCTGCAAGCCCTGCGCCAAGGCGGTGGTGGGCGTGATGACCCAAGTCCCATCCGACAAGACCACGGTGGTGCCCAAAACGGTGGTGCCGTTGGCTGCGAAGAGGCGGATGGTGTCACCCGGCTTGCCAGTGCCACTCAAGGTGGGCGTGGTGTCGTTGGTGCGGGCATCGCCGCTGGTGCCGCTGTCGCTGCTGGCGTCGAGTCGGCCCGCCAACAAGGAGGTCACGACGCTGATTTCACCGCTGCTGGTGTCGCTGCGGGTGTTGCCCGCCAAGTCGGTCACGGTGGCAGTGACGCTGTAGGTCTGGCCCGCTGTGAAGGTGCCCAAAGCGCCACTGACCGGTGTGGCCGACGAGGTGTCGAGCGTCCAGGCGCCGTTGGTCACGGTCACGTTGTAGGTGGCGCCGTTGACGGTCACTTGCAGGGTGTCTCCGCTGGCCATGGTGGCCGTGCCTGTGATGATCGGACGGCTGTCGCCAGTGACCAAAGGGGTGACGACGGGCGCCGCAGGCGGCGTGGTGTCGATGGTGACGGGCACCAGGGTCACTGGGCTGGTGTTACCAGCCGGGTCGGTGGCGGTGACGCGCACGTCGGCCGTGCCGTTGGCCAGGGTTTGTGTGGGCGTGACGCTCCAGACGCCCCCTGTGACCGTAGCGGTCAAGACTTCGCCTGTGCCCGGCATGACCACGGTGATGACATCGCCGTCGGTGCCCGTGCCGCTGATGGTGGGCGTGGTGTCGTTGGTGATGTTGTCTGTATTGATGCCGCTGTCGCTGGACGCAGCCACATCGGCAGGGGGGGCTGTCGGCGGCGTGGTGTCCACCAGCACCGATTCGGTGTCGGTGCCGGTCACGCCATAGCGGTTGATCACGCTGGCTGTGGCGGTTTGTGTGCCATCGGCCAAGGCTGCAACGACGGTGCCAGGCACTGTGACGACAAAACTGTTGGTTTGGCCTGTGATGCCACCACCGGCCACCACAGTGGCGGTGTAGCTGTTGCCACCAATGCTGACGGTGACTGTGGAGCCCACGGGTGCATCTGTGCTGCCGCTGATGGGCAAGGCCAGCGTCTCTTCAGCCAAATTGATCGTGCCGCCGCTGATGGTGTTCAGCGTGATGAGCGGCGCGACATCGTTGATGTGCAGCTCGGTGGCGCTGACGTCAGTTTTGGTGACTGGCGAGCCCCCTCCCGTGGTGACGCTGACAGCCACTTCGTAGTTGCCGTTGACGATGGCATTGGTCACCGCCAGAGACCACAGCTTGGTGCCTGTGTTGTAAGTCAAGCCTGTGGGGCTGCTGGTGCCACCAATGGTGAGGCTGTAGGTCACGTTGTTGACTGCCACCGTGAGCACGTCGCCGGTGGCGAGGCTGATGTAGTTGTTGCCGCCCGCGTCTTTCTGGGCCTTGCCCGTCAAGGTCGGCATGTGGCTGGCGGTGTACAGCTCAACCACAGTGGGCGTGTCTGGCGTGGCGATGTCGACCACCATGCCGTTGTCGCTGTCGCGCCCAGTGTTGCCAGCCGCATCGGTCACGCTGGCGGTGATGGCGTAGGTGCTGCCATGGTTCAGGGCCACGGCATCGGCGTTCGACAGCGTGTAGGTCCAAGCTCCGCTCTGGGCGGTGGTGGTGTAGGTTTGGCCGTTGAGGGTCAATGTCACCACGGCGTTGTCTGCAGCGTCGGTGGTGCCGCTGATGACGGGCAATATGGTCACGGTTGCCGAGGGCAAGCCGCGTTCGCTGACACCGAAAGTGCCGTTTTGCGAGCCTGTGACGGCGTCACCGGACACGCTGGTCACACTGATGGCCGGCGCAGTGGCATCCAGCACCAAAGCACGGGTCACTTGCGCGGCGGCCGTGCCCACCAAGTTGGTGGCATCGGCGGTCAGGGTGTAGCTGCGATCATTCACGGACAGCAGATCGGCGGCAGGGATGTTGAGGCTGTAGGTGCCGTTGGCCTGCACGATGGCCGTGTAGGTCGCCATCACGGCTGCACCGTTCATCATCTTCACGGTGACAGTCTGGCCAGGCTCCACAAAGGTCACGCTGCCGCCCACGGCCACAGCGCCGGATTTTTCGGCTGCATTGACGGTGTCGTCACCCGCCACGGTACCAATGGTCACGGTGGGGGTGTTGGCCGCCAAGTTGAAACCATCGGTATCGGCGGGGCTGGTGTTGCCTGCCGCATCGGTCAAGGTGGTGCTGGTGGTCCAAGCGCCATCCAGGTAGCTGGTTGAAGGATGCAGCGTGCTGTAGGGGACCGTCTCGCTGATGCTGCCGGCGGTGATGTGTCCCGCGTTCAAGGTGGTCGTCAGGGTGATGGTGGCACCGCCTGGGCCTGCCACAACTGTGGTGACCACGTCGCCCACAGCGGCCCCTGCGGGCAGCGTGATGCTCAGCGCAACGCCATCGGCGGCTTCAGCAGCACTGACGCCGCCTGCGGCCTCTGCGATGGCGACTGTGGGTGCGGCTGTCGCCGTGGCATCGATGGTGATGGCCAGGCTGGGGCTGGCGGCACTGGCGTTGCCAGCGGTATCGACCAAGGCGTATGTGATGGTGTGTGCGCCGGCTGGCAAAGGGTCCAGGGGCGTGACTTCTCCGTTGGCGTAAGTGGCGGGAACGGCCAGACCATCGACGTACAGCACCACGTTGCCGCCAGCGGGCGGCGCAGAAACAGCAAAGCTGGGCGTGGTGTCGCTGGTCAGGTTGTCGGTGTTGACGCCGCTGTCGGTGGCCGCGGTCATGTCGGGCGCGGCGGGTGTGGCCGGAGCTGCCGTGTCGACGGTGACCGACAGTGCGGCACTGGCGCTGCTGGTGTTGCCTGCGGCGTCCACCAGCTGGTAGCTGATGGCGCGCACGCCGTCGGCCAAGGGGCTGTTGGGCGTGATGGTGCCCGTGTTGGGGTCGTAGGTGGCCGCAACCGCCACACCGTCGACCAACAACACCACACTGCCGCCTGCAGGCGGGGCCGTGACGGCGAAATCAGGTCGGTTGTTGCCGGTGACGTCGTCGCTGGTGTTGCCACCGCTGTCGGTGGCCGATGTCAGGTCGGGGGCTGGGGGTGCAGCCGGGGCAGCGGTGTCGATGACGATGGCCAATGGACCGCTGGTTTCACTGACAAAGCTGCCCACTTGCACGGCGTAGGTGATGGTGTGCGGGCCGTCAGGCAAGGCGCTGTTGGGTGTGAGCACGCCGTTGGCATAAGTGGCCGCAACGGCCACACCATCCACATACAAGATGTGTGTGCCGCCTGCAGGGGGCGCCGTGACGGCGAAGCTGGGCGTGTTGTTGCTGGTGAGGTTGTCGGTATCGCTCGCGCCAGTGTCGGTTGCAGCGGTCAAGTCAGGGTCTGCGGGTGTGGCAGGCAGGCTGGTGTCGATGGACAGTTCGCCCGTGCTGACGTCGCTGGTGCTGTTGCCTGCAGCGTCGGTGGTGGTGGCCGTGACGTTGTAGGTCTGGCCGTTGGCAAACGGGGCCAAAGTGCCGCTGGTGGGCACAGCCGTTTGGGTGTCCACGCGCCACTGGCCCTGTGCGTCGGGCACCACGGTGTAGGTGGCACCGTTGACGGTGACGGTGAGGGTCTCACCAGGCTGCACGCTGGCCGTGCCCCGGAGGACAGGCGTGGTGTCTGAGGTGAGAGAGGTGTTCACCGTTGGCGCAGCGGGCGCTGAGGTGTCAATGGTCAAGTCCACAGTCGAAGCGGGGCTGGTGTTGCCCGCCGCGTCGGTCGCGGTGACCGACACACTGGCCACGCCACTGGGCAGGGCCTGGGTGGGTGTGACGCTCCAGCTGCCGTCGCTGGCCACGACGGTGGTGAGCACTTCGCCGGTGGGCAAGGTCACCGTGATGGTGTCGCCCGCACTGCCCGTGCCACGGAGGGTCGGGGTGGTGTCGTTGGTCAGGTTGTCGGTGTTGCTGGCGCCATTGTCGCTTTCTGCGGCCACGTCGGCCACAGGCGCTGTGGGCGCGGTGGTGTCAATGGTCACCGGCACCAGGGTGGGGGGGCTCACGTTGCCCGCCGGGTCGGTGGCGGTCACGCTGACTTGGGCGGTGCCGTTGGCCAGGGCTTGCAAGGGTGTGACGTACCAGCTGCCGTCTGCAGCCACCACGGCGGTCAAGACTTCGCCTGTGCCGGGCATGGTGACGGTGATGGTGTCACCAGGCGTGGCTCCACCACCACCGATGGTGGGTGTGTCATCGCGGGTGATGTTGTCGATGTCACTGCGGCCGCTGTCGCTGGTGGCCAGAATGTCGGCTGCAGGGGCTGCGGGGGCCTGGGTGTCGATGACAAGCGCCACGTTGGCCGGGGCGCTGGTGTTGCCCGCCAGGTCGGTGGCGGTGACGCTCACGTTGGCGCTGCCCTCGGGCAGGGCTTGCGTGGGTGTGACGCTCCAGGTGCCGTCGCCCGCCACCACGGTGTTGAGCACTTCGCCGGTGGGCAGGGTCACGGTGATGACATGGCCTGCCGTGCCGGTGCCGCTGAGGGTGGGCGTGGTGTCGCGCGTCAGGTTGTCGGTGCTGCTGGTGCCGGTGTCGCTGCTGGTGGCCACGTCGGCCACAGGCGCAGCGGGGGCGGTGGTGTCGATGACGAGCGCCACAGTGGTCGCGGCGCTGGTGTTGCCCATGGGGTCGGTGGCTGTGACCAGCACGTTGGCCGCGCCGTCGGGCAAGGCTTGGGTGGGTGTGACGCTCCAGTTGCCATTGGCGGGCACCACCACTTCGAGCACTTCGCCCGTGGGCAAGGTGACGGTGATGGTGTCGCCGGGTGTGGCGCCTGTGCCGCTGATGACAGGCGTGTTGTCGCTGGTGTTGTTGTCGGTGCTGCTGCTGCCGGTGTCGCTGGCGGCGTCCACGTCAGCCGCTGGCGCTGCTGGGACCACCGTGTCCAGCGAGAAACCGCCGGGCGTGGCTGTGCCGGGCACACCGTTGTGATCGAGGGTGGTGCTGGTGGTCCAAGCGCCGTTGTTGGCGTTGGTCAGCTCGCTGCTCGGAATCAGTTGACTGATGCTGCCCGCCACGATGTCGGTGGCGCTCAGCGTGGTGGTGAGCGTGAGTGTGCCGCCACCGGGCTTGGTGACGATGGTGGTGACCACATCGCCAGCCACAGCGCCTGAAGGCAGAGATGACACCACCGGTGTGCCACCCACGCTGGCGGCTTCTGCGGCGTTCACGCCATTCGATGCTTCGGGCAAGCTGACGGCGATGCGACCGACGTCGATGCTGAGCTCGCCGGTGCTGACGTCGGTGCCCACGTTGCCTGCGGCGTCGGTGATGACGGCGGTGACGTTGTAGGTGTTGGCCGTGGCCAAGGACAATGCGCCGCTGGTGGGCGTGGCGGTGGCCAGGTTGAGTGTCCAGACGCCTTGGGCGTTAGGCGTGACGGCATAAGTGGCACCGCCCACAGTCACGGTGAGGGTTTCGCCGGGGGCCAAGTTGGCACCGCCGGTGAGCACGGGCGTGAGTGTGTTGCCCAAAGTAGGTACGACCGTGGGCACGTTGGCCATGGTGTCGATGGTGACAGGCAAGTCGGCCGGGGCGCTGGTGTTGCCCGCCGGGTCAGTGGCTGTGACTTTCAAGGCATTGAGGCCTTCTGGCAATGCGGCTGTAGGTGTGGCGCTCCAGGTGCCATCGGCTTGCACGGTGGCCGTGGCAATGACGTTGCCCGCAGCGTCTTTGACGGTGATGGTGTCGCCGGGCTCCCCTGCCCCACTCAGGGTGGGGGTGGTGTCGCTGGTGGTGCTGTCACCCGCCAAGCCCGTGTCGCTGGCGCTGTTCAAAATGCCCGAGGGCGCAGCAGGCGCAGTGGTGTCGAGGGTGAAGCCGCCCGCACTGGTTGGGCCTGTGTTGCCAGCGGTGTCGGTGATGGTGGTCGATGTGGTCCAAGCACCATCGGCCGTGAGCGCCGAGGTGGGGATGAGCTGACTGATGCTGCCGGCCGTGATGTGGGCGGCAGTGAGCGTGGTGCTGAGGACCAGCACTGAGCCATCGGGTGCAGTGACCACGCTTTTGACCACGTCGCCGACTTGCGAGCCAGCGGGCAGTGTGATGTTGAGGGCTGTGCCGCCTGCGCTGAGCGCTTCGGCAGCGTTGACCAGGGTGCCTTCAGGAATGGCCACGGTGGCGGCACCGGGTGCCGTGGTGTCGACCATGAAGCTTTGGGTGCCGTTGCCGGTCAGACCATAGGCGTTGACCACGCTGGCGCTGACGGTTTGGGTGCCATCGGCGATGGCGGTCACAGCCGAGCCGGGCACGGTCACGCTGAAAACGCCACCGGCTTGCACAGCGGCGGTGTAAGTTTGGCCGTCCAGAGTGAGGGTGACCGTGGCGCCTACGGGCGCATCGGTGGTGCCGGTGATGGGCAGAGGCTGCGCGCTTTCAGCGTCGTTCAGCGTGCCGCCGCTGATGGGGTTGAGGGTGATGGCGGGAGGCACATCGTTGATGTGCAGCTCGGTGTTGGAGATGTCGGTCTTGGTGATGCCACCGGCGGTGACGCTGACGGCGACTTCGTAGTGGCCGTTGGGGATGCTGGCGGGCAGCAAGCTCCAGGTGCCGTTGGTGTAAGTCAGACCTGCAGGGCTGCTGGTGCCGCCCACCGTCAGGGTGTAGGTGGCGCTGTTCACCGTCACGGTGAGCACGTCACCGTTGGCCAAGTTGATGTAGGTGTTGCCCCCGGCGTCTTTCATGGCGCGGCCGGTGATGGTGGGCGCGTGCAGCGCGGTGTATTGCTCGACCACGGTCGGGATGTCAGGGGCCGCAGTGTTGACGACCAGGCCGTTGTCGGTGTCGGTGCCGGTGTTGCCCGCCAGGTCGCTGACTGTCGCGGTGATGGCGTAGGTGCTGCCGTGGTTCAGGCCGAGCGCATCAGCGTTGCTGAGCGTGTAGCTCCAAACGCCTCCGTTTTGCACGGTGGTGGTGTAGGTTTGGCTGTCCAGCGTGAGGGTGACGGTTTGGCCCACCTCAGCATTGGTGGTGCCGCTGATGACCGGGCGTGTGGTGACAGCACTGGAAGTCAACGCACCGCGCTCGGCGGCGTTGAACTCGCCGGTGAGGTGGGTGGGGTCGATGGCATCGCCTGCAATACTGGTGATGGTGATGACCGGCGCGGTGGTGTCAACGGTCAGCGCACGGCTGGCCTGCGTGGCAGGCGTGCCTGCAGCATTCGACACGTCGGCCTTGAGGGCGTAAGAACCGTTTGCAGGCAAGTCGGCAGCAGGAATGTTGAGGCTGTAACTGCCATTGGCTTGCACCACGGCGGTGTAGGTGCCCAGCACGGTGGCACCATTCACAAGTTGAACGGTCACGGTTTGGCCTGGCTCGGCCGTGGTGGTGCCTGCAACGGGCAAGGCGCCGCTGGCCTCTGCGGCGTTGACCGTGTTGTCGCCAGCAACGGTGGCGATGCTGATGGTGGGCGGCGTGGCCGAGAGCGTGAACCCATCGGCCATGGCGGGGCTGACGTTGCCTGCGGGGTCGGTGAGCGTGGAGCGGGTGGTCCAGTCGCCATCCAAGTAGGCGGTGTTGGCACCTAATGGTTGCAGTGTCAGGAGCGGCACAGTTTGCGTGACGGTGAAGGGCCCGCTGCCGATGGCGGTGCCGCCATTGGCCGTGGACACATCAGCCGCCAGCACGATGTATGTGAGGGTGCTGGTGCTGCCGTTGGGCGCTGTGACCACGGTGGTGACCACATCGCCCACGCGGGCGTCTGCCGGCAGTGTCACTGAGAGTTGCACGCCGTTGGCGGCTTCTGCGGCGCTGACACCACCCGCTGCTTCAGGAATGGCGACGCCCGGTGCTGCGAGAGCGGCGGTGTCGATGACGAGCGCCACCGTGGTCGGTGCGCTGGTGTTGCCTGCGGGGTCGGTGGCGGTGACCAGCACGTTGGCTGCGCCGTCTGGCAAGGGTTGGGTGGGCGTGACGCTCCAAGTGCCGTTGGGGTCCACCACGGCGGTGAGCACTTCGCCCGTGGGCAAGGTCACGGTGATGGTGTCGCCCGGTGTGGCCCCCGCACCACGGATGGTGGGGGTGTCGTCTGCGGTGTTGTTGTCGCTGTTGCTGCTGCCGGTGTCGCTGAGGGCGGCCACATCGGCCGTTGGTGCTGCCGGTGCCAGGGTGTCGAGCGTGAAACCGCCGGGCGTGGCTGTGCCAGCCACGTTGTTGTGGCTGAGGGTGGTGCTGGTGGTCCAAGCGCCATTGTTGGCGTTGGACAGCTCGCTGCTCGGAATCAGCTGGCTGATGCGGCCCGCCAGGATGTCGGCACCGCTGAGCGTGGTGGTCAAAGTGAGCGTGCCGCCACCGGGCTTGGTGACGGTGGTGGTGACCACGTCACCGGCCACAGCGCCCACAGGCAACAGAGAGACGACGGGCGTGCCGCCTGCGCTGGCGGCTTCGGCTGCGTTCACACCCAAGGGCGCTTCAGGCAAGCTGACCGCGATGCGACCGGTGTCGATGACGAGTTCGTTCGTGCTGATGTCGGTGCCCACGTTGCCTGCGGCGTCCGCGATGACGGCGGTCACGCTGTGGGTACCGTTGGCCAAGGTCAGTGTGCCGGTGACCGGCGTGGCGGTGGCCAGGTTCAAAGTCCAAGTGCCTTGGGCATCGGGCACCACCGCGTAAGTGGCACCACCCACGGTCACGGTGAGGTTCTCACCAGGGGCCAGGTTGGCTCCGCCGGTGATCACCGGCGTGAGGGTGTTGCCCAGTGTGGGCACCACCGTGGGCACGTTGGCGGTGTTGTCGATGGTGACCGGCACGTCGGCCGGGGCACTGGTGTTGCCTGCCAGGTCGGTGGCGGTAACCTTGAAGGTGTTGAGGCCCTCGGGTTGCGCCGTGGCGGGCGTGATGCTCCAAGTGCCGTCGTTGGCGACCGTCGCCGTTCCCAAAACTGTGACGCCATCGGGTGCATACAGCTTGATGACGTGACCGGGCGTACCGCTGCCGGTGATGGTAGGCGTGGTGTCCGTGGTGATGTTGTCGGTGTTGCTGGCACCGCTGTCGCTGCTGGCGGCCAGGTCGGCTGCAGGTGCAGCAGGCGCTGTGGAGTCGATGGTCACGGGCACGGTGGCCGGTGCGCTGACGTTACCGGCCGCGTCAGTCGCGGTGACGGTCACATTCGTGGTGCCCTCTGGCAACGCTTGGGTGGGCGTGACGCTCCAGCTGCCATTGCCAGCCACCACCGCAGTCAGCACCTCGCCTGTGGGCAAAGTGACGGTGATGGTGTCACCAGCCGTGCCTGTGCCGCTGATCTCGGGTGTGGTGTCGCGGGTGATGTTGTCGGTGCTGCTGGCACCAGTGTCACTGGCGGCAGCCACATCGGCCACGGGGGCTGCAGGCGCGGTGGCGTCGATGACCAGCGCGACGGTGGTGGCTGCGCTGGTGTTGCCAGCCGGGTCAGTGGCAGTGACGCTCACGTTGCCAGGACCATCTGCCAAGGCTTGGGTGGGTGTGACGCTCCAGGTGCCGTTGGCGGCCACCACGGTGGTGAGCACTTCGCCTGTACCGGGCATGGTCACGGTGATGGTGTCACCGGGCGTGGCGCTGCCACCGCTGATGGTGGGCGTGGTGTCGGTTGTCAGGTTGTCGGTGTTGCTGGTGCCGGTGTCGCTGAGGGCGGCCACATCGGCCGCAGGGGCAGCGGGGGCCACGGTGTCGAGCGTGAAACTGCCGGGCGCAGCTGGGCCTGCAGTGCCGCCATTGGGGGTGATGGTGGTGCTGGTGTTCCAGACACCGTTGACTGTCAGAGCAGCCGTCAAGATGATTTGTTCGATGCTGCCTGCATCGATGTCTGCCTGGCTCAAGACCGTGGTCAATGTGAGCGTGGTGCCATCGGGCTTGGTGACCACGCTGGTGACCGTGTCACCGTCTTGCGCGTTTTGGGGCAAACGAATGACCAAGGGCGTGCCGGTGTTGCTGCCGACTTCAGTGGCGTTCACGCCTCTGGGGGCTTCGGGCAGTGTGACGCTGGGTGCACTGGTGTTGATGGTCAGCTCGCCGGCCGAGGTGTCGATGCTGGTGTTGCCAGCGACATCGGTGGTGGTGGCAGTGACGCTGTAGTTGTTACCGTTGGCAAAAGTGCCCAGCGTGCCGCTGGTGGGTACGGCCGATGCCAGATCCAGAGACCAGAGACCTTGCGCGTTGGGTGTCACGGCGTAGGTGGCACCGTGAACGGTGACCGTGAAAGTTTCACCTGCCGCCACCGCTGCTGTGCCGGTGATTGTGGGCGTGAGTGTGTTGCTGGTGAGCGCCGCAACCGTGGGCACGACGGGCGGTGTGGTGTCGATGGTGATGGGCACAGAAGTGGCCGGGCTGCTACCGACGGTGTTGGTCGCGATCACGCTGGCGCTGGCCGTTCCATCTGCCAGTGGCCGGGTGGGTGTGACGCTCCAGGTGCCATCGGCAGCGACGGTGGTGGTCAGCACCTCACCGGTACCCGGCATGGTCACAGTGATGGTGTCGCCAGCCGTGCCCGTGCCACTGATGGTGGGCGTGGTATCGCGGGTGATGTTGTCGGTATGACTGATGCCGGTGTCACTCGCTGCCGCCATGTCTGCAAATATGGCGGCAGGCGCCCTGTTGACAACGCTAGCACTGAGAGCATCAGCACCCAATATTTGAAGGGTGTAGTAACTGGTGGCCTGCTGTGTGGTCGAGGTCAATGTGAAAGCGCCCGAAACATCAACATCCGTCTGCTGCGTGGTGCCATCGGGCAGCGTGATGGTCAGCCTGGATCCGGGCAAGGCGGTGCCACTGACCACCAGTTGACCTTGCGCATTGAGTCTTTGTTCGGTGACCACGATTTCACCCAGCAATTGCCGATTGAGCACCGTGTTGTTGTCAAGATCGCCCGCCCCCGAATTGAATGTGGTGCCTGCGGCCTTCAGGCTGTCCAAGGCTTTGACACGGCCTTGGTCAACCAAGGTGGCACCGGTGGCGCTCAAAGCATTGCCGCTCAGGTTGGCCGCCAACAAGTCCAGCGAGACGGCCATGCTGCCGGCGTTCAAGCTGTCCAGACCCGAAAGTTTGGTGAGAGCCAGGCCGTATTTTTCTGCATCGCTCAGCCCATTTCGGGCGTCGAAGGCGGCGCTGTTGGTGGTGATGACATCGCCCGTGAGCGCAACGCCGGCCAAACCAAAGGCTGTGGCCACGTTGGCGTTGGCTTGCAAGGCCGCAGTGGCGGCGACAGCCACATCACCAACCACGCCCGCTTGGCGTACGGCCAACTCGGTCAGAGGAGTGATGTTGATGACGAGGTGCGCATCCAAGCCCGTCACTGTGAACTGAAGCTGGCCTTCTTGCGCTACACCCAGTGCGCGCAAGGTGGTGTCGAGACTTTTGTTTGAGGCAGTGACTTCGTCAAGGTAGTTGCTGCCCGCGGCATTGCTGTCCATGACTTTGAGCAGCACGGTGCCACGGTAGTCGCCTTTGAGGGGCACGGTAATGGTGTAGCGGCCGTCGACACCGATGACGCTGCTGCCCAGCAACTGGCCAGTGGTGTCGTAGGCGTAGAGCGTGACACCGCTGTGTACGGGACCGGCAGCAATGCTGCCAGTGATGACGAGGTCACCGATTTCTGTCGCCGGGACTTGGTTGACTGTGCCATTTGCACCACCAGCCTGGCTATTTTTCTGAGCATCCCCATCTGTCAGACCGTCGGCATGGCTCTGCCCGTCGGCGTGGCTGGACCAGCGTTTGAGCAGGTCCTGAATTTCCTGGCGTGCGCCCTCATCGCCGCTGTAGCGGTGGACGCTGACGTCTTGACCTTCGCGCACTTGGGCATTCGCCCAGATTTGCTGCAGCTGGTCGTGAGAAATGGGCGTGTTGACCACGTCGTCGTCAAGCTTCCAGACCAGGTCTTCGTTGGGAGAAAGTTTTTGCTGTGGCTCACGACCTGTGACGACCCATGGGTTGCCCGGCACGCCCGTGTCGAGCAGGTATTGCGGGGCCTGAGCCGCATCAATACCGGCGGCATAAAAGCCAGACAGGGTCAGGACTTTTTGGCCTTGAACTTCCACCACCAAATCACTGCCACGACGCCACAGCACCATCTTTTCAGGTTGAGCGCCGACCTCGTCTTTGACTCGGTAAATGGTGCGTGACTTGGCCACCACAGCACCTTGCGGTATGGCTGTTTCGGTGATGCTGGAGCCTTGGATCTGGATGAGTTTGTAATTGGCCATTTTGAGTCGTCTGATGCTGTGCGGGTGGCACTGGGCCACCCCGAAATTCGATGCAGGGAAAAGGTCTGACCTGCTGGGTCAGATTACTGGGCGCTGTAGCTGCGTGCCAATTGGCCCAAGGCGGCTGTGATGCGGTATTCAGCCGCTTTGACGTCGTGCTGCGCCAGGGCTTCGGCTTGCTGGTAGCTGGCGTATTCGCTCTGGATGTTGAGCAGGTCCAGCAAGCTGCGGCGTGCGAGACGGAATTGCTCTTTGTAGCCGGACACGAGTTGGGAGCCACTGGTGCGCTGCTGGGCTGCCAAGCTCAAGCGGGCTTGTGCTGAGGCCAGATCGGCATAGGCCAGTCGCACGCGCTCTTTGACCACGAGTTCGGTTTCAGCCAAGGTGTCTTGTGCTGCGGTGGCTTGCGCAACGGCCGAGCGCACACCCGCATCGACTTGACCACCTTGGTAAAGAGGCAAGCTGAAGGTGGCTGTGGCAACGGTTTTGGCACCGGCAATGGCACCCAGGTGCTGACGGCCCAGGCTCAGGTCAAGCGTGGGGTTGTGCAACGCCTTGGCAGATTGAACACGGGCTTGAGCTTCTTCGAATTGGGCTTGGGCTTGGGCCAGTGCGGGGCTGGTCATGGCAGACAGGGCTTGCTGTGAGTCAGCAGGGACGGCTTTGGGCAACTGGGGGTAGCGGCCAAAGGCAGCGCTCTGACGGGCATCGGGGGTGAAACGGGCCAATTTTTCTTGCGCTTGCTTGAGTTCGGCTTGGCGCTGAGTCAGGTTGGTTTGGGCAGCGTCCGAGCGCACTTGGGCTTGAGCCAGGTCCAGCGAGCGGCCGGCATCGACTGCCACGATTTTTTGAATGTCACCCAAAATGGCGTTGTGCTCGGCCACATTTTGCTGCGCCAGCTGCACCATTTGCTGGCCGCGCACGACCGCCAGCCAAGCCTCGGCGGCTTGCAATGCGATGTCGTCACGGGTCACTTGCAATTTGGCGTCAGCCACTTTGGCCGCGCTTTCGGTGCGCTGAATGTCGGCGCGAACGCGCCCATTGAGGGGAACGCTCCAGGTCAGCCAAGGTGTGGCCATGGCTTTTTGATCCGCGTCGCTGTCCTTGATTTTGTTGGCCGATGCGTTGAGAGACAGGGTAGGCATCAATGCGCCGTTGGCGCGATCGATGTCGGCTTTGGCCCCCATGACGCCGGCGTTCACAGCTTTGATGCCTGGGTAGTCAAGCAAGGCTTGGCGAATCACGCCTTCCAGGGATTGCGACTGCGCTTGGGCTGTGGCAAACAGCATCGGGACCGCGACAGCAGTCATAGCGGCGCAGCGATGGATACCGTGGGCGGCAATTTGACGGGTCAAGAGCGAAGAGATGGTGTGCAACATGGTGGTTCCTTGGGTTGTTTTCACCGTGAGCCAGCCCCTATAGGGAGGGCAAACGATGGTTGTTTGAAGACTTTTTCTAGATGTGTCAAAAGTATCAAAAACCACGTTTTCCGACTATTCACCATTGGGCTAATATTTTGATATTTTTATCGGTTAATTGATGCTTTCAACAAAAAAACCAAATCAAATCAGCTCTTGAGCTAATAGCCAGGATTGACGTACGCTCTTAGGATGACTTTTTTGATCCGCGCTAAGCAGCCAGCACCCGCCATGAAACACGTTTATGTGATCGACGACAACGAAGTTGTGGCTTCTGCCTTGGGCGACACATTGAAGCGGCTGGGTTTTTCGACCGAGGTTTACAACGATCCACTGGTGTTCTTGCAGGAATCCATGCCGGTATCACCCGCTGTGATCCTGATGGACATGCGCATGCCGTCCATGTCGGGCGTGGAATTGCAAAAACGGCTGCAGGACATTGGCCGCAAAACGCCGATCGTTTTCATCAGTGGCGAATGGGAATCCAGCGAAATCGTCTTGAGCATGAAGCAAGGCGCGGTCGATTTCCTGTTCAAGCCCTTCAATTTGGAAGACTTGTTGACTGCAATAGCGCATGCGTTGGAAAAAGACCAACAAAATTCGCAGGCACTGTCGCTACAGTTGACGCTGCGCGAACGTTACAACAGCCTGACCCCTCGCGAAAAAGAAGTCTGCGCTTTGCTGGTGGAAGGTTTGTTGAGCAAACAAATTGCCGTCAACCTGGGCATCAGCAATGCGACGATCAAGGTGCACAAGTCACGCATTCTGGAGAAGATGCAGGCCAGCTCTTTGCAGCAGCTGGCACTGGGCATTCAGCAGCTGGGTTTGAACTGAGGTGGGCAGGTGATCAGGCTGCCGGGTTGGCCTGTTTGCTGAGCGGAATCCACAACTGAACCAAGGCACCACCGCTGGGCTGGTTGGCCAAGACCAATTCACCACGCCAAGTGCTCAAGATGTAGTGACACAAAATGAGACCGACGCCCATGCCGGTCTCCTTGGTGGACTGGAAATGCAACCAGTCACTGGACAACAAATGTTTTGGGAATCCAGGTCCGTTGTCAGTCACCGTCAACACGACATGGTCTTGGTCGCGCCGAATTTCCTGCGTGAAGGCCATGCCGATGTGAGGTTTTTGACCGGGCGTGGCGTTGCTTGACAAGGCGTCCATGGCGTTGGCCACCAGGTTGAAGACGATGCGCTCAAACATCACTTTATTCGCAATCACTGGCAATGGGCCACTGGCTGGGGGAGTTCCCAGCAAGACGTGACGCCGACTGGCTTCGTTTTGCAAAATCGGAAGTATGTCTTGCAGGCAGGAATCGAGGGCAACGGTCTCGAAATCGGGCTTTTGGGCCATCATCAAATTGCGCAAACTGTGGTTCATTTGCCCGATTTTTTGCACCAAGCTCACGCTGTACTCAATGGAGGTCTGAAGCGATGGGTCTGCGGTTTTGGTGCGCCATTGCGCCTCTTGCAAAGTCAAATTCAATGCGGCAAGCGGTTGGCTGAGTTCATGCACGATGGCCGAGTTGAACATGGCCAAAGAGCTGACGGTGGAAAAGCGCGAGTTGATCATCAGCATGTGGTCGCGCTCGCGAACGAGCTGAGTCAGCTCTTCATTCATGGACTCCGATTTATCCTTGGCTTGCTGGATCGAAAAATTGATCCAGTGCAGTCGTTCGTTGGCATGGGTGATCAAAAAAACTGAAATGAACATCAGACACACGCCCAAGACAAAACGAAGCATTATTTGAAGAAAGGGCTCTTCGTACAAATTGATGTTGCTCGGCGTGTCACTGAAAATCAAGATCAGGCGCATCACGCTGACGATCACCCCCAGCAAGGCACTGGCGATCAAGGCCAAAATGTAAAAAGATTTGCGTTGTTGATAGAGGCTGTGTGCTTCGATGCATGTCCAGATACAGGCGGCGACCAGCCATGCGACGACCAGCAAAACGCGTTGCTGAAAATTGCCGTGCAAACGCAAATATTCAAAGAATGCAGCAGAAAAGCCCCACAAAATAGCGATAAAAAACAAGGCTTTACGGGAATCTTTGCCCAGCCAATGGCGCATTAAAAACGCAGGCCCCAGCGTGAACGCCACCAAAATGAAATTGGCTGGCGTTAACAGGCCTCGATGCACGTGGGGTGCCAACAAAAACAAAAAATAAGACAACCCACCTGCTAGCGGTATGCCTGACAGCCAGTAGCCTTCGGCACCAGAATTATTGCGGTAATAGGGGATGGTGCTGATAGTCAACATGCCAAACATCGTGCCAAACAGTGCGAAATAGATTTCGTTGTAGTAAGTCATGCCACGGACCCCGAAAAAAAACCTCCAACAGATACCTGTTGGAGGTTTTATAAAAATAAATGGTCGGCGTGGCGGGATTCGAACTCGCGACCCCTTGCACCCCATGCAAGTGCGCTACCAGGCTGCGCTACACGCCGACAAGCTTTGAATTATAACCGCATAAATTCACCCTCAAAGGGTGAGCAAGGACCGAATTTCAATCAGCTCATTTTTCAGCGAAAGGCCTTTTGCGCCATCGTCGGCCCACTCGACATCGGCCAGGGCCAACCGCTCAGAAGGCTCACCAGACCATTCGTCTGTGTTCGATTCATCTGTGTTTGACGAGGTCTCGTCCAAATCAGCGCCTTCAGCTGCACCGCGTCGCAGTTGACGCTCGGTCTGCACCAACTCTTGCAAACGGTTGCGTGCACCACTGATGGTGAAGCCTTGGTCATAAAGCAAGTCACGAATGCGCCGAATCATCAACACCTCATGGTGCTGGTAATAACGGCGATTGCCCCGGCGCTTGACTGGCCGAAGCTGGGTAAATTCCTGCTCCCAATAGCGCAAAACATGCGGCTTGACACCACACAATTCGCCCACTTCACCGATGGTGAAATAGCGTTTGGCAGGGATGGATGGAAGCGGACTGTCCATGAACGACAACAAGTTACGTGGAAAACCTTGTAGCTTACTGCAACTTGCGAGAAAACGTCCAGACGAATTCGTTCACGAAAAGAATCATCGACATGCGAATGAAAAAACAAAAAAGCACTTGAGATCTCTCTCAAGTGCTTTTTGATTGGGTGTTTTTGGTGGGCAGTACAAGTTTCGAACTTGTGACCCCTGCAGTGTGAATGCAGTGCTCTACCCCTGAGCTAACCGCCCTACGCTTCTCAGCGAAGACTTGAATTATGGCACAAAAATACCGCTGAATTGGACCGAACGCGCAAAAAATGGATCCTTGTCAGCGCCCTCAAGCGGCTTGTATCTGACGCCAAACAGTTTTGCCACCACTCGACTTGTCCAGCTGCGTCAGCACATCGTCATGCGCCGCCAACTCTTGCGCATTGGCGGGCAATACAGACAGCACGTAGGTGCTCAAATCCACTTGCACCACCACAGCCTGGGTGTCGGTGGACGCATCACCCGCGTCAATCAACAAGGCCTCTTGGCCACGCGTCATGTTGATGTAGACGTCGGCCAGCAACTCGGCGTCCAGCAAGGCACCGTGCAGCGTGCGGCCTGAATTGTCCACTTCCAGTCGGTCGCACAAGGCATCCAGGCTGTTGCGCTTGCCCGGGAACATTTCCTTGGCCATGGCCAGGGTGTCGATCACGTTGCTGACGTAGGCCTTGAGCGGCTTTTTGCCCACACGCTCCAGCTCTTTGTTCAAAAAGCCAATGTCAAACGCCGCGTTGTGGATGATGAGTTCGGCATCACCGAGGTAGTCCAGAATTTCTTCAGACAACTCGGCAAACTTGGGTTTGTCACGCAAAAATTCGTTGCTGATGCCGTGCACCTTGAGCGCGTCTTCGTGGCTGTCACGCTCAGGGTTGAAATAAAAATGCAGGTTGTTGCCCGTGAGCTTGCGGGCATACAGCTCCACACAACCGAGCTCGATGATGCGGTCGCCGCCTTCGGCCGAGAGGCCCGTGGTTTCGGTGTCCAGAACGATTTGACGCATGTCTGGCCTCAGTGGTTTTCTTTGGCGTGGTTGATGGTGTAGCGCGGGATCTCGATCACCAAATCTTGTTTGGCCACAAAGGCCTGGCAGCTCAGGCGCGAGTTGGGCTCCAGGCCCCAGGCGCGGTCGAGCAGGTCTTCTTCGGTTTCTTCCATCTCACCCAGGCTTTTGAAGCCTTCGCGCACCACCACATGGCAGGTGGTGCAGGCCGCGCTCATGTCGCAGGCGTGTTCGATGTTGATTTTGTTGTCGAGCAGCGCTTCGCAGATGCTGGTGCCCGCAGGCGCGGTGATTTCTGCGCCGTTGGGGCAGTACTCGGGGTGGGGCAGGATTTTGATGACGGGCATAGGTGTCTTTGAATTCGGTGCAGGTCGGACTTTACAAGGACTGGATGTTTTGGCCAGACAAGGCCTTCTGGATGCTGTGGTTCATGCGCTCGGCCGCAAAGGCTTCGGTGCCTTTGGCCAGCGCCTGGGTGCAGTCTTCCAGCGCCTTGGCGTCTTGCTCGGTCTGGATGGCTGCTTGCAAAGTGGCCATCTGGGCGTCAATGGCGGCGCGCTCGTCGGCTTGCAGCAGATCGCCGTCCGCCGCCAAGGCGCTTCGCGTGGCCAGCAGCATGCGGTCGGCATCGACCCGCGCTTCGACCAGCGCACGGGCTTTCATGTCGGCTTGCGCGGTTGTGAAGCTTTCTTGCAGCATGGTGGCGATCTGCTCGTCGCTCAGGCCATACGAGGGCTTGACGTCGATGCGCGCTTCGACACCGCTGATTTGCTCTTTGGCACCCACACTCAACAAGCCATCGGCGTCCACCGTGAAGGTGACGCGGATGCGGGCAGCGCCCGCGGCCATGGGCGGGATGCCGCGCAGTTCAAAGCGGGCCAGGCTGCGGCAGTCTTGCACCAGATCGCGCTCGCCCTGCACCACATGCAGTGCCAAGGCGGTCTGGCCATCTTGGTAGGTGGTGAAGTCTTGCGCCATGGCGGTGGGGATGGTCTGGTTGCGCGGGATGATGCGCTCGACCAGGCCGCCCATGGTCTCGATGCCCAGCGACAAGGGGATCACGTCGAGCAGCAGCAATTCGCCAGCGGCGTTGTTGCCCGCCAGCTGGTTGGCCTGAATGGCCGCACCTAAAGCGACGACTTCGTCGGGGTTGAGGTTGTTGAGCGGGGCTTGGCCAAAAAACTCGGCCACGGCGTGCTGGATTTGCGGCATGCGGGTGGAGCCGCCCACCATGACCACGCCTTGCACGTCATCTTTGGCCAGCTGGGCATCGCGCAGGGCTTTGCGGACGGCGGTGATGCAACGGGCTGTCAGGGCTTGGGTGGCTTGCTCGAAATCAGCACGGCTGACGGGCACCGACAAGTCGCCGGTGGACAGCGCAACATTCAGGCTGGCCGTATCGGTGGTCGTCAAAGCCTCTTTGGCCGCACGGGCTGCCGCCTTGAGCAGGGTTTTGTCTTCTGCCGTGACCACCTGCAATGCGGGCTGACGCGCCATGGCAGCATCGGCCAGAGCTTGGTCGTAATCGTCACCGCCCAAGGCCGAGTCGCCGCCAGTGGACAGCACTTCGAACACGCCTTGCGTGAGGCGCAGGATGGAGATGTCAAAGGTGCCGCCGCCCAGGTCGAACACGGCGTAAACGCCTTCGCTGGCGTTGTCCAGGCCATAAGCAATGGCAGCGGCGGTGGGCTCGTTGATCAGGCGCAGCACATTCAGGCCAGCCAGCTGGGCCGCGTCTTTGGTGGCTTGGCGCTGAGCGTCGTCAAAGTAAGCGGGCACGGTGATGACCGCGCCATACAAGTCGTCATTGAAGGTGTCTTCGGCGCGGTAACGCAAAGTGGCCAAAATCTCGGCGCTCACCTCCACCGGCGACTTGGGGCCTTGCACGGTCTGGATGCTGAGCATGCCACCCTTGGCTGTGCCTTCGCTGGCGATGAACTCGTAAGGCAGCTTGCTGCGGTCGGCAATGTCTTGCAGGCCACGGCCCATGAAACGCTTGACCGAGGCGATGGTGTTGACCGGGTCGGTGGCGGCAGACTGCACGGCGTCAAAACCGATCTGACGGCCCTGGCCGGGCATGAAGCGCACCACAGACGGCAGGATCACCCGGCCGTCGTCGTCCGGCAGGCACTCGGCCACGCCATTGCGCACAGAAGCCACCAGCGAATGGGTGGTGCCCAAGTCAATGCCTACGGCAATGCGGCGCTGGTGGGGGTCGGGCGACTGGCCCGGTTCAGAAATCTGCAGTAACGCCATGGTCAATCAAGGGTGGTGTTCAAGTCGCCCACCTGCATGAGGCGTTGCGACCCGAGGGTCAAGTCAATCGGTCGAGTTTAGCGTTCACTTCTTGCGTGAAGCGCTCAATGAACATGAGCGCCCTCACCTGCCCCACGGCCTGCGCCGGGTCTTTGGCCTCGTCCAACAGGCGGGCCAACTCTTGCTGCACTCGGCGCTGCTCGGCAGCCACCTCATCGGCCAGGGCTTCTAGCCCTTGCGTGCTGTCAGTGTCTTCGAGGTTTTCGCGCCACTCCATCTGCTGCATGAGGAATGCAGCGGGCATGGCCGTGTTGTTCTCGGCCTGCACAGGCGCGCCTTGCAACTCGCACAAATAGGCGGCGCGTTTGAGCGGGTCTTTCAGGCGCTGATACGCCTCGTTGATGCGCACCGACCACTGCATGGCCACGCGCTGTGCGGCTGCGCCTTCGGCGGCAAAACGGTCGGGGTGGGCTTCGCGCTGCAGGGCTTTCCAGCGGGCGTCAAGCTGTGCGCGGTCTTGCGCAAACTGCACCGGTACATCAAACAGCTCGAAGTCGTTGGCTTGGAGAGAAATCACGCGCAAAAACCCACACTCGACTCAAACGCGGAACGACTCGCCGCAACCGCAGCGGTCACGTTCGTTGGGGTTGTTGAAGCGGAAACCCTCGTTCAGGCCTTCGCGCACGAAGTCCAGCTCGGTGCCGTCGATGTAGGCCAGGCTTTTGGGGTCCACCAGCACCTTGACGCCGTGGCCTTCAAAGACCACGTCTTCGGGCGCGATTTCGTCCACGTATTCGAGCTTGTAGGCCAAGCCCGAGCAGCCCGTGGTCTTGACGCCCAGACGCACACCCACGCCAGAGCCACGCTTGGCGAGGTACCGGGTCACATGCCGGGCGGCGGCGGCAGACAGTGTGATGGCCATGTCAGTTCAGGTGTTTCTTTTTGTAGTCGTCCACGGCGGCCTTGATGGCGTCTTCGGCCAAGATGGAGCAGTGGATTTTGACGGGCGGCAGCGCCAGCTCTTCGGCGATCTGGCTGTTCTTCAGAGCCGCTGCTTCATCGAGCGTCTTACCCTTGACCCACTCGGTGACGAGCGAGCTGGAAGCGATGGCCGAGCCGCAGCCGTAGGTCTTGAAGCGTGCGTCTTCGATCACGCCGGTGGTCGGGTTGACCTTGATCTGCAACTTCATCACGTCGCCGCAAGCGGGCGCGCCGACCATGCCGGTGCCCACGTCTTCGTCGCCCTTGTCAAAGGAGCCGACGTTGCGGGGGTTTTCGTAGTGGTCAACCACTTTTTCAGAATAAGCCATGGTGTTTTCTCCGTATTCAGGTCAAGGTGAACTCAGTGGGCGGCCCACTGGATCGTGCTGAGATCGATACCGTCTTGGTGCATTTCCCAAAGTGGGCTGAGCTCGCGCAGCTTGGCCACGTTCTCGCGGATGGTTTTGATCGCGTAGTCGATGTCTTCTTCAGTGGTCCAGCGGCCAATCGTCATGCGCAAGCTGCTGTGGGCCAACTCGTCGCTGCGGCCCAGGGCACGCAGCACATAGCTGGGCTCCAGGCTGGCCGAGGTGCAGGCCGAGCCGGACGAGACCGCCAAGCCCTTGATGCCCATGATCAACGACTCGCCTTCGACGAAGTTGAAGCTCATGTTGATGTTGTGGGGCACGCGCTGGGTGGCGTGTCCGTTCAAAAACACCTGCTCCATGTCACTCAGGCCATTGATCAGGCGGTCGTGCAGGGCACGCGCCTTGGCGTTGTCCTGGGCCATCTCCAGTTTGGCGATGCGGAACGCTTCGCCCATGCCCACGCACTGGTGGGTAGGCAAGGTGCCCGAGCGCATACCGCGCTCATGTCCGCCGCCGTGCATTTGCGCTTCCAAGCGAATGCGGGGTTTGCGGCGCACATACAAAGCGCCAATGCCTTTGGGTCCATAGGTTTTGTGCGAGGCCAAGCTCATCAGGTCGATGGGCAACTGGGTCATGTCGATCTCAACCTTGCCAGTGGCTTGGGCCGCATCGACGTGGAAGATGATGCCTTTTTCGCGGCACAGGTTGCCAATGGCGGTCACGTCCTGGATCACGCCGATTTCGTTGTTCACGAACATCACGCTGATCAAGATGGTGTCGGGGCGAATCGCGGCCTTGAGCGCGTCCATGTTGAGCAAACCATCGTCTTGCACATCGAGGTAAGTCACTTCAAAGCCCTGGCGCTCCAGCTCACGCATGGTGTCCAGCACGGCCTTGTGCTCTGTTTTGACGGTGATCAGGTGCTTGCCGCGCGACTTGTAAAAGTGCGCTGCGCCCTTGATGGCCAGGTTGTTGGATTCGGTCGCGCCGCTGGTCCAGACGATTTCGCGGGAGTCGGCTCCGATCAGGTCGGCCACCTGCTCGCGGGCTTTTTCGACAGCGGCTTCGGCTTCCCAGCCCCAGGCGTGGGTGCGCGACGCAGGGTTGCCAAAGTGCTCACGCAACCAAGGAATGATGGCGTCCACCACGCGGGGGTCGCAGGGGTTGGTGGCACCGTAGTCGAGGTAAATGGGGAAGTGTGGCGTGGTCATGGTCAGTACTTCTTTTTAATCAGGATTTCGCAAACACCGTGCCCAGCTCGAACACCGAGTTGGGGCCGGTCACGCGGATGGGCTTGACCACCGGCATGGGCGAAATGGCGCGCTTGATGTTGGGCTTGGATTCCACCACCAGGCCTTTGGCCAGCTGGTCGTCCACCAGCTTTTGCAGGGAAACGGAGTCAAGGAATTCAACCATTTTGGAATTGAGCGAAGCCCACAGGTCGTGCGTCATGCAGCGGCTGTCGCCGCCATGGCAGTTCTCCTTGCCTCCGCAGTGGGTGGCATCAATGGGCTCGTCGACCGACAAAATGATGTCGGCCACGGTGATGTCGGTGGATTTGCGGCCCAGTGTGTAACCGCCGCCGGGGCCACGGGTCGATTCGACCAGGTTGTGGCGGCGCAGCTTGCCAAACAGCTGCTCCAGATAGGACAGTGAAATCTGTTGGCGCTGGCTGATGGCGGCCAGGGTCACGGGGCCTGCGTCTTGACGCAAAGCCAAATCGATCATGGCGGTGACGGCAAAACGGCCTTTGGTGGTGAGACGCATGGCAGGCTCCTGAAGTGGGTGAACGCTCAGTCTTTGCCCTGCATGAGCAGGTTCCCGACTAAACGAGTCAAGTATAAACCAATCCCGATCAAATCGCTCAGGTTATAGGGGTATTCCACTCAGGTCATCCCCCACTTGATGAAATTTGTCACCCCCCACTTGATGAAATTTGTCACCCCCCACTTGATGAAATTTGTCATCCCGCACTTGATGCGGGATCCATCTGCAAATCACCGCCATGGACCCCGGATCAAGTCCGGGGTGACACAAGAAAAAAAACTGGTCCGGGGTGACACATGAAAAAAACTGGTCTGGGGTGAGACAAGAAAAAACTGGTCCGGGGTGACACAAAAAAATACAGGACGGAACGACGTGCAATTTCGCTCAAGCCCGGATCAAAGGCACGATGTTGTCGCCTCCCGTGGCACCAAACGCCTGCTCTTTCAAGATGGTCAGCTGGTCCCGTACCTGCGCGGCTTTTTCGAACTCCAGATTGCGGGCGTGTTCCATCATTTGTTTTTCGAGCTGCTTGATGGCGCGGGCGATGTCTTTCTCGCTCATGTCCTCGACCTTGGCTTTTTGCATGGCCGCTTGTTCCAGGCGCTCGGCCTCTTTGCCTGACTTTTCGCTGTACACGCCGTCGATCAGGTCCTTGACCTTTTTCACGATGCTCTTGGGCGTGATGCCCATGGCCTCGTTGTGCGCCAACTGCTTGATGCGGCGACGCTCGGTCTCGCCCATGGCTTTTTTCATCGACTCGGTGATGCGGTCAGCGTACAAAATCGCCCGGCCGTTCAGGTTTCGGGCTGCGCGACCAATGGTCTGGATCAGGCTGCGCTCGGCACGCAAGAAGCCTTCCTTGTCCGCATCCAAAATGGCGACCAGCGACACCTCGGGAATGTCCAGGCCCTCGCGCAACAGGTTGATGCCCACCAGCACATCAAAAGCACCGAGCCGCAAATCGCGCAAAATCTCGACCCGCTCCACCGTGTCCACGTCGCTGTGCAGGTAGCGCACTTTCACGCCGTTGTCGCTCAGGTAATCGGTCAGCTGCTCGGCCATGCGCTTGGTGAGCGTGGTGATCAGCACCCGCTCGTTCTTGTCCACCCGGATGCGGATTTCCTGCAGCACATCGTCCACCTGGTGGGTGGCTGGCCGCACTTCGACCTGCGGGTCGACCAGGCCCGTGGGGCGCACCACCTGTTCGACCACTTTGCCCGAATGCGTCTTTTCGTAGTCAGCGGGGGTGGCCGACACGAAGATGCACTGGCGCATGCGCTTTTCAAACTCTTCGAACTTGAGCGGTCGGTTGTCCAGCGCGCTGGGCAGGCGAAAGCCGTATTCCACCAGCGTGGTTTTGCGCGCCTTGTCGCCGTTGTACATGGCGTTGAGTTGGCCAATCATTTGGTGACTCTCGTCCAAAAACATGATGGCGTCGGGCGGCATGTAGTCGGTCAAAGTGCTGGGCGGGTCGCCCGGCGCTGCCCCCGACAAATGCCGGGTGTAGTTTTCAATGCCTTTGCAGTGGCCCACTTCGGACAGCATTTCCAGGTCAAACCGGGTGCGCTGCTCCAGGCGCTGGGCCTCCACCAGCTTGCCCATGCCCACCAGCTCTTTCAGGCGCTGGGCCAGCTCGACCTTGATGGTCTCCACCGCGGCCAGCACCTTGTCACGCGGCGTGACGTAATGGCTGGACGGATAGACCGTGAAGCGCGGGATCTTTTGGCGAATGCGACCCGTGAGCGGGTCAAAGAGCTGCAGGCTTTCGATTTCGTCGTCAAACAATTCGATGCGGATGGCCAGCTCGGAATGTTCTGCGGGGAAAACGTCGATGGTGTCGCCCCTGACCCGGAATTTGCCCCGTGAAAATTCCATGTCGTTGCGCTGGTACTGCATCCGGATCAGCTGCGCGATCACGTCGCGCTGGCCCAGCTTGTCGCCAGTGCGCAGCGTCATGATCATGCGGTGGTAGCTCTCGGGCTCGCCAATACCGTAAATGGCCGACACCGTGGCCACGATGACCACATCGCGCCGCTCCATGATGCTTTTGGTGCAAGACAAGCGCATCTGCTCGATGTGCTCATTGATGGCCGAGTCTTTCTCGATGAACAGGTCGCGCTGCGGCACATAGGCCTCGGGCTGGTAGTAGTCGTAGTAGCTGACGAAGTACTCCACCGCGTTTTTGGGGAAGAACTCGCGGAACTCGCTGTACAGCTGCGCGGCCAGCGTCTTGTTGGGCGCAAACACGATGGCTGGCCGCCCCAGCTGGGCGATCACATTGGCCATGGTGAAGGTCTTGCCCGACCCCGTCACACCCAGCAAGGTCTGGAACACCTCGCCGTCGTGCACCCCCTCGACCAACTGCTCAATGGCCACGGGCTGGTCTCCAGCAGGCGGATAGGGCTGAAACAGCTCAAACGGCGAGCCAGGGTAGCTCACGAATTGGCCTGCGGGGGGGGCGAAAGAAACTTCGGAGAGTTCGGTCATCGGGGAAGCCCGGCGGGCCGTTAAAATCAGAGACAACCCGAAAGCCTAACCGAGGAACGGGTTTCCTGCCACCACTGAACACAATCCAAGGACTTTCCATGTCTCTGTTTTCCGCCGTCGAAATGGCCCCCCGCGACCCGATCCTGGGTCTGAACGAGCAATACAACGCCGACACCAACCCCAACAAAGTGAACTTGGGCGTGGGCGTGTACTTCGACGACAACGGCAAACTGCCCCTGCTGCAATGTGTGCAAGCCGCCGAAAAAACCATGATGGCCACCCCCACTGCGCGTGGCTACCTGCCGATCGACGGCATCGTGGCCTATGACAACGCCGTCAAAGCACTGGTGTTTGGTGCTGAATCTGACGTGGTCAAGTCGGGCCGCGTCTCCACCGTGCAAGCCATCGGCGGCACGGGCGGCCTGAAGATCGGCGCCGACTTCCTGAAGAAAGTCAGCCCCAACGCCAAAGTCCTGATTTCTGACCCCAGCTGGGAAAACCACCGCGCCATTTTTGTTAACGCTGGTTTTGAAGTGAGCTCCTACGCTTATTACGACGCCGAAAAGCGCGGCGTCAACTTCGACGGCATGTTGGCCAGCCTGAACGCTGCTGCCGCAGGCACCATCGTCGTGCTGCACGCTTGCTGCCACAACCCTACGGGTTATGACATCACCGACGCCCAGTGGGACCAGGTCATTGCCGTCGTCAAGGCCAAGAGCCTCACGGCGTTCTTGGACATGGCTTACCAGGGCTTTGGCCACGGCATCGCCGAAGACGGCGCGGTGATCGGCAAGTTTGTGGCTGCAGGCCTGAACATCTTCGTGTCCACTTCTTTCTCCAAGAGCTTCAGCCTGTACGGCGAGCGCGTGGGCGCCCTGTCGGTGGTGGCTTCTGACAAAGAAGAAGCGTCCCGCGTGCTGTCGCAATTGAAGATCGCCATCCGCACCAACTACTCCAACCCGCCCATCCACGGCGGCGCGGTGGTGGCGGCTGTGCTGAACAACCCCGAGCTGCGCGCCCAGTGGGAGCAAGAACTGGCTGAAATGCGCGTGCGTATCAAGGCCATGCGCCAAAAGCTGGTGGACAGTCTCAAGGCTGCAGGCGTGAAGCAAGACATGAGCTTCATCACCACCCAGATCGGCATGTTCAGCTACTCGGGCCTCACCAAAGACCAGATGGTGCGTCTGCGCAGCGAGTTCGGCGTGTATGGCACCGACACCGGCCGCATGTGCGTGGCCGCGCTGAACAGCAAGAACATTGACTACGTTTGCGCATCGATCGCCAAAGTCATCTGAATTGACTGACGTCAAGCTTGCAACCGCCCCTGACGGGGCGGTTTCTTTTTGGGCGGTCCGGAAGGTGACTGCCGATTAGGGTTGTGCCTCCAAAAATAAACGCTTTCGTCCTGTAGTATTGCTGCACCGCACCATATTGTTGCACCCTAGGGAAACTGTCACATGCTTTACCAGATCTTCGAAACACAACGCTCGATCATGGAACCCTTTTCCGATCTGGCGCAGGCTGCGGCCAAGCTGTACAGCAACCCACTCAATCCGATGTCTCAGACGCCTCTGGCCCAACGGGCATCTGCAGGCTATGCCTTGATGCACCGTCTGGGCAAGGACTACGAAAAGCCAGAATTCGGCATCAAGACCATCAAGGTCAACAAGACCGATGTCGCCATCCATGAGCGCATCGAGATCGACAAACCCTTTTGCGAACTGCGCCGCTTCAAGCGTTTTTCAGACGACCCTGCGACCCTCACCCAGCTCAAGAGCCAACCCGTTGTGCTGATCGTGGCGCCCTTGTCAGGCCACTACGCCACCTTGCTGCGCGACACCGTGCGCACCATGCTGCAAGACCACAAGGTCTACATCACCGACTGGAAAAATGCCCGCTTGGTGCCCCTGTCTGAAGGTGAATTCCACCTGGACGACTACATCAACTACGTGCAGGAATTCATCCGTCACCTGCAATCCATCTATGGCAACTGCCACATCGTGAGCGTTTGCCAGCCCACCGTGCCGGTTTTGGCTGCCGTGTCGCTCATGGCCAGCCGTGGCGAGAAGACCCCGCTGACCATGACCATGATGGGCGGCCCGATCGATGCCCGCAAATCACCTACTTCGGTGAACAACCTGGCCACCAACAAGAGCTTTGAGTGGTTCGAGAACAACGTGATCTACCGCGTCCCGGCCAACTTCCCGGGTGCGGGTCGCCGTGTGTACCCTGGATTTTTGCAGTACACCGGCTTTGTGGCGATGAACCCCGACCGCCATGCCACCAGCCACTACGATTACTTCAAAGACTTGATCAAGGGTGACGACGCCAGCGCCGAAGCGCACCGCAAGTTTTATGACGAGTACAACGCCGTGCTCGACATGGATGCCGATTACTACCTGGAAACCATCGCCACCGTGTTCCAGGACTTCAAACTGGTCAACGGCACCTGGGACGTCAAAGGTGTGGATGGCAAAGTCGAACGCGTGCGGCCACAAGACATCAAGGGCACGGCCCTGATGACCGTTGAAGGCGAACTCGACGACATCTCCGGATCGGGCCAAACCCGCGCTGCGCAGGACATGTGCACCGGCGTGGCCGCCAATGACCGTCAGCACCTGGAAGTGCCAGGCGCAGGCCACTATGGCATTTTCAGCGGCAGCCGCTGGCGCTCTGTGGTCTACCCGCAAGTCGTCAAGTTCATCTTGAACCACACCAAATCGGCAAGCAAGCCGGCATCGGCGGCCCCCAAGGCAGCGTCTGCAGCCGTCAAGCCGGTCGCGGCCAAAACTGTCGCCAAACCTGCGGTGAAAACGCCCGCCAAAGTGACGCTCAAAGCCGTCGCCAAGCCCGCAAGCAACGTGGTCGCCAAAGCGACCAGCAAATCTACAGCGGCAGGCAAGACCAACACAGCGGTGAAAACCACTTGGGTTGACGCGAAGAAAAAAGCCTGAGGCCCATGCCCGCTTCGCACCCCACAGCGCCTGAGACCCAGGCGCTTTTTCTATGCCTGAACGATGCCCTGCCCCAAACGCAGTGCACACGTTGCGGCTTTCCGGATTGCGCCAGCTATGCACGCGCCATGGCCGAAGGGCAAGCGCTCATCAACCAATGTCCACCCGGTGGGCAAGCAGGCATTGAGCGCTTGGCCGCTCTGACAGGCCGGCCTGCGCTGCCCCTGAATCCTGAACACGGCACAGAAGGCCCCCGCCATGTGGCCATCATTGACGAGGCTTGGTGCATTGGTTGCACGCTGTGCATCAAGGCCTGCCCGACCGATGCCATTTTGGGGGCCAACAAGCTCATGCACACCGTGATCGAGCCCTGGTGCACGGGTTGCGAGCTTTGCATACCTGTGTGCCCGGTGGACTGCATTGCGCTGGAGAACGTGAGTGGCCAGCAAACCGGTTGGGCCGCTTGGTCGCCCTCACTGGCACAAACCGCCCGCCAGCGCTACGAAGCTCGCCAGACACGCCTTGTGCGCGAAGAACAGTTGCACCAAAAGCAATTACTGGCCAAAGCCGAACACAAATTGGCGGACCTTGAAATGCACACCAAGGGTAAAGAAAACGCGCCTGAAGCTGACCGCAAGCGCGCCATCATTGAAGCGGCACTGGCCAAAGCCAAAGCGCGGCAGCAAGGGGCTTGATGGGCTGCTCCGCTCAGTCAGCGCCGTCTTGCACCTCGTTACCCCCCGACATACCCCAGGCTGTCACCGCCGACTTGATCGGTGGTCCATGGCTTCGGCCACCATGGATACCCGCGTTCGCGGGTATGACAAATACTTGCCACACCCGACCCGAGCGGGAGGCCATGCCTTGAGCCCTCGACTGCCATGGATACCCGCGTTCGCGGGTATGACACCTCCTTGCGGGTATGACACCTCCTTGCGGGTATGACAACTCCTTGCGGGCATGACACATCATTGCGACACATCTTTGCAGGTCGGACCTTCAGCCCCGACACCGTTCAGTGCGCGTTGGCCGCCAAAGCCGCAAAGGCCTTGACCACTTCGGCAGGCGCCTGCACCAATTCGATCAGCACGCCCTCGCCGCCAATCGGGAACTCTTCGTTCGCCTTGGGGTGCAAAAACGTGATGTCAAAGCCAGCCGCACCCTTGCGGATGCCCCCTGGGGCAAAGCGCACGCCTTGCGAGGTGAGCCACTCCACGGCCACCGGCAAGTCGTCGATCCACAAACCAATGTGGTTGAGCGGCGTGGTGTGCACAGCGGGTTTTTTATCGGGGTCCAGCGGCTGCATCAGATCGACCTCGACCTTGAACGGGCCGGTGCCAATCGCACAGATGTCCTCGTCCACGTTCTCGCGTTCGCTTTTGAAGGTACCGGTCACCTCCAGACCGAACATGTCGACCCAGAGCTTTTGCAAGCGGCCCTTATCAGGCCCGCCGATGGCGATCTGCTGGACGCCCAGCACTTTGAAGGGGCGTGCCATTTATTCGAACTCCACGATCATCTGGTCCACCGTGAGCGATTCGCCCTTGGCGGCGACCACTTTCTTGACCACGCCGTCTTGCGCAGCAAAGAGCACGTTTTCCATCTTCATGGCTTCGATCACGGCCACGCGCTCACCGGCTTGCACTTTTTGGCCCACGGTGACGGCCACATCCACCAGCAAACCTGGCATAGGTGACAACACAAAGCGACTCAAGTCAGGCGGTGCCTTGTAGGGCATGAGCTTGTGCAGCTCGGCCATGCGGGGCGACATCACCAGCGCTTCGATGCGGGTGCCGTTGTGCTGCACTTGCAGGGCCAGCGGATTTTTCACGGTGCCGCGTTCGACTTGGGCCGTGAAGGGCTTGCCATTGCAAGTGCCTTCAATGCGGATGTCGTTCAAACGCGAGTTGCTTTCGATCGCATAGGTTTTGCCATCGACAGTGATTTGCGCCACGCCAGGTTTGCCCGTGAACTCGTCCACATGCACTTGCACGTAACGGTTTTTGCCGCCCTGCCCCAACTCCACCACGGCGTAGTCCTGGCCAATCTTGACGTCGTAGCCCGGCAACTGACCGCTGAGGTTGGCTGCGCGTTGGCGTGACTTGCGACGGACAAAGGCGGCCAGTGCGGCCAGAAAGTCGTGGTCGTCGTGCGGCACGTCTTCGGCGCGGAAACCTTGGCTGTACTGCTCGGCAATGAAGCCGGTGTTGAAGTCACCCGACACAAAGCGCGGGTGCGCCAACAAAGCGGCCTGGAATGGGATGTTGGAGCTGATGCCGCGAATCACAAAGCCGTTCAAGGCTTCGCGCATTTTGGCGATCGCGTCGTTGCGGTCTTTGCCATGCACGATGAGCTTGGCGATCATCGAGTCGTAGAACATCGGAATCTCGCCGCCGTCCTGCACGCCGGTGTCCACGCGCACGCCCAGCAGGTCGGCGGTGTTGGCTTGGAACATGGTTTGTTTAGGCGTTTGGAAACGCACCAAACGACCGGTGGATGGCAAGAAGTTGCGGAAGGGGTCTTCGGCGTTGATACGGCACTCGATGGCCCAGCCGTTGCGTTTCACATCGGCTTGGGTCAGCGTGAGTTTTTCACCCGCCGCGACGCGGATCATTTGCTCCACCAAGTCGAGGCCGGTGATCGCTTCGGTCACGGGGTGCTCCACCTGCAAGCGGTTGTTCATCTCCAGGAAGTAAAAGCTTTGGTCTTTGCCGACCACAAACTCCACCGTACCGGCCGACTGGTATTTCACCGCCTTGGCCAGTTGCACGGCTTGCTCGCCCATGGCTTTGCGCGTGGCTTCAGAGATGAAAGGCGATGGGGCCTCTTCGATCACTTTTTGGTGGCGGCGCTGGATCGAGCACTCGCGCTCGTTCAAATAAATCACGTTGCCGTGGCTGTCGCCCAGCACCTGGATTTCAATGTGGCGCGGTTCTTCGACAAACTTCTCGATGAACACGCGGTCATCGCCAAAGCTGTTGCGCGCCTCGTTGCGGCAAGACGTGAAGCCTTCCAGGGCTTCCTTGTCGTTGAAGGCCACACGCAAGCCCTTGCCACCGCCGCCAGCGGAGGCTTTGATCATGACGGGGTAGCCAATGCCCTTGGCAATCTCAACCGCTTTTTCGGCCGTTTCGATGGCGTCGTTCACACCAGGAATGCAGTTCACGCCCGCAGCGCCCGCCAGCTTTTTGGACTCGATCTTGTCGCCCATGGCGGCGATCGAGAAGTGACGTGGGCCGATGAAGGCGATGCCTTCGTCTTCGCAGCGCTTGGAGAACTCGGCGTTCTCGCTCAGGAAGCCATAACCGGGGTGAATGGCTTGTGCGCCTGTGGCTTTGGCAGCCGCGATGATTTTGTCGGCCACCAGGTACGACTCACGCGAAGCCGCAGGGCCAATCAACACGGCCTCATCGGCCAGCATCACATGACGGGCTTCTTTGTCGGCTTCGGAATAAACGGCCACGGTTTGGATGCCCATCTTTTGAGCGGTGGCGATGACGCGGCAGGCGATTTCGCCGCGGTTGGCAATCAGAATTTTCTTGAACATATGGAATCCTTTTATCTGTCATCCCGGGCTTGATCCGGGATCCATGGATGGCGGATCAAGTCCGCCATGACGGGGTACCGATCACAGTGGAATGTTCCCGTGCTTGCGCCATGGGTTTTCAATCTTCTTGTCTTTGAGCATGACCAGCGAGCGGCAAATGCGCTTGCGTGTCTCGTGCGGCTGGATCACGTCGTCGATGAAGCCGCGTGCGCCCGCCACAAACGGGTTGGCAAAACGGGCTTTGTATTCGGCTTCTTTGGCCGCCAGCTTTTCGGGGTCGCCCTTGTCTTCGCGGAAGATGATTTCCACCGCGCCTTTGGCACCCATCACCGCGATCTCGGCATTGGGCCAGGCAAAGTTCACGTCGCCGCGCAAGTGCTTGGAGGCCATCACGTCGTACGCGCCGCCGTAGGCTTTGCGGGTGATGACGGTGATTTTCGGCACCGTGCACTCGGCGTACGCGTAGAGCAGCTTGGCGCCGTGCTTGATGATGCCGCCAAACTCCTGGCTGGTGCCGGGCATGAAACCGGGCACATCCACAAAAGTGATGACGGGAATGTTGAACGCATCGCAGAAACGCACAAAACGTGCGGCCTTGATGGAGCTCTTGATGTCGAGGCATCCGGCCAGCACCAGCGGCTGGTTGGCCACGATGCCCACGGTCTGCCCTTCCATGCGGGCAAAGCCGATCAAGATGTTTTTGGCGTAGTCGGGTTGCAGCTCAAAAAAGTCGCCATCGTCCACGGTCTTGACGATGAGTTCCTTCATGTCATAGGCTTTGTTGGGGTTCTCGGGCACCAAGGTATCGAGGCTCATGTCCAAGCGGCCGGACGGGTCGCCGCTGGCACGCACAGGCGCTTTTTCGCGGTTGTTCAGCGGCAGATAGTTGTAGAGACGGCGCAGCATCAGCAACGCTTCCACATCGTTCTCAAACGCCATATCGGCCACACCGCTCTTGGTGGTGTGGGTCAACGCACCGCCCAGCTCTTCGGCCGTCACTTCTTCGTGGGTCACGGTCTTGACCACTTCGGGGCCAGTCACAAACATGTAAGACGTGTCTTTGACCATGAAAATGAAGTCGGTGAGCGCGGGCGAATAAACCGCACCACCTGCAGATGGGCCCATGATCATGCTGATCTGGGGCACAACACCGCTGGCCATGACGTTGCGCTGGAACACGTCGGCGTAACCGCCAAGCGAGGCGACGCCTTCTTGAATGCGGGCACCGCCCGAGTCGTTCAGGCCAATCACGGGCGCGCCGACCTTCATCGCCTGGTCCATGATTTTGCAAATCTTCTCGGCGTGCGTTTCAGACAGAGCGCCACCGTATACGGTGAAGTCCTGGCTGAACACAAACACCAAACGACCGTTGATCATGCCGTAGCCGGTGACCACGCCATCGCCAGGAATTTTGTTGTCTTCCATGCCGAAGTCGGTGCAACGGTGTTCGACGAACATGTCCCACTCTTCGAAGGTGCCTTCGTCGAGCAAGACTTCGATGCGCTCGCGGGCCGTGAGCTTGCCTTTGGCGTGCTGCGCGTCAATGCGCTTTTGCCCACCGCCCAAGCGGGCCGCAGCGCGCTTTTTTTCCAGTTGTTCAATGATGTCTTGCATGGTGGCTCTCTTTTCTCCAGGAAGATTTCAAATTAACCCTGCACTTGGTAAGCGCCGAGCAGTTGACGGGCAGCCGTCGACGCGGCCAATTGGCCCGTAGCGACTTGTTGGCTGAGTTGGGGCAGCAGCGTTTGCACACACGACTGAGCCCGGAAGGCTTGTTTGAGGCCTGCATCGATGCGTTCCCACATCCACGACAAGGCCTGGTGCTGGCGGCGCGAGGCCAAGCGGCCATTGCGGGTTTGCAAGCCCTTGAACTCGCTGACGGCCGTCCAGAAGGTGTCCACGCCCTGGCCCAGCAACGCGCTCAGCTGCACCACCTTGGGGTGCCACAGCGTGTCGTCAGCATGCGCGTGGCCCGAGCCGCCGTGCATGCCCAAGAGCTGCAAGGCGCTGGTGATCTGCAGCTGCGCACGGGTGGCAGCGATGGCGTCGATGTCGGCCTTGTTGATGACGACCAGATCGGCGATCTCCATCACGCCTTTTTTGATGGCCTGCAAATCGTCGCCGGCATTGGGCAACTGCATCAGCACAAACATGTCGGTCATGTTGGCCACAGCGGTCTCGGACTGCCCCACGCCCACGGTCTCGACGATCACCACGTCGTAGCCTGCGGCTTCGCACACCAGCATGGATTCGCGGGTTTTCTCGGCCACGCCACCCAAAGTGCCACTGCTGGGGCTGGGGCGAATGTAAGCGCGTTCGTGCACGCTGAGCAACTCCATGCGCGTCTTGTCGCCCAAGATGGAGCCACCCGACACGGTGCTCGACGGGTCCACCGCCAGCACCGCAACGCGGTGGCCTTGACCGATCAAGTACAAACCCAGCGCTTCAATGAAGGTGGACTTGCCCACACCCGGCACACCGCTGATGCCCAGACGGAACGCGTTGCCCGTGTGTGGCAGCATGGCCGTGAGCAGCTCGTCGGCCAGCGCGCGGTGGTCCGCACGCGTGGATTCCAGCAGCGTGATGGCTTTGGCCATGGCGCGGCGCTGCACGGCTGCGTTGCCGCGCAACAGACCTTCAAGCAACTGTGCAGGACTCACCCCACCGCCTTTTTGATGTGTTCCAGCACATCTTTGGCGCTGACAGGGATCGGGGTGCCAGGGCCGTAGATGCCCTTGACGCCCGCTTCGTACAGCATGTCGTAGTCTTGACGCGGGATCACGCCGCCCACGAACACGATGATGTCGTCGGCGCCTTGCTTTTTCAGCTCGGCAATGATGGCGGGCACCAGGGTTTTGTGCCCTGCAGCCAAAGTGGACACACCCACGGCATGCACGTCGTTTTCAATCGCCTGGCGGGCGCATTCTTCAGGCGTTTGAAACAGCGGCCCCATGTCCACGTCAAAGCCCAAGTCGGCAAAGGCGGTGGCGACCACTTTGGCGCCCCGGTCGTGTCCGTCTTGACCCAGCTTGGAAATCATCACGCGAGGACGGCGGCCTTGCGCGTCGGCAAAGGCGGCGATGTCGGCTTTGAGCTGGTTCCAGTATTCCATGGTGTCTCCCACGTTTTCACCGTCGTCGTAGGCTGCAGCGTAAACGCCCGTCACCTTTTGTGTATCGGCTCGGTGACGGCCAAACACTTTTTCGAGCGCATCGGACACCTCGCCCACGGTAGCGCGCAGGCGCACCGCCTGAATCGACAAGTCCAGCAAGTTGCCCTGGCCGGATTCGGCCGAAGCGGTCAAAGCGTCCAATGCGGCCTGCACCTTGGCGCTGTCGCGTGTGGCGCGAATGTGCTTGAGGCGCTCAATCTGACCATCGCGCACTTTGACGTTGTCAATCGACAAGCTGTCCACCGGGTCTTCTTTGGCGAGCTTGTATTTATTGACGCCGACGATCACGTCTTTGCCGGAGTCGATGCGGGCTTGCTTTTCGGCAGCAGCGGCTTCGATCTTGAGCTTGGCCCAGCCGCTGTCCACGGCTTTGGTCATGCCGCCCATGGCTTCGACTTCTTCGATGATCGCCCAGGCTTTGTCGGCCATCTCTTGCGTCAGGCTCTCCATCATGTAAGAACCGGCCCAAGGGTCGATCACGTTGGTGATGTGGGTTTCTTCCTGAATGATCAGCTGGGTGTTGCGGGCAATGCGTGAGCTGAATTCGGTGGGCAGCGCAATGGCTTCGTCCAGCGAGTTGGTGTGCAGCGACTGGGTGCCGCCAAACACGGCCGCCATCGCTTCGATGGTGGTGCGCACCACGTTGTTGTAGGGGTCTTGCTCGGTGAGCGACCAGCCAGACGTCTGGCTGTGCGTGCGCAGCATGAGGCTCTTGGGGTTCTTGGCGTCAAAGCCTTTCATGATGCGGCACCACAGCAAACGGGCGGCGCGCATCTTGGCAATTTCCAGGTAGAAGTTCATGCCCACCGCCCAGAAGAAGGACAGGCGGCCTGCAAAATCATCCACGTCCATGCCCTTGGCAATGGCGGTCTTCACATACTCTTTGCCGTCGGCCAGGGTAAAGGCCATCTCGAGCGCCTGGTTGGCACCGGCTTCTTGCATGTGGTAACCCGAGATCGAGATCGAGTTGAACTTCGGCATGTTCTTGGCCGTGTACTCGATGATGTCGCCGATGATCTTCATCGACGGCTCGGGCGGGTAGATGTAGGTGTTGCGCACCATGAACTCTTTCAGAATGTCGTTCTGAATCGTTCCGCTCAGTTTGTCTTGCGAGACGCCCTGCTCTTCGGCGGCCACCACATAGCCCGCCAGCACCGGCAGCACAGCGCCGTTCATGGTCATCGAGACCGAGACTTTGTCGAGCGGGATCTCGTTGAACAGGATCTTCATGTCCTCGACCGAGTCAATTGCGACCCCGGCCTTGCCCACATCGCCCTCGACACGGGGGTGGTCAGAGTCGTAACCGCGGTGGGTGGCCAGATCGAACGCGACCGACACGCCCTGCCCGCCTGCGGCCAGGGCCTTGCGGTAGAAGGCGTTGGACTCTTCGGCGGTGGAGAAACCGGCGTACTGGCGAATCGTCCAGGGGCGCACCGCATACATGGTGGCCTGTGGGCCGCGCAGGAAAGGCTCAAAGCCCGGCAGTGTGTTGGCGTAAGGCAAGTTGGCCGTGTCTTCGGCGGTGTAAAGGGGCTTGACGACGATGCCGTCTGGCGTCTTCCAGTTCAGGGCGTTCACATCGCCACCAGGGGCGGATTTGACCGCTGCTTTTTGCCAGGCTTCGAGGTTGGAAGCGTTGAATTCAAAGGATTTGGACGTCATGGCGCTGTGCTTTCGGGACAAAAGTGACTTGTTCGGATTTTGGCAGCTGCAGGCTGCCGACCGGCTTACAAGCACTGTGATTCATAATTATTGATGCAGAATATTTTAACCGGCTTACAATTCAGCATCTGAAACGCCCAAACAACCGCTGAGTCAGCGCCGCCCCATCACGCCATGTCTGCCTTGTCCCTCGCACCACGCGCTCTGTACGAAGAAGTTGCCGAACTCTTGCGGCAGCGGATTTTTGCGCGCGAACTCGAGCCCGGCAGCTGGATTGACGAGTTGCGCATTGCCGAGGCCCTGGGCATCAGCCGCACGCCTTTGCGTGAAGCCCTGAAGGTGCTGGCCGCCGAAGGCTTGGTGACCATGAAGGTGCGCCGGGGCGCTTATGTGACCGAGGTGAGCGAGAAAGACCTGCGCGATGTTTACCACCTGCTGGCTTTGCTCGAATCAGATGCCGCCCGCGTGGTAGCACAAAGCGCCAGCGCCGAACAAATGACCCAAATCAGCGGCCTGCACCAGGATCTGGAAAACGCCATCGCTGACCGGGACCGCTTTTTCGAGATCAACGAAGCCTTTCACATGCTGCTGCTGCAATTGGCCGACAACCGTTGGCGCGACCAGATGGTGGCCGATCTGCGCAAGGTGATGAAGCTCAACCGGCACAGCTCGCTGTTCAAAGAGGGGCGCATTGAACAATCCTTGGCCGAGCACCGGGCCATCGTTCAGGCGCTCACAGCGCGTCAACCCGAAATGGCCGCCGAGCGCATGTCGGCGCACTTCATGAACGGCTTGCAGGCGGCGCAGTAAATCAGTCCGTGATGACCGCACCTCGGGCCAGTGCCGCACGGGCCAAAGTCCAGACCTCACGCGGCGGCAAAGGCTTGAGCTTGTGGTCGCTCCAGACCTGACGCCACAAACGTCCACCGCGTTGGCCGTGGTACAGGCCCAGCATGTGACGGGCAATGGCGTACCAAGGGCAGCCGTCTTCGGCAAAGGCCCGCTCCATGTAGGCCACCATGGCCTCTTCCACCACTTCGCGGCTGGGCACTTCGTGGGCATCACCATAGAACAGTGCGTCCCAGCTGCCCAACAGCCAAGGGTTGTAATAGGCCTCACGCCCGACCATCACGCCGTCGGCGTGCTGCAGATGGCTGGCGATTTCTTCGTTGGTCTTGATGCCGCCGTTCACGGCGATGACCAAGCCCGGAAAGTCCTTTTTGAGCTGGTAGGCCAGCTCATAGCGCAACGGCGGGATTTCGCGGTTTTCTTTGGGGCTCAGGCCGTCGAGCCAGGCATTGCGGGCGTGCACGATGAAGACTTTGCAACCGGCATCGCTCACCGTGCCCACAAAGTCGCGCACAAAGTCGTAGCTTTCAATGCGGTCAATGCCAATGCGGTGCTTCACGGTCACGGGCACATCCACCACATCGAGCATGGCTTTGACACCATCGGCCACGGTGCGCGGCTCGTTCATCAAGCAGGCACCAAAGGCACCGCGCTGCACGCGGTCTGAGGGACAACCGCAATTGAGATTGATCTCGTCATAACCCCACTCTTGCCCCAGCTTGGCCGCGTGGGCCAGATCGGTCGCATCGCTGCCGCCCAGTTGCAGGGCCACGGGGTGCTCTTCGGCGTTGAAGCGCAGGTGGCGCTGCACACTGCCGTGGCGCAATGCGCCGGTGGTCACCATCTCGGTGTAAAGCAAGGTGTGCCGTGTCAGCAGGCGGTGGAAAAAACGGCAATGGCGGTCAGTCCAGTCCATCATGGGGGCCACGGACAGGCGCCAGCGTTGAATATCGGGAAATTGCATGGGCCTGATTATCCTTGCCCTGATGCGACCATCCGCGCTTGGACCTTTGACAAAAAGGTAGCATGCTGCATCGGAGCATCCAATTTGAAGGAGAACGCATGAACGACACAACGGTGTGGTGGCTGGTGACCGGGGTTCTGGTGGCCGCCGAACTGATGACCGGCACCTTTTATTTGCTGATGCTGGCCATCGGCGCTGTGGCGGCCGCGCTGGCTGCGCATTTGGGGGCAGGCCTGACCCCGCAACTGGTGAGCGCGGCCGTCGTGGGCGGTCTGGCCGTGGTGTTGTGGCGGCTAAAAAGCCTGCGCCGCGAAGCGCAAGTTCCCACTGAGCTTCACCTGGACATCGGCGAAACCGTGCAAGTGAGTTCTTGGGACGCTCAGGGCACAGCTCAGGTCAAACACCGGGGTGCCCACTGGACGGCGATTTGTCCGACTTCGCCCACGCCAGCCCCAGGCCCCCACCGCATACGCGCCATCGAGGGCAGCCGTCTGGTGCTCGAAAAAATCTGATCGTCATTTCAAAAAGGGAGTCTTCACATGGAAATCGCCATTCTTTTTCTGGTCATCGCCGTTCTGTTCGTCATCAAGACCGTCAAGGTCGTGCCACAACAGCATGCCTGGGTCGTTGAGCGGCTGGGCAAATACCACGCCAGTCTCACGCCGGGTCTGAACTTTGTGGTGCCTTTTGTGGACAACGTGATCCAGAAGCACAGCCTCAAGGAAATCCCGTTGGACGTGCCCAGCCAGATTTGCATCACGCGTGACAACACGCAGCTGCAGGTCGACGGCATCCTGTACTTTCAGGTGACCGACCCCAAGTTGGCCAGCTACGGCTCATCGAACTACATCACGGCGGTGACCCAGCTGGCGCAAACCAGCCTGCGCAGCGTGATCGGCAAGCTGGAGCTGGACAAGACCTTTGAAGAGCGCGACATCATCAACGCGCAGGTGGTGGCAGCCATCGACGAAGCGGCGCTCAACTGGGGCGTGAAGGTGCTGCGTTACGAAATCAAGGACCTGACACCACCCAACGAAATCCTGCATGCCATGCAGTCGCAGATCACGGCCGAGCGCGAAAAACGTGCCCTGATCGCCGCGTCCGAAGGTCGGCGTCAGGAACAGATCAACATCGCCACCGGTGAGCGTGAGGCCTTCATTGCACGATCCGAAGGTGAAAAACAAGCCGCCATCAACAAAGCACAAGGCGATGCAGCCGCCATCACCGAAATGGCCAACGCCACGGCGCAGGCCATCGAGCGCATTGCCGCCGCCATCCGCCAACCCGGCGGCGAGCAGGCGGTGCAACTCAAAGTGGCCGAACAAGCCGTGCAGGCCTACGGCAAGGTGGCGCAAGATGCCAAAACCACCCTCATCGTGCCGGGCAACATGACCGAGGTGTCAGGCCTGATCGCCTCGGCCATGCAGATGGTGGGCACGGGCAAGCAAGTCGGGAACTGACCGCGTTGACGCTTTGCCCGCGATCCATGCAGGCACAAAAAAACCCGCCGAGGCGGGTTTTTTTGTGGGCCATGTCCAGCAAGGTGCTGCCAAACGGCAAGGGCATCAGCCCATGTGCAAACCGCCGTTGACCGAGAAGTCAGCGCCGGTGGCATAACCGCCCTCTTCGCTGGCCAACCAGGCAATGATGGAAGCGATTTCGCTGGGCTTGCCCAGACGCTTGACGGGCACGGTGGCCACGATCTTTTCCAGCACATCAGGACGGATGGCGTTGACCATGTCGGTACCGATGTAACCAGGCGACACCGTGTTCACGGTCACACCTTTGGTGGCCATTTCCTGGGCCAAGGCCATCGAAAAACCGTGCATACCGGCCTTGGCAGCCGAGTAGTTGGTCTGGCCAGCCTGGCCTTTTTCACCGTTGACCGACGAAATGTTGATGATCCGGCCCCAGCCCTTTTCGACCATGTCGGCAACCACTTGCTTGGTCACGTTGAACATGGAGTCCAAGTTGGTGTTCATCACGGCATCCCAGTCGTCGCGGCTCATCTTCAGGAACATGCGGTCCTTGGTGATGCCGGCGTTGTTCACCAACACATCGATGCTGCCGTGCTCGGCTTTGGTTTTGCTGAAGGCTTCAACAGTGGAATCCCAGTCACCGACGTTGCCGACCGATGCGTAGAAAGTGAAGCCCAAAGCTTTTTGTTCGTCCAGCCATTTGGTGTAGTCACGGGTCGGGCCGCAACCGGCGATGACCTTGAAGCCCTCTTGGTGAAGGCGTTGGCAAATCGCGGTACCGATACCGCCCATACCACCTGTGACGTAAGCTACTTTTTGACTCATGGTTTGTCTCCTTGTTATGAGTGAAGTGAAATCAATGATGCCCGCTCAAGTGGCCATTGTTGGCTGCCCTTGTACGGTGGGCAGTGCGCCAACAAACGCTGCTTGAGCGCGCAGGTTTTTAAACGCGCTCGATGGCCAGCGACACGCCCATACCGCCGCCGATGCAAAGCGCGGCCAAGCCCTTTTGGGCATTGCTGCGCTGCATTTCGTGCAACAAAGTGACCAGAATGCGGCAACCGGACGCCCCAATCGGGTGACCGATCGCAATCGCACCGCCATTGACGTTGACTTTGGCGGGGTCGATGTCGAGTGCCTGGTTCACGGCGCAAGCTTGTGCGGCAAACGCTTCGTTGAGCTCAAACAAGTCCACGTCCTGGGCTTTCCAGCCGGCACGGGCCAGCGCTTTTTGCGACGCAGGTACGGGGCCCATGCCCATGTGGGCCGGGTCCAGACCACTGGTGCCAAAGGCGGCAATGCGCGCCAGGGGCTTGAGGCCCAAAGCAGCAGCCTTCTTGGCGCTCATGACCATCACGGCGGCTGCGCCGTCGTTGATGCCCGAAGCGTTGCCCGCCGTCACGCTGCCGGCCTTGTCAAAGGCCGGACGCAGGCCTGCCAACACTTCGGCGCTGGTTTTCTTGTTGATGAATTCGTCGGTGTTGAACACCAGCGCGTCGCCTTTGCGCTGAGGAATCAGCACGTCGACGATTTCGTCCTTGAATTTGCCTGCTTCTTGGGCAGCAGATGCCTTGCGCTGGCTGCCTGCAGCCAATGCATCTTGCATTTCACGGGTGATGCCGTGGGCTTTGGCCACGTTTTCGGCGGTGATGCCCATGTGGTACTGGTTGTAAACGTCCCACAGGCCGTCCACGATCATGGTATCGGTCATCTTCCAGTCGCCCATGCGCTGGCCATCGCGGCTGCCGTTCAGCACATGCGGGCTGGCGCTCATGTTTTCCTGCCCACCGGCGATCACGATTTCGCTGTCGCCCCAGGCCACGGCCTGCGCAGCCAACATCACGGCCTTCAGGCCCGAGCCGCAGACGGCGTTGATGGTGAGCGCTGGTGTTTCTTTGGCCACACCGGCTTTCATCATGGCTTGGCGGGCGGGGTTTTGGCCCACACCCGCGGCCAGCACTTGACCCATGATGACTTCGCCAATGGCGTCAACGGGCAAACCGCTGCGCTCCAGCAGGCCTTTGATGACGATGCTGCCCAGCTCGGTGGCGGGGGTTTTGGCAAGTGAGCCACCAAACTTGCCAACCGCAGTGCGGGCGGCTGCAACGATAACGATGTCTTCCATTTTCAAGTCTCCGTGGGATGAATAAAAATCAGGCTTTGGCCTTCACGTAGCGGCCAGGTGCCGCTTCGATGGCTTTGAATTTGCTGGCTTTGCCATAGGTTTTGGGCGCTGCAACTTGCTTGCCCGCATGGCCTTTGAGCCAATCGGACCAGTCGGTCCACCAGCTGCCGGGCATCTCTTTCGATCCGGCAATCCAGTCGTTCACATCGGCCGGAAACTTGCTGCTGTCACTCAACCAGTGGCTGCGCTTCTTGGCTGCGGGCGGGTTGATCACCCCCGCGATGTGGCCCGATGCGCCCATGACAAAACGCTTTTTGCCGGGCAGCACTTGGGTGCTGGCATAAGCGCCGCCAATGGGCACGATGTGGTCTTCACGCGAGCCGTAGATGTAGACCGGCATGTCGACCTTGCCCAGATCAATGGCCTCGCCACACACGGTGACCTTACCCGGCTTGACCAGGTTGTTTTCCAGGTAGGTGTTGCGCAGGTACCAGGCGTAAAAGGGCCCAGGCAGGTTGGTCGAATCGCTGTTCCAGTAGAGCAGGTCAAAGGGCGGTGGCGTCTCGCCCTTGAGGTAATTGCCAACCACGTAGTTCCAGACCAGATCGTTCGGGCGCAGAAAGCTGAAAGTCGATGCCAAGTCCTGCCCTTTGAGCAAACCGCCCTTGCCCATCTGCATCTCGCGGAACTTGACGAAGTTGTCGTCAATGAACACATCCAGAATACCGGTGTCGGTGAAGTTGATCAGCGTGGTCAGGAAGGTGGCACTGGCCACGGGCTTTTCGCCACGCGCCGCCAGCACGGCCAGGGCGGTCGACAAGATCGTGCCACCCACACAGAAGCCCAAAGCATTGACCTTGGGTGCGCCGGTGATGTCCTGCACGGTGTGGATGGCCTGGATGGCCGCCTGCTCGATGTAATCGTCCCAAGTCTTGTCCTTCATCGACTCATCTGGGTTGCGCCAGCTGACCACAAAAGTGCGGTGCCCCTGGCTGACCGCATAGCGGATGAGGGAGTTTTCAGGCTGCAGATCGAGGATGTAGAACTTGTTGATGCAAGGCGGGATCAACAGGAAAGGTTTTTCATAGACCTTGGCCGTCAGCGGCTTGTATTCGATGAGCTGGAAAAACTCGTTTTCGAACACCACGGCACCCTCGGTGGTGGCCACGTTTTTGCCGACCTCAAACAGGCTTTCGTCGGTCATGGAGACATGGCCTTGCTGCATGTCGTGCATCAGGTTCTGCACGCCTTTGGCAATGCTCTCACCCTTGGTTTCAACCGCTTTTTTCTGGGCTTCAGCGTTGAAGGCCAAAAAGTTGCTGGGCGCTGCTGCGGCCACCCACTGCTCAATGGCAAAACGAATGCGGGTGCGGGTTTTGTCATCGGCATCCACCGCATCGGCCAGGCCCATCAGGGTGCGGGCGTTGAGCAGGTAGGTGGCGGCATTGAAAGCGGCCACCGGGTTGGAAGCCCAGGCATCGCCCGAAAACCGGCGGTCTTTGACCTGCAAACTGTTGTGCAGGCTCTGGTTCCACAGCTCCGAGGCGTCTTTGAAGTACTGGCCTTGCAGGGTCTGGACCTTTTCAGGAGAGAATTTGAGCTGCGGAGCCGCCGAATCGGCACCGGGTTTGAGCCCACCCAGGTCGATGGTCTGAAAATGCTGCATGGCCTGTCCCCAGCTTTTGGACAGGTTCTGCTGGAACCCCTCACTCATTTGGGCCCAGAATTCTGGCGTGGAAGCGCTCATGCGTTGTCTCCTGATAAATTGTTTTTTTGATATCCGCTGCTGTCAGTATCTGTCAATTTGTTGTCACCTAAATTACAAAGACTAAAAAAATGTATTTGATCATTTTGGCTTGGCTCTACGTCACGCTGCTGATGGCCTTGGTCGAGGCCTTTAGTACGCAGGGGACGGTCATGGGCGCCATCATCACGTTCATGCTGTATGGCGCACTGCCCATGTCTTTGGTCGCATACTTGATGGGAACACCTTTGCGGCGCAAAGCCCAGCGACGGACAGAAGAAGCGTCCAGTGGTCAGCAACTGATGCCCGATTCAGTCAGCGAGCCAGATGCAGGCAGCCATGCGCCCGGATTGGCCAAGGACACGGCTGTCGCGGCGGTGCGAAAAGAACCTTGAATTCTGGGTGACAGTGCACCAAGCAGCGCCACTGTCATTGCCAAAGACACGTTGTACGCCCATGCGATGCAAGCGCAACCTGGCCAAGCCCGCCAAATCGGCCAAGCATTTTTCGTGTGCCACAGGCTTGAAAAACTGTGCGGCCTCGGCATCATCAGCACAAAAGGCCGCCATGACTTCCGGCCCCACCTCGAAAGCTTGGGGCCCGATACAAGGGCCGAGCCACACCAGAACGTCTTGACGCGCCGTGCCCGACAAAGGTGCTGAGTTCAGCAAGCTCTCCAGCACCCCTGCGCCATGGACACCTGCCAAACCGCGCCAACCTGCATGCGCAGCCGCCACCCAGTGCCCGGAGACATCGCACATCAACACGGGCAGACAATCCGCCACCATGATGGTGCAAGCAGCCTCTGTACCGGCGGTCACACACGCATCGGCCTCAGCGCCATCCTGACTGGACACATCCAGCACGATGGCGTCAACGCCGTGCACTTGCTTTAAAAAAACAGGCCGAACACCGATGGCATCCTGCAAGCGCTGTCGGTTGGTTTGAACGCTCTGCCTGCGGTCTCCCACATGGTCGCCCAAATTCATGCTGTCCCATGGGGCCAATGAGACACCGCCCACGCGGTCGGTCATGACAGCCTGCACGCGGGGTGGCGCTGGCCACTCTGGGCGCAACCAATTGTGGAAAAGAGGATTCATGGCGCGAACGCTGGCCTTTTAAAAACAAGCAAACAAGTTGGCCCGGGTGTCATGTGTTCGAGGATAAACCCAAAAAACCCACGACATGGACAGCCCGCCGCAAGTAAGGCGTACCTTTTATTGTGTAATGAAGCCATGCCACGTGCCCCCAAGATGCCTGACCTGATCTGGATTCAAGCTGACGAGCCCTTGCCCAGCACCCACTTGGCTTGGGATGCGCAATCCCCTGCGCCCGGCTTGTTGGCTGCCAGCCAAGACCTGTCTGCCGCTCGCCTCATCGAGTCCTACAGCCACGGTGTCTTTCCTTGGTTCAGTGCAGGCCAGCCTGTGTTGTGGTGGAGTCCAGACCCGCGCATGGTGTTGCATACCGCGCATTTCCGCTTTCACCGCTCTTTGCGCCAGGCCATCAAACGCTGGCTGCACCACCCTGGATTCTCACTGACCTTTGACAGGGACTTCAGCCAAGTCATGCGCCGCTGCAGTGCAGCCCCCAGAGCGGGACAAAGTGGCACCTGGATCGTGCCGGCCATGGTGACCGCTTACGAAGATCTGCACCGTGCAGGCCATGCGCACAGCGCTGAGGTTTGGCTCGATGGTGAATTGGTGGCAGGCCTTTATTTTGTGGCTCTGGGCCATGCCGTTTTTGGCGAATCCATGTTCACCACAGTGACCGATGGCTCCAAAATGGCCCTCGCCAGCTTGGTCAGTGTTTGCCTGAAGCACGGCATCACAAGCATCGATTGCCAGCAAAACACCCGCCATTTGGCTTCATTGGGGGCACAAGAAATACCCCGTGCCCAGTTTTTGACAGGTGTCCAGCAGGCACGCCTGATGCCGCCCGTACCTTGGGCTGAGCAAACTTTATACTGGGATGCATTGACGGCTTTGGACACCACGTCGTGACCCATCTTCAAGACCTTCCCATCCAAGCACTGCAGTTTTATGCCACCGCGCCCTATGAGTGCAGCTATCTGCCCAATCGCTCGGCACGCTCCCAGGTCGCCACGCCGAGCCACCTGATCCAGAACGAGGTCTACTCTGACCTGGTGGAGCAAGGATTTCGCCGCAGCGGCATGTTCACCTACCGCCCTTACTGCGACGGTTGCCACGCCTGCCAACCTCTGCGTGTCAAAGTCCAGGAGTTCAAGCCCGATCGCAGTCAACGCCGCGCCTGGCTCGCCCACAAAGACCTGGACGTCCGGGTACTTGACTTGCAATTCGACCCCGAGCATTACGCCCTGTATCTGCGTTACCAGACAACCCGCCACCCCGGCGGCGGCATGGACCATGACAGTGTGGACCAATACAACCAATTTTTGCTTCAAAGCCGAGTCAACTCCCGCATCGTCGAGTTTCGCTCGCCTGCTGCAAATGGCGATTTAGGAAAATTGAAAATGATCAGCATCGTGGATGTGCTGAACCACGGCTTGTCGGCGGTCTACACGTTTTATGAACCTGAAGACAAGGCAAGCTATGGCATTTACGGCGTGCTGTGGCAAATTCAACAAGCGGCCGACCTCCAGCTGCCTTATGTCTATTTGGGCTACTGGATCGAGAGCAGCCCCAAAATGAACTACAAATCGAAGTTCAGTCCGTGCGAAATACGGGTCCAAGGCCAGTGGCAGGCGTTGACTTGAAAAGCACAGTAGTTTTCACAGTGTAAAATTTACTGATTGCTCACGGACACCATGAAAAAAGACCCTGCACTCACGCCAACACCCACGATTCAGGTCATTGAGCGCATGTTCTCGCTGATTGACGTCCTCGCTTCTCGCGAGGAAGCAATTTCCCTCAAGGAGATCAGCGAAAAAACGGGCTTGCATCCCTCAACCGCGCACCGCATACTGAATGACTTGGCCACAGGCCGGTTTGTTGACCGCCCGGAAGCGGGCAATTACCGCTTGGGCATGCGACTGCTGGAGCTGGGCAATCTGGTCAAGGGTCGCTTGAACGTGCGCGATGCGGCCCTGACCCCCATGCGTGATTTGCACAAACTCATTCAGCAGCCTGTGAATCTGAGCATGCGACAAGGCGATGAAATCGTGTACATCGAACGCGCCTATAGCGAACGGTCAGGCATGCAAGTAGTGCGGGCCATTGGTGGAAGAGCACCTTTGCATTTGACCTCGGTGGGCAAACTTTTCTTGGCGGCAGATGATCCTCTGCGCGTTCGGTCCTATGCCACGCGCACGGGTTTGGTCGGTCAAACGCGCAACAGCATCACCCAGCTGCAGGTTCTCGAAAGAGAGCTGGCGCGCGTCAAGCAATACGGCATTGCCCGTGACAACGAAGAGCTGGAGTTGGGCGTGCGCTGCATCGCCGCTGGCATCTATGACGACCAAGGCAAATTGCTGGCCGGTTTGTCCATCTCGGCACCCGCCGACCGACTGGATGAAGGCTGGCTTCCCAAGCTGCAGGCCACGGCGCACGACATCTCCAGAACCTTGGGGCATCACGGAGATCACCAAGTCGCTTAAGACGTGAAAAAGGCCTCTGTTGAGGCCTTTTTCAATCCTGCGCAGTCTCTGCGCTCAACCAGGCAAACGATCAGGCAGTGCCAAATGCTTGTTTGCGGAGACAGCAGGCGACTTCTCGACCCAACGCCGGACGCGCTCAGCATCTGCAATGCGACTGAGTTTGCCGGCGGAGTCCAGAAAAACCATGATCAACTTGCGCCCAGCGACTTGCGCCTGCATGACCAAGCATTGACCGGCTTCAGAGATGTAACCTGTCTTTTGCAAGCCGATGTCCCACTGAGGGCTTTTCACCAGGCGGTTGGTGTTGTTGTATTGAAGAGTGCGGCTGCCCACTTCAATCTCACGACCGTGGGAAGTTGACAGCTCACGCAAAACGGGTTCTTTGTAAGCGGCCCCCACCAAAACAGCCAGATCGCTGGCACTGGACTGGTTGCGACTGGACAAGCCGGTTGGCTCGACATAGCGCGTATCGGACATGCCCAAGGCCTGGGCGCGGGCATTCATGCGGGCCACAAAGGTGTCCAAACCACCCGGGAAGGTGCGACCCAAAGCATGTGCAGCCCGGTTTTCACTGGACATCAGTGCCAGGTGCAACAAATCACCACGGCTCAGGACTGTGCCGACAGCCAAACGGGAAGAACTGCCCTTTTCGGTATCGACATCGGCCTGGGTGATGGCAATCATTTCCGACATGGGCAATTGGGCCTCGGAAATGACCAAGCCGGTCATCAATTTGGTCAAGGATGCAATGGGCAACACGGCATGGTCGTTCTTACGGAACAGGACTTCACGGGTGTCCTGATCAATGACCAGCGCCACGCTGGAGCGCAAGTCCAAAGGGTCCGAGGCGGCATGAAGACCCGCCATCTGACCGAAAGATGCACGCATCGGAACAGCCTTTTGAGCAAGCACAGACACGCGCTTGTTGGCTTTGCCTGTGCTCACTTTTGTCTTTTTAATGGACTTGGCAGCAGTGGCTACGGGTCGCTTTTTGGCAGATGACTTTGTATCCTGCGCTTGCACCGACATGGGCAGCACCAAAACAGCAGCCAATACAGCCGACGTCAAAGCACCAAGCAGCCCTTGCCCCCATAGACTGGAGGCTTGGTCTTTGAATACGGAAATGGATCGCATGAGGGGCATCTCGGGAAAAATAATATGAATATTGTGCCCGAGTGTACTCAAATAAAAAAAGTCACGCAAGAACAACAACTTGCGTGACTTTATTGAAGCCAAAAAGTATATCCAAAGGATGCTTTTTAACCTTGAGCGGCCACCCGATCGGCTTTGCTCTGCAATTTATTGAGCGCACTCAGATACGCCTTGGCTGACGCCACCACGATATCCGGGTCCGATCCGACCCCATTGACCACACGGCCACTGTTTTGCAAGCGCACGGTCACTTCACCCTGACTTTCGGTCGAGCCACTGATGGCATTGACTGAATAGAGCACCATTTCCGCACCACTTTTGACATGCGACTCAATGGCTTTCAAGGAAGCGTCGACAGGACCATTTCCGTCAGACTCCGCCCGCACCTCTTTGCCTTCGACTGTGAAGACCACCGCAGCATGAGGCCGCTCGCCTGTTTCGCTGTGTTGAGCCATGGATACAAAACCGTATTGCTCTTTTTCAACGGTGACACTCTCGTCGCCCACCAAGGCCAGAATGTCTTCATCAAAGATTTCACTCTTGCGGTCAGCCAACTCTTTGAACTTGGCAAAAGCGTTGTTGATTTCGGTTTCGCTGTCCAGTGTCACGCCCAAGTCCTGCAGGCGCTGTTTGAAGGCATTGCGGCCGCTGAGTTTGCCAAGAACGATCTTGTTGGTGGTCCAGCCCACATCTTCTGCACGCATGATCTCGTAAGTATCACGGGCCTTGAGCACACCATCTTGGTGAATGCCCGAGGCGTGTGCAAAAGCATTGGCGCCGACAACAGCCTTGTTGGGCTGAACCACAAAGCCGGTGGTCTGGCTGACCATGCGGCTGGCCGCCACGATGTGGCTCGTGTCGATGCCCACATCCAGACCAAAATAGTCACGGCGTGTTTTCACTGCCATGACCACCTCTTCCAGCGAACAATTGCCAGCACGTTCACCCAGTCCGTTGATGGTGCACTCCACCTGACGGGCACCGCCGATCTTGACGCCAGCCAAGGAGTTGGCCACCGCCATGCCCAAGTCGTTGTGGCAATGCACTGACCAGATGGCTTTGTCTGAATTGGGAATCCGCTCGCGCAAGGTCTTGATGAACTGACCATACAGCTCAGGCACCGCATAACCCACTGTGTCGGGAACGTTGATAGTTGTGGCCCCTTCTGCGATGACCGCCTCGAGAATACGGCACAAAAAGTCCATGTCACTGCGATAACCGTCTTCCGGGCTGAATTCCACATCGCCTACCAGGTTGCGGGCAAAGCGCACCGACTGCTTGGCTTGCTCAAACACCTGATCGGGTGTCATGCGCAGCTTCTTTTCCATGTGCAGTGGCGAAGTGGCAATGAAGGTGTGAATACGCCCGCTGTTGGCGCCCTTGAGAGCTTCGGCAGCGCGAGAAATGTCTCGGTCATTGGCGCGTGACAAAGAACAAATGGTGGAGTCCTTGATGGCATCCGCAATGGTTTTGACGGCCTCAAAGTCGCCGTTGGAGCTGGCGGCAAAACCGGCTTCGATCACGTCCACGCGCAGACGCTCCAGTTGACGTGCAATGCGCAACTTCTCATCGCGGGTCATGGAGGCACCGGGCGATTGCTCGCCGTCACGCAAGGTGGTGTCGAAAATAATCAGTTTGTCAGTCATGTCTACTCCTGGTCAGAAACCCGCAAGTCCAAGCAAAAATGCAAAAGGCCCGTTGCGGATGGCATACGGGCCTTTTGGGAAAATGTTTGCGTGCGCTACACATCCCGCCCGTTGGGCAGTAGCAGTAGTGCAAACAAGGAAAAATTCATAGAAACACTGTAGCACAGTTCAAAACAGGCTTTGTCGTGCGCATGACATCACTGGTGCAAGCCCCGCTCTTCGGGCTCGTCGGTGGATGTGCTGATCATGCTGGTCGGCTGACCTTTGGCCTTGCGCCAGACATAGATCACATAACCGCTCAAACCGTAGCCCACAAATATGACAAACAAAACCGTAGGCGGATCGATGTTGACCACCGCAATGCCCAAGGCCACCAGCACCAGCGTGGCAAAGGGCACGCTCTTTTTCATGTGCATGTCCTTGAAGCTGTAAAAAGGCACATTGGTCACCATGGTCAAACCAGCAAACAGGCACACGGCAAACATGCCCCAAGCCACTGTTTTGGCAGGCACGGCGTTTTCAAACATGATCCAGACAAAGCCCATCACCAAAGCCGCAGCGGCAGGCGATGGCAGGCCCTGAAAATAACGTTTATCGACCACGGCCGTGTTCACATTGAAGCGGGCCAAGCGCAAGGCTGCGCAAGCGCAATACACAAAAGCGGCAATCCAGCCCCAACGGCCCAATTCTTTCAGGGTCCAGACGTAAGCGATCAGCGCAGGTGCAGCACCAAAGGAGACCATGTCGGAGAGCGAATCCATCTGTTCGCCAAAAGCGCTCTGCGTGTTCGTCATGCGGGCCACGCGGCCGTCCAGGCTGTCCAGCACCATGGCACTGAAAATGCCCACCGTGGCCAGGTCAAAACGGCCATTGATGGCCATGACCACGGCATAAAAGCCAGCGAACAGCGCCGCCAACGTGATCATGTTGGGCAGCATGTAGATGCCCTTGGAGGGTTTGCGCACCGGTGCAGAGACTTCTGCGTCTTCTGCGGTGTCGTTGACTTTGTTCATCGTCCATTCCTGTAGCGGTTTTTCGGATCCATCCCGTGTCAGCTGAGTTTAAGCCAGACCGAGCGCCCAAGAAAAAGGCCACCGCAGTGGCCTTTTCACACTCGCCCAAAGGCAAGATCAGTTGCGGGTCTTGTCAACCAGCTTGTTTTTCGCAATCCAAGGCATCATGGCGCGCAATTGAGCGCCCACAACTTCAATGGAGTGCTCGGAAGTCAAGCGACGACGTGCGGTCATGCTTGGGTAGTTGGTCTTGCCTTCCAAGATGAACATCTTGGCGTATTCACCGGTCTGAATGCGCTTCAAGGCATTGCGCATGGCTTCACGGCTTTGGGCGTTGATGACTTCAGGACCTGTCACGTACTCGCCGTATTCGGCGTTGTTCGAGATCGAGTAGTTCATGTTGCCGATGCCACCTTCGTAGATCAGGTCAACGATCAGCTTCAACTCGTGCAAGCACTCGAAGTAAGCCATTTCAGGGGCGTAACCGGCTTCCACCAAGGTCTCGTAACCCATCTTGATCAGCTCGACCGCACCACCGCACAGAACAGCCTGCTCGCCGAACAAGTCGGTTTCGGTCTCTTCTTTGAAGTTGGTTTCGATGATGCCGGCTTTGCCGCCACCGTTGGCCATGGCGTAGCTCAGAGCCAAAGCGCGGGCCTTGCCGCTCTTGTCCTGGTGGATCGCAACCAAATGGGGCACGCCGCCGCCTTGGGTGTAGGTGTTGCGCACGGTGTGGCCAGGAGCCTTGGGGGCGACCATCCACACGTCCAGGTCTTCGCGTGGAACGACCTGGTTGTAGTGCACGTTGAAACCGTGGGCAAACGCCAGCGAAGCGCCTGCTTTGATGTTGGGGGCGACGTTGTTGTTGTACACATCGGCGATTTGCTCGTCGGGCAACAAGATCATGACCACGTCAGCGGCCTTGACGGCATCGTTGACTTCCATCACGGTCAAACCGGCTTTGCCGACTTTGTCCCACGATGCGCCGCCTTTGCGCAGACCGACCACCACTTTGACGCCGCTGTCGTTCAGGTTCTGGGCGTGTGCGTGGCCTTGCGAGCCGTAACCAATGATGGCAACGGTCTTGCCCTTGATGACGCTCAGATCACAATCTTTGTCGTAAAAAACTTTCACAGGGTTCTCCTTAGGAATAAACAGGTTCAAGAGTTAAGTTTAGACGCGCAGGATGCGCTCGCCGCGCCCGATACCGCACGCACCCGTGCGCACGGTCTCCAAGATGGCGCTGCGGTCGATCGCCTCCAAAAAGGCGTCGTTCTTGGACTGGTCACCGGTGAGCTCAATGGTGTAGCTCTTGTCGGTGACATCAATCACACGGCCGCGAAAGATGTCGGCCATGCGTTTCATTTCTTCGCGTTCCTTGCCCACGGCACGCACCTTCACCAGCATCAGCTCGCGTTCGGTGTAAGCGCCTTCGGTCAGGTCCACCACCTTGACCACCTCGATCAGGCGGTTCAGGTGCTTGGTGATCTGCTCGATCACATCGTCAGACCCGGCGGTCTGGATGGTCATGCGAGACAGGCTGGGGTCTTCGGTCGGGGCCACAGTCAAAGACTCGATGTTGTAGCCACGGGCCGAGAACAAGCCCACCACACGGGACAAAGCGCCCGCTTCGTTTTCGATCAATACAGCAATGATGTGTTTCATGATTACAGATCCTCCGAGCCCAGCAGCATCTCGGTGATGCCTTTGCCCGCCTTGACCATGGGGAACACGTTCTCCGTGGGGTCGGTGCGGATGTCCAGAAACACCGTGCGGTCCTTAAGTCTGCGTGCTTCACGCAACGCAGGCTCCACGTCCTCGGGTTTTTCAACCAGGATGCCGACGTGGCCATAGGCTTCGGCCAGCTTCACAAAATTGGGCAACGCATCCATGTAGCTGTGGCTGTAGCGACCCGAGTATTCGATCTCTTGCCACTGGCGTACCATGCCCAAATAACGGTTGTTCAGCGCCACGATCTTGATCGGGGTGTTGTATTGCAGGCAGGTGGACAGCTCTTGAATGCACATCTGCACCGAGCCTTCACCCGTCACACAAAACACTTCACTGTCGGGCTTGGCCAGCTTGATGCCCATGGCATACGGTATGCCCACGCCCATGGTGCCCAGACCGCCAGAGTTGATCCAGCGGCGAGGCTCATTGAACTTGTAATACTGGGCTGCCCACATCTGGTGCTGGCCCACATCGGAGGTGATGTACGCATCGGCGTCTTTGGTCATGTCCCACAAGGTCTCAATGACTTTTTGGGGCTTGATGACCAAGCTGTTGCTGTTGTCGTACTTCATGCAATCGCGGCTGCGCCAGCCTTCGATGGTTTCCCACCACTGGCCCAGTGCTTGGGCGTCCGGCTTGAGGCCGGACTCGCGGATCATGCCCATGAGTTCGGTCAGCACGTCTTTCACGTCGCCCACGATTGGCACATCCACCTTGACGCGCTTGGAAATGCTCGAAGGGTCGATGTCGATGTGGATGATTTTGCGGTCCACCGATGCAAAGTGTTTGGGGTTGCCGATCACGCGGTCGTCAAAACGGGCGCCGACAGCCAGCAGCACATCGCAGTTTTGCATGGCGTTGTTGGCTTCCAGCGTGCCGTGCATGCCCAGCATGCCCACAAAGCGGCGATCCGTGGCCGGAAATGCGCCCAAACCCATGAGCGTGTTGGTCACAGGGTAGTTGAGCATGTCCACCAGTTGTCGCAACTCGGCGCTGGCATTGCTCAGCAACACGCCGCCGCCTGTGTAAATGTAGGGGCGCTTGGCCGCCATCAACAACTGCAAAGCCTTGCGAATCTGCCCGCCGTGGCCTTTGCGCACGGGGTTGTAAGAGCGCATTTCAACCGACTCGGGATAGCCCGAATACAAGACTTTGTTGAAAGAAACGTCTTTCGGAATGTCCACCACCACAGGGCCAGGGCGGCCACTGCGCGCAATGTGGAATGCTTTCTTCATGACCTCGGCCATGTCTTTGGCGTCTTTGACCAGGAAGTTGTGCTTCACGATCGGGCGGGTGATGCCCACAGCATCACATTCCTGGAAAGCATCCAGCCCGATGGCCGCAGTAGGCACCTGCCCGCTGATGATGACCATGGGGATGCTGTCCATGTAGGCCGTTGCGATACCGGTCACGGCGTTGGTCAGACCTGGGCCCGAAGTGACGAGCGCCACGCCGACTTCGCCTGTAGCGCGGGCAAAACCATCTGCCGCATGCACAGCAGCTTGCTCGTGGCGCACCAAGACGTGCTGAATGGTGTTTTGCTTATAGAAAGCGTCGTAAATGTGAAGAACGGCACCGCCGGGGTATCCCCAGATGTACTGCACGTTTTCAGCTTGAAGCGCTTTGACGAGGATTTCTGCGCCGCGCAACTCTTGAGCGCCCGCAGGACCAGATGCCGATTCGGCTTTGTTCATTTCCATATTCAACCTTTGTGAATTTCTCTAACGAAAAACCTTGGGTGCCCCTGGGCTCGACTCTTGTGGAGTGGCTTTGGGACTTAAGACCACAGACATGGGCACCAAACTGTAAAAGTGCCGGACGGTGATCCGTTTGCTTTTTTTCAATTGCAATCGCGCATTATCGCATTTGTGAAAGCCCCCTTTCCAAACCCATGCAGCCGTGGTCATGTCGGTGCCATAATCCTCCCGGCCGGGCTGTTCACTGCGCGACTGGCAGATTCGCCCCTCTCTCTTTCCAAATACAGGCAAAAGCATCGCCTTCGCGAGCGCTGAAAAAAGTTGGCATCCGACTCCGAACTCTCAGAATTTCTGAAAAACGTGGAAAAAAAGGCGTTCAAACGCGCCTATTACCATGTGAGGAACGAAGATGCAGCCTTGGACATCCTGCAAGACAGCATGATCAAGCTGTGCACCAACTACGCAGACAAGCCTGTCGCCGAACTACCTCTGCTGTTCCAGCGCATCCTGTCCAACACCATGCTGGACTGGTTTCGTCGGCAAAAAACCCGAAATGCGCTGTTTGCCAACTTAAGTGACTTCAACTCCGGCGACGGAGATGGCGATTTTGACCTGCTGGAAGTCACCGCAAACACGTCAAACGAAGCCACATCGGAGAGCGCCGAGCAGTGGATTGGTCGCGTACAAACCCTTGAACACATCGAAACAGCCGTCATGGCATTGCCGGCACGTCAACGGGAAGCCTTTCTGATGCGTTACTGGGAGGAGCTGGATGTGGCAGAAACCGCTGCAGTGATGGGCTGCTCAGAAGGCAGCGTCAAAACCCATTGTTCTCGGGCCATTCAAGCCTTGAGCAAAACCTTGGGAACACAAGGAATCAGACCATGAAAACCCAAATAACACCAACCGAACAAGATGTTGACCGCTGGGGAGCGCACTTCTCGGGTCAACTCACCTTGGCGACCCCAGGCCTGCCGCATGACATCACCGAGCGCCTGCGCGTGGCGCGCCAAATGGCGCTGGCCCAGCGCAAGCCGCTCGTTCAATCACGGCTGGCCAAAAATGCACAAATGAACAACGACGGCAGTTTGACGGCGCCTGTTGACGAAGGTCTGACCCTTTGGAGCGTTCTGGCCTCTGGCCTGCCTTTGCTGGCCTTGGTGTTCGGCTTGATGGCCATTCAATGGGTGCAACAAGACAACGTCACCTCTGAAATCGCGGCCATCGACGCTGCCCTGCTCACGGATGAATTGCCTCCAGATGCCTATACCGATGCCGGTTTTGCACAGTTTTTAAAGCAAGGGCTCAGCACCAGCGCCTCGCATGACTGAAATGACAACTCACCTTCAGCAGAAACCGCAAACGGCCCTGAAAATGGGCTGGGGCTTGTTGCTGTCGGCCTGCTTGATGAGCGCGGGCGCTCAAACCAAGACACCAGAGGTGCCTAAGCCCGCCCAAACCAGCGCCAGCATCTCCGCGCAAGCGGCACCGGTATCTCAGGCTTGGCAACAACTGACGCCTCAGCAAAAACAGGCTCTGGCACCGCTGGGTGCGCAATGGGGTGCACTGACCGCGCAACAACAAAGCAAATGGATCGCCATTTCTCAAAATTTTGCTCAACTGTCCGTTACCGAGCAAATCACCATGCACGCCAGGATGACTGACTGGGTCGCCTTGAGCCCACAACAACGCACATTGGCCCGACTGAACTTCAACAAGCTGCAAAATCTGCCCAAAGAGGATAAAAAAGCCAAATGGGAAGCCTATCAAGCGCTTTCATCCGAAGAAAAACGGCTGCTGTCTGCGGGCTCAGCGACACCCATCAAGAGTGCGGCCCCTACAGCCAAACCGCTGGAAGCCCATCGCGTGGTTCAAACGCCAGCCAAAGCCGCTGGTTCTGAAAACCGTGCACCCGGCACCGAAATCAACCGAAAAACCCTGCTGCCACGGCCTCCTGCCTTGGCAGCACCAGCGACCATGACGCCTGCCCCGGCCACTGACACCACTCGACAAGCTACAGAAACCGCACCTTCATGATGCAACGCGGCGCGACCTCCTCCCTCACCCCAAACCTTTGTGCCCCGCCTTTGATTCGCCGCATGGCCTGCTGGCTGTACGAAGGCATGCTGCTGTTTGGCGTCATCGTGACCTCTGGCTTGGCCTATTTCATTGCGGCCTACTGGCTGACTGGCCTAGCCCCTGGGGAAATGAGCGCTCAACCCCAACTCAAATCGGGCCTGCAAGCCATCAGCTTTTTTGTTCTGGGCCTTTATTTCATTTGGTTTTGGCACCGTGGCCAGACTTTGGCTATGAAAACCTGGCGCATTGAAATCGTGGACGCCACGGGCGACCGATTGAGCCGCAAAACGGCATTGAAACGCTACATCGCCAGCTGGCTCTGGTTCATCCCGCCTGTTGCAGCGACGGCCCCTTTCCACTTGCCTGCCATCGAAGTCGGCCTGCTCACCGTGGGGTGGGTGCTTGTTTGGGCTTTGCTCAGCCGCTTCCACCCTGATCGACAGTTTTGGCACGATGCCTGGGCTGGAACCCGACTCATTTCAGTGGACTAAGCTGCGTCCACCCCGACCGATATGCCCCAAAACACGACATCTCCAACCCAAGAGGTCAACCCTCAAAAAGCACGCAAAGGCCTGAACCGCATCTTGCATGCGGGGGGCTATTCCATCCAGGGCCTTCGCGCTGGATGGGGCGAAACCGCCTTTCGCCAAGAAGCCATCCTGGCCATGCCCTTGGTGCCGCTGGCTTTCTGGCTGGGTCAAAGCTGGGTCGAAACCGCCCTGCTGGCCGGATCGGTTTTGCTGGTCATGATCGTGGAATTGCTCAACACCTGTGTGGAGTCGGCCATCGACCGCATCGGACCCGAATGGCATGACCTGTCCAAACGCGCCAAAGACATGGGCAGCGCCGCGGTCTTGCTCAGCTTGCTGCTGTGCGCCGGGGTGTGGCTGGGCGCACTTTGGCATCGATTCGCCTGACCCACATGACGACCATGACCACGCCTCAAACTTCTCCCGCGTTCTCGGTCTGCGTCTACTGCGGCTCCAAACCCGGCAACAAGCCTGAATTTGCGCAAATTGCGGTGCAAGTGGGCACCTGGATCGGCACGCATGGTGGTCAATTGGTCTATGGTGGCGGGCGCAACGGCCTGATGGGCTTGGTGGCCGAAGCCACGATGGCGGCTGGCGGCACGGTGGTCGGCATCATCCCGACCGCCTTGGTCGAAAAGGAATGGGCACACCACGGTTGCACCGAGCTGCATGTGGTGGACACCATGCACGAGCGCAAGCGCCTGATGGCCGACAAGGCCGATGCATTTTTGGCCCTGCCCGGCGGCATTGGCACGTTTGAAGAGTTGTTCGAAGTCTGGACCTGGCGCCAGCTGGGCTACCACGACAAACCCGTGGGCATTTTGAACAGCCTGGGCTATTACGACGGCCTGATGGGCTTCATTGGCCAGGTGGTACAAGACGGCTTCATGGCCGATTGGCAAACCGAACTGGTGACTCTGGGCACCGAGCCCGAAGCGTTGTTACAAGCATTGGTGCAAAAGGCTGGCTTTTCTCCCGGCGCCAAAGTCGAACTGCTCTGATCGACTGTGGGGGGGTGTGCCCCACAAGCCCTCGCCTCACATATTTGGTGCGGGCCCGCTTGTGGGGCCCTGCACCACTCCATTCAGATAGCTGTTTCGTCCTGCTCGCCCGTGCGGATGCGCACCACGCGCTCCACCGAGGTCACGAAAATCTTGCCATCACCAATTTTGCCGGTGCGTGCGGCCTTGACGATGGCATCGACACAAGCGTCCACATCGTCGTCCTTGACCACCACTTCCACCTTCACCTTAGGCAAAAAATCGACCACGTATTCGGCACCGCGGTACAGCTCAGTGTGGCCTTTTTGGCGGCCAAAGCCTTTGACTTCGGTCACCGTGAGACCGGTCACGCCACATTCGGCCAAGCCTTCACGGACTTCTTCCAGTTTGAATGGCTTGATGACGGCGGTGATCTGTTTCATGGGAAAAGTCCTCGAAAATGGGTGAGCCTGAACTCAGGCGCGAAACTTGTTAGTCATAGGATAACGCCAATCCTTGCCAAAACTGCGGTGCGTCACGCGAATCCCCACCGGAGATTGACGCCGTTTGTATTCGTTGAGCTTGATGAGGCGCGTGACCTTCTCCACATCGGCCCGCTCAAAGCCATCGGCAATCAGCGCTTCCACGCCCTCGTCGTTTTCCATGTAGCGCTGGATGATCGCGTCCAGCACCTCGTAAGCGGGCAGGCTGTCCTGGTCTTTCTGGTCGGGGCGCAGCTCGGCACTGGGTGGCCGGGTGATGATGCGCTCGGGGATGGGCTCGCTGCCCGTGCCATACGGGTCATTCAGGTTGCGCCAGCGGGCCAGGTCAAACACGCGGGTCTTGACCACGTCCTTGATGACCGCAAAACCGCCCGCCATGTCGCCATACAGCGTGCAGTAACCCGTGGCCATTTCGCTCTTGTTGCCGGTGGTCAGCACAATGGCCCCGGTCTTGTTGGACAAGGCCATGAGCAGCGTGCCGCGAATGCGGGCCTGGATGTTCTCTTCGGTCGTGTCTTCTTTCAGCCCTTCAAACTGCGACGACAAGGCCTGCTTGAAGCCGTCAAACAAGGGTGCAATCGAGATTTCGTCATAGCGCACATTCAGGCGCTTGACCATGTCGCGCGAGTCGATCCAGCTGATGTCGGCCGTGTAGGGCGAAGGCATCATCACCGCGTGAATCTTGTCGGCTCCGATCGCGTCCACCGCAATCGCCAGCACCAGCGCCGAATCGATGCCGCCCGACAGGCCCAAAATCGCACCCTTGAAACCGTTTTTGTCCAAATAGTCGCGCACGCCCAGCACCAGCGCGTCCCACAACTCGGCATCGGGCGTGGCCAAAGGCACCAGGGCATCGGCCCCGGCGGTCAAGTCCACACCCTGCGGGCTGCGCTCGGCTTGCACCGCCAAGTCGGACTCGCGAAAGCCTTCGGCCCGAGCCACCACTTGGCCTTGGGCATTCAGCGCAAACGAGCGCCCTTCAAAAATCACCTCGTCCTGGCCACCCACCAAATGCGCGTAAATCAAAGGCAAACCGCAATCGGCCACCCGCTCACGCATGCGCTGTTCGCGCTCGGCGCCCTTGCCCGCATGGAAAGGCGAGGCGTTCAGCACCGCCAGTACTTGCGCCCCAGCGTCACGCGCCAGGCGGGCAGGCTCGTCAAACCAAGCGTCTTCGCAAATCAGCAGGCCCACTTTGACGCCATCGACCTCGAACACCCCCACGCCTTGGCCGGGCGTGAAGTAACGGCGCTCGTCAAACACCTGGTAGTTGGGCAGCTCGCGCTTGTCGTAGTGCGCGACCACCTGGCCCTCGCACAGCACCGATGCGCGGTTGTGGCGGCGCGTCACCGCCACGCTGCGGGTGCGCAAGCCACCACCTTCGGGGTGACCCACCACCACATGCAAGCCTTTTAACCCGGCCAGTTCGCGGGCCACCGTTTTCAAGGCATCATCGCAGGCGTCAATGAAGGCCGGGCGAAGCAAGAGGTCTTCAGCGGCGTAGCCGCAAATCGACAACTCGGGCGTGACCAGCAAGCGTGCGCCATCGGCATAGGCACGATTGGCGGCGTCGATGATTTTGCGGGCATTGCCCGGCATGTCACCGACGACAAAGTTGAGCTGGGCCACACGAATTTGGAGAGTCATACAGGTGCTGGAAAATGTGAGCTTGAATTATGTCACCCGGGTGCAGGATGACTTGGGCGGCATCGAGCCCCGCGTCTGGGACGGCCTGCTCGCGAAGCAAGACGCACCAAGCCCCTTCATGCAGCATGCCTATTTGTCGGCCATGCAGACCAGTCAATCGGCCGCGCCCGAGACCGGCTGGACGCTGCAAGTCATCAGCCTGTGGCGCGGCACCCCGCAAGGCGATGTGTTGGCCGCTGCCTGCCCGCTCTACATCAAGGCCCATTCCCGCGGCGAATACGTCTTTGACCACGCCTGGGCCGATGCCTACGAACGTCACGGCCTGGCTTATTACCCCAAAGCGCTGGTCGCACCCCCCTTCACCCCCGTGCCCGGCAGCCGCTTGCTGGCCGAGTCCGACGCTGCCCGCCAAGCCCTGCTGGCGACCTTGTTGGAACTTTGCCAAACCAACGACATCCCGTCCCTGCACATTTTGTTTGCCAGCCCACAAGACCTGCAGGCCTGCGAACAGGCCGGTTTGCTGCAACGCGGCCAGGTGCAATTCCACTGGCAAAACCAGGGTTGGCGCGACTTCGATGAATTTTTGAGCAGCCTGAACCAAGAAAAGCGCAAAAAAATCCGTCAAGAGCGTCGCAAAGTGCACGAGGCGGGTGTGACGTTTCGCGCCGTGCGTGGCCCCGACATGACGGAAGGCGACTGGGCGCTGCTGCTGCGCTGCTACCAGCAAACCTATTGGGAACACGGCAACGCGCCCTATTTGACCCCGGCGTTTTTCGAAGCCATGCGCACCGACATGGCGGCAAACTGGTTGCTGTTTGTGGCCGAACACGAGGCACAAGCCATCGGCATCAGCCTGATCGGCCTGCACCTGAACGCCGAAGGCCAGCCCGAAGTGGCCTACGGGCGCTACTGGGGAGCTCTGGCGCGGGTGGACTGCCTGCACTTTGAGGCCTGCTACTACCAGCCAATCGAGTGGTGCATCGCCAATGGCGTCCAGCGTTTTGAAGGGGGCGCCCAAGGTGAGCACAAAATGGCCCGCGCCCTGCTGCCCACCCCCACCCACAGCGCCCACTGGCTGGCGCACCCGGCGTTTTCAGAGGCGGTGGCACGGTTTTTGGAGCGGGAAAAAGCGGGGGTGGAGAACTATCTGGAAGCGCTGCACCAGCACTCGCCCCTGAAAAAGCCGCTGTGAAGGAAGCCCCATGAAAACGCCTGCGCGGCGCAAACCGGGCAGGCGTTTTGGAGGGCAAGGGCTTGCAAGGCAAGCCCTTGAATCAGGCGATCAAGCCTTGTTGTAGTTGGCGATGCCGTCCATCAGTTCCTTGGCGGCAGACTCCACACCTTCCCAGCCTTTGACCTTGACCCACTTGCCTTTTTCGAGGTCTTTGTAGTGCTCAAAGAAGTGGGCGATTTGCTTGAGTTGCAGCTCATGGACATCGTCCAAGGACTTGATGTTGGCGTAAATAGGCAAGATTTTTTCAGTGGGAACGGCCAGCACTTTGCCGTCCATGCCGCCTTCGTCTTCCATCAGCAAGATGCCAATGGCGCGGCAAGGCACAACCACGCCGGGTGGCAATGGGAAAGGCGTCATCACCAAAACGTCGACCGGGTCGCCGTCACCCGCGATGGTTTGGGGCACATAACCGTAGTTGGTCGGGTAGTGCATGGCGGTGCCCATGAAGCGGTCCACAAACAAAGCGCCGGACTCTTTGTCCACTTCGTACTTGATCGGATCGGCGTTCATCGGGATTTCGATGATCACGTTGAAGGCTTCAGGCACTTTGCTGCCAGGGGTGACTTTGTTCAGTGACATGGTGTCTCGTTGGAAAAGTTGAGAAAAAACGGAAATCCTAGGGATTAACCCCGATTTTACTTTCACAGGGCTTGCGCCCAGTCCAGCTGGACCCCAGCTGACCCCTTTGAAGCTGTTTCTGGCGTGATTTCCAAATGCCGCCAGCGGATCACAATCCCCCTAGCAACTGAACTTCATCGCCAACCAATCCGCTCCAGCCCTGGCGGGGCAAACCATCGATGTGTTCGACCCGTCTGATGGGCAGGTGTTTGAGCAGATCCCGCGCAGTCAGGCGGCCGATATCGACCAGGCCGCACAAGCAGCACGCGCCGCCTTCAACGGACCGTGGGGCTTTGGCTGCTGGCAACGCCTGCGTGGTCAAACCCGCCGAAGACGCGTGCCTGAGCCCGATCCGCGTGGCGCAGGTGGCGGGGTGGAGTTGCCGTTTGGCGGCGTCAAGTCATCCGGCTACGGGCGCGAAAATGGCTTTGAGGCCCTGCTGGGCTCCACGACCCTCAAGACCGTGGCGATGGCCCACGGTTAAAAAAAGCAAAAGGCATGGATGCCCGATCAGGTCGGGCATGACACGGCCCCTTTTGATCCTGACAAACGGCCCCTTTTGCGCCTGACTCACGGCCCCTTTTGTCATACCCGCGAACGCGGGTATCCATACACGACCCCTTTTGTCATACCCGCGAACGCGGGTATCCATGGCAGTCGGAGGCCTGGCCCCCGATCAAGTCGGGCATGACAAAACCCGGGCGCGGCTGACATGGCCCTTGGCTTGACCCCTGCCCTCGCAGGGGGTGGGCAGTCGGGCACAATCAACCACCTATGTCTGAACGCGTCATTCCGCTGGTTGACCAGCGCCACCCCAGCTTGCCTTTGCCTACCGTGTCAGCGGAGCAAGACCTGAGCGATCTACCCTTGGATGGCCTGCGACGCCCCTTGACCGATTTGCGCATCAGCGTGACCGACCGCTGCAACTTCAGGTGCAGCTACTGCATGCCCAAGGAAGTCTTTGACAAGGACTACGCCTACCTACCCCACAGCCACCTGCTGAGTTTTGAGGAAATCACCCGCATTGCCAGCGTGTTTGTGGGCCGGGGCGTGCGCAAAATTCGCCTGACCGGGGGCGAGCCCCTGCTGCGCAAGAACATCGAGATCCTGATCGAACAGCTGGCTGCCTTGCGCACGCCCGACGGCCAGCCGCTGGATTTGACGTTGACCACCAACGGCTCCCTGCTGGCCCGCAAGGCGCAAAGCCTGAAAGACGCCGGGTTGCAACGCGTGACGGTGAGCCTGGACGGACTGGACGACGCCATTTTCCGAAAAATGAACGACGTGGACTTTCCGGTGGCCGATGTACTGGAAGGCATTGCGGCTGCGCAGGCAGCGGGCTTGGGGCCCATCAAGGTCAACATGGTGGTCAAGCGCGGCACCAACGAGCACGAAATCTTGCCCATGGCCCGGCATTTCCGGGGCACAGGCATTGTGCTGCGCTTCATCGAATACATGGACGTAGGCGCGACCAACGGCTGGTGCATGGACGAGGTGCTGCCCAGCGCCGACGTGGTGCGGCTGCTGCAAACCGAGCTGCCGCTGGTGCAGCTGGACCCGTCTGCCCCCGGCGAAACCGCCGAGCGCTGGGGTTACGCCAATGCCCAGGGCGAATACGACCCGGCATTGGGCGAAGTCGGCGTCATCAGCAGCGTGACGCAGGCCTTTTGCGGCGACTGCAACCGCGCCCGCCTGTCGACCGAAGGCCGCCTGTATTTGTGCCTGTTTGCCAGCCAGGGCTACGACCTGCGGCAGCTGCTGCGCGACACGGCCCAAAGCGACGCTGCGCTGGCCGCCACGGTGGACGCCATCTGGCGCGGGCGCACAGACCAATACTCGGTGCTGCGCAGCCTGCGCGGGCCAGACACCGCCAGCGGCCCCGGCCGCCGGGTGGAAATGAGCTACATCGGAGGCTGAACGCCATGAACGACAACACGCCAGGCATTACCGGCCTGATCCTCGCGGGCGGGCGCGGCTCGCGCATGGGCGGCACCGACAAAGGCCTGCAAAACTTCCACGGCCTGCCGCTGGCCTTGCAAACCCTGATGCGGCTGCAACTGCAAAGCACGCCACTGCAAGAAGTGCTGATCAACGCCAACCGCAACCTCGCCGCTTACGAATCGCTGGGCGTGCCTGTCTGGCCCGACAGCATCGACGGTTTCGCGGGGCCGCTGGCGGGCTTTCAGACGGGCTTGGAACGCTGCGAAACACCGCTCTTGCTGACCGTGCCGTGCGACACGCCCTTGTTTCCGCTCGATCTGGTCGAGCGACTGTACACGGCCATGAACGCGCAAGACGCCGACATCGCCATGGCCGCCGCGCCCGAGGCCGACGGCACGGTGCGCCCACAGCCTGTTTTTTGTCTGCTCAAAACAGACTTGCTCGAAAGTCTGGTCAAGTTCACCCAAGGCGGTGGCCGCAAGATCGACGCTTGGACGGGACAGCACCGCTGCGCCATCGTGCCCTTTGATTTGCCCGGCGACAACGCCCAAGCCTTTGCCAACGCGAACACGCTGGCCGAACTGCAGCAGCTCGAATCCCTCTGAAGCACGTTGTCCAGCAACGACCGTGCCGACCTGACCATGACCACCCCCCTTAGCCTGAACGACATTGCCGAGCGCCTGCAAGGCTACGACCCGCAAGCCCTGTCGGCCCGGCATGTGAACGACTTTTTGGCCCAACTGGTGCAACCCGTGCGCGAACAGGAGAGCGTGCCCCTGATGCAAGCACATGGTCGCATCTTGGCGCAAGACGTGGTCTCGCCCATCAGCGTGCCGCCACACGACAACTCGGCCATGGACGGTTACGCCTTTCGGGGCACGGAACTGCTGACGGACCGTCCCACCCGATTGACCGTGGTGGGCACCGCGTTTGCGGGCGCCGCCTGGCAAGGCACCGTGCAAAAAGGTGAATGCGTTCGCATCATGACCGGGGCCATCATGCCCGCAGGCTTGGACACCGTGGCCCCGCAAGAGCTGGTGAAGGTGGACGGCGACCAAGTGCAGATTCCGCCCGGCGTGCTGCAGGCGGGCGACAACCGCCGTCTGCTGGGCGAAGACCTGATGGCCGGGCAACCCGCCCTGCGAGCAGGCACGCGCCTCGCCCCCGCCGCCTGTGGGCTGCTGGCCAGTCTGGGTTTGCCCAGCGTCAGCGTGTGGCGCAGGCCCAAAGTGGCTTATTTTTCAACCGGTGACGAAATCCTGAGCCTGGGCGAAGCGCCCCGCGAAGGCGCGGTGTACGACAGCAACCGCTACACCGTGGCCGGCATGGTGCAGGCGCTGGGCTGCGAGTTGATCGACATGGGCGTGGTGCGCGACGAGCCTGCCGCGCTGGAGCAAGCTTTTGTAGATGCGGCTGCACAGGCCGACGCCATCATCACCAGCGGCGGCGTGAGCGTGGGCGAGGCCGACCACACCAAGGCCATGATGAAAAAACTGGGTGATGTGGCCTTTTGGCGCATCGCCATGCGCCCCGGCCGCCCCATGGCGGTGGGCCGCATCACGCAGGGGGAGCGCTCGGCTGTACTGTTTGGCTTGCCCGGCAACCCGGTGGCCGTCATGGTCACCTTTGCCGCTTTTGTGCGCCCCGCCTTGCAGCAGCTCATGGGCTGGCAAGCACCTGCCTTGCCCCTGCTCAAAGCCAAAAGCACCGAAGCGCTGCGCAAGAAGCCCGGCCGCACCGAATACCAGCGCGGCATCGTCAGCACCAACGCGGCGGGCGAATTGCAAGTGCGCATCACCGGCAACCAGGGCTCGGGCGTGCTCAGCTCCATGGTGCAAGCCAACGGCCTGATCGTGCTGGGCCATGCCCAAGGCAATGTGGCGGTGGGCGATGAGGTGGATGTGATGATGTTTGACGGGCACCTCTGAAGACTGCGGCGCTGCCTACATTCGGCCGCAGGGGCGGCCTCCCACAGGGTCAAAAAGCGTTCAGCCTTTGTGTGGGAAACATTCAAACCTTTTGGAAATTATTGAAACCTGGTGGGAGCGAGCCCCTGCTCGCGAATGCTCGCCCCACCCAAATTCAATGCCCGACCGAATGACCGTGCTCTGCAGGCGCGTCATGCGCCACGGCCTTGTTGGGCCCCGGCACCGTCTTGCGCGCCAGCAGCGAGTACATGGTGGGCACCACGAAGATGGCCAGCAAAGTACCCAGGCTCATACCCCCCACAATGACCCAGCCGATTTGCGTGCGGCTCTCGGCACCTGCGCCAGTGGCCAACGCCAAGGGCACCGCCCCCAGCACCATGGCACCGGTCGTCATCAAGATCGGGCGCAAACGCTGGGCAGACGCCTTGATCAGCGCCTCTTGCATGGCCATGCCCTGCTCACGCAACTGGTTGGTGAATTCCACAATCAAAATGCCGTGCTTGGTGATCAAGCCCACCAGCGTGATCAGGCCGATTTGTGAATACACGTTGAGCGAGCCGCCTGTGAACTTGAGCGCCAGCAGCGCCCCGATCATGGACAGCGGCACCGACAGCATGATCACAAACGGGTCAATGAAGCTCTCGAACTGGGCCGCCAACACCAAAAAGATGAAGAACAGCGCCAGCACAAAAACGATCACCAAGGCCCCTTGCGAATTTTTGAATTCGCGCGAAGTGCCGTTCAACTCGGTGGTGTAGCCCGGCTTCAACACCTTGGCAGCGGTTTCGTCCATGAACTTCAGGGCTTCACCCAGCGAATAGTCGGGGGCCAGGTTGGCCGTGATGGACACCGAGCGGCGTTGACCGAAGTGGTTCAGCTCGCGCGGTGACACGCTTTCGCGCACCTTGACCAAGCTTGACAGCGGGATCATGGCGTCGTTGCGGCCGCGCACCTGAATCACGTCGATGTCGTCCGGCGTGTTGCGGGCCGACGACAGGGTTTGCACGATCACATCGTATTGCTCGGCATCGCGCTTGTACCGCGTCACCACCCTGCCGCCCAGCATGGTCTCGATGGTCCGTGCCACCACGTCGATGCTCACGCCCAGCTCGGCGGCTTTGACGCGGTCCACCTCCACCCGCAACTCGGGCTTGTTCAAGCGCAAATCGACATCGGGCGACAAAATGCCCGGGTTCTTGGCCACCTCGTCCATCAGCTGGCGGGTCAGCAGGTTCAGGTTCTGGTAACTGTCCGACGTCTGGATCACAAAGTTCAAAGGCCGCTCACGGAAGCCTTGACCCAAAGAAGGTGGTGTGATCGGGAAGGCGTTCACACCCGGCAGGCTGTTGAACTTGGCCCCCAGTTCACGCGCGATTTCAAGCGTGGTGCGTTTGCGTTCATCCCAGTCCACCGCACGGTAAACCACCGAGCCCTGGCCTACGGTGGGGTTGCCCATGTTAGCAAAAATGCGGTCGAACTCGGGATAGGCTTGACCGAACTTCTCCAGCGAACGGGCATAGCGATCGGTGTACGCCAGGGTGGAGCCATCGGGCGCGTTGACGGTGGCCAAAATCGTGCCCCGGTCTTCCAGTGGCGCGAGTTCCTGCTTCATGGTCGGGTAAATCAGCGCGATGCCCACGCCCGAGCCGATCATGACCAGCACCACGGCCCAGCGGGCGCGGGTCAAAATCAGACGCAACAGGTTTTCATAGCCGTTCGACAACGCCGTGAGCCAACGCTCCATGTTGCGGTCAAACCAACTGGGATTGGGGTTGTGGCGCAGCAGCTTTGAACTGAGCATGGGGGCCAAAGTCAAGGCCACAAAGCCCGACACCACCACGGCCCCGGCCAGCGCCAGCGCAAACTCACCAAACAGCTTGCCCGTGCGCCCGGGCGTGAAGGCCAGAGGTGCAAAAACTGCCGCCAGCGTCATGGTCATGGCCACGACCGCAAAGCTGATTTCCCGCACCCCTTTGATGGCTGCAGAAAACGGGTCCAGCCCCTCTTCGATGTGCCGGTAAATGTTCTCCAGCACCACAATGGCATCGTCCACCACCAGCCCAATGGCCAGCACCAGCGCCAGCAAAGTCAGGGTGTTGATGGTGAACCCGGCCAAAGCCATCATGGCAAAGGCGCCAATCAGGCTGACCGGGATGGTGATGATGGGGATGATCGACGCACGAATGGTGCGCAAAAAGACAAAAATCACCAAAGCCACCAAAACCACCGCCTCCACGATGGTCTGGAACACGTTCTTGACCGAGCGGTCAATGAACACCGAGTTGTCGTTGGCCACATCGATCGAGATGTCGCCAGGCAAGTCGGCCTTCAAACGCGGAATCATCTCGCGCACGCCCTTGGACAATTCCAGCGGGTTGGCGGTCGCCTGACGGATCACGCCCGCAGAAATGGCCGGTTGACCATTCAAGCGCACCACACTCCGGTCGTTGGCGGCGTCTTCCTTGATCTGGGCGACATCACGCAGCTTGACCGGAAAACCATTGACGCTGCGAATCACGATGTCGCCAAACTGCCCAGGACGGACCAGATCGGTTTGGGACGACACACTGAACTCGCGGTTGGTCGACTCGATTCGGCCCGCGGGCAACTCCAGGTTGCTGCGCCGGATGGCGTCTTCGACATCTTGCGGCGTGAGCTTGAAAGACGACAGCCGGGCATGGTCCAGCGACACCAGCATGGCGTATTTGCGCTCACCGTAAATGCGCACATCGGCCACACCGGTCACCGTTTGCAACCTGGGCTTGACGATGCGGTTGACCAGATCGTTGATTTGCAAGGCATTCAACGTGTCGCTCGAAAAAGCCAGCCAGATCACCGGAAAGGCATCGGCCTCGACTTTGGCGATGACCGGCTCTTCGATGGCTTGCGGCAAACGGTTGCGCACCCGCGAAGTGCGGTCACGCACTTCAGCAGCCGCCGTGTCGGCGTCTTTTTCGAGGCGAAAGCGCACCGTGATCTGCGACTGCTCGGCACGGCTGATGGAGGTGATGACGTCCACCGCGTCAATGCCCGCAATCGAATCTTCCAGCGGCTTGGTGACCTGCGACTCGATCACCTCGGCCGAAGCACCCACATAGCGGGTCGTCACGGTCACCGTGGGTTCGTCGATCTTGGGGTACTCACGCAGTGACAGGCTTTTGAAGCTGACCGCACCAATGAGCAAGATCAGCAAAGACATCACGACGGCCAGAACTGGCCGCCGGATGGAGGTTTCAGCGAGCTGCATCGGCACCCCTCAGGCAAGGGTTGGGGCCGGTCAAAGCCACTTTGTTGGTTGGCGCTCCGGGCTTGCCCGTTGCGGCTGGTGCTACGGATGCAGAACTCTTGGTGCCTTGAGGCGCAGCACCGTTGGTCGATGCAGCTGCCGAAGCGCCCCCAGCGGGCGCACCCGCCTGCGCAGGACCGCCGGCTGGCTTGCCGCCACCGGGCTGAGACAGATCCACCACACGAACCGCTGTGCCGTCTTTTTGCAAGCGCTGGTGGCCTGCGGTGACCACCGTGTCACCCGCGGCCAGGCCTTCCACGATCTCGACCTTGCCCGGTTGACGCAAACCGACTTTGACGGCCACGCGCTCAGAAACCAGGGTATCGGGCTTCTCGCCCGCCACCACTTTGACCACAAAGGTCCGCCCACCCTGGGGGATGATGGCTTCTTCAGGAATCACCATCGCGTTTTCGCGCGAACCGAACACCGCGTTCACACGGGCAAACATGCCCGGGCGCAGTTGTTGCTGGCGGTTGTCGATGCAACCACGCACCCCCACCGAGCGGCCATTGGCCTCGATCAAGGGGTCCACGGCCTGCACGATGGCACTGAACGGACGTCCAGGCAAGGCATCGACGGTCAACTGCGCTTTTTGCCCGGCGCGGATTTTGGCCTGAAAACGCTCAGGCAAACGGAAGTCGAGCAACACGGCATCGATGTCTTCGACGTTGACCATGTCCGCGCCGTCTTTCAGATAGTCACCCACGTTGACCTGCTTGAGGCCCGTGATGCCATCAAAGGGTGCCAGCACCTTCAGGCGCTGCAAAGTGGCATCTGCCAGCGCCAGTTTGGCGCGAGAGACCTCGAGTGCCGCGCCGCTTTCGTCGAGCGAACGCTTGCTGATGAAGTTTTGCGTCACCAATTCCTGGTTGCGCTTGTGGTTCGCCTCGGCGATCGACAGCTCGGCCTTGGCCTGGGACAACTGGGCCACCTGAAGCTGGTCTTCAAACTGGACCATCACCTGGCCTTTGCGCACGCGTTGGCCGTCGTTGAAGAAGATGTGCTTGACGCGCCCACCCACCTCAGGGCGCAACATCACGCCTTGGCGAGAGCGCAAGCTGCCCACGGCCTGGGTTTCGTCCACCAAGGTCATGGTTTCCACCTTGGCCACCTCGACGGCGGGGGCTTTGGCAGGTCCTGCAGCAGCGCCTGAACCGGGTGCAGCAGAAACGGCAGGTTTGGCCGCATCGCCCGATGGTGCCGATTTGTTTTGAGCCCACCATGCCACACCCGATGCGGCGCAAACACCCACCAACGCCATGACGGCGTATTTCTTCTTGTAAGCCATTCAGAGATCTCTTTTAGGTTGAATTCACCAAGACTGCCAAAATGTAACAGCGCCACCTGATTTGCCCAATGGGACAAACCGCAATCCGCCCTGCATTTTGAAGGCGTTGCGCGCACTGACCGGCAAGACAAGCCTGGCCGGATACCCGGTCATCAACGGCCCAGTGCTTTGTCTACGCCCTGATTGGCCAGCGCATCGGCCCGTTCGTTGCCCGGGTCGCCGTTGTGGCCCTTCACCCAGCGCCAGTCAATCTGGTGTCCCGAAGTGGACACCACGGTGTCCAATTTTTGCCACAGATCGGCGTTTTTGACGGGCTGCTTGGCTGCTGTGCGCCAACCACGGGCCTTCCAGCCATGAATCCACTCGGTGATGCCTTTGCGCACGTATTCGCTGTCCAGGTACAACGTGACCTGACAGGGCCGCTTGAGGGCCAGCAGACCTTCAATGACAGCGGTCATCTCCATCCGGTTGTTGGTGGTGTTCAGCTCGCCACCAAACAGCTCTTGCACATGCTGGCCTGACTGCAAGCGAACGCCCCAGCCGCCGGGACCCGGATTGCCTTTACAGGCACCATCGGTATGGATTTCAACGTGGTTCAACAATGTCTTTCGGTGCCGCCTGGCGGCCAATGGAAGTGTCTGACCGGGCAATGGGCGCGGTCGCTGCAGCGGGCGATCGTACCGTGCGCCAGCGCCTGCCGTCGATCAAGCGTCCACCGGGCACCCTTTTTGTCGCCGTCAAGAGGTACACGCCCCCCAAAATAGGCCACCACCGCTCGCCAAGCGCATCCATCCAGTTCAGCCGTTGCATCCAGCGTTCACTGCCCAAGGCGGGGGTCCACCCACCGAACCGGCTGACCTGGACCTCAAAACCCAACAAACGCAACCAGTCACGCAAGCGCCGATAAGCGATCAATGACGGGTGCAAGTGGTCATGTGGCACCAGCCCCCGTTGACCACGCGATTGCCGCAAACCCCACCAACTCCAAGGGTTGAGCCCCGTGATCAAGACCTGCCCTTCCGGAATCAGCACCCGCTCGACCTCTCTCAAACAGGCGTGCGGGTCTGCCGAACGCTCCAGGGCATGAGGCAGCACCACCAGATCCAGACTGTCCGCAGGCCATGGCCAGGCCCGACTGTCCAGGCCAACATCCGACCAACTGCTTTGACCCGGGGCCGGCAAAGGCCCATCGGCCTCAAATTCGGCCTGGGCCATCCAGCGGTGAGGCATTCGGTTGCTGCGCAATGCCTGCAAATCGGGCCAACCCAATTGCACGGCGTGGTAGCCAAAGACATCGGCCAACAACTCATCGGCTTGCTGCTGCTCCCAGGCCAACAAGCGTGACGCTACCGGCTGACCCAAATCGGCCAACCAAGCCCCACATGAATGCTTGCTTTCTATAATCTGACTCTCCATGAAACTCATTGCACTGCCCGCCTTCTCCGACAACTACATCTGGTTGTTGCACGATGACCACCACGCGCTGGTGGTTGACCCCGGGGACAGTGCACCTGTATTGGCCTGGTTGCAGCAGCACCCAAGCTTGCAGCTGGACATGATTCTAGTCACGCACCACCATGCCGACCACACAGGCGGCCTGCCCGAGCTGGTTGCCAGCACCGGTGCGCGGGTCGTCGGTCCAGCGATGGAAAAAATGCCGGTCAATGCGCAGGGTTTGCAACAGGGGGACCATGTGGACTGGCATGGCCTTCGCTTTGAGGTCCACGAGGTGCCAGGTCACACACTGGGGCACATTGCTTTTTGGGCACACCCCACAGGACAAGCTCCGCTTCTTTTTTGTGGTGACACCTTGTTTTCTGGCGGCTGCGGTCGGCTGTTTGAGGGCACTCCGGCCCAAATGCTCGATTCACTGGACCGTTTGGCCGCCCTGCCCAATGACACCCGAATTTGCTGCGCCCACGAATACACCCTGTCGAATCTGAAATTTGCCCTGGCGGTCGACCCAGACAACCGCGAATTACACACTTATGCGCAGGCCTGCACAGCCTTGCGACAAGAAAACAAACCCACCCTGCCCGTCCCGCTGTCCACCGAGCGGGCGATCAACCCTTTTTTGCGCAGCCGCAGCAGCGCTGTGTCCAAGGCAGTCAGGCAGCACGATCCCCGTGCCCTGGACGACGTCACGACCTTTGCCGCACTTCGCACATGGAAAAACGAATTTTGATGAACACACTTGACCAGCATGGTGCGATGGACGCAGCCCCCTTTGACAGCACAGGTCGAGCCTGGACAGCCGCCATTTGTGTGGGCATGGCCTTGCTGTTGAGCGCTTGCGCCACCAGCCCGACTGCAACACCCAGCGCCCCCCTACCTGCGCGCACAACTTTGCCTGTAGCCGAGACTGCAGGCCCACAAACACCGGCCTCGGAACCCGTCGCATCCAGCACCGAAGAACGGCCTGTCACACTCAAACCGCGCAGCAACATGGGGCTCACGCCACCCACCGATGTGTGGGAGCGAATTCGGCGTGGTTTTGCCATGCCGGACCTGGACAATGACTTTGTGCGCAACCGGGAGCAATGGTATTCAAGCCGACCCGACTACATGCTGCGCATGACCGAGCGCTCACGGCCTTACCTGTTCCATGTGGTGGAGGAGCTGGAGCGCCGCAACATGCCGACCGAGTTGGCCTTGCTGCCTTTCATCGAGTCGGCCTTCAACCCTCAAGCGGTGTCCAGCGCCAAAGCGGCGGGCATGTGGCAATTCATGCCCGCCACCGGCAAGTTTTTTGACCTGAAACAAAACCTGTTCCGCGACGACCGCCGGGATGTGCTCGAATCCACCCGTGCTGCGCTGGATTACCTGCAAAAACTCTACGGCATGTTCGGTGATTGGCACCTGGCCTTGGCCGCCTACAACTGGGGCGAAGGCAGCGTGGGCCGCGCTCTGGCGCGCAACAAAGCCCAAGGCAAGCCGCTGACCTATAGCGACTTGAACATGCCCAACGAAACCCGCTACTACGTGCCCAAGCTGCAAGCGGTCAAAAACATCGTGGCGCAACCCGAGGCGTTCCGGACCCAACTGCCCTTGATTCAAAACCACCCCTATTTCAAAAGCGTGCCGATTGAGAGGGACATCGATGTGGCCGTGGCCGTCAAGTTAGCGGCCGTCAGCCTAGAGGACTTTAAGGCACTCAACCCGTCCATGAACCGCCCTGTGATCCTCGCGGCAGGCACGCCACAAATTTTGCTGCCTTGGGACAATGCCACGATTTTTGAGCGCAACTTGCAAGCCCATGCCAACCGGCCTTTGGCCACATGGACCGCCTGGCAGGCTCCCCGAACCATGAAGCCCGAAGAGGTGGCTCAACAACTGGACATGCCCGTTGAACAACTGCGCGCCGTCAACAACATCCCTCTTCGGATGATGATCACAGCAGGCTCTACTTTGCTGGTCCACCGCAAAGGACGCCTTGACAACGATGTCACCGAACACTTGGCAGACAACGGGCAACTGGGACTCGCGCCCGAGGTGGTGCTCAGAAGGATTGCAGTTCAGGCTCGTAAAAACGACTCCTTGGCCAGTTTGGCCGCAAGACACGGCGTCTCAGAAGCCAACATGGCCACTTGGAACAAGCTGAAAGCTGGTGCACGTTTGACGGCCGGTCAGACATTGACCATTTTGGTGCCCTCTCAAGGATCACACCGGGTCGCCCGGTCCACGCCGCCCAGCCACCCGGCAGCACCGAAAGTTGCGTCCACCCAGCGCAAAAAAGCCCCCAAGCCCAAACGCTGACCCGAGCGCAGCCCAGCCAACCGGAACAGGCACGATCAAGCGGCGAAACGGCTCTTGGATTTCGCGGCAAACGTGTTGGTGTAGGTTCGCTCCAATGGCAGACGTGCACTGCTCAATGAGTTGGGCAGACGGGTGTGGGCACGCCAGGCATTCAGCACAGCATCTCCTGCGATCAGGCCATCCAGCGCGTACGATTCACGCAACTTCGCGAATGCCCCGAGGTAAGTGGCCCGGTCACCCAACCAATGCTGGGCAGGCACGGTCTTCAAAATATCGGTCAACCCCGCCGTTTGCAACCACTTGAGGGCGTGCACAACGGCATCGGTTAACGCCTGTGCCACATCGGACTGCCGTTGCAAAAAATCAGTTCTTGCCAACAAACAGGCACCCGGCACCTGGCCGCCCATCAGCTTGCGGGTCGACATCAGCGTGCGCGCCTCACCCATCACCCGGATTTCATTTTTCTGTTCCAGCCAGTGCATCACAGGGTCAGGGTTGCACAAAGCATCGATCGTCCCATTGCGCAAAGCGTCCACCACGGCCGCAGACGAACCGACCTCGACAAAAACCACATCTTCGGGCAGCAGGCCGTTTTGCAAAAGCCATTGGCAGGCCATCCAATGGGTGCTGGAATCCAGCGACGTGATGCCCAACCGAGCCCCCTTGAGCCCCATCACCGAACGCAAATCCAGCCGCGACGCCACACCCAAGCTGACCTGCGGTGTTCGCCCCATTTGGACAAAGGCCTGGTAATTCAAGCCTTTGTGTTGCAAGCCAAACAAATGCTCAAACGCGCCGGCAACCACATCGGCCTGCCCCTGCAAAACACTGCCCAAGGCCTTGGCCCCCGACTCGTGGGCCAACCATTCCACAGAGATGCCGGCTTGCCGAAAATACCCCAAGTGCTCCGCCAAAGTCAGCGGCAAGTGGTAGAGGCTTTGTCTGGCCGCCAAAGCGATGGTGACGCGGGGTGCACCGCGCAAAGGGTCCACTGCAGCCAACGGCACCGACGGCTTGACCACAGCGGCCATTGCCGCCAGCAAAACTGAACGTCGCCGCCAAATGACGTGGGACACAAGCTGGCTCCAGTGCACATCGGAAATTCGATGCCTTAAGCATAGGCACAAGCAGGCCTTGGCGCATCGGGAATCATCCCGAGCGGGTTTTCACGTAATGGATTGCAGGTAGTTGACAGAACAAGGCCAGCATGAACCCTGAGTCGACAAACCCCTTGTGGTTTCAGCGTCGGTCGACCAAGGCGTGGGCGATGGTTCCCAAATCCACGTATTCCAACTCACTGCCTGCGGGCACGCCACGCGCCAAACGGGTCACTTTCAGGCCTTGCTGACGAATCATCTCCGAAATCACATGGGCCGTTGCCTCGCCCTCGGCGGTGAAGTTGGTCGCCAGAATCACTTCGGTCAACACGCCATCGGCCACCCGCTTCTTGAGTTTGGCCAACCCGATGTCGTGTGGGCCAATGCCGTCGAGCGGGCTGAGTTTGCCCATGAGCACAAAATACAGCCCCCGGTAAGTGCCTGTGCGTTCAATGGCCGACTGATCGGCCGGCGTCTCGATCACACACAGCAGCGTGCGGTCACGCGTCAAATCCAAGCAGGTGTCGCACAACTCGGCTTCGGTGAAGGTGTGGCAACACTCGCAATGCTGAATTTTCTCAACCGCATTTTGCAAAGCCGCGGCCAGCTGCCTGGCCGTGGCGCGGTCGTTTTGCAACAACTGAAACGCCATGCGTTGGGCCGACTTGATGCCCACCCCCGGCAAGCCCTTGAGGGCCTGGACCAAAGTGGCAAGTGCATGTGTGTCGGCCATGTTGGAAGATCAGTCGATCAGAAAGGCAATTTCATGCCTGGAGGCAAACCGGCGGTCAGCTTGCCCATTTTTTGTTGCGACACTTCTTCAGCCATGCGCACAGCGTCATTGAAGGCGGCCGCCACCAGGTCTTCCAGCATATCCTTGTCATCGGCCAGCAAGCTGGGGTCAATGGTGACGCGGCGCACGCTGTGCTTACAGGTCATCAATACCTTGACCATGCCCGAACCGGATTGGCCTTCCACCTCGACAAAAGCCAGTTCGTCTTGGGCTTTTTTGAGGTTGTCCTGCATGGCTTGAGCTTGTTTCATCAAGCCAGCGAGTTGTCCTTTGTTGAACATGGGGTTTCCTTTGAACGGGGATGAAATAGAAGGTAAAAATCAAATCAACTGGATGCTGCCAGGAACGATTCTGGCGCCGAAGTCTCGCACCATGGCCTGCACCAGCGGGTCGTTCTGAATCAACTCTTGGGCAGCCACCATTTTGGCTGCGGCCAGAACAGCCAAACGCTTGGCTGGGCTGTCGGTGACTTGGCCGATTTCAATGTGGAACTTGACATCGCCATGCCCTGCGGCCAGCAACGCGGCTTGCAGACGCTCACGGCTGGCTGGGTGATTCAAGGTCTCACGCTCTACGCGCAGTTGCCATTGGTCCCCATCGCGGGCCACCAATTGGGACTGCAAAGCCAGCTCTCGCACCAAGGCCGTGATGGCCTCTTGCGCCATCAAGCCTTGCACCACTTCCAGCCAGACATCGCCTTCGGGCGTTGCGTGCAAAGGTGTGCTGCTCTCTGGCTTGGGCACGTCGACCCGCACGGAGGGCTCGGAGGCCTCACGCACGGGTAAAGACCGCAATGCGGGTGCGTGAGACTCAGGGGGCCATGAAACCGAAGGCATGGGCTCTTGCTCGGCGTCATCGGTCGTGTCAGGCCAATCTTCCCATGGAGGCGGCTCCGACTGCACAGACTGAACTGAGGGCGCGGGCACCTGCACGGCTGCTGCTGACGCTGATTCAGGCGTCGGAGCCGGGGTCGGGGACAAGCTCGAAACGGCAACAGCTTGCATGGCACTTACCACCACCGCTGGCGTGGATGCAATGGCCGCTGCTGGCCCTGGGCGTGTTGCGGTCGGTCGAGGCTGCATGTCTGCAGGTGCCGGTGCGACAGCGGCAGGTGCAAGCGGTGTGCCGGCTGCCACAGAAGGGGCAGCGGTCTGCGTCAGTGGCTCAGGGCTGATTCGCGGGCTTTTTTTTTCAGCCATCCCCGCTTGGGGTTTGAAGGCCAGCAGGCGCAGCAACACCATGGTCAGCGCCGCATATTCGTCTGGGGCCAGACCCAACTCCGTGCGCCCATGCAGGCACAGGCTGTACAGCAGCTGGGTTTCTTCGGCTGGCATGGCCTGGGCCAGATCGGCCAAACCTTGGGTGTCGGGGTCATCGCCGTCTTGCGCCATGATCGGCACCATCTGCATCACGGCCATGCGCTGCAGCAACATGGCCATGTCTTCCAGCGTGGCTGCAGCCGACACGCCTTGCAAACGCAGGGCATTGACCTGGGCCACCACGGCAGCACCATCGCCGTCGGTCAGCGCACGGATCATTTGCAGCACATGGCTGCGGTCCACGCTGCCCAGCATCTGGCGCACACCGGTTTCTTGTACCAACCCATTGCCAAAGGCAATCGCCTGATCGGTCAGGCTCAGCGCATCACGCATGGAGCCACGGGCAGCCCGGGCCAGCAGGCGCAAAGCCAAGGGCTCGGCAGTGAGTTGCTCGGCCGCCAGCACCTGGGTCAGGTGTTCAAACACCGTTTCAGGGGCCATCGGGCGCAAATTGAATTGCAGGCAGCGGGACAGCACCGTCACGGGCACTTTTTGCGGGTCGGTCGTGGCCAGCACGAACTTGAGGTATTCGGGGGGTTCTTCCAGCGTCTTCAACATCGCATTGAAGGCGGTGTTGGTCAGCATGTGCACCTCGTCGATCATGAAGACCTTGAAGCGCCCTTGCACCGGCTTGTAAACCGCCTGCTCCAGCAGGCTTTGCACCTCGTCCACACCCCGGTTCGAGGCCGCGTCCAGCTCGGTGTAGTCCACAAAGCGCCCGGCATCGATGTCGCGGCAGGCCTGGCACACGCCACAGGGCTCGGCGGTGATGCCGCCCTGCCCGTCCACGCCCTGACAGTTGAGCGACTTGGCCAAAATGCGCGAAACGGTGGTTTTGCCCACCCCCCTGGTGCCGGTGAAGAGGTAGGCGTGGTGCAGGCGCTGCTGCACCAAAGCATTGGTCAGGGCCTGAACCACGTGCTCCTGCCCCACCATTTCGGTGAAATTGCGGGGGCGGTATTTGCGCGCGAGAACAAGGTAAGACATGGACCTGATTCTATCGGGCTCACGAGGCACTATTGAGGGCCTGTTGTCGCAAGTTGCATGAAGCGGTCAAGCCCACTGGCTGATCTTGTGGAAAACAGGAAAAAACAGCCCAGGACTGAAAAGCGCCATCAAGCTCGCCTACAATCGATCTTGACGGGCCTTCCCGCATGGTGAAGCGGCCAACCGGGTCAGGTGGGGAACCAAGCAGCCCTAACTGTGAATCCAGTGCCGGGGTCAAGGCTCGTCAACTTACATCAAGGCAGTGATTTCTGCGGCTTGCAGTCCCGCAAGCACCCAAAGTCACCCTGAACACCCTAAAGACAAATCAAGCCATTCGACGGCGCAGCGCTGGAAAAGGCAAGGATTTGACTTTGGTGGAACTCACCAACTGAGGCGCTGTTGGCGCGGCACGCAGCAACTCGGAGACCAGCGCATCGGCATTTTTGTGCGCCCCAGCCCGATGGGTCTCGAAGGCCAGCCGTGTTTGAGCGGCCATCTGGGCGACAAAATTTTGAGGGTAGTCACGCACGTTGAAACCACGCAAAGCCATCACTTTCATGAAGGCGTTGGCGGCCTCTTCAACGGCGCGTTGGTATTCTTGGGAAGCTTCTGGAGTCATGTCGACCTCGTTATGGATGAAGTTATTCACATGACAACAACGCAGCACATGACCCGCAGGAATACACCATTTGTAAAAAAATTGTTACAAATTTGCCAAAATACCTTTACCCGCACGCCAACCGCTGGCCAAACAAGCGGTCAGCAGATAGCCGCCCGTCGGGGCCTCCCAGTCCAGCATCTCACCAGCACAGTACACCCCGGAGCGCTTGGACAGCATCAAATCAGGGCTTAAGCCCTCCAAAGCGACGCCGCCAGCCGTGCTGATCGCCTCGTCCACAGGTCTGGGACTTTTGAGCGGTACAGACAAGTGCTTCAAGCTGGCCGCCAAGGCGTCCGGATTGGCCAGGGTGTCGGGCGAGCAAAGCTCATGCAAAAGCCCCATCTTGACGCCATCCACACCCAAACGGCTCTTCAAATGGCTGGACAAACTCCGGCTGCCCCGGGGCCAGCCCACCTCGGAACGCACCTGCTCCAGTGATTTGTCTGGCAACAAATCCAGCGTCAAGCAAGCCGCCCCTTGGGCCAAGTCATCTCGCAACCAAGCCGACGCGGCGTAAATCAGGCTGCCTTCCACCCCTGTATCGGTGATGACAAACTCACCTTTGCGATCAAAACGGACCTCACCAGCAAGCCCAGCCTGAACGCCGACACTGGCAGCCGTACCTGCAGCGACTTTCAGTGCCACCGACTTGAGCGGGTGGCCTGCATAGCGGCTGCGAAAGTGCTCGGTCCAACCTTGACCCTCTCGCCCCAGAACATCAAATCCGCAATTGGCGGGCTGGAGAGGCGCAATGCCAACCCCCTGATCGGCCAACAAGGGCACCCACGCGCCATCAGACCCCAAACGTGGCCAACTGGCCCCACCCAATGCCAGCAAGGTGGCACGAGCACGCACCCGCGTCACACCCGCATGGCCAGTGGGTTGAAAAACCAAATGGTCATCCGCCCAACCTTGCCAGCGGTGGCGCATGTGAAACTGCACCGGCACAGCTGAGGCTGGGTGCCTCAAACGGTGCAACCAAGCTCTGAGCAAAGGGGCCGCTTTCATTTCCTGAGGAAATACCCGGCCGGACGTGCCCACAAAAGTGTCGACCCCCAGGCCCTTGGCCCAATCCCGAACGGCTTGGGCATCCATCTGGTCAAGCCACTGCCCCACCTCGGTCTGCCGTTCGCCATAACGGGTACGGAACACATCGGGCGCCTCGGCATGGGTCAGGTTCAAGCCGCCCTTGCCGGCCAACAAAAATTTTCGGCCCACGGAAGGCATGGCATCGAACAAATGAACGGCGACACCGGCCTGCGACAGCACTTCTGCGGCCATCAGTCCTGCGGGGCCACCGCCCACAATGGCCACATCAACATCCAGCACAGGAGAATCGGAAAGAATTGAAGTGGGTGCAGATAAAGTCATGGATGGATGTGTTGGCAACGCAGACGCGACAGACGAGCGCGGTGGGATTCTGTCAAAATAGCCGTAACTTTAGCCGCATCTTCAATGTTCACAAGGAAAAGGCCATGGCCAGCGATCTGATCAAACACATTACCGACGCCACTTTCGAAGCCGACGTGCTCCAGTCGAGCCAACCGGTGGTGGTCGACTTCTGGGCCGAGTGGTGCGGCCCTTGCAAGATGATTGCCCCCATACTGGACGAAGTGGCTGGCACCTACGAAGGCAAGCTGCAGATCACCAAGATGAACGTGGACGACAACCGCGACATCCCTGCCAAGTTCGGCATCCGTGGCATCCCCACCTTGATGATCTTTAAGGGTGGTCAACTGGCAGCGACCAAAGTGGGTGCCATGAGCAAGTCACAACTGACCGCGTTCATCGACCAGCAGCTGGCTTGATGTCGGCTTTGGCCTGAACCACTCAGGCCACACCTCAAGAACCGGGCAGCAATGGCCCGGTTTTTTGTTTTCTGGCGCACTTCAAAACCTGTCATAATTTCCGCAAGGCAACCCGAACAGGGATCAGCGCCTTGATTGCCGGAAGCACCAGCCCCCAACCCCGGGCGGCAACCGGTTCTGAACATTTCCACCCGCTTATCTGAAAACGGTCCCTGACGGACCGATTCGCCACAGGCCAAATCCATGCATTTGAATGAACTCAAGGCACTTCATGTGTCCGAACTCCTGAAGCAAGCCGACACGCTCGAAATCGAGAACACCGGCCGCATGCGCAAACAGGAGCTGATGTTTGCCATCATCAAAAAGCGCGCCAAAGCGGGCGAACAGGTGTTTGCCGACGGCGTACTGGAAATCCTGCCTGACGGTTTTGGCTTCCTGCGCAGCCCCGACTCCAGCTACACGGCCAGCACCGACGACATCTACATCAGTCCCAGCCAGGTGCGCCGCTTCAACCTGCACACAGGCGACATGATCGAAGGCGAAGTACGCATTCCCAAAGATGGCGAGCGCTACTTTGCCCTGACCAAGCTCGACAAGGTCAACGACGACCTGCCCGAGAACAACAAACACAAGGTGATGTTCGAGAACTTGACGCCCCTGTTCCCCAAAGAGCAGATGCGTCTGGAGCGCGACATCAAGGGTGAAGAAAACATCACCGCCCGCGTGATCGACATCATTGCCCCGCTCGGCCGTGGCCAGCGCGCCCTGATCGTGGCGCAGCCCAAATCGGGCAAGACCGTGATGATGCAGCAGATTGCCCACGCCATCACCGCCAACTACCCCGATGTGCACCTGATGGTGCTGTTGGTGGACGAGCGCCCTGAAGAAGTGACCGAAATGCAGCGCAGCGTGCGCGGCGAAGTGATTTCTTCCACCTTTGACGAACCCGCTTCGCGTCACGTGCACGTGGCCGAAATGGTGATCGAGCGCGCCAAGCGCCTGGTCGAGTTGAAAAAAGACGTGGTGATCTTGCTGGACTCGATCACACGCCTGGCCCGCGCCTACAACAACGTGGTGCCTTCATCGGGCAAAGTGCTCTCGGGCGGTGTGGATGCCAACGCCCTGCAGCGCCCCAAGCGCTTCTTTGGCGCGGCCCGCAATGTGGAAGAAGGCGGCAGCCTCACCATCATCGCTACCGCCTTGGTCGACACCGGTAGCCGCATGGACGAAGTGATCTTTGAAGAATTCAAGGGCACGGGCAACTGCGAAATCCACCTGGAGCGCCGTTTGTACGAAAAGCGCGTGTTCCCGGCCATTAACCTCAACCGCAGCGGCACCCGCCGTGAAGAGTTGCTCTTGCAGCCCGAAGTGCTGCAAAAAACCCGCATCTTGCGCCAATTCATGTACAACATGGACGAAATCGAGGCGATGGAAATGGTCTTGAAGAGCATGAAAGCCACCAAGAACAACTCCGAGTTCTTCGACATGATGCGTCGCGGTGGTTGATGCTCTATAATCGTCAGGTTTTGCGGAAAGTGCACTCAGATAGGCTGAAGTGTGGCTACCGTAGCGAAAATAAAAGGATTTCCCCATGAAAGACGGCATTCACCCCAACTACCGTGAAATTTGCTTCCAAGACATGTCCAATGGTTTCAAGTTCGTGACACGCTCATGTGCTAACACCAAAGAAATGATCACCATGGAAGACGGCCGCGAGTTGCCGCTGTACAAGCTGGACACGACCAGCGAGTCGCACCCCTTCTACACCGGCACACAAAAGTCGGTCGACAACATGGGCGGCCGTGTGGAGAAATTCCGCAACCGTTTCGGCAAGACCACCACCATCGCCAAGTAATTCGCGAATTGGTGACCCCAAAAGGGCAGCCCGGGCAACCGGCCTGCCCTTTTTGCATGGGGCGGCCTCGCTGCAAGCTGCTGCACCCAACGCCCCGGAACTGATATCTTTTGAACCTGTGAACCACCCTACCCCCGCCATCGTTGCACAGAGTGCCGTGCGCAGACTGCCGCGCATGGCCCTGTTGTTGTTGTGCGCAGCCTATGTGCTGCCCGGTTTTTGGGGGCGAACCCTTTGGAAAGCGCAAGACATTGAAGCCTTCGGCTACATGTTGCAACTGGCCAAACCGGGGATGGGGGACATGGTCAGCTGGCTCAAACCCACACTGCTGGGCAGCCCAGACAGCAACTTGGCCTTGCTGCCTTATTGGCTGGGGGCCACTTTTATTCGGCTGGCCCCTTCCGGATTCGAAGACACCTTTGCCCGCTTGCCTTTCATCGCCATGCTGATCACCACGCTGGCAGCAACCTGGTACGGGGTCTATGCATTGACCCGCCACCCTGCCGCGCAGCCGGTGGCGTTTGCATTTGGTGGCGAAGCCAAACCTGCCGACTACGCACGTGCCATGGCCGATGGGGGCTTGCTGGCGCTGCTGGCCTGCCTGGGCTTGGCTCAGCTGTCACACGAAACCACGCCAGCCCTCAGCCAGTTGTGCTTCGCTGCCTTGTTGTTTTTTGGCTTGGCCACATTGACACGCCACCGCCTGCAAAGTGCAGTGGCCATCACCACAGGCATGTTGGGCCTGACCCTGTCAGGAGCCCCGACTTTGGCATTGTGGCTGGGCATCGGTGGCTCGGTCATTTGCGCCACAGCGCAAGCTGCCCCTGCGCAACGCCGCTTGAGCATGCTCGATTTGGGTCTTCTGGCACTCATCTGCCTGCTGTGCATCACCACAGCCGGCGCACTGGATTTGTGGCGCTGGCGCGTGGTGCCACACAGAATGGTCGACTTGCATGTTTTGGCCAAACTGATCGCCTGGTTCACATGGCCGGCTTGGCCATTGGCACTGTGGTCACTGTGGCGCTGGCGCGGGCAATTGTCACAAGGCTGGCGTTACCCCCACCTGGGTTTGCCGCTGTGGTTCGTGACGGTGACGGTCGGCGCAACTTGGTTCACGGGCCTGTCTGACCGTGCGCTTTTGACATCATTGCCGGCCATCGCCACTTTGGCCGCCTTGGCATTGCCCACACTCAAACGCAGCCTGGGGGCCTTGATCGACTGGTTCACCCTGCTGTTTTTCAGTGTTTGCGCACTCACCATTTGGGTGGTCTGGGTGGCCATGCAAACGGGCACACCTGCCAGGCCAGCGGCCAATGTTGCACGCCTGGCACCGGAGTTTGTACCGGCGTTTTCTGTCGGGGCTTTTGCTTTGGCACTGGCCGCCACGGTGGCATGGGCGGCACTGGTGAAGTGGCGCACGGGCTACCACCGTGCTGCCATTTGGAAAAGCCTGGTGTTGCCCGCAGGTGGCGCGGTGCTTTGCTGGCTGCTGCTGACCACCTTGTGGCTGCCATTGCTGGACTACGCCAGAAGCTATGCGCCCTTGGTCCAGAAAGTCACCCGCATCACAGGCCCCAGCGCTTGCCTTCAATACGCAGGGATCTCCAAAGCCCAAGGCGCTGCTTTGATGTACCACGCCCAAGCCAGGCTCGTGCCGATGCAGACACCGCAACCCGACTGCGCCTGGCTGCTCATGGACAACGTCAACCGGTCCTTGCTGTCAGCCAAAATCAAGTCGCTGGGCTGGGTTGAAGAAGCCGCCATCAAGCGCCCTACCGACAAATCCGAAACCCTGGTCATTTTCCGTCCAGCCACAAAGTCCGACACTTCTCCGGCTACACCTGCACGCTGAGCCATGTCCGAGCTGCGCACCATCGCCCGCCATGCCGGCACCGTTCTGGTGGGGCAGCTGGCCGTGATGTCCTTTGGCATCGCCGACACCTTGATCGCAGGCCGGTACAGCCCACAAGCGCTGGCGGTTTTGTCGCTGGCCTCTTCCATCTACATCAGTATTTATGTGGCCTTGAATGGGCTGCTGCAAGCTTTGCTGCCCGTTTGGGCGGAGCTGCACGGCGCAGGTCGTCAAGCAGAAGTTGGGCGCTCGGTCAGACAAGCGCTCTACATCGCAGCAGGCGCTGCCGTGATAGGCATCAGCGGCCTGTGGTTTCCTGACCTTTGGCTGTCCGCCACCGAAGTGCCACCGGATCTTTGGCCCGATGTGCGGGCCTATTTGCGCATCCTGGCGCTGGCCTTGGTGCCTTCGTTGTTGTTTCGGATGTACAGCACCCTGAACCAAAGTCTGGGACATCCACGCTTGGTCACCTGGTTGCAAGCTGGGGCCTTGCTGGTCAAAGTGCCTTTGTCTTTTGTCCTGACTTTTGGTGGGGCCGGTTTTGCGGGCATGGGGGTGGTGGGCTGCGCCTGGGCCACGCTCACGGTCAACACGCTCATGCTGCTGGCGGGTCTGTGGCTGTTGCGCACACAAGACATCTACCAAGCCTATCGTTTGTGGCAGCGTCCCGAAAAACCGGACTGGCCCGTGATCCGGCGTTTCCTGGCCTTGGGCGTGCCCGCCGGATTGTCCATCATGGTCGAGGTGACTTCGTTCACCTTGATGGCCTTGTTCATCGCACGGCTGGGCGCTGTGGCATTGGCCAGCCACCAAATCGCAGCCAGTCTGGCCGCCGTGCTGTACATGGTCCCTCTGGCTTTGGGCATTGCCAGCAGCGCACGCACAGGCTATTGGCTCGGCGCTGGCCAAGCACACAAGGCACGCCGCGCCGCCGGCATGGGGATTGGCTTGGCCATTGGCGCGGCATTGCTCGGCGCAATGCTCTTGTTCATGGGCCGCGAAGTCTTGGCCAACGCTTTCAGCACCGATCCCCGCGTGGTGCAAGCGGCCAGCGTGTGGCTGGCTTGGGTGGCGCTTTACCACCTGGCCGACGCCGTGCAAGCGGTTTGCGCTTACTTGCTGCGCTGCTACCGGATCACGATGCTCCCGCTGGTGGTCTACACCGCCTTGCTCTGGGGTGTCGGGCTGTATGGCGGTTATCGACTGGCATACCAAGGCCTGGATTGGGCGGGTTGGCCCATGCGCGCCAGCGTGGACACGTTCTGGATCACCAGCACAGCGGCGCTGGCACTGGTCTCGGTGCTTTTTGCTGCAATGGTCTGGCATGCCTCACGGCCCCGGCAAACCAGAGCCAGCACGGCATGAGCGATAGGGCGCAAGCTTCTTCTTCAGGCACCGAAATGCGTTAAGGTTGCGGGTCAACTCACTTTGATCTGAACCACACCATGATCCTCGAACTCGCCGACATCCGAATCCACCCCGGACAGCAAGCTGCATTTGAAAAAGCCATTGAACTCGGCTTGAACACCGTGGCTTGCAAAGCCAAGGGTTTTCAAGGCGGCAAGGTCAACCGCGGTATTGAAAGCCCCGAACGCTATGTGTTGCAAATTTTCTGGGACACCCTGGAAGACCACACCGTGGGGTTTCGCGAATCACCACTCTTCACTGAATGGCGCGCCATCGTGGGCCCGTTCTTCGCTGCACCGCCGCACGTGGAGCACTTCGAGCTGACGGCCAAATCAGCCTGAATCGGCATCCGAGCGCCACGTCAATCAACCGCCATCAAGACAGAGCGTGACCTGCCACCAACTGGTTGAGCAAGCGCATGAGCTGCGCCTGCTCTTGCGACGCCAGCGGCGACAAAATCTCCGACTGAACCGCCGCAACTGCAGACTGCATGCCCTGCAGGGCCTGCAAACCCTGAGGGGTCAGCACCAGCAACTTGCGCCGCCGATCCACTTCGTCAGCACGCCGCTCAACCCAGCCCTTGCTTTCCAATCGGCCAATCACCGAACCCGAGGTCGCCGGGTCAAAAGCCACATGTTTGGCCAGTGTGATTTGATCCACGCCCGGCGTGTCCAGCAAGGCATTCAAGATCGCGAACTGAACCGGCGTGACATCGGACGCGGACAGATGCTCGTTGAAAATCGCCACAGAAATTTGGTGCGCTCGCCGAATAAGATGTCCCGGCGCTGCGTTCAAATCAAAGCTGTGCGTCATTTCGGGGGCTCTCCATTAAAAGCAGGGTTATCACCAGTCGCTGTCCTGGTTCAGGCTCCTATAGTAAGCGCGCTTAGCAAAATTTTTAACCCACCTCTCACATCTTCCACTTTCGAAAGTGTTTCATGAGTTTTGTATTTCCACCAACGCCCACCGTCTCCGTACCCGTCCTGGGCCAGCCCGAACGCTTTCCGGTGCACCGCATTTATTGTGTAGGCCGCAACTACGAAGAACACGCCAAAGAAATGGGCTTCACAGGGCGTGAGCCTCCTTTCTTTTTCCTGAAACCGACCGACAGCTTGGTCGTGGTGGAAGCGGGACAAACCGGCCAAATGCCCTACCCCAGCCTGACTCAAAACCTGCACCACGAGATCGAACTGGTGGTGGCCATCGGCCAAGGCGGACGAAATATCAAAGCGGCAGATGCCGCCAAACACATCTACGGTTACGCCGTGGGCTTGGACATGACGCGCCGCGACCTGCAAAACGAGATGAAAAAGCAAGGCCGCCCCTGGTGCATCGGCAAAGCCTTTGACCATTCGGCACCCATCGGCCCGATCACGCCTATGGCACAAGCCGGTGATGTGAACAACGCCGAAATCAGCTTGCAAGTCAACGGTGCCGACCGGCAGCGCAGCAACGTGGCCAAGCTGATCTGGAATGTGGCAGAAACCATCGAGCACCTGTCTGCCGCTTGGGAACTCCAACCCGGCGATCTGATTTACACCGGCACACCGGAAGGGGTGGCGGCCGTGGTCGCCGGAGACACCTTGGTGGGCCAAGTGGCCGGCTTGGGCAGCCTTCAAGTCACTGTCAAATAATGAACAAAAGTGCAAGAAACACCAAACACATGGCGTTTACCCTTAGATGACCGACATTTTCTTGCAAGATAATTCACATTCATGGCCATTACCCGACCAATCGGTTGATTTATCATCCACTTTTGCATCTGTAAAGGAGACACTTTTATGACCCCATTTTTGAAACACACTGCCTTGGCCATTGGCCTGATGGCCGCAGGCTTGGGCGTACACGCCCAAACCATCACCTTGAAAGTGCACCACTTTTTAGGTCCACAAACCATCCAGCACACCACCATGCTGGGCGAGTGGTGCAAAAACATTGCACGCGATTCCAAGGACCGCCTGAAATGTGAAATTTTTCCCTCCATGCAATTGGGCGGAACACCGGTGCAACTGTATGAACAAGCCCGTGACGGCGTCGTGGACGTGGCCTGGACATTACAAGCCTACACACCCAAGCTGGCCAAGCTCGAAGTGTTCGAATTGCCGTTCATGATGACCAATGCAGAAGCCACCAGCCGCGCCGCCTGGGACTACGCTCAAAAGTTCGCCCAGGATGACTACAAAGACGTGAAGATGCTGGCCATCCACGTGCACGGCCCAGGCAACATTTACACCAAAACCAAAGCCGTGCAAACCATGGCCGACCTCAAGGGCATGAAAGTTCGTGCACCCACACGTCAGGTCAACAAAATGGTCGCGATGATGGGTGCAACCCCCGTGGCCATGCCTGTACCGCAAGTGCCTGAAGCCTTGTCCAAAGGTGTGATCGACGGTGCCGTGATTCCCTACGAGGTCGCACCTGGCCTGAAGGTCAACGAATTGACCAACTTCACAGCCGAAACCGACCGCAGCTACAACGCGCTCTACACCACCGTATTCGTGGTGCCGATGAACAAGGCCAAGTACGAGTCGCTGCCTGCGGACCTGAAAGCGGTGATCGACAAGAACTCTGGCCGTGAACTCTCGGCATTCATGGGCAAAACCCAAGCCGGCCACGACGTTCCTGGCAAAAAAGTGTTTGAAGCTTCGGCCAACCAGAAAATCAGCATCATCCCCAAAGCTGAACTGGAAAAATGGAAGAAAGCCACAGACGCGCTGGACGATGCTTGGGTTGCCGAGATGACCGGCAAGGGCATGGACGGCAAAGGCATGCTGCAAACAGCCACCGACCTGATCAAGCAGTACACCAAGTAATTGTCGCTTTGACGTTACCCAAGAGCAGGGACTTCCCTGCTCTTTTTTTGATGGACTGCGGGTGCGCGCCTCACCGTCGCAAGCACTCCATAAGATGTTTCACTTTTCCGCTCTGCGACCCCCACAATGATGTTCTCAAATCCCCTGGAGCGGATCGCCCGCTTCTGCAGCATATTGGGCGGGCTGGTCATGACCAGCCTGATGCTGATGACCTGTTACAGCCTGATCGGGCGTAACTTTTTCGACTCCGCACTGATTGGCGACTTTGAATTGACCGGCGTTGGCGCAGGTGCAGCGATTGCGCTGTTCATGCCCTTGTGCCAGCTCAAGCGTGAAAACATCATCGTTGACTTCTTCACAGCCAAATGCAGCGAAGCCACCAACTTCAAGCTCGACCGCTTGGGCGACTTGTTCATGACCTTGATCTTTTTTCTGCTGGCTTGGCGATGCGGCGCTGCGGCCATCAACGCCAAGGAAACACTGGGCGCATCCATGCTGTTGGGCTTTCCCGATTGGATCGTTTTCACCAGCATGTGCATTCCCTTTGGCATCACCGCCCTGATTGCCGCCATGCAAGCACTTTCTCAATTTGACAAAAACAACAAGGCTTCGTCATGACCCCGATCACTTTGGCTCTGCTGATTTTCGGCATCATGTTGATGCTCATGGTCGTGCGCGTCCCGATCGCGGGTGCCATGTTCCTGGCCGGTGCGGTGGGCTTCATCCTGCAGTCCGGTCTCTCGCCTTTCCTGAACTTCCTGAACAATCTGGCTTTTGCCCGACTCGCTAACTATGACCTGTCGGTCATCCCCCTGTTCATCTTGATGGGAAATTTCGCAACCCAAGGCGGTATCAGCAAAGCACTGTTCCAGTTCGCTGCTGCGGTCATGGGGCGATTCAAGGGCGGACTGGCCATGGGCGCGGTGCTGGCTTGCGGCGCATTCGGTGCCATTTGCGGCTCCTCTGTGGCCACAGCGGCCACCATCACGGGTGTCGCCTTGCCCGAGATGAAACGCCATGGCTACTCAGGCCGCCTGGCCACGGGCACCTTGGCCGCAGGTGGCACGCTGGGCATCTTGATCCCACCGTCTGTGCCGCTGGTGATTTATGCCATCCTGACCGAGCAAAACATCGCCAAGCTGTTTGCGGCAGCCATGATGCCGGGCATCATCGCCATGGTCGGCTACATGATCGCGATCGCGATTTACGTGCGCTTGGTCCCTGGCCAAGCCCCCGATCAGGAAGACCGTGAAAAGCTGACGTTCGAGTCGCTCAAAGGCATCTTACCGATTGCCTCCATCTTCGTGATTGTGTTTGGTGGTATCTACGCGGGCTTCTTCACACCAACAGAAGGTGCGGCAGTGGGGGCTGCATCCACGTTTTTGGCCGCTTTGCTCAAACGTGAATTGACCTGGGAAAAATTCCTGCACTGCTTCCACGCCACCGCCCTCAGCTCCGCCATGATTTTCATGATTTTCATGGGAGCGGACGTCATGAACGCCTCTTTGGCCCGCACCCAAGTGCCCGGCCAGCTGGCTGAACTGGTGGTGTCAATGAACCTGGCCCCGCTGATGGTGGTCTCGGGCATCTTGCTGCTGTATGTGGTACTCGGCGCGGTGATGGACGAGCTGTCCATGCTGCTGTTGACCATCCCGATCTTCTTCCCCATCATCATGAAGCTCGACTTCGGCATGACGCCTGAACACACCGCCATCTGGTTCGGCATCATGGTGCTGATGACCGTGGGCTTTGGCATGTTGGCGCCCCCGGTGGGCCTGAACGTGTATGTGGTCAACGGCATGGCCAAGGACGTGCCGTTGAGCGAAAGCTACAAAGGCATCATGCCTTTCCTGATCAGCGACACCATCCGTACCCTGCTGTTGCTGTTCTTCCCCGGCATCTCTTTGTTCCTGATCCAGTACCTCACCTGATCCGGTCCATGACCCGAAACGGCCTCCATGGTTCATGACCTTGGGGGCTTTTTTATGCGGACTGGTTAGACTTGCTGCGTTTACGCTTTTTCTGTTGATTCCTCACCTTGAGTTCCCTTCATGATGTTTGACCGCACCATTCGACACTGCCGACAATGCGGCGCACTGGTGGCGCGCCGCCTGCCGGACGATGGCGACACCCGCGAACGGGCCATTTGCACGGTTTGCCACACCGTCCATTATGAAAACCCGCTCAACGTGGTCGGCACCGTACCTGTTTGGGGCGAACAGGTGTTGCTGTGCAAACGCAACATCGAACCCCGCAAAGGAAAATGGACTTTGCCCGCAGGCTTCATGGAGTTGGGCGAATCCACCTCAGAGGGGGCTGCTCGGGAAACCACCGAGGAAGCCGGCGCGCAATTCATCATGGAAGACCTGTTCACCGTGATGAGTGTGCCCCGCGTGGGCCAAGTGCACTTGTATTACCGGGCCCGCCTGACCAGCGACGAATTTGACCCCGGCCATGAAACCATGGAAGCGCGACTGTTCAAGGAGGAAGAGATTCCTTGGGAGGAATTGGCGTTCAGAACCGTCAAGGAAACCTTGGAGCACTACTTTGCCGATCGGCGCGCAGGGCACTTTGGCACCCACGCATTTGACATTGCGTAAAAAAATCAACGGCACCGAGCCCAAAGGCGTCGACGCACTCTCATAATACGGATGCGTTTTCTTACTTTCACCAGATTTTCCAAAGGGTTAGCATGATCAAGTCCATCACAACCGTTCTGAGCAGCTTGCTCGCTGCCGCCGCCATGGCTCAAACGGCTGCACCAGCACCAGCGCCTGCCCCTGCGGCGGCCCCTGCTGTGACAGCCACCCCGGCCGTCGCCCCAGCTCCGGCTGCGGCCCCGAAAGCCGAAGCCCCGGCCAAGAAAAAGGCGGCCCACAAGGCCACCAAGAAAAGTAAAAAATCGAAGAAGAGCAAAGCCAAGTAATTGACTTGATCTCTGCATTTCTCGCCTGAAATATTTAGACCTGGAAAACAAAGGCCACCTTCGGGTGGCCTTTGTTTTGGGGCGACAGGATCACCAGGGCGCCAAGCGCGTCATCACGAATCACACATCAATGGCCTGGGCTGAGCCCGCCAATTTGCGCAACTCAAACTTCTGAATTTTGCCGGTACTGGTCTTGGGCAACTCGCCAAACACCACTGCACGCGGCACCTTGAAACCCGCCAGATGTTGCTTGCAGTGCGCCACGATCTGCTCGGGCGTGGTCTGCGCTCCGGCTTTGAGCTCCACAAAGGCGCAAGGTGTCTCACCCCAGCGCGCATCGGGCTTGGCCACCACGGCCGCCGCCAGCACATCGGGGTGGCGGTACAGCACGTCTTCAACCTCAATGGACGAGATGTTCTCGCCACCCGAGATGATGATGTCCTTGCTGCGGTCCTTGATCTTGATGTAGCCATCGGGATATTGCACGGCCAAATCACCACTGTGGAACCAGCCGCCTGCAAAGGCCTCCTGCGTCGCTTTAGGGTTCTTCAAATAGCCCTTCATCGCGATGTTCCCCTTGAACATGATTTCACCCATGGTCTCGCCGTCTTGCGGCACGGGCTGCATCGTTTCAGGGTCGAGCACACGCACATCGCGCTCCAAGTGGTAGCGCACGCCTTGGCGGGCGTTCAGGCGAGCACGCTCGCCAATATCCAATGCATTCCAGTCATCATGCTGGGCACAGACCGTGGCCGGGCCATAGACCTCCGTCAAGCCATACACATGGGTCAGATCAAATCCCATCTGCTCCATTCCTTCGATCATTGAGGCAGGCGGTGCAGCCCCCGCCACCATGGCCTTAACACCCGCGGGAACACCCGCTTTCATAGACTGCGGCGCGTTGACCAGCAAGCCATGCACGATGGGCGCTCCGCAGTAATGGGTCACACCATGTTGGCGGATCGCGTCAAAAATCGCCTGCGCATCGACCCGACGCAAACACACGTTGACGGCTGCGCGTGCGGCCAGCGTCCACGGAAAGCACCAGCCATTGCAATGAAACATGGGCAACGTCCACAAATACGCCGCGTGCTTGGGCATGTCCCACTCCAGAATGTTCGAGATCGCGTTCGTTGCAGCACCCCGGTGGTGATACACCACGCCCTTGGGGTTGCCCGTGGTGCCACTGGTGTAATTCAGTGCAATCGCATCCCACTCGTCGGCGGGCAAGCTCCAGGCAAACGCCGCATCACCACTGGCCACAAAAGCCTCATAAGTGCTTGCACCGATCTTTTCACTCGGTCCGTTGTACAGCGCGTCCTCCACATCCAACACCAATATCGGTGTGGAGGATTGACGCAAGGCCAGCGCATTTTTCATCACGCCCGAAAACTCCGGGTCCACGATCACCGCTTTGGCCTCGCCGTGGTCCAGCATGAAGGCGATGGTTTGCGGATCGAGACGGGTGTTGAGCGCATTGAGCACCGCACCGGCCATCGGGATGCCAAAGTGCGCCTCCACCATGGGCGGCGTGTTGGGCAACATCACCGCCACCGTGTCATTCTTGCCGATGCCCGCCTTGCTTAACGCGCTGGCCAGCTGACGACTGCGACGGTAGGTGGTCGCCCAGTCCTGGCGCAACTCACCGTGCACGATGGCCAAGCGCGTCGGGTAAACCTCGGCTGTGCGCTCAATGAAGCTCAATGGCGACATCGGTGCATGGTTGGCGGGTGTCTGGGGCAAATCTTGGTCAAAGATGCTGACTTTGGTATCGGTCATGAGGCATTCCGTTTCGGCTGTGGGTTCCATGTTCCACAGTTTGCCTAAGCCCCATCAAAAATCCATGCTGGTTTGCCCCGAAACAAGTCTCTCGGCCGCTGCAATGACTCGCCCTAATCGGCGAAAATAGCCCCTTATGGCCATCCCCCAGTCTTTCATCCAGGAGTTGCTGTCCCGCGTCGACGTGGTCGACATCGTGGGCAAGTACGTGCAGCTCAAGAAAGGCGGGGCCAATTTCATGGGGCTGTGCCCCTTCCACGGCGAAAAATCCCCCAGCTTCAGCGTCAGCCCCACCAAGCAGTTCTTCCACTGCTTTGGCTGCGGCAAAAACGGCAACGCCATCGGATTTTTGATGGAACACGCGGGCATGACCTTCATTGAGGCCGTGAAAGATCTGGCCCAACAAACGGGCATGGTGGTGCCCGAAGAGCAGCAGTCGCCCGAAGACCGCGCCAAAGCGGCCGCTGCAAAAGCCAAGCAAGACAGCCTGAGCGACGTGCTCGAAAAAGCCGGACAGGCCTACCGCGACGAACTCAAGACCACGCCCCGGGCCGTGGACTACCTCAAGGGCCGGGGATTGTCAGGCCAGATCGCCAAGCGCTTTGGCCTGGGCTACGCGCCCGAAGGCTGGCGCTCTCTCGCCAGCATCTTCCCCAAATACGACGATCCGCTGCTGGCCGAAAGTGGCTTGGTCATCGTGAATGAGGAAGACGACAAACGCTACGACCGCTTTCGGGACCGCATCATGTTCCCGATCCGCAACATCAAGGGCGAGTGCATCGGCTTTGGCGGACGGGTGATCGGCAGCGGCACCCCCAAATACCTCAACTCGCCCGAAACCCCAGTCTTTCACAAAGGCCGCGAGCTGTATGGCCTGTACGAAGCCCGCGAAGCCCTGCACAGCGCGGGCTTCGTGCTCGTGACCGAAGGCTATATGGACGTGGTGGCCCTGGCCCAACTGGGCTTTGCCAATTCGGTCGCCACCTTGGGCACGGCTTGCACGCCCGACCATGTGCAAAAGCTGTTCCGCTTCACCGACGCCGTGGTCTTCAGTTTTGACGGTGACGGTGCAGGCCGCCGCGCTGCCCGCAAGGCCCTCGACGGTGCCCTGCCCTACGCCACCGATGTGCGCAGCATCAAGTTTTTGTTTTTGCCCGCCGAGCACGACCCCGACAGCTACGTGCGCGAGTTTGGCCAAGACGCTTTTGCCGAGCAAATCAAACAAGCCATGCCCCTGTCGCGCTTTTTGATCGACGCGGCCAGCGCCGACTGCGACCTGCAAACCGCCGAAGGCCGCGCCCGCCTGTCCAGCCAGGCCCGCCCCTTGTGGCAGCTGCTGCCCGATGGGGCGCTTAAGCAGCAACTGCTGTCTGAGCTGGCGCAACTCATTCAGCTAGAAACGGCTGGACTCGAAAAACTGTGGGGTCAGCAAGCGGCCAGTGACCAACGCTTTGCGCCTCGCAACCCAGCCAACGCGGCAGCCCCATCCATGCAATCTGCCAACGCCGCTTTCCACCAAGCCAGCGCGGCCGCTGACGAACACCACACCTTCGAGCCGCACTACGGCGAGCCCCCCGCTTGGGCGGGTGAAAGCCCTTATGGCAGTGGCTCGAGTGCGCCCGCTTATGGCAGCGCTTACAACAACGCAGGCGGCAACGGATCGGGCAGCAACTGGCAGCGCAAAAACCCCAACTGGACGCCCAACAGCAAGTTTGGCAACAGCCGCTTCAAACGCGACCAGCCACCGGTTTTCACAGGCCCTCGCACCGTGCCCGCCAGTCGAGCCGACCACGCGGCACGCTTGCTGCTGGGCAATATGGCGCTCTGGGAAACACTGGCCGGAGAAGACCACGCCATGCTGTGCGCCCTGCCTGCACCACACGGGCCTTTGTTTGCCTGGCTTGAGTCACAGTTCCACGAACAAGGCGCTTTGGGCTGGTCAGCCCTGCAAACCGAAATGCAAGGCCAGGCTTTTGCCGAAGACGCGGTGCGCTGGATGGCTCAAGACAATCTGGGGGTCACACCCGGCAACGAAGACGCCACGCCACCCGACCCACAAGAAGCCCGCCAAGAGTTGCGTCGCCTGCTCAACATGTTGTTGATTGACCGCCTCAAGCAGCTCGAAACCGAAGCCTTGGCCCAAGCGGCCACAGGACAAGACCCCGAAGCCCAACAACGCTGGCGCAGCCTGCACGAACGCCGTAAAGAACTGATGGCCTCAGCGGCAGCAGCGTTACTGGCTTCGCAGTAATTACTGGCCAAACTTCAGGCGGCTATCACTTGTCGAGCAGCTGATTCAGCTTGTCGGCCTCGAAGGTTTCGCTGGTCGCCGCATCGCCGGGCACCTGCACCTGCTGCTGTGCACACAACTGCTCCAGCGCTTTCCAGATCATGGCGATCTGGTGTTCTTGCCCGGCGGCGTTGTCGATCAGACCGCGCAAAGCCTGACTCACCGGGTCATCGTCTTGCGTGATGCCATAAGCTGTGAATTTGCGGTCGGTACCCGACACATCGGCGCTCTCGCCCGCTTTGGAGGGAATGATGCGCGCCGGAATGCCCACCGCCGTGGCCCCGGCAGGCACCGGCTTGATCACCACCGCGTTGCTGCCGATCTTGGCGCCATCGCCGACCTCGAAGCCGCCGAGCACCTTGGCCCCGGCGCTCACCACCACGTCTTTGCCCAGCGTGGGGTGGCGTTTGGCGCCTTTGTACAGCGAGGTGCCGCCCAAAGTCACGCCTTGGTAAATCGTGCAACCATCGCCGATCTCAGCGGTTTCACCCACCACCACACCCATGGCGTGGTCAAAAAACACCCGCTCACCGATCTTGGCGCCGGGGTGGATTTCGATACCGGTCAGGCCACGCGACACATGCGAAATGAAGCGCCCCAGCCACTTGAAACCGTGGTTCCAGCACCAATGCGCACGGCGGTGCAGCACCAAAGCGTGCAAGCCCGGATAACAGGTCAGCACCTCCCAAGCGGTGCGGGCAGCGGGGTCCCGATCAAGGATGCATTGGATGTCGGAGCGAAGACGAGAAAACATAGGCGTTGAGTCTATCGCTTGCCGCTGGCGGTCTGGATCATGGCCTTGGCCACCCCGCGCAAAATGTGGATTTCCTCCGGGCTCAAATCAGCCCGGTTGAACAACTGGTTCAAGCGCGGCATCAGCTTTTTGGGCGCGGCCGGGTCCAAGAAACCGATATCGCTCAGCGCCTGCTCCCAGTGCGTGAGCATGCCCGCCACCTGCTGGGCATCGGCCTTGTCAACAGGTGCAATCGCATCCTGCACCGGAAAGCCCCCCAGCGCCTCTCGCCAATCGTAGGCAATCACTTGGATGGCCGAGCCCAGGTTGAGCGAACCGAACTTTGGATTCGTCGGAATCGACAGCGCCACATGACAGCGGTAAACGTCTTCGTTTTTCATGCCAAAGCGCTCGGAGCCAAACAAGAACGCCACGCTCTGCTCGGGTGCGCCGGGCTGGGTCAACTGCGCAAAGTGTTCGCGGGGCGACCGGGTCGGCGGCCCAAAGTCACGCGGCGTCATGGCCGTGGCACACAGGTGGGTCACGCCGTCCAGGGCCTCGTCCAGCGTCTCCACCACGCGGGCCTTGTCCAGCACATCGTTGGCACCGCTGGCACGCTGGATGGTTTCTTCCTTGCGCAGCACGTTCTGCCAGCGCGGCTTGACCAGCACCAACTCGTCAAAACCCATGACCTTCATGGCCCGGGCCGCTGCGCCCACATTGCCAGCGTGGCTGGTCTCTATCAGGATGAATCGCGTTTTCATGCCCCGATTGTCCATGCTGAAATGGCACGCAGACGACATGCAGATCCGGTTCATGACGCCAAAATGACGAATACACCCACTTTTCATGAGAAAATGCCCCCTTCGCCGCCGCGATCGTGCGTGGGCCAGACCCGTTCTTCACACAATTTATGTCGTCCAATCTCCACCCCATGCTCAACGTGGCCATCAAGGCTGCACGCGCCGCTGGCGCCATCATCAACCGTGCTGCGCTCGACGTTGAAGCGGTTCGCATCTCGCAAAAGCAAGTCAACGACTTCGTCACCGAGATCGACCATGCGAGTGAAAAAGTCATCATCGACACCCTGCTGACCGCCTATCCCGACCACGGCATCCTGGCCGAAGAGTCTGGCAGCCAGCACGGCAACCCGGCCGCTGACCACATCTGGATCATCGACCCCCTGGACGGCACCACCAACTTCATCCACGGCTTTCCTGTTTATTGCGTGAGCATTGCCCTGCAAGTGCGCGGCAAAATCGAGCAAGCCGTCATTTACGACCCCACCCGCAACGACCTGTTCACCGCCACCAAAGGCCGTGGCGCGTTCATGAACGACCGCCGCCTGCGCGTGAGCAAGCGCATCCGTTTGCAGGAATGCATCATTTCCACAGGCTTCCCTTTCCGCAAGGGCGACAACTTCAACCAGTACCTGCGCATGATGGGCGACGTGATGCAACGCACTGCCGGCCTGCGCCGCCCAGGTTCTGCCGCACTCGATCTGGCCTATGTGGCCGCAGGCTTCACCGATGGTTTCTTTGAAACTGGCCTCTCGGCCTGGGACGTCGCCGCAGGATCGCTGCTGGTCACCGAAGCCGGTGGCCTGATCGGCAACTTCACCGGCGAGTCCGACTTCCTGGAACAAAAAGAATGCCTGGCCGGTGCGCCGCGCATCTATGGCCAGCTGGTCACCATCTTGGGCAAGTACAGCAAATTTGCCAGCGCTGGCGACAAAGCGGCTGTGCGCACCGCCGTCGAAACCCTCAGCCGCGAACGCGCCTCAGACAGCGATGCATCTGACGCCGAGGTCGCGCCCGACGCTGCTGACGGCGCTGAACCCAAAGACGCCCCGTTTTAAGCCATGTCAGCGCTCGACCTGAGTGCCCACACCCCCATGATGGCCCAGTACTTGGGCATCAAGGCGGAGTTCCCTGACACGCTGGTGTTCTACCGCATGGGCGACTTTTACGAGTTGTTCTTTGCCGACGCCGAAAAAGCCGCCAGCCTGCTCGACATCACCCTGACGCGCCGTGGCCAGTCGGCCGGGCAGCCGGTGGTCATGGCGGGCGTGCCCTTCCATTCGGTTGAGACGTATCTGGCCCGGCTGATCAAGCTGGGGGAATCGGTCGCTCTGTGTGAACAGGTGGGCGACGTGGCCACGGCCAAAGGCCCGGTGGAGCGCAAAGTGGTGCGCGTGGTCACCCCCGGCACGCTCACCGACACCGAGCTGCTGCCCGACAAGAGCGAAGCCATCTTGTTGGCCGTGCACCAGGCCCCCAAAAACCGTTGCGGCCTGGCATGGCTGAGCGTCACGCAAGGTGTGGTGCACCTGGCTGAATGCGCTCAAGACGAGCTGGCCGACTGGGTCGACCGCATCAGCCCCAGCGAGTTGCTGGCCAGCGCGGGCATGACGCCCACCTTTGAACAAAAACTGCGAAGCCTCAAAACCACCGGGCGCGGCAGCTGGGCGCTGGCCCTGCGGCCCGACTTTCAGTTTGACGCAGGCTTGGGCCAACGCAAGCTGCTCGAACAACTGCAAGCCGCATCGCTTGCGGCCTGGAGCGCCGATGCGCTGGCCGACGCGCACGCCGCCGCTGCGGCGCTGTTGACTTACGCCGAACACACCCAAGGCCGCAGCCTGCCGCATGTGCAGCGGGTGCAGGTGCAGCGCTCTGACGCGCTGATTGACCTGCCCGCCAGCACCCGCCGCAACTTGGAGCTGACGCAAACCCTGCGCGGTGAAGATTCGCCCACCCTGTTTTCGCTGCTCGACACCTGCATGACCGGCATGGGCAGCCGCTTGCTCAAAAGTTGGTTGCTCAGCCCACCGCGTGACCGGCAAGCCGCCGTGGACCGCCTGCAAGCCCAAGCCGTGTTGCGCGGCGAGAGCGGCGCTGGCGCCTGGAGCGGCCTGCGTGAACAGCTCAAAGGCGCGAGCGACGTGGAGCGCATCACCGCCCGCACCGCCCTGCGCCAAGTGCGCCCACGCGAACTGGTGGCCCTGCGCCACGCGCTGGCGCGTGCGTCTTCGCTGTCCACACAACTGCAAGCCCTTCAGCCTGAGCCCGGCACCTTGCTGGCTGGCATGGCCCGCTGGCTGACTCCGCCCACGCATTGCGCCGAGCTGCTGCAAATGGCCCTGCTCGAAGAGCCGTCCGCCTTGGTGCGCGATGGTGGCGTGATCGCCGACGGGCTGGACGCCGAACTGGACGAGTTGCGCAACATCCAGACCAACTGCGATGCCTTCTTGCTCGACCTGGAAACCCGCGAAAAAGAGCGCACCGGCATTGCCAACCTGCGCGTGCAGTTCAACAAGGTGCACGGCTTCTACATCGAGGTCACGCAAGGGCAGCTCGACAAAGTGCCCGATGACTACCGCCGCCGCCAGACCCTGAAAAACGCCGAGCGTTTCATCACACCCGAGCTCAAAACCTTTGAAGACAAAGCCCTGTCGGCGCAAGAACGCGCCTTGGCCCGCGAGAAGTGGCTTTATGAAGGCCTGCTCGACCAGTTGCAGCCCTTTGTGCCCGCGCTCACCGCTTTGGCGCAAGCCATGGCCAGCCTGGACGTGCTGTGCGCACTGACCGAGCGCTCGCTCACCCTGAACTGGTGCGCCCCCGAATTCACCAAAGAGCCTTGCATCGAGATTCGACAAGGTCGGCACCCCGTGGTGGAGGCTCGACTGGCTGAAATGTCCGGTGCCAGCTTCATCGCCAACGACACGGTGCTGGGCAACAAGCAGCGCTTGCAGATCATCACCGGCCCCAACATGGGCGGTAAATCGACCTACATGCGCCAGGTGGCACTGATCGTGCTTCTGGCCAGCATCGGCAGCCATGTGCCCGCCAGCCGCTGCCGCCTCGGGCCGATTGACGCCATCCACACCCGGATCGGCGCGGCCGACGACCTGGCCAACGCCCAATCGACCTTCATGCTGGAGATGACCGAAGCCGCGCAAATCCTGCACAGCGCCACACCGCACAGCCTGGTGTTGATGGACGAGATCGGCCGTGGCACCTCGACTTTTGACGGCCTGGCGCTGGCCAGCGGCATCGCCACGCACCTGCACAACAAAACGCAGGCCTTTGCCTTGTTTGCCACGCACTACTTCGAGCTGACCGAGTTCCCGGCCACGCACACGGCGGCGGTGAATATGCATGTGAGCGCGGCCGAATCGGGCGCGTCCATCGTCTTCTTACACGAGCTGCAACCCGGCCCCGCCAGCAAGAGTTATGGCGTGCAAGTGGCCCGCTTGGCAGGCATGCCTGCGGCGGTGCTCAACCACGCACGGCACGCGCTCAGCGCATTGGAAGCCGGGGCTACTGAAAGCCGCCAGCAAGTGGACCTGTTTGCCGCGCCGCCCGAGGCCGAAGCCGCTGGCCCCAGCCCGATAGAAGCGGCGCTGGCCCAAATCAACCCCGACGCACTCAGCCCCCGCGAAGCGCTCGACGCCCTGTATGCCTTGCAGCGTTTGCTGCCCAAAAATTAACCCGAAGTTGACACATGACTTATTGCGTTGCCGTCAAAACCCGCGCCGGATTGGTGTTTTTGTCCGATTCCCGCACCAATGCGGGCCTGGACCAGATCAGCACCTTCCGCAAAATGATCGTCTACGAAAAAGCAGGCGACCGCTTCATGACGCTGTTGTCGGCGGGCAACCTGAGCATTTCGCAATCGGTGCGCGAAGTGCTGCAAATCGAAAAACTGGTGGAGCCCGGCCAGGACGAACCGCTGACCATCTGGAACGCCAAGAGCATGTTCGACGCCACCCGCGTGCTGGGTGCGGCCGTGCGCCGGGTGTACGAGCGCGATGCAGCCGCCCTCAAGGCTTCGGGCGTGGAATTCAACGTGTCCATGATTTTTGGTGGCCAAATCGGCGGCGAAGGCATGCGCCTGTTCCAGGTGTATTCGCCCGGCAACTTCATCGAAGCCACCGATGAGACGCCCTACTTCCAGATTGGCGAATCCAAATACGGCAAGCCCGTGCTCGACCGCGTCATCACCCCCGACACCCCGCTGGACGAAGCGGCCAAATGCGCCTTGGTGTCGATGGACTCCACCCTCAAATCCAACCTGTCTGTCGGCCTGCCGCTGGACATGGTGGTCTACAAAGCGGGTAGCCTGCAAACCGACCGCATCATGTGCATCGACGAGCACAACCCCTACTTCCAGATGCTGCGCTCCAGCTGGGGCGACAAACTGCGCCAGATGTTCGACAGCATCGAAGACCCCATGTGGAACGGCGGCGCGACCGACATCCCACTCATGGTGCCGCCCGTGCGCAACGCCCTGCTCAAAAAGATCACCACGCCGGATGAGAAGCTGATCTGATGACCCCTCGCATCATCTTCTCGCACGGCAACAGCTTTCCGGCCAGCACCTACAAGGTGATGCTCGACAACCTGCGCCAGCGCGGGTTCAAGGTCGACGCAGTGGAAAAGTATGGGCATGACCCGAAATACCCCGTCACCAACAACTGGCCCCATCTGGTCCAACAACTCGCTGACTTTGCCCAAGACAAACAAGGTGAGGGCGAACCCGCTTTTTTGGTGGGCCATTCGCTGGGCGGCATCCTGAGCCTGATGTGCGCCGCCCGCCACCCCGAGCTGGCGCGGGGCGTGTTGATGATCGACTCTCCTGTTTTGGGTGGCTGGCGTGCCACCACACTGGGCTTGGCTAAACGCACCTCGCTGGTGGGCAGCGTGTCACCCGGGCGCATCAGCCAAAAACGCCGCAACCACTGGCCCAGCCTGGAAGCCGCGCTCGATAACTTCAGCAACAAAAAAGCCTTTGCCAAGTGGGACCCACAAGTCCTGCGCGATTACATCGAACACGGCACACACGACGAAGACGGCCAGCGGGTTTTGAGTTTTGACCGCGATGTAGAGACCGCCATCTACAACAGCCTGCCGCACAAACTCGACAGTCTGCTCAAGCGCAAACCCCTCAAATGCCCAGTCGCCTTCATCGGTGGCACCCACTCGGCAGAGATGCGTCAAGCCGGAGCGGAGCTGACACACAAGGTGGTCAAGAGCCGCATCATGATGCTCGACGGCTCCCACCTTTTCCCCATGGAAAAGCCGCTGGCCACAGCAGCTGCCATCGAAGCCAGCTTGCGCAATCTAGGCGCTTGATTCTTGGGCCGACCTGGAACTGTCACACCCGGCTTGACCGGGTGTCCATTTGTGTGCACCAGCGGCGTCCGAAGCCAGCCGCGCCTGTCAACCACCATGGATGCCCGATCAAGTCGGGCATGACAGGAAGATACTTTCGGGTACGGTCAAAACATCCCTTGCGGTATGACAGGGCAACCTTTCGGGCATGACACAACCCGACAGTCTCAAGCCGCCCAGGTCACCTGCCCGCTGTAGCTGGTGCCCAGCACCACCACACCGAACACAATCCGGTACCAGGCAAACACCTCAAAACTGTGGGTTGAGATGAACTTGAGCAACCAGCGCACGCAGACCCAAGCGCTCAAAAACGAAAACAACAAACCCACCGCAAACATGGGCGCATCGGCCATGCTGAGCAACGCACGCTCTTTGTAGAGGCTGTAAGCCCCCGCGCCTATGAGCGTGGGAATCGCCAAATAAAACGAAAAGTCGGTCGCGGCCTTGCGCGACAACCCCAACAACATGCCACCAATGATGGTGGCACCGCTGCGGCTCGTGCCCGGGATCATGGCCAGACACTGCACCAGCCCCACCTTGAGCGCATCGCGACCACGCATGTCTTCCACCTCGTGGATGCGCACCGCACTGGCCGGACGTCGCTCGGCCCACAAAATGATGAGGCCCCCAATGATGAACGTGGTGGCCACCACCGCAGGCGTGAACAAGTTCGCCTTGATGGCTTTGCCAAACAACAAACCCAGGACGACTGCAGGCACAAAGGCAATGAAGACATTCAGCGCAAAGCGCTGGGCATCAGCACTGCGCGGCAAGGCGCGCATGGTCGAGCTGATCTTTTGCCAATACACAATGATCACGGCCAGAATCGCCCCTGTCTGGATGGCGATGTCAAACACCTTGGCTTTGTCATCGTCAAAACCCAGCAAGGCCCCGGCCAAGATCAAATGTCCGGTGGACGAAATCGGCAGAAACTCGGTCAAACCTTCCACCAGGCCCATCACAGCGGCCTTGAGCAACAAAACGGTATCCACACGCACTCCTGAAATCTGCCACCGATTATCGCCGCTGCGATGCACTGGCCTTGGCCACTCGCACGTCATCGCGGCATTTGCCATCAACGTCGCCAATCGTCGCGGTCGCCATGACCGCGACGGCCATCGCGACGCTCGTCACGGCGTTCACCCCGGCCGCCTTCATGGCGGTCATGGCCCCAGCGATGGTCATGCCCATAACCCCAACCCGGTCCCGGGCGGTACACCTGCGGCGCATAAATCACACGCGGCGGGGGCGGCGGAGCATAGATCATCCGGGGCGGCCCATAAATTACCGAGCCGGGCACACTCACCTGTGCATAAACAGGCGAATGGCCTATTTGCGATGAAAACACCACCGAAGGCTCCATCACCACCGGATGGGCGCAACCCGTTTGCACAACACCCAAGCCCAACAGGCCCAGCAGTGCCATGGCTCTTGAAAATGACGGTTTGAATGGATAACGCATGACAAAGTTCCTCTGATCACGTTGGCTTTTCTTGAAAGCAGGCTCCCTGCGCCTTTAGCGCGGCAGCCCGGCGTTTGGTGGACCGACAGCGCTTTACAGTGGTTTCCAGTCGTAACGGGGCCGGCAAGTCCGCATGCCAAACGCCCCGTCAATGGGCCCAGTGCCTTCACCATGATCATCAGAACCCCATCAATTAATTACAACTTTGTAATTCAATTGCAGGATTCCATCTTTACAATTTCCGGTTTCTACGGAACTCACTGACATGAAAAAACTCTTACTCGTTTCTTTGGCCACCCTGTCCCTGACCGCATGTGTGCAAGAAGAATCACGCACCCTGCCCATTCAGAAAGTGGAATCGGCTGCACGCCCGCACATGGGCGTTCGCGTGCCCGTGTCGGTGGGCAAATTTGACAACCGCTCGTCCTTCATGCGCGGCGTGTTCTCCAACAACGAAGACCGCATGGGCAGCCAGGCGCAAACCATCTTGGTCACGCACCTGCAACAAAGCCAGCGCTTCAACGTGCTCGACCGCACCGTGATGAGCGAGATCAAGCAAGAAGCCGAGTTCAAAAAACAAACCCAAAAGATCAAAGGTGCGGACTACGTGGTCACAGGTGACGTGACCGAGTTCGGCCGCAAAGACGTGGGTGACCGCCAACTGTTTGGCATCTTGGGCCGTGGCAAAACACAAATTGCTTACGCCAAAGTCAACCTCAACATCGTCAACACCCTCACCTCCGAGGTGGTCTACTCATCGCAGGGTGCGGGCGAATACAGCCTGTCCGAGCGCGAAGTCATTGGCTTTGGCAGCACTGCAAGCTATGACGCCACCTTGAACGGCAAGGTGCTCGACCTGGCCATCCGCGACGCCGTGAACAACCTGGTCAGCGGCATCGAAAACGGCGCATGGCGTCCAGCCCTGTGAGCCAAAGCATGAGCCACCGCACACACACCACGCCAAGCATGCCCGCTCGTATCAAAACCGTGGCCCTGCTGGCCACCGTGCTGGCCCTCGCGGGCTGCGCCAACAAGGCACCACCGCCGCTTTATGGCTGGAACGGGTACGAGAAAAACCTCGACACCTATTTCCGGGGCGACCGCGAAAGCCTGGACACCCAGGCCAAGCTGATGGAAGACGACTTGCAAAAAATGCGCGCCGCAGGCCAAGCCACACCACCGGGCTACCAAGCCCACCTGGGCTTGCTGCATGGCAAGCAAGGTGACTTGGGCCGTTTCCAGCAACACCTGCAAGCCGAAAAAGCCCAATTCCCAGAGTCTGAAACCTTTGTGAATTTCTTGCTGCGCAAATTCAAATCCAACTGAGTCCAGCCCCCGACATGAAAAACTTCCTCAAACTTGCGGCCGCTGCGTTGGCCGTACTGGTGCTCAGTGGTTGCGCCACCAAACCCCCGGTGCCCTACGACTACACCGAATACAAACTCAGCAACCCCAAGTCGATCTTGGTGCTTCCCCCTGTCAACAAAACCCCTGAAGTCCGTGCGCCCTACAGCATGCTGGCCCAGGTGACTCTCCCCTTGGCCGAATCGGGCTACTACGTGTTGCCCGTCTCGCTGGTCGATGAAACCCTGAAAGAAAACGGCGTCACCCAGGCCCAAGACGCTCACGAACTGCCCAGCGCCAAACTGCGCGAGATTTTTGGTGCCGATGCAGCGCTCTACATCACCATGACCAAATACGGCACGGTCTATCAGGTGCTGGACAGCAACACCACCGTCACGGCGCAAGCCCGTTTGGTTGACCTGAAAACCGACAAAGTACTGTGGACCGGCAGCGCCACGGCCAGCACCGCTGAGCAGCAAAACCAAAACCAAGGTGGCTTGGCGGGCATGCTGATCACGGCCATCGTCAAGCAAATCGTGGGCACCGTCACCGACCAAAGCCACCCCATGGCAGGTCTGACCAGTCGGCGCTTGCTGTCGGCTGGACGCTTCCAGGGCCTGCTTTTTGGTCCGCGCTCGCCGCACTACAACAAAGAGGCCGACAAACCTCGCTGATCCGATGACCCGAGTCGGCGCTGCGAAAGCGGTGCCGTTGCCCGGGTGGTCAGCCCCCGGTGGTGTGCAAAGCACTGCTGGGGGAAATCAGCCGACAAAACAGCCTCAACACGGCGTCTGCACCCCCTAAAATCAGACGCTATGACCTCCCCCACCGACAAAGCCTCCGATTCCGCCTCTGCTGAACACAAAGTCAGCAACTTCCTGCGCCAGATCATCGAAAAAGACCTGGAGCAAGGCACCTACGCCAGCCGCCGCTGGGCAGGCAGCCCGGGTGATGCCGCGCACCACGCTGCGGGCGAGCCCGACCCGGCCAAGATCCGCACCCGCTTTCCGCCAGAACCCAACGGCTATTTGCATGTGGGCCACGCCAAAAGCATCTGCATCAACTTCGGGCTGGCCAAGGAATACGGCGGCGTGTGCCACCTGCGCTTTGACGACACCAACCCCGAAAAAGAAGACACCGAATACGTCAACAGCATCATCGACGCCGTGAAATGGCTCGGCTTTGACTGGGCGCAACTGGGCCAAGCCGCTGGCAGCGCCGCGCCCTACCAAGCCAGCGACTACTTCGACTTCATGTACCGCGCTGCCGAGGCGCTGATTGAAGCCGGCCACGCCTATGTGGACGAACAAAGCGCCGAAGACATGCGCGCCAACCGGGGCGACTTTGGCAAGCCCGGCGTGGACAGCCCTTTCCGCAGCCGCACCGTGGCAGAAAACCTGACACGATTCCGCGAAATGAAGGGCGGCAAGTTGGCCGACGGCGCTGCCGTGCTGCGCGCCAAGATCGACATGGCCTCACCCAACATCAACATGCGCGACCCGGCCATCTACCGCATCCGCCGCGCCACCCACCACCACACGGGCGACACCTGGTGCATCTACCCGATGTACACCTTTGCCCACCCCATCGAAGACGCGCTGGAGCAGATCACCCACAGCATCTGCACGCTGGAGTTTGAAGACCAGCGCCCGTTTTACGACTGGCTGATGGAGCGCCTGTGCGAATGCAAGCTGCTGGCCGCGCCCGCGCCCAAGCAATACGAATTTGCCCGCCTGAACCTGACCTATGTGATCACCAGCAAACGCAAGCTTGCGCAACTGGTCAACGAAAGCAAAGTCAGCGGCTGGGACGACCCGCGCATGCCGACCATCGTGGGCCTGCGCCGCCGGGGCTACACGCCTGAGAGCCTGCGCCTGTTTGCCGACCGCATTGGCGTGACCAAGAGCGACAGCTGGATCGACTACAGCACGCTCGAGGGCTGCCTGCGCGAAGACCTGGAAAACAAAGCCCACCGCGGCATGGCCGTGCTTGACCCCGTCAAGCTCGTGCTGACCAACTGGGCCGAGGCTTTTGGCAGCGACGGCTACACAGAAGATTGCAGCCAACCCGCCCTGCCCCACTCGGCAATAGCCGAAGGCCAAACGCCCCCGGCCGACCGCACGTTCCTGATCGGCAAAGAAGTTTGGATCGAGCGCGAAGACTTTGAAGAAGTGCCGCCCAAGGGCTACAAGCGCTTGTTCCCGGGCAACGTGGTGCGCCTGAAAGGCGGCTACGTGATCGAGTGCACGGGCTGCGCACGCGACGCGGCGGGCAATGTGACCGAGGTGCACGCCAAAGTGATCCCCGGCACCAAAAGCGGCACGCCCGGCGCCGACAGCATCAAAGCCAAAGCCGCCATCACCTGGGTGAGCGTGGCCGACGGCGTGCCAGCCGAGGTTCGCCTGTACGACCGCCTGTTTGCCGAAGCGCACCCCGATGCGGGCGGCAAAGACTTCTTGCAGTCGCTGAACCCGGACAGCCTGAAAGTCGTCACCGCGTATATGGAGCCGTCATTGGCCGGGGCGCAGCCAGACCAGAAGTTCCAGTTTGAGCGGTTTGGGTACTTTGTGGCCGACCGCCTGGATCATGTGGCGGGAACGAAGCCGGTGTTTAACCGGGTGACGGGGTTAAAGGACAGTTGGGGTAAGTAAAGAATTTTTAATGATTTATTTTTCTAATTTATTAGAAAAATATTTCCAACCAAAAAATCAAAAATATGAATAACTACCCAGGCCGACCACCCCCGGAATGGTTCGGAATTTTGTTTGTTTTCTCTGCTATTTGCGGCGGCATTTACCTGCTTTTCACCGACTTTTGGTGGGGTGTTTGGACTGTTTTATTTATGTCAATGGGCTTATGGGGAGATGCTATCAAGTATGTCAAAAGTTTGCGCCAAAAACACTCAAAAGAGTGATTTACAAAATAAGTAATTACAAAAATTTATCTATTGCGTTGCCTATGAGGCCAATGCAACCCCACGCCATCCTCCACTTCTGGTTCACAGAGCTCACCCCCAAGGACCACTTCGCCAAAGACGCCGCCTTGGACGAAGCCATCCGCACCCGCTTCGGGGTGACGCTAGAAGCCGCGGCGCGGTGTGAGTTGTTTGCCTGGCGCGCCACGCCCGAGGGGCGCTTGGCCGAGGTCATGGTGCTCGAACAGTTCTCGCGCAACGTCTACCGCGACACGCCCCGCGCCTTTGCGCAAGACGCGCTGGCTTTGGCGCTGGCGCAAGAGCTGGTGGCCAGTGGGCAAGACAGCAGCCTGCCCTTGGCGCAGCGAAGCTTTGCCTACATGCCCTACATGCACAGCGAGTCCGCCCTGGTGCACGCCCAAGCCGTCACCCTGTTTGCGCAACCGGGCATGGAAGACACCCTGCGCTTTGAGCAACGCCACCAAACCATCATCGAGCGCTTCGGCCGATACCCTCACCGCAACGTCATCCTTGGCCGCGAGTCCACGCCCGAGGAACTGGCTTTTTTGAGTGAGCCGGGGTCGGGGTTTTAACGCTGCCGCATGGATATGGGCCGTGGCCATCCATCGCTTTAAGCCAGAATATCCATAGCTCGCCCTTACCAAATACCCAAAATGGGTATGAACCAACCTAATTTGGGTACATCGCCACACTTAAGCAACCCACCTATGGCTGCCCAACACATCACCACCCTCGAAGCCCTGCGCCAGCTCTACGGCCCCGCCAGTGAGCGTTCGCTGAAAAAAGAAATGCCGTCACTGGACTCGCATGCAATCCGCTTCATCGCGCTGTCGCCCTTTGTGGTCTTGGCCAGCAGCAATGCAGATGGGCACATGGACGCCTCACCTCGTGGGGGCGATGCGGGTTTCGTCAAGGTGCTGGACGCGCAGACGCTCTTGGTGCCCGACTCACCGGGCAACAACCGCTTGGACACGCTGGAGAACATTGTCAGCACCGGGCGCTTGGGTTTGCTCTTCATGGTGCCGGGGTTTGACGAGACTTTGCGCATCAACGGCCAAGCGGTTTTAAGCACCGACCCGGCCGACTTGGCCCTGTGTGCCGATGCGCGGCGCACGCCCGCGCTGGTGATCCGCCTGACGGTGGAGTCGGTTTACCTACATTGCGCCAAAGCCTTCATGCGTTCGCAGCTGTGGGATGCATCACGGCACCCTGAGCGCAGCCAACTGCCCACCATGGGTGAGATGCTGCGTGACCAGATTCAGGCCTTCAAGGGCGAGACGATTGAGATCGAATCGCAGGCCGAGATGGTGCAGCGTTACAAGCAGTCGTTGTGAGGTGCGGGTATGACAGTGAAAGGCAGCAATGACAAACATCTGTCACCCCGGACTTGATCCGGGGTCCATGCCTTCGGCTGCCGTGGATACCCGCATGCGCGGGTATGACAGTGAAAGGTGGGTATGACAGTGAAAGGTGGGTATGACAGTTAAAGGCGGCTATGACCTAGAACGGGGCATGACAGCGCGCGGGCTATCCAAACAGACAGGTGTGACGGGCTTATTTTTTCTGAACCGGGTTGGCCAGCAGCAAGTTGGCCGGATAGGCCCGCATGAACTCGCGGGCTTTGTCGAGCGGGGCGGTCAGCCAAGCGGACCAAGCGCCTTCGTTCAGGATGGCGGGCATGCGTTTTTCGTTGCCATTTTGGCCATAGCGGTTCATCAGCGCGTGGCTGTTGGCGTTGACCGTCAGCAAGGTGAAGCTGATGATTTCTTCGCCGTCTTGGGTCCAACGCTCCCACAGGCCCGCGACACCCATGGGTTTGCCGTCCACACGGGCAATGCGCGTAGGCACGGCTTTGCGGGTACGCCAGTCGTCTTCAAAAAAGGCTTGCATCGGGATGATGCAGCGTTGGGCTTTGAGCCAAGTCTCACGCGTGGGGGTGGCGGTGCTCATGGTTTCGTAGCGGGTGACCGCCAACTTGGTCGAGCGCAGTTTGGCGTCTGACGCCGACTTGACCCAGGTAGGCACCAGCCCGAACTGGCCTTGGGCCAGCTCCAGCACCAGTGTGCTGGCGGGGGCCGCAGGTGCTGCCGCCTCGCAAGCGGGTTCAGCGCTGGGTTCAGCACCGGGTTCAGCAAATGGCTCTGCGGCGGGCTGGCCGGGCACAAATGCTTTGCGGATGAACAAGCCTGGCTGGCGCGGCCAGACTTCTTTGCCGGGCAGTTTTTCGGGGGGGGCGACGCCAAAGGCCTCGGCATACAGGTCGGCGCTTTTCAGGCATTCATATTGGGTACTCATGCGGGGGATGCTAACCGACCTGCTACGCTCACGCCCATGCTGATCCGCTTCAACAAACCTTATGGCGTGCTGAGCCAGTTCACCCCCGAGGGGCGCTGGACTGGGCTGAAGGACCACATTGACCTGCCCGGCGTGTATGTGGCCGGGCGCCTGGACGCCGACAGCGAAGGTTTGCTGCTGCTGACCGACGATGGTCCGCTGCAAGCCCGCATTTCAGACCCCCGCTTCAAAATGGAGAAGACCTATCTGGTGCAGGTGGAGGGTATGGTGGACGACAAAGCCCTGACCGCTTTGTGCCGGGGCGTGACGCTGAACGACGGCCCCACCCTGCCCGCCCGCGCCCGCGCGGTGCAGCTGCCTGCCGACCTGTGGCCGCGCAACCCGCCGATCCGCGAGCGCAAGAATATCCCGACCTCGTGGCTGGAGCTGTCGATTCGCGAGGGGCGCAACCGCCAGGTGCGGCGCATGACCGCCGCAGTGGGTTTGCCCACGCTGCGGCTGATTCGCACCGCCGTGGGGCCTTACAACCTGAACGACTTGCCCGCAGGCACTTGGCAAGAAGTCCCCGCCTGAAGCCCTGCTTTGGCAAAGGCGACAGGCGCGTTGGCACACTTCGGCCACAATCGCCGCACACTTTCAATTAACCCCCTTTGGAATTTCACATGTCTGAATTGCTGAACAAACTCGAATGGCGCTATGCCTGCAAAAAAATGGACCCGACCAAGTCCGTGCCCCAAGACAAAGTGGACCGCATCGTCGAAGCCGCCCGTCTGGCCCCCACATCCAGCGGTTTGCAGCCTTTCGAAGTCATCGTGGTGACTAACGCCGCCGTGCGCGAGCAAATCAAGCCCAAGGCTTGGGGCCAAGCCCAAATCACCGACGGTTCGCACCTGCTGGTGTTTGCTGCTTGGGACAACTACACGGCCGACCGCATCAACATGATGTTTGACCTGACCAACGCACAACGCGGCGGCACCAACGAAGGCTGGGAAAACTACCGCCAGATGTTGCTCAAGAACTACCCTGCCCGCACCCCAGAAGTGAACTTCGAGCACGCCGCTCGCCAGGCCTACATTGGTTTGGGCGCTTCTTTGATCGCTGCGGCTTTTGAAGAAGTGGATGCCACGCCCATGGAAGGCTTTGACCCGAAAGCCGTGGACGACATCTTGGGCCTGAGCGCTCGCGGCTTGCGCAGCGTGGTGATCGTGCCCCTGGGTTACCGCGCCGCCGAAGGCGACTGGTTGGCGAACCTGAAAAAAGTGCGCCGCCCCACCGCCCAGTTCGTGACCGAAGTCAAATAACAAGCGCCAAAACCTGAGGCGCTTTCGGCGGCAGATTTTCTGCGGCCTGAGCCCCTCAGGTCACCCCACACAAAGCCGCAGATTCTGCGGCTTTGTGCTTTAACATCAAGCCTTCCCAAGTCGGGATGCAATCCAAGGAACCAACATGGCCAAAGGCGAACAACGCAGCAACAAAATGGCCAAGAAGCCAAAGAAAGACACGTCGCCCCCCAAGACGTTCACCTCAGACCGCCCGATGGCCCCGTCCACCTTTGTGGCGCCTCGCGGCAAAGTCAAAGACAAATAAAGCGCCCCAAGGCCTTGCCTGACCCAGTGCTGGGCCTCTCCTTCTTTCCATGTCCGCCCCTTTTCAGATCTTCACAGCCCGCGTGCTGCCCGCCAACTTGCAATTTGACGTGGAGGGTGACCTGACCCTGCTCGAAGCGGCCGACCTGGGCCGGGTGCAGTTGCCCAGCTCTTGCCGCAACGGCACTTGCCGCACCTGCATGTGCCAGCTGGTCAGTGGCGAGGTGACTTACACCGTGGAATGGCCCGGACTGTCCGCCGAAGAAAAAGCCGAAGGTCTGGTGCTGCCCTGTGTGGCCCGTCCCTTGACTGATGTGGTGCTGATGCAAGCCGCCGCTACCGCTGGCTGACCGATGCTGCCCCGCATGACCCCGATCTACGAAGACGAGCACCTGCTGGTGCTGGAAAAGCCCAGTGGCCTGCTGTCGGTGCCCGGACGCGGCCCCGACAAACAAGACTGCTTGGCCAGCCGCGTGCAGGCCGTTTACCCCGAAGCGCTGGTGGTGCACCGGCTCGACCAGGACACCTCGGGGCTGCTGGTCATGGCCCGTGGCATCGAGGCACAGCGCCGCATGAGCCGCCTGTTTGAAACCCGCCAGGTGCACAAGCGCTACATGGCGGTGGTGGCTGGCCAGCCCCTGCAAAGCCAACAAGCGGTGCCTGCCGACGAAGACGGCTGGCGCACGATTGACGGCCCCATCTTGCTCGATTGGGAGCGTCGCCCGATCCACATCGTGCACCCGGACGGCAAAGCCAGCCGCAGCCGCTGGCGCGCTCAGCAAAGCAGCGACACCGCCACCCTGGTGGAGCTGGAGCCTGTGACCGGGCGCACCCACCAGTTGCGCGTGCACCTGCAAAGCATTGGCCACCCCATGCTGGGCGACGCGCTGTATGCGCCCGCCCCGGTGCGGGCGCTCAGTCCGCGCCTGATGCTGCATGCGCAGTCGCTGGCTTTTCCGCACCCGTTCACCGATGCACCCATGGCGTTTGAAGTGCCAACCGACTGGTCAGCCCACGCACCTTACGGCCATTTCACGGAGGTTCCCACCATGAGTTTTGAAGCATTCAAGCAGCAAGCATTGGCCGAAGGTTTTGACGAAGTGCTGGAACGCACTTGGGAGCCCAACGTGGTGCTGGAGACGCACACGCACCCCTTTGCGGTCAAAGCGCGGGTGACGGCAGGCCAGCTGTGGCTGAGCTGCGCTGCGCCCGACGGCAGCCCACAAAAGCGCTACCTGACACCCGGCGACGAGTTCTCACTGAACCGCGACGAGCCTCATGCCGAGCAATATGGCCCCGAAGGCGCCACTTATTGGGTGGCCCGCAAGAACTGAGTTGCGCGCTCAGTCGTCGATGCCCAGCTCCTGGATCTTGCGGGTGATGGTGTTGCGGCCAATGCCCAACTTTTGGGCGGCCTCGATTCGGCGTCCCCTCGTGACCGCCAGCGCGGCCTGAATCAGGCTGGTTTCAAAGCGGCGGGTCAGCACATCCCACACATCGGTTCGGCCCGCGTTGAGCAAGGCCAGCGCTTCTTCTTCCAGACCCGACTCCCAGACTTTGGCCATGGGGTGCGACGCAGGCAGGCTGGCCACCGCGGCACCCAACTGAGGCACGACATCGGCCAACTCGGCTGTGTGGGCCGCAGGGGCACCCTCTGCGTCTGCTGGTGTCAAAGGCGCCCAAGCAGCCTGTGCAGCTTGCGCACCGGGGTGTGCCCCGGCTTCCAGCACTTCGGGCGGCAAGTCCTTGACTTCAATGACTTGCGCAGGGGCCATGACGGTCAGCCAGTGGCAAATGTTTTCCAGTTGGCGCACGTTGCCCGGAAACTGGAACTGGCTCAGGCGTTCCAGTGCGGCGTCGGCAATGCGCTTGGGCTCCACGCCCAATTGTTGTGCACTGCGCTGCAAAAAGTAGCGCGCCAGCATGGGCACGTCTTCGCGCCGCTCACGCAAGGCGGGCAGGCGCAGGCGGATCACGTTGAGGCGGTGGTACAAGTCTTCGCGGAACACGCCTTCCTTGACGCGCTGCTCCAGGTCCTGATGGGTGGCCGCGATCACGCGCACATTGGCTTTGACCGCGCTGTGCCCGCCCACCCGGTAGAAGTTGCCGTCCGACAAAACGCGCAGCAAGCGGGTTTGCAAATCAAAGGGCATGTCGCCGATTTCATCCAGAAACAGGGTGCCGCCATCGGCCTGCTCAAAACGCCCTCGGCGCGAGGCTTGTGCGCCCGTGAAGGCGCCACGCTCGTGACCAAAGAGTTCGCTCTCGAGCAGGTCTTTGGGGATGGCAGCGGTGTTGATGGCCACAAAGGGTTGGTTGGCACGCGGCGAGTGTTTGTGCAGCGCGTGCGCCACCAACTCTTTGCCGGAGCCCGACTCCCCCGTGATGAGCACGGTGACATGGCTTTGTGCCAGGCGGCCAATGCCGCGAAACACGTCTTGCATGGCCGGGGCTTGGCCCAGCATTTCGGGCGCATCGGTGACTTTTTCTTCGGCCACGTCCTCGCGCTGGCTCTCGCCCACAGCGCGGCGAATCAGCTCAACCGCTTTGGGCAAATCAAAGGGCTTGGGCAGGTATTCAAACGCGCCACTTTGAAAGGCCGACACGGCGCTGTCGAGGTCAGAGAACGCCGTCATGATGATGACGGGCAAACCCGGCATGCGTTGCTTGATGGCCGTCAGCAAATCCAAGCCCGAGCCGCCGGGCATGCGGATGTCGCTGACCAGCACCTGCGGGCCATCGCCGTCACCTTCTGCGTCCAGCGCCTTGAGCACCTCGCGCGGGTTGGTGAAGCTGCGGGTGGGCAAGCCTTCGCGCAAGAGTGCTTTTTCAAGCACAAAGCGAATGGATTGGTCATCGTCTACGATCCAGATCGGCTTCATCAACGTGGCACTTTCTGTGGTTCTCAAGGCAACGGAATCAAAATCTTGAAGTCCGTACGACCGGGCTCGCTGTCACATTCGATCATGCCGTGGTGTTGTTGCACAAAGGTTTGCGCCAATGTGAGCCCCAGGCCGGAGCCGCCTTCGCGCCCCGAAATCAACGGGTAGAAAATGCGGTCCTTGATCGAGTCTGGAACACCAGGCCCGTTGTCGATGACATGCAATTCCAATGCCAGGCGATAACGCTGCTTGCCAAACGTGACTTGTCTCAAGATGCGACTCTTGAGCGTGATCTGGCCATCGCCTTGCGCGATGCGCTCTTGCAGTGCTTGCGAGGCGTTGTGCGCGATGTTGAGCACCGCCTGAATGAGTTGCTCGCGGTCGCCCCGGAACTCGGGGATCGAGATGTCGTAATCGCGCACGACCTTGAGGCCCTTGGGAAACTCGGCCAGGATCAGCGTGCGCACGCGCTCGCACACTTCGTGGATGTTGACATCGCCCACCACATGCGGCCTGCGGTGCGGGGCCAGCAAGCGGTCTACCAGGGTTTGCAGGCGGTCGGCTTCGCGGATGATGACTTGCGTGTATTCGGTCAACTCCTTGTTGTCCAGCTCCAGCTCCAGCAACTGGGCCGAGCCACGGATACCGCCCAAGGGGTTTTTGATTTCGTGCGCCAGGTTACGGATCAGCTCCTTATTGGCCTGCGCTTGGTCGAGCAAGCGCTCTTCACGCTCTTGGCGGGTTTGTTGCTCGACGGGCAGCAACTCGACAATCACTTCGCCTTCCTGATCCGACGGTGCCACGATCACGTGCACGGGCAAGGGGTCTTCGTGGTGCAGGCGCCGCATTTGTGCTTCATAGCGCAGCGCCGCAAACTCGTTGGACTGCGCCCCCACCAAGGCGCTGATGAGCGGTTGGGGGTCAAGAAAATAATCGGGCATGTGGGTGTCAAACAGCGTGCGTCTGGACAAGCCCAAGGCGTCTTCCAGCGCCGCGTTGACAAAGCGCACACGGCCCTGCCCTTGCAACACCGCTACAGGTGTGGCCAACAAATCGAATGCCTGAAATCGGGAAACTGGCGCGGTCATGGTCTCACGTCTTTGCAAAAAAAAGGACGGCCAAGGCCGTCCTTTGTTTCTATTGCACGGGGATGTGCAATATGGCGCATACCGCTTACAGCGAGTAGTACATGTCGTATTCGACAGGCGACACTTCGACGCGGCTGCGGTTGACTTCTTGCATCTTCAAGTCGATGTAAGCGTCGATCCACGAGTCGGTGAACACGCCGCCTTTGGTCAAGAAGGCGCGGTCTGCGTTGAGGGCTTCCAGAGCTTGGTCCAGGCTGGAGCAAACGGTGGGGACCAACTTGTCTTCTTCTGGAGGCAGGTGGTACAGGTCTTTGGTCGCTGCTTCGCCGGGGTGGATCTTGTTTTCGATACCGTCCAAGCCAGCCATCAACAAGGCTGCGAAGCCGAGGTAAGGGTTGCACAATGGATCGGGGAAGCGGGCTTCCACACGGCGGCCCTTGTCGCTGGCGACGTTAGGGATGCGGATCGAAGCGGAGCGGTTCTTGGCCGAGTAAGCCAATTTCACAGGAGCTTCGTAGTGAGGAACCAAACGCTTGTAGCTGTTGGTGCCGGGGTTGGTGATCGCGTTCAGGGCACGGGCGTGCTTGATGATGCCGCCGATGTAGAACAAAGCGAATTCAGACAAACCAGCGTAGCCATTGCCTGCGAACAGGTTCTTGCCGTCTTTCCAGATGGACTGGTGAACGTGCATGCCGGAGCCGTTGTCGCCAGCGTAGGGCTTAGGCATGAAAGTGGCGGTTTTGCCGTAAGCGTTGGCCACGTTGTGGATCACGTACTTTTGCAGCAGTGTCCAGTCAGCGCGCTCGACCAGTGTGGAGAACTTGGTGCCGATTTCGCACTGACCTGCGCCCGCCACTTCGTGGTGGTGCACTTCGACCGGAATGCCCACGGATTCGAGGATCAGGGACATTTCGCTGCGCATGTCGTGCGTGCTGTCAACGGGAGGCACTGGGAAGTAGCCACCCTTGACACGGTTGCGGTGACCGCTGTTGCCGTTTTCCATCTTGGTGCCGCTGTTCCATGGGGCTTCAGCTTCGTCGATGGCGTAGAAGGTGTTGTTCGGCTCGGTGCTCCAGCGCACGTCGTCAAACAAGAAGAATTCTGGCTCGGGACCAAAGTAGGCGGTGTCGCCCATGCCCGATTGCTTGAGGTAAGTCTCAGCGCGCTTGGCGATGGAACGTGGGTCACGCTCGTAGGCCTTGCCGTCTGTGGGCTCGATCACGTCGCAGATCAGAACCAGGGTGACTTCTTCGAAGAAGGGGTCGATGATGGCGCTGCTTGGATCGGGGATCAACAGCATGTCGGAGGCTTCAATGCCTTTCCAGCCAGCAATGGAAGAGCCGTCAAACGCTTGACCGTCTTCGAACTTGCTTTCGTCGAACTGCGACACGGGCGCAGTGATGTGCTGCCATTTGCCACGGGTATCGGTGAAACGGAAGTCAACGAACTTGACTTCGTTCTCTTTCACCATCTTCATCACGTCTGCGACGGTCTTGGCCATCAAATTCTCCTGAATGGAAAGGGGTTAAAAAGCTTACGCTCGGGTATTGCAGTTTTTGTGCCAACTTGACTCAATAAACTGCGCCTGAACATCCCAAGATTGTGCCCTGAGGAGGCCCGATTGGCCGCCTGAGACGCAGAAAAAAAGAACACGTCGGGCAACTCACAGAGCGCCCCATCAGCTCGACACGGGATTTTCCGGTCATTGAACCCCATGCGCCCAAAGACGGGGCGAGTAGAGGTGCACCTTAATTGTGCAATTTTGCACCATTAAGGTGAATTTTACATCAACGCACCAATTCGGGGCCATATTCCAGATTGAAGGCCATCAGGCCCTGGCGCAAGTCCAAATAGGCCGACTCGGCGCTGCCGGGCTCACCTTTGACGCCCAGCTCAATGTGGCGACCCCATTGCGGGTGGTCCACGCTGGGCAAACTGAACACCTTGACACCGGGATGCCCCGACTCAATGGCCTCCATCAAAGGCGTCAACGTGGCTTCCATCGAGCCGAACACGATGACCGATTTTTCCAGCCATGCGTTTTGCTGGAAATGAGCGGCGTAGTGTGCGTCCAGCTCGGCTTCGATCATGGGCCAGGCCATGACCGGAAAGCCCGGCACAAAGTGCACCATGCCCCCGCCTGCGCCCTGACAACGGAAACCCGGAATCTTGTTGTACGGGTTACGGATGATGTTGGCCCCTTCGGGGAACACGCCCATGTTGAGGCGGTGCACGTTGTCGTCTCGCTCGGGCTCATAGGGCAGGCCCTGCTCTTTGGCGGTGTCTTGCATGCGCTCTTGAATGAGCCGCTTGGCTTCGGGGTGCAGCGCCAGCGGCACGCCCAGCGCCCGGCCAGCGCACTGGCGGGTGTGGTCGTCGGGGGTGGCCCCAATGCCGCCACAACTGAACACCACATCGCCCGATTCAAAAGCCCGCTTCAAGGTGGCGGTGATGCGCTCGGGCGAATCGCCCACGTACTCGGCCCAAGTCAGGGTCAGGCCGCGTGCAGACATCAACTCGATGACTTTGGGCATGTGCTTGTCCTGGCGTTTGCCGGACATGATTTCGTCACCGATGATGATCAGGCCAAATCTGGGGGTCATGGTCAAAGGGCTTTCTGCAAAGAATCAGTTCGCGCGCCGTGGTTCAACATCGGTCACATCAGCGGATGGGTCGTTGGGGTCCATGCCCAACTTGGCTGTGGCGTGGGGCGAAGGCGGTACGGCGGACAAAACTTCGTCCACCACGGCGTTCAAAGGCTCGGCACGCAGGGCCTGCAATGCAGCCAGCGCAAAGTGAGCGAACCACAGCGAAGAAAAGGCAAACACCAAGGTGTAAATCCAGATGGCCACCGGCACCAGAATCACAAAGGCGGCCGCAAACAAGGCCCCCGATGCCCACACCAGACTGGGCGCAGCGCCCATGAGGCCCGTGATCACACCCATGCCCAACAAGCTCATGCGGTGGCGGGCCATCAAAGTGTGCCGTTCGTCGGCGCTGGCAAACTCGGCCAGCACATCGAACGCCATGATGCGGTAGGTGAGCCAGCCCCAAATGAGCGCAGGCAGCAACATGGCCAAAGGCGGTACCAGCCACATGGGCAGCGTGAGCAACAAGGCCCCCAGCGCGAGCAGCAAAGACAAAAAGGTCCACCACAAACTGAACAGCAAACTGCCGCCGTGCTTGCGTTGCAGGCCCACAAAACGCCGATCGGCCACCAAGCGGGTGAGAGAAGGGGTCATCAAAAAAGACACCGCCAGCAAAGAGGCCACCACCACCAGCGGCGTGACCGAAAAAATCACCATCAAGGGCGCGACCACGGTCTTGAGGTCAGGCAAGCCAATGCCCTCCAACCAGCGCCACACCACTGTGAGCCAACTGGAGGCATCCAGCCAGGCCCGCACGCCTGTGACGGCGGTGTCCCAGTACAAATAGCCCAGCAACCAGGACAGGGCCACGATCAGCACCAGCGGCAAAACCGACAAGCCGATCACCCGGGGGTACAGGCAATACATGGCTGAACGCCAGAAGGAATCGATCAAGAGTTTCATGGGTACAAGCTTAGCAGTTGCGCAAGAAGCGCCAGTGCTGTGCGGATGTCAGGCCCGGCTCACCAGACGCAGCAAGCCACGCCATTGCTGCGCCCAAAATCCGCGCCCATAGTCACGGCCCTGCTCCACCTGATCGCGCACGCCGGTCGGATCGAACTTGAGCTGGAAGTCCGCTGTGCCAAACAGCATGTCCCACCAGGGCAGCAGCACGCCGAAGTTGCAGCCGCCCAGGACTTTGCGGCCCTGCACTTCAGACTCATGCCCGATGCCGATGCTGTGGTGCCTGCGGTGAAAGCGCGGGCTGACCCACAGGCGCTCGCCGATGCGGCCAAACCAGATGTGCACATTGGCGTGCTGGAAGCTCTCGCTCAGCTGGCTGATGGCCACCAGCGCCACAAACTGCCCAGGCCCCACGCCAATGAGCACCGCCACGGTCGACAAAATCAGGCTGGTCACCACGTCGTCCAGCAGGTGGTTGCGGTTGTCTGTCCACATGCTCATCTGCTGCTGCGAATGGTGCAGCGAGTGCAAAGCCCACCAGGTGTTGGATTGGTGCTGCGCCCGATGAACCCAGTAGTTCACGAAGTCAAACACCACCAGGTACAGCACAAAACTGGGCAGCGCCAAGTCGGTCACGCCGGGCCACAGACCATCCAAGTGCAGCGTGGGCCAACCCATGCTGCGCAACACGCCCCAGCCTTGCTCAAAAGCGTAGTCGAGCGTGAAGAACATGCCCAGCTTGAACAGGCCCAAGCGGTGAATCAAGGTGTAGAGCACATCGACGCGCACGGCCCGGGCGTCGTGCTGCGACTCGGCGGGCCACAGGCGTTGCAGTGGCCCGATGACGACAAGCAACACGGCGATCTGCAGCAAACCCACCACCAGCCAGCCTGTGCCTTCGTAGGCTTTTTCCAGCAGATGGCCCTGCCCTGCGGCAAAGGCAATGGGCTGCACCAACGCTTCGTAAAGCGTTTGCTGAAGCCAAGCAAAACCGTCGAGCAAAAAGTCCATGCGCTTATTGTCGCGAATCGGGCAAAGCCGCAAGCTGCAAGGGGTGCTGGCCAATCCAGTCGCGGTAGGACGGGTGCTCGCGCAGCGTGGCAAAGCACAGGCCTTTGGCTTTGAGCCCTTGGATCAGGGGTTCCAGCACCGCAGGGGCCCACGGGTCTTGGCGTGACCAGATGCCCAAATGCGCCATCAGGATGTCGCCCGCGCGGATGTTGCGCAACGCTTTTTGCAAGAGTTGGGCGTTCGGGTAAGCGCCGCTGGGCAACTCGTCACCCAGAAAACCGGCATCGGCCCAAGCCACGTGGGCAAAGCCGCACTGCTTGGCCGCTGCCAGCAATCGCGCCGAGGTTTTACCCCCCGGCGCACGGAACAAGGGCAAGGGAGCCTGGCCCGTCACGTCCTGCAGCCTTTGGGCGGCTTGGCGCAAGTTGTCGCAATAATTTTGGGCGGTCCAGACCAAGTCTTGGCCTGCTTGTGCACCGGCGCTGGGACGGATGCGGAACTTCTGGTCCTTGGCATCGTTCAGGTCGGCACGCCAGTAGGCGTGGTCCCAGGTGTGCGAGGCAAAGGCGTGGCCTTCGGCTGCGCGGGCTTTCCACCACGGGGCCCAGTGCTGGCCCAAAGTGCCGTCGCCTTGTTGGGTTTTTTCCTGGGCGGCAAAAAAGGTGACCTTGACCTGCTGGCGTTGCAGCACTTGCGCAATCAGCGGGGCCACGCCCATGTGCCCGGTGTCAAAAGTCAGGTAAACCGCTTGTGTGCATGGGCGCTGTGGGCTTTGAGCCAAGACGGGCAGTGCCATGGCCGCCAGGGCCAGCACGCCGGTTTTCAGGGTGTCAGTTGCGGCCCGCATGGTCGAGTGTCCACACACCGTGCGGCGACTTGCCCACGCTCACCTGTCGCACAACCTTGCGGCTGGGGATGTCGATCACCGTGAGTTTTTTGGCCCAGCGCGAAGCGAGCAGCAAGGTTTTGCCGTCTTTGCTCACGTCCATGCAGTCGGGGCCCGAGGGTCCGGGAAACTCGGCCACCACCTGCATGCTGGTGTAGTCGATTTGGCTGACGGTGTTGGCCACACGGTTGCTCACGAGCACATGCTTGCGGTCACCCAATGCACGAAAAGCGTGGGCTCCCTTGCCTGTGGAAATGGTTTTGACCAAGCGTGGCGTTCCGCTGCCCACGTCATAAACCTCGACGCCTTCGCCCCCGGTCAAACCCACCAGCAGGGTTTTGTCATCGGGCGTGCCAAACACGTCGGCAGGCATGGTGCCCGTGGGCACACGGCTTTTCAGGGTTTGCGTGGCCAAGTCGATGGTGACCAGCTCATTGCTGTCTTGCATGCTGGCCCACAAGGTGGTGCTTTTGCTGTCGATCCACAAATGGCTGGGCGTTTTGCCTGTGGCAATGCGCTTGACCAGCGTGGGTTTGTGGCCATCCCAGCGGTAAATATCCACATGGTTGAGGCGGTTGGCCACCGTGACAAACCACTTCATATCGGGTGAAAAGCGCAATTGATAAGGATCCAGAATGCCAGTGACTGTGCGCTGAACTTCGGCTGTCCGTGGATCGATGAAGGTCAGCGAATCGCTGAGCGCATTGGCCACAATGACGGATTTTTCATCGGGCGTCATGTACAGGTGGTGCGGCTCTTTGCCGGTGGGGATGCGCTTTTTTTCGGTCCAGCTGACCGGATCGATCACGCTGACCGTGCCATCAAGGGAATTGAGTACAAAAACCGGGGCCGGAGCCGATGCAGGGGCTTGCGCCGAAACACCGAAAAACTGAAGACCGAATACGGCCACCGCCAAAAATCGAAGAACAGGAAGCAAGGAAATCACAAAAACGCTTTCAAAATCACATTCAAGTGTAATCGGAGCACCAAAGGAACCCAGATGCACATGAAGCCCCCTACGAAAATCAACCTGCAAGGCGTCGCCTTGGAGGTCATGAAGATTCCCGCCGCCGTCAACAGCACCTGGCCCACCTTGGTTTTTTTGCATGAAGGCCTGGGCAGCGTGGCCATGTGGCGCGACTGGCCCGCGCAAATTTGCGAGCGGCTGGGCTGCGCGGGCTTGGTTTATTCACGCCGGGGCTACGGCCAATCGGACGCCTTGCCCGATGTGCGTGGCCCGTCCAGCGCATTGAACGGGAAGCGCATGGGGCGTCTGCTGCCCGATTACATGCACCACGAAGCGCTGGTGGTGTTGCCCAGCTTGCTGCAGGCCTTGGGCATTTCACGCCCCGTGTTGCTGGGCCATTCAGACGGCGGCACCATCGCCCTGCTCCATGCCAGCCGCTTTGAGGTAGCCGGCTGTGTGGTGATGGCGCCGCACGTCATGGTCGAAGACATCTCGGTGCAAGCCATCACGGCGGCCCGCAGCGCCTACGAAAACGGACCCCTGCGCCAGCGTCTGGCCCCCTACCACGCTGATGTGGACTGTGCCTTTTGGCAATGGAACGATGTGTGGCTGAGCGAGGCCTTCCGCACGTTTGACATCCGGCCTGAGCTGACCGGAATTTCAGCGCCCTTGCTCGCCATTCAGGGGGACGCCGACCCCTACGGCACGATGGCGCAGATCGATGACATTGCCGTGGCTGTGCCACAAGCCAAGCTGCTCAAACTGCCCGGCTGCGGGCACTCACCCCAACGAGATCAACCCGAAGCGGTGGGACAAGCGTTGCAGGCATTCATGAGCAGTCTGTAAGACCTGCCCCTCAAGCTCAGGGCTTGAGCAAAGCCAGGTCGGCATCGGTCAACCAACGCCACTGGCCGGGGGCCAAATCATCCAAGACCAAGCCACCGATTTGTGAGCGGTGCAGGGCCTCCACCCGGTTGCCCACGGCGGCCAGCATGCGCTTGACCTGGTGGTATTTGCCTTCGGTCAGGGTCAACCTCAAGTGCAACTCGCCCAATGCCTCGCAGGCGGCGGCCTTGACGGGTTTGGGGTCGTCGTCCAGCACCACGCCACTGAGCAACTTGTCCACCATGTCGGGCGTGATGGGGTGCTTGGTGGTCACTTCATAAACTTTGGGCACATGGTGTTTGGGCGAACTCATCTTGTGGATGAACTTGCCGTCGTCGGTCAGCAGCAGCAAACCCGTGGTGTCCTGGTCCAGTCGACCCACCGCCTGCACCCCCTGCACCGCCGCTTTTTGCGGACGCTGGCGCAAGGGTGCCGGCAGCAGTGTGTAAATGCTCGGCCAGGTCGATGGCTTTTGCGAACACTCGGTGCCTGCAGGCTTGTTCAGCAGCACGTAGGCGTGTTCCTTGAACGGCCATTCGGTGCCTTGCACGTTGAAGTGCAGGTCTTCGAGTTCGAAAAACTCACCCGAATCGGTGATGGTTTCGCCCTTGACTTGCACATAGCCTTGCTGGACCAGCCCGGCACACACCCGGCGGGTGCCAAAGCCCTGACTGAACAAGATGTCTTCCAGGCGCATGGGTTTGAGAGATTTGGCTTTCATGGGGCATGATTGTCGCCTCGAAACCCGCCCGCCCAAGCAGGCGTCCACCGCCCTTGCATCGAGCCTTGCAGGAGACCCATGGGCCATGAGCACCGACCTTGACACCTTGAGCCGCATGACCGCCGCGCTTGACGCCTGCACGCGAGGCGAATTGCGCCAAAACGACATGATCCAACTGTGGCGTCACGGCGCAGCGACGCTGCCCTTGCCCGAGAAGTTCGGCGTGGTGCTGGCCGACTTGCTCGACCGCATCGAGGCCAGCGCCCTGTTCAGCGGCGAAAGCTGCTCTTTCAGTCAACAAGGCTTGTTTGACAACCTGCAACTGTGGGCAGGCAAGGCACGGGACAAACTGACCACGCCCTGAGCGTTTTGCGGCACAGCGCGCGGGGTACGCCGCTGCAGCAACCCCAGCAACGACAACGGGCCCCGAAGGGCCCGTTGTGTTGTGCAAAGCGGCTGAATTACTTCAAAGCCTTGAAACGCACGCGCTTGGGCTTGGCGCCCTCTTCGCCCAGACGCTTTTTCTTGTCGGCTTCGTATTCCTGGTAGTTGCCGTCAAAGAACACCCACTGACTGTCGCCTTCGGCGGCCAGGATGTGGGTGGCAATACGGTCCAGGAACCAGCGGTCGTGGCTGATGACCATGACCGAACCGGCAAACTCCAGCAGCGCGTCTTCCAGCGCACGCAAGGTTTCCACGTCCAAGTCGTTCGAGGGTTCGTCCAGCAGCAGCACGTTGCCGCCTTCGATCAGCGTTTTGGCCAAGTGCAAACGTCCGCGCTCACCGCCCGACAGCATGCCGACCTTCTTTTGCTGGTCGCCCCCGTTGAAGTTGAAGCGGCCGCAATACGCACGGCTGGCCATCTGGAACTTGCCCACGTTGATGATGTCGAGGCCGCCCGAGACGTCTTCCCACACGGTTTTGTTGTTGTCCAGGTCGTCGCGGTTCTGGTCCACAAAGGCCATCTTCACGGTCTGGCCGATCTTGACTTCACCGCTGTCGGGCTGCTCGCGGCCCGAGATCAGCTTGAACAGGGTCGACTTACCGGCACCGTTGGGGCCGATGATGCCGACGATGGCGCCCGCAGGCACCTTGAAGCTCAGGTTGTCGATCAGCATGCGGTCGCCAAAGGACTTGCTGACGTTCGTGAACTCGAACACTTCATTGCCCAGACGCTCGGCCACAGGAATGAAAATTTCCTGGGTTTCGTTGCGCTGCTGGTATTCGTAGTCGCTCAGTTCTTCAAAGCGGGCCAGACGGGCCTTGCTCTTGGCCTGACGGCCCTTGGGGTTGGCGCGGGCCCACTCCAGTTCCTTCTTCATGGCCTTGGTGCGGGCGTCTTCGGTGCGCTGCTCCTGCTCCAGACGGGCTTCTTTTTGCTCTAGCCAAGTGGAGTAGTTGCCCTTGTAGGGGATGCCGTGACCACGGTCGAGTTCCAAAATCCACTCGGCAGCGTTGTCCAGGAAGTAGCGGTCGTGGGTGATGGCCACCACGGTGCCCGAGAAACGCGACAGGAACTGCTCCAGCCAGTCCACCGATTCGGCGTCCAAGTGGTTGGTGGGTTCGTCGAGCAGCAGCATGTCGGGGCGCGAGAGCAGCAAGCGGCACAGCGCCACACGGCGTTTTTCACCGCCCGACAGGTTGCCGATCACGGCGTCCCATGGGGGCAGGCGCAGCGCGTCGGCGGCGATTTCGAGTTGGTGGTCAGAAGCATCGCCTGCAGTGGCAATGATCGCTTCGAGTTGGGCCTGCTCAGCAGCCAGCGCGTCAAAGTCGGCGTCTTCTTCGGCATAGGCGGCATACACCTCTTCCAAGCGGGTTTGCGCGGCTTTGATCTCGCCCATGCCATTTTCAACCGACTGACGCACGGTTTCGGTGGGGTCGAGCTGAGGCTCTTGTGGCAGGTAGCCGATCTTCAGGCCCGCCATGGGGATGGCTTCGCCTTCGATCTCTTTGTCGATGCCGGCCATGATCTTGAGCAAAGTGGACTTGCCCGAGCCGTTGGTGCCCAGCACGCCGATCTTGGCACCGGGGAAGAAAGACAAGGAAATGTCTTTGAGAATCTGACGTTTGGGCGGCACGATCTTGCCGACCCGGTTCATCGAAAATACGTATTGAGCCATGTATCACCCTGAATAAAAGTAGGCAGAGACCTTGCACCCCAAGGGTGCCCGCTCTGCGCCGCAAGCCTGCTGATGGAATCAGGCGCGGCGTGTGCAACCCGGCATTATCCCAGCTTGTCGGACCGGGCCGGCAAAAATCAAACCGAACGCTCGCTCAAAGCGCCCGAACGGCTGGAAAACTGCACCCGGCTGTCCATCGCCTCCAGTTGCACCCGGGCGCTGCGCTGGCCATAGACCTCTGCACGCAGCCAAGCGCACTCGGCGTCCAGCAAAGCGTCAGAGCCCAAACTGCACCACCAAACCCGGCCTTCGCCGTCCCAACGGTAGCCGCGTGCCTTGAGCTTGTCTTTGGCTTCAAACGGTGCCCCTGTGGCACGCAACTTGTAGCGCGTCTGATCGGCCCCGGTCAGCAACCGTGCCAGCCCGCTTTGCCCATCGGCCAGCGGCGAAGCCAACACCTGCAAGAGCGCATGGCAGTCCACCTGCGCCCGGTGGGCGTCATAAAACCAGCCGCGCTCCGACGCCAAAAACTCCAGCTTGGCCGAGCCGCTGCCTTCTTTTTTCCAGTCGATGCCCTGAAACGAACAGCCCCAAGCCTTGCCCGCAAACACAGGCCAACGCGCCTCGACAAACGGCCGGTCAAACCCGGCGTTGTGCGCCACGACCAAATCGGCCTCTTGCACCAAGGCGTTCACGGCCGCGTCGTCGATGCGTTGGCCCTGCACCATGCTGTCGTCAATGCCGGTGATCTCGGTGATCTGCGCGGGAATCGGCTTACCCGGGTCTTCAAACGATTCGTAAATCGACACGGGCCCCACCGGCAAACCGGTGGCGGCATCCACCAGCACCGACAACATGGCCAGCTCGATGACTTTTTCGCTCTTGCTGTCCAGCCCGGTGGTCTCGGTGTCGAGCACGATCACGCGCTGGGTGGCCTGGCCCTGCAACCCGCCATAGTCCGTGACCGGCTGCAAACGGCGCAACACCCGAAAGTCGGGGTGTTGCGCCAGCACTTGGGCCATGGCCTCGGGGTCGCTGGCCTGCGCCACCAAGGGCGCAGCCACAGGCGCCACCGCAACGGCCTCGGCAGGCATCACCGCCGTGGATGGAGGGCTGGCAAGCTTTGAAGCTTTGGCGGGTTTGGCCGGTTTTTCGGCCGCTTCGGGCTCGAAGCCGAAAAAACTCATCTGGTCTGTTTTGCTCATAAGCCGAGATTAAACCGCGACTTCAGGGTCCGCAGACCCAGGATCAAACAAGAATGAGGCAGATGCCAAAGCGCAGGTTTCAGTCGAGCTTGATGCCCAAGTCCACCGCCAACTTGATCCACACGGGCACTTCGCCTTCCCAGTCTTTGCGGGTGCCAGCCAGGTTTTTGGGCTTGTTGGGGATGGCGAAGGTCTCGCGCAATTTGGCCGCTTTGTCGGTGTTGGACCAGGCCACGGCTTCATCGGCCAGGAGTTTGAGCACGGCTTCGGGTGTGCCAGACGGAGCCACCAGGGGCAAGCCACCTTCCAACGTGACGAGCTTGGCGGTGTCGCCTTGCTCCATGAGGGTGGGCACGTTGGGCAGTTTGGGGGAGCGGTAGCTGCCGGTCACGCCGATGGCACGCACGCCTCGGCTGGCCACGGCATTGAAGGCCAGGAAGCTGCCCACGGCAATTTGCGATTGGCCCGAAGCCACATCGAGCCACATGGGAGCTTCGCCCCGGTAATGCACCGACTGGATTTTGGTGCCGTGGATGCGGTTGGTTTGGTCGGCCACCATGTGCGGGTAAGAACCCGGCGCGTAAGTGCCCATCGAGGTCGGGTTTTTCTTGGCCCAGGCCACAAATTCGGCCATGTTGGTGGCCGGAATTTTGTCGTTGATGCCCACCACCAACGGCCCCGAAGGGAACACGGTGACCGGGGTCAGGTCTTTGTCGAGGTTGTAAGGCAGCTTGGAATACAGAATGCGGTTTTGCCAGAAGGTGCCTGAGGTGCTCATGACCAAGGTGTAACCATCGGCTGGCGATTTGGCCGCTGCGTCAATGCCGATGATGGCGCCAGCACCGGGCTTGTTGTCGATGACCACCGGCACACCCAGCTTGGCGGCGAGGTGGTCGCCGTAGCTGCGGGCCAAGGCGTCGGTCAGGCCGCCGGGCGGGAAAGCCACAATGATCCGGATGGGTTTGGCAGGCCACTTGGTTTGTGCCCAGACGCTGACCAGAGGGCTGCTGCTGGCCACGGTGGTGGCGGCCACTGCGGCAGTTTGAAGAAAGGAGCGACGGTCAGAAAAGCGTTTCATGGTCATGCGTGTGAGCGGTTTGTAGATGCCACGCAGTCTAGGGCTGCCATGTCTTTTGGGGCATTGGGGTTTGAACCCATGGGCTGACCTGTGCGGGACATCCGCAGGGCTTTTTCTGCTTTGTGCGACAATGCGTCTCGCTGAGGCCTCCAGTTGCCCCAGCATCAGCACTTCTGCTGGGGCCTGACCCAGGCAACGCTCAAAACAAGCGCCTGCGGTTTCCATGCCCACCTTAAGACCTATCGGCCCACACTGGTAACTGCCAACAGCAGTTGAATGAGCCGATACCCGCGCCGGACATGGCGCTCTGAAAAAATGAACTTTGAAGAATTGAACCTGGCTCCGGCCATCATGCAAGCGGTGCGTGAACTCGGCTACGAGAACCCCACGCCCATTCAGGCACAAGCCATCCCCGCCGTCCTGGCTGGGCAAGACTTGCTGGCTGGTGCACAAACCGGCACGGGCAAAACCGCCGCCTTCACCTTGCCTTTGCTGCACAAGCTGAGCCTGAGCGAAGCGGGCCAAAACCGTTTTGGCGGCAAAGCCATCCGCGCTTTGGTGCTCACCCCCACCCGCGAATTGGCCGCTCAGGTCGAAGAGTCGGTGCGCGATTACGGCAAATACCTCAAGCTCGACTCCACCGTGATCTTTGGTGGCGTGGGCATGAACCCGCAAATCAGCAAAATCAAAAAAGGCGTGGACATTCTGGTGGCCACGCCCGGCCGTCTGCTCGACTTGCAAGGCCAAGGCTTCCTGGACTTGTCCAGCATCGAAATTTTGGTGCTCGACGAAGCCGACCGCATGCTGGACATGGGCTTCATCCACGACGTGAAAAAAGTGCTGGCCTTGGTGCCCAAAGAAAAGCAGAGCTTGCTGTTCTCGGCCACCTTCAGCGACGAGATCCGCGAATTGGCGGGCAACCTGCTCAAGAATCCTCAGAGCATCCAGGTCACGCCCAGCAACACCACAGTGCAGCGCATCACGCAAGTGATCCACCCTGTGGGCCGCAGCAAGAAAAAAGACGTACTGCTGCACATCATCCAGAAACACGACTGGAGCCAAGTGCTGGTGTTCACCCGCACCAAGTTTGGCGCCAACAATGTGGCCGACTTCTTGACCAAAAATGGCGTCAAAGCCATGGCCCTGCACGGCAACAAGAGCCAAACCGCCCGCACACAAGCCTTGGCCGGCTTCAAGAGCGGCGAGATCCGCGCTTTGGTGGCCACCGACATTGCGGCACGCGGCATCGACATCGAAGACTTGCCACACGTCGTGAACTTTGAGATCCCGAACGTGTCGGAAGACTATGTGCACCGCATTGGCCGCACAGGACGCGCGGGTGCCAGCGGCGAGGCCGTGAGCCTGGTCTGTTTGGACGAAGAAGGCTTCATGATGGACATCGAGCGCTTCACCAAGCAAGAGATTCCAGTCCAATTGCTCGAAGGCTTTGGCCCCGAGCCAGGCGAAGTGGCCGAGCCCATCGCCATGGGTCGCCAGACCCTGTGGGGCGGTGCAGGCAAGCCGCCGAGCCGTGATGTGATGGCAGCAGCTGCCAAAGCCGCACGCCAGGACATGATGCAACGCATCCGTGACAACAAAGTCGCCGTCGGTGGCGGTGGCGGTGGCGGTGGTGGTGGTCCACGCCAAGCACGCGGCGAAGGTCAAGGCCCTGCCCGTCCATCGCGCAATGGCCCTCCTCCGTCACGCCGCAATGGCCCGCAGGGCGCACCGCGCTTTGAAGGCCAGGGCGATGGTCGCCGTGAAGGTGGCAACCGTGACGGCGGTCGCGGTCAAGAGCAACGCGGCGACCCGCGTTTTGACAACCGCGGTGATGGCCAAGGCCGTCCCGCACCGCGTGGTCCACGCCCAGAGGGCCGTGGTCCAGGCCGTGGTGGTCAAGGCGGTCAAGACCGCCGCCGCAACGATGGCGATGAATTGCCACGCCACATCGACCCTTTGAAGACCACACAGTTTGCGCGCTTGGACTTGCCCAACCGCAAGCCCGTGCGCACCAGCGGTCAACCTGACCCGACCCGCACCAGCATCGACAGCTTGGCCAGCGGCGGTCGCCGCCATGGCGGCGGCGGTGGCGGTGGTGGTTACGGCGGTGGCAACCGTGGCGGTAACGGCGGTGGTGGCCGAGGCTTCGGTCGCTGAACCCCACTGACGCACAAGGACAAGAGCCCGCACATGCGGGCTCTTTTTTTGTCTGCGCGAGTCTCAGTCGCGCACGAACAGGGTCACCAGTGGATCGGGGCCGACCTGTCGGCTCCAGTGCCCGTGCACAGCAGCGTCAAACGTGGCGCCTTCGGGCAAGGTGTCGGCCGAATAGAAAAACGCACCTGGCCCAAAGATGCGCGAGCTGCCGTCTTGCAAAAAGATCTCCATCTGCCCACCCAGCACAAACAGCCATTGCGGGTTGCTTGAGCAATGAAACGTGCTGCGAAAACCCACAGGGCTCTGGCGCAACTGGCAACCGGTTGCGGCCATCAGAGCGGACAACTGGCTTTGGGGCGTGCCTTCGGTCAAGGGCACAAACTCATCGCGAAAGCGTGCTCGGCCATCGGTGTCGGTGAAGAGAATGACTTTTTTCAGCTGCGTCATGGCCATGTGTCTCGCAAAAAAGAAGAATGCCCGATTGTCGCTGAGCTGTCGCAGGTGCCCAAAACCGCACGTCGCTTCTGGCATAGTGACGCGCAGATCAAACCAAACACACCAACACAACCGATTCGAGACAACATGACCATCGCCTCCATGAAAATCGTTTTCCACGGCCAGAACGCCGCCAATTTTCGCCAAGGCTTTGAACAGCTCGTCGCACCTGAGCACCAAATCCTCGACCTGAGCGATGCGCTCGACCAAGCGGGTGAGCGTGCGCATTACGAAACCGCCGACGTGGTGATCGGCATCAAACTGAACGACAGCATGCCTGTCCCGAGCCAAGCCCGGCTGTTTCACGCCCCTGCCGCAGGCACCGATGCGGTCAACACCACCTTGCTGCCAGCGCAGTGCACGCTGGCCAATTGCTTTGGCCACGAAAACGCCATCGCCGAATACGTGATCGCCGCACTGCTCATGCGCCATGTGCCGCTGGCACGCGCCGACCAGGACTTGCGCCGACAACGCTGGACTTACTGGGCTGGTCGCCCCACCGCCTTGCGCACCGAGCTGGGCTCCCAAACGATTGGCCTGCTGGGATTTGGGCACATTGCCCAAACCGTGGCACTGCGCGCCAAAGCCATGGGCATGCGGGTGCATGTGGCCAACCGCAGCCCCATTCAACACCCCACCGTTGACCAAAGCTGGACCCTCGACGCCCTGCACGAGTTCATGGGCTCGGCCGACGCCGTGGTGGTGAGCTTGCCGCTGACCGACAACACACAAGGCCTGGTGGATGCGCGCGCGATCGCCGCCATGCGAGCCGATGCGGTGCTGATGAACGTGGGGCGTGGTGCTGTGATCGAAGAAAAAGCGCTCTACGATGCGTTGGCTTCACGCCAAATTGGCGGCGCGGTCATCGACACCTGGTACCAATACCCCACACCCACGCAAGCCGAATGCGCACCATCGCAATACGACTTTGCGGCGCTGGACAACGTGCTGATGACACCGCACATGTCGGGCTGGACGTCTGGCACTGTGCGACGCCGTCAAGAAACATTGGCCGAAAACATCGGCCGTCTGAGCCGAGGTGAAGCACTGATCAACGTGTTGCACGGGCCGCGCTGAACACACATTCGCGAGCAGGGGCTCACTCGCACAGCATCAAGTGCTTTGACGCTGGACGATTTCAAAGCTCAGGTCAAGCTGAGGGCTGCTCGGCTCCTCGCCTCGCATGAGCGTCAGCAGCATTTGCGCTGCGGCCTCCCCAATCCGGGCGCGTGGCGTGCGCACCGAGGTCAGCGTGGGCAGCATCTGGTCACTGCCCGTTAAATCGTTGAAACCGGCAATGGCCACTTGGCTTGGCACCGCGATGCCGAGGCGCAAAGCGGCCATCAAAGCCCCTTGTGCCAAGTCGTCATTGCAAAAAAATATGGCATCCACAGAGGGGCTTTGCTGCATGATTTGCTCAAACAAAACACCGCCCAAAGCCAAAGACGATGGCGCAGGGTTGAGCCATTCGAGTGTCGGCTCGTACAGTCCGGCCTCTTGCAAGGCATTGCGCCAGCCATACAGACGCTGCATGACACGCGGGTCGAGTTGGGCGGCAGCGAACGCAATGCGCCGGTAACCCTTGGACAACAAGTGACGGGTCATGGCCGCACCCGCGTCGGTCTGGCGAAAGCCCACGCAATGGGCCTCGTCGTGTTGCCCGATTGCAGGCAAATCCATCAAGTGAACACAAGGCACCTGGCTGCTCGCCATCAACTTGCGGGTCGCCGGGTTATGGTCCAGCCCCGTGACCAACAAACCAGCCGGGCGGTGCAGCAATTGCTCACGCAGCAACTGCTCTTCTTCGCTGGCGTCGTAATGGGTCACGCCCATCAGGGTTTGGTACCCCGCAGCGCGCAAGGTGGTTTGCGCGGCATCCAGCAAGTCCACAAACAAGGCGTTGGACAGCAGTGGAATCAATATCGCCACGTGGTCACTGCGCTGCGAAGCCAGCGCCCGTGCAGCCGGATCTGGCACATAACCCAGCATGCGCGACACCGCTGTGACCCGCTCGATCAAGGCGGGATCCACCGCCCGTTCGCCACGCAAGGCACGCGACACGGTGCTGGGGCTAACGCCTGCGGCACGCGCCACGTCACTGAGCGTGACGCGACCCGTTGCACGGTGACTTTTGTTGGGCAAAGGCTGGATGGGCAAGGGTTAATCCGTAGAAAAATGGCCAATCGGCTCCGATAGGATAGCGCTATCCCAAAGTTGGGAACCAAGATGGTTCACTTGAAGGGTATTTTATAAATACGTTTTCATAATGACACCATCCGTGATTCTGTTTTTTTTAGCCCTCTTGGACAGCGCTATCCAAGAATACCCGTTCCAGGAGTTTTGATTTGTCCAAACCCGATGTCTTGGCCGTTGCCAAACTCCACCCTTTCTATCTGAAAGCCTTGGAGTCGGTTTACACCGTGCACGACCGCACCCACATCACCGACCCGGCGGCATTTGCCGCCTTGGCCCCCCGCATCGTGGGCGTGGCGGGCACGGGCGAGGCCAGCGTGCCGCGCAGCTTGCTGGCGCAAGTAAGCAACGCCAAAGTAGTGTCGGTGTTTGGTGTGGGCTATGACGGTGTGGATGTGGCCGCGGCCATCGAGCACGGCATTCCTGTCACCCACACCCCCGATGTGCTGACCGACGATGTGGCCGATCTGGCCATGGGCCTGGTGCTGTCGGTGGGCCGCACCATTCCCCAAGCGGACAAATTTGTGCGCGCAGGCCAATGGCCCTCAGGCCCCATGGCATTGGGCCGCAAAGTCTCAGGTGCCCGTCTGGGCATTGTGGGCTTGGGCCGCATTGGCAAGGCCATTGCCCAGCGCGCCAGCGGCTTTGGCATGTCGATCGCCTACACCGCCCGCTCCGAAAAAGCCGATTCGGGTTTCAAGTTCTTTCCATCGGCAGCCGAGTTGGCTGCGAATGTGGATTTTCTGGTGGTCATCACGCCCGGCGGCGCGGGCACCAAGCACCTGATCAACGCCGAGGTGCTCAAGGCGCTGGGCGCTCGTGGCTTTTTGATCAATGTGGCGCGTGGCAGTGTGGTCGATGAAGAGGCGCTGATCGCCGCCTTGCAAAGCGGCACCATCGCAGGCGCAGGCCTGGACGTGTTCGCCAACGAGCCCAACGTGCCCGAAGCGCTGTGGACACTGAGCAACGTGGTGCTGACGCCGCACATGGCCAGCGCCACCACCGAGACACGCCAAGCCATGGCCGACCTGGCTTTTGCCAACATGCAGGCGGGCACATCAGGTCAGCCCCTGCGCACGCCCGTGCCCGAGTGCGCGGCCTTGCTGAAGTGACAGCTTGCGAGCCCTCATGAACCCCTCGCCTTTGAGCCTCATCGTCATGGGTGTGTCCGGTTGCGGCAAGTCGACCATGGCTGCAGCGCTGGGCGAACGCCTGGGTTTGGACATGGTCGATGGCGATGACCTGCACCTGCCAGAGAGCGTGGCCAAAATGCGTTCAGGCATCGCCTTGCAAGACGCCGACCGTTGGCCCTGGCTGGACCGCATTGGCGAATACCTGTCGCAGCCTCATGCGCAAGGCCGCGTGGTGGCTTGCTCGGCGCTCAAGCGTGCTTACCGCGACCGCATCCGCGAACAAGCAGGCGATGTGTGTTTTGTCTTCCTCGACGGTGACTTTGAGCTGATTCAAAAACGCATGCACCAGCGCGTGGGCCACTACATGCAGCCCGGCTTGCTCGACAGCCAGTTTCGCACCCTCGAAAAACCCCAGGCTGATGAAACCGATGTCATCTGCTTGCCCATCACCGAACCGGTGCAGGACATGGTCGCGAAGGCGTTGGCTGCCTTGCAGGCAAGAACGTCTTCGCCTCTGCACCCTGCCCTCTGATTTTTTAGAAAGCTCCCTCATGTTCATCCGCTGTGCATTCTTCCAAGGCAACGTCAAACCCGGTATGGAAGACGCGTTCAACCGCTACATCCGCGAAAAACTCGTCCCTTTGTGGACACGCTTTCCCGGCGCGCAAGAGGTGCGCGTGCTGCGCCAAGTCGAGAGTGATGTGGCAGACCCGCACTTTGGCATGGTGCTGTCGGTGCGCTACCCCAGCCGCGAATCCATCGAAATCGCTTTGGCCTCGGCCGTGCGTATGGAAAGCCGCGAAGTATCCAAAGACCTGATCGCCATGTTCGATGGCAACGTGTTTCACACCGTCTTCAGCGCGGACGAATACGCGCTGCCCACCGATTGAGTTTTTTCGACAGACCTTTTTTAACCAGGAGACAACACCATGAAACTTTCCCGCATCCTTCTCGCCTGCCTCGTGGCTGCCGTCGGCTCCAGCGCTTACGCCGCCAAGTTCAACCTGAAAATGGGCCACGCGGTGAACACCACCGATGGCCAGCACGCCGCCGCCATGAAGCTGGCCGAGCTGGTCAAACAACGCACCAACGGCGATGTCGAAATCACCATCTTCCCGGCCAACCAGCTGGGCAATGACGCCGCCATGATCAACGGCACACGCGGCGGCACGATCGACATCGTCTCCAGCGGTGCGTCCAACTTCAACGGCATCGTGCCCAACACGGCCGCGATGGAATTGCCCTTTGTGTTTCGCAGTGCGCAGCACGCCTACAACGTGCTCGACGGTGCTGTGGGCACGGGCGTGCTCAACGAGTTGGCCCCACACGGCCTCAAAGGCCTGGCCTATTGGGAAAACGGCTGGCGCGCCTTCACCAACAACAAGCGCCCTGTCAACAAGCCTGACGATCTGAAGGGCTTGAAGATCCGTTCCACCCCCAACCCGTACCACATCCAAGCTTTCAAGCTGCTGGGCATGAACCCCTCGCCCATGCCGATTGCAGAGCTGTACACCGCCTTGGAAACCGGCACCTTTGACGCGCAAGAGCACCCGATCAACGTGACCTGGTCGTCCAAGTTCTACGAAGTGCAAAAACACCTGACGGTGAGCAACCACGTTTATTCGCCCCTGGTGGTGGCCATGAACAAGGCCAAGTTCGACACGCTGCCAGCCAACTACCAAAAAATCGTAGTGGATGCCGCGCGTGAAGCGGCCACCCACCAGCGCAATCTGAACGCGGCCAATGCGGGCAAGGTGATTGCCGAGCTGAAAAAGTCCGGCATGCAAGTGATCGAGAACGTGGACATGGCCCCGTTCCAGAAGATCGTTTCGGCCGAAATCGCCAAGACCTTTGGTGAGAAAAACGGCCCCGCACTGCTCAAGGCCATCGAAGACACCAAGTGATGGCTTGAGTGAGATCACGCCCCCTCTTCGGAGGGGGCTTTTTTTGATGAATGTATGAAAAAAATCAACGACCTTTTCTTTCGACTGGCGGAGTTCACGCTGGTCATCATGTTGTCGACCATGGTCATCATGGTGTTCGGTAACGTGGTTTTGCGCTACGGCTTCAACGACGGCATCATCAGTTCGGAAGAGTTGTCGCGATTTTTGTTCATCTGGATCACCTTCCTGGGCGCCATCGTCACGATGCGTGAAAACGGCCATCTGGGCCTGGACTCGATCGTGCGCAAACTCAGTCTGAGCGGTAAAAAAATAGCTTTTGCCGTGTCCAACGTGCTGATGCTCGGTTGCTGCGCACTGATGTTTTACGGCACCCTCAAACAATACAGCATCAACGCCAGCACGCGCTCGGCCGTGACCGAAATCCCCATGAGCTGGGTGTACGGCGTCGGCTACATCACCAGCGTGGCCATGGGCTTGATGATCATCGGCAAGCTGGTTCAGCTGGCCAAAGGCAACTTCAACGAGGCCGACCTGATCCAGGTTCAGGACTCTGAAGAAGTCGTCACAGCGCACACCGGCGAGGCCACCAAATGACCGTTCTTGTTTTCATCGTTTCCTTGCTGGGTGCCATGGCACTGGGCATGCCTCTGGCTTTTTCCCTGATCGTTTCAGGTGTGGCCCTGATGCTGCATCTGGACAACTTCGACACCCAAATCGTGTCGCAAAACCTGATCAATGGTGCCGACAACTTTCCGCTGATGGCCGTGCCCTTTTTCATGCTGGCGGGTGAACTGATGAACGCAGGCGGCATGAGCCGACGCATTGTCAATTCGGCCATGGTCTGGGTCGGTCACTTTCGCGGCGGCTTGGGCTATGTGGCGGTCTTTGCCGCCATCGTCATGGCCAGTTTGTCCGGCTCGGCTGTGGCCGACACCGCGGCGCTGGCGGCGGTGCTGATGCCCATGATGCGCGATGCGGGTTACCGCATGGACCGCTCTGCGGGTCTGATTGCAGCGGGCGGCATCATCGCGCCCGTGATTCCCCCCTCTATTGGTTTCATTTTGTTTGGTGTGATCGGCGGCGTGTCGATTTCCAAGCTCTTCATGGCCGGCATCTTCCCCGGCATTTTGATGGGACTGGCTTTGATCGTGACCTGGTGGGTCGTTGCACGCAAAGACAAAGTGGTGGTGGCTGAAAAGGTGCCGTTCAAAAAACGCATCACCGTGACCATCAACGCGTTCTGGTCTTATCTGCTGGCCATCACCATCATCGGTGGCATGAAGATGGGCATCTTCACGCCCACCGAGGCGGCCGTGGTGGCGGTGGTGTATTCACTGGTGGTGGGCTTGTTCATTTACCGCGAGATCAAGGTGAAAGACCTCTACGGGATCATTTTGGCGGCAGCCAAAACCTCTTCGGTAGTGATGTTCCTGGTGGCTGCGGCTTTGGTGTCGGCTTGGCTCATCACGGTGGCCAATATTCCGGCCCAAATCGTTGAAATCCTGCGCCCCTTCATCGACAACCAGACTTTGCTGATGGTCATGCTGATGCTGCTGGTGATGATCGTGGGCACGGCCCTCGACTTCGCGCCCACCGTGCTGATCCTCACGCCCGTGCTGATGCCCCTGGTGCGCGAAGCGGGCATTGACCCGGTTTACTTTGGCGTGTTGTTCATCATCAACAACGCCATCGGTTTGCTGACCCCGCCCGTGGGCACGGTGCTCAACGTGGTCTGCGGTGTGGGCCGCATCCCGATGCACGACGTCATCCGTGGCGTCATGCCTTTCCTGTTGTCCCAGGTGGTGGTCATGGGCGCGCTGATTGCGTTCCCAAGCCTGGTGATGATGCCCCTCAAATGGTTGCTGATGAAATGAACGTCCTCGACACTTTCCAACTCACGGGCCGCCGCGCCCTGATCACAGGCTCATCGGCAGGCATTGGCCTGGCTTTGGCCGAGGCGTTGGCGCAAGCGGGAGCCCATGTCATCCTGAATGGCCGCACGGCCAGCAAAGTGGATGCCGCCGCGCTGACACTGAAGTCGCAAGGCCTGTCCGTCAGCACCTCGGTGTTCGACGTGACCGATGCCGAGAGCGTGCGCGCAGCCGTGGAAAAAATCGAAACCGAAGGCCCGATTGACATCCTGATCAACAACGCAGGCATGCAGATTCGCGGTCCGCTGCACGAGTACCAGGACAGCGACTGGCACACCATCATGAAAACCAACCTGGACAGCGTGTATTTCGTGGGCCAGGCGGTGGCCAAAAAAATGATCCCGCGTGGGCGCGGCAAGATCATCAACATCTGCTCGGTGCAAAGCGAGCTGGGCCGCCCCGGCATTGCGCCCTACACCGCCACCAAAGGCGCGGTGAAGATGCTCACCAAAGGCATGGCGATCGACTGGGGCCAGTTCGGCATCAACGTCAACGGCATTGGCCCGGGCTACTTCAAGACCGAACTGAACCAGAAACTGGTGGACGACCCCACTTTCAGCAGCTGGCTGGTTGGCCGCACGCCCAGCCGCCGCTGGGGCGATGTTCAAGACCTGGGTGGTGCTGCGGTCTTTTTGGCCTCGGACGCTTCACGCTTTGTGAACGGCCATATCCTGTATGTCGATGGTGGCGTGACTGCCACGCTCTGAGCACCCTCTAAGATTTACCCCTTACTTTTCAAAGAAACCGCCATGAAATCCGTTGTCTGCCACTCGGCCAAAGACCTGCGTGTTGAAAACACCGAACTGCCCGCTTTGGGCGAACACCAGTTGCGTGTGAATGTGGCCTTTGGCGGCATTTGCGGCTCCGACCTGCATTACTACCAGCATGGCGGCTTTGGCACGGTGCGCATCAAACAACCCATCGCCCTGGGTCACGAGATTTCAGGTGTGGTGGATGGTTTCGGCGCTGCGGTGACCGGCGTCAAAAAAGGTCAGCGCATCGCCATCTCGCCCTCGCGCCCTTGCGGCCACTGCCGCTTTTGCCAGGCGGGGCAACACAACCACTGCCTGAACATGCGTTTTTACGGCAGCGCCATGCCCTTCCCGCACATCCAGGGCGCGTTCTCTGAACAATTGATCATCGAGGGCTACCAAGCCCACCCGATTGCCGACCACCTGAGCCTGTCTGAAGCCGCTTTGGCCGAGCCCCTGTCTGTCGGCCTGCACGCCATCCAGCGCGCAGGCAGCGTGTTGGGCAAGCAGGTGCTGGTGACCGGTTGCGGCCCGATTGGCTCGCTCTTGATCGGTGCCTTGCGCCGTGCCGGTGCTGCCCGCATCGTGGCGGCCGACATCGCCGACTTGCCCCTGAAATGCGCCAAAGAGATGGGCGCGGACGAGATCATCAACCTCAAGACCCAGGCCGAAGCACTGGATCAATACAAAGTGGACAAAGGCCAGTTTGACGCCGTCTTTGAAGCCTCGGGCAGCGAAGCGGCCTTGCGCGTAGGCCTGGACACCATCGCACCACGCGGTGTGCTGATCACGGTGGGCATGGGCGGCGACATCAGCCTGCCCATGACGCAGATCGTGGCCAAGGAAGTCGACATGCGCGGCACCTTCCGCTTCCATGCCGAATTTGCCACCGCCGTGCGCTTTTTGAACGAAGGTTTGGTCAACGGCAAACCGGTCATCACCGGCATCTTGCCTGTGGACCGCGCCATTGAAGCCTTCGATCTGGCGGCCGACAAGAGCCAGTCGCTCAAAGTGCAAATCGCCTTTGCCGACGCTGTGGCTTGATCAACCTTCACGCCTCTTCCGAATCCTGAAATCCTGAAAGACATCCTGATGAAAAAAGTTGCACTCGTCACAGGCGCAAGCTCCGGCATTGGCCAAGCCTGCGCACTCGGTTTGCTCCAAGAAGGCTGGCATGTGGTGCTGGTCGGCCGCCGTGCCGAAGCTTTGCAGGAAACCATCGCCAAAGCCGGTGCCAACGCGGCCAACGGCGTGGCCATGCCTGCCGACGTGTCCAACGAAGAACAGGTCAAGGCCCTGTTCGACAAGGTCCGCGCCGAGTTCGGTCGCCTCGATTTGCTGTTCAACAACGCGGGCATCTCGCTGCCCACCACCCTGCCCGGCGACGTGTCAGGTGATGACTGGCGCCGCATGGTGGACGTGAACCTGAACGGTGCCTTCTACTGCCTGTCGCACGCCTTCAAGCTGATGCAAGAGCAAAGCCCGCAAGGCGGCCGCATCATCAACAACGGCTCCATCTCGGCCCATGTGCCGCGCTACGGGTCCATCGCCTACACCGCCACCAAGCACGCCATTTCGGGCCTGACCCGTGCGGCCTCGCTGGACGGCCGGGCTTTCAGCATCGCTGTCGGCCAAATCGACATTGGCAACGTGGCTTCCGACATGACCGAAAAAATGGCCAAAGGTGTGCCCCAAGCCGATGGCACCATCAAGGCCGAACCGCGCATGGACATGTCGGCCGTGGTCGAGACTTTCCTGAGCATGTCTCGCTTACCACTGTCTGCCAACATCTTGTTCACCACCGTGATGGCCACCAACATGCCGTTTGTGGGTCGGGGATAAATCAGCCTATGCAGAAGATGGACATCGGCCTGGTGGGCCTGGGCGTCATGGGTGAAAACCTGGCGCTCAATCTGGAGCGCAATGGTTTTTCTGTCAGTGGCTTTGACCTGGATTCAGGCAAACGCGACAGCTTTGGCCAGCGCACACAAGGCCTGAATGCACAAGCAGTCCAGTCACTGGCCGAACTGGTGAACAGCCTGCAACAGCCGCGTTGCGTGTGGCTGATGGTGCCTGCAGGCGCTGCGGTCGATGCCGTGTTGGCCGAGTTGCGCCCACTGCTGAGCCCTGGCGACGTGGTGATGGACGGTGGCAACACGCTCTACACAGACACACAGCGCCGAATCCAGTCGCTGGAGGGCACCGGCATTTTGTTTGTGGGTGCGGGTGTCAGCGGTGGTGAAGAAGGTGCACTGCGCGGCCCTGCACTGATGCCGGGTGGGTCGACACAAGCGTGGCCGCTGCTCAAGCCCATGCTGCAAGCCATTTCAGCCCAAGCAGAAGACGGCCAGCCCTGCTGCGAATGGATGGGTCCCGGTGGCTCGGGCCACTTTGTGAAGATGGTGCACAACGGCATTGAATACGCCGACATGCAAACCATCTGTGAAGCCTATTGGCTGATGCATAACTTGCTGGGCATGAGCCCGGCCGAGATGAGTGCGGTGTTCCGCGAGTGGAACCAAGGCGAACTCAGCAGCTACCTGATGGGCATCACGGCCGACATCCTGGCGCACACCGACCCCGAAACGGGCGACGCACTGGTGAACCTGATCCTCGACACCGCCGAACAAAAAGGCACGGGCAAATGGGCCAGTCAGGTCGCACTCGACCTGGGCGTGACCGCGCCCACGATTGTCAATGCCGTGTTCGCACGCACCATCAGTGCCTTGCAGCCCGAACGCGTCAAAGCATCCAAGGTGTTGGCCGGGCCCATTGCCCCGACCGCGGGTGACCGGAAAACGGTGCTGGGCAGCATTCAGAAAGCCTTGCTGGCCGCCAAGATTTGCGCTTATGCCCAAGGCTTTAGCCTGCTCAAAGCCGCAGATCAAGAACACCAATGGGCACTGCCCATGGGCACAGTGGCATCGGTCTGGCGAGCAGGTTGCATCATTCGCGCGCACTTGCTTGAAGACATCCGAAGCGCGTACGAACGCTCGCCCCATTTGGACAACCTGTTGATGGACAGCCACTTTTCGGGCGTGATGGCACGCTGCCAACAAGACCTGAGAGAAGTCGTGGCGATGGGGGCCTTGCATGGCGTGGCGGTGCCCTCGTTCATGAGCGCCCTCTGCTACTACGACGCCTACCGCTCGGCCCGCTTGCCTGCCAACTTGCTGCAGGCGCAACGCGACTACTTTGGGGCTCACACTTACCAGCGGGTAGATCGCCCGGGGAAATTCCACACGCGCTGGATCGACTGAACGTCTGACGCCAGGTGTAGCCCAACAATCACCGGCTTCAGGGCGTTTGCAATGTCCCGTCCGCCAAGCGCGTCTGAGTCCAAGTCGTGACACCACTTTCACAAGGGTACAGCGCAGCCATGTGCTCGTCGATGTCGACACCCAGGCCGGGCAAGTCGTTGGCATACACATAGCCCTGCTTGAATTGCGGTAAACCGGGAAACACATCCAGCAGGGCCTCACGCGGCCCTTTGAGTTCCTGGATGACAAAGTTCGGCGGCTCGGTGCCCGACCATTCCTGCACCCCAAAGTTGCGCGACGCCAGATCGATGTGGATGTTGGCCGCATGGGCCAGTGGCGACATGTCGCCCGGACCGTGCCAGGCGGTGTGCACGCCATACTGCTCGGCAAACTGCTGCAGCTTGCGTGCGGGGGTGATGCCGCCCACCTGGCTCAGGTGCACGCGGATGAAATCGATCAGCCGCTCGGCGATCAGATTGCGCCATTCAAAGGGGTGGTTGAACAACTCACCCTGCGCCAATGGGATATTGGTCTTATCGCGCAACTGACGAATCCATTCACCTTCTTCGAGCGGAATGGCGTCTTCCAGAAAGAACAAATCAAACGGCTCCAGCGCCTGCGCAAAGCGAATCGCGTCGATGGGCTTGAGGCGTTCGTGCACGTCGTGGCACAGCTCCACATCAAAACCCACGCGGCTGCGGATGCCGTCAAACATCTTGACGGTTTCGCGCATGTACTTGCGCGCATCGAGGTACACCCCGTCCGGCGCATGGCTCGGAGCGTGGGCCGGTGCTGCACCGTAGCCACCACCGCCATAACCACCGCTTTGGCAGCGGATGTGCGTGATGCCCTGCTCACGGTACTTCTGGATGTTGTCGCACAGCTCGCTCAAATCCTTGCCGTCGGCGTGGCGGTAGATCGGCACGGCTTCGCGCACCTTGCCGCCCAACAGCTGGTACAGCGGCATGTTGGCCAGCTTGCCCTTGATGTCCCACAAGGCCATGTCGATGCCCGAGATCGCGTTGTTCTCGATGGGGCCGTTGCGCCAGTAAGCGTTCTGGTGCATCAGCTGCCAGATCTCTTCGATGGCATGCACATCGCGCCCCACGACCAGAGGCCGCAGGTACTCTTCAATCAGGCATTTGACCGCCAGATGACGGTAGGCAAATGTGCCGCAGCCCAAGCCATACAGGCCAGGCTGGTTGGTTTCGACTTTGACCACCAGCAGGTTGATGCCTTCAGGGGCGGTCAGGATGACTTTGACGTCGGTGATCAGGGTGCTCATGAAATCTGTCTGCGATGAAATGCGTTGCAAGGAAATCAGAGCACCGACAACCAGCCGCCATCGACATAGATGATCTGGCCATTGACATAGTTGGATGCGCCCGAAGCCAGGTAAATGGCGGTACCCACGAGTTCATCGGGGCGGCCCCAGCGCTGCGCCGGGTTGCTGCTTTTGACCCAGGCGTCAAACGAGGGGTTATTGACCAGCGCTTCGTTCATGTCGGTCAGGATGTAGCCGGGGCCAATCGAGTTGGCCTGGATGTTGTGCTGCGCCCACTCGGCCGCCATGGCTTTGGACAGCATCTTGATGCCCCCTTTGGCCACCGTATAGGGTGCCACCGTGGCGCGTGCGGCTTCGCTGGTGAGCGAGCCGATGTTGATGATCTTGCCGCCGGTGCCCTGGTCAATCATGCGGCGCGCCGCGGCACGCCCCACCAAAAAAGCTGCCGTGAGGTTGGTGTTGATGACACGGTTCCAATCGTCCAGCGAGACATCCAGCATGGGTTGGCGGTGCTGGATGCCCGCGTTGTTGATCAAGATGTCAATGACCAGGCCCGCACGGTCAAATCCTGCAAAAGCCGCTTCGACCGAAGCCTGATCGGCCACATCGAAGGCGGCGCCCTGCGCATTCAAGCCCAGCGCCTGCAGCTGGGCCACGGCCGCGTCCACAGCAGCGGTCTGACGGCTGTTGAGGATGACGCTTGCACCCGATTCGGCCAGACCTTGCGCCAGGGCCAGGCCAATGCCGCGTGTCGAGCCCGTGATCAGGGCAGTGCGACCACGGAGGTCAAACAAAGATGTGGCTTGGGCTTGTGTCATGGTGGATCAGACGTTTAAAGAAGAAGAAAAATCAATGCGGTTCACCGGCTCACGCGCACCACCGCATCGGCCCGCTTGTGCAAATCGGGCAGCAGCTCCAGGCCCAGGCCCGGCTTTTCGTTCAGGCTGATCATGCCGTTCTTCACCTGCGGCAATTCGGTCACCAGTTCCTTGTACCAGCCGGAGTAGAAGGCGCGCACGCTCTCCTGAATCAAGGCATTGGGCGCGTGCAGCGACAAGTGCGTGGACGCAGCCCAGACCACCGGCCCCGTGCAGTCGTGCGGGGCCACGGGCAATTGCCAGGCGTCGGCCATGGCCGCGATCTTGCGTGCTTCGGTCAGGCCCCCGCACCAGCTCAGATCCAGCATGGCCACGCCAGCCACGCCGGTTTGCAGGTAATCCTTGAAACCCCATTTGTAGCTGAGCGTTTCGCTCGCACAGATCAGCGCCTTGCAGTCCACGGCGTACTGCTTGAGCAGGTCCAGGCTGTCCATGCGGATCGCGTCTTCGTGCCAGAAAGTGTCGAACTCTTGCAAGGCGCGTGAAATCTTTTGCGCCATGGGCAGCCGCCACAGGCTGTGAAATTCGACCATGATGTCCATCTTGTCGCCCACCGCATTTCGGATCTTGCGAAAGGGCTCGAGTGCGGTGTTCAGGTCTTGCGGACTGATGTACTGGCCATGCGATTTTTCAGCGGCCATGTCAAAGGGCCAGATCTTCATGCCGGTAATGCCTTCAGACAGCAGCGACTCGGCCACCTCGTCGGCGCGGTGCAAAAAGCCTTGCAGATCTTCGTAAGGCCCGGCGCTGTTGCCCAGCCCCCAGTTGCTGCTGGTCTGGTTGACGTTGCTGCGGATATATTGGTAGCCCGCGCAGGTGTTGTAGACCCGGATCTCGTCGCGGCTCTTGCCGCCCAGCGCCGTATACACCGGCATGCCTGCGGCCTTGCCAAAAATGTCCCACAACGCAATGTCCACCGCCGAGTTGCCACGCGTTTCGACGCCGGACCCACGCCAGCCCAGATAACCCGTGATGTCGCGCAGACGAGACTCGATGGCGAGCGGGTCTTGGCCGATCAGCTTGGGGGCCACCCATTCGTGCAGATAGGCCTCGACCGCCTGCGCGCCCATGAAGGTTTCGCCCAGCCCCACCAGTCCTTCGTCGGTGTGCAATCGCACCCAGATGATGTTGGGAAATTCTTCCAGGCGGATGGTTTCGAGTTGCGTGATTTTCATGGCAAATCAAATTTCAGACATTAAAAAAGCCCCACAGCTTGTGACTGTGGGGCTTGACGCAAGGCATTAACCGCCGCGTGCTTTTTTCAGCTCGTCTTGCACGACCTTGATGGCGTCGGGACCGATCGAGTCCTTGTGCTTGTCATACACCGCGTTGACTTTGGCGCGAATGCGCGTTTGCTCTGCTGCGCTTACTTCGTTGATCTGCATGCCTTTGGCTTTCAGGGCTGCGAGCGACTTGTCGCTCATCGCACGGTTGGCGGCGCGCTGAACTTTCTGACCTTCCATGGCCGCTTCACGCAAGAGCGCTTGCTCTTGTGGGTTCAGTTGATCCCAGAGTTTTTTGCTGTACAGCACCACAAACGGGGTGTAAGCATGGCGCGTGACGCTCAGGTACTTTTGCACCTCATTGAACTTGGATGTTTCAATGGTCACGAAAGGGTTTTCCTGGCCGTCGATGGTTTTGGTTTCGAGTGCCGTGAAGACTTCCGGGAAAGCCATGGGCACAGCGTTGGAGCCCAAGGTCTTGAACGTGTCCAAGAAGATGTTGTTTTGCATGACGCGCACTTTCACGCCGTCAAAATCTTCCAGCTTGGCCACAGGGCGCTTGCTGTTGGTCAGGTTGCGAAAACCGTTTTCCCAATAAGACAAATTGACGAGACCTACCGCTTCGAGTTTGGCGTTGAAATACTTGCCCGCAGCACCGTCCAGAACCGCGTCGGCTTCTTTTTCATTGGCAAACAGGAAGGGCAAGTCAAAAACACCCAGTTCCTTGACGATGCCCACGATGGGTGAAGTCGAGGCGCAAACCATCTCCTGAGTGCCCGCACGCAAGGCTTGGATGGCTTGCATGTCGCCGCCAGCAGAGCCACCCCAGAAAGACGAGATTTTCATCTTGCCACCGGTTTTGGCCGCCAGAATTTCTTGCATCTTGCGAACGCCCACGCCGACGGGGTGGTCTTCGTTGATGCCGTTGGTGAATTTGATGTTGCGATCTGCAAACTGTGCCATGGCACCGGTTGCGACCATCAAAGTGCCGGCGATCAGTGTCACCAGATTTCTGCGTTTGAACATGGTTGTCTCCTTCATTGATAAAGCACAGGGTTGAAAATCAGCTCAGCATCCACTTGAGTGGGACCAAGACGATGGGGGGGAAAGCGATCAGCACTGCCAGTACAGCCAGCTGTGCCAGCAAGAAAGGCATGACGCCCTTGAATGCCGTGTCCATGTTGATGCGGGCCACGCCGCAAACCACATTGAGCACGGTGCCCACAGGCGGCGTGATGAGGCCAATGGCGTTGTTCATGATGAACAGCACACCGAAATACACCGGATCAATGCCCGCTTGCTTGACCAGCGGCATCAGCACAGGCGTGAGGATCAACACCGTGGGGGTAAAGTCCAGCGCCGTGCCCACCACGACCACCAACAACATCAGGATGACCATCAGCAACATCTTGTTGTCCATGAAGGGCTCCATGAGTTTGGCCACTTCAGCAGGAATGTTGGCCACGGTGATCAACCAGGCACTGACCATGGCCGCTGCCACCAGGAACATGATCACGGCCGTGGTCTTGCCTGCCATCAAGATCAAACCGTAAAGCTTGGTCCACTGCAATTCACGGTAAACAAATGCGCCGACAGCAAAGCTGTAGACCGCAGCCACCACAGCCGCCTCGGTAGGCGTGAACACGCCGAACTTCATGCCGCCAATGATGAACACGGGCAGGCCCAGTGCCAAAGTGCCTTCTCGGGTAGCGGTCCACCGTTCACGCATGTTCATGCGGGGGCCCGGTTTTACACCATCGCGTTTGGCCACCCACCACCAGGCCAGACCAATCGCGATGCCCATCATCACGCCGGGCACGATGCCTGCCAAGAACAACTTGGTGATCGAGACGTTGGCCGCCACACCAAAAATGATGAAGCCAATAGAAGGCGGAATCACCGGCGCGATGATGCCCCCTGCCGCGATCAGACCGGCTGAGCGGCCGACGTCGTAACCGGCCGCACGCATCATCGGAATCAACAAGGCCGCCAGAGCCGCGGTATCGGCCACCGCCGAACCCGACAAGGAGGCCATGATGATGGCTGCCATGACCGCGACATAACCCAAACCACCGCGAAAATGACCAACCCAGGCCATGGCCAGATTCACGATGCGACGGCTCAAGCCACCGGCATTCATGAATTCGCCTGCCAACAGGAAGAATGGCACCGCCAACAAGGGAAAGTTGTCTGCGCCATCGACAAAGCGCTGCGCCAGAATCTGGCTGTCAAAAGCCGGAAGCACACCGGTTCCGGCCAAATAAGCCATCAAGGACAAACCACACACCAACAAGGAATAGGCAATGGGCATGCCCAAGGCCATGGCTCCCAACAGACTGAATACAAAAATCGCGATGGTCATGCGTGGCTCCTGCTGTCAGGGGTCTTGGCGTTGAGGTCCACAACATCCTCGGACTCGACCACCATGATCAGATCCTCTTCTTTGAGCTGGCCCGTCAACAGTTTGTAAAGCTGGTTCACATTCATCACCGACATCACAAAACCGACGACATAGCCAATCCCGTAAACCCAGATCATGGAAATGCCCACGACCGTCGAGACATTGGTGACCTGCAGTTCATGCATTTTCCAGGTGCCCAGCAAGAACAAGAGATTGCAGCCCAACATCATCACTTCGCTCAGGAAATAGCACAGTTTCTTGCCATTCAAGGACAGGCGCAACACCAGGGTGTCAACACCCAAATGCCCCTTATCGCGCATGGCCACCATGGCACCGATGTAGGTCAACCAGATGAAGCAGTAACGTGACATTTCGTCTGAAATATCGATGCCCGAGTTGAACCCGTAACGCAGTACCACATTGCCAAACACCATGACCACCATGGCCACCAGGCAAGCCACCACCAGAAATTCGAGCAGTTTGAAAAAATAATCAATGAGTTTTTGCAAGTGACACTCCCTTTGTACGGACAGATAATTTGGACGTGGCTCTGGGCTTGGGCTGCGTCTTGATCGGCGTTGGACGCCCGGACACCACGGGCAGTTTTTTGCGCGACGCCAAAACCTGGTCAATGTCCTCGCTGGCCCCCTCGATCAAGACCATGATGGCGCGCTCTGCCTTGGCCGGCTCATGGGAAATCACCGCGTTGAGCACGGCACGGTGCAGTGGCAAGGAATTTTTGGTGCCATCCTTGATGCGCGTGGAAATTTCAAAACTGGTGCGCAACAAGGCATTGAGCGCCTTGCTCATCTGGATCAGCATGCGGTTGTGCGATGCCTGCAACAAGCCCTGGTGAAAGCGCATGTCGTAGGTGACGTAATCGCCCCCCTCTTCCACCGCCTTTTTCATCCCGGCGTAGGCTTCTTCAATCTGGGCAATGTCATCGGCTGTGGCCCGCTCAGCCGCCAAGCGTACCGCAGCGGGCTCCACCACACGGCGCAGCTCTTGCAGGTCTTTCAAAAACTCGGGTGTCAACCCGCACTGCGCCTGCCAGGCCACCACATCGGGGTCAAACCAGTTCCAATGGGCATCAGGCAAGACACGCGTGCCCACCTTGGGGCCGGTGAACAACAAGCCCTTGGCCACCAAAGACTTGATGGCCTCGCGCACCACCGTCCTGCTGACGCCGAATTCCTCGCACAGCAACGGTTCGGGCGGCAAACTGGCACCCACGGCATACCGCCCAGCCAAAATTGACTGACCGAGAATATCCAATGTATGACCGTGAACGTTTTTGACCATGTGACGAAAATTGAATTTCGGCAATCATATGATGAATGAACCCCTGTTCAGCCCTGCGGAAAACCCTGCATTTGCCTGTTTGGCGTTAAGGGTTTCCACGGGTGTCACAGGGTTTACATGGGGTATGAAATTTTTCAATCATCATATGATTGATATCTTCTGTAACCCGTTCATTCTTTCATTGCCATGTCTTCCAATTCACGCAAAAAACCCGAAGAACTCCGCAGCCAGCAATGGTTTGGCCGTCAAGACCGCGATGGCTTTGCCTACCGCAGCTGGGTCAAAGGCAAAGGCGTGCCGCACGACCAGTTCGATGGCCGCCCCGTCATCGGCATCTGCAACACCTTCAGTGAACTCACGCCCTGCAACTCGCATTTCCGCACCCTGGCCGAGCAGGTCAAGATCGGCGTGTACGAGGCCGGTGGCTTCCCGCTCGAATTCCCGGTCATGTCGCTGGGCGAAACCTTGCTGCGCCCCACCGCCATGCTCTACCGCAACCTGGCGTCCATGGACGTTGAAGAGTCCATCCGAGGCAACCCGATCGACGGCGTGGTACTGCTCATGGGCTGCGACAAGACCACCCCTTCCTTGCTGATGGGCGCGTCCAGCGCGGGCTTGCCCACCATTGGCGTGTCGGGCGGCCCCATGCTGAACGGCAAATGGCGCGGGCAAGAATTGGGCTCGGGCACTGGCGTGTGGAGCATGAGCGAGCAGGTCCGTGCTGGGACCTTGAAACTGCAAGACTTTTTTGAGGCCGAAAGCTGCATGCACCGCAGCCACGGCCACTGCATGACCATGGGCACGGCCAGCACCATGGCCAGCATGGTCGAAGCCCTGGGCATCGGCCTGCCGGGCAACGCCACTTATCCAGCGGTAGACGGTCGTCGCAATGTGTTGGCTCGCGAAGCGGGGCGTCGCATTGTGGAGATGGTCCACACCGACCAGACCATCAGCAAGGTGCTGACCCGCGAAGCCTTTGAAAACGCCATCCGCACGCTGGCGGCCATTGGCGGCTCGACCAACGCGGTGATTCACCTGATCGCCATTGCAGGTCGCTTGGGCCTCAAGCTCACCGTGGATGATTTCGAGCGCCTGGGCAGCGAGCTGCCTTGCCTCTTGAACTTGCAACCCTCCGGTGACCACCTGATGGAGGACTTCTGCTACGCCGGTGGCTTGCCTGTCATCATGAAAGAGATCGAGCACCTGCTGCATAAAGACATCATCACCGTGACCGGAAAAAGCGTGAGCGAGAACATCGCGGGCGCCGTGAATTACGATCCCCGCGTCATCAAAACATTCGAGGCCCCTTTCAAAGAAAAGGCCGGCATCGCCATCTTGCGCGGCAACCTGGCACCCCGTGGCGCGGTCATCAAACCCAGCGCGGCCACCCCTTCGCTGATGGTGCACACCGGTCGCGCCGTGGTGTTTGAAGACAGCACCGACTTCCACAAGCGCATCGACGACGAGAGCTTGGATGTGGACGAAAACTGCATTTTGGTTTTGAAGAACTGTGGCCCCAAGGGCTACCCCGGCATGGCCGAGGTGGGCAATATGCCGCTGCCGCCCAAGGTGCTGCGCAAAGGCATCACCGACATGGTGCGCATCTCGGACGCCCGCATGAGCGGCACGGCGTATGGCACGGTGGTGCTGCACACCACGCCCGAAGCGGCCGCCGGTGGCCCGCTGGCCGTGGTGCAAAACGGCGACATGATCGAACTGAACGTGCCCGAGCGCAAACTGCAACTGCTCATCAGCGACGAAGAGCTGGCCAAGCGCTTGTCCCTTTGGGAAAAGCCCGCACCCGCCATGAACTCGGGCTACTGGAAGCTCTACATCGACCATGTGTTGCAGGCGGACGAAGGCGCGGACATGGACTTCTTGGTCGGCCAGCGCGGCGCGGCCGTGCCCAAAGACAACCATTGAGATGGCCATCCAGGGGCGCGCTCAATTTGTCATCCCGGGCTCAACTTGTTTTGCCATGCCAGGCCCTGCTTGCTTTGTCATCCCGGGCTTGACCCGGGATCCATCTGTGCACCACCATGGATGCCGGATCAAGTCCGGCATGACAATCCGGTTGGGCTTCCGGATCAAGTCCAGCATGACAACCCGGTTGGGCTACCGAATCAAGTTCGTCATGACATCCGGGTTTTAAGAGACCCTATCTGTTACCTCATTCAGGAGATTTTCAATGCGCATTTTGATCACCGGCGGTGCCGGATTTGTCGGAGCCCGACTGGCCCGTGAAATTTTGAAACGTGGTCAATTGAACGGCCAAAGCGTGACCGAACTGGTCATCGCCGACCTGTTTCCGGCCCCCGCCGACTTGCTGGCCGATCCCCGCGTGAAAGGCCATGCAGGGCCCATGCTGGAACAAGGCGATTTGTTCAAGAGCGGCTTTGATGGCGTGTTCCATTTGGCGTCAGCCGTGTCGGGCGAGTGCGAGCTCGACTTTGACCTGGGCCTGCGCTCGAACGTGGACAGCAGCCGTTTGTTGCTCGACAGCATCCGCGCTTCCGGCAAAGCTTCGCGCATGGTGTTTGCCAGCTCGGTGGCGGTGTTCGGACCCGACGCGGCCAACCCCATGCCCGCGCTGGTGGCCGACGACGGCCTGCCCACGCCACAAACGTCTTACGGCACGCACAAGCTGATGATCGAATACATGGTGGCCGACTACACCCGCAAGGGCTACATCGACGGCCGCTCGGCCCGCCTGATGACCGTGGCGGTGCGCCCCGGCAAACCCAATGGCGCGGCCTCGTCGTTTTTCAGCGGCATCATCCGCGAGCCTCTGGCAGGCACGGACACCACCTGCCCGGTGGATGCCAGCGTCTCGCACCCTTTGTCATCGCCGGGCACCACCATCCATGGCCTGATCACGGTGTTTGAAGCCAGCAGAGAAGCCATTGGTGGCCGCATGGCACTGAACCTGCCAGGCCTCAATGTGACCGTGGGTCAAATGCTCGCCGCACTTGAAAAAGTGGCTGGCCCTGCGGTGCGAGCACGGGTGAAGTTTGAACGCGATGAACGCATCGCAGGCATCGTGGACAACTGGGCCAAAGGCTGCACCTTTGAACGCGCCCACGCGCTGGGCCTGCGTGCCGATGCCAGCTTCGAGGCCATCATCGAGCAATACATTGAGGATTGCAAAACCCGGCCCGGTTACCCTGCCGAAGCACTGAACGGTTTGGCGTGACAACCCGCATCAAAACGCTCGACATCGTCGCCCTGGGTGAAGCCATGGTTGAGTTCAACCAGACCAAGAACCAACCTCTTGACGAGCCCCCTCTGTACCTGCAAGGCTTTGGGGGCGACACCAGCAACGCCGCCATCGCAGCTGCCCGTGCGGGTGCGCGAGTGGGTTACCTGAGCCGCCTGGGTACAGACCGCTGGGGCGACCGCCTCATGGATTTGTGGCAGCGCGAAAACGTGGACACCACCACCGTGATGCGCGATGCCCAAGCACCCACCGGCATCTACTTTGTCAGCCATGATGCACAAGGCCACCACTTCAGCTATGCCCGAGCCGGATCGGCCGCCAGCCGAATGCAGCCGCAAGATGTGGTGCAGCATTGGGGCGAGGCCATTGCTCAAAGCCAATGGCTGCACCTGTCGGGCATTTCATTGGCCATTTCGGCATCGGCCTGCGACACGGCTTTTGCGGCCATGCAGCACGCCCGCACCGCGGGCACCCGAGTGGCACTCGACTCCAATCTGCGTTTGTCGCTGTGGCCACTGGCCCGGGCGCAAGCCTGCATACGTCACGCGGTCAGTCTGTGCGATCTGTTTTTGCCCAGCCTGGAGGACATGACAGCGCTCACCGGCCTCACGCAAGCGCAAGACATCATCGACTGGAGTCACACCCAAGGTGCAGCGCAAGTGGTGCTCAAGCTCGGGGCCGAAGGTGCCCTGGCCAGCGATGGTCATAGCCAGCGCCTGGTGCCCGGCCATGCGGTCCAGGCCGTAGACGCCACCGGTGCAGGCGATTGTTTTGCAGGCAATTTGCTGGCACGCCTGGCCGCAGGCGACAGCCTGTGGGACGCCACCGCTTATGCCAATGCCGCCGCGTCTTTGTCGGTGCAAGGCTACGGCGCGGTGGCACCACTGCCGCGACGTGATGCCGTGCTGAATGTGCTGACCACTCAAGCCACGGCAGCATGAGCATGCGGGCTTTGATCGCCATCGACTGGGGCACCTCGTCGTTGCGTGGCGCAAGGCTCAGCGTAACAGGCCAGGTGCTTGAATCGCGTGAGTTTGCACGCGGCATCCTGACCGTTCCACCGGGCCAATTTGAAGCCGTGTTCAACGAACTCTTTGGCGACTGGATGGCAGCACCCCATGCGCTGTGCCTGATTTCGGGCATGGCCGGCAGCCGTCAAGGCTGGCAAGAAGCGCCCTACTGCCCTTGCCCTGCAGGCTTTGCCGAACTGGGCCAGCACCTGCTCTGGCTGCAAGCCGATCGCATCGCTTTGGTACCAGGCCTGAGCTGCATGAACCCTGACACGCTGAACACCCCCGATGTGATGCGGGGCGAAGAGGTGCAGCTTTTTGGTGCGCTGCAACTGGCCGAGCGCAACACCGCCACACTGGTGCTGCCTGGCACGCACAGCAAATGGGTGCAAGTCGAGCACGGCCGCGTGACCCGCTTCAGCACCTTCATGACCGGCGAGGTCTATGCCCTGCTGAGCCAGCACTCGATTTTGGGCAAGACCCTGGATTTGAACGGCACCTTCGATGAAACTGCATTCTTGCAAGGCGTGGACCAAAGCCAGCAAGCTGGCAGCGTGCTCAACAAAGTATTTGCAGTGCGCACGCTGGGTTTGTTTGAGCGACTGAGCGCTGCAGTCCTGCCCAGCTATTTGTCGGGCCTGCTGATTGGCGAGGAGCTGCGCCACCAAAACGTGCCCCCAGCGCAAGGGCCGGTGATCCTGATTGGCAGCGACGCCCTCACGCTGCGTTACACCCTGGCCCTGCGACACCTGGGCATTGCCTGCCAAAGTCGGGGGGCCGAGGCCACTTGGGCGGGTCTGCATGCCCTGGCCACCAAGCTGACGAACAAACCATGAACACATTGAACGCCTCACCCACCCCAAAACAGGCCCTGGCCCAAGCCATGGCTCAACTGCCCCTGATCGCCATCTTGCGCGGCCTGACCCCGGCCGAAGCACCCGCCATCGGCCAGGCACTGGTGGACAGCGGCTTTGCCCTGATTGAAGTGCCGCTGAATTCACCTGAGCCTTTGGAAAGCATTGCAGCGCTCACCAAGCTTTTCCCGCAAGCCCTGATCGGTGCAGGCACCGTGCTCAACACGCAGCAAGTCAAAGATGTACACGCTGCCGGTGGCCGCCTGATCGTCTCGCCCAACTTCAACCTGGCGGTTGTCACTCAGGCGCTGGCACTGGGCATGGTGGTGCTGCCTGGTGTGGCCACGCCCAGCGAAGCCTTTGCAGCGCTCGATGCGGGTACACACGGCCTCAAGCTGTTCCCTGCCGAGATGATTTCACCAGCCACCGTCAAGGCCATGCGCGCGGTACTGCCCAAAGACACGGCTTTGATGCCGGTCGGCGGCATCACGCCCGACAACATGGCCGCTTACCGCGCCGCCGGGGCCAGCGGCTTTGGTTTGGGTTCGGCCTTGTACGCACCAGGGAAATCGGTGCAGGCGGTGCAACAACAGGCGCAGGCGTTTGTGCGAGCTTTCAAAAACCAAGGCATTGCGTTGGCCTGAACATCACAGACACCCATCAGCAAACCCTATGTCATGCCGGACTTGATCCCGCATCCGTGCTGAAGCCCATAGACCCCGGATCAAGTCCGAGGTGACAAATAAGCAGTTCAGGCCTTCTCTCCCAATCGTTCGTCCCTGAAATCTGCCAACGCTTGGTAGATCTCTTCCTTGGTGTTCATCACAAACGGTCCGTATTGCACGATGGGCTGCTTCAGGGGCTGGCCCGCCACCAGGATCAGTTTGGCATCGTCGTTGGCCTCGATCACCACACCATCGGTCTGCGGGGTGTTGGCCAAAATGGCCATGCGTTGAACAGGCACCGCCTGAGCGCCGATGCGGACTTCCCCCCGGTACACATAGATGAAGGCGTTGTGCCCCGCAGGCAGCGCCTGCTCAAAACGCGAGCGTTCAGGCATGTGCACATCCAGATAAATCGGCTGGGTGATGTCACGGGTCACGGCACCCTGCACACCATGGCTGGCGCCAGCGATCACCGTGACCTGTACGCCTTCGGGCGTTTGCAATTTGGGCAGTTGGTCGTTCTGAAAATCCCGGTACCAAGGGGTCTTCATTTTTTCGCTGCTGTGCAGGTTGAGCCACAGCTGAAAGCCCTCCATCACCCCCTCGTCCTGTTGCGGAATTTCAGAGTGGATCACGCCCTTGCCCGCGGTCATCCACTGCACGCCGCCGTTTTGCAGCAGGCCTTCGTGACCGGCACTGTCCCGGTGCAGCATGCGCCCGGCGATCATGTAGGTCACCGTTTCAAAGCCACGGTGTGGATGATCCGGAAAACCGGCAATGTAGTCATCCGGCTTGTCGCTGCCAAACGCATCGAGCATCAAAAACGGGTCCAGCCGCTGTTGCAGGTCTTGCGTGAGGATTCGGCTGAGCTTGACGCCCGCGCCGTCGGAAGTGGCTTGACCGATGACCAAGCGCTCAACATTGCGCGAGTTCAAAACGGCTGGGTGAGATGGGGTATGGGACACAACGATTTCCTTTCAACGACCGCAAAGGGTCAAACCCGATTCAATGCACTCAACTGTGAATGTGCAACACCTTGCCAATCGGGCGGCAGTTGGTGTTTGGCTTGCAGGTAATGGTGGGTGTACACCTGAAGCCAAGCCTCCAGCACGAGTCCAGCATGGGCTTCGCCCGCCAGAGCCAGGCACAGCGATGCGACCTCGCTGGTGCAAAAGTGGTCATCCCGGCGCGAACGACGCAGCTTGTAGCGCGAGACTTGATCGGGATTCAAGCTCAATACCGGCAAGGTGTTCAGGTAAGGGCTTTTGCGAAACATCTTGCGGGCTTCGGGCCAAGTGGCATCCAGAAAGATGAACAGTGGACGCTTCTCCTGATGAGTGAGCACCACTTCATGCACCACGCGTTCGGGCTCCACAAAATCGCCCGGAAACACCACATACGGTTGCCACTGCGGATCGGCCAGCAGCGCCAGCAAAGCAGGGTCGACCTCGGTGCGGGCCCAGCCAAAAGCAAAGGTGCTCTGCACCACATCGGCGATCAGCCAGCCGGTGTTGCTGGGTTTGAGCGGTTCAATGTCGGCCATGAGCAGACACATGCCCGATTGCGTGGGCACCTCGGGGCGCAGTGCGCACAGGCAATGGCTGGGCACCAGGCGGCAGCCCGGGCAGCGCTCGCCCTTGATGCCGCCACGCGCCAAAAAGGGTTTGGCGCTGCGGGCCAGGCGCTCGCTGCGCAGGCGCGAGACGGCGTGCGGCTGAATCAGTGAAGCTGGCTGGGTCACGGTGACAGTCATGTATGGCGCAGACAAAATGGCCAACCTCAAACCGACGTGGCCATGCGCAATCGGCGGGCCGCTTCTTCGTCGCGCGCATCGTCGATTTCGCGCAGCACGGCCTGCATGTCCACATCGGCAGTCGAACGCTCGAAGCGGCCGGTCAGCGGTGTCTCGTTGCTCAGCAAACCGGCTTGGTACAGGCTCCAGATTTCGGGGCCGTATTCAGTCTGTCGCAACACAGGCGCGAACTGCCCAAAGAAGTCACGCAGGTTGCCCACATCGCGCAGCAGCATGCGCTGTGCGTGGTTGTTGCCTGCAGCGTCTACCGCTTGCGGCAAGTCGATGATGACCGGCTCGTCCACACCGGGCAGATCGCCTTCGCCAGGCATGTGCGCCAGCAGAATATTGAACTCTGACAGATCGCCATGCACCACGCCCGCGCACAGCATGCGCACCACTTCGCCAATCAAGGTGGCGTGGTGTTGCAGGGCTTGCTCGGGCGTGAAGGCCACATCGTTCAGGCGCGGGGCGGCATCACCCTGCGCATCGGTGACCAGCTCCATGAGCAACACGCCGTCAAAAAAGTTAAAGGGCCGGGGCACGCGCACACCGGCTGCGGCCAGGCGGTACAGCGCATCGACCTCGGCACTTTGCCAGGCGGCTTCTTGTTCTTGACGGCCAAACTTGCTGCCCTTTGCCATGGCGCGGGCCGAGCGCGAGTTTTTGACCTTGCGGTTTTCGGTGTAATCCACCGCTTGCCGAAAACTGCGGTGCGTGGCCTCTTTGTAAATCTTGGCGCAGCGGGTCTCTTCCCCGCAGCGCACCACGAACACCATGGCCTCCTTGCCACTCATGAGTTGGCGCACCACGGTGTCGATCAGGCCCTCTTCAACCAGGGTCTGAAGTCTGGGAGGTGCCTTCATCCAGGACGGTGCAAGGCGCAAATTTTGTTGCCGTCGGGATCGCGCAAGTAAGCCAGGTACAGCTTGCCTGCAGGGGTTTCACGGAAACCAGGGGGGTCTTCGCAAGTGCTGCCGCCATTGGCCACACCCGCCGCATGGAAGGCATCACCCTGCTCTGCGGACTGCACCGTGAAACCGATCGTGCTGCCATTGCCATGGCATGCGGGTTCGCCGTTGATGGGCGTGGTGATGGCAAAGGTGCCGGTGGGGCTGCGGTAGAAATAACGGTTTTTGTTGGCCACCCCAGGGCCATAGCCCAAGGTGCCCAGCATGGCGTCGTAAAACTTTTTCGAAACCTCGAGGTCATTCACACCCAACATCACATGGCTGAACATGGCTTTCTCCGTTAGAACCCGGTATCGGGCGAATTGAATCCAAGCGATGTTACTTGAAGCACGGGCTGCAAAGGCCATGAACACCCACCCGCAAGTCGCCAATGTGGTTGCCATGGACGTCCGGCCTGCGGCAAGCTCATGATGACCGTGAGGGTCACGGTGAAATCATCACCCCGCGCAACGGCCGCAAAGCCCTGAAACCTGTTTTTTGATCTGGACACGACTTTGAACACACCTACCAAGCTGCTCGACACCTGGCTGGCGCAAGAGCAAGCCATACGAACCCGCCTCGATGCCGGTGCAGGCCCCGGCGTGGCCACACGCGAGCAAATCGCAGGCAAAACCGGCCTGGAGGTCATGCAAGGCCTGCTCAGCGGGGAGCTGCCCTACGCCAGCATCGCCAAAACCCTCGACTTTGTGCTGATTGAGGTCAGCCCGGGTCAGGCGATTTTTCAGGGCGCGCCTGGCTTGAACCACATGAACCCACTGGGCACGGTGCATGGCGGCTGGTTTGCCACCCTGCTCGACTCGGCGCTGGGCTGCGCTGTGCACACCATGATGCCGCCGGGACGCGGCTACACCACGGCCGATCTGAGCGTGAAACTGGTCAAAGCCCTCACGCCCAACGTGCAGCGCGTTCGGGCCATCGGCCAGGTGGTGCACTGCGGCCGCCAGCTGGCCACCGCCGAAGCGCGATTGGTCGGACCGGATGGCACACTCTATGCCCATGCGAGCACCGCCTGCCTGGTGTTTGACATGCCCACTTCAGCCACCACCGGAACCCGAACATGAGACTCCTCCACACCATGCTGCGCGTGGGCAACCTGCAACGCTCGATCGATTTTTATACCCAGGTGCTGGGCATGAAACTGCTGCGCACCTCTGAAAACCCCGAGTACAAATACTCGCTGGCCTTTGTGGGCTACGGCAGCAACCCGGACCATGCCGAAATCGAGCTGACCCACAACTGGGGCGTGGAAAGCTACGACATGGGCACGGCCTACGGCCACATTGCCTTGGGCGTGCCCGATGCGTATGCCGCTTGCGAGAAGATCAAAGCCGCTGGCGGCAACGTGACCCGCGAGCCCGGCCCGGTCAAGGGCGGCACCACGGTCATTGCCTTTGTGACCGACCCCGATGGCTACAAGATCGAATTGATCCAGCGGGCAGAGTTTGCGGGTGGGCAAGGGCTGCGCTGAACCCAGAACCCCAGTCACCCCCGGCCTGATCGGGGGTCCATGCCTTCGACCTCCGTGGATACCCGGTCAAGCCGGGTATGACAAACCCAAGGTGAGCGATCAAGGCAGTTATGACGAACCCCGACGTCCTCGGAGGAACGTCACCCCCGACCTGATCGGGGGTCCATGCCTTCGACCTCCGTGGATACCCGGTCAAGCCGGGTATGACAAACCCAAGGTGAGCGATCAAGGCAGTTATGACGAACACCGACGTTCTCGGAGGAGCGTCACCCCCGACTTGATCGGGGGTCCATGCCTTCGAGCGCCGTGGATACCCGGTCAAGCCGGGTATGACAAAACGAGAATCAGCGCGGCAGCTGGCTCGCCTCGCGGGCCAAGGCTTCGATGCGGGCCCAGTCGCCATTGGCCAGCGCATCGGCAGGCACCAACCAAGAGCCGCCGACACAGGCCACATTGGGCAAGCTCAGCAGATCGTTGGCGTTTTGTTGCGTGACGCCACCCGTGGGACAAAACTTCACATCAAAGAACGGACCGCTCCAGGCTTTGAGCATGGCGGGGCCACCCGCCTGCATGGCGGGGAAGAATTTGAGTTCGGTGTAGCCGTCTTCTTGGGCCATCATGATTTCGCTGCCGGTTGCCACGCCGGGTAAGAGCGACAAACCGAGGTCGCGGCAGGCCTGGCCCACAGCACGGGTGTAGCCGGGGCTGACCGCGAAACGGGCACCGGCCTTGGCCGCCGCTGCAGCGTCCGCCGGGCTGCGCACCGTACCGGCGCCGACCACCGCGCCAGGCACTTCTTTGGCGATCGCTTCCATGCAGGCCAGCGCCTGCGGGGTGCGCAGGGTCACCTCCAGCATGCGGATGCCGCCCGCCACCAAGGCGCGGGCCATGGGCACGGCGTGGGCCACGTCGTTCAAGACGATCACGGGGATCACGGGGGCGTCTTGCATGACTTGCAGGGCAGTCAGATTTCCATTCAGATTCACAGCCATGTGCAGGCTCCTTCTTCGGCTTTGAGCGCGTTGCGGCGCAGGTTGGCAAACAGTTCACGGCCCATGCCCACGCCGTTGGCGGCACGCAGCTCGGCAGGCATTTGGGCCAGCGGGCGGGCGGCCCATTCGGCCTCGCTCACCAGCACCTGCAGGGTGCCCGCCACGCCATCGAGGCGAATCAAATCACCGTCTTGCACCTTGGCCAGCGGTCCACCGGCTGCGGCTTCGGGCGACACATGGATGGCCGCAGGCACTTTGCCCGACGCGCCGCTCATGCGGCCATCGGTGACCAGCGCCACCTTGAAGCCCTTGCCTTGCAGCACGGCCAGCGGCGGGGTGAGTTTGTGCAGCTCGGGCATGCCATTGGCTTGCGGGCCTTGCCAGCGCACCACGCAGACCAGATCACGGTCCAGCTCGCCGGCCTTGAAAGCGGCGTGCAACTCGTCTTGCGAACTGAACACGCGGGCCGGGGCTTCGATCACATGCAATTCATCGGGCACCGCAGAAATCTTGATCACGCTGCGGCCCAGATTGCCTTGCAGCAATTTCAGGCCACCCGTGACGCTGAAAGGGCTGGTCGCGGGGCGCACCACGGTGTCGTCTTTGCTGGCCCCGGCCTCATGCCAGACCAGCTGGCCATTTTGTGCAGACGGAATGCGGGTGAATTCACGCAGACCACCCGGACGCACCGTCAGCACATCGGCGTGCATCAGACACGCATCGAGCAGTTCGCGGATCACATAGCCCGGGCCACCAGCGGCCTGGAACTGGTTCACATCGGCGCTGCCGTTGGGGTACACGCGGGTGAGCAGCGGCACCACATCCGACAAGGCAGAGAAGTCGTCCCAATCGATCACGATGCCCGCCGCACGCGCCACCGCCACCCAATGAATCAAATGGTTGGTCGAGCCGCCCGTGGCCAGCAAAGCGACCATGGCGTTGACGATGCAGCGCTCGTCGACCAAACGGCCAATGGGGGTGAAATTCTTGGCTTTGACCAAGTCCAGCACGGTGCGGGCAGCTTCGCGGGTCAGCTCTTGGCGTACGCCTTCGGCCGGGTTGATGAAAGCCGTGCCCGGCACATGCAGGCCCATGGCTTCGAGCAGCATTTGGTTGCTGTTGGCCGTGCCGTAAAAAGTGCAAGTGCCTTCGCCGTGGTAGGCCTTGGACTCGGCCTCCAGCAACTCGGGCCGCCCCACCAAGCCCAATGCGGCTTGTTCACGCACCTTGGATTTTTCGTTGTTGGACAGGCCGCTGGTCATGGGGCCTGCGGGCACAAACACGGTGGGCAAGTGGCCAAACTGCAAAGCACCAATCAACAAACCCGGCACGATCTTGTCGCACACGCCCAGCATCAGGGCCGCGTCAAACACATCGTGGCTGAGCGAGACCGCCGTGGCCATGGCGATCACGTCGCGGCTGAACAGGCTCAGCTCCATGCCCGGTGTGCCTTGGGTCACGCCGTCGCACATGGCGGGCACGCCCCCGGCCACTTGGGCGGTGGCACCCAGCTTGCGCGCTTCGTCCTTGATGAGGTCGGGGTAGTGTTGCAGCGGGGCGTGGGCCGAGAGCAGGTCGTTGTAGGCGTTGACGATGCCGATGTTGGGCGCACGCGGGGCGACCACTTTGATTTTGTCCAAGGCGGTGGCGTGGCTTTTGTCGCCCTCAGGCATGGCGGCAAAGGCGTGGGCCACGTTGGCGCAGCCCAGGCGCTGGGCACCGGGGTCGCGTTGGGCAGCGGCATCCACCTGCTGCAAATAAGCCTGGCGGGTCGGGCGGCTGCGCTCGGTGATGCGGGCGGTGACGGCGGCCAAAATCGGATGAAGTGTCATGTTTTGACGTCTGGGCAGACGTGGTAACTAAATTACATGACCGATGGTAACCGTGTTCCCCCGTTTTGGTGCGTTTGGGCGGTTACAGACTGGGTACAACTCGTAGGCATAAGCCAGCAGACGCAAAAAAACCCGCCGCAGCGGGTTTTCAGTGCGTTACACGCCGAATCACTTGGCAGCAGAAGCGTCAGCGGCTGGTGCACCAGCAGCAGCGCCAGCGGGTGCAGACGCATCAGCCATGGGTGCAGAGGCTTCGGCAGCGGGGGCCGCGACAGCAGCGGGGGCTGTAGGTGCGGCTTTTTTGCTCTTGGCAATGCCAAAACCGACGGCCAAGCCAATGGCCAGCACGATCACAGCCACCAGAACAGCCCAAACTACGGGTTGATTGTCATCTTGAGGGGTCGACATGTTTGTTTTCTCCGAAAATAGTGGCGAGATTGTAATAGGGCCTCTTTGCACATGACTGACAGCTTCACCCAAACAGAAAAGCGCCCTGCTTGCCCTGAGGAGGCCACGGCATTTCAAACCGACTTGCTGGAGCGCTTTCGCGCCCAATGCGCGAAGGGCCAAGACTTGTGGGTCTTTGGCTACGCCTCTTTGCTGTGGCGCCCAGAATTTGAGGCCGAAGAACAGCACACCACCAAAGTCTGGGGCTGGCATCGCGCACTCAAAATGTGGAGCCGTTTGAACCGGGGCAGTCCCGAATGCCCAGGGTTGGTGTTTGCCCTCTTGCCCGGCGGCAGCTGCCAGGGAGTGGTTTATCGCATCGCCAAAGACCAGACCGATGAAGTGCTGACACGGCTTTGGGCCCGAGAAATGCCCATGGACGTTTACACCCCCAACTGGCTGCCCTGCGCCACCCCCAATGGACCCGTTAAAGCATTGACCTTCACCTTGCCCCGCAGCAGTCCCAGCTTCACGGGTGACTTGCCAGCAGAGACTTACCAGCAAATCTTTCGCCAGGCCAGCGGACGCTTTGGCACCACGCTGGACTATGCCTTGCAGACCTACCGCAGTTTGCAGGCCCATGGCATCGAAGACCGGGCCCTGGCCAACTTGCTGCGCCATGCCGACTGACAAGCCCTGACGCTTTGCGGTCCTGAATGACCTCGCGCAATGCGGCGCCCAAGCCGCTGCCTATACTTGCAGCATGAACATCGCCGACCTGCGCAAGAGCTACGAAAAAGCCGAGCTCAACGAAAACGCCTCCCACGCCAACCCGCTCCAGCAATTTGAGCAATGGCTGCAAGAAGCCATTGCCGCCGAAGTGCCTGAGCCCAACGCCATGACGCTGGCCACCGTGGCCAGCAACCTGCGTCCCAGCACACGGGTGGTGCTGATCAAGGGCTATGACGAGCGCGGCATCGTTTGGTACACCAACTACGCCAGCCAAAAAGGCCAGGAGTTGGCAGGCAATCCCTTTGCGGCGCTGCAGTTTCACTGGGTCGAGCTGGAACGGGTGGTGCGCATTGAGGGCCGGGTTGAAAAAGTCAGCGACGAAGAAAGCGATACCTACTTCCACAGCCGCCCACTGGACTCGCGCATCGGCGCTTGGGCCTCACCCCAAAGCCAAGTGATCGACGGCCGCACCGTGCTGGTGACCAACGCCGCCAAATACGCCGCGCAGTTCATGCTGCAACCGCCTCGCCCGCCGCACTGGGGCGGCTACCGCTTGGTGCCCGACCAATGGCAATTCTGGCAAGGACGCAAGAGCCGCCTGCACGATCGCCTGCGTTACACGCAAGATGGCGGCCAGTGGTTGCGCGAGCGCCTGGCCCCCTGAACCAGCGACAACAGTCAGGCCGGCAACATAGGCAAGACCGCCATGACCGCCGTCACGCTCACCACGGCCATCGCGGTGGACACGGCCACGCCCGCAGTGACCGCGTCTTCTTCTTTGCGGTAGCGCTGCGAGAACAAAAAGACATTGGCCCCGATGGGCAAAGCCGCCGCCACCGTCATCACGGCCAAATGCAGCCCGCGCAAACCCAGCAACCAGCCCACCGCCAGCATGAGCGCAGGATGGACGACGGTTTTAACCAAAGACAATTTCAGGGCAGACATGAACTGTTTGCCGATCGGCGTTTGTGACAGCGTGATGCCCACCAGCACCAAAGCAATCGGACCAAAAGCACTGCCCAGCAAGGCCAAAGGTCGGTCCACCACCGGGTGCAAGCCCCAGCCGGTCTGGGCATAGACCAAACCCACCAGAATCGGCAAAGGCACGGGGTGAATGATGGCGTTGCGCACCGCAGACGCCACTGTGCGCCAAACAGCGCGGCGCTCGCCGGACAGAGCGGCGTGCTCGCTGGCGACTTGCAACTCCAGCACCAGCGTGGCCGCACTCAGCAAGACCAAGGCGTGCAATGAGATCAAGGTGAACAGCAACACCTGCCCCTCTTGCCCATAGGCCAAGCCGATCAAGGGCACGCCGATCATCAAGGTGTTGCTGAAAATACTGGCCAATGCCAGCACCGAAGCGCGGCTGTTACGACCATAGAGCCAGAGCATGGTGACAAACAAGGCCCCTGCCACCAGGAAATACTGCGCCACGGGTTTGAAATCCAGCTGCTCAATGCGCACGCTGCTCATGGTGCGAAATAAGAGCGCTTGGGTCAGCACCAAAAAAACCAGATTGGACAAGTCGCGCACCGACTCGCCGCGCACGAGCTTGGCCTTGCCCGCCACAAAGCCAATCAAGATCAGCAACACCACGGGCAGCAATGACGACAAAACGGGATGATCAAGGTTCATGCCCCGATTATCCCGTTGACTCAGCCGCTCAAATGGCGGAAACCACGTAGCGCCGCCGCCTAGGCGACGCCACGCAGGCCATCAAAACGTGGCCTGAACCCCCAGCTTGACGCTGCGGCCCGGCAAGGGCGACTTGCCAAACGCGGTGCTGGTCAGGATCGAGCTGGCGCTGTAAGCCAGTTGGTCGGTCAGGTTGTCTAAGCGGGCAAACCAATGCAGCACGGTGGTATCCAGCTTTTGACGGTAAGCCACACTGGCGTTGACCCAGGTGTAGGCACCCGTGGCCACACTGCCTTCGGGTACACGCTTTTGCGCGGCATGCCAGTCAGCGCTCATCTTGGCGCTCCAGGGGCCTTGGCCATACACCAGCGTGGCGCCTACACGCATGGGCGCAATGCGGGGCAATGGCTCGCCCGTGCTCGTGTTGGTGGCCCGCACGGTGTCGGCACGCCAGTCCAGGTCGAGCGTCGAGGTGTTTTGCCACAGACGCTGACGACCGCTGGCCTCCAAGCCTCTGAATTGGGCCTTGACGCCTTGGTAGCGCTGCACGGGCAAAACGCCCTCCACGTCCTGCGTGTTCATCAGGCCAATGTAGTTGGCAAACTGGTTGGCAAAGGCCGTCACATTCACACTGTCGGGGCCGGACTTCCACTGCACACCCGCATCCAGGCTCTTGGACTTTTCCAGGCCCAATGCTGCGCTGCCGATTTCCCAGGCGTGGGTGGCCAGGTGTGGGCCATTGGCAAACAATTCGTAGTCTTTGGGGGCACGCTGCGTCAAGGCAGCATTGCCGGTCAAAGACCATGCGGGCGAAAGCTTGAACACCGCCCCAGCGGCCACACTGAAGGGCGTGAATTTTTGGGCCCCGATGCCCTCGTCAAACCGCTCCAGCTCGGGGTTGCCCAAGGATTCCACCCGCACCGACTCCCAACGCGCTCCGGCCGTGACTTGGCCCCATGCGGTGGGCAGTTCTTCGTGAACAAAAAGAGCATGGCTGCGTGTGCGGCTGAAAGGGGCAAAGGCTTCGCTTCCCACCGCAGAAAAGCGGCTCGATTCGGTCTGCACACCCACCACGCCTTGCCACCCCGCCACCGGGCGGTGCCGCGCCTCGATGCGCAGGTCTTGGCCTTTGTTGGCAAACACGGTGCCCGCTTGGGTGCCCTCAAACTCGGTGTGCTGGTAGTCGGTGTGGCTCAGGCGGGCTTTGACGCTCTCAAACCAGCCCGGCAATTGGCGCACTTGGCCCTCCAGCGCGTAGCGGGTGGTCTTCATGCCAATCGCCACCTCGTCTTCGGCCACGGTCCCGTAGTCGCTTTGGTAGCTGTTGACCGATGCGCCCAAATAGCCGTGCGCCCAAAAGGTGCTGGCACCAAAAGCGCCACCCCGGGCGGTGCTGGCCGAGTTGCAGATGCGCCGGGCGTTGGCAGGTGCGCCGGGCTTTGTGCATTCGAGTGCCACCGGCACCCGCACATCGCCGGTGCGGCGGTCAAAACCGTCCAAATGCAGGGCATAACGTTCGTTGCCCGCCTCCACCAAACCAGCCACGCTGCGTTCGTCGTTGCCCGTGCCCGCTTGCAGCTGGGCTTTGCCCAGCACGCCCGAGACTGCTTCTCGCGGGATGCGGTTGTCGATCACATTGACCACACCGCCCACGGCGCTGCCACCATAAAGCAAGGCGGCCGGGCCGCGCAGCACTTCTACGCGGTCGGTGGACAAAACATCGAGTGGCACCGCATGGTCGTAGCTGAGTGCCGAAGCATCCAGGCTGGAGGCGCTGTTGTTCAGCACCCGGATGCGGTCGCCATCAAGCCCGCGAATGGTGGGGCGGCTGGCGTTGGGGCCAAAGTAGGTGCTGGACACGCCGGGCAAACCGTTAAGGGTTTCGCCCAAAGTGCTTTGCCCGCGTTCGAGCAGGTCGGCGCGGCCCAGGCTGCTCACAGGCACGGTGGTGCTGTCGCGGCCCAAGGGGTTGCCGGTGATGACGATTTCTGGGAGCGCACTGGGTGCGGCGTTTTGCGCCCAAGCGTTTGAAAAAGACAAAGTGGCCAAGCAGGCGCAAGCCAAGGCCGAAAGCTGAAAAGAATGGGTCATATCTGTGTGATTTGAAAAACAGGAACAGTCCAGCGCCTTCCGCTACAGACGGAAAGCCAGCCAGACAAGATCAGGGGTTCAAATCAACACAGGCGGCGCACGGGCTTGCGCCGGGGACCAGCGGTCCCGGTCTGAAGAAAAAGCAAGCCGAAAGATGGGGGGCGCGGTCGTCCCCATCGGGGCCAGGCCGCATGAGCACGATGCACTCAGCCGTTCGGCTTGGGACAGGTGATCCAGTACACGACACAGGTCAGAGTCGGCCTCATGTCCCAGGTCAGCCGAATGGCCTTCGTGTCGATTTTCATCTTGGACAGGCCCAGCAAGCACATGCCCCTCGTGCCGATCAACGGGGACCGAGAGCACCTGCCGGGTCCCGTGCGCAATGCCATGCCACTGACCCCAAAGCGGGGCCCACAACAAGGCGCCCAGCAGCAGGATATTCAGCCAGCGCGGCAGGCTTGAACGGGCAGAACTCATGGCAGGCGCGTGGTCAGCGGTGGATCAATGCGCGTGCTTCATGCCGCAATACTTGCCCAAGGCCAAGCCCTTGCAGGCTGTTTGCAACGCCTTGGTGCATTGATCGGGCTTCTTGCCGGACTCTAGGCATTTGGCCGCCGCCTCGTGGGCCTCGGCCATGGCACGGTGACGGGCAATGTCTTCCTGGACTTCCTTGGTGCTGTGCTGGGCTGCAGCCCCGAAGGACAAGGTCAAAGTGACTAAGCAAAAAACAATTTTGTTCATGGTCTGATTTTTGGCGATGTGATCAAGGAGTTTGACCATACCCTTCAAACTGGGCACAAGACAAGAATACTCGGACTTTGGTCACTCACGCACCAAGCGTGCAAACGTCTTTTTGAACTTGCTCACTTTGGGCGCTGCCACCGCCATGCAATAACCTTGATAGGGGTTGCGTTCAAAAAAGTCCTGGTGGTATGCCTCCGCTCCACTGTAATTGGCCAAAGCCAGCACCTCAGTCACGATAGGCTGGCCAAAGGCGTCGGCCGCGGTCAGCTCGGCGATCAGCGCCTGCGCCACTTGGGCTTGCTCGGCCGTCGTGAAGTAAATGCCGCTTCGGTACTGCGTGCCTGCATCGTTGCCCTGACGGTTGAGCGTGGTCGGGTCGTGGATGACAAAGAAAATTTCGAGCAGTTCGCGGATGCTGGTCTGCGAAGGGTCATATTCGAGCTTGACGACTTCGTTGTGTCCGGTGCGGCCGGTGCACACCTCTTCGTAAGTGGGATTGACTGTCTGGCCATTGCAGTAACCCGATTCCACATCGGTCACGCCGCGCACCTTGACATACACCGCCTCGGTGCACCAAAAGCACCCTCCACCCAACACCAATGTTTCTGTCATGTTTGTTCCTTTTACGATGTTGAAGATGGACCCCGGATCAAGTCCGGGGTGACAAATGCGCCCACCAAGCCCACCCCAGGCAATTTGGATTATCAGTCGCCCACAAGCCCCGCCTGCACCGCCTGCACAAAGTCCCCCAGCGCTGTCTGGTCTCGGTCGCTGCGCCAGAGGCAACGCGTGTCGTAACGCACATCCACCTCGCGCAGCGGCACGAACACCGCGCCCGCCAGCGCAGATTGCTGCAAGGCCTGCGGCACCAGCGCCACGCCCAAACCCTGGGAAACCAAAGACACCACACTCAGCCAATGGCGCAACTCGTGCACCACGGGAGGCATCCAGCCGGCTTGCTCGCACAACAGGAGGATGCGCTCGTGGTAATCGGGCGAGACAGTGCGGGACACCACCACCAAGTCTTGTCCTGACAGCGCATTCAAGCCCAGGCTGGCCGCACCCGCCAAAGGGTGGCTGGCGGGCAGGCAGGCCACCAAGGGTTGGCTGGCCACCAAAATATGCTCAAAGCCGGGTGGCACCCGGGGCGTGTGGACAAATCCAACGTCCAGGCGATCGCGCAACAGCTCGGACAGCTGCTCGGTCGAGCTCAACTCCCGCAAAACCAAACGCAAGCGCGGATGGCTGGCCTGGAAACGGCTCATGATTTGCGGCAAACCGCAATACAGCATGGTCCCGGCAAAGCCGATGTGCAGCTGACCCGACTGGCCTTCGGCCACGTCACGCGCTTCCCGGGCAGCAGCACCGGCTTGCGCCAGCAAGGCCCGTGCGGCAGGCACAAAGGCCAACCCCGCAGCCGTCAGTTGCACGCCACGGCTGTTGCGATTGAACAATTGCGCCCCCACAGAGGCCTCGAGCTGCTGGATGTTCAGACTCAAAGGCGGTTGCGAAATCGACAGGCGCTGCGCAGCCCGACCAAAATGCAACTCCTCGGCCAACATGAGGAAATAGCGCAGGTGACGAAATTCCATGTATTTAAAAAATGTATTAATGAATCGATAATTGATATTAGACAACTATTCATCTCACCCTGACAATCCACTTCAAGATTTTTAAACGGAGACCTCCAACATGGCCAACCCCAAAAACACTTTCAACTGGGAAGACCCCTTCAACCTCAGCGCCCAACTGACCGACGACGAGCGTCAGGTGCAAGAGGCCGCCCGCGCCTACTGCCAGGAAAAGCTGCTGCCCCGCGTGAAAGACGCATTCCTGAATGAAACCACCGACGTGGCCATCTTCCGCGAGATGGGTGAGCTGGGTCTGCTGGGCCCCACCATCCCCGAGCAGTACGGCGGCGCGGGCCTGAACTACGTTTGCTATGGCCTGGTGGCCCGCGAAGTCGAGCGCGTGGATTCGGGCTACCGCTCCATGATGAGCGTGCAGTCGTCCCTCGTGATGGTGCCGATCAACGACTTCGGCACCGAAGCACAAAAGCAGAAATACCTGCCCAAGCTCGCCCGTGGCGAGTGGATCGGCTGCTTTGGCCTGACCGAACCCAACCACGGCTCCGACCCCGGCAGCATGATCACCCGCGCCAAAAAGGTGGACGGCGGCTACAGCATCAGCGGTGCAAAGATGTGGATCACCAACAGCCCGATCGCCGATGTGTTCGTGGTCTGGGCCAAAGACGATGGCGGCCAGATCCGTGGCTTCATTTTGGAAAAAGGCTGGAAGGGTTTGAGCGCCCCCGCTGTGCACGGCAAGGTCGGCCTGCGTGCTTCGATCACCGGCGAGATCGTGATGGACGAGGTGTTCTGCCCCGAAGAAAACGCCTTCCCCGAAGTGCGCGGTTTGAAAGGCCCCTTCACTTGCCTGAACAGCGCACGCTACGGCATCGCCTGGGGTGCATTGGGCGCGGCCGAAGACTGCTACCTGCGCGCCCGCCAGTACGTGATGGACCGCCAGCAGTTTGGTCGCCCCTTGGCCGCCAACCAGCTGATCCAGAAGAAGCTGGCCGACATGCTGACCGAAATCAGCCTGGGCCTGCAGGGCTGTCTGGCTCTGGGCCGCATGAAGGACGCGGGCAACGCCCCGGTGGAAGTGACCAGCATCCTCAAGCGCAACAGCTGCGGCAAGGCGCTGGACATCGCCCGCATGGCACGCGACATGATGGGCGGCAACGGCATCAGCGCCGAATACGGCGTGGCCCGCCACCTGGTGAACCTGGAAGTGGTCAACACTTACGAAGGCACGCACGATGTGCACGCCCTGATCTTGGGCCGGGCGATCACCGGGATTCCGGCTTTCTCGAACTGAGTCGGAGCTTTCAAGCACAAGAGGGGCTGCCAAGGGGCAGCCTTTTTTGTTGGATGCTCAGGGTGCGCCACCACCTTGACGAAGCCCTGCGCAGGGCTTACATTACTAACCAGTCAGTCATTAACAAAACATCGTGAACCCCACCGACCTCCCCGTCCCGCACAAACGAGAGCGCCGCAAGCAAGACCGCCCCGGCGAGCTGCTTGATGCCGCGTTGGACTTGTTTGTCGAGAAAGGCTTTGCCGCGACACGGGTCGAAGAAGTGGCGGCACGCGCGGGCGTGTCCAAAGGCACCCTGTTTTTGTACTTTCCGAGCAAAGAAGACCTGTTCAAAGCCGTGGTGCGCGAGAACGTGGTCCATCCGGTGACCCAAGGCGCTGGCGAAATGGCGCACTTCAAGGGAACCTCCGGTGAATTGCTCGAATGGATGATGCTGCAATGGTGGCACCGCTATGGTGCCACCAAGGCTTCGGGCATTTCCAAACTGATCATGAGCGAGGCCACCAACTTCCCGGAGCTGGCGGCTTTTTACCGCCAGGAAGTCATCGAACCCGGCCAAGCCTTGGTGCGCACCGTGCTGCAACGTGCGATTGCCCAAGGCGAGTTTCGGCCGGTCGATGTCGAATTGGCTTTGCACTCGGTCATGGCACCCCTGCTTTTTCTGGTCATGTGGAAACACTCCATGGGCCCTTGTTGTCCAGTGTCGGAGCAAATCAAGCCCGAACAATTCATCACCCAACACGCCCAATTGCTGGTGCGTGGACTTTCTTTACCCCAAACACCATGAAACGTTCTACCCTCTGGATCCTCTCTGGCGTGGCTGCGGCCGCTTTGCTCGCTGGGGGTGCCCGATGGGCCAGCCTGCGCAAGACCGCGGTAGAAACCACCAAAACAAGTACACCCGTTGCCACCCAGATCGAGTTGAGCGCCAGCGATGTCGTCAAAGCCCAGAAAATGGACATGGTTTTGGGTCTGCCGGTTTCGGGCACGCTGAAAGCCAGCCAAAGCGCGATGGTCAAAGCACGTGTGACTGGCGAACTGATGGATTTGGTGGTGCGTGAAGGCGACTTGGTCAAAGCAGGCCAGACGATTGCCCGAATCGACCCCACTGAATACCAAGCGCGTGAACGTCAAGCCAAACAGCAAGCCGATGCGGCACAAGCCCAAGTCGAGATTGCACAAAAGCAGTTCGACAACAACAAAGCTTTGGTAGACCAAGGCTTTATCTCGCAAACCGCTTTGCAAAATTCAGCGGCCAGCCTGAATGGTGCCAAGGCCACGCACATGGCGGCGGTGGCTGCGCTCGACGTCACACGCAAGGCTTTGGACGATGCGATCATCCGCTCGCCCATCAGCGGCCAGATTGCCCAGCGACTGGCCCAACCCGGCGAGCGCATGGGGCTCGATGCCCGCATTGTGGAGGTGGTCAACCTCAGCCAACTTGAACTCGAAGCGGCTTTACCCGCCGCCGATGCCGGCTTGGTGCGCGCAGGCATGAAAGCGCAACTGAAGGTCGAAGGCATCGACGAGCCCGTCGCCGCCAAGGTCTTGCGCATCAACCCCGCAGCCCAAGCCGGCAGCCGCAGTGTGTTGGTCTATCTGGGCGTGGCGGGTCAAGATGGCTTGCGCCAGGGCTTGTTTGCCGAGGGCAGCTTGGGCACCCGAACCGTGCAAGCCTTGGCCGTGCCGCTGTCGAGTGTGCGCACCGACAAGCCTCAGCCTTATGTGCAGGTGGTCGATGGCGAGCAAGTGCGTCATGTGACCGTGCAAACCGGCACCCGTGCCGAGAAGACGTTGAAAAACATCACACTGACCTGGGTCGAGGTGCAAGGTCTTGCTGAAGGGGCTCAAGTGCTCACAGCCAGTGCAGGCGCGGTGCGCGAAGGCACGCTGGTGAAGTTCACCGCTGGCGTACGCTGAAAGGGATAGATCCATGTGGTTCACCCGCGTCAGCCTGAAAAACCCCGTCTTTGCCACCATGATCATGCTGGCCTTGGTGGTGCTGGGCCTGTTCTCTTACCAACGGCTCAAAGTCGACCAGTTCCCGAACATCGACTTCCCGGTGGTGGTGGTCAGCACCGAATACCCCGGCGCATCGCCCGAAATTGTTGAGAGCGAAGTCTCCAAAAAAATCGAAGAAGGCGTGAACTCTATCGCGGGCATCAGCGCCCTCACCTCTCGCAGCTACGAAAACCAGTCGGTGGTGGTGATCGAGTTCCAACTGAACATCAACGGCCGCAAGGCCGCCGAAGATGTGCGCGAAAAAGTGGCGGCCATCCGCCCCAGCCTGCGCACCGAAGTCAAAGAGCCCAAAGTGCTGCGGTTTGACCCGTCCGCCCGCGCCATCTGGTCGCTGGCCGTGGTGCCTGATGCAAGCACTGACAAGGCCACGGGCAAAGCCCCCAGTGCGGTGGAGTTGACCAACTGGTCCGAGCAGGTGCTCAAAAAGCGCCTGGAAAACGTGCGCGGCGTCGGCTCCGTCTCGTTGGTCGGTGGCACCCGACGCGAGATCAACCTGTACCTGCAACCTGCGGCCATGGAAGCACTGGGCGTCACGGCAGACCAAGTGGTCAGCGCGGTGCGCAACGAAAACCAAGACTTGCCTGTGGGGGCGATCCGCTCGCTGGAACAAGAGCGCATGGTTCAAATCGAATCGCGCATGAAGCGTCCCGAAGACTTTGAACGCATCATCGTGGTCCGCAAAGGCAGCACCTCGGTGCGCTTGTCTCAGGTGGCACGGGTGCAAGACGGTGCCCAAGAGCTTGACACGATGGCCTTGTACAACGGCCAACGCACCTTGTTGATGACGGTACAAAAAGCCCAGGACGAGAACACCATCGACGTGATCGACGGCCTTGTGCGGACCGTGGCCGAGATGAAAAGCCAGACGCCTGCAGGCATCCGACTGGAGCCCATCACGGACAGCTCGCGCCCCATCCGCGTGGCGGTCGACAACGTGCGCCGCACCCTGATCGAGGGGGCCATCCTGACAGTGCTGATCGTTTTTCTGTTCCTCAACTCCTGGCGCTCCACCGTCATCACCGGGCTGACCTTGCCGATCTCGCTGATCGGCACCTTCATGTTCATGCAGATGTTTGGCTTCACCATCAACATGGTCACGCTGATGGCCTTGTCGCTGTGCGTGGGCTTGTTGATTGACGACGCCATCGTGGTGCGTGAGAACATCGTTCGGCATGTGCAGATGGGCAAGAACGCGTTCAACGCGTCCATGGACGGCACCAGTGAAATTGGACTGGCCGTGCTGGCCACCACCCTGTCCATCGTGGCGGTGTTTTTGCCGATCGGTTTCATGGAAGGCATCATCGGCAAGTTCTTCCACGAGTTCGGCATCACCATCGTGGCGGCGGTGATGATCTCGATGTTTGTCAGCTTCACACTCGACCCGATGCTGTCCAGCATCTGGCACGACCCGAGCATCGAAGCGCATGGCAAGCACCATGCGCCCGTGACTTTCTATGACAAGACCATTGGCCGGGTGACCGGCTGGTTTGAGCGCAGCACCGACCAACTGGCCGAGGGTTATCAAACAATCCTGGCCTGGTCTCTGGTGCACAAGCGCAAAACCGTGCTGATGGCGGTGGGTGTGTTTGCGCTGAGCATTTTCATGATCCGCTTTGTGGGCACCGAGTTTGTTCCCAAAGCCGACTTTTCTGAAACCACTGTGAATTTCCAGACGCCTGTGGGCAGTTCATTAGAGGCGACCGAAGCCAAAGCCAGACAAGTCGAAGCCATCATCCGCGAGTTTCCAGAGGTGCGCTACACCCTGGCCACCCTCAACACAGGCAACGCCTTGGGCAAAAACAGCACCAGCATTTACATCCGCCTGATCGACCGCAAGGACCGCCAGCGCAATGTGGACGAGATGTCTGGCATCCTGCGCGATCGGCTCAACAAAATCCCCGGCGTCACCGTCACGCATGTGGGCTTGCTGGACTCGGTGGGCGGCAACAAGCAAGTGGAGTTCTCCTTGCAAGGCCCTGACCAGCGGGAGCTGGAGCGTTTGGCTTTGGGCGTGATGGACAAGGTGCGCAACATCCCCGGACTGGTGGACCTGGACTCCAGCGTCAAAGCCAACAAGCCCACCATCCGCGTAGAAGTGCTGCGCGACTCGGCCGCCGACTTGGGCCTGGGGACCGGGCAACTGGCCGGACCATTGCGGACCCTGGTCGCAGGCCAAACCGTGGGCAACTGGCGGGCACCCGACGACCAGACCTATGACGTGAACGTGCGCCTGTCACCGGAAAGCCGCAATGCCCCGCAAGATCTGGAACGACTGCCCTTTGCTGTGAGCGCAGGGCCAGACGGCAACCCGCGCGTGGTGCGCCTAGGCCAGGTGGCCAAAGTCAGCGAATCCACCGGCTCCAACCAGATCAACCGCCGCGACCTGACGCGCGAAGTGGCCATCAACGCCAACACCTACGGCCGGGCCGCTGGCGAAGTGTCGGCGGACATCCGCAAGGTCATGGAGGGTGTCAACCTGCCTCCGGGTTACCGCTTCCAGTTTGGCGGCTCCACCAAAAACATGGCCGAATCGTTTGGCTATGCCGTGTCGGCCTTGGCGATGGCGGTGATCTTCATTTACATGATTCTCGCCAGCCAATTCAAGAGCTTCCTGCAGCCCCTGGCCTTGATGACGGCATTGCCGCTCACGCTCATCGGTGTGGTCCTGGCCCTGATGGCTTTTCGCTCGACCTTGTCGATGTTCTCGATCATCGGCGTGATCATGTTGATGGGCCTGGTCACCAAAAATGCCATTTTGCTGGTGGACTTTGCCATCCGGGCCCGCGAGAACCAAACAGACAAGGACGGCCACGTCATCCCGGGCATGGAACGCAACGCAGCCCTCTTGATGGCCGCCAAAGTCCGCTTGCGCCCCATTTTGATGACCACTTTGGCCATGATTTTCGGCATGGTGCCGCTGGCTTTTGCCATGACCGAAGGCTCGGAGCAACGCGCCCCCATGGGCCAGGCCGTGATCGGCGGGGTCATCACCTCGTCCTTGCTGACCCTGGTGGTTGTGCCCGTGGTGTATTGCTACATGGATGACCTGGCGCAATGGATTCGCCGCAAAGCAGGCCTTGCCCCCAGCCGTCAGGGACATGACGCTCCCGCCCCTTAAAATCACCCTCATTTAGCGATAACCCCTTCAGGAGTAACCCATGGATCTGAATCAAGCCCGATTCAACATGATTGAACAGCAAATCCGCCCCTGGGAAGTGCTGGACCCGCAAGTGCTGGCCCTGCTCTCGGTCGTGCGCCGCGAAGACTTTGTGCCATTGGCGCACAAAGCCCTGGCCTTTGTCGACATGGAAATCCCTTTGGGCTCTGCGCCCAACCAGGTCATGCTGGCACCCCGGGTTCAGGCTCGTTTGCTGCAAGATCTGGCGGTGAAAAAAACCGACAAAGTGCTGGACATTGGCACCGGTTCGGGCTTCATGGCCGCCTTGCTGGCAAACCAAGCCGCGCACGTGCTGAGCCTGGAAATCGACGCCAATTTGGCAGCCCAAGCGCAAGCCAACCTGCAAAAAACAGGTGTGAGCAACGTGACTGTGCGCAACGCCGAGGGCAGCCAAGGCGCTGCTGCCGATGGCCCGTTTGACGTGATTTTGCTCAATGGCTCCGTGGCCGAAGTGCCTGCCGCCTTGTTGCAGCAACTCGCTGTGGGGGGCCGCCTGGCTGCCATCGTGGGTGACGAGCCCATGATGCGCGCGACGCTGATCACCCGCACCAGCGACAGCAGCTGGACCACCACCGAGCCTTGGGACTGCAATGCCGCACGCCTGAGCGGGTTCACCGAGCCCTCGCGCTTCCAGTTCTGACCGCGCAGCACGCCATGGAACAGATCACCCCCGCACAGCTCGCCGATTGGGCCAAAGGCCAGACACAACGGCCCATCCTGCTGGATGTGCGTGAAGGCTGGGAAGTGCAAACGGCCAGCGCCAAGATCGATGCGCTGGATCTCGTGCACATGCCCATGCAAACCATACCCGCCCGACTGGATGAGCTGGACAAATCCCGCCCCATCGCCTGCCTGTGCCACCACGGTGGCCGCAGCATGCAAGTGGCGGCTTTTTTGGCCCAACATGGCTTCCAGGTCGCCAACGTATCTGGCGGCATCCATGCCTGGTCCGTGCAAGTCGACCCCACCATTCCGGTTTATTGAATCGGCTGGTCACACTGAATTCTGAAAGTAACCCGATGAAACTGCGTCTCCTGCCCTTGACTCTTTCCCTGGCGGCTGTTTTGACAGGCACCGCCCACGCCCAAAGTCTGGTCCAACTTTACGAAGCTGCCAAGGGTTATGACGCTTCATTCAAAGCTGCACAGGCTCAATACCAAGCCAACTTGGCCAAAGCCGAACAGGCCAAAGCCTTGTTGCGTCCGACCGCTGGACTCGGGGCGACGGTGAGTGAGTCTGATTTCGACAACAAAACCAGCACCAATGCAGATGCACGGTATGGCACACGCACCACCACGCTCAGTGCCAGCCAACCGCTGTTCCGTCCCGCCAACCTGGCCGGCTACCGGCAAGGTCTTAAGCAGGTTGACGTCGCCCAGGCGCAGCTGAAAGCTGCAGAACAAGACCTCATCGTGCGCGTCAGTCAAGCTTATTTTGATGTTCTCACCGCGCAGGAAAGCCTGGCTTTTGTGAAAGCCCAAAAGTCTGCCGTTTCCGAGCAATTGGCTGCAGCCAAGCGCAACTTTGAAGTGGGCACATCCACCATCACCGACACCCGTGAAGCGCAAGCACGCTTTGACTTGGTGACGGCTCAAGAAATTGCAGCCGAAAACGATTTGCGGGTCAAAAAACTGGCACTCGACCAATCGGTGGGAACAAACAACGCACAGCCCCTGGCCCTCAAAGCGGGTGCAGCCCTCATTACGACTGCTGGCGCAGATGCAGAAACATGGGTCCAGCAAGCCACCGCGCAAAGCCCGGCCATTGAGCAAGCCCGCATCGGTTTGGAAGTGGCCCAACTCGAAACCGAAAAAGCCAAAGCCGGACACATGCCGACATTGGACTTGACCGCCTCGTATGGCGGCACGCGGTTCCGCGGTGACGCATCCCCGTCCAGGGTCAACAACAACACCGGCACCATCGGCTTGGCATTTAACCTGCCCTTGTATGCGGGTTATGCCACCCAAAACCGCATTCAGGAAACCGTCTCGCTGGAAGAAAAAGCCCGCAACGACCTCGACGGGGCGCAACGCACGGTCAGCCAAGCCACACGCACCGCTTTTTTTGGCGTGCAATCGGGTTTAGGACAGGTCAAAGCTCTGGAAGCCGCCGAAGCCTCCAGCCAAAGCGCCTTGGACGCCAACAAGTTGGGCTACCAGGTGGGCGTGCGCATCAACATCGATGTGCTCAACAGCCAAAGCCAACTCTTCCAAACCAAACGCGATCTGGCCAAAGCACGTTATGACGTGCTGCTGGGGCAGTTGAAGCTGCGTCAGGCGGCTGGGGTGTTGAAAGTCGAGGATGTACTCAACATCAGCAAGCTGCTGAAATAACTTGAGCGACATCCAGTTCTTGCAGGAAAGCGTGTTTCGCTCACGCCAAGCACTTTTCACCAAAATTGAATTGAATATGCCCTTTGAGGGCGCTCTTGAATACGAAGAACAAGAATGAATATTTTGGTGATTGGTGGTGCAGGCTACATAGGTTCTCACATGGTCAAACTGCTCGGCCGCATGGGCTGCGAAGTGACCACATTGGATAATTTGAGCAGCGGCCATCGTGATGCCGTGTTGTTCGGTGCGTTTGTAGAGGGCGATCTGGCCGACCGCACCTTGTTAGCTAAATTGTTGCAATCAGGCTGTTATGACGCTGTCATGCATTTTGCATCGTTTATCCAAGTTGGCGAGTCCGTGAAGAACCCGGCCAAATATTACGAAAACAATGTCTCAAACACGCTGAATTTGTTGGATGCGATGCGAACGGCGGATGTAAATCGGTTCATTTTCTCGTCAACTGCCGCTACTTTTGGCGCGCCACAGTACACGCCGATTGATGAAGTTCACACTCAGAATCCCATCAATCCTTATGGCCGCAGCAAGCTGATGATCGAACAGGTGCTGGAGGACTATGACCGGGCATACGGGTTGAAGTCCGTGTGTCTGCGCTACTTCAACGCAGCAGGGGCCGACCCTGACGGTGAACTGGGCGAGCGACATGAGCCCGAAACGCACCTGATCCCCCTGGTATTGCAAGCCGCATCGGGGCGGCGTACCCATATTGAGGTATTTGGCCGCGACTACGATACACCCGACGGCACATGCATCCGCGACTACATCCACATCAATGACCTCTGCACCGCGCACTGGCTGGGGCTGCAAAGCCTGATGAAAGGTGGTGATAGCCAGCGCTACAACTTGGGCAATGGCAGCGGATTTTCAGTTCAAGAAGTGATCGACACAGCCAATCGGGTGACGGGCCAACCGGTAACCGTTCGCGACGCACCTCGGCGCGATGGCGACCCGGAAAGACTGGTGGCGGACGCCACACTGGCGAGACAGCAACTGGGCTGGCAACCCCAATATACCGACCTTGAGACCATGGTGCGGCATGCATGGGTCTGGGAGAAAAAACGACGATGAGGACGCAAGCAAAAGCCTTCCCCGCTACGCTGTTTTTGTTTGCTTACAACCAAGCCGATACCATCGTGGAGGCGGCCATGAGCTGCTTGGGCCAAGTCTGTGAGCCCATCGAAATCGTCCTCAGCGACGATTGTTCCACCGACAACACTTTCGACCAGTTGTGCCAATTGGCTGACAAGTACGAGGGGCTGCACACCGTGTCGGTACGCCGCAACGAGACGAACCTTGGGATTGCGCGTCACTACAACCAGGCAGTTGCCTGCGCACAAAGCGATCTGATCATCGTGGCAGCGGGCGACGACTTGAGTGAACCCCATCGGGTGCAGTCTGTCTTGCAAGCATGGCGGGAGAGCCATGGTCAGCTCAACTTGATCGCCAGCTACGCCACGAGCATCGACAAATCTGGGCATGCATTGGGGCTTATTCAAATAGGCCACTTGGAACAATGGCCCGATGCGCAAACTTGGTGCAAAAAAAGACCTTACGTGATTGGTGCGACATTCGCCTTTCACAAGCGACTGTTTAAGGAATTCGGCCCACTGGCCTCCGGCGTGGATTACGAAGACCAGGTGCTCAGTTTGCGCGCCGCTGCTTTGGGTGGAGGCAGGACCATCCCGAAGCCATTGATCCAATACCGCCAAGGTGGTCTGTCGGCCCGCGTCCAAGGAGATCCTGAGTCACTCCTCATACACGCAAGCAATAAATACCGGCGTCAGCTGGCGGTTTACACACAAATCACCCAAGACTTGCACACAGCGGGAAAACCTCACTTGTGTCAAGGGAAGATCGCTAAATATATCCAAAAAAGCAAAACCGCATTGGCCTTGATTGCCCGAGCTCCGCACAATAGCACTACGTCTATGTTGCTGTTTGCACTGCGCAACCCCGACAGGCCAGGAGTCATATGGTCTTTGCTGAAACTGCTGTGGATCAAATGCCCTCGCATCGCGATCGCATTCAAACAAAAAATTTAAACTTATGAATTTATTTCTCAATACAGGACTGTTTCTGATGTCGGCCTTATCGCTAGGCTTTCGGCCTGTGCTGGCTTTGTTTGGCCTCTTGTTTGCATGTATAGGCATTTACAAGCTGGTGGCCCTTCCTCGTTCTGCGAACATGCAACGAGTACATTCACAAGAATGGCCCGTGTTGGTTGGTTTGTTGGTACTGGCCCTATGCCTCACAGCACTGAACCTTTTTCATGGCGAGCGTTGGGCGATTTACCACCTGCCAGTGGCCATCTTTTTGACTCTGCCGATTTTCTGGGCACTCAGCTCGTATGATGCCAATCCCCATGCCTTTTGGGCGGGGGCATCCGCAGGTGCGCTGATTGCCGCAGCCATTGCAGGCTACGAAGTTTTATTGTTGGGTGCTGAACGTGCTGGATATCTTGTACACAACCCCATTCCCTTCGGCTCCATAGCCATGTGCTTGGCCGCCGCCTCTGTCATTGGCTATGAGTCCAAACAACGCCTGAGGTCATGGCTCAATGTGTGGGCGCTGACGGGCTTAATGGCTGGGGTAATAGCCGCCGTTTTGAGCGGGAGCAAAGGCTGCTTGCTGGCGCTGCCGGTGTTGGCTTATTTGGTGTACATCAAGTGCATACGGCCACTGGCGATTGCACGTGTTTGGCTGCTGCTGAGCGTTCTATTGGCCTTGTCCGTGTTGACCTTCCTTGCTGCAGACAGTTATTTGGTGAGCCGCGTCCAAGATGCGGCACGGGGAGCCATGATCTGGTTGGACAATGGGCAGGTGGTGGAGGGCTCTGTTGGGCCGAGGCTGGAGCTGATCCGCTTTGCGTTTGATACCGCCATGATCAACCCACTGACCGGCATTGGCCGCGACAGTATGGTGTCGATGCTGCAAGCGTCGGCCACGAATGGCGCGTATGACCCCTTCATTGCCCAGCTACACACGGTACACAACGAACTCCTGAACATTTGGGTGACCAAGGGACTGCTGGGGCTGCTGGCCATGAGCTCCATGTATGGTTTGAGCCTGTGGTACTTCTGGCGTATCCGACACCACGCCGACACACACGTTCAAAACATCGGGCTCATGGGCATGAGCCTGTGCTTGATGTACCTGATCTTCGGTCTGAGCGAGGTCGCCTTGCAGCTGACCTTTTTCAGGAACTTCTTTTTGGTGACGCTCGTGTGCTTGTTGGGTATGGCACACGCGCACAAAAGCCAACACACAAACTCTTGAGAACAACGTCAAGCGCAGCAGGCTGAAGTGGACCTCGAATTTGGGACAGGTGTTTGAGTAGTCGCCTCTGAAAAATTCACTTTCTAGCCCCCGTCAAGGCCATTTATCCGGACTTGAGCGAGCTGCCAACACAGATCTGCCGCAATTGACGGTCAAGTTGCCCAAAACCACTGGCCCACAGCAGAGCCCAAAAAGGTCGATGCCCTTTTTAGCGATCATGCGCAGCAGCCAGCGGATGTTGAAGCCCGCAGCGCACAGCACTGCATGCAAACTGTCGCCCAGTGAGCCTTTGAGGTGGCACCTGTTCATCCGGGTGAAAAATGGTTTGATTTCTTACTCATAACACCATCTTCTCGAAGTGTGGAGTCTCCTCAAAACCGGGGAGATTCAAACCAGCTGCAGACAATTAGGACTTCATGGGCTCCATTCGAGCAATAGCACCCTCCATGTTGATGTTGTGTTGTGCGCTCATGGGTAGGCGGTTCATTTGGATAACCAATACTGTAAAACCGCATAAGAAAGACGAGAAAGCTCAGTCCGCAGCCGATACAAATGGGTTGGCCAACGTTTGCGTCCACGAAATTTCAAATTGGGGACCGATCCAGGAACAATGGTGGTTGCAACTGCTTCGTTGTGAATCACTGGAAAGGGGCTCACAGCCATAACCTTAATTTGGTATTTCCACCCAAGATCGAACTCGTGATCATAGGGAAGCGTCATCGGTAAAAGTTTCTCGCTGTAGGCTAGAGCGGCCGTGCGGTTGATCAAATACGCACTGGAGCAGGTGCATTTACTGAACATCACAGCCAAACCATATTTGGCGTTCAAATTGAACACGGAGACAGGTGTACCCGAATGTACGCCGGAGAGTTTGACCATGTCCCATTTTTGGGGATGCCGCATCAGTTCATGGACGGCGTCCACAAACCCCTCACCAAAGATTGCATCATCTTCCAAGATCAAAGCAAACGGTGCATCGGAATACAAAAAGGTTTGTATCGCCTTCACATGCGACAGATAGCAGCCCAGCTCGCCGGGCAGCGAAGGCTTACCGTGCTTTCTTTGATAGGTGTGCTCATCAATACAAGCCTTTTGCTCTGGACTGGCTTGTTTTCCATCGACGGCAGGAATTCGCATGAACGGCAAACCAAGCCCATCCAACTGATGGGTAATAGCATCCAATCGGTCTTTGGATCGATCCAAATTGATTACGTATGTCTGTAATTCGCTCATTGAAAAGGATTTTGGTAGTTGATGAGCCCGCGAAACCGCCCCACCATTCGGGCAATATGTTTGGGCGAAGGCAACAGAACGCGGATGCACAAGGCCAACGTTGTTACCCCAATAAGGCGATGACGCTTCTTGGAAGCTTCATGCCCACCAAAATGCTTCGCAACAAAAGTGATCTTGGACTGCGCATGGTGATAGCCGCGCCAGTACTCGCTGCGCCATGGCGACTTGCCTTTGACCGAGCCGCGCGAACGGTGCAAGGCCTGCACCTGCGGGACGATGACCATGGGCAAACCAGCTTGGAAGAAGCGCAGGCAGAGATCGTCGTCCTCGTAATACAAGAAAAACGTTTCATCAAAAAACCCTGTGGACCGGCAAGTACTCATGCGCAACAACATGGCCGCGCCGCACACAAAGCCCACGCTGGCCGGGCCGCTGGCTGCTGGCCCTTTGGAGACCCAGAGGGTGCTGGGCCAACGGTAGTTCACCTCGGGCTGGCCATGGGCATCGACCAACTGCGGGGCCAGCATGGCGGCTTCGGGGAACTGGTCGGCGGCGGCCAACAGCTGCTCCAACTGCGCCTCCGACATTTCACAGTCGGGGTTCAGCAGCAAAGCGAATGGCGTTTGCACTTGGGCCAAGGCGCGGTTATTCGCTGCCCCAAAACCGAGGTTCCGCTCGTGCGCCAGAACGGTGGCTTGCGGCCAGCGTGCTTGGGCTTGGGCGGCGGTGTCGTCGCCGCTGGCGTTGTCCGACACGATGAGGTGCGGGCAATGCTGCAAAAGCGGGTGCAGCGCGGCCAAACAATGGGCGCTGTTGTACGTGACCACAATGACAGTCACGGGGCTCAAAAGGGAGGGTGCGGAGGGGCTCATGGGTGTGTGGTGCTCAGCAGTAATTGTGCACAGGCACGGGCAGCGCCCTGCCCTTGGGCCAGCCACCGGCGTGCAGAGCCTTGGGCTGTTTGCGCTGTTTCAGGCTGGCTGACCCAGCACTGCGTGGCGGCCCAAGCCTCGGCCATGCTGTGTACGCAAATGGCTGCGCCATACTGCTCAGCTTGAATGGCGGCTTCGGCGAAGTTGAAAGTGTACGGTCCCATGACGATGGGGCAGCCACAGGCTGCGGCCTCGATCAGGTTTTGCCCACCCAGAGGCTCAAAGCTGCCGCCCAGCCAAGCCACGCTGGCCAGTTGGTAGTAAGCCTGCATCTCGCCCAGCGAGTCGCCCAGCCAGACGGTCTTGGGCTTGGCTGCGGGCACTGACTCGACGGGCCACTGGCTGCGGCGCTGCACCGACCAGCCAGCTGCTTCGATCAATTGAGCCACGGCGTTAAAACGTTGCGGGTGACGCGGCACCACCAGCCACTGTACCGACGCTTGCTCTTGGGGGCTAATCTGGTCCAGCAAGGCAAGCCACTGTGCCTCTTCGCCTTCGCGGCTGCTGGCGAACATCACCACCGGACGTTGGGTGCCGGCGCGCCACTGCTGACCCAAGGCAGCTTGGCTTGGGTCGATCTGGATGTCGTATTTGAGGTTGCCCATCACCGCCGTCACGGGTGCGCCCAGCTGGCACAAGCGCTGGGCATCGGCTTCGGTTTGCGCCAAGACGCCGGTCAAGCGGCCATAGGCGGGTAAAGCCAAGGCCCTTTGTCGCAGCGCTTTACGCAAGCTGCGCTCGCTCATGCGGGCGTTGACCAAGTGCACAGGCAAGCCTCGCTGCGCGCACGTGTGGATGAGTTGCGGCCAGACTTCGGTTTCCAGCAGCACACCCATGCACGGCTGAAAATGGTCCAAGAACCCTTGCACCGCGCTGGGCATATCCCAAGGTTGCCATGCTTGCACGTCACCCGCTTGCAAAAGCCCCAGCCCTTCGGCACGCCCCGTAGCAGTTCCGTGGGTGAGTAAGATGCGAACTCCGGGGGATTGCTGGCGCAAGGCCTTGATCAAAATGGCAGCTGCACGCGTTTCACCCAAAGAAACGGCGTGCACCCACACAGCGCCTTTGGAGGCTGGTATGCCGGGGTAGATCCCCCAGCGCTGCTCAATGTGCTTTAAATAGCCGGACTCTTGTGCCCCACGGCGGCGCAGCTTGCGTTTGAGCACAGGCACTAAGAGCCACATGGCCCAGCCATAGAGCCACAGGGATGCACGTTGCAGCAAGCTCAGGCGCATGCGGTGTCAAACAGTTGCTGGTACACGCGGCCAATGCCCTCGGCCTCTCGGGCCAGCGAAAAATGCTCAGTCACCCGGACACGCGCAGCCTCACCCATTTGGACCGCATGCTGCTGATCGCGCAGCACGGACAACACCGCCTGGGTCAGTCCTCGCACGTCGCCGGTGTCCACCATTTCACCGGTCTCGCCGGGTATGGCCAATTGGTCAAAAGCCCCTGTGCGTGAGCAGACCAGCGCACATCCCGTTGCCGCCGCCTCAAATGGCGTCAGGCCAAACGGTTCGTAGCGCGGGCAAGCCACGCAAAGCAAGCAACGCTGGTACCAACGGTGCACTTCGCCTGCAGGCACTTCGCCCAGAAAGACAATGCGATCGTGCAGGCCGGCTGCGTCGATCTGTTGCTGCAGGTCTTGTTGATAGGCCTGGTGCTGGGCTTGTGCCAAGCCCGCGATCACGGCCGTGGCACCCGGCAGCTGGGGCAAGGCCTGGATCATGGCCTGCACAAACACATCACTGCCTTTGTCAGGGCGCACCCGGCCAAACACGCCAATGCCGTACTGACCGGGCAAGCCCGAGTCGGCCCATGCTGTGAGTTTGTCCGGTGGCGGACTGAAACGAGACAGATCAATGCCGTGGGGCACCACCGCCGTGGTGTTGGGCACAAAGCTGGCAGCCAAGGGCGTGGTGGAGATGACCGCGTCCATTTTGGAAATCAGCCAGCGCGGAAAGCGGCCATGCAAATGCTGAGCGGCCGAGGTAAACACCAGTTTGATCGGCAGACGCAAAACATCACGGGCAAAAATAGCGGCCATCATTTCCGGGTCACGCCGCACATGCCAGATGCGAAAAGGCCGCCCTTTTGGCGGTTTGCGCGACAGGGCAATCGCCTGACCCAGCGTCATGCCATCGATGCCATTGGACATGCGCGTGCCACAAAAACCCAAGCGCCACTGCTTGGCTTGCAAGGGCACGAGCGCGTTGATGGTGGCTGAGACGCCGGTATAGCGTTGCTTGAGGTTGAACACGATGACCTCGGGGTCAGTGCTCAACAAAGAATCAGGTGTGTTCATGGATGGTTCTTTATGGACTGATCCGCTCAATGCGCCGAAGCCTGAATCTGCGCGTCAGGCTTGACCGAGCGCAACAGCGCCAGCATGTCACCCTCGATGCGGTGCAAGGCCGCTTCGGTTTGGCCTTCAAAGCGCAACACCAGCACCGGCGTGGTGTTGGAGGCGCGGATCAAGCCGAAGCCATCTGGCCAGTCCACACGCAGGCCGTCGATGGTGAAGACTTTGGCAGGGGCCTTGAAGGCATCGCCGGCCAGCACCTGCAAAGCGCTGGTCACGCTGTGCGGTTCGCCTTCGGCGCAAGCCACGTTCAGTTCGGGCGTGCTGAAGCTGGTGGGCAAGGCGTTCAGCACCACGTTGGCATCGGGTGATTGGCTGACGATTTCGAGCAAGCGGCAGCCTGCATAAGTGCCATCGTCAAAACCGTACCAACGCTCCTTGAAGAAGATGTGGCCGCTCATCTCGCCGCCCAAAGGGGCCTGGCCGCCTGCAGCCTCAATGGCCCGCATCTGGGCCTTGATGAGGGAGTGGCCTGTCTTGTACATCAGGGGCTTGCCCCCTGCGGCCTCGATGGCCGGAGCCAGGCGCTGCGAGCACTTCACGTCAAACAAAATGGTGCCACCCGGCACGCGACTCAACACGTCTTGTGCAAACAACTGCATCTGGCGGTCGGGGTAGATGTTGTTGCCGTCTGCGGTCACGATGCCCAAACGGTCGCCATCGCCGTCAAAAGCCAAGCCCAATTCAGCGCCAGTGGTTTTCAGGGCCTGCATCAGGTCTTGCAGGTTTTCGGGTTTGCTGGGGTCGGGGTGGTGGTTGGGGAACTCGCCGTCGACCTCGCTGAACAGCTCGATCACTTCGCAGCCCAGGGCTCGGAAGATGCCGGGAGCCGAAGCACCCGCGATGCCGTTGCCCGAGTCGATCACGATTTTCATGGGGCGAGACAACTGGATGTCGCCCACGATGCGCTGCGTGTAGTCGGCAAGCACATCCAGCTGACTGACGCTCCCGCCATCCTGCAGCTGCCAGGTTTCGGTTTCCATCATCTGGCGCAAGGCCTGAATCTCGTCGCCATAAATGGCGCGGCCGGCCAGCACCATCTTGAAGCCGTTGTAGTCCTTGGGGTTGTGGCTGCCGGTCACCTGGATGCCGCATTGGCAAGCGGTGTTGGCCGCAAAGTAGAGCATGGGCGTGGTGGCCATGCCGATGTCGATGACCTGGATGCCTGCGGCCACCAGGCCTCGGATCAGCGCGGCCGTCAAACTGGGGCCGCTCAGGCGGCCATCGCGACCCACGGCCACCGTGGTCTGGCCTTCGGCCTGCGCCTGGGTGCCAAAAGCCTTGCCCAGGCCCTCGGCCACGGCTTCATTCAGGGTCGACGGCACCACGCCACGGATGTCATAGGCTTTGAAAATCGAGGGGGTGACTTGCATGGGATGAACCAATAAAAAAGGCCACAGAGGCCGACCTTGGGGTTGCACCTGCATTGTAGGCGGCAAGCGGTTCAAAATCGGACCCTAAGCACCGACTTGAAACCCACCAAGCCACTCAACCATGGCCTGTATTTGTGGCTAACATGAACACTTTTCGCAGTTGCTAGCTGCCCCATTCGCCTTCACGCCGAAACGCCTGCCCATGAAACTCACCGACACCCTTCGCCTCGACAGCCCTTTGGGGCCGATGATTCTGACGGCCACGCCCCAGGGTGTGAGCGGTGCTTGGTTCGAAGGCCAGCGCCATGAGCCCAGCGAGGTGGACATGCAAAATTGGACGCCCAACGCCGCCAACCCCCTGTTGCAAGAGACTAAAAATCAATTACTGGCCTATTTCGCTGGCCAATTAAGCACGTTCGATTTGCCTCTGGATTTATCTGCCGGCACCCCGTTTCAGAAATCGGTTTGGCAGGCCTTGCTGTCCGTCCCGGCAAGCCAGACACGTAGCTATGGCGATCTGGCACGGCTTTTGGACAAGCCCAAGGCGGTGCGCGCCGTGGGCGCAGCCGTGGGTCGCAACCCGGTGAGTATCATCGTGCCCTGCCACCGCATTCTGGGTGCGGGCGGCCAACTCACAGGTTACGCTGGTGGGTTGTGGCGCAAAGAAGCGCTGCTGGAACTTGAAGGCCACAAGGCTGTCTGAAAACTCTCCCCAATGACCACTTCTCACGCCAAAGGCTGGCTGGCCGACTTCCTGATCCTGGCCGCCATCTGGGGCTCTTCTTTTTTGTTCATGCGTGTGGCGGCGCTGGAACTGGGCGCTTTGCCTACCGCCGCCATTCGGGTGGCCATTGCCTCGGTCTTCCTGCTGCCCCTGATGCTGGCCAAAGGCCATTGGGCCGAGCTGCGCCAACACTGGAAGCCCGTGCTGTTTGTGGGCGTGCTCAACAGCGGGATTCCCTTCGCGTTGTACTCGTTTGCCGTGATGCACATCACCACGGGTTTTTCATCCATCCTGAACGCCACCGTGCCCTTGTTTGGCGCGCTCGTCGCTTGGGTTTGGCTGGGTGACAAACCCAGCCTGTCGCGCACCGTGGGTCTGGCCATCGGCTTTGGCGGCGTGGTGCTGTTGGCGGGTGGGCAAGCCAGCTTCAAGCCCAACGCCTCGGGCATTGCCCCAGCCTGGGCCGTGCTGGCCTGCCTGGCGGCCACCACTTGCTATGCGCTGGCCGCGAGCTTCACCAAAAAACACATCCCCAGCCTGCCGCCATTGGTCACCGCCACCGGCAGCCAGATCGGCGCCACGCTGGCGTTGGCCTTGCCTGCGCTGTGGTTCCGCCCGGACCACTGGCCCAGCGCATCGGCCTGGGGGGCATTGCTGGTGGTGGGGGTGCTGTGCACAGGCGTGGCCTACATCCTGTATTTCAAGTTGATCGAGAACTCGGGGCCTGCGCGGGCGCTGACGGTCACCTTTTTGGTGCCGGTTTTTGCCATCGCTTATGGGGTGCTGTTTCTGGGTGAAACCGTGACCGCCTGGATGCTGCTGTGTGGTGCCGTGATTTTGGCAGGCACCGCCCTGTCCAGTGGGCTGGTCAAGCTGCCGGGGCGTTGAACAGAAAGACGTCGGACCTGAAGGTGCCGACCTACAGGACAGATTTGTAGGTCGCGGGCTTCAGCCCCGACATCAACATTTTCATGGGTTGCACGCGCTGCACATCCCGCGCCCTGAGCTGGCCACACCCACCATCGACATCCTGCCCCGCCGACTGGCGCAGCTTGGTGAGCACGCCACGCTGGTGCAGACTGCGGGCGATCTCGGCGGCGCGTTCCCAGCTGGGCCTGGCATAAGGCAAATCGGGCACCGCGTTGTAGGGGATCATGTTCATCAGCGCGTATTTGCCCTTGAGCAGGCGCACGATGCCGTCGATTTCTTCGGCGCTGTCGTTCACGCCCTCAATCAAGGTCCACTGATACTGGATCGGGTAGCCGGTGGCGCGGGCATAAACCTCGCCGGCTTCCACCAAATCTTGCGGGTCAAAGCGCGGGGCACGGGGCAACAGTTGCGCCCGCAGATCGGCACGCGTGGTGTGCAGCGACAAGGCCAGTGCCGGTTTGACGCGGCCTTGCGGCAAGCGCTCGAACACCCTGGCATCGCCCACGGTGGAAAACACGAGATTCTTGTGGCCGATGTTGCCCACCGTACCCAGCAGGTCAATGGCATCCATCACCGCGTCCAGGTTGTGCGAAGGCTCGCCCATGCCCATGAAGACGACTTTTTTAATGGGCCGCAGCGTGCGAGCCAAAGCCACCTGCGCGACGATCTCGGCACTGCCCACCTGGCGGATCAGGCCTTCACGCCCGGTCATGCAAAACACGCAGCCCACTGCGCAGCCCACCTGGGATGAAACGCACAGACCGTCGCGCGGCAACAGCACGCTTTCCACCGTCTGGCCGTCTTGCAGGCCCACCAGCAAACGGGCCGAACCGTCTTGCCCCGGGTGCTGCTCGCGCAGCGTGGCCAGGCCGCTCAGCATTTGGCTGAGCGCAGGCAGGGTCTCGCGCACGGCCGTGGGCATGAAACTCTCTAGTGGTCTGCGACCGCTGTCCTGCGGCTTGGCTTGCGCCCACAGGCGCAGCACGCGCTGTTCATGCCGTTCGTTGGCCCCCAGTGCACGCAGATGGTCGCGGATGTCCTGAATGCTGTGCATCGGCTTCAACAAGAGGGGTTAGTAGTGCGGCGGGATTTCGTCGCGCAAGTTACGCAGTTCGGCACCGCCGCCCGACTCGGGCAGGCGGTCGCGCATCTGGCGAAGTTCCTGAATGAGCGCGTCAATTTGCTGCTGTTGGCGGTACACCTGCGCGTTGAGCTGGTCCAGCAGGTCTTCGGTAAAACCGGCCTTGATCTCCAGGTCGACCAGGCGGTTTTCAATTGGGGTGGGTATGTCCATAGGCTGTATTGGACATGATTTTGGCGGGGCCTTTGCGATCTTTTATAATCCACGCATCGCCGAGTTAACTGAACTACTTGCAGGGCGATTCACAAATTCTGCTAAAGCGTTCGCCAGGCTCCGGGTTTTCAGGGTCGGCAACGCCGACAAACCGATGAAACTTTAGGAGCCTTTTTCATGTCCAACGACTACCTCTTCACCTCGGAGTCCGTCTCCGAAGGCCATCCCGACAAGGTCGCAGACCAGATCTCTGATGCGATTCTGGACGCGATCTTCGAGCAAGACCCGCTGAGCCGCGTGGCCGCCGAAACCCTGACCAACACCGGTCTGGTCGTGCTGGCCGGTGAGATCACCACGCAAGCCAATGTGGACTACATCCAGGTGGCCCGCGACACCATCAAGCGCATCGGCTACGACAACACCGAATACGGCATCGACTACAAAGGCTGCGCCGTGCTGGTGGCCTATGACAAGCAGTCCAACGACATCGCTCAGGGCGTGGACCACGCATCGGATGACTTTTTGAACATCGGCGCAGGTGACCAGGGCCTCATGTTTGGCTATGCCTGCAGCGAAACGCCCGAGCTGATGCCCGCCCCTATTTATTACGCACACCGCTTGGTCGAGCGCCAGGCCCAGCTGCGCAAAGACGGCCGTCTGCCTTTCTTGCGCCCCGACGCCAAGAGCCAGGTGACCATGCGCTATGTGGACGGCAAACCCCACAGCATCGACACCGTGGTGCTGTCCACCCAGCACAGCCCCGACCAGTCGGAAACCGCCACCAAGATGAAGGCCAGCTTCACCGAAGCCATCATCGAAGAGATCATCAAGCCCGTGCTGCCCAAAGAGTGGCTGCAAGACACCAAATACCTGATCAACCCCACTGGCCGTTTCGTCATCGGTGGTCCTCAGGGTGATTGCGGCCTGACGGGTCGCAAGATCATTGTGGACACCTACGGCGGCGCTTGCCCGCACGGTGGCGGCGCGTTCTCAGGCAAAGACCCGTCCAAGGTCGACCGCTCGGCCGCTTATGCTGCCCGCTATGTGGCCAAGAACATCGTGGCCGCAGGTCTGGCCACCCAGTGCCAGGTGCAGGTGGCTTACGCCATTGGCGTGGCCCGCCCGATGAACATCACCGTGAACACCGCAGGGACTGGCGTGATTTCGGACGACAAGTTGTCAGCCATGGTGGCCGAACACTTTGATTTGCGCCCCAAAGGCATCATCCAGATGCTGAACCTGCTGCGCCCGATCTACAGCAAGACCGCCGCTTATGGCCACTTTGGCCGTGACGAGCCCGACTTCACTTGGGAGCGCACCGACCGCGCTGCTGCACTGAAAGCAGCTGCAGGCCTGTAAGCCCCAGCGAACGACAAGCCCCCCCGACAAGCATGGGGGGGTAAAGCACAAGCCGCTCAGCATACGTTGAGCGGCTTTTTTTCATTCCGGTTGGGCAACCGGTATGCAAGCCACATCAGGGACCGCTTGTCGAGGGCCTGGTCTGTGGCACCCGACACAGACAGCCGATGCGGCTTGTTTTGACAATCCAGTCAAACCACGCCAACGGAACCCACCATGTTCAAAGACCGCCTTGATGCAGCCCACCAATTAACAAAAGCGCTGAACAAATACGAAGGCCAAAACCCTTTGGTGCTGGCGATCCCCCGTGGCGCTGTGCCCATGGGGGTGTGGATGGCGCAAGCCCTGCATGGGGAAATGGACGTGGTGCTGGTGCGCAAACTGAGTGCACCGTTTCAGCCCGAAGTGGCCATCGGCGCAGTGGACGAAACAGGGCTGGCCTATCTGTCCCCTTTCGCCGCCGCGATGGGCATTAACCCGCAATATGTGAAAGATGAAATCCAGCGGCAGATGAAAACCCTGAAGTCGCGGCGCCAGCAATACAGCCAAATTCGAGCACCCATTCCGGTTCAGGGGCGCGTGGTCATCGTGGTAGACGATGGCTTGGCCACAGGGGCCACCATGATGTCGGCACTCAAAGCCCTGCGCCAACACCACCCGCAGCGTTTGGTCTGCGCCATTCCGGTGGCCAGCCCGGAAGCTTTGGCCAAAATCCAACCCCTGGCTGACGAAACGGTCTGCCTGTCCGCCCCTGAAGACTTCATGGCTGTGGCGCAGTTTTACCAACAGTTCCCACAAGTGGACGACGCACAGGTGCTGGCGTTGCTACAACCGAAATTCAGTGCGTAGGCGTTTGTCCAACTCTGTCACGTTCAATGCCGTCAAATCCAGCACGTGTTTCGCCACAAGGGTGTGTTGCACAGACGCGTCCAGGTGCGACAGCAACTCCCCCATGAAAGGGTTAGAGGCGAACACGGCCAAGGCATTCACGCGGTGGTTCAAAACCGCCTCATGAAAATACTTCGCCAGCGTTTTTGCAAACTCGCTGCGATGCAGCTGTTTGAGGTCTGACCGGGGAGCCAGCCCCGCCCGACCCGCCGCTGAATGGCCCAACGGCGCCCGCTCGGTCTCGCTGGCGGCCATGCGGCTTTCAGGGTGAAGCCAATCGGTCAACTCCACCAAAGGCTCGGTGAACGATGTGCGCTCAAAAACCCTCGCATGCGACGCGTTGGCCACCAATATCCAATGTTTTTGAGCCATGCCACGATCCTTCTTTCAGTCTGAATGAAATTTCATTTTTCGGGATGGCCATGCACCGGTCAATTGACCTGTCGGTATAGGCCCTCTGGCTCAAGGCGCGCATTCATGCGAATGGATTGATCCGCATCAAGCCACGTCATCCAACGACATGCGCCAATGCATAACGTTCAAGACTTTCGCCAATGCACCCTCGTGATGTGATGCGCGGCCCAAACACAAGCCCAGCCCTGTCAGCCAGATGACCCAGCCCCCAAGTCCGCAATCGCACGAGTGCGTTTTCATTGCCCAGAACCTCACCAAGGTCTATGGCGAAGGGGCTGCTGCGGTTCAGGCTTTGCGCGGCATAGACCTGCGCATCACGCCCGGCGAGTTTGTGGTCTTGCTCGGAGCTTCGGGCAGCGGGAAATCGACCTTGCTCAACATTCTGGGGGGCTTGGACAACGCCACGGCAGGAACGGCCCAATGGGTCCATCAGGGCGAGGCACACGACCTGACCGGTGCCAGCGATGCCGAACTCACCCGCTACCGGCGCGAACATGTGGGCTTTGTGTTCCAGTTCTACAACCTGATCCCCAGCCTCACGGCACTGGAGAACGTGGCACTGGTCACCGACATTGCCCAAGACCCCATGCGACCTGAAGACGCTTTGGCTTTGGTGGGCCTGACGGACCGCATGAACCACTTTGTGTCGCAACTCTCCGGTGGTGAACAGCAACGCGTGGCCATTGCCCGGGCCATCGCCAAACGACCCCAGGTGCTGCTGTGTGACGAACCCACAGGTGCGCTCGACTGTGCCACCGGCATCGTGGTGTTGCAGGCCATCGAAAGAGTCAACCGCGAACTGGGCACGACCACGGTGGTCATCACCCACAACGCCCCCATTGCCGACATGGCTGACCGCGTGATGCGCATGGCCGATGGCCGCATTGTGGACATCCAGGTGAACCCCCACAAAGTGGCCGCCGCCACGCTGCAATGGTGATCTGACCATGACAGCACTGCACACCAAACTGTGGCGCGACCTGCAACGCTTGTGGGCGCAGGTGCTCACCATCGCTGTCGTGGTGTCCATTGGTGTGGCCGGTTTTGTGGGCATGTTCTCGGTGCACGAATCACTCAAAGGCTCGCGCGACAGTTTTTACCAAAACAACCGCTTGGCCGATGTGTTCATTCACCTCAAACGGGCGCCGGTGGTCTTGCGCGATCGTCTGGCTGCCATCGAAGGCGTGGCCGAAGTCCAGCTCAGTGTGGTGATGGACGCACAAATCGCCCTACCCGATGCACAAGCGCCCGTCACGGGTCGCTTCATCGGCCTCGACCTGGCACGGGTGCACGAACAACGGCAAGGCCTGAACGCTTTGAGCCTGCGCAGCGGTCGCTGGCCAGAGAGCGGGCATGCATTGGAGGCTGTGGTGAGCGACCGCTTCGCTGTCGCCAGACACCTCAAACCCGGCGACCGTGTGCAGGCCATCCTGAACGGTCGTCTGCACAACATTCATTTGGTGGGGACAGCCGTGTCACCCGAATACGTATTTGCCTCGCGCGGCGGTGCCCCCGATGACCGGACATTTGGCATCTGGTGGGTGGATCAGGAGCGCATGACCCAGGTGTTTGACATGCAAGGCGCGTTCAACCAGGCCTCATTGCGCCTGCACGATCTTGCGTGGCTGCAAGCGGTGATTGAGCAGACAGACCACATACTGAACGCCTATGGCACACGGGGTGCGGTAGGGCGCGACAAACAAATCTCTGCACGCATCGTCAGCGACGAACTCTCGCAACTGAAGGTCATGGGCACGGTACTGCCCTCGATTTTTTTGGCTGTCTCCATGTTCATCCTGAATGTGGTGGTGAGCCGACAGGTGGCGACGCAACGCAGCCAGATCGCGGCACTCAAGGCGCTGGGGTATGACGACCGCGCGATCGTCCGGCATTACCTGGGCTTGGCCATGGTCATCACTGGCCTCGGGCTGGTCGCGGGCTTGCTGCTCAGCCGCTGGATCGGCCTGCTCGTTCTGGACATGTACGACGCCATTTTTCGTTTCAACCAGTTGGCCTATGGCACCACACCCTGGCTGGTCATCGCAGCCGCAGGCGTCGCCCTGACAGCCGCCATCCTGGGCACTTGGGGGGCTATCCGCACCGTGGTGCGCCTGAAACCCGCCATGGCCATGCAAGCCCCATCGCCCCCGACTTACCAACAAACCCTGATCGAAAGACTGGGCTGGGGTCAACACGTCAGTGCAGGCACGCTCATGGTGGTGCGCAATTTCGAGCGACGCCCATGGCGTTCGGTGTTCACCATCACCGGCATTGCTTTGGCGGTCGCCTTGCAAATTTCGGGGGCTTTCTGGCTGGACGCCATTGCACACATCGTGGACATCCAGTTTCGTCAAACCCAACGCGGCAATGTGGTGGTCAACTTTCAACGCCCTGTAGACCCCTCGGTGGTGCAAGAGCTGAAACGCCTGCCAGGTGTGATCCACGCCGAACCCTACCGCAGCGAAGCCGTGCGCCTGCACTGGCGAGGCATGGCAGAAGACGGGAATCTGCTGGGGCTGGTGGGCACCACACGGCTGCTGCGGCCTGTAGACGAGCAGCGCGGGCCCATCCGGATCCCGCCTCAAGGCTTGGCCGTCTCATGGCTATGGGCCAAAAGACTGGGATTGCAGGTGGGCGACCAGGTCGAAGTGGAGTTCCGCATGTGGCACCAGGCCCGTGCCACAGTCGAGGTGGTGGAGATCGTGCACACCCTGATGGACAAGCAAGCCTTCATGGACTTTGCCACTCTGAACACCTTGTCGCGCGATGGCTCTGTCGCGAGTGAAGCCACCCTGCACGTCGACCCTTTGGCCATGGGTGCGTTTTGGCAAGCCGTCAAACAAGCCCCGCTCATCACCGCCGTGTTCGACAAAGCCGCCTCACTCGCCAGCTTCCAGGAAACCACCTCCAAAAGCATGGGCGTTTTCAGCAGCATTCTCACGCTGTTTGCCGTCGCCATGGCGGTGGGCATTGTCTACAACGCTGCCCGCATCAGCCTGTCAGAGCGCGCCTGGGAACTGGCCAGTCTGCGGGTTCTGGGCATGACACGCGCCGAAGTCTCGGTCTTGTTGCTGGGCCAACTGGCCACCGAACTCTTGCTGGCCCTGCCCCTCGGCGCAGCTGCAGGGTGGGGACTGGCGACCGTCCTGATGCGCTTGATGTCTTCCGACAACATCGATTTCCCCGTCATCATCGCGCCGTCCACTTATGCCTGGGCTGCGCTCATTGTCTTGGCGGCTGGCATGGTCAGTGCCTTGCTGGTGCGTCGAAAAATTGACCAGCTGGATCTGGTCGCCGTTTTGAAAGTACGCGAATGAACCCGAATACCTCACCTGGTTTTTTGAAGCGCTGGGGGCCTTGGAGCCTGGCCGGATTGGGCGTCATCGCCTTGGCGATCTGGGCACTGATGCCTCGCCCCTTGGTGGTGGAGGTCGGCACGGTCAGCACCGGGCGCTTTGAACAGGCCATTGACGAAGACGGTCAGTTGCGCGTGAAAAATCGTTATGTCATTTCAGCCCCCATGCCTGCCGAGCTGATCAGGCCCGCGCTCAAAGTCGGGGACTATGTGCGGGCTGGCGATGTGGTGGCCACCCTGGTGCCGCTGGCACCCAACATGATTGACGACCGTAACCGCTTGATTTTGCGACAACGTGTGGGCCGAGACGATGCGGCACGCATGGCCGCCGCAGCGCAACTTCAACGCCTGCAAACCACTTTGACGCAAACCGAACTGGAAGCGCAACGGGCCCAACAACTCGCCAAAGACAACTTCATTGCCGCTGCAGCGCTGGACCAGGCTTTGTTGGCCAGCCGTGCAGCAGCGCAGGCCTTGGCTGCGGGTCAAGCCCAATTGCAGGTTGCAGAATTCTCGCTGGCCGAATCTCAAGCGGCTTTGGCCAAGTCGCGACCTTCGAGCTTGACGCCCCAAAACACCTTGTCCCTCAAAAGCCCGGTCGATGGCCAAGTGGTCAAACTGCACCTGAGCAGCAATGCCCCGGTCGTGGCAGGGCAAGCTTTGCTGGAGATCGGTGACATCCGTGACATGGAGGCGGTCGTGGGTGTCCTGTCTTCCGACGCACGGCAGATGACAACGGGGACCACAGTGCTCATTTCGGCAGGCGTTGGCGCGCCGCCCATGTCTGGCCATGTCACCCGCATTGAACCAGTGGCCTTCACCAAAGTCTCTGCACTGGGAATCGAGGAACAACGGGTCAATGTGCTCATCGACTTGGCCCCCTTGCCGGACAGCACCCAGCGCCTGGGCGATGGGTTTCGTGTGGCCGCGCACATCACGCTGTTCGCACAAGAGAACGCCCTGCTGGTGCCCAGCGCTGCACTGCTGCGCGAAGGCACAGGCTGGCAAGTCCTGGTGATCCAAAACGGCCGTGCACACGCCAAAAGTGTGACGGTGAAAGAACGCAACGCCGACATGGCTTGGGTAATACCTGATCAAGGGGCCGGCGTGCGATCTGGTGATTCGGTGCTGCTCTACCCGGGCACCATCACGGATGGCCAGCGTGTGAAGGTCACAAGCCGTCTTGGGTCAAAAACAAGCCCTTGATGCCGCGCAAGGGGCAAGTTGACACGCCAGACTTAATCACGGCGCATGCGCTCTTGCTTGATGTCCGTTGCCTTGCGGCATGTCGGTGTCACAGCACACGTCATGGCAAGGCCTGGGTGAGTCAGGAAACAGACACACCGCCACGCGCACAGCAAGATGACAGCGTGGTCATCTGCGCCAGAGTCTGCTTTGGACGTACCCACACACCTTTCTGGTTCGTCATCAAGGACACGCACGCATGAACGCCGCTCAGCCCATCCCACTTCAAATTAACTTTCGTAACCTGGAGACCTCCGAAGCGGTCGAAGCCAAGGTGCGCGAAAAAGTCAACAAGCTCGGGCACTTCTACCCGACCATCAACAGCTGCCGCGTCGTGATCGAGCAGCGCCACCGCCACCACACCCAAGGCAACCACTTCCATGTCCGAATTGATTTGAAAGTCCCCGGACATGAACTGATTGCAGGTCGAGAGCCCGACCAGAACCATGCCTACACCGACGTGTATGTGGCGCTACGAGATGCTTTCGATGCCATGCGCCGTCAACTGGAAGACCTGGCGAGAAACCAACAAGGCCATGTGAAACGCCATGAAGAAAAGCGACACGGCCACATCACCGAAATCGCGCCCGACAAAACCTTCGGGCGGATTGAATCGGTGGATGGCCGCTGGCTTTACTTTCACCGCAACAGCCTGATTGGCGAAGACTTCGACAAGTTGCAGGTCGGCACCCCAGTGTATTACGTCGAAGACATGGGCGATGAAGGTCCGCAAGCGAGCAGCGTGTACCCGGTTGGAAAACACCACATTCTGGTGTGAGGGGTGAGGGCAAGCCCCACAGGAGAGGAGAGGCGATGCCTCACTTGGGCCGTAGCCCAAGCGGAGGCATCAGGCGATCTTGAGCAGATGGCTTTGGCCGTTGGGCTTTTTGGGCAAAGTCAGTTGCAACACGCCATTTTCGTATTTGGCAGAAGCCGCAGATTGGTCCACGCTCTCGTCTAATGTGAAGCTGCGAGAGACGCTGCCGTAATAGCGCTCACTGCGAATGACCTTGGCACCTTCTTTTTCCTGTTTTTCTTTTTTCACTTCGGCGCTCAAGGAGACCTGATTGCCCTCCACGGACACTTTGATGTCTTCTTTTTTGACACCTGGAATCTCGGCTTTGACAAAAAAGTTTTTATCGTCTTCCGTCAAGTCCAGTCGCATTTGTGGCTCGCCCTCCATGAGTCGGTACGTGGGGCGCATTGCAAACCCTTTGAAAAAGTCTTCATTGAAAGGGTCACGCAGTTCGCTGAAAGGGTTGAATCGTGTGAGGTTGCTCATGGTGTTTTCTCCAGACGTGAAAATGTGCGGCGCGGGTGCCGTATGACAATGAGGAGCGCGGTGGAATTACGCATCGCCCCGAGTGCTGTTTCGCAAAACAGCCTCAGTTCTCAATGTCAATTTTTCTGCACACGATGTCTGTTGACCATCTCACGAAACATGGTCATTCCAGCACCTGGCTTTTACCCAGTCCCCTACACACGGGTGATCGACAACACCTGGCTGCGCGATGTGATGTCGTGGATATTGCCTTCTCTGGTATTTTTTGGATTGTGGTTTTTCCTGATCCGCCGCGTGGTCGGTCAACAAGGCCCAGGCAGTTTCCTGAACATTGGCAAAAGCCAGGCCAAGGTCTATGTGATGCAACGAACCGGCGTGGCGGCTTTGATATAAGCGGGGGGTTTTCGCGGCCATGTGTAGCACCTGTGTGTAGCACTGTGCGAAAACTGCTTTTGATTTCAGAATGAAAAAACCGCTGCAAATCATAGACTTACAACGGTTTTTCATTTTTTGGCGGAGTGGACGGGAAAGCTTGCCAGCACTCCGCCAAGCCTTGCCCACTCTCAAAAAACCGTTTTTCCGTCTGTGCGGAAGGTTCCAAAACTGTGAGCCTCAAGTGTAGCACCCACGCAAAAAAGACGCAGACGCTTGACTTTTGACCCCAGAAGCGCAACAATGCCAACATGAACAAAGAAATTTCCTTTGACATTGCCGCCCAGTTTGAAGCCACTGGCTCTGGGCAAAAACTATCCTTGTACGTGCCGAACAAGGATAAGAACGGGCTCCATGTTGACCAGAGCGTTTGGGTCGATCAGACCATAAGGCTGTTCTCAAAACTGTTCGGCGGTGCTACCGTTTTTCCGAACATCCTTGGCGCATGGCTGAACAAAGAGACTGACCAGTTGATTGTTGAAGAACCTCAAATTGTCTACTCCTACATGACTGCTGATGCATTTATTAAAGCTGCTGATGAGTTGAAAACCTTCATGTACCGCATGGGCAATGAAACCAACCAAGGACAAATTGGCTTTGAATTCGACAGTACCTTTTATCTGTTGGACATTTAGGAGGCATATCATGGCTCGCATTGTGGATACATCAAAAATTGTGCGGATTCGAGATACCTCAAATCTGGGGGTAAAAGTACCTGCGGACTTTATTCAAAACACGTTCGGAGCACGCCCCGTTGCATCAACAACGCGGATGGATTTGCTACAGCTCCGTGACTTAATGAGTGAAATGTTGCAGTCCACGGGCGGTAGGCCGAGCTTGTCGCATTCCAGCGACCGAGTGAAACTGCCAAAGCTCGAATCGGACTGGGCAGCCATTGAGGAAATTTCCCAACGCTTGGCCCCTCAGTTGGTTTTCAAACCATCCCCCGCCCAAGTGGCAGCGGTCATGTTGCATTGGGCAGTTTCACACATGAATGAGGAAGACATCAAGCACGCAATGAAGGCTTGAAGTCACCTCGGCTTTGGTGCTCGTGAAATTTCGAAAGGTAAGGACGGGAAAGCTTGCCAGCACTCTGCAAAGCCTTGCCCACTCTCAAAAACCGTCTTCTCGCTCATGCTGAGGGTTCGAAAAGTGTTATGCCAAAGTGTAGCACCACTTTTCAAAAATCGCACCAAATTCAATTAACTAATCCCAAACTGAGCCGAGGTGAGAATCACACTTTCAAATTACACGTGGTTTGATATGTTTTTTGAAAATATCCCATAAAAACTTCCTATTGATTCCAAATGATTGAAATCGAGCTACTAGGCGATCATCGAGCAGGCAGTCTAGCTTTAAATAAGACTCATTATTTGAGTCGGCAAAATTTGAGTCTGATGCAGAAAAATCGTAGCGCGCCATTTTTTGACTGACGGAACACAAATCACCAGCAATTTTTCCATTACTGATATCAGCCTCAGCCCAATGATTATCACTAAATAGCCATAATTTATCGTATCGAATGTTTTTATCAGCGTCTTTTTGCTGATTTAGAAAACAATCTTTTAAATCAACAATAAGTTGATTGTCGCGATAAAAAGCAATAGTGGACAATGCCTTGCTTTTCGTCACCTCTGGCATTTGCAGAGCTTCAAAATAAGCTAGGATCTGATCATCATTCATGGTTTCTCTCTCTTACTTTCAGAATTTGCGCCTCTAGGTAATGAACAACATGACCCAGATAATTTGCATCGAACAATGGCGCCCTATAATCCCATTGCCAAACATCTTTTTCACTCTTCAATCTATCACTTTCATAAAAAGAGTGCAACAATTCTTTTACAACCTGCTTTAATTGCGTAGTAATTTGGAATTCGACATAAACCTTAGATTGGATATCAGTCCTCGACAAATCCTCAATCAAAAAATCAAATCCAATATCAACATGCCCAGCATAATATCCTTCTGGAGTTGCTTGGAGTTGATTTCGACACTCTAGACCATGCTTCTCAGCAAGGGAAACTAGCCTCTTTGCCAAAAACTGCACGCCATCAATATACCTAGTGGACAATGTTGTTCTAAGGATATCACCTATGGTATTAAACCACGTACCAGCAGAAACCCAATCACCATCAGGTGAATTAGGCCAATTAGGGTTTTTAAGGACGTTCTTTCTGTACGCCTTATTGTACGCTGAACTCCATGTCTTACAATTTAATTTAGCCTGTTGCTCAAAGCTCCCGCTAAAAAGAGCTTCTACATTTGGTGTCTCTTGTATATATAGAGCATCCCAATTTTGTATATTCGCTTTCAGTTCCACCCAAAAAGGATGACTCTGTAATTGCTCAGCGGCTCTCCGTGTGCAGCCTTCATAGTGATTTTTAAGAACTGATTGGGGCTTATTTTCGTTAGCTAGCAGAGCGCAGAAATGCACCTCGTAAGTCTCGAAACTTGGTCGGTTAGAGTTGTTGGCAGTTAAAATAGGCACGAAGTTTTACCTTAACAAAAATCAATTACTGCTGATTGATGGTTGCCGCGACAACTCGCATTGATACATTTTTACACTGATTGAACTCAAACATGAAGTGTAGCACGGTGCTAAGAACCTAGTTCGATCACACCATATGTCGCTTCGGCACTCTAGGTGTGTTGGTGGAGCTAGTCTTTACGTTCCGCCGCAGCACCTGACTGCTGGGCGTAAACGGTGCTTTCATAGCGGCCTTCAGCCGCATGTTCGCATCATGCAGCATCTGGTCTGCCTCCATCGCAATACGTGACGCCTCTTCTCCATACTGTACCGCCATTTCTAAATGGCGCAAGGTTTGTCGCTGAAGCTGCTCCTGTGTCTGTGGGACGTTGGAACTCACGGAAACGCTACGCACGCAAGGGAGAGTTTTCCCACGTTGTTGCGGTTGTGCGGTTGACCTCGATGATGGTGATGGTGTTGCCACCTTATGGCCTCTGCGTTCTTGCTCGATCTCGGCCTTGAGTGCATCAATTTTTTCATCGAGTTTTACCGCGATCCGCTCGCCCTTTCGTACGGTGTCAACTCGCTCGCTCATCGCCTCGCGCTGGTCGGTATAGCTAGGCTTGGCTCCTTTGAGCTTTGGCCCAATTTTGATCTCGCCACTGTTGGGGGGCACATAGTCAGGTGCCACGGTACGGACATGCATCAAATAGACAGCCTTGGCCTGCTTTAACCATGGCTTGGTGCTGATGGATCTATCCTTGGCATTCTGACGACTGAAAAAATCTTTGGGGGTCTTGCCCTCTTTCAAACCGCGCTCAGAAAAAACCACATGGGCATGAGGATTGCCGTCCCCCTTGTCATGGATCACCAAGCGATAAGCATGGCGGTCTTTCAGCAAGTCATCAACCAGCGATTGAGCCCATGCCAAAGCATTGGGGGCTTCCCTTGGAATCGCAATCACCAATGAGCGATAAGAACGCCCGTTCTGTCGCTCCAACTTGTCAGACAGGTCGAAGAAGTCCAAAGCATCGGCGGCGAAACTTGGAATATGTTTATCGACAATATGTTTCACTTCGGATTTATCCGAATAAGCGCCAATACCTGAAACATAGCTCATGTGTTTCAGTGCTCGCCCTTCGCATGCCAGGCCTGTTCTTGTTCTAAGATAAAAAGTCGCCATATCAATAACCTATATATTCAATATACGAAATTGAAATGACAAAAGCAAGACTTCAAACCCAAAGGGCAAAAAGGCAAAGCCGTTTTGGTGAAACCAAAACCAATGGGGTCAAGGGGGCACCCCTTGCGCAAGGAACGTTTGCTCGCGCAGCGAGAAACGTGTATTGCGCATAGTTGGATAACTATGCACCGCCGCACGAATCAAAACCCTTGTGGTTTTGTGAGTGCTAACCGCGAGCAGCGGTCAGCCATGCAAAAAATCAATAGACATAAAAATAAGTCATACGCCACGGCTTGCAAATGATGAAAGGATCGAATATATAAAAAGAAAGGAGATAATAAAATGGAAGACAAGATAAAGAAATTAGCAGAACTTGAAAAGAGACGCGAGCAAATCAGTAAGAAATTGGCGCTGGTTAAACGTTCGATGATCTTGAATGAAAGAAAGGCTGATGCACATATGAAAATTTGCATCGGTGTGTCGGCAATGGAATTAATCAAGGAATCTATGATTGGAAAAGACATCGCTGATTTAATGTATAAAAATGCACAGGATGCCATGAAATCAGATCACCCCGCATGGCAAAAACTGCAAGAACTACGCGAGGGTCTTATAATATTGAAACCGCAAAAGCGAGAACCTGAAACCTTTGATTTTGAAAGTCAAAATTGAAAAAGGCCCTTTCGGGCCTTTTCAGTTTGTTCTTTCCTCCATTCTTCGATAACTTTCTTCAAGCATGGCGCGGGTTTTTTTGTCTTGCGCATCGCCATCGTCATTGATGCTTTGATTCAGGATCTCCATCCATTTGGATAGCTCCTTTTCCGTGTGCTTGTTGTGCTGGAAACGGATCTGCCATTTTGGGTGTTCAACGTCTCTCACCTTGATGAAAAGGCCTGAGTCATTGACGTTTTGGCGATTGTTGGCCGCGAGAGCCGCAGCAGCGGCGACACCTGTTCCAACAACCACACCACCATTGGAAAAGTTGTAGCTCCACTCTCGCACATCCGCGAAATCGTAAACCTTGGAAACGCCTTCATCGTAGAGGTGAAGCTGGCGCAAAATCGGGCAAACGCCAATCCCCGTGTGCTTGAAGTGGTGGCTATATTTGGACGTTTTCACAGCATCCAAGAACGCCTGTAATTTGACATCGTTGGCATCTGATTCTTTTTTTTTGCCCATGAGCCAAAAAATCAGAATCACAGCGACAAGGAATCCGAGCAATTCCATGGTGGGCCTCCTTTTTGATCGTTGAGCTTAGAAGCGGTATTGCAAACCGACCGTGATCATGCGTGCGCTGGTGTCGGTGGCGTTGTCGCTGGTCTTGGTGATGTTGGGATAGAAATTCACATCAGCAGTGGCGGACAGGTTGGAGGTGAGTTTGTAGAGCCCTCCCAGCCCGTAGGTGGCGTGAACTTGGTTTTCCGAGCCCTCATAGGCAGGAGCGCCCACGCGTGCCACTTTGGTGCTGACCATGGCCACGCCTGCGCGGCCTGTCAGTGTCAGGGTGTCATTGACTGGGTAAAAGCCACGCAGTGCGATCACATTGGCCGTGTTCTTGACGGTCAAAACGCTTTGTTCACCTGAGCTGCCTCGTGTCAGGTCATAGGAAGGCGTACCAAAACGGGCTTGGGCGACTTCCATTCCGAAATACTGACCGAAGCGGTAGCCAAGCGCCAATTCTGTGCCCGTTTTGGTTGGCTTGTCTGCTGTGATGTAAGTGGCGTGAACCGTGTTGGCGGTGTCCAGGGTGGTGCGTGCCTGACCCAATGAGCCTTTGATATAGAAGCCTGAGACCTCTTCAGCGGCGTGGGAGGTTTGGGTCAGGCTTGCCAGAGTGGCAATGACAGCGATGAGTGCCGTTTTCATGATTGTTCCTTGTCTGTGATGGAGAAATTTCAATGTGCGGTATTGCACAGAAATCGATCCTACACGAAAAGGAAACTATATCCCGTGCGAAATTATTCCGTGAAGTCGAATCCCGTGGTGTTCTTCACAGCTTTACAAGAGGATGTAGCAATGCCACGAGTACAACGAAACAAAGAAAAGAACCCTGACTTGGTGGCCTTGGGCCTAGCCATTCGTCAGCGTCGCAAGGTCTTGGGCTACTCTCAAGAAGGCTTTGGCGATGCCTGCGGAATTGATCGCAGCTACATGGGTGGCATTGAGCGTGGTGAGCACAATTTGGCCATGGTCAACATCCTGAAAATTGTTCAGGCCTTGAAAGTCAACCCGTCCGAGTTCTTCCGCGATCTTGACCCTGATCGCAAGTTCGAACTGATCAATGGTGAAAAAGCGATCAAAGAGGCCAGTAGCCTCAAAAAATCTGTTGGGCTGAATGCCACTTCCAGCACAAAAAAACGTCCTACCCTTTGAGCTGTGTTTCCCCTTTCCCTACCCCCCTCAAAAGAAGAAAAATACGTTTGGCAAGGGCGTAAGCCCGCGCAGTGAGCGGATGCGAACGGAGTCAGAGAGCGAAAGCGACATAACGCGAACGAAGTGAGCCGACAGCCCCCTTGGGGGCGAAGCGAAGCGGTCGGAAGGGGGTCTAAAAAATTGCGAAGCGATTTTTCCTTGATATATCTTTGATATATCCTTGAAGGATATCTTGATATATCTTGTATGTGTTTTTGATAACACTGTAACCCAGTAACCATGCGGGTTAGCGAGGATCATAAAAATCCAAAACCGTAAAATGGTAGGGCTATCACCGTATTTTGGTAGGGTTATCGCCGTACTTTGGTAGGGTTTAAACCGTTGGATGGTAGTGCTATCACCGTACTTTGGTAGGGTTAGCACCGTATAAATTTTTAAAAATTATTTTTCTTACGGTTTAAAGTTCAAATACAGTAACCATGCGGGTTCTGCGATGTTTTTAAAAAAAATACCGTTTCCTTTAGATTTTTTCAAAAAAAGTACGGTTTAAAATTTGACATAAATTTTCCTTTCTGTATTCTAAAATAATTAGAAGGAAAAATATGAAGAAAAAAGAATCAACGTTAAAAAGTGAATTAATTGCCAAGAAAAGCTATGCATTGAATTCAACTTTATGGAAAGGCGATAACGTCATTGTCGCCAATGCTATTCAGTTGGGGGTTCAAAATTTACAAATCAATTCAAAGCGAATTGTATATCTTGGACTCTCCAAGATTGAAAAGCATCGAGCGGGTGAAGCCGAATTTGTAGCGCATGACGACAAGTCTAGATGGTCTGTAACGTTGACAGCCAAAGATTTTGCCGAAACATTTAACATGCATGAAAATAATGTTTATGACTTCATGAGGCTCGGAGTGGATCAATTGATGAAAAAAGATGTTCATTTTTCATACATTGATCAAAATACAGATCAAGTCAAAGAAGTGAAGGTTCCATGGGTTGTCTATGCTGAGTATTTGGAAAAAAGAGGGACAGTTCAAATAATTTTCAATGACTATTTGACCTCATACATTACCCGTATTGCTTCCAGTTTTGGAGGCTATACCATCCAAAAAATCAAACAATCTGGAGGTATTCGAACACTTCGAGGGTGGCGCTTGTTTGATTTATTGACAACACAGAGAGACACAGGCCTTTTCACTATCACGAAGGCAAAATTGTATGAGGTCTTGGAGGTGAAGGGGGATATTGAGTATTTTGAATTCAAGCGTTCAATTCTTGACCCAGCCATCAAAGACATTCGCGAGAATGCAAAAGTGGATACTATATATGACGAAAAGAAAACTGGACGCAGAATTACAAGTTTAATATTCAGATTCAAAGATGATGCAAATGCATTTGGCATCCAGAAAACGCCAAAATTATCGGTGAATCATGATTCTCCTTTTGCAGAAGTAGAAGAATATGAAAATGCAAATGATCTGGCGGATCGTCGAATAAAAGAAAACATTGCAGCCAAAATGGCCCAAGCCGAACTAAATCCTCCTACTGCATCCTATGGTATTAATAACTACGATCCATCGGAAGATGATGACATTCCATTTGAGAGAGTAGATTATAAAAATCCAGAAACCGTCAAAAGGTTGTTTGGATTGTATTCAGGCGCTTTACCCAAAATATCCCCCTCTGTAGGCTCAAATAAATGTTCATGATTTACATTGACTCTTAGCCGCATCCCTTCGCCGTGCGATTTGAAGTTCACGCGCCATCGCTGGAATGTCGCTCTTGTACTGAATCGCATCCCATTTGATTTCATCGAATTGAAGGTGTGGGATGACGCTTTCAAGCAGAAATTTGGGTGGGGTTTCGCCACCATAGGTGCGATTGTTCACGCTGTCATTCTCGTGGCCCAGGTACTGGCTGCGGAAATCTTCGGGAACCCCACGATCTTTCAATCGTTGGTTGGTAGTGTGGCGCAGCGAATAGAACACCTTCACATTGGGTTGATAGATGCCCAACTTTTTGAGCATCGCCATGAAGTTTTGAGATGGCACATCGGCATAGCCTTGCTCGTATTTGTTGAGCCACGGAAAAATCAGCGTTGCGGCATTGGTGTCGGGTAGGCTTCTCACATCCTCCAAGTAGCGAAGGAAACCCACTTTTTCAAGCAAGGGGTGAAGCGGTGCAATGCGATTGGTGGCTCTTGTCTTGGCGCTGTTGCCTTCAATGTAGTCGTGGTAATGGATGACCATCAGGCCATCGTCTCGCCGAATATCGCCCACCCTCAATTGGCAAATGGAGGCGGGGCGTGAACCAGTCAGCAAGCCCAAGATGGGCACAAAGAAATCGGCGGGATTCTTGACCGTTGCCAGTCGCTGCGGATCAAAAATGGCTTTGAGTTCATCAGGCGTGAAGGGCTTGCGGTTGGATTTCATCCGCTGCTTCTTGCCCACCAGTCGGCCTTCAATGGGATTGTCTGCCGTCTTCTTGATGACCTTTTTGTAAACGTTGCTGATGACGTTGGAATATTCGTCGATGCTGCGCGGCGTGATCGCTTTTCGGTCGGTCAAGGGGTCGTCCTTGGCCATCCATGTTTGAAAATTCAAGATGGTGTCAGGCGTGATCTCGTCCAAGGTGGCCGACTTTCCAACGAAGTCTTGAAACACTTTGAGCTTGGCGGCATAGCCTTTTTTGGTGCGCTCGGTGATGTCCGAATTTTGGATCAACGTGAGGTAAGCATCCACGTACTTGCTGAACAGTGGAGAGGCGGGTTTCTGGTTGACCTGCTGAAACAACTGAGCCTCACGCAGTCGCATGGCTTCGGCTTCTTTGCGTCGGAATTCGAGTTCTGTGTCGGCCAGTCGTTGGCGATCCACCTCGGCCATGTCGTGGGTTGATTTTGTAGCGTGCTCGGCAATGAACTCACGGGCAAAGGCCACTTCTTCGGGTTTGGCTGGGTCGAAGTCGATGCGGTGCCCTTCCCTGCTGGTGAAGCTGAGCGGGTTGGTGATTTCATCAACAAGGCTTTTGATGGACTTTTTGGGCATGGCATAGGTCTTTTCAATGGCAAATCTTAACGCCAATGCCTGCGCTGTTCGGCTGTCTTTGGTCTTTAGACTGCGCCAAACTTCCTTGGATTGTGGGTTGCTTCGTTCGCTTTCTGGCAGACAGACACGAAGGTAAAAAACCCCGTGTCGGCTTCTGTAAAGGCGTGGCGTTTTTGCGGGCATGTGTAGCACCTAGGTGTAGCACTTGCGTGAAAAACGGCATCTGAGGCCCAAATGAAAAAACCGTTGTGAGTCAATGACTTACAACGGTTTTTTGCTTTTTGGCGGAGTGGACGGGACTCGAACCCGCGACCCCCGGCGTGACAGGCCGGTATTCTAACCAACTGAACTACCACTCCTGGTAGCTGTAACTTTTGTCAGAGTGCTGATGCAAACTGACCAAGTGCTACAAAACTTGGCGACCCTACGGGGATTCGAACCCCGGTACTCACCGTGAAAGGGTGATGTCCTAGGCCTCTAGACGATAGGGTCATAACCTGGACTGATTCTTGCGAATCTTTTCGACACTTTGGTGGAGGTAAGCGGGATCGAACCGCTGACCTCTTGCATGCCATGCAAGCGCTCTCCCAGCTGAGCTATACCCCCTTTGGTACAACGTTGAGCATTGCTGCTTTTCGTTATGCCTCGTTGGTGTCGAGACTTGAATTATAGACAGAAATTTATGCGTTTTTGAGGCGCGCGATAATTTTTTCTCTCTGACTCAAAAATAGCACAGCGTCGAGCGATGGGGTCTGCGCCGTGCCCATGACCAGCACGCGCACGGGCATGGCCAACTGCGGCATCTTGAGACCGGTTTCGACCAAAGCTTCCTTGATGGCGGCTGCGATCGATGCCTTGTCCCATGCACAAGAGACCAACTTGTCAGCCAAAACGGCCAGCGCGGGCTTGACCGCATCGGTCACATGCTGGGCTTTTTCTTCTGCGTTGGGCACGACGTCCAAATAGAAGGCAGAGATCCAGTTGGCCAACACCACGAGGGTGTCACAACGGTCTTTGAACAAGCCACAAATGCTGGGCAAGCGCTCGTCGGCCACCACACCCAGTTTGGCGAGGAAAGGCTGAACGTGTTGGGCCAATTCAGCATCGCCCATGGCCTTGAGGTGCTGGGCATTGACCCACTTGAGCTTGGCTTCGTCAAACTGCGCGGCACTGCGGCCCAGGTGGTCTAAGTTGAACCACGCCAGAAACTGTGCACGGCTGAAAATCTCGTCGTCGCCGTGGCTCCAGCCCAGACGCGCCAGGTAGTTGACCATGGCATCGGGCAAATAGCCTTCGTCGCGGTAAGCCGTGACCGCCTTGGCACCGTTGCGCTTGCTCATCTTCTCGCCCTGCTCGTTCAGCACGGTGGGCAAGTGGGCATAGATAGGAGGCTCTTTACCCAAGGCCTTGAAGATGTTGATCTGGCGCGGCGTGTTGTTCACATGGTCGTCGCCACGGATCACATGCGTGATGGCCATGTCGATGTCGTCCACCACCACGCAAAAGTTGTAGGTGGGTGTGCCATCCGGGCGGGCAATCACCAGATCGTCCAGCTCGTCGTTGCTGATCTCGATGCAGCCTTTGACCTTGTCGTCCCAGGCCACCACGCCGCCGATCGGGTTCTTGAAGCGCAGCACGGGTTTCACACCTTCGGGAATCGCGGGCAAGGTTTTGCCCTCTGTCGGACGCCATGTGCCGTCGTAACGGGGTTTTTCCTTGTTGGCCATCTGGCGCTCGCGCAAAGCGTCCAAGGCTTCCATGCTCATGTAGCAGGGGTAAACATGACCTGCTGCAATCAAATCGGCCAGCACCGCTTTGTAGCGGTCCATGCGTTGCATTTGGTAGAACGGACCTTCGTCGTGGTCCAAGCCCAACCAGGCCATGCCTTCGATGATCACATCCACCGAGGCTTGCGTGGAGCGATCCAGATCGGTGTCTTCGATGCGCAAGATGAAGTCGCCACCGGTGGCACGGGCAAAAGCCCAAGGGTACAAAGCCGAGCGGATGTTGCCCAGGTGAATGAAGCCCGTGGGCGATGGGGCAAAACGGGTGCGCGTGCGTGCAGAAGAGCTTGAAAGGCTTTGTGTCATATCAAAGGGTGTCCAGACCACGGGAGAGGTCTTTTTGGATGTCTTGCGGGTATTCGAGGCCGACCGCCACACGGATCAGGCCTTGGCCAATGCCAGCAGCCAGGCGCTGAGCCTCGGTCAAGCGGCCATGGGAGGTGCTGGCGGGATGGGCCACCAAAGTTTTGGTGTCGCCCAGATTGGTGGACAGAGACAGCATTTGCATCGAATCGAGCACATGGAATGCGCGTGCGCGTGATTGCTCGGGGCCATCGGCTTTCACTTCAAAGGACAAAACCGCGCCGCCCAAACCTGACATTTGGCGCATGGCCAGATCGTGCTGGGGGTGGCTGGCCAAGCCGGGGTAGTAAACGCGCGCAACCGAGGGGTGTTTTTCCAGCCACTCGGCCAGAATGTGTGCACGGGCGGTCTGCGCACGCATGCGCAAGTCCAGTGTTTCCAGGCCCTTGAGGACCACCCAGGCGTTGAAGGGCGCCAGCGTCATGCCACCGCTCTTGAGCACAGGCAAAAACTTCTCGGTGATCATTTGCTGCGAGGCACACAAGGCCCCGGCCATGACACGGCCCTGGCCATCGAGGTACTTGGTGCCTGAATGCATGATGATGTCGGCCCCCATGGCGGCGGGGCGCTGCAAGGCGGGCGTGGCAAAGCAGTTGTCCACGGCAAACAAAGCGCCCGCGTTGTGGGCCATGTCGGCCAGCGCCTGGATGTCGCAGACTTCGGTCAACGGGTTGGTGGGCGTTTCGGCAAACAACAAACGTGTGTTGGGCCGCATGGCCGCTTGCCATTCTTTCAAGTCGGTCTGCGACACAAAGCTCGATTCCACGCCGAACTTAGCCAGGTCAGAGCCAATGAGTTTGATGGTCGAGCCGAACATGGAACGCGAACACACCACGTGGTCGCCCGCTTTGAGCAAGCCCATGCACATCATCAAGATGGCCGACATGCCAGAGGCCGTACCCATGGCGGCTTCTGTACCTTCCAGCGCGGCCAGTCGCATTTCCATGCTGCTGACGGTGGGGTTGCCGTAGCGGCCGTAGGTGTACCCTTCTTCGTCACCTGCAAAGCGGCGGGCGGCCGCTTCGGCTGTGGGCTGCACATAGCCGCTGGTCAGGTACAGCGCTTCAGAATTTTCGCCGTACTGGCTGCGCTCAACTGCGGCGCGCACCGCCAAGGTTTCGATGTGCAGATCGTCAAATCGGTTGGCTTCGGTCATGGCGGGGCTCACACGCTGGCGTTGGGCAGTGCCAAACGCGAATTGTCATCATCACCCTCCTCCACTTGGAGGCGGGTTTCATTCAAACGGCTGATGTCGTTGGCCGAAATATCACCCGTGACATAAATACCGTCAAAACAAGAGGCATCGAAGTCAGACAGCGCGCCAGCCGCGTTGACACGCGCCTGGGCCACCGCAGTTTTCATGGCGTCCACGTCTTGGTAAATCAGGGCATCGCAGCCAATGATTTGGCGGATTTCTTCGATGCTGCGGCCGTGCGCCACCAGCTCTTCTTTGGTCGGCATGTCGATGCCATAAACGTTAGGGTAGCGCACGGGCGGCGCCGCGCTGGCCATGTAAACCTTGCGGGCACCCGCATCACGTGCCATCTGAACGATCTCACGGCTGGTGGTGCCGCGCACGATGGAGTCATCCACCAGCAACACATTGCGCCCCTTGAATTCGCTCACGATGGTGTTGAGCTTTTGGCGCACCGACTTTTTGCGCACAGCCTGGCCGGGCATGATGAAGGTCCGACCCACGTAACGGTTTTTCACAAAACCTTCGCGGTAAGGGATGCCCAGCAAATGGGCCAACTGGGTGGCGCTGGGGCGGCTGGACTCGGGAATTGGAATGACCACATCGATGTCGCTGGGCGGCACCGTGGAGATGACGCGCTTGGCCAAGGTCTCGCCCAAGTTCAAGCGGGCCTGATAAACCGAGATACCGTCCATGGTGGAGTCTGGGCGGGCCAGGTACACGTATTCAAAGATACAAGGGCTCAGCTGCGACTTTTCAGAGCAATACTGGGTGTGCATCTGGCCTTCCAGATCGACAAAAATCGCCTCGCCCGGTGCCACATCGCGCTCAAACTGATGGGCTGTGCCGTCCAACGCCACGGACTCGCTGGCCAGCATGATGGAGCCATCTTCACCGCGCCCCATGCACAAGGGGCGAATACCATGCGGATCACGGAAAGCCACCAAACCATGGCCAGCAATCAAGGCAATCACAGCATAAGAGCCTTTGACGCGGCGGTTCACGCCGCGCACGGCCTCAAACACATCCATGGGCTTGAGGGGCAAGCCGCGTGTGGTTTTTTCGAGTTCGTGGGCCAGCACGTTGAGCAAGACTTCGGAGTCGCTCTCGGTGTTGATGTGGCGGTGGTCGTTGGAAAACAACTCGGCCTTCAAGGCGTGGGCATTGGTCAGGTTGCCGTTGTGCACCAGCACCAGGCCGAAAGGCGCGTTCACATAGAAAGGCTGGGCTTCTTCTTCGCTGAAAGCGTTACCCGCAGTGGGGTAACGCACCTGGCCCAGGCCGCAGTTGCCGGGCAAACTGCGCATATTACGGGTGCGAAACACGTCGCGCACCATGCCCTTGGCCTTGTGCATGAAAAATTTGCGGTCCAGCTGCGTGACGATGCCCGCAGCGTCCTGGCCGCGGTGTTGCAACAGCAACAAGGCGTCATAAATCAACTGATTGACCGGTGCGCTGCTGACAACGCCGACAATTCCACACATACTTTTTCCCGTTCAAAAATCGAATAACTCTGAGCAATTCAGGGCAAATATTCCACAAAGGTCTGAGGCAAAAGCGGTTTCAAGCCCGTCAGGACGACCTCGAGCCAGACCGGGCCTTGGGCCGTGGACCACCACGTATCTCGCGAAAGCCCTGTCAACTGGAAGACCACCGTCAAAGCGAGCAGCAAAACCACCCCACGCGCCAAACCAAAGACACCGCCCAAAGTGCGGTCTACCGGGCGCAAGCCTACGGTTTCCACCAGTTTCTTAATCAGCCAGGACACCAGGCCCGCCACAAATACGGTGACCACAAAGACCACGGCAAAAGCCACCGCGTATTGCACCGAAGCTGGCGCACCCTTGATGAAAGGCAGCCACCCGACCACATCAGGGGCCAGCCACTGTGCGACGACAAAAGCCGCGACCCAGCCTGCCAATGACAACACCTCATAAACCAGCCCACGCCAAAGTCCCACCACCATGGAGGCGAGCAAAACCCCCAACAAAATCCAATCGGTGAGGGCAATCGCCATGTCAGAGCTTCAAGATCGATGCCGGCAAGTCGAGCTTGCGGATGCGCGCGGCCACTTTGTCAGCCTCTTCCCGTGTTTCATAGGGGCCCACACGGATTCGGGTGGTGCTCTTGCCATCTTTTTCCACCACCTGGGTGTAGGTTTTCAGACCAGCTTGCTCCAGCTTCTGACGAACATCGCGCACTTTGGCCGCATCGCTGAACGCCCCCACCTGGATGACCGCGCGGCCGGCAGTGGCCTTGGCAGACTTGCCGTCCAGGAGCGCTTGGGCTTTGCCACCGTCGTCTTTGGGTTTGGCCGCCGCGGCAGGCTTTTCAGCCTTGGCGGGGGCGGCAGGCTCTTTTTTGGCCACAGTTTCTTTTTCTTTCACCTTGTCAGCAGGTAGCACCGCTTTGGGAGTGTCTGGCACTGGCGCAGCCACTGCGGGTGCTGCAGGCAAAACCACCTCTTCACGTGCGTCCAGGCTGGCTTGGGGTGGCACGGCCTCGGATGCGGGGAGCAAGGGCTTGGCAGGCGCTTGGGCTGCAGGCACAGGCGTACCGCTGGTCAAAGGCGACGTGCTTTGCCGGTCAGGGATCACGATGGGCGTATCGACCGCAACAGGGCGGGGCTGGGTGTCAAACAGCAGCGGAAAACCCACCACCGCAATCAACACCAGCACAACGGAGCCCATCAAACGATGGCGCGCACGGCGGCGAACAACTTCGATGTTTTCGTTGGGACCAGAACTCACCGCCTCGGCAGAAGCGGTTTGACCAGGAAATCGGAACTTGAAAAAGGCCATGGCGGGTGCTCACGGGCTGAGGTGTTTGGCTTGCAGACGCGGGATGCCGTCTTTCAAAACACCGCCCACGGTATAGAAGGAGCCAAAGACGACGATTCTATCAGCCGGGTCAGCCGCATCGATGGCCGCCTGCAGCGCCAGCATGGGGTCAACGTGAACACTGGATTGGGTATCGGTGCGGGTGTTTTGGGCTTGCCAGGCCTGCTGCAAATCGGCCGCTTTGGCCGCCCGGGGCAAGGGCAAATCGGTGAAATACCACTTGTCCACCATCGGATTGACGCGCTGCAGCATGGGCAAAAGGTCTTTGTCGGCCATGGCACCCAGCACCGCGTGGGTGGTCGGGTAAAAGCCCATCGCATCCAAATTAACCGCCAGAGCCGCCACCGAGTGCGGGTTGTGTGCCACATCCAGCACCAGCACAGGCTGGCCCGGCACGATCTGGAAACGCCCCGGCAGCTCCACCATGGCCAAGCCGTTGCGAACGGCCTGCGCGGTCACCGGGATGCGCTGACGCAAGGCATCCAGCGCCGCCAGCACGCCCGATGCATTGATCAACTGGTTTGCCCCGCGCAAAGCCGGATAAGCCATGCCGCTGTAACGGCGACCGCGCCCTGCCCAAGCCCATTGCAATTTGTCGCCCGAAAAATTGAAATCCTTGCCAAATTGCCACAGCTCAGCCCCGATGGCGGCCGCATGGTCGATCACGCTTTGCGGCGGCACGGGGTCGCTCACAATCACCGGACGCCCGCTGCGCATGATGCCCGCCTTCTCAAAACCAATGCTTTCGCGGTCTTTGCCCAAAATGGCCGTGTGATCGATGTCGATGCTGGTGATCACCGCGCAATCGGCGTCGATGATGTTGACGGCGTCCAGTCGTCCACCCAAACCCACCTCCAAAATGGCCACATCCAGGTTGGAACTGGCCATCAAATGCAAGATAGCCAGGGTGCTGAACTCGAAATAGGTGAGGCTCACATCGCCCCGCACCGCTTCCACAGCAGCAAAAGCCTCGGCAAATGCTTCAGCAGAGGCCGATTCGCCGTGCAAGCGGCAGCGCTCTTCAAAATGAACCAGGTGCGGCGAGGTGTAGACGCCTGTGCGGTAACCGGCCTGCAGCAACACAGCCTCCAGCATGGCGCAAGTCGAGCCCTTGCCATTGGTGCCCGCCACAGTGATCACCGGGCAGTCAAAGCGCAAAGCCATGCGGTCGGCCACGGTTTTCACGCGGTCCAAGCCCATGTCAATGGCCACGGGGTGTAGCTGCTCGCACCAGTCGAGCCATTCCTGTAGAGTCTTCATAGGCGGCGATTGTCGCCCAGTCTTGCCCCATTCACCTTCAGCAAACCCCATGCACCCCATTGTTTACGGCATTCCCAATTGCGACACCGTCAAAAAAGCCCGCACCTGGCTGGCTGACCACGAACTGGCAGCCACTTTTCATGACTTCAAAAAGCAAGGTGTGCCATCTGCCGAACTGGACGCCTGGCTGGCTGCGGTGGGCTGGGAAACCCTGCTCAACCGCAAAGGCACCACCTGGCGCAAGCTCGACGCCGCCTTGCAAGCCAGCGTGACCGACAGCGCCAGCGCCAAAAAAGTCATGCTCGAACATGCCAGCACCATCAAACGGCCTGTGATTGTCTGGCCCTCGGGCCAAATCACCGTGGGTTTCGCGCCAGACCAATGGCCCGCTTGAGCGGTGCGTCACAAAACTTTACCCAAGCACCACCGTTCAGACCGCCCACCCGGCATAAACTCATGAACAAGGTGAACGTAAGGAATGAACCCATGAAAAAACTGACCATGACCAGCCTCTTGTGCATTGCAGCAGCGGGTGCGCAAGCCCAAGAAGTGGGGCAAGTGATTTCGCGCACCGCCGTTTATCAGCAAGTGGCCGTGCCTCGCCAGACCTGCACACAAAACGCCCCCCAGCCTCCAACACAAACATCGGGCGGCGGTGCCATCGTTGGCGCGATCACCGGAGGCTTGATCGGCAGCCAATTGGGTGGCCGAGACAGCAAAGGCCTGACCGCCATGGCCGGGGTGATCGGTGGTGCCGTTTTGGGCAACAAGATCGAGAGCCAAAACAACCCGCCCCCACCCCAAACCACCTGCACCACGCAAACGGTCTACGAAAACCGCCTGATTGGCTACAACGTGGTCTATGAATACGCAGGCAAGCAATACAACGTGCAATTGCCCCAAGACCCAGGCCCCACCATCCCGCTGCAAGTGACGCCCATGAGTGCACCGCGCTCAGAAGTGCCCACAGGCGCCATCGTGAGTGCCATGGCCCCCGCCACCGTCGTCACCGAATCCCGCGTGGTCTATGTGCCCGCACCGGTTTACCGCAGCTACCCACCGGTCTACACCAGCGTCAATCTGGGCTGGGGCTGGGACGGCGGTCATCGACACGGCCACTGGCGCTGAAAGCACCGCGTCGCCGATCTCAGGGCCGACGGGCCGTCTGGCCTAAAATGCGGGCTTGATTTGACACAAAGGGCGTCTCAAGACGCCCTTTTCCATAGCCGCGGGCCCTGCCCGTCCCAGGAAACACCACCCATGACCACCGAAAAAATCGACGGCGTCTCCGTCAACACCCAAGCCAATGTTTACTTTGACGGCAAATGCGTCAGCCACGGCCTGACGCTGGCCGACGGCACCAAGCTGTCGGTGGGCGTGATCCTGCCTGCCACCCTGACCTTCAACACCGGCGCGCCTGAAATCATGGAATGCGTGGGCGGCTCCTGCGAATACAAGCTCGACGGCAGCAGCGAATGGGTCAAGTCCAGCGCAGGCGAAGAGTTCAGCATCCCCGGCAACTCCAAGTTCGAGATCCGCGTGACCGAGCCTTACCACTACATCTGCCACTTTGGTTGATCGGATTCAGAACATGAGCACCATCCTGCAAAACCTGCCCAAAGGGCAAAAAGTCGGTATCGCCTTCTCGGGCGGCCTGGACACCTCTGCCGCCCTGTTGTGGATGAAGCAAAAGGGCGCCCTGCCCTACGCCTACACCGCCAACCTGGGTCAGCCTGACGAGTCGGACTACAACGAGATTCCCCGCAAGGCGATGGAATACGGCGCCGAAAAAGCCCGCCTGGTCGACTGCCGCACCCAGCTGGCCCACGAAGGCATTGCCGCCATCCAGTGCGGCGCTTTCCACATCTCCACCGGTGGCATCACCTACTTCAACACCACCCCGCTGGGACGCGCCGTGACTGGCACCATGCTGGTGGCCGCCATGAAGGAAGACGACGTCAACATCTGGGGCGACGGCAGCACCTTCAAGGGCAACGACATCGAGCGCTTTTACCGCTACGGTCTGCTGACCAACCCGAGCCTGAAGATCTACAAGCCCTGGCTGGACCAGCTGTTCATCGACGAGCTGGGTGGCCGCGCCGAAATGAGCGCCTTCATGACCGCCAACGGCTTTGGCTACAAGATGAGCGCCGAAAAGGCCTACTCCACCGACAGCAACATGCTGGGCGCGACCCACGAAGCCAAAGACTTGGAAAGCCTGCAAAGCGGCATGAAGATCGTCAACCCCATCATGGGCGTGGCGTTCTGGAAGCCCGAAGTGGAAGTCAAGGCCGAAGAAGTGAGCGTGCGCTTTGAAGAAGGCATGCCCGTGGCCCTGAACGGTGTGGAATACGCCGACCCGGTCGAGCTGTTCCTCAAAGCCAACGAAATCGGTGGCCGCCACGGCCTGGGCATGAGCGACCAGATCGAGAACCGCATCATCGAAGCCAAGAGCCGTGGCATCTACGAAGCCCCCGGCATGGCGCTGTTGCACATCGCCTACGAGCGCCTGGTCACCGGCATCCACAACGAAGACACCATCGAGCAGTACCGCATCAACGGCCTGCGCTTGGGCCGCTTGTTGTACCAAGGCCGCTGGTTTGACCCCCAGTCCATCATGCTGCGCGAAACCGCCCAGCGCTGGGTGGCCCGCGCCGTGACCGGCACCGTGACGTTGGAGCTGCGCCGCGGCAACGACTACAGCATCCTGAACACCGACTCACCCAACCTGACTTACGCTCCCGAGCGTCTGTCGATGGAAAAAGTGGAAGACGCGCCGTTCAGCCCACTCGACCGCATTGGCCAACTCACCATGCGCAACCTCGACATCGTGGACACCCGCGCCAAGCTGGGCATTTACGCGCACGCTGGCCTGCTGTCGGTGGGCGAAGGCCCGCACATCTACAAGTTGGATGGCAGCGGTAAGAAGTGATGCTTTGATGCTTCAATGAAAAACGGCCTTTGGGCCGTTTTTTGTTGTCTTGTCTTGCTGTGTTGGTGTTTTACGCCTTGGCACGGTTGCCTGCCGGCTCACCTCATACTCGCTTCGCTCGCCAAATCGGCGAGTCCGGCAGGCACCCGTGCCAAGGCTGCGTCCGTTGAAACACAAACAGTTCTTGAGGTCTTTGGCAACGCAGCGCCGGGTTGGGGCCTGAGCGGATCGGCCGATTTGGCGAGCGAAGCGAGTTATGAGGTCGACCGCTCAGGTCCAAACCCGGCGCGACAAACGCCACCAAGGCTTAAATGACGACCGGCTCCGGCTCCAGCCGAATCCCAAACCGCTCGTACACACTGGTCTGAATGGCCTTGGCCAAGGTCATCACCTCGCCACCCGTGCAGGGGTTCTCGCGCCCGCCCCGGTTCACCAGCACCAGCGCCTGCTTTTCATAGACCCCAGCATGGCCCACAGACTTGCCTTTCCAGCCGCAGGCGTCGATCAGCCAGCCCGCAGCCAGCTTGATGCTGCCGTCGGGCATGGGGTAGTGCACCACTTTCGGGTCACGGGCGATGATGTCGGCGCACTGCTCGGGGGTGACGGTGGGGTTTTTGAAGAAGCTGCCCGCGTTGCCGATGACCTGCGGGTCGGGCAATTTGGCGCGGCGAATCGCCACCACCCAATCAAAAATTTGCCGCGCATCGGGGCTGTAGATGCCCGTTTCGGCCATCTTGCGCTCCAAATCCAGGTAGCCCAGCTCGGGCTTCCAGCGCTTGGGCAGCGCAAAGCGCACGCAGAGAATGACGGCACGGCCCGCCAAGCCCAGGCCCTCTGGGCCACCCGATGCGTGTTTGAACACCGAGTCCCGGTAGCTGAAGCCGCATTGCGCGGCGTTCAGGCTGAACAACTCACCCGTCAGCATGTCCATCGCATCGAGCGAGTCAAAGCGGTCTTGCAGCTCCACCCCATAGGCCCCAATGTTTTGCACGGGCGATGCCCCCACGGTGCCGGGGATCAGAGCCATGTTTTCCAAGCCCGGGTAGCCGTTGTCGAGCGTCCAGGCCACCAGGTCGTGCCAGTTCTCACCGGCACCGGCCTCGATCACCCAATGCTTGTTGGTCTCGCTCGCCAGGCGCAAGCCGGGCACCTCGACCTTGAGGACCAGCGCTTTGACATCGCCCGTCAAAACAATGTTGCTGCCGCCGCCCAGCACCTGCCGGGGCAAGGTGGCCAGTTGGGGGTCGGCCAGCACGGCCAACAGGTCAGCTTCGGAGCGCACCCGCACCAAAACTTGAGCCTTGGCGGCGATACCGAACGTGTTGTACGGCTGCAGGGGGACATTTTTCTCCAGGTTCATGGGAGAATTGTCGCATTCTCAACCTCGGATTTTTTCTGCCATGCCCTCGTTTGATACCGTTTGCGAACCCAACATGGTCGAAGTGCGCAATGCCGTTGACACTTCCGCCAAAGAAATCGGCACCCGATTTGACTTCAAAGGCACGTCTGCCAACATCGAACTCAAGGACAAAGAGATCACGATGTTCGGCGATGCCGAGTTTCAGCTCACGCAGGTCGAAGACATCCTTCGCAACAAACTGACCAAGCGCAACGTGGACGTGCGCTTTCTGGACATTGGCAAAGTCGAGAAAATCGGCGGCGACAAGGTCAAGCAGGTGATCAAGGTGAAAAACGGCATCGAGACCGAAGATGCCAAGAAGATCACCAAGCTGATCAAGGAAAGCAAAATCAAAGTCCAGGCGTCCATTCAGGGCGATGCGGTGCGCGTGACCGGCGCCAAGCGCGACGACCTGCAAGCCGCCATGGCCCTGCTGCGCAAGGACATGACCGAGCTGCCACTGTCGTTCGACAACTTTCGGGACTGATCCAACTGGGCCAAGCCATCGCTGGCTACCCGACTTGATTGAAGATCTTCGGCTTTGACCGTCATGGATACCCGGTCAAGCCAGGCATGACGAGCCCGAAAGCCCACAACTCAAGCAGGCTCGTCCAGGAAGCCGCCCGAGCGCAAAGTGACCACCAGGGTGTCGCGCCAACCGCCTTCTTGCTCTGGCTGGATCGGGGTGGTTTCGTGAATCACGCGGCTGTCGTCCAGCAACAGCAATGACCACGGCTCGGTCAAAGTAAAGCGCTGGCCCCGGGGGCTGTCCATGTCAAACACCCGGGTTTCGCCACCTTTGATGCCGTGGCGCCTCACCAAAAACACCGCCACCCAGTTCACGCCATCGCGGTGCGCGCCTTCGGGTGTAGGGCGGCCAATGCCGTCGGTGGTGTCGATGCGAAACTGGTGGGCTTCGGTGAACCAGGTCTGATCGCCCTGCGCGGCAGAGGCCACACGGGCCAGCCAACACAACACTTTTTGCCACGCCACTTGCTGCACCACTTCAGTGGCCATGGGGTCAAACCAGCGCTGCATGCCGCCATGCAAGGCGTTGTAGGACACGGGCTGCCAATGCGCGCGGTGTGGGGTGGCCATTGTTTGGTTGCCCGTCACCTCGAAACTGGCATGACGGCGGCGGCGGTAGCGCCCACCGTCCTTGAGGTACTGGTCGGGCGGCAAATCGTTCCAGCTGGATTCGAGCGCTTGCAAGGCCTCGATCGGGACGCCTGCCAAAGCGCAAACGCTGGCGGCACCGAGCACCGCGAAGCCTTGTTCCACCAAGGTGGCATTGAGCTGACCAGGCTCGGTCAAAGGGGGCTGCAGCGTTTGTTGGGGCATGAAAACGTCCAGTAGGAATCAAGCAAAGAGCGCAAGCATAACGCCGAGCTGTGCTGCTAGACCGAGGTGGCCATTTTTCAAAGCGCAAGCTGATGTGGATCAAGGCCCTGCGCAGGGCATGAGCTTAATCTGCATCCATCGCACAGGAGAGAAAATGAGCAGATTGCAATGGAGCGATGCGCTGTCACTGGACATGCCCGCGATGGACGCTGGCCTGAAAACTTTCGTGACCTTGCTGGACTTGGCGCATGAAGCGCCCGACACGTCTTTGGTCTCTCGCTGGCGTGACTTGGTTCTGCACACCGCACATGTATTTGAGCGGGAAGACCGTTGGATGCGCACCAGTTTGTTCCCTTCAGCCCACATCCACATCACGCAGCACAAGGTGGTACTCGATGTCATGCAAGAAGGCTTGAAGGCCGGGGAGTCGGGCGACTTGGCCTTGATCCGAAAAATGGCCGACGAACTGGGCCAGTGGTTCGCCAACCACTCACAATCAATGGACGCCGCTTTGGCCCTGCACTTGCGTAAAACCGGTTACGACCCTGCAACCGGTGTACTCAGCATGCCCGACGACATCGCTCTTGCGGCGTAACGTCAGGCATCTGATCAAACAAGACTTCAAGCGTAACGCTGGCTGGCCAGTTTGGCGCCTTCAGCCAGCGCCTTGAGCTTGGCCTCGGCCACCGCACGGCTCATGGGAGCCAAGCCGCAGTTGGTGCAGGCGATCAGCCGGTTTTTAGGCACGAACTGCAAGGCACGGCCAATGGTGTCGGCAATTTCCTCCGGCGTCTCGATGTCCGGATTGGCCACATCGATCACCCCCACCATCACGTCTTTGCCTTCCAGCAGCTTCATCATCTCCATGGGCACATGCGAGTGCATGCACTCCAGGCTGACTTGCTGAATGCTGCTCTTGGCCAGGGCCGGAAACACTTTTTCGTACTGACGCCACTCCTCGCCCAGCGTTTCTTTCCATTTGTTGTTGGCTTCGATGCCGTAGCCGTAGCAAATGTGGACGGCGGTGGTGCAGGTCAGACCGCGTGCGGCCACCTCCAGCGCTTTGACGCCCCAATCGGCGGCTTCGTCCATGTAGACGTTGAAGGCCGGTTCGTCGAACTGGATGATGTCCACGCCATCGGCTTGCAGCGCCAGCGCTTCTTGGTTCAACAACTCGGCAAAGGCCATGGCCATCTTGACCTTGTCACCATAAAAACGGTCGGCCACGGTGTCGACAATCGTCATCGGGCCGGGCAAGGTGAATTTGAGTTTTTTCTTGGTGTGGGCGCGTGCCAACTGGGCCTCGAAAGCGTGCACACGGCCTTTCAGGCGCAGTGACGCGATGACTTGAGGCACCTGCGCGTCGTAGCGGTTGTTGCGAATGCCCATGGTGACCTTGTTCACAAAGTCGATGCCCTCGACCTGCTCGACAAAGCCATGCACAAAGTGCTGACGCGCCTGTTCGCCGTCGCCGATCACGTCCAGACCCGCGTCCTCTTGCGCTTTGATCCACAGCAGCGTGGCGTCGGCCTTGGCTTGTTGCAGCTCGGGGCCTTGGGTGGTCCACTGGGGCCAGAGTTTCTCGGTCTCGGCCAGCCAGGCGGGTTTGGGCAAGCTGCCAGCGATCGCGGTGGTGAACATGTCAAAAATCCTTGGGGTTTAAAAATCAAAGCGGAGAGTTTGCCGTCAATGTGAATTCCTGGGCGAGCAACTCGTAAGAACGCATTTGAGCCGCAGGGTCATGCGTCCAGGTGATGACCACCAGTTCATCGACCTCCAGCCGTGCGGCCAGCTGGCGCAGCTTGGCGGCTACGGTGGCGGCCGAGCCGATCAGGGCCGATTCGCGCAGACGCTGCAGGGCGAACTGCTCGGCCGGGCTGTAGTCACGCGCAGCTTCTTCGGGCGGCAAGAGTGGCCCAATGCGGCCCAGGTTGCGGTCCATCTTCCAGCGGGCGCGGCTTTCGAACAGGCGCAGCGCCTCTTCGTCGGTGTCTGCGGCAAGAGCCCACACGCACAGCGCCGCAGATGGTTTTGGCAAGCCAGCGCTGGGGCGAAAGGTTTCGCGGTAAATCTGCAGCGCTTCGTCGGCGCCCTGCCCGTCGGTGATGAAGTAGGCAAACGCGTAAGGCAAGCCCAGGTGCGCGGCCAACTGGGCCCCGTAGTCTGAGCTGCCCAACATCCACACCGTGGGTGCAGTGCCCGACTGCGGGTAAGCGTAGACGTTGTGCCCGGGGTGTCCCGGCGGCAGGTTCTGCCCACTCACCCAGGCTTGCAACTCCATGACCTGCTGAGGAAAACGCTCGGAGGCGTTGCGGTCCGGGTTGAGCAGTTGCGCGGTGCGCCCATCGCTGCCGGGTGCGCGGCCCACACCCAAATCGATGCGGCCCGGAGCCAACGCATCAAGCACGCGGAACTGCTCAGCCACTTTGAGCGCCGCATAGTGCGGCAGCATCACGCCCGCACTGCCGATGCGGATGCGTTGCGTGCGGGCTGCAATGGCGGCCATCAAGACCTCAGGCGCACTGCCCACGATGCTGGGGTGACTGTGGTGCTCGCTCACCCAAAAGCGGTGGTAGCCCCAGGCCTCAGCCTGTTGGGCCAATGCCAGCGTCTGGCGGATCGTCTCGTCTTGCCCGCGCCCAGAGGCGGCAGCGGACTGGTCGAGGATGGACAGTTTCAGACTCATTGGGGTTGGGGTTTGGTTTCGGTGTCCAGGGCGGCCATTTCGGCCTCTTGCAATGCCCGCCACATGACCTTGCCGCTGCCGCTCTTGGGCAAGGCATCGACAAAACTCACGGCACGGGGCATTTTGTAAACCGCCATGTTCTCACGACACCAGTCGATGATGTCTTGCTCAGTAACTTTGCCCTTGTGGTCCTGCCGCAAAACCACCACCGCCTTGACCGACTCGCCCCGGTAGGCGTCGCGGGTGGCGATGATGCAAGCCTCCTGGATGGCCGGGTGGCGGAACATCAAAGCCTCGACCTCAGCAGGCCAAACCTTGAAGCCGCTGGCGTTGATCATGCGCTTGAGCCGATCGGTCATGAAAAAGTAGCCCTCTTCATCGACCCGCCCCATGTCGCCCGAGCGGAAAAAGCTTTTGCCATCGCGCTCAAAGAATGCGGCAGCCGTGGCCTCGGGCCGCTTCCAATACCCCTTGAACACCTGCGGTCCGCTGATCACGATTTCGCCCGACTCTCCGGGCGACAGCTCGGCCAGGGTCTCGGGGTCGACGATGTGCGAGGACACACTCATGAACGGGATGCCCAGACATTGTTTTTTGGGAGCATCCGGCGGGTTGGTGTGAGACGGTGCTGCAGTTTCGGTCAAACCATAACCCTCTACATAGCGCAGGCCGAACTGATCCAACAAGCGCTGGGCAACAGCCTCGGGCATGGCCGCACCACCGCCGCCAATGTAGACCAAGCTGTTCAAGTTGTAGCTGTCCATGTGCGGGCTGCCCAACAAGTCGATCACCATGGTGGGGATGTTGGTCCAGTGGGTCACGCGCCATTTGGAGATCAAATGCCCCGCCACATCGCGGTCCCAGCGCGGCATGATCACCAGACTCGCCCCCAGCAAGATGCTGGTGTGCATCACACTCACCATGCCAGTGATGTGGAACATGGGCACCACACACAGCGTCACGTTTTCGGGCGTTCCATTGCCCCACAGGCCGCTGGCCATGGCGTTGTGCATGAGGGTGCCGTGGGTGTGCATGCAGCCTTTGGGCAGACCCGTGGTGCCGCTGGTGTAGGGCAACACCGCCAGATCGTCCGGGCCAGCCTTGACTTCGGGCAAGTCTGCTGTTGTCCGTGCTGACATCAACTCACGCCAGGCATGGGCTTGGCCCGACACCATGACCGGCAGTGCGCGCACGGGCAGCAGCCAGGAGCGCCAGGCTTCAGGCAAATCCTCGGGGCCAACGGCGTCAGGATCAAACACATCGGTGAATTGCGTCACCACCAGATGCTGCAAACGCTGCTCAGGCGGCAGCGCATCACTGGCCTGGGCCAAATCGGGTGCCAAATCTGCGGTGGTCACAGCCACCCGGGTGTCCGGGTCGGTGATGTAGTGCTTCAACTCTTCAGCACGGTTCATCGGGTTAACCGGCACTACCACGGCATCCAGCCGCAGGATCGCGAAATGTGTGATCACCAACTGGGGGCAATTTTGCATGTCGAGCACCACACGGTCGCCCGGCTTCACACCGATTGCAGCCAACTGCCTGGCCATTTGTTCGGCACTCGACAGCAAGTCTTGAAACGTCCACGCACGCCCCATGAACACCAGTGCGGCTTTGTCCGGATAACGCAAGGCACTGATCGCCAGGTTCATCCAGAGTGAGGTCGCAGGCGGGGTGATCTTGGCTGGCAAACGCGCGGGCCAAACAGCAGCATGTGCGGGCATCAGCAGTCTCCTCAATTGATGTGTGTGCTGCATGTTAATCGCCCACTGTCTTAAAGCCAGGCATGACTTTGTCACCGTCGGGACCAAGTCATGCCGCTTGCAGCAAGGTCAAATGGATCGCTTTTTGTGTCAGATGGGGCTGGCCTGCCCCATCAATATGCAGGCCCATGGATGAACAAATATTCTTTTAAGAACTTATGCTTTCTCGAATTATTTAACAATCTTTAAAAATATTTATAGATTGATTTTTATACTTTTATTACTAAAATAAATCACCATGCAAACAAACACCACACCTGACACACCGGAAGACTACTGCGGCACGACCTATGCAGCCAAACTGCTCGGGTTGTCGGTCGGCACCATCCAGACCTTGGTCGAAAAAAACGAGCTGCAAGCTTGGAAAACGCAAGGAGGCCACCGTCGCATTTCGATGCCCTCCATCCGCGAATACCAACGCAAGCACAACATGCTCACCATACAGACAGAGCCTCGTGACAACAGGCTTCGTGTTTTGCTGGTGGAAGACGATGCTGTAACACGCGAGATGCTGCGCGGTTACTGCAACCGATCCAGCATGCCTGTGGACTGCACAGCCATGTCATCAGGCCTGGAGGCCTTGATCGACATCTCCAGTATCAAGCCCGATGTGCTGATCACCGATCTGGACATGCCGGGCGTTGACGGCTTTGAGTTGCTGCGCACACTCCGTCAGAACCCTCAATTCAATCGCATGACAACCTTGGTACTGTCCGCTCTGACCCCCGAAGAAATAGATGGTCGAGGCGGTCTGCCAGAAGGAACCATCTTCATGTCCAAACCCATCAACATGGATTGGTTCAACGGGTTCTTTACCGCGTTCCTGGCAGGTCGATACATCGAATTGCACACCAGCGATAACCAGAAAACATCGGCACAGGCAGCTTGATCACTCGGAGGGCCGTCATGACGGCCTGTGATCACGCCTATTCTTTGGCCTCAATGAACAAAGATGACACCCAGGCGCCACGGGTGAACGCCAAGGCGCGAACCCGCAGGGCGCGTTCCGCTTGAAGATGTATGCGGCAGTGGTAATCCAGCCCATCGGTTTGCCCTTGACAGCTGCTGAAAATAGGGCGTGACCATTGCTTGCGCCCATCAACTTCCAGATTCAACTCTTGCCATGCTTGAATCCCGTCCTCAGGGACCCAGACGATCAAAGTCTCGTCAATGTCGAAGTCACGGTGACGGGACAACGATGCGGGAATATCGAGGACCACCACAGAATCACCCGCACTGTCCGAGCGCCAATGTTCAGGTCGGCTCATGGCTAGCATCTAGCAACTTGCGGGCCTTGCCCACCACCAGATTCCCTGCCATGCAAACAACAACGGTGGGATGTTATCGAACGGCAAAAATGACTTGCTGAATCACATCAACATGGTTGTCGGCGATTTTTTGGAGGATAGCTGGATGGACAGCGTTTTCGCTGATCAAAAGACGAGGCATGGCGGGTCTCCTGTTTCATTAAAAATTCAGTTCTGAGTCATCAAAGAAAAAGGCATCCAGTGAATTTCACCGAATGCCTTTAAGGTTTTAAATGGTGGAGCTGGGGGGATTTGAACCCCCGTCCATAAGTCTTTTTCGTACAGTTCTACATGTGTAGTCGTCTGATTTGAGTCTCGCCAAATGAACCGCGCAGCGACACGCTGAACACCCAGCCAGTACCCTTTTTTCTCACACCACCTCAAGGTACCCGAGGTGATGCCAGCCCATATGTTTTACCTTGCAGCTAGGACTTTGAAAGGTTTAACCCCCTCATCACCCTAACCCAGCCTATCGGCCAACTGTTGCAAGGCTCACCGGATTAAGCGGCGAGTGCGAAACGTTCGTCGTTTGCAGTTAGTTTTTTTTCCGAAGTTTTACGAGGATCAGAACCTCGACATGCCCTGCCACGCGTCCGAACCCATGTCGAAACCAGTGCAGCCCCTCAAGACCTATTTTAGGCCTTGTTCAGGAAATTCAAGAGCGCCATGGGCGAATCAATGTGTAAATGGGCATTCCAGCGCGAAATATCGGTCTGTTGACCCAAATAACCGTAGGTGGCTGCCACGGTGCCCATGCCAGCGGCCAATCCCGCCACGATGTCGCGCTCGTCGTCGCCCACATAAACGCATCGGGCCGGATCGACCGACAAACGGCGAGCCGCTTCGAACAAAGGCTCAGGGTGGGGCTTGGCGTGTGGCGTGGTGTTGCCACTGACGATGGCACCCGCCGATGAGAACAAGGGCATGGCGGAGGTCAGAGGGTCGGTGAATCGGCTCGACTTGTTGGTCACCACTCCCCAAGGCAGGCCTTGCCCAACCAGCGCCGAAATCATCTCGACCACACCGTCAAAAATTCGGGTACGCTCGGTCATGCAGTTTTCGTAGTTGACGAAAAACTCTTCCTTCATCGCCTCAAACTCGGCGTGCTCGGGCGTCATGTCGAAAGCGATGCCCAACATGCCTCTGGCCCCCGCACCTGCCATGTGGCGGTAATGCTCTAGGGGGAAAGACGACAAGCCACGGTCCACCCGCATTTTGTCGACCGCCGCACCCAAATCCGGGGCACTGTCAATCAAGGTGCCGTCCAGGTCAAAAAGGACGGCTTGGATGTCTTTGAACATGATCAGGCTTTCCGGCAGGCCAGCAAGTAATTCACACTGGTGTCTTGGCTGAGCCAATAGCGTTTGGTGAAGGGGTTGTATTCCATGCCTTTGAAGCCTTGAGCGTCCAATCCAGCATCGCGTGCCCAGGTGGTCAACTCGCTCGGCTTGATCAGGCGAGCAAACTCATGCGTGCCTTTGGGCAACAACTTGAGGATGTATTCGGCCCCCACAATGGCAAACAAAAAAGACTTGGGGTTGCGATTGAGCGTGGAAAAGAACACCCAACCGCCAGGCTTGACCAATTGAGCACAGGCTTTGACCACCGAAGCAGGATCAGGCACGTGTTCGAGCATTTCCATGCAAGTGACCACATCAAACTGTGCAGCTTGTTCTGCAGCCAAGGTCTCAGCGCTGACTTCGCGGTATTGAACACCCACAGTCCCCGCTTCCAAAGCATGCAGCTGGGCAACTTTGAGTGATTTGGTGGCCAGGTCGACACCGAGAACCTGCGCACCTTTACGGGCCATGGCATCGGCCAAAATGCCCCCACCGCAACCCACATCCACGACTTTCAATCCCGTCAAGGGCACCAAGCCATTGATCCATTCGAGGCGCAAAGGGTTGATCTGGTGCAAAGGACGAAATTCGCTTTCTGTATCCCACCAGCGGTGGGCCAGATCAGAAAATTTGGCCAATTCGGCCGGATCGACATTGCTGGTTGATTGATTCATGGGTGAGATTGTCATGCAAGCTGCACGACACATGAGGAGCAGCCATAAAAAAAGCCCCATCGCTGGGGCTTTTGATGATCCTGAAGAGGATTACTTGTTGGCGCGTGTGCCCACCACTTCGATTTCCACACGGCGGTTCTTGGAACGGCCAGCAGAAGTCTTGTTGTCAGCAACTGGCTGCTTCTCGCCTTTGCCTTCGGTGTAAACGCGGTTTTTCTCGATGCCCTTAGACACCAAGTAAGCCTTCACAGCGTCAGAACGCTTGACAGACAGCTTCTGGTTGTAAGCATCCGAACCCACGGAGTCGGTGTGACCCACAGCAATGATGACTTCCAGGTTGATGCCCTTGACTTTGCCAACCAGGTCGTCCAGCTTGGCTTTGCCTTCAGCTTTCAACACAGCTTTGTCGAAGTCGAAGAATGCGTCAGCAGCGTAAGTCACTTTGGTGGCAGCAGCTGGAGCAGGTGCTGGAGCAGCAGCCTTCGGGGCAGGTGCTGGAGCGGCTTTCGGAGCAGGAGCTGCTGCTGGTGCTGCCTTAGGAGCAACGATCGCGCCATCGCAACCGGCAGCTGCAGTTGCAGGTGTCCAGTTGGCATCGCGCCAGCACAGTTCTTGTGTACCGTTTTTCCAGACGAGGTCGCCGGAGCCGTTGCGCCAGTTGTCAACAGATTGAGCGCCAGCGGCAGTTGCGAGAGCTGCGGAGGCAATCAACATCGCCACATTATTGAATTTCTTCATGGTCTTCCTTATGAGGGATAAAGCCGCAGACTCGCTGCGAAAAAAAATACGTTTCAGATGACCGTCACCTGAACCGTTGATAAATATTGTGCCATAGACGGAAGAGGGAATGCATAAATCATGTGTTGACAAACTAGGCCTCACTTGGAATGAATGACAAATGTTGCATATCCGCGACATCCGCTTGCACCTAAAATCGGGGTTTCACATTGCGTCCAATACCCCTCTATCTTTTATGACCCAGTTCGCCAAAGAAACACTGCCCATCAGTCTGGAAGAGGAAATGCGGCGCAGCTACCTCGATTACGCCATGAGCGTGATTGTGGGTCGCGCCCTGCCAGATGCACGCGATGGCCTGAAGCCGGTTCACCGCCGAGCCCTGTTCGCCATGCACGAGCTGAACAACGACTGGAACCGACCGTATAAAAAGTCTGCCCGTATCGTGGGTGACGTGATTGGTAAATACCACCCACACGGCGACCAATCGGTGTACGACACCATCGTGCGCATGGCGCAAGACTTTTCGATGCGGCACATGCTCGTTGATGGCCAAGGCAACTTCGGCTCGGTGGACGGCGACAACGCAGCGGCAATGCGGTACACCGAAATCCGTTTGGCCAAGATCGCCCACGAAATGTTGGGTGACATCGACAAAGAGACTGTCGACTTCGGCCCCAACTACGATGGCTCCGAAAAAGAGCCGCTGGTGCTGCCCTCGCGCCTGCCCAACTTGCTGATCAACGGCTCTGGCGGCATTGCGGTCGGTATGGCCACGAACATCCCACCACACAACCTGAACGAAGTGGTGGACGCCTGCCTGCATTTGCTGCGCAACCCCGAAGCGTCCATCGACGAGCTGATGGAAATCGTGCCCGCGCCTGACTTCCCCACCGGCGCCATCATTTACGGCATGACGGGCGTCAAAGACGGCTACCGCACAGGCCGCGGCCGTGTGGTCATGCGGGCCAAATGCCATTTTGAAGACATCGACAAAGGCCAGCGCCAGTGCATCGTGGTCGATGAGCTGCCCTACCAGGTCAACAAAAAGACCTTGCAAGAGCGCATGGCCGAGCTGGTGCACGAAAAGAAGATTGAGGACATCAGCCACATCCAGGACGAGTCAGACAAGTCGGGCATGCGCCTGGTGATCGAGCTCAAGCGCGGTGCGGTGCCCGAAGTGGTGCTGAACAACCTCTACAAGCAAACCCAGCTGCAAGACACCTTCGGCATGAACATGGTGGCCCTGATCGACGGCCAACCCAAGCTGTGCAACCTGAAAGACCTGATCCAGGTCTTCTTGCAGCACCGCCGCGAAGTGGTGACACGTCGCACGGTGTTCGAGCTGCGCAAAGCGCGCGACCGTGGCCATGTGCTGGAAGGCTTGGCTGTGGCTTTGGCCAACATTGATGACTTCATCGCCATCATTCGAAGCGCGCCCACACCGCCAGTTGCCAAGACCGAATTGATGACCCGCGCCTGGGACAGCCAGATGGTGCGCACCATGCTGACCCGTGCCCGCGATGACGGCTCGGTGGTCAACGCCGACGATTACCGCCCAGAAGGTCTGGAGCGCGAATACGGCTTGGGCCAGGACGGCCTGTACCGCCTGTCGGACACCCAGGCGCAAGAGATTTTGCAGATGCGTCTGCAGCGCCTGACCGGTCTGGAACAAGACAAGATCGTGGCCGAATACAAAGAGGTCATGTCCGAGATCGAAGACCTGCTGGACATCCTGGCCAAACCTGAGCGCGTCTCAACCATCATTGGCGACGAGCTGGGCACCGTGCGCCAGGAATTCGGTCAGACCAAGATTGGCGCACGTCGCAGCGAGATCGAGCACAGCGCCCAAGACCTGTCCACCGAAGACCTGATCACCCCCACCGACATGGTCGTGACCTTGTCGCACAGCGGTTACATCAAGAGCCAGCCGCTGAGTGAATACCGCTCGCAAAAACGCGGCGGACGTGGCAAGCAGGCTGCCGCCACCAAAGAAGACGACTGGATCGACCAGCTCTTCATCGCCAACACGCACGACTATTTGCTGTGCTTCTCCAACCGGGGCCGTTTGTATTGGCTCAAAGTCTGGGAAGTGCCTGCCGGTTCGCGCGGCTCGCGTGGCCGTCCGATCGTCAACATGTTCCCGCTGCAAGAAGGCGAAAAGATCAACGTGGTGCTGGCCTTGACTGGCGAAGCACGCACCTTCCCCGAAAACCAATATGTTTTCATGGCCACCTCCATGGGCACGGTCAAGAAGACCTCGCTCGACGAGTTCAGCAACCCACGAAAGGGCGGCATCATCGCCGTCAATCTGGACGAAGGTGACTTTTTGATCGGTGCAGCGCTCACCGATGGCCAGCACGACGTGATGCTGTTCAGCGACGGCGGCAAGGCCGTGCGATTTGACGAAAACGATGTGCGCCCACTGGGTCGGAGTGCACGCGGCGTGCGCGGCATGATGATCGAAGACCACCAAAGCGTGATCGCCATGCTGGTGTCGGAACAAGAAAACCCCGATGCCCCCGCCGACGAAGCCAAAGCCCGCGCCAGCGTGCTCACGGCCACTGAAAACGGCTACGGCAAACGCACCAGCATCGCCGAATACACCCGCCACGGCCGTGGCACCAAGGGCATGATCGCCATCCAGCAATCCGAGCGCAACGGCAAAGTGGTGGCCGCCACCTTGGTGCATGCCGATGACGAGATCATGCTCATCACCGACACCGGTGTTTTGGTGCGCACCCGCGTGTCCGAAATCCGCGAGCTGGGCCGCGCCACACAAGGCGTGACCTTGATCGGTTTGGACGAGGGCGCCAAGCTGTCGGGCCTGCAACGCATCGTGGAAAACGACGCGAATGCCGCAGAGGGCGATGCCGAAGTACCGACAGACGACAGCGCACCCGCAGCGGAATAAGTGATGGGGCGCGCTTTCAACTTCTCGGCGGGTCCCGCCGTCATGCCTGAGGCTGTGTTGCAGCAAGCCGCATCCGAGATGCTGGATTGGCACGGCTCAGGAATGAGCGTGATGGAGATGAGCCACCGCGGCAAGGAGTTCATCAGCATTTACGAGCAGGCCGAAGCGGACCTGCGCGAGCTGCTGGCCGTGCCCGCGCAATTCAAGATTTTGTTCATGCAAGGCGGCGGCCTGGCCGAAAACGCCATCGTGCCCTTGAACCTGTCTCAAGGCGGGGCCATGGACTTTGTGCTGACCGGCAGCTGGAGCCAAAAGTCACTCAAGGAAGCGGGCAAGTACGGGCAAGCCCGCGTGGCAGCCTCGGCGCAAACCGACAGCTTCAGCACCCTGCCCGCACCAGCCACTTGGCAGATTGGCGCTGACAGCCGCTACGTGCACATCTGCGGCAACGAAACCATCCACGGCGTGGAGTTCCATGAATTGCCAGACCTCAAGGCTTTAGGCTGCGACGCACCGCTGGTGGTGGATTTTTCCTCGCATGTGGCCTCCCGTCCAGTGGACTGGTCACGCGTGGGCCTGGCTTTTGGTGGTGCGCAAAAGAATTTGGGTCCCGCAGGTCTGACCTTGGTCATCGTGCGCGAAGACCTGATCGGCCATGCCTTGCCGCATTGCCCCAGCGCCTTTGACTACAAACTGGTGAGTGACAACCAGTCGATGTACAACACGCCGCCCACCTACAGCATCTACATTGCCGGTCTGGTGTTCCAGTGGCTCAAGAAAAATGGCGGCATCGCCGCCATGGAGCAACTCAACATCGCCAAGGCACAGCTGCTGTACGAGTTTCTCGACAGCTCCAGCCTGTTCGAAAACCGTGTCGCCCAAGACTGCCGCTCGCGCATGAACGTGCCTTTCTTCTTGCGCGATGAATCGCGCAACGAAGCCTTTTTGGCAGGCGCCAAAGCGGCCAACTTGTTGCAACTCAAGGGCCACAAATCGGTCGGGGGCATGCGGGCGAGCATTTACAACGCTATGCCAATCGAAGGCGTGCAGGCTTTGGTGGCCTTCATGCGCGAATTTGAAAAAACACAGGCCTGAACCCGGCCCTCTGAAAGACTTGCGGACATGAGCCAACAACCCATTCAGTCGGATGCCTTGGGCGCTTTGCGTGTGCAAATTGACGCACTGGACAAGCAACTGCTCAGCCTGCTGAACCAGCGTGCCCATGTGGCCGAGAAAGTCGGCGAGATCAAACGCGCCGAAGGCTCGCCCTTCTTCCGGCCTGATCGCGTGGCACAGGTCATCGACAAGATCACCAACGCCAACCCAGGACCTCTGAAAAACGAACACGTTGCATCCATCTGGCGCGAGATCATGTCGGCTTGCCTGGCGCTTGAAGCGCCACAACGCGTAGCCGTTCTCGGGCCCCAAGGCACATTTTGCGAGCAAGCAGCCATCGAGTTTTTTGGCAGTGCAGCCAACCTGATTTACTGCGCCAACTTCGACGAAGTCTTTCACGCCACCGCTGCGGGCACCGCCCAATATGGCGTAGTTGGCATGGAAAACTCCACCGAAGGCGTAGTGGCCCGATCGCTCGATTTGTTCTTGCGCTCGCCTGTGCATGTGGTGGGCGAAGTCAGCCTGCAGGTGCGTTTCAATTTATTGCGCCAACTCAATTCAGACGCGGGCATCGAGGTTGTGATGGCCCACCCCCAAGCGCTGGCCCAGTGCCAGGGCTGGTTGTCCAAGCACTTGCCGCATGTGGAGCGCCGCGCTGTGTCGAGTAACGCCGAAGGCGCTCGCTTGGCCGCCACCAACCCGGCTTGGGCGGCCTTGGCCAGCGAACGCGCCGCCAGCCAGTTTGGCCTGCACATCGTGCACCACGCCATCCAAGATGAGGCGCTCAACCGCACACGCTTTGCCGTCATCACATTACCCAAGACCCTGGCCACACCCCCAGCTTCGGGCAAAGACTGCACCAGCTTGGTGGTGTCGGTGCCCAACCGCCCCGGTGCCGTGCACGACTTGTTGGTGCCGCTCAAAAACAACGGCGTGTCCATGACGCGGTTTGAGTCCCGACCCGCCAAATCAGGCCAGTGGGAGTATTACTTCTACATCGACCTGCAAGGCCACATCAGCGAGCCGCATGTGGCCGCTGCTCTGCAAGAGTTGCAAGGCCTGTGCGCTTTCTACAAGGTGCTGGGTTCCTACCCCGTTCCCGAGTGAGTTCGCGGTGAAATTCGAACGCCTGGCCCTGATTGGCTGCGGCCTGATGGGCGGCTCGTTTGCGCTTGCGCTGCGCCAAGCGGGCCTGGTGCAGCACATCACCGGTTTCAGCGCCTCCGAAAAAACACGCCAACGCGCCCTTGAGCTGGGTGTCATCGACCAAGCTTGCAACAGCGTGACTGAGGCTGTGCAAGGCGCTGATTTGGTCCTACTGGCCGTGCCCGTGGGCGCCATGCACAGCAGCTTTGCAGCTTTGCGGGACACCCTGTCACCCAAAGCCTTGTTGATGGACGTGGGCTCCACCAAATGCGACGTGATCGCGGCGGCCCAGGCCGCCTTGGGCGAACGCCTGAATTGCTTGGTGCCTGCCCACCCGATTGCGGGCAAAGAGGTGGCCGGCATCGAGCACGCCGAAGGCACGCTCTACCAAGACAGACGCACCATCCTCACGCCTCTGCCGCAAAACAGCATCCGCCACATCCAAACAGCGAGCGAGGTCTGGACCGCCATCGGCAGCCACGTGAGCCACATGACCCCCGAGGCGCATGACGCCACTTTTGCAGCCGTCAGCCACTTGCCCCACCTGTTGACTTTTGCGGCAGTGAATGCGCTCACTGCTCAGCCGCAAGGCGCTGCGTTTTTGGAGATGGCGGGCCCTGGCTTTCGAGATTTTTCCCGCATCGCCGCATCGGATGCGTCGGTCTGGCGCGATATTTTGAGCGCCAACCGGTCTGAGGTGCTCACGCAAATGGCGCACTTTCGCGCGGCGCTTGATCAATTTGAAAACACCTTGAAGCAAGGCGACACCGCCGCGCTGCAGCAACTGATTCAACAAGCCAGCGATGTGCGCTCGGCTTGGACGCTGCAAGCGGGCAATGCTTGCAACAAAGCCTCTGAAGACTGACCCATGTTCTCCACCGCCTTTCTTGACCTCCCCGCGCTGCAAGGCGCGTCCGGCACCGTCACCCTGCCCGGCTCCAAAAGCATCTCGAACCGCGTGCTGCTGCTCTCGGCGCTGTGCCAGGGCACCACTGTGGTCCACGACCTGCTGGACTCGGACGACACCCGCGTCATGCTGGCCGCGCTGCGCCAGCTGGGCTGCGGGGTCGAGGTGGCAGGTACCACAGTGACCATCACGGGTTTGGGCGGCCGCGCATGGCCAACTGAGGCGATTGAATTTTTCATGGGCAATGCGGGCACGGCCATGCGCCCGCTCACCGCAGCGTTGGCGGTGCAAGGCGGCGACTTCACCCTCAAAGGCGTGCCCCGCATGCACGAGCGCCCGATTGGCGACCTGGTGGACGCGCTGCGCGAGCTGGGTTGCGCCATCGACTATCTTGGCAACGATGGCTACCCGCCCTTGCGCGTGCGCCAGCCTTCGCTGCAACTGGACAAACCCATTCCCGTGCGCGGCGATGTGTCCAGCCAGTTCCTCACGGCCCTGCTGATGGCCCTGCCATTGGCCACGCAGGACCGCGCCATCACCATCGAAGTGGTGGGCGAACTCATCAGCAAGCCTTACATCGAGATCACGCTCAACCTGCTGGCCCGCTACGGCATCGCTGTCGAGCGCCAAGGCTGGGAACGCTTTGTGATTCCGGAAGGCAGCCGCTACCAGTCACCCGGCACGATCCACGTCGAAGCCGACGCGTCTTCGGCCAGCTACTTCATCGCTTTAGGCGCGATCGCTGAGGGCAAAGGCATCCGCATCCAGGGTGTTGGCGCCGACTCCATCCAGGGCGACATCCGCTTCATGGACGCCGCTGAGCAGATGGGTGCCAAAATCACCAGTGGCCCCAACTGGCTTGAAATTCAGCGCGGCGCTTGGCCGCTCAAGGGCATCACGCTCGACTGCAACCACATTCCCGACGCTGCCATGACCTTGGCCGTGATGGCGCTGTATGCCGACGGCCCCACCACACTGCGCAACATCGCCAGCTGGCGCGTCAAAGAAACCGACCGCATTGCGGCCATGGCCAACGAAAGCCGCAAACTGGGCGCCACTGTCGAAGAAGGCCCGGACTGGATCACCATCCACGCCCTGCCTGCAGGCCAGTGGAAACGCGCCAGCATCCACACCTACGACGACCACCGCGTGGCCATGTGCTTCTCACTGGCGGCCTTCAATGCCGCCCAAGTCCCGGTGCGCATCGAAGACCCCAAGTGTGTGGCCAAGACCTTCCCCGACTACTTCGAGGCCCTGTTCTCGGTGGCGCACACAGCCGCACAAAACATTCCGGTGATCTGCATCGACGGACCCACGGCCTCGGGCAAAGGCACGCTGGCCAGCCGCGTGGCCGCTGCTTTGGGCTATCACTACCTCGACTCGGGCGCGCTCTACCGCGTGACCGCCCACGCAGCTTTGCAAGCGGGGCTGACGCTGGAAGCCATCGATGAAGCTGCGATTGCCAAATTGGCCCGCAGTCTGCCCGTGCGCTTTGAAGGCGATCAGGTCTTGCTGGACGGCGTGGACGTGACCGATGCGATCCGCAGCGAACAAGGCGGCATGAACGCCTCCAAAGTGTCCGTATTACCCGCCGTGCGAGACGCTTTGGTCGACCTGCAACACAGTTTCCAGCGCCTGCCAGGTCTGCTGGCAGACGGCCGCGACATGGGCACAGTGATCTTCCCCGAAGCCCCTTTGAAGGTGTTTTTGACCGCCAGCGCCGCCAAACGTGCTGAAAGACGTCATAAGCAATTGATTTCTAAGGGTTTTTCGGCTAATATCGACGCTCTTCGCGCTGACTTGGAAGCGCGTGATGCACGGGACATGTCCCGCAGCGTCGCGCCACTCAAGCCTGCACAAGATGCCTTGCAACTGGACAACTCGTCCTTGACCATCGAAGCCTCGGTGGAACAGGTGATGGTCTGGTGGCAAAGTCGGCAGGTTTTCGGTTCTCCAACCTGAAACGGCCACACCAGCCCACCCTGTGTGGGCTGTCCTGAAGTTCCACCCGGCTCTCATCGTGCAGCTTGCACACTGGCCAGGTGGTTTTTTAAAACCAACCGCGGCTCACGCCGCAAACCAATCGCCACTGTCAGCTCCTGGAAACGACGCATGTCGCGCTCGTCAGTCCTGAACTTGTGGATGAGGAAATACCATGTCTGAATCATTTGCCGCCCTATTCGAAGAATCACTGACGCGCACCGAAATGCGCCCAGGTGAAGTCATCACCGCTGAAGTCGTGCGCATCGAGCACAACTTCGTTGTGGTCAACGCCGGTCTCAAGTCCGAGTCGTATGTGCCCCTCGAAGAATTCAAGAACGACCAGGGTGAAGTCGAAGTCCAGGTCGGCGACTTTGTCTCGGTGGCCATCGGCTCCATCGAAAACGGCTACGGCGACACCATCTTGTCGCGCGACACCGCCAAGCGTCTGGCTTCCTGGATGTCTTTGGAAAAAGCCCTGGAATCCGGCGAGTTCGTCACTGGCGTGACCAGCGGCAAAGTCAAGGGTGGCCTGACCGTGTTGGTCAACGGCATCCGCGCTTTCTTGCCCGGCTCTTTGGTCGACACACGTCCTACCAAAGACCTGTCTCCCTATGAGAATAAGACCCTGGAATTCAAGGTCATCAAGCTCGACCGCAAGCGCAACAACGTTGTGCTGTCACGCCGCGCTGTGGTGGAAGCCTCCATGGGCGAAGAGCGCGCCAAGCTGATGGAAACATTGCGCGAAGGCTCCATCGTTCACGGCGTGGTCAAGAACATCACCGAATACGGTGCGTTCGTGGACTTGGGCGGCATCGACGGCTTGCTGCACATCACCGACATGGCATGGCGCCGTGTCCGTCACCCATCCGAAGTGGTCACTGCGGGTCAGGAAATCACTGCCAAGATCCTCAAGTTCGACACCGAGAAAAACCGCGTGTCTTTGGGTCTGAAGCAAATGGGCGACGACCCATGGATGGGCGTGAACCGCCGCTACCCACAAAGCACCCGCATGTTCGGCAAGATCACCAACATCGCCGACTACGGCGCGTTTGTGGAACTCGAGCCAGGCATCGAAGGCTTGGTGCACGTCTCCGAAATGGACTGGACCAACAAGAACGTGGCTCCTTCCAAGATCGTTGCTTTGGGTGACGAAGTCGAAGTCATGGTCCTCGAGATCGACGAAGACAAGCGCCGCATCAGCTTGGGCATGAAGCAGTGCCGTGCCAACCCATGGCAAGAGTTTGCTCAGAACACCAAGCGCGGCGACCGCGTGAAGGGCCCGATCAAGTCGATCACCGACTTCGGCGTGTTCGTGGGCTTGGCTGCCGGCATCGACGGCTTGGTGCACCTGTCTGACCTGTCTTGGAACGAAACCGGCGAAAACGCCGTGCGCGAATTCAAGAAGGGTCAAGAAGTTGAGGCTTTGGTCTTGGCTGTGGACGTGGACCGCGAGCGCATCAGCTTGGGCATTAAGCAGCTCGACTCCGATCCTTTCACCACTTTCGTGTCGATCAACGACAAAGGCCAGACCGTCACCGGTAAGGTCAAGACTGTGGATGCCAAGGGCGCCGAAATCGACCTGGGCGAAGACATCATCGGCTACCTGCGTGTGTCCGAAATCTCGCGTGACCGCGTGGAAGACGCCAGCCATGTGCTGAAAGTCGGCGACGAAGTGACCGCTGTGGTGGTGAACGTGGATCGCAAGACCCGCAACATCCAGTTGTCGATCAAAGCCAAAGACGCTGTGGACCAACAAGAAGCCATGGCTTCCTTGTCACAACAATCGAAGAGCGAAAACGCTGGCACCACCAGCTTGGGCGCTCTGTTGCGTGCCAAGTTGGACAACAACTGATCTTTTTGATCTGAAGACGCTTGCTGTCTGAAAAGCCTGCCCCTGTCATGGGGGCAGGCTTTTTTCAGACCGGTGCTGGACACCTGCAAGACACATGAACCACAAAGTGATCCCATGACACGCTCTGATCTGGTTGAAGAACTCGCTGCACGTTTTGCACAGCTCACCCACCGTGACGCCGAACTGGCCGTCAAAACGGTGCTCGACGCCATGAGCGATTCGCTGGCCAAAGGGCACCGCATCGAGATTCGCGGCTTTGGCAGCTTCTCCATCAACCGCCGCCCACCCCGTGTTGGCCGCAACCCCCGGTCTGGCGAAAGCGTTCAGATTCCGGAAAAACGGGTTCCCCATTTCAAACCCGGCAAAGCACTGCGCGAAGCCGTGGACGCTGGCACAGCCAGCCAAACATCGAGCCCTGCAAAAACCTGATCTGTTGCACAGACCACACGGTCTGCAGCATCGGTCCGTACCGACTAGACAAGGGCCTTAAGGACAGCAACTGGCCCGTTAGAATGAAGCCAGATTCCGAGGTCTTCCATGAAACGTCTGCTTCGGCTGCTTCAGTGGCTACTGAAAGCCGCTGTCTTTTTTACACTCTTCGCTTTTGCGCTGAATAACCAGCAAGAAACGCGCGTCAATTTCTTTTTTGGCACGTTTTGGCAGGCCCCCACAGTGCTCGTGGTGCTTTCTGCCTTCAGCATGGGTGTGATGGTGGGAGTGCTGGGCATGGTCCCTCGGTGGTGGCGTCATCGTCAAGCTGCTCGGCATCATCAAGCTGCGCCAACCGAACCAACCCCTGCACCTGAAGTGACTCATGGAACTTGATCTGACCTGGATTTTGCTGGGACTGCCCGCGGCTTTTGCACTGGGCTGGATCGCTTCGCGCCTTGATTTAAGGCAGATGCGCATCGCCAACCGGCAAGCCCCCCGTGCCTATTTCAAAGGCCTGAACTACCTGCTCAACGAGCAGCAAGACAAAGCCATTGACGCCTTCATTGAAGCAGTTCAAAACGACCCCGATACGTCTGAGTTGCACTTTGCACTGGGCAATTTGTTTCGACGCCGAGGCGAATACGACCGGGCTGTTCGTGTACACGAGCATCTGTTGTCACGCGCGGATTTGAGTGGCGCAGACCGCCAACGCGCACAGCATGGCTTGGCGCTCGATTTTCTGAAAGCTGGTTTACTGGACCGAGCCGAAGAGGCGCTGCGCAAGCTCGAGGGCACGGCCTATGAAGGCCAGGCTCGTTTGGCGCGTCTGGCTATCTACGAGCGCTCACGCGAGTGGCCAGAAGCCGCACAGGTTGCACGTCTGCTTGAAAACTCTGGCGAGGCCAACTTTGCCATCCGCATGGCCCACTACCAATGCGAGCAAGCCCGTGAAGCGGTTCAACAAGGCGATACGGCTTTAGCCGAGAAGATACTGACAGCGACCCTTCAAACCACACCCGATGCCCCCAGACCCCGCATCTTGCTGGGGCAGCTTCAATTGACACAAGGCCAAGCTGGGCAAGCATTCGACACTTTGTCTGTGCTGTTTGAACGTTCCGATTTGGCTGCACCACTGGCCGCCGCGAGCCTGGCCAAGGCCGCCCAAGCCGCCGCGTTGACGGCACCCGCCATGCAACTGCTTGAAACACATTACGCCAAGCAACCTTGCATCGATGTGCTTGAAGCCATCACCACGCTGGAAGCCCATACCCCAGAGGGCACGGCCGCATCACACCAACGCTACCTTGTTCATTTGGAAAAACAAGCTTCATTGATGGCCGCCACACGCTGGCTAACCGAAGAAAGCACCGAAGCACACCCCTTGCCTGCACCTGTTCAAAAAGCGCTAGAGCAAGCCATCAGGCCTTTGTCTCGCTACCGTTGCGCCGCCTGCGGATTTGAGGCCAAAGAACACTTTTGGCATTGCCCAGGCTGCCAAGCTTGGGACAGCTACCCCCCAAGGCGCGTTGAAGAACTCTGAGGCTTGACTTGAAACCGGTGGTTTCAAATGAAGCCCCCCCTTGCAGCTATTCTTCCTGATGGCCACAATGGCTTGCACTGCAGAGGCGCTGCAGTCACACCACGCAGGGAGAGGCTCAGATGATCACAAAGATGACAGCCGCCATCGCCACCATCTTGTTGACAGGCGTCGCCTGCGCACAAGTGGATTTGAACAAAGCCACAGAAATTGATCTCGATGGTTTGAACGGAGTCGGTCCAGCACTGACCCGCGAGCTCATGACCGAGCGCCAAAAAGCCCCATTCCAGGATTGGACAGATGTGATGCAGCGCGTCAAAGGCATAGGCCCCAAGAAAGCCGCCAGTTTGTCAGCGCAAGGCCTGCGGGTGCAGGGTCAGGGCTATGGCCCATCCCTCGGTACCCCATCAAAAAAACCCTGAAACTCAGGCCGACGCGGTGGGCTAGGGTTCGCCAAAACCGCCGCCGCCGGGCGTGTGGATTTCGAACACATCGCCCGTCTGCATCTCGACCTGACCAATGTGCGCCAGCTCCTGCACGCTGCCATCGGCACGCACGACGCGGTTGATACCTGCCAGGCCGCTGTGCCCACCCGCCATGCCAAAAGCTGGATGAATGCGTCCGTTGGACAAAATGCCCGCCGTCATCGGCTCCAAAAAACGCACCCGACGCACACCGCCATCGCCACCGCGCCAGCGCCCTGCGCCGCCCGAGCCTTGACGAATCGCGTAGCCTTCCAAGCGCACCGGAAAGCGGAACTCCAGCACCTCGGGGTCCGTGAGGCGTGAATTGGTCATATGGGTTTGCACCACCGAAGTGCCAGCAAAACCACCCACCAAGTCGCCTTGCGCGTCATAGCGCCCGCCTGCACCGCTGCCACCCGAAATCGTTTCGTAGTACTGCACCCGCGCATTGCCAAAGGTGAAGTTGTTCATGGTGGGCTGGCTGCCCGCCATCACACCCAAAGCGCCAAACAGCGCGTTGGTGATGCATGTGGAGGTTTCCACATTGCCCGCCACCACCGAAGCAGGCGGGTTGGGGTTGAGCATGGAGCCTTGTGGAATGATGACCTTGAGCGGCTTCAAGCACCCCGCGTTCAGCGGGATGTCATCCTGAACCAGGCTGCGGAACACGTACAGCACCGCCGCCATGCACACCGCCCGTGGGGCGTTGAAGTTGTTGGGCAGCTGGGCGCTGGTGCCGGTGAAATCAATTTCAGCCGTACGCTCGGTAGCATTCACGCGCACCGCCACCTGGATCTGCGCCCCATTGTCCAGCGGCAAGGTGAAGGCACCGTCTTTCAGGCGCGTGATGACGCGGCGCACGGACTCTTCGGCGTTGTCTTGTACATGGCGCATATAGGCCTGCACCACATCCAAGCCGAATTGATCGACCATGCGGCGCAGCTCTTGCACGCCTTTTTCGTTGGCGGCAATTTGCGCCTTCAGGTCGGCCATGTTTTGCGCCGGGTTGCGCGAAGGGTATTCGCCGCTTTGCAGCAGCGCCACCATCTCGACCTCGCGCAAGCGCCCGGCTTCGACCAATTTGAAGTTGTTGATCTGCACGCCCTCTTCTTCGATGCGCGTCGAGAACGGCGGCATGGAACCCGGCGTCAAGCCGCCCACATCAGCGTGGTGGCCGCGTGAGCCGACATAAAACACAGGGTCTGCGTGGCCGTCCAGGTACACCGGGGTGATCACGGTGATGTCGGGCAAATGCGTGCCGCCGTGGTACGGGTCGTTCAGCACAAACACATCGCCTGGCTGCATGCGCCCCTTGTTTTCTTGGATCACCGTCTGGATGCTCTCCCCCATCGAACCCAAATGCACCGGCATGTGCGGCGCGTTTGCGATCAAGTGACCTTCTGCGCTGAACAAGGCGCAAGAGAAGTCCAGCCGCTCCTTGATGTTGACCGAGTAGGCCGTGTTTTGCAGCTGCAAGCCCATTTGCTCGGCGATGTTCATGAACAGGTTGTTGAACACCTCCAGCAGCACCGGGTCGGCCTGCGTGCCTGCCGCGTGTTGCACCGCCCGCGCCTGCACCCGCACCAGCAGCAAATGGTCCAGCGCCGTCAGTCGCGCTTGCCAACCGGGTTCGACCACCGTGGTGGCGTTTTTCTCGGCAATGATGGCGGGGCCGTCGATCACATCGCCGGGGCGCATGTCTTCGCGCACCACCAGCGCAGCTTCCTGCCACTCGGCCACACCTTGTGCATTCGCGGCGTACACCCGCACCGTGTCGCGGCGCGGCACTTCGCGCTTGGGGTGCAGGGTGTGAGCGGCCTCTTCGGGCGCATCGCCAGGCAGCACGGCCTCGACCGACACGGCTTCGACCACCAGCGCCTTGCCCTGCATCAAGAAGGCAAAGCGCTGGCGATACGCCGCTTCAAAACCGGCCACCAATTGGGCCTGATCGCCCCAAGGCACGACCAGCGCCGAGTCGGTGCCTTCGTAACGCAAATGCACGCGTTGGCGCAGCTCAATGCGGTCAACATGGGTTGCGTCCCCACCCATTTGCGCCAGCAAGGCCAAGCGGGTGGATGTGCCCAAAACCTGCAAGCGCTCGGCCATCAGGGGCATGGCCGTTGCTTCCAGTCGTCGCTCCACCGATTCCTCGCGCATCACGTTCTGGTCGGCCAGGCCCATGCCGTAGGCCGAGAGCACACCCGCCAGCGGGTGCACCAGCACCTGCGACATGCCCAGAGCATCGGCCACCAAACACGCATGCTGCCCGCCCGCGCCACCAAAGCACTGCAAGGTGTAACGCGTCACGTCATAACCCCGCGCCACCGAGATTTTCTTGATCGCATTGGCCATCTGCTGCACGGCGATCTGGATGAAACCATGCGCAACGTCTTCTGCAGCGCGGCCGGTTTGTGTGGCCAGTTTTGCAAAATGCCCGCGCACCACCTCGGCGTCCAGCGGTTGGTTGGCTTCAGGCCCAAACACCGAGGGGAAAAACTGCGGTTGCACCTTGCCCACCATCACGTTCGCATCGGTCACGGCCAGCGGCCCGCCGCGGCGGTAACTGGCTGGGCCCGGGTTGGCCCCCGCGCTTTGCGGCCCTACCCTGAAACGCGCACCGTCGTAAGCCAGCAAAGACCCGCCACCTGCGGCCACCGTGTGGATGCTCATCATCGGCGCACGCATGCGCACACCCGCCACCTGGGTTTCAAACTCGCGCTCGAACTGCCCGGCAAAGTGCGACACATCGGTGGACGTGCCACCCATGTCAAAACCAATCACCTTGTCGTGTCCCGCCAACTGCGCCGTGCGGGCCATGCCCACAATGCCGCCCGCCGGGCCGCTCAAGATGGCATCCTTGCCCGCAAACACCTGGGCATCCGTCAAGCCGCCCGAAGACTGCATGAACATCAACTTCACACCCGGCATCTCGCTGGCCACTTGGTCCACATAGCGGCGCAAGATGGGCGACAAATAGGCATCGACCACCGTGGTGTCACCCCGGCTGACCAGCTTCATCATCGGGCTGGTTTGGTGCGAAGTGCTGACTTGGGTGAAGCCCACTTCACGCGCCAGCCGTGCCGCCGCCAACTCGTGCGCCGTGTGCCGCCAGCCGTGCATGAACACGATGGCCACTGAGCGCACACCTTGTGCATGCGAATTCACCAATTGGGTGCGCAAATGCACCTCGTCGAGCGGCTGTAACACATCGCCGTCCACCGCCACCCGCTCCTGTGCCTCCACCACCGCGCTGTAAAGCAACTCGGGCAACACGATCTGGCGGTCAAACAAACGCGGACGGTTTTGGTAGGCAATGCGCAGCGCGTCGCCAAAACCCTGTGTGGTCACCAGCAGCGTGGCTTCGCCCTTGCGCTCCAGCAGAGCGTTGGTGGCCACCGTGGTGCCCATCTTCACGCACTCGACCAGCTCGGGTGTGACCGGCTCGCCAGCTTTGAGGCCCAGCAAATGGCGGATGCCCGCCACCGCCGCGTCGCGGTATTGCTCGGGGTTTTCAGAGAGCAGTTTGTGCGTGACCAAAGTGCCGTCAGGCCGCTTGCCCACCACGTCGGTGAAGGTGCCGCCGCGGTCGATCCAGAATTGCCAGCGTTGTTGGCCAGAGAGTGTGCTGTTGGATTCAGTCATCGGTAGATCAACCATTCAAAGTTCACAAAGAAGCGGCCGCACGCGCCGCTTGGTCGTACATACCCGAGAGCACACGCAGCAATCGGGCCAGCTCGCCAATGTCGCGGTTCAGGCCATCGTCGGCCTTCAAAGCGTCGATCAGGCAGCTCTCACGGATCTCACGGTAACGCTGCACATAAGCGCGACCTTCGTCGGTCGCGGCATAGGTCACTTCCTTGCCGTTTTTCTGCGAGACCACCACACCCAAGCCTTGCAGCTTTTTCAGGGCGTAATTCACCAAATGCGTGTCCTCGATGTTCATGATGAAACAGATGTCGGCCAAGCGTTTGTCACGCGCACGGTGCGTGACGTGGTGCAGCACCAGCACATCCAAGGGCGTCAAATCCTTCAGGCCCGCGGCCGCCATGCAATGGATGATCCAGCGGTGAAAGGCATTGCCCGCCACGATCAGGCCGAACTCGAACTCGCTCATCTCCGCGCTGTCGGGCGAGACCAAATGGGCCGAAGACACGATGGGGCTGACGCTTTTGCTGGGGGCTGATTTTTGACTGGGCATGGGTACGCGCTGCAGTGGTCTATAGCGATAAAGTCTAGTCGCCATCATGACAATTTGCCAACAGTTTGTTGACATTAAGGGAAATCACCGATCCCAAGCCCGGACAACTTGCCTACAGTGACCTTCAGCCAAATGCACCGGCTGCGTGCGTCTTTCGGGCACAGCTTTTGCAATGTCCGATGGCTGATCACACACTTCACTGGAGCTTTCATGCAACGTCGCGCCCTTCACCTCAGCCTGCTGGCTGGCCTGCTCGCTGTTTCCGGCTTTGTGTCGGCCCAAACCAAATGGGACCTGCCCGCTGCTTACCCAGCCACCAACTTCCACTCGGTCAATATGACGCAATTTGCCGCCGATGTGGACAAAGCCACGGCGGGCAAACTCAAAATCACCGTGCACGCCAACGCGTCCCTCTTCAAGGCCCCCGAAATCAAACGCGCTGTGCAAGGCGGTCAAGCCCAGTTGGGCGAGATTTTGCTGGTCAACTTCCAAAACGAATGGCAGCCTTTTGGTGCAGATGGCCTGCCCTTTCTAGCCGACAGCTACGACGAGTCCATGAAGCTCTACAAAGCGCAAAAGCCACTGCTGGAAAAAAAGCTGGCTGAGCAAGGCATGATGCTCTTGTACTCGGTGGCTTGGCCCCCACAGGGTATCTACAGCAAAAAGCCGATCAACAGCGCCGCCGACCTCAAGGGCATCAAGTGGCGTGCTTACAGCCCCACCACCGCCAAGATCGCTGAACTGGTCGGCGCCCAGCCTGTGACCGTGCAGGCGGCCGAGTTCTCGCAGGCCTTGGCCACGGGTGTGGTCGAATCGACCATGACCTCGGGTGCCACGGGCGTGGACAGCAAGCTGTACGAGCACCTCAAGTACTACTACGACGTACAAGCCTGGTTGCCAAAAAACGCTGTGATTGCCAACAAAAAAGCCTTTGACGCGCTGGACAAGCCGACACAGGACGCTTTGCTCAAAGCCGCTGCCGAAGCCGAAACCCGGGGCTGGGCCGAGTCACGCAAAGTCAACACCACCACCATGGAAACGCTCAAGGCCAATGGCATGACCATTGCCGCGCCTTCTGCCCAACTCAAAGCCGACATGAAAAAAGTGGGTGACACCATCATGAAGGAATGGTTGGAAAAGTCCGGGGCTGAAGGCAAAGCCATTGTCGACGCCTTCAAGCGTTGAGCCGATGCGCCGACTGCTGAATGCCATTTATGCCAGCACCGCCGCCTTGGCGGCGCTGTGCATGTGCGGCCTGCTCTTCATGGTGCTGCTGTCGGTGCTGAGCCGACAGTTCCACTTCCATGTACCCGGCACAGACGCCTATGCCGGTTACCTCATGGCCGGGACGGGCTTTTTGGCGCTGGCCCACACCTTGAAGCGCGGTGAACACATCCGCGTGACCTTGGTGCTGGGCTTGTTCAAAGGGGCTGCACGCCGGGGCATGGAAGTGTTCAGCCTGTCGCTGGCCAGCCTGCTGGCTTGTTTGTTCGCCTTTTACAGCTGCCGCTTGGTGTGGCAATCCATCGAGTTTCATGACATCTCGACCGGCAACGACGCCACGCCTTTGTGGATACCGCAACTGGCCATGGCGCTGGGCACGGTGATTTTTGCGTTGGCCTTTGTGGATGAACTGGTGCTGGAAATTCGGGGCCAACGCGCCGCCCCCGAAAGCGGCGAAATGCTGCGCAACGAGTGATGGCCCATGAATGACTTGATGATCACAGGGCTGTTGGTCCTGACCTTGTTTCTGATTTTGGGCAGTGGCGTGTGGATTGGCCTCACCCTCTCGGGTGTGGCCTGGATCGGCATGCAAATGTTTTCTGCCAGACCCGCTGGGGACGCCATGGCGGTGACCATCTGGGGCTCGGCCTCAAGCTGGACACTCACTGCTCTGCCGCTGTTCATCTGGATGGGCGAAATTTTGTTTCGCACCCGGCTGAGCCAAGACATGTTCAAGGGTCTTGCTCCTTGGATGCAAGCCCTGCCCGGGCGCTTGCTGCACACCAATGTGGTGGGCTGCGCCATCTTTGCGGCCGTGTCGGGTTCGAGCGCAGCCACCTGCGCCACGATCGGCAAGATGACCTTGCCCGAGCTGCAAAAACGCGGCTACCCCGAAGACATGGTCATTGGCACCCTGTCTGGCTCTGGCACCTTGGGTCTGTTGATTCCGCCATCCATCATCATGATCGTGTACGGCGTGGCGGCCGATGTGTCGATTGCCCAGCTCTTCATTGCCGGGGTCTTGCCCGGCTTGCTGCTGGCAGGCTTGTTCTCGGGCTACATCATTTACTGGTCACTTCGCCACCCGGACCAGATCCCACCGCGTGACGCGCCCATGAGCTTCATGCAAAAGCTCGAAGCCTCCAGCAGCCTGATCCCGGTGGTCTTGCTGATTGCAGCGGTGCTGGGCTCCATTTACACCGGCTTTGCCACCGCCACCGAAGCCGCTGCCGTGGGCGTGGTGGGCGCGTTGGTGCTTTCTACACTGCAGGGCTCCATGAGCTGGTCCGTGTTCAAAGACGCCTTGATGGGGGCCACGCGCCTTTATTGCATGATCGCCCTGATCTTGGCGGGGGCTGCGTTTTTGACCTTGTCCATGGGCTACATCGGTTTGCCGCGCCACCTGGCCGAATGGATCGGTGGCCTGGGCCTCAGCCCCTTTGCACTGATCATGGCTTTGATGGTGTTTTTCATCATCTTGGGCTGCTTTTTGGACGGCATCTCCATGGTGGTGCTGACCATGGGCGTGCTCATGCCCACGGTGCAAAAAGCGGGCATCGACCCGATCTGGTTTGGCATCTTCATCGTGTTTGTGGTCGAGATGGCGCAGATCACGCCGCCCGTGGGCTTCAACCTGTTTGTGCTGCAGGGCATGACGGGCAAGCAACTGCCCTACATCGCCCGCGTGTCCATGCCGATGTTCTTCTTGATGGTAGGTGCGGTGATGCTGATTTACTTTGTGCCCGGCATCGTGACTTGGCTGCCAACGCAGATGAAACTTTGAGCGAAACGCCAAGTTCATCCTCTATGATTCAACCCGTCCCCAAAGGACGGGTTGTTCATTTGGGCAGTAAGGATTGTTTGTGTTTAAAAATGTGATGGTTTACCGCATCGGCGAGGGCTTTGCTCCTTCATTGACCGATGTGCAGGCGGCGCTGGAGCCGGTGCAGTTTGTGGAATGTGGCGCCAGCCAAGAAAAGTCGATTGGCTGGGTCCCTCCTCGGGGCGAGGCACATGGCCCACTGGTCGAATCGGTCGGCGGGCAGTGGATCTTGAAACTCATGATCGAGTCCAAGGCCGTTCCCGGCAACGTGGTGCGCCGCAAAGCCGACGAGCGCATCGCCGAAATCGAAGCGGCCACTGGGCGCAAACCCGGCAAAAAGGAAAAGCGCGACCTCATGGACGACGTGCTGCTGTCGCTGCTGCCACAGGCGTTTGCCCGCCAGTCCACCGTGTTGGTGTGGATGGACCTGGAAAACCGCCGCTTGGTGCTGAACGCAGGCAGCCAAGGCAAGGCCGACGAAGTGATGTCGGCATTGATGAACGTGATGGGCGGCCTGTCGGTCTCACTGATCCAGACCGTGACCTCGCCGCAGGCCGCCATGACGCAGTGGCTGCTGGCCCCAACGCCCGACGAGTGGCCGTCTGATTTGACCGTGGAGCGCGAAACCGTGCTCAAGTCCACTGGCGAAGACGCTGCCAGCGTGCGCTTTACCCGCCACCATCTGGCCAACGACGACGTGCGCAAGCATGTCATGGAAGGCAAACTGCCCACCCAGTTGGCACTCAGCTGGGACGGCCGTGTAGCGTTTGTTTTGACCGAAACCCTGCAACTGAAAAAGGTGCAGTACCTCGACGGCGTGATGGACGAATCGGGCACCGACAAAAACGAAGACCGCTTCGACGCCGATGTGGCCTTGTCCACTGGTTTGTTGGGGCCGCTGATCGACAGCCTGATCGAAGCCCTGGGTGGCGAGATGGAACTGGGTGCCGCTGCGGCCGACCAAGCCATTCCCAACCCCACCCGCACCGTGATCAATTCAACGGTCGCCACGGGCGCTGCTACTGGCAGCGACGAAGACCCGCCGTTTTAAAACACACCAACCCGCCGCATAAAGGACCCGCCCCATGCTCACAGTGATCGCGATCTGTCTCGGCGCTTGCGTGGGGGCCCTCTCGCGTTGGCAGTTGGGTTTGTGGCTCAACCCTGCCAGTGTCAGTGCGGGATTGATGCCCTTGGGCACGCTGGCGGCCAACCTGATCGGCGGCTACTTGGTGGGTGTGTGCGTGGGGGTGTTTCAGCAACTGCCGGAGTTGGACCCGGTTTGGCGACTGGCACTGGTCACAGGTTTTTTAGGCGCCCTGACCACCTTTTCAAGCTTCTCGGCCGAAGTGGTCTCCATGCTGCAACAAGGCCGCTTTGCGCTGGCAGCAGGTACGGCCAGCATGCACTTGTTCGGTTCATTGGCCCTCACGGTACTGGGACTTAAAACCGTAGGTCTTCTCTGGGCGCGGTAATCGAGCGAGTGGCGGGTTTGCAGCGGTAGCGGCTATTTGGCTTTACATCGTTAAAGACATCGACGTGGCGATAGGTCTTTCGTGAGGTGTTGAAAATTCAGGTGAATTTCTCCAAAGCGGTCACAACCTGTGATCGTCCAATTTGGAGTACGGACACCAATGGTTGAACACTCGCCCCATTTACACAAAATTCGGGCCACCCTTGAGTCGAGGCCATCGACTTGGCCTTATTGACGTTTGGTATAGCCTACGTCAGATCAACGGCACTGGGCTTGCGCCCATTGGGCCTTTGCCCAAAGCGGCTTCCCGGCCACCGAATCGCGCGACCAACGCGTCTTGATCGGCCTTGGCGTTCTGGTCGGCAACTTCTGGGTCAAGCATGTGATTCAAAAGCGATTCCATGTGTTTGCGGATCGGCTGATAACCATCTTTAGCAGCGAGGTCAACGGTTTGTCCTGGATCAACCGACATGTCAAACAATTCTGGTTCATAGCCCACGTAGTGGTGATACGCCCACTGGCCTTGTCGCACCAAATAGGCTGCGCTGGGTGAGCCCACGGCGTGGTATTCGCTGAAGCCGATACGCTCTGGATCATCGTTCTCGTTGGCGATCGCCACAAGCGATCGGCCCGGCAGCGTGGGGTCTGCGGGCAGGTTCGCGTTGTCGATTAAGGTCGGAGCGATATCAACCAGGTTGACTTGGGTCGCGCAGACCTTGCCTTCAGGGATTCCTGGCCCAGCCAAGATCAAAGGGATATGGGTGGCTTCGCGGTAGAGCGTTGATTTGTTCCACATCCCGCGCACACCTTGGTTGTCGCCATGATCACTGCTCATGATCACTCGGGTGGATGTTTGCAAACCGGTTTGTCCAAGCGCTTCAAGCACTTTGCCGATTTGCTCGTCAATGAAGCATGTCAAAGCGTAATAGCAAGCCAAAGCCAAGCGGCGGCGCTCAGGTGTGCCCAACTCATCGTCTGCATTTGAAAAATCCGCATGCCGCTGCACCCACGGGTGACGCTGATAGCCGCTGAGCGGATGTAGCCGTGGGTCGGCAATGGCATCCATGTCGATGGCATCGAGGTAGCGTTGGGGTACGACCAATGGGAAATGTGGCGCGACGAAACCGACAAACAAGGTCCATGGCGCAGCTTCTTTCTCGGCGGCCTTGTCATGCAGCCACTGCGCTGCGTGCTCTGCCGACGAGATGTCATACCGGTTGTAGCTGGACTCCCCGGCACCCAGTTCGGTGAACAGCCGCGATGGGCGGGGCGTGCTGGGCAAGGGGTTGCGCACCGAGCCCCAGACCTGACCGATGCCATCGGCCAGATGCAAGGGGTCGTGCTGCTTGCTAAAGCCAGTGGGTGCAGTGGCATTGACATAGTGCAATTTGCCAATCGACTCCACGCAGTGACCAGCAACTTGCAGTGCATGCCCCCAACCGGCCACACGTCCGTCATAGCCCATGGCGTTATCCCAATAGGCGATGTCATGCACCCAGCGCCCTGTGGCCAACGCGGCCCGTGCAGGGACGCAGATGGGCGAAGGTGTGAGGGCTTGGGTGAATCGCGTACCTCGGGCTGCAAGCGCATCAAGATGGGGGGTCTTGACAAATGGGTGTCCAGCGCACCCCATCACCAGCGCATCTTGTTCGTCGGTGAGCAAAATCAATGTGTTGTGGCGATCAGATGTCATTGATTAATGCTCTCGGGCGCTTCGGGCAACCCGATCCAGCGCGTTGCTGAGTTCATTCGGGTGTGTGACCATCAAATCATGGCCCCCATCAATGACCTCGGTGGTCCAGTCCGCTTGGCTTTGCGCCGAGTTGAAGTGCGTTCGAAAGCGTGGGTTGTTGTTCATGCCCGCCAAAATGTAGTGCTTGCTACGAACACGGGTCCAAGCCTGGCCCAATTGAGGCACATCCAGCATTGTCTTGAGGGGATGCGGCGAACAAAGCGCACGCAGCCAAGCTACATCTTGGGCTTCAGTCACACCCCAAATCGATGGGTCAGGTGAAGGTATGCGCTCGCCGCCTAGCTTTTTCGCGTCAGCAAGCATGTCGGACCTGCGTTGCTCGGGAAATGCCATCCATCCCGATACGCCCTCTTCGGGAATGACCCCATCAACATAAACAAGCGCATCGATTTGGACAGCAATTTGATCCGCCACAAGCGTCATGATCGTGCCCCCATAGCTGTGGCCTACCAAGATGATTTGGCTTAACTCTTCAAAATGAATCAAATTCAAAACATCCTGGGTGTGTGTGGACAATCCCACTTCTGGCGTCCACAAGTGTTCGCGCTCACCCATGCCAGTCAGGCTAGGCGCGAACACCTCATGCCCTGCAGTTCGCAAATTTTTAGCGACCTTGCGCCAGCACCAGCCCCCATGCCAACCGCCATGAATCAGTACAAATGTGCTCATTCAAGTCTGGCTTTACGCATCAACAGGCTGATAGTTCAAGCGTTTGGCGGTAGCACCCCAGCGATCTATGTCGGCCTTAATCATGCGAGCAAATTCAGTCGGACTGCTCGATGAGGGCTCCATGATCAATTTGCCAAAGGCTTCCTTGATGCGATCACTTGCAATGGCTTTGCTGACCGCAGAATTAAGTACCGCGACGCGTTCGGGGCTGGTCCCTGCTGGTGCCAACAAACCAAACCACTCCATGCCCGAGAGCTGTGGGTATCCGGCTTCTGCTGCAGTCTGCACATCGGGCAAAACCGAGCTGCGCTTGGGCGATGTCGTCACTAGAACACGCATCTTTCCGCCCATGTGGGGCTGAACTGCATTAGAAAGCGCTGTCACGAAAGAGGAAATTCGCCCACCGTACAAGTCATTGAGGATATCGGGGGCGCCTTTGTAGGGCACATGCAGCATCTCGATACCTGCGGCACTCGCAATTTGAGCACCGAGAAAATGTGGGGCAGAACCAGCGCCAGGTGATGCATAAGACGCCTCTTTGGGGTTGGCTTTGCACCAAGCAATGAATTCCCCCAGTGTCTTCACCGGAACGTGCATGCCTACCGCAAGCGCGTTTGCAGACATGCAAACTGTGCTGACAGGTGTCAAGTCTTTTAAGGTGTCGTAGCCCAGTTTATTAAAGACATGTGGGTAAAGTGTCATGATCGACGAGGGTGTCAGCAGCACGGCATTGCCATCGGGAGCGGCCGTTTTGACGGTTGCAACACCAATTCGGCCTCCCGCACCTGGTTTTGCTTCCACCACCACTGCGCGCCCACCCAGGTGCGGTTTCATGGCCTCCCCCAATTCACGCGCAATGATGTCCACAATGCCACCTGCCGGAAATCCAACAACGATGCGAAGGGGATCAGATTGCGCAAGGGCCGGTGCGCCTACAGCGGCGGTAGCGCTATAAACGGTAAATGTGCGGCGATTCAACATATCAATCTCCTTTGAATTAAACCAGTGACAACAACGATGAAACAAAACGTGGTGGGTCAATCAGCATGACGTCATGATGGCCTTCGACCTCGGCGTACTTGAAACGATTGTCTTTTTGGATGCCCGCTGCGATTGCTTTGAATTGCGGATTGGGATTGGTGCTGCATTTCAAATAGGTACGTCGAATTGGTTCAGCCATTGGATCGCCTGCAACCTGCTCGGTAAAACTTCTTGCTGCTTGCGCCGTCATACGGGGCTGAGACCAAGCGATCAATGCGCCATCCGATAAGCCCCATCGTTCGCCCCAAGTTGCGACCGGGGGCACGGGTACTGTTGCGTTTTGAGCTGCAAGCCGTTCAAAGTCCGCCTTCACTGGTGGAGGCAAAAAGTTTGACATCGCTTGCCCTTGTAGTGGGACAAATGCATCCAGATAAATCGCATGCGCCACGCGGCCCGTGCGTGCGGCAAGCACGCCCGAAAGAACGCAGCCCGCATAGGAGTGGCCTACCAAGACCACATCTCGTAAATCTTCCATCATGAGATGTGACACAACATCTTGCACATGTACGGCTAGCCCGCTGATGCCTGCGGCGACATGGCTGCGCTCACCCAGGCCGGACAGCGTCGGCACCGAAACTTCATGCCCAGCCTGGCGGATCAATGGTGCAGCCTTGGACCATGCCCACGCCCCGTGCCATGCGCCGTGCAACAGAACATAGTGTCTGGCTTTATCCCTAGTGTTTGCATTTTGAGTCGTGCCACAGCCGTGCAGAGCCAAAGCAGTGGTTGCGGCACCGATGATCGCCGTACGGCGTTCTAATTTCATGCTGAGTCTCCTTACGTAAATTTAGGCAGGGCCAACGGGGTCAGGCAGTGGGACGCGGATATCGTTGGGGCGGCTCATGAGCCGCTGTATCAATTCTTCACGGAGGCCGCGATGCTTTGGATCGTCAAACAGATTGACGCACTCGTAGGGGTCGTTGCTCAGGTCATACATTTCACCGACCCCACTGTCTAATTCAAGCGTGAGCTTGGCGCTGCGGGTGCGCACAGTGCGCAAGTCCAAGGCGACACCACAACGCGATGGGCCCAAGCGCCATTCGTTGTAGGCGTGATCGCGCTCTGCGTTGCCAACGCCGGTGAGCAGCGGGCGCAGGCTTTGGCTGTGCACGGCAGAGGGCACGGGTGTGGCTGCATAGTCGCCAAAGGTGGCGGCCAGATCTAGCGTGGATACAGGTTGGTCGTTTTTCTGATCAGCGGCGATACCGGGGCCGCGCATGATCAAACCGACGCGCAGCAGGCCTTCGTAATGCATCGGGCCTTTGAGCATGAGGCCATGATCACCCAGAAATTCACCGTGGTCAGAGGTGAACACAACGAGCGTGTTGTCAGTCAAGCCAGCATCGTCGAGCGCAGACAAGATACGCCCCACTTGGTGGTCCACCAAAGAAATCATGCCGTAGTAATTGGCAATGATTTCTCGCAGCTGCGCATCGGTTTGCGGTGGCATGCGCGAGTATTCCTCACGCACTTTTCGGCTTTCTGGTGTGCCACCGGGCGTGTTTTCCAGTGCGGCTCTGTGCCACCAGGGGCGTTTGTCCAAGTCTCGAAGCCGATGCGGTGGCAGATCCACCTCATCTGGGCGGTGCATCCAACACCAAGGCGCAGGTGCGTCAAAAGGATGATGCGGATCAGCCATAGACACCCACGCGCAAAACGGCTGTGCTGTCGCTTGTGCATCGGTGGCTTCTCGCTGACGCCGCCCTTGCTCAGCGATGTACTCGACCGTGCGGTCTCCCACCCAAGTGCTGTTGTGCCAAGCCGTGGGCAGGGCGCTATTGTGAGTTTGCGAAGCCTGCGTTTGCGGATCAAGGCGCTGGCTGTAAAGGGCGTTTTTCATGGCCCCCAAGCCATCGCGGTGGTACCAGCGCTCGTAATGCAAGCCGCCGGGGCTGGCCTCGGGCAGCCAATAGTTGTGCCCCAACTGCATCAACTCGATCTGTTCAAAGCCCATGTAGGGGCCGCGCCAATCGTCGGCGAACAAATGCGAACTGGGAATGTTCTCGCAGCGACCGGTGGGACGGTTGGCATAGGAATGGTTGCTCGAAAAATGCGCCTTGCCGATGAACCGCGTGTCGTAGCCCGCTTGGCTCAGTGATCCGGCAAAGCCTCCCGCCGCGATGGACTCGTCCAGATCGATACCGTTGTCGTGCACGCCACTCGTCAGCGGCAGCATACCGGTCAAGATGGCGCTTCTTGAGGGCATGCACACCACATTGGGTGTGATGCATTGGGTGAATCGCGTGCCTTGTTGGGCCAGCAAATCAAGATGCGGCGTGCGCACCCTGCGGCTTTCGAATCCGAAGCAATCAGCGCGGTGCTGATCGCTCATGATCAGCAAAATATTAGGTCGTTTCAAATCGTGTCACCCAGGTTAGCGAATGGATGTGCATCAGTTATCTGCGGTGTACCCCGTGGCTTTGATGACAGGGCCCCAGCGTTCAAAATCGTCTTTGAGGTGGCGCGCCAAATCAGCCGAAGACCTGACGTCAGAATCAAACTCCAGCTTTTCAATGGCAGCAACCAAGCGTGGGCTGCGCGCCGCAGCAACAATCGCGGCTTCCAGTTCGAGTTGGATCGCTTTCGGCGTTTTGCTCGATGCAAAAAACGCAAACACCTCGTTCAGCTGCAATTCGGGGTAGCCCTGCTCTTTGAACGTGAGCACGCCCGACAGGCCCGGCAAGGCCTTGTCTCCGCTGAAACCAAGAATGCGAAGCTTGCCGGTCTTGTGATGCGTCACCAGGTTGGGGAGCGTCGTGGAGAGGGAGGGAATCGTCCCACCCAACACATCCGTCATAGCGGCTGCACCGCCGCGATAGGGCACATGCTGAAAATCGATGCCAGCCTTGCGCCCAAACATCACACCCATGAAGTGCATGGCCGTGCCAGCACCCGGCGTGCCGTAGCTGGCCTTACCAGGGTTGGCCTTGGCCCAATCCACAAACTCCTTGAGTGTTTTGGCAGGTGTGCCCGGCCCGACACCCAAAGCAAACTGGAAAGAGCAAACACCTGCCAGCGGTGCGAGATCACTCATCGAATAACGCAGTTTTGGATAGACATGCGGGAAGATCGTCGCATTGCCCCCTGGCATCATCACAATCGTGCTGCCATCGGCAGAAGCAGCAAGCATCGCCTCGGTGGCCAGTTGCCCAGCGGCACCCGTTCGGTTTTCTATGACCGTGTTGTAGCCTGCGGCACGAAGTTCCTCACCGACTTGGCGAGCCACCACATCCACCGCCCCCCCTGCGGGATAACCCACGAGGATTTTCAATGGTTTGCCTTGCGCAAAGGCCAGGCTGGGCGAGAGGCCTGCGACAGCGCTGGTTCCGATGTAGGTCAAGCAGTGGCGACGGTTCAACATGATGATCCTTTCAAGGAAGCTGCAATCAGCATTGGTGTGGGCATATTCGCGGTGAAGGCCATTTGCGAATAAAACGATCATGTGCCGGGCTGGAGCGCGCTTCAGTATCTTCGGGAACAATACAGGGATGACCCCTAATCAACTGCATTCCAGTGATCGCTTCGCAGCAGAACTTTTGCAAAGCCGTCAATTGAGCCGCAAGTTTGCGAACGCCCTTGCGCAACCGCTGGCCTTCAAGAGCAGGCCGCTGCACCGATTTGCTGCAGGGGTGAGCTTGTGCAAAGCGGGAGATCGCGTGACGCAACTGCCTTTCGTCATGAGCGGTCGCCTCGATGCTGTTGCGCATGTGCCGGGTGTCCAAGGCGGGCAAATCGTTCCCATTTCATTTCGCGCGGGTGAAATGGCTTTTCTTTCTTACTTGTTCAACCAGCTGCCCAGCGGGAGTGACTTGGTGGTCGGAGAGCCCAGCACCATTCAATGGCTACCGCTGAAAGACATTGAGACTTGTCTGCTGAATGATCAGGGTTTGCTGCTAATGTTGGTGGGTTTTCTCGGTCAGCGCCTGCGTGAGGTGCAAGCACGTGAGCGCAATTGGGCTGCAAGAGGCGTGCAAACCCGCCTTTGTGCTGGCTTGGCGCGCATGGCGGCTGATTTGCCAAGCCGATCCGACGGGCGTAACGTCGTCGTCGCTACGCATGAGCAAATAGCTGCCAGCTGCGGCATCAGCCGTCCGAAGGCCTCCATTGCTCTTAAAGCGCTGGAAGGTGATGGCGTTTTGAAACTGGGGCGCGGCTGGATTGAGGTGTTGAATTTGCGAGGATTGATCGAAAGGTCCGACTAGACGTCGCGAAACTTTACAAATATCAAAAGGGTGTTCTCAATTTGTTTCAAGGGTCAAATAGCTGGAAACAGTCGAAAATTCAAAAAGATGAACCATGGCCCTCAGTAGCGAATGATCGATCAACTACCAGTTGATTTTCTCTCCAATTAATCCCGTACCCAATCTATATGTCTGCTTTCCCGAAAAACACACCATTGCACCGATAGGTCAAACGGCCGCTGTAGGTCGGCTTCTGCCGGTCACCTGCTCGTAGCGATGGTCCGCGTTCAGCCTGAAGCAGCCACTCACCCCACCATCAACCACCACCCCGCTGCATCGTCAAATCAAAACGCTTCATGAAGCGTTGACGCGCATCCTCTTCCACGCCTTCAAACACAAAAGACACGGCCAGCCGCTGCAAGCGCAGCAGCGCGATCACGCGTGGGGGCAGGATGCGCCATTGCAGTTGCAGATGGCCGTCATCGATTTGTACGCGTGCTTGGCCGGTTCCCAGTTCAAAGGCGTGCTCGCCCAAGGCGCGGGGCAAGGCCGTCAACCATTCGGTTTCGCTGGTGCCCATGTCGCGCTCGAAGCGCTCGGGGTAGTAGGACTGCATGGGTTGGGTCGCCGCGTGTGCTGTGCTCAACCACCGGCCACGGGGGGCCAGATGGCGAGGACATCACCGTCGACCAAGGTGGTGGTGCCCCGGTCTTCAGGTTTGATGTATTTGCCATTGACCAAGACCAAATGCACCAGCTTAGGCGGCATGCCATAGGGCTCAATGATCTGACTGATGCTGGCGTCCTGAGCCACATCGAGGGTCACCTGGTTGCTGCGCCGGGCTTCGGGGGGCAAGTAATCGGTCAGCGTGGCAAACAATTTGAAAGTGATGTTCATGCGCAGATTGTCACTTCATCGACGACGCGCGTCTTGCGCACCGCTCCATCGCCCTTGACCCTGTGCGCAATCCAGATAGGCGTCCATCAGCTTGGTTGGGTCGTGCATCAGGCGGTCTTTCCAGTCGCCCAGGCGCACCTGGCCTTCGACCAAGCCACGCATCACGCCCACATGCTCGGTCCAGCCCACGCTGTTGCAGCCGATCATCACATCGTCCTTGAACTGCAAGCTCAGGTGGCGACCTACTGCCTTGTCTGTCAACACGGCCGACTGGCCATCGGCCACGCCTTCCCAATTGCCAAAACTGGTGGAGATCAATCCCAGGGTGTCGAGCACGTTGATTTGAGTGACGCCTTTGAGCTGGGTCTTTTGGCCCAGCATGTTGAGAGCGGCCACACGGGCCTGCTCGGCTGCGTTGGGCTGGATGGCGCTCACAATCGTTTTGCCGCTGACCATGTCAAACGCTTCGGCGCAGTCACCTGCCGCGTAAATGCCGGGCACATTGGTTTGCAGGTGTTGGTCGGTCAACACGCCTTGCAGGCAGGTGATGCCGCTGTCCTTCAAAAAGCCAATCGCTGGTCGCACGCCCGTGGCGCTGATGACCAGATCGGCCTCGACGGTTTGGCCGTTGGACAAGCGGACCTGCAGAGGGCCACCCGCTTCGTCAGACCCCAAGCCCACAGCAGAAGCCAACTTGCCGAGCAAGCCTTTTTCTGCACCTTGGCTGATGGCTTCGACCTTGGTGCCGGTGAACACCTGCACGCCTTTGGCCTCGCACCAGTCGCGGATCATGCCACCGGCCACCGGGCCCATCATGCGGGGCACCATGCGGTCTCCCATCTCCACCACGCTCAGCTTGACGCCACGCGCGGCCAGCGCTTCCATGATGATGCAGCCAATGAAGCCTGCGCCCATTTGCAACACCCGAGCGCCGGGCTTGGCCAACGCCTGTATGGCGCGGGCGTCTTCCAGCGTCCAGCAGGGGTGCACGCCGGGCAAGTCCATGCCCGTAATCGGGGGGCGCACCGGGTGCGAGCCGGTCGCGATCAACAACTTGTCAAAAGCCATCGACTGGCCGTTGTCCAGATGCACCGTTTTGCCCGCCGCATCAACGCGCGTCGCTTTGGCCTTGACTTGCGTGATGCGCAAATCGTCAAAGTGGGTGGCGCTCTTGCGCAGGTAGGTGCCCTGCTCTTCGATGTTGCCGATCAGCAAATAAGGGATGGCCATGCGCGAGTAAGGCGCATCGGGCTCATCTCCGACCAGGGTGATGGTGTCGTGGGGAGCGTGTTTGCGGATGGTTTCAGCGGCAATGACGCCTGCAGGGCCAGCGCCCAAAATGACATGGTGGGTCATGAATCAGATTCCAGAAACAGGCAACGGCCCGCAGGCCGCTTGGATTCCTGTAGAAGCGCACCCCTACGGTGAAAGCTTCGCGAGCAGAGGCCCGCTCCTACAGGGGCAAGGTCACAGACCCAGACGTTCCTTGGTGGCCGATGTGGGGCGGCCTTCGCCATCCCAGCCGCGTGCGTCGTAGTACTTGGGCAACATTTCTGTCAACTTGCTGACCATGCCTTTGCCGGGGCCGGTTTTGGCGGCTTCGGTCATCAGGCGTTTGGGCAGGTTGTCGTCGGCCTTGGTGAAGCCTGCAGCGTTGTTGAACTCGCGCTCCATGTTCCAGATGCGCTCGCCAATGTGGGCCAGGTGCTCCATGGTGAACTCTTCGCCGCAAGCGGCTTGCACCTGAGGGGCCACGTCGGCCAGTGTCCAGGCGAAGCTGGTGAAGATGCAGATGCCAGCCGAGTCAAACGCCGCTGTGGCGTCCTGGAAGGCCTTGACCAGTTCTGGCTTGCCTTCGTGCTCGGTGGGCTCGGTCTTGACCGGAATGCCCAGCACTTCAGACGCGATGGTGTAGCCACGCAGGTGGCAGGCACCACGGTTGGAGGTGGCGTACGCCAGGCCAATACCTTGGATGACGCGACCGTCATAGGCAGGGAACTCTTGGCCCTTGACGCTCATGGACAAATCGGGGTGGCCGTATTTGGCGGTCAGGCGCTTGGAGCCCAAGCCAATTTCTTTGCCAAAACCCACGCCCTTGGCGGTCATGTCGACAAATTCGCACAAAGCTTCGGCCGAGCCGAACGGTGCTTCCACACCGATTTGCTCTTTGGTCAGCACGCCCATTTCATAGAGCTCCATGACCGCGCCAATGGTGGCGCCGAAGCTGATGGGGTCGAAGCCTTCTTCGTTGCAAATCATGTTGGCGTATTGCAAGGCTTCGAGGTCCTTCACGCCGTTGGCTGCGCCCAGGGCCCAAGCGGCTTCGTATTCGAGGCCACCCGATGCGCCCCAGTATTCGGGCTTGTTTTTGACCGAGAAGTGGCCCTCGTCCATCTTGCTGATGCGACCGCAGGCGATGGTGCAACCAAAACACGCTTGGTTGGTCACCAAGTGCTTTTTGCCATCGGTTTCACGCGGGGTGATCATGGCTTCGGCAGAAATGTCCTTGGCGCTTTCAAACTGCACATCGCGGTGGTTGCGGGTAGGCAAGCCGCCGATTTCGTTGATCACGTTCATCAGCACCTGAGTGCCATAAGCGGGCAGGCCCTGACCGGTCACAGCGTTGTCGGCCAGAACCTTCTTGGCCGCTTTGGCCGCAGCCATGAAGGCCTTGGGGTTTTGCACATTGCCCACGCCCTTGGTGCCGCGCACCGCGATGGCCTTGAGGTTTTTGCTGCCCATGACGGTGCCCACGCCCGAGCGACCTGCCGCACGGTGCAGGTCGTTCACCACGGCCGCATAAAGCACGCCGTTTTCACCGGCCTTGCCGATGCTCGAGACGCGCAGCAATGGGTCTTGCAGACTGGACTTGAGGATTTCCTCGGTCTTCCAGACGCTTTGGCCCCACAGGTGACCGGCATCACGCAGCTCGGCCACATCGTCGTTGATGTAGAGGTAGACCGGCTTGGCCGATGCACCTTCAAAAATGATCATGTCCCAACCGGCCATCTTCAACTCGGCACCCCAATAGCCGCCCGAGTTGGAGCAGGCGATGGCACCCGTCAACGGGCCTTTGGTGATGACGGTGTAGCGGCCACCGGTGGAGGCCATGGTGCCGGTCAGCGGGCCCGTGGCCCAGATGATTTTGTTGTCGGCCGACAGCGGATCGACTTTGGGGTCGACCTCGTCGATCAGGTATTTGCTGCCCAGTCCGCGAGAACCCAGATAGGCCTTAGCCCATTCCATGTTCAGCGGTTCAGATTTGACGGTGCCCGCTGTCAGGTTGACGCGGAGAATTTTTCCAGCCCAAGACATGTTGATGCTCCTTATGGGTGGGGGGGGATTAACCGGCAGTGGGCTGATTGCCCAACTTGTCGGCCCACTGTTTCATTTTGTCGATGCCGGTCCAGTTGGCATCGACGAAGGTGATGGCACCGGTCGGGCAGGCGTCGGCACAGGCCGGGTCGCCGCCGCACAGGTCGCACTTTTGCACCTTGCCGGTCTCTTGCACATAGTTGATCGTGCCAAATGGGCAGGCGATGGTGCAGACCTTGCAGCCCACACAAGTGGACTCGTTGACGACTTTGGCGCCAGTGGCTTTGTCCACCGTGATCGCTTCCACAGGGCAGGCATGCAGACACCAAGCCTCGTCACACTGCGTGCAGGTGTAAGGCACTTTTTTACCGGTGTGGTGGAAGTCAAACACCTTGATGCGCGACTTGGAGGTGGCGTAAGTGCCGTAGTTCTCAAAAGAACAGGCCATTTCGCACTGCAAGCAGCCGGTACATTTGTCCGGATTGATGTGCAGGACTTTCTGCATGTGGATCTCCTGGTGGTGTGGCAGCCTTTTCAAAGCTGCACTTATGAATCAGAATGCATAGCCATTGTTGACGTGCTTGCCCACAGGTCTTTTGGGTAGAAACCCTAGTTCGAGCAGGGTCAGCATCAAGAATTCTCAAGTTGATACACACCCTGACATGCCACTGACCTCATCTGCCAACGACCGCCTTCAGCGCATTGAGCAAGCGCGTGAGGTGGTTTTAAACGGGCAAAACGCTTCATCGGCTACAGACGTACCCGGCTGGATCACGCAGTCTTGGCAACGCTGCCTGTCGATGGGATTGCAACCCGAGCGCCAAGTGGCCTTTGATGCGATTTCGGTCCAGCACATGCGCCGCGTACAAGAAACCAGTCAACCGCTGGTACAGGCCGCACAACCCGTCCTGGCCGAGTTGGCCAGGGCCATCGCCGACATCCGCTACTTTGCCATCCTGACCAATGCCGAAGGCATTGTGGTGGATGTGCATGGTCCGGTGGACCGCCACGATCGCCGGGCCGATGTGATCACCCGCATCGGCGTAGACCTGTCCGAAAAAGCAGTGGGCACCACCGCCATCAGCGCAGCACTGAGCCAATTGCAACCGGTATGGCTGCACCGAGGTGAACACTTCTTCAAGGACACGGGAGCCTATAGCTGTGCAGGTGCCCCTGTTTTTGGGCCCGACGGCGTGTGCGCGGGCATGCTCGACTTGACCGGCGTTGAAACCATGGAGCGCCCCGCCCTGAAACACTTGGTGCGTCGATCTGCTCGCAGCATCGAAAACAGCTGGTTGATGTCGACGGCACACGCTTTGGTACTGCGCCTGAATTGGCCTGGCAACCAGCCAGGTGATGACAGCGATGGTCTGCTGACTCTGGACCCGGATGGGCTCATCCTCGGTGCCAACCCCACCGCCAGGCAAATGCTGTCTCTGTTGCCCGAGACGCCTGGCCAAAGCTTGCATGCGAGCGATGTGTTTGCCACGCCATGGGAAGGCTTGTTTGACTCCGCGGGCCGACAAGACCAGCCTCTAGAGTTGCCGCTGTGGTCTGGCTTGCGCTTGCAGACGCAAGCCTTTAGGCCGGGCACGCCTGCACCTGTTGCGCTCATGAGTAAGCAAACGGCGAACGGCAAGCACCTCAAGGACATTCAAACCGACATGATCCGGGAGGCCGTGAACCGGACCCATGGGAACGTGGCCGAAGCAGCGCGCCATCTGGGCATCAGCCGGGCCACGGTTTACCGCAAATTGGGCCAGCCCAAGGGCCGCTGACGCGTTTACTTAGCGGCGTTAGGAAAGAACAACTGCTCGCCACCGATTTTGTAATCCGCGATGGTGGCCTGGCCTGCGGCTGAAGTCACCCAATCTACAAACTTTTGCGCATCCGCTTGCTTGACGTGCGGGTGCTTGGCAGGGTTGACCACCATCACACCGTATTGGTTGAACAAGCGCTGATCGCCCTCCACCAAAATAGCCAAATCGGCGCGGTTTTTGAAGTTCAACCAAGTGGCGCGGTCGGCCAAGACGTAAGCACCTGAAGATGCGGCGATGTTCAAAGCAGGACCCATGCCGCAGCCACACTCTTTGTAGCCACTGCCTTTTTTATCGGTCAAGTTGGCCATCTTCCAGAAACGCAATTCGGCCGCGTGCGTGCCGCTCTTGTCACCGCGCGAGACAAAGGCTGCGTTGCCTGCCGACAATTTGGCCAAGGCCGCCACAATGTCTTTGCCTTTGGTGGCTGCCGGGTCAGCCTTGGGACCGATCAGCACAAAGTCGTTGTACATCACAGGCAAGCGCTTGATGCCAAAGCCATCGGCGACAAATTTTTCTTCGGCCACCTGGTCGTGCACAAACACCACATCGGCGTCACCGCGACGGGCCATGTCCAGCGCCTGGCCCGTGCCCAAGGCCACCACCTTCACATCCAAACCACTGGCTTTTTTGAAGGCGGGCAAGAGGTGGGCAAACAAGCCCGACTGCTCGGTGGAGGTGGTGGACGACATCACGATGGACTGGGCTTGCGCCCACACCGAGGAGGTGGCCAAAACCGCACACACCAGAGCGCGACGGGTCATAGAAGATGGAAAGGTCATGAAAGTTCTCCTTGAACAAAAGCATGGGCTGCCGGGCTGCATTGAGCCAGCACGGCGGGGTTGAAAAAATCGGCCACAGGCAAGTCGGCCATCACTTGACCGAACTCCAGATAAATGACGCGGGTGGCCAGGCGCTTGACTTGGCCCAGGTTGTGGCTGGCCCAGACCAGAGTCAGCGGGCGCTCTTGGCTGCAAGCAAAGTCAGCCATCAGGGCTTCGACTTCGCGTTTGGCATGCGGGTCCAGGCTGGCCGTGGGTTCATCCAGCAGCAGCACATCGGGCTGGCGTGCCCAAGCGCGGGCCAAGGCCAAGCGCTGCTGCTGCCCGCCCGACAACTGGCGGCCGTTTTGCTGCGCCACAGACTGCAAACCCACGCGCTGCAAAGCCTGCAGCGCCAACGCTTGTGCGGCCGCCCAACGCAGGCCCCGTGCGCGGTCCAACCACAAACCCAGCGTGACGTTGTTCAAGGCCGACAGGCGCAACAAATGCGGTCTTTGGAACAGCATGGCCTGGCGCACACCCGGCGCTTTCAGCACTTGGCCTTGGGTGGGTGGCACCAACCCATGCAAGGTGCGCAGCAAAGTGCTCTTGCCCGAGCCATTGGCCCCCACCAGCGCCACGCGCTCACCCGCCTCGATGCGCAAGCTCACGCCCGTCAAGGCTGCTTGCGCCCCCAAGTGCACGCTCACGGCGTTCAAGCTGATTTGCACAGTGCTCATGCCAGCGCCCCTGGCACGCGGTCCACAGGCGCGGGTCGGGCGTTGCGCCGCTCACCCCACAGGCGCAGACCTGCCACCAGCGCATTGAGCAGCAGCACCACGGCCAGCAAAACCATGCCCAGCCCCAGCGCCAGCGGCAAATCGCCCTTGCTGGTCTCTAATGCAATAGCGGTCGTCATGACGCGCGTGAAACCGTCGATGTTGCCGCCCACGATCATCACCGCGCCCACCTCTGAAATGGCGCGACCAAAGGCGGTGACGCCAATGGTGAGCAAGGCCAGCCGTTCGTCCCAAGCCAACAACAAGCTGCGCACCCAAGGCCCAGCACCGAGCGAGGCCCACTGCTCGCCATGCTGGCGCTCCACGTCTTCGACCACTTGGCGCGTGAGCGCTGTGACCACGGGCACCACCAAAATAAACTGGGCCAGCACCATGGCCTTGAAGCTGAACATCCAGCCCAAAAAGCCCAAAGGCCCGGTGCGGGACAGCAGCAAATACACCACCAAGCCCACCACCACCGATGGCAGCGCCAGCAAAGTGTTCAAACCCACCAGCACAGCACCCCGGCCTCGAAAACGCGACACCGCCAGCCAGGCCCCCAAGGCCACCCCCACGCCATAAGCCAGCAGGCAAGCCGTGGCACTGACGGCCAAGGACCGGGTGACGACCACCCACAGGGCAGGATCAAAAGAAGTGACGAGGCTCAACGCCGCCAAGACGCTGTCGGAAAAGGTGTTCATACGTTGCCATGGATGCTACCGGACGAAAACAGCCGGGCCGCTAAGGGATGTCCGTTATGAAATGCATTACATAGGTTGCGCACTCATCGCCCTTCAGACCCTTCCCGGAATCAGGCACACTCGTGGCCGTGCAACACATCAACCTCTCTTACAGCTGGACACCCCACCAAGCGCAGCTCGAGCAGCGTGACCAGACCAGCCCCTTGCGCAACCCCTTGATGGACATGCTGCAAGCCGTGCGGGCAACCGGCTCCATTGCAGGTGCAGCCCGCGTTTTGCAGTTGTCCTATCGCCATGTCTGGGGCGAACTCAAGCGCTGGGAACAAGTGCTCGGCCAGCCTTTGATCGTGTGGGAAAAAGGCCAAGCCGCCCGCCTGACGGAATTCGCCGACAAGCTGTTGTGGGCCGAGCGCCAGGCCCAAGCCCGACTGGCCCCCCAAATCAGCGCCTTACAAGCCGAGCTGGAAAAAACCTTTGCCGTGGCCTTTGACCCTGGCAGCCATTTGTTGACGGTTTACGCCAGCCACGACGATGCACTGGTCAAACTCAGGGAACACAGCGCTCGCCAATCGCTGCACTTGGACATGCGCTTTTGTGGAAGCGTGGACGCGATCCGCGCCTTGAATGAAGGACGATGCATCATGGCGGGTTTTCACGCTCCAGCACACCCTAGCGCTGATTCACTGGTGGCTCGAACCTACAAGCCCTTGCTCAAAACTGGCTTGCACAAACTGATCGGATTTGCCGGGCGCCAGCAAGGTTTCATCGTGCCACCGGGCAATCCCTTGATGTTGCTGAAATTGGGAGACCTCCTTCGACCGGGTGTGCGTTTTGTCAATCGCAGCCCAGGCACAGGCACACGCTTGCTGCTGGACCAATGGCTGGCGGCGGACAAACTCAATACCCATAACATCTTGGGTTATGAATGTGAAGAGCCTTCACATGCTGCTGTGGCCGCCAGCATTGCGGCAGGGCAGGCGGATGTGGGCCTGGGCATCGAGTCGGCTGCACAAGCACAAGGGCTGGACTTCATCCCCTTGGCGCAAGAAGACTACTGGCTGGTTTGCCTCAAAAGTGCTATCGACTCCCCACCTGTACAGCAACTACTGAAACTTCTTCAGTCGCGAATCTGGACCGATCAACTCAACCAGTTCCCTGGCTACCAAACAAACTCTGAATCAGGTCAAGTGCAATCCCTCAAGGAGCGATTGCCTTGGTGGACGCACCGCACAGGCAAGCGAGCACAGTAAGGGATACCACGTACAAAAAGGAAGATTTGGGGGCCGTTTGACGGAAATTCAATCCAATCGCCGCAAATATCAAGCTACCCGACCCCAAAAACGCCCATCACAGGCGTGCGCATTGTTACCATTGGCACCGTCGCAAAGTTCAGACTTTGCTCAAGGGGCATTTCATGGCCCTTTGTACTTATTGATTGGAGAAATGTCTTGACTGCCCTACTCAAATTTGCACGCTTCATGGACTGGCTGAGTGATCGCTTTGGAACACTGGCCTCATGGGCCGTATTCTTGGCCGCCATGATTTGTGCAGGCAACGCCTTCATTCGCTATGGCTTTGACTGGAGTTCCAACGGTTTGATCGAAATTCAGTGGTACATGTTTGCATGGGTCGTGATGGTCGGAGCACCTTACGTACTCAAAGTCAACGAGCACGTCCGTGTGGACCTGATTTACGGCAAACTCAAAGGGAACGCCCCTGTTTATGTAGACATCTTCGGCTTCATCGTCTTCTTGATGCCCATCATGGGCTATTTGGCTTGGCTGTCTTTCCCTTATTTCATGAACACCTTGGTGTCAGGTGAAATGAGCCAAAACGCGGGTGGACTGATCCGCTGGCCCGCAACGCTGGCCTTGCCACTGGGTTTCGCTCTGGTTTGGTTACAAGGTCTGGCGGAGTTGATCAAGCGCATCGGTTACCTGACTGGTCAATACGCCATGGACACCCACTACGAAAAACCCCTGCAATGACCTGCGCAATCTGAAATCACTCTGAACAGAATAACAAGGACAACCAATGCAAATGGAAAATTTCGCCCCGATCATGTTCGCGGGCCTTGTCGTGGTGATGCTGGTGGGTTTCCCGGTCGCCTTTTCGCTGGCAGCCTTGGGATTGGCCAGTGGTTTTTACGCCATTGAAATGGGATGGTTCCCTGTTGCCTTCATGAGCAACTTGCCCATCTCCATCTTCTCGATCCTCAGCAACGACTTGTTGCTAGCGATCCCCTTCTTCACTTTCATGGGAACCATCCTTGAAAAGTGCGGACTGGCCGAAGACATGCTGGACTCCATGGGCCAACTCTTTGGACCTGTGCGCGGTGGCTTGGGTTACTCGGTCATCATTGTGGGCTTCATTTTGGGTGCCATCACGGGCACCGTAGCGGGTCAAGTCATCGCCATGGCTCTGATCTCTTTACCCGTGATGATCCGTTATGGTTACAACATGCGCTACGCGACAGGCGTGTTGGCAGCCTCGGGCACCATCACGCAGTTGGTACCGCCATCCCTCGTGTTGGTGGTTTTGGCCGACCAGTTGGGCAAGCCCGTGGGTGACATGTACAAAGGCGCCTGGGGTCCTTCATTGATCCAGATCGCCATGTTTGCGCTCTACACCTTCGCCCTGAGCCGCATCAAGCCAGACTATCTGCCCGGCGTTCCCAAAGAAGACCGAACCATCAACGGTTGGGCACTTTGGGGGAAATGTCTCAAAGGCATCATCCCGTCAGCTGTGCTGATTTTCACTGTGCTGGGCTCCATGGGCGGTTTACCCTTCCAGGACTCGGCCTTGGCTACGCCGACTGAAGCGGGCGCTATGGGCGTGGTGGGTGCGCTGATCTTGGCGGCCATGCATAAGCGCTTGAACTGGGCTCTGCTGTGGGAAGCGATGCATGGCACCATGCGCTTGACAGCGATGGTGGTATTCATCCTGATTGGTTCACGCGTCTTCAGCCAAGTGTTTCAAGGCGTGGATGGCGCTAAATGGGTGGAGCACTTGCTTACCGGTTTGCCTGGCGGCCAAGTGGGTTTCTTGATCGTCGTGAACCTGTTTGTGTTTTTCCTGGCCTTCTTCTTGGACTTCTTTGAGATCGCGTTCATCATCGTGCCGATGCTGGCCCCTGTGGCTGACAAACTGGGCATTGACCTGATCTGGTTCGGCGTGCTGCTGTGTGTGAATTTGCAGACCAGCTTCATGCATCCGCCCTTTGGCTTTGCACTTTTCTACCTGCGTGGTATTGCTGACACCTTGTTCAAGGACAAGCGTATTCCCGTGGCCGTGAAATCCAGTGACATCTACATGGGCTCGATTCCTTGGGTGATCATGCAAATCTTGCTGGTCGTGGTGGTGATCTTTGTGCCGCAGACGGTCACGGCCTTCTTGGACAAAGAAGTCAAAGTGGACATTGACAAAGTGGTCATTGAAATGCCTCAAGACAGTGCGCCAGCCTTCAACGCTGATACACCTGCCTCGAGCGCCGACCTTGACAAATCCGACAAGGACGCGCAGGACAAAATTGATGATTTATTTAAAAAATAAAGCCGCTTGAATCTTTAAAAACGCCTCGATATCGAGGCGTTTTTTCATGCACCAGACACCACATGACATCGAACCACACACCCGAACTGATGGCGCATTTAGGGCCTGCCCCTTTCCGCTTTGTTCCCCAACACGAGCCCATGGTTTCACCAGCGTTCAGCAGGCCATTCAAAATCATGGCCGTCGCGCTGCTATCGGGTCTGGCTTTTTGGGCTTATCAACTGCATGGAGCACAAATGGTCACGACTGACTACCTCTGGCTCTGGGCAGCTTGGGGCATCATGGCCTACACCGTTGGTCATTTGTTAATGGGCAAAACAACCCTCACATCCAACGGGCTGGAGCAAACCTGGATTTGGGACAAAAAAGTGGAGCTGCGCGATTTGGCTTATGCCAAACTGATCAGAGTGCCAGGCTTGGACTGGCTGGTCGCACCCCGCCTGTATCTCAGGACGCTGATGGGCAAATTCACCGTCATTTACGCCTGCGACCCGGACATGGTCGAGGAATTCAAGCGCTTAAGCACTGAGTTGAAAGCGTTTCGCAGCATGTAATTCGTCGCACGGGTGAACGTCCGCCGTCGCACCAGAAAGTTTTGACTCACGAGTGCCAAGACGAACATAAAAAAACCGGCCTAAGCCGGTTTTTTTATTCTCAGTTCACTCAGAGCTTTTGGGCTTGCATGAACTTGTCAAAAGTCATTTCAGTGAAGCGGAACCACAAGTTTTGCTCTGCCTGGAACTTGCGGTAGTCACCGTAAATTTTCTTCCAGTCAGGATTTTTCTCGTTCAGCTCGTCGTACACAGCCATGGACTGCTTGAAGGCCTCCTTCATTACAGCATCAGGGAATGCGCGCAGTTTCGTGCCTTTGCCCACGAGCTCTTTCAAAGCACCGGGGTTTTTAGCATCGTATTTGGCTTGCATCGTGGTGTGGGCCACGGCAGCAGCAGCACCGACAATCGCCTTGTTTTCTGCAGACAAAGCGTCGTAGGCCTTCTGGTTAATGAAGAAGTCCAGTTGAGGACCACCTTCCCACCAACCTGGGTAGTAATAAAACGGAGCCACTTTGTTGAAGCCCAGTTTTTGGTCATCGTAAGGACCGATCCACTCAGCCGCATCAATAGTGCCTTTTTCCAAAGACGTGTAAATTTCGCCGCCAGGAATGTTTTGAGGGACACCGCCCATACGCTCCAGCACACGGCCAGCAAAACCACCAATGCGCATTTTCAAGCCCTTGATGTCGGCAACCGTCTTGATCTCTTTGCGGTACCAGCCACCCATCTGGGCACCAGTGTTACCACCAGGGAAACTGATCATGTTGTACTTGGCATAAAACTCGCGCATGAGTTTCAAACCATTACCTTCGTACATCCAAGCCGTCATTTGGCGGCTGTTCATGCCGAACGGAATGGCGCAACCCAAGGCGAAGGTTTCATTCTTGCCAAAGAAATAATACGGTGCGGTGTGAGCCATCTCAACCGAGCCTTGCTGCACTGCATCCACCACGCCAAAGGGTGGCGTGATTTCGCCAGCAGCGTGCACCGAAATTTCAAACTTACCGCCCGACATCGCCTTGACGTTTTGAGCAAACACATCGGCTGCGCCGTGAATGGTGTCCAGCGCCTTAGGGAAGCTGGAACTCAGGCGCCAACGGATGGCAGCTTGGGCTTGAACAGCGGGTGCAACACCTGCAGCCAGAACGCCAGCCAAGCCAGCGTTTTTAATGACGGAACGACGATCCATGAATGGACTCCTGTTGAAAATTAAAGACACACCCGAGACAGCCGGGCGTTGACTCATCAGTCGGTGTGTATTGTAGGAAGCTGAGAACCCCAAAAATGCGGGGGTTTACCCTTTTATGTGGATCGAAATTCAACAAAGTTAACGCAACAGCCAAATATTGAAAAAATTTCAATACAACCTTGCTGTCGAGTCAGTCCGGCCAACGGCGCAAAATGGCAGCCTCGATGCCCGGCGCATCCAGCCCCTGCAAAGCCAAGAGCTGGGCAGGATCACCATGTTCGATGAAAGCATCGGGCAAGCCCAGATGCAAGACGGGGCGAGTGATCGAGCATGCTTGCAAGGCCTCGGCCACTGCGCTGCCAGCACCGCCCATCACACAACTGTCTTCCACGGTCACCAAGTGCTCATGACTTTGGGCAATCTGGGCCAGCAGTTCGACATCCAGGGGCTTGACCCACCGCATGTTGACCACAGTGGCATTGAGCTTGTCGGCGACCTGCAAGGCCGGTGCCAACAAAGCACCGAAAACCAAGATGGCCAATTTTTCACCCTCACGGCGCACTTCGCCCTTGCCAAACGGCACAGGGTTCAAGTCGGCATCGGGTTTCGTGCCCACCCCAGCACCCCTCGGGTAACGAACGGCCACGGGGTGGTTTTGCGCATACGCGGTGCTGAGCAGTTGACGGCATTCGCGCTCATCGGCCGGGCACGCCAGGCTCATGTTGGGGATGCAACGAATGAACGCGATGTCGTAGGCCCCCGCGTGGGTGGCGCCGTCGGCACCCACCAACCCAGCGCGGTCAATGGCAAACACCACCGGCAGGTTTTGCAAGGCCACGTCGTGGATCAGCTGGTCATAAGCGCGCTGCAAAAAGGTGGAGTAAATCGCTACAACCGGCTTAAGACCTTCACAAGCCATACCTGCAGCAAAGGTCACCGCATGCTGCTCAGCAATGCCCACATCGTAATAACGGTCAGGAAAGCGTTTGTGAAATTCGAGCATCCCCGAACCCTCGCGCATGGCGGGGGTGATACCGACCAAGCGCTTGTCCTGCGCAGCCATGTCACACAACCACTGACCAAACACTTGGGTGAACGTGGTTTTGGCGGGCGTGCTCGAAGGAATCAGACCAACGAGAGGATCGAACTTGCCAGGCCCATGGTAGGCCACAGGGTCGGCCTCGGCCAATTTGTAGCCTTGGCCTTTTTTGGTGACCACATGCAAGAACTGCGGGCCATCGAGGTGTTTGATATTTTCCAACGTGGGGATCAGCGATTCCAGATCGTGACCATCGATGGGGCCAATGTAGTTGAATCCGAACTTTTCAAACAGGGTGGCAGGCACCACCATGCCCTTGGCGTGTTCTTCCAGGCGTTTGGCCAGCTCGAACAGCGGCGGCGCATTTTTGAGCACGTTTTTGCCGACCGTTTTGGCAGCCGAATAAAAACGTCCGCTCATCAACTGCGCCAGGTACCGATTCAAAGCACCCACCGGAGGGCTGATCGACATGTCGTTGTCGTTCAGGATGACCAGCAGTTTGCAGTCCTCGACGCCCGCGTTGTTGAGCGCCTCAAAGGCCATGCCTGCGGTCATGGCCCCATCGCCAATGACCGCAATCGAATGGCGTGACTCGCCTTTTTGGCGTGCCGCCAAGGCCATGCCCAAGGCCGCTGAAATGCTGGTGGAGGAGTGCCCGACACCAAAAGTGTCGTATTCACTTTCTTCACGACGCGGAAAACCGGACAGCCCATGCAATTGGCGCAGGGTCGGCATGCGCTCACGCCGCCCCGTCAAAATTTTGTGCGGGTAAGTCTGATGACCCACATCCCAGACGATGCGATCTTCCGGGGTGTTGAACACGTAATGCAAGGCCACCGTCAACTCGACCGTGCCCAAATTGGAACTCAGGTGCCCCCCTGTTTTGGAGACGTTGTCGAGCACACATTGGCGCAACTCATCGGCCAACCCCGGCAAATCGGCGCGCGGTAAACGGCGCAAATCTGCAGGCGAGGCGATGGCTTGAAGTAAAGCGGTCATAAATCAGTTGTTTCTTTGTACCACCATGGCGGTCAAGGCGCGCAAGGCGGCCAAACGACCTTCATCCAGCTCGGTATCCGTCAAGGCTTGCATGGCCTCAGCAGCCAAGGCATCGGCATAGGCCTTGGCAGGCTCCAGCCCCATCAAGGCCACATAGGTGGGCTTGTCGGCTGCCACATCTTTGCCTGCCGTTTTGCCCAGTGTGGCCGAATCTGCGGTCACATCCAGCACATCGTCCACCACCTGAAAGGCCAAGCCCAAGGCTTCGCCAAAGCGGGTCAACGCCATTCGCACACCCTCGGCCACGTCTGGCACGCAAGCCACGCCCATTTGCACGCTGCATAACAGCAAGGCACCTGTCTTGAGGCGATGCATTTGTCGCAACTGATCTTCGCTCAACTGCAGGCCCACGCTGGCCAGGTCAATCGCCTGGCCACCAGCCATGCCTTGGTAACCCGAAGCACGCGCCAACAAAGCCACACAGGCCGCTTGAACAGCAGCAGGCACGCTGCCGTCCTGGGAGGTCAACATTTCAAAAGCCAGGGTTTGCAAGGCATCGCCCGCCAGCAAGGCTTGTGCCTCGCCAAATTGCACATGCACCGTAGGTTTGCCGCGTCGCAGCACATCGTTGTCCATGCAGGGCATGTCATCGTGCACCAGCGAATAGGCATGGATCAGCTCGATCGCACAGGCCGCATTCAAGGCCGCAGGGCTTTGGGGGGCATCGCCCACCGCCTCGGCCGTGGCCAGCACCAGCAAAGGGCGCAGGCGTTTGCCACCGTCGAGCACGGCGTAGCGCATGGCCTCGCCCAAACGGGCCGGTGAATCGGCCTGAATACCCGCTGACAAAACAGCCTCAACACGGTCCAGATGGGGCTGCATCCAGGCTTTCAACTCAGCCAGGCTCATGCACCGCTCCAGGGTTTGAGTTGACCGCCGTCCAAGACCTGAATCTGGTCTTCTACCGCTTTGAGCTTGTCGCGGCAAAAAGCCAACAAGGCCGCGCCGCGCTGGTAGCCACTGAGCAGCTGGTCCAAGGGCATCTGACCCGACTCCAATTGCCCCACCAAAAGCTCCAACTCCGACAAAGCAGCCTCATACGTGGCAGGCAGCGGGGGCACAAGGGTGTCAGTGAGGTCGGATTTGGCAGCCTTGGACATAAAGTGTTCCGGGGAAAAGCGCCAATTTTAGGCGCTAAGCCTCGGTCCAGTTGACAAAAGCGCCTTGAGCCCACCTTCACAAAGCGTCATTTCAGCGCATTTTCCGGGTGTGTGACCCAGCAGACCGCTGTCCAAGGGCCTCCGGGTTAGAATCAAAGCTCATCGGCAGGAAATTCCTGTCATTTTTTTGCGCCGTTTTCCTTGAATTCAGCGCTTTGTTCCTGCCCCTTCATAGGGGGAGTCTCTAGGTCAGGTCACCCATGTCTGATTTAAGTCTTCAACTGCAGCAGGCCGCAAGCCAACTACCAGTTTCCACTTATTTCGATGAAGCGCTGTTCCAGCGCGAATTGAGCACGCTCTTCCAGCAAGGCCCGCGCTATGTCGGTCACCAGCTGGCGGTGCCCCACCCGGGCGACTATTACGCCCTGCCCCACGAGGCCGAAGGTCGGGCTTTGGTGCGCAACGCCCAAGGCGGGGTTGAACTCGTCTCCAACGTCTGTCGCCACCGCCAAGCGGTCATGTTGAACGGCCGTGGCAACCTCAGCACGCAGCAAAAAGGCAGCGCTGGCGGCAACATCGTCTGCCCGCTGCACCGCTGGACCTATTCCCCCAGTGGCCAGTTACTGGGCGCCCCACACTTCGCGCACGACCCCTGCCTGAACCTGAACAACTACAAGTTGCAGGAGTGGAACGGCTTGTTGTTTGAAGACAACGGCCGCAACATTGCCACCGATTTGGCAGGCATGGGTCCAAGGGCACAACTCAATTTCGATGGCTACGCGCTCGACCGCGTTGAGCTGCACGAGTGCAACTACAACTGGAAGACCTTCATCGAGGTCTATCTGGAGGACTACCACGTCGGCCCGTTCCACCCGGGCTTGGGCCAGTTCGTCACATGCGACGACCTGAGCTGGGAGTTCAAGGAACACTATTCGGTGCAGACCGTGGGCGTGTCGGGTGGCTTTGGCAAGCCTGGCTCGGACACCTACAAAACCTGGCACGAGGTGCTGCTGAAGTACCGCAATGGCCAACTGCCAGAGCGTGGCGCCATCTGGCTGACCTACTACCCGCACATCATGGTCGAGTGGTACCCGCATGTGCTCACCGTGTCGACCTTGCACCCGATCAGCCCCAACAAGACGCTGAACATGGTGGAGTTTTACTACCCCGAAGAGATCGTGGCGTTTGAGCGCGAATTCGTCGAAGCCCAGCAAGCGGCTTACATGGAAACCTGCATCGAGGACGATGAAATTGCCGAGCGCATGGATGCAGGCCGCAGGGCCCTTATGGCAAGAGGTGACAACGAAGTCGGCCCTTACCAAAGCCCCATGGAAGACGGCATGCAGCACTTCCACGAGTGGTACCGCCGCCAGATGAAAACGCTCTGAACTGCAAGCGCCGATGCAAGCCTCTTGGATGATATTGGCGTCGCTTTTTTTTGCGACCATGAGCGTTTGCATCAAGTACGCCGCGCCTCACTTTCACACTTTTGAGCTGGTGTTTTACAGGGGCTTGATTGGCATGGCCTTCATGGCCACGCTTTGCCGAGTTCAAAAAGTCCCCCTGAGCACCCAAATTCCCATGATGCATGTGTGGCGCTCCGTCATCGGGGTGGCTTCTTTGTCGGCCTGGTTTTACGCCATCGCACACCTGCCCTTGGCCACGGCCATGACGCTCAACTACATGAGCGGGGTGTGGGTGGCCGCGTTTTTGATCGGCGGCACCTTGGTCATGGGCCGGGTGCAGGACATCGGCCGCCAGGGGCCATTGGTGCTCACGGTGATCGCAGGTTTCAGCGGCGTGGTCATGCTTTTGCGCCCCACCATTGAGCAAAACCAGTTGTTTGCGGGCGTCATCGGTTTGTTGTCCGGTTTGGGCGCCGCGTTGGCCTACATGCAAGTGGCGGCATTGGGCCGATTGGGTGAACCCGAATCGCGCACGGTGTTTTACTTTTCGATCGGCACCACCTTGGTGGGCGGTGTGGCCATCTTGTTCACGGGGGCCAGTGCCTGGACTTGGCCCACCGCGCTTTGGTTGTTGCCGATAGGGGTGTTGGCAGCACTGGGACAGCTGAGCATGACCATGGCTTACACCAAGGGCTCGACCCTGGTGGTGGCCAATTTGCAGTATTCGGGCATTGTGTTTGCAGCGCTCTACGGTTTGTTTTTATTTGGCGACCAAATCCCCCTGATGGGCTGGGCGGGCATGCTGCTCATCATCATGAGCGGCATCGCCTCGACAGCTTTGCGCAGCCGCACCCTGCCTCGCGCCCCGGCCGAAGAACATTGAATTTTGGAGACCCACGACATGTACACCTTGTTGATCACCGCTTCTCAATTGCAACAGCTGCGAGCCCAAGGCACGCCCAGTGCTGTGCTCGATTGCAGCTTTGATTTGATGAAGCCCGAACTGGCCGAGGGTTTTTTTGCTTCCGAGCGGATTGCGGGTGCATTCCCTGCCAATCTGGACAAAGACCTGAGCAACCATACTCCAGGCCAAGCCGTCAACGGAGGCCGCCACCCATTGCCGCAGCGCGAAACTGTGGCCCAGTGGCTGGGCAGCTTAGGTATCCACAACGGCATGCAAATCGTGGTGTATGACCGCCACAAAAGCGCTTACTGCGGCCGCTTGTGGTGGATGCTCAAATGGTTGGGGCACGACGCTGTGGCGGTGTTGGACGGTGGCCTGCAAGCTTGGAAAGACGCCGGGGGCGCACTGGATTCGGGGGCTGCGCCCACACCAAAGCCTGTGCCATTCGATCTGAAAGCCCCCTTGCGCCAATTGGTGCTGACCGAGACTGTCGCCCAGGATTTGGGCCGTCCACAGCAAACCATCGTGGACGCCCGTGCGGGTGCGCGTTACCGTGGCGAAATGGAGCCACTCGACCCGGTGGCGGGGCACATCCCCGGCGCTCTGAACCGGCCATTCACCGACAACTTCACAGAAGACGGCCGTTTCAAAAGCCCGGAACTGCTCAAAGCCGAATGGACCGAAGTGCTCGCAGGCCGCCCGGTCAGCAGCGTGGTGCACCACTGCGGCAGTGGCGTGACCGCCACCCCCAATATCTTGGCGATGGAGTTGGCTGGATTCGGCCCGACCGCTTTGTATGCCGGCAGCTGGAGCGAATGGAGCCGCACGCCCGGCCTGCCCTGCGCCAAGGGCTAAGGCCTTTCCATTCAGTGGCTGTGACCTGCCACAGCGCTGATCAAGACCACCATGCCCATGCCCACGCCGAGCCAAAAGATTTGGGCGGCGGTTTCCCGGGCCGACAGGCGTTTTTGCAACTGCGGAATCAAGTCGGCCAAGGCCACATAGACAAAACTGCTGCTGGCCACCACCAGGAAAAATGGCAACCAGTCGTGCAAAGCATCGACCAGCACATAACCCACCGCACCACCGAACGCGGTGATGGCCCCGGCCATGGACACCTTGACGATCGCCGCACGGCGGCTGCTGCTGCCTTGGCGCAAAACAGCCAAATCGCCCATGTGGTGAGGCACTTCATGCGCCAACACAGCCAATGCGGCGATGACGCCCAAGCGCATGTCGGCGATGAAGGCCGAGGCGATCAAGATGCCGTCGCCAAAACAATGCACGCTGTCGCCTGCCAAAACGGCCCATTGACCACGAGGCGACTCGTCTGAATCTGCGCCATGGCTTGCGTGTTCGTGGCCATGGTGAGCATGGTGCCCATGGTCATGCCCATGGTCATGCCCATGGTCGTGGGAGTGTTCGTGCCCGTGGTGCCAAAGTTCAGCCTTGTCGAGCAAGAAGAAAAACACCAAACCCAGCAAAAGCGTCAGAAACAACTGATGGGCACCGGCTTCACTTTCGAAAGCTTCTGGCAGCAAATGCAAAAAAGACGTGGCCATCAAGGCCCCGGCGGCAAGACTGAGCATGTGCTGGGTGTATCGGCTCAAAATACCAAAGCTCAGCCAAGCGGCGACCCAGACGCTGCCAATGCCCGCCACCAAAGTGCCCACCAATATCGCCAATAAAGTCATCATGTTTCCCGGGGTGCCCTGCAACCCATAAGAAACCGCCCCGAAGGGCGGTTTCTGCGTTCAAAAATCAGGCCACGCCATTGCGTTTGAGCCAGGCCAGCAAGCGTTGCCAGCCATCGTCTGCTGCCGCCTTGCGGTAGCTGGGGCGGTAGTCGGCATGGAAAGCGTGCGGGGCTTCAGGATAAACCACAAATTCGCTGGCTTTAGCCGCTGCGGGGCCTTGGGCCAGTTCCGCTTTCATCTTATCAACCGTGTCAAGGGGGATGCCCGTGTCGGCGGCCCCGTACAAACCCAGCACTGGGGCTTTGAGCTTGCCGACCAAAGCCAAGGGGTGCGCGGGGTTCTGTGGCGTGGTGTTGCCCACCAAACGACCGTACCAGGCCACACCGGCTTTGAGCTTAGGTTGGTGCGCGGCATACAACCAAGTGATGCGTCCGCCCCAGCAAAACCCGGTGATGGCGAGTTTGTCGGTGTTGCCACCGTTGGCACCGGCCCAGGCAACCGCGGCATCCAAATCACCCATGACCTGCGCATCGGGCACTTTCGAGATGATTTCAGCTTGCAGCTTGGCGATTTCGCCGTACTCGGTGGGATCACCTTGACGCACAAACAGCTCAGGTGCAATCGCCAGGTATCCGGCTTGGGCCAAGCGGCGCGTGACGTCGGCGATGTATTCGTGCACACCAAAAATCTCGGAGATCACCAGCACCACGGGCAAACCCGTTTTGCCAGCTGGGGCACTGCGGTAGGCGGGCATTTTGAAACCATTGACGTCAATGGTCACCTCGCCCGAGACCAAACCCGTGACAGGGGTTTTGATGGCTGTTTGCGCCATGATCGGCATGGCGGAGGCGGCATAGCCGACACCCAAAGCCGCTTTCAAAGCCGTGCGGCGTGTGGCCACAGCGTCACCCGCGCGTCCGCCCAGCAGGGCTTGCGTGTCTTCAATCAAGTTGTGGTTCAAGGGAGGTCTCCTCGGTTCTGCCGTCAAAAGAGTGCGATCTTGGCACAGTCGCTACGGGCTTGCACAAGGTCGGCGAATTAAACTGCCGCCATGTCCGAATCTGCCCTTCCTGTCCTGTATTCGTTTCGTCGTTGCCCCTACGCCATGCGGGCGCGGCTGGCTTTGCACGTCAGCGGGTTGGCGTATGAGCACAGGGAAGTGGTTCTGAAGCACAAACCGGCCCATATGTTGGCCCTCTCACCCAAAGGCACAGTACCGGTTCTATGGTTGCGCAGCGCGGCAGGCGAGCTGGTGCTGGAGCAAAGTGTGGACATCATGCTGTGGGCACTGCGCCAGCAAGACCCTCTGGGCTGGCTGCCAGGCTCGGATGCGGATATGGACGAAGCCATGGCTTTGATCACACACAACGACGGCCCTTTCAAGCGACACCTGGACCGCTACAAATACCCCAACCGTTCAGGCCTGGAGAGCGGCCAAGCCGACCGCGATGCGGCGGCAGACTGGTTGTTCTCGCTCAATGCCCGACTGGCGTCACAGGTTTATCTGGCAGGCGGGCAATGGGGCCTGACCGATGCCGCCATCGCCCCTTTTGTGCGGCAATACGCCCACACCGACCCCAGTTGGTTTGCCGCGCAGCCCTGGGACTCTTTGGCGCGGTGGCTTGCCGCGTTTGAAGGCTCTGCGTTGTTTGAAGCCATCATGCTCAAGCATGCCCCCTGGCAAGAGGGCACTTAAAGCTCAGTGCGCCTGCTCCCAGTTCGGGCCAAAGCCCACTTCTGCCAAGAGCGGCACCTTCAAATCAGCCACCCCCGCCATGATGCGCGGCACCTCGGTGCGCACCCATTCCACTTCTGATTCAGGCACCTCGAACACCAATTCATCGTGCACCTGCATGATGACTTTGGTGGCCTTGCCTTGTTCATCCAGCGCTTTTTGCACGGCGACCATGCTCAGCTTGATCAAATCCGCTGCTGTGCCCTGCATGGGGGCGTTGATGGCGGCGCGTTCGGCCCCGGCGCGGCGCGGGCCGTTGGGGCTGTTGATCTCAGGCAGCATCAGGCGTCGGCCAAACACGGTCTCGACATAGCCCAGCGCCTTGGCCTGTTCGCGGGTGGCGTCCATGTAGTGTTTGACACCCGCAAAGCGCTCAAAGTAGCGGGTGATGTAGTTTTTGGCGGCGGTGTTGTCGATGCCCAAGGCTTTGGCCAGCCCAAAGGCGCTCATGCCGTAAATCAGGCCGAAGTTGATGGTTTTGGCGTAGCGGCGCTGCTCGCTGCTCACGGTGTCGGGCGTGGCGCCAAACACTTCGGCGGCCGTGGCCTTGTGCACGTCCAGCCCTTCATGAAAGGCCTTGAGCAAGGCCGCGTCGTCGCTCAGGTGCGCCATGATGCGCAGCTCGATCTGGCTGTAGTCGGCGCTGGCAATCACGCAGCCTGCGGGGGCCACAAAGGCCTCGCGCACCTTGCGGCCTTCGGCGGTGCGCACCGGGATGTTTTGCAGGTTCGGCTCGTTGCTCGACAAACGACCTGTGACGGCCACCGCTTGCGCGTAATGCGTGTGCACCCGGCCCGTGCGCGGCAAGGCCAGCTGCGCCAGTTTGTCGGTGTAAGTGCCTTTGAGCTTGGCCAGGCTGCGGTGCTCCAGGATGCGGGCGGGCAGCGGGTAGTCCTCGGCCAGTTTTTCCAGCACCTCTTCGTCGGTACTGCGTGCCCCAGTGGCGGTTTTCTTGATGACGGGCAGGCCCAGCTTGTCAAAAAAGATCTCACCCAACTGCTTGGGGCTGGCCAGGTTAAAGGGCTGGCCCGCGATCTCGTAGGCCTCGGTTTCGAGCTGCACGATGCGCTCGCCCAGCGCCTGACTTTGCGCAGCCAGCGTGGGCGCGTCGATCAACACACCGTTGCGCTCAATGCGGTACAGCGATTCGCTGGTGGCGATCTCCAGCTCGTACACGTACTTCAAACCCGCATGCGCCTCGATCTGCGGCCACAGCGCCAAATGCACGTCCAGGCACTGGTCCGAGTCTTCACACGAATAGTGCGCGGCCTTGTCCACGTCCACCTGCGCAAACGGGATCTGGTGCGCGCCCTTGCCGCACAGGTCTTCGTAAGTCACGCCCCGGCGGCCCACATGGCGCTCGGCCAGGCTACTGAGGCCATGCGGCTTGTGCACTTCGAGCACATAGCTCTCCAGCATGGTGTCGTGGGCGTAGCCCTGCACCTCGATGCCGTGGTTGGCGAACACATGGCGGTCGTATTTGATGTTCTGGCCCAGCTTGTGGCGGGCCGGGTTTTCGAGCCAGGGCTTGAGCTTGGCCAGCACATCGGCCAGCGGCAATTGCTCGGGTGCGCCCGGGCCGTTGTGGGCCAGCGGAATGTAGGCCGCCTCGCCGGGCGTGATGCTGAGCGAGATGCCCACGATCTCGGCGCGCATGGCATCCAAAGAAGTGGTTTCGGTGTCGATGGCGGTGAGCGGGGCTTGCTCGATGCGGGCCAGCCAAGTGTCGAAGGCGGCCCAGTCCAGCACCGTGTCGTATTTCAGTTCGCCTTGCACGGAACTGGCAGCCGTGTCGAGCACAGGGGCTGCTGCTGGTTCATCTTCTTGAGCTGAGCCGAACAAATCCCCCATGCCCGTGTCTTTGGGTTTGGCCGCTTTGGCTTTGGCCGCAGGCGCAGGCACAGCCCCACCCAGCGACTGCACCAGCCCTTTGAAACCATAGGTCTGGTAAAAATCGAGCAGTTTGGCCTTGTTCGGCTCGTGCAGGTGCAGGCTGGCAAGCAACGGCAAATCGGGCACCCAAGCGTTCAGATCGCAATCGGTTTTCATGGTCACCAGCGCCCGGCCTTTGGGCAACCAATCCACCGCCTGGCGCAGGTTTTCGCCCGCCACACCCTTGATGTCGTGGGCGTTTTCCATCAGCTTGTCGAGCGAGCCGTATTCCATCAGCCACTTGGCGGCGGTCTTGGGGCCCACCTTGGCCACACCCGGCACGTTGTCCACCGTGTCGCCCACCAGGGTTTGGTAATCGATCATGAGCGAGGGCGGCACGCCAAACTCGGCGGTCACGCCCGCCACATCGCGCACCTTGCCATTCATGGTGTCGATGATGGTGATGTGCTCGTTGACCAACTGGCTCAAGTCTTTGTCACCGCTCGACACGGTCACGGTGATGCCCTGCTGAGCGGCCACATGGGCCAAGGTGGCGATGACGTCGTCGGCCTCCACGCCTGGCACGTCCAGCACTGTCCAGCCCATCAGGCGCACCAGTTCGTGGATCGGTTCGATTTGACTGCGCAAATCGTCAGGCATGGGGCTGCGGTTGGCTTTGTATTCGGGGTACAACTCATCCCGAAAAGTGGGGCCCTTGGCGTCAAACACGCACACGGCATACAAGGCCGGCACATCCTTGCGCAGCCGCTCCATCATGTTGATCATGCCGCGAATGGCGCCCGTGGCGGCACTCGTCGGGTCACCCGGCACGGCCCGCAAGTCAGGCATGGCATGAAAGGCTCGGTACAGGTAGCTGGAGCCATCGACCAGCAAAAGGCTGGGCTGAACAGAGGCAGGGGCGGTGTCGGTGTCAGGGGTGTTTTCGCTCATCCCCCGATTGTGTACCGGGATTAAGGCTTGACCGTCAACGACCCCATGATCGGGTGGCCGGGCCTGCGCCAGGGCGATGTGGCAAAGCGAAGCGCCTCTGAGCCCTGGTGCAGGCCCGGTCACCCGATCTCCCCGCCAGTTCTGGGCAAACCCGGGCAGACCCGCAAAGGGCTGACTGCACTGGGCCTCAGAGGCGCTTCGCTTTGCCACATCGGCCCAGCGCAGTCAGCCCTTTGCGGGTCATTGATCGCTTTTCGCCCTCTACAATCGTCACTTTCTCACCTCAGCCAGAACCACTCCTGGCGCTTTGACCCTCTTCCCATGGCGGTATTCACCGAAGTCACTCCCTCGCAGGCCGACAGCCTGATGCAGTCCCTGAACTTGGGGACCCTCACCGAATTGCGCGGCATTGAAGGCGGCATCGAGAACACCAACTACTTCGCCACCACCGACCAAGGCGAGTACGTACTCACCTTGTTTGAGCGCCTGACGCAAGAGCAACTGCCTTTCTACCTGTACCTGATGAAGCACTTGGCGGGCCAAGGCATCCCGGTGCCCGACCCAGCGGCCAACCGCGATGGCGACATCCTGCACACCGTGAGCGGCAAACCAGCCGCCGTGGTCAGCAAACTCGCGGGCAAAAGTCAATTGCAACCGCAGGCCGTGCATAGCGCCGCCGTGGGCGACATGCTGGCGCGCATGCACCTGGCCGGGGCGGACTACAACCGCAGCCAACCCAACCTGCGCGCCCTGCCCTGGTGGAACGAAACCGTGCCCGTGGTGCTGCCCTATCTGGATGAAGCCCAAGCCGCCTTGCTGCGCAGCGAATTGGCCTTCCAAAACCACACGGCCAACACTGCGGCTTATGCCGCCCTGCCCCGCGGACCCGTCCATGCCGACCTGTTCCGCGACAACGTCATGTTCGATGGCGAGCAACTGACCGGGTTTTTTGATTTTTATTTCGCTGGCGTGGACACTTGGCTGTTTGACTTGGCCGTGTGCCTGAACGACTGGTGCATCGATCTGCCCACAGGGGTACACCACAACGAGCGTGCCCAGGCCATGCTCAAGGCCTACAACCAAGTGCGTCCATTGAGCGGCGCTGAGCGAGAGCTGCTGCCTGCCCTTTTGCGGGCAGGGGCTTTGCGTTTCTGGATTTCACGGCTGTGGGACTACCATCTCCCCCGTGAAGCTTCCATGCTCAAGCCTCACGACCCGACCCACTTTGAACGCGTTTTGCGTGGTCGCATCCAGCACCCTGTCTCTGCTTCTGCCTTGATCTGAACCCATGAACCTGCAAATCGTTCCCGCCCGCGCTGGCCTCAAATGGGCACGCCAGGGCATGCGCACCTTTTGGCGGCAGCCTTTGGCCATGTCGGGCCTGTTCTTTTTGTTCATGGCCACGGTGTCAGTCGTTTCCATGGTGCCATTCATTGGGGGCGCTTTGGCCTTGGTGGTTTTGCCAGCACTCACTCTGGGCATGATGGCTGCAACCCAAGTGGCCTCGGACGGCAAATTCCCCATGCCCAGCGTGCTGTTTGCGGCCTTTAAGAAAGGGCCGCACCGCCAAACCATGTTCATTTTGGGCGTCTTGTACGCCGTGATCTTTTTGGTGGTGATGGGCTTGTCCACACTGGCCGATGGCGGCACCTTTGCGCAGGTGTACTTTGGCGGCGCCCCCATGACGCCGGAAGTGGTCACGACCGACTCGTTTCAGACCGCCTTGTGGGTGTCCATGCTCTTTTATATACCGCTGTCCATGATGTTTTGGCACGCGCCCGCTTTGGTGCACTGGTATGGAATGCCCGCCGTCAAAAGCCTGTTTTTCAGCTTTATGGCGTGTTGGCGCAACCTCAAGGCGTTCACCGTTTATGTGTTCACCTGGGGCGTGATTTTCATGTCGGCCGCGGTCTTGGCCATGCTCATCGCCAGCTTACTGGGCAACCCGGGCCTGATGATGGCCACCTTCATGCCGATGGCCCTGATGGTGGCGGCCATGTTTTTCACGTCCATGCTGTTTTCGGTGCGCGACTGTTTCTCCACCGATGTCTATGACGAGCCGCCCAGCAGCGCAGGGCAGCCCGACTGACAAGCCATCAGTGGTGGTGGCCGTGCGCACCGTGTGCATGGCGGTGCGTGATCTCTTCGGCTGAAGCGGCACGCACTTCTTGAACCGTCAAGGTGAGTGTCAGGTGTTGACCCGCCCAAGGGTGGTTGGCGTCCAAGATGACTTTGTCGCCCTTGATTTTCACCACATTGAACACCTGCTCATGGCCTTCGGCCGAACGGCCGCGCAGCTGACCGCCCACCTTCACGCCCGGTGGAAATTCGCTTTTGGGAATGGTTTGCACCAAGCTCTCGTCGCGCTCGCCAAAGGCGTCGGCCGGGGCCAGCTTCAAAGTGGTGGTGAAACCCACTTCTTGGCCTTCCAGCGCAGCTTCGATTTTGGGGAAAGTGTTGTCATAACCGCCGTGCAGGTAAGACGTGGGCTCTTGTGTCTTGTCGAGCAATTGACCTTGGGCATTCACCACTTTGTGGTGCATGGTGACAACGGTGTCTTGGGTGATTTTCATGGGGCTCTTTCGCTTCAGGGAATCGGGATTAAACCAAGGTGAGCTTGGCGACGCTCAGCGCCAGCCATTTCACGCCGTGGCGCGGAAAATTAACTTGGGCACGGGCATCGGCCCCCGCGCCTTCGACGGCCAGAACTTTGCCCTCACCGAACTTGGTGTGGAACACTTGTTTGCCTGCCGAGATGCCGTGTTCGGGCGCGGCTTTTTGTACCGGAACGGGAGGACTTTTGTAGGTTTCGGTGCTCAAACTGCTTTGACCCCAGGCCGGACGCGCATGGCGGTTGAACGCAGGGGTTTGCGGCCAAGCACCACCGGATGCACTGGAGCCAGCTGCATTGCCCAAATTCGAAAAACCGGCGGTTTTGGGCGTCACCCACTTCAAGCAGGCTTCGGGCAATTCATCCAGAAAGCGGCTTTTCAGGTTGTAGCGGGTCTGGCCGTGCAACATGCGGGTTTGCGAATGGCTCAGGTACAGGCGCTTGCGGGCGCGGGTGATGGCCACATACATCAAGCGGCGCTCTTCTTCGAGGCCGTCAAAGTCGTTCATCGAGTTTTCATGCGGGAACAGGCCTTCTTCCAAACCGGTGATGAACACCGCATCAAACTCCAAGCCCTTGCTGGCGTGCACGGTCATGAGCTGCACCGCGTCTTCCCCGGCCTGCGCTTGGTTGTCGCCCGCCTCCAGCGATGCATGGGTCAAGAAGGCCGCCAGCGGGCTCATGATCACGCCGTCTTCGCTGAATTCGTCAATGGTGCCCAAGTCAGCACTGCCCGAACCGCTCAAGCCTTGGCTGGCGGGACTTTGCGACAAGGCTTGCGGCATGGCCACAGCGCTGCGCCCAAAGCCTTCTTGCGTGACAAAACTCTCGGCCGCGTTGACCAATTCCTCCAAGTTCTCCACGCGGTCAGCGCCTTCTTTTTCAGCGCGGTAGTGGTTGACCAAGCCGGTCTTGTCCAGCACCAGGTCAATGATTTCGCGCAGCGTCAGCCCTTCGGTCTGCTCGCGCAACACATCGACCATGGCCACAAACGCGGCCAGATTCGCCCCGGCCTTGCCGGTGGTGGCGCTCACCGCGTCGTGTAGCGAGCAGCCTGCGGCCCGCGCCGCGTCTTGCAGCTGCTCAATGCTGCGGGCCCCAATGCCACGCGGGGGAAAATTGACCACCCGCAAAAAGCTGGTGTCGTCGTTGGGGTTCTCCATCAGGCGCAAATAGGCCAGCGCGTGCTTGATCTCGGCGCGTTCAAAAAAGCGCAAGCCGCCGTACACGCGGTACGGAAACCCGGCGTTGAACAAAGCCGTCTCCAGCACCCGGCTTTGCGCGTTGCTGCGGTACAGCAACGCCACTTCCTTGCGCTCAAAACCGTCCAGTTTGACCAACTGGCGCAACTCGTCTACCAGCCATTGCGCTTCGGCAAAGTCGGACGGCGACTCCACCACCCGCACGGGCTCGCCCGCACCCTGGTCGGTACGCAGGGTCTTGCCCAAGCGGGTTTTGTTGTGGCTGATCAGGTGGTTGGCGGAATCCAGGATGTTGCTGAAGCTGCGGTAGTTTTGCTCGAGCTTGATCTGGTGCTTGACCTGAAATTCGCGCACAAAGTCGGCCATATTGCCCACGCGGGCACCCCGGAAGGCGTAGATGCTCTGATCGTCGTCACCCACGGCCAAAATGGCGCACTCCCCACCTTCGCCCGGCAACCCGGCCAGCTGCTTGAGCCAGGCGTATTGCAGCTTGTTGGTGTCTTGGAACTCGTCCACCAGGATGTGGCGAAAACGGCGGCGGTAATGCTCGCGCACATGCACGTTGTCGCGCAGCAGCTCATACGAGCGCAGCATCAGCTCACCAAAATCCACCACGCCTTCGCGCAAGCACTGCTCTTCGTAGAGCTGGTACAGCTCCACCTTGCGGCGCGTTTCGTCGTCGCGCACCGGCACATCGCCTGGGCGCTGACCGTCCTCTTTGCAGCCCGAGATGAAATACTGCACCTGCTTCGGGGGGAAGCGGTCTTCGTCCACATTGAACTGCTTGCACAGGCGCTTGACGGCCGACAGTTGGTCTTGCGTGTCCAGAATCTGAAAGGTCTGCGGCAAACCGGCCAGCTGGTAATGCGCCCGCAAAAACCGGTTGCACAGCCCGTGGAAGGTGCCAATCCACATCGCGTTCACGTTCACCGGCAGCATGGACTGCAAGCGCAGCTTCATCTCTTTGGCAGCCTTGTTGGTGAACGTCACCGCCAAAATGCCGCCGGGCGACACCTGCGAGGTCTGCAACAGCCAGGCGATGCGTGTGGTCAGCACTCGGGTTTTGCCCGAACCGGCCCCCGCCAAGATCAAAGCGTGCTCGGCAGGCAAGGCCACGGCACGGTGCTGCTCATGGTTGAGCTGGGCGAGCAAAGGCGAAGTGTGTGCCGTGGGGTCGGAAAAGGGAGACATCATCCTGTTGATTGTAGAAAGGTCCGAAGGCAAGCCATGCGTCATGGCTGAGCCATCGCTGCAGATCATTGAGGGTGTCAAAACCTAAGGCAAACCCTAGGCATTTGGGTGTAAACAAGTATTTACAGCAGTTTCACTTGAAGCTAAAACTGTGTGCACGGATTGCGCAGAAAGGCCCGTTGTGTCACTCATCCACTCTTTGGTATCAAAAATCAGCCGAATTCCTCAGGATCTGGCTTGTTTTTCTATACGCCATCGGCCACGGGTTCTTTCGAACACGGTCATCAGAGCCTGGGACCCACGGCCTCGTCGTCAGTTTCACACAACAATTGGCCTGAGGCCGCTCGCAAGCCATTGCCCATGATCAGGATTGAGCCCCGAATCAAACATTGAAGGCTTTGCAACTGAGCTGACGCAATCTGTCAGCCGATTCCAGTAGAATCAGACACCGGGCCCAAGATTCTTGCGCCCGGTTTTTTTTGCCCTGAACCTGCAATGGGTTCACCACAGGGGCCAGAGAACCGGCCAAGCCAAGCGCTCATTCGTTCCTTTTAACGATTCCTTTTTGGAGCTTGGTTTTCTCATGGAAATTTTTGATTACGACAACATCCTGCTTTTGCCACGCAAGTGCCGCGTGGAAAGCCGTTCCGAGTGCGACGCGGGTGTCGAGCTGGGTGGCCGCAAGTTCCGCCTGCCGGTGGTGCCTGCCAACATGAAAACGGTGGTCGACGAGTCGATCTGCCTGTGGATGGCGCAAAACGATTACTTCTACGTCATGCACCGCTTTGACTTGGACAACGTCCAGTTTGTGCGCGACATGCACGGCAAGGGCGTTTATGCCTCGATTTCGCTGGGCGTCAAAGCCCCAGACCGTGCCACGGTGGACCAGCTGGCTGCCGAAAACCTGGTGCCCGAGTACATCACCATCGACATCGCCCATGGCCATGCCGACAGCGTGCGAGACATGATTGGCTACATCAAGGCCAAACTGCCCAAGAGCTTTGTGATCGCCGGCAACGTGGCCACGCCCGAAGCCGTGATCGACCTGGAAAACTGGGGTGCTGACGCCACCAAAGTGGGCGTGGGCCCCGGCAAGGTGTGCATCACCAAGCTCAAGACCGGTTTTGGCACGGGCGGCTGGCAGTTGTCGGCGCTCAAGTGGTGTGCCCGCGTGGCGACCAAGCCGATCATTGCCGACGGCGGTATCCGCAGCCACGGCGACATCGCCAAGAGCATCCGCTTTGGCGCGAGCATGGTCATGATCGGTTCGCTGTTTGCTGGCCACGAAGAGTCGCCCGGCAAGACCGTTGAGGTCGATGGCGAGATGTTCAAGGAGTACTACGGCTCGGCGTCTGACTTCAACAAGGGCGAGTACAAGCACGTGGAAGGCAAGCGCATTCTCGAGCCGATCAAGGGCAAGCTGGCCAACACCCTGATTGAGATGGAGCAGGACGTGCAAAGCTCGATCAGCTACGCAGGTGGCACCAAGCTGATGGACATCCGCAAGGTGAACTACGTGACCTTGGGCGGCGACAACGCGGGCGAACACCTGTTGATGTAAACCCATCACCGCTTTGACACCAAGGGGAGCCGCATGGCTCCCCTTTTTTTTTCGAGGTTCAGCAGCGTCAGCGCAAAGCCCTCAGCGCCAGCATCAGGCCGCTGACGACCAACAGGGCGCAAATGATCTGTCGCAGCCGAGCCACAGGCACATGGTGTGCCACGCGGTGCCCCAACCAGACGCCGGTCAAAGCCACACCGATCAGCACCAGCCAGCGCTGCCAGAGCAGGTCACTGCTCAATCGCCCCTCCCAGCCCATACCCGCCAGCACGGTGCTGGCGGCCACGGTGATGATCATGGGTGTGCTGGCACGCATTTGCTGCACATCGGCCACACGGCGACTCAGCCAGGCCACCACGAGCGGCCCCGCGGTGCCAAAAAGCATTTCAACCAAGCCAATGGCCGTGCCCACCGGATAAGCCCAGAGGGGCGCGGGCAGCCCTGTGCGCTGCGCCGCCGGGCGCAAGGCATTGACGCCCACAGCCGCCACATACAAGCCCAGCAGCAAGAGTGGCCAGCTGGCCTGCAAATGCGGCATGAGCCACAAGCCCAGCAAGGTGCCCACCACCAGCCCGGGCACCAAACGCCGCAACTCACGCCACTGCACCTGCCGCCAGTTCAGCCCACTGTGAAAAGCCGAAGCGGGCACATCCATCAGCAATGTCAGCGCCACCACCTCAGGCAAGGGCCACTGCCAAGCCAGCAGCGGCACGATGACGAGCGCCGAGCCAAAGCCTGTCAGCCCCAGTACCGTGTAACCCAGCAAAACCACGCCCATGGGGTAAAGCCACTCTTGCATCCTGATTCCTTATTGAACGTCAATCGGTCAAGTGTTTTTGGACAAATTCACCAAACACCGACATGGCTGGTAACTCGCTGCGGCCGACCAAGGTGATGAGGCCCAGCCGAGCCTGCGCTTTCAGCGGTGTTTGCATCGGCAACTCAACCAAACCACCTTGGGCCATGCCCTCACGCGCAGCACCCACGATGCCCAAGTAAATCGCATCGGTCTGCCCCACCACATCAATGAGGCTGGCGATGTCTTCGCACTGCAAGGTGGTCATTTGTGCGGGGTTGGCCTGAGGGCCATAGTGGTCCACCAGCAAGCGGGCCACCTCCTGCGACAGCGGGATAGAGGCGATGGGGAAAGCCAGCAATGCGTCAAACGGTACGCCATCGGGGTGAAGGCTGAGCAGCGGGTGCCCCTGGCGGCAGACGAATCCAGCTCGCATCTCCACCACATGGGCCATCTTCAAGTCCGGTGCGGCTTCCACTTGCCGCACGTCCACCACCAAGGCGTCGAGCTGCCGCTCGCGCAGCTGGGTCAATTGCAGCTCGGTAGACCCGCGCGAGACGGTCACCTGCACCGTGGGGTGGTGCCGGGCCATGTAGACCAGCCAAGGCGTCATCAGCATCGCGCCGGGGCCAGAGCCCAAGCCCACCCGCAAAGTGCCCAGTCCGCCTCGCTGCAGCAAGGCAGCGCCCTCTTTGAGTTCTTGGGCTTCGTGCACGATGCGCCTTGCCCGCTCCAGCACCGAGCGGCCCAAAGGCGTCAGCTCATTTTTTTTTGCCGATGCGGTCCACCAACATCCCGCCCAAGTCATCTTCGAGCGCCTGGATGCTGCGGCTCAAGGCCGACTGGGTGATGTGCAGCTTTTCTGCCGCACGGCTGAAGGAGCCGGTTTCGGCCAGTGCCAGCCAATGCTCCAAGTGTCTGAGGTTCATGCATTCATTTTACGAATGAATATTAGAAAAATAAGTCATTGGACACATTGAATTGGCATTTTTACGATGCACTCATGGTCACTTGAACCATGCAGAACCTCAAACCGGAGACATCATGAACGTCAAAACCCTTCTCAGCAGCCTGGTCGTGGCCACCAGCGCCTTTGGCCCTGCCATGGCGCAGACCTACCCTTCTAAAACGATCAACCTGATCGTGCCCTACCCAGCGGGTGGGCCGTCTGACTTTTTTGCCCGCAAGGTACAGCCCGATGCAGCAGCCAAACTGGGGCAGACCATGATCATCGAGAACATTGGCGGGGCCGGTGGTGCGATCGGCATGGCCAAACTGGTCAACTCACCAGCCGACGGCTACACCCTGAGCTTGGGCAGCCCGATGGAGTTGGTGCTGGCTCCCATGGCCATCCAAGGCGTGAAGTACAAATCCGAAGACTTCAAGCTGGTGGCGCAATTCGCCACCACCACGACCATCTTGGCGGTGCGCAACTCGCTCAACATCAAAACCGTGGACGACCTGCTGGCACTGGCCCGCAAGAATGCCGACAAGCCCCTGAGCTACGGCAGCGTGGGCCCCGGCTCGCTGTACCACCTGGTGGGCGAAAAATTCTCCCAACTCACCAAAGTCCAGATGCTGCATGTGCCTTACAAAGGCATTGCGCCGCTGTTGACCGACCTGATGGGCGGCCAGATTGACATGGCTTTTCTGCCCATGGCCGGCTCGATTCCGCAAACCCTCATCGACGGCAAGATCCAAGGCTTGGCCGTGACTGCCAAAACCCCGCACGCGCTGTTCAAGCAGTTCCCGGCCATGGCCGCCATGAAAGGTCTGGAAGGCATGGACTTTGACATCTGGGCCGGTGTGCAAGTGCACAAAAACACCCCGGACGCCGTGGTCAACACCCTGAACAAGGCCTTTTATGCGGCCGCTGAAGTGCCCGAAACCCGCAAGGCACTGGAAGCCAGCGGCAACGTGGTGTTGCCTTCACGCACCCCCACGGAACTGGCTCGCATTTACCTTGGCGACATCGAGCGCTACCGCGCCATCGCCAAATCGATTAATCTGCAAGCTCAGTAATCCACTCCCCCCAAGAGGCCCTCCATGAACGCACCCAGCGAAGCTTTTCTGCACGACAAACTGCACGCCTTGCATGCCCAGGCGGATGAATTCATCGCGGTGCGCCGTGACATCCACAAGCACCCAGAGATGGGCTACAAGGAGTACCGCACCAGCGATCTGGTGGCCGAGCAATTGAGCGCCTGGGGCTACCAAGTCACGCGAGGTTTGGGCGGCACGGGCCTGGTCGGGCAGCTCAAAAAAGGTTCAGGAACGAAAAGCATCGGCATCCGTGCCGACATGGATGCTTTGCCAATTGACGAGGCCACCGGCCTGCCTTACGCCAGTTGCAACGTGGGCATCATGCACGCCTGCGGCCATGACGGTCACACCGCCATGCTGCTGGCAGCAGCCAAGCACATCGCCCAAAAAGGTGAGTTTTCGGGCACCGTGAACCTGATCTTCCAGCCCGCCGAAGAAGGTCTGGGCGGCGCTAAGAAGATGATGGAAGATGGGCTGTTCAAGCGCTTCCCGTGCAATGCCATCTTTGCCATGCACAACATGCCGACACACCCGCAAGGCCACCTGGTCTTTCGCGACGGCTCGGCCATGGCGTCTTCGGACAACGTGACCATCACCTTGCACGGCAAAGGCGGGCACGGCGCCATGCCGCATGTGGCCGCTGACCCGGTGGTGGCTGGCTCAGCCATCGTCATGGGGCTGCAAAGCATCGTGGCCCGCAACGTCGATCCACAGCAGATGGCCATCATCACGGTGGGCGCGTTCAATGCGGGCGTGGCCAACAACGTGATCCCGCAAACCGCCACGCTCAAACTGAGTGTGCGCTCGCTGGACCGCGATGTGCGCATCCTGCTCGAAAAGCGCATCACCGAGCTGGTCCATGCGCAAGCCCAAAGCTACGGCGTGACAGCCGACATCGACTACCAACGCGGCTACCCGGTGCTGGTGAACCACTTGGCTGAAACCGATTTCGCCCGCGATGTGGCCGAAGAGCTGGTGGGGGCAGACAAAGTGATGCGCCAAGGCCGCGCCCTGAACGGCAGCGAAGACTTCGCCTTCATGCTCGAAGAGGTGCCGGGCAGCTATTTGCTGATTGGCAATGGCGATGGCACGGGTGACGGCCATGGGGCGTGCATGGTGCACAACCCGGGCTACGACTTCAACGACAAGAACGTGGCCGTGGGATCGGCGTATTGGTCACTGCTGGTCGAGCGTTTCTTGCCGGCTTGAGACCACGACAACCTTCAAGCAAAAGGGCAAGCCTACTGGCTTGCCCTTTTTTTGGAGCGTCAGTTTCGATCAGGCCGATGGCAGCTCGATCAAGGTTTTGGCCAATGCATTCAAACGGCTGCCGACACGGGTCAAATCCGTCACCACGCTGAAGTGGTTCAACCCGGCCAACTCTTCGCAGACAGGCACCGTCTTGGGGCCCCAAGCCTGGTGGATCAAGCGGTTGTGACGCAAAAACTCTGGGCTCTCATCACCCCCCACAACAGTGAACAAAACGCCCTTGCGGGGCCGCTGCCATTTGGCAGGGCTGGCCATGCGCACATGCTGAGGCGTCAAGCGCAGATCGCCCTGCACAAAAGGCGTCTTGCGCACGGGGGCCAAATCAAACAAGCCCGAAATCGACATGGTTTTACGCACCAGGCCCGCAGGCAAATCGCGCCCCACGGCCTTCCAGTCACAGCCCAGCAACATGGCTGCCAAGTGACCACCAGCCGAATGACCGATCACGGTGATGTTGTTGCGGTCACCACCATGCTCGGCAATGTGCCGCCAAACCCAGGCGGTGGCCCGCGCCATTTGCAGGGCGATATCGGGCACTGTGACAGGCTGAGCATCACTGCCAGGACACAAAGCGTAATTCACCACCACGACACAGGCACCCATGTCGCGCAAGGCTGGTGCGACAAAAGAATGGTCTGACTTGTCCAGGCTGCGCCAGTAACCACCGTGAATGAAGATCACCACAGGTGCGTTGGCCTTGGCGGCAGGGAAGATGTCCAACGTTTCACTGGGACCCTCACCATAGGGAACGTCCAGGCGGGGCTTGAGCGTGTCGCGGGCTTGAGCCGAGGCGTTTTTCCAGTGTTCGAAATGATCGGCAAAATCGGGCACCAGGGCCCGGTTGTTGTACATGCGGTCGTGCCAGGCGGCGTCTTTGATGGGCATGGTTGTCTCCTTTTAAATCTTCATTTCCAAACGAAGCTGAATGTTGCGCCAATTGCGGTCGGTGGTGCGGGCCGTCTCTTGCTGCACACCCATGTTGAAAGTGGTGGCCGTTTCATAGTCACGCGGCAACAAATTGCTGACCGTCAAACGCAGGGCGGTCGCCGCCGAGAATCGCCACTGACCATACACGTCCACCACGCGCTTGATGCCCTGGTAAGACAGTTGCTCTTGACTGCGTCGCGTATCGTAGTCGGGGTTCCAATTGACGTTACCCCCCAAGGTCAGAGGCACCCCCCTCAATCGGTAGTCGCCCCCTAAGTTGGCGGTCATGCTGGGTTGTTGGTCCAATCGGTTGTCGGGGCCGGGCACATCCTTGACCTTGGAGCGGAAAAAACTCACGTTGCTGCGGATGTCCACAGGCCAAGCCTCGGTCCACGCCTGGTTCAATCGGAATTTAGCTTCCAGCTCGATACCCTGTGTGACGGCGTCGCCCACGTTTTGGGGGCTGGACACCCAACGCTGTTGGCTGGACCAAGACACGCTCTGCAAACGGGTCTGGTAGCGGATCAGGTCTTGGATATTGCGGCGGAACACGTTGGCGCTGAGCACACCCCCGCCCTCCAGATAACGCTCAAATCCCAGGTCAACGCCGGTGGCCAACTCAGGCCGCAAGTCAGGGTTGCCGACCCGGTCGGGTTGGGTGGGGACGTTGCTGGGAAACAGGTCCGGCTGATAGTCGCGCGAATAACGCAAGGGGGCGACCATGTTGTACAGCGTGGGGGTTTTGTAACTGCGCGTCAGGCTCATGCGCACTTGGTCACGTTTGGCCGGATCGGGCTTCCACATGGCATGAAGCAAGGGGGTCCAAACTTGGCTCTTGTTGCTTCTGAACTCTTCACCCACCTGCCCCTCGGTCAAGATACTTTCATAGCGAAGGCCTGCATAGGCCGACCAGTTGGGGTTGATCTTGAATTCATCTTGGGTGTAGGCTGCCCAACGGGCGGTGCGGGCTTTTAAGTTACCGCTCTCGTCACCAGCACCTGCGCTGGCCTCCTCAACACGCCGAACCCCTTCGTGCTCCACACCACTGACCCACTGGTGGCCATTGTTCAGAACACGAGTCCATTTGCCGTTCAAGCTGGTACTGCGGTCAGTGAAGCGCTGCTCGTCCAGCGCATTGGACAAGAGCCCAGTGCTGCGGACAGCCGTCTGCGTGATGTGCTGGTCGTATTTGGATTGACCCACCCCAAAACGCACTTCCAAGCGGTCATCGGCCGACAAGCGCTGCCCCCACTGGCCGTTCAAGCGTGCGGCAGCATATCGGCTTTCGTTGTCGGTTAAAGCTGTATCGGTGATGGCTGCTGACGAGATCCGCCTGGCATCCATGCGACCTTGAGCTGCGTATTCGGAGTAAATCAAAAATGGCGTCAAGGTCAGGGTTTTGCCCTGCTCACCTTTCCACTGCAAGCGGGCATTGGCGTGCACGCCTTGGCGACGGCCCGAAGATTCAGACAAACGCACTTGGTCATCCCGGTAATCTGAATCGATCTCGGTCAAACTCTGGTCAGCACGCTGGTTGTCCATGGCCGACAACGTGAAGGTGCCGCTCAGGGGGGAAGTGTTGAGGTTGTGCACCCAGTTCAACATGCTAGAGCCTTGGCCATGCTCTTGGCTGCGGGTGATTTTCAAATCGTCCGGTGTGGCTTTTCGGCCTTCGCGAAGCACAATGTTGATGGTGCCTGCAATCGCGCGGGCGCCGGTTTCGGCCGTAGGTGCTCGCAAAATCTCAATGCGCTCCACCTGTTCAGGGGTCAAAGAGTCGACCGAAAAACCTGGGGGCATGCGCTCACCGTCCAGCAAGATTTGGGTGTAGCCCCCACCCAGTCCGCGCATCCGAATGGCGCCGCCACGGCCAGGTGCGCCCTGCACCGTCACGCCCGGCAAGCGCTTGAGCACATCACCCAAAGTCGCATCACCTTGTTTTTCAAGCTCTTCACGCCCAATCACGATTTTGGAGGCCGTGGACTCTTGGCGTGCTTCGGAGTCGGTGTTGCGGTTGCCTCGGATTTCGACCTGCCCGAGGTCGGTGGCAACACCTGCTGCAGATGGGGCTTGGGCCAAGGCGCCCATCGGCGCGGACAACATGACCACCGCTGATGCGACAAAGCCCAGCGAAAAGTGGGGCCCGTGCCCGGTCAAACGCTCAGAAAAGACAGGGAAAGAAGATGGAGAGAAGGTATCGCGCATGAAGCCATTTTGACAGCCTCAAATGACGTCTGTTTGTCGACCCGGTAAAGACCGGGACTCCCACCCGATCAATCCTGCAGGCGCTTGCCCGTCAGACAAGCCGAACGCAGGCTCTTACTCGCCGGATTTGAACAAGGCCGCCACTTTGCGCTTGGGCTTGATGTTGGCCGAAATCGAGGAGCGAACGGTTTTAGGTCCGCTGGGTTCCCAGCTGGGCGGCACGTCGGTCGCCGCTGGCTCGTAAGGCTTTTGGAAAAATGGATCGCGGTTGATCGGCGCAGGACGGAAGCCACCGCGTCGCTCGTGGGGTGCATCCAGTGCATCACGGGGATCGTGCTCGCGGCGACGGCCCTCTGAGGCGCGCGAGCGGGGACGGTCTTCCGCACGCTCGCCCCATTTTTCGGGTGCTGGGCCTGCAGGTCGGGTGTCGAGCTGCAGCGTTTCCACTTCCAGCTTTTTCTTGATCAGCTTTTCAATGTCACCCACCAAGCGGGCGTCAGACGGACTGACCAAGGTGACCGCTAAACCAGAAGCTCCGGCACGGCCGGTACGGCCAATGCGGTGCACATAGTCTTCGGCGTTGAAAGGCACATCGAAGTTGAACACGGCTGGCACATCTTTGATGTCCAGACCGCGAGCAGCCACATCGGTGCACACCAACAAGTCAACTTCGCCCTTTTTGAAGGCTTCCAGCGCTTTCAGGCGCTCGTCCTGGCTCTTGTCACCGTGCAATGCGGCTGTGCGCAGACCTTCACGCTCCAAAGAGCGGGCGAGGCGACCGCAGCCGAGCTTGCTGTTCACAAAAATGAAGGCTTGCTTGATACCCCGGTCGTCCAGCACCTTGCGGATCACGCGGCGCTTGTCGTCGTCTTGCGCGGCGTAAAAACGCTGCTCAACCGTCGAAGCCGTCTCGTTGGGACGGGCCACTTCGATGGTGATCGGGTTTTGCAGGTAGCTGCCAGCCAGGCGCTTGATTTCGGGTGAGAAGGTGGCCGAAAACAGCAAGGTGGTGCGCTGCTTGGGCAAAAAGCTCAGAATGCGCTGCAGATCGGGCAAAAAGCCGATGTCGAGCATGCGGTCGGCTTCGTCCAGCACCACATATTCCACTTGGTTCAAAACCGCGTTTTTGGCTTCGATGTGGTCGAGCAAACGGCCCGGCGTGGCGACCAGCACCTCGACGCCTTTTTTCAGCTCCAGGGTCTGGGGCTTCATGTCCATGCCGCCAAAAACCACCGCGCTGCGCAGCTGTGTGTACTTGGCGTACATCTTGATTTGTTGGGCGACCTGGTCGGCCAGCTCGCGCGTGGGCAAGAGCACCAAAGCGCGTACCGGGTGACGGGCGGGCGAGGTGGAGGGGTTTTCGTGCTTGAGCAGGCGCTGCAACAAGGGCAGCGAAAAAGCCGCCGTTTTGCCTGTGCCGGTTTGGGCTGCGCCCATCACGTCCTGGCCCGTCAACACCACTGGAATGGCTTGGGCCTGGATAGGGGTCATGGATTCGTAGCCCATTTCGGCTACGGCTCGTGCCAGCGTAGGCGCCAGCGATAAATTGGAAAAAGAGTCGGTCATTAACCCGCTATTGTCGCATTTTGGGCTGGCAGGCCAAAAACCGAGGGGGGAGCCTCAGGTTTTAGGGAGCGTCACACCCACTTGGCCCTGGTACTTGCCACCCCGGTCCTTGTAGCTGGTTTCGCAAACTTCATCGCTTTCCAAGAACAAAACTTGGGCGCAACCTTCACCCGCATAAATCTTGGCAGGCAAAGGGGTGGTGTTGCTGAACTCCAGCGTCACATAGCCTTCCCACTCGGGCTCAAAAGGCGTCACGTTCACGATGATGCCGCAGCGGGCGTAAGTGCTTTTGCCCAAGCAAATGGTGAGCACGTTGCGCGGAATCCGGAAATACTCCACCGTGCGGGCCAGGGCAAAACTGTTGGGCGGGATGATGCAGACATCACCTTCGATGTCCACAAAACTGCGCTCGTCAAAGTTTTTGGGGTCTACCACTGTGCTGTAGATGTTGGTGAACACCTTGAATTCCGGCGCACAACGGATGTCGTAGCCATAGCTGCTGGTGCCGTAGCTCACAATTTTTTGGCCAGCCGCGTTTTGGCGGATCTGTCCGGGCTCAAACGGCTCGATCATGCCGTGCTGCTCTGCCATGCGGCGGATCCATTTGTCGCTCTTGATGCTCATGGTGTGCCTTTGTAACGATCCGGCTATTTTAGAGTCTTGCCCGGAGACCCTGCTCCGGGCTGGCCAGTCAGCGGGCGATGCGGCCCACGACCCCTTGCACCAAGTAGTTCATGCCCAAAATTTGGGCGTCTGTCAGGGTCTGCCCAGCAGGCAAGACCAACTTGCCCTCGTTGTCGCTGATCGGGCCAGCAAAGGGCTGCAGCTTGCCTGTGCCCACTGCTTTTTGCTGGGTCAATATTTCAGCCTGCACGGCCTTGGGCACCTTGGGGCCGAAGTCACCCACCCGGATCATGCCGTCCTTCACCCCGCCCCATACGCTGCCCGATTTCCACTGACCGGCCAATGCGGCCTTGACGCGGGCCGTGTAGTAATCGCCCCACTGGTGTGTCACCGCGATGATTTGGGCATCCGGTCCAATCTTGCGCATGTCAGAGTGGTATGCCACAGCCATCTTGCCGCGCTCTTGAGCAGCGGCCATCACAGCGGTCGATCCGGTGTGAAAAGCAATCACGTCCACATCTTGGTTGAACAAGGCCATGGCCGCTTCACGCTCTTTCGGTGGGTCAAACCAGGCGTTGAGCCAGACCACCTTGACAGTGGCTTTGGGGTTGACTGAGCGCATGCCCAGCGTGAAGGCGTTGATGCCTTGGAGGACTTCGGGAATCGGAAAGCCCGCCACATAACCCGCCACATTCGTTTGCGTCATGCGCCCGGCCGCGATGCCCGCCAAATAGCGGCCCTCGTAATAGCGGGCATTGGAGGCCGCCACGTTGGGCGCGGTCTTGAAGCCGGTAACCGACTCGAACTTCACGTTGGGAAAGTCTTTGGCCACCCGCAGCGTGGGCTCCATGTAGCCAAAACTGGGCGTGAAGATGATCTGATGGCCTTGGCCAGCGAGGTCGCGGATCACGCGCTCGGCGTCAGCGCCCTCGGGCACATCGGCCACAAAGGTGGTCTTGACCTGATCGCCCAGAGCTTTTTCGACAGCCTTGCGGCCCTCGTCATGTTGACGCGTCCAGCCCGCTTCGGTGATGGGCGAGACATAGACAAAACCGGCCTTGAGGGGCTCGGTGGCTGGTTTGGGGTTTTGCGCCTGAGCGGCAGGAAGAAAAAAGCAGGCGGCCACGAGCGTGGCTGCGAGGTTTTTATACATGGTAGTCCTCTACATGGCCCCGGTGATACACAAAACGAAACCCGCCGGGGCAGCGGGCTTCGGGGACGAGATTTTAGCAAGAGTGCCGAGGTCGTCAGTCCTGTTCAGAAAACCCCTGAAAGCACCCTTTGAGTTCATGCATCCAATGGTGCTTTTGCTCATCCGTCGCAAAGCTCGCTTCGATGCTGTTGGCCGCCAGCCTGTAGGCCTGCTGGGCATTCAGGTGCAGGGCTGCGAAGGTCTGCAGGTAGTTGTCATTCAGATAGCCCCCAAAATACGCCGGATCGTCCGAGTTGATCGTGACGCACAGACCCGCGTCCAGCATCTGGCCTAGGTTGTGATCGGTCAGGCTTTTGAACACACAGAGCTTGAGGTTGGACAGCGGACAGACCGTGAGTGGCATCTGGCTGTCGGCCAAGCGCTTCATCAGGGCCGCATCGTGAATGGCTTGCACGCCATGGTCGATGCGCTCCACTTTCAGGACATCGAGGGCGCTCCAGATGTACGCTGGCGGCCCCTCCTCTCCCGCATGGGCCACCACGTGCAGGCCCAGCTCGCGGGCACGCGCAAACACGCGGGCAAACTTCTCGGGCGGATGCCCCACTTCGCTCGAATCCAAGCCGACACCGATGAACTGGTCGCGCCAAGGCATGGCCTCTTCCAATGTGGCCAAGGCATCGTCTTCGGACAAGTGGCGCAAGAAACACAAAATCAGATCGGCGCTGATGCCCAGCTGCGACTGCGCATCGCGGCAGGCACGTTGCAGCCCTTCGATGACCGCACCCATGGCCACGCCGCGGGCGGTGTGGGTTTGCGGGTCAAAAAACAATTCGGCACGCACCACATGGTCTGCAGCGGCTTTTTCAAAATAGGCCCAGGCCATGTCGTAAAAGTCCTGCTCGTGCAGCAGCACGCTGGCCCCGGCGTAATACAAGTCCAGAAAACTTTGCAGGTTGGTGAAGGCGTAGGCGCTGCGCAGCGCCTCGACATCGGCATAAGGCAGAGTGACGCCGTTGCGCTTGGCCAAGGCAAAAATCAGTTCGGGTTCGAGCGAACCTTCGATGTGGATGTGCAGCTCGGCCTTGGGCATGCGCTTGAGCAAGGTGGGCAAGCGTTGTGGGTCGATGGCATGGACTTTGAACATGAGCGGCCTCCAAGTGAACAGGCATCCATGTTAAGCGCAAGCACCCCACCACAGCGCCCCAGCGTCATCAGCGGCACAAAAATCGTCCCGCTCCAGCCCCTTGAACCTGGCCATAGGCGAAAGCCCACTCGCCATTGACCATGACCCGCTCGATGCCTTCGCACATTTGCCGGGGGTTTTCGTAAGTGGCTTTGTCCTGAATGCGAGCGGGGTCCAGCAACACCAAATCGGCAAACGCCCCCTCACGCAGCAAACCTCGATCGTGCAGGCCAAACCGCTGAGCAGACAGGCCTGTCATCTTGTGGATCGCCTCGGGCAAGCTGAACAGTTTTTCATCACGGCAGTAATGCCCCAAAACACGTGCAAAAGCGCCCCACAGGCGCGGGTGCGGGCGTTCGTCGTGCGGCAAACCGTCGGACCCGATCATGCTCATGGGGTGAGCCAGCACACGGCGCACATCGTCTTCGCGCATCTGGAAATAGCAGGCCCCACCGGGCATCAACCGCCTGCAGGCCTGCAACTGGTCTGTGCCCCACTCTTGGGCAATGTCCGCCAGATAACGGCCTGCCATTTCCGGATGGGTGTCGCTGCGGGTGATCAGGATGTCAATGACCCCGTCCACCAGGTCCTCGCGCAGCAGGGTCGAGCCTGCGCTGTAAGGGTACACATCGGTGCCCACGCTTTGGCGTTGGCTCAGGCGCTCCAGCAAGGCCAGGGTTTCGATCGTGCGCCCCCAGTTGCGGGGGCCTGCGCATTTGTGGTGCGACATGATCCAGGTGGCTGCGCCCGATTGCGCCGTGTCGGCCGCTTCCTGCATGGCATTCAAGATGTCGTCCATCTCGCTGCGGATGTGCGTCACATACACGCCGCCATGGCGGCCGACCACACGCGTCAAGGCTTGCATTTCTGCCATATCAGCGGCAAAGGCCTGCTGGTAAAAAAGCCCTGAAGACAAGCCCAAAGCCCCGTGGGCCAAAGCATCGTCCAGCAAAGCGGCCATGTCTCGGGTTTCCTCAGGTGTTGCCGCCCGAGTGAGGTCTTGCATGACCTTGGCGCGCAAGGTGGTGTGACCGATCAAGGCCCCGACATTGACCGCAGGCGGGTTGTCCGCAATGGCTTGGGCGTAATCGTTCAGATGTGCAAAGCGGAACTCGGACGTGTGCAGCAAATCCAGCGGCGACCCCGGTGCATCACTGACCAATGGCACCAGCGACAAGCCACAGTTGCCCGTGATGACCGTGGTCACCCCTTGTGACAATTTGGGCAGCATGCCCGGGTCGCGCAGGACGATGGCATCGTCATGGGTGTGCACGTCGATGAAGCCCGGCGCGACGGTCAAGCCACCCGCGTCAAGCACCTCGTCGGCAGCAACCGCCAGGTTTTCGCCAATGGCGGCAATGCGGTCACCGCGCACCCAGACATCGGCGGTCCGTGCAGGTGCGCCTGTGCCATCGACCAATTGCGTGTTGCGCAACAAAAGTGTCTTCATGCTTGGGCATCTTTCTCAACACTGGACCAGGCCCAGTCCACAGTGGGGTGTTGGTCCACATCCTGACCATGGGCCTGCAACACCGACTTGAACTGTGCCAAGTGCCTGGCGGCATCCGGCCCCAAGGCTTGCAGCACCAGCACCATCAGCAACTCGATGACCAGCAAATGGGCGATGTAAGCCTCTGTCCCCACACGCATCACGGCATCGGGCGGAACACTGACCCCAATCACCACATCGGCCATCTGGGCCAAAGCCGTATCGGGCTGCGTGATGGCGATGACTTTGGCGCCTTGTGATCGGGCAAACCCCACCGCTTCGAGCATGAACGGCATGCGCCCCACATGCGAGATCGCGACGGCGACACCCGAAGGGCCCAAGGTGGCGGCCGAGATGAGTTGCTGATGCGCGTCGTGCACCGCATGCGCATGCCGCCCCAGTCGAAACAAGCGGCCTTGCAAGTCACTGGCCATGAAAGCGGAGGTGGCCCCCACCGAATAACAGTCAATCCGCTCGGCGCTCGCCAAAAGCTTGGCGGCCTTTTCGAGGATCAGCGGGTCCAGCTGCTGTTGCAAGGCCGTGATGGACGCGGCCGCACCGCTGAGGATTTTGTGCACGATGTCGGTGGTGCTGTCGTGCATCGTGACCGAGCTGTGCACTGGTGCATGGCGCGCCAGGTCTTGCGCCAAAGCCAGCTTGAATTCACGCACCCCCTCAAAACCCAGTTGACGCGCTGTGCGCATGATGGTGGGCATCGACACTTGGGCCTGTCGGGCCAGGGCGTCCACACTCAATGACAAAGCACCCTCCGGATCCTGAAGCAAGGCCGCAATCACTTGCTGCTGAGCGCGGGGCAAGCCCGGTGCGGCCGTCTGCAATCGCTGCAGCAAAGAGGGGTGGTGCTCAGTCATGGCGAACGGTTTTCAAAAGTTCACCGACACCGCATCCACCACGCGGTAAGCATCGTCCACCACCGGCATCCAGCGCCATTTATCAAAAGTGGTGCAAGGGTGCGAAATGCCGCAACCGACCAATTGCCCCACCACCGGATGCTGGTCTTCGGGCGCCTGCGCATCAAAGCGCAAATAGGCGTGCTGATCGTTCAGCGCAGTCACAGCCCAATGGGCAGGCACACCCCGGGTTTGGGCATCGCCCACCTGAGCCCGCCATTCGGGCACCGGCATGTCCAGGTCGTACGACACATCGCGCTTGCCCATTGACAAAATGGCCAGCCCCGGCTCAGGGCAAGACTGGACCACGCTGACCAGCTCAATGGCGGGGCGCAAGGTCTCGCGCAAATTCAGGCGCTCTGCAACACACTTCAAATGCTGGCGGTACTGCACATGGTCATGCGTGAGGTAACAGCCCGAGCGCAAAATGCCCCGCACAGGTCGGCTCAAGTGGGGGGTCAAATGTTCCGCCACCAGGTCGAAGATGGCCGAGCCACCCGCCGTGATCAGCACCTCGTCCGTTTCAAAGCAATCGTCGGCTTCGCAGGCAGTCGCCATTTTCTGCACGCGTGCCATCAAGGCGGCCACGCTGGCGCGGTCATGCTCGTGGTGGCAAGTGGCCAAAGCGCCTTCATAGCACTCGATGCCCGCCAATTGCACGGCCGGGCTGCGGCGGATGGCCTGCGCCAGTGCAAGTGCTTCCTGGTGGTCACGGCAACCTGTTCGCTTGCCCTCAAGGCCCAGCTCCACGAGCACGGTGAACACCGTGCTGGACTGCCGCTGAACACGCCACGCTTCGATCAAACGCAATTGGGCCAGCGAGTCGACCAAAAAATAAACCTGCAAACCTGCATGCGCTTGCAGCAAAGCCGACAGGCTGTCCAGGTCCACCGCCTGCAGCACCTGGTTGGCGATGATGATGCGGCGCACACCGTGGCGCGCACCCAAGGCCGCCTGAAAAACCGTGGCAAAACTGATGCCCCAGGCGCCAGCCGCCAGCTGGCGGGCATACAGCTCTGGCGACATGGTGGTCTTGCCATGCGGTGCGATGTCCAACCCACGCGTGCGGCAAAAATCCTGCATCCAGTCCAGGTTGTGCTGCAGCGCAGAGTCCTTGAGCACGGCCAGCGGAAATGGCAAATCGCCCCGCAGCAATTGCCAACCCTGCAGACCGGCGTCTTTCAGATTAATCGGGTCAAGGTGCGGTGGATAGCCTTTGAAGGCTGGGTTCAGTTGCATGGCTCAGTTCAATTCTTCATGTCGCCAGCAGGCCACCAGGCGGCCTGCTGTGGTGGGGGTGAGTTCGGGCACGGTGTCGGCACAGGCGGCCACCGCATGGGGGCAACGGGTGCGAAACACACAACCGGACGGTGGGTTCAAAGGGCTGGGTGGATCGCCCTGCAACTCAACCCGGGGGGCCGCTTGCGCGGGATCGGGAATGGGCGCGGCCGACAGCAAGGCGCGCGTGTACGGGTGCGCGGGCGATGCAAACAGGTCTGTGGTCGGTGCGATCTCCATCACACGCCCCAGGTACAGCACCACCACACGGTCGCACAGGTACTGAACCACATCCAGGTCGTGCGAGATGAACAGCAGCGTCAATCCCAACTGATCGCGCAAGCTGATCAGCAAATTGACAATTTGCGCCTGAATCGACATGTCCAACGCCGACAGCGGCTCGTCGGCCACGATGAAACGGGGCTCCGCCGCCAAGGCCCTGGCGATGCCCAGGCGCTGCTTTTGTCCGCCTGAAAATTCGTGTGCAAAACGGCTCGCGTGCTCCGGCTTGAGCCCCACCAGCTGCAGCAACTGCGCAATGCGCGGGGCACGCGCAGCACCCCCATGCAGGGCGTGCGTGCTGAGCACTTCGTCCAGCATGTCGCCAGCACGTTGACGGGGGTTCAGACTGGGGTCCTGGAACACCATTTGGACTTCACGCCGCAAAGGACGCATTTGCGAGGTGCTCAGGCCCACAAGCTCACGCCCATCCAGCTGCACAGACCCTTGAGTGACCGCAATCAGCTGCAACACCGCACGGCCCAAGGTGCTTTTGCCCGAGCCGGATTCACCCACCAGCCCCAGGGTTTCGCCGTGGGCAATGTCAAAACTCACCCCGCGCACCGCACGCACCCGCTGCGCCCCACGGCCAAACTCGACCGACAAGTCCTCAATCTTCAGCATGGGCTTCATGACTGCTGCTCCAGATGGCACGCGCGGGCATGGGCCGCATCGCCTTGCCAAACGGGGGCATGCAGACTGCAAAGGGGCAGCCTGTATGCGCAGCGCTCGGCAAAACTGCAGCCTGCGCCCAAGCGGTCCATTGCCGGGGCCTGGCCCGGAATGTCCTGCAAGGCCATGCGACGCCCCTCCTGCAATGACCGCTGCCTGGCGCGACCAGGCAGACACGCCAGCAGACCTTGTGTGTAGGGGTGAGCAGGCTGCGCAAACAAGGCATGCACATCCGCCTGCTCGACCACCTGACCGGCATACATCACCGCCACACGTTCAGCGTGGTGCGCCACCACGCCCAGGTTGTGGGTGATGAACAGCATGCTCATGCCGGTGTCGCGCTGCAAACGCGACATCAAGGCCAAAATCTGCGCCTGAATGGTCACATCGAGTGCCGTCGTCGGCTCGTCGGCAATCAAGACCTGTGGCTCGCAAACCATGGCCATGGCGATCATCACGCGCTGGCGCATGCCACCGGACAACTGGTGCGGGTACTCGTCCAGCCGCTGGCGCGCAGCAGGAATCTCCACCTGCTCCAGCGCCTGCAAAGCGCGCAGGCGTGCAGCGCGCTTGTCCAAGCCCCAATGCAGGCGAACCGACTCGGCAATTTGTTCACCCACCGTCAGCACCGGGTTCAGACAAGTCATGGGCTCCTGAAAAATCATGGCCATCTGGTGCCCGCGCCATTGGCGCATCTCGGCCTCGCTCAGTTGCAGCACATCGCGTGTCTGCCCAGCAGCATCGGTGAACAAGGCTTGCCCACCACATTGCCAGCGGGCATTGCGTGCCAGCAAACGCATGAGGCTGAGCGCCGTGAGCGATTTGCCGCTGCCCGACTCACCCACCAGCGCCAGCGTTTGTCCAGCATGCAAATCAAAACTCACCCCGCGCACCAGAGGCACCGCACCCTCGCGCTGCACCAGGGTGGTGGTCAAATCGCGCACCTGCAAGCGTGGCACAGCAGATGCGGCTTCGGGGGCGTTCATGGCGTGCCTTTCAAACGGGGATCGAGCAAATCACGCACACCATCGCCCAGCAACTGCAAAGACAAAGCGGTCAAAACAATCGCCATGCCGGGGTAAAAAAGTGTCCAGACGGCCCGATCGGCATGCTGGGTGCTGGCCGCCACCATGGTGCCCCAGGTGGGGATTTCTGCCCCCACCCCGACGCCCAAAAAGGACAAGCCCGCCTCGGCCAGCAAGGCATAGGCAAAGATGAAACTCAGCTGCACCAGAATCGGCGACATCAGGTTGGGCAGGATGTGCACGCGCAGCAGCCTGGGGGTGCTCACGCCCACGGCACGGGCCGCCTCGACATAGGGCAGCTCGCGAATCACCAAGGTGCAAGCGCGCACCACCCGGGCCACACGCGGCGTGTACACCAAGGTCAGCGCCAGCACCACATTGACCGGGCTGGCCCCCAAAATCGACACCAGCGCAATGCCCAGCAAGATGTCCGGAAAAGCCATCATGGCATCCACACAGCGCATCAGCACGGCATCGAGATGCTTGAAGAACCCCGCCAGCAAACCCAGCAAGGTGCCCAGCACCACCGACAAAAAGGCGGTGCCTGCACCAATGGCCAGTGAATAACGCGCCCCGTAGAAAATCCGACTGGTGATGTCACGGCCCAATTCGTCGGTGCCGCTCCAGTAGGTCCAGCTGGGGGCCTTCAGGCGCATGCTGACTTTCATGGCCATGGGCTCATGCGGCAAAAGCCACTGCCCGGCCACCGCCATGAACAGCATCAAGCCCAGCAGCAGCACGGCCAGCAGCACCACCCGGCGGGCAAACAACAGCGACAAGGTGCGACGCCACTCAAGCATGACGCACCCTAGGGTCCACAAAAACATACATGACATCGATCACAAAGTTGATGATGACGTACACCCCGGCAATCGCCAGCAAGGCCCCCTGAATCACCGGGTAATCACGGCGCAACACCGCACGCACCACCAGATTGCCCAAGCCCGGCAGGTTGAACACCGTCTCGGTCACCACGGCCCCACCGATCATCAAGGCCAGCGTCAGCCCCAGCACCGTCAGGATGGGCACCAGGGCGTTGAGCAAAGCGTGCTTGAGCACCACCACACTTTCAGACAAGCCTTTGGAACGCGCCGTGCGGATGTAGTCTTCGCTCAGGATGTCCAGCATGGATGCGCGGGTGAACCGGATGATCAAGGCCGAATTGAGTGTGCCCAGCACCAAGGCAGGCAGCATCAAATGGTGGATGCGCGTGGCCCAACCCGCCCCAGGGTCGCCATACCCTGACACCGGAAACCAGCCTGCGCCCACCGCCAGCAACTGGATGACCATCAAGCCCATCCAGAAACTGGGCATGCTCGCCCCCAGCATGGCCAGCGTGCTCACGCATTGGTCAATCCAGCGCCCACGCCACACGGCCGACACAATGCCGCAAGGCACGCCGATCAGCATGGCCAAGCTCACCGACAGGAAAGCCAGACAAGCCGTGGGCTCGACACGCTCCCACAGCACTTGCGTGACCGGCATTTGCAAAAAGATCGATTGCCCCAGATTGCCTTGGAGCACCTCACCCAGCCACAGCATGAATTGGCTGACCAGTGGTTGATCGAGTCCGTAGCGCTGGCGTGCCTGTGCAATGTCCTCCAGCGAAGCCTGGTCGCCCAGCAACACCGCAATGGGGTCGCCAGCGGCCAGCCGCGTGAGCAGGAACACCAACACAGACACCAGGGACAGCACCGCCAGCATGCCGCCCAAGCGGCCCAGCAAAGTGCGCCCCAGGCTGGCCCAGGACATGCGGGACATCGATCAGTTCCTGCGGTTTATTTGGCCAGGCCCGTGTTCCAGAAGAACGGCCAGGTCGACGGGGTGTAGCCCTCCAGCTTGCTGGAGCGTGCCGACAAACTGCTGAACTTGCCCACGTTGATGTAAGGCACTTCGGTGTACACCACTTGCTGCACGGCATTCCACAGCTGGGCACGCTTGGCCGGATCGGTCTGGTGGTTGAAGTCACCCAGCGCCTTGGCCTTGGCCGGAGAACTCCACCAGCCTGGTGCGCCCTCACCCAACTGCGGTGGCGAGAGCATGGGCTCGGGGAACTGGCCCGAATGGGTCATGTAGATGTCCCACACCTTCGAATCACCACGGCGTTGCACCAAAGTGGCCCAGTCCACCACTTGCATCTCGGGCTTGAAACCGGCGGCCCGCAACTGCTCGGCCATGACCTGCACCATGGTGTGGTGAAACTCGTATTGGCGGCTGGTCAACAGGCGGATGGTCTCGCCCTTGTAACCGGCTTTATCGGCCATGTCCTTGGCGCGCTTGGCGTCCTGCTTGTTGTATTGGTCAGTGCCTGCGGTCGAGTAAAACGGTGTGCCCTGTGGGAAGTGGTTGCCCTCCACCGTGAAGAACCGCTTGTCGCCATAGGCCGCTGTCAGCATTTCACCTTCGCCAATGGCGATCTGGATCGCCTGGCGAATGCCCTGGTTGGCCAGCACGCCTTCCTTGGTGTTGAACACCATGTAAGGAAAGCCGAACGAAGGTGTGACGATCGGCACCACCGAGGGGCCTGCTTTTTCCACACGGGCCAAGGCCTCGGTCGGCAGTTGATCGGCAAAGTGGAACTGCCCAGCCAAAGCACCTTCCACACGCGTATTGGCATTGGGCACGGGTGTAAAACGCAGCTCGTCCAGCAAGGCTTCACGCTTGCCGCCATAACCGTTGGGGGCCTCGCTGCGAGCGCTGTAGCCCTCAAAGCGGGACAGGACCACATACTGGTCGGGACGGCGCTCTTTGAATTTGTAGGGGCCCGTGCCCACAAACGAGACCAGCGGCGTGGCAATGCTCTCTTTGGCCATGATCACCGCCATGCCAGAAGGCAGCGCCAGCTGGGCCAGCAAAGAAGCGCTGGGTGCGCTGAACTTCCACTCGATGGCGTGGCTGCCTTTGGCTTCCAGACTCACGGTGTCTTTGGCCACCGATTTGCCGCGCGGTGCCATCTCCATCCAGCGCTTGAGGGAGGCCACCACATCTTGCGCGTCCAGGTCACGGCCACTGTGCAGCTTGACGCCTTTGCGGATGTTGATGGCATAGGTCAAACCGTCTGCCGAAACCTTGGGCATGCCGTCGGCCAACATGGGCGTGGCGTGCCATTTGCTGTCAAAGGTGTAGAGCGTCTCGTACACGTGCTGCATGATCGTGCCCACCAGATCCGCCGTCGAAGCCATCGGGTCCAAGCTTTGCGGTTCACCGATCATGGCCAAGTTGGCCGCCCCCCCTTTGGGCGGTGCAGCGAAAGAGGCAAAAGGCAGTGCAGCCAAGAGCAGAGTCAGCAGGTGTCGACGAGGCAAACGCAGCATGGAGGTCTCCTAGAAGTGGGGGGAAGAAAATGTAAATTTTTTACATTTTTGACTATAAATGAATTTGGGTCGCGGATGAAACAGGGTTTTCCTGTAAATAAATGTTGAATAATGTCTTTTCTTTTTTCAAAAACCGATACGGAGACAACACATGACCGTCGAAATGCTGGGGGCCTCCCCCATCGCGTCAGATCGCCTGGCCCGCCCCCTTTCCCCCGCCACACGCGCTGGCGATTTCGTTTTTGTGTCAGGTCAGGTGCCCACCAACGACCAGGGCGAAGTGGTGTCCGGTGGCATTGAGGCCCAGACACGCCAGGTCTTTGTCCGCATCCAGCAAGCGCTGGCCTTGGCGGGGTGCACCTTGAACGATGTTTGCAAAGTCAGCGTCTGGCTCGACGATGCGCGTGACTTCGGCAGTTTCAACCGCGTCTATATGGAGTGCTTTGGCGAACATCGGCCTGCACGCTCCACGGTGGAGTCCCGGTTGATGATCGATGCCAAAGTCGAAATCGACGTCACGGCCTACAAGCCACGCTGAACAAGCCCGGACGTGAAAAAGGCTGCAAGGGCTAAAGCCCTTGCAGCCTTTTTTCATGTGGACCACTGCATGCAGACTGCACGCAGGGGCCCGCCCCTCAGGCGATCACTTGCCTGGAATCTTGCCTTCCACGCCCTTGACGTAGAACATCACGCCGCCCAGGAACTTGTCGTCAGCGACAGCGTCTTTGGCCAGCACTTCTTTACCAGCTTGGTCCTTGATGGGGCCTTTCCAGATGGTGAAGCTGCCGTCTTTCAGACCAGCCTTGATCTCGTCGATCTTTTTCTTGGTGTCTTCGGGCACGTCAGCGGCCACGTTGACCATGTCGATCGCGCCTTCTTTCACGCCCCACCAGCTTTGACCGGTGCTCCACTTGCCTTCCAGGGCTTCACCCACGGCCTTGACGTAGTAAGGACCCCAGTTGATCACGGCCGAACCCAAGTGAGCCTTAGGGCCGTAGGCGGTCATGTCGGAGTCCCAACCAAAGGCGCGCTTGCCCAATTTTTCGGCGGTCTGCAGCACAGCCGACGAGTCGGTGTTTTGCATCAGCACGTCAGCGCCGCCGTTGATCAGCGATGTCGCGGCTTCGGTTTCTTTCGGTGGGTTGAACCACTCATTGACCCACACCACTTTGGTCTTGACCTTGGGGTTGACCGACTGGGCACCCATGGTGAAGCTGTTGATGTTGCGCACCACTTCAGGGATGGCGATCGAGGCCACCACACCCAGGGTGTTGGTCTTGGTCATCTTGCCTGCGATCACGCCAGCCATGTACGCGCCTTCGTAGGTGCGGCTGTCGTAAGTGCGCATGTTGTCGGCGGTTTTGTAGCCGGTGGCGTGCTCAAACTTCACATCTTTGCTGTCGGCGGCCACTTTGAGCATGGGCTCCATGTACCCGAAGGTGGTGCCAAAAATCAGCTTGTTGCCTTGGCCCACCATGTCGCGGATCACGCGCTCAGCGTCAGCGCTTTCTGGCACTTTTTCGACGAATGTGGTGACCACTTTGTCGCCAAAGGCTTTTTCGACTTCCTTGCGACCGTTGTCGTGCGCAAAGGTCCAACCGCCGTCGCCCACAGGGCCGACATAGGCAAACGCGATCTTCAGGGGCTCGGCCTTGGCCGCAGCGGGGGCTTCAGCCTTAGGGGCTTCTTCTTTTTTGCCACAGCCAACCAGTGCGGCAGCGGCCACAGCGGTCAGGGCCACCATCTTGACGATGGAGCGCTTGGAGATGTCTGTCATGTCAGGTCCTTTTGAACAGGGTTACAGGGGTTGAAAAATCAGATTATGAACCGGGATAAAACGGTTTACCCAGCGAGGCGGGCATGTTCACGCGAATCCAGGTCGGATTGCGCGAGATCAAAGCCAAAACCACGATGGTGGCGATGTAGGGCAGCGCAGTCAGCAACTGGCTGGGCACCTCAACACCCACGCCTTGCAAATGAAACTGCAGCATGGTCACGCCGCCAAACAAATAAGCACCCAGCAAAACCCGTGCCGGCCGCCAAGTGGCAAAGGTGGTCAAGGCCAGCGCAATCCAGCCCTTGCCCGCCACCATGCCCTCGACCCACAACGGGGTGTAGCTCACCGAGATGTATGCCCCGGCCAGCCCGCACAGAGCGCCCCCGACCACCACCGCCGCCAGACGGATGCGGCGCACCGGATAACCCAAGGCGTGCGCCGATGCGGGGGATTCACCCACGGCACGAAGCACCAAACCGGTGCGACTGCGGTACAAGAACCAAATGAGGGCCAACACCAGCAGCATGGCCACGTACACAAGCGGGTGTTGTTTGAAAAACGCGGGCCCCACCAACGGGATATCAGACAGGCCAGGTATGGCAAATTGAGGCCGCTCTGGCAGTTTTTCCTTGACATAGCCAATGCCCACGAAGGCGGAGAAGCCCACCCCGAACAAACTCAATGCCAAGCCCGTGGCGTATTGGTTGGTATTCAACCAAATCACCAACACCCCAAAAATGGCCGCCAGCAATGCGCCTGCGCCCATACCCGCCGCAAAACCGAGCCAATCGTTGCCGGTGTGCACCACGCAGGCAAAGCCGGCAATGGCGGCGCACAGCATCATGCCTTCGGCCCCCAAGTTGACCACCCCGGCTTTTTCATTGATGAGCAAACCCAAAGCGGCCAGCGCCAACACGGTGCCCGCATTCAAGGTCGCTGCGATCAGCAATGCATAAGACTCCATCACAGGCCCCCTTTCTTGGCGGCCACCCAGCGCAAGCGGTAGGCCACCAGCGTGTCACACGCCAGCAAACAAAACAGCAGCAAACCCTGGAACACGCCGGTGATCGACTTGGGCAGCCCCAGACGCGACTGCGCGAGTTCGCCCCCGATGTAGAACATGCTCATCAGCACCGCCGACAGCACCATGCCCGCCGGGTGCAAGCGCCCGACAAAGGCCACGATGATGGCGGCAAAACCATAGCCCGCAGGCACATAAGGCGTCAGCTGCCCAATCGGCCCGGCCACCTCCAAAGCGCCCGCCAAACCCGCGGCGCCGCCCGAAGTGAGCAAAGCCACCCAGAGTGCTTTGCGCGAAGAAAAGCCTGCATAACGCGCAGCCGCCGGGGCCAGCCCCCCCACCTGCTGGGCAAAACCAGCACGGGTGCGGAACAAAAACACCCACAGCAAACCAGCCCCCACCAACGCCAGCAACAGGCCCACACTGACGCGTGAGCCACTCATCAAACGCGGAATCTGCGTCACGGCCTCAAAGGTTTTGGACTGCGGAAAATTGAAACCCGCCGGGTCTTTCCAGGGGCCATAAACCAAGTAGCTCAGCACCATGTCGGCCACATAGACCAGCATCAAACTGACCAAGATCTCACTGGCATTGAAACGGTCGCGCAGCAGCGCCGTGATGCCCGCCCACAACATGCCGCCCAGCACGCCCGCCAGCAACACCGCAAGCACAATCCAGCGGCCCGTGTCTTTGCCTGCCAAGAGCGCCACACCCGCAGCGCAGACCGCACCGATCACGAACTGCCCCTCGGCCCCGATGTTCCATACGTTGGAGCGAAAGCACACCGACAAACCCAAGGCAATCACGAGCAATGGCGTGGCCTTGACCATCAACTCGCCCAGTGCATAGCCACTTTTGATCGGTTCCCAAAAGAACATCTGCAATCCACGCACAGGGTCTTTGCCCAACGCCATGAACAGCAAAACGCCCAGCAATACGGTGAACACGAGCGCGAGCACCGGCGAGGCATAGGTCCACAGGCGCGAGGCCTGGGGTCGCATTTCAAGCTTAAGCATGGTGCATCTCCTGGGCTTGGGCGGCAGTGTCAGGCCACAAGCCACTCATCCATTCGCCAATGCGTTCGACAGTGGCCTCAGCCCGTGGCAGTGGCGGCGACAAACGCCCTTTGGCGATCACATGCATGCAGTCAGACAACTCGAACAATTCTTCCAACTCCTCACTCACCACCAACACTGCACAACCGGCGTCGCGCAGCGCCAAAATCTCGGCGCGAATCTGCGCTGCTGCGCCCACATCCACACCCCAAGTCGGTTGCGAGACGATGAGCAGCTTGGGGGATGCGCTGATTTCACGCCCGACGATGAATTTTTGCAAATTGCCACCCGACAGCGACTGCGCGGCAGCATCCGGCCCTGAGGCCTTGACTTTGAATCGATCAATGATGCTGCGCGCCTGATCGGCCAACGCCCCCATGCGCACCCAGCCACCCGTGCCCACGGCTTCGCTGCGGGTGAGGAGCAAGTTTTGCGACAAGCTGAGAGACGGCACAGCGCCGCGCCCTAAACGCTCTTCGGGCACAAAGTACAGCCCCATTTGTCTGCGCGGCACAGGCCCCCAAGCCGCTACCGGCTGGCCCAACAAACGCACACTGGCCGCACCGCACTGCACGCCAGCACGGGTGTCTTCACCCGACAAAACCCACAGCAGTTCTTTTTGACCATTGCCCGATACCCCAGCCAAGCCCACCACCTCGCCCGCCCGCACCTGCAAGCTGATGCCGTCCAGGTCCACGCCAAACGGGTCTTGCCGAGCGAGGCTCAGGCCCTGCACCGACAACACCACCTCACCCGGCGCACGCGCCACATGTTGCAAAGCCGGTGGTTCTACGCCGATCATCAAGCGGCTCAGGCTGGCGTTGGACTCTTCACGCGGGTCGCATACGCCCGTGAGCTTGCCGCCGCGCAGCACCGTGCAAGCGCTGCACAGCGCACGAATTTCGTGCAGCTTGTGCGAGATGTACAAAATGCTCACGCCTTGACTGACCAGCTTGTGCAAAACCACAAACAACTTCTCGACCGCCTGCGGTGTCAGCACCGAAGTGGGCTCGTCCAAGATCAACAACTTGGGCTCGGTCAAGAGCGCTCGGATGATCTCGACCCGCTGCATCTCGCCCACGCTCAAGGTGTGCACCGGGCGCTCGGGCTCCAGGTCCAAGCCGTATTCGCTGGCCTTGGCCACGATGCGCTCGGTCACCTCGGCCAGGCTCAGGGACTTGTCTAAGCCCAGCCACACGTTTTCGGCCACGGTGAGCGTGTCAAACAGACTGAAGTGCTGAAACACCATGCTGATGCCCAGCTTGCGCGCTTCCTGCGGGTTGCGGATGTTGACCGGCTGGCCATTGAAGAGGACTTGGCCCTCGTCGGGTTTAACCGATCCGTAGATGATTTTCATCAGCGTGGACTTGCCCGCGCCGTTTTCACCCAGCACGGCATGGGCTTGGCCGGGCATCACGGTGAGGGACACATCCTGGTTGGCCACCACGCCCGGGTAGCGCTTGGTGATGCCCTGCAGAGACAAGAGGGGTGTGGTCATGTCGGGTGGGATGGAATATCTGAATAAGTCTCCTGCAAAGTCCGTGCCTAAAGCATTGACCCGAGCCTTGCAAGCCATGAGATTGCCGCACAATGTACCACTGCCAACACCCCCTTTTCCCGGGTGTTTATCCTCGTATCCACGCCCGACTGACCCATGCGCCAAGCCCCCCATCTGACCGAACGCCAAGCTTGGCGAGCCAGCCTGCTCTGGTTTCCTGACCCGCAAAACCCCCAGGCCCGCCACGAAAGCGACGGCTTGCTGGTGACCGCACGCGAGGCAGACGGCATCGTGCGCATTCAGGCCATCGGCCCCTACCGCGAACTGGCCCCGCAGTACCCCGACCTGCCTGTGACCCACTGGCCCGGCCTGTGCATCGCGCCCGGCTTTGTGGATCTGCACATCCATTACCCACAAACCGATGTGATCGGCTCACCCGCCGAAGGCCTGCTGCCTTGGCTGGAGCACTACACCTTTCCGCACGAAAAACAGTTTGCAGACCGCGCCTACGCCCACGAAGTCAGCGCGTTTTTTCTGGACGAGCTGATGCGCCACGGCGTGACCACTGCGCTGTGTTTTGCCACGGCCCACACCGAGTCGGTCGATGCTTTCATGGCCGAAGCACAAAAACGCCACCTGCGCATGGTCACCGGCAAGGTGCTGCAAGACCGCCACAGCCCCGACGGCCTGCGCGACACCAACACGGCTTTGAGCCTGCGCCAAACCGAAGACCTGATCCGCCGCTGGCACGGCGTGGACCGCCTGGGTTACGCCATCACGCCGCGCTTTGCACCCACCAGCACCCGCGAGCAACTGCATGGCGCGGGCGAGATCGCGCAGCAGTTTCCGGATGTGTGGATTCAGTCACACGTGGCCGAGAACGTGGACGAGATCCGCTGGGTACAAGAACTCTTTCCCGAAGCCCGCAGTTATCTGGATGTGTACGACCGCGCAGGCCTTTTGCGCCAGCGCTCGGTGTACGCGCATTGCATTTACTTAGACGAAGCCGACCGCCGCCGCATGGCCGAAGTGGGGGCAAGCGCCGCCGTCAGCCCCACCAGCAACCTTTTTTTGGGCAGTGGCTTTTTTGACTACCCCGCTTCCGACGCGGCGGGCTTGCGCTACGGCCTGGCCAGCGATGTGGGTGGCGGCACCAGCTTCAGCCCCTTTCAAACCATGCACGCGGCCTACACGGTCGCCAGGCAAAGTGTGGGCCGCCCCGGCGTCAGCCTCGCGCCAGAACACCTGTGGTGGCAACACACGGCGGGCGCTGCGGCTGCGTTGGACCTGAACGGCCAAGTGGGCAACCTGCTGCCCGGCTATGAAGCCGACTTCGTGGTGCTGAACCCCAAAGCCACGCCACTGCTCGCACGGCGCACCGCACAAACCGAGACCTTGGCCGAATGGCTGTTTGCCATGATCGTGCTGGGCGACGAGCGCTTGATTGCACACACGGTGGTGCAAGGCCACCTCGCCACACCCACAGGCATGTCAGACAATCGGGCATGAGCTGCGAGAACGATCACCCCATCATCGACCCCCACCAGTCCCAGCGCGCATCCGTGCGCCGGGGCATTGCGCAATTCCAGGAGCGCCTCAAGGCGGCTGGCCACGACTTCAGGGAGCCGCCTCCGGAGCCCACCTCGTGCTGCGGGCGCGGCTGCAATGGCTGTGTCTGGGAGAGCTACGACGCCGCGCTGATGTTCTGGTACGAAGACGCGGGTGCCTTGCTCAACTAAGCCCGCGCCAACTCCAGACCCAAGCGGTCCAGGTTTTGCGCGTTCGCGGGCTCCAGAATGTGGGGCATGGCTGGCGCGAACGCGGGATCGGCAAACACTTGAAGCCAGTTCATGTCAGAGACCGAACCGCGCACCAGCACCCAGCAGCGTGGCCACGCCCAAAATGGCAAATACACCTGCGGCAATCGAATGCACGAGCTTCATCGGGATTTTGTTGGCCAGTTTGTCACCCACGAAGACCGCAGGCACATCGGCAATCAGCATGCCCAGTGTGGTGCCGATCACCACCATGACGGGAGATGCGTAATGTGCCGCCATGGCCACGGTGGCGATCTGTGTTTTGTCGCCCATTTCAGCCAAAAAGAAGGTGACGAGGGTGGCGCCGAAAACACCGAAGCGCTTGGCGACCTGGGTTTCGTCTTCTTCGATCTCATCAGGAATCATCGTCCAGATGGCCATGCCGATGAACGACGCCCCCAAAACCCATCGAAGCACTTCGGGGCTGATGGCCGAGGTGATCCAAGCGCCCAAAGCACCGGCCAAACCATGGTTAACGATGGTGGCGACCAAAATGCCGGCAATGATGGGCAATGGTTTTTTGAAGCGTGCTGCCAGGATGAACGCGAGGAGCTGGGTTTTGTCGCCGATTTCAGCGAGAGCCACAACACCGGTTGAAACGAGAAGGGATTCCATGAATATTCCAAGGCCGGACTCCACAACGAATGACCACAACGCATCTCCAGCCTGAACGGATGCATCGTGGTCAAAGGTCTTGCCAGGCGTGGTGCTGCTTGCGCCATGGCCTTGAAAAGACCAAGTATGTTGACGCAAGCCTCTTGGGTGAAAGAGCGGCTACTCCCCAATGACGGCGGCAATCTTAGCATGCAGGTCTGCGCCCAAACCTCTCACCCACCGATCAGATCATGGGGTTGTTGGCGCGGCTTTTCAACATCGGCTCTGCAAGGCCAAGCAAGCGTCACCGCCATGCGGCTTGTCATCTGGGATTTTCCGAGGTGTGGCAACGATCAACCCTTGTCCATGGCAGCCCAGACAGCATTCAATTCACCCAAGGATGTGGGCCGCACCAGACGGGCAATTTCCTGGCCGTCTCGCAAAAAGACCAATGTGGGCCAAAGTTTGACGCGATATGCCCGCCCAAGCGCCCGACCCGAGCCGTCTTCCACCTTGAGGTGTTGCCACTGCGGCTGTTGGGCCAGTGCCTGTGCGACCACCGGCTGAGCAGCTCGGCAGTGGCCGCACCAGTCAGTGCCAAATTCGAGCAGGGTCAGGCCGCGCAAGGCGTCCACACCGGCACGGTTAGGCGCTTCGGTTTCACTGAGGTAAGGGGTGGGCATGTTGAATGGGGGCAGAGTGAAGCCCGTCATGTTAGGGCATGCTTTGCCGGGGACTCAAAACCACAGAAATGGTCAGACGCCTGCGAGATCACGCAAGGCTTGCGGATTGGGCAAACCCAGCACACGCCCACCGCCACTGATGAGTTGGCGATCGCGCAAATGACGCAGCACACGCGAGAAAGTTTCAGGCGCAATGCCCAATTGCGCAGCAATGGTTCGTTTGCGTTCACGCAGGGTGACGGCCAAGCCTCCCAGTTGCACATTGGTCTCTGCGTGACGCAGAAGCCATTCTGCAAAGCGTGCATCAGCGTCTTTGGCCAAACGGCTCACACCCAATTGGGTTTGTTGGCGCTGCGAACGGGCCATGTCCATCAACAGGTTTTGCGAAGCCTCAGGCAGGGCTTTCACTTCTCGCACGAAGTCGGGCACGCTGACATATTGGAGCTGCACGGGTGTTTCGGCCACAGCATCGACCACATGCGGCAAACCCAACAAGCCGGATGCCGCTTCCAGCCAGAAAGGCCCTTCCACCACGCCCAGTTGGTGCGTCATTTCCCCTTGCGTCATGACCCCCAAAATCACCCGCCCTTGCATGACATGGACGATGCGATCAACAGCGTCACCGCGGCGCAGCAAGACAGTGCCCGCCAACAGACTGGTGATGGGTTCAGGCGAGAGGGGCAAAGAGGTATCCAACATGATGGCTCTGAATGTGCCAGAGCACAGGGCTTGCAGCTTTGACGCAAATCAATACCTGGCTTGCCTCCAGGCGACATGTGCCGGCCAGCCCACTGGCATCGGATCAGACCACCAAAATCGCCCGAAAATCGTTCACATTGGTGTGTGTGGGCCCGGTGATGACGAGATCGCCCAAGGACTCAAAAAAACCGTACGCATCGTTGCGCTGAAGGTGCTCGTCTACCTTATGCCCAAGCGCTGCAGCACGAGCCAAGGTGTCAGGGGCCACTTGTGCGCCTGCGTTGTCCTCGATGCCATCAATGCCATCGGTGTCAGCGGCCAGTGCCCACACACCTGACTGGCCTTGCAGCGCTTGCGCCAGGCCCAGGCAGAACTCGCCTGCTCGGCCGCCACGCCCACGCGGCGTGCCTGCGGGCTGGGGTTTGAGGGTCACCGTGGTCTCTCCACCGCTCAAAATCACGCAGGGCTTTTGAAAAGGCCCCTGCCCCCGGGCCGCAGCGCGGGCCAGTGCCGCATGCACCTTGCCCACCTCACGCGACTCGCCTTCGACCTCATCGCTCAGGATGTAGGCGTTCAGGCCTTGCGCACGGGCCGCCTCGGCTGCCGCTTGCAGCGATTGCTGCGGTGTGGCGATCATGTGCAGGACATGGCCCGCAAACACGGATGAACCGGGTTGGGGTGTTTCCCATGTGCCTACCTGCAAGGCCTCATGCACTGCAGTCGGCACTTGTATGGCGTATCGCTGCAAGATGGCCAAGGCATCGGCGCAGGTGGTGGCATCGGCCACGGTGGGGCCGCTGGCGATGATGGACGGATCATCGCCCGGCACATCACTGATAGTGAGCGTGACCACCCGTGCAGGGGCGCAGGCTGCCGCCAGACGCCCGCCCTTGATGCGCGATAGGTGCTTGCGCACGCAGTTCATCTCGGCAATATTGGCACCGCTGGCTAACAGCTGGCGGTTGATGTCTTGCTTGTCTTGTAGGCTGATGCCGTCTGCGGGCAATGTCAGCAGCGCCGAGCCGCCGCCCGAAATCAGGCACAGCACCAAATCGTCAGCCGTCAAATCCTGGGTCAATTCCAAAATCCGCTCGGCAGCTTGCAAGCCCGCCACATCAGGCACCGGGTGCGCGGCCTCGACCACCTCAATGCGCTCAGGCAAACCCGCAGGGCGTGGCGGTGTATGACCATAACGCGTGACCACCAAACCCGACAGTGGCGCATCTTGAGGCCAAAGCGCCTCCACCGCCTGCGCCATCGCGCCACCGGCCTTGCCAGCACCCAGCACCAGCGTGCGGCCTTTGGGTGGGGGTGGCAAATGGGCGGCGGTGTTGTGCAGGGGCAAGGCACGCTGCACTGCCACGTCGTAGAGGTGTCGCAGTGCGGTTTGAGGGTTGGTCATCAGAATATCAATCAGATCAATTGCGAACCACAAGGATAAAGGGTTTCGCCATCGAAGCAGACAAAACTCATGGTCTCGGAATCACTTGATTCACAGGCTGCCCACTCACAAAAGCTTCAATGTTGTCAATGAGCTGGTCAGCCAGCGCTTGTATGGCCTCTGCACTGGCCCAAGCCACATGCGGGGTGAGGATGAAGTCGGGTCGGTCCAGCAAGGTCATGAAGGGGTGGTCAGACGGTGGTGGTTCCACACTGGTCACGTCAAATGCCGCGCCAGAGATGTGGCCTGCTTGCAATGCGGGGCCGACCGCTGATTCATCCACCAGCCCCCCGCGTCCGGTGTTGATGAGCAAAGGTTTGCGTGTCATCTGTTTGAGCTCATCTGAACCGATCATGTGGCGAGTGTGGTCATTCAGGGGGCAATGCAGCGTGATTACATCCGCCTGGTGCAACACCTCTTCAAACGGCATATAGAAGCTTGTGGGGTCTGTACGGCCTTTGTGCGCCGTAAACAGCACACGCATCCCCAGCGCGCGCCCAATGCTGGCCACCGACTGACCCAGCACGCCGTCGCCAATCACTCCCAAGGTAGAACCTGCAAGATCACGAATCGGATGGTCAAAAAAACAAAACTGCGCTGCTTCTTGCCATCGTCCGGCTTTGACGGCATCACGGTAAGCGCAAAGGCTGCGGCGCAGGGCAAAGATCAGTGCAAAGGTGTGCTCAGGCACTGTGTGCACGGCGTAATTGCGCACATTGCTGACCACAATGCCCCGCTGCTGGCAAGCTTGCAGGTCGATGTTGTCAGTGCCCGTCGCGGCCACGGCAAGCAGCTTGAGTCTGGGTGCTTTCGACAGCGTTTCGGCATCGATTTTGACCTTGTTGACAACAACGATGTCGGCATCTGCAATCCGTTCAGCCGCCTCCGTGCTGCTGGTGCGTGGGTATTGCACCCATTCGTGTGCAAAAACAGGCTTGCGCAATAGGGTTTCGAGAGAGACCGAATCGCGATCGAGAAAAACAATCTTCAGACTCAATGCATCCACCCTCACTCCGCTGAAATTTTGGCGCTCTGAATGACTCGGCCCCAATAAGCCAATTCCTTGCGGGTGTATTCACCCAGTTGGGCCGGCCCCATGTGGTCCACCAAGGTGCCAGCGTCCTCGGCTTTTTTCTTCACATCCGGTGAAGCCAAAATTTTGGCGATCTCGGCGTTGAGTTGCTGCACCACTTCGTTGGAAGTACCGGCCGGGGCGTACAGCGCAAACCAGGAGTCGAGGGTGAAATCCTTCAGCTCGGATTCACGCGTGGTCGGAACCTGGGGCAATGAGGTCAGGCGTGTGTTGCTGGTGACAGCCAAGCCCTTGATTTTGTCGGCCTTGATGTGGCTGACCACTGACGCCGGTGTGGTGAAAAACAAGTCTACTTGGCCCCCCAGCAAGTCCTGCACAGCGGGCCCTGCGCCCTTGTAGGGAACATGCGTGAGAGATGTACCGGTCATTTGCTTGAAAAGTTCACCCGCAATGTGCTGGATCGACCCATTGCCCGAAGACGCGTAATTGAGCTTGTCTGGATGGGCCTTGGCATAGGCCACCAATTCGCGCAGATTGCTCACGGGCAAATTGGCCCGCGCAGCCACCACCTGAGGTGCACGTGTGAGCATGGCCACCGGCGTGAAGTCCTTGATCGGGTCCCAGCCGGCTTTTTTGAACAGGTGCGGATTGCCTACCTGATAGCCGCTGTAAGCCAGCAACAGGGTGTAACCATCGGGCTTGGCCTTGGCCACATGCTGGTTACCGATGTTGCCCGCGGCCCCAGCCTTGTTGTCCACCACCACGGGTTGGCCCAATGCACGAGACAAAGGCTCGGCAATCAGGCGCGCCGTAAAGTCGGTGGTACCGCCGGGTGCGCTGGGCACAACAATGGTGATGGTGCGTTCTGGAAATTTGCCTTGAGCCAGTGCGGCCTGGCCCCAAGCCATCGCCATCACAGTTGCCGTGGCACCGATGATCCATTCACGTTTTTGCATACAGGTCTCCTGAGTTATGAGAAAAATCAAATCAAAACAGACAGTTCGATCAAATTGAAATCCGGATCCCGCACATAAACCGAGCGGATCTTGGCGGTTGCCCCCGTGCGCACCACAGGGCCTTCCAAGATGGGCCAATTGCAGGCCTGCAGCCTTGCCACCACCTCTTCCAAGGGGAATTGCACGATGAAACACAAGTCCAGCGCGCCTGGCACTGGCAAATGGGCCTTGGGTTCGAATTCACGGCCCTGTACATGCAGGTTGATCTTTTGGTTGCCGAACTTGAAGGCGCGACGCTCTACGGGAGGTGTGCCGCCAATAAAGCTTTCGAGCTGCATGCCCAGCACACGGGTGTAGAAGTCCACGCACTCGGCTTCGCGGGCTGTGGTCAGGACCAGGTGGTCAAGGTGATCGATCATGAAAACGCCTTTCTCAGTTCAGCCACCGACGGTGGCGCAGGGTGTAAGTCGGTGATGCGGCCGCTCTTGGCGACTTGGCCAGGCACCATATGGCCCACCAAGCCGGGCAACTCACGCGCAATGGGCAACAAACGCGTCAGGTCGATGCCCGTATCGAAGCCCATGGCATCGAGCATGTGGATCGCATCTTCGCTGCTGATGTTGCCGCTGGCACCGGGGGCGTAAGGACAGCCGCCCAGCCCCCCCAGAGAACCATCAAAGCGATCGATGCCCGAGTGCACAGCGGCCAGCACATTGGCAAGCCCCATGCCACGCGTGTTGTGAAAGTGCAGCGTCAACTGCAGTGCCGGAAAGCGCGCTCTGAGGGCCTGGCACATCTGCGTCACCTGCTCAGGGTGGGCCATGCCCGTGGTGTCACAAATCGTGAGGCCTCGCACCCCCAAGTCGGCAAAACGCTGTGCCCATTGCATCACTTCAATCTGGGGCACTTCACCCTCCATCGGGCATCCAAAGCAGGCCGACAAAGACACATTGATGGGCACCTGCAGACCATAGCGTTCGATCACCTCGCGCAGGGCCGCAAAGCTGTGTTCACGCGGCATGCGCAAGTTAGCCAGGTTGTGCGTCTCTGAAGTGGACATGACCAAGTTGAATTCATCTGGACGAGATTCCATCGCGCGCTCGGCCCCCCGCAAATTAGGCACCAGCACGGTGTACTCCACACCCGGAACACGCTCAATGCGCCCCATCACCTCCTCGGCATCACGCAGCATCGGGATCGCCTTGGCTGATGTGAACGATGTCACCTCGATCTTGGCGTAACCGCAATGGTTGAGCGCATTGATCAAAGCCACCTTGTCGTCTGTGGCCACAAACGCTGGCTCCATCTGAAAGCCGTCACGGGTCACCACTTCATTGAAATGAATTTTTTGCTTCATGATTTTCTTCCCACAATGCCACGCGCTTTCAAGGACTCGATCTGCGCATTCGTCAAACCCATCTCCCCCAAAATTTGGTCGGTATCCTGCCCCAGCTGTGGCGCGTTGCGCCGATGCTGACCGGGGGTAGCCGACAACTTCGGAACGATGCCAGGCACCGTCATGGCGCTGCCGTCGTCCATCGCAAGCGTCTGCAACATGCCCCGCGCCTGATAGTGCGGATCGGCGGCAATATCAGCCACGGTGTAAATGCGACCTGCTGGCACGGCGGCCTTGTCCAGCGACTCCAACACCTCGGACACCGGACGCTTTGCGGTCCAGGCGCTGATGGCTGCATCGATCTCAGCCACGCGTGCCACACGACCTGCGTTGTCGGCCAGTGCCGCATCGTTGGCCAGATCAGGGCGCTCAATCAAGGTCATCAGGCGTTTGAAAATGCTGTCGCCGTTGCCGGCGACCAGGGCATAAGCGCCATCCTGACAAAGGTAAGCATTGGTAGGCGCAATCCCTGGCAAAGCGCTGCCCGCAGGTTCACGCACCGCCCCAAAAGCGCTGTACTCGGGCAGCAAACTTTCCATACAGTTGAAGACCGCCTCGTACAAAGCGACATCGATCACCTGCCCTTGTCCGGTGGCATGCCTGTGCTGCAAAGCGAGCAAGATGCCAATGACCCCATGCAAGGCCGACAAGGTATCGCCAATGCTCACGCCCACGCGCACAGGCACACGACCGGGCTCTGCGGTAAGGTGGCGTAACCCCCCCATGGCTTCGCCGATCACACCAAAGCCTGGGCGGTTGCGGTAAGGCCCGGTCTGACCATAGCCGCTGATGCGCAGCACGATCAATCGCGGGTTGCTGGCCATCAGTACGTCGGGCGACAGGCCCCAACCTTCGAGTGCACCCGGCCGAAAATTTTCAATCAACACATCGGCCTCGGCCGCCAATTGGCGAACCAGTTCTTGGCCTTCGGGTGTACGCAAATCCAAGGCCAGCGAACGTTTGTTGCGCGACTGCACCTGCCACCAAACAGAGGTCCCGTCCTTGAGCATGCGCCATTTGCGCAGTGGGTCACCGCTGCTGGGTGGCTCGATTTTGATGACTTCGGCGCCGAAGTCAGCCAGGGTCTTAGCGGCAAATGGACCCGCGATCAGCTGGCCCAGCTCCAACACCTTCAGGCCCGAAAGTGCACACAGGTCGGGGGTGGGGAATACAGCGCTTTGAGAGTTCATGCACCGCAGTGTCTTGCGGATGAACCGGCGCGTCTATTTGTCAGTCCATCAGGCTGCCTTCGCATTTTGCGAAGGCGTATGGAGGAAATCCCTGAAATCTGTGACACCGGCATCCGCCTCCTTGCGTATGCCCACTTTCAGTTGACGAAATGCCCACTCGTCCTTCAATGGACGCCAGCTCAGTTGCATGGCCCGAACAATGGGCAAAGCCGCCAACTTGGGCAACAGCGCAATGCCCAGACCCGAAGCCACCATGTGCCCTACGGCGTCAAAGCTGCGTACCTGCATACGCAACTTGAGCGTGCGGCCTGCGGCCATGGCTGCGCTTTGCTGTTGCTGCAACAGGGCCGCCCCAGGGTTGAGGCTGACCCAAGATTCATCCAGTGCATCGGCAAAGGTCAGGGCCGATTTGCCCACCAAAGCGTGGCGCTTAGGCAATATCAGCACCAACTCGTCCTGCCGGAAATCTTTCACCTCCAGACCGTCGGTGTCGGGCCCTTCCACAAACACCCCCACATCGGCTCGCCCCTCACGCAAAGCCTGGACCACGTGTTCAGAGACCTGCTCCTCCAAATCGATCTGCACTTCGGGATGCAAGTGGGTGTATTCGGCCATCAGTGGCGGCAAAAACTGGTTGATGGCTGCCGTCCCAGCAAACAAACGCACATGGCGTGCGACACCCTTTTGAAGATCGCTCAATTCGCTCACCAAACCATCCATCTCTTGGAGCAAGGCCAAGCCCCGTCGCATGAAAATTCGTCCCGCCGCAGTCATGGCCAAACCACGGGAATGTCTTTCAAACAACAGACACCCTGTGGCAGCCTCCAACTCTTTGAGCCGCCGACTCGCGGCAGGCAGCACCAAATTGCACTGCCTTGCCGCCGTGGTCAGACTGCCGGTCTGTGCACACAGCACCGCCAATCGGATCGACACAAAATCAAATCGCGCCAAGTTGTATCTAGGCTGGGCCATGACATATCTCCAAGAATGCTTGCACAGCCCTATTGTCCGCATTCCGAAAACCAGGCTCTCTTCAGGCCTGCCAGGTTTTGATGCGGCTATTCAGCTTGTCAGCCGAGATGCCTAGCGGTCGTACAGCGTGGGCAAAGCGTCCGCACATCAAGAAAGGCTCAGGACAGCGTCTGCGTAAAATCTGCCCTACTGCACAGCCCGAGACGCGCGGCAACGTGGTGCTCGCCCTCCCCCCGGCGCACTGGGGTCAGGGGATTCGGCCGCGACTTGTTTCACACCTTACCCAAGGACAAGTCTATGACCACGCTGCTCATCCACCGCGCCCGCTGCATCGCCACGCAAGACGATACCCATACAGAACTCAACGACGCCTCGCTGCTGATCCGCGACGGCCGCATCGAACGTATCATCCCCGCGACCGAGAACATCGACGAACTGCTCACACAAGTGGATGAAGTGATCGACGCCCGCCACCATGTGGTGGTGCCGGGCCTGATCAACACGCACCACCATATGTACCAGTCGCTCACGCGGGCGATTCCGTCGGTGCAAAACGCCGAGCTGTTCAGCTGGCTCAAAGGGCTGTATCCGATCTGGGTGGGCCTCACACCCGAGATGGTGTGTGTGTCAGGCCAGGTGGCCATGGCAGAACTCTTGCTGAGCGGCTGCACCACCAGCAGTGACCACCTCTACATTTACCCCAACGGCGTGCGGCTGGACGACAGCATCGAAGCGGCGCACACCATCGGCATGCGCTTCACGGCCACTCGCGGCAGCATGAGCGTGGGTGAAAGCCAAGGCGGCTTGCCACCCGACAGCGTGGTCGAAAAAGAACCCGCCATCCTGAAAGAAACCCAGCGCCTGATCGAGACCTGGCACGACGCCAGCTTCGGGTCGATGACACATGTGGCCGTGGCCCCCTGCTCACCCTTCAGCGTGAGCCAGGACTTGATGCGCGAATCCGCAAAATTAGCCCGCACTCACGGCGTGCGCCTGCACACCCATTTGGCCGAAAACGACCACGACATTGCCTACACCCGCGAGAAGTTCAACTGCACCCCCGCGCAATACGCGGAAGACTTGGGCTGGGTGGGCCACGATGTGTGGCACGCCCACGGTGTGAAGCTCGACGACGAAGGCACCTACCTGTTCGCCAAAACACGCACCGGCATTGCCCACTGCCCGTGCAGCAACATGCGATTGGCCAGCGGCATCTTGCCCCTGCGCAAAATGCTCGACGCGGGTGTCCCGATTGGTTTGGGTGTGGATGGCAGCGCCAGCAACGACGCGGCACACCTGCTGAACGAAGCACGCCAGGCCATGCTGCTGGCGCGTGTGAGGCGGGCGATGGAGCCACCGCACGTCGAAGACGGGCGCACTGTGTTTGGCTGTGACTTGGGTCCGTCAGACATGACTCCCCGCGACGCCCTGCGCCTGGCCACACGCGGTGGGGCTGAGGTGCTGGGCCGCGCCCACGAGCTGGGGCAAATCAAAGAAGGCTATTGCGCAGACATCGCGATGTTCCGCACCGATACGCTCAGCATGGCGGGCGGTGCGGTGCACGACCCGGTGGGGGCGCTTTTGCTGTGCGCCAGTGATAACGCCGACTACACCATCGTCAACGGACGCGTGGTGGTGCGGCAAGGCCGGATCACCACAGTGGACATGGGGCCGCTCATTGAGCGGCACAACCAATTGGCAATGCAACTCGCCTTGGGTGTGAAGTGAGCTAAGCAGCCATACCCGCCAACGCCCTCAAATAAGCCTCCCCACGCGCCTCAGCAAACAAGTCCAGCGCCAGCGTGAAGCCCGCCTGCACCACCAAGCCGATGCCGATGGCGGTGGCCGCGTCCCATTTGGAGAGGAACGCGATCAGGCAGGCCCCGAGCACCAGCAGGGCCAGTTCAACGCTTTTGTACAGTTTGAAGTTGGCCATCACCGTTTGCATGCGCTCGGTTTCGGCTTGTTTGAACTCGGCTAGTGAGCTAACGAGTTGAGTGCTGAGCTTGGCCAGTTGTGCATCGGTGCGCGCAAAAATGGTGGCACCCACCACCAGCTGCATCAGCGCCACCACCACCAAAGGCAGCGCCATCCAGCGCAGGCGGTGGCCGTGGGACCACAGCCAAACCGCCAGGCCTATCGCCATCAAGGCCGCCAAGATGAAGAGCACGCTTTCTTGCTTCTCCCCGACAAAATAATCCGTCATCTCTTTCACCATGTGCAGGTCTCCTGTGTTCATGTTCTGTGCCCCTCAATGCCACTGGGCGTCCATGCCCGCACGCCCCTGCCGATAGGCAGCAGGCGTGGTGCCCGTCCAGCTTCTGAAGGCCCGGATGAAAGAGTTGCTTTCCTGAAAGCCCAGCAGCCACGAAATCTCTCCGGCTGAAATGTCGGTGCGGCTCAGGTAATGTCGCGCCAGCTCATGCCGCACCTCGCTGAGCAGTTCTTGAAACCCCACCGACTCTTCGGCCAACTGCCGCTGCAAGGAACGCTTGCTGGTGGCCAAGCGCTGGGCCACGGCATCGATGCTGCTGATGCCTGCGGGCAGCGTCTCCAGCAACACGGCTCGCACCCGCTCGCGCAGGCTCGCTTGTGCATCCAACTCAGAGAGTCGGCTGTTGAGGGCAGGCTCAAACGCCGCCCACATGGCCATGTTGTTGGTCAAGAAAGGACGCCGCGCATCTTGCGCCGAGAACGTCATTTGGATCTGTTCAGAAGTGCCCAAAGCACAGCCCAGATAAGCCTGGTAGGGCGCCAGATTCAAAGGCACATCGGGCACCGAGGCCGCCAAGGGCTCGATCCGCTCACGCGTGCCCAAGCGCGCCAGTTGCGTGAAAAACACCAGCTCCGACACGCCCAAGCTGCGGGGAATCGGCTCGTCGCTGCCGTAGCAGCTGAGCGTGACCAGCGTGCGTTCGGCGCGAATGTCGACCACCATGTGCAAGGGGCACATCAGGCGTTTGTAATGCGCCAGCCGCTGCAGCGCGGTGTTCAGGTCGGGGCTGCACAGGCAGGCGAACATGGCCGGGTCAAAAGCCTCGACCGACATGGCCTGCGCGAGCTTCAAGGCCAGTTCGTCATTGCCTGCGGCCTGCTCCAGTCCGCGCCACAGGTCAAAGTACTGGGCGGGCGACAAACTCGCGCCGCCCGGGCGTGCAAACAGGTCACCCGGCAGCCGCGCCAGGCTCAGCACGTCGGCGGGGGCGTAGCCCATGTCCAGGATGAGCAGTTTCCAACCCATCTGCAGGGCAAAACGTGTGGCCTGTTTCACGGTGGGGGGCTTTCTGGCATGTAGGGAAGTTTCAACGGTCAGACTACTTGGCTTGGCTCATGATGGCCATGTCAAAGAGGCGGTCCCCGAAATACTTGCGGATGAACATCAAGGGCTTGGCCATTTTGCCGATGACGTAACGGGTTTTGGGTCGGCGCGAACGCACAGCCTGCAGTATGGCATCGGCCACCACCGAAGGCGGTGAGGCGGCACCCGCTTTGGCGTAAGTGCTGCGCATGGCCTTGGCCATGCCGTGGGCCATGGCGTGGTAAGGGCCTTGGCCCGAACGCGCCAGCATGGGTTCGAGCATCACGCCACCCCATTCGGTGGCAATCACACCGGGCTCAATGATGACCACCTGAATGCCCAAAGGTGCCAACTCGAGGCGCAAGCAATCGCTCCAGCCTTCCACCGCGTGCTTGGTGGCGTGGTACCACGAGCCCAACGGGGTGTACATCTTGCCGCCCATTGACGAGATGTTGATGACCTTACCCGCCTGTTGGCGGCGCATGTGCGGCAGCGCCAACTGCGTGAGCCGCGCCATCCCAAACAGGTTGACTTCAAACTGGTAACGGGCGTCGGCCAGGGTCGAATCTTCCATCGCGCCGTACATGCCAAAGCCCGCGTTGTTCACCAACACGTCGATGCCGCCATGGCTCGCAGTGATGGCGTTCACGACCGCGACGATGTCAGCGTCCACCGAAATGTCCATCTGCAGCGGTATCGCGCCCAGGGCCCGCAGGTCTTCCATTTGCGCCACACGCCGGGCCGCGACGTAAACCACCAAGCCCTCTTGCAGCAACCGTTTGGCCGTTTCTTTGCCCATGCCGGACGATGCGCCGGTGACGAGGGCCACCTGTGGTTTGAGTTGGGAAAAGGGGGATGTCGATGCCATGGAAAACTCCGTTTGTGCTTGTGTTGCGAATGGCGTCATGGTCGCTGCTGGGGCGCGAAGTGTCGCCATCGAATCACGCCAATGCGCATGCCGAAGATGCCAAGTCTCTTAGCTGCCGTTTAGGGGATAAGTTATTCGCTCAGGTCACAACTGTCTGCACTCCACAACGCCAATTCACTGACCTACACTGAGACCATGATTCAAGGCTTCGTTCAACTTTTCCTTTTTCAGGCGCTCGGCGAGCTGCTGTCCAAATTCGCCCTGCCTTTCATCCCCGGGCCTGTTTTGGGCTTGGTGTTGTTGCTTTTGTTTTTGTTCCTGCGCGGCCAAGTGCCCGCATCCATGGACCTGGTGGGCAACGGTATCTTGCAGCACCTGGGGCTCTTGTTCATCCCGGCATCGGTGGGCGTGGTGCTTTATTTGCCCGTGCTGAAGGCCAACGCATGGGCCATCACGGCGGCGCTGGTGCTGAGCGTGGTGGCCACGGTGGCGGTCACCGCCTTGGTGCTCAAACTGTTCGCCCAAAAGGACTGAGCGACATGAACAACGCCTTGCCGCCCATCTCCGACATCTGGGTCTACCTCTCAGGCAGCCCACTGCTGGCTTTGGTGCTCACACTCAGCGCTTACCTGCTGGGCCTCACGCTTTACGAGCGCAGCCAGCGCAACCCGCTGGCCAACCCGGTTCTGATTGCGGTGGTGCTGGTGTGCATCGGCATCAGCGTGATCGACATGCCCTATGCCCAGTACTTTGAAGGCGCGCAGTTTGTGCACTTTTTGTTGGGCACGGCCACGGTGTCGCTGGCCATTCCGATTTACAAGGGCTTTGCCTCTCTCAAAGGGCGCATGGGGGTGTTGCTTCTGTCGCTCATGGCGGGTGGCATCACCTCGATGCTGACGGCCGTGGGCATGGCGCGTTGGCTCGGCGTGGACGAAGCGCTGGTGCGCGGCTTGGTAGCCAAGTCGGTCACCGCGCCGATTGCCATGGGCATTGCCGAGCGTGTGCAAGCCTCGCCCACCCTGACCGCCATTTTTGCCGTCAGCACAGGAATTTTGGGCGCGGTACTCGGCCGCTATGTGCTGGACGCCCTGCGCGTGACAGCCTGGTGGCAACGCGGGTTTGCTCTGGGCGTGGCCGCGCACGGCATTGGCACCTCACGCGCTTTCAGCGTGAACGCCGAGGCTGGTGCCTATGCCAGCTTGGGCATGGGGCTGCACGGCATTGCGGGGGCGATGCTGATTCCTTATGCTGTGGCCTGGTGGTTTTGAACGCGGCGGAAATGGCGCAATTTGGCCATTCAGGTCAATTTGACAGACATAATCGGTGCTCCCCGAGCCATGCGCGCCCGCGTGTCGCACTCGCCGATTTCCGATGACCGCCCCAGCGCCATGCACCGCACCATTTTTGACACCCCCATCGTCAACACCACCCTTCGCGGCATCTCGCTGGGGTTTCTCAAAGTCACTGGCTGGAAAATTGAGGGTCAACTCCCTGAGGGGGTGAGCAAATGCGTGCTGATTGCGGCACCCCACACCAGCAACTGGGATTTGCCTTACACCTTGATGGTGGCGTTTGCCTTGCGCCTGCAGATTTACTGGATGGGCAAAAGCAGCATCTTCTCTTTTCCGTTTGGTCCAGTCATGCGCTGGCTGGGCGGCATTGCGGTCAACCGCTCGCAAGCCTCTAACTTGGTGGACTCTTGTGCGCAAGAATTGGTCAAAGCCGATGGCGCAGTGCACTTGGTGGTGCCGCCTGAAGGCACACGCAGCAAAACCCGCTATTGGAAAACCGGCTTTTATTACATCGCCCTGCAAGCGCAAGTGCCCATCGTGATGGCCTACATGGACTATTCGCGCAAGGCCAGTGGCTTGGGGCCTTTGTTCTACCCATCGGGGGACATCGAGAAGGACATGGTGGCCATCAAAGCTTTTTATGCCCCTTTCAAGGGCAAAAATGCAGACCTGTTTGAGACACCCCCTGAAAATCCATAGGTCTCTCACGCAATAGGCTAAGCACCCCTAGCAACGGCTGTTAGACCGATGACGAGGGGCAGCTGTTACCCCATCGCCCATTCACTCACTCGGTTTTGGCCCCTGCCTGAAACCATCGACCGAACAAGGCACGGTCTTCCTCGGTCAATCCTGTGGCGTTGCCCATGGGCATTTGCTTGGTCACCACCACTTGTTGGTACATGTTTTGAGCGTTTTGTTTGATCAACTCAGGGCTGTCCAGGCGCACGTTCTTCATTTGCACCTGCGCACCATGGCATGACAGGCAGTGCTGCCCCACCAGGCTTTGCACTTGTGCAAAGCTCACGGGCAATGCAGGCGCGGCAGATGCCTTAGGAGGGGCGGGACGCAAGGCCACGATCACACCCAAGATCATCACCACACCCACGGCCGCAAAAGGCCAAGGGTTGGCGGCGCGGCCCAGATGGAAGCCATGGCGTTGCACAAAGAATTGACGAATCAAGGCACCCGCCAACATCATCACAAACAGCAGCACCCAGCGCTGTTCATGTGTGTACAAGAAGCTGTAGTGGTTACTCAGCATCGCAAAGATGACGGGCAGCGTGAAATAGGTGTTGTGCACGCTGCGCTGTTTGCCGCGCTTGCCGTGGATGGCCAAGGCGTTCGCGTCATACGTCTCACCGCTGGTCATGGCCGCCACCACTTTGCGTTGGCCGGGGATGATCCAGAAGAACACGTTGGCGCTCATGGCGGTCGCGATCATCGCGCCCACCAACAAGAAAGCTGCACGACCGGCAAACAGTTCATTGGCCAGCCAGGCGCAAAACGCCACCACCACAATCATCAGGCCCGCAACAATCAGCTCACCGTTTTTACGGAAACCAAACACGCGGCAGATCGTGTCGTAAACCAACCAGAACGCAACCAGCAGGCCCACCGCAGCAGAACCCGCCACCACGGGCGACCAGTCCATCAAGGACTTGTCGATCAAAAAGGTGCCCGCGTTGTAGAGGTAAAGCACCGTGAACAACGCAAAGCCGCTTAACCAGGTGGAATAACTTTCCCAATAGAACCAATGGAGCTTGGTGTGGATTTTTTTGGGGGCCACCATGTACTTTTGCGGGTTGTAAAAACCGCCGCCGTGCACCGCCCACATGGCTCCGCCCACGCCTTTTTCGAGCAAGTCGGGCGAGTTGGGTTTTTGCAGGTTGTTGTCCAGAAAGACAAAGTAAAACGAGGAGCCAATCCAGGCGATGGCGGTGATGACATGCACCCATCGCAGCAACAAATTGGCCCATTCCAGAAAATACGATTCCATGAAGGATTCTCCAACCAGCTCACCACCGCGGGCCCTGTGAGCGGGTATTCGGTCGCGAACATGAATCCGGGGATTCCTGCGCCGCTGCGACCAGTGCACCGAAGTGTATACAATTTAAAGGTGCGTTTCCAGTCTTCCCATCCCTCTTTGGCCTAGGGGAAACGAGCATCTCCCGCTCAAAGCGTTTGCAAAAGTTGTGCCGCCACCGCAACGGCAATGACTTCAGGCTCTTTTCCCGTGATGCCTGGCACTCCAATCGGACAGGTGATGTGGTCGATCTCTTGGGCAGTGAACCCACGGTCTTCTAGGCGGTGTCGAAAGGTGGCCCATTTGGTCTTGCTGCCAATCAGGCCCACAAAAGGCAAATCACCCCGCTCCTTTTGGCGCTTCAAGCATGCAATCACAATGTCCAGGTCCTCAGCATGGCTGAAGCTCATGATCAGCACCCGGCTGCCAGGCGCAAGATCGGCCACCGCAGCCTGTACCGGGTTGGAGTGTTCACAATCCACCCCGTCAGGCACGTCGGCTGGGAAAATCTCGTCGCGGCTGTCCACCCAACGCACGGCAAAGGGCAAGTTGACCAGTGTGTGGACCAGGGCCTTACCCACATGACCGCCCCCAAACAAGGCCAAGGGCGTGCGGGGGGGTGTCAACTGCAGGCGCAGCCGAGGCAGGTCAGCAGCACTGACCTGCTCAAACACAAGATCGACGGCACCACCGCAACATTGCCCCAAGCTGGGCCCCAAGACCTGGTGCAAGTGGATTTGCTCGGTTTGCCCTTTCAAGAGGAGCCGAGCATGCGCCAGCGCTTGAAACTCCAGATGCCCACCACCGATCGTGCCCTGCTCAGCTTCGGCAAACACCACCATGTGCGTGCCAGGACCGCGGGGCACAGAGCCCTGCGTGGCTTGCACAGTTACCAGCACCGCTTTGTCGGTGTTCAGCCCTTGAAGGGCTTGCTCAATCCAATTCACGCTCATGTGTCCATTCAATGTTGAGGAATGCGGCCTGCTTGCTCATCCGACCCTGACGATGCCACAATCCACCACAGCTCAGAGTATGCCAAGGACAAGGTCTCAACATGACGCCACGTTTGCCAACCATTCACAAATACGTCAACCAAAGTTGGTTGACCCTGGGTTCCGCGGCTTTGGCATTGATCAGCGGCTGCAGCTCTCCCCCACCTCCGCCCGTGACACCGCAACCTGCGCCTGTCCCCATGAAGCCTGCAGCCAAAGTCCCCGAAAAAATCATGGCCCCCTCGTCGGGCCCCACATCTTTGGCCCGCAACAGCAAAGAGTATCGAAAGGACGCTGCCGGTCATCTTTACGGCATGCACGCCCACCGCATCTACAAAGGCCGCATGCCGCCTATGCTCGAAGCCGTGGGCGTCTTGAATGTGGACATTGACCAAAAAGGATCGGTCAAAGCGGTGAACTGGATGCGTGCACCCAAACATGTGCCCCACGTCATGGCAGAGATCGAGCGCATGGTGAAAGCCTCAGCCCCCTACCCCGTGCCCAAACACATGAGCCAAGTCACCTACACCGATGTCTGGCTGTGGCACAAAAGCGGCAAATTTCAGCTCGACACCCTGACAGAAGGTCAAGACTGAAGCGCTGGACCTGCTGCCACCCGGCAGTTTCAAGCCGCCTGAACCTGCTCGTGTGCAGCACCGGGCAACAGGGTCAAAATGAGCGTAGTGGCCACCGAAAAGCCCGCCAGCAGCAAGAGAGAGCTGCCAAAGCCCATGGCCTTGACCACAGGCCCCAAAGCCCAAACCGACAAAGAACTCACCGCAAATGACACGCCAAGGCGCATGCCCGAAACGCGTGAGCGCAAGCGGTCGTCCACATAACGGGCGATCATGAAATCGGTAAAGGGAATTGCCCCGAAGATGAACACCATCAGCCCGATGAGCGCTGCAAACAACCACCAGCCCTGCGCTTGAGAGGCCAGCACCAGCATGGGAATTTGCGCTATCACCATGAACATGAAAAAACGCTTGAGTGGGAAACGGTTGATCAGATGCCCCACCACCACCTGGGCAAGCGAGGCCACGGCATAGACCAAGGCCAGTAGCAGGCCCAGCGCAGCTGGGTCTTCCATCACACCCTGAAAGCGCTCAGCCAACAAGGGCCCATTGCCGTTGGTGGTGAAGTTGAACAACACGCTGCTGGTGATGGCAGCAGCCGTCATGACCACCAGCGCACGGGCCAGCAAGGGCGCGGGCAAACTCACCTTGGCCCCGCCCTTGCGCTTGGCGGGTGACGAGACCTCTTTCGGGCACGCGCGTGCGAAGACCCAACCGCAAAGCAACGCCGCCAGGCCCGGCAAAACAAAAGCCGCCCGCCAGCCTTGCCACTGGATCAAAAAGCCGGTGAGCAAAGCCGCCACGGCCACACCCAGATTGCCCGCCAGGCCATTGAACCCGATGGTTGCGCCCGGATTCGACGAACGCTCGAGCAGCATAGGAATGCCTACGGGGTGGTAAATGGCAGCAAAGACACCGATCAGCGTCAGACAGGCGGCCAACTGCCAAGGCGTTTGCGCAAAGGCCGTGAGGATGGAGGCAGCGCCAATGCCAAAGAAGAAAACCAACATCATGCTGCGGCGGCCCCACAGATCGCCCAAGCGCCCGGCGGGCAAAGAACCCAGACCGAACATGAAAAACGCACCCGCACCGTAAGGCATGAGGTCTTGCCATTGGGCCAAACCCATGTCGAGGGCGATGGTGCTGACTGCCGCTGCAAAAATTAGCAAGAACAAATGGTCGAGCGCGTGTGCGATGTTGAGCAGGCCACGCACCATGCGAGGGTGGTCGGCGTCTTGTTCAGGCAAAGGGGCAGCAGAAGGGGTCAAGGTCGTCATGGTCAATGTCAGCTTTCGACTTCGTCTTGGGAAACAGGCTGTGGGCAACCCGGCCAAGCACCAAGACTGTGCGCTCAAGGCCGCTTGTGCGCTGTCGCTTTGGTCACAGTTTATAAGTAGCAGGCACCTTCACAAAGGCTTATTGGCTGGGGCTTTGGCGTCCCAGATGTGCGCCCGCCAATACACCGCCATGGCACCCGTGAGCAGCAAGCCCAGGACCGAATACGCACCAGCCGTGGCGTCATAGCCCCAGCGCTCAATCAAGGGGCCCGACAGCAGCAAACCCAAAGGCAGGCCCCAGATGGCCAGCATGCGCATGCCCATCACGCGGCCGCGGTAGGCGGGCTCGGTCACGCGCAGCATCACGGCCGCCAGCGGCGTCATGCTCAGGCTTTGCGCCAAGCCCGCCACCCACAACATGGCCATGCCCACCCCCAAATGGGTGCTGAAGGCCAGCAGCACATCCACCGCAAACCACACCGCCCCGGCCAGCACCATGGTTTGCGCGGCGCGAAACGCAAAGCGGTGTGAACTCAGCACCACCGAACCCACCAGCCCGCCAAAGGCAAAGCTCGCCCCCAACCAGCCCAGGCCCGTCTGGTCAGTCATGTAAATGTTTTTGGCCACATAGGGGAGCAAACCCAATGAAAAGGGAAAGGCCAGCAGGTTGACCAAGAAGGCCAAGGCCATGGCCGCCATCAGCACCGGGCGCGTCCACACGTAAGCAAAAGCCAGCTGCAAATCCCGCACGGGCGACACGGACGACAGGGGTGGAGCATCTTTGGCGGCTGTTGGCGCAGGCCCATCGGCCACGCCGCGCGACAGCACAAAACTGAGGGTGTAGAGCGCGGTGATCAGCGCGTATGCCCAGGTCATGCCCAGCCAGGCGACCACGCCTGCCCCCGCCAAAGCACCCGCGATGCGGGCCGAATCCGAGGTGATGCGCGAGATGCCCAAGGCACCCAGCAAATGCCGGGACGGCAAAGTCTGCGCGATCAGCGCGTTGCGCATCATCATGTCAGACGGCCGCACCAGGCCAGCCAAAGCGGCCATGCACAACACGATCATGGGCGTGAGCGCTTGCAGCCAGGCCAGCAGCATGAAGGTGGCGGCCAGCGCTGCATAGAGCGCCCGTGACAAGTACAGCATGCGGCGGTAACCCAGCCGATCGCCCACCACACCAAACAAGGGCGAGACCAAAGAGCCCAAGTACTGCAATGAGCCAAACACCACCAGCATCATGACCGAGCCCGACTCGACCAGGATGAACCAGCCCAGCACGATGGACTCCATCTCGAAGGCCCAGGAGGTGGCCAGGTCGGCAGGCCACTGAAAGCGGAAACTCCGGACCCGGAACGGGTCTCGCCAGTGCATGGCAGGTGGGGTTGTGGCCGGGGTGGCTGAAGAGGTCAACGTGGCGGCCTTGTGCCCAGCTGCAAACTCTGCAAGACCTCGCGCGAGTATGGGCTGGGGGTCATGCTGGGGCTGCGATCAATCTTGCCCAGCGCGAGAAGGCTGATGGGAGGGCTCGGCGTTTTGAGATTGGGATTTCGCTGGCGCAGGCTCGGCCATGAAACACATCTTCTCGCCATCCCAGCGCTGGCCGCACCAGCACAGGCCTTCGGCGTTGATGATGCAAGTGCCGGTGCCGCAGCACCGTGGATCGTCTGACATGGGCGGGCTCCTGTGGGCTGGATGAATCAAAATGACAGGATGCCTGAAACTGTTTCAGGCATCCGGCTCAACCCATCACAACCCTGCAGTGGCCTTGGCTTTTTCGCACGCCATCAGGATGCGCTCGGGCGTGGCCGGGGCGTCCATGTAAACCACAGCTTTGTGGTCGGCGCTGGCGGCCACCGCATCGCGCAAAGCGAAGAAGGCCGACAAGCCCAGCATCAAAGGCGGCTCGCCCGTGGCTTTGCTGTTGAAAGGCGTGGGCTTCAAGTTGGCGTTGTCAAACAGGGTCACATTGAAGTGCTCTGGGATGTCGCCCGCCACCGGAATTTTGTAAGTGCTCGGGCCGTGGGTGAGCAGCTTGCCCTTCTTGTCCCAAATGCACTCTTCCATGGTGAGCCAGCCCATGCCTTGCACATAAGCGCCTTCGATCTGGCCTTTGTCCAATGCAGGGTTGATGCTGCGGCCAACGTCGTGCACGATGTCCACGGCCTTGAGCCACCACTCGCCCGTGCGGGTGTCGATCTCCACTTCGCTCGCGGCCGCGCCGTAGCAGTAGTAGTAGAAAGCGCGGCCATTCAGGGTGGCGAAGTCGTATTTGATTTCGGGCGTCATGTAGAAACCCGTGACAGAGAGGCCCACACGTTCCATGTACGCCTGCTTGGTCACATCGGCCCACTTGACGGATTTGCCGCCACCGTGAACTTCATTGTTTGCAAAGTTCACATCGCCTTCGGCGCAACCCAGCATGCGGGCCGCCACGGGCTTCAAGCGCTCGCGCATTTGCGCGGTGGCATTCATGATGGCCGCGCCGTTGATGTCGGCACCGCTCGAAGCGGAGGTGGCCGATGCGTTGGGCACTTTTTGTGAATCGGTCGCGGTGATGCGCACATGGTCCACGCTGATGCCCAAACCATCGGCACACACCTGCGCCATCTTGGTGTTCAGGCCCTGGCCCATTTCGGTGCCGCCGTGGTTGCAGCTGACCGAGCCGTCCATGTAGACCACCAGCAATGCGCCGCCCTGGTTCAGGTGAGTCGCAGTGAAGCTGATGCCGAACTTGAGCGGCACCAAGGCCAAACCACGCTTGCGGGTTTTGCTCTTGGCGTTGAAGGCATGCACAGCGGCGCGGCGCTCGGCGTATTTGGATTCCTGCTCCACCTGGTCGATCACCTTGTCGCCCACCCAGTCTTCAATCAACTGGTTGTATTGGGTGGTCATGGTGTCGGGCGAGCCGCTGATGGCGGGGTCTTTATACAGATTGAGCTTGCGCACTTGCAGTGGGTCTTTGCCCAAAGTCATCGCAATCTCATCCATCACCGTCTCGATGCCGAACATGCCTTGTGGGCCGCCGAAGCCCCGGAAAGCTGTGGCGCTTTGGGTGTTGGTTTTGCAGCGGTGGCTGACCAGCTTGAGCGCGGGCAGGTGATAAGTGTTGTCGATGTGCAAGCAAGCACGGTCGTTCACCGGGCCCGAATAATCGGTGCTGTAACCGCAGCGCGACATCAGCGTGATGTTGGCACCCAAAACTCGGCCGTTGTCGTCAAAGCCCACTTCGTAGTCGATGCGGAAATCGTGACGCTTGCCGGTGATGGTCATGTCATCATCGCGGTTCACGCGCAGCTTGACGGGCTTTTGCAGCTTGTGCGCAGCCAGTGCGGCGCTCTGGCTGAAGATGCTGGCGTTGCCTTCTTTGCCACCAAAGCCACCACCCATGCGGCGGCAGATCACCTCCACATCGTTGGTGTGCAGGTTCAGGGCGTGCGCGGCTTCGCGCTGGTTGCCGTCGGGGTGCTGGGTCGACACGTACAGCGTCAGCTGGCCGTCTTCTTTGGGCACAGCGTAAGTGATCTGGCCTTCCAGATAGAACTGCTCTTGCTGGCCGGTGTTGGTGCTGCCCTTGATTTTGTGGGGCGCATTGGCAATGGCGGCAGCGGCGTCACCACGCGTGATGCCTTTGGGCGGCATGATGAAGCTGCTCGCGGCCATGGCCTCTTCGATGGTCAAGATGGGCGTGAGTTCTTTCACCAGCACCTTGGCTTTTTTGGCGGCTTCGCGGGCGTAGAGCATTTCACGCGCCACAACCACGGCCACGGCCTGGCCGATGAACTCGACCTTGCCTGCAGCGAGGAAGGGGTCGTCATGGATGATGGGGCCGCAGTTGTTTTCGCCGGGGATGTCTTTGGCGGTATAGACGGCCACAACGCCGTGCTCCTTGAGGATGGCTGCGCGGTCAATGCCGTCACCAATCAACTCGCCATGCGCCACAGGCGACAAGATGAGCGCGGCATACAAAGTACCTGCGTGCTCAGGGATGTCGTCGATGTAGGTGGCCGAGCCCGTGACGTGCAGGTGCGCGGACTCGTGAACGATGTCGGTGCCTTGCTGAACGCCCGAAGCGGGCAACAGGTTTTTAATGGGGGTAGGAGCGTTCATTCAAGCCACCTCTTTCTGTTCTTCAATGAATTCGAGCACCAGGTTGCGGGCGACCAAGGCGCGGTAGGCCCAAGTGGCACGCAGACCGTCGCGGGCGGTGAAGCTGGTGGCAATGGCGGCGTCCAGATCGGAGGCTTTCACGTCGGTGGGCACACGGCCTTCCAACACGGCTTCGAGCTTGAGCGCACGACATGGCGATGGGGCCAGGCCGTTGTAGGCCAGCTTTACTCCGCTCAGCTTGCCGCCTTGCAGCGTGTAGCTGATGGCTGCGCAAGTGGCCGAGATGTCTTGCTCAAAACGCTTGCTCACTTTGTGGGCGCGGAACACCTGGCCGGCCACGGGCTTGGGCAGTTCGATGGCTTCGATGAACTCACCGGGCTCCATCACGTTTTTCTTCATGCCGGTGTAGAAGTTGTCCAGCAGCACCTTGCGGGTCTTGTCGCCACGGCGCAGCACCAGGCTGGCCCCCAGTGCCATCAGGCAAGGCATGGTGTCGCCAATCGGCGAGCCGTTGGCGATGTTGCCCGCCAGCGTGGCGGTCGACCGGATGGGAGGCGAACCAAAGCGGCGCAGCACTTCGGTGAAGTCGGGGTAAGCCTGGGCCACCAGGGCTTCGACTTGGGTGAGCGACACGGCCGCGCCAATGCGCCAGGCGCTGGCGGTCTCGGTCACTTGGCGCAGTTCTTTGACGTTGCCCAAATACATGATGTGGTCAGGTCGGCTGAACTGCTTGTTGACCTGCAGACCAATTTCGGTGCTGCCCGCCAACAGCGTGGTGGTGGGGTTCTTGACCAGATAGTCGGCCACCTCGGCGAGGGTGGCGGGCGACACAAACTCATTGCCTTTGCGGGTTCGCACCACCGGCTGCACGATGATGTCGCCGTCCAGGCTCAGGGTAGGCACGCTGGCGCGTTGGATTTCTTTGAGCAGCGGCACATCGGCGCTGTCGTCGAGCTTGAGCGCCTCGGGCTTGGCACAAGCCTTGGTGGCCGAATCGATGATCGGCTTGTAGCCGGTGCAGCGGCACAGATTGCCGCTCAGCGAATCGGTGATCTGCTGGCGGTTGGGCATAGGCAAAACCTGCACCAGGTTCACCAAGCTCATCACGATGCCGGGGGTGCAAAAGCCGCACTGCGAGCCGTGGCACTTGATCATTTCTTCCTGCACCGGGTGCAGCGTGCCGTCGGCTTTTTTAAGGCTCTCGACGGTTTTGACCGATTTGCCGTCCAAAGAGGGCAGCAACTGGATACAGGCGTTGGTGGCCACATAGTCCACGCCCGTTCCTGCAGCATTGAGCTCACCCACCATGACCACACAAGCGCCGCAATCGCCTTCAGCGCAGCCCTCTTTGGTGCCAGTGCGGTGCAGCTCCTCGCGCAGGTAGTCCAGAACGGTGGTGGTGCGGCGCTCGCCTTGGGCTTCGACGATGCGGCCGTCGAGCACAAAGCGCACGGTGTTGGTGACTTGGGTCATGGTGCTGGGGGTGGGGTAAATAAACGGTAAGGCCCCGATTTTAAGGAATCGGGGCCATCGCTGGGCAGCTTTTCGAGGGATTAATTGGGATCTGACCCCAATTAAGCGTACGTCATGCCGAACTTGATCCGGCACCCAGGTTAATTGGGGTCAGATCCCCATTGTTTTATGAGCCCCGATAAGTCGAGTAACTCCAAGGGCTGGCCAGCAGGGGCACGTGGTAATGCTGGTCTTCATGGGCCACGCCAAAATCGAGGCTGACTTTGTTCAGGAAGTTCGGCTCGGGCAGTTCTACGCCTTTGGCTTTGAAGTAGTCGCTCACATTAAAGACCAGACGGTAGGTGCCTTTGCGCAAGCTGGCGTGGTCGTAGAGCATGCCGTCTGGGTTGCGCCCATCATGGTTCAAGGTGAAGCTTTTGACCAAGGTGGCTTGTTCGCCCTGCGTGGTGAAAAGGGAGACCTGCATGCCTGCGGCCGGGCAGCCGTGCATGGTGTCCAGTACGTGTGTGCTCAATCCCATGGTTTTGCTCGCTTGTGTTGAAGTAGGTTCAAAAGGGCGGTTTTGACAGGGCTTTTTTATCGCCCCCAAACCGGTCGACCGAAGTGTATACAATTTTGCTTTCGGCGGCTATGATTTGCGCCAACGACCCCAAAACAAAGGGCACACCAGCCTGAGAAACTGCGAGACATGGAAACTTCCACCACGCACCACATCGTCGAATCACTGACCCGCGCCATTGTGGAGCACCGGCTCTTGCCCGGCTCCAAACTGGCCGAGCAAAAGCTGGCCGACCACTTTGGCGTATCGCGCACATTGGTGCGCCAAGCGCTGTTTCAGTTGTCGCAAAACCGTTTGATCCGCCTGGAGCCCGCACGCGGCGCGTTTGTGGCAGCACCATCGGTCGAAGAAGCCCAGCAGGTGTTTGCCGTGCGCCGCATGTTGGAGGCTGAAATGACCCGCGCCTTTGTGCAGCAGGTCACGCCCGAACAAATCGTGGCCCTCAAGGAACACATCCAACAAGAGCGCGAAGCTGTGACGCAGGGCGACATCACGGGCCGGACCGAGTTGCTGGGCGACTTCCACGTGCGTATGGCCGAGTTGATGAATAACGACGTGCTGGCCCAGGTGCTGGGCGAGTTGATTTCGCGCTGCGCCTTGATCACGCTGATGTACCAGTCGCGCAACGAGGCCGAGCACTCCACCGACGAGCATGTGGCCATCGTGGCCGCCCTCGAAGCGCATGACGCTGACTTGGCCGTGCGCCTGATGCATGAACACCTGCTGCACGTCGAAGCCAGCCTGACCTTTGACCGCAAAGTGCCCACCCACGACATTTCCCTGGCCCTTGCCTGAGCCCTTAGATACGACCATGAGCACCTACGACTCCACCCTCCCCTACCCCCGCGACTTGAAGGGCTACGGCCGCCATGTGCCGCACGCGCAATGGCCCGGCGGCGCCCGCGTGGCCGTGCAGTTTGTCTTGAACTACGAAGAAGGTGGCGAAAACTCGGTGTTGCACGGCGATGCAGGGTCTGAGCAGTTTTTGTCCGAGATGTTCAACCCCGCGTCCTTCCCCGAGCGGCACATCAGCATGGAAGGCATTTACGAATACGGCTCACGGGCTGGCGTGTGGCGCTTGTTGCGCGAGTTCGAAAAACGCGGCCTGCCGCTCACCGTGTTTGGCGTGGCCACGGCGCTGCAAAAGCACGACGACGTGACTGCCGCATTCAAAGAGCTGGGCTACGACATCGCGTGTCACGGCCTCAAGTGGATCCATTACCAAAATGTCGACGAAGCGACCGAACGTGCCCACATGGCCGAGGCGATGGACATTTTGCAAAAGCTGACGGACGAACGCCCCTTGGGCTGGTACACAGGGCGCGACAGCCCCAACACACGCCGCTTGGTGGCCGACTTTGGCGGCTTTGAATACGACAGCGACTACTACGGCGACGACCTGCCGTTTTGGATGAAAGTGCGCAAGTCAGACGGCACCGATGCACCGCAGCTGATCGTGCCCTACACGCTGGACTGCAACGACATGCGCTTTGCGCTGCCCCAGGGCTATTCGCACGCCGACCCGTTCTTTCAGTACATGAAAGACACCTTTGACGCGCTGTATGCCGAAGGTGACCCGAATGGTGACAACGCCCCCAAGATGATGAGCATCGGCATGCACTGCCGCCTGCTGGGCCGCCCGGGCCGCATCACCGCGCTGCAGCGCTTTCTGGACCACATCCAGTCACACGACAAGGTCTGGGTGGCGCGGCGCATCGACATTGCGCGGCACTGGAAAGCCACACACCCTTACCAGGATTGAACATGCTTTTGACATTGGAACAACTCAACAGCGCATCGCACGCCGATGCTGCGCTCATGCTCGACGGCCTGTACGAGCACTCCCCTTGGATTGCCGAGCAGGCACTGGCGCAACGCCCCTTCACCTCGCTGGCCCACCTCAAGCACGCCATGTGCGAAGTGCTGGCCCACGCTGGGCGTGACGCGCAGCTGGGCCTGATCCGCGCCCACCCGGAGCTGGCGGGCAAGGCCATGGTCAGCAAAACACTGACGGCCGAGTCGACGAACGAGCAAACCAAAGCCGGTCTGACCGACTGCACGCCCGACGAGTTTGCCAAGATCCAGAAGCTCAACGCAGACTACAACGCCAAGTTCGGCTGGCCCTTCATCCTGGCGGTGCGCGGCCCACGCGGCGTGGGCTACAACAAGCAGCAGATCATTGATGCGTTTGAGCGCCGCCTGCACGGCCACCCTGAGTTCGAGTTGGCCGAGTGCCTGCGCAACATCCACCGCATCGTCGAAATCCGCCTGAATGACAAGTTTGGCGTGGAGCCCACACTGGGCCATCAGGTCTGGGATTGGCAAGAAAAGCTGGCCAAACACTCCGACCCTGGCTTTGCCGAAGCAGGCCAACTCACCGTCACCTACCTCACCGACGCGCACCGCGCCTGCGCCCAGCGCATCACACACAACATGCGCGACTGCGGTTTTGACGAGGTCTACACCGACGCCGTAGGCAACGTGGTGGGTCGCTACCACCCTGCTACAGCTGGCGATAAATACTTGCTCACGGGCTCGCACTACGACACCGTGCGCAACGGCGGAAAATACGACGGGCGCTTGGGCATCTTTGTGCCCATGGCTTGTGTGCAGCAGCTGCACCAACAAGGCCAACGCTTGCCCTTCGGCATCGAGGTCGTGGCCTTTGCCGAAGAAGAAGGCCAGCGCTACAAAGCCACCTTCCTCGGCTCGGGCGCGCTCATTGGCCAGTTCAACCCCGCTTGGTTGGACCAGCAAGACGCCGACGGCATCACCATGCGCGCCGCCATGCAGCACGCGGGCCTGTGCATCGACGACATCCCCAAAATCCAGCGCGACCCGGCGCAGTACCTGGGCTTTGTCGAGGTCCACATCGAGCAAGGCCCGGTGCTCAACGAAGTGAACATTCCGCTGGGCGTGGTCTCGTCGATCAACGGCAGCGTGCGCTACCTGTGCGAAGTCATGGGCACCGCCAGCCACGCAGGCACCACCCCCATGGACCGCCGCCGCGACGCAGCCTGCGCCGTGGCCGAACTGGCGCTCTACATGGAGCAACGCGCCGCCCAAGACGGCGACTCGGTGGCGACGATGGGCCAGCTGCAAGTGCCCAACGGCTCGATCAACGTGGTGCCCGGCCGATGCCTGTTCAGCCTCGACATGCGTGCACCCACCGATGCACAGCGCGACGCGCTGGTGGCCGATGTGATGGCGCAACTCGACCAAATTGCCGAGCGCCGTGGCGTGCGTGTCAAAGCTGAACTCACCATGAGCGCCGCCGCCGCGCCCAGCGCCCCCGAATGGCAAGCCCGCTGGGAACGCGCCGTGAGCGCCTTGGGTGTGCCGCTGTTCAAACTGCCCAGCGGCGCAGGCCACGACGCCATGAAGCTACACGAAGTCATGCCGCAAGCCATGCTGTTTGTGCGCGGCGAAAACGCGGGCATCAGCCACAACCCACTCGAATCGACCACCAGCGACGACATGCAACTGTGCGTCGACGCTTTCACCCATGTTTTGAACCAACTCTCGCAGGAACTGTCATGAGCGCTACCGACACGCAATACCAACAACTCGACACCTGGATCGACGCGCACTTTGACGAGCAGGTCAAATTTTTGCAAGCGCTGGTGCAGGTGCCCACCGACACCCCGCCCGGCAACAACGCCCCCCACGCCGAGCGCACCGCTGAACTGCTCAAGCCCATGGGTTTTGAGGCCGAAAAACACGCCGTGCCCGAGGCTGACGTCCAAGCCTACGGCCTGGAGTCCATCACCAACCTGATCGTGCGCCGCAAATATGGCGAAGGCAAAACCATTGCCCTGAACGCCCACGGCGACGTGGTGCCCCCCGGCGAAGGCTGGACACACCCGCCCTACGGCGGCGAGATCCATGGGGGTGCCATGTACGGCCGCGCCACCGCCGTGAGCAAGTGCGACTTCTCTACATTCACCTTTGCCACGCGTGCGCTCGAATCACTCCAGGCCCCCCTCAAAGGCGGCGTGGAGCTGCACTTCACCTACGACGAAGAGTTTGGCGGCGAAATGGGCCCCGGCTGGCTGCTGGCCAAGGGCCTGACAAAACCTGATTTGATGATCGCGGCAGGCTTCAGCTACCAAGTGGTCACCGCACACAACGGCTGCCTGCAAATGGAAGTCACCGTGCAAGGCGAGATGTCGCACGCCGCCATCCCCGACAGCGGCACCGACGCGCTGCAAGGCGCGGTGCACATCCTGAGCGCCCTGCTCGCGCTCAACACGCAATACCTGCAAGTCACATCCAAGGTCGAGGGCATCACCCACCCCTATCTGAACGTGGGTCTGATCGAAGGCGGCACCAACACCAACGTGGTGCCCGGCAAAGTCAGCTTCAAGCTCGACCGCCGCATGATCCCCGAAGAGAACCCGGCCGAAGTGGAAGCCAGCATCCGCCAGACCATTGCCGACGCCGCTGCCAGCTTCAAGCCTCCACGCGGTGGCCATGAGCTGAAAGTGGACGTGCGCCGCATGCTGCTGGCCAACGCCATGAAGCCACTGGCGGGCAACCAACCGCTGGTCAGCGCCATCCAGAAACACGGCGAACAAGTCTTCGGCGAAGCCATCCCTGCCTTGGGAACGCCGCTTTACACCGACGTGCGCCTGTACGTGGAGCGCGGCATCCCCGGCGTGATCTACGGCGCAGGGCCGCGCACCGTGCTCGAGTCCAACGCCAAACGCGCCGACGAGCATGTGCAGCTCGATGACCTGCGCCGGGCCACCAAAGTGGTGGCGCGCACCTTGCTGGATTTGCTGGCCTGAACATGAGCGCGCCGCAGCTTGAAACCCTGCGCCAGCGCGTGCAGGCCTGCACCACCGACCAAGACGTGGCCGATTACCAGCGCGATGGCGCGGTCTGCATCCGCAATTTGTTCACACCCGAAGAAGTTGCCCTGCTGCGGGACGGCATCGAGGCCAACCTGGCCCACCCCAGCCCACGCGGCATGGTGGCCAGCAGGCCGGACGACCCGGGGCGATTTTTTGAAGACTTTTGCAACTGGCAGGACATCCCACAGTTCAAGCGCTTCATTTTTGAAACGCCCTTGGCCACACTGGCCCAGCGCCTAATGCAAAGCCAGACGGTGCGCCTGTACCACGACCACCTGCTGGTCAAAGAGCCCGGCACGCGCCAGCGCACACCCTGGCACCAAGACCAGCCCTATTACAACGTGGACGGCCTGCAAAACATCAGCTTCTGGATTCCGGTGGACCCGGTGTCTCGCCCGTCCACGCTGGAGTTCATCGCGGGCTCACACCGTGGTCCCTGGCTCATGCCGCGCACCTTCATGACGAACCAAGCCAAATGGTTCCCTGAAGGCTCCCTGGCCGAGTTGCCCGACATCGACAAGCACCGCCAAGACTTCCCCATCCTCGGCTGGGACTTGCAGCCGGGCGACTTGGTGTGTTTTCACATGCTCAGCCTGCACGCCTCAGCAGGCGTTGACGGCACGCAGCGCAGGCGCGTGTACTCGGTGCGCTTTTTGGGTGACGACATGACGCACGCGCCGCGCCCTTGGGTCACCTCGCCGCCCTTCCCCGGGCTGGACCAAGAGCTGCCTGCAGGCGTGCCGATGGACCATGCGCTGTTTCCTTTGATGGCGGGAACTTAACCCCGTTTCAGATACACCTTGACGAAACTGCTCTTGAGCTGATCCGCCTGTGCGGGCAAAGCGCCCAAATTCCCTGCTTGTGCCAATGTCAGCAGTTCATCGAGGTTTTTGCGAATGGCCTGGATTTCGGCGTCGTTGGCTTCCAATTCCACAGGTTTGAATTTCTCGCTCAGCACGGGATACAGTTGTTTGACTTTTTCCGCGTCCTTGGCGTTGGCTGCGTCCAAGATCAACTCCATCGCATCATGGAAGTCCACCAGCGCGACAGCCAGCATGGAAAACCCATTGCGCTTGAAGATGTCCTGAAACACGGGGCGGATTTTTTCCAAATCCAGGTGCGCCTGATGCAGATCACCATCGCGCACCAGGGGCTCAACGGCAGCCATGATCACGGCCACCTGCTGCAAATCGGTCACCAGTTGGCGGTCGGCCCTGAGGGCATGGGGTTGATAAGCGCTGTATTTGCGCTGAAAAGCCGCATAGCCTGACACCATTTTTTCCCAATTCGCCACAGCCGAGTCGCGCTCATTTTTGCCCGTCAAAAACAAGGTTTGTTTGTAAAAGTGGTTCATCGCATTGAACTCTTCCAAAAAGAGTTTGCGACTGAAAAACGCGCTGCCATAACTGCCCCCCACGAGCAATGCCAACAAGGCCAGCCACCCCAACCAGCGCCAGATAGGGCGTACTTTGCCACCGGAAAGTTGGGCCGTACCCACGCCCAGTATTCGGTACAGGGGGCAAAACTGCACACCCGCCGTGACCACCAGCACCAGCGCCCCAGCGTAGGCGGCCCATTGCCCGGCCCTGAAAGCCAGAAATAGCCCCATTGCGCCAGAACGATGGCCAAAGCCAGACGACACCAGCGGTCGATCGGATGGATGTTTTTCATTGCAAAACCTTGTGTTGGACCACCTGAAGGTTTTCGGTGGTGTCGAGATTCAGTATCCAACCGCATGCCTTTGTCAGAATTGATCCTGATCACGCAGCAGGCATCTTTTTCATGCCCCCCTGCACCGGGGTATTCCCTGAGGTCAAACACGGATATTTTGTATACAGTTTGGAACACAAAGAAGCACACATCTAGTTTCTTTGCGGTTTTCACCTCTGTTTACTTTTCAGGAGAGCCCTCCATGAGTTCAACCATCCACCCCGTGGACGAGCATTTGCCCAATGGCAAGCTCGCCGCTTTGGGCCTGCAACATGTGCTGGTGATGTATGCCGGCGCTGTGGCAGTGCCCCTGATCGTGGGCCGCGCCCTCAAACTGAGCCCGCAAGACGTGGCTTATTTGATTTCGGCCGACCTGTTTTGCTGCGGTCTGGTCACCTTGATCCAATCGCTGGGTGCCACCCAGTGGTTTGGCATCCGACTGCCTGTGATGATGGGCGTGACCTTTGCATCCGTGGCGCCCATGGTGGCCATGGCCAACGCCAACCCCGGCGAAATGGGGGCGCAGCTGATCTTTGGCTCCATCATTGGTGCGGGCATCATCTCGATCCTGATCGCGCCGCTGGTCAGCCGTCTTCTGCGTTTCTTCCCGCCTGTGGTCACTGGCACCATCATTGCCGTGATTGGCATCAGCCTGATGCGCATCGGCATCAACTGGATCTTTGGCAACCCCTTTGGCCCCACAGCCCCCAGCATCGTGACGCCTGAGCACAAGCAGTGGCTCGATGCCGCAGCGGCCGCCGCCAGTGCGCCCGGCTCCACCCTGCCCGCCATTCCCAAAGACCTGGCGCTCTTGCCCAAGATGCCCAACCCCAAATACGCTGACCTGACGGGCGTGGGGATTGCCACACTGGTGTTGGTCTCCATCATGTTGATCGCACGTTACGCCAAAGGCTTTTTGGCCAACATCTCGGTGCTGCTGGGCATCGTGATCGGTGGCGTGGTGGCCACGGCCATGGGCCTGATGAACTTCGACAAAGTGGGCAAAGCCGCTTGGTTCGACGTGATCACGCCTTTCCACTTCGGCATGCCCGTGTTTGAGCCTGTGCTGATCCTGACCATGACTTTGGTCATGATCGTGGTGATGATCGAATCGACCGGCATGTTCCTCGCCCTGGGCGAGATGACCGACAAAAAGGTCGACCAAGCTGCCCTCACACGCGGCCTGCGCACCGACGGTCTGGGCACGCTGATCGGTGGCATCTTCAACACCTTTCCCTACACCAGCTTCTCGCAGAACGTGGGCTTGGTCGCCGTCACCGGTGTCAAGAGCCGCTTTGTGTGTGTGGCCGGTGGTTTGATCTTGGTGGCGCTGGGTCTCTTGCCCAAAATGGCTGCATTGATCGAATCGCTGCCCACCGTGGTCTTGGGCGGTGCGGGTCTGGTGATGTTCGGCATGGTGGCCGCCACCGGTATCCGCATCCTGGGCGGTGTGGATTTCAAGAACAACCGCTTCAACGCCATGATCGTGGCCATCTCGATTGGCATTGGCATGATCCCGCTGATTGCCCCCAACTTCAAACAGTGGATGCCGCACGGTCTGCACCCCCTGATCGAGTCGGGCATCTTGCTGGCCTCCATCAGTGCGGTGATCTTGAACCTGTTCTTCAATGGCGCCAGCGGTGACAACCGCGATGCGATCGAGGCCGCCAAGCAGGCTGAGGCGCATTGAGTTCTGGCGACTGAAGTCATGGATACCCGGTCAAGCCGGGTATGACAAATGAAGCGCGGGTATGACAAATGAAGCGCGGGTATGTCAGGCATTTGTCACCCCCGACCTGATCGGGGGTCCATGCCTTTTGCCTTTGTCACCCCCGACCTGATCGGGGGTCCATGCCTTTTACCTTTGTCACCCCCGACCTGATCGGGGGTCCATGCCTTTTGCCTTTGTCACCCCCGACCTGATCGGGGGTCCATGCCTTTTGCCTTCGACCACCATGGATACCCGGTCAAGCCGGGTATGACAGATGGAGCGCAGGTACGACCGGTGAAGGGCATGACAGAAAACAGCAATGTCACCAAAACCCCAAGTTGGTGCATTCATCCAGCCAAATTGCACCAAAAATGAGAATTTCTAGGGGATGGCCCTGACATGGTTCGTCAGACCCATGGTCGATAATGGCACCGATTTTGCTAGACAAGATTCACCGTTTATTGACCCTGGAGCCCCTCATGAACAAGCGTTTCTTCCTCAAGGCCACGGCCGCATTGACAGCAGCCGCCTCTTTTGGGCTGGCGCAAGCCCAAACCACTCCAATCAAATTCCAGCTCGACTGGCGCTTTGAAGGCCCCTCGGCTTTCTTCTTGCTGCCCGCAGCCAAAGGCTACTTCAAAGACGCCAAGCTCGACGTGACCGTGGACTCGGGCAACGGCTCGGGTGGCGCAGTCACCCGCGTGGCTTCGGGCACTTATGACCTGGGCTTTGCCGACCTGGCCGCCCTGATGGAATTCCACGCCAACAACCCCGACGCTCCCAACAAGCCGGTGGCCATCATGATGGTCTACAACAACACCCCCGCTTCGGTGATGGCTTTGAAGAAGTCCGGCATCAAGACCCCCGCCGATTTGGCTGGCAAGAAGTTGGGCGCCCCCGTGTTTGATGCTGGCCGCCGCGCCTTCCCCATCTTCCAGAAAGCCAACGGCATTGGCAACGTGGCTTGGACTGCGATGGACCCACCTCTGCGCGAAACCATGTTGGTGCGCGGCGATGTGGATGCCATCACCGGTTTCACTTTCACCTCGCTGCTGAACATCGAAGCGCGTGGCGTGAAGGCGGACGACGTGGTGGTCATGCAGTACCCCGACTTTGGCGTCAAGCTCTACGGCAACGCGATCATCGCCTCGCCCAAGATCCTGAAAGAAAACCCAGCCGCGGTGAAAGCCTTCTTAAGCGCATTCACCAAGGGCGCGAAAGACGTGATCGCTGATCCAGCCAAAGCCATTGAATCGGTGAAAGCGCGTGACGGCATCATCAATGTGGCGCTGGAAACCCGCCGCCTGCAACTGGCCATCGACACCGTGATCAACAGCCCCTCGGCCCGCGCCGAAGGCTTTGGCCAAATCAACGGCCCCCGCATGACGCTGATGGCTTCGCAAGTGTCGGACGCCTTCAACACCAAGACCCGCGTGAAAGCAGACGACATCTGGAACGGATCTTTCTTGCCCGCCGCCAAAGAGCTGGACATCTTGCCCAAGGGCAAGAAGTAATCCAGCGCCAGCTTCGGGGCATGCTGCCCCGGCGCTCCGAGCCCACCGCCACTCTGCACGGGTCGGTGGGCTTTTACAGGGCGTAGCGTGTATACACTTTCGAACACCATCTCCAAGTTTTCACCATGACCCAAGACGCATTCGTTGATTTCCAGAATGTCTGGCTGGCCTACAACGACGAGTTGCTGGCGCAAAACCACTTCGCCGTCGAAGACATCAATTTGCAGGTCAAGCAAGGTGAGTTCATTGCCATCGTCGGTCCCTCGGGCTGCGGCAAATCCACCTTCATGAAGCTGACCACGGGCCTGAAGATGCCGAGCAAAGGCCGCATCCTGGTGGATGGTCAGCCCGTCACTGGCCCGCTCAAGATCAGCGGCATGGCGTTTCAAGCCTCATCGCTCTTGCCTTGGCGCACCACGCTCGACAACGTGCTCTTGCCGCTCGAAATCGTGGAGCCCTACCGCTCCAACTTCAAGCAAAAAAAGGCCGAATACGTCGAACGCGCCCGCAAACTGCTGAACACCGTGGGCTTGGCCGGTTACGAAGACAAATTTCCTTGGCAACTGTCGGGCGGCATGCAGCAACGCGCCAGCATCTGCCGCGCCCTGATCCATGAACCCAAAATGCTGCTGCTGGACGAGCCCTTTGGTGCGCTCGATGCCTTCACGCGTGAAGAGCTGTGGTGCATCTTGCGCGACCTGTGGACCGAGCAAAAGTTCAACGTCATCTTGGTCACGCACGACCTGCGCGAGTCGGTGTTTTTGGCCGACACGGTGTATGTGATGAGCAAGAGCCCTGGCCGCTTCGTGGTCAAGCGCGAGATCGACCTGCCGCGCCCGCGTGATCTGGAGATCACCTACACCCCCGAATTCACCAACATCGTGCACGAGCTGCGCGGCCACATCGGTGCCATGCGCAAGACCGGCGCGGCGATCAACCAATGAGCGGGAGTCATTTCATGAACAACAAAACCCTCGAACGCTGGGCCCCTTGGGCTTTGCTGGTCCTCAGCATCCTGATCTGGGAAGGGCTGTGCCGCGCCTTCAACGTGTCGGAATTCGTCTTCCCCAGCCCCTCGCGCATCGCGCAGCAAACCATCGAATTCAAAGAAGTGATCGCCGGTCACGCCTGGCGCACCTTCTGGGTGACCATGGTGGGCTTCGGCATCGCCATCGTGGTGGGTGTGCTGTTGGGCTTTGTCATCGGCAGCTCACGTCTGGCCTATGCCGCCGTGTACCCGCTCATGACCGCCTTCAACGCCTTGCCCAAAGCGGCCTTTGTGCCCATCTTGGTGGTGTGGTTTGGCATCGGCATCGGCCCGGCCATCTTGACGGCTTTCTTGATCAGCTTTTTCCCCATCATGGTCAACATTGCCACCGGTCTGGCCACGCTGGAGCCTGAACTGGAAGACGTGCTGCGCGTGTTGGGCGCCAAGCGTTGGGACGTGCTGGTCAAAGTCGGCCTGCCCCGCTCCATGCCTTACTTCTATGGCTCGCTCAAAGTGGCCATCACCCTCGCCTTTGTGGGCACCACCGTGTCCGAGATGACGGCTTCGAACGAAGGCATTGGCTACCTGCTGATCTCGGCGGGCTCGGCCATGCAGATGGGTCTGGCGTTCTCTGGCTTGGTGGTCGTGGGCGCGATGGCCATGGTCATGTACGAGCTGTTCAGCTACATCGAAAAGCACACCACCGGATGGGCGCATCGCGGCTCGCAAGGCGAATGAATTTGGCGTGGGTCAAGGCATGACCTGGCACGCCAGCCTCACGCTCGACTACACCCTGGAGTCTGAGCGCAGCGTTGCGCGCTACCTGCACAACGGGCCGCTGCGCATCCTGCAAAGCCTTTACCCGGAAGGCGATGCGGTGTGCCACAACGTGCTGGTGCACCCGCCCAGCGGCTTGGTGGGCGGCGACATGCTGGACATGAAGGTGACCGTAGGTGCTGGCGCACATGGCTTGGTCACCACCCCTGGTGCTACCCGCTTTTACCGGTCAGACGCGGGCCTGGCCACCCAGCAAGTGCACGCCCGGGTGGAAGCCGATGCCCGTCTGGAATGGTTGCCGCTCGAGGCCATCGCCTACAACCAATGTGATGCGCTCAACCGCGCCGTATTTGACTTGGCGCCTGGCGCAGAAATGATGACCTGGGACATCTCCGCGCTGGGCCTGCCCGCTGCCGACCTGCCCTTTGCGCAAGGCACGTTCCGCCAACACATGGAAGTCTCTGGTGTGTGGCTGGAGCGCGGCACTATCAGCGCCACCGACACCCGATTGATGAACAGCCCGCTGGGCCTGGCTGGGCAGCGATGCATGGCCACGCTGGTGTTTGCAGCGGGCAGTGCCATCGCGGCTGAACGCAGCGAACGCGCTTTGGCCTGTGCGCGTGAACTGCTCGAAGCGTCTGAACTTCGCCTGACCGCCGGGGCCACATCGCCGCACCAACAGGTCATCGTGCTGCGCGTGTTGTCACCCGTGACCGAGCCTGCCATGCAGCTGCTGCGTCAAGTGTGGGCGGCCTGGCGGCTTGAGATGTGGCGCATGAGCGGCACCGTGCCCAGGCTTTGGAATTTGTAGTCATTAGCGGATGAGCTTCCAGACTGAAGCCACCGACCTGCCCCTGATTTTGTCACCCCCGACTTGATCGGGGGTCCATGGCTTTCGGTGGCCATGGATACCCGCATTCGCGGGCATGACAACAAAGGGGACATCCTCCTTGATTTTGTCACCCCCGACTTGATCGGGGGTCCATGTCTTCGGCATCCATGGATACCCGCATTCGCGGGCATGACAATCAAGGGGACATCCTCTCTGATTTTGTCACCCCCCGACTTGATCGGAGGTCCATGTCTTCGGCATCCATGGATACCCGCATTCGCGGGCATGACAATAAAGGGGACATCCTCCCTGATTTTGTCACCCCCGACTTGATCGGGGGTCCATGGCTTTCGGCATCCATAGATACCCGCATTCGTGGGCATGACAACTAGGCTGCGTCAAATCGCCACCAACTGTTGGATGTTCTTTTCCTTCATCTCGCTGCCAGGGCCTCGGGCGATCACCTCACCGCGCTCCATCACCAAATACTGGTCAGCCAGTTCTTCGGCGAAGTCGTAGTACTGCTCGCACAGCAACACCGCCATGCGCTGGCCTTGCAGGCCCACGTCAGCCAGTTGGCGGATCACGCGGCCGATGTCTTTGATGATGCTGGGCTGGATGCCTTCGGTGGGTTCATCCAGGATCAGCAAGCGCGGCTTGGCCGCCAGAGCGCGGGCGATGGCCAACTGCTGTTGCTGGCCGCCTGACAAATCACCACCTCGGCGGTGCAGCATTTGCTTGAGCACCGGGAACAGCTCGAACAACTCGGGCGGTATCGGTGTGCCACCGGGCTGTGTGGCCAAGCCCATGCGCAGGTTGTCTTCGACCGTCAAACGGGCAAAGATTTCTCGACCCTGAGGCACATAGCCAATACCGGCCGCCGCACGTTCGTAGGGTTTTGCCTGTGTGATGTCTTGCCCAGCCAACGTGACGCTGCCGCTTTTGATCGGCACCAGGCCCATGAGCGATTTGAGCAAGGTGGTTTTACCGACGCCGTTGCGGCCCAGCAAGACGGTGACTTGCCCCTGCTCGGCAGACAGGCTCACATCGCGCAGGATGTGGGAGCCGCCGTAATACTGGTGGATGTTATTGACTTCAAGCATGTTTCATTCTTCAAGTAGGTCGGACCTTCAGGTCCGACATAAGCCAATTCGAAAATGGATCCCGGATCAAGTCCGGGATGACGCACGGGAGTGACGGGTGGCATGACGTAAGAGATGACGCACAGGGGTGACGGGTGGCATGACGTAAGGGATGACGTTTCTGGGTCGATGTGCTCATGGTCAGCGCCCCAAATAAACTTCAATCACCCGCTCGTCGGCTTGCACCTGATCGAGCGTGCCCTGGGCCAGCACCGAGCCGTCGCACAGCACGGTGACGATGTCCGAGATGGTGCGAATGAAGCTCATGTCGTGCTCCACCACCATCAGCGAATGCTTGCCTTTGAGGGTCAAAAACAACTCGGCGGTGCGTTCTGTTTCATGGTCGGTCATGCCCGCCACTGGTTCGTCCAGCAACAACAGCTTCGGGTCTTGCATGAGCAACATGCCGATCTCCAGCCATTGCTTTTGACCGTGGCTGAGCGTGCCCGCCTGCACCCGCACGCTGTCTTGCAAATGGATGGTGTGGAGCACTTCGGCCAGGCGATCGCTCTGGCGCGAATCGAGCTTGAAGAACATCGAGGCCTTCACGCCTTTGGGCGTTTTCAGCGCCAACTCCAGGTTTTCAAACACCGTGAGGTGCTCGAACACCGTCGGCTTTTGAAACTTGCGGCCAATGCCCAGCTGCGCAATTTCGGGTTCGTTGTGGCGCAGCAAATCGATGGTGCTGCCAAAGAAGACGGTGCCTTCGTCCGGGCGAGTTTTGCCGGTGATGATGTCCATCATCGTGGTCTTGCCCGCGCCGTTGGGGCCGATGATGCAGCGCAGCTCACCCGGCGCAATGTCGAGCGACAGCTTGTTGATGGCCTTGAAGCCGTCAAAGCTCACGCTCACGTCTTCCAGGTACAAGATGCGGCCGTGGGTCACGTCCACTTGCGCTGTATCTTGCACCACACGGCCATAGCCTGCGCTGCGGCCACCGGACTCGGTGGCTTGGCTCACCAGCTTGGCGTGTTCGGCCACACGCTGGGCCCCTTGTTGCAAGAGATCGGGCGTCATGCGGCACCGCCTTTCTGATCGGTAGATGGCGGAGGAGCAGTCATCCCCGGCTTGACCGGGGATCCTGGGCCTGGATTCCCGCTTTCGCGGGAATGACGTAAATGTTTAAGGAAGCCTTGGCGTGCACGGACCAAGCCCACCACGCCTTGCGGCAAATACAAGGTGACCGCGATGAACAGCGCACCCAAAAAGTACAACCAGAACTCAGGCGCTGTGACCGTCAACCAGCTCTTGGCACCGTTCACCAGAAAGGCCCCCACAATCGGGCCGATCAAGGTGCCCCGGCCACCCACAGCGGCCCAAACTGCGATCTCGATCGAGTTGGCAGCGCTCATCTCACCCGGGTTGATGATGCCCACTTGCGGCACATACAAAGCACCTGCAATGCCACACATCACGGCCGAAATCACCCAGATGCTGAGTTTGTAAGGCAAAGGTGAATAGCCCGAGAACATGACGCGCGTTTCGGCATCGCGAATGGCCAGCAACACGCGGCCATATTTGCTGCCCACCAACCAGCGCGAGAACAGGTAAAAGCCAAGCAGCGTCAAGCCGGTGATCACAAACAGCCCCATGCGCATGCCCGGTGTAGCGATCGGCAAGTCCAGAATGCGCTTGAAATCGGTGAAGCCGTTGTTACCACCAAAGCCGGTTTCGTTTCGGAAGAACAGCAGCATGGCCGCATACGTCATGGCCTGGGTGATGATGGAAAAATACACCCCTTTGATGCGCGAGCGGAAGGCGAAATAGCCAAACACAAAGGCGATGACACCGGGCACCAGCACCACCAGAATCAAGGTGGCGATGAAGCTGTCCGACAGAGCCCAGTGCCAAGGCAACTCTTTCCAGTCCAAAAAGACCATGAAGTCGGGCAAGTCGCTCTTGTAGTTGCCGTCCTGGCCGATCTGGCGCATCAGGTACATGCCCATCACGTAGCCACCTAAAGCGAAGAACAGGCCGTGCCCCAGCGACAAAATGCCGGTGTAGCCCCAGATCAGGTCCATGGCCAGGGCGCAAATCGCGTAGCACATGATCTTGCCAATCAAGGCGATGGCGTAGTCGCTCAGGTGGAAGACACTGCCTGCAGGCACCAGCAGGTTGAACGCCGGTGCCACGACACCGACCAGGATCAGCGCCAGCAAGAACACCGACCAAGCTTTGCGAGCCAGCAAGGGGGCTACAGCAGGTAATTGGAATTTTTTCATGGTCATGCTCATATTCATGCTTCAGCACTGCGCCCCTTCATCGCGAAGATGCCCTGGGGGCGCTTCTGGATGAAGACGATGATGAACACCAGCACGCAAATCTTGGCCAGCACAGCGCCAGTCCAGCCTTCGAGCAACTTGTTGACCAAGCCCAGGCCCAGCGCGGCATAGACCGTGCCCGCCAGCTGGCCCACGCCACCGAGCACCACCACCATGAACGAGTCCACGATGTAGCTCTGGCCCAGATCAGGACCAACGTTGCCCACTTGGCTGAGGGCGCAACCGGCCAGGCCGGCAATGCCCGAGCCCAATGCGAAGGCATAGGTGTCGATGCGGGCGGTGTTGACGCCCATGCACGACGCCATGGGGCGGTTTTGCGTGACGCCACGGACAAACAAGCCCAAGCGCGTTTTGCCGATCAAAAGCGCCATGCCCACCAACACTGCGGCGGCAAACACGATGATGAGCACGCGGTTCCAAGGCAATTGCAGGTTGGGCAACAGCTCCCACGCGCCGCTCATCCACGAAGGGTTTTCGACGCCCACGTTTTGCGCACCAAACAAGCTGCGCACACCTTGCATCAGCACCAGACTGATGCCCCAGGTGGCCAGCAGGGTTTCCAGTGGGCGGCCATACAAATGCTTGAGCACGGTGCGCTCCATCACGGCGCCCACCAAGGCCGAAGTGAGGAATGCGACAGGAATGGCCACGAGCAAATAAGCGTCAAACGCACCGGGCAGGTAATTTCGGAACAAGGCTTGCACCACATAGGTGGCATAGGCCCCGATCATCATCAACTCGCCGTGCGCCATGTTGATCACGCCCATCAGGCCATACGTGATGGCCAGCCCCAGTGCCACCAGCAGCAAGATGGAGCCCAGGCTGGCACCCGTGAACAACGCACCCAAGCGTTCGCCCCAGCGCAAGCTGTTCTGCACAGCGGCCAAGGAGGTCTGAATTTGTTTCTTGACCGAAGGCTCTTGCTCATCAGCCAGGCGCTGGTTGAGCAACAACAAGGTCTCTGGCTGTTTGCTGTCGGCCAGCTCGCGGGCGGCCAGCAAGCGGTCATTCGGTGCATCGCTGGTCAGCAGCGCTGCAGCGCGGGCCTGTCGCACCAAGCTTTGCACGGTGGGATCTTTTTCGGCCGCCAAGGCTTTGTCGAGCAATGGCTTTCGGCTGGCATCGGGCTCTTTGAGCAAGGACAATGCAGCCAGGCGGCGCACTTTCACATCAGGGCTGAACAACTTGAGCGCCGCCAAAGCGGTGTCAAGTTCGCCACGCAGGCGGTTGTTCAGCATCACATCGTCGGCATCATCAGGTACGGGCACCGATTGACCTGTGACCGGGTCTGTGCCCTGGCCATCGCGCACCATGATCACCTCGTCCTTGCTGATCTTGACGACATCGTCAGACAGCGCCTGCAGATAGACTGCCGTTTTTTCATCGCCTTGGGCCACTGCTTTGGCCAAGGCTTCTACGCGGGCATCGCTCTCCCCGGTCGCCATGCCACGGGCCTCCTGAATCGTCAGGGCGTGCGCAGCCGTCAAGCACCACACCGCGCTGGCGATCAACGCGCCTTTCACCATCCATCTTTTCATTTTTCTCATCTCATGTTCAGCAGTTGCTCGCCAAGGCAAACTTAGGCATGAAATGGATTCCCGCGTGCGCGGGAATGACAGTTTTTTCATCAAACTCATGAATGACAAGTGTCGTGTCATCCCCGCGAATGCGGGGATCCATCTCGTTGACTGTCATGGATTCCCGCCTGCGCGGGAATGACCTTCAAACCCATCACTTCTTGACAGGTTCGTCAGGCTTGACGTCGTTGCCAGGGATATAAGGGCTCCATGGCTTGGCTTTCACTGGGCCAGGTGTCTTCCAGACCACGTTGAACTGGCCGTCGGCCTTGATCTCGCCGATGAACACCGACTTGTGCAGGTGGTGGTTTTTCTCATCCATCTTGCTGGTGATGCCGCTCGGTGCCTTGAAGGTTTGACCGGCCATCGCTGCAATGACTTTGTCGGTGTCGGTGGACTTGGCTTTTTCAACCGCTTGCTTCCACATGTTGATGCCGATGTAAGTGGCTTCCATTGGATCGTTGGTCAAAGCTTTGTCTTTGTGACCAGCGATGCCCTTGGCCTTGGCATAAGCCGCCCACTTTTTGGTGAACTCGTCGTTGGCAGGGTTCTTGATGCTCATGAAGTAGTTCCATGCCGCCAAGTGACCGACCAAAGGCTTAGTATCCACGCCACGCAGCTCCTCTTCACCCACCGAGAACGCCACCACGGGCACGTCTTTGGCCTTCAGGCCCGCGTTGCCCAGTTCTTTGTAGAAAGGCACGTTGGAGTCACCGTTGATGGTGGAGACCACAGCGGTTTTGCCGCCAGCAGAAAACTTCTTCACATCGGCCACGATGGTTTGGTAATCGCTGTGGCCAAAGGGGGTGTATTTTTCGTCGATGTCCTTGTCAGCCACGCCTTTGGACTTGAGGTAAGCGCGCAAGATTTTGTTGGTGGTTCGGGGGTACACATAGTCGGTGCCCAACAAGACCCAGCGCTTGGCTGCCCCGCCTTCTTTGCTCATCAGGTAGTCCACTGCAGGAATGGCCTGCTGGTTGGGCGCAGCACCGGTGTAAAACACGTTTTTGGACAGCTCTTCACCTTCATATTGCACGGGGTAGAACAGCAGGCCGTTCATTTCTTCCACGACGGGCAAAACCGATTTGCGCGACACCGAAGTCCAGCAACCGAAGATGACCGAGACCTTGTCTTGGCCCAGCAGCTGCTTGGTTTTCTCAGCAAACAAAGGCCAGTTGGAAGCAGGGTCAACAATCACAGGCTCCAGCTTTTTGCCGAGCACGCCACCCTTGGCGTTGATCTCGTCAATGGCCATGAGCACGGTGTCTTTCAACACGGTCTCGGAGATGGCCATGGTGCCCGACAAGCTGTGCAGCACGCCCACCTTGATGGTGTCAGCGGCCAGTGCCTGGACCGAAAAAGTCAAACTGCCAGCCACCAAGGCTGCGGCAGTGGCGAGGGCTTTGAGATTGCCACGACGGTTCATCATGAGATCACTCCAATCAGGAAAGTAGGTTTTCAAACACGCGGAGACTTGCAACGCTGGACTTGCTGTTGCAATCACCGTGCCAACCCACGGGAGAACCCTCGCGACCACCCCATGCGCATGGCGTTTCCCTAGAAATTTTCCAAGCCGCTATAAAGGGCACGCTCTTTGCTTGATTGGATTCATTCAATGCACCAACTCTTTCAGAACGCACCAAAATGGAACTCACCCCTCGTGAAAAAGACAAGCTGCTGATCTTCACAGCAGGCCTTTTGGCCGAGCGCCGCAAGGCACGCGGCCTCAAGCTGAATTACCCCGAAGCCATTGCGCTGATCAGCGCTGCCGTCATGGAAGGCGCACGGGACGGCAAGACCGTGGCCCAACTCATGAGCGAAGGCCGCACCGTTTTGACGCGTGCCGACGTGATGGACGGCATCGCAGAAATGATCCCCGACATACAGGTGGAAGCCACTTTTCCGGACGGCACCAAATTGGTGACCGTGCACCAACCCATCGTTTGAACATTGCAAAGGAACACCCCATGAAAAATCTGGCTCGGACACTTTCTTTCGCCCTTTTGAATCTGGGCACGGCCGCTTGGGCACATGACGGGCACAGCCTCGGTGGTTCGCACTGGCACAGCACCGATGTGCTGGGCTTTGTGGTCGCAAGCGCCTTGGTGGCCCTGGCGGTTTACTTCGGCAAAAAGTGAGTCCCGCATGACCCCCGGAGAACTTTTGATTGACCCCGGCCAGCACGCCCTGAACGTGGGCCGCCGCACCTGCACGCTGGTGGTGCAAAACGCCAGCGACCGCCCCATTCAGGTGGGCTCGCATTACCACTTTGCCGAGACCAACGCGGGCCTGCGCTTTGACCGCGCTGCTGCACGCGGCATGCGCCTGAACATCGCCTCCGGCACCGCCGTACGCTTTGAGCCCGGCCAGCAACGCACCGTGGAGCTGGTGGACTACGCAGGTGACCGTGTGGTGTATGGCTTTCGGGGGCTGGTCCAAGGTGGACTTGAAAGCACACCATGACGCTTTTCATCACCGCTTTTCTTTTGGGATTGATCTTCAACGCCGCACCCGGCCCCGTATTTGTTGAGACCATCAAACAAGGTGCCAAAGGTGGTTTTCACGCTGCTTTGCAAACCCAATTGGGTTCCTTGGTTGGCGATGCCTCATGGGCTATTCTGGGTCTTACCGGCATTGGCTTGCTGATACAAATCGCTGTGGTGCGCATACCCCTGGGCTTGGCTGGTGCGGGCTACCTGCTTTATTTGGCATGGGACAGCTGGCGTACCGCTTGCTCTGAAGACACCATTGGATCTCGCACAGAACTTCAAGTCAGACCCGCATTCAGACGGGGCATGTCTCTGTCGTTGACAAATCCACAAAACTTGGCTTTTTGGGCTGCCATTGGAAGCACCCTGGGCGGCTTGGGCATTGCTGAGCCACAGACCACCGATTACATGACCTTCATGGCAGGTTTCATGGCCTCATCGCTGATCTGGTGCTTTGTTTGCGCCGCAGCCGTGGCAAGCATCCTTCGTCAGGTCAGCAACCAATGGACAAAATTAACTTACCGCTTGTGTTCGGTCAGTTTGCTGGTGCTCGCGCTAACTTCGTTGAACGACCTGATGAGTCCCGTTCATGCCCATGACCCATTGAGTGACATGGCCACCCCCTCGCATCCTCAGAAAGGTACCTGACATGGCCCACATCGACAAACGTGCTTATGCCGAAATGTTTGGCCCCACCGTGGGCGACCGCGTTCGCTTGGCCGACACAGCCTTGGTGATTGAGGTTGAAAAAGACTTCACACTGCAAGCGGGTGGCTACGGTGAAGAGGTGAAATTTGGCGGCGGCAAAACCATCCGTGACGGCATGTCGCAATCACAGCGCACCAACGCCGAGGGCGCGATGGACTGCGTGCTCACCAACGCGCTCATCATCGACCACTGGGGCATCGTCAAGGCCGACATTGGTTTGCGCGGCAACCGCATCGCCGCCATTGGCAAAGCGGGCAACCCCGACACACAACCGGGTGTCGACATCGTCATCGGCCCAGGCACCGAGATCATCAGCTGCGAGGGATTGATCGTTACCGCAGGCGGCATCGACTCGCACATCCATTTCATCGCACCCCAGCAGATTGACGAAGCACTGGCCAGCGGCGTGACCACCATGCTGGGCGGCGGCACAGGCCCGGCCACCGGCACCTTTGCCACCACCTGCACACCCGGGCCCTTCAACATCGAACGCATGATGCAGGCGGCCGATGCCTTCCCGATGAACCTGGGCTTTTTGGGCAAAGGCAACGCCACCTTGCCTGCTGCGCTGCACGAGCAGATCAGCGCAGGCGCGATTGGCCTCAAGCTCCACGAAGACTGGGGCACCACGCCAGCGGCCATCGACAACTGCCTGAGCGTGGCCGAAGAAACCGACACACAAGTGGCCATCCACACCGACACGCTCAACGAGTCGGGCTTTGTGGAAGACACGGTGGCCGCCTTCAAGGGCCGCACCATCCACACCTTCCACACCGAAGGCGCGGGCGGCGGGCATGCGCCCGACATCTTGAAGGTGGTGGGCGAGGCCAATGTGCTGCCGTCCTCCACCAACCCCACACGGCCTTACACCATCAACACGCTCGACGAGCATGTGGACATGCTCATGGTCTGCCACCACCTGGACCCGGCCATTGCCGAAGACCTGGCCTTTGCCGAAAGCCGTATCCGCAAGGAAACCATTGCGGCCGAAGACATCCTGCACGACCTGGGCGCCATCAGCATGATGAGCAGCGACAGCCAGGCCATGGGCCGGGTGGGCGAGGTCATCATCCGCACCTGGCAAACCGCACACAAAATGAAACAGCAGCGCGGCAGCCTGCCCGGCGACACCGACCGCCATGACAACGCCCGCGTCAAACGCTACATCGCCAAATACACCATCAACCCCGCGATTGCGCACGGCATGAGCCACGAAGTGGGCAGCATCGAAGTGGGCAAGTGGGCGGATTTGGTGATCTGGAAGCCCGCGTTTTTTGGTGTGAAACCGGCGCTCATCATGAAAGGTGGCTTCATCGCACTGGCCGCCATGGGCGACCCGAACGCCTCCATCCCCACGCCACAGCCGGTACATTACCGCCCCATGTTTGGCAGCTTTGGCGGCGCGCTGTCGCGCAGCTCGCTGACCTTTGTATCGCAAGCCGGTTTGCAGGCGGGCATTGGGGCGCGTTATGGCCTGCAAAAAACCTTGTCGGCCGTGAAGAACATCCGCCAAGTGGGCAAAAAGGACATGGTCCACAATGACTACGCGCCCCGCATGGAAGTCGATGCCCAGACCTACGCGGTGCGTGCCGACGGCCAGTTGCTGGTGTGCGAGCCCGCCGCCAGCCTGCCGATGACGCAACGCTACTTTTTGTTCTGATGATCACTTGCTCCAAACTCATGCCCCAAGGCCGTGGCCTGGCCCGTGTGCTGGTCCAGCGCGCCAGCACCATCACGCTCGACTGGGATACCCGCCAGAAGAGCCGCTTTGACACGACCGACAGCACGGGCCGCCAACTTGGCGTGTTCCTACCACGGGGCACCGTGGTGCGCGGTGGCGATGTGCTGGTGGCCGAAGACGGCTCTCTCATTCGCGTAGAGGCCGCACCCCAAGAGGTTTTGCGCATCACCGCTTGCAGCGAACACGGCAGTGCCTTTGACCTGACCCGCGCCGCCTACCACTTGGGTAACCGGCATGTGCCGATTGAGCTGAAACCCGACCACCTCAAGATCGAACCCGACCATGTGCTGGCCGACATGCTGCGGGCGATGCACATGACGGTGGTGGCCGTGTCTGAGGCTTTCGAGCCAGAAAGTGGCGCGTATGGTGACCACGGCGGGCATTCGCACGGCGGTCATGGACATAACCACGACCACGGTCACTCGCACAGCGACAACGCAACGACTGCCGAGCCGCATGCGCACGGCCCCGGCTGCAAGCATGAGCACTGACAGCGCCCCGTCTGGCTTGCTGCAACTGATCTGGCTGGCATCGCCTGCGCTGCCGATTGGTGGCTTCTCGTACTCCGAAGGTCTCGAAGCCGCCATCGAACAAGGCTTGGTGCACAACGTGCAAAGTGCCACCGACTGGGTGGTGGACCATCTGCACCTGACGCAGTCGCGCGGTGACATGGCGGTGCTGGCGCAAGCCATCCCCGCATGGCAGTGCGGCGACACCGCCCGGCTGCAAGCCCTGAACGATTGGGTGATGGCCACTCGCGAAACCGCCGAAATGCGCTTGCAAGCCGAACAGATGGGCCGCTCCTTGCTCGACTGGCTGCGCAACTTGCAGCAAGCCAGCGATGCGCAACTGAACTGCTGCGCCCAATTGCCCCCCACCTATCCCCTGGCCATGGCGCTGGCTTTGTCACTGGCCCAGGCCCCGCTTGCCCAGGCCTTGCAGGCCTGTGCCTTTGGCTGGGCCGAGAACATGACCCAGGCCGCCCTCAAAGCCGTGCCTCTCGGCCAAAGCGCGGGCCAGCGCATGCTGGCGCGGCTGGCCCGCGAGATACCTCTGGCCGTGCAAACGGCCATGCAAACCAACGACGAAGACCGGCAAGCCTTCAACCCCATGCTGGCCATCCTGTCGGCCCGCCACGAAACCCAATACTCCCGAATTTTTCGATCATGAACAGCACATCCTCTTCTACACTGCACCACATCCCCCACCGCACCAAAAAACTGCCGCCCCTGCGCGTGGGCATTGGCGGGCCGGTCGGCTCCGGCAAAACCACGCTGCTCGAAATGCTGTGTAAAAACATGCGCGAGCGCTGGGACCTGATCGCCATCACCAACGACATCTACACCAAGGAAGACCAGCGCCTGCTCACCGTGAGCGGTGCACTGCCTGCCGAGCGCATCATGGGCGTGGAAACGGGCGGCTGCCCACACACCGCCATCCGAGAAGACGCGTCCATCAACCTCGAAGCGATTGACCGGATGCTGGAAAAATTTCCGAACGCCGATGTGGTTTTCATTGAAAGCGGCGGCGACAACCTGGCCGCCACCTTCAGCCCAGAACTCTCCGACCTCACGATCTATGTGATCGACGTGGCTGCGGGCGAAAAGATCCCGCGCAAAGGCGGCCCGGGCATCACCAAGAGTGATTTATTTGTCATCAACAAGACCGATCTGGCCCCGCATGTGGGCGCAGACCTGCAAGTGATGCGTGACGACACCCACCGCATGCGCCCCAACCCGGAAACGCGTCCCTGGGTCATGACCAACCTCAAAACGCTGGATGGCCTGGCCGACGTGGTGGCCTTCATCGAAAAGCGCGGCATGTTGTCTGCGGCTTAAATGGCTTTTGATGGGGGGCGATGCTGGAACAGCCGGAATCGGTGATTTAACTCGTTACAATCTGGCCCCAAGGAAGCGTGGCAGAGTGGTCGATTGCACCGGTCTTGAAAACCGGCGACTCGAAAGGGTCCGTGAGTTCGAATCTCACCGCTTCCGCCAGACCCCCTATCTAGGGGGTTTTTTTACGTCCATACATTTCATTTAAGTCATTGATTTATATGTAATTTATGTCCGATTTGGTCCTGCTGAGTCCAGTGAAATCGCATTTTTCTATGATGGTATAGTTGATGGTATAGATTTTTCGAAGCTTAAAAATGCCAAGAATTGCCAAGCAGCTGGGCGCCCTTCAAGTAAGGCAACTGACCAAGCCAGGTTTTCATGCAGTTGGTGGAGTAGCTGGGCTCTATCTGACCGTGAGCGAATCAGGTGCACGCTCTTGGATCCTTCGCACCTTCATTGGCCTTAAACGATCAGATGTTGGATTGGGCTCATTCCCAGCTGTGAGCTTGGCTATGGCGCACCAAAAAGCTCAAGCCCTCAAGGATCAAATCAAATCCGGTGTCAACCCCATCTCTGAGCGCAGACAACAGCGACAAAAGATTGAATGGACATTTGACAAGTGCGCCAGTGACTACATCGAGCTACATCGCAGCAGCTGGAAGAACAAAAAACACGCTGCTCAATGGGTCAGCACACTTCAAACCTACGCAAGCCCCTTGATTGGACGTAAACATGTTCGAGAAGTGACGGTGAATGATGTCCTAGGAGTCATTGAGCCACATTGGCAAACGAAAAATGAAACGATGGTCCGACTCCGCAACCGCATTGAGCTGGTGTTGAGTTGGGCTGCTAGCCGTGGCTACAGATCTAAGGAGAATCCGGCCCAGTGGCGTGGCAATCTACAACATTCGCTGCCTAAACCATCTAAGGTTAATATGCGTAAACATCACGCTTTTATCCCAGTGAAAGAGATGCGTGCATTTGTTCAACGTCTAGAGTTGGTCGAAGGCAAGACAGCAAAAGCATTGAAATGGGTCATCCTGACTGCATGCCGCTCGGGTGAGGCCCGTGGCGCAGTCTGGTCCGAAATTGACCTACAGGATGGATTGTGGAAAATTCCTGGACATCGAATGAAGTCAGGACGCGACCACACTGTGCCACTGACCTCAGAGGCCCTGAAACTGCTTCAAACACTGCCGCGTTTTGCAACGGACGACGATCAGCAAGATTACATTTTCCCTGGGCGAAGCGGCAAGCAACTTTCCGATATGAGTATGACTCAACTCATGAGACGCATGGGCGCAAATGCCGTGCCGCACGGTTTCCGTGCAAGCTTCACAGTATGGGCATCCGAGATGACTAATTACGAAGTTGAGCTTCGAGAAATGGCTCTTGCTCATGCATTAGATGACAAAACGATCGAAGCATATCAACGAACTACATTGGTTGAAAAACGTCGAAAAATGATGGCTGAATGGTCAGAGTTCCTTTACTCTTAACAAAACCATTTCAACATCAATCGAAACGATCAAACCACTCTTCACACCAGTGCATTAGTTGCTTGTCGGTGTGAATTTTTGAAAGCCGCGCCGCCCTTACAAAGGCTATAGCGCTCGTCGATAGTTTTCGATATTCGAATTAAATCGAATGAACTTCTATCGGAAACCAGGTCACGCGCCCCATAAGCAAAACGCCCAACTATGGCATGAATATGCATGTGACGGCGGTCTGCATGCACAACGCAATACAAAGCAAGTCGATGATCTATAGCCAACATATCGAGAATATCCAACGCGATGCGAAGAGCTCCGACATACGTTCCTTCATCGGAATTTTTTTCATTGAAGTCCAGGCTCTTCAATGCATTTCTTGAACGATAGCGAGGTGGGATACTCATGATGACATGTGTGCAAAGATCGTGCGGCCTCGAATCACCAATACGCGCGCTCAGGACTGAACTCGTCAATTGCTTAGCTATATCGGTTGCCGACTCTTCCATCTCACCCCCAAACGGATTGTGGCGTTGAATCAAATTTCGGCAGAAAGGCGGACCAGCCAATCTCACCAGCGATTGACCAGGCCCTCGACCGACAAGAAGATAGCGAATGAGCCTTGAAATTTCACAGACACGCTGCCTCTGTTTTGCTGTATAGCAATTGATTTTGATCAGCATTTATACATACCCGAAAGACGTTGCAAACACGTCATGGTCTCACTGATAAGCAATCGAACATGATCTCTGCGCCTGCGAGTGATGCGCACTTCTAGACTCGCAGCTGCATAAGCCAGGCGCATCACGAGGTTAGACATCTCTGCAAGCTCCTCTGTTCGCATGTGCTTTTGCGCATTCGACATAGTGAGTTGATGGCTTGAATTTCCTAACATCTGCTGAATAGCTGTCCTGATCAAAGCACTTCTGGCGCAGTGGCGTCGCTTGGCTTCAGCCTTCAAATTGCGGATCTCGTCCTCAGTCAGCGCAACACTTGTAGGTTTGAGTTTTTCCCTTTGGATACGTTTGACTTGGACCTTTTTCGATGCCTTGCTAACAGGTTCTTTCTCTAGTGTCCCGTTTCTCACTATCATTCCTTCACAGATATACAGAAAGACTCGAGCGACTCGAAATAAAACGAGCTTTCGAATGCATTCCCCTGGAAAGGCCGAAACCTTCCAGGGATCTTTCAATATTGAATTCAGGATCGCTTGGATGCGGCTGAAGCAATGAGCGCGAGAATTTCAGACTCAATCCAAGCAACTGACCTAGCGGACAGCTGAACGGGCGCAGGGAAGATTTGCTTAGCTACGCCCGAATACCATGTGGAGCGGCTTACCGGGAACAGCTTCAGAACCTGATTCAACCGCAGGAGTCGCTCAGGTTGATGAGCAACATTCGCAGACTTTTCGTTTGCGTGATTTTTTTCGTGACCGTAAGATTCTTCGTTCACATTCGGGGCTTCGAAATCGATGGGTTTTTTCATGCACTTTTCTCTCGTTCTCGTTAGAAAAACGCACCCAGCTAGCCCTTGAAATGCTTATTGACAAATGTAAGCGTTTCAAGAAACAATAGCGTGTCCTCCGCCAAGACGACACGCGCTAGATGCGCACTAAGCCTCCGTTGCTAACGCCACGGGGGCTTTTTTATTCGGCTCCTATTAAGTCCGAATGGATTTATTCTGTACCGAAAGAACGTGTCAAAACGAAAGGAGTGGAATCTAAGCGTGACTATTTTCAAAGTAGCTTCGATTTTGAAGATCACTACGATTTCGCGACTGAAATATGGATTCGAAAATGTAGATTTTGATATTTTTATTATCAAAGACCACAACATTAAGAAGGGTTCTGGTTGACCATTCAAGTTGATCAAATCAATTTCGGCTGTAGGCTGGATACAGTCGCTCGAGGAGTGCCCTGCGAACGACTGATCCCTGTCGGCTGCGGACTATCAAGTCTCCCGGACAACCTGCTGACGCACAGGTCCGAGGTATGGACTCCACGACAGGCGACGAAACCCACCCTCGGCTCTTAAAGCAGTTAACCCCGACGACGTGAGTGGTCGGATCGCACAATACGGGTAGGAAGAACTCGACTTAGAGATAGCGGTGCCGGACGGGCACTTGCCTTCGAGCTCTTGGCCGAAAACGTAGAGGCCAAGTGTCTCTGTAACGCTGGCGCTATTTGCACTGCGGCCCACATATATTTATGTAGATCATAAATTTAATTAAATACGCATATGTAGCTCTTAAAAATACTAAAATGTGGCACAGCCGCAAAGTGATTTCACCCCCATGCACCCACTTCTAGGTCTCGGACTCCTCGCTGCAGTCGTGACCTGGCTCTTAGACGATAGGGACAAGAAGATGCCTGCAGTGCAAAAACAGTTCGAAGACTTCCACAAGGCCATCTGTTTCAATGAAGACGACGAGAAGGCCACCTTGCGCGAAAAGCGCGACATCATCATCAAGGCGCTGAAGGACAACCTCGGCGAAGAAGTGCCGACCTTCACCAACTTCAATCAGGGGAGCTATTCCATGCACACAGGCGTGGTGCCCTTGGACGGCAACTTCGACATCGACGTCGGCCTCATCTTCGACTGGAACCAAGATAAGTACCCCGACCCAGTTGCGCTCAAGAAGAAGGTGCGTGACGCGGTAGACACGAACTTCCGTACAGTCGAGATTCGCCGGCCGTGCGTGACTGTCAACTACATCAGCGGCGGTAAGACGGCCTATCACGTTGACCTAGCCGTCTACAGCCAGGACGCCAGTGGGACGCTGTACCTAGCAAAGGGCAAGGAAAACTCCGCCGAGGAGCACCGCATCTGGGAAGTGTCTGACCCGAAGGGCCTGACCAAGCTGGTGTGCGGCGCATTCGAAGACTCGGAAGAGCTGGCGCAGTACCGCCGGTGCATTCGCTACCTTAAGCGCTGGCGCCATTGGAAATTTTCGGGTCCCGGCGCACCGCTCAGCATCGCACTGACCGTAGCTGCGCTGAGGTGGTTCAAGCCGAACTTCAGCACGTCTGGCAAGCCCGTCGACCTGCTGGCGATGCTCGACTGGGTCCAGGCGATGCTCGACAACTTCACCGACGAATACTGCGAGGATGACGGGTGGCATGAGCGTCTGAGGGTTCCGCTGCCAGTTCAGCCGTACACTGACTTGATGGCCAAGCGCACCGCTGCCCAGATGACGGACTTCAAGGAGCGGCTCGAATCACTGCGCGACGCCCTTCAGGAGGCCTACGACGAAGAGCTGCCTGAGGACGCATGCAAGTTGCTTAAGAAGCAGTTCGGCGACGATTTCAAGGTGCCCGAGAAGGCTGAGACGGCCAAGATGGTCGCGCCCGCAGTCATCAGCACCGGCAACTCCGCTTAACGGACATGGTCTCCGCCGAGGTTGGTGATCCCGTAAAGGTGGATGCCGCGTTCGACGCGGTGAAGTCCGCCTGCTCTCTACGCGGGATTGCTGTCGTGCGGATGCAGGAATCGAGGCCGACCATATTGGCTGTCGAACTGACGGGAGCGACACGCAATTGGCCCCTCTTCATCGACTGCGACGAGGCACACCTGCGCCTCCCTTGGGTCGCGACGAAGCCGCCTACCACGCCGCTCGCGCACGTCAGCTATTCGGGAGCCGTGTGCATCGACGATGGCCAAGGTCTGTCGCTGGACCCGAGCCGCCCCGCGGAAATCGTCGCACATGCCGCCCTGAAGGCCTACGACTTGCTCGAGGAGTCTGCGGTCGATGCAGCCACTGGTTACGGAGAGTTCTTCAATGAACTCGAGGGGTACTGGCTGCACCTGCCTGGTTCGCTACGCTCTCGCGCCTACTTCGAGGTCGATGGTAAGTCGCGGATGGTCAAGGGGTTCGTTAACTCCAGGCTGAAGACGCCGAACTGGTACTTCGTAGAACCTGAAACCGACCGGCCCAGGGACGTACGGCAGGAGAAGCTTGCCGGGCAACGGGCGCTGTACGTGCACCTGGATGCGCTGGAGCTCCCCCCTGCGAAGCCCAACAAGCTGACGACAGCCTTCATCGACGCCGTGCACCAACAGCTGACGCCCGAGCAGTTGAATCTATGGAACCAGCTTCTCGGTCCCTCGAAGAATTCGCCCAAGCAACTGGCGCTGTTGGTCTCGGCTCCCCGCCAGGCTGGTGGCCTGTCGCTTGTCGCTGCGGTATTTACCGCGCGCGGCGGCGGGATCGATAAGAGTGCGTCCGTCACGCCGCTGACTATGCGCCGGCATGCGCCTCAGTACATGCGGGAGCGTGGGGGCAGCGCGCTCGAGCTGTCTGGGAAGCATGTCGCAGTGCTCGGAGCAGGCGCCGTGGGTAGCGTTGTCGTGGATACGCTGGCCGCGGCAGGCGTTCGAAATCTCACGGTGGTCGACCACGACGAGTATTCGGCGGACAACGTCTTCCGCCACCTGCTCGAGCCGATCTACATCGATATCTCGAAACCCGTCGGACTCAAGCTCGCGTTGGAACGGCGGTACCCCGGCCTGAGCATCACCCCGGTCACCTCGACTGCGCAGAAGTGGTGGAAGACTGCCGACCTCCGCCAATACGACGGAATCGTATTTGCGTTCGGCGCCCCCTCGGTGGAGCGTTCATTCTCGCGCGTGCTTAAGGGCGGGCGGCAAGAAATCCCGGTGGTCTTCACGTGGCTCGAAGCCATGGACCTCGGAGGTCACTCTGTGCTGATGTGGACCAAAGGTGATGGCTGCCTCGACTGCGCCTATCGGGATGACGAGGGTCTGCCGTCACAGGCGTCTCGTACGTCCTTCCTCGAGCCGAATCAACCGGTTACTCGCAATTTAACGGGATGTGCCGGTGCGTTCGTGCCGTTCGGGCCCATTCAGGCGCGAAAGACAGGCCTTCTGGCCGCCGAGCATCTGCTTTCTGCGATGACCTGGGCTACGGCCGGAGACGACGCGCGTAGGCCCTCCTACCGCTTCTGGGTTGGTGAGGGAACTGCTGCTGCCAAGCAGGGTTTGCGGACTACGCCTTGGTTCCAGGCTGCACGGACAACCTCGTACAAGGAAGCTACCCGCATGGTGTTCGGCCGCCCGTGCCTTCACTGTCGCGCGCCGAAGGAGCCTTCGCCGTGAACCTGGTGTACCGCGTTACGCCTAAGCAGCGACTCATCATCGTCGAAGACGCACTCAAGCAGATGGAGGCGTTCGCACAGCACTGGTGGTCGGATAGGGAAGCAGGCGGCGTAATGATGGGACGACATCTGCTCGACTCGCACGACATCGTCGTCGACGAGATCTCAACGCCCCAGTACACTGACCGCCGCAGCCGGTTCAATTTCTTCCGGTCACGAAAGCACGAACAGGTGGCTCGCCAGCGGTGGCTGCAGGAGCACAACACCTCCGCCTACCTAGGTCTTTGGCATACGCATCCCGAGCGCGACCCCACGCCATCTGGTGTTGACCGGAACGATTGGCAGCAGGCCGTCGCATGCGACACTTACGAGGGGGATCGCCTGTTCTTTCCAATCGTTGGTACGCACTGCATTCGCGTCTGGACGTTGAGTCGTCGAGGCGCGCTACGAGAGTTGAAGCTGGAGAATACTAATGCCCAAAAGTAAAGTACCTAGCAGCGGCGGCGCTAAGCCGAAAGCCATGACCAGGAAGGTTGAACGCGCCTACATCCCGGCGACCGTTCGACGTGACCTGTGGGTTGCTGCGGCCGGCCGATGCGAGTTCCGAGGTTGTTGCAAGTCGGTGGACCGGGACTTCCTCACAATGGCTAAATGCAATGTTGGCGAATACGCGCACATTATTGCCGACAGCCCTGCTGGGCCTCGCGGCGTTCCAGGCGAGTCAGAGCGGCTCGCAGCAGACCCGAGCAACCTCATGCTCGCGTGCTTCGAATGCCATGCCCGCATCGACCGCGATGGCCGAAGCAATGAGTTCACGGCCGAACAGCTGCGCGCAATGAAGCGCGAGCATGAAGCGCGCATCCAGCTCATCTACTCAGCCAGCGGTGTGGTCGAGAGCACACCGCTGATCATGTCGTTTCCCGTGGGCACCCATGTGCCCGTAGTCGAGGTGCGGGACATCCAATACGCGATGCTTACTAACAGCAACTTCAAGCTGTTTCCGACATCCACCGCCATACACATTGACCAGAGCAACTTCCACCTACAGGACAACGACACGGACTTCTGGCCAAACGCTCAGCGTGCACTCACGCAGCAGTACGAGCAACGAGTGCTACCCGCGCTTACCACCCGCGGTGGTGCTACGCATCTGACCATCGCCGCGTTCGCACCCATTCCCATGCTTATGAAGCTCGGCGCTCTCATCGGCGACAAGACGCCGGCCGCCATCCTCGACTTACCGGGCGAAAAATGGCTTTGGGACACCCGAGATGGCTGCCCGGAGCCGCAGTACGCCTACAACGTGCCCGTCTCACTTCCTTGCGAGGTCTCGGTGGTGGTGAGCATCTCAGGCAAGGTTCAGCTGCCCGTTGGGCGCGTGGTCGTCGAGTTCGAGGCGGTGGTTCCGGGCCGTGGCATCATCCGCAAGGGCGCGCACCTTCAGCAGTTCCGCACAAGCTTTAACGCGTTCTTGCAGCAACTCTTCGCTGCCGGCGTCCGAGTCGTACACATCTATCCTGCTACTCCGCTGTCGGCGAGCATCGAGATTGGTCGCATGCTCCTGCCCAAGATGTTTGAGGAGGTTCACGTCTGGGAGTGGCAAGCGCCGGACTGGAAGCAGGCGTTACGGCTGAAATAGCTGAGCCACCCAACACTTGATATCTTGTACACGCCCACACGACTTAGCTCCGAGCTGTTACTCTTCCAGCTTCGCTCAACGCCTTGCCAATCTGGCAGCAGTCGATGTACGGGCAGTAGTCCTGAGGAGCAGCGATGAGAAAGTGCCTGGTTCGCACTGATTGGTCGTCTCTCGTTCAACTGTCCTCCAGGCGTACCGAGACCGCTAAGTTGAGCGACCGCTTGATGACACTCAGAGTCAGTCAGACGCATGGGTCAACTGACCGCTACCGCTGCATACCGGCCACCTCAGGACCTCCGAGTTCAAACATCGTTGATGAATCAATTCGAATGCGAACCTCGTTCTCGAAGGTCCGTTGGCGAATCGCACTGAAGGCCCATGCAAAAGTCATCTGGTTCTGTTTACGTGACCGAAGCAGTTCGCATCCGATGATTTCGTCTACTTAGTTATCGCCACCGGTTTTTTTCGCAATCGTTTTTTTTCGTGGACGATATCTTCGTGATCGATCCGGGCTCTTGCCTTTTGCACTCTCTAAGGCCAATGACGCAGTTTGTCCGCCCCACTGACACGGGCACAACGACATTGAGATTGCCATCGCATGCGAAGCTTATTGAACGAAGCGACAAGGACAACTAACTAGCTCGATTGCGCAATGGAAGCTAGTGGGGCCCGTGGCTGATCAAGCGTCACCATAATTTGACAGAGTTTTACGCCATCAGTGAGTAATCCGAGCAATGCAAAGCGCGTTCAAAACCGATGCAAAACTGGTCAGCAACCCAGTCTTATCAACAACTTAGCAAAAAAATATTTTGACTAATTTTTCACAAAGCATAAAAACAACAAGTGAATTTGTCGAAATTTGGCAAGCCTCGCCAAGGTCCCTACACTTCGCTGCATAGCAAACCTTCCAAATGATTCTTGCTCTGAAATCACTGCCTAAACGCACCAGCCTTGGTGCTTAAACTAGCATGCGAAGTCGATAGCTCCCCTTAAGTTTTCTCCCTTTTTTTTGCCTTAGCGGGCACCAGCCAGGACTTCTCCTGCGCGTGGATTTTTTTAGGGAGAGAGAAAAATGCAAAACGTCATTAAGACTGCACTTGCGGTCGCGGTCATCAGCGTAGCCACTGCGCGGCTGTGCATCGATTTGCACGAAACACGCAAGAAAACAAACGGGAAATCACCCCCGGTTCAATCAATCTGGACAACTATCGCGGGTAGCCTCACGCTCTTTTACGCATATATGCATGATGCCGACCCGGTTCTCATTATTGCCACTTGGCTAAACACCCTATCCGCATCGATCGCTTTAGCAGTCGCCATCAGTCATGCGAAATCAGAAACTGCGCCACAGGAACAGGAGTCGGATCGTGAATGAGTCGAAATTTGACGCTCGATCAAAGGGCCATCAAAATTCGCACATGCTTTCAACTCATTCCATGCAAGACCCAACCGCTGTATCTGAAGCGGTGGTTCTTGACCATGGTGGGTGGTGGTGCATCTTCATTTCACGAATACCTCAGCGGCTGAGCTGTTGAGGGCAATACCTCTATTTTAGAAAACCGGGTTAAGCCCCTGCAGGGAAAGTCGCGCGTCGAATGGTCAAGTGGTCGATTGTGCGCACGTCATCCCTTCGGCCGCTTCCTGGCTATTACTCACATGACATTTCTTTTGCTTCGTGGCATTCGCTTCGAAGGAGTGTCTGTGCCATTTAGAGAATGAAAATGAGTGAAATGAATTTGTTTGATCCTGCGGACGAAGACACCCACAATGCAGAACCGGCCAAGTGGCGCGCCCTTCCCAGAATTAGTATGAGCGTTAACAACCGGGAGTTCAAGGTCAAAGTAGGCGAGCAGAGGTTTCGCAAATATCTTCGCGTCGCAGCTTTAAACGTCTGTCCAGATGAATCTGCAACAGAAGCGACAGATGGGCGAGAAGTACGTCGCGGCATGATCCACGAGCTGTTTCTGCTGCTGCGCTACACCCCTTACCAACCGGACCAGATCGGCAAGTTCAAAGAAGATCTTCGTGTTGCAAAAAATGATGGTCGATTCTGGCATAAGTGGACTGCAGAACTAATCGAACGCGTGCTGAAAGACTCACACATCAGCAAGAACCGAACGACACTTCCACAAGCTTACTCCTTAAGCAACTCCGTCAAACCTGCCAGATTATTGTTACTCGTAGAACGTTTCGAAACTCGCGCTTGCTTTGCTTGGTTGCATGAAAAAAATGAAAAGAGCGCAAAGAGGCAGGACCCCATCACTCACGGTCTGCTGACCTCAATGAAAAAGCTGGAAAAAAGACAACGCCCTGTCAAAGCACGCCAAGTCATCATGACACCCGCCCCCTGGAGGGCCAGCGATCCTCCTTTCCGGATCGCCCGTGCGAAGGGCTTCTTCGGTCACGAAACGCTGCACCCCACCGTGTTGACCCACAGTCTAGTGCTGGGCGGGACCGGCTGTGGCAAAAGCCAATCCGTCGTCATTCCAATCATGAATGCAATGCTCGGCTACAAGTTGAGAGACGGTACAGAGATGAGCATGCTAGTGATTGATCCCAAGCGAGAACTCGCAGCTGTCATTGATCAGCGGATCCAGCGGGATCACCCCTCGCGCAGAGTCACTGTCATCGGCAAATGCCCGCCGGTCAGATTCTTCGATGAAGGCTTGCGACTGAGCCCTGCTGACAAACTCGATGAGCTACGACTGCTGCTCGACCAAAATAAGGTCGAAGAAAACTCCTACTGGAGAGAGCTCGCAGACGCCCTGCTGGCTGACCTGATGAGGCTGGAACAGGACTTCCAGGAAAAAACACAGACATCACTTCTCAAACAGATGCTCGACGATCTCAGGCCCGGGGAAGTCTTTGAACATGGTTTCTGGCATCAACTGCGCTACCTGCTGGATCACACTCGCACAAGTTCAACCCGACTGAGAGATACCGCCAGAAATCTTGCCCGTCTGCTCGACCTGTGCAAAGTGAGTTCACCTGCAGCAAGCGTGTTTAAGAACTTTACGGGCGACAACGAACTAATCCAGCAGTGGAATTACGTTTGCATGAGTGCAGACACTCTGCTGAAGTCGCTGACAGACCCCGACTTCACAAGGGCGGTCGATGCTGACCCTTACCCGCGCCGGCACAAAGCGCACATGAATATCCAACGCATCATCGACCGCGGTCGCATCGTAGTGTTTCAACCTTCGAACAGCAAAGGCGCGACCATCGCAGCCCGCGCACTCAAGGCCCGCTTTTACGCTGCAGTTTTTTCACGCCAGCAAATGCACCGCCCCGTTGGCATCATCGTTGACGAAGCACATCGTTTCGTCACTCAAGACCGCATTAGCGGAGAGCAAGCTCTGCTTGACCGCTGCCGTTCGTATCGTACGAACGTCGTGCTCGCAACCCAAAGCCTGAAATCGCTTGAGCATGCCATGGGCAGTGGCGTCGATGCTAAGGACGCTGTTCGCATCCTGGTCGCTAATACCCCTTCCCGTTGGCTCATGCGTTCGACTGAGCCCGACTCAAGCGAGCTGCTGCGTCAACTGCTGCCACCTCCACCTAGTTCAGGCATGCACATCGCCGATGCCCGACCTCCAAGCCAACTAGCGCCGGGCGAAGCCTATTGGTTGCTATCGGATGGGCGCTGGGGACGCAGCCGAGCGAAGTTAGAAAACATGAACTGAAACAACGATTCGAGAATAATGGGGAGATTTCAATGACAGACACCATCCTCCGCACGCTGCGTACACACGAAAAAGGCATTGTGCTAATCAATGGCCCTATCACCGATCAGCTCGCGCTAGATTTTTGCGATGAGCTGGACTCTCTTTACGACTACTACCAATATGAGACTGTGCTGCTTCGCATCCACAGTCCTGGGGGGCAGACCCTGGCTCTCGACTTCATGATGGAGCGCATCGACTTCTGGCGAGCACAAGGACGGAAAATGCATACACAGGCTACTATGCAAGCGGTCAGCGCCGCCGCGCTACTGCTGTCTCTAGGAGAGGTTGGGCACCGCTATGCATCACCGTCCAGCGCACTGCTTTATCACCACACCCGATTCGTGACCACGTCTTCACAGACAGTCACAGCTAGAGCGGCCATGGAAGCCGTGCAGCAGTTAATCGAGTCCGACCATCTTCTGATGAAACGCCTTTGCAAGCACCTGTTACATGGCTTTGGTGGAGCAGTCGCCTTCGCGCAGGCTGGCATCCAGAGGATCCAAGCCATCAAAGATGTAATGACGTCACATCCAAATGGTAAAAAACCAAAATGGATCGAGGAAACGAAGCAGGTTTATGAACAGGTGCGCGTCATGAATGGCATCAAGCTCTATCAGCAACTGCTGATGAGGCGCTTCGACGAGGACACCATCATGTCTCAAGTTCAAGCCTGGGCACTAATGCTCATCGATGATGTCGACCTCCCGGCCATCACTCGCGGGCAATCCACATGTGCAGTCAGTCAGTCAAATCTGTCCATGCCCCCTGCCCTGGCCGCTGGACTCGTCGAGACAGCGCTTCATGCCTGAAAAAAATGAACGATTAAAAACTGCCAGGCTCGGGAGTAAGAACAGTTTCTCATCTCCATGATTCATCGAATGACAAGGGTGACCGGTCATCTAGATCGGTCACCCTTGCTTTGAACCTTCGCCGGATTTATTTGCGAACCTGACGCTGAAGTCGACTGATTTCAGCTCGCAGCTGGATATTTTCCTGATTGAGCTGCTGGATTTTTTTATTCAGGATACTCATTGCACGACAACTTGTCGAAGACAGCTCATTGTATTTGTGGACGAGATGATTGTATTGATTGAGTAGCTTATTTTGCGAACTCTTTTCACGTGAGTTCACCATTACCTCAACTCCAGCATTTAATGCGCCCAGCAATGTATCTGTGAGTTGCATTGCATTGATCATTTTGCGATCTCCCTTTGCGTCCGAACTTTGAATTATTTTTGCCTGACTTTGAACCAAACATGCCGTTTATTCGGCATGTTTGGTGCAAAGAAATGCTTTCATACGATATTAAAAGCCGAATCTTGAAAAAGTGCAAATTGTTGTATTTCATTGGGTCCGTAGCACGTGAAAAATCACAGTAACAGGCAATCAGTGCAAACGAATAACACACATGCAAACATCACAGTAACGTAACCAGAAGACCCAAATCCACCAGCCCAGTAACACACAGTCAGCAATTCACGGCTTGACTGCCGAGGAAATTTTCTCGCTGTCAAGAATGGCCTGGAGTTTTGTCATCAAATATTCATGAGTGTTCCGCAAAACTGGATCTTCCGCTCTCACATTCATTGAAGCATCATCAGGGTCAGGACCCAACAAAAAATCAACGATTATTTTCACGATCCAGCGAATTGCCTCTTGAATATCTTTATGAGCTAAAGACAATGACTGAGGATCGATTTTTTCTATCTTGGGCATGAATTTATTGAAGATCTTCTTCTTATCGGCATAGGAAATATCTTTTTCGACATCTCCACAATTCCAATAACGCGGATCATCTAAAGAAATATCTTTTATCAAATCGAAAATATGATCCATATTTTTATCATGCAATTTATCAATCAAATTTAATGTCGAATTCATTTTTCACCTCTCGCCAACAAGTTGATATTCATCCTTAGTCAGATGCCAAATACATCCTGAATCTAGAAGAATTTTACGAGTTGCATCAAAAATAAATTGATAAATTTGACTATTGCATGAACTGATTTGGACTCCCCGTTTCAGATGAATCACAACGGGTATGATTTAGAAAACTGGAGTTACGATGTCCGAAATCGATCGCCTCTACCAATACAAAACCCTGCTCAGCGGCCGCAGGGCCATGTCACGCGAAGACATCATGGCCAAGCTAGAAATCTCGCTGGCCACCTTCAAGCGCGACATCGCCAAGCTGCGTGACCAGTTGCACACCCCCATCGTGTTCGACCGGGACCTGGGCGGCTACCGGCTTGAACAAACAGAAAGCACCGAACTGCCTGGCATGTGGTTCAGCCAGGACGAAATGCTGGCCCTCATGACCATCCAAAGCATGATCGTGCAGCTCGAACCCAGCTTGTTGGGTCCAAAGCTCAAACCATTTCAAAAGCGCCTGGACGACATGCTGGCTAGCCAAGGGCTGGATGCCGCTACCTTGACCCAGCGGGTCCGCGCCGTCCATGCGGGCAAACGCCGCCTTCCGCTCACCAGCTTTGAGACCCTGGCCAAGGCCACCCTGGAGCGCAAGCAGGTTCAGGTCGAGCACATCAACCGTCAAAACGGTGAAACCGTGCTGCGCGACGTTTCGCCCCAACAATTGGTGCATTACCGGGACAACTGGTACGTCGACGCCTGGTGCCACCTGCGTGGTGGCTTGCGGAGCTTTTCTGTAGACGCGATTACCCGGGCCACCCTGCTCGACAAAGCCAGCAAAGACATTGACCTTATCGCCATGCGTCAACAGCTCGATGGCGGCTACGGCATCTTTGGTGGCACACCCAAAGCCTGGGCACAACTGCGGTTTTCGAAAGCACGGGCCGCATGGGTTAAACACGAAATCTGGCACCCCGAGCAAAAAAGCCTGCGTATGGCCGATGGTCGTTACGAACTCGTAATTCCCTACGCCGACGAAAGAGAGCTGCTTGGCGACATCCTGCGCTTTGGGGCCGATGTGGAAGTGCTTGCCCCAGCCCGCTTGCGCGAACAAGTGCAGGCTGAAATTCAAAAGATGGGGCAGTTATACGGGCGCTGACGCAGCCTGCGCGACGCTCAGACCTTGGGCCTCCAGGGCAGCCACATAGACATCACGCAAAAATTCACTGGCCACGCACACCCGAATGCACTGCAGGTGCGGCGCCAGCGCTGATGCGGCACAAAACACCTTAGCGGTGATCTCTGCCGCCAACTCAGGCGGGAAAGCAAACACACCTGTGCCAATGGCGGGCATTGCCAAGGCTCGAATGTAATTCTGGTGGGCTGCTTTGAGTGCAGCTTCTATGGCCTGCTCCAAAATTTGGGGTGCATCATCGTGGTTGGTGTACGAAGCCGCTCGCACATGGATCACCCACAGGTTGGGCAACTTGAACCCCGGCGTGACCACGAAAGCGCCGAATTGCAAGGGCGCATAGGGCTTGCAATACTCCTCCAGCTTGGGGCCTGCGGCGGTATGGATCGCCCCCGCCACGCCCGAGCCCAGCCGCAGATTGGCATTGGCACTGTTGACCACCGCCTCCATGTCGGGTTGCTTGACGATGTTGCCAACGATGACTTCAATCTTCATGTTTTTGCTCCTTTGGAGAACCGAATACTGAGCCATGAAAGGCTCAAGACATGAGCCTCGCCCAACGAAGACTCCTCGCCATCAGTTCATTGAATGTGCTGGGACCTTTGAATCAATTTGTCGAAACACGCCAAGCGTTTCGATCAATCCGTCTGTTTCGTCTGCATCCGAATTGATCGCAATCAAACTGATTCGGGCTGGGTCATCAAGCCCCTCACTGATCAAAACAATCGCCTTGTTTTCCTCAGACTTGTAGCAATCCATCAGAGCATGAATCACATACAGAAAATGTTCTCGCTTTTCATCAGGTAACTGGGCTAAGGTGGCCTCACAGCGGCCCAGCAAAGGCATGTTGATGTCGCTCTTCGATAGATTATTGGTCATGGTCATCCTTTATGGCATCGTCCTGCGTCAGCATCCAAGGGCTCAAGGCTCCTTCCAAAACCCACACATAGCCCTTGCGACTGAACTTGGTGCCCCACTCTGATGTCCAATCGCAAGCAAACGACCAAAGCACTGCATCAGCAGGCCTCTTGGACATAAAGTCTGTCCATGCAGCATTCAAATGTCCAAAGGGCAGATCAGGAACAGCATTCAACGGGTCTTTGACAAAGCTGGAAGCTTCAACCTCCGCAATCGTTGTCTGGCCGAAGAGATCTTCAGGGCGTACCCGGAACACCGCGTCGATTCGGCGCTTGGCCTCGTGCTTTTCATTTCTTCGTTCTTTGAAGATGAACCAGATCACAGCAGGCCAAGCCGTTACAACAAGAATTGAACCCAGAGCTGGAGCCACCACTTTTTCCAGAATTTGATCAGTTCTGCTTTGAGAACCACGCATGCTTGCCAAAAGTTGGCTCATGTCTGACTTGGGTCGTCGAGCATTCTGGACATACACCCCCAAACCAAAAACCAGGCCAAGGCACAAATAAAGCCACAGCCAGATCATTGGTCATCTCCATGGTTGGGTTTGCGCGATGGCCAGGTCGTCATTCCACCGATGCTGTAGCCTTCTGGCGCATCTTCATCACCCACGCCGTTGTGCCGAATCTCTTGCTTGACCACCACGCCGTTTTGCAAGGTCAACAAAACATCGCGCTCATAGGTGCTGCCGTAGCCCATGTGCACGTATTCAAGACGCTTGCCCTGGGGAATGCGCAACGTGCCGGAAAACCAATGGGCGAAGACGCAATGCGCGAAGCCTGGGAAAACGCTCTCCAGGTCAGCATCTTCGCCCGATTTCAACGAGCCATGGAGGGCGACAAGGTACATGCGGTCATTCAGGATTTCCCATGTGCCCACGTAGCCACGCCAAAGGGCCGTGGATGTTGACTCAAAACCCGGGTCGCGGCCCCCTAGGCTGAAGTAGTCGTTCAAAGGGTTGGTCAACAAAGGGACCTTTTGGCCCTCAAAAATCAACTGTTCAGAAATTTGCGCTGTCATCGTCGCCTCCTGATGCATTGTTATTGGAGTAGTAGCTCAGCACATGAGCCACCTCATCTATTGATCAACCAATCAACGAGTGATCTTGATGCGCACGCATTGGATGAGCCAGGAATTAAATTCAAAGCTGTACCCAAAAACAGTTCAAAGTCTCACGGTATGAGCCTCTTCAAATGCATCCTTGAATGGTGTAAAGAAGTTAACGTCTCGCATTGAAGGAACAATATGAACAAGATTTTTGTATCAGTGGCCGTATTGACCATGGCACTGACCACCAGCGTCTCGGCCCAAACATACTTGGGTAACTTGACAGCGAACCCCTATTTGCCCAAAGCACCACCACAACCCGCCAACACGTTCAACAACCCCTATGGCGGCTCGCACGATAGCCCCAAGCTCTATGACAGCCAAGGCAATTTTCGAGGCAACCTCAACAGCAACAAATATGACCCTGACAGCGTGACCAACCCCTACGGAAGATATGGGAGCAAGTATTCAAACGACAGTATCAACAACCCCTATGGTGCTGGCAGTCGGTACAACCAAGACAGCCCGAACAACCCTTACGGCAATGGACTGACGATCATCGGGCGTTAACGCGGCTGGTTTTATAGGCATAGATCGGGTTCGAAGTGAAACGCGAACAATATGACTCTCAATCAATTGACCGTACTTATGGGGTCAGAACCTTGAGCCGTATCTGCATTTGGCCTTGATACTTGGTACCGCTGAGGGTGAAGCAAGCGATCAAGGTCGTGAACTTTATTGGCTCCAAGTGAGACACCAAATAAAAATGCAAGCAGTTGAGCCGAGCTTTGGTCATCCGAACTATTGATTGCGTTCACAGCAGCAATGATTTCATCGGGATTCACTGAACCGTATTTAATCAAGTGGCTGTAGCGTACGTGCAGTGCAATCAATGCAGGTGACCAAGGTCGTGGAAACATGTCAGGAAACTTTGCTTCCAATTCGGTCGTAAACATTGAGATATCTTCAGAACCAGCAAGCAATGGATCAAATTCAACACTCCAATATTTTTCGTGCAGTCCATGGGCTTGTTCGGCGAAATCGTGATCTTGTTGAAGGATGTTGGTATTGGAGCGAAGATTGATCCATTCAATCGGTCCTGAGACAAAAATCGATCCTTTCACTGAATCTTCTCTCACCAAGTCAAACAGACCCTCTGTACTTTTGAGGAGAAGCCCTTGAATATCCTCAAATACGAGCCCAGTAGCAGATGGGTAACTAGAGCGCAAAGCCAATCCACGCCAATGAGAAAGCTCGTTTTCGTCAATGGATGTGCCATTGCCTAGACCAAAGCTTCGGCATAAAGCCAGGCCATTCATACACGCCTGGTTCACCATTTGATTTCTGGACCACTCTTCCCATTGGGGCTCGAAAACTGCAGCACTGATCGCAACACGAGCTTTGTCTGCATCACCTTCAAATGTCCAGGCGTCATCAGCTTTGATTGGGAAGAATTGAACAACCTGATCTAGCAACAGCCAAAAGACCCCTCGGTTAAAACCGGGGGGATGATGACCATCAATTTTTTGCTGAAGTTGTGTGAATTCAACGATCAAGACATCCGAAGTGTCTCCCAAAGCGAACCTGTCTGGGGCTAAGGCAAATAGAACATCAAAGAAATCTCTGTTCAATTGACCTGATGCGGCTCTAGATTCGTGGATGCGGATTCTGCCCATGGAGCATAGGTTTCTCCATTCGCTGGCTGTTAGACATGTAAAGCTGCTCATACTTTAGGCAGGACGTCGGAATGTTGAACGTGGCGCAACAAAGTCTTCAAGACATTCGTCCGGCAACAAATCCAGCAAGTGATGCTTGGTGCCGTGATATGAAAGGTACAAATTTTCTTTGCTTCGTGTGATTGCCACGAAAAAGTGGCGACGCTCGTTGTCGCCATTACTAAAGCGGCGATCTTTGGCATCAAGCTTTACGTCCTCAGTGAGGTCGGGCAAGAAAACATTGTTGAAGTCCAGCCCTTTTGCGCTGTGATAAGTCATGAGATAGACCAGTCGAGCTGAGTCACTTTCTGGCAAGGATCCATTGTTGCTGCCAAGAAACCTCAAAGGTGATCCTTTGCGTGCAAAGAAATCGTTGAATGCTTCGTAACTCGTGACACGTCCAGTTTTCTCGCGTTCAGGCGGGCTACCCCAACCATTAGCGCCCGAAATCACGGATGCAAATTCATGAATTTGCTCGTGAAAAGGGAAAAGAATGGCACTTGGTTGCTCGATAGAGGAAACACGAAACGCCTCTGCGTAAACCTTGGCGAATTCGTCCCTTTTACTGGTTCCTTTTATTACGCGGGCATTGTTGCCATCGCCCCTGACCTCTGCACCTCTTACGATTTCAGCCTCTGGCAGTATGGCGGTCGCCAATTGGTAATTTTTCAATGTGAGCCGCTGAATATGTTTCAACGTATGTTTGCGTGCACCACCCAGGAGACGGCGTAAGTTGGCAGGATCAACTCTCCCCAGGTAAATGGATTGATCTGGATCACCAGCTGCCACCACATGTTCTGCTCGAGCAAAAATCTTCCCTATGACATCTTCTTTGATATCTTGAATTTCATCCACAAGGATGTAATCAAAATTCTCTCGCGTCGTCAAAAAAGTATCGACTGTTTGGATCGTCACGCGCGCCAGCGCCCTCTGACTAAGCCCTGAATGGACAAGATCTTTTAGGGCGTGTGTGTAGGTCAAAAAACAAATATAGGGACTGCGAGTTCTCGAAATCATGCGCTCTATCAGGTGCGTGATAACAACCGTTTTGCCAGTTCCCGCATACCCTGCAATCCAATGCGTCCGTGTGTCATCCTTGGACACATCATCCAAAATACGGGCTTGTTGAGCGCCCAGCTGATTGATCGAAATCATCCATTGCATATGAAACCTCTTGACATTCAAAAAAGCTCTAAACCATGAATCCGAATCACTCGGCCAGCGACTTCAATAATGCATCCCGTCCATCTTGGTAGAACTCAATGTCCAGCTTTGTAGCCATTTCATCCGACAGATCAAATAATTGTTTGCGACAAGATACCGGCAGCAATAAAGCCTTGGCCCCTTTCTCAACAGCAATTTCAGCAAGAGACACTGCGTTGTGAATCGGCTCAATAGTGCCCCCAAGGGTGACTTCACCGACCACAATCAAACCGCCACGCACCGACTTTTTCAGCAGCGCGCCAGACAAAGCGATTAGGGCGGCAACCCCTGTTTTTGAACCGGACTTTGCAGCATCAAAGCCACGCAACTGGACTGAAAACTCATGAGAGCGCGGGTCGCGGTCGCCGACCAATTGCATGGCGCGGGCATAGAGGTTTTGCTCTGCGCAACGAATCGATTCTTTGAATGCCTGAGGAACAGGGTTATTAAGAACCCTCACACCACTGCCAGGCCCCTCATTCACCTCAAGTCTGAAAAGACCAGGATGTTCATCTTGACCGCCAGGGGAAATAGTCCAAACTTGTCCACACTCCAATGGTTCATCGCCGATACCGCCTTGGCTTTGCAACTCAGGTGTTGAAACAAACTTCTCTACGCCCTCTGTGCCGATGGTGTAGCTGAAATGTGTGTTTCTGAACTCGGCAGCGCCAATGCGTTTTTGCTGCTCTTTGACGCGACGGCGAACTTCCAATGCCAACCTTACGGCCCACTCCAGGTCTTCAGGCGAGACCTTGCTGTTGGCGTCGGGATACATCAGCTTCAACAAGCCGCTCACGGTTTTGTTCACGCCATTGATATCGCGACCAGAAAGTGCCCCACCCCAAAAAACTTGCCCTTGAAGTGAAGAGACACGACTCTGATTTCGTAGCTGCGTGAAGCATTCCGACAAAAAGTCGCTTACCAAACCGAAATGCTCAGTGAACAGCGAAGGGTTGAGCTTAGGGACATCCCAGCCTGGCAAGAAGCAGTGGATGCGATCCATGAATGCGGTGTCGTCTCGCATTTCGGGAGGCAATGGACTAAACAAGTGTCCCACCCTTTGCTGGTGCTCCACATCCACATCGAAGTTACCAACCAACACGATCGAGCCATCCGCACGAATGCTTTCTTTGCCACGAGAGAACTCTCCGCTCTCCATGTAGCCCTTCATGATGTTGACGCCATCTTTTTGATCAAAGGAAACACCAGAGACTTCGTCAAAACAAACCACGTCGTATTGGCAGACAAGACCACGCTGCCCGTTGGAATTGTTCACAAACATCCGCGCTACGGTGGCTTTGCCGCCAGAGATCAAATGCGCGTAAGGTGAAACCTGTTGAAACAAGTGAGATTTACCCGTACCACGAGGCCCCAACTCCACCAGGTTGTAATTGCGCTCAACGAATGGAACCATACGCAAAAACAGCGCATCCTTGGCACGTTCGGTCAAAGTGGCAGGCTCAAACCCCACACTGCGCAACAACAGGTCGCGCCATTCAGCAGTGGTGAAGCTTTCGCGGCCCTTGGCCAGTACATCCAACACTTCACGTTTCGACAGCTGGATCGCACGCAATGACTCGACGCCAAATGGACGCCCACCTTTTTCTTGAGCTATAGAGGCGTCGTACTCCAAGGTGATTTCGGCATAAAAACCACCCGTCAGCATGCGCTCATTGTCTTTGACCATCTCTGGTGTCAGGCGCACATCGTTCAGACGTAAGCTGGGTAAGGTGGCAACGTAGGAGTCGGTTTTGGAATCCAAACGCGCCGTGATGATGTCAATGATCTTGACCGAGCCAGATTCACGTGCGCGCGCCTTGAAAAGCTCTTCCTCTCCGGCTTTGACAGTTCTGGAGCTCAACTGGCGTTGAACGATTTCAATGCCCTCTTGGATTTCAGCTTCATCCGTTGTCGCGCAGTAACGTCCGAGCAAAAACTCCACTACGTAGGTTGGTACCGGAAATTGGCGACTGAAGGTTCGAACCAAATCTTTCCTGACCACATAGCCCTCAAAAGCTTTGGTCGACTTGCTGTCCAATTCATCGAGTTGCATCTTTATTCCTTATCCGCCGACAGTCGTCGCCAGTTTCTGAATCACATTGCCTTGAGCATCAAGGACGACCACTACAGCAGCTGCACCCAATTGGTCATCGTCAACGATAGCCAAACTGGCCTTGCCATCCACCAACAGCTTGGGTTGCGCCACCAGACTGCTTGATGACTGGGCGGGCTTGGTCCGAATATCTAAATTCAAATCGACTGATTGTGACGACACCACTGCCGTACACCGCAGTCCCTTCCAGGTCACGGAATCAATGGTGGCCTTGGCTGAGCCAACAGCGCTCGTGCCCGATTCCAGGTTCAAAACAGGCACCCAACACTCTTGGAGGCTGATGCCCCCATGCGCATAGTCGCTGCCTGCAACAAAGGATGAAACGCCAGGCGCATAAGCCACTTGAACATCATTGCACCAATCCCAGCCAAAGGTCAGCGGCGTGCCATGGGCAGAATCCTTCAACACAGCGCAACGCCCCCAGCGCGTTTCAGCTTGATGCTTTGGTAGTTCTGACTTGGGCAAACCACCAGGTAGCAGCAACCAACCGTGATCGGTCACGATGCGAAACTTTTTCCACCCCGATTGCTCAAGCTCCAAAATTCGCTCTACAACCTGGGCTAACTGAACCTCCATGTCACGAGCCAGTCTGATGCCGTGTTGGTGACCATAGTGGTCCAAATCGCCAGTCTCGGTCCAAGCAGCACCAGCAGCATCACCTGTCTCGTGTTTGTCTAAGAACTGCACGCCATGATCGGCCAACAATTTTCTGAAGTTGTGAGTTGAAAGCGACTTGCCGTCAGCAGATACACGCGGTTGGAACTCTGTGTCTGCTAAGTTACCGCTGATCCAACGTGCCACGGGAGAACACCAGGCTTTGCCAGAGGCAGTTACAGATGGCATGCTGGTCCACGCAGCGTCCAAAGTCGTCGTTCCAAAACTTCCTAAAAGCTCTTGCAATCGTGTGGCAACGTCATAGCGCAGACCATCCACAAAAACAGTACAAACACCCGCAACGGGTTCTGCCCCATTGGCTTGAGCAGCGACACTCAAACCGCCAGCCGCCTTCACGGCGTCTTGCAAACGTTTGGCCGACTCTTCAAGCCAAGGCAAATAGACCGCACGCAAAGCCAAAGAAACAGCGGCAATATCCACCTTGGAGGTGACCGCAGCCAAAGCGCGCATGGCAGCAGCATCTACTTGCCAGCCCGTTTGTTGGTAACTCAAAGCCAATGCATCGGGGGTCGCTCCCACGGGCAACTGTTTGCTTGCTGAAGCCACCTTGGCCAAAAACTCCAGGGCCGTGGCCAAAGGTGCTTGGCCCATGCGCGCCCAAAGCCAAGAGCGACGAACACCATGTTCTTTTTCGATCTTGGCAATTTCATCCCGCGCTTGGTCCGGCATCATGGGGCCGCAAGCTGCCAGGGCGTAACGCAAAGAAGATTCACCACCCTCGTTGGCCTGCGGATAACCCTCTTGCCCCTCAAAGCCATCAAACAAATTGCGCTGGGGCGGTTGTACCTGCGCCAACAAATCAAAAATCTTCGGAAAGCTGCCAAAAGAATCTTTGTACAACTCAGAAACAGCCGCCCACTGACCCTCTGCTTTGGCCAGCTTCTCTGCGGCAACCAAAACGCCATCAGCTTTGGGGTCAAAACCAAAATCAGCTTTAGCCCGCTTGTCAAAAATTGCCCACTGCTGTTTGGACCACTTAGCATGGGCCGCCTCAGGGTCATTCATCCAAACCAGCAAATCACGAGTCGGATTAGGAGCTAACAAACTGTTAAGCCAGGCCGCATTGATCGAACGCCCCATCAGCTCAACCACTGGACGCTCCAACAAAACTCCTGCTTCAACCGCTTGAATCAAGGCTTCTTGCGTCGCCTTGTCTTGGGCCACATCCAAACCCAATCCACCGTTTTTGGAGGTCAAGAACGCGTTGACTGTCCAGTCCTTGCCATTTGATTGACTCCAGAAAACCCCCCGGTACTGCAACTCAGCCAAAGGCTGCAAATCTCTCGGGCAAGTTTCAATGGCTCGCAAATCAGCGCGGCTGACACCAGGCAAATGCACGATATGTGCGCCCTGAGCGGCCTCATCTTGCGCAATACTGCCCCCTATCAAACATTTGAGCCAAATCGCTGGCCCACGAAACGCCTTTGGGTCATACGCGCCCAGCTGCAGCAAACCATTGCAGCGCTCGCGCAAGTTCATGAACACGGGCAACCACTGACGATCAGTATCTGGCCACAACACTGCAGCCGGTTTGACCTGGGTTGAACCGTTGACCTTGGTGGCCTCTTGCAGGGCTGCCGCCAAAGCGTCCAGCAAAGTTCTTTTATCAGTCATGGGAATCTCAATTGATCTGCATACCTGGCCACCACATGGCCAAAATTGGACAAGTGCCCATAATCGTCGCGCTGTCTGAATGCTTCGGCCAGCTTTTCAAGTTCATCTGGTGTGGCCGACTCTATGAATTGAGGATCAAAAACATCCTCTAAAGCCTCTTGCCTGCGGTTGCTCAAAAAATGGCAATCCAAGCTGAGCAAGTCAATCATGTACTTTGCGGCCGCATCATCTAGTTTTGCAGGCAAGACATTACCCATCAACGTGAAGCGAAACCGTTCCTCACACCCCGAATCAAGAGGTGAGATGTGACTGTTTTCATCAAAGTGATTGCCTTTGAAATGCCCACAATGCAGCGGGTTGCCAGGTTTGGTTTCGCGAATGCAAGACGCATGCAAGTTGGCGTAGTCCAAGGCCAGATCTGGCCTGCTTTCTTGCGGCCTGAAGTGCTCAATGTGGCTATCAGCTTGTGAAACCGATCGCCCGCAATAACAACACACACCACCCTGTTCTTTAATCAAGGCTGCGTGAACCTGGGCTTTTTCTGGATTCTGCAGATCCGTGTACCCAGGCGTCCAACCTCCTTGCTTCCAAACCTCAAACTCGTTTGGAGCCCCTCCCTTGACTGTGTGCTTCATCGCCCCAGGACCTCCTTGCGTTTGAGCAAGGCCTCGGCCCCGGCCAGCTCAGGTATGCCAGGTGCAGTCGCTTTCAGCTGGGCCAACAAACTGCGAGCTTCATCCAAACGTCCCTGCTCCAAAGTAGAAAAGAGCTGTGAAACCTGTTTTTCTATCGGTTCGGTTCTGGCCCCTGCACCCATGATTTCTTCCAGTATGTCGCTGGAATCTAAGCCGTAACTCACCTGCGGATGAGCAGCACCGTCAGTGCTCAGCACAATGATCTCATCCGGCTTCAATTCACCCAAAATTTGCGGCGAGTGTGACGCGGTAATGAACTGAATATTAGGAAATGCAGCTTTCAAACCATTGGCAATTTGGCGCTGCCATTTGGGGTGCAGATGAATATCCAACTCATCTATCAACACAATGCCTGGCGTCTCTGCACAGACTTTGCTGCCCAAGTGTGGGTTGAGCACCACCATACGCCGTGCAATGTCCGCAATCAAGCCCATGATGGTCCGTTGGCCATCGCTGAGTTGTTCGTATGGCACGCGCTGCACCACGCCATCAACATCCCATTTAACGATGATGCTTTTCTTGGCCATGTCGTAACGTACATCCTGACATTCCGGCAAAGCCGCACAAATGGCTTGGACCACCATACTCAGTTCATCACCCTGAATGGCGTCAGCTGACAGCGCACCGTCTTGTGCAGCTTGCAAGCGCTCAAGGCTTTTGGACACCACCCATGTTTGCAAGGTGGCGTTGTCAGAGGATGCACTCAACCAATTGGCATAAGCATGATCACGGCTGACCTTTTGGGTAGCGGCCTGCATCACATTGGCATTCACAGCTGGCCAGTTGCGATCAGCCTGATAGAACAAAATCAACGGCAACGTTGTTGACTTCGCTTGATCCGAATTGATATTTTCAATCTGCTGCATGAACTTGAACGGCGTCACGTTTTCGACCTTGGCATGGTCCACAGCACTGCTTTTATTCACTGACCAATCAACACGCAAAGTATCCAGATAGGCGGTGGAAGCCACCTTGATGGGGTACTGAGCCTCATACCGGACACTCGCACCATGGGATACACACTCTTCGCGAGCAACCCCCTCCTTACCGATCCAAGCCTGCCAGGGTGAATAACCGCCTAAGTGCGTAAAACCCACCATGGCATCCGTCAATGCCCGCAATAAAGATGTTTTGCCGCTCCCGTTGCACCCAACAATCACATTAAAGCGAGGGTTGAACGACACCGTTAAATCTCGATGCTTCAAATAATTGAGCAGTCGGACCGAACCAATGTGCATGTTCATGAGTTAACTCCTGCTTTTGACTTTGCTGCCATTTTCTCAGCCAAGCTCAAATGATGATCGTTAATTCGATCTCCCTTGTGCACATTGAACCAAGGCGCACTCTCGACATCCTTGCCCCGGTCTTTGTCCCAGGTGATGTTGAGTTTGGGTTTTTTGTTGTGACGCAGGACTTCGGCGGTCATGAAGGGGCGGATGTTCATGCGCACGCCGTCGTTCAGGTCGGGGTTCCAGCCGATGGGTTGTTCGGACAGGGACTTCCAGCGCACGAAGATGTCGTAGGGCTTTTCGCCCTCCAAGATCAATTCCAATCGACGCTTAAGGTCGTGTGCCGCGGCCAGTCGTGTTGGAGCTCCGTCCACACCATCTCGCACGCCACCTTCTTGCTGGCGAATCCAGTCACCCAGGTAGGTGTGGATAAAGCGCTCCAGGTTTTTGGTGTCGAGCTTGTGGTAGTTAACCAGCGCGGCAAAGCCGTCTTTCAGGCCATCCCACACATGCCAGATGAAGGGCCGGTGGTGAAAGCGCTTGGCGTGTTGCTCGAAAAACTTTTCGCGCAACCAAGTGTCCAGGCCCTTGCCAGCCCAGTCGGCGTCAGTCAGCAGCTTGTCGAGCACAGCGGGCTTCCAGCTGCCGGGCTGTACTGTCTCCCAGGCAGCAATCAAGAGCTTGAGCAAGCGATCATGTGCTGCTGGCTCGCCGCGTACCGAGGGCAGGCAGATGATGCCGTCATCGTCGGTGTGCTCTGACAGTTTGTCGCACTGTGTAATCCACGAGCGTGCCTCGTCGGACAACTCCATGGATGCATCGGTTTCTGCGGGCCAGCGGTAACTGGCCAGGCGGGCAACTGCTACTTGAAGCGGATCGATTGAAGGCTGTGGGTGGCCGTGAAACAGCCACTGGGTGGGATCATCCGAATATGGTTTGGGCAATCCGTTGGGATATCGCTCAACGGCCACTTGTTGCCAATGCGCAGCGTCGAAAGGTAGATCATTAAAAGTGCCGTTTGTGACGTTAACCTTCTGATTTAACTTTCGAACTTCAATTGCAAACTCTGGGGACTCTGCGAAAGACCAAAGTGCTGGAAGTAGTTTTTCATCCTTAATAATAAAAGGTGAAACTGTAGGTGAAAAAATTTCACCTGAATGGAGCGTCACAAAGAGGGAACTCATCTGCTGAATTGCAACACCTTTAGATCCAATCAATGATGCCGGGGGAAAATTATGGGCCTTTGAATTTAGATGCAAGTCCCCTTGCTTATTTTCCCATCTGACAAATGAATGTCTTCCTGCGTACAGCAAAGACCGATCAGGTGGTGTTTGGTATTTAGACCAAATATTAAAACGGTCGACTATTTCCCAGTGTCGAATAACATAACGCAAGTCATCACCTGTGACTAAACCTTGCCATGCGCGCCCATACTTCCCGAGGCGAACAGCATCTAAATCAGATGAGAGATTCACCCGTGCACCATTAGCAAGCTGACTTTTCTGTGAGACTTCAACTATTACCGATTGTCTCAGCGCAATTGACTTTTCTTGTGCATCTTTAGACACACTGGCATCGATACCTCTGAGTAAGTATCCATCATGTGCAATATCATGGGTTTGTACTAAAAGGACAACCTGTACAACTTCACCGCCAATTGTCTCGAAAGCCCCTGGGCCTAATCGCGCCAATAAATTCCACTGAACGCGCTTCAGTAAAGATTCACGTTGTTTCCTATAACTTGGCAAGAACAACCAGTTCTGCGGCATCACGATTTGCACAACACCCGCACCTTGTTCTTGGCTTAACTCAAGACACCGCTCCAAGAAGACATTGGCCAAATCATTCTTGGCGTCCCCGTAATGCGTTTCGCAGTATTCCTTCAGCGTGTCGTTTTGCTTGCCACGTGCCAAGTAAGGCACGTTGGTAATAACCAAGTGATATCGGTCATCCAACAAGCGTGCAGCATCGAGCAAGCCGAGAGCTGTTAACGCGTTGTTCCAGGTGGCAGAGGCGTCCTCCAACAAGTCAGGTTGCTGCTCGGCCTTGAGTGCCTGTTGCAACAAGCTGGACAGCAATTTGTAATCGGCCGTGAACAGGTCGCCACTTGATTTGCCTGTATCGAGCAAGCTTCCCAGAATGGGTGCTTGCGTGAACGCTTTGTGTAGCTGCCGCAGTCCATTCTTCAGTTCATCGGCGTTCTCAACATGGTCAGGGACTAGCGCCGTCCACTCAGCAGACTTGGCTCCCACCTTCAAGCCGCAGCAGGCGATGTTGGGCGCAGGCATGTCTGAGCGCACACCAAGCGGTTCACCGTTTTCACCTGGGAAGCGCCAGGCAGCCAAAGCCAAGGCAAACACCGCAATCTCCACACAACGTGGGTCCAGTTCAAGGCCGTGCAAGTTGTCTTGCAGCACCAGGTCCACCGCGTCCATGGCGGTCAGGCCTTCGGCTGCCATGCGCATGGGCACCAGAAGCAAGAAGGCAGCTACCAAGAAGTGGCCCGAGCCGCAGCACGGGTCCAGCAGCTTGAATTGCTCTAGGGTATCTGGCCAGCCTTCAAACTTCCCCGCAGCGGGCGTGCCATCGTCCAAGGTGCGTAAATAGGTCAGCGGTACTGGGCAAGTTTTACCAGGATGACGAGTGGTCCACCAGGCACCCAGCGAGTTGTGCAACAGGAAGTCCACCATGTAAGGTTCGGTGAAGAGCTGAGTGACGGCGGACAGCTCGTCTGCGCCGATCTTGACTTCAGAGGCGTTGACCTCGTCCTTGCGTTTGGCTTGCCAGAACTGGTAAACCCAGCCCAGGCTGTCGCTGGCTTTGAAGACTTCTTCGGGCAAGGCGGCCAACAACGTTTCGAGTTTGCGCTGGTGCTCAATGGCAAAGGCCATGTCAAACACGGGGTGTTGCGGCTTGAAGACCTGGGGCAGCATGCGAGCGGCCAACTTGCCTGCCAAGTCCCAGCCACTTTTAGCGCCCAAGCTGGTGGCTGGGTCTTCCGCCATTTCTTCGCACTCGGCGAGGGTCACAGGTGCACCCGGCTCCCACAGCAGCAAACCGTTTTCAGCCAAGAAGCGGGCAAACAGCATGCGGTGCCAGTGCTCGTAAGCGGTTTCCCACACCAAGTGGCGAATGCTTTGGCTGCCGTCTGAGGCTTTGACATCACCCAAGGCTCGGCCGTGTGCACGCAGGCGACGGCGCAGGACTTTTTGTGGGTCGGTCAAATAGTCAGGCGCTTTGCCCTCGCCCACAGCCAGTTGTGCCAAGGCGGCAGTAGCAGCCACCTCAGCCACATCACGGGCGACTTTGACGGTGTTTTCTAGCTGCGTGCGCAGGAGTTTGGGGAGGGGCTGGTTGTTGAGAGCACTCATGCTAGGACTTGTCTTTCACGTTCTTGGTCAAAGCGACACAGGGCCATGTTTGAGCTTGTCGCTCAACAAAACTTCAACCTGGGTCAACCAGGCCTTGAGTTCAGCTTCGTCGTTGAGGGTGCGCTTGGGCAGATCAACGCGGATCACATTGGGTTTGAGCAATTGCACGGCGGCATGGCGTGCGGCCTCAAAACGGCTGGGCAGTGCCTGGGTTTTAGAGACCCAGTGGTCCAGATCGCAGTCGTCCAGTGCGTCTTGCAATTGTTCTGGCGTGCTGAGCTGCACAGCATCTGGGGCAGTCAGGTGATGCTTGTTGCTCAGGTCTTCGCGCTGGGCATCGGTCAGCTTATTCCACTCGGCATCGGCAAAGAGTTGGCTTTGCTGCTGGGCATAGGCTTGGCCGAAGGCGTCGAGCTTAGCGTTTAGGGCTTGGCGCAACAAGTCAACCGTTTTATCCAGCAGCGGGCGAACGGCGTCAGGATCGGCCAGAAGACTGCGTTGCAACTCGATGGCGTCCAGCTCGGCCTTTAGGTTGGCATAAGGCCCCAGGGTTTGCGCGTGACGTAGTAATTCCTTGAGCTGACTCCAAACGGGAAGGCGCTTGGCAATGGCTTCTGCGGTTTGTCCCCATTCTTTGGAAAGAGTCTGCAACTCGTCGTATCGGTTGAACAGCTCCAACAGCTGTGCGTTGCCAGACTGAGCATCAATGGCCTCAACCACGGTGAGCTTGGGTGACTCAGGTGCAGGAGCATTCCCCCCTGCTTTACTGGCCTGGTCCCGCAATTTGGCGAGCAGCGCAGGCACTTTGGCCTGCTCTTCTTTGGGTTGGCAGGGCACGCCCACTTGGCTGAACAGCTGCCTGATTTTAATGAGCTGCGGCGGCGTGATGGTGATGGATTCGCGTTGAAAATTGGCCTGCGTTAGGCGAGCACGATCCAAGCTTTTCACATCCACGGCCTTGCTTGTGGCATCGGTAGCTTTGATGTGGCCAGCGGCCAGCAAAGCATAGAGCGCCCCGTCGATGGCATCACGGGGCCAGCCATAAGGAGGGCTTTCAAACTGCTCCCGTATGTCTGATCCTTTTTTGTTCAGCCCAATGAAGGCCAGCAGCTTTTGGCACACAGGATGTTTGTCTGCCTCTTGGTTGTGGCCTACCGCCTTCATTGCTTCCAGGTTGCCCTTACGGGCTTCGTCAAGCACTTTGCTCCAATGGTCGTGGTCAGCGGCGTCAAACTGGTTGTACAAGCGAATCACGGACGACTTGGCTGCACGGTTGATGCGATCGGCAAGGTCTTGGCCGTCAGTAGCTTCTTGACCACCCGCCATGAACAGGCGCGCACCCACCATCAATTTTTCGAGCAGGTCGGCCAGTTCTTTCTCTGCGTTGCGCTGGCGGCTTTCCATGGAGCGCTGGGCGTCACGCCCCTCTTCGGTGGACGGACTGCCCTTCTTTTGCAATGTGTTGCGAGCAGCTTCAAGAGCAACAATGGCGTTGGTCAACGCTGTTTTGTTTTCCGCAGGCAAAAAGGCGAACAAGGTCGGGTTGTCCGCGCCCTTGGCTTTGGCCTCTGCAATCAGTGAGCGCTCTTCGGTTTGCCAGCCGTCTTGCACCCACAGGAAAAGGTTTTTGTCGTTGTCACGCGGCAGGGTTTCATCGTAGCTGGGCGTGAGCTTGCGCTCAACGTTGTCTTTGCCCTGCGTGACGCGGACTTTTCTCAGGACTTCGCCATAACGGGCTTTCAGCAGTTCGGTCCGCTTTTGCTCTACACGCTGGGGCGAAGACTTGAAGTCAGCCTCTTGAGCACGGTACTCGTCGTACCAGGCGCTGGACTCTCGGGTCTGCAAGCGGTATTCGGTGCCCGTACCACCCGCCAAAGCCATGACCAGGCGATCTTTGTTTTGCAGCTGGTCCAACAAGGCGGGCAGAATTTTTCTCAGTTCTGCGGAACCAGCAGAAAGATCGGTTACCAACAGGTCAGCTAATACGTCTTCGGTGGCTTTGAGGCCCAAGTCCACAGCCGCATCGGCAGGCAGTTTGTTGATGAGGTAAATCAACTTGAGCAGTTTGGCTTTGAGTTGACTGTCTGCATCGCCCGCTGCGAATTTTTGGACGTTTTCAAAAACCTCTTTGGGCAACTGGGCGGTCGATACCAAGTTGGGGGCAATCTGATCGTACAAAAAGTCGCCAGAAACCACATGACCCAGAGGCTCATTCGCGGTGGCCAAAACAGCTTCATGCACCACACGCAATTGGCTGCGCAACTGAGACACGGTGCCCGTGGTGTCGATAGTGCGCAGGACACGCTCCCAAAAACGACGGCGGACTGGCAGCAGCGGGTAATCCGACGTCATCTGTGACTCGTCTTCTGTCACATGTTCCAGCTTGGTACCACGCAGATGGCGAGAAATCTCGCCCAGGTTGGCTCGCCAAATGTTCTCGATTTGGGGCTGTGCCGATGGCTTCTTGGCCAGGATGATTTGACGGGTAACGTTCTCCACGTCCCAATCGCCCAACATGACTTGCACTGGGAAGCGGCCCATGAGTCGCTGCAAATTGGGCATGCCAGATAGGGCCGATTGGCCCGTGCCTACAAACAACAGCTGACCATTGAACTTCTTTGACAGTGTCTCAGTCACTTCTTGGATTTGGAAAGCCTTTTCTGCATCGGTGCCGATGTATTGCTGCACTTCGTCCAAAACCACCAGGGTCAGTGGAAACTTGCCGTTATTCGACAGAGTTGCCTCAATGGCCGCGACCATTTGTTCGCTGGTGATGTCGGTGACCTGCGGATATTGAGCTTTCAGCAACTGCCGTACTTCCGCTTCGGAAGATCCAAGACCTGGTTGAACCTTCAAAAGCGCTTTGGCCAAGTGCCCAGACACATACATGTGCGGCAGTTCTTGCTCCAGGGTTTTACCCACTGTTTTCAGCTCTGCTTGTAATTTGTCGACCAGTTCTTCTTTTTGCAACCAAAGCACGAACTGCGCTTGGTTGTATTGCTCAGGCAATCCTTTGGACTTGAAGATGATGCTCAGCAATGCCAAGCGCACTTTGTCGCCCGCACCAGCACCCAACTTGCCCGCAGCTGCATGTAACCCCCCCAGACGTTTGCCCTGTGTCGTGAGTTCTTTCAGGTGCTCAATGACGCCATCTGGCAATTTGGCAATGCTTCTTGCGGCTGCTCCATCCGCAAACGTGTAATCAGTCCACAAAGTCCGGAGCATTTTGGCCAAATGGGATTTACCGCTGCCGTAAAAGCCAGAGACCCAGACGCCTGGCTGCTCGGTCTTGGAGCTCAAGTTCATCAAGAACTTGTCCAAGATGGTCTCAATGCCTTTTTCGTACTGACCGTCACACACAAAGGTTTCAAGTTCATAGCGCAGAATCGACTGAGCCGCCTCGGAATGGTCCTCGGATACTTCAGCCACTCCGTTGTTCACCAAGCGGTTGTCTTGCGGTGCTTTGTTGTAAATGTCCCTGTTGATCATGGTCATTGCTCTTTAGGTTTTGTTCAGTTCGATTCGTTGGCGGTCAACGGAATGGCCAGGTAATTCCAGCCGTCGCGTGCGTCCAGCAGTCTGTAGGTGTGGCTATCGGGGTGATGTTCACCCGGGAAAAAGACCAATAGTCGGCCTTGAATGACATCCTTGATGCCTTCAACAACGGTAGACACCCGTGCCAGGCCAAATAGACTTCCAACTCCCAGCAACGCAACGACGGTGTTGTTGTCGGATGCTTGCTGTATCTGTTGCTTGAGCTGATCGATCAACTCATTGACGAATTGCGTCAATTCGCCTGTTTGGTAACCGGCCAAGTCTTCAGGAGATTCAAAGTAGGCGTCGCGGTACTCTTGCTTGGCCATCCATTCTGGAAAGGCGTTGGTCACATCAATCAACAACCATTTCTTTTGGGCTTGTTGCGTGGCCAGCTGGAATTCACCAACATTCGCTCGCAGGCGCAGTTCATCTGTCTTGTCATAGACCGCAAAGATGACACGCTGAATGCCCGCAATACCCTCTTGCCAAGGCACGCTTAGGTGCTGTCTGTAGGTGGCGGCCAGCTTGCTGACTTTAGAGCTCATGGGCTAGTTCCTGGCGAATTTGATCTTCTGTGGGGGTCAAGCTGTCTGAGAAACGCACTTCTTTGACGCCCCCAGCATTGAGAAAAACGATCAGCCCGCGGTGATAAGCAGCATTCGTCAGCGATTCAATGTCTTGTTCTGAGCCGGGAATGAGCTTGCACCAACTGGAAGTAAACAGGCGCTGACCAGACATGCCTTGCAAGTGCCCCATGAATAAGCACATGGCCACGTTGGCTGGCGTAATGACTGGCTGAGAGCGTGTTTTGCGACTACGACCCGACAAATACCCAGCAAATGTCCAAGTGCCATTGACGTTTTGAGCGAATGATTTCAAGGAAGCCGGGCTGAAGCGGTCTGGGTGGGACTGCACCAAAAGCGCTTCAAGGTCTTCACGGCTCACATGCTGACCATCATGTTTTTGCAAGATGAATTCTTGAGTACCAGCCAACAATGGATCTCTGGCAAGGGCCACGGTCAATGCCAACACAGGCTGAGCTTGCTCGTCGGCAGCCCAGAGACGGCGAAACATTCGAAACAAAGGAAATTTGGGATCCAGTCCATACAAGGTGACCAGATGCCTGTACGCGAGTTCTCTCGCCTTTTTGGTGGGTTTGCCCAGCACATTCAAATCGATAACTTGATGGGCGTACTCGGGTTCATTGGCCTCTTGCGGAACCGCAGAAAGGAGCACCTTCAAGTCGTCCAGCATCATGGTCCGGGCAGCGTGCGGGCCATTTGTCCCAAATCGGAAACCGTATTGGGTGAGCAGATCATTGCGACGGTCAGACATGCGGCTTTTGCTTATTCGTAGAAAACATAAATTGTCTATGAGCTTACCTGAGGAAAATCCAATCTTGGAGCGAGAAATGCCCTTAACTTCAGAGGTTTTGTCTGTTTGAAGCAAAGCCAATTTGCTGAAATTAAAATTCAATAAATTACTCCTTTATTATTGCTTTAACCAACCATCGCCCACATCTCCAATGGCGACACGCCAATCGCCCCTCTTGCCTGTGCCTGAGCGAGCAGGTCGCGGTCTTCGGTAACAACCAGGCGGGTGGTTTGGGTGCCCCGATAAACCTCAGATTGCAGGCTTTCCAGAATCCGGCCATCGGCGCGGTCAGAGCCCTTTCCCCCAGAAAACCAAACCCGCAAGTTGTCGGTTTCGCTCCAGTGTTGGTCGTCAGGACTGTCAAACCAGATGTCCACTACCAGTAGCGGATGTAATGCGGTCAAGGTTTTGACACGCTCTATCAGCAAAGCGCGGGCTTGGGCGGTTGGCCCCTGCCCTGCTTTGAAGTAACTGGCCCCAATGAGGGGCTTGAGTTTGGGCAAGAGGTTGTGGCCGTCGATCAGCAGGCGGCAAGGCCTGGCGTGCAGCAAGCAGTCGGCCAGGTGTTGTGTGGGAGTGACGGGTGGAGCGATGTCTTTGGGGTCTGGGTGATGCTCGGCATAAATGGCCATGACCTGGCGGTCAATGAGCGCAAAGGCTTGCTGGCACAGGGGCAGGCCCCAGGCTTCGGCCAGCATGGTGCGTTCCAACGCTTTTTTGTGGTTTTGCAGGGCATCGATGTCGTGCAGGGTGTTCAGAGTCAGCGCCAATGCGCGCAGTTGGGGGGCTTGCGGCTGCAGGCTGGTTTGGTTCAGGCGGGCTTCGGTGGCGGCAATGTGGGTGGCCAGCGCCCGGATTTCGTCGGTCAGCTGGGGCAAGGGGCGCAGGGATTCTTGCTGGGCGGTTTGAAGTGCGGCCAGCAGGCTGCGGGCCTGGGCCAGCTCTTCGGTGACATGGGCGCGAGTGCCGTAACGTTTGTCTTGCTGAGCCTGCCGGGCAAGCAATTGCTGCGCACTGGTCAGTCGACTGCTGCTGTTGGATGACCAATTGGCCAAGCTTTCGCAGGATTCAAGCCAAGGTGCAAGGCGATTTTTGAGTCCGTCGGCAATGCCTTGTGCCACCCGCTGGTTGAGCTGTGACTGCATGGCGACTAAATCGACGTTGCGTTCACTGGCCAATCGGGTTTGGCCCGAAAGGTCAGCGCTGAGTTTGTTGACCTGGCTTTGGAGCTTGTCTCGCTCCGTTGTCAATAAATTTCGCTCTTTTTGGAGTTGGCGATAAAGGGTGCTGGAAAAGATGTCCCGCTCTTGCTGTTCTTTGGTCACGATGGACGCTGGAGCCAAAGCAACTGTGCGGGGCGCAGGAACTTCGTAGGGCACACCCTCAAGAATCGGGCGCAAAGTTTCCAGCAGCGGCTTGAAGCGGTTCTTGAATAACTCCTCCTCTTTGGTCTTGGTGGCAACTCTGGCTTTCGACGGCTTTGCCATTTCAGCCAGGGCCAGCTCGCGCACACTTTCACGCGCGTCGAGCAGCATGGCGGCCAATATGGATAAGCAGCCAAAATGATCGAGCAGTGAGGCAAGGCCAATCTTGATGGTCTTTTCGCTGAGAACGTCTATCAAGGGCTCGGACAACGTCGCGGACCGAAGAATATCCAAAACGGGAGGCGGTGGTGATTTGAGCTGCAACTTGGCCGTCACCCGTTGACGAAGCTGTTCGACGTTGGGTTTGTCTTGCTTGAGCCCGTTGAGCAGTTCAGGCATTTTGCGAGCTGACGTGATCAAGAGCGCATCAGGCATGGCATCAACTGCGTTTTTGTAAAACGTCAGCATTTCATCGTCCAGCGTGTGGTCGTCAACGATCATCTCGGATAGCTTTCACTCTAAAAATGTAAATTTTGGACAATATTCAATTGTCGTCTTGATAAGGATGATGCGATGGCATCAGGCACTTGCGAATTGAATAAAGGCCTTTCGGCCGGGGCGATGTCAAACTTCGTGAGTTGATCGCCAGTATCCCTTTTTGGAATAAACCCCCTCCTCCGTCGCCCTGGCATCCCAAAAATGACCCTCGGGCACGAAGTCAAGCCAAGGGCCGGGTTTTACCTTCAGTCGATCAAAGTCGTTGGCTTTCAGGGCTCGCTGAGCCTGGTGCACGTCGTCAAACTGCAGTGCATCGACAACGGCACTGCGGTTGCTGAAGTCGGCCCTTTTGAAACCACTGGGCCGAAGCGTCATCCCCTTATCGTGAAAGAAGTACACCGTGGCTTGTCCGTTGGTCTGCGGCTCGATCAAGGCCCAGTTGTGCGACATCATTCCCAACACCTTGACCCACCAATCACGGTTGCCAATGTGAAACAAGGGTGGAACCATGGGTTGTTTGGGCAGTTCTGGCATTGGGGTCTTCATGCGCCGGGCCTGCCATGACCATTCAAAGTGAATATCGCCATCGTTGTGGGTGGTTTCAAAGACAAAGGGCTGCTCGTCTTGACGCTCTATCGCCTGCATGATTTGTTCCGCCCTGGCTGAAAAATCATCTGAAAAGTCATGATCCAACAATTGGGCAGCTCCTTCAAAGCGTCCCAGCTCACGCAGTATTTCTGCCCTGAGCAAAATTTGGGAATCACTGTCAGAGATCAACAGATCCAACAAAGCCAGCAGATTGGCTTTCTCATCGGCTTCAAGTTCTTCCGGGCCAGAGTCCATCCGCTCATCGTTGACGCAGTGCCATGCAAATAGGCGCAACTGTTCTGGGTGGGCAGTGATGTCATGACTTTGGACGTACTGGGTGCACTGGCTGCGGGTTGCCAATACATAACGAGGAACGTCCCGGTATTGCTCGGCCAAGGCTTCTTGAGCTTTCTTGCTGGCCAAAGCCTCAGTCGTAGGCTTTTCTACAAAGCCGAAACCAGGGAAATAGTTTCTGTACGAGATGGCAGGCTGTGCACCCACCATGCAAAACAGCTCATGGCAATGTGGACAGACCACCAACGGCGGTGTCTGCGGCAACATTCGGGCTTTCATTTGACCGTCAGAGCGGTATTGCGCACCCAGCGTGTTGCCGGAGCTGAGGGTTCGGCGAGAAAACAAGCCATCGCATGAGGTGCAACGGTACAGAAGAATGGGTCCGGGGAGCATGCTGAATCCTTTTTCGACAAATGGATCGTATGGGCATGAAAGCTCTCGCCCTGAGCCTTGCGCCCTGTGGATGAATACAGTGCCACGACGACATTGACCAAGGGGGGTTCATAGACTCGGGTCCATGGGGCGTTACTGTTACTTTTGACAAAGTGCCCGGATTTGTGTTCTTCTAAAAAAGGAACAGCACTCCTTGGACCCGAGATGAAAGAAACCGAAGTCAAACCCTCTTTACGCATCAGCCACATCGTTCATGGGCGTGAATCTCGGGGCAACCGCGTGTACTACCTGGTCGACCCCAAGGGTCAGGGCACCATGTCTGCGGTGCCAGAAACAGTGGTGCTCCGAAGGTGGCGGCAAAGGCGCTTTGACGGTTACCGGTTTTCTGGCACCAGGCTGAGTGCCACCATCTGGCGTGCCGTGTCGAAGGCATTGGGCCAGAACGCCAAACAGTTGTGCAGCATGTCACTGACTGAGCTGACCCAAGCCAATGAGCGTAAGCGCCCTGCATTGCGACAGGAGTTCCTGGCATTGCCAGCGCCTGAGGCATTGCACACGCTGTTTGCTGTATGCGGCCCCAGACGTCTGCAAGCGATTCTGGATAAGCACACGTCGGAAGCACATGCTGGTTTGTCGGGGGTGCCTGACTTGTTTGTCTATGCCATATATCTGTCGACAGGCAAGCCAGCCATCGCCAGATTTGTAGAAGTCAAAAAACCCGAGGAGCCGGTATCCCAAGTCCAGTTGGATGAAATTGCCTTTCTCAACGGACTGGGCTTGCACGCCAGGGTGCTGAGGCTGAAGGAGCGCACTTCGACACTGAAATAAAGAACAGTGCCATGGGTCATGCACTGAGCCCAGATTCGGGCAACCTCCATCCACTCTTTCAAAGGTAGAACATGAGCAAAAAATCCGTAGACGAAATCATTTCGCTGGCGAAGAACATCATCAACCAAGCTGCAAACAATGGTGAAGCAGCAGCTGCATCGCCGGAACTGATGGACGCGATCCAGTCGGTGACCGCCCAAATCAAGCGTTCAGCGGGGTCTGACAGCGAGCTGGCAGCGCTGGTGGATCAAGTGCAGAGCCTGGCCAAGGGCGCTGATAAGCAATAACACTTGCGCCCAAGGGAAGCCACAATGAATCAGCAGCAGCAACCTGATCCCAAAGAGAAAAGAATTTTTGAGCTTATTCCGTTGCTAGTCCAACTGGGAAGAACAGAGGATCCCTCGGTCATCCCACCCTCTAAGCTGCCCGACTCATGGGATTTCGGCGTCCTTTGGAAAAGATGGGACTGCGTCGTGAAGGGGTGGGAGGCGAAAGAAGTTGCAGATCTGATCAAAGGGTTAACGTACTTTGAAAAGGTATTCAATTGTGGGTTCGGAAGCATTCCTCCAGTTCCACAACTTTTTGGCATTTACGCGTCCATGGTGGACTCGAGCGAAAGAGACAACTTCGCTGACTGGATTCTCATCCACACCGTAAATGACTACGTACCTTACGGGACTAACAATTTCGGGATGCGCAGCCTAGCCGCTCTTAGTAAGAAAAAAGCCGCTTTGGCTGATCGCAAGCGGACAAATGCCGCGAGCGAACAGGTTAGATTTGAAGAAGCACAGCGAAATAAAGGACAACTTGCTACTGAAAAGCTACCAAAAGCACTTCGCAGAAAAGATGCAGCCGCAGTTGCCGCGTTGCTCGCCAAAGGTGCAGATGTGAATGCCCCGTCGGATTCTGGGCAAAATGCACGCGATATTGCTAAGGAGCTAGGTATTGAGTCTTGGATAGACGTCGAATCCGCAAAAGCTAAGCGATGAGATTGGTAGTGAAGGAACTACACCCATAGCCAGAAGAGATTGGAAAAATGGCATGTGCGCCCACTACGAATCCCCCCACGACAAAGCCCTACTCAAAAAGCATTTCGACATCGACTTGCCCAGCGAGCTGGCAAAGCGCGACGTCTGGCCTGGTTACAAAAGCACCTTCATTCGCCGCCATCCTCACGCAGACGTGGGCGATGACGCGGTGCCCCCGCGTGAAGCGTTGCTTGGCAGCTTCGGCCTGATCCCGCACTGGTCCAAAGACGACAAGATCGCCAGCCACACTTACAACGCGCGAAGCGAGACCGTGGCAGAAAAGCCAAGCTTCCGCGACGCTTGGCGCCGGGCACAGCATTGCATCATCCCAGCGCAAGCCATCTACGAACCCGACTGGCGCAGCGGCAAAGCGGTGTCCACCCGCATCACCCTGACCAACGGCGAGCCCATGGGCTTGGCTGGTCTATGGGCGCAATGGCGCTCACCCCAAGGCGAGACCGTGCACAGCTTCACCATGCTGACCATCAACGCCGATGAACACCCCTTCATGCGCAACTTCCACAAACCGCAGGATGAAAAACGCTCGGTCGTGATCCTGTCGCCTGATCGGTACGACGACTGGCTGCAGGCCAGTGCGGGCGAATGTGGGGAATTTTTGCGGGCTTGGCCAGCAGATTGCATGGCGGCAGCAGCGCCTCAACAGGGGCTCAATCTTTAAGCCACTGATCCAGCAAGTCGCTCACATAGGTCTTGGGCAGGTTGTGACCGCCGTCGCGCACCACGGTGACTGGAATACCGGTTAAATGACCGAAGGCCTGCACATTGGCCGGAATGCTTTGCCAGTCCTCTGAACCGACATGGATTTCAGATCTGGCAGGTGCAGGGAACTGCCCCGTCTCGGCCAACTCCTTGAGTCGAGTCGGGCGAGGCGGTGAGAACGTGGTGCTCGTCTCGTCGCTCGTGAACTCGCCAACGATGGGCGAAAGCATAAGCACCCGGCCGGGGAACGGCTCCATCTGCGACTGTGCATGCAGGAACAGGTACGAACCGTAGGAATTGCAAATCACCCTTGCATGCTTGTTCCAGAAGTACGACTGCAAGTCATCTCGAATAAGCTGCAACTGATCCATGAAGCCCAGCGCCCGAAACTCGCCACGTGTCTGGCGGCCGGTGACATCGAAACCCCTGTCTCGCAGGGCTTGCCCCAGTCCGGTGGCCAACTGGCCGCCAGCGCCGGGTAGGTAATAGACGGTATTCATTGCAGTCATGTCTCCGTTTCCGCCGTCCTACATGTTGTCAATGAACGACTTGAGTTTGTCACCCATGGGCCTGCGCGGGAGTCCAAGTGTGATTCGCCCACCCCTTGAATTGATACGCCAAGTCCGCCGAAGTTCGTTCCGCTTTTCGGTCGGCAAGTCATCTTTCTCCTGGTTGAAAAAGGCGATGCATTTGCCCTCTTCTGCCGCAACTTCCAGTTCTTCTTGGCTGTCGACAAAGTGCACTGGTTTGCCGCACTCCTCGCAGTCACGAACAAGAGGATCGGCTGTTGCATTCAATTCATCCCACTGCTTTGGACAGTTGAAGTCCATTCCACAAAACCAAATCGCCATGTTGTTCTCCTCGCGTACTGCTGGTGCAAATTTTTTACTCTACGGAAAATTCAGCCAAAAACGAACATTGTTCGTAAAATAATTCTAATCATGCTTAAATCACCAACACCAGAGCAGTTGAAGAGCGCCCGCAAGGCGCTCGGCTACACCCAGAAGGAAGCGGCGGAATTGGTTCACGTGAGCTTGAGGGCTTGGCAGTTGTGGGAAGCCGGAGACCGAAAGATGCCCCCTGGTATCTGGGAACTGTGCGTGATCAAAGCTGGGCTGCACCCGCTCTACCGCGCTCATAAGGCTTGATTGCTACTCGAGTAGCAAGCCGGCCTTTAGGTCACAACAACGAAAGGCCAACTTATGCCATGCAATGCACACAATCATCGACCCGATTGCAACTGCGGCTGGGGTGGTGTTTTTTATGAGAACAATGGGCAGTTGTCTACGTCTGATTGGTCCAAGGCAGAGAGTCACACCACCCCCAATGCCAAGTGTCCTGTCTGCAGCGCGCCAGTCTTCTTTTACAAATCACCAGAGGGCGGTTCTGTTTTCTTCGACGACCTTGGCCCGCCATGGCCTAAGCATCCTTGCACCGATCCAGACCTTACTCCGCAAAGGTATCCGGCGGAGGCATTAGAAAAAAAGAAAGCAGGATGGTGGCCTCTGCTGCGAGAAACTGGTCCGCTGTCAACATTTTCCTTGCCAAAGGGAGAGGGGACATTTGTTGTTGACATTCAGGGGCGCGAGATTCTTATCAAGGGGAACCCCAAAATACTCAAGAAACCGGTCCCTTTGTGGATGCGGGCAGTGCCTGGGCAGCGACACGTCTACGACATCTCGACCATCAAAACGAAAAATGACCACTTCATCGAAGTGACCTTCCGCGCTTTTGGTATCAAGGCGCTTGAAGATTCAGAGCACGCAAGACTGTTCGAAGAGAGCATTCGTTTCTTCAACGCGCACCGCAATCAGGGCGCGCAGCCCTAGGAGCAGAACAATTTTTGCGAGTATCGAAACCTGCTTTGAACCCGACTGGTGCAGCGGCAAAGCCATGCCCACCCGCATCACCCTGGCCAGTGGTGAGCCCATGGGCTTGGCCGGGTTGTGGGCGCAATGGCGCTTACCCGAAGGCGAGACCGTGCACAGCTTCACCATGTTGACGATCAACGCCGACGAACACCCCTTCATGCGCAACTTCCACAAGCCGCAGGATGAAAAACGCTCGGTCGTGATCCTGCCGCCTGATCGGTACGACGACTGGCTGCAGGCCCGTGCGAGCGAGAGTGGGGAGTTTTTGCGGGCCTGGCCAGCGGAACTGATGGCGATAGACAAATCACCGTAACCAAAAATGGACAGGGAGAAAAAAATGATTTACTGCGGAACAAATGGACACGTTTTTGCTCTCGACGTAAAGGATGGCAAAGAGGTCTGGAGAACAAAATTGAAGACCAAATTTGTCTTTAATGCTGCGTCTTCAGGCGACGTAACAGTCATTCTGGTCAACGATGTTTTGATTGCTTCATGCAATGGTCACATCTGGGGTTTGAAACCAGAAACAGGCCAGATACTCTGGCATAACGATCTTCCAAGTCTTGGTAATAGATTCATCACGATGTGCACATCAAACGTATCCATACAGTACGTGCATGGTCAATCCTCGGACCATCAAACGGAACAGAACCGCCCATAAAAAATGCCCCTCCACCATCCAGCAGAGGGGCGCATCAAACAAGTTCATCAGGCAACTGCAAATTGCTGAGGATGTCATTATACTGTTGATTTATACAGTATCGGCGACATCGTGCCCAACCTCTCCACACCTCAACCCCTGCCCCCCGGTCCGCTTGTCATCAAAGCGTTTTCCACCAGCGTGCAGTGCGGTTTCCCCTCCCCGGCTGAAGACCACCACGTCGAACGCATCGACTTGATGAGCCAGCTCATCAAGCACCCGCAGGCCACGTTCATGCTGCGCGTGAGCGGGCATTCCATGCGCGACGCGGGCATCTTGGATGGATCGGTCGTGCTGGTGGACCGGGCGATCAAGCCCGAGAGCGGTCACATCGTCATCGCCGTGGTCGATGGCGATTTCACTTGCAAGATTTTGCAGACAGGCCCCGACTTCTTCCGCCTGGTCGCGGCCAATCCCGACTTTGCCGACATCGTGCCCAACGATGGCCAAGCGATCGAGGTCTGGGGCGTGGTCGTGGCCAGCATCGTGCAACACGCGGTCTGACATGCTTGCCCTGGTCGACGGCAACAACTTCTATTGCAGCTGCGAACGCGTCTTTCAGCCCTGGCTGCAAGGCCGGCCGGTGGTCGTGCTGTCGAACAACGACGGCTGCGCCATTGCCCGCAGTGACGAAGCCAAAGCGCTCGGCATCAAGATGGGCGCGCCCTACTTCCAGTTGCGCGAGCTCGAACGCGACGCGGGCCTGATCGCCTTGTCTGCGAACTTTGCTCTTTACGGCGACATGAGCGACCGCATGATGACGCTGGCCGCAGGCCTAGGCCACATGCAGGAGGTCTACAGCATTGATGAAAGCTTCATCGACCTGAGCGGCATCCCCGGTGATTTGGTGTTGCGTGCCCGCAAGATCCGCAGGCGCATTCATCAATGGATCGGCATTCCGACGTGCATCGGTATTGGCCCGACCAAGACCCTCGCCAAGTTGGCCAACGCCATCGCCAAAAGCGCTGAACGCAAGCCCGGCAGCTACCCGGCGCATCACGCGCAAATCTGCCACTTGGGCGAGTGCAACGCGCAAGAACTGGCAGCCCTGCTGCAAGCCACCGAAGTGGGCGACGTCTGGGGCGTCGGCCGCAAGATCGGCGCGCAGCTTCGTGAGAACGGCGTGCACACCGCGCTGGACCTGCAGCGCATGAGTCCGGCCGCAGCCAAAGCAGGCTGGTCGGTGGTGCTGGAAAAAACAGTGCGTGAACTCAACGGCGTGCCTTGCATTGAGTTTGAAGACGAGCCCCCGGCTAAACAACAAATTGCCTGCACCCGGAGCTTCGGACATCCGGTGACGGAGTTGATCGAGCTGCAAGAAGCCATCACCGAATTCGCATGCCGTGCCGCAGAAAAACTGCGCAAGCAAGGCAGCCACACCGGCCACATCATGGCCTTCATCCGCACCAGTCCGTTCAGGAAACAAGACCCTCAATACAGCCGCAGCGCAAGCATCCCCCTGCCCTCGCCCACCAGCGACAGCGCGCACATCACTCAAGCGGCCAACGCCATCATCAAACGCATCTACCGCCCCGGCTTCAAGTACGCCAAAGCAGGCGTGATGCTGATGGACCTGCAGCCGGCCACCCGCGAACAACTGACGCTGGACTTTGACGAAGTGATGCCCGAAAACCGCGTGCGCCTCATGGACGCCATGGATCAGGTGAATCAACGCTACGGACGTGGCACCCTCAAGCTGGCCAGTGCGGGAGCACCTAAGGCCATCAAGCTGTGGGCGATGAAACAGGAGAGGATTTCGTCGGGGTTTACGACGGATTGGGAGGGGTTAGCACTTGCAAATAAGTAGAAATTAGAGCTACAATTTATTCGCGCCGGATTTATTCCAGACCACTTGCCTGGGCGCATTACAAATTCATGGCTAAAGCGTCACGCAGCGCCCTTATCCCGCACGCCGCCGACGTTCCAAATGTCTGCGGGTAAAGGAAATCATCATGGCCAACGCCACCATTCAGCTGCCAAACCAATCCATCAACATCCAGACTGTGCCCGGATCGGGATTCATCCGCGTGATCCTGCCGGAAACTGACAACTGCTTTTACAACCCGGCCTCGGGGCTGTTCAGCACCGAACCTATTACTGATGGGGCACCGCTGGACCTTGTCACACATTACCTGCCTGAATTGACGCAAAAGCTCAATGAGTTTGATGCTCAAAGGCGCGCTTACATCGCACGGTACAACCAGTTTTCAGCCTCGCTGTAAATCCGCCTGAACTTTCAACTGACCGACTGCGAGTGAGAGGCTCATGCCTCGATCCTCTCACTCATCAATATTCATGAAGGAGCGATAGCCATGCACATTCGACACACCGGACAAGTCGAAGACCTGACGCCAGCTGACTACATACGGTGGCGCAGCGGTGTGTTGACCGAAATTGCTTTGGAGTTAGCTCAAATATCCACCGTCGAAGAATTGCAATGGGCCATTGAGAGCGGAGAGACTATGTCGATCATTCGCGCCGGGTATCACGATGCTGCTTACAACCACTTTGCAGATAAGGCGGGAGAGTCTTCGAAAGATCGCGTTTTTTTTAACATGGCTGACGCACTTAAGCAGAACTTTCACACTGTAGAAATGGTGCGTATGGATGGTTTTTACGACGAAATTTTCGAGAAGGCAATTGAGTATTCAAGGGCTTTTCCGTACAAAACAGAGCGATGAACTTTATCTACACCGCAGACGCCCTTGTGGTGATAACACATCCATCGAAACACCACAGATCACATCGACCAGAGCTGGATGTGCGGCTGAGAATTACACACTAACCAAGCAACGGTAAGCCCGAAAAATCCGCAATCATATCGATGATCAAAATCGTTGATGTGATGATCCTCGAAAGAGAAGCCATGTACATACACTGCCCCAAATGCAAAAGCGTTGCCACTGTTGAGATTGCTTACGGCAAACCTAGCCATGAAATGATGGAAGCGCACAAATACGGGTTAATTCATCTGGCGGGCTGCGTCATTGACGATGACGGCATCAACCGTCACTGCATTGCGTGCGGCTGTGATTTCATCTCGAATGAAGTTGGCCTGCCCGGCGCACATCAGAAACAGAGCATTACCGTCCAGGAAATGAACCGTATGCTCGACACCCTCGAGCAAAATTTAAAAGCGGTGCACCAAAACATCGAACGCGAATACATGCGCCTTGGCCGCGATTGCAAAGCAGAGGTCAGTTATGCCGTCTTTGAATATTTGCGCGAACATCACAGCGCGTGGGATCTCTTTCTGGACCGGTTGCAGTATTGCGGCGACCCTACGGTGATCGTTGGGCATGAAGGCAAGATAATGGCCAGATACAGCAACAACACAGCTCGGCTTTACTTGGTCAAAAACCACTACCAGTTTTACTCGTTGCTGGTTGAACTGGCACAAGCCTGCCACTGGTTGGGGCGCACCAGCCGTTGCGACCAGAACGATATTGATGACTTGAAGGATGCCTCGATCGCTGTGCAAAACGCGAGAGAAAACATCGACAAAAATTGGAAGAGCATCCGCACTGATGCTATCTCGCTGTTTGATTAACAACCCCGAAAAGCAGCAATCGAAACAAGCCATGACGACTCCTCAGACCTTGTCCACCGAACTACTGCAAGCCTTTGGACAGACACACTACATCGTGCATCACGAACCCCCGTTCACGATGCACATCGGTCGGCCTTGTTCGGAGCTCAAAATTCTCATGACTGATCAAAATGCTTTGAGCGCGGCGTTCATCACCGCCTGGAACCCGTTCAGTCAAAACCTTCCGGCCAAAGAAAACAAAGCCCGCCAAAACGAGCTGAAAGCTACCCTCAAAAAGAGCGGATTGACCTGCATCGACGGCATCGGTCAGCATCCCAGCAACAACTGGCCGGGTGAGGTCAGCGTGTTAGTGCTGGGCTTAGATCTGGAAGCGGCGAAGTCACTGGCCCGGCATTACGAGCAACATGCGTTTGTGTGGGCTGCGGGCGATGGCGTCCCTGAGTTGGTGCAGCCGTGATCCGCTCAAATTTCACGCTTAGCCTCAGCCTTTGAGCCATCGATCCAGCAAGGGACCCATGGATTCCTTGCTCAGGTTGTGCCGCACCTTGCGGCACAACTGTGCCTGGCATCCCTCTCACCCGACCAAATTCCTCGACATTGAACGGTTGAGGCCAATTCTCTGTTGATGCTCAGTCACTGGTATCCATTTTTTAAATGACAGTTTACAAATGACAGTTGAGCTGTATAATAAAAACATGGATACGACTTTTACCCTTGATCAACTCAGCGCCCTGACCGACTTGCCGCTGCGCACGATCCGCTATTACATCCAGCTGGGCCTGGTGGAACGGCACGAGGGTGATCGTAAACATGCGCGTTACAACCAGCGGCATCTGGATCAGTTGCTGCAGGTGCGCGCAATGGCGGATCAAGGCATGCCGCTCGAGCGCATCAAGCACCAAATGCAGGGCACCACGCCGCCATTGCCGCCCCCAAGGACTGCCGGTGACATCTCGGTGATCAGCAAAGTTTTCATTGCCCCCGGTGTCGAGTTGCACCTGGAGCCGCAGGCCGCAGGCCTGCCCCCAGAAAAACTCCGTCAATTTGTTCGCGCTGTCCTCAACCAATGGGAAAACCTTCATGACCCCGAATGACCAAAAAGTCGGCCTGCGCGCCCAGGATGGCCAAGCCCATGTGGGTTTGCTGTCGGCCCATGTGACTGGCCGCATCAGCGGTCTGGTGGCTCAAATGAAGGTGCGCCAGGTCTACAAGAATTGGTCTGAGACCAACATCGAGTGCGTCTATACCTTCCCGCTGGCTTGGCAAAGCGTGTTGCTGGGCATGAGCGTCGAGCTAAACGGCAAGCGTTTGAGCGGGGTGGTCAAGCCCCGCAAAGTGGCCGAGTCCGAATACGACCAAGCCATCGACACTGGCGACTTGCCTGTGATGTTGGAGAAGGCTGGCAAAGACCTGTACACGGCCAACATCGGCAACATTCAGCCTGGTGATGAAGTGGTCGTTGAGATTGACTATGCCCAGATCCTCAAGGTCGTGGACGGAGCCATCCGGCTGAGCATGCCTACAACCATCGCACCACGCTATGGCGATGCTGCCGATGCCGGACTGCGCTTGCATCAGCGCATGGCACCCGATGCCCAGGTTGAACAGCGACTGTTCATCAGTCTGGAGTTGGACGAAACGTTGAGCGCAAGCATGGTGCATAGCCCCACGCACACGATCCACCAAACCCGCCAAGGTGACATCAACACCTACAAACTCCATGGCATGGCCTGGCTGGACCGTGACTTTGTGCTCGTCATCGACCGCATTCAGGATCTCAACTTTGCTTTGGCTGCGCCGGATCCAACGAAGCCGGGTGAGGCGACCGTTTTCACGGGCTCGATTTATCGCCCCGATCAAACACCGCGGACACGGCCGTTGAACCTGAAAATTCTGGTCGACTGCTCGGGTTCAATGCAGGGCGACAGCATTGCGCAGGCGGGTGATAGTCTGCACTGGTTACTGGGCCAGTTGAACAGCGCCGACATGGTTTCACTCACCCGCTTTGGCAGCCATGTAGTGCATGAACACAAGCAACTGCAACCGTGCAGCCTAATTTACAAACAGGTGCTCAAAGCTGGCGTGCGACGGCTCAAGGCCGATTTGGGCGGTACCGAGATTGACCAAGCACTACAAAGCGTTATCGAGATTGAGCGCTACGACCGTGAATCGATCAGTGATGCCGTGATTCTGCTGATCACCGACGGCGAGGTTTGGAATATTGAAAAGACCATCGCCACCGTGCGCGCCGCTGGTCACCGGATTTTTGCGCTTGGGGTGGGCTCGTCACCGGCTGAAAGCTTGTTGCAAGACATGGCCGAAGTGACGGGGGGTGCCTGCGAAATGGTGACACCGGGCGAGAACATGCAAAAGGCCGTTGAGCGGTTGCTGATCCGCTTGCGCCAAAGCCAAGCGGCCGTACAAACTGTTCACTGCGAAGCCCCGATGCTCTGGAGCGCCCCGAGCGCACGCCACGCAACGCCCGGCGAGAGCATGAGCACATGGAGCCAATTGCAAGTCACACCGGGCGAGCTGGTGGTCAGCACCGGCAAACCTGCCCAGAAATGCCAAGTGCAGTGGTGCGAGCACATTGAGCTTTCGCGCATTGCAGCCGCCCTTCGTATGCGTGACATGAAAAGTGCCAAGGACCGCGAGGCCCTGGCTATGCAGTACCAACTGGTCAGCAGTGAAACCAACTTGATCTTGGTACATGAACGAGCAGAAGCAGAAAAAGCCGAAGACCTGCCCGAGCTTCATCAAGTGCGGCCCATGTTGGCGGCTGGCTGGGGTGGGCACGGAACGGTGGCCATTCAGCATTCATCAATTCAGTACATGCGCAGTGAGTGCGCGTCTTTCTCTATTAACGAGTCACATACCCAGACTTTTTCCGCGCCTGCATACTGGCGCAGCAACCGCACCCATGCGGCTGCACGTGTGGACGGCATGGCCAATGCGGGCATGGATGACATCGAGATCCCTGCTTTTCTGCGCAAGCAAAGCGACAGCGACTCCGTACCCGCGTCGGCCCCCAGCAAGACCGTCAGCGCGCGCCCATTGCCGCCCGAACTCCCCAGCACCACACAGGCCCGAAACCCACAGCCGTCTCGCCATGAATTGGATCTGGTACTGAACGAGCCCATGGGCCCAAGCCACGTTGTGAAAATTCTGCTCAATGATTTCAACCAGGTTGCCCTGAGGCACACCCAGTTCCGATCGGCACTGGCGACATGTATGCGCTCAAACCATGTGACCTTCCTCGAATGGTTTGTGACCCGCCACATGAAAGCCGCGGGATCTGCCGCCCCAGTATGGGCCCTGTTCATCCAATGGGCAGCCGACAAGTACGGTCTGCCTTTAGATCGTCACGCCCAGCGACTGTTAAGGGACTTCCTCAAAGCCGTCAGCCCTGAACTGCAGGCTGCTGTGCACAGGGATCTCGAAGGCGTTGTGGGACGCACAACAACAACCCAGGAATGAAAATGACCAATGACGAACTCAAAGCCCGTGTAGTTGACTTGATCAGCAACATCCCAGATGAAAAGCTGGGGCACTTCGCCATAACGATCGAGAAAGTCGCAAATTGTTATCAATCTCCAACATTGCGTGCCGTGCTGATGGTTCAAGATGACGTAAATCAGACGCAATCTATCTACGCCATCAACGCTTGGAAAGAACAAGCCTCCGAGATGCTCACTGCGCTGGCCGATGGTTTGCGAAGGGCAGAAAAGGAGGAAAACGGGTTGCTTAATTGAATACAGCCCGCCTTTGCGCGGCAGTTAGCGAAAAGGCAGGGGGTTGACAAACCAACAAAATTGTGAGAAGATAAAGTTCTGTTAATTAATTTACTTATAAAGTATTAAATTAATTAACAACAGTTAATCTAACAATTGTTAGGCTGCGGTAAAGTTACCTACCAGGTAAGACACTTCCAACCCAGTTCAGATAGAAGTTCTATCTGAGACTTTGAGAGAGAATTCTCTCCCAAGGTTTTTAACTTTTAAGGTTAAAAGTTTGGTGGAACAGTATGTTCCACAGCTTCTAATCGGTGAGACACGGTGTCTCACGAACGGATGCTGTGAGAAATCTCACAGTGTTTAGAAGAAAACTGGTGGGACATCGTGTCCCACCAAAAAAGCTCAAAAGACCACCCAACGGTGGTTTTTTAAACAACGGAGTATTTTTGATAATTTTTGACGATGGAGATTGAGACATGAAGAACATTTTGAAATCAGCGGCCTACGCAACCAAATCGGTTGCCCCTCGCCATACGTTCGACTTCGGTTTCCGGGATGCAAGCCGTGGCGCTGGCTGTGATGTGCGCAACGGCCGGATCTACGAGAAAACAAGCCGGAAGGTCATTTTTTTTAACAACCTAGAAATCGTCAAAGCCTCACGATAAAGGATAATGCAATGAAACTGTCTAAACACGCCAAACACGAGCGCTGCCAGCAGCGCGCAGTACCGTCGATCATTTTTGACTTGGCAGTCTTTGCCGATGAAGTGCGGGCATCTGGGCATGGCCAGCGCCTGCACTTCAGTCGCGAAAGCCTGAAGCTCATGCGCGCTGAAGGGGTCTCCAAAAAGGACATCTGCATGATTGAAAAGAAGAAGCATTTGCGCTTGGTCGCCAAAGAAGGCCGCGTGATCACCGCTATGTATGCCTACCAAGGCAAGAAAAGGATTCAGCACTATGAGCACTGAAACAAGCAAATCACTGTTTGAGTTTTTCGCCCGCGCTTACCGCGACACCAATGAACGCGTGGCCTTTAACTATCCTTCGTGGATCACCCAGCTCAAATCCGATGCGCCTGCGGCTCGGGTCGCACATGTTTGCCTGCAAAGTGCTTTGGCGAGCATGATGGCGCGCCCTGGCTGGGGTGGTCGCATTGCTGGTCTGGACTTTGATGAGGAGCTGACCCCAGTTCACTACGTCCAAGCTTTGGAAGCCATTAGAAAAATGAACCCGTCAGGTGCTGATGAGGTGATGGCACCAATACTGAGCGGCTTGAGAGAGTATTTGGGTTTTACCGGAGATATTAAGGGCACCGATCGCATCGACGGGGTCGATGGTGGATCCGGCGTCCTGCATGGTTTGGCCACTGAAGCAGCGGGACGTAACGCTGCCGCTGTCACCCCGGTTGATGTCGTGAATTACATGTTGGACCTGTCGCAAAGCGCGCAGGTTCACACCTATGCATTGGATGGTCTCGGGCTTCTTTACGGCCTGGATGAACAGCACAGGCGCGCATGGGCGGTGGGCGATGAGTTTCAGTCGGAGCAGGCAATTGTTTGGCCCAACTCGTTGGAGAAGACGCTCGAAGAAGCTTGGATGTGGTTCAAGGCGCCTGAGTTTTCCAATCGCGCATTTCTTGAAATCGAGACGCTTGTCGCTGCTGAGAAAAAGCCAGCCTCAGCTTTATTGGTGAATGCGGCTCGTCAGGACTTGCCCTTCTACCCGGCTGAAACGAAGGAAGATGATCTGCCGACCAACGCAGGATTGCTTAACCGATGCCTGACCGCGGGTTATCAAAAAGTGGTGGTGCTGGTTTCAAACCATTACCTCACTGCAGGTCGTGGGCGGGCTGAGTTGATCTTGCGCCATTGCCTGCAGCATGGACTGCGGCGCGTCATTCAGTTGCCCATGGGGGTTTTGGGTTTGCGGTCACAGGCGCACAGCATTTTGGTTTTTGAGCAAGGTGCCAACGTGGATGCGGTGGCATTTGAGAATTTGATGGATGAGGCCTTGACCACGACAGTTGCCAAAGGTTTTGGTTTGCCAAGGCGCGCCAGGCAATTTGATCGGGGCAATGCCGTAGGTAGCTCCCATATTCATTCGGCGAGCGTTCAAACCCTTTTGAACCGACGTCCAGGCTCGGGTAAAGCGCGGAAGATCTTGTCGTTTGAAGTCGGCCAGTTTTCCCCACTGGATGCGATTGCACCTGTTCGCGACCGGTATGAATTCATGCGGCTGGGGTCGTTCATGGATGTTTTCAGATCGCACCACGTTGTGGAGACGGGGGATGAAAAGCGCAGCCAATACAGCGAAATTGGTGCAGCCAACATCAGTGCAGATGGTTGGGTGAGTCTTGGAAAAATGAAAGATTGCCCCACGGACTCACTTGAACGCAGACAAGCGCAAATTCTCAGAGATGGGGACTTGATCATGTGCTTCAGGGGATCACCAGACTCGTACGCCAAAGCCGGTATTTACCGACACCAGCCCGGCGTACAGGCTGTCCCAAACCAAAGCTTTGTGATCATCCGGCGCAAGCAAGACGCGCCTGATAACGCGCCCAGCCCGGAGCTGGTGCTCTGGTGGCTGCAATCTCAATACGGTCAAAACTATTTGCAGCAAAAGGCCATAGCGCCCGACGTCATGCGTGTTGCGCCGCGTGACATCGATGCGCTAGACGTGCCCTGTGGCCCACCCGGATTGATCGAAGAAGAAGAAAAGAGATTGTTGCGGGCGCAGCAAGCCAGCCAAAGAATCAACGAATTGAGGACAGAAGTGGCAGCACTTCTGGAAAAAGCATGGCAACAATGAGAGCACCCCGCGTGAAGAACGAAGACAGGCCTGTCATCCACAAATATGCCGAAGTTTGGTTGGCGGAAGCCGTTGAACTGCTTCGTCCCATGTTCAAAGAATGTGGGTACGAAATCCCACCCGTGCATGTCTCAGTCGGCTTTAGCACCTTCGGTTACAACCCAAAAGCAAAGAAACGTGTCATCGCCGTGTGCCATGCAAAGAGCATGACGCGTGATGGCATCAATGAGATCTACATCACACCACTGGTTTATGAACCCGTAGATGTTCTTGGACTTTTGGTTCACGAGCTTATCCATGCGGTTGACGACTGCCAGAGTGGGCACGGTAAGACGTTTCAAGAAATGTCGTTAGCACTTAAATGCTCTGACAATTTAAAAGTACCTCTCAATGTTTGGCGAGAGGCCGTGGATCGGCACAGAAAGATAGCTGATCTACTGGGCCGCTATCCGAGATCTGGAGTCAACTATGAAGACAGCTTCGACTTTGAGGTTAAGCCTAATAAAGAAGCATTGGCTGCTTGATTGAGTCTGCGGTCTTGAGGAAATTAGAGGTCATGTTGTTCGACCTGACGACGGGAAATTATCAAAACGACCGGCTCGGTTACGACGCGACTAAGGTCTGAACGGGGTTTAGGTGTGAACTTCCCAACTGAGGAAGACTGTGACGCTTCATGAAGGCCGACCAAAAATCCCACTCAGCACAGCAACATGATGCAGCTGTAGCAATCCAACCTCCAAAAAAAAGCCACCGTTTCTGGTGGCTTTTTCCCAGTCTCACGACTGTTTTCGAGAGGTATCAAGTCCAACCCCACTGACATGGGGAACCAAATGTGAAACTGCCGAAACAACATCACATCGTAGGGACATCCCCGCTTACACAGGGGAAAAATGTGAAACTGCCGAAACAACATCACATCGTCGGGACATCCCCGTTTACACGGGGAAACTGATTTTCATCAGCCGCTGCGTTGAACAGAAAGAAAACTTTCGATTCGCACTTACCTGAGAAGTCCGCAGCTCGGGCGTCGTTAGCGACTTCAGCACTTCAATCCTTTCCAAGCTAGCTCGGTCCTGATTTGATGGTGAATGCTCTCCTCAGATCACCCATGGACGTAATTTAACACTATAAAAGTCATTTTTTAATTACTGTGTGTATTTGAAAATTATTTTTAAACTAGTTCTTTCAATATTCTGAGGGCTTCTTCTCAGCTGGAACGAATGACAAATGAACATGTTCAGATTGAAGACGCAAATTCCATTGGGCTTGAATAGAAGACAACTGAGCACGCAAAGCCAGTTTTTCGTTATCGAAGTCATGCGCATTCAAAGACTGAAACGCCGTTATGGCACCGCCGATTTAATTCAGCTAGCTGAACTCTGCGATGAGCTTGATAGCCAGGCGTAACTCAGCTTGAAAGCAAGCTTAGACAGCGAAGGGTTTGGTCACGTTAACGTTGGCAGCGGTGACGTTTCTGATCATGCAGGCGGTGATTTCGCTGCCGATGGTGCATCTCCTGAGTTAGCAACGCCATAGAGTTTTCGATATCGAAATACTTCGCCAAGGCTTTGGCATCAGTTCCAGTGTGCCGCCTATCAACCTTCACGCAAAACGGCATGGTGGCCATGAAGCATAGAGCGAGCGCTTTGTCTGGCGCAACACAGTAGCAACGGGCGACACATTAGCTGTTGGGTGTTTTACTGTCTTCGATGACTTGACTGACTCAATGATGAGAGAAAACTCGACTGGGACTAAGGTTAGTGCTATTTTTTTTATGATGGTATAGAAGATGGTATTTATAAAAAAAGCATCTGAAAGCATTGCTTAAAAAGGATTTTATACGGACACCGCTTCCGCCAAACACACCCCATGCAAAACGCCCCTTGAAAGGGGCGTTTTGCATGGGAAAACCCAATCAGACCTTGCCCACCAACATCGCCTCCACCAACTCCTGCACTGCCAGCGCTTCTTCTGCTGTCGCGAGCTTGTGGGGCTTGCCCTGTAACCACAGATCGACTTCGCTCAGTTGACGTTGCAAAGCGCTGGTACGCGGATCTTCGGTGGTCCAGTCGAGCGCCTCCTGCCATGGCCCACCGTCTGAACGCCACAGTTGGTAGAACTCTCTGAACTGGTGGTTCATGCGGCTACCGCGCACCGTGACTTCTTGCCGGTCGGGCTGCTGCCCCCCGGTGGTGGCCATCACCGTCACGGGCTTGCCGTCTGCTGTGGTCAACCGGGCCAACATGTCCAGCTCGCACAGCGTGCGGTCTTGAGGATAACGTGGCAGGGCCTGTTGCAGAGTCAACGGCCCCAAAAAGCGCCCTGCCAAAAACAGGAAGTGTGAGATCACCTCGCGTGTGTAACCGCCTTCGTGGCGCAAGCGCAGCCAATCGGCGTCTTTTTGCCACGCACGTGGCCAAGCGGGGTAGTTCACCACGATGTCGATGCCCAAAATTTCGCCCGTTTCACCGGCGTTGATGGCCCGGTGCAGTTCGTCAAAACCCCGCGATGCCGCTTGGGTGAAGTTGACAACACCCGGCAGACGGGCCTGACGCAGCTTTGCAACCAGATCGCGACTTTGTGCGTTGTCGGTGCCCAAGGGTTTTTCCATGAACACACCTTGCCCGGCGGCTGCAGCCTGCAAGGCATAGGTTTTGCGGGGGCCTGGTGGGCAAGCCAAATAAACCACATCGGCACCGGCCATGGTGGCTTCAGCGCTGGATTGGACGGGCACGCCCGGCATGGCATCCAGCGTTTTGGCTAGCGATTGGGGAGACGGGTCCCACACACCCGAGACCTCAAAAGCCGGGTGTTGCAACGCGTTTTCCAGCATGCGTCGGCCCATGATGCCCAGCCCAATGATGGCCAATCGATGTGTCATGTTTGTTTCCTTTTACCGAAGCTTAACCATTCATTAACCCGACCCATTTAACTATTGATAGAAATTCGATAAAATCATATTTATGGAAAAAATCAACAGTCCCTTTGTATCGGCCTACCTGCGATTTTTGCAGCTCGCCAAGGTCATCCAGGCTTTGCCCGATGGCATGGAGATGGACGCGAACGAAAAAGCCTTGTTGCAGGCCGTCGTGTTGCGCTGGTATGAGAACAAGCCCATGACTGTCCGAGAAGCGATTGGCTTGGCCGAATTGGGCTCGCCAGCCACACTGCACAAGCGCATCACGCGTTTGCGTGAAAAAGAAATGCTGAGCACATTGAACTTGGAGGGCGATCGCAGGGCCAAGTTCTTGATTCCAACACAACGGACATTGGATTATTTCAATGACCTTGGGCAATCCATGCAACAGGCGCATCAAAGCCTGGCTGCATGAAAATCGCCATTCAAGAAGCTCTCGAAACGACCGCACTGACCCTTGGCGGTGCGGTTTTGTTTGCAGGCTTCTTTCAGTTCAACGGCTGGCTGTTTGCGGACCTGGTGTACAGCGAAGGTGTCAATTGGGTGTTTTTGCCTGCCGGTTTTCGGGTCATCCTGGTGTTGGTACTGGGTCTTCCTGGTGCCACAGGCATCATGTTGGCGACTTGGTTCCTAGACCGTGACTCGCTGGGCACCAGCAGCATGTGGCTGGCACTTGTAAATGGTGTGGTTTCAGGATTCACACCTTTGTGGGTTCTGAAAATCCTTGAACGCGGCAAACGCACACAGCACCTGCTGCAAGACATGACGGCCCAACGCCTGCTCAACTTCACCCTGATTTTTGCAGCGGCCAGTTCGGCGGCCCATCAATTGGTTTGGTTACTGATGAAACGCGCCGATGTGAACATTTGGGTCGACGTGTGGCCAATGTTCATTGGCGATGCCATTGGTGCATTGCTGATGCTGTATGGCTTCAAGTTGCTGCTCTCGCGCATCAAAGTCAAACGCCTCTGAAAGCCGATGACTGTGGCAGCTTAATCTGCCTCAGACAAAAACAAGGCCTGCAAATCGCTCAAGAAATCAAAGCCTTTTTCTGTCGGCCAAACCTGGTGCAGGTCACGGCCAATCAAACCCAATTTTTCAGCCTCTTGCAAACCCTGCTGAATGCTGGTCATGGCCAAGCCTGTGCGGTCCACGTAATCGGCCAAAGCAAAGCCACCGCGCAGGCGCAAGGCATTGAGCATGAACTCAAAGGGCAACTCTTGGCGTGACACCTCGGTGCTTTGCGTCACAGGCTCGCCCTTCATGGCTTGCTGCATGTACAGCGCAGGCTCGCGGTAACGCACTTGGCGCAGCACGCGGTGGGCAAAACTGAGCTTGCTGTGCGCCCCGGCGCCAATGCCCAAATAGTCACCAAACTGCCAATAGTTCAGGTTGTGGGCACACTGATGGCCAGGCTTGGCGTAGGCCGACACCTCGTACCTGTCCAACCCGGCCGACGCGGTCAGCTCGGTGATGCGGTCCATCATCTCGTAGGCCAAATCGTCTTCAGGCAAGGTCGGCGGGAACTTGGCAAACACCGTGTTGGGCTCGATCGTCAGGTGATAGATCGAGATATGCGGCGGCGCAAAAGCCAGCGCGGTCTGAATGTCTTGCGTCAGGCCTGCCAGCGTCTGGCCCGGCAAGGCGTACATCAGGTCCAGGTTGAAGGTGTCAAACACCTGCGCCGCTTCGGTCACGGCAGCCAATGCTTGCTCGCGGTCGTGCACACGGCCCAGGGCTTTGAGGTGCGCGTTGTCAAAACTCTGCACGCCAATCGACAAGCGGGTGATGCCCGCCTGGTGGAAAGCCTTGAAGCGGTCTTTCTCGAAGGTGCCGGGGTTGGCTTCCATGGTCACTTCGGCATCGGGTGCCAGACGAACACGGGCACGGATGCCAGAAATCAATCGGTCAATGGCTTCGGGTGAAAACAAGCTGGGGGTGCCACCCCCCAGAAACACGGTCTGAATGCTGCGGCCCCAGATCAGCGGCAAGCTGGCTTCCAGATCGGCAAAGAGCGCATTGATGTAGGCCTCTTGTGTCGAGACAGGATCAGCCCCTGCCCGGAATTCGTGCGAGTTGAAGTCGCAATAGGGGCACTTTTTGATGCACCAGGGCAGGTGCACATACAGCGACAGCGGCGGCAAGGCGTTCAATTGCAGCAAGCCAGGGCGCATGGCGTGCACCGGGTCCATCATTTGACTCATGGGTGGTTCATCCGGCGGGTCTTGCCGATGCAGTGTCCATCCAGCGCTCGCGCATCAGCGCCAGCATGGCCTGTGCGGCGCGGCCCCGGTGGCTGTTGGCGTTTTTAACTTCAGGCGGCAGCTCGGCAAAGGTCTTGCCAAATTCGGGCAAGTACATCACCGGGTCAAAGCCAAAACCGTTCGTGCCCCGGCGCTCGGGCGTGATCTGGACCACCACACGGCCGACCGCGATCAGGGGCTCCGGGTCGTCGGCACTGCGCACGGCCACCAGTGTGCTGACCATGGCGGCGCGGCGGTTGGCGATGCCTTGCATTTGTTCCAGCAGTGCGGTCACGTTGTTGTCATCGCTTTTGGGATAGCCAAAGCGGGTGGCGTAATAAGCCGTGTCCACGCCGGGCTGACCACCAAAAGCGTCCACACACAAACCCGCGTCATCGGCCAGGGCAGGCAAACCGCTCAGCTGCGCCGCGTGCCGGGCTTTGGCCAAGGCGTTTTCCACAAAGGTCTTGAAGGGCTCTTCGGCCTCGGGAATGTTCAGCTCGGACTGACGCACCAGCGTCATGCCCAGCGGTGCAAACAGGGTTTGCAGCTCGGCCAGTTTGCCTGCGTTGTTGGAGGCGAGAACGATTTTCATGTGCGCAATCGCCCAAACATCAGGCGCTGAAAGTCAGGGTCTTGGGCTCGTCGTGCGCCTGCTTTTGCAGCTGCACCAGCTGCGCAATGCCTTTTTCGGCCAGGGCCAGCATGCGGTCCATCTCAACACGGGTGAAAGCCACACCCTCGGCCGTGCCCTGCACTTCCACAAAGTTGCCCGCGCCGGTCATGACCACGTTCATGTCGGTATCGCAGGCCGAATCTTCGGGGTAATCCAGGTCCAGCAGGGCGGTGCCGTTTTTCAGCCCCACCGAAATAGCGGCCACGCGGTCCAGGATGGGTGATTCGGTCAATTTGCCGGTGGCCATCAGCCAGTTCACAGCGTCTTGGGCCGCGACAAAAGCGCCTGTGATGCTGGCAGTTCGGGTGCCGCCATCGGCCTGCAGCACATCGCAATCGAGGTGAATGGTGCGTTCGCCCAGTTTTTTCAGGTCAAACACCGCGCGCAGTGAACGGCCAATCAGGCGCTGGATCTCTTGCGTGCGGCCGCTTTGCTTGCCGCGTGCGGCTTCACGGTCGCCACGGGTGTGGGTGGCACGGGGCAGCATGCCGTATTCGGCGGTCACCCAGCCTTCGCCACTGCCTTTTTTGTGGCCTGGCACTTTTTCTTCGACCGAAGCGGTGCACAGCACACGGGTCTGGCCAAACTCGATCAGCACCGAGCCTTCGGCGTGGACGGTGTAGCCCCGGGTGATGCGCACAGGGCGCAAAGCATCGGCGGCACGCCCGGATCGGACATAAGAGGCAGTCGTGGTGTTCATGGTGTGTGTAAAAGTACGTTGAAAGCGTGCCGGGAATGAGGGCAGGCCGGAGAGTTTGCGATAATCCACGGTTTGGTGTTCGCACCTTGTGCGGCCCATTTGCAGCGCTCAAGCCTCTTTCTTGCAACCGAAGAAGGGCCGTGCTGTCCCAAGGAATTTGACCGATGCCAGTTTACAGTATGACCGGGTACGCCAGCGTGCAGCACAGCCCGCTGCCCACCGACGGCGAGGCCCCTGCCAGCACAGGCCCCACAGCAAGATTGGGCCTGGAAATCCGCTCGGTCAACAGCCGCTTTCTGGACCTGTCGTTTCGCCTGCCCGAAGAGCTGCGCCAGCTCGAACCGGGCCTGCGCGAACTGATCACCCGCCAGATCAAACGAGGCAAAGTCGAAGTTCGCGCCAGCCAGGATGCCGGTGACGGTGCCGCCCTGCAGGCCCCTAACCACCAGGCTCTGCAAAAAATTGCAAGCCTGCAAGAGAAGATTCAAGACTGGTTGCCCGGCGCCCGCGCCTTGAGCGTGGCCGACGTGCTGCGCATGACGGCCGGCAGCTCAAGCCAAGCAGCGCCCGACGAAGCCGCCTGGATGCAGCTGGCTGCGCAAGCGGTAGATGCACTGCGCGAAGCCCGCGCCCGCGAAGGTGCCCGCCTGACCGAGATGCTGCAAGGCCACATCACCCAATTGCGCAGCTTGGCCGATCTGGCCGTGCCACTGGTGCCACAACTCGTCGAACAGCAGCGCCAGCGCTTTCTGGAGCGCTGGAAAGACGCCATGGCCCTGGCCGACGGCAGCCACCTGCCCGAAGCCGCGCAAGACCGCGCCCTGACCGAAGCCACAGCCTTTGCCATCCGCATCGACGTGGCCGAAGAACTGACCCGCCTGCGCTCACACTTGGACGAACTCTCCCGCCTGCTGACCCAAGGCGGCGACATTGGCAAGCGCTTGGACTTTTTGATTCAGGAGCTGCACCGCGAAGCCAACACGCTGGGCTCCAAATCGGCCGTGCTGGAGATGACCCGCATCTCGGTGGACATGAAGGTGCTGATCGAACAAATGCGCGAACAAGTTCAGAACATCGAATAAAGAACCTCAGCATGGATTACCCAGGAAACCTCTTTGTCGTGGCCGCCCCCAGCGGGGCCGGTAAATCCAGCTTGGTCAAGGCCTTGATGGAACTGGACTCACGCGTTCAGCCCACGGTCTCGCACACCACCCGCCCCCCGCGTGGACAGGAAAAGCATGGCCGGGAGTACTTTTTCGCGTCCGTTCAGGAATTTGACGCCATGGTGCTGGGTGATGCGTTTGTCGAGTGGGCCCATGTACACGGCCAGCGCTACGGCACCTCCAAGAAAATGATCGAAGACCGCATGGCCCAAGGGGCCGATGTGGTTTTGGAAATCGATTACCAAGGGGCCTTGCAGATCAAAAAGATGTACGCCAACGCGGTACTGATCTTCATCTTGCCCCCCAGCTGGGAAGAATTGCGCTCGCGTCTGGAGCGTCGAGGGGAAGACTCCCCCGAAATCATCGAGCTGCGCCTGCAAAACGCCGCCGTCGAGATGGCCCAGGCCCAAGAATTCGACTTCGTTATAATCAACGAAGTATTTGATCGTGCCCTGTTTGACCTCAAAGCGGTTGTTCACGCCCAGCGGCTCAAGTACCACGTCCAGCGCCGTGCCCGGCCTGACACCTTCCAAGCGCTCAAAATGGCTTGAATCACGCTCAGAAATTCTCAAGGAAAACATCATGGCCCGCATCACTGTTGAAGATTGCCTGGAACAGATCCCGAACCGCTTTCAGCTGGTTTTGGCAGCCACCTACCGTGCCCGCATGCTGAGCCAAGGCCACACGGCCCGCATTGAAAGCAAAAACAAGCCAGGCGTGACCGCCTTGCGTGAAATTGCTGCAGGCAAAGTCGGCATCGAAATGCTCAAGCGGGTTGCCTGATCCGCAACCCACCCGGCAACTGCCGGGTCAGCCAAAGCCCCAGTGATGGGGCTTTTTTTTGCCCCATGAAAAAGCCAACAAGCGCTTGCGTTACATTGATGTCATGAGCACCGCCACGCCACCCTCTTCCAAAGCAGGTCACAGCCGCCCTAAGGCCGTGGCACCGGCTGCGGCCAATGCGGCAGCCGCCAGTTTTGCGGTGCTGGAGGCGCAAATCGGCTACCTGAACGATGCAGACACCGAGATGGTGCGCAAAGCCTACAAATTTGCCGACGAGGCCCATTTGGGCCAAATGCGCAAAAGTGGCGAGCCCTACATCACCCACCCCATTGCAGTGGCTGGTTTGTGCACCGAATGGAAGCTGGACGCCCAAGCCCTGGCCGCCGCTTTGTTACACGACTCGATGGAAGACTGTGGTGTCACCAAGATCGAGTTGATCGAGCGCTTTGGCTCCCCGGTGGCCGAACTGGTGGATGGCCTGACCAAGCTGGACAAGCTGGAGTTCAACACCCGGGAAGAAAACCAGGCCGAGTCGTTTCGCAAGATGCTGCTGGCCATGGCCCGCGATGTGCGCGTCATCCTCATCAAGCTGGCCGACCGCACCCACAACATGCGCACCATGTCGGACATGCCGCGCAGCAAGTGGGGCCGCATCGCCTCTGAAACGCTTGAAATTTATGCCCCGATTGCCCACCGCCTGGGCTTGAACCAAATTTACCGCGAGCTGCAAGACCTGTCATTCAAGCACCTGCTGCCCTGGCGCTATGCCGTGCTGACCAAAGCGGTGTCACGGGCTCGCAACCGACGCCGTGACCTGATCCAAAAAGTGCAGGCCGATGTGGAAAGCGTCTTTGCCCAGGCCAAGATGGACGTGCGCATCAGTGGCCGTGAAAAAACCCTGTATTCCATCTACAAGAAGATGGACGAGAAACACCTGAGCTTTGCCCAGGTGACCGACATTTACGGCTTCCGAGTCATCGTGCCTTCGGTGATCGACTGCTACACCGCGCTGGGTTGGTTGCACCAAATTTACAAGCCCGTGCCCGGCAAGTTCAAGGACCACATCGCGATTGCCAAGGTCAACGGCTACCAGTCCCTGCACACCACCTTGGTGGGCCCATCGGGCGTGAACGTGGAGTTCCAGATGCGTACCGAGGCCATGCATCTGGTGGCCGAATCGGGTGTGGCCGCCCATTGGCTTTACAAAGAACACGAGTCGGCCAGTGCCCAGTCCGAGCGCTTGGGCACGCAGTGGCTGCAGTCCCTGCTGGACATTCAGACCGAAACACGCGATGCGGCCGAGTTTTGGGACCACGTCAAGGTCGACTTGTTCCCCGATGCGGTCTATGTGTTCACACCCAAGAGCCAAATCATGGCCTTGCCGCGCGGAGCCACAGTGGTGGACTTTGCCTACGCCATCCACAGCCGGGTGGGGGACCACGCCATGGCCGCCCGCATCAATGGCGACCAAGTGCCACTGCGCACCGAGCTCAAAAACGGCGACGTGATCGAGGTCATCACCGCACCCGTCTCGGCCCCCAACCCCGCTTGGCTGGGTTTTGTGCGCACCGGACGGGCGCGTTCCAAAATTCGCCACCACCTCAAAACCATGGCGCAGACCGAATCGGTCGAGTTGGGCGAAAAACTGCTCACCCAGTCCTTGCGAGCGGAAGGCATCGACAAACTTCCGGCGGATGACGACACCCATCAAGCCTTGTGGGAAAAATTGCTGCGCTTCACAGGCAACCGCAACCGGCAAGATCTGCTCATGGACATCGGTCTGGGCAAACGCATCGCCACCATCGTGGCCAAGCGACTGGCTGCTTTGCTGTCGGAGTTGGGTCAAAAACCCGATGCTTTGCTGATGACGCGTGAGCGTTTCACCGCCCATGAATCCATCTCGCAAGGTGCGATTACCCTCGATGGCAGCGAAAATGCCTCGGTGGTCTATTCACGCTGCTGCCGTCCTTTGCCTGGTGACGACATCGTGGGCTACCTGGGCCGAGGCGAAGGTCTGGCCGTGCACACCCGCGACTGCGCCACGGCGCGGAAACTGGAATACAAAGACAAAGAACGTTTCATCGGCGTGGAATGGTCCGACGAGCTGACTCGCAATTTTGAAACCGCCATCAACGTCACCGTGGTCAACGGCAAAGGTGTCTTGGCCAGAGTGGCTGGGGCTCTGGCCAGCGCTGAAACCGACATTGTTCACGTGGACATGGGGCAGGAGTCGCCACAAGACACGGCGGAGTTGAAATTCGTGGTGGCCGTGAGAGACAGCGCTCACCTGGAGCAGGTGCTGCGCCACCTCAAGCGAACCCCTGCCGTGATCCAGGCAGAACGCCAAACCAACAAAGGCAACGCGGCTGCCTGAAGCCTGGCGATAAAACGCCCTTAACTGGGCGCGGGATAACTGACCTGCACCACCTCAATGTCCAACACCCCTACCGGTGTGACCAGTTTGAGTTCGTCGCCTTCGCGTGACTTGAGCAGCGTGCGCGCGATCGGCGACACCCAACTGACCTGCCCTTGCAAGCTGTCGGCTTCGTCAATGCCCAGGATGGTCACGGTACGCTCGGTGCCCTTGGCTTCGACATAGGTCACGGTTGCGCCAAAGAAAACCTGATCGCTGCCATGGTGCACAGCAGGGTCCACCACTTCGGCCAGCTCCAAACGCTTGGTTAAAAAGCGGATGCGCCGATCAATCTCACGCAAGCGTTTTTTGCCATAGATGTAATCACCGTTTTCCGAGCGGTCACCGTTGCTGGCGGCCCAATGCACGATCTCGACCACTTTGGGCCGCTCATCATCGATCAAGGTGAACAACTCAGCCCGCAATCGGGCATAGCCCGCAGGGGTCATGTAATTGCGCGCACCGGAAGGCAATGCGGGCAAACCCAAGTCTTCATCATCGTCGCCGTCAGACTCTTTGGTGAATGCTTTGCTCATGTGAAGATGCTCAAAGGAATAAGGCTTGAAGCCCGCCAAAGACCGACGTGTTTTGACGGCCAGAAATAGAAAAAGCCCACAACTTTCGTTGTGGGCTTTCTAATTTTTGGTGCGGCTGGCAGGAATCGAACCCACGACCCCTTGGTTCGTAGCCAAGTACTCTATCCAGCTGAGCTACAGCCGCATCATGCATCGAATTATAGCAAGCTTTTGGGGCCCATTTGAGCCCCTCTGCAATTTATTGCCAAGAAACGGCCGACATGTCGTTGGCAAAAACAGGCGAGCTGGACCACAGACCTTTGAGGCCTTTGCGGTAGACCGCCGTGTTGGACGCATTGAACAAAAACACGTTGACCGCATCCTTGGCGATCATGCGCTGCATGTCGCCAAACAACTGCGTGCGCTCTTTGACTGTCGTGGTGGACGAGTGTTTGGTCGCCAGATCGCGGAACGCCTTGCTGTCGTACCCCCAGTAATACTGCGGGTTGGCATAGTTCATATAGTCCAACGGCTCAACGTGGTTGATGACTGTCAGGTCAAAGTTGCCTTTAAAGGTGCCGCCCAGCCATTGGGCCCATTCGACGTTTTCAATCTTGGCAATGATGCCCACCTTGGCCAGTTGGGCCGCCAGAATCTCACCGCCCTTGCGTGCATAAGGTGGCGGAGGCAAGGTCAGGGTCACGTTCAGCGGCGTCTGCACCCCGGCTTCCTTGAGCAGGGCTTTGGCTTTTTCAGGATCGTAGGCGTAAGTGCCGCTCAACTCCACGTAACCGGTGTCGGTGGGGGCCATGTGGCTGCCAATGGGTTTGGCCAGTCCTTCGAACACACCGTCGATGAATGCTTTTTTATCGACCGCATGCGACAAGGCACGGCGCACGCGCACATCGTCAAACGGTTTTTTACGGTTGTTGATGGTCATGATGCCCTTGCCGGCCGTGCTGCCCAGCTCAACCACAAAACGCTTGTCGGCCTGGAACTGCTTGAGGCTTTGCGGCGATTGAAAGCGCGGCATGCCATCGATATCACCCGCCAGCAAAGCGGCCACTTGCGCTGCCGAGTCGTTGATGAAGCGGAAAGTGACCTTCTTCACCTTGATGGCATTGGCATCGCGAAAACCATCCCACTTGGACAAAGTCACCGCAGTACCTTTGGCCCAGCTGTCGAGTTTGTAGGGGCCAGTGCCCACGGGCTTGGTGGCCGCGTTGGCGGCGCTGTCGGGGTGCAAGATCACGGCGGTGTTCTCGCCCATGCGGAACAGGAAGTTGCCATCCGGGTTGGTCAGCACCAGCACCACGGTGTGCGCATCGGGCGTAGAGATGTGACTGATGTTATTGAAGACCGCACCCTTGGCCTTGTTGGTGCTCTTGGCATCTTTGGCACGCTCGAAGCTGAATTTCACCGCGGCGGCGTTGAAGTCACTGCCATCTTGAAACTTCACGCCCTTGCGCAGCTTGAAGGTGTAGGCCTTGCCATCGGCGTCCATTTTCCAGCTCTCGGCCAGCAAGGGGCTGATGCTGCCATCGACGTTGATCTTGGTAAGACCTTCAAGGATGTTGTAGTGCACCACTTCGCCAATGGCGGCGGCAGGGGCCATGGTCGGGTCAAGACTCGTGGGCTCCAGGATCATGCCCAACGTCACAGTGTCCTTGCGCGATTGGGCCTGCGCCTGCAAAGGCACCCAAGCCAGGCTGGCCGCCAGCAAAGCCACCGAATACAAGCCCGCAGTGCGGCGGGTCATGGGGAATTGAACTTTCATGTCTTCTCCTGCTCCAAAAATGCGTCCCGTGTGCCGGGTACGGCTGAAATGAGCATCCGGGTGTACGGATGCTCAGCATGCTGAAAAATGTGTGCTGCGGGGCCTTGCTCAACCACCTGGCCCGATTGCAAAACCAGCACATCGTCGCACATGAGGTTGACCACGGCAAGGTCGTGGCTGACCAGCAAATAACTCAAGCCATACCGGTCTTGCAGGTCCATCATCAAATTGAGTACCTGCGCCTGAACAGACACGTCCAAAGCGCTCACCGGTTCATCGGCCACGATCAGGGCCGGACGGGTGATCAAGGCCCGGGCGATGGCGATGCGCTGGCGTTGCCCACCTGAAAATTCATGCGGGTATTTGTCCAGATCGGCCGTTCTGAGTCCGACCTCGCTCAAGGCCTCCGCTGCGCGCTCGCGCAGCGCCGACCGACCGTCCGAGGGTTTGGCCAAAGTCTGAATCGGTTCGGTGACGATGCTCAACACTTTTTGCCGAGGGTCCAGCGAGCCATACGGGTCCTGAAAGACCATCTGAAACCCACTGCGCAAATGCCGCAGCTGCGACGTGCCGGCCTTGTGCACATCCACGCCGTTGAACAACACCTGTCCCTCTGTGGGTTGGTCCAGCGCCATCACCAGACGGGCCAGCGTCGATTTGCCAGAACCCGACTCCCCCACAATGCCCAAGCTCTTACCGGCCTTCAGGCTGAGGCTCACGTCGGACAAGGCCTGCAAACTGCTTGCAGGACCCCACATGGCAGAACGCGGCATGACAAAACGCCGGCCCAATTGCCGGACTTCCAGAAGCGTTGGCTTGATCGGTGATGGCGTCATCAAGACAGCCTCCAGCGCGGGCAACTCACCGCATGGGGTTCACCCGAGAGGCCTTGCAATCCAACACTTTCGACTTGAGGCGGGGTGTGGCGGCATTCGTCTGCGGCCAAAGTGCAGCGGTCGGCAAACGCACAGCCAGCGGGCAGATCCATCAACTCGGGCACGCTGCCGGAGATCGTGGTCAAACGTGTGCCACGTGCCAAACCCAGTCGGGGCCGCGCCGCAAACAGCCCCCGCGTGTAAGGGTGGGCACGGTGCGCGAACAACTCGGGCGTGGCCGCGCTTTCGACCACCGAACCGCCATACATCACCATCACGCGGTCCACCTGGTCTTGCATCAGACCCAGGTCGTGGCTGATCAGCAGCAGGCCCATGCCGTCTTCGTTGACCAGCTGCTTGATCAAGGCCAGCACCTCTTTTTGCACCGTGACATCGAGCGCCGTGGTGGGCTCATCGGCAATCAACAAATCGGGGCTGCAGGCCAACGCGATCGAGATCATGACGCGTTGGCGCTGACCGCCCGACAGCTGGTGCGGGTAAGCGTCCAGCCGCTCGCGCGCCCGTGGCAACTGCACCCGGTCCAGCAACTCGAGTGCACGCGCTTTGGCCTCGGCAACACCCATGTGCTGGTGCAAGCGCAAAGGTTCTGCAATTTGCTTCCAGATCGGATGCAGCGGGTTGAGCGCGGTCATCGGTTCCTGAAAAATCATGGCCATCCGGGCTCCGCGCAACTGGCACAGCTGGGGCTCGGGCATGCCCACCAGCTCCTGGCCGTGCAACAGAATCGATCCGCTGACCTGTGCCCGTTCGGGCAACAAGCCCATCAAGGCCAAAGCAGTGAGCGATTTGCCGCAACCGCTTTCACCAATCAAACCGACCGTCTGGCCGCGTTCCATGCGCAAAGACACACCGCGCAGGGCCTGCGCCCAACCACGGGCCGTGGGCAAAGTGACCCGCAAATCGGACACTTGCAGCAAGGGGGTCGGGTTGGACATGTCAGCCATGCGGGTTCACCGTTGCCGCGCCAGACGCGGGTCCAGCACATCACGCAAGCCGTCACCCAGCAGGTTCAGCCCCAGCACCGCCAGTGCAATCGCAGCGCCCGGGTACACCGCCAGCATGGGGGCCTGGAACATTTGGGATTGCGCCTCATTGAGCATGCGCCCCCAACTGGGCTGCGGCGGTTGCGTGCCCAGCCCCAGATAAGACAAAGCCGCCTCGGCCAAGATCGCAATGGCGAACTGAATCGTCGCCTGCACGATCAACACGCTGGCGATGTTGGGCAGCACATGCGCCACTGTGATGCTCACCGGGCCTTTGCCCGCAGCCCGCGCAGCGGCCGTGAAGTCGCGTGACCACACGGCATTGGCAGCACCCCGCGAAATGCGGGCAAACACCGGAATATTGAAAATGCCAATGGCCGCAATGCTGACCACCAAACCCGGCCCATAAATGGCGGTCAGCATGATGGCCGACAACAAAGCCGGAAAAGCAAAGGTGAAGTCCGACGCCCGCATGATGACTTCTTCGACCCAACCCCGCCGTGCCGATGCCAGCAAGCCCAAAGGCACGCCCACGCCCAGGCCAATGCCCACAGCAATGAAGCCCACCAATAAAGAGTTTTGACTGCCCACCAACAGCAAAGACCCGATGTCGCGCCCCAAGCTGTCCGTGCCCATCCAGTGCGCTGCGCTGGGGGAAGCCAGTTTGTTGGGGATGTCAATGTCGGCGACGGGGTAAGGTGACCAGAACAGGGAAAGAACAGCGCAGAGCACCAGCAGCAGCACCATGGCTCCGCCAGCCACAAAACTGGGGTGCCGCAGTGCGCGGCGCAAAGCGTGGTTTTTATCCTGCATGACCGACCTTCAAACGCGGATCAATCAAGGCGTACAAGACGTCAATCAAGAAGTTGATCAGGATCACCAAGGCCGCCAGCAACATGACCACATCGCGCACCACAATCAAATCGCGGTTGGCAATGGCCTGGAAAATCAGACGCCCGATGCCCGGCAACACAAACACGTTCTCAATCACGATGGCGCTGGTGATCAGGTTGCCAAACTGCAGGCCCATCACCGTGAGCACCGGGATCATGGCGTTGCGCAACACATGCCGCCACAACACCTGACGGCGCGACAAGCCTTTGGCCCTTGCGGTCCGCACAAAATCCTCACGCAAAGTGTCGAGCACGGCAGAGCGGGTCACCCGCGTCAAAATGGCCGTTTGCACCGCGGCGAGTGCCATGGCGGGCAGCAGCAAGGCCTTGATGCCCTCCCCGATGCCACCACCATCTTCTGGCGACCAACCCGGAAACCCGCCCGCGCTGACCCATTCCAGGTGCACGGCAAACAACAAAATCAGCAAGATGGCCAGCCAGAAGTTGGGCAAGGCCAACCCCAACTGGCTGAGCGTCATGACGCCCACATCGCCCGCCTTGTTTTGTTGCGACGCCGCATAAATGCCCAGCGCCAGCGCCAGCGCCACCGTCAGCCCCATGGCCATGACCGCCAGCGGCAGTGTCACTTGCATGCGCTCGGCCATCAATTGGGCTGTGGGTGTGTCGTAAGAAATGCTCATGCCCGACTGCCCATTGAGCATGCCACCCAACCATTGCAGATAACGGGCGGCGGCAGGCTGGTTCAGGCCCAGTTTATCTTCCATCGCGGCAATGGACTCGGGCGTGGCCGTCTCCCCCAAAATGACCTGTGCCGCATTGCCCGGCAGCAACTCGAGCACAGCAAACACCACGACCGATGTGGCCAACAGGGTCAGCACAAAGCTCAGCAGCCTTCTCAGGACAAACAGGGGCACACGCTATCCTTGAGTCTGTGAGCAACGATGAAGAGGGTTTTCAATGGCATCGCAAATGATTGTAAACAGCGAACAAGGCTCGATCGTCGATGTGCCGGGTTTGCAAGTCGGTCACTTCACGCTCAGCCAACGCCTAACCGGTTGCTCGGTGGTGCTGGCACCCGACGGCGCAGTCGGTGCAGTGGATGTGCGGGGGGCCGCCCCCGGCACCCGCGAGACCGATTTGCTGGACCCCGCCAACCTGGTGGACAAGGTGCATGCCGTGCTGCTCAGTGGCGGCAGCGCCTTCGGTCTGGATGCAGCAAGCGGCGTGGTGCGCTGGCTGGATGAACATGGCATCGGATTCGAGACCGGTTACGGCCGGGTGCCCATCGTGCCTGCGGCCGTGTTGTTTGACCTGCCCGTGGTCAGGCCAGGCGAAGACCCCAAAGCCCGTCCCGGGCCCGATGCCGGTTATGCCGCCTGCGAAGCGGCCAGCCGCAAAACGCCCGATGCGGGCAACGTGGGTGCGGGCGCTGGTGCCTGTGTGGGCAAACTGTTTGGCCTGGATCGTTGCATGAAAGGCGGCATCGGCAACGCCAGCGTGCGCGTGGGCCCTTGGGTGGTGGGCGCCTTGGTCGCGTGCAACGCCGTCGGGGATGTCATCGATCCGGCCACCGGACAAGTGCTGGCGGGGGCCCGCACGGCCGACGGCCTGAGCCTGCTGGACACCCAACGCGCGTTGTTGAAGGGTGAACGCGGCCATCGCCCCCTGCCCGGCACCAACACCACCATTGGCGTGGTCGCCACCAACGCCACGCTGACCAAAGCGCAAGCCAAACGCCTGGCCATGAGCGCACACGATGGTTTGGCCCGCAGCATCCGCCCCGCACACACCACGCTGGACGGCGACACCTTGTTTGCCATGGCCACAGGCACCGAAAGCAGTCAGGCCGATCTGATGCTGCTCACAGCCATGGCAGCAGAAGCCACGGCGCTGGCGACAGTGGATGCGATCCGGCATGCGCAAAGCATTCAGAGCGTCACCGGGCCTGTGCCAGCAGCAAACCATCTGGCGGCATAACCCCAAAAACAACAAAGCCCACCCGGTTAGAAGTGGGCTAAGTCCTTGATTTAAATGGTAGGGCGTCACGGACTTGAACCGTGGGCCAAAGGATTATGAGAAGCGATAAGAAATAAAAGTTATTTTAAATCAATAACTTACAATGCTTTTTCTTTGGTGTGCAGCAAAGTGTGTAGTCATTTGAAATATTTTCGGCTAAAAATGTCTTCTAAAAAGTTACCTCTGCGGCGAAAACATAGAAAAAAGTGAATTCGTTCTAATCAAAAGCTTTACTCCTTCAACCTGAAGATACGCACTGCATTCTTGTAGGCTAATTTTTCCATAACCTCAGGTGAAAAATAGGGAAGTAAATTAGTTCTCAATTCAGTAATCAGTTCAGAGTAACCCCTATCAGCACCACAACAAGGATCAGTCCCAAGCATAGCCCTTGGCCACCACCAGGTTGAGCAGGTCGGAGCCATAGTTCTGCTCGGCGTCTTTGTACTGGGTCTGTACTTGGCTCATTTCCTTTTCGAGCTTGACGATCTGCTCGATGGGGGATGTTTTGTCGCGCTCGGCGGGTTTGAGGTCGGCCCGTTGCTCGGGCGGTGTGGCTTTGAGCAAAGCTTCGGCGTGGGCCACAGTAATGGTGTTGCTGGCCACCATCAGCTCCACCGCCTCCACCTGGCGGGCGGCCTTCATGTTGCGCAGGATGCGGGTGACGTCTGGGGTGAATTGCTTGTCTTGCAGCAAGTCGATGGCTTCGGGGCAAATGCCTTCGAGCAGGTTGATGCGGCGGTTGATGGAGCTCAGGTTGACGTTAAAAGCCCGGGCCAAGCGCTCGCGGCTCACGCCCCGGTCGATGGCGCGACGCAGCATGTAGTGCTCTTGCACCGTAGACAAGCGGTTGATCCGGTGGTTGTATGAAAAAGTTTCGTCGTCTTTGGCCATAAGGCAGGGTGCGGTTTCCATGCCCAGCTCTTTGAGGGCGAGCACCCGCAAGTGGCCATCCAGCAGAAGGAATTCTGACTTTTTGGGGTCGGGCTGGATGACGGAGAGGGGTTCAATGAGGCCGATTTCGTGGATGGACGAAACCACCTGCTTGTATTTGCGGGTGCTCATGGTGCCGTCCATGATCTTTTTGCTGGGCAGCAAATGGTCAAGAGGCACCTGGTAGGTCTCCAAGTCAAAGCCCAGCAGGGTGTTGAGGGGCTGCATGGGCAGGTCAGGCCCGCCTTCCCCCTCGGCCAAGCTGGTGGGCTGGTAAATGCCAGGGTACATCTCGGCAATTTTGGGTTGGGCGTTGCTGCTGGGGTTCATGCGGGTGCTCCTTCAAAGTGGTTGATGCGTTCGGCCAAGTACTTGGGCAGGGTGTCCAGCCCCTCGGCGCGCAGCAGGGTGACGAAGTTTTCGTCGGCGAAGAGTTTTTTGAGGCCCTGCACCACCAGCAGCAGGCGCTGGTGGGCGTGCTCGGCCTTGAGGACCATCTTGCGTTGGCGCTCCACCTCTTTTTGGTAGGTGCGCACCAGGCTGTAGCTCGACGTTGGCGGTTTGATCTGCGCCGCATTGGGTGACGATGGGCCCAACTCTTGGCGCTTTTCAATCAGGCGCTTGGCCTCGATGATCTGGCGGCCTTTGAGCTGGCCGTTTTCATAGGCTTCTTGCAGAAGATCGCCCAGGTTGGATTCGCCACCTTCACCGCTGGCGTTTTGCGGGTCGTTGGCGCTGGCGCGGGCAATTTCAAGGGCGGTGGTCAGCGGGATAGAGCCGCGCTGCACACCTTCGATCAGGCGCTCTTCGCCCTGCTCGAGCAAAAAGACAATGTCGCGCACGTATTTGGGCGACAGGCCTGTCTTTTGGATGATCACATCCGCCGTGTAGCCCCGCTCACGCAACAGCTCAATGTCGGCCAGGATCTCCAGAGGGCGGTAACCCCGGCGGGCGATGTTTTCGGCCAAGCTCATGATGAAGGCGTCTTCATCGCTCACGTCCACCACCAAGGCGGGGATGTGGGTTTCGCCCAGGATGCGGAAGGCGTTCAGGCGCCCTTCCCCGCAAACCAGCAGGTATTTAGGCTGACCGTCGTCACCAGCCCGCTCAGCCACGGTGATGGGCTTTTTGAGGCCAATGAGCTGGATGCTCTCGACGATCTCCTCAAAGACCTTCATGTTGCGGTCGCGGGAGTTAAGCACCTCGATGCGCGCAATGGGCACCATGCTCACGTTTTCTGGGGTGTCGGTCATCATGTGGGCCTCCGTGGCGTTTGGGTTGAGGTGGTGTGCATGGGGTGGGTCCTTTCAAGTTTGATGAGGGGGTTTAAAACTTGCGCTGCAAGCGTTCGCGCTCTGACATGCCGTAAAAGAAGTTAAGGTCGTCAAACCGGAAACACTCGAAGTTGGCGCTGTTGCGGTTGCAAACCCGGATCTCCTGCTCGGGCAGGTCCAGACGGGGTAGCAGGTAGTAGTCGAGCTCGTTCGCGTTTTGCGGGTCAAGCCGCACTGCGACCGTGATGTCTGGGTTGAAGCGTTCGGTGTCAAACCGGATGCGCCAGCGATGCTGTCCGTTGGGCAATGTCTGGCAGCGGGCCAGCACCAGGCTGATGACCAGCTCGTCATTGAGGGTGAGCAAGTCCGTCTTGCCATCGCGGCGCACACTGCCGCCAAGCTCGGCGATGGTCTCTTCGGTGCGGCGCACGATCTCGGGATGGAGCTGCCGCAAGCGCCGGTTGATTTCGATGAAGCCTTGGTCGCGAGAGGTATGAAACCCCACCAACTCATACGCCCGGGTGAGGCTGCCAAAGCGGTGGGCATAGGTGATGGCGCATGGCAAGCCCGGGGCCTGGTCGATGATGAGGCCGGACAACGTGCCGCAATCGGCATAAAGCTGCTTGAGGTGAGCCAGCAACTCGTCATCGCTGTAACGGCGGGTGCGCTCAGCCAGCACCTCTTGAGCTTTGAGGAAGGTGTCCAGCGGCACGATGCCTTCAAACGCACCCTCCTTGCGGATCCACATGGCTGGCGGGTTGTTGACATGCAGCTTTTTGAGCTTGAAGGAATGGCGGTTGTAGACGTTGTTGCCGATGTACTTTTCGTTGGTGAGCACCTGGCGCACCGTGCTGTAGCTCCAAGGTCGGCCGTAATCGGTGCGGATGCCTTGGTCATTGAGCCGCTTTGCAATTTCGGCCAGGGGCCAGTCGTCTTGGATGAACCAGGCAAACATCTGCAAGACGGTGGCCACCTCGTGGTCGGGGCCGGGCATGAGGATGACGCGGTCGGTCTGCAGGCTTTTGTGCTCGCCGTTCTTGAGCTCGCTTTTGATGGTGCCGGTCTGGTCAATCAACACCCGGCGCAGGCCGTACCCTGCAGGGCCCCCTTGACGAAACCCCATCTCGATGAGCCGGCACTGGCCGGCAAAAACCTTGGCTGACAGCTCCCGGCTGTATTCCCCGGCCATGGCGCGCTTCACGCCCTTGACGATGGTCGACACCGGCGAGCCGTCGTTTTCAAACTGCTCGGCCACGTAGGCGACCGCGATGCCTTTGCGCTTGCAGATGTATTCGTAATAGGCTGACTCGTCCGCATCTTGAAACCGCCCCCAGCGGCTGACGTCGTAGACCAGGATCAGATTGAAGTCGGTGTTGCCGGCTTCGACATCGGCAATGAGCTTTTGCAGCGAGGCGCGGCCATCGATGGACAGCCCGCTCTTGCCCTCGTCGGCATAGGTGCGCACGATCGCGATGCCGCGACGATCGGCATATTCCTGGATCTTGTCGGCCTGGTTATGCGTGGAGTACTGCTGATGCTCGGTGGACATGCGCACGTACTGCGCGGCTCTGAATGATTTGGGTGGATCTTCTAGGGTCATGTGGACTTGTGGACTGCTTGGTTCTGTTCGTTCAAACCATGTTGGCTTCGAAGCGGCAGAGCTATCAAGTCATTTCTAGACCTGTTTGCAGACTTTTTTGCGATCAGCCACATTTACGCAACTGGCCTGGCTCGATGCGCATGGGCACCGGCTTGTTGAGCATGGACAGCAAGATCATGGAGCGCCGCTCGGCGTCGGTGGTTTGGTAAATCGCCTCGATGCCAGCGAAGGGGCCATCGGTGATGATGACCTTGTCGCCTGCGGCAAAGAGGGCCTGGGGATTGGACTGCTGCAGTTGCTCGCGCTCGTGCAACGCGTTGACGAGCTCGGCGTCGACCTTGGGCGGGTGACCGCCAAATTTGACCAACTCGCGCACGCCCAGCGTAGAGCGAATGGGCGACCAGCTTTGGCCTTGGCCGCTGGTGTCCAGCTGCACAAACACGTAGCTGGGAAACATGGGCTCGGCCACCACCGCCGGCTTGCCCCGGCGGACCTTCTCTACATACAACATGGGCATGTAGCAACGGAAGTTCTGTCGCTGCAGGTTGGTGATCGCAGTGTCTTCCTGTCTGCCCTTGGTGTGGACCAGGTACCAGGCGTGATTGGGTTGCAGGCTGAGGTCTTGAGGTGGACTGACCAACGATGGCATCTGCGGCTTGGGCTCGGCCATGGGCATCGGCGCCTTCACCTTGGGCGCGGGCTTGAGGTCTTCGCGCACCGCTGGCTTGAAGACTGTGGGATCAGATTCAACGCCCTGGGTGTTGACCGCCACGTCAAGCGAGCGGGCAATGGCACGGATGAGCGGCAATGGCCGCTCGTGCTGCAGCACTTGCCTGAGGAGGTTTCGTACTTCGCGCTGCTCGAAGGCCTCCAGGTCTTCGAGTCGGTAGTGAACGGCAAGCCCTTGCTGGAAGATGGGCAGGCCATCGTCTTGCCAGCGCAACTTTTGCAGGCTGCCGGGGGTGAGGCCCAGGCGCTCAGCGGCCTCTTGCGTGGTGAGCAGCCTGGGGGTCATACATCGCTTGTTGTAAGTGTCATACCAGCATGAACGCTCTGGTGGGCACACAAGTCAAGCGGATGGGAGCGCTGTTTTAAAGGGGTGTGACTGTTGCGCCCGTTCTATGGCTTTTCTGCGGCTTTGGCCTGCTCGGCGTACCAGCGCTGGAATGACAAGACCATGAGCGTGGCCTGGGCCGCATCACTGGCCAATTGTTCGCAGCTCACGGGGATCTGAGCGATGGCGGGATCAGGTACAGCGTGGGCGGCGGCTGCATCAACACCGGTGGCAGGCTGGGCATGGGCGGGCACGGGGCCGAGACTGCTGGAGCTGGTTGAGTCGCGCAGGCGGTCATCGCCAGTGCGCAGGTTATCAGGCACAGACTGCGAATTGGGCGAATCAGGCGTAACAACCACTGGAACGAGAGAAGCCTTTGGGGGTTGCCACAAGCGCTGAAGTTGGGTTTTGCGGGTGTCATGGTCTGTGGTGATGCGCTGGTTGATCTGTTCTTGCCGAGTTTGGACCTGGGCCACCTGTAGGGATTGCTGCAAGGTGGCGCTTTGTTGCTGCAATCGCTCTGTTTCCCAAGCCCGTTGAACGCCCTGCTGTCCCTGCCGGTAGCCAGCCCAAAACAGGCCCGCAGCCAGCAGGCTTGAGACGATCCATCGCAGGGGCAAGGCGCCAAGCCAAGGTAATAGCCACGCACTCATGTGGCCTCCGGTGATAGGTTCAGCGGTGGGTCGAGCGCTTCGAGCTGGTATTTGTCGATCATGGCGATCAACTTGTCGGCATAGCGCGGGTCGGTGGCATAGCCCGCCTTGGCCACGGCTTGGGCAAAGGCTTTGCCTGTGGTGCAGGCGAAACAGGCGGCGTACCGTTTGTTGCGGCGCAAAAACTGCCCATGGTCCACCAAACAGGTCTGCCAATCGGGGTAGGCGCGCCAGTCGGCCGGGATAACCACCCACATCTGGTTGAGAAACTCTCGGGTGTTGAGGGTGACGCGCTGGCCCGTCCAGCTGCGGTCAGCCTTGATGCCAAAGAGGTTCTTGGCCCGTTTGGCCAGGCCCGACTCGCCCCAGCCGGACTCCAGAGCGGCCTGAGCCACCACGAAGCTGGCGGGGATTCCAGTCTGCAAGCGACTGGCTTGTGCAGCAGGGCCAATGAGTGCGATGAAGTCTTGCGGTTTCACAGCATCTCCTTCACGTCCTTGGCCACTTCATCGATGGAGGCGTCGCGGCGCTGACCAATGAAGTTGAACACCCAGCGCACCAAGGCCCAGCCGGGCAAGCCACAGGCGAACATGAGCCCGCCCAGGGCACACAGACCCACCGTAGAAAACGCCCAATGATGCAAATGGAAATGCTCCACCGTGATGGCGCCACCACCGATGCTGGAGACCACGGTGCTGATGAGCCCCACGGCCCACTCGCGTTTGTCACGGGGCGGCGTCATCAGCATGACGACCACGGCAGCCAAAGTGGCCCCACTGGCCACCGCCGCAGCGGTACCCCCAAAGGCCTTGTAGGCGACGGCCGCCCCTGCCACGCCAGAGCTTGTCGGTTCAGGCATACGTTTCTCCAAAGTAAAAAACCCGCGCTGACCGAAGCCAGGCGGGTGGAAGTTGGGTTGAATGTTGAATGGACTGTTGAATTGGCTATCGAACGAATGGTGTTTGGATTCAGGCTGCCACAGTTCGGTCGTAGGCCAAGATCGGAATCACGCGTTTGGTGCTTTGTTCGGGGACTCCATGGACCTGCCCGAAGATGTCTTTGCGGTCTTCACGAAAGTCGCCGTCGATGAAATACGGAATGCAACCCGTCAGATACTCGATGGCCGCAGCCAGAAACGGCACGTTATCCGAATAGGCTGCATCGCAGCCCGCATCCCACAGCGGCCCCTGCAAAAACATGCATGAGCCCTTGCACAGTTGCAGCACGGGGCAACTGGGGCAATCGGGCCTGTGGCTCCAGTGCGTGGCGCTGCGCATCTTGACGGCCTGCAAATTGGACAAATAGCCAATGTGGTGGGGCTGCCCATTGGGTGCAATGGCTGATGCGCTGACGTTCTGGCAGGTGAGCACCTTGCCGTGCAGGTCCACCGCCAAGTTGTCCGGTTTGTCCATGCCGCACTTTTGGCCCAGCGAGGATGCAGGGCGTACGGTGCGGATAGACTGCACAAAGTCAATGATGCGCTGCTGCGCCACCGACATGCGCGAAGCCAGGCCCTGGCGCAGTTCTTTGTAGGCCAAGGACCTGAAACGCACGTGGTCCTGTTGCGTTTGCAGCGTTACCGCCAAGCCACCTTCGTCGTAGGGGTCAATGAAAGCGCCTTCCCCAATGTTCACATCCTGGCCAAACCGCTGCTGCAGCCAAGCCTGAATCTGCGCCCGGCTTTGGTTGCTGGCATGAACCATGGCGTTGATGCTGATACGGCCCTGAGGCTGCAAGCGGGCATACAGGTCCATGATGGCGGCATATTTCTTAGGGTCGTTCAGCGGATCGGGTCCACGGGTCGACTGGCCCGGACCATCGTGTGACAAACCCACAGAAAACTCCATGCGGTCGAACCACTCGTTCTTACCTGCATCGAGCATGCTGCCATTGGTGATGACGCTGAACTGCGCGTCCGCGTACAAGCAACGTAAACGTTCAGCCAGCGGCTGGAGGGTCTTCCAGTACACCAAGGGCTCCCCGCCCCAGAACTCGATGCGTTCGGGTGGTTCAAGTAGCGCATCGGTCAGTTGACTGATGAACGGCTCGATGTCGTCCGGGTTGCTCGTATCCGCATGCGGCACAAAGCGCTGGTTGCAGTAACTACACTCGTAGTTGCAGGATAGCCCCAGGCTGATCTTAAGGATGCGCACCTGGCCTTTGCGGCCAGGTTGGCTAATCGACACCACCGTGGCATCCCGGAAACTGCCGGGCTGAACCGGCGCCACGGGCGTGCCGTTCTGCCAGGTCAGCGTGGACAAGTGGTTGTCGTAGTGCAGCAAGATTTTCTGGCCATCTTGACGCAAGGCGTGAATTTGAAACTTCATGAGAGGGCCTTTTGCGGCTCCTGCAGCCGCGTTTTGAACACCAGAACCGGCCGCAGATCACGGCAGGCACGGGAGATGGGGTTGACGCCATGGCGGATGTGCCCAGCGAAGAACACCACCCGAGCAGGCGCGGGCATGACCGAGCCCTGCAGGCGACCCTCCTGGTCGTAGAACACTGTCTCTCCGCCCCACCCTGCTTGCCAGTGCCGCACACCGTAGATCAAAAGGGTTCTGTCCAACGGGTGCTGGCTGTCGATGTGGACATTGCCTTCGTTGCCATGGGTGTTGGCGTTGGCGTAAACGCCATGGCACTGGGTCATGACAGGCAGTTGCAGCGCCCGCATGCATGACCGCCAAACAACAGAGAGCACGCCCGTCTGCGCCTGAAGAAATTGCGGCGTGCAGCTGTAGTCCGAAGCTTGGTTGATGGGCCAGTCCCGACCCAACAATTCGCGGTGCCAGATCGGAAACGGCTCCGGCTCGTTTTTGTTGGTGATGCGGTAGTAACGGTACTGAAGGTGCTGCAGCCAATCGACGAGCTCCTGCGTTACGCCCGGATCCAGAACGCCATCGGCAAAAGAGATGGGACTGCGGGCGTCAAGCATGTTCTGCCTCCGGTTCTGCCACCGAATGAAACTCGATGGCAAGGGTGTCGCGCGTCTGCGTGCGCAGCGGAAAGTAGCCATGCGGCGTGCACAGGGGCATGGTCACGAGCAGGCCCGGCTGGGGCGTGATCGGGAAATGCACCGGTGTTTCCCAGGGCAGCAGGTGTTCATTGAGGCGTTTGGCCGGATTGCCAATGACCATACAACCCGGCGTTCGCAGATTGGGGCTGTCGGTCGTTGGGTAGTCGGCTTGCAAGAACAACACCGTGTTGAGACCAGAACGTGAGCTGGCAATGTGCTCAGCCACATGAAATCCCGGCTGACAGCGCATGATGTGGGCGCTCAGCCGGTATCGGTATGTGCCCCAGATGGATTGCAGGTGCTCACGGACCACCGCCAACATGTCATCCAGACCATCTGCCTGGGATAAGCCCCCCTGCAACAGGTCGTGACTGCGACACTGCCAGGACTCGGGGCCCCAGCGGTGCTCAGCGTCTTCCCGCAAGACGGCCTTCGCCAGTCGTTCAAGCCTTTCCGGCGACAAGCCAGAGGGCTGGACGTACACGGTGCTGGGCCACAAAGAAAAAACCCAACGCTGGTGTGACGTTGGGTGGTTCTCTGAAGCATCGGTTGATGCGAACGGATGCGGACTGGCTTGTGTGGCCACCGCCATCATGGGTGGTAGGGCGTGCGCTGATGCATCAAATGACATGAATCACTCCTTGGGCCAGTGCGGTGACGGCCCCTAATCCAAATTGAAGGTGCAGGTTTTCTCCGGCACGCAGGCCCTGGGCCAGGGCCCGCACTTGGGCGCGACCTGATTGCATGCGAACGCGCTGGTGTGGGACATAGCCCGAGACGGCGTGCACATGCAGACAGGCATCGGCGGGCTCTGAAGCCCGTATTTCCAACTCCACCCACTGGTCTGGAGACACCACTGGCGGAGCTTGCACGGTGAGCTTGGGCATGTGTTCGTGCAGCCGGGTGATGGTGTGGGCATGCTGGGTCAGTCCATCACTTGGCTTGGCATAAGGCACATGCTCGTCCACGTGAAGGTTGGTCCAAAGTTGTCCGCCTGGGTGAGCGTTGATACGCAGCACCATCTGGGCGCTGAGCGGTGATTCATGCCATGGCACCAAGCATGACCCGGCAACCAAGTGCGTCTGGCGCGCTTTGGTGAGCGGCAAGGACAAGGCAGTAAAGCCCTCGCTGTCTACCCGGCTGCTGCGGGTGAGGACATGGCGGTTGAAGGGCGTCATGAAGCGCCAGGTATCTGTGCACAGCACAAACATCCAGGCGGCCCAATCACTCAGGTGCTCGCCATACATGCGAGGCTTGGCGCGCATGGCCTGTGGATCCAGTGCGATTTCATCGACCAGGCCCCACTGAACGCCATCAATGGTCTCGGTGTGGCCGGATGGCATGTCCAGTCTGACTGGCAAGACGTAGGGACTGGGCTGGCCGCGTCTGGGCAATGAATGCGATTTTGGGATTAATGCGCCTGAAGGATGGACCCGATACTGTTTTTGAGTCACCTTGCCGACAGGGTAATTTGGCCGGAACGTCTCCAATGGCTCCCAGAGCCGCCAGGTCAAGCGATCCGCTTCAGCGAGAACCTCCACGACCAACGGCTGTGTGAATTCATCGACCCGCTGCACGAAGCGCGCACGGACTTTTTCAGCACCGCTCACACCCGCACCTCCAGCTCTTCGACACCGCTGAACCACTTGAATCCCAGCTTGATCTTGGCCAGGGCCCCGGGGTCTGCGCCAAAGAGCGTGACAAGGGCTTGCCCTTGATCCAGGTCTGGGCGGCTGTTGCTCAAAGCACCGGCCGTGGTGCTCAGTAGCACCTGCCCAGACGCCGGGAGCACCATCCCCTGGTCATTGACCGCCGAGATACGGATGCGCCGGGGATCACCCCCCTCATCGACCAAGCGAAACGAGGGAAACGCCAGAGCCATGGCAACCGAATTGCTTTCCCACTCGTGATCAAACTCAAAACCGGTCACCTCGGTCTGACCCGCTTGTGGCGAGCACATGAGCACCAGTGAGGGCTCAAGACCTAGCGGTGGGATCCAAAGCTGGGCCAAGACCAGCATGGGCTGCTGGTTCCAGTACTGCCGAAACCCTTCTTTAGACAAGGCAGTCTGCGCGAACTTGTTGATCCACACCGGCTCACTCTCCCCTTGACGCAGTGCAAAGAGCCAGACGGTGTAGGCATTGCCGGGATCTTGCGCGAGGTTTTGCAGGTCACTTACTGTGACAGCATGGACAAATGCGCTTTGATGGCCGACCAACATGGGCGCAGACGATTCATCAATGACCCGGCCACTTTCATCTAAGGCTTGCTCAAAAGAAGGCGTGAGGTGTTCGATCAAGAAATCGCCCTCCACCTTCTGAATGCGAATGAGGTTGGTTCGGTGCGCGTTTGTTGTGCTCGCAGGGCTTTGCAGCGGATAAGACATGCGTACGGTTTTCATGAGCAATTCCCCTTTCAGCAGCCACAGCAGTTGCAATTGCAGTTGCAATTGGCCAACACGTTCACTGTGCGCAGCCGCAGCTGCCCGCCTTCATCAATCAACTCATAGTCATGACGACTGGTGATGTTGCCGCTGCCATAGCAATTGATGGCGTAACCAGTACCACCGCAATTGGCCACTTGCTTGAAAAAGTAGTCGTGCAGCCAGCCATAGTTGGCGGTCCACATGGAGCCGCCGTTGTTCATGTACATGTCCCAGTTGCCGTCGGTTTTCAGAAATCCCATCAGGTTGCTGTTGACATGCAGGTAGCGGGTGCTGCCCTGGTCTGTGTCGTAAAAGTCGATCGTGGGCGAAGTGCTTTGCACGGTCTGACTGGGCAGCGTGAGGCGCCCGCTCATGCTGTCGCCCGTGCGTGCTACCCGCCCCGACAAATCGATGTTGACCGTGGCGTTGCCGTTCGCGTCCGGACCACCACCGTTAACCGAGCGGACAAAGGCCGAGGCGTCATAGCCGTCCAGACGGTCTGCGTCCGTCGCTTTGGCGCTGATGCCCAGATAGGCCGAGTTGTGGTTGTGCGAAGCTGAAGCAAATGCGCTGGCATGCTGGCCGTCGAGCAGGTCGGCATCGATCCCAGAACCCGCGCCATCCACCGTGAGCAGCTTGGCCAGCACATCGGCAGCTGTGTAGGCGGCGGCATTGAGTTTGGCCGCGAACTGTGCATCGATCCCACTGGTCAGGTCCATGATGAAGCGCCAGTTATCCGGGTTGGTGCCGATAAGCTGGTAAAGCTTGAGCTGATCCGTGCGGTAGCACAGCATGCCCACTTGCTGGTTGGTGGTGGGGAAGGTGGTGCCACTGTTGCAGGAGATCGCCGTCTTGTCGTTGTTCAGGATCTCGATGAGTGAGTCAGAAAGCGTGCGCGACGACGGGATGTCGGTGAAGTTTTGCATGGTGAACGGGTGGGTAAATGACTGAGGTACATGGGAGCTGTCAGTACCCCTGAGCGATCCAGGTGAACGCGCCGGTCACGCGAGCGCCAGAGATGTTTTCTAAAACTGCCGTGAAGCCTGTCCGGGTGACTGCACTGGATAGGCGCGGGATGGCGACCACCGTGCCGCCCTTGTGGGTCATGGTCACCTCGGGCGGCACCCTAAAAATTCGGGCAAAGCCAATCACAGCACCTGCCTGCGCATCGGTGATCTGCACAGTGCCCCGGTCAAAGACATCTGGGACATCCACCGTCACGCGCAGCGCATCAATGAAGCCCCGGTCGGAATTTCTGGACTTCAAGATGGCCCGAAACAAGGCGCGCTGGTAGGTGTAGTCACCCTGAATGAAGTCCCGGAAATCCGTGTAGCCCGGGGGATGGCCCGTTTCGACGATTCTTGCAAAATCGGCTTCGGTGATCTCGGTGCTGGCCACGATCATGTCGCTGATCACGCCGTTGGCGTGGCGGCGGTACTGCTCGGCGAGCGCCAGGGCTTCATGAGCCTTGAGACGCATCGACCTGCGCAAGGCTTCCGAGACACCCAGCCCTTCCTGCAAGAGCCGCCTGTACGCCACTGTGCGGCCTAAAGTTTCGGCAAACGCCAGTGCCTCGGCCACCTGCTTGATGGATTGGCGACTGAGCTGATCGCTCGTGGTGAATGTCTCAGCGACTGGCTTTTGAAGCCACCTGGAGGCCTGATCGCTTACAGCCAAACCCTCGCTGATGCGCAGGATGAAGGCGATCAGGTCGTAATAAGTTTCGGCAAAGTTCAGCGCTTCGCTGACCCGTTTGCTGAAGCGTTGATCCAGGTCATCGGTCAAAGCCACTCTTTCAGCGACTGTTTTGGTGGCGACCCGCGCGGATACCGATGCCACTGGCAGGCTCTCAGCATGCTTTTGGCGCATCTGCCGAGACAAGACTTCGGTTACAGGCAAGCCTTCTTGCAAGGCTTTGGCTATGGAGCGGGCCAAGCCGTCCAGACTTTGAAGGTTTTCTTGAACGGACTTGCGGCTCGATTTGGCAACGCCCTCAGTCACCCCCAGCGACTCAACCCAGCGAAGGACATAGGCGATCAGGTCGTAGTAGGTGTCGGCAAACCCGATTGACTCCGTCTTTTGCAGCGCGGCTTGATGACGCCGGGTTTCCGCAAGGGACAGGGCTTCAGTCAGGCGTTTGCCATGCTGACGGCCTGAAGCCTCAACCCAAGCGAGTGTGGCAGCTACTGCGACCACATAGACAGCGGGGTAAGCCGTGAGCCAGGATTTGCCTGCACTGGCACTGGCCCAAGTGAAACTGGCATTGGCCCAGGTGTAGCGCGGGCCTTGGGACTCGCCTACGGTGACCGTCTCGGCCATGGCGATCAGCTCATGGTGAAGGTGAACACTGCCGTCAGACTGTCGTCTGCCCCCTTGTTCACCACCGGGAACACCACCCTGTCGAGCATGATGCCGCCCGATGCGGCATTGAACACTCCAGCTTCCGTGATTGCCCCCGTGCCGTCGCCTGCTGGGAAGTCGGCCGTGAAGCTGAAGGCTTTGGTGCCAACGGTGTGGGCATAGGTGGCGGCGTTTCGGTCAAGCTCGGAAACCAGGGCCGACTGGCTGGCTGCAGCCGCCGTGGTGCCCGTGCCCAGGGCGATGAAGCCCATGACCGAGGGACGACTGGCGGATTTGCCGATGGCGTCCGCGATGAAATCGAAGCCCACGTTCACGATGATGTTGTCTTTGTGAACGGTTTCGATGTCGCCACTGGCGCGGCGAACAATGAGGGTCATCGCCCCCTGCAGTTGCATGGTTTCGTCAATCATGTGGTGCCTTAAAAGTGAATTGCTAAAAAATTCTGCGCCTGCTCAATACAGCCGCAAACTACTGAATGCGCCCACGGGCTCAAGCCGTGCGCTGGCCGACTGGACACCGCTGCCCATCCTGGCGGCAAAGAGGCGGCGTTCTGTGCTGGTCTGGCAAACCCCCAGGCAGATCCGATCGGATGCTTCCAGCCCAAATGTCAGCGCGACGCTCCGGGACAGGTGGTCTTCCAAAAAGAAGCCTTGCGTTTGGGCGTCATAGCCCAGCAGCAAAGCGCCGCTCGGTCCCGTTGCTTTCCAGATCACGCAAGTCGTGACCTCTTGGGGGATGAACCAGAACGTGGTGTGGAACACCTGCGGCATGTTCACAGTCCAGGCCACCTGAGTGGTGTCTTTGACCATGAGCCCCATGCCATAACGGCCATCGCCGTAACTCACGCCCGCCGACTGGCTCGTCACTGCATTGCCAATGCCCATCACCGAGCCGCTGAGCCGCCATCCGTAGAGCTCGCCCGGGTGCAGCACATCCTCTCGCGCCATCTGAAACCGCGCATCCACGTTGGCGATGGCGCCGTCGTAGGTCCACTGCCTTCGAGCGGCATCACCGCTCCAGACAAAGTTGGCTTCCTGCCAGGTGGTACGGTCATCGACCGAAGCGCCCAGGCTGCTGAGCAAGGTGTTCTGTGCCCGGATGGGCGAGACCAGATCCAACTCGAACAGGTATTCGGCCACTTCCGCGCCGGTGTTCATGCGCAGCACGTTTTTGCCATTGACCGTGACCACCGAAGCGAAGTGCTTGGTGCCAGCAAAGCCCCCTGCTTGTTCGTCGCGCTCGAGGATCAGGTTGGCGTTTTGCGGCTGGGCCACCACGGTCGAGACGAAGGTGGGCGTGTCGCTGTAGATGCCGGGCGAGGCAATCGCCTTGATCCAGAACTTGCGCTCGCCATCAAATCCTGAGGGCAGCGTATAGCTGGTGGACTTGACCTCGGCCACAAAGAGCGATGCGTCCCATGCCGCACCCTCTCGCAGCTCGTAGCCCACCACCTCGGGCTCTGGGTTGGGTTGCCAGCGAAACTCCAGCCGGTTGGATGACTGCACGACATCGAACTGGCGCACCGTGGCCGGGGCCAGCAAGGTCAACACAAAGGTGGTGACATGCGCGCTGTATTGGCCCGAGGTGTCGTAAGCGCGGATGTGGTACGGGTACTGCCCTGCTGCGTCCTGGTCGTGAACCATCTGGGTGCCTAAGGTCTTGGCAACCAATTGGGCGTCGTCCCAGCCGGGCCCGACCCTAACCTCATAGCCCGCCAAATCGGCATCGGGCAGTTCGTCCCAGCTCAGCAGCAGATCGGACATGCGCCGCTGCACGGTAAAGCCGGTCACATCCGACGGAGGCAGTGTCTTGCCCAGCACCGTGGCGCTGAGTGTGGCGGGCGCACTTTCTTTACGGGTGATGCCGATGGCCCTTAAGCTGAACTCGTACTCACCCTCCTGTGCATCGCGGATTTCTGCGTAATTGGCGCTCACCAGCGGCAAGCTCACGAAGTTGCCACCGCCCACCCGGTAGGAAAGCCGGTAAGCAATGGCCACGGGCACTTCAGCCCAAGACAGTTGGACCAGCACCTGCGCCCGGTCTTTGACCCGGTACAGGCTCTCTTGCATGCTGAGGGCTGTGGGGGCGGTAGGCATGTCCGACAGCACCGTGATGGTGCGCGGCTGCAGCGCCAGGCCCTCTTCAATGGCTGCGTACTTGCCCGGGTTGTGGGCCAGGGCCGTGATCTCATGCACGCCGGGCTCGCGCTCGGCCACGGACACCACCCGAAACAGTTGCGGCTCGATGATGGAAGAAGCCAGCACCCAGATGGCATCGGTTTGCGGGGCCATGCTGAAGGGGATGGTCACCATAAGCGTTCGCCGAGCGTGTGCATCACCGCTGGACGCAGCGAAGGTTGCTCCGACCAGGCGCTCTTCTACACTGCCATTGGGCAAGATCACCGAAAGCCGCCAGGGTAAATCGGCTGGCAAATCCTGATCCAGGGTAACGCTGGTGGTGGTGGCTGCTGCGACGCGCCCCCCAAGGCGCATGCCGCCCCGGCTCGGATCGGCCACCTGGATGACATCTCCCGGGCGCACCACCGCACCTTCCAGCCCCGTGCGGAAAGTGATGATTTCCGATTCGGACTGCTCGGAATACAGCAGCCACTTGCCCACCCGGTTGGCCTGCCCGCGCGAGGTGCAGCCCATGGCCACCACATCGGCTTGCACCACGCCGTAGCGCGCGATGCCTGCGACGTCCTCAACGTATTCCACCTTCTGTCTGTAAAAATCCTCCGGATCGACCCAGCTGACCAGGGCCACGGTGTGCCGAGCCTTGGCAGACGAGCCCTGGTAGGCGAACTCACCGTCGATGACGTTGGCAGCGGTGAACTGGTAGACCGGGTCTTGGGGCGCATCTTGCGTGACGGTGATCGCCCCACCGGACCAATAGGCCATACCCCGGAAGACCGAAGCCATGTCCTGCACCACCTTGTAGGCCTGCTCGCGGGTTTGCAGGTACAGGTTGCAGGTGAAGCGGGGCTCGCGCCCACCCAAGCCATCGGGCACGAATTCGTCACAGTAACGGGCCACCCGGTACAGCGCCCACTTGTCAACCTGAGACTCAGGGGTGAAATGTCCCAAGCCATAGCGGGTGTTGGTGACCAGATCGTAAAAGCACCAGGCCGGGTTGTCGGTCCAGGCCACCTTGAAGGTGCCGTCCCAGATTCCGGCATATGAGCGAGACTCCGGGTCGTAATTGGACGGCACCCGCACACGCAGGAGTTTGAGCTCATAGCTGCGCCGGGGGATGGCGTTGAACTGCGAGGCGTCCACCCGCAAGGCCATCAAGGCGCTGTTGGGGTAGCGCAGCTTGCTCTCGATGACCTCGGTGTACGAGTCCAGGAAGGTCTTGTTTTGCAGACTGCTCTGGGTTGCGTCCTCGGTCAGCCTGCGAAGGCGGACATCCCAAGGACCTGCGCCGGACAGTGGCACGTAGTAGCTGCGCTGGTAGCGCGAAGTGGTCTTGCCAGAAACCGTGTCGGTGAGCACCTGCACAAAACCGGCGCCCGCTGATTGCAAGTCGATCGCATAGCTGACCGATGTGCCATTCAAGTCGCCGTTGGTCGTGTCCTGCAAGGTGAGCGCGGGCATGCTCACTTTAAGGCGCACAGCGTCCACGTCGGGGTCGTTGATGGCGCGCACCACCGGCTGGGCAAACTTGCATTCCACGCCGACCGAGACTTCGTTCTCTACCGAGGCAAAACCCGGGATGTAGCCCTGCTGCTGGGTGCCGGGGCGACTTTCAAGCGTCACCCCAGAAAAGTTGTAACTGCCATCAGCATTCTGAATTGGCGTGTCGTCCAAAAAGACCGACTGCAAACCCTGCACCAGGCCTTCGATTTCTCCTTCGCACACCAAATCGACCACACGGGCGTAGGCTTTGGAGCGCAGGCTGTCGGCAGCTTCCTGGGCTACACGGGCGCTACCGCCGCCCGACTTGCCCCCACCACCTGCGCCGATGATCAAAGGATTTGAAGCTGGCATCAGATTCATGCAGTGATCTCATCGACAGGTATTTAAAGGACAGGTATTTAAAGGACAGGTATTTCATCGACATCGATGCCCGCACTGATCACGGCCGAACCCACGATCATGCGGCCGTAGCCCACGGGCACGGGATGGCCTTGGGCGGTGGTGTTCACGGGCCCGTTGAACACATAACTGGGGCGGTTTTCTGGGCGCTCGGACGGATCGGCGGATTTGGCGGTGGGTGCAATCATCTGGGCCACACCGCCCAGAATCATGGAAGTGCCCACCGAATACAGGGTCGCTTGCGACAAGAATGAGCCAGCGGCTGCCCAGCCCATCGGGTTCCACCAGGACACAGCGATCAAAGCTGCACCGAGCAGGATCTGACCTAAGCCATTGCCACCAGCACCCGAGACGACAGGCGCGATGGTGATGCGCTGCTGGCCGGTGGGCTCGTGCAAGCGGTCGAGCGCGAGTTGGTCCCGCCCGGCCAGCACCCGGTAGCCCACGCCCCGCTCGCCAGAGGACACCAACTCCCGCTCAAACTGCGGAAAATTCGCACAAAGAGCGCGCACCGCCTCGGCGGCTGAGGCCACCGCCATCTGATGGCGACGCCCAAAGCGCTTGCCCAGTTCACCGAGAAGAAGGATCGTGGCCATGGCAAGACTCATGCTGCAAGTTTTAGGAGCGGTAAAGAAAACGGCTAAAGATGTCGGTGAAGGTCTGGATGCCGCAACGCGTGGGTGCTGACCTTTTGCCAGTAGCCGCCGTACACGTCGCGACTCGATAGCCTGCCTTGCAGGTGATGCAGGATCAGCCCGTCGCCCAGATACACCGCCGCATGGTTGGGCACAGGGGAGGCGACCTGCATCAAGAGCACATCCCCCACCTTCAGATCTGTCCGATCCGTCAGATCCGTAACCCCAAACCCGGCGGATCCAAAGTTGTCCAGGTACAGGTTCATGCCCCGCTTCCACCACTCATCAAAGCGCTCAAAATTGGGCAGTTCGATGCCACGCTCCTGCACGTACCAGTCGCGCACCAGGGCGTAGCAGTCAAGTACCCCATGCGCCCATTGACGGCCCACCAAGGGCGCGACATAGCCCACGGGCTTGATTTGTGCCCACTGACCCGCGGGAAACGACACGATGGACCAGGGCAGCCCTGTGGCCTCGCAGGCCACACGGTCGGCCTGACTGGGCTCAGGGGGCAAGTTCGGGTGGGAATGGAACACCTCAACGATTTCGCCCTGGCGGTCGGCTGCCACATAGTCTTCGGGGTGGATCACGAACTGGTCAGTGCCCACACCGATGTTGCGGCAAGGGCAATAGACTTCGCGGCCCTTTTGAATGACCAGCAGCCCACAGGCTTCACGGGGAAACTCTTTGGCGGCGTGGGCCAAGGCCAGGGATTGATTGATTTCATTCATTCAGTGATTTCGTTCATGTTTTGATTTCATTCATCACCGGAACAAGCCCGCTGCAGGAAAACCCCCGAAAGGCAACTCGGCATGTGCACCAAAGCGCCGCTGGCAAGAGGCCAGGCGTTTGCCACAGGCGTCTTGCGCCTTGCTGCTCACCACCTCGTCATTCGCGTTGAAATACGCACTGCCCGTGTAGCCACACTCGGCACCCTGGTAGGACCAAGGGCAGACGTTTTGCACAATCTGACGGCGCGGCAAGCTGACGCCTTCGAGGTCAAAAGACGCGGCCAACTCGAACTCGACCACCTCGCGCGTTTCACGCGACTTGCGGTCAACGCAGTAAACGTCGTCGGCAAACTCAGCCAAGGAATCTGCCGTAGGGTTCACGCCGCCCGCAAAATTGACCGCATCGAGGTACTTGGCCAGGGTCCGTTTGCGGGTGATCCTGGCTCCCACCAGGTCCTGGTAGCTCAGCACGAGCGCCGTGATCGAACCCGTGACATTGGCCACTCGCAGCCGGGGACGTGGCACCTGTCCGCCGCCATTGAACTCAAAGCCTTCAACCTGGATCGGAAACGCTTCATAGGCATGGCCTTGCCAGACCACACGCTGCATGAGCGCATTGGTACCGGCATGAAACCTCACTGGTCCCTGGCCAAAGAGCGACAGGTCCAGCACAAAGAGCTCGATCACGGCGCTGGGGGCAAGTTTCTGGATTTCTGAGGTGATCGCTGGGGAAGTCTTGGCTTGTTCGGTCATCACAGATCAAACACCTGTTTGAATGTGGCCCGCACAGTCTCGACGTCGGGCTCATCCACCGAGCGGCTCCACTCTTCGCAGGTGAACTTGGCAGCAGTGCCTGCCGGGGTGGTCCACTCAAATGCATGCACACCTCCGCGAGCGCGCAAGAAATCGTCGATCGCCCCCGCGTCCTGCGTGGTCCGCCCACGAAACTCCAGCGTCCAGACCTCGGCTTGGGTGTGGATTCCAAAGCCCAGGCGCTGCTCATAACCATCGCCAAATGCCACCCGGCGCACATTGGGCCGCATGGCCAGACTGGCACCCAGCGATGGAATCCATGTGAACACCGCCATTTACAAAGCCCTCCTGCTGTCGAGCAAGCCACCGGCCCGCTTTTGCGCCAGCAGCTCCTGGCGGACCGCGTTGGCCACTGCCTGGCCCAGGTCACGACCGCCCGCGCTGTCGCCTCGCGCTGCTGCGCCTGCGTCAGAGACATTCACGGAAATGTTGAACACATGGCCTGCGCCCATAGCACCAGCAGCAGCACCAGCAGCGCCACCGCTCATGGTCACGGGAATGGTCCGCCCATCGGGTAATGGCACATAGGCCTCTGGCCGCGAGCCTTCGCCAAACACCGCCAGTTGCGGCGAATTGGCAATCCCGCCGCTGGCGTAGCCCCGCAGAGGTAATGGCCCCTCTGACGTCATGACTCCGCCATCGGCAAAGCCAAAGAAACTGCTCATGGCTTTGGCCAGGGGCAGCGTGATGGCGCGCTGGATTTGGATGCGGATCAGGTCCGAGATGATGGAGTTAGCCAGCGACCTGAAGTCGAGCTTGCCCGTCATCACAAAGCCCACCAGCGCATCGGTCATGCCGTTGAAGGCGCGGATTGTTGCCGCTTCCATCTGCTTGCCGATTTGCTCAGCCTCTTCAGCCACTGCGCGCATGCCCTTGGCAAATCCGGCTTCGGGGTCAGAGAGTTCCTTGGCCCGCTGCGTCAAAAGCTGAGCGCCATCTGCCGCTAGGCGGGCGGCTTCCTCGATTTTGCGAAGGGCTTCGGCGAGTTTTTCATTGCCGGGGGCTGCGTCTGCCAAGGCACGCGCCTGCTCGGCCAGTGTGGCCAGCTGGTTCGCACTTTCCTGACGGGCTTCGCCCAAGCGACGCAACGAGTCCAGCTCACTGATGGCGCCGGTTTCGCGCAGGGTTTTGATCTGCTCCTCGCTGGCACGCAACTGCGCCTGACCGCGCGAGGCCTGCTCTTGCAGGTCTTTGAGATACTCGCCCGGCAGCCGAATCTGGCGCTCCAGGTCGGACTGCTGGGCATCGCGCTCGAGCTTTTGGCGTTTGAGGGCAATCTCCAGGAGCTTGTCCTGGAGCTTGAGTTTGTCCTGGCTGGTTTTAGCGACCGAGTCGAGACCTTTGCGCAAAACAGCTTCCTCATCCGAGGACAAGGCAGAGAGCTTTTGCGTGAAGTCTTGCTGCGCAGCCAGGCGAGCGTCACTGGCCTCCTTGAAACTCAGGTAGCCCTGGTTTTCATAGAGGTCGATGATGCGTTGGCGGTCCTTGAGAATGCCCGACTCTGCATCAACCAGGCTTTGTAGGCGTTTGAGCTCGCTGTCGATACCCGCCATGGCCGTGGCTGTGACGGCCGTGGTGGCGGTGCTGTAGTTCAGGCGCTTTCGGGGCGCGGGTGCAGTTGTTTCAGAGTTGCTCGCATCGGTGCCTTTGCGGATGTCATCAAAGCTTTTGGTGACCGCATCGGCCAAAAGTGGCATGTCCCACAGCTCGACATAGTTCTGGTTGGCCTGCGCAACGATGGCATTGCGTTTGTCCAGCGCCGCTTTGAGGCGTGCACGGTTCTCTTCAGAAAATGGATTGAGCCCCTCGCCCCCCGCTAAAAACGTGCCCGCCAGCTCAATGTCTGCCCACACCACCTGGAAACTGCCAATCACCGACTTGATGGTCTGGCCAATGCCGCGCAGGGCGTCGATGACCACAGCGATGGCGTACGCCGTGTTCTGCGCCCAGGTGGTGAGCGAGCCATCGGTGCGCAGGCGCTGGATACCGCCCACCGCATCGTCCGTACCAAAGAGCACCTGCTTGAGCTCCTGCGCGAGCACTGTCATGGACGGGATGGCGGCCGTGACAAGTGTCTGCGCGACAAAGCCTGTCTCGGCCTTCATGCGGGCCAGCGCCTTGGAGGCGTTGTCCGCTTCCTCGATCTGCTGGGCCGTGAGCCGAATATTGAGGTCCTGGTTTTCTGCAAGGTCTTTGAGGAAGGGCAGCATGGACGCGCCCGACTTGCCAAAGAGCTCCATGGCCAGGGCCGTCTTGCCCGCGCCATCCTCAAATTCGGAGAGCTTTAAGGCCACATCGTTCATGACCTCGGCAGGATCGCGCAGGTTGCCACTGGCATCCTTGGCCCTTATGCCCAAAAACTGCAGCGCCTTGGTGGCACCGGCCGTTTCATCGTCCACCCCCGCCAGACCTTTGGAGAGTTTGGCCAGACTCCCGCCGATGGCGTCCATCGCGGTGCCCGAGATGGTGGCCACGGGCGCAAAGCCCGACAGCGCCGTAGCACTCGCTCCGGTTTGCTCAGCCAGACCTTGCAGCGCTGCCGAGGTCTCCAGGGTCTGGGTCACAAAGTCACGCAGTGCTGCCACAGAGGTGGTGCCGATGACGACCGCAAAAGCGGTCCGGGCAACACCAGCGACCTGCTGCAGCGAGGTTTTCATGTCCGAGGCGTGCTTGTCCAGCAAACGCGCACTGCGCCCGAGATCGGCCTGAAACTCGGCGGTGTCGGCTGCAAGTTTGATGACCAAGGAGCCGATATCAGCCATGGGGGTTGCCTTATCTCTTGATGCGGTGCGCGAACATGGCTTTGAAGCGGGCGATGTTCAGGCGTGCCGCATCTGCTTCAGATGCCTTGGGTTGATCTGAACGGTGTGGCTTGTGGTGATCTTTGTGGTGGTTTTTTTCCACAAAGGGCATGAAGTCTTCGGGCGTAAAGGGCTTGCCCTCTTTGCTGCGGTGGGCGTTGGCCAAGGTGGAGGCGACGATGGCCGAGCGCAAGTCCGCCCGAAAATCCCCAAAGGGCTCCAACTGATAAAACGCCATCCACTCGGTGAGCTCGTCCGAGCCCATGCGCGCCAGCAACTCGCGCACTGGCAGACCCAAAGCCAGCGCCAGCCGAAACACAAAGCGCCGGGCCGGGCTGGCGATCAGGCGTTTTTTGCGGCTTGCGCCTCATCGGCGCCGATGCCGTTCAGGCGCTGGGCCACAGCAAAGACCCGGTCGAGCGCCCGGGCGCTTTTGCGGCCTAAGGCGTCGATGTCACCATCTTGGAACATGCGCTCGCCCGACTCGCTACACAAGGTGAGCGAGACCAGGCGCGCGCGCACGTTGTGCATGCGTTGATCGTTAGACGAGGTGTTTGAATCCCTCGTGATCAGGCTGGCTTCAAAGGCGTCGCGGTCGGTGCCGGTCATGGTGCGCACGTACACCTGACCGCCCCATTCGGGAACGCTCACGATTTCGCGCGGCAGGTCGTCGGCAGATAGGATGGCTTCTTTGGACAGGAGGTTCATGGGTTTAGCTTTCTGTGATGTCGCCGTCGATTTCAATGGTCACGCTGGCTTCAACCACCGCGTCCACCCCGCCTTGCACGCTGAACTGCGTGACATAGCCGTAAAACGTCCAAGTGGCTGCAGCCACATCGGTGAAGGTGATCCGAAACTGACGACGGGTGCGGTTGGCGCGGTCGGTGCGCAGGCCCTGGTGCACTGCGTCTTCGGGGTTGTAGTGAAGACTCAGCGAAAGCTGGCCTTCGTCGCGCAAACCCACGCGTTTTTCTTTGGAAGTTGAGGCCAGATTGGTCACATCGATGACCGAGGCCTGGCCTCCGGGCCCCTGAAACGAGACCACGTTGGGGATGGTTTCAAAGGTGGTGGTGCCAAAGCGGGCAATGGCAATACCCTGTGCGGTGATGGCGGTGCTGCTCATGCACGTGCTCCTGTTGTGCGGTGAAACTGTTGTGGGCTGAAACGGATTCAGCGGTGGTAGGTGTAGTCCACGCTCACCCGGTACAGCCGGGCTTGCGCTTCAAATTCACTGAGCCCCATGCGCACATCGGCGATGGTGCTCTTATCGGCCAATAGCGCCGCCAGGACCTGGTCTTGCAGGTGCAAGGCCTCCTGGTAGGTTCTGGCGTAGGTGTCGACCTGCACGCGCACGCGCTGCAGGCCTCCTGACAAATTTGGCCCATCGATGCCGAAGATGTGTTCTTGCGCTATGGGCGTGTAAACGATGGCCGGGTACTGTGTGCTTTCTGGAGCGACAAGGGCGTACACCTCACCACCGGCCAAGTTCTGGATGGCGTCAAAGAAGTCCTGCACCGCTGTGTCCTAAGGTCTTGTGCTGAATTTTTTGGCTTCTTGCGCCACGCGCTGCTGCAATCGCTCTTTCATGGCCTGAGCCGCTTCGCGCCGTTTGGCCTCGAGCGCTGGACGCAGAAATGGACGTGCCGCCATCTTTCGGGTGCCAAACTCCACAAAGCGCCAATACCAGGCGTCTTGGGACAGGTTGCCTTTTTTGCCCTGCTTGCGGTACTTCTTACCGTGGCGCACCGTCACAAAGAAGGTCTGGCGCGTGAGGCTGGAGAGCTCGGGGATGTGCTTCATGATCACCGAGCGTTTGAGGGTGCCCGGTGGGGGCTGGTTCGGCCCCAGAGACTGCTGCGCCTTGGGTGCCCGGGCGCGGGCTTCGTCACGAACGACCTTTGCCCCGGCGTACACCGAAACACGCAAGCCGTTTCTGGCGACACGTTCTGGCAATTCGCGCAAGGCTTTGCCCAGTTCTGCCAGGCCTTCGATCTTGACGGTTTCACGTTTAGCCATCGTCTAGCCCTTCGCAAGCCAACAAGATGAGTTTGACCCGGCGCTCGTCCTCATCAAGAGCCGAATGGATGTTGAACACCCGAGCTTTGTAAAGCGCGCGCATCTGAGCCACTTGGTGGGGGTTGTCAAAAAGGCTCTGGTGGCGCACCGTGATCTGGTGGGTGAGTTCTGCCGAGATCCGCCCAGCGATCACCGCTTCACGTCCTAACAGAGGCTGAATGTCAGCCCAGACGGTCGCCACATCGAGCCAAGTGCGGCAGGGGCCACCCAGGCGGTCTTTGGTCGTGCTGGGGCGCTGGATCCTGATGCGGCGCGTCAATGCGCCTGCTCCGATCGGGTTCATAAAGGCCTCATATCAGGGGTACTTTGTAGGGATCGAGCAGGCCATCGACAAAGGGCAAGGGGTCAATGCGACCTCGGGCCATCGACGCGACTTCCTCGCGGTGGGCGTACAGACTGCCCAGACGCAACTTGATCCAGCTTTTGAGACCTTCGGGCACATCCGCTGCGCTGCCATACCCGGCATCAAAAGTCACAGAGACGGCACCGATTTGCGGCAAGGCCACAGGCCAGATCTGACCAAACACCGGAGTGATTCGGGCAGGCTCACAGGCCTTGTCCACCGTGTAATGTGCGGAGGGCATGACTTGCGAAACACCCGCCATGTCCAAATAGCGAATTTCCACCACCGATTGCAGGGGTGACTTGGGAATCAGGATGGCATGCCCAGGCAGCGTGAAGGTCTGCCCTGCAGGCACCCCCATGAGGCCGCAGCCCGGAAAGCTGTCGAGCACCATGCGCCAGCGGGCCGTGACCAGCTGCCGTTGGATCAGCATCTCGGCGGCCTGTCGGGCTGCAGAGATCAGCGCCTGAATCAGGGCATCGTCGTCGTCAAAGTCCACACGCAGGTGGAGCTTGGCCTCGGCCAGCGAGACGGGCTCGGCCGCTGGCGGGGTGATCAACTGCATGGGCATGCACCGCTCTCCCCTTCAGATCAAACGATCTGAGCCACAGCAGCCTGGTTGGCTGTTTCGGCTGAGGCCAGTCGCGGATTGACGCCCATCAGCTGCGCCGAGGTGTTGGCCGCCGCAGCAGCCACCGTGACCACGAGGCGGACGAAGGCAAAGCCATTGTTCACATCGAGCTCTTCAGGGCGCAAGTTGATGAGCGTCTGACGGTTGGCACCGTTGCTCGCCTGGGTGAGTTGCGCGATGGCTTTGCCCGCCACGTCCTTGGCACCCGTGCCATTGGCGTCCTGGGCCTGCTGCAGCTTGGCGTCGACGGTGGCACCTGTGGGCAAAGCGCCGGTTTGAACCAGCGCCAGCAGGCCATGGTGGGTGCTCAGCGGCACCCAGCCGGTGTTGGCGACACCCGGTGCCTGGTTGCCCGGGTCGAGCGTGGCCAAGATAGACAGCAGTTCGCTGCCTTTTGCATTTGGAAACATGAGGGTTCTCCTTCAAAGTAGGGCGACGATCAGCGTGCGCCCAGTTGGACAAAGGGCGACAAGGTGGCGTTGCCCTTGGCCGGGGCAATGGGCGCGGCGATCTTGGACTGGCCGTCCATGCGGAACGTGGTCCGAAACGCCGTGAGGTCCGAGTCGAAGTACAGGTGCATGGAGGTGGCCGTTTGCATGCCACCAGCCTTGGTGATGGTCTGGTAGTACGACAGGTCGGCCAGCAACACATCGCCCGCTGCAGAAAAGCTGTTGGCGTGCTGGGAGACGAACACCGGGCGACCCAGCAAAGTGCCGTAGGGTGAGACCTGGATGCCGCCGACGGGCAATCCCGTGGGCAGGTAAATCGGGTAGTTGCCCAGCATGAGCGTGAAAAGAGCTGGCAGTACGTCGTTGTTGACGATCCACACGGCCTTGCCAAATGAGCCCGGCGGCAGGCGAGAAATCATCTTGGCCAGGTTCTGGGCCAGAAGTGTCTGGGCTGCCTGGCCCGACTCCTTGGCTACCGTCACCGTGGTCGCGTTGGTCATGCAGCCCACAGGCAGGCCGGTGCCCGCGCCAAACAAGATCGACTCGTTGGTCTTCCAGCGGATGGAAGTAGCGATCTTGTCGGGCAGATAGGTTGACAGCGCATTGGTGTCGTCCAGCAGTTCGTCGGTCACTGGCACCAGGGCCATGAGCTTTTTGAGGCGCAAGGTGGAAAGACCCAGCACAGGTTTGGTGGCACCGGCCGGATTGGCTTCGCCTTGCCAGTAGGCTCGGATGCCGTTGGTGCCCCAGGGCGTGGTCTCATCCTTGGGGAAGGCCATGGTGTTGCCCGTGATCTCGACGTTGTCGGTCAGCGGCAGCAAGGAGTCTTCACCCAAGGAGAGCTGGAAAATTTCTTGAGCGAATTGGGGCGGCACCAAAAAGCCACCGTCTTGCGCCGAGCCTTCGTTGCCAAAAGAGGCAGGGGCGACGGCACCGCGACCGGAGCCAATCAGGAGGCGCTCGTCGATGGCGCTGCCGGGGTTTTGGGCCTGACGCACGGTTTTGAGGAAGTCGCCCACGGTTTTGAAGCCGTGCTTGGGGTCGACTTCGAGGTTGTCGGTGACGGAAATTACCGTGGATGTGTGACCATGGGAGACTGCTGAATGGGCCACATTGGCCATATGCGCCTCTTCGGCGATCAGGGCAGCCTCGCGGTCGATGGCTGCTGACGCCACCTCGATCTTGGCCTTGAGGGCGTTGAAGGCATTCAACTCCTCATCGGTCATATCGCGCTCTTCAGATGCGGCGATGTCGGTCAGGGCGCGGGCGTCCTTGACCAGGGTGGCTTTGCGAGCTTGAAGCTCGCGCAATTGCTTACTCATTGGGGTTGCTCCAGATATGAAAATGCCGCCCAGGCAGTAAGCACGGGGCGGCGGTTTGAGGCGCGACCAACGGGTCGCAGGTGGTCGGCAGCCCTCAACGGAGGACTGCTGAATTGGGGAAACGGAATCTGTTCGAAGTCAGATCAGCGCGAGGGCTGCTCGTGCCCGGCCAAGCCGGGAAGCACCCGGTGGCTTTTGAGGGACGGCCGACTTTTGCATCTTGGCCAGCACATCGTCAAAGGTGGCAATGCCGTCCACCATCTTGGCGGCAAGCGCCGCATCGGCGCCCAACACCCGGCCTTCGCCCATGCCATCACGCACATCGCCAATCGAGACGCCTCGGCCCTTGGCCACGGCTTTGATGAAGGCGTTGTAATAGTCGTCCACGCGGGACTGCATAAAGGCCTGGGCCTCAGGATCCAGCGGCACATACGGGTTGCCCTCGACCTTGAACTTGCCTGCCGAAATCAGGGTGGGTTTGACCCCCTCCTCTTCCAGCGCCTTTGAGTAATCAAAGTGGGCCTGCCAGACACCGATGGAGCCCACCTCGCCACCCGGGGTGACATAGAACTCACCGGCCGAGCAACCGATCCAATAGGCGGCCGAGGCGGCCAGGCTATTGGCCACGGCCACCACGGGCTTTTGGGCCCGGGCTTTGACAATCTCGGCGGCCAGCTCGGCAACGCCGTAGACGCTGCCGCCTGGGCTATCGATGTCGATCAGGATTTGGCCCACAGTGTCATCCGCCAAGACATTGCGCAATGCGCTTGTGAATTTCTGGGTGCTGGTACTGCCCGGCCCTGAGATGTCATCGACCATGTTGCCGCGCTGCGTGACCACCCCATACAGGGGCAGGACCGCGATGCCAGCTCCGGCATTGGAAGAGGCACGGTCTGTTGCGAACTGTTTACGCGTATCCCGCAGCACCCGGTCCGTATTGATCTGAAACAGCGTCTCGTCGCTGGGGGACACGTCAGAAGACCAACGGGTGAGGACGGCAGTCATGGCCTGCAGACGCTCGGGCATCAATGCCCAGGGCGTGGTCAAAAATTCAGAGATCAGAAGTTGCTTGTTCATTCATGCGTTCCAAGTTCGATGAGCGCTTGCGCCAGTGCATGCTCATCGGTAGGTGTTTCAATGTGGGTGGCCCACTGCTCAACCCGTGATGGAGTCAAGCCGAAGGTCTCAGAGATCAAATTCACTTCTTTGGGTCCGATCGCACCGGTCCTGCTGATGCGACGGGCCAGACGCTGTGCGTTGACATGAACCAAACCCCGCAGCCTCTGGTGAATGGCCTGATCAGACCCGGGGTCTGCGTCAGGTGAGGGCGTTCCGTCTGCCGCTGCAGTCTGTGACTCCAATGCCTCGGCCGCGTCCTCTTCGACCATGTTGAGCGGGCGAAGGGGCTGATCCAGTCCAGAAATCGGGTTGAGGTTCTCGGCGATACGGGCCTCATTGCGGGTGAGCCAGCCGTTTTGGATGCCGCTTTGGTAGTAAGCCGAGCGGCTGGCCGCATCACCACGCATCAGGTTGGCGAAGTCAAACTCGATTTCGAGCTCATCGCCTTCCAGCATCAGGTCCGCTTCGATCGAAGCCTCCCAGCGCTCGGCCCAGGGCGTCATGGTGTGCATGACGAACTCCAGGCTTTGCTGCTCGATGTTCGAGAAGGTGGCCCGATCCAGGTCCGCGATCATGTGTGGCGGCACCCGAAACAGGCGAGCGATGTCCGTGATCTGGAACTTGCGCAGCTCCAGGAACTGGGCGTCCTTGTTGGTGACGCCCACCTCGTGGAACTTCATGCCGTTCTCCAGCACCAGCACCTTGCCCCGGTTCGCTCCGGACTGCGCCTGCTGGTAGGACTCACGAAATACCTTCTTGGCTTCGGCGTCCTTGAAGTTGCCCGGGAACTCGATCCAGCCGCCCGTGGGTTTGGCATCGTTGTTGAAAAACCGGGCGCCATAGTCCTGCGCGGCCAATGCCATGCCCAGGCTCTCACGGGAAAGCTCGATGGGACTCAAGCCCAGCAGACCGTCCGAGGACAAACCCCGCAGGTGCCAGACCTCGCCGCGAGGCAGGACCATCTCGTGACCCGTCTGGTTCTGAATCCGATATCGGTAGTCACCTTCAGTGAGTAGTTCCATTCGCACCCGGTCCGGATGGATAGGGATCAGCTCGGTGATCTCGCCCCGGCCGTTGGCCAGAATTTGGCAGAAGGCATTGCCACGCAGGGCCAGGTGCCCCTGCAGCATCTCGCGCCACTCGAACGGGTTCTGGTACCGGTTGGGCTTCTTGCCCAACAACCGGTAGAGCCAGTGGTCCGTCACCCGGTCCTTGCCGCCGTCTGCTCGAGCGCGGTAGACCACAAGTGGGAGCGAGGCCATGGTCTCAGACAGGATGCGCACGCAGGCATAGACCGCTGCCAGGCGCATGGCCGAATCGGCCGAGACGCGCATGCCCGAGACGCTGCGCACCGATACAGGCTCAAAAAAGAAATCGCCCCATGGGGAGCGATCACTTGCGGAAGCCTTGAATCGGTCAAAGAGGTTGAAAATTCCCATCGGTAGTGTCAGAAAACGCACCTGCCGTCTCGTTAGAGCAGCATCAGCTCGTAGTCGGATCCCAGCACCACCGAGTCCCCCGGTTTGATCGCCCGAGAGAGGGCCATGATCAGTGCCACGATGCCGTCGATCTTGTTTTCTGCTCGCTCCTTGCGCGGGTAAATGTTGTCTTTGACGTCCGTGTGGGCCACCACGTTGCTGGCCATCCAGGCCAATACCGGGTCGCCGTCATGGGCGAGCTTCTTTTGCAGGACCAAGGCTTCAAGCGTCTTCATCGGCTCGCTGAAATTGAGCACTGTGGGACGCACCTCGATCATGGGCAGGCCCTCGGACAGCATCCGGGTGGACAACTGTGTGGCCTGAAACGGATCGAAGGCCACGGCTTCCACGGAAAACCGGGACGCGATGTCCAGCAGATCGGCCTCGATCCAGCTGAAGTCGATCACCTTGCCCGGCGTCACAGACAGGCGGCCGGTATGGGCCCAGCCCTCGTACTGGCTGTTGCCCGCAGCCTGGACCGTGTCCTCTGGCAGGTAGTACTTGCCAAACACGGCATATGCGTCAGGTGTGTCGGGGTGCTGGAACACCATGACCAGCGCCGCAATGTCCGTCTTGCTGGCCAGGTCCAGGCCCACCCAACAGGGCTGGCCCAGGAACTGGTCCAGCTCCAGATCCGGGTTGGTGCCCGCGTCCCAGGCCCGCATGTCCATCCAGGCCTTATCCGCGCTCACCCATTCGTTGAGGTGCTTGGTCTTGAAGTTGTTGACCGCGCTGGGCAACTGCATGGCCTTGGCCTGCAGGGGAACCAGAATCTCTTCACGCACAGAGACGCCCCAGTTGGGGTTGGCTTTGATGAGGGAGTCCTTGATGGTCCAGTCGTCCCCTTCATCGAGGCCGTAAATGATCCCGAACTGAGAGTCGTCTTCGAACACTCGGTTGAGCAGCTTGGTGACAAAGCTCCTGACCTCGTAACAAATCCCCGAGCGGTTGCTGCCAGCCGTGGTGATCACCCACAGCAGCGAGTTGTCTCGCTTGCCGGTACCAGTTTCCACCACGTCATAGACCGTTCGGGTCTTGTGGGCGTGAAGCTCGTCAATACAACCGAAGTGGATGTTCAGGCCGTCCAGCGTCGAGCCCTCAGCCGAGAGCGCTTCGAACTTGGAGCCGGTTTGCAAGACATGCATGTTGTGCGCCCCGACGTTCACCGCAAACCGGTTCCGAAATCCCGGGCTCAGGCGCGCCATGGTCTGGGCATCGCCAAAGACGATGCGGGCCTGATCGCGGGTGGTGGCGAGCGAGTACACCTCAGCGCCGCCCTCGCGGTCGGCTGCAAGCATATAAAGACCCACCGCCGATGACAGGGTGGACTTGGCATTGCCCCTTGGCACCTCGATGTACGACCGCCTGAAACGGCGTTTACCGTCCGATTTGACCCATCCGAATACTGTGGACAGGATGAACACCTGCCATGGCTCCAGAACAATCATCCGGCTGGCCAGTGGGCCTTTGACGTGAGGCAGGCGCTCGATGAAGGCACAGAGGTTGTCTGCGGGTCGGTAGGGCCTGCCGTACCGATCGAGCAGCTCCGGGTTGAACTGGTAAATGCTGCTCTTGCGTTTGAAGCGAATCAGGTCATCGAGTTGGCGTTTGCAGGCTTTCTGGACCCATTCACAGGTCAGGATCTCACCTGATACGACGCGCTGTGCATATTGTTTGGCGCTCGCGGCATATCCACTCATCGTTTGCTCTCGGTCTTACCCAACAATGTCCTCCCAGAGATCGAGTTCTTCGCCCGGTCGCTCGTTTGGAATGGAGATGCGCGAGCGAGACGCAGGCGTGAACCCCATCTCGATCGCAGCCTTGGTCATGATCTGGGCCTGCTTGTTGGCAATGGCCAGGTATGGCGACTGCATGGGCACACCGCTGTGGGGCGCCTTCACCAAGAGCCCCGTTTTGCCGATGCCTGCCTGGGCCTGTCGGTACAGGTCTGCCGCGCAGGCCCAGATTTCCAGCACAGACATGTCCAGCTTGCGAATCAGGGTGGGCGGCGCACATTCAAGCGCGTAGCGCCAGGCAGCCTTGGCACCCTCAGGCATGTAGTCCGGAGGCTCGACCAGCAAGCCCTCTGGGATGGGCTCGTGGTAGTTGGTCCGGCAAGGCTGCAAGGTCCCCTTGATCTGCTTGACTTGAGTCGGCAGTGGCTTGCGTCCACCCATAAATCACCCGCTTGGTTTGATGTTCATCTGATGCACGGCCTTTGCTGCGCAGAGTCTTTGGAAAAGGGGATACCCCCCCTTGTTCAATTTGCACGCACAAAAATTTGCGCAAGCGCACGCATCTCGGGCGCCAGTCTGTAGAGATTCAGACCCCCTACCCCCTCAGGACGGGGCCTGGTTGCGCAGGGATGCCGTCTCTGAGGCGGTCTTGGCGTTGTGACAGGGCACGCACAGGCTCTGCAGGTTCGCTCGCTCAAAGCGCTCACCGCCAAGCTTCACTGGAACGATGTGATCGACCACCTTGGCGGGCTGCAGCACGCCCTTGGCCTGGCACCTGCAGCAAAGCGGGTTATCCCGTAACACCGCTGCGCGCGTGTTGCGCCACCTGGCCGATTGATAGAAGCCCAGCTCTGTGTCGAACCCACGCCGCGCACGCCCGTACTCACGGTGCACTTGGGGCTGGTGATTAGCGCAATAGCCGGGCACGTTCAGCACCTGCGCGCAACCCGGATATCTGCATGGAGTGGGCGCACTTCGCGGCATCTCAATCGGCTTTCAAGGAATAAGCGACAGCTTGAAAAATTGACTTGGCTTCATCTTGATTCAGAGCGTCAATGCTCCACATCCAATCAACACAAGGAGAAAGCGCATGAAATCAAGCCAAGAAATCGACCAGCTGTTCAACCGCATCGCGAACGAACACCTCTACATCGAAACCCTGGAGACCCAGCACAGAGACCGGCTGGACTTTCACGAGGTGGCGGTATGGGGAATCAAGTGCGCGCTGGCCGCAGCCTACGCAGAAGGGATCGCAGCAGGAAAAAAAGTAAAAGTACCAAGGAGCAAACAATGCAACTGACAGACACCCAGCGCGCGCTGCTCGAAGCAGCTGCCAAGCATCCACAAAAGAAACTGGTGGACTTCCCAGACAACCTCAAAGGTGGTGCCCGCATGAAAGTGATCACCACCATGATCAACACACAGTTGATTGAGCCCTGCGCCGATGAACCCAACGTGTACATGGCCACGCAAACGGGCATGCAAGCAATCGGCATCGCAACACAACCGGCAACACCGATCAAGCCCCAGGCCACACGTACAACACGTGAAGGCACTAAGCAGACGGTATTGATTGACCTGCTCAAGCGTCCCGAGGGCGCCACGCTGCCCCAGATGACCGAGGCCACAGGCTGGCAGGTTCACACCGTACGCGGCGCAATGGCAGGCGCACTCAAAAAGAAGCTGGGGCTCGCGATCACCTCAGAGAAGCAACCCGGCACAGACCGCATCTACCGCATCACCACCACAAGCGTTTGAGGACCTCATGAACCCCATCACTATCACCATCGAATCCAAGCCTACGACCATCAACTTCGATGGCCGCGAATTGCAGGTTCAAAAGCTCAGCATCCCGCTGCCCTTTGGCAGAAAGCCAACAGACATCTCCGACATTGCCGCTTGCGGCGTCGAGGCGGTCTACGTGACCGAGATCCGGGAGATGGACCCTGAAGAATTTGATGGCTTCAAATTGAACCTGGGCAAGTCTCGCGACTGGCTCAAAGGCAAGGGAGGCGATTACTGGGATGGCCGGTTGTGCGTGATGGTGCGTGCACCTGGTCGCCCCTACTTGTTCATCGATCCATCCGGAGGAGACAGCGTTCGCTACCTCGCGCGTCTGGGCTGATCAGTCACAAATAAGCAACTGATCAGAAAGATTGGATGAATCGCTTTACTTCATTCCCAAGTAGAGCGTTCATAGAGGCATCGCAACAAGGACGAACCCATGCACATCAACACCACACCGACAACGCAAAACGAGGCCTGGGGCTTTTGGGGAACGATGGGGGGTCACGCCTGCGTGGCCTGGCCCGTCGCCATGCAGCAGATCGCCGAGGTCACAGGCGAACCTCTTGAATCGGTCCGGGCATTCCTGGACAGCAAGCAAGGCAGGCACTTCGCCGATTCGGTCCGAGATGGACAGGCCGGTGGCCTTTCGATCAACGCTGCTGTCGCCCAAGCCATCGCCAAATGGATGGACTGGAAGATCGGCCGCATCACAGCGCGGGAAACAGGCATCCCACGAGGCCTGCCCTACCTGACCGGCTTTGTGATTCACTGTGGCTTGGATGAGGTCTGCTACTGAGCCACAGGCTCGGCATTTTTAGATTCTGCGGCATTGGCGAATGAGACGCCATCGTCCTCCCGCACTGCCTGCTGTCCGGTGTAGTCCTCCCAGCGTTTGATGATCACGTCCACGAACTTAGGATCGAGTTCAATGAGGCGGGCCTGACGCCCGGTCTTCTCACTGGCGATCAGGGTGGTGCCCGAACCTCCAAACAGGTCCAGAACGATGTCACGGCTCTTGGATGAATTCTTGATGGCCCGCTCAACCAGCTCGACCGGCTTCATGGTCGGATGCAGGTCATTGACCCGTGGCTTGTTGTAGTTCCAGATGTCCGATTGGTCCCGATCGCCGCACCAGAAGTGGTCCGAACCCTGCTTCCAACCGTACAGGATCGGTTCGTACTGGCGCTGGTAATCCGCGCGACCGAGCGTGAAGGTGTTTTTGGACCAGATGATGAACGTGGACCACTTGCCCCCTGCCTTGATCCAGGCCTTTTGCAAGGTGTGCAGCTCGGACGAGCTCATGCACACGTAGCAGGCGCCCTTGGTGACCAGGAGCAGGTTCAGGCAAGCGTCGTACAGGAACTGGAAGAAGCCATCGCCCAAGTCGTCGTTCATGATGCGCCGGTCTTTACCGCGCATCTTGTCCTTGGCACTGTTGCCGTAGTCCACGTTGTAGGGTGGATCGGTGAAGGTCATGTCGGCAAGCTGTCCGCCCATGAGGCGCTCCACATCCGACAGGATCGTTGAGTCGCCACAAAGGAGGCGGTGGTTGCCGAGAATCCACAAGCCCCCAGGTCTGGAAACAGGATCTACTGGTGCTTCTGGGATTGCATCATCTTCAGTCAAACCACCGCCTGACTCGTCACCGTTGAGCAGCTCTTCGAGCTCCTTATCGGTAAAACCCATCAGGTCCAGATCGAAGTCGGCCGCTTTGAGTTCGGCCAACTCGAGTTTCAAGAGCTCGTCATCCCAGCCAGCGTTCTCGGCCAACCGGTTGTCGGCCAGGATGTAGGCCTTCTTCTGCTCGGGCGTCAGGTGCCCCAGCTCAATGACCGGAACCTCTTTGAGACCGAGCTTGCGCGCAGCCATCAAGCGACCGTGGCCAGCAATCAGGCCCTTGGCCCCGTCCGTGAGGATCGGGTTGGTCCAGCCGAACTCGGTGATCGAAGCCGCGATCTGTGCCACTTGGGCATCGCTGTGGGTTCGGGCATTGCGTGCGTAGGGGACGAGCGCGTCCACTGGGACCATTCGGATCTCAGGATGATTCATGGGGGTGACCGGTAAAATCGACAGCAAAACGAGAATGTTCTGCCGTGCAAATCAAAGTAGTTCGCGGGGTTCTGGCCCGCAAAAGCCCGACTGAGGCCACAGCATCCGGAGCAGGCTTTACGCCGCTGATTGCTGGGACCTACGAAGTGGGATCAGAAATTCATAGCCGTCTGGAAGTTCTCCGCGAGGGAAAACCGACTGTGTACCTGCCACTTGAAAAGCTGGTGGAGTACGAGGCCGCTGGAGAAATCGAAGTACATCGATAGGAGTCGGACAACAGTCAGTAGACGTCGATGTCATCGACTGTCTTTGACTCTTTCTCAACTTTTTTTCGACTGTTTCCGGGAAGTTTCGAGGTGTCATCGACTGTGAGTGACTGTCATCACTCTCTCTGCGCTCGTTTGTCCACCGTAGATGAAAATGTAGCTGCAAATCGCCGAAATGTTGCAGCGTGTTTTGGCCCCAAAAACCGCGCATTCACGCTTGAACGTCAATAGCGCCGCGCATGACCGCCAAAACACGCTAATTTCCTCTCCTGATCACAGGCCTCACTTTTTCAGTGGCTGCGCCTGCCTGTTGAGCAGATCGGCCACCACCTGCATGTCCCGCTTCCAGCGTCTCCACGCCGTGGTGCGGTCACAGGCAAAGCGCTTGCTGATCTCCACCCAGTCAAAGCGCTTGGCCCGCATCCACACCAGGTGCCGCTCATCGAGCTCGAGCAACTGCACCCAGCGCATCACTTCGAGCATGCGTTCCACGTCCTGAGGGGACGGGGGCGGTAATCGGTACACCTTGTGCGGATCCGGGTAGGCATCACTTGGCAGGATCACGATGGGCCAGGTGCTGGCGTAGCCCTGCACCATCACGCGTGGCAGGCGCCTGGCCGTTCTGGCCGCATCGACAAATCGGTCTGCCACCGTCTCGACTGTCCAAACTTCAACCATGGCCACCTCCCATGGGGTGGCCCTGGCCAAGACTCTGACCGTAGAGCCGCTCGCCAATGCTGCGAATGAGCTGGCGCTCCAGAAAGTCCAGGCGCTCGTCATCATGGGAGATGACCAAGATGTGCTGCTCTCGCCATCCTTGGCGCTTGGTGGCCTCCACATCCATGGGAGTGGCCTGCATGCGTCCAAGGGGCGATGGGTATCGTGCTGGAGGGATCTTCATACCTGCCCTCCAAACGAAATATTCCGGTGCGCCGCTGGGAAACAGTCAAAACCGGAACACATCGTCATTTCGGCCGGTTTTGACAATGTGACTGACGCTTTTGCCGCACTCAAACATCTATGACTCTTATCTGCATACGCGTATACGCGTAAAGAACAAATGTTCAATAGAGTCAGTTGTGTCAGAGAACTGGCCATCAGCTTGATTTTTGAAATATTTTTCATTGGGTTTGTCTCTCAATCGTCGTTGTAGGGATAGGCACGTGAAGGCAGCGAGGTGGGCTGTTTGAGGTCAAGGCCCACGTAGCCGCGCACGCCCATGGAGTTGCGCCACTTCTCCAGACGCCTGGTGAGCAAGGCATCCGAGAACCTGCGCTGTGTGCCCACGTACTCGCCACTGAGTTCGGCCCACTGCTTCCAGTCGTTGAAAAGAGTGGCCGTGAGAGCCTTGTGGCTGGGCCCTTGGTTGCAACGCTCAGCGATCCACCGGCCCATGGCGTCCTCGGCTTCGAAGTACTCCTCGGTGGCCTCGGCCACGCTTTGGGGCTGCTTGAGTCCCAGCTTCTTCCACTGCAAGCAGCCCTCCAGCGCCCAAGCCAAGATGCCGTCACGCTCGGCCAGCAGCTTCTCGGTCAGGAGCGGATCACGCTTTTCTGGAGGGACCGTGATCGTGAAGGGGATCAGGTGCATGCGGCGGCGCATGGCCTCATCGATGTTGCGGATCGCTGGCTTGTGGTTACCGGCAATCAGGAGCTTGAACTGCGGCCTGTAGGTGAAGAAGTCCTGGTGCATCAGGCGGGCCGTGATGTCGTCACCACCCGTAATCGCCTTGATCTTGGACTCGTTCCAGCGCCTGCCCTGCTCGGTCTCAGTGGCCGAAACGAAACGGGCACCGCGCAGACCGGCCAGATCGGTGGGGTGACGATCGGTGCGTGACTCCATGAAGGTGTCCATGGGCGCATTGGCCGCATAGTCGCCCAGCACCGTGGAAATCACGTTCACGAACACCGACTTGCCATTCGCCCCCGTTCCATAGAGGAAAAAAAGCGCGTGGGTGCTCAAGTCGCCCGTGAGGCAATAGCCCACCACGCGCTGCAGATAGTCCTGCAGTTCTTGATCGCTTCCCGTGACGTTGACCAAGAAATTGCGCCAGACCGGGCACTCACCTTGCGGCGTGGCCGTGGTCACCTTGGTCATGCGGCGATCGCGGTCGTGCGGTCCACGCGCGCCAGTGCGCAGGTCCACAATGCCGCCGGGCGTGTTGAGCAGCCAGGCATTGGCATCCCACTCGTCAACGGTGGCGCTTTGCCGGGGGTCAGATCGCACAAGACGCTCTACGGCCGAGATGGTCGCTGCACTGCCCATGCGGGCTTTCATGCGCGGTGTCTCAGCAAACATGGCAGCGCTGCGGCAAACCGTGCGACTCAGATGCATGATGTACAGCTGCTTGTCCACGTTCCAGCGCACGCCATTCCAGACCAACCACTTCGACCAAGGGGCGCAGTATCGCCAGTCCTCAGCGAACTGGTGCGAGAACGCCAAAGCGAGTCCATCTTCGGTGGAATAGTCGATCCCTTCGATGGGCACTGCGATGTCCTGCGAACCGAATTCACGCGCCACTGGCACGCGTTCACCCACGGCCAAAAACCCAGTGATGTCAAAGCCGTCTATCACGGCGTCGGCCACATCCCAGCCTTCTGGCTTTTCTGCGGGCGGCTGCAAGATGACGCATGACTTAGCCCCTGCCTGCAAGATGACCTGTGAGGCCTGGTCGGCGTACAGCCAACCGGGTTTGTCGCGATCCGGCCAGATCAAAACGTGCTTGCCTGCCAGCGGCGTCCAGTCGGTTTTATCAACTGGCGCATTGGCACCGTGCATAGCGGTGGTGGCACACACCCCGAACTCGATCAAAGCCTGGGCACACTTCTCACCTTCAACCAGCACCACCTGCTCGACCTTGAGCATCCCGAGCTGGTTGTACAGCGGGCGCGGCTCAGGGGGTGCCATCTTGCGGCGGCGCACATCCCATGGCCGGAACTCTTTGCGCCCTGGCTCTGGGTCGTAGCGGTAGACCACGGCAATGAGCTTGCCGCTGGCATCCTGGTAGTCCCACTTGGCTGTGGGTGGCCCCAGCTCATCGACCACTGGCGCTGTGGCCTTGCTTGCAGCCACAGCGCTCTGGGGCATGGTCGAAACACGGCCGAGCCAGTCCTTGGCTTTCTCAAGCACTTGAGGGAATTGGGTCTGCACATTGAGGCTGTAGTAGCGAGCGATCAGATCAAAGATGTCTCCACCCTCGCCTGTGGCCCGATCGGTCCACAGCCCAGCCTTGGGGCCAGAAAGCAGTAACTCCAGACTGTCGCCCGGACCGCCCATGACATCGCCCACCAGGTATTTGTTCTGACGGCGTTTGCCTGAGGGCCAGATATCCAACACCAGAAGGGCCAATTGGTCACTCAGGGCTGTACGGATTTCGGCTTTCTCGCGATTGGCGTCGACGGCATCCCCCGCTGCTTTGCGGGCGTTCGAAGTGGGTGCATCGTTGAAATCAAGCATCCGTCCCTCCCTCGTCGAGCGCTGCATTTTTTTCTTCCTGCAACTTTTGGGCATAGGCAAGCTGCCACTGATGCAGCTCACCCAATCTGAAGCGGACCAAGCGATTAACGCAGTAGAACGGCAGCCCCAGGGCTTTGCGTTTTGCGGTCTTGATGAAGTAGTACAGCGGCAAGTTCAGTGCCTTGGATGCACGATTAGCCGTGAGCAGTGGCTCATCGCTGAAGTCGTTATCGCCTGCGGCATGCAGACTCAATGGCGAAGCCAAAGATTCAGGTTCATTCATGAAATAGTCTCCCCTGCAGGTGATCTGGTACACCCGCATCGGTTGGTAGAAGTTGGAATCCGCAGGACGCTGCGTCCTGCGGTGGATTCAGGACAATCGACTCAAAGTCATCTCTATGGCGATTGATCCAGTTGCATGCGAACAGGTGGGTACTTGCTGCGCTCGTGTTCTTGAACCATGGCCTCGACATAGGTCGTGACCACGACATTGATCAGTGCCAGGGCCTCTTGCTGGGTGTAGCTCAACAGTGGTCGGTCCATACCGATCTCACCAGCGGCTTCGCCCAACGGCTTGAGGCACTGCTGCATGGCTGCCAGTTCGGCGTCAGTTGGATCAATCACACCCGGTCCTTTTGGCAAGGTTCCCTCGCGCTCTAGTGCCCGCACACCGGCCGCGTACAGCCGGTGGAAACAGACCTGACAGCGCAGTGAGCAAAAGATCCAGTCGATGGGGTACCGCTTGGGGTGCCCCACCTTGAAGCGAAGATCCACATGACCGAAGCCTTTGGCCTGGCGGGAACACACCCAGCATTTCATGCACAGCCGCCATCACTGCGCCCATGCAGGCCGAGCCTGCGCATTGCCAGGACGGGGTGTGTAAGTGGTCCCCGGCTGGGGGGCTGGTGCCGCCGATGCTGGAGAGGCCATTGCCGGAGCTCCACCGGAGCCCCCACCAGAGCCTCCGCCCATGCCACCATCGCGTTGCAACTTGGCCTGCATCAGCTCTGCGTACTCTTTGTGATCGGGCTCGATCACCAGCCGGATGATGTTGCGGTACTCGCCCTGGCCATCCTTCTCAATACCGATCCGGGCGGAAAATTCGGCACCATCGAGGTCACCGAAGCTGCGGATCTGGCGGGCACGCTGCGCCTCAGGGGAGCCGTCATCAGGGTGGATGTTTCGCGAGCTGTTGAGCACCGCCTTGATGAAGCTGCGGCCCATCTGCGCCCAGGTCGGGCCCTTGTTGGAGTGCAGACCGACATTGCTCCAAATCTTGCGTTTGGCAAACGGGCCGGTGAGCAGCACAAATTCGCAGGACAGGAACACGGCGCCGGTTTCATCCGATGCCGTGGCATAGCCACCCGTCCAGCCCCTGCTGGCATCGTCGTAGCCGCCGGGTTTGATGGCCATCCGCACCAGGGCCTGAGTGCCTTTAGGGATCAAGTTGAACTCGCCTTGCTGGGCATCGGCATCATTGAAGTCACACCATGCACCCGGGGCGCCGTGGGTTGAGGATTGGCCGTAGGTTGCGGCCTGGTTGTAGCTGTCGTGGTTCATTGAAGGTTTTCCTGTTGTGTGGGGTTGCGTTCTGGTTTGTCCGAGTGGCCGTCCGCTCAAAGCTGGACTTCGCCGACCCAGCGGATCTGAAAGGTGGGCTCGGTGATCAGCTCTTTGCGGGCTGGCTGGAAGGCTGCGCGCAGCAGTGGGTGCCAGCGGGCGTAGTCCTGCTCGGCCACCGAGAACTGGACCTGCATGAAGTCCTGCACCCGGTCACCGGCCACCACCATCCGCTCAGCGATCTGGGACAGGTGCTGTTGGTCCCAGACGATTTCCTTGGGGTTTGAGACATCGATCTGCAGGTCACCGTCATCGATGCGGAACCTGGCCGCCTCCTCCTGGCCAAGGCATTCGGCATGGCGGATCTGGTCGGCGTAGCGGATTTCCATCGCTCGGTTGATCCGGCCGCGCATCTGCACCGTCCAGTCGTTGAGCTGCTGCACCGCGTTGCTGAAATGGGCCAGCTGGTCTTTGGGAAGACGGCTGATCTGGCTCACGGAGAGGTCCGGCAGCGCAGCTTGCTGCAATTGCAGGTGGTTCATGCCGCACCTGCCTTTCCGGGGATGCGCTTGGAGGTCGAGACATGTTGGACGCAGTTCTCGAAGGCAATCACGGCGTTGAGGGGGTAGCTCACCCGTTTGCCCAGCTTGAGATAGGTCGGCCCTGTGCCAGTCATACGCCAGCGCTGCAGGGTTTTAGGGCTCATGGCCCATCGGGAGGCCAGGTCAGCCTCGGTCAGCACCAGCTGCTTTGGCATGGTGGATTCAGGGGAAGTAGCGCTCAGGAAAACTGGCGCCTCGAGTGCTGGTGTTGCTAGCAGCATTGGTAACTCCTTTCGAAGAGTTGGGGGACAACGCTGCTATTTCAGGAAATCAATAAAGAACTGATAAGGAACTGAATAAAGAACTTTGGCGATATCTCCAGTTCTTTAATCCCCCAGTTTTTAATCCTGTGTGGCCGTGTTCAGTCTTGCGCCGTATACGATTCGAGGGCACTCATGAGAGGCCCTTGCCAAATGCGCCGTAAACGCCTGGACCTGGCGAAATCAGCTGTGCCCACTGCAAAGATCCCCAAATAAAAAGCGCTTGATCAGAAAAATATCTTTGATTTTTGCTCGATTCATGCATAATGAGACTTTATTTATTGACTCTTGAGTGAAAAAATGCTGATCGAGTTTCGGGTCAAGAACTTCCGCAGTCTGCGTGATGAGCAGGTGCTAAGTCTTGTTGCGTCTAAGGACAAGACCCTGCAAGACACCCACACCCAAGCAACTGGCATCAGCGCAGCACCGGCTCTGCTGCGGAGTGCTGTGGTCTACGGTGCCAACGCGAGCGGGAAATCCAATCTCATCAAAGCACTGCAATACATGCGCGGAGTGGTGACAGAGTCGGCGACAGCGATCCAGCCCGGTCAGACCTTTGCCGTTCAGCCATTTAGACTTGATGCTGACTCTGCCAGCCAGCCCTGTGAATTCGAAATCACATTCCTGCTTGACGGTGTGCGCTATCAATACGGATTTGCCATGACGGCTCAGCGCATCATCAGCGAACACCTGTTGGTTTACAGGGCTTTCAAGCCTCAACGCTGGTTTGAACGCCGCTATGACATCGAAGCTGGCAAGGACGTTTATGACTTCGGTCCAGGCCTCAAGGGCCCCAAGAACCTGTGGGAAGGTGCTACGCGACCGAACTCACTGTTCCTGTCGATGGCCGTTCAACTAAACAGCGAGGCATTACGCCCAGTATTCGATTGGTTTGTGAATCGGCTAGTCATCTTCAACGAACAAAACCAGCTCAATCCACAAATCTCAATCCAGATGCTCAAGCAGGCCGATGGGCGCAAAGAGATATGTAACTTCCTTTCTTCCGCCGACATCAGCATCGCTGACATCGATGTGGAAACTCGCAAGGTGCCGGGACAAGCGGTCCACTTCGATTTGGTGGCTGGAAAAACCGAAGTGCGCACAGAAGAAATGGAGGAGCACAAGCTACGCTTCCATCACATCACCGAACAAGGCAAAGCCGTGTTTGATTTGATGGATGAATCCAACGGTACGCGCAATTTGTTATTTCTTGCAGGCCCCGTGTTGGACATCCTTAGAAAAGGACTGACACTGGTCATCGACGAACTCGATACCAGCCTGCACACTTTGCTGGTTCGCGAAATGGTGCGACTGTTTCACAGCCCGGAAATTAACACCGGTGGCGCGCAGCTGATCTTTACAACTCACGACACCTCATTGCTGGATGCGCCTGATCTGTTCCGGCGTGATCAGGTATGGTTCGTAGAGAAAGACCGCGATCAAACTTCGACATTGGTTGGTTTGTCCGAATTTAGCCCGCGTAAAAACGAAGCGCTGGAGCGTGGCTACCTCATGGGGAGATACGGAGGAGTGCCATTTCTCAGTCATACCCTCGGGCTGAAACTCTGATGGCTCGCGATAACTCACCGAAAGAGCGCCAGAAAAAGCAGCTGGAGCGTAAGCTAGATCGACGCGCGAGTTACGACCGCATCCTGATCGTTTCCGAAGGCAGCAAGACGGAGCCGAACTATTTTCGGGAAATTCGTGCTGCCTATCGTTTGCATACGGCTAATGTTGAAGTCCGTCCTAGCGAATTGGGCACTGCGCCGATTCAAGTTGTGCAATATGCACAGTCGTTATTCGAAGGTGGCGACCGGCACAGGAACATTCAGCGCCGCGCGTTTGAGAAGGTCTACGCAGTTTTTGACCGCGATGATCATGAAAGTTATCACGACGCATTGGCACTAGCGGCCTCATTGGATGGAAACCTCAAGAACGATGCCAAGCAACTGATCCGTTTTCAAGCCATTGCTTCCGTACCCAGTTTTGAGCTTTGGCTCTTGCTGCATTTTGAGGACATTCAGGCTCCGTTACATCGTGACGAAGTAATGCGGCGTCTGAAGACTCACATTCAAGGCTATGACAAAGGTGCGGGCAATGCGTTTGCAATCACAGGTGCACACTTGGCAATCGCCACGCATCGTGCCGAGCAGTTGGCAAGGCGGTTTTCTGCGCACACCGATCCAGAACCATTCACTGCCATTGTCGAATTGGTGAAATTGCTGACAATGCTTCGTGGCTGACCTTGCAGTCATCAGCACCGCAGTTGTTTTGCAAAAACATACGTCATAGTGGCGTTAATCGATATAACCCTTGACGGCGCTGACGCACTACTAGTTCTTCATATGCGTGCAATGGCCCCTCATACCGTGGGTCACCTCGATTAGATGTTTTCAACTTGAAGACATCTATCGGACGCTCACTGCCCAGTCCAGCCTCTCTCATGAGGAACTCGGCAGGCTGCGCTAGGTGACGATGCTTCCAGAGTGCCGCAAAAAGTTTCGCCTGGGCCTCGGTCAAACGAATGGGACCGTGCGGCCAGTCATCCAGGTGCACCCAGGCGAAGTCTTCACTGAAGGGCCCATGGACAGCCACGCTCGGTATGCCATCTTGCGGGACATCGGCTTTTTCGCCTTGGTCCGGATCAAGCAATCTCAATGCCAAACCGTGCAAGGCGAACCGGTCTTCCAGTTGCCACCACTCAGCCGTCCCGGCCAACGGCTCCAGTGGTACCCGCACCAAAGGCCGTGGCGTGATCACCCAGCTTTGACTGCGTGGCTCAGGTCCATGAAAAATCCGCAGCCCATGGCGCTCCACCAAGTCGATACGGCGAGCCAGAACCACCGGCCGCTTCTTATACCGGCCAATGTCCCACACCCCATCGACGATCTGAGTGGTGGTTGCGTGCGGCGAGATGTCCAGTGCGCCGCGCAACTTGCGGATCAACCATTCGTCGTCCAGTCTCCAACTGCGCTGACTGGCCGGATCCAGTGCAAACGGCCCACAGTCCGGGCACTGCACCATGAGCCCTTCATCACTCCTGAAGATCGGACCACGGTACATGCCGCAGAAAGCACAGACGGCATCGCGGCTGTTGACCACCCCAGGCACAACCGCCTTCGCCTGCTTGAGAAGCTCCAGCGCTGCCATTTCCTCATCATGCAGGCTGCTCTCAAAGGATGCGCTGCCCCGAACGAACATCAAAGCGGTCAAGCTGATGGCTTGTTGATTGGGTGTCAGCTCCATTCACACCTCACTCGAACAAGCTGGTAGCTACGGCCTGGGGCTGTTCCTGCTCCCGGTCGGGTTTAAGCACCTGCTGCGCCTTCAGGATGCCAATCTGAACCAAATAGCCCTCGAGTTGGGCACGCAGCTTCTCATCGAACTTGTGCAGGTTCAATCGCCCCTTGCTGGTGATCTCCACACTGACCACCTGACAGCGGCTCTTACCCTGCATCGGGGCCAGATAAAAATTGAGGACAGCAGCCTGAATGGCCCAGCCACGTGCGAGCGGGTTTTCTGCACCGAAGTAGTCCTGCAGCAGGTCCGTCACGCAGCGCTGATCGCTGGCGACACTGGCCGTGCATTCCATTTTGAGTTGCCCGCAACCGCTGACCACGGTCACGCTCTTGACCTGCAGGCCAACGAATCCGTCATCAATCGCCTGCGGAATATTCAGCCCCAAGCGGAGCGTGGACAGGTTCAGGCGTGGCGTCTGGATCCGCTGGGCATCGGCATCCACGCCAAGCAAGTGCCTGGCAAACGCCTCACAGAGCATGGCGTGGTATTTGGCCCCGCCACGGATGATGGTGCGAGCCACGCCGGTGGCCTGAGCGTACTCGAGCACCATGTGAATGTTCGGGCTGCCCACCCGCCGCTGTAACTGACTGCCCTCGAACTCCAACTTGGCCGTGGCCAGGTCCTTGGCATGGATGGAGATCAGCTGCGTGCCGCGCGCCCGGTCCAGCAAATTGACCACGCACACCTCGCCGCACCCCAGCTCCCGCTGGTAGAAGCCTTTGATGGCGTCACCGAATGCGGCGATCGACACCTCGTCACGCTTGATGGTCCGTTTGAGGCCCAGGTCGTGCTGCTGGGCTTGCTGGCCATGGTGGTCCAGGTATTCGATTTCCGCCGCTGCCTCGAACAGTGCCGGGTGGTGGACATACAACCAGAAGGCACGGTGCAGATCGCTCTTGCAGGCAATGAGGCCCACCAGTTCGGCCGGTCGGTCATGGGCAGCTTGGAACATGGCCTGTTTGCCCAGTGGGTGGGCCAGCAGCGTGCAGGCATGCAACCCCGCCACGATGCGGTCTCGCATGGCTACCACAGGGTGCGCCTGAATCAGCCCGATCAGTCGTCTTGAAGTCTGGACCGTGTCGCTCCATGCCCAGCCCTCGGGCATGGGCAAAGCATGGCGCTCGATGAAGGTTTTGAGGGTGTCGTCGACAGGCAGGTTCAGCAATATGTCGGCGTAGGTTTGGTTACGGCTCACGAATATCTCCTTGTTGTTTTTCGTTGGGCAATGAGGCGTCTGAACCCCTGGTCCTTCGTCCTGGGGCTTTTGTGGGTTTTCGCCGGATTGCTGTATAAATATACAGCCTTTCGGAAATCTGTCAAAACCGTCGCTCCAGGCCGCACGGTTGCTGGGAGGTAGCAGAAAAAGTCAGGATTCATGCGGGTTTGTGCTCTCAAGCGCGTTGATGGGCCTCTAAAACAACGACTCGAATTTGGGTGTTTTGGCTACGATTTCCGAGGTCAGATTTGATCAATCAAAGCACCTCGATGAACCACTTCCAAACCCCTGTCCAAGGCAATCCGGCCGAGAAAAGTGGGTATCTCTCCCTCTCGCAAATCGCTCACCTGATCGCACAAGCGGTCGTCGATCAACACCAGGTCCTCACACAGGCGCATAGCAGTTGGGTATATGCGACTGATCGAGACAAGTTCCTCGACTTCCATGCCTACCAGAGCGTCAATGCAAACCCGTCTACCCACATGGAATCACAGCCTTGAAAAACACAGCCCCGCCGATGCGCGACATCCTGCGCACCGGCCAAATATCCGAACAACTCCACGCGCTCCCGAACATGAAAATGCCCGAGCTCTGGGCCTTGTGGGATCAATTTTTTGTGCACCGACCTGCTCGCCCTAATCGCACGCACATCGAGTCACGCTTGATCTACAAGCTGCAAGAGCAGGCCTATGGCGCACTGCCCAGCGGCACCCGCAACATGCTGGCCGACTACGGCGCCCGGTTCTCGAAGATCAAAACCGCTGCCCCATCCACCCGGACACTGCTTCCGGGCACCACACTCTTGCGTGAATTTGATGGCCACAAATACAAGGTCACGGTGCTACCCACTGGTGGCTATGAATTCGACGGTCAGCGGTACAAGAGTTTGTCGGCCATTGCCAAGTTGATCACGGGCACGCAATGGTCCGGACCGGCCTTCTTTGGACTGAAAGGCAAGAAGGCATGAGCGAGACGCAACAAGTCACGCCCAAGCGCTGCGCGGTGTATTGCCGCGTCTCTTCGGACGAACGGCTGGATCAAACCTTCAACTCCATCGATGCACAGCGTGAAGCTGGCGCAGCATTCATCGCCAGTCAGCGCGCCGAGGGCTGGGAACAAGTCGAGGACAACTACGAAGACCCGGGGTTCACCGGCGGCAATATGGACCGCCCGGGCCTCAAGCGCCTGTTGCAAGACATCCAGGACGGCAAGATCGACATCGTGGTGGTCTACAAGATTGACCGGCTTTCGCGGTCACTGGCTGACTTTGCCAAGATGATTCAGCTCTTTGATCGGTACAAGGCCAGCTTCAGCTCCGTCACCCAACAGATCAATTCGGCCACGTCCATGGGACGTCTGATGCTCAACGTGCTGCTGTCTTTCGCTCAATTCGAACGTGAGGTGACCGGCGAGCGCATCCGCGACAAATTCGCTGCCTCCAAGCGCAAAGGCATGTGGATGGGCGGACAAGTGCCTATGGGCTACTGCGTGGACAACCGAAAGTTGGTGGTGGTGCCAGAGGAGGCCGAGGTGGTGCGGCAGATCTTTGACTCCTTTGTTGCAACACGTTCAACCACCCTCATGGTCAAGCAGCTTGTAGAGCAAGGCGTCACGAGCAAGAACGGCAAACCACTGAGCAAGCAGGCTCTTTACACCATCCTGCACAACCGCCTGTACATGGGTGATATTGGGCACAAGGGCGACTTTTATCCGGGCCAACACAAGGCCCTGATTGACCAGTCGCAATGGGACCGTGTGCAAGAGATCATGGCCCAGAACAGCCGGGAGAGAGCTCGCGACACCTTCGGTCAGAAATGCAGGCATGGCTTCTTGCTGCGCGGGATGATGTTCACGGCCGATGGGGACCTCTACCTGCCGATGGCCACCCGCAAGACCAGCGGCAAGCTTTACCGCTACTACGTGGTCAACAAGAACCAAAAGATGGGGGCTGGCACCGTGGAATTTGCCAATCTGCCTGCCGCTGGCATAGAGAAATCCGTGATGGAGAAGGTGCTCGAGGTACTGCGATCCGGCCAGATGGTCCACAAATGCTGGGAGCAGGTGTGCAGCCTCAACCCCAAGCTGACCGAACCTGAAGCCATGGTGCTGTTCTTCAGAAACACGGCTGGCATATGGGATCAGTTGGCCACGCAAGCCAAACAAGACATCGTGCGCACGCTGATCAAGCGCATCACCGTTGCCCCGGAAGGCCTGCATGTGGACTGGCGATTTGAGGCCTGGGGCGCACTGATCGGCCTTCCGCCAAAGAACCTGGCCGGATATGAACAACTGGAATATGACCTGCGTGAATTGGAGATTGCATGAATAACGCACAGTCGGTGGGCAACAGCGTGGCCAGCACCCCAAATCATGTGGAGTTCAGCACGTTCATCCCACTGAAGTTCGTCAAACGCGGTGGCCGCAGCGTTGTTGAGCCTCCGAAAAACGTCGCCCAAGTGATCAAAGACCAAGCCCTGCTACCAGACACCAAACTGGTTGAAGGGCTCACACGGGCCTTTTACTGGCAGCGGCTCATCGACGAGGGTATCGTGCGCAGTGGCGTTGATATTGCACGGCAGGAAGGCCTGGATCAGGCCACAGTCAATGAATGCATGCGCTTGACGCTGCTGGATCCCAAAATCATCGATAGCATCCTTCAAGGCACCCAGCCCAAGGGGCTGAACCTGCACTGGTTCACCAAACACACCATTCCGGCCCTGTGGAGTGAGCAGCTCGCAAAGTTTCAGGCCATCGCCGAAAGCCAATGAGTCGGTGAGTTGGTGTGCCGAGGATCCGGGCGACGTCCTGCACCTTCAAATTCACGCGCGAAGCGAATGCACCAGTAGAAACGGCCCCGAAGGGCCGTACATCCGAGCAAGTCAGATCACTTCTTTTTGTTCACGGCAGCTTTGAAGGCTGCACCTGCGCTGAACTTGGGCACGGTGGCCGCTGCAATCTTGAGCTTCTCGCCAGTGCGGGGGTTCTTGCCAGTGCGGGCAGCGCGCTTTGCAGCCTTGAAGGTGCCAAAGCCAATCAGCTGGACGTCCTGCTTCTTGGCCACCGTCTTGACGATGGTGTCGATCACGGCATTCAGGGCACGGGTGGCACCAGCTTTGGACATTTCGGTTTCTTTGACCAATGCTTCGATCAATTCGGCCTTGTTCATTCAGTTACTCCTCGGTATTGAATTAACACTTTTGACAAATCAAGCTTCAGCAGGCTCGCCCAGCTTGGCGGCGACTGCACGCTTGCCCAATTTTCTGACGGCAGCAATGGCTGCCAGCTGGCTGGCCCGGGGCTTTGTTTTGCCCGTTTCCCAGTGATACACGCTCTGGGCGGACACGCCCAACAGCTTGCCCATTTCAGCGGCGCTGATGTTCAGTTTTTTGCGCAGTGCAGCAAAACCAGCCACGCGGAAACGACGCGAGGTGCCAGACTCCTCATCTGTTTTCTCGGCAGCTTTGACACGGACCGCACCCTTGCCCTGTTTCTTGATCTGCGCTTCCAGACCGGCAATCCGACGCTTGAGGGCAGCAATTTCGCTGCGGTATTGTGTCGAAGCCTTCTTCAAGGCTTGAGTCTCCGCTCGGACTTCCTTCTTGGCGAGTCGGCTGATTTCGCTTTTGAGTTGATCGGCAAAGGTGGTCATATGGGGTAACTTTTCTGAGAAGGTAGTTGACATTACGATGCTGTTACCAAGTTTGCAGCAGCGGTTCAAACAATGTTCAAATAGCACTATCTTGACATGACCTTCCGGGAAACTTGTCCAAATCTGGCAACTTAAAGCCGACCGCCTCATGGTACCCACCACGAAGAATCTTCCGTCGGACATGCCGTAATCTTTTGTTACGATTCCCGAATGCGCCTGTTACACCTTTCTGACATCCATTTCCGCGAGCCGGAGTGCCTCCAGCCAGACACCGATGTCAACAAGCCTACTCGGACAAGATTGCTAGCCGACATCGTAGGTCTTTGCCGCGAAAAGCATGTAGATGCCATTCTAGTTGGCGGTGATATTGCGTTCAAAGCGCACCCAGATGAATTCGCAACCGCCACGATTTGGCTAAAAGACCTCGCGGACCGAACCGGCTGTCGCCAGGATCGCATCTATGTCGTGCCAGGGAATCATGATGTGGACCGGTCGGTTTGCAGGAATTCGCGGGCTGTGGCCAATGCTCAGGGTGCGATTGTCGGCGCATCGCGTGAGAACATGGAGACGGAATTGAGGGCGCAATTGCGAGATGCCGATGCCGGCCCCGCGCTTTTCAAACCACTGGCCGCGTACAACGTGTTCGCATCGCCGTTCGCGGGCTACGTCAGTCCGAGCAAGCCGTTCTGGACTTCCAACCTGGACGACGTCCTCGGCGGCGGAGTGACTCTGCGCCTTCACGGACTGACGTCCACTATCATTTCTGGACTTGAAGATCGCGATACCGTACCTGGCAGGCTATATCTCAGCCCCATGCAGACGGTGCTGGACCCGGAAGCTGACGTTCTCAACCTAGTGATGGCGCACCATCCTCCTCATTGGTTTATCGACCATGAAGAGGTAGAAGATGCCGTAAACGACAAAGCGCCATTGCAGTTTTTTGGCCATGCGCATCGTCAACGCTGCACGCAGACTCCATCCTACGTGCGCTTTTGTGCAGGAGCGCTGCATCCTGATCGCGGTGAGCGCGACTACCGCCCTGGTTACAACCTGATCGATTTAGAAGTGATCGGCGCGGCCCAGGACCGTGTCGTGCGAGTTCAAGCTCACGTCCGACAGTGGCAACAGAACCCGGACCGCTTCATCGCTGTGCAAACAGCAGGGGGCCAAGATGTTTGGGAGTCGAACATTCTGTTTCCAAGTCACGCAACGCGCGTCGTTAACACTGCTGAAGCGTGCCAAGCTGCTGCGGCAGCTTCCTCCGCCGTCCCGGCAGAGCCGCAGCCAATGGCATCGCCCGAGGAGGTCGCTATGAGCAGCCCGAGTACAAAGGACCTAGTATTCCGGTTCTTCAGTTTGGAAGATAGCAAGAAGCGCGATCTTCTACTTAGACTCGAACTCATCACCGAGGATGACCTGAAACTCAGCGACGAGGAACTTTACAACGGCGCTTTGAGACTTGCTGCTCAACGAAGCCAGCTGAAAAATCTGGCATACGAGATTGAATTACTCAAACAACAGAACTGACACCCGAGCCGAGGAAGACCATATGAAAGCTGAATTTTTACGCTGGTACGAAGCTGTCTCACTGCAATTGGACCCTGACGTGGTCGACTCTCGCTTGCTCGCCGTCAAAGACCTCGCCAAGTCAGTAACGCCCGATGAACTGGAAGCTCTGATTCGAGCTGCATTTCGATCAAAACAATCAACCGCCGCCATGACGGGGGCCATCCGCACAAAGTTAGCTAGCGGAGATGGTGTGCTTGGGGATGAGGAGTTTGGACTACTGGCTGCTGCAGTCTTAACCTATGTTCTTCGTGCAAACGACAATTCGTCGGCATTGGCCGCCGCAATGGTTAGCACGGCATCCTTTTACGGCCTGCGAACACTGCGGCAACCAATGGACATCTCGGGTCTAGCAACCACCGCCCGCACTGCACTTGCCCAGAGCACCCGACGACGACCCGTAATGCGCATGTCCGCTATCCCATCGCTGACTGTCGATCCGGAAAAAGCTGTCGCGACCGAAGACTCCGATGAAGCACTTCAGCTATTGGCGGCTGCGTGTTCAGAGGCCATCAAAGCACTGGCAGATCGACAAACTGAGTTCGAAAAGCTGACGCAGCGTTACATTAGTATCCAGGACGAGGAACTAAACATGCTCTGGTGGCTCCAGGGTGGGCACAGCCACACACTTGGCCAATCATTTGCCGACATACCACGCGACCAGCGGCCAATCGTATTGGCCTGCGAACTGGCCGAGGCAACGTTCGCTATCCCCGGCGCGGCATCAGTCCAGTCCTTGCTGACAAGGGCCGGAATAGACTATCTGGAACCGCTGACCATAGCTGCTGCCGTTCAGTCCTTACCAACCAAGTGGCTCAGGGACGTTTGCCCTGTTGAGCTTGAGGCCAGAATTTCCCCTGTAACAACGCCACTTCATGAAGCTTTCAAACGTCGGCTTGAGGTCGATGGGGACAGTTGGATTCCTAGCTGGGCGTCGGTTTGTGAGATTGATTCGGGTGCAAAGCTCAGTCCTTTACAGTTGGCTGATCTCTGCTATTGCGAGCAACTTGTCCTCCGCAAGTAGTTATGGAAACACCTGCATTGAAAGATGGCGCCGCTGACCGGTGCTCGAACCCTGACTGCCGCGTCGCGCAAGATGGACGCTGCATAGAAGGATTCGGTAACAAAGCGGAATGCCCTCAATTCGGCAAGCTCCAAATCGTGCAGATGAAGGACGTCGCGGACAGTAGCTTGGCGTCCATGCATGGTGTGGCAATGCCAGCTTCGACAACATTGACAGTTGAAGAAGCAGACAACGTCATCAAGAAACGTGAAGCCCGCGTCATTGCAATAACTGGCCCGTTTGACGCAGGCAAGACCAGTCTCATTGCGGGCCTATACGATCTCTTCAACTTAGGCCCAGTTGGAAGTGTGGCGTTTGGACAATCCTATTCGCTTCAGGCTTTCGAGGAGGCTGCACATGACTCTCGCGCTACATCACGCAGGGAATCTCCCGAAACGAACCGCACTCCTAGGGGTGAAGTCCGTTTCTATCACTTTGAACTGTTCGACAGCTCCACAGGCGCATCCCCATCGGTGCTCCTGGGTGATCGCGCAGGAGAAGAGTATCTTGAAACCCGGAGCAATACAGATTTGGCCAAGGGATTCCCAGAGTTACCTAGAGCAGATGTTTTAACGATACTCATCGATGGACAGCGGATGCTGGACGCTGGCCAACGCCACAATGTGCGCTCTGAGGCTCGCCAGACCATCCAGGCCTTCGTGGAAGCGGATGTGGTGAGAGATACGCAATGCCTGGCCGTTGTACTGACCAAGCTTGATGCCGTTCGCAAATCTGAAGATAGTGGCAGCCAGGCAATGCATGATTTTGCAATTCTCGTGGAGAAATTGCGCTCAACATTCGGTATGAGATTCACTGCCATCGAGTCGTTTGCAGTGGCCGCACAACCGAAATCCGATGGAGCCAAACAGGGCGAAGGCTTAGAAAAACTACTCGCCTATTGGATGATGGAACCTCGTCGCTACCAGCCTACGCAAGTCACAGTTGAGTCAACACAGACCGATCGCTACTTTGCCTTGCTGCCCATACCCCAAGTCGGAGGTATCAAGTGACCGATCAATCAGTCGTCGTCATGGGGCTACCCGAGTCTGGGAAAACCACCTTCTTAGCTGCGCTGTGGCATTTGGTCAGCGAAGACGAAGTGGCCTGTAAGCTGAAGTATGTGACCTTGAAGGCTGGCAATGTAGACCATCTTCACGAGATCGCATCCCGCTGGCGCGAGGCCAAGAAGCAGGAACGCACATCGGTTTCCGGAGACAAGATCGTCTCGATGGTTCTGAAGACCGAACGGGGCGAGCCACAAACGATCACATTTCCCGACGTTGCCGGTGAGGCCTTCCAGCAAATGTGGGAGCGGCGTGAATGTGACGAGGCGGTGGCTGAATGGCTCAAGGCACCAGGCGTGCTTCTCTTCGTCCATGCCGACAAGATCGTCACTCCGAGGTGGGTTGTCGTCGAGAAAATTTTGGCAGAAGCCTTGGATGTTGAGCGAGAAACGAAGGAAGTCATCGACTGGTCGCCAGGTCTGGCGCCGACTCAAGTCCAACTGACGGATCTGTTGCAACTGTTGCAGTCAGCCCCCCTAAACGTCGGCCCTCGTCGCTTGGCGATCATTCTGTCCGCTTGGGATAAAGCGGCAAAGCTTGAACTCACACCAGAGACGTACCTGGCAAAGAAACTACCCATGCTTAGCCAGTTTCTAAAGCACGGACTCAACCCTCTTTGGGAGTTACGCGTATACGGAATCAGCGCCCAAGGTGGCGAATACGACGATAAGAACAGCTCATTGCCTGAGGCCAAACGACTTCGTGAAGTGAGCTTACCATCCGAACGGATCCAGGTAGTCTATGCAAATAACACGTCACACGATCTGACGGAACCCCTTCAATGGCTATTGATGCAGTCTCCCCCTTGAACATCACACTCCATCAATCGCTGCACGGATATTCGGGCGGTCATCGGCAACTTGCATGTTCCACCAAGCTTTCGCAAGACGATGCGAAATTGGTGCTGACGATGAGCGACGTTTCTGGGTCGGGGATAGCCTCCGAGGACAACAGCTACTTGACCGGCTACCCGCTCAAGGATGTTGCTATGTATGCTCTGGCAAAAACTTGGTCAGCGCCGGAGATGCCTCGGCCTGGTTGTGTTTGGACCCACACCATCTACATCGAATTTGCTGATTTAGCCACCATCATTGCGCCTTCACGATTGACTAAGTTATTCAATCGACCGGAATCGACAGGTTGGTCCAGTTACGGCGTGCCAACGTCCATGAACGTTTTGGACTTCAACGAGCAGGAACTTAGATTGTCATTGTCGGGCGAGCAATGGTTAGCCTCCGTTCTGAAGGCGCTGTATGACTCCCCGCGCGAACGTGTGGCGACAAAGCGTGACCCATCCGTTTCTGTTGATACGCTTACATTGCAGATCTGGAATCAACAATGGCCACGTCTACGCCGTTCGTTTCGTTTCTGTACTTTGACAACCAAGGACAGGTCCGCTCTCGGGGCCCCGTTTGACTTGCAAGTGTTACCCAATGAAGAATTGGCAGGTCGGATGCGGCATGCGGGAGTACTGACGACGATGCCATTGTCTGATGTACACCAACCCGATTGGCTAATAACACTGCTCGACGACGTGCGACAACCCAACCTCGGTGGACTTCGAGAAACCCTCAAAAAACTTGGTGCAGATACGCTTGGTGGCCGAGAAGCGATGCCAACACTCTGTATGTTCCATCGTGCCACCAGTCGTTCGTCTTCACCAGAAGACTTGCAGCAAGCGATAGCTATGCTGGACAAGCCGGGGCCTCTCGCCCGATCAGACGCAGCACGCGCTCTACTCGTTGAGCACATCCTGACCGTGTTAGGAGACGCAGATGACCTCACTGTGACGTTCCTTTGGGAAAATTGGCAATTCCTCGATACCAAGCGGCTTTGCGGTGGCGATAGTCAGTTGGCGCTCAAGCTTTGGCGCAGATTCCCTGAACGACTGCTGATGGCATTGTGCGGTGACAGCCCGGAGAAGGCGAACTGGGCAGCTGCGGTAATCAGTTCCTTGAACGCGAAAGATCTTGTTGAGGCATGGCCAGACACAGATGTGCCGCTGAGCTTCGTGCTTGCCATCCACCTCGAGCTTCTCGATATGCCAGCTTTCTGGAAACGTCTAACAGTTCAGTCATCTAGCGATTTACATGGGATCGAGTTGTCTGATAAAGCCGTGAGCGCGCTAATTAGTGGGATGGAGCGAAGCTCTGCTATGAGCATTGCTGTTCAGTGGCTAGGTCCGCTACGCGTGCTGAACGTATTGCAGACTCGGACACAGCATACGGATTGGACACCCAACGACCTGCGGTGGATTTCTTATTGCGTCAGAGACACATCCATTGTCGCGGAGTTTCTCAGTCGAACTCAAGCGCCATCCGTACAGGTCGTACAAGCACTCGCTCACGAACTGAATCCGGACAGTGTGCCGAACCAGTACGGAGACGACCCATGGTTCACGACCTTGCAGAATCTCAAGGAGATGCATGGGTCTATACCAATGGGCTTGGCAGCCTATGGATTCGCTCGCGCGTTGGGCTGGAGTTCACGCAGCGTCGCCGAGTTACTGCAGATGACGTTTGAGCAGCTTCATAGTGCAGTGTCTGACTCTAGACTGAACGACGAAGCATGGAAATTGATTGAACAACGACTGTCGTGGGTCCCAGAAGACATGCGGGGGAATCGAGGGAAAAGATTAATAAAAATAGTGGCCGAGGTATTCGTGGCTCGACGACTCTGGCCATTTGCGTTCGCTTGGATGGCAAGCAACACGGATCTTTACATTGCTTTGTTGGAAGAGGCTGCTGATCGATGGGGCGGAAAGCGCTTCTTAAGGAGCGTCGAGAAATCGCTTGAGAACGCGGACGCTGCCACCGAGGCCAGACGAGAACTGATCCACAGGTTCTTGCGTCAGGATCGCCTATTGTGATGTGACATACCGGCCATGCGCTAGGCTCGTTCGGGATTACAGAGCTAGATGGCCAAGGGGTGGGTGAACTTGTACAAGACTGCTCCGTGCTTCAGACTTATTCGAACTGGGAAGTTTAAATCCATGCCCCCGTTTGCAGCGGTTCCGTCCGTCATCTCGCTGATGCCGATGGGCTGCCCTATGCGGCATTCCGATCACTCGCGACTGGCAGGTAGGCTTCTATGGCTGGTCGGCGTAAATTCCAGCATCACGAGTACAAGGTATTCTGAACAAATACCCCGAACAATTTCAGCCCACTCGAAGCCATGAACAAAAAATCGAAGGCGCTCAAAGCCCTGCTCGAAAAATTATCCAAAGGGCTGCCTGAAGTTCCAAAACAGGCTGAGCACATCCCAGCCCCGAAGATACGTAAGAAGAAGAAACTCAACACTAATGACAAGTGGCGTTCATTGCTGTGGAGTATTGACACTGCTGAAGCGCATGGTTCCAAAGCTGTAGAAGGACTGATGCAAGCACTTGCTCGGATAGTACAGGCCGAAATTCTTCAGGGATTGCTATTCGACGCTCGACCACACCGAACAGCTCCTGACTGCCCTGAATTACTACTGTGGGATTCATCAACCCCGGTCAGGGAAGACGGTTCTACGATGAAAAATTTACTCCGTCACGAATCTGGTGAGGTGTCGCTCGATTTAGCTTATTCAGCGGTTATTCCGCAGCCGTGGGAACGGTGGAGATTGGCCCGCGCGTTTCAAAACCTCGGCCCCACAGGCAAACACGGCAATTGGCGTCAAACCGACAATACACGCGCCGTCGTTTGGCTACCGTGGCCGTTAACGTGGATCGATAATGGAAACCATACGGCGATGGCGGCAATAGTGACGCATGGCGGAACAGTTCAGGTTTCAGAATCGCTCAACGCCAAGGACCTGTTGCTGGCCGTCTACAGCGACGGCGAAAACTGGGTCAGGATCGATAACGGCGAAATCATCGAACCTGTCCGATCTTTGGCAATGGCGGGAATTTTCGAGATCGGTCGGCGTCTCGTGGGGGCTAAAAGACCGGACCACTCGACATAAATCGCTTCTCCAGCCTCCTCATAATCCAGCAACAGTAGGAGTTTGACAACAAGGGAATAGGTCCCATTTCGGACCCGGGGTACCCTAATCGCGCTCGGCGCACGGGTAGTTCTCTATCCGGATCAGGTCCAGATTTCGGTCAATGTATCGGCACGTTCTGTGCTCCTAAAAGGCTTCCTGCAATCGGATTCCAAGCCGACAAAGTCCCCAAAAAACCGCCAACGAAGCCCAGACAGCGTCGCACGTGTTACAGAACATCGATCCGTCGTACCACCAAAGGACACAAAAGAAACCTAGTCAATCATGAGGAGCAAGATTCACATCAAACTGCCGGGCTGCAACCCGCATGAATCCTAGGTTCGTCTCTTGGTGCGACCAAGAGAAAACGTAGAAAGAGAGAATTTCGGGTAGAGAAAACGAATACTTTCCCGAATTTCTGGCCATCCACGGCCAAGAGACTTTTTCAGGAATGGCGCCAACACTGAGCCGTAGCGCGATGCGCGAACGGCATAGAGAGCCGTTCGCGGGTGATGAATGGTAGAAAAGTTAATCATGAACAGAACCAAGTGATTGGTCCCGGGCACCAGCCTCTATTTCGCCTCAATAGTACGAGGTAGTGAATCAGCGGCAAAAAACACTTGATTGAGCCAGGGGGTCAATCTAGGGTTGCATCGCCCCAACGGCGCTGCCAGCTTGCGGCCACGTTCTGGCCCTTGCGAGCTGACGGGCTTCGGCTGGTCGGCATTAAGGGACTTGACATGGTAAGGTTTATTCCTTACCATGCGTGCTGCATTAGGAGTATTGCCATGCCTGCTGTCCACGAAGTGGCCACGATCACCTCGAAGGGGCAAATCACCTTGCCCAAGCCTATCCGTCAAGCCCTCGGGGTGGACTACGGGGGGAAAGTTGCATTTGATCTGCGCGGATCCCAGGTGGTGGTCACCCGCGTGGAAGAGTCGTCCCATGATGATCCGGCCATCAGCTGCTTCTTGAATCTGCTGGAGGCAGACATCCGCACCGGCAAGCACCTGACCAGCTTGCCAGACGACCTAACGCAAGCCATGTTGGCAACTCTGCGCCAGCCGACCGATCTGAGAGCCGATATTGACGGCGAAGTGGCGCTGTGATTCAGCGCCATGGGTGGACGCTGCTGTTCCACGAGTGCCTCACAGAGCAGCTGCAAAAGCTGCATACCGCAACCGAGCGAGCCAAGCAGCAAGACCCCGCAGGCTATGAGTCCAACGCGAACTTCCGGCTGTTTGCTGCGCTGTCAAAGTTAATTTTTGACGCTGTGCCCAGTGATCCTAATCGCGAGGAGTATCGACAAGGCAACACCATGGGCAGCGCGTTTCGTCATTGGCGACGCGCGAAGATCGGTCGGCGGTTTCGGTTGTTTTTTCGATTTGATTCGAAGTCCCGGATCATCATTTTTGCCTGGGTCAATGACGAGAATACCTTGCGCTCATCAGGCAGCAAGAGTGACCCTTACGCTGTTTTCCAGAGGATGCTGAAACAAGGTCACCCACCTGACGACTGGGCGGCCCTCGTGTCCAGCAGCCGGACCGACTGGAAATCGTAGCCTCACAACGCTTTCGTCTGTGCAACCTCACAGACCTTTTCTTTGTGTGTCCCTCGACTTATCGGCAAAAACACGCGTGAATGCAGCTCCGTCCTTACAAGGAGCATGCACCATGCGAACTACCCTGACCGAAACCGAGCTTGCTGCCCGATGGTCCGTTAGCCCAAAAACTCTTCAAAGGTGGCGAGCCCTTCAGCTTGGACCGGAGTATTTGAAGATTGGCATGAAGATCCAGTACACGCTTGCGGCAATAGAAAATTATGAAAATCCCGCTAGGCCAATGAGAATTGCAGAAATCGTGGAATTTCTACTGTCTGTATACGGGCCTGATCGACAATGAATATCACTGACCGCATTAGATGCTCCGTTCATCGTCGAAACGACCTCGTGTTTCGTCCTGCTGACTTCATGAGATTTGGCAGTGAAACATCGGTCAGGCGCGCGATCAAGAAGCTGACCAACATTGGCGTACTGGTGCGACTTGGCGTGGGCATTTATGCCAAGGCCAAACCTAGCGTGATTTCAGGCAAACCTATCCCAGTTCAGCCTCTCGAGGTGCTCGGCCCACAAGCATTGACCAAACTCGGCGTACGTCTGGGCCAATCGCTTCAGACTGCAGCGTACAACTCTGGCCGAACTGTCCAGGTCCCTACGGGTGTCGTCGTTAACATTGGCAAACAACGAATCAGCCGCAAAATTGGATTCAACGGTAGGTTCCTGCAATATGAGCGCGCAACCTAAAGCGCGGAAGGAGCTTTGAACATGAAATGTCCTGTATGCGGCGCAGCGGAATTGATTCGCGACACTAGGGATATGCCCTACGCCTACAAGGGTGCATCCACCACCATCAAGGGAGTTACGGGCGATTTTTGTCCTGCATGCGATGAAGCGGTTTTGGAAGCGGCTGAATCAACTCGTACTAATAAATTAATGATGCAATTCAACAAGGAAATCAATGCGGCGTACGAAGCTGATGAGGGGGCTCTGACCATAGCCCAGCTCACTCAGATCAAAAAATCAGCACCAAAGGCCATGAATGCTATCGCTGCTGATAGCACAGCGCAAAATCAGGTCCTGCCCATACCAGCCGTTGAGCAGGTGGATGACCTCCACCTGTCTCATGCTGACCAAGAGGCATTTGCCAAAGCTTTGCTATCACCTGAACCCCCAAATGCCGCGCTAAAAAATGCCACAGCAAAAGCCAATGAGTTTTTTGGCTAATTGACGATCAGGGCTCACAGGCCTTTCATCTGAGCGGCACAGGCTTCCAAGGTCCGCTGACGGGCCAAGATTGCAAAGAACAGCCGCAGGGTGTTGAAGGCATCCACATCAGCCCGGTGGGCCTTCCCTACGAACTGCAACTTGTAGCGTGCCATGGCTTTGGACAGCCCACCCTGCTGAACTTTGCCGGTTGGCGTTCGAGCCAAAGACAGCAACGTGGCCCAGGTCTTGACGTCAATCCAGCGCCGACCGAAGTGAGGAAAAACAACTTGCGCACGCGCAAAAGCCTCCAACAGATCAGTGGAGTCACCACCACCCCATGTGACCGGGTTGACGAACACCGCATGCTCGTTAAGCAGCTCGCCCAGCTCAGCCGCGCATTGCGCCAGGCTCACACCAGCCTGGCAATCCTCATCGGTGATGCCTGTCAGTTGCGTGATGAACTCGCTGATGGGTTCATCCACTTTCAAGTTCCAGCACCGGACCACGTACTCTTGCTGGATCTGTGCGGCGCTGCCAATGGCCACGCCGACTTGGATGATGGTGCCGCTGGGCTGGTTGTACTCCAGATCCAGTGCGACATAGCGCTGCGTGTCAATCAAGGGCTGCGGCGTGGCGGTCATGTTGGGGCTGCTTGTCGTGGGAAATGCTGACCCGCCTACGTTACCAGCTTCGGTGGGCGGCAACCCATCAACTTTGCTACAGCAGTTGCCGACTTGTACCGATCAGCTTGCCATGTCACTGGGCAGATGTCCGGATGAGCCATGGCCCTCGATCTGAGATGATGCGAGCTTATGAGCCATGTGCCAATCATTCATGTGCCCTCTGCTGAATCAGGCAAACCGGCAACGGCAATTCGGCGCTGTGCGATTTATGCACGCGTCTCGGTCAGCAGCAAAGACAACCGCACCCAATTGACCTCGCTACAAGCGCAAGTGCAGGCTTGTGAGAGCTACATCCAATCCCAACGCGGCATGGGATGGGAGTTGGTGGCCCCGCCCTATATCGATGACGGCTACTCCGGCGGAAATCTTGATCGCCCTGCCTTAATTCAACTCATGCTGGATGTTGAAGCCAAGAAGTTTGATGCTGTGATCGTGCAACGCCTCGATCGCCTGTGCCGCAGTGTTAGAGACATCTGCGATCTTCTGCCCACATTTAGCATGACCAAAACCTCTTTGGTCAGCTTGACACAGGCATTTGACAGTGAGACCCCCACGGGCAAACTCACCTTGCACCTGCTGACCACGTTTGGTCAATTCGAGCGGGAACTGGCGGGCGAACGGGTCCGTGACAAATTCGCCATCACACGTGCCAGTGGCCGATGGCAACGCAGTGGCATACCGCTGGGCTACACCCTCTCTGATCAACAAGAGCTGCAGGTCAATGCCACCGAGGCGGCCGTGGTGCGCGATATTTTTCAGCGCTATCTGGTCGCCGATTCAATGACCCAACTTCTTGAGGATCTCAGCGCTCTGGACTACCGGACCAAGATCCACATCAGCCGAAATGGCAATCAGCATGGAGGCAAACACTTCGATCGCAATACGCTCAATCAGTTGCTCAAGAATCGGGCATACGTTGGTGAAGTCTTCTATAAAGACGAGTGGCACCCTGGCAAGCACGAACCCATCATTGATCGCGCACTCTGGGATCAAGTTCAGGCCATCAGAAATCAACGCGCCCGGCGCACAGGTAGACTTACTGGAAACCGATATGTAGAAGATTTCCCATTGGCTGGTTTGGTTTTTTGGTACGACGGCAGTGCCTACACCATGTATGAGTCCAGCAACCGCAAAGGGCAACGCTATCGATATTACAAGGCACCCAAAACCACTTTAGGCCAAACCGATAACTCTGGCCCCGTGACGCTGCCGACTCATGAATTGCACCAGGTGGTCATTGATCACCTGCGAGAGCGATTTAAAGATCCACAGCCATGGCTCGATGATCTGCCCGAAGAATGGAAAAGCTGGCCCGAGTTTGATCCCGAACATGTCAAAGCCAGCTTGAGCAAACTGGACAAACCATGGCGTTATTTCATCCCACAAATGGTTGCCGACGTGATCAGACAGTTGGTCGGCCGCGTAGTTCTCTATCCGGATCAGGTCCAAATTTCGATCAATGTACAGACGCTTTCTCTGCTCCTGAAAAGCTTCCTGCACTCGGATTCCGAGCCGAAAAAGGCCTCAAAACCCCGCCGACGCCGCCCAGACAGCGTCGCAAGCGTCACAAAACAGCGACCTCTCGTACCACCAAAGAAAACAAAAGAAACCTAGTCAATCATGAGGACCAAGATTCACATCAAACTACCGAGCTGCAACCCGCATGAATCCTAGGTTCGTCTCTTGGTGCGACCAAGAGAAAACGTAGAAACAGAGAATTTCGGGCAGAGAAAACGAGTACTTTTTCGGATTTTTGGCCATCCACGGCCAAGAGACATTTTCAGGAATGGCGCTAACACTGGGCTGCAGCGCGGTGCGCGAACGGCGTAGAGAGCAGTTCGCGCGTGATAAATGGTAGGGCGTGACAGACTTGAACTGTCGACCAAAGGATTCCGGTTTGTGTGACTTTCGCCACTCCCTGGACTATGCCTTCACCATATTGATTGCTCAACTTAGGCGGGTGCCGTCTAGTCTCTACACGTTCAAAGTGCTTTCGCACTAAGCTTCGCTCGGCATTGCCGTATGTGTTGCCACACTTAGGTTTCACCGAATTTGACACCATCCCTTACACAGTTTCCACGCGTAAGGCACATTTGAAAAATATGAGTCCTCTGCTCTAACCAACTGAGCTAACGCCCCTCAAAAGTGGATTGTACGTGGGTCGGTTTTTGGGGCGAAAAACATCCCAAAAAGCGGGCTCAAAACAGTCAAAAAGTGTGTAGCTGGTGTGTAGTGTTTTTCGCACCAGATTTTCTCACGCAACCTATTGATTTATATAGGTATTTTACGAATATAAGAACATTTTAAATAGATTATGAGAAGTTTAATAATTAAAATATCGTTATTAATCAACAACTTACAACGACGTTTTTTTGGTGTGTAGCAAAGTGTGTAGTAATTTGAAAATTTAATAGTTAAAAATTTCTTCGAAAATCGCGCTGCAAAGCATCACTACCGCTCACGCCTTTTCGCGCATTCCTGCCCTACTTCGATGATGATCTTACACGCCTCAATCAGCTCTATCAAAGCCACCTGCCCAACAACGCTCCAACATACTCTTTTGGCAACATATGTCCCGCGTTTGGAACAATTGTCACGTCAATGCCCAACAGTTCACCAAACGTGGTCACATTGGCTGGATTGCTCTGCCAATCCTCTGATCCGACATGAACTTGACATTGTTTAGGGACTGGAAAACTCCCTGCCCTCGCAAGCTCTAAAAGCTTGTCGGCACGCGGCGGGATGAAGTTCATTTGCGTTTCTTCATTACCGAACTCACCGACGATTGGTGACAGCAGAATCACACGACCAACATAGGGCGGTAGCTGAGCCTGTGCATGAAGAAACAAATACGCACCGAATGAATTGGCGATCACACGAGCATCTTCATGCCAAAGCTCGCGCTCTAAGTCGCTGGCAACAGCATCAACCTGTTGTTGAAAGCCGAGCTTTTTGAAATCACCAAACAACTCTCTACCCAACACGGAGCATCCACGCTCAGTCAGTGCATGACCAAGCCCAGTGTGCAATCGCCCACCCATTCCGGTTAAGTAGTAGACAGTCTGTGCCATCTCAAATACGCACCAGACCAACACGCAGACCCAAGCGGTCTCTAAATTCGTTGGGAATGTCTTGCCAATGCTCGACAAGCAAATCTACAAGCTGACGGCCATTGATCAGGCCGATGCGAGGGAAGCCAACTTCAACCGCTACATCGGATGCCGACGCTTGAAAGTCTGCAGTTGTGATGAATGCACCTTGCCCACCAACAGGAATGGCCGTGCGAAGTTGTTTGACAACATTTGCGTTGATTTTTGAACCACGCTTATACCGCTTAGCCTGCACAAACACCTTCACCTTTGCAAGGTTGGCAACATTCAAAATTCCTGTGGCATCCACACCACCATCACCAGTCTTGCCAGTCACTTCACTTTCTTCAAAGCCAATTGCAGTCAGCAAATGGCCAACGAGGATTTCGAACTCTTTGTCGTTGAGCTCCAACACACGCTCTAAAACAGATTCATACGGATCGTAGTGGGTATCACGCTTTGCTGGCACGTGACCTTCAGCCTTTACAGTGGTGAGGAACTCGTCGGTCTGAGAAACCGCAAATACCGTCAACGACGATCGAATGGTGTTTTGGAATGGGACTGAGAAACTGCTACGACTGAGCTTCTCGCTTGCCCACTGGACACTACGTCGATGCGGATACGGACAGCCATCAGATGGATTCTGCTCGAACCAGTATCCCTTCGGAGAAATTCGTCCGTAGTACAACCATTCTGTATCGGACGAGGGTGTGATCACGTAGTCACCTTCCTTCATCTCCAACAAAAACCTACCTACCTGACCTACCTGTTGCCCAACTACCAAATTACTGGTTTCAGTAGGGTGTGCTTTCCTATAGATCGATGAGAGTTCATCCTTGTTGGATACGTTCGCAAGCGACTCCTCAATTTCATAGCCTATGCCGATGAAACCGCCTTTGACGAAGTGATTGGCATAGGTGCCGTATTCAGCACGTATGCACCAGATGTTGCTCATTTTTTTCCTTCTCGCATTTAGGCAACAGCACGTTGCCGAACGTCTGCCATCACAGCAAACAGCTCCGTCACTTTTGCAGGACTGAATACGCTATCCGGTCCAGTAGCGGCAATGTCAGTAAACGGCGCTTCATACAGTCGATCGTCTGTCATCGCGCCATCATGCGTGAGATGGTCAACGATCAGACGAACAAAGGCTAACTGTTTGGCGTTTGCAGTGGTATCGCTCAAAAATCCAGCCATAGCCTCGTTGGCGGCGTCACGCTCAAGCCCAACTAGCGAACGAATGAAAAGACCAAGCCCTTTAGCTTCGCCCTTTGCTTGCTCGATCAATTGAGCATTGCCATCGGCTTGCTGGAGCAAGATTTTTTCCAACTCGTCCAAATCTGTTTGCGTGACAGGCAAGTTCTTACGGAGCTTGACGTAGGAAAGATGGTCATTGTGTGACCGCAGGAAATCACGTGTCTTCGCTTTGAATCTCTCAAAGTCAATGCCAGTAGCACCGAATGGCAAATTCACTGGCGAACTCTCGCCAACTTCATCCTCAAAGTCTGTATAGACAATTTCGCGCTTGGTCTTCTCAATCAACTTGAGCAACATGCGTAGTTGTTTGCGCACATGTTCCAGCGTACCTACAGTAACGTCTTGCCACCACTCGTCGGTTGCAACAGCTTGGATAAGTGGCATTTGAGCGCGAACCGCTGGAATGTTCGCTTGCAACTCCAGCGCATTCATCACCCGTTGCATGACGGTCTTCACTTTGTCATCGACGGCAAGTGTCTGCAAGACATTAAGTTGGGCGTTGAGAACCATAAAGTCAAAACGCTTGGCTTCTTCCTCGCTATCCACTAATTGCGATGGCAAGTCTGCAACATGTTCGGCAAGCTCCTGCACTTCGCTGGCTGTCAGCTTTGACCAAACATTTTTTGCGCTGTACTTCTCAACGTATTTACGTTTAGGACGAACAATGATGTTGTCAAGCGTCATACCTGCGACGATCTCATGCAGATAGGTTGCCGTTTGCACACGTAACTCATCTTCCTGCTCGCGTCGGTCATCCGTCGGCTTTGGCCTGTTGGGACTGTCAATGTCTGTGATGAGCTGGACACGCATGTTGAACAAACGGGTGTCCAAACTGTCCGCCTTACGTCCTTCAGCCGCATTCGGGTTTTGGTTGAAGTACTCGAAGTTCTGGCAGAAATCGAAGATGCAGAAATGCGTTTTGTGCTTGCGCGGGCCATACACGTCATTGCAAAGACGAGTCCCGCGTCCAATCATTTGCCAGAATTTGGTCTTACTGTGCACTTGCTTGAAGAACACCAAGTTCAAAATTTCAGGCACATCAATGCCTGTATCCAACATGTCCACACTGATGGCTATGTGTGGCTCACTTTCTTTTAGCGAGAAGCTGTCGATTAGGCTCTGAGCGTATTCAGTTTTGAACGTGATGACACGAGCGAACTTGCCGTTGTACTGCGGGTAATTGATGTTGAACCGGTCAGCAATGAACTCGGCGTGGTCATTGTTCTTTGCGAAGATGATGGTCTTACCCAATCTGTCGCCGCTCGCCACCTTTTCTCCATTCAGCATAAGGTGAGCTAAAACGCGGTCAACTGTGTCGGCGTTAAAGAGCCACGCATTGATGGCGGCGCTACTGACCTCGTTGGGCGCACCTGCATCACCCCATTCCAACTCATCCCACTGCGCCTTTTCTTCTTCGCTCAGTTCATCGTATTTGATGCCTTCGCGCTGGAACTTCAACGGCACTGAAATGGCTAACGGCGGTACGAGGTACTTGTCTTTAATCGCTTCTTCAATGCCGTACGCAAACGTAGGAACGCCACGCTCCAAGTGGAACATGCGATATGTGTTGTGATCGACTTCATCTTTTGGCGTTGCGGTCAAGCCGACCAAGTAGGAGTCGAAGTAGTTGAAGATTGCGCCGTACTTCGCATAAATGCTTCTGTGCGCTTCATCTACTACAACTAAATCGAAGTGGCCGATGCCGAATTTCCGCTTGTCTTCTTTGCTGTTGTTGATGAGATTCAGCATCGTTGGGTACGTGCTGACATAGACGCGACCATTAGCATCTGCACCATCTAGCAGGTTGACGATGCCAACGTTTGGCAAGTGCTTGGCGAATTCCCGCGTAGCTTGCTTGACCAGTGAAATTCGATCAGCAAGGAAGAGAATACGCTTTGCGTAATTGGCACGCATCATCAAATCGACAAGCGCGATGACAGTTCTCGTCTTACCTGCCCCTGTCGCCATCACAATTAAACTGCGACGAACGTTGTGTTGCTCAATCGCCTCCGCAATGCTTCGTATGGCTTGATGCTGGTACGTGCGGCTAGCAATGTCTTCATTAATCTTCGTGCTTGACAGTGACAGCCGACTAGTTCGCCGTTGCATCAACAGTTCAAGCTCATCTCGCGTGTGGAATCCCTGCACGTTGCGCGGAGGAGCTTGCGTGTCGTCCCAAAACCAATGTTCATAACCGTTGGTGTAGTAGATGACGGGACGGCGCTTGAATTTACTTTCCAAACAGTCAGCGTAGAGCTTGGCTTGTTGCTGTCCCACTTTTGGATCGCGTCGTGTGCGCTTGGCTTCCACAACAGCTAGTGGCAAGCCATCTTTACCCCAAAGCACATAGTCCACATAGCCCACGCCTGCACCATTCGGCATGCCCTGCACTTCGTATTCTTTGTCTTCAAGCTTGTCGAGTGCAAATCCAGCCTCATTCAGCAGAAGGTCAATGAAGTAGTCGCGTGTCTGCTCTTCGTTGTAGTCGTGTGTGTCTTTGACCGCAGAGTTTGCCGCACGAATCTTTGCGATCTCTTCTTTGTATTTTGAGATTTCATCTCGCAATGTGCTGTTTTCTGCCTCTTTCTGCTTGAGAGCTTGGTCTGCCTTCTCAAGCTGTGCCAGCGGGACGGCGGCCTCATTGCGCGACACCGGCAACAGGCTTGCGTTGAATTGCAAAGCAGGATCAGGCCGCGCCTTCTCGCCATAAGTCCTTGCTAGCCAATAGGCAATGTGGAAAAGCTCAACAATCAACGTGTTGGCTTCGTGCGGCTTGATGCCCTTACCGTGTGCGGCTTTGTTACCAATGCTGATGATGGCCGTTGCCTTCGCAAAGATGGCGTCACCAGCGCTATTCCTAAAGCACGGCTCGTACACCCGCGCGCCCAAATTCTCATCGTATGAACGGTATGTGGAGTCATACCGGTACAACCAGCCGACGATCTGCTCTAACGCGATGCGGCCATAAAAACACGCCGCACGAACATCGCTATTTACATATCCTTCTGCCTTCACACACGTATCGTGTATGGAGAACCACTCACGCTGTAGGAAGGCAAAGTTGCTCATATCAATTCACCGCAAATATTTCGTTGCTTACAACCGAGTCAATTAACTGTGTGGCCTTAAGGAGCCCCTCTTTGTGCAAGTCTTTAATTTTTTCCGCCTTTGTAAGCATGCCCACAATTCTTAATTGCTCGGTTATTGGCGGCAAAGGAATCTCTAATGACTTGAGCATCTCCCGTGTTATCACCGCTTGTGCGGCGCCTTGCGACTTCCCTCTCAATGTCTGAATATTTGACTTCAAAAAGTAATATAAAAATATATTATTCAACTCGGTAGAATTTGCACGTACTGCGGCAACAGATCGCCCAATAGCACATCTAAAAGACGAATAATTTATCTTGCCAGCAGTAGCTCCCACCACACATACTAAGGTGTCGTCTTTCTCTGCAATTTTCAAAGGATTCGTTGTCCACTCTTCAACGGTTGGACTGCGCTCGCCAAACTCCCCCGCCTTAACAAATATTGTCCCAACTCCATCTTTATTGCATTCCTCACCTAGCGGCGCTTGCCCCATTACAACTTCTATGTAATCCCCCAACTTTTTAAGTTGCCATTTCATTTCAAAATCCCTTCGAAGTCAGCTAGTTCAGCTCGAATTCTTTCATCTATGACCTTTAACTCAGCAATGATTTGAATTGGTGGTGTGTGATCTATTTTTGTTTCAATGACTTTTTTGTATTTGCCTAAACTCAAATCGTATTCTTCCGAAACAATTTCCTCCTTCGAAACTAAGAAGCTTTGCTCAAATCGTGTCCTATTTTTCTCTTCACCAGCTCGCTCATTCCAACGTTTTATAACATCTGGCAAATTATTTTTTATATGCTCTTCTGACGAAAGTGGCGCAGTTGGTTTGGTTCCTAATTTTTCGATGTTCAGTAATGGTTGCCGCTTGTCGTCCAAACTCCAACCATCAGCGTTCATATCGTAGAACCAGACTGAGTCTGTGCCGCCGCTGTTCGTTTTAGTAAAAAACAGAATGGCCGTGCTGACACCTGCATAAGGCTTAAATACACCACTCGGCAAAGACACCACTCCATCCAGCTTTTGCTCTTCGACTAATATTCTTCGAATTTCTTTGTTAGCTTTGTTGGTCTTAAACAAAACACTATCCGGTACGATGACTGCCGCACGCCCACCTGGTTTCAACAACTTGAGAAAGAGCGCCAAAAACAAAAGCTCGGTGCTTTTCGTTTTCACAACGGACAGCAAATCCTTTGCAGTTCCTTCGTAATCCAAACTGCCGGCAAAGGGCGGGTTGGCAAGGATCAGGCTGTATTTTTCGTCTTCAACTGCAAAGTCTTGTGACAGCGAATCCCTGTAAGTGATGTTGGGGTTCTCAACGCCGTGCAACATCATGTTCATACTGCCAATGCGGAGCATGGTCGTATCGAAGTCATAAGCATTGAACATGCCGTTGTGGAAGTGCTGTCGAGCCTTTACATCAGCAAAAATCTCACTTCTGTTCTCGCGCAGGTACTCACCTGCCGCAACCAAAAATCCACATGTCCCGCCAGCAGGATCACAGATGATGTCTGTCGCTGTTGGCTCGACCATCTCCACCATCATTTTGATGATATGGCGTGGTGTGCGGAACTGACCGTTCTGGCCTGCGCTGGCGATCTTGCCAAGCATGTACTCGTAGAGGTCGCCCTTTGTGTCTCTGTCCTCCATTGGAATTTGATCCAACAGGTCGACGACCTTTGCAAGCAAAGCAGGCGTAGGGATGGTAAATCGCGCCCCTTGCATCTGCTTGGCATAGGTGCTGTTGTCGCCGCCCACATCACGCAAAAAGGGAAATACATGTTCACTGACCACATTGAACATCTCTTGCGGAGCCATGTTTTTCAAGCGGCTCCAACGCATGTCCTCGTACCTACACCCTTTAGGATCGGTTCCTGTAGGAAATATGGTGCGCTCCATCGGCTTACCTAGCCGAACGCTTTTGTTCTCTTCCAGCGTGTGCAGTTCATCCAGCCTGCGCAGAAACAGCAGGTATGTGATCTGTTCCAGCACTTCGAGTGGGTTGGCAATACCGCCCGACCAAAAGCTATCCCACACACGGTCAACTTGCGATCTCAATTCACCTGTCAGCATCTTCTTCTCGTTTCTTCGCTCAATTAGGGAACACTTTGGATGCACTAGCGGCAACAAAGCGTTCAGCATTCTTTAAATGGCGCAGAGCAACAATTGTCACAGTACGCCGCTGGTCGGTTGTAGCGGAGGTCTTTACGCCTTCCTTCAACCCCTTTGCAATCGGCAAGCCTGCGCGGATAGCCATATCAGCGATGGACACCTTTTTGCCAGTCACCAGCTTTTCCGCATCTGCTCGCCTCTTTTCCACCAGCATAGCGTAGGCATGTGCCATTCCCTGCTGGCTCCATTTCCTGCCAAGCTTGTACGTGGCGGAGCTTGACTGCACACGCACCCCTTTTGGTGTCTTCGGCACAAGCTTGTCGATCAGCGCACCAAACCTCCGTTTGATACCCACATTCGTCCAATTCAGCGGCACCACCAGATTGATGGCCTCTGTCGAATTGAACGGGGCGATTTGATCAACTGTGCTCGCAATTAGAAGAGTGTACTGAGTGCGCGGCTCAGCAAAGTGATCTACGTGCGAATTCCACCAACTTTTGAAGTCGGTCGAACGCACATCTCCTAAGTCAGCATGGATGGCCGCCAGTGCAGGCGTGGCCCGTTCGGCATACGCATCGTTCAGTTGCAAAAACCTGTACCACCAGAAGAACGGGCTGGCGGTGACGGACTTCGGCGGCTTTGCATCGTCATACGCGCCGCGCCCGAAGGTCGGATAGCTCTTCGTTGCAAAAGTTCTAGCTGTGCTTGCCTTTGTTACGCCTTCGGACGCCATAAAACACTAACACTTTCATTTTTTCAGAAGTCGTAAGTGTAACAAATATTACATCAAATAGACAATACATGTACTGACATTTTTCAGTATTACTAGGAGATAGATATGGCCATCAAAAGACATGTCACAAAACCCATCACGTATTACGCATATGCAACTTTTAAAGCAAAAGCGGCATTTAAAATTAATGCCATCAACGAGGTACACGCCGAAAATTTGGCGGCACAAATAATATGCAATGCCGATATTAGCAAAGATAATATATACAGGTGCGATGACATTCACATTTTTAAGATACTCAAAGGCAACTAATTACATACGCAAAGGATATGCAATGAAAAATAATTATTCCGCACTTAAAAAAATCATTGAAACGCTAATTTATAAAAATCTTATTTACTCAATTAAAGACACGATTGCTAGCAAAGATGCAGATTTTATTATCGGCGATTTCCCATACTGGCAGACTGATTGCAATATCATCAAATCAAGCAAAAGGCCATATTCATATATACATGATGCTAAATGTATTGTGCCAGGCTACGTAAAGGCTGCGATTGAATTTGAAACCAAGTTTCAGAAGAAGGTATTAGATAGGTATGGGCTAGTGCTTTCCTCAGTTCTGCACATTAGGTGCAGAGATGGAGCTGATCACCTGTCGATTGAGGATGAAGAGGACTTCAACCGTTTGAAAGACATTGAAGTGCCTTTCCTCTTCATCAATACTGACGAAGAAGCAAGTCGCGCACAGCAGTTCGTTGATGACTTCGACGAGCTGGTATTTCTCCATGCACTTGAGTGCTAAACGAGCTCTACAGCATTCCGAAGCATGTTGTCATTGGCATCAATGTAGACAGCAGTTGTACTGACGTTCCTGTGCCCCATCAATCGCATCAGCACACGCAATCCAACACCTTGCGATGCGATTGTTGTGGCATAGGTTCTTCGTCCACTATGCGAGCTAGCCCCATCAATGCCTGCCGCTTTGTAGATGTTCAAAAAGTGCTGTGTCAGCGTATTAGCAGTGAACCCTCTGCGAGGGCTCTTCTGCGTTGTGAACAATGCCCGCTCTTTATCGTCAACACGGATCGTTTGGATATAGTTTGCAAGTTCAGCTTTCAGCTTTGAACTGACAAAAACAGTACGCGGATGCTTGCCTTTTGTTTGTTCAGCCGTCAGTCGAATTTCGCTTTTGATTTTTTCGTTGATGTCTAATACATGACCAACGGTAAGTGATGCAATTTCACCCACCCGCATTCCACTGTAATGACTGATTAGTACAAGTGCACGGTCGCGTACGCCAAATTTTTTCTCGCCCACACAGTTGAGAACTTGCTGAATTTCGTTTTCGCTCAATGTTTTTGCTTGCGACATTTTGACCTTTCGGGCTAATCAAATAAATTAGCTGTTTAAAGCATAAATTCAGCAGTTACAAATGAGCAACCTACTTGCAAACACCCGTCCATTCCTTCGGGTCATTGAGCAATTCCCATATAAATCAATGGCTTAACTTCGAAATCACATATTTCAGCAGTTTTCTTTGGTTTTTAGTCGCTTGATCCATTGCTTTTTCGCTAAAAATGCAATCTCGTCAAAAATCTCCTACAAGCTTGTTTTCTAGCTTGTAGCTACCCTTGTATCCATGCCGCTTTTTTTCTGCACTACAGGGGATTTAAAGCGCTATCTCTCTACCGTTTGTTTCGCTAGAAAAACTGGTTAAAATTTTCATATTATGAAATATTGTTGACATATATGTGGTATTTTGATACGATTGCATAAATAAGTTATACAAACAAGGTTAAGGTTACACGCCGATGGAACTGTGTTGCTAAATCCGCTCTCTACGTGTTGTAGCGGTAAAGAAGGTGCTACTTGTTGCACTGATTCATTGCACTACCCCGCAAGGGATGCTTTAAATGCCCTCCGTCATAGGAGGGAACGTTTGCAATGTCTTAATAGTTGATGCCACGCAATAACATGCGTCAAAAGTGAGTGGGAACACCAAGCTTGCTATGCAAGTACCCCACAAAGTACAGAGACTGCCGCTACATAAGCACTCTGCGCTTGCGTAAATGGACTGCACATAAAAGGAGATCGCAATACCTGCCTGATCTGGCCACAAAGCCAGTTGTGTATATGTAGACGAACCCTCAGTAAATGAGACTATCCAAGCTGGTCAGGCTTGGATATTTTTCCTAGTAAATGACCTTAAATAATTAAATTAATAAAAGGCAATTGAAGATTTTGCGAAAGCCCAGCTTGAGCAACTAATCTTCAATTGCAGTTTGCGCTAGCAAACTCGCATCATGCATGTAAGGAGCAATATGAGTTTTACAAAAGAACTATTTGAACAAACAGCACAAGCCCTACCAGAAATAACTACTAGAACTTTTAGCAAATACTGCGGAAAAAGTGAAGGATATTATGGAAGCATAAGGGCACAAAACGTAGAAATTTCAACCAATAGCTTAGTCTATCTGGCAGAGATATTGCAATACAGGAATTCCATTGCACCAAGCAAAGCCCTTAATTCAGTTATCTCAACCATTGTTGGAGAAATATCCAAGCGAATTCAATCCATCGAAGTTGAAAACATTGAAGTTCGCAAAATGATCATCCAATCTATTGTAAAAACAAATATGGAAAGTGACAGATGCTGCAGCGCACCACCAATCGTTATTGCATGAGTCTATTGAAATAAAAGTCAATCTGGCCGTTGCGATTATGCGATCTATGTCTTTTCGGTTGCTCTTTGCATTTGTCGAAAATAAATTAAATGCACTCGTTCAACAAACAGGAGAAAGAAATGAGTGCATTGAACAATTTGAAGCTGGTCACTGCTAAACGTGCAGCCACCCAAACGCCAGTACAGCAACGCAGGAACAAGCTCTGCGCAAAGCTGTTTGAGCAGATGCAGTTAGCGCAAGCGCAAGCCGAAGGTCGGGTGTACGCACCTACGAAGTTCAAAACGTTTAAAAACGAAGAGACTGGCGAACGCCGCAGTATCGAAACAGCAAAGAAGCTCAAGCAATGGTGGTGGACCGCTGCAGATGGCAAGCTAAACCTGTCAATTCGTTACGGTGCAAAGGTCATCGAAATCAGCAAGGGCAAGAACGCAATCGAACTTGCGGGCGTGAACGAACTGGTGCCCACGCTTGAGATCGTCAAGCAAGCTGTAGCTGACGGAAGTTTGGATGCACAGATTGAGGCTGTCAGCAATAAGCTACGCAGTAGCTTCAGAAAGTGAACCAGCTTGAACACTGCGCTAGCTAGCGCAGTGTTCACACTCCTTGCGCCTGCGTAAATACAGGACAAGGAGTTTTTTATGAAGATTGCAGAAATTGAATCCGCAACGGCATCCAAACCATTGTCACCGGATCAAGCAAGAATTGATGCGTTGAAGGTGCAGAAGGCGGCTGCGACACAGCGATTAAAGCAGGAACGAGATCGCCAAAAGCGTCAAAAGGCGGTGCAACAACTTTCCGGTCTTAACAGCCCCACTAGCACCGTATAAACGTCATATACAGCGTCTTTTTTATTTCCTTTAATGAGACGGATTAGACGGAGGCCTTCGCCCCGCTGTAGGGCGTGCATCGCAAGTCGGATCGGACGAGATCAGTACTCACTTGTCAGCATCAAAACCCAATACTCACCTGCCCAGCAGCCATAGAGGGTGATTGCAGTAAGTGGGAAATCTGTGTACTCAATTTTCTGCTTTGCCAGAACCCTACCGTTGACATCCTCAATTGATACAGATGCCGAATGGTTTGTTTTTGTGAGTTTCAGACAAGTGAACCAATCCTTGTTGCCATCTACACCGCTCAAATGTGATGCGTACACATCAAACAACCAAAAGCACTCTGCGGCTTCAGCAAGGTAGCGTGAGCCTTCTGTAAGCAAGACTGTGCGTGTCAATCTTGCTAACTGATCACAACCTGTAAATTGTTTCAGCGTTGTGAGCAATTCATTTTCTTCAACCATTTCTGTGTTCCTTTAAGTGTGAACACAGTATTAGTTCAAAGCATCAAATGGACAACCTGAGCCCCGCCAATTTGGCGGTTTATACGTTAAGGTAAGCCACCCAATGCTTTGTATAAATCATCGTAAACACACTCTCTCACTTGCCTGTCAAAAGCATTTCTATCAGCTTCTGATTCAATTAATTCAGAAACCGTTCTTGCGTATTTTGTATCGCGCCAAAGATGATCACTCAAAATATCAAAGATGTGGTGATCTATCGCTACATCAGCAAAGAAAAAATTTCTTTTTCCCAAATCGTATTCAACATTAAGTAGTCTCTTAGTCAATGAGCTCACCAATTCTTTTTGTAGAACAGAGTATTTGTCCATCACTATTCTTGCTCCTTCCAGCCTCTATCACGCCCAAGTGACATTGATGCCCAGTGTTCCTCAAGTGCTTCTTTTGGAATCTGTGCAATATTGGGTGTCATACGACGACGAGATACCCAATCTTCATCGTAGTGATTCCAACCTGCTTCAGTTTGTGGATAGTCTGAGAATTTTGGGAATGGGTTTGTATTTGAGTTATTCATTACTTGATCTTCAAATAAGTGATTTTTAAATTCCAATATTTTGTTGACTCATTCTTCGTCTACAAAAAATCTACCTATATTCTCATCAGCGTACTGAATTGCTTGATCCTTTGAATCGAAGAACTCAGGTTCATCATCAATAACTTCTACAAGATACAAACTATCTACTGATGTTATTTGTATTGGATTGATTTCGTAGTCATATTGGGAGGCGTATGTCGCTACGTGTTCACCGTAATGATGTACCCAATATTGAGCATTACTTTGAATTTTTTCAAAATCAATGCTATTTAAATTCTCAATTTTTTGAAGGAGCTGTTGATCAATATCCGTATCATTTGAAATGATCGCCCGTATTTTTTTATTTCCCAACAATACTTTTATCTGCTCTAAAGACGGTTTTGCCATTATTTGTCCTTCTTTGATGAAGCTTTTTTTGATGCTGGTTTTCTTGTCAGCAACTCCGCTTTTTTCTTTGCTTGTGCTGACTGATAGATTTCTTCAACAGTTGAAGTTGAAGCAATTCTTCGTCGTGTTTCTTGCCCACGCAATTGCTCTGTTGCTTCAATTACTTTCAAATGACTGTAGTGACGTTCAATCATCTGAACACTAGTACCCATCTGCTCAGATAGCGTGTGAATTGGCACTTTGTCATACGTTAATGCTAACGTTGCGTATGTGTGACGGAAACTGTAGAACACACGGTTCTGTTCTGTCTTTGGGTCGTATAGCAAGTTGTGCTCTTCCAAGTACCGCTCAAACATATGTTGAAAGGCAGAGCTTACGTCCTGCTTCTTTTCTTTTGTACGCAATACAAAGTCATCGTTGTTAGGTGTCACAACATCTTTGAACGGGTCAATGATATTATTTCTAACGCCATACATACGACGAGCAATTCGCTCCAGCACTTTGACTGTTGGCTGTCTGCCAACAATTTCACGTGTACCAGTCTTACCTGTAACAATTAACTCAACACCCCTGTTTAGATCAGTCAGAACAATCTCTTCTTTTTCACCGTCATCTCCAACGACGAACTCACCTGTGTGCGTTTGTTTTGGATTCATAGTGAACTTGATCTGTTTCCATTTCAAATTCATCAGCTCTTTGCCAGGTCTTGCTCCTGTATCAATTAGCATCTCAGAGTAGTCGCGCATTATTTGACGCATCTCTTTGCTGTGTGCGTTACGAGCTCGCTCTATCCACGCTTCAAAGTTATTAATGACAGCCTGTATCTCTGTCAATGTGAAGGCTGGGTGACGTGTACTCTTCCTGCCTTTCGCCTCAAGTTTTGGGCGATTGAGATCAGTTAAGAAGTTGCGCAGAACTGCCTCATCCAACACCATGTTCAGTGCGGCGTTTTGACTGAGCATCGTGCTTTTACTCGGTGCTCTCTCCATCATCCGTATTCGCTCAGCATCCAAATAATCCAGCGCCGTACTGTCTATGTTTGTGATGAGTCTGTTACCCAAAATTGGAATCAGGTATTCGTTGATGATGCGAATGTAGTCTTTGTACGAAACTTTGCCATCACCATTTGCAAGCTTCTGTTCCATACGCTGAACAGCAAGTTTGGCAACATCTCTGAATTTGCGTGTGATGACAGGGAGGTTGTCACGCTTACGAATCTCAGCCGTAATTCGCAACTCTTTTGCTACCTCTTTTGCGTCCTTCAATTTCCGTTCTTTTGTTGACGCTCGTTGCCAAACACCACCCACCTTGTAGCGGCACTGCCAAATTGAGCTTCGCTCACGCCTGTACACGACGAGCTCACCCTCAGTAACAATGTGCGTTGTCTCTTTTTTTGCGGACATAACGCAACTATATGGTCAAAGCAAAAAAAGAACAACCAATTGAGTGTGTAGTGTTTTTCTAGCGAAGCGCACCCATCTACTCAATAGACAATTGCCCCCCAATTGGTCTGCTGGACAGCTTGCCTTGCTGACAAAACTACCGACTGCTTTTCTGCCGCCGTCATTAGGCTAGACAGCTCATTTGCAGAATTTGCTGGATCAATCAATTTTTTCAACAATGGATTTGATGTACCAACTGCCAATTCATTGAAGACGTGCATAACGTTGTCCTCTAGTGCTTCTGCACTCTTCGATCGACCTTTCAACACATCCAACACAAGTAGATATTCCAAATATATAGATGGAATATCCAACTTATTCCGATGCCTCCAAATTTTCAGTATTCGAATTTCATCAGTCCTACCTGATGACGAAATATCATTAATGTGCTTTTGTATGTTGGTCTGTTTGTATGACCCTGTTTTGGCAGTGTAGATGGAATGATCGTTTGTATTGCCTGACAACTTTCTTGCTGGAGTGACGTCAACCTCCAAGCCATTCATGTTGATTCGAATCGACACGTTCTGCGCTCGAACGCCGCTGTAGTTTTTCCGCAGATATGTTTCAAGCGATTCATAGCATTTTTTCAGACCACCATCGTTTCTGTGGCAATCATTGGTCAGCGATACCAATATGTCTACGTCAGATGACAATGAAATAGCTGTACCCTTTGCGTACGAACCTGAATTTGCGGCAGACAGATAGCATGTCTGCGCCCAACTTTTCAAATTGGCTTTCAGATTCGCTAGATCTTGCGAGTACAAACTGAGATCCCTAGCTCTGTAGGTATCCAGCAATTTGTACAGGTATTCATTTGGCGTCATAGCTGGTTGTCATCAAGCTGGTCAAAACATCATTAAGCAGTCTGCCTAAAAAATTCACCACTACTGTGTTCGGCCTGTTGGCTATCGAGTTCATAACATCGTGTGGAATCGACGCAGGTCTAGCAACTATCACTATAGGAATTTGTGAGCTTGCTCGTCTCTGAAATATTTCTTCAATGCTGCCCCCTGCTGTATCCCAATCAACTAGATAGAGATTAGCCACCGAAAGACTTTCAAGCGTACTCAACGGAACGTGTGCAATGTTTTTTTCGTTGAACAACTTGGAGGACTTAAGGGCATGCGATAGCTTGGCAAAGTTTTCAGCATCAGAAATGACTGCAATTTTCCGTTTCCATAATCCATATCCCAGCCGAATTGCCAACGGCATCACACCAAAGAAGATGCTGATCACCTTGTAGGCGAAACCTAAAACTACCAATATCGATCCAATGCCACCAAAAATGGCAAACAGCGAATGGTTGAAAAATTCTGCGACCAATTTGTACCCAGCAGTCACTTCTTCCATGCTATCTATCCTCCTTCCCGTAGGTTAACCGTACTGAAATTAAAAAAAAAGCCACCCGAAGGTGGCTTTTAGAGGGTTGGTAGGGCGTGACAGACTTGAACTGTCGACCAAAGGATTCCGCTTTGTGTGACTTTCGCCACTCGCTGGACTTTGTCTTCACCATATTGATTGCTCAACTTAGGCGGGTGCCGTTAAGTCTCTACACGTTCAAAGTGCTTTCGCACTAAGCTTCGCTCGGCATTGCCATATGTGTTGCCACACTTAGGTTTCACCGAATTTGACACCATCCCTTATGCAGTTTCCACGCGTAAGGCACATTTGAAAAATATGAGTCCTCTGCTCTAACCAACTGAGCTAACGCCCCTCAAAAACAGATTGTACGTGGGTCCTTTTTTGCGACAAGAACAGCCCAAAAAGCAGGTCCAAATCGGTCAAAAAGTGTGTAGCTGGTGTGTAGTGTTTTTCGCACCATTTTTACTCACGTAACCTATTGATTTATATAGGTATTTTACGAATATGAGAACTTTTTGAATAGATTATGAGTCCTCTGCTCTAACCAACTGAGCTAACGCCCCAACCGAAGCCGTGATTGTAGTGGCCCGATCGGCTGCTTATTTGGACTGGCTCAGCGCGTTGCTGACCAAGCGGGAGGTGATGTTGACGATCTGGATCATCCGGTCGTAGGGCATGCGGGTCGGGCCGATCACGCCCAAGGTGCCCACAATTTGACCATCGACCTCATAAGGCGAACTGACGACCGACAGCTCCTGCATGGGCACGATCTGGCTTTCGCCTCCTATATAGATGCGCACGCCTTCGGCCTGGCTGGACACATCCAAAAGGCGCATGAGCTGGGTTTTTTGCTCAAAAAGGTCAAACGCCCGGCGCAAATGGCCCATGTCGCTGGAAAAATCGCTCACCGACAGCAAGTTGCGCTCACCGGCAATCACCACTTCGTTCTGGTCTTCGGCCAGCGCCTCGGTGCTGACCTGAACGGCGGCTTGCATGAGCGTGGCGATTTCGCTTTGCAGGCTCACCAGCTCTTGCTGCACCCGGCTGCGCACCTGCTCAATGGCCATACCGGCGTAGTGGGAGTTGAGGAAATTCGAGGTTTCCAGCAACTGGCTTTGGGAGTAGTCCGTCTCCGTCAACAAGATCCTGTTTTGAACATCGCCCTCCGGGGAAACAATGATCACCAACAAACGGCGCTCGGACAATCGCAAAAACTCGATGTGGCGAAACACGGACGGTCTGCGCGGTGTCATGACCACGCCCACAAAATGCGACAAGTTGGACAACAGATTGGCGGCGCTGGCGATCACCTTTTGCGGCTGATCAGGCGTGAGCGCAGGCGTTTCAAGACCATCGCGCTGCACCGTGAGCATGGTGTCCACAAACAGGCGATAGCCCCGACTGGTCGGGATGCGCCCGGCCGAGGTGTGTGGGCTGGCGATCAAGCCCAACTCTTCCAGGTCGGACATCACATTGCGGATGGTGGCGGGGGACAGATCCAGACCCGAGGCTTTGGAGAGCGTGCGAGAGCCCACGGGTTGGCCGTCCGCGATATAGCGTTCCACCAGCGCTTTGAGCAATAACTTGGCACGATCATCTAGCATCTGGTCATTTTAATGATGTAATTTGTGCATGAGATCCAAATTCCGTCACGTTGCGCTCTTTGGCAAGTACCACACCACCGCCCATGGCGGGGGGCTAGAGAGTTCGCGACGGGTTTTGGACGATGTGGCCCAGTTCCTCACTCGGCAAGGCTGCGATGTCGTGCTGGACAAGGAAACCGCCCTGCACACCGGCCTGAACCAGTACCCCATGCTGGACATGGCCGAAATCGGCAAACAGTGCGATTTGGGTTTGGTGATTGGCGGCGACGGCACCATGCTGGGCATTGGCCGCCAAATGGCACGTTACGCCCTGCCCCTGATCGGCATCAACCAAGGCCGCCTCGGCTTCATCACCGACATCCCCATCCAAAGCTACCAAGATGTGCTGCAGCCCATGCTGCAAGGCAATTACCAGACAGAAGACCGCAGCTTGCTGCAAGCGCACGTGGTGCGTGACCAACGCAGCGTGTTCAGCGCACTGGCCATGAACGACGTGGTCGTCAACCGGGGCGGCACTTCGGGCATGGTGGAGCTGCGCGTAGAGGTCGACGGCCGCTTTGTGGCCACCCAGCGCGCCGACGGCCTGATCATCGCCACACCCACGGGCTCAACCGCCTACTCACTGTCGGTCGGCGGCCCCTTGATGCACCCCTCCATTGGCGGCTGGGTCATGGCACCCATCGCACCGCACACGCTGTCCAATCGCCCGATCGTGCTGCCCGAATCGTCCGAGATCAGCATCGAAATCGTGGCTGGACGCTATGTCAGCGCCAATTTCGACATGCAATCGCTGGCCGAGCTGATGCTGGGCGACCGAATCACGGTGCAACGCTCGGAGCACAAAGTGCGCTTTTTGCACCCCGCAGGCTGGAACTACTTTGACACCTTGCGCAAGAAGATGCATTGGAATGAGGGCGTTTAAGCCGTGGCACTGACGCACATCACCCTGCGCGATTTTGTGATCGTGCGCGAACTGGAACTGGACCTGAGCACAGGCTTCAGCGTATTGACTGGTGAAACCGGCGCAGGCAAGTCCATCCTGATCGATGCCCTGCAACTGGCCTTAGGTGCCCGATCCGAATCGGGTGTGGTGCGCGAAGGTGCCAACCGCTGTGAGGTCTGTGCCGAGTTCGAGCCGACGATCGCCATCCAGGCCTGGCTCGAAGCCGCCGGGTTTGACGCCAGCGCCGAATTGCTGCTGCGCCGGACTGTAGACACTGCCGGCAAAAGCCGCGCCTGGATCAACGGCAGCCCGGCCACCGCCACACAACTGCGCGAACTGGGCGAACAGCTGCTGGACATCCATGGCCAGCACGCCTGGCAAAGCCTGACCCGTCCTGACGCCGTGCGCGGCCTACTCGACGCCTACGCAGGCACCGATATCCGCCCGCTCAAAGCCGCCTGGCAAGTTTGGCGACAAGCCCAACAAGCCCTCGCCGACGCGAGCCAAGCGCAAAGCACATTGGCCAACGAACGCGAGCGGCTGGCTTGGCAAATTGGCGAGCTGGAAAAGCTCAACCCCCAAGCGGGCGAATGGCAAGACCTGAGCACCCAGCACAGCCGCTTGGCCAATGCGCAAGCCCTGATCGAGGCAGCCAACCTGAGCACCGCGTTGCTGGAAGGCAAAGATCACGAGGCCGCGGGGGGGGCGCTCAGCCAGTTGTCCCGCGCCATCCAGACGCTGCAATCCTTGGGGCAGTTTGAACCCGAGTTCAATGAACTGGCCGACCTGCTGACCTCAGCCCAAGCCCAGGCCGAAGACGTGGCCCACAGCCTGCACGGCTATTTGCGCAAGACCGATCTGGACCCAGCGCACCTGGCTCAGCTCGACGAACGCATGGGCCTGTGGCTGTCGCTGGCACGCCGCTACAAAAAAACGCCCGATGAACTGCCCTTGACCCTGCAAACCTGGCACCAAGAATTGGCCCAACTCGATGCCGCAGCCGATCTGGACAGCCTGCGAAAAGCCGAGCAAGCCGCACAAACCGCCTGCATGCAAGAAGCCAAAGCGGTCTCGCGCCAACGCCAAAAAGCCGCCAAACCACTGGCCCAAGCCGTCAGCAACGCCATGCAGCAACTGGGCATGCAAGGTGGCCGTTTTGAAGTGCAACTGCAGGCGCTGGATGCGCCTGCGCAGCATGGCCTCGAAGAAGTCAGCTTTTTGGTCGCCGGACACGAAGGCAGCACGCCGCGCCCCGTGGGCAAAGTGGCTTCTGGTGGTGAACTCTCTCGCATCGCACTGGCCATTGCGGTCACCACCAGCGAGCTGGGTGAGGCGGGCACCCTGATTTTTGACGAGGTCGATTCGGGCGTTGGCGGCGCGGTGGCCGAAACCGTGGGCCGATTGATGAAACAGCTGGGCCTGCACCGCCAAGTGCTGGCGGTCACCCACCTGCCCCAAGTGGCCGCCTGCGCCGACCACCACTTGCTGGTCAGCAAAGCCGCGGTCAACGGCCAGGTCAGCAGCCAAGTGCGCACCGTCAGCGGCGAAGAGCGTGTGAGCGAAATTGCACGCATGCTGGGCGGTGAAAAACTGTCGGCCACCACCTTGGCCCACGCCAGAGAAATGCTGGGCGATGCCCCTTTGAAACCCGCAGGCCGCAAAACCACCCAAAGCTGAGCATGGACATCATTCTGATCACCGGCATGTCCGGCTCCGGCAAATCGGTCGCGCTGCACGCCCTCGAGGACGCTGGCTACTACTGCGTCGACAACTTGCCACCCGAGTTGCTGATCCCCTTTGTCAAGCTCGAAGAACAGCAAAAAGAACAGCGCCTGGCCATTGCCATCGACGTGCGCAGCGCCAACTCCTTGCACCTGATGCCTGAGCAAATGGCCTTGCTGCGCGACATGGGCATGACGGTGAAATCGGTGTTTCTGGACGCCACCTCCGACACCTTGCAGCGCCGCTATTCCGAGTCGCGGCGCAAACACCCGCTGTCGGGCGGCAGCAAACCTCAAAGTGACAAAGCTCTTTTTGAGACCATCGAGTTCGAGCGCGAACTGTTGGCCGATTTGCGCGAACGCGCCCACGTCATCGACACCAGCTTGCTGCGCTCGGCGCAACTGCAGACTTACATCAAAACCCTGGTCAGCGCCCCGGTGGCGCAGCTGACCCTGGTGTTTGAGTCGTTCGGTTTCAAACGCGGCATTCCCACAGATGCCGACTACGTTTTTGACATCCGCATGCTGCCCAACCCGCACTATGAAAGCGCACTGAAGCCATTGACGGGTCGCGACGCTCCAGTGCAAGACTATTTGCGGCAATCCGAAGAGTTTGTGCAAATGCAGCTGCAGATCGAGGGGTTTCTCAGGCAGTGGATTCCCGCCATCGAGCGTGATCACCGCAGCTATGTCACGGTGGCCATCGGTTGCACTGGCGGACAACACCGTTCGGTCTTCATGGTCGAGCAGCTGGCACAAAGCTTTGGCACGCGCTGGCTCACACTCAAACGGCACCGGGAACTGGACGCGATTTAAGTGCTTTGGGCTGTTGCGTCAAGCCACGCACCGCCCAATACAAGCAGCCTGGACCCCGGGTCTTCGCCCGGGGTGACAAGTTCATCTGTCCACCCGCACACTGCCTACGTCACCTGCCACCTGCCACCTGCCACCTGCCACCTGCCACCTGCCACCTGCCACCTGCCACCTGCCACCTGTCACCTGTCACCTGTCACCTGTCACCTGTCACCTGTCACCTGTCACCTGTCACCTGTCACCTGTCACCTGTCACCTGTCACCTGTCACCTGTCACCTGTCACCTGTCACCTGTCACCTGTCACCTGTCACACGTCACACGTCACCCTGCAGCCCGTCACCCTGCCCACTGTCATCCCGCACTTGATGCGGGATCCATGTCTTTCACGCCCCCGCCAACAAAACCCGAATCGGCGCTGGCAAACCCATGTCAGGCCAAGCGTCTGCATCTACCCACTGACCTTCACAAGCAGGGCAGGATGTTCCTGAGCCAAGCATCCGCACCGGGTGCAAATGCAGGTCTCGGTGCGTCAGCACATGCTTCCAGGCTTCGATGTAGAGGGGGTCTTTGCCTTGTGCCCAGGCGGCCAGCAAATCATCTTCTGAATCAAACACCGGCAAACTGAACAAGCCTGCCCAGATGCCTTTGTCGGGGCGCTTTTGCAGCCACACCTGCCCCCGTGCGTTGACCGCCCACAACAACCACAGCGTGGCACTGCTGCGCTTGAGTTTGCGGGTCTTGACGGGATACGCCAGCGGTTCTCCCTGCGCTTTGGCCTGGCACAGGCCACTGACGGGGCACGCTTGGCACTGCACCTTCCGCGGCAAACACACAGTAGCACCCAGATCCATCAAGGCCTGGGTGTAACGCGGCATGTCGACCGGTTTTTCAGGCAACAGGTTTTGCGCCAATCCCCACAAAATGCGCTCGTTTTTGGCCACCGCCAGGTCATCGCCATAGCCCAGCACACGGGTCAACACGCGCTTGACATTGCCGTCCAGAATCGCGGCGCGCTCCTGAAAGCAAAACGCCGCAATCGCGGCGGCGGTCGAACGGCCAATGCCGGGCAAGGTCTGCAGGTCTTCTGCACGCCGGGGAAACGCCCCGCCAAAACGCGCCATCACCTCTTGCGCGCATTTGTGCAAATTGCGCGCACGGCTGTAATAACCCAAGCCGCTCCACAGCGCCAGCACATCGTCTTGCAAGGCGGCCGCCAAAGCAGCCACATCCGGAAACCGCACTAGAAACCGGGGAAAGTAATCGAGCACCGTGCTCACTTGCGTTTGCTGCAGCATGATCTCAGACAACCAGACGCGGTAAGGGTCCTGGGTGTTTTGCCACGGCAGGCTCTGGCGGCCGTGCTGGCGCTGCCAATCCACCATGCGGCGGGCAAAACCTTCGGGCAAATCATGGAGAGGACGGGTCAAGGCTTCTGACATTGGGGGCAATAAAAGGTGGTGCGCTGGCCTTGCAGCATGGACCGGATCGGGGCGCCGCACGCACGGCAAGACTCGCCAGCGCGGCCATAAACGGCCGCTTCGAGCTGAAAGTAACCCGTGCGGCCTTCGGCATTGACAAAATCTTTCAAAGAACTGCCCCCTTGTTCCACAGCACGGGTCAGCACCTGAACGATGGCGGCATGCAGCTTCGCCACACGCGGCCGGGACAAACGCGCCGCTTTCGTGGTTGGGCGGATACCGGCCATGAACAAAGCCTCGGACGCATAAATATTGCCCACGCCCACCACCACATCGCCCGCCAGCAGCACTTGCTTGATGGCGGACTGGCGCTTTTTCAGGGCATCGGCAAAGGCAGCGACATCAAACTGGCCATTCAAGGGTTCTACACCCAGTCGGCCCAATAACTTTTGCGCTTCAGGCGAATCCTCCGAAGGCGTCCAGACCACCGCGCCAAAGCGACGCGGGTCGTGCAAGCGCAGCACACCCCGGTCGGTCACCAGATCCATGTGGTCATGCGGCCCGACTTCGGGCTGAACGGGGGCGAAATTCAGGCTGCCCGACATGCCCAGGTGCACCAGCAGCAAGCCTTGATCCAGATCGAGCAACAGGTATTTGCCTCGGCGGCGAACACCCAACACCTGTCTACCCACCAAGCTTTGAGGTGCCACCCCCAAAGGCCAACGCAAGGGCTTGCCCATGCGCAAATCCACAATTTTGGCGGCAGCAATCCGGTCTGCAAAACTGCGACGGGTCACTTCAACTTCTGGGAGTTCAGGCATGCATTCATCTGGCGCCAAGGCAGGGAATCTGCCCCCGGCGCACGGGTTCAAAAGGTGGCTGGATTATGATGGGCTCCATGAAATTCTGGTTTCGACTTGCTGTCTTGTCCTCGTGCGTCATCGGTGCTTGGGCTCAGCCTGCAGCCCCCAAAGCAGAGGCCATGCCCAAACAATCCGCACTGGATGCGGTTTTGTTTTACCAAATTCTGCTGGGTGAATTGAACACACGCCAAGGCTCGCCTGGCAGCGGTTTTTCGATCATGCTCGACGCCGCACGCAAAACCCGCGACCCGGCCTTGTTCCAGCGCGCCGTCGACATCGCGCTGCAAGCCCGATCAGGCGATGCTGCATTGCAAGCAGCGCAAACCTGGAAAAAAGAAATTCCTTCCGCCATTGAAGCCAGCCGTTACGTGCTGCAAATTTTGCTGGCGCTCAACCGAATCGAAGAAGCCGGTAAAGCATTGACGGTCTCCATCCATGAACTGTCTTTGGAGCAGCAATCTGCCGCCATTGCCTCGGTGCCTCGCCTGTTTGGCGTGGTTCAAGACAAAACACTGGCGTCTGGCGTGGTCGAAAAAGCCCTGGCGCAAGCGCTCACCCAATCGCAAACATCGGCCTCAGCCTGGACCACCATCGGCCGCATGCGCCGTGATGCAGGACAAATCACCGCGGCGGTCGAGGCATCCGTCAAAGGACACGCCGCCGACCCCAAGGCCCCCTGATTTTGGCCCTGAGCTTGATGGTCTCCGACAACAGCACCCTCAAGCCCATGCTTGAGGCGGCCATGAAAACAGATGTCGCGCCTGAGCTGCGTCTGGGCTACGCCCGCACCTTGGTCTCCTTGCAGCTCTACCCTGACGCCATCAGGCAACTGGTGGTGCTCAACACCAAACACCCCGAATTTGCCGAAGGCTGGCTGATCCACGGCCTGGTGCTGCAAGAAAACAACCAGCTGCCTGAAGCTGAAAAACGCCTAGAACAGTATGTGCGCGTGGTGGCCCAGAGCAAGACACCCGAGCACCAGGCCGGGCTCGCAGAAGCCTTGTTGTCGCTGGCGCAAATCGCCCAAAAGAGCGGACAACTGGAACGCGCCAAACAATGGCTAGCCCAAATGCCAGCAGGGGCCGACCCCATCAAACTCGCCAGCCGACAAGCTGATCTGCTGGCCCAACAAGGGCGCATGGACGAAGCACGCGATGTGCTGGCCCAGGTCAAGCCCGCCAATGCCGAGCAAGCCCAACGCAAAATTTTGGCGCAATCCTATTGGCTGCGCGAACACCGAGAAGCCCAAGCCGCCTACACACTGGTCAAGGCGGCCATGGAACGCCATGCCGACAACAACGAACTGTTGTCAGAGTTGGCACTCATCTGCGAAAAACTCAAACGCTTTGACGAAATGGAGCTGTTGCTGCGCCAACTCATGGCCAAGGCACCGCAAGAAGCACACGCCTTCAATGCCTTGGGCTACTCGCTGGCAGACCGCAACATCCGCTTAAATGAAGCCCGTCAGTTGATCGAGAAAGCCGTGCAGCTGTCCCCTCAGGACGCCTACATTCAGGACAGTCTGGCTTGGGTGATTTTTCGCCAAGGCCAACACCAGGAAGCCTTGCGGATTTTGCAAACGGCCTACAAATCCAAGCCCGATGCGGAGATAGCCGCCCATTTGGGTGAAGTGCTCTGGACCATCGGCCAAACGCGTGATGCCGGCACCATCTGGCGTGAAGGTCTGCTGCTCAAAGCCGACAACGAAACGCTGATCGAAACCCTCAAACGCTTCAACTTCAAGCCATGACGCCACACGCGTCACAGCGCCGTGCATGGTTGAGCATTTGCGGCCTGGGTCTGCTGACTTTGGCAGGCTGTGCCACCCCCCGCCCCCCAGCAGCCGACACAGCTGCCTTCTGGTCCGGCCGCTTGGCACTGCAACTGCAAAGCACACCCCCCCAAAACTGGAGCGTCAGCTTTGAACTCCAAGGATCCGCCGAACAAGGCCAAATGGTCTTGCTCAGCCCCATTGGCACCAGTTTGGCGCGCCTGAGCTGGACGCCCCAAACTGCATGGCTGGAACAAGGCCAGGACAAGACCGAAAGCAGCAGCCTGCAAAGCCTGAGCCAGCGCCTGACGGGCACAGACTTGCCCATTGCCGCCCTGTTTGAATGGCTGGCAGGCAAAGCCGCCGATGCGCCTGGGTGGCAAGTGGACTTGTCTGCACACCCGCAAGGCCGCCTGACGGCGCGCAGAAGCACGCCCGCACCCGAAGCTGTTTTGCGCATCCTGCTCGACCGCTGACCAGACGGGCCAGGCGCTGGCGATAATCTCCCCATGAAACAGCTGCACGACGTACCCGCACCGGCCAAACTCAACCTGTTTTTGCACATCACAGGCCAGCGCCCTGACGGCTACCACCTGCTGCAATCGGTGTTCATGCTCATCGATTGGTGCGACACCCTTCACTTCGACAAGCGTCCGAGCGGGGCCATCAGCCGTGAAGACCTGACCGTGCCACTGCCCGAAGACGACCTGATCACCCGAGCAGCCAAACTGCTGCAACAGCACACGGGCTGCACACAGGGCGTGCACATCGCGGTCGAAAAACACATCCCCGCGCAAGCCGGCATGGGCGGCGGCTCCTCTGACGCAGCCACGTGTCTGCTGGCTCTCAACCAGCTTTGGGACTTGAAACTGGGCCTGCCCGCGCTCGAAAAACTGGGGCTGCAACTGGGTGCGGATGTGCCCTTCTTCTTGCGTGGACACAACGCCTGGGTAGAGGGTGTGGGCGAGAAAATCACCCCCATTTCCTTGCCTTCGGCCCAGTTTTGGGTCATCAAACCACCCAGCGGAATTGAAACAGCGCAAATTTTTAAGCATCCAGACCTTCAAAGGGCCACAAAGCCTGCTACAATTTCGGTCTTCGCTGCAGAGCCATATGACTTCGGTCACAATGATCTGCAACCCATCGCTGAAGCGATATGCCCTGAGGTTTCACAAGCACGCCAAGTGCTTTCCAACACAGGCATGAGCGGCAAAATGACGGGTTCTGGCAGTGCAGTGTTCGCACATTGCACAACAGGCACAACGCTCAGTCCGGTCCCAGACCACTGGCAAGTGCGCAAATGCAGCAATATGGAAGTTCATCCTTTAAAAGGTTGGGCATCCAGCGAAAGTTGATCGGTAGATCGCTGTTTCAGCGGTAAACCCGTGTAGGGGAGTCGCCAAGTTGGTTAAGGCACCGGATTTTGATTCCGGCATTCGAAGGTTCGAGTCCTTCTTCCCCTGCCAAATACGTTCACTCGTACAGGCCCTTTTTTCTGATCGCTGGAATGCACATGCAGCCTGCTTCACTCCCCCCCGAATTCATGCTGTTCACCGGCAATGCCAACCCTGTTTTGGCTGCCGAAATTGCCCGTTGCTTGGGCACACAGCTCGGCTCCGTCGATGTGGGCCGCTTCTCTGACGGTGAAGTCACCGTCGAATTGAAGCAAAACGTCCGTGCCCGCGAAGTGTTTGTGGTCCAGTCCACCTGCGCACCGACCAACGAAAACCTGATGGAATTGCTGATCATGGTCGACGCGTTCAAACGCGCATCGGCTGGCCGCATCAGCGCCGTCATCCCTTATTTTGGTTACGCCCGCCAGGACCGTCGCCCACGTTCAACCCGTGTGCCGATCTCTGCCAAAGTGGTGGCCAACATGCTGCAAGCCGTTGGCGTTGACCGCGTCCTGACCATGGACTTGCACGCCGACCAGATTCAAGGCTTCTTTGACATCCCGGTCGACAACATCTACGCATCCCCCGTGTTGCTGGGTGACCTGCGCCAGAAAAATTACGAAGACCTGATCGTCGTGTCGCCAGACGTCGGCGGTGTGGTGCGCGCTCGCGCCCTGGCCAAGCAGCTCGGTTGCGACCTGGCCATCATCGACAAGCGTCGCCCCAAAGCCAACGTGTCTGAAGTCATGCACGTCATCGGCGAGATCGAAGGCCGCAACTGCGTGATCATGGACGACATGATCGACACCGCAGGCACCTTGGTCAAAGCAGCAGAAGTGCTCAAAGAGCGCGGCGCGAAAAAAGTTTACGCCTACTGCACACACCCGATTTTTTCGGGCCCGGCCATCGACCGCATCGCCAAGGGCGAAGCACTCGACGAAGTCGTGGTCACCAACACCATCCCGCTGTCGGCCGAAGCCGCAGCGTGTTCCAAGATTCGCCAACTGTCCGTGGCTCCGCTGATCGCCGAAACGATCAACCGGATTGCGCATGGAGAGTCGGTGATGAGCCTGTTCTCCGATCAAGCCTGATCGGAAAAAGGCCAACAGCGGCCAGCCGTCATAGTGGACTGGCTGGCTTTTTTGAGTCAGGGTCGCACTGGTCGCGGTGGACCCTAGAAGGAGTAATGTATGAAATTTGTCGCTTTTGAGCGCGCTAAGCAGGGCACGGGTGCGAGCCGCCGTCTCCGCAATTCCGGTCGCACACCTGGCATCGTTTACGGTTCCACATCGGCCCCCCAACTCATCGAGCTGGACCACAACGCTTTGTGGCACGCCCTGAAAAAAGAAGCTTTCCACGCCTCGATCCTCGAGATGGAATTCAACGGTCAAACCAGCCAAGTGCTGTTGCGTGACTACCAAATGCACCCCTACAAGCAATTGGTGCAACACATCGACTTCCAGCGCGTCGATGCCAACACCACTTTGCACATGAAAGTGCCCATGCACTTCAGCGGCGAAGAAGAGTCCGAAGCCGTCAAGACCGACAAGTGCACTGTCACTCACGTCGTGACTGAACTCGAAGTGGCTTGCTTGCCTGCCAGCCTGCCCGAATTCATCGCGGTGGACCTGAAGGGTCTGACCATGGGCAAATCCCTGCACCTGAACGACATCACCTTGCCTGCTGGCTGCAAAGCCATCACCCACGGCAAGAAAAACCCGGTCCTCGTGTCCGTGGTGGCTCCTGTCGAAGAAGTGGTGGCCGCACCTGTGGCCGCTGCACCTGCAGACGCCAAAGGCAAGGGCAAAGGCAAGAAGTAATCTTCTCGCTTGGGCTGCAAAGCCCTGCGCCCAAAGGCCCGCTCTGCGGGCCTTTTTCTTTGGGCCAAAGCATTTCAGGCCACATGGCCAAGCGCACAAGGATAATCACGCACCATGATCAAACTCCTAGTCGGCCTGGGCAACCCGGGCAACGAATACGAAGACACCCGACACAACGCCGGATTCTGGTGGATCGATGCGGTCGCCCGCGAACTCAAAGTGTCATTGGTGCCCGAGCGCAATTACCACGGCCTGATGGCCCGCACCACGGTCAACGGTCAGACCGTGTGGTTGCTCGAACCCCAAACCTTCATGAACCTGTCAGGCAAGTCGGTCAGTGCCTTGGCGCGGTTTTTCAAAATCCAGCCGGAAGAAATTTTGGTGGCACACGATGAGCTCGACATCGTCCCCGGTGAGGCCAAGCTCAAACTGGGCGGCAGCCATGCCGGACACAACGGCTTGCGCGACATCCATGCCCAACTCGGCACGGCCAACTATTGGCGGCTGCGCATCGGTGTGGGCCACCCCGGCGACAAGGCCGAAGTGGTCAGCTGGGTTTTAAAGAAGCCGATGCTCGAACACCGCAAAGCCATCGATGACAGCATTTTCCGGGCACTGACCGCTTTGCCGTTGTTGTTAGCGGGTGACATGGAAAAAGCCATGGTGCGCATCCACACCAGCAAGCCGCCCCGACCCAAACCTCCGCGTCCGCCCAAAGCACCGAATGCCGAAGCATCCGAAATGAGCGCCCCCAAACCCGAGTGAAGGGGTCTTGATCCGGTCACTGCGCCTGCAAGCGCCGGTACTTGGCCCAGAGCGACTCCTGGTTTTCGACGTGTTGCGGATTGATGGGAATGCACGCCACGGGGCAGACCTGCACGCACTGCGGCTCGTCAAAATGCCCGACGCACTCGGTGCATTTGGACGGGTCGATTTCATAAATCTCTTCGCCCAGATAAATCGCCTGGTTCGGGCATTCGGGCTCACACACATCGCAGTTGATGCATTCATCGGTGATCATCAGTGCCATGGGGTGGGCTCCGCAAAATTCTGCATCGTGGTCATGCGCCAATTATCGGCCACCCGGATCAGTCCGAAGAAACACAGGGCTGTTCGTCGTGGGCCTAAAATGCCTTTGAGGAAACCACCATGAACGCTGACCTGCATTGCCATTCCGTTGTCTCCGACGGCACCCTCACCCCGGAAGCCTTGGCCGAACGCGCCAAAACCAATGGTGTTGAACTCTGGGCACTGACCGACCACGACGAAGTCGGTGGGCAAGACCGCGCTCTGGCAGCCGCCCGCGCTCATGGCCTGCCTTACCTCACAGGCACCGAAATTTCAATCACCTTTGCCAACCAGACCGTGCACATCGTGGGCTTGGGCTTTGACGCCCACAACACCGCGCTGGTAGAAGGCTTGCGCCGCACGCGGGGCGGTCGCAGTGAGCGTGCCCAGGAAATGTCAGACGGTCTGGCCAAAGTCGGCATCCTGAATGCCTATGAAGGGGCGCTCCAATACGTGGGCAACCCCGAACTGATTTCACGCACCCACTTTGCCCGCCACCTCGTGGAAACGGGTGTGTGCAGCGACACATCCGAGGTGTTTCGCAAATACCTGACCGAAGGCAAACCCGGCTATGTGCCCCACCGCTGGGCGCGCCTGCAAGAAGCGGTGCAATGGATCACCGATGCCGGGGGCATCGCCGTCATCGCCCACCCGGCACGCTATGGTTTCAGCCCTAATGAAGAGTACGCGCTGTTCAGCGAATTCAAGGCCCACGGCGGGCGCGGCGTGGAAGTCATCACCGGCAGCCACTCGTCACAAGAAGCCGTGCGTTACGCCGAAACTGCCCTCGAATTTGACCTGGTGGCGTCTCGCGGCAGTGACTTTCACAGCCCCACTGAAAGCCGCATCGACCTGGGCACCCTGCCCTTCTTGCCTGGCCAACTGACGCCGGTCTGGCAACTGCTGGCCGACCGCATTCAGTGAGCCAACCCGCCGCCCACACACTCCACGGTATTGGCTTTGCCGTTCTGGCCACCGCCTGCTTTGCCACCCTGGACACCACCACCCGGCACATCAGTGCGGGCTTGTCCGTGCTGGTGGCGCTCTGGTTCCGTTATGCCATTCAGGCACTCATCACCACCGCCGTGGTCTGGCCAGGCCGTGGTCGCCGAGTCCTGCTGACGCAGCACCCACGCTTTCAGCTGGCGCGAGGGCTGCTGCTGTTTGCCTGCAGCATCCTGGCTTTTTACAGCCTCAAATACATGCCGGTTGGCGAATTCACCTCCATCGCCCTGTTGGCCCCGCTGGTCATCACGCTGCTGGCCGCCTGGATGCTCCAAGAATCCATCCGCCCCCTGCGTTGGCTGTTGGTGGCCGGAGGCTTTGCGGGCACCTTGGTGATCATCCGGCCCGGCAGCCACCACTTTGACTGGACCGTGGTCTTGCCGCTGATGCTGGTGGCCACCAATGCCGGCTTTCAGATCCTGACCAGCAAGATGGCCAAAACCGAAGACCCGATCACCATGCACTTTTATACGGGCTGGATCGGCACCATCTTGTCTTCACTGATCCTGCCGTTTGTCTGGGAAATGCCCCAAGACTGGACGGTTTGGCTGCAACTGCTGTTGATGGGCGTGCTGGCCTCCATCGGGCATTTCTTGCTGATCCTGGCCTATGCCCGCACACCCGCCGCCACGCTGACACCCTATATGTATGCACAAATCGGCTTTGCTGTGCTGGGCGGCTGGCTCGTGTTTGACCACCTGCCAGACCAATGGACCTTTGTGGGCATGGGCCTGGTGGCCTTGTGCGGCGCTTTAGGGGCCTGGCTCACCGTGCGCGAAAACCGCATCACCATCCAGCCGCCAGAATTCTGAATTCCGCATCCATCCGACCGTCAAGACACCATGGCCCAGTTTTTCACCGTTCACCCCGACAACCCGCAAGCCCGCCTGCTCAAGCAAGCGGTGCAACTGCTCAACCAAGGCAGCGTTTTGGCGGTGCCCACCGACTCCAGCTATGCCCTGGTCTGCCATTTGGACGACAAAAACGCCGCCGACCAACTGCGTCGCATTCGGGGCGTGGACGACAAGCACCACCTGACGCTGCTGTGCCGCGACCTGAGCGAGCTGGCCAACTACGCACGGGTGGACAATCAACAGTTTCGTGCCATCAAACAAGCCACGCCCGGTCCCTTCACCTTCATTTTGGAGGCCACCAAAGAAGTGCCGCGCCGGGTCAGCCACCCCCAACGCAAAACCATCGGCCTGCGTGTGCCAGACCACAAAGTGCTGCAAGAGCTGCTGGCCTTGCACGGTGCCCCGCTGCTGGCGGCCACCCTCATCATGCCCGGCGAAGACCTGCCGCTGAACGACCCCGAAGACATCCGCGAACGCCTGGAACACCAAGTGGGGGCCGTCATCGATGCTGGTGCCTGCTCGCTGGAGCCCACCACCGTGATCGACATGAGCGGCGACGCGCCCGAAGTGCTGCGGCATGGCCAAGGCGACCCAGCACTCTTGGGCCTCTGAACGCTCATCTGCTGTAGGCAGCCTCCCACAAAGGCCCCAACACCCCCAGTCAAAGCGCAAGCCAGGTCTGAGACAATCAAACACTTATGACCGACCTGATTCAAACCGTCCTGATCTACGCCCTGCCGGTGATCTTTGCGATCACGCTGCACGAGGCCGCGCACGGCTACGCCGCGCAGCGTCTGGGCGACAACACCGCAGCCATGATGGGGCGCGTCACCCTGAACCCGCTTGCGCACATCGACCCGATGGGCACCATCTTGCTGCCGCTGCTGCTTTACTTCAGCACCGGGGGCGCCTTCTTGTTTGGCTATGCCAAACCCGTGCCCGTGCGCTTTGACCAATTGCGACACCCCAAACGCGACATGGTCTGGGTGGCGCTGGCAGGGCCCGCCTCCAATTTGGTGCAAGCATTGCTGTGGGGCGTGTTGCTCTATGTGCTGGCGGGCAGCGGCGTCACCGAGCGCTTTTTCCTGGAAATGTGCAAAGCCGGCATGCTGACCAACGTGGTCATGTTTGCCTTCAACCTGTTCCCGCTGCCCCCGCTCGACGGTGGCCGCATTCTGGTGGGCTTGTTGCCCTGGCGTCAGGCCGTGATGGTCTCGCGCATTGAGCCCTACGGTTTTTACATCGTCATGGCGCTGGTCATCACTGGCGTCATCAGCAGCCTGTGGATGCAACCGCTCATGGGCGTGACCTTTGACCTGATCAAGCTGGCGCTCAGCCCCCTGTCTTTTTTAATTCGTTGATTTTTTGCTTCGCTGATTGTTTTTTGCACATGACCTCCAAGCCCCGCACCCGCGTCCTCACCGGCATCACCACCACCGGCACGCCCCACTTGGGCAACTACGTGGGCGCCATCCGCCCCACCGTGCAAGCCAGCCGTGACAGCCAGACCGATGGTTTTTATTTTCTGGCCGATTACCATGCCCTCATCAAGTGCGATGAACCTGCCCGCATCCAGCGCTCGACGCTCGAGATCGCGGCCAGCTGGATCGCCTCGGGCCTGGACCCTGAAAAAGTCACCTTTTACCGACAATCCGACATTCCCGAGATCCCCGAACTCACCTGGTTGTTGACCTGCGTGACCGGCAAAGGCCTGCTCAACCGCGCGCACGCCTACAAAGCGTCTGTAGACAAAAACCACGAAGCAGGCAAAGACACCGATGCCGACGTGACCGCGGGCCTGTTCATGTACCCCGTGCTCATGGGCGCCGACATCCTGATGTTCAAGGCGCACAAGGTGCCCGTGGGCCGCGACCAAATCCAGCACATCGAGATGGCGCGCGACATGGCGTCCAGCTTCAACCATTTGTATGGCGAACACTTTGTGCTGCCCGAAGCCGTGATCGAAGAGTCCGTGGCCCTGCTGCCCGGCCTGGACGGCCGCAAAATGAGCAAGAGCTACGACAACACCATCCCACTGTTTGCCCCCGCCGCACAAATGCGCAAGCAAATCGCGGGCATCGTCACCGACTCCAAAGCGCCCGGCGAGCCCAAAACCACCGAAGGCTCGGCCCTGTTCCAGATCTACCAGGCCTTTGCCAGCGCCGAAGAAACCGCCGCCATGGCCCAAGCCTATGCCGATGGCATTGGCTGGGGCGATGCCAAGCAAATGCTGTTCGAGCGCATCGACCGCGAAATCGCGCCCATGCGCGAGCAATACCAGGCGCTCATCGACAACCCCGCCCAGATGGACAAAATCTTGCTGGCCGGTGCCGACAAAGCCCGCCAACTGGCCACCCCGTTCATGCGCGAAGTGCGCCACGCCGTGGGGCTTCGCGCCTTGTCATCTGGCGCCACAGCGCAAGTGGCCAAAGAAGCCAAAGCCGCTGCCCCCAGCTTTAAACAATACCGCGAAAAAGACGGTCAGTTCTACTTCAAGCTGGTCGATGCACAAGGCCAGCTGATCTTGCAAAGCCTGGGCTTTGCATCGCCCAAAGAAGCCGCCCAGACCATGGCCCGTCTGCAAACCGAAGGCGCAGCCTGCCTGAGCGCGTTGAGCGAACAGCTGGCACCACTGACGCCGGAGACTGAGGCTCTGCTCACACAGGCACTGGAACATTTGATAAATTCAAAAAAATCAGTTAATTGATCTTTTCCGTATTTTGTAATTTATATTGCCAAAAATACCAATTCGGTGTATCCTTAAACTTTAAGCCTACTGCAGAGAATTAAAACATGACTGTATATGTCATCGACGACCACCCTTTGATGCGCGATGCGCTGACAATGCTTGTTCACCGCGTCAAGCCTGGTCTCAAAATCATTCCAATCCACAAGCTGAATGTGGTGGAGTCCACCGTTGAAAAAAATGGTGCACCAGAGCTTTTCTGCCTCGACTTGCAGTTGCCAGACACACTCGGCATGTCAGGCGTGCAGGTCCTGAAATCCAAGTTTCCGGACGTCCCACTGGCCGTGGTCACGAGCGCCAGCGCCAGCGAATTCGAGGCACGTTGCCTCGAAGTGGGTGCCAACGCCTTCATCGAAAAATCCAACAGCCCGACCCAAATCATCGCGGCCTTGCGTTCTTTGCTGATCTCTGAAGAAGAGGAAGCCGCTGCAGAAGAATCTGCAACGCCTGCAGGTCCCACCAAACTCTCCAAGCGCCAAAAGCAATTGATCCTGATGTTGGACCAAGGTTTGTCCAACCGCGAAATTGCAGAGAAACTGGACATCAGCGAGCACACTGTCAAGGTGCATTTCTGGCGTCTGTTCCGCCGCCTGGGCGTCAACAGCCGCACCCAAGCGCTGCACTTTGCGCGCACCAACGGCTGGTTGGGTATTTAAAAAAACAGGCACTTCAAGTGCCTGTTTCGTTTTTAGCAACCGGCACATCTGTGCCGGTTTTGCTTGGTGAGCCCGCAGGGCTCAACCAGCCAGGGCTACGCGGTTCAGTCCTTCTTCTTGTTCACAATGTCAGGCGTCACGGCATCCAGCACATTCACCGTGGTCTTGACGCCATAGACCACCGCAGAGCCCGCCGCATCGGCAATGGCCAACAAGGTGCAGCCCGACAGGCATACGGACACCACCATGGCCGACAGCAGCAAAAACAAGGATTTCATGGCAACAGTCTGAAGTTTTGAACAATGCGTCACAGAAGCTGAACGCCGTGAAAGACATAAAAAAACCCCACATTGGCAAACCAATGCGGGGTTTCTAACTGGCGGAGGAGGAGGGATTCGAACCCTCGGTAGTGTTGCCACTACGCCTGATTTCGAGTCAGGTACATTCGACCACTCTGCCACCCCTCCTGAGTATTTGTCGAAGCCGAGATTCTAGCAGAGCCACTCAGGGCTTTTTGGGCACCATCACCGCCGCGTTGCGCGGGGCCATGGTCATCGACACCACACTGCCAGCCAACATGCCGCCATCGACCATCTCGAACGTGGCCGTGCGCTCTTGCCGGGTCATGACCATGAAACTGTTTTTGCCGCGCACCGCCGACACCACGGTCCAGCCCTGCGCCGGGTAGGTCTCCAGGAAGAATCGGTAAGCCGCATCAAAATCACGCCCCACATCCAGCACCACCCGACCTACCCAGTTGTCTCCGGCACCGATGATCAAGGACTGTTCAGCCCGTATGGCCGCACCCGGCGGCAAGGGCAGCTGCCCGAGCAATTGCACCGGGTTTTGCACCTTGCCATCCGGTCCCACGCCCACAGACGGCGTGCTGCTGGTACTGGCACAACCTGCCAAGCCACCCGCCAGCCCGGCAGCCACCAAGAACGCCCACAACAAACGATGCATGCCATTCATCAACGCACTCCTGAGGTAGCCAAAAACACTTCAAACACTTTAAACGCTCAGCAGCGCCACGCCACCCATGTAAGGGCGCAGCACCTCGGGCACCGTGACCGAGCCGTCGGCGTTTTGGTAATTTTCGAGCACAGCCACCAGCGCACGCCCCACGGCCAAGCCCGAGCCGTTCAAGGTGTGCACCAACTCGTTTTTGCCTTGCGCGTTTTTGAAGCGTGCCTGCAAGCGACGCGCCTGAAACGCTTCGCAGTTGGACACCGAGCTGATCTCGCGGTAAGTGTTTTGCGCAGGCACCCAGACCTCCAGGTCATAGGTCTTGCTGGCACCAAAGCCCATGTCGCCGGTACACAGGCTCATCACCCGGTAAGGCAAGCCCAGCTTTTGCAAAACAGCCTCGGCATGGCCCGTCATGGCCTCCAGCGCTTCATAACTTTGATCTGGGTGCACGATCTGCACCATCTCGACCTTGTCAAACTGGTGCTGACGGATCAGGCCGCGCACATCGCGCCCGCCACTGCCCGCCTCAGAACGAAAGCACGGGGTGTGTGCCGTGAGTTTGATCGGCAAATCGGCTTCGGCCAACACCTCGTCGCGCACCACGTTGGTCAGTGTCACTTCCGACGTGGGAATCAGGTACAGCGCCTGGCTTTCTTCGCCCTCTTGCCCACCCTTGTTGGCAGCAAACAAATCGGCTTCAAACTTGGGCAACTGACCCGTGCCGCGCAGCGTGTCGGCGTTCACGATGTAAGGCGTGTAGCACTCGGTGTAACCATGTTCGTTGGTCTGCACATCCAGCATGAACTGCGCCAAAGCCCGGTGCAAGCGGGCCATCGGGCCACGCATGAACGTGAAGCGTGAACCGGTCAGTTTGGTGCCGGTGGCAAAGTCCAAACCCAGTTTTTCGCCGATGTCCACGTGGTCCTTGACCTCGAAGTCAAAGCTCGGCACCGTGCCCCAGCGGCGCACCTCCACGTTGCCATGCTCATCGGCCCCCACAGGCACCGACTCATGTGGCAAGTTAGGCACGGCCAGCAACAGGGTCTGCAATTCAGACTGAATCACCTCCAGACGCTCGGCCGAAGCGTCCAGCTCGTCCTTGATGGCGCCCACCTGGGCCATCACGGCATCTGCTTCGGCATGTTGGCCTTTGCCCTTGAGCATGCCAATCTGCTTGGACAAGCTGTTGCGCTGGCTTTGCAGCTCTTCGGTGCGGGTTTGCAGCGTTTTGCGCTCGCCCTCCAAAGCACGAAAAGCCTCCACATTCAGGAAAGCCTGGGGATTTTTACGGGTCTGCAAACGCGCCACAGCAGCGTCCAGATCTTTGCGGAGAAGAACAATATCAAGCATGCCGCCATTGTAGTGACCCGGGAATTGGTCAGGCTCCGTCAATCTTTGGTCTCCCCCGACTCGATCGGGGTCCATGTCTACGGTTTTTGTCACCCCCGACTCGATCGGGGGTCCATGCCTTTTGCCTTCGCCCTACATGGATACCCGCGTGCGCG
>NZ_NESN01000010.1:2500-4789 GCF_003063455.1 Limnohabitans parvus II-B4
GTCATGGCGACTTACCAAACCAAGGCAAACTCCGAATACCGATGAGTACAGCTTGGGAGACAGAGCACCGGGTGCTAACGTCCGGACTCAAGAGGGAAACAACCCAGACCGCCAGCTAAGGTCCCTAAAATTGGCTAAGTGGGAAACGAAGTGGGAAGGCTAAAACAGTCAGGATGTTGGCTTAGAAGCAGCCATCATTTAAAGAAAGCGTAATAGCTCACTGATCGAGTCGTCCTGCGCGGAAGATGTAACGGGGCTAAGCCAGTTACCGAAGCTGCGGATTTGCAATTTATTGCAAGTGGTAGGAGAGCGTTCTGTAGGCCTGTGAAGGTGGTGGTGTAAACCCTGCTGGAGGTATCAGAAGTGCGAATGCTGACATGAGTAGCGTTAAAGGGGGTGAAAAGCCCCCTCGCCGTAAGCGCAAGGTTTTCTACGCAACGTTCATCGGCGTAGAGTGAGTCGGCCCCTAAGGCGAGGCAGAGATGCGTAGCTGATGGGAAACAGGTCAATATTCCTGTACCGATGACAAGTGCGATGTGGGGACGGAGAAGGTTAGCTCAGCCAACTGTTGGATATGTTGGTTCAAGCCTGTAGTCGTGCTCGGTAGGCAAATCCGCCGGGCTTAGATGAGGGGTGATAACGAGGGTGCTTGCACCTGAAGTGAGTGATACCCTGCTTCCAGGAAAAGCCACTAAGCTTCAGCTTGTCATTGACCGTACCGCAAACCGACACTGGTGCGCGAGATGAGTATTCTAAGGCGCTTGAGAGAACTCAGGAGAAGGAACTCGGCAAATTGATACCGTAACTTCGGGAGAAGGTATGCCCCAAGTAGGTGAACTCGAACAGAGGGAGCCCAACGGGGTTGCAAAAAATCGGTGGCTGCGACTGTTTAATAAAAACACAGCACTCTGCAAACACGAAAGTGGACGTATAGGGTGTGACGCCTGCCCGGTGCTGGAAGATTAAATGATGGGGTGCAAGCTCTTGATTGAAGTCCCAGTAAACGGCGGCCGTAACTATAACGGTCCTAAGGTAGCGAAATTCCTTGTCGGGTAAGTTCCGACCTGCACGAATGGCGTAACGATGGCCACACTGTCTCCTCCTGAGACTCAGCGAAGTTGAAATGTTTGTGATGATGCAATCTCCCCGCGGAAAGACGGAAAGACCCCATGAACCTTTACTGTAGCTTTGTATTGGACTTTGAACAGATCTGTGTAGGATAGGTGGGAGGCTTTGAAGCTGGAACGCTAGTTTCAGTGGAGCCGACGTTGAAATACCACCCTGGTGTGTTTGAGGTTCTAACCTAGGTCCATTATCTGGATCGGGGACAGTGCATGGTAGGCAGTTTGACTGGGGCGGTCTCCTCCCAAAGCGTAACGGAGGAGTTCGAAGGTACGCTAGTTACGGTCGGACATCGTGATAATAGTGCAATGGCATAAGCGTGCTTAACTGCGAGACTGACAAGTCGAGCAGATACGAAAGTAGGACATAGTGATCCGGTGGTTCTGTATGGAAGGGCCATCGCTCAACGGATAAAAGGTACTCTGGGGATAACAGGCTGATACCGCCCAAGAGTTCATATCGACGGCGGTGTTTGGCACCTCGATGTCGGCTCATCTCATCCTGGGGCTGTAGCCGGTCCCAAGGGTATGGCTGTTCGCCATTTAAAGAGGTACGTGAGCTGGGTTTAAAACGTCGTGAGACAGTTTGGTCCCTATCTTCCGTGGGCGCTGCAGATTTGAGGAAGCCTGCTCCTAGTACGAGAGGACCGGAGTGGACACACCTCTGGTGTATCGGTTGTCACGCCAGTGGCATTGCCGAGTAGCTAAGTGTGGAAGAGATAACCGCTGAAAGCATCTAAGCGGGAAACTCGTTTCAAGATGAGATCTGCCGGGGCCTTGAGCCCCCTAAAGAGTCGTTCAAGACCAGGACGTTGATAGGTCAGGTGTGGAAGCGCAGTAATGCGTTAAGCTAACTGATACTAATTGCTCGTGCGGCTTGACCCTATAACTTTGATCACATACCGCAAGGTGTGCATTGGTCAAGGAAGTTATGCCAAGTTGACGCATTCAAAAAAGGTCGAAAGACCCAAGCGCAAGCTTAAAATCTGATTCCAAGCTCTATGAATTTGTTGTCTTGACGCGAGTCAAGGTGACGCCAAGTTATGCCTGATGACCATAGCAAGTTGGTCCCACTCCTTCCCATCTCGAACAGGACAGTGAAACGACTTAGCGCCGATGATAGTGCGGATTCCCGTGTGAAAGTAGGTCATCGTCAGGCTTTTACAGC
>NZ_NESN01000011.1 GCF_003063455.1 Limnohabitans parvus II-B4
AAAAGTTAAGTTCTCCGTCGGGTGTAGGCTGAATGCGGTCCACGCTGTTGTGTAATGAAACAATTCTGAAATTGCGTATTACTGTTAATTTGTAAAACTTTTAAGCTCTTTATAATTATACGAATGGCACTTAATGATGGTGTCATCGAATTCGTGGCCCAAGCAAGGCTGTCGTAGCGCAATACTTAACTTGCAGCAGGCGCTCTCCTATGAAGCTTATAGACGTCTCAAAAGACCTCCGTTATCTTTACATCCACACCGACGAGGGCACAAGGAAGCAGTCACTTGCTTGGCGAGGCGTTGAGCAACTTGAGCAGAAGTGCCGGTCTTTGATTGGCCAAGAAATCCGGCACGCGACATCAGGATCCTGGGACAAGGAGGTTTGGTTTCAGGACGTAATGTCAGTCAAGCCAGCATCGGCAGCCGTTGCAATGAATACGGCCATAACAGCTCCTTTGGCTAGTCCAAGCCAGTTTCCCTTGAACAGGACTTGGAGCACAAAGTCAGTTCGGCGCATCTTCGGCCCACCCGGAACCGGCAAGACCACTAGTCTTGTGAACATAGCCAAGACCGCCATTGCAGCCGGCATGCCTCCAGAAGACGTAGGCTACTTTGCATTCACCAACGTGGCGGCCGATGAGGCGAGGGACCGCATTGCCAAGGACTTGGACCTCGAACCGAATCGGTTCGCAAATTTTTCGACGCTGCACAGCCTCACGACGCGCATGGGGGGCAATGAAGGGAAGGGACTGTGCCAGAAGGAGCACTTCAAGGTCTTTGACCCTAGCATAGGCATTCGAGAGGAATGGCTTCGAGCAGGCGATGCGTCGAGCGTTGTAGTTCGGCCCGAACACCCAGTGCTCAGCGAGTACAGCATCATGTTCAACCGAAAACATAAGGTGCCATCCTTCTCGGGCAAGTCACTAGAAACAGCCAAACAGTGCTTAGGTCAATATTTCGGCCAGTCGCTCGACGAAGAAGATGTTCATGAGTACGCCGAAAAGTACTTTGGTGCCTACCAAGCATTCAAACATGGCAATAGGCTAGCTGACTTCAACGATGTGATCCTTTCAGTGGCTAATGATGCCTTTCCGGCGGATAGGATTCCGACATTCGAGCTGCTCATAATCGATGAAGCCCAGGACCTTAGTGCTCTGCAGTGGGACGTCGTCAACAAGCTCGCTGATAAGGCTCGAACAACCATCATTGCCGGCGATGATGATCAAGCAATCATGGAGGGTTTCGGGGCTGCACCGCACCTATTTAATGCATTCCCGACAACTGAACCTGATCAGGTGTTACCTGTCTCGTATCGACTGCCGAAAAACATCAAGAACTTCATCGACAAGGCGATCGTTCCCATATTGGCGCAGCGCGTGGGGCGCAAAGATAAGCAGTGGTCGGAACATATGGATGAACAGCACGGAGGAGAGGTGATTCAGTCGATTCAACTACCAGTGAAGGATGCATCCGGAAAGTCCACCCGCGAGTCCTTGAGCCTTAAAAGACTATTGCGTATGGTCGAAGCAGCTAAGAATGAGGAATGGCTCATCATGGCGCCTACGCGGGCCACTTGCGATATGGTTTCTGCTGGACTTGCCGCTTTGCAGATTCCGCATTTCTGCCACCGAAAGGATGTGCTGGGGACCGACAGCAAGATCCAAGTTCAGACGATACACACCTCCAAAGGAATGGGTATGGACAACACAGCCCTCGTATCTATCTCGCGTGGAGACAGCTACTTGCTGAACCACGATGCACGCTTGCTCTACGTCGCGCTCACCCGTTCTAAGAAGCGGTTGTATATCGCCAACAGGTAGGGCGCGCGATGACCTAACAGGAAAGCTTCGAAGCAATATCCAGCTTGGATGGACGGCCGCTTTCGTAGCATTCCAAAACTTCACCCTTGTAATTCGCCAAAAGTCTGGAAGCAGGCGTTCATAAGTCTCAGTTCAGTGATTGAGTTCGCTGAAAGCGGACTCCAGGCTTGCACGCAAAGAAGCGTAGGTCGGTGATTTCAAACATTAATCTTTACGTCTATGGACATCGAAACAATTCGGCGGTTGTCGCTTGCGCGGCACTTGTACCAACTGGGGAAGACAAGTCTTGCGTCACCAAACGACATGTACTTGTTCGCAGCTGTAAACCTTCTGCAAGATGCTGTTGAAGCCTTCTTGATCGCATTGGGTGACCACGTAAAGGCTGAAATTGATCAAAACACGAAGTTCGACAAGTATTTCCTTCAAATAAATGAAAAAATTTCCCCGAAGGAGCTTCCTTTCAAGAACAAGCTAATTCGTCTTAATCGCATCCGCGTGGATTCGAAGCACTATGGGATTCAACCTGCCCGCGACGAGTGTGAGCGGGTAGTTGTAAGCGTACGGGAGTTCTTTGAAGAGGCCTCAAGTTCGGTGCTTGGCGTTAACTTCTCTACCGTCAGCGCAATCGATCTGCTAGATGACGGAGAGATGAAAGATCTGCTGCTTGAGGCGAAGATGGCACGCGAATCGGACGATCTTGAGGCATGCGTTATCGGATGTCGGAAAGTGCTTTATGTAGCAGTGGAGCATAAGTACGACGTTTCGAAATTCAAAGAGGCAACGCCTCAAGGTATTTTCGCCGCACTCAGCTACGCCCCCTATTACGCGAGGGATCCGCAGTACATTCAAGAAAACGTTAAAGACCCAACGGACTACATAGTACGGGACCATAGTCGAATTGATCAGGACCTGCTCAAGGAGGGGGTTGACACCACAGCTTTTTGGAATGTTTGGCGGCTGACGCCGGAGGTGTATCGGTCTGAAGACAAGCAATGGGTGATCAAGCACGATTTCGGCAAGCTTGATGCTGCCACCCTTGCCGATACCGCAGAGTATGTGTTTTCCACTGTAGTGGATATGGCCTTGGCCATTCACGCTGTCCGAAGGGCGGTTAGATCAAAGCAGCATGGGCGCTACTTAGTCAAACTGGCTCGCGAAGGCGTGCCAGTCTATGAGAAGGCAGATATTGACTCTAAAGTGACCGCGACGACGCCCGTTGGTATGACTCAAATTGACACCGATTATCGAGTTGAAGGATTGAAGGGTGATGGTCCTTTCTGGCACGTGAGCCAAATGACCAACGGAACATGGCTATGGGGTTTTGTGTTCAATGAAGACGTTGCTTAAAAACCAGAAAAAAAGAAAACAGATCGTTAACGCAACCATGCTCTAACAAAGCGGTCTACCAAGCCGTTGCGGGTGGTTTTCCTGAACGGTTCATGTAGACCGTTATGTTGTCGTAATCTGACGTCCACTGACCTTGTGCGAAGGGGCCGCTCTCGCTGCAGAGCTGACGTTAGTCCCGTTGCGCTGAATCTTTGCTTGAAGTTGCCCCTCAAGGGCGGCCCATGTCAACACTTCGACAAGTGGCTATTCCTCGCAAGCAGTGCTTTCGGTGCTGTGTTCTGAAGTGGTTTAACGGTGAGTTCCATACTCAGCGCATTGAGCACGGACAGCAGCAGGCCAAGACCAATGTTCTCGGGCTGTTGCTCAAAAGTTCAGGTGCAGCACGGCGGTTTATTCGTAAAACAAA
>NZ_NESN01000002.1 GCF_003063455.1 Limnohabitans parvus II-B4
TCAAAGTACGGTCGCCACCGCTCAAGGTCACCGCACCCACATAAGTTTGGGTGCCGCTGGTGGTGATGTTGGCACCGATGTTGGTGGTGCCCGAAACACTCAGATTCGTGATGCCAGTGAACGCACCATCAATGTCCGCAGCACCCGTGATGGTCAGCGCGTTGCCGCCACCGGCCAAAGTGCTTTGCGTGTTAATGGTGGAACCGGTGAGAGTGCGATCACCCCCACTCAAGGTCACCGCGCCGGCGTAGGTCTGCGTGCCCGTGGTGGTCACGTTGGCACCGATGTTGGAAGCTCCCGAGACGCTCAAGTTGGTGAGGCCAGAGAAGGCACCGTCGATGTCGGCTGCACCCGTGATGGTCAGCGCGTTGCCGCCACCGGCCAAAGTGCTTTGTGTGTTGATGATGGAGCCAGCCAGGGTGCGGTCGCCGCCGCTCAGCGTCACCGCGCCGGCGTAGGTCTGTGTGACTGTGGTCGTGACATTGGCACCGATGTTAGAAGTACCCGACACACTCAAGGTGGTGAGGCCAGAAAAGGCGCCGTCGATGTCTGCGTCTCCCGTGATGGTCAGCGCGTTACCGCCACCAGCCAAGGTGCTCTGCGTGTTCACGGTCGAGCCGGCCAAGGTGCGATCGCCACCGCTCAGGGTCACCGCGCCCGCATAGGTCTGCGTGCCCGTGGTCGTGACGTTGGCACCAATATTCGAAGTACCCGAGACGCTCAGGTTGGTAATTCCTGTGAAGGCGCCGTCAATATCCCCAGCGCCGGTGATGGTCAGGGCATTGCCGCCACCGGCCACAGTGCTTTGCGTGTTAATGGTCGAGCCGGCCAAGGTGCGGTCGCCGCCGCTCAGGGTCACCGCGCCTGTGTAGGTCTGGGTGCCCGTGGTGGTGACATTGGCGCCGATATTGGAGGTGCCGGACACGCTCAAGTTCGTGATACCTGTGAACGCGCCATCGATGTCCGATGCGCCGGTGATCGTCAGGGCGTTGTTGCCACCAGCCAAAGTGCTTTGCGTGTTGATAGTGGAGCCGACCAAGGTGCGATCGCCGCCACTCAAGGTCACGGCACCGGCGTATGTCTGCGTGCCAGAGGTGGTGACGTTGGCGCCCAAGTTAGTAGTGCCGCTGATGCTCAAAGCGGTCAGGCCCGTGAAGGAACCGTCGATGTCTGCGTCGCCCGTGATGGTCAAGGCGTTGTTGCCACCAGCCACCGTACCTTGCGTGTTCACAGTCGAGCCGGCCAAGGTGCGGTTGCCGCCGCTCAAGGTCACCGCGCCTGTGTAGGTCTGGGTGCCCGTGGTGGTGACGTTGGCACCGAGATTTGAAGTACCCGACACGCTCAAGTTGGTGAGGCCGGTTACCGCACCATCGATGTCGGCTGCCCCGGTAATGGTCAATGCGTTGCCGCCACCGGCCAAGGTACTTTGCGTGTTGATGACTGAGCCGACCAAGGTGCGATCGCCGCCACTCAAGGTCACGGCACCTGCGAAAGTCTGCGTGCCCGTGGTGGTGACGTTGGCGCCCAAGTTAGAAGTGCCTGACACGCTCAAGTTGGTGATGTCCGTTACCGCACCATCGATGTCGGCTGCCCCTGTGATGGTCAAGGCATTGTTGCCACCGGCCAAGGTGCTCTGTGTGTTGATGACTGAGCCGCTCAAGGTGCGGTCACCACCGCTCAGGGTCACGGCACCGGTGTAGGTCTGGGTGCCCATGGTCGTGACGTTGGCACCCAGGTTCGAAGTACCGCTGATGCTCAAAGCGGTCAGGCCAGTGAATGCAGCATTGATATCCGCATTGCCCGTGATGGTCAGCGCGTTGTTACCACCAGCCAAGGTGCTCTGTGTGTTGATGACTGAGCCTGCCAAGGTGCGGTCGCCACCGCTCAAGGTCACGGCACCGGCATAAGTCTGCGTGCCCGTGGTGGTGACATTGGCGCCCAAGTTAGAAGTACCGCTGATGCTCAGAGCGGTGATGCCCGAGAAAGCGCCGTCAATATCCGCAGCACCCGTGATGATCAAGGCGTTGCCGCCGCCCGCCAGGGTGCTCTGCGTGTGGATGGTCGAGCCCGCCAACGTGGTGGCCGCCGCCAATGTGACCGCGCCTTGATAGGTTTGTGTGCCGCTGGTGGTCACGCTGTTGGCCAAGGTCGACTGGCCGGTCACCGTCAAGGCCGATGTGCCCGCCCCGCGCGTGATCCTGCTGCCGCTGGCCATGCTCAAGCTGGCCACCGATTGTGAAGCGCGCAAGTCCCACACCGAGGTGCCGCTCAAAGTGACATCGGTCGCGTTATTCAAAGCCCCCGTCAGCACCAAGGTGCCTGCAGCAACCGTGGTGTCGCCCGAATAGGTGTTGGCCGCGCTCATCGTCAAGGTGCCGGCGCCGGTTTTGCTCAAGCCACCGGTGCCACTGACCACCAAGGCCAGGTCTCGCGAACCGGTGGTGTTCAAGGTGAGCGTGTTGCTGCCCAATAGCACAGAACCGGTGAGGCTGCTGGCCGATGAAAAATTGTTGAGGGTCACCCCTGCCGATGCGCCAGCCATGTCCAAGACCGCACCATTGCTGCCCGACACCTGCACTGCACCCGACGCAGCGATGCTGCCCGCGCCCATGATCTTCAAAATCGCACCGCCCGTGATGGCGGTGTTGCCGGTGTAGGTGTTGACGCCCGTCAGGGTGAGCGTGCCACCTGCAACTTCCAGCCCACCGCTGCCCGAGCCGCCGCTGATCACACCTGAAAAATCATCGCTCGCCAGTCCTGCAGTGACCTTCAAGCGCTGGTCTGCCCCGACCACCACATCACCCGCACCTGCCAACGACTGGAGGGTGGTGGTGCCAGCCGAAGGTGTGCCGACGCTCAACACCGCGCCAGCACTCACCTGCACTTTGGCAGCGGTCTCCAGCGCTTGTCCCGCGCTGTGGTCGGCCACCAAGGTGCCGGCTTCGATGCTCACCACCCCCGTCATGGTGTTGGCGCCTGTCAAGCTCAGCGTACCGCTACCCACTTTGGTCAATGCGCCTGCACCGCTGATCACACCCGAAATGCTTTGGTTGTTGGCATTGCCTGTGGTCAGCGTCACGCCACTGGCAAGCACCGTGCCTCCGGCTCCGCTGAGTGAGGCAATGGTATCCGTTGCCTCAGCGCGGTAAGTGGCACCAGAAGCCACCGCCACATCAGTGGCATCGGACAAGGTGCCTGCCACCTTCAAGGAGCCTGCGCTGATGTTGGTGTCACCCGCATAGGTGTTGGCGCCGCTAAGGGTCAGCGTACCGCTGCCCACTTTGGTCAATGCGCCTGCACCGCTGATCACACCCGAAATGCTTTGGTTGTTGGCATTGCCTGTGGTCAGCGTCACGCCACTGGCAAGCACCGTGCCTCCGGCTCCGCTGAGTGAAGCAATGGTGTCCGTTGCCTCCGCGCGGTAAGTGGCACCCGAGGCCACCACCACGTCAGTGGCATCGGCCAGCGTGTCCGTCACTTTCAAGGTGCCTGCAGACACCGTGGTGTCGCCCGAGTAGGTGTTGGCACCCGAGAGCGTCAAGGTGCCAGATCCGAGCTTGGTCAGCGTCGAACCTGAGCCAGACAGGCCGGCAGCCAAGGTCACGGCTTGGCCGTTCGTATCGATCTTGATGTTTTGGTTGGCCGCAGTGGAGATGCGTGCCGAGTAGTCGACTTGGTTGTCGGCGCTGTATTGCAGTGCGCCGCCATCAAACAAAACAGTGCCTGTGCTATTGCTGCCCAAGGCGTTGGCCTGCCCCGCATTCAAGACACCAGCAGCCAACGTGGTGCTGCCCGTGAAGTTGCTGTTATTGCCCGTCAACGTGGCGGTACCCGAGCCACTTTGTTGCAATGCACCTGCGCCAGAGATGACGTTGGCCAAAGTGAAATCGTTGCTGCGATTCAAGATCAGTTTGCCCCCGGCATCGATCACGATGTTGCTGGCCTCCGCCAAAGCACCGGTTGTGCCGTTGCCCAATTGGAGTGCGCCGCCGGCCACAGTCATGCTGCCGGTGTGGGTGTTTGTACCGGTCAGCACCAACGAGCCCGAACCCGACTTGGTCAAGCCTGCAGAGCCTGCGATCACTCCGGCATAGTTCACGCTGACACTGGCGTCGGTGCTGAACGTGCTGTTGCCCGTCATGGTGATACCGCGCAGGGCAGACAGGGTCATGTCGACAGTGGCCTGCAAGGTGCCGCCATTCAGCGTGATGTTGTGGGCGTTAACCGCTCCAGGCACAGCACCCAAATTGCGATCAGCAGACACCTTCAATACACCGCCGCTCACCGTGGTGCCACCCTCGTAGGTGTTGGCAGCATGGCTCAACACCAAAATGCCAGCACTTGTTTTGGTCAAACGGCCTGCGCCTGAGATGGCACCTGTGACCGTCAGCGTGTCGCCTTGGGCAATGTCAAACGTGCTGTCTGCCGTCATCAAGATGGTGCCGCCCCAGGAGCTGGTCGCGTCCTTCAACGTGCCGCCCTGCAGCACCAAGCTCTCGCCGGCCACCGTCACCCCCGCCAGATCCAACGTGGCGCCACTGGCCAAGGTCGTGCCCCCCGCTGCGCTGCCCAAGCCCGTGTTGCTGGCCACCACCACCGTGCCCGAGCTGATGGTGGTCTCGCCCGTGAAGCTGTTGTTTCCGCTCAAGGTGATCACCCCTGCACCACTGAACGTCAAGCCAAAACTGCCCGTGATGTCCCCCGACAGCGTCAGGCTCGAGCCCGCGCCCGCCTCAATGGTGCTGTCCGCCGTGAGCGTCATGTCTCCACCCAACACACCATTGAGAATTCGGCCACCGGCCACGGTCACTGACTCTTGCACGCTCAATTCGTTCAGGTCCAGCGTGCCGCCGGCCCCCACCGTGGTGCCGCTGCCTGAAGCGGTTGCGCCCAAAGCCTGGCTGTGGCCTAACTTCAAAGTACCCGCATTCACGTCGGTGGTGCCGCTGTAGGTGTTGTCGCCATTGAGGCTCAAGGTGCCCGCGCCCTTCTTCACCAAAGAACCTGTGCCGCTGACCACGCCGTCGATCTTGGAGTCATCGTCAGTGTTGTTGATGCTCAAGGTGTAAGCGTTGGCGCCCGACTGCAGTGCCACTGCGGCCAAGGTGATCCCCGAACCTGCCAATTCAGCGTTGGAGCTCAGGGTGGCCGCACCCGTATAGGTTTGTGTGCCGCTGGTGGTGATGTTGGCGCCGATGTTGGTGGTGCCCGAAACACTCAGATTCGTGATGCCAGAGATTGCACCATCAATGTCCGCATCGCCGGTGATGATCAACGCATTACCGCCACCCGCCAGGGTGCTCTGCGTGTTCACGGTCGAGCCGGCCAAGGTGCGATCGCCACCGCTCAGGGTCACCGCGCCCGCATAGGTCTGCGTGCCCGTAGTCGTGACGTTGGCACCAATATTCGAAGTACCCGAGACGCTCAAGTTGGTGAGGCCAGAGATTGAACCATCAATGTCTGCTGCACCGGTGATGGTCAGGGCATTGCCGCCACCGGCCACAGTGCTTTGCGTGTTAATGGTCGAGCCGGCCAAGGTGCGGTCGCCACCGCTCAAGGTCACCGCACCCGCATAGGTCTGCGTGCCCGTGGTCGTGACGTTGGCACCAATATTCGAAGTACCCGAGACGCTCAAGTTGGTGAGCCCACTGAACACGCCGTCAATGTCTGCTGCCCCGGTGATGGTCAGCGCGTTGCCGCCACCGGCCAAGGTGCTCTGCGTGTTCACGGTCGATCCGGTCAGGGTGCTGTCGGCACCCAGGGTGATCGCATCGCCATAGCTTTGTGTGCTGGTGGTGTCAACACTACCGCCGTTGATGAGCAACGTCCCGCCGGCATTGCTGGTCAGGCTGGCGGCTTTGACGGCTTGTGCCAGTGTGGTAACTCCGCTGCTGTTGAGCGCCAAGACTCCGAGGCGTGTGGTTTGTCCAACAGCACCACTCAAGGTGATCGCGCCGGTGCCAGCGTTCAAAGTCAGCGCCTTGGCCCCTTCCACAGCACCCGTCACCACAATGTCACCGGCTCCAGCACCGGTGTTGACGGTCAGGTTATCACCTAAATTCAGGCTGCTCCCAAAGTTCACATGGTTGTTGGTCGTGCTCAGCGTTGATGCGGCAGATACCGTCACCGCACCGGTATAGGTCTGCGTGCCCGATGTCGTGACGTTGGCGCCGATGTTGGACGCGCCCGCCACGCTCAGGTTGGTGAGGCCACTTAACGCGCCGTCAATGTCTGCTGCCCCTGTAATGATCAAGGCATTGTTGCCACCGGCCAAAGTGCTTTGCGTGTTCACGGTCGCGCCCGCTAAGGTGCGGTCGCCGCCGCTCAGGGTTACGGCTCCCGCATAAATCTGCGTGCCGGTTGACGTCACGTTGGCACCAATATTAGAAGTGCCTGACACGCTCAAGTTGGTGACGCCTGAGAAAGTGCCATCGATGTCGGCCGCACCGGTGATGGTCAGCGCGTTGCCGCCACCCGCCAAGGTGCTCTGTGTGTTGATGGTCGTGCCCGTCAGCATACGGTCGCCACCACTCAAAGTCACCGCACCTGTGTAGGTCTGGGTTCCGCTGGTCGTGACATTGGCGCCGATGTTCGAAGTACCCGAGACGCTCAGATTCGTCACACCTGTGACAGCGCCGTCGATGTCTGCCGCACCGGTGATGGTCAGCGCGTTGCCGCCACCCGCCAAGGTGCTCTGTGTGTTGATGGTCGAGCCCTTCAGCGTACGGTCGCCACCACTCAAAGTCACCGCACCTGTGTAGGTCTGGGTTCCGCTGGTCGTGACATTGGCGCCGATGTTCGAAGTACCCGAGACGCTCAGATTCGTCACACCTGTGACAGTGCCGTCGATGTCTGCCGCACCGGTGATGGTCAGCGCGTTGCCGCCACCCGCCAAGGTGCTCTGTGTGTTGATGGTCGTGCCGGTCAACGTGGTGTCAGCGCCTAACGTGATCGCATCGCCATAGCTTTGTGTGCCCGTAGTGTCCACACTGCCACCGTTGATGAGCATCGTGCCGCCCGCGTTGCTGGCAAGGCTGGCGGCCTTCACGGCTTGTGCTAGTGTGGTGGTGCCAGTGCTGTTGAGTGTCAAGACTCCCAAGCGTGTGGTTTGCCCCACCGCCCCACTCAAGGTGATGGCGCCGGTGCCTGCGCTCAAGCTCAGTGCCTTGGCACCATCGACTGCACCCGTCAGCACAATGTCACCCGCGTCAGCGCCGGTGTTGATGGTGAGGTTTTCAGCCAAGGTCAAGCTGCCGCCCAAAGTCACGTTGCTGTTGGTCGTGGCCAAGGTTGAAGCGGCCGAGACCGTCACCGAACCTGAATAAGTCTGCGTGCCGCTGGTCGTGACGTTAGCGCCGATGTTCGAAGTACCCGAGACGCTCAGATTCGTCACACCTGTGACAGCGCCGTCGATATCTGCCGCACCGGTGATGGTCAGCGCGTTGCCGCCACCCGCCAAGGTGCTCTGTGTGTTGATGGTCGTGCCGGTCAACGTGGTGTCAGCGCCTAACGTGATCGCATCGCCATAGCTTTGTGTGCCCGTAGTGTCCACACTGCCACCGTTGATGAGCATCGTGCCGCCCGCGTTGCTGACAAGGCTGGCGGCCTTCACGGCTTGTGCCAGTGTGGTGTTGCCAGTGCTGTTGAGTGTCAAGACTCCCAAGCGTGTGGTTTGCCCCACCGCCCCACTCAAGGTGATGGCGCCGGTGCCTGCGCTCAAGCTCAGCGCCTTGGCACCATCGACTGTATCCGTCAGCACAATGTCACCCGCGCCAGCGCCGGTGTTGATGGTGAGGTTTTCAGCCAAGGTTAAGCTGCCGCCCAAAGTCACGTTGCTGTTGGTCGTGGCCAAGGTTGAAGCGGCCGAGACCGTCACCGAACCTGAATAAGTCTGGGTGCCGCTGGTCGTGACATTGGCGCCGATGTTCGAAGTACCCGAGACGCTCAGATTCGTCACACCTGTGACAGCGCCGTCGATGTCGGCCGCACCGGTGATGGTCAGCGCGTTGCCGCCACCCGCTAAGGTGCTCTGTGTGTTGATGGTCGAGCCCGTCAGCGTACGGTCGCCACCACTCAAAGTCACCACACCTGTGTAGGTCTGGATGCCGCTGGTCGTGACATTGGCGCCGATGTTCGAAGTACCCGAGACGCTCAGATTCGTCACACCTGTGACAGCGCCGTCGATGTCGGCCGCACCGGTGATGGTCAGCGCGTTGCCGCCACCCGCCAAGGTGCTCTGTGTGTTGATGGTCGTGCCCGTCAGCGTACGGTCGCCACCACTCAAATTCACCGCACCGGAGTAAGTTTGCACACCGCTGCTGGTGATGTTGCCCCCCAGATCAGCAGCGCCACTCACGCTCAAGCTGGCCAGATTGGTGGCATGGCCATCCACATCCACCGCACCCGTGATGGTCAGGGCGTTGGTGCCACCGTCCAGCGTGCTTTGGGTGTTGATGGTTGAGCCCGTTAATGTGCGCGCACCGCCGCTCAGGATCACGGCTCCGGTGTAGGTCTGTGTGCCAGTGGTCGTGACGTTGGCACCGATATTGGTAGCGCCCGAAACGCTCAGTTGGCTGATGCCACTGAAAGCCCCATCGATGTCGGCGTCGCCCGTGATCGTCAAGGCATTGTTGCCGCCAGCCAGTGTGCTGCGGTTGTTGATGCTGGAGCCGGTCAGTGTGCGTGCACCGCCGCTCAAGGTCACCGCACCGGTGTAGGTCTGCGTGCCCGTGGTCGTCACATCGGCACCCAAATTGGAGGCCCCCGAAACGCTCAAACTGCTTAAGCCGGTGTAGGCCCCATCCACATCCGCAGCACCCGAGAGGGTCAGCGCGTTGCCGCCGCCCGCCAGGGTGCTCTGGGTATGGATGGTTAAGCCGGTCAAAGTGCGGGCGCCGCCGCTGAGCGTGACCGCACCTGTGTAGGCTTGCGTGCCGGTGGTCCTCACATCGGCAGCCACAGTGACCGGGCCGGCGACCGTCAAGGAGGACAGCGCCGTGCTGCCGCCCACCGCGCCGTTCAGCACCACGGCGCCCGTGTTCTGCAGGGTCAGCGCCGCAGCACCATTGATGGCGCCCAGGGTGAGTTGGCCCTGGTTCTTGAAGGTAGAGGCGGCCGACAGCGTGATGGCACCCGTCACCCCGGCCGCGGTGCTGGCGCTGTTGTAGAGCACGCCGCTGTCGGAGACCCCTGTACCGGCTACGGTCAGCGCGTTGGCGATCGAATAGCCGGCCAGATCCAGCGCAGCCGCATTGCTCACCGTGACGGCCCCTGTGCCCCATGCGCGCGCATGGCCCACCTGCGCCAGCCCCTGCGAAACCGTGCTGGCGCCAGAGAGCGTGTTGTCGCCCGAGAGCACCAAGGTGCCGGCCCCCGATTTGGTCAGGCCAAACGCACCGCCACTTTCAGAAATCACGCCGCTGACGGTCAGCGTGTCGCCGCTGCCGACATCGAAGAAGCTGTTGGCCGTCAGCGTGATGGCTCCGGCCCAGCTGCTGGTGGCGTCTTTGAGGGTACCGCCCGCCAGCGTCAGCACTTCGCCTTGCACATCCACGCCCAGCAGGTCGAGTGCGGCGCCGCTGGCCACACTGGTGCCGCTGCTGCTGTCGCCCAGGGCCAAGGCATGGCCCACCGCAAGCGTGCCGGCGCTCACCAGGGTGCCCCCCTGGTAGGTGTTCTGACCCGACAGCGTCAACACACCGGAACCCGCTTTGGTCAGACCACCGGCGCCGGAAATCACGCCGCCAAAGCTGGTGCTGGTGCCGTTGCCCCCTGCGGTGAGCGTTGCGCTGCCCAACAGGATCTGACCGCTGCCCGCGATCGAGCCCACCGTGTCTGCATAGCCGTCCAAGTCCCAAGTGCCATTGGCCTCCACTGTCACCGCCGTGCTGTTGCTCAGCGCATTGATTGCGGCGCTCTTGAGGGTGCCCGCACTGATGCGCGTGGCACCCGTGAATGTGTTGACGCCAGACAAGGTCAATGTACCGGTGCCGGTTTTGGTGAAGCCGCCGGTGCCCGACATCACGCCACCGAAGGTGGTGTTGGCATGGCTGCCACCGGCCGTCAAAGTCGCACTGCCCAGGCTGATGTTGCCGGGACCTGCGATGGAGCCGACCGTGTCCGCAAAACCATTGAGGCTCCAGGTCGCGTTGTTCTCCACGGTCAATGCCGTACCGTCGGTCAAGAGATTGACCACGCCGTTGGTCAAGGTGCCTGCCCCCACCGACATGGCGCCGGTGAACGTCTGCGCGGCCGACAGGGTCAAGTTGCCTGCGCCAGCTTTGCTGAAGGAGACCCCGGTTCCACCGACTGCGCCGCTGTAGGTGCTGGTGCCAGATTGGGTGACCGTCAGGGTGCGTCCATTGGCCAGGGACATGCCGCTCGAACCTGTCAGACCGCTGGTCCGGATGCTGATGTCGCCAGTGCTGGCGTTGGTCGTGGTCAAGACGCCGTTGAGCGCCACGGCCCCACCCCACAGCGTTATGGGCCCGGCCACGGTGGCGGCAGAGCCAATGGTGATGTTGCCGGTGTTGCTGGCGTGACCGATGGTCAAGCCGGTGATGCCCGAGGAGTAACGCAGGAATGCGGTGTTGAATGTGCTCGAGAAAGAGTTGCCTGCCGTGGGCGCCACGGTCAGTGCACCGGTGGTGTTGATGTTGAGGTTGCCCGCAATGCTGACATTGTCTGAAATGATCGACACATTGCTGGTAGAGGCGGTCACCGCAGAACCGCTTCTGAAGCCAATAAAGGTGTCGGTTAAGTTGTTGGCAAAGTTGATGGCACTCGAGCCGGTATTCAGAGAAATGGCACCGCTATTGGCCAACAGGTTCAAAGTTCCACCTTGATCTTGCAGGTAACCCAGCCGAATACCATCTGAGCCAGTGGAGGACCCTCTGGATGTGAAGCTGACACCTCCACCGTTGCTGGCAATCAGTGAATTGGTGCCCGCCATCCCGAAGCCCTCACCCCCCAAGCCACTGGTACTGCTGCCAGAGGCGTCAGATCTCCACACAATGGCATCGGCAGCGGCGTTGGTGGACGTCACCGTGAACGTGCTGGTGGCATCGTGCCAGCCTGTGCCTGCACCGGCGCCACCCGTGACGGCAATGGCTTCAATCTTGACCTTGCCAGCCCCCGCGTTGATCGACACATTACCCGTGGTCAGGAAGCCGCGCGATGTGGTGGTTCGACCGGCAATGTACACGTCGCCATTGGCGGTGGACAGCATGGTGCCTTGAAGGAAAACCGCAGGCCTGTCAAAGTTTGAGGCGACTGCATTGGCGGTGAGTGGCGCACTGATCGTGGTGCCTGAGACTGCATAACCATCCCCCACCGTCAAACCGTTCCAGCTTGCATTGCCAGAGCCGCCGCCCATCCACAAATGTCCGCCCCCAGTGGAAATGTTCACACCCGAGTACGCAAAAATGCCCCCGCCCGTGGTTTCACCGTCGCTGTTGGCCCACAACACCACATCGCCACCCGCGGTTGTGATGGATCTGCTGGCCTGGAGTGAAATGTCACCTGATGCTTTGATGAGCAGATCACCCGCTCCAGCGCCGGCGCTGGTGTTCAGGTTTGCGTTGACATTGACGACACCACCGTAAACCGTCATCGGGCCAGCCATCGTGATGGCATTGGCCAGGCTAATGGCGCTGGTGTTGGTGGTCTTGCCAATGGTCAAGCTACCCAAGTTGTTGCCCAAGCTCCAGCCGCTGGTGCTGAAGGCGCTCGTGAAACTATCCCCCACCGACTGGATCGTCAGAGCACCAGATGTTCTCAGGCTCAAGCCAGACCCTAAGGACATGGCATTGGCGTTGAGGGTGATGGCACCCGTTGTGTTGCCAGACACACCGTTCCAACCCAAGTTAACGCCAGCATTGAACTTGATGCCCGGATCATTCACAGCGGCGACACCCGTGATAGTGATAGCACCCGAAGAAGAGTAGATGGAAGCGGTAGCACCACCGTCCATCAAAATACCCGCACGCTCGCGGGCAGTACCAGTACCTGCACTGCCCCCCAAGGTGATGGCGCCTGAATCCGTGTGAATTTGTGGCCCGTTGAAGAAATTGATGCCCACACCGTGTGAATCACCGCGATTGTTCTTGCCACCAATCCCGTCTATCAATACCGTACCCGCACCACCCGTCTTGATGACGGTATTGGTCACGACATCGACTCCGATTGCATAGTCTGCTGCCGCTGAACTTACCCAATCAGCACCTTGCCAACCTCTGCCTCGAATGGCGACATTGCCATTGGCACTTGAACCCGATGCATCAATCGTGGTTTGATCCAACCACAAACCACGGTAACGCTGACCAACTGCACCTTCTGCAGATCCCTCGGCGTAACCCGATCCATCTGTGCCGCCGCCCAGTGTGATGCTCCCGCCATAACTGCGCAAGGTCGCGCCAGTCATCAAAATGGCACCGCCTGCAGCACCATCGCTGTTACTGCTCAATACGATGTTGCCGCCTTGCGTGGAGATATCAACACCTGAAGAAGCCACGATGTCTTTGCTGGCAATGAGCCTAAGCTGATCGTTGGTGCTAACGGTCAAGTCGTTGGAGAGTTCGATTTTCCCGCCGAACACCGAAATCGGCCCCGTCACCGAGAGGGCACTGCCCAGGGTGATGTTGGTGGTGTTGGTGGACTTGCCAATGGTCAAGCCGCTCAAGGTGGAGCCAAAGTTCCAACCCGAGGTGCTGAAGGCGCTGGTGAAACTGTTGGCAGCAGACTCGATGCGCAAGGCCCCGGTGCCCGCAATGGTCTTGCTGGTCGGGTTGGCTGCGTCGTTTTGCAGCACCAGCGTGCCCGCGTTGATGGTGGTCGTGCCGCTGTACGTGTTGCTAGCGGTCAGTGTCAGCGTGTTGCTGCCCATCTTGGTCAAGCTGCCAGTACCGCTGATGGCGTTGCCCATGGTCACGTTGTCTGAGCGGTGAATCCACACACTGGTGTTGTTGACAATCGCCCCGGCCAACGAGCCAGCAGCTGTGTTGTTACCCAAATAGAGGGCGCCCGTCGAAACCGTGGTGTTGCCCGTGAAAGAGTTGTTGGCCGTTAAAAACAGATTGGCTGCGCCCGTCTTGGTCAATGAACCCGTGCCAGTCGCCATCACGCCAGCAATGGTCAAGTTGCCATCGGTTTGCGTCGTGAGGGCAAAGGCGCCTGTGAATGCGTTGCCCGCTGTGGGTGCGATGGACAAGGTGCCAGCATCAACTTGAATTTCAGCAGCGGCCGCCAGGGTGATGTTGCCTGTGAGGGTGTTAGCCCCAGAGACGCTGCGGACTGCGCCGTTATTGGACACGCCAGTGCCCGAAAGTGAGAGGGCATCGGCCAAGGTGATGCCGCCCGTCAACTCAAGCGCAGCTCCACCGCTGATTGTCGTACCGCCTGCCGATGAACCCAGTCCGTCAGAGTGGGTCACCCGCAGAACCCCGCCGGTGATGTTGGTCGCGCCAGAATAGGTGTTGGCACCCGACAAGATTTGGGTGCCATTGCCGGACTTGGTCAGGCCCACAGCACCCGAAATCACGCCCGAATAGTCATGCGACCCTGTGGCGGGGTTGATCGTGATCGTGCCGCCTGTGGCAGAGATGTTGTTGGACCCGAGCAAGCCCCCTGCTGTCAGCGTGACTGTGCCTGCGGTGATGCCGCTGACGCCACCGAAAGAGCCAATGGTCAGCGTGCCTGAATTGGAATAAGTGAGCGACCCGGTCCCCAAACTGGCTGTGATGGCGCTGATCGAGCCTGTGCCGGTGAGCGAATAGCTTTGGTTGGTGCCCAACAAGGCCAAACCATAGGCCGTCATATTCCCAGTGATCTCGGGCGCCTTGGAGTGGATTTGGATGTAACCCGTCGAGGTGTTGGCCGTGATGTTGCCCAGCCACTTGATGCCTTTTGAGGGGCCAAACGCCGGGTTGGCCGCATCCGCCAGTGCATAAATCGGGTCAATCAGGCCGCCGGTGGTGTTGCTAGCTGCGTTGGCAAACAGCCCATTGCCCGTAGATGCCGAGTTGATTTTGGCGCCCTGGAAAATAACCGAACCATTGGCCGCCGACACCGAAGACGCAGCAGAGTAAATGCCGTAGTCACTGGCCGCGTTGGTGGCCGGGGTGTAACCCGACATCGTGACATTGCCACCCGTGGAGGTGATGCCGCCAACGCTGAAATACAAGCCGTCCGATGACCTGGCGTAGCCCACAAGGTTGATGTCACCGGATGCCGTAATGGCGCCCTGCCATGCGTCCTGGCGGATGCCGTTCAGGCCACCCGCGCCAGAGATATAGATGGAACCGGCGCTCGCGACGATCGGCAAGCGGATGTAAGTGGCACCAAAACTGGTGTTGTTATTCAGGCCATCCATCACGATGTTGCCGGTATCGGACCGCACGCCCTGGGTGGTGGACCCCCCATCGACCACCGTCAAATACAGACCGATGCCTTGCATGGACACGCCTTTGAGCATGATGTCGCCTTTAGCGCGCAAGGTGTTGGTGGAGTTGTGGACGGTGATGCCGCCCGATGGTCCATCTATTCCGGTGCTGAAGTTGGCATAACCGGTCATCGTCAAATTGCCATTGAAACTGCGTATGACCTGCTGATAGCCCCACATCGCAACGCCATAGGCATTTCCTGCCGCGTTGTTCATGCCAGCAGACGCACCATTGGCACACACATTAATGTCACCGTAGGCCAAGACGGCTGTGTTGTCGCTGTTCATGCGGAAACCAGCCCCGCCGGCGTTAGAGCCCGTGGTGGTCGAGTTGATGGTGATGGAGCCCCCGGCCGTCGGCGCGGTGGTGCTGTTGCCCGCGACAATTCCGCCACCATTGACGTAGATGCCGTAGCCGCCACGGGCGGTGATGGAGATGTTGCCGCCCGTTGACTGGACAAAGCGACTGTTGTCCTGGTACCAGGCCCAATTTCCCGTGGTCGTGCTGGTGGCATTGATGGTGATGTCACCATTGGCTCTGAACAAACCCGTGCCATAGATGTAGGCGCCTTCAAGGGCACCGCGGGATGTGAGGTTGATGGTGCCGTTGGCCACCAGCGAACCATTGATGATCTGCGAACCGTATCCGTTGCTTGCTGTTGAATTGATCGTGATATTGCCGCCGGATGTCGGCTCGGTGGTGCTGTTGCCAGCAACAATGCCTCCGCCAGCGATATAAAGCCCCCAACCGCCGTTGGTCGTGATCGAGACATCGCCGCCAGTGGATTGAATGAGGCGACTGGAATCTAAGTAAAGCCCCCAGTCACTCGTCGATGTCGAGGTCGAAGCAATCGTGATGTTGCCATTCGCTCTGAACAAACCCGTGCCGTATATGGTTGCGCCCTCATCGCCTCCAGTGCTTGTGAAGTTGATGGTGGCGTTGGCCACCAAAGAACCTGCGACGATTTGCGTTCCGTGACCGGTAACCCCTGTAGCATTGATCGTCAGGTTTCCGCCAGATGTGGGCGCACTGAAGTGGTTGCCCGCCACAATGGTGCCGTTGTCTTCAATATACAAGCCGCCATAGGAACCCCTGGCAGTAATGGCGATGTTTCCGCCAACAGACTGCATAGATGCACCAGAGTCCAATACCAAGCCCCAAGTTCCTGTATTGCCCGTAGTGTTGCCCGCCTGAATGGTGATGTCGCCATTGGATCTGATGATGCCCGCCGCCCCTTCGTGTCTGAAGCTGTGGTGTGTACTGGTATTGGCTGCTGTGATGTTGATTGCGCCATGGGCGATCACAGTCGAGCCATAAAGTTGCAATGCGTAGCTGCTGGTGCCGCTGGCATTGATGGTGATGGTACCGCCCGAGGTGGGGTTGGCCTCGCTGTTGGCAGCAATCAATTTGCCGTAAATATAGGCACCAGCTTGACCCGAGGCCGTGATGGCGATGTTGCCGGCCGTGGTCTGAAAGACCTTGTTAGTTTCAACATACATGCCCCAGTTATTGCCGCTGGTGCTGGTGCTGGTGATGGAGATATCGCCCACGGCACGGTTGACTCCTGTGCCCCCAAAATACGATGCGCGCATCCCAGTGCTCGAGACGGTCGCGGTGATCGAACCGAAAGCCGTCATTGCGCCTGAGGCTTGTTGCAGACCGTAGCCGGAGGAGCCGGTGCCGTTGATGCTGATGCTGCCCCCCGAGGTGGGTGTGCTCGCGTTATTGGCGGCCACCAGGGAGGTGATATTCAGATAAACACCACTCGAGCCCACACCCGTGACAGAAATGTTGCCCGCAGTGCTCTGAATGGTACCGCTGGACTCCAAGACCACGCCCCAATTGCGCGTCGCGTTCTGGCCGTTGATGGTGACGTCACCACCCGCGCTGATGGAGGCTGTGTCCACGACCCACACACCGTAATTGGCACTTCCGCCGACACCCGAAATATTCACCCTGCCCGTGGTGCTGACCGCGGTGCTTCCATGCAGGCGCACGCCGCTGAAAGAACCGGTCGAATTGCTGTTGCCGGTGATAGAGATGTCACCCGACCCTGTGGAAATCGTGGTGCTGTTGACTCGAATGCCGTTCCAGACACCTGTCGCGATAGCCGTTAAGGTGATCGTTCCCGTGCCGGATGTGGTTACGCCACCCGAATTCTCAAAAAGAATACCGTCGCCAGTAGAACTGCCCGTGGGGTTACCCAGCCCGCGCATGGTGATGTTGCCACCCCCCGCTTGGATGTACTGGCTTGCACCTGTCAAGAAGATGCCGATGTTGGAGATACCTTGACTGGCAAACCCCGCAGTGCATGAGAAAGTTCCGGCACAACTCGATGTGGTGTCGTTGGTGCCGCCAGCCAGCACCACATGGCCGCCCCAGGTCGAAATGAAAGAACCAAAACGAATGCCCCCGGCGCTGCTGTTGTCCGTGTCTGAATAGGCGTAGACGCTGAGCGATTTCCCTGAGGAACCCGTGACACTGCTGCTGAAGGCGATGTCCTTGGAGGCCATCAAGGTCAGGCTGTTGCCATCGAGGTTGTTGGTGATGGCGCCTGAGATGGTGATGTCTCTGTTGGCCGCCATGGTTTGCAGCGTGGTCGCCCCACTCAGGCTGCTGGCTGCCACCGACAAAGACTGGTTGGTTCTGAGCGTCAGCGCGCTGTTGCTGATGACGATGTTTTGGATGCTGTTGCCGGCGTTGTTGGCCGTGAACGAGGCAGCGTTGGCAAAGGTGACCGTGTGGGTGCTAGCGCTCACCACGCCGCTGAGCGTCATGGCGCCGGTGCCGCCCAAGGTCGAGTTGGCCGCTACCGTCACGGCGCCGCTGGCGGTCGCGGCATCGGCGTTGGAGTTGATCAGCACGCCGGTGTTGCCAATGCCTGTACCGGTGATGTTGAGCGCGTTCGCCACGGTCCGGCCATTCAGGTCAATCACCGCACCTGACTGCACCGTCACCGCACCAGTGCCCATGGCCCCGCTGGTCGTGGACACCGAATTCGCCCCTGCCCGGACCGTGCCTGCCGACACCGTCACGCCACCCGTGAAGGTGTTATCCCCGGACAGGGTCAACACGCCACTGCCCTCTTTGGTGATGGCGCCACCGGTGCCGCTGATCACACCCGCGATTTCATGGCTGGTGTTGGTGCTCAGGGTGAGGCGGTTGGCCTGCAAATTGATGGCGCCTGTGGCCGTGATGGCCGAGCCCGACATGGTCACATTGCCCGTCAGGACGAGGTCTTCGGCATAAGTTTGTGCACCTGTGGTGGTCACTGAGGGGCCACTGAGCCGGAGCGATCCGCCGGTATTGGTGCTCAGGCTGGCTGCCGTGACAGCTGCGCCCAAAGTGGTGGTGCCTGTGCTGTTGAGCTGCAACGCGCCCAGGGTCTTGGTTTGGCCGACACCACCCGAGAAACCCACGGCACCCGCCCCCGCATTGACCGTCAAGGCTGCATTACCCGCATAGCTTGAGGCCAGGTCACGCACCAAAAAGTTGCGGATGCCCCAGCCTTCGTCGGCCCAACCCGAGTTCAGGGTACTGTCAACCCTAAGGGTAGATGAAGAGAGGCTGGGCGTGTTGATCGAGACATTGAGCTTTTGCGATCGCCAGGTCTGGTCCGTGCGGGCGCTGCCAAAATCGCCAGACAAAACGCTGCCGCTGGGTGCCAGTGTGACGGCATACCCTGAAGCCACAGTAGTGGCGCTGGTGGGTGCGGTCAGTGTGGTGCTCTCGATAAGGCTATGTGAACCAATGACGCTAGCACCCACACTGAATTGGATCAATTCGCCGTCCCAGCTTTCCAGGCGGTAAACGTCAAAGGTGATGTTTCGCCCAGCGCCTGAGAAATCGAGAGTTCGGGTAACCGCCCCTCCGTTGGCAAAAGGTCCTATGACCGTGCCCCATTCCGCGTAGCCTGTGTCGTAGGCAGCCGTGGAGCTCCAGCCGCCCAAGCCCGCACCGATAACGGTCTGACGCTGCACGGACGCTGCCGAATTGACAGTCCCCGTGACCGAGACCGCGCCCCCGCCTGTGTTGAGCGTCAGCGTGCCCGCAGAGCCGCCGTTCAACACGCCCAGTAGGACTTGGGTGTCTGTGTTGCTCACGTTGTTCAAGGTGATGGCGCCACCAGTGCCACCGCTGAGGCTGGTGTCAATCGTCTGGTTCGATGTGGCCTGGAAGCTGATGGTGTCGGCCGTGGCCGACAAGCTGCCACCGCCCGTCGTCACGTCGCCTTCCAAAGCAATAACGCCGCCGTACCGGGCCCCCGTCAAAGCCAAACTTAGCCGGCCTGTGGATGTGGCCGATACGGCGCCATTGAGGTAGATGTCGTCCCCCGCAGTCAAGGTCGCTGTGACGTTGGCGGCCCCGGTGTGGCGGATTGGCGCGTTGACAACGATGTCCTCTCTGGCCACCCAACTAGAGTTGGCGTTGGGCAAAACGACTTCGGATGCGCTCAGCAAGAAGCTGTCCAGCGCGTTGGTGGTGCCCACCGAGCCGCCCAGCGTGATGCTGCCGCCTGTGGCCGTGACCGACAAGTTTCGGGGCGTGCTGGCGGCATCGCTGTTGATGGCCCCCGAGAAGGTGACACCGCCACTGCCCGAGGTGATCGTTAAATTGTCAGCGCCAATGAACAGATTGCTGCTGATCGTGGCAGGACCAGAGAGGGTCAGATTGCTGCTGAGGGTGGTGTTGGTGGTGTTGGAGTTCAATGAGATGGCACCACCACCCGACACCACACTGAGCGCGCTGCCCGCCGCGCGCGTGGCGTTGGCCATGGAATGACGAAGAACCACGATGCCGTTTGCCCCATTCGGTGTTGTGGCGTAGGACTGCGCACCTCCACCGCCGCCTGAATTGGCTGTAGCGGCATCGATGGGCCGCCCACCCATTCCGTAGGTCACGCTGGTGCCTGTGATACTGGAGGCAAACCCTGCGCCTGCGACGGTGTTTTGGTTCCAACCATCTTGGGCGTTTCCGGTAGCACCACCACCAGCACCTCCCCAGCCAGCGGTGCTGGTGGATCGACCCGATCCGCCACTGCGTTGGCTGCCAGAACCCCCTGCGCGAGTCGTAAAGATATTCCATCCGGCGCCGCCGCCGCCGCCGCCTGCGGCATAACCGGCCCCACCGGTGCCAGCGGTCGCATTGTTGACCCCCGTGTTACCACCACTGCCACCGCCACCGACCAATATGGTGCCAAATGCCGAGTCCCCACCTTGGTTGCCTAGCGCGCCGCCCGATCCGACGAGCACACCCAGACTGGACTCGGTCAGTGAAAGGTTGACACCATCCGCGACACCGCCGCCGCCACCGCCGCCGCCAGTAGTCGAACCCCATACACTGGTTCCGCCGCCACCGCCGCCGCCCACAACCAGATAGTCAACGGCAGAGACGCCGTAGGGCCTGTAAAAAGCACTGTTGCCTGTTTGGGTGAATGAATAAAGTACGTGGTTACTGCCAGTGATACCGCTGATCGTTGCATTCATGCCTGTGAAGGATTTGCTCCTGTTCAGGCTCAAAATCGCATAGTCAGCCAAAGTGCCACTGAAGCCTGACACCACTCCACTGGTGAAGCCAATATTGCCACCACCTGAGTCGAACGTCACAGGGCTGGCGCTGAGGTTGGCCACTTGCAGATTACCGGTCACGCTGATGTTGGCGCCTGCAGTGGTCACGTTGCCTGCAAGGTTGGTGGTCCCTGCGGTGATGGTCACACCCTGACCAGCCGAGATGGTAGAACCCACGCCGGTGCTGTAGTTCATACCCATCACAAAGCTATTGGCGGATCCAGCAGTCACGCTGAAGGAGCCGGTGGTGCTTGCATTGCCCACCAGAGTCACCTCACCCGTGCCCTGCAGAGAAAGATTACCCCCTGCCGTAGACGTCAAGTCACCCGCCAGAAATAAATTGCCGCCTGTAATGGAAATGGGGCCAGCCACGCTGACCGAGCCATCGACAAATATGTTGGCTGTGTTGTTGGGCTTCCCAATCGTCAGACTACTCAAGGTGGTGCCAAAGCTCAAACCCATTGTGCTGACTGCACTGGTGAAACTGTTGCCCACCGACTCGATGGTGACGGCTCCTGAGGAGTTGAAGTTGTTGGTGCCCGCCACCCGAAGCCCGTCCGCACGCAACGTGATGTTGGCCGTGGATGAGGTAATGCTACTGCCGGCTTGCGAGCCAAAAACGTTGCCCCCCCAGAAATTCAGGTGCGCATTGTCGGTGCCCGACAGCGCGGCATTGTTGGCCACGACCAAGATGGGGCCGGAGGCCGACAGCAGCGAGACATTCCCCAAATCGATGGCATGGTCAAAGATGGTGCCGATACCCGCCGTACCTTCGATGATGATGCCGCCACCAGCCCCCGTTGCAGCAAGCGTGGTACCGCCAAGATTGACCGCCAAAGAACTGTGGGCGTTTGAACTGCCGGTATTTCCGACCAAGCGAATGGCGTCTGAAGCCGTGTTGGAGGATGTGATGGTGGACGTGGCTTCGATCGTGACGCCTTGGACGTTGGCGGTTCCTGTGCCAAATCCGACGCCCTCGATGTACACCTTTCCCGAGCCTGCGTTGATGGTGCTGGCCTTGATGTAAACGGCCAGGTTGGAGGTGTTGGCAAAGTTGGCGCTCTGACCCCGCAGACTGATGTTACCGCCACCGGAGTTCAGCGTCGTTCCACTGCTGATGTCGATCCCGTTGGTGAATGAACCGTTGGCCGCACCGGTTGCATAGCCCACCATCGGATCGGTGGTGCCTCCCCCCATGGTGATGGCTCCACCGCCAGAGGTGACACTCACACCCGACCCGATTCGGATGTAACCCGATGCGCCCCCCGCATTCGACCAGTAGGTAACGGCCCCACCGCCTGTTGCGATGCTGGTGTTGGCTGCCTGGATGATGTGGCTGGTGGCCTTGAGCGAGGCACTTCCACCGTTGGTGGTGATGCTGCCGTTGATGTTGAGGTTGCCGGTCACGTTCAAAGACACGGCCCCCGTGGTGCTCAAGCCGTTGGCATTGACGGCCAGGTTTTGGGCATTGGACAGCGAGAGGGTGCTGACGTTGCTGGCCTGGAGGTTGTTGATGTAATTGTTTGCTGCAGTGAGGTTGACAGCGGGTTTGCTCGTTCCACCGTTAGATGAGCCCAAAATCAATGTACCTACATTGAGGCTGGCACTCTCTGTAGACCCCTGAGAGATACTGGTTCCAGCCAATAACTCGAGCCTTCCATTTGGCAAATTGATCAACTTATTGCCAGTGGAATTATTTAGGAAAATTGACGTTCCAGCTTCAAGCGTCAACTGATTTGTTGTTGTTGAATTAATGTAGTAATTGGTAATTCCTGAGCCTTGCCAACCGTTGACATCAATAAGTCCTGTAGCCAACACCTTGACATTCCCTGAATTAAGGGCGGTCACTATCGTGCTGGTTTTGAGAGTGGTCACCCCTGGATAGGAAATACCATCAACGACTGGACCTCTATAGCGGGTGTCAACGCCATTCTCAATGATGGGTGCCGATGGATCGGCTGTTCTAGCGGTGTAAGTGGTGGTGCCAGTAATTGAATAGTTAAAGCCCACCCAGTCTGGGGTGATGATCAACAAATGCTCTGGATCCAAAAGCCACAAGCCGTCTTGTCCTGATGCCGCTTTGGTTGAGACAGAAATGTTGTCGCCTATGTCGAGCCATTTGCCAGAGGTCTCCACCTGCCCACCATCGCCGCCGTTCGCACCGCCTTTGGCCAGGATGCGGCCTTGCGCTGCAGTCACCGAATCGGCTTTGCGAATGTCACTCCACAGCACCACCGTGCCGCCTTTGCCTTGGTCGGTGGCGCTGGCGTCGATCAACACGTCTTGGCCCATGGTCACGGTGTTGGCCTGGGGCAAGTCGCCCGTGCCTTGCCAACCGCCACCCACGTACACCTCACCGCCGCCGCTGTAGCCGGTGGTATCAATGCGTGTACTGTCCTGCAACAGCAGAGTGTTACCCGTGATGGTCACCAGCCCCCCCCGACCACGTCGGCTGTTGGCGCTGATCAGGCTGTTGCCGTTGATCAGTACCTTGGGGGCTTCAGGAGCTGGAGTCAACGGCTCCAGTGGCGTAGCCGGTGTGCTGGGCGTGGCACGTATGTGCACTTGCCCACCTCGGGTGTCGCCGTCGACCTGTACGGTGCTGCTTGTGACCGTCACATCGCGGCCTTGCACAACAGTCGACCCACCGGCGCCAGCGTTGCTGCTGGCCGAGACTGTGGCGCCGTCCATTTGCAAGGTGTGGGTTGACTCGATACGCACCTCGCCACCATGGGTAGCACCATCTGCTAGCACTTGCGAAAGAGGTGCCAGCGTCATGCTTGCGGGTGACGTTGGTATTGCGGCGCTGCTCGCTTGCAGAAGCACTTTGCCGCCTGGCCCTTGGGTGCTGGAGACATCGATGACGCCCGCGTTTTCAATGCGGTGCGCCTGAATGTGCACCTCACCACCTTGCGTTGCACCTTTGGCATTGAGCACGCTGGTGCTGGTCAATTGCACCTTGCCGCTTTGCAGCAAGATGCGCCCGCCCTGACGGGTCAGGCTGTTGGCATTCAGTTGCCCACTGTTGATGATTTGGCCGGTCAAAGCATCCATGGCCGTGGCGCTGAGGATGATCAGGCCATCGGGTGCATGGACTGCCGTTTTGTTTTCGACCAATGTCGCGATCAGGCTGGGGCTGACCGTGATGCTGGCCAATTTGCTGGAAGGGTCAAAGTTAAGGCTCACAGCTTCTGCCCCCGCCATGACGACGGTGCCTTGCTGCGCCACGATCAAGCCTTCGTTGCGCACCTGCGGTGCCAACAGCGCCACATAACCATTGAGTGCAGTGCGAATGGTGCCTTCATTGACCACAGCACCAGTAGCGCCATTGCGCGAGAAGTCGGATTTGCCCGCCATGAAGTTGGCGTCACTTTGGCTCATGGTGGTGGCGGTCACAGCCCCCACATCCAGCACAGCGCTCTTGCCAAAATACACGCCTGCCGGGTTGATTAACGTGACTTGGCCGGGCGCGTTGATCTTGCCAAAAATCTGGCTGGGGTTGGCGTCGCGCACACGGTTCAACGTGGCCGCTTGTGCGTTGGGTTGGTTGAAGTTGACAGTGCCGCCCGAACCAACGTTGAAGGTGCCCCAATTGATCACCGCACGTTGCGAGCTTTGGTCAATGTTGAGCACGGGTGCTGTGGCTGTGCCCGCTCTGCCAATTTGTGCAATGCCCGCCGCCACCTGCCCTTGTGCGGGCAACTCGACAGGAGCTGGCGGTCCGGCGGCGGCCAACTCCAACTGCGCGGCCATCCCCAAAACAGCAGCCAGCTTGGCCATTTTTTTAACAAGCGAACTGCGTTTTCCGCACGAACGGGCGGTCTCCGCCACCACCGTCCAAGTGGCGGTGACTTCGTTGAAGATGACGCGGTAAACCTTGTTCACTGTCTTTTCTATTTAGAAAGGAATGCTGGCGGTCAGCCAAACACGGTTGAGACGAAGGGTGCCGTCGTTGTCTTTGCCCTCTGAAGTGGGCCGCGGATTAGGTGACACGCGACGTGATACGGTGGCCTTGACCTCCGCACCTGAAACAAAACGGTACGTGACAGACACCCCGCGACCGTGCAGCATGAGCTCATTGCTCTGATCATTGAGCAGCGTGGTGCCATCTGCACGGACTGGGACCTTGAACTGGGTCACACGTCCATAGTCATAGAACAATGTGGTTTGCCACTGTGCACTCCAGTCGCGACGCAGTTCCAGCGTGGCAGTGACGCCAGTGCTGCCTCCTGCCTCGCTGTTGGGGAAGGCACGCACACCCGATGCGCCACCCAAATAAAGCTTTTCTGAAGAGTCCAGATTTTTGCTAGCCCATTGCTTGGAAGCAGCCATGAAAATGGAGTGCTTGCCATCAATGAACTGCAATCGGGAAACGGTTAAGCGCATTTTTTCGAAATCGCCTTGCGTTCGCGCCTCTGTTGCATCCATTGAAGCTGGGCCAGAAGGCCCCAGGTTCACCGAGCCACGCGTATGCACAAGGCCCGCTAAGTTGTTGCCACCACCCCATAGGCCATCCATGTGACTTAAGTTCAAGGCCATCGTGCGGCTGTGCACTTGGGTGCGACGCACCACACCCAATGTGCCAGGCACCTCTAAGTCAGACTTATCCACCGCATTGCGGTACTCCAAACCCAAGTCCAAACTCAAATTGGTGTTGCTTGTTCTCAGCCAAGGGCCGAGCAGATGCAGGCCATACACATCGCTGAAGCCTTCAGGTCGCAGACGTGCTCCATCTGGTTTGTACTTATCCAGAATGCGGTAATTCATGCGACTGACTTCGGCATTGAAGGACAGGCCTCGCCATTCTTCAATGCCCACGGGGGTGCTAACGGCCGCTCGCACATAGGTGCTGCCCGTATTTTTGCTCGCAGAAAATGAGAATTGCTCTCCCGTGCCAAAGGGTGAGTTGACTTGCAACTGCGTATTCAAACGTACGATGCCCGTGGATCGGCTGCCCATGTTGTCGGTACTGCCCTGGCCGACCAACAAAGGCGTATTCTCGACCTTCACAAGCAGATCTGAAGTGCCGGGCAGCCCCCCCGCCTGCAAGCTGCCAGATACGGACACACCAGGCAAATCGCCAGCCACCAACAGTGCCCAATCCATGTCGTTGAACTGAATGGCTTGTCCAAGCTGCATGCGGTTTTGAATCAACGACTGGACGCGACGACGCACCATGTCACCCAATTGCGCCTGGGTCTCTTGAACCTGCAAGATCACTCGGCCTAACTTGCCCTCGATCACCGTGATAGCCACATGACCTTCAGAGACATCTTGGTCTGGCAAGACTGCTTGTGCCAGCCACCCTTGATCGCGATAAAGCAAGGAGATCTGGGCCACCGCTTGCTGCAACTGCGCGAGGCTGACGTGTTTGCCCAACCAAGGTGCCAACATGGCCTCAATCTGAGACGTGCTGACCAAGGTGTTGCCTGAAACAACAATGGCTTTGAACAGGAAGGTTTCTTCTCCTGGTGTGGCAACTGAAGGCGGCACAGGTTGGGCGACTGGCGGCACCAACTTGGGCAAAGTGGGCGCGGCTTCTGGCCTCAAAGACGGGTCGGTTTGCAGTTGCTGCATCAGCTGACCCGCACGATCAGGCGGGTACTGTAGTACTTGCGCGACTCCAGCTTGAGCAGACCCCAGCAAAATCAAAACCGCAAAATACTTTCGACAAAAATATAGGCACAATATTCGCATATTCCGAATATTATGAAATTGTCAACTCCTTACCCAAAAAAAACCAAAGATTTCAATTTCAATAACTTTATCGAAATTACTGGCGCGGAATTGTTACAAATGTCAATTTGTGCAATCCAGCAGCTTGCGCCAACGCCATGACTTGGGCAACCCGGCCATAAGGAACCGCTTCGTCGGCTTGAACTTGCAGTTGGTAATGCGGCATCTTGCCATCGGCCACCATGAAAGCCTTGAGCTCAGCCTCCGAAGTATTGGATCCTTTGTACTTCATTGATCCATCTTTGAAAATTACAAGTACCTCATTTTTTACTTGATCGCGCTGCGCCAAGGCATCCGTCTGGGGCAATGAAATCTTCATGGCCTGCGGGGTGATCATGGGGGCTGTGACGATAAAAATAATCAAAAGCACCAGCATCACATCCACCAACGGCGTGACATTGATTTCGGCAATGGCACCATCCGTGTCACCAGAATTGCGCATGCTCATTTTTGCCCCCCGGGGTCAGATGACAAATATTTCATGGCCAACCGGGCAAAAGCATCGGCAAAAGACTCCATCTGCGTGATTCGCAGCTTTTGTTTACGCAGCAATAGATTGTAAAAAAATACAGCAGGCACGGCCACGGCAATGCCTACAGCGGTGGCAATCAAGGCCTCACCAACAGGGCCAGCCACCACATCTATGCTCGCTTGACCGGTTTCACCGATGTGTTTGAGTGCATTCATGATGCCCCAGACCGTACCAAAAAGTCCCACAAAAGGTGAAATGGAACCAATCGTTGCCAGCTCCGATAGACCCCGCTCTTGCGTGCGCAGTTGCTCCTGCATCGACTGATGCAATGCACGCTCAAGCGCAAGTTGGGGATCGATCAGAACACTGGGGCCACTGGTCTGTAAGTCCTGAACAGCGTTGACGCCAACGCTCGCCATGCTGGCCAAGGCGCACTGAGACGTTTTGACCAGCCCTGTCAGCTCAGACCATGCGCGCACTTTGAAAAATTTTTGCTCGAAAATTTTCATCTCGCGTACGGTTTTTTGGTTCTGACGCACTTTGACCCACGCCACTGTCCAAGTCACCACCGACAACAGTACCAAGATACCCAACACGGCATTGACAATGAGTGCATCCAACATATTCTTTCCTTTTGTTTGTCCGCGATTATCGGTCGGCTCTTAACTTGAAAGTGATGGGCACCCTCACCACAGTTTTGATCAGCACGCCGTCCTTGCGAGCAGACCGGAAACGCCAGCCTTTGACGGAATCCAATGCCGATTGATCCAGCCATTCGTTGCCACTGCTTTGCGCGAGGCTGACGGTAGAGACAGAGCCATCCGGATTGACCTCAACAGTGACTTCCACAGACCCCTCGGCACCGACGCGAAAGGCCGCTTTGGGATAGGGGGGCTTAGGATTTTCTTTGTAGGCCGCTTGCACGTCTGGCTCTGCGGTCCTGACTGTTTTTTCTTGTGAAACCTGTGCCTGTCCTTTGGGAACGGCCATAGTTGTGCTGCCCGGCAATGCAGATGCAGTGGGCTCTTCAGGTGTCGCAATCGGTGCGGGCTTTTCAACAGGTTGGCTCACCCGGGCCGCATCCGGCGATCTGTTGGGCAAAGCGGGGATAGAGGTTTTTGCAATCGCCGGGCTTTTGCTAGGTGCTGTCTTTTGTGTCGACGTTCGATTTGCCCCCCCGGCCTGCCCGGCCTGTGCTGTAACAGCTTCTTCGAGACCGCGCTGGAGTTCGGGAGCAGCCGCCCCGATATCGATCGTGATAGGAGGGAGTCTGCGAGACAACTGGAAATGTGGAGCCGCCAGCAACAGCAACGCCAACGCCAAGTGAACAGCCGACACCACCCCCAAAATCCTCAAATACTGAGAACCAGAATGTGGCTGCGGGCGCTCAATAGACAACGGCATTGCGAATGTAGGTAAACTCAAACGGTTTATACATGAGTTCAACTTGAGGAGAATGCAGCCATGTCTGAGGAAGCAACAAACACCGAATCGTCTGAACAAGTCATCAAAGGGCGCAGCGTATTTTTGGTGGAAACAACGCCAGCTGGCATCGCAGTTCAAACGGCCTTACTGACAGAAGATGGCAAGCTGCTGAATGCACCCGCTATTTTTCCGGACGTGGAATACGCTTTCACGCAAGTTGATGAACTCAAGCGCCTGATTTCAGCCCACTTTTCTCAGGCTGCACGCTTGGGTGCTCAAGTAGCCGCGCAGCAAGCACAAGCCAATGCAGCACCCACAGACATGGTGGCAGAAAATTCACCACAAACCACTGTAGCCACTTCGGCTGTTCAGACCAATGACGAGGAGTTCGACGCCGAGACCGTCTCAAGTGTCGGACGCAAGGCACTGGAAAACGTCAAAAAGTTTGTTTACTCGGGCTTGTCTCAAGTTTCAAAAATTGCCCAGCCTTCCAGCACGGCAACGCCTGTGCCTGAAAACACACCGCACATCGAGACCACCACGGATGCATCGACCACCAACGGGGGCCGAAAAACGCGCAGCAGCAAAAAAGCAAAGTCCCCTGACGACAGTGGCGCCCATTGATGTTGATAGGCTGAATCGGCTCACGGCAGCTCAAACGATTGACATCGAACAGATCGACGTCATCGCAGTCCCAGGACTTCACACGACTTTGAAACGGCAGCTCAATGCATAGCCGAAGCCACGTATGGTGCGAATGGCTTCAGCAGGTGCACCGCAGGCATCCATCTTTTTCCGCAGGGTACTGATACGCATCTCCAAGTTGGCAGGAGACAAGCCCTTGTCCTTGGCGTCGACCAGTTGCATCGCCTGCCAACGTTCAAGCTTTTGCCCGACAGCACGGGTCATGGCCACCAGCAACAAACTTTCTGGGTACGTGAGTGAAACGCTGCCAAGAGGGCCTCGAATATTCAACGCTTGCACGTCCAGAACCAGGTCAAATTCTTCGTTGGACTTTGCAAATTTAATGCGTCTGGCCAAGCTCTGAATGCAAACAAGCAATTCGGATTGCTCTACTGGTTTGATCAAATAATTGTCTGCTCCGCAAGAGTATCCCTGTAGCCGGTCCTCTAATTGACCTCGCGCCGTCATGAGCACAACACCAGCCGCTGGGTGACTTTTTCTGATGCGCTCTGCCAAGCTGAATCCATTTTCACCAGGCAAGTTCACATCGATCAGATACAAATCTGGTACATCACGCGTTGGGGTGTCATCGACGTCTTCGGCGCATGACATGGCTGTGACCTGGTGACCGTTCTGGGCGAGCAGTTCTTGCGTCGCTTCACGCAAATTGTCGTTGTCTTCGACAATGAGAATGTGCAATGAAAGTGAATCCCTCATGAGATCAATGCTCCCAAACATGCCACAAAATAATGTCGAGCATAGTCATCACCATTAAACCTTGGGCAAGGTCAAGACAAAGCAAACATGCTGCGATGTGGGTTGGTATGCAATATGACCGCCCAACGACTGGACCAGGCTTCTGACCAAAAATAGACCCAGACCAGTTCCTGCCTGACTCTGCGCACCCGGACCTCGATAGTATTTTTCAAACATCTTTGCATCCGGGGGCCACCCTGCACGTCCGGGCACATTGAAAATACTTAATTGAACCCGATCGCCCAGATCTTTCGGAACAATTTGAATGGGCGTCTCTTTGGCCGAATATTTACAAGCGTTTTCTACCAAATTACTCAACACGATGGACAGCAACTGTCGATCTGTTTGTAATCGAAGCGGTAGGTTGGGTGACAGATCGATGCGCTCTGGCGTCGGGGCAACAGACACCACATCATCCAGAACCTGGATCAAGTTAACGTCCTCCCTTTGCAACTGAAGTTTTTGATCCTGCAATTTATTGGCTTCTACACAACGGTCAATGACATTGTTCATTTCCCGTATCGATTTCTTGAGGGCCTGCGCGTTCTTACCATGCTCATCCAGCCGCATGTACATAGTGGCTAACGGCGTCTTGAGCTCGTGTGTGAGCATGGTCAAGAGCTTTTCCTGCTCATCACGCAACCGTCGATCTTGCTCTGCACGCAACTGCGTCCGAGCCAAAAGACTTTGATTCTCGAACTGAGCTTTACGCATCAGATGGGTTCGGTATTGGAGCAAGAGAACCACCATCAAGGCACTTGCCAAACCATGTGCCTGGACCAAATAAAGACCGATCTCACCACCTCGTGCCACACCCAGACCCGGCAAGGCCGCCAACCCCAAAATCACAACAATGATCGAGTAGAAGCCCACCACGAGGAATCGGGAAAGCTTGACAACCGAGACGCGCTGCCCTCGTGGCTCCACGCCCCAACCCTTGGCGGACCATGCTGCAGCCAACGTCACGAAGGGGGCCAGCAGAACCGACGCCATGTTGATTTTCAAAGCCCACATTGGATGCCCTGCCCCAAAAATCAGCAGGTTGATAGGCAGCAATAACAACAGGCCTCGCAAAAACCAAACAGCCCAACGCCTGAGTTGATAGTCCTGTAAAAATGCGTAATGAAAATATATGGCGGTAGTGGTGGCAAGCATGCTGAACAACGAGGCCAATTGATCAAGCCATTCAGCCGACCAACTTATTGGCCACCACATTCGCATATAGCCCAAAGAGCACAACGCGTAGACCAAGGCTGCCGTTTGTTTGACACCAAAGAGTCCGACCATTCTGTCTTTGGTAAAACCCCAGTAGCTGATACCCCAAACGGCGAAGATCGAGACCACACCTACATAAAGTGCAAACAGCAAATGCTGCTGGGGCATCTGCTGAAGCAGACTTTTTTCGGAGACAACTTCGGCATATATTTGCCGAGTACTGCTGGAAATCACGCGCAAAAAGATGTCACGCGGCAAGGGCCCTTCGGGCAAAGGAACCATAAAATCCAAACTGCGCACAGGCTGCGAAGCAGGGTGAAGAATGTCTCCAGTATGACCTGCAATGCCATTCGATACAGCAGGATCGAAGACCTCAATGCTGTCCAAATAAACCGGGCGCAAGCGCAAAAAAATTTTGGCCTCCTGTCGCTCTTGCTCTGGTGCATCTATTTTGAGTTTGACCCAAATAACCGATTGACCAAATCCTTGGCTCAGAACCCCCTCATAGGCTCGAAAATTGGCATGGCGCACCTGTTCCAAAGTTTGCCGTCCACCACCATCTTCCAACCAAGACCGCTGCGAAATCCAATCCTGCGCAGATGTGGTCGAAGCCACCAGAGCCAACAGGACCGAAACCAAAATGGCACGAATGTCGTTACTCCGCATCGGAGCCTCGTTTGGAATGTGGTCTAAAAAACGAGCGACTGTTCAGGGCGATCATTTTTGTATTTTGCCTGTATGCAATTGCTAACGGCATGACGCCCACTAAGCTTGACGTCAAAAAGTAAAGCCCAAGTGAAAAAGGGGACAGACTGTGTCTGCCCCCTTTTAGATGGTGGTGATAGGTGGATTTGAACCACCGACATCAGCATTATGAATGCTGCGCTCTAACCAACTGAGCTATATCACCGGAAAACGATTGCTTTAGTAAGCTGCGTTAAAGCTTATTAATTTTCTTTAAGGACAAGATTATACACAAATTTTGATGTCAAAAATCATGGCAACGTGCTGGGGCAACTCCGATTCACCAACGAACCCCTTGATGCCATGGTTCGCCGTTTACGCAGCCTGCAAAACGCCTTGAAACCTGTGGCTTGGGGCAGCGTGCACGACCGCATGTCCGGTCCTGCCGTGCAGGGCATCGCTTTGCCCATGGCCCACCAGAGCTTGTCCGGATTGGCCATCGAGACGCCTGAAGGACAAGCATGGTTGCAGAAAATCGGCGCGATCAGCCCTTCGTTGGACCATCTGACCGAGCATGTGCTGCCCGAAGGACGCGGTGCAGTACACGGCTTGGCCCTTCAAACCAGGCTACGCGCATTGGCTTGAAATGAGCCGAAAACCCAAGGCCTAGCGCTGAAGGTCCAGGGCCCAGTATTGCCCGACCAAATCGTGTCCAAAAGAATGGTGCTGCTCTTCAGACACCAACACGAACCCTGCTTGCTGGTAAATGCGGCGGGCCGCATGCAGGATGTCGTTGGTCCACAAAGTGAGCTTGACGTAACCCGTGGCTTTGGCAAACGCGATGCACGCTTCGGTCAAGCGCCTTCCCAGCCCTGCGCCGCGGGCACCGGGCTCCACGTACAGCAAACGCAGCTTGGCTTCTTGCTCAGACACCTTGACCAGAAAGACCGAGCCCACGATCTGGCCTTCGCGTTCTGCGATCCAGGCGTTCTCCCATGCGGGGTCAAAGTTCTTCACAAACTGCGCAGCGATCTCGGCCACCAAGGCCTCGAATGTGCCATCCCAGCCGTATTCCTGCGCATACAAAATGCCCTGGCGGTGTGCCACCCAGCCAATGTCACCGACTTGCAAGGGGCGCAAAACTATGGGGGCACTCATGCTGAATTCTTGGTACGGCTGCCGCATGGGAACTGCATTACGCATAACGCACCCGCAAATCTCGCTTGAGCAATTTGCCGCTCGGGTTCTTGGGCAACGCGTCGGTGAAGACCACGCGCTTGGGTGTCTTGAAGCCGGCCATGTGCTGGGCGCAGTGCGCCATCACCGCCGCCTCGTCCAGCGCCTGACCGGCCTTGACCACGATCACCGCTGTCACCGCCTCCACCCACTTGGGGTCAGGCAAACCAATCACCGCCACTTCGCTGACTTGCGGCAGGCGGTAAATCATTTCTTCCACCTCGCGGCTGGCGACGTTTTCGCCACCGGACTTGATCATGTCCTTCTTGCGGTCGACCACGGTGATGTAACCCTCATCGTCGATGACACCCAGATCACCGCTGTGGAACCAGTCACCCTCAAATGAGGCTTGGGTGCGTTCGTCGTCATGGAAGTAGCCCAGCATCAAATGCGGCGAGCGGTGCACGATCTCGCCCACCTCACCCACGGCCACGTCCTGCATGTCGTCGTTGACCACACGCGTTTCGACGTTGCGCACGGCCTTGCCGCAAGAACCCGGTTTGCGCAGCTGGTCTTCGGGAGACAGCATGGTGGCCAAGGGCGCGATTTCGGTCTGGCCGTACAGATTCCACAGCCGCACTTGGGGCAGGCGCGACGCCAGCTCTTTGAGCACCTCCACCGGCATGATGGACGCGCCGTAGTAGCCCTTGGCCAGTTGGGCGAGTTTGCCCGCATCCATCAGCGGCGAGCGCAGCAGCGCAATCCACACCGTGGGCGGCGCAAAGAAGCTGGTGATGCCGAACTTTTCGAGCATGGGCAGCAGGTTGTCGGGCGTGGGTTTGGACGTGATGACGTTGGTGCTGCCCATGTAAATGGCCGGGCCAAAGAACACATCAAGCTGGGCGCAGTGGTACAGCGGCAGCGCGTGCAGGGCCACGTCCGCCTCGGCGATTTCGGCGTCGATCACGCAGCTGACGTATTGCCACAGCACCGCATCGTGCGTGAGCTGAGCACCCTTGGGAGACGATTCGGTGCCGCTGGTGTAGACGATCTGCGCCACGTCGTAGCTGCCCAGTTGCACATCGGGCAGGGCATCGGTGCAAGCGGCCAGCGTGTCAAAGCTGTGCATGCCCGCCACGGGCTGGCTGGGGTCTTCGGATGGCAGCCAGATGAATTGCTGCACCTGCGTGTCCAGCTTGGATGCGGCCTGCGCCAGCTCGGCCAGACCGCTGTCGGTGGCCAAAGTTTTAGCCCCCGCGTGGCGCAAGATGTAGGCGACTTCCTCAGACTTGAGCATGAAGTTGATCGGCACCATGACCGCACCCCGACGGGCCAACGCAAAGCGCAGCGCCGCAAAACCATGCGAATTGCGCGCCAGCACCGCCACCTTGTCGCCCTCGGCCACGCCGATGCGGGCCAGGCCTGCGGCCAGGCGGCTTACCAGCGCATCGAACTCGGCATAGGTCCAGGTGGTGGTACCGCACACGATGCCGGTTTTGCTGGGCAAGCGGATCGCCGTGCGCCGCAGGGCATCGGCAATGGTCTGACGGCGAACGGCGGGGTGGATAACGGCTGACATGCTGAGAACTCCTGCGTAGCTATGATTGGGTGATTCAACATCAGACCCGCGAGATTTCCATTGGCACTTCCACCCCCCTCCCCCCGAAAACTGTCACATACGCGAACCGTGGTGTACCAAGGCTTTGACCGCGAAGACGGCTTGTGGGACATCGAAGCCGAACTGACCGATGTGAAAACCTATGGGTTTTCGGTACCCAACGAGCGGCCCTTCCCAGCCAATGAGCCGATCCACGGGCTGAGAATCCGCGTCACACTGAACAACAAAATGGTCATCCAGGACATCGCCACCGCGATGGATGACATCCCCCACCCCGAATGCGCAGGCGCCCCTCACGGCATGCACAAACTCATCGGCCAAACCATGGGCCCGGGCTGGCGCAAAGTCATCAACGCACATGTGGGCGGCACCGAAGGCTGCACCCACCTGCGCGAACTGTTGTTCAACATGGCAACCGCCGCCTACCAGACCCTGCCCGCAGGCCAATGGCACCGGCGCGTACAGGCTGGGGAACCTCAACCCGAAGTGACGAAACCGCCCTACCACTTGGGCCAGTGCCACAGCTGGGCCTATGACAGCCCGACAGTGCAAAGGGCTTATCCGATGTTTTTCAAGCCGAAGGTGGTTGAAGGCTCCGGCAACTGAGCGAGGGCTTGCCTGCGATAATCTGCAGCTTCCAAAGCGCATCCGCGCTTTTCTTTTTCACAGCCTCTGGATCTACACCATGAACCGCTGCACTCTGGCCCCTCGCGGGCGTGCTTTGCTTTGCCTTGACTTCATCACCTCCCTTGAATCCGTGGAGGCCGCATGAACAAGAAGGTCTTCATCAAAACATTTGGCTGCCAGATGAACGAGTACGACTCGGACAAGATGGCCGATGTGCTGGGCGCGGCCCAGGGCTACGAACCCACGCTGGACGTGGACGAGGCCGATTTGATTTTGTTCAACACCTGCTCGGTCCGCGAAAAGGCGCAAGAAAAAGTGTTCAGCGATCTGGGCCGGGTGCAACACCTCAAAGCCAAGGGCGTGCTGATTGGCGTGGGCGGCTGCGTGGCCAGCCAGGAAGGCGCCGAGATCATCAAGCGTGCGCCTTATGTGGACGTGGTGTTTGGCCCGCAGACCCTGCACCGCCTGCCCGAGATGTTGGCCGAGCGCGAACGCAAGCAGCGCCCGCAAGTCGACATCAGCTTCCCCGAGATTGAGAAGTTCGACCACCTGCCGCCCGCCAAGGTGGAAGGCGCCACCGCTTTTGTGTCGATCATGGAAGGCTGCAGCAAGTACTGCAGCTACTGCGTGGTGCCCTACACCCGGGGCGAAGAGGTCTCGCGCCCGTTTGACGATGTGCTGGTCGAGGTGGCGGGCCTGGCCGCGCAGGGCGTGAAAGAGATCACCCTGCTGGGCCAGAACGTGAACGCCTACCGGGGCAAGATGGGTGGCACGTCAGACATTGCCGACTTTGCGCTACTGCTGGAATACGTGGCCGACATGCCGGGGATCGAGCGCATCCGCTACGTGACCAGCCACCCCAACGAGTTCACGCAGCGCCTGATTGACGCTTACGAAAAAATCCCCAAACTGGTGAGCCATTTGCACCTGCCGGTGCAGCACGGTTCAGACCGCATCTTGATGGCCATGAAGCGCGGCTACACCGCCATGGAATACAAGAGCACGATCCGCAAGCTGCGGGCGATCCGCCCCGACATGTCGCTCAGCAGCGATTTCATCGTGGGCTTCCCCGGCGAGACCGAGGACGACTTCAACAAGATGATGAAGTTGATCACCGACGTGGGTTTTGACACGAGTTTCAGCTTCATCTTCAGCCCCCGCCCCGGCACGCCTGCGGCCAACCTGCACGACGACACGCCGCACGCAGAAAAATTGCGCCGCCTGCACCACCTGCAAGCGACCATCGAAGAGAACGTGCAGCGCATTGGCGACAGCCGTGTGGGCACAGTGCAACGCATTCTGGTGGAGCGCCCTTCACGCAAGGACGCGACCGAGCTGGCCGGCCGAACCGAGTGCAACCGGGTGGTCAACTTCCCCGGCGGCCCCAACATGGATCGCCTGATCGGTCAGATGGCGGATGTGCGCATCACCCAAGGCCTGTCGCACTCGCTGCGCGGGGAATTGGTGATCAAAGACTGATCCGCTGGGTTTTCAGGACTCACGCCCGACTTCGCGGATGTAGCGGCGGTAGTCGCCATGCGGGATGGGCGCACAAGCATCCACCGGGCGGTTGTACACATAGGTCTGCACAGGCTGGCCTTGCAGCGGGCCGCTGAGCACGGACACTGCTTCACGCCAGTATTGCGATGCGTCGCGGTCGCCGCGCACCATGCCCTCCACCACATCCAGTCGGGCCAATTGCGCGTCATCGACTTCATAGACTTCACCTGTGACCTGGCCATCACCCGTGGACAAGTCCAGCAGCAAGCCGGGAAAACGCCCCACATCGACCAAGCGACCCGGCACTTGGGCCGTGCCCACAAAACCGGCACCGTGCATTTCAGCCTCTAGGCGCAAACCGGGCATCAACGTGCCGTAAATGAAGAGAAGCGTCATGGGCTTGTGGCCTGTGAAGATCAACGCGGCATGCCGGGAAAGCCCCCGCCGCCGCCCATCATGCCTTTCATGGCCCCCATGCGTTTCATCATCTTCATCATGCCGCCGCCGGACATTTTTTTCATCATGTCCTGCATCTGCTCAAACTCCTTGAGCATGCGGTTGACGTCCTGCACCTGAACGCCTGCACCTGCAGCAATGCGGCGCTTGCGGGTGGCCTTGATCAATTCAGGCTTGCTGCGCTCTTTGGGCGTCATGCTGTGGATGATGCCTTGCTTGCGGCCGATGTCTTTTTCGACCTTGTCCATGTCCATCGCTCCTGCTTTGGCCGACAACTGCGAAGGCAATTTGTCCATCAAACTCGACAAACCCCCCATTTGTTTCATTTGCTGGATCTGAGCCAAAAAGTCGTTCAGGTCAAACCCACCACCGCTCTTGACCTTGGCGGCCAGCTTTTGCGCCGCCTCCATGTCCACGCCAGCGGTGACCTGTTCAACCAAAGCCACGATGTCGCCCATGCCCAGCACACGACCAGCGTGACGCTCGGCATCGAACACTTCAAGACCATCAATTTTCTCGCTGGTGCCCGCAAACTTGATCGGCACACCCGTGATCTGTCGCACAGACAGAGCTGCACCACCGCGTGAGTCGCCATCCAATTTGGTCAACACGATACCGGTCAAAGGCAAGGCATCGCTGAACGCCTTGGCGGTGTTGGCTGCGTCTTGGCCCTGCATGGCATCGACCACAAACAAGGTTTCAACCGGCTTCAATTCGGCGTGCAGCGCCTTGATTTCGGTCATCAACGCTTCGTCAATCGCCAGTCGGCCAGCGGTATCGACCAGCAGCACATCAAAAAAGTGCTTGCGGGCGTAGTCGATGGCCGCACGCGCGATGTCGATCGGCTTTTGGTCGGGCGTGCTGGGGAACCATTCGGCCCCGGCCTGAGCGGTCACCGTCTTGAGCTGTTCGATGGCCGCAGGGCGGTACACGTCGCCCGAGACCGTGAGCACTTTCTTCTTGCGCTTTTCGATCAGGTGTTTGGCCAGCTTGGCGGTGGTGGTGGTTTTACCGGCACCTTGCAAACCGGCCATCAAGATCACGGCCGGGGGTTGCGCCGCCAGATTGATGTCCGAAACACCCTCACCCATGGTGGCGGCCAGCTCACGGTTGACCACGCCCACCAAAGCCTGGCCGGGCTTCAAAGAACCCATGACTTCCTGCCCCAGGGCTTTTTCTTTCACCCGGGCAATGAAATCGCGCACCACGGGAAGGGCCACGTCGGCTTCCAGCAAGGCCATGCGCACTTCGCGCAGCATGTCGGCCACGTTGGATTCGGTGATGCGGGCCTGTCCGCTGAGGGTCTTGACGAGGCGCGAGAGTTTGTCGGTCAGGGCGGAGGCCATGGGGGAATCCAGAAATAACCGGTCAACCGTGGTGGTGAAGCCCCTGTGGCCACACCTGAAAGGCTAAACTCGGACCCATGATTTTAGCGAGTCCCCCATTTTGGATGCTGCCCGCCACCGTGCTGGCCGCGCTGGCCTACGGGTTTCCAGCGCTGGCGGGTGGACGCCTGAATGACGCGCACGCACGCCGCCTGCTTTGGCTGGCCTGGGTTGCCCATGCAGTGGCATTGCTGAGTTTGCTGATCGGGCCTGTTCGTTTCGGATTTGCACCGGCCATTTCCGTGACGGCTTGGCTGGTGGTGACGGCCTACATGATTGAAAGCCAGTTTTTCCCTAAATTCAAGGCTCGCTGGGCCATGGGGGGCTTGGGCACAGTGGCCGTCGTGCTGGCTTGGTGGTTTCCAGGGACCCCACTGGCCACCCAAGCGTCGGCCTGGCTACCTCTGCACTGGGCTTTGGGTTTATCGGCTTACGGCATGTTTGCTGCAGCCGTGGTGCACGCCTGGATGATGACGCGCGCCGAGCACGAGATACGTCTGGCGCACGATGCAGAGAGCGGTTTACCGCTGCTGACCCTGGAACGGCTCACTTTCCGCTTTGTCACGGCAGGCTTTGTGCTGCTGAGCGCCACGCTGGTGGCGGGTGTTTTATTTGGTGATGCACTTTACGGCCAAGGTCAAGCGCACTGGCGCTGGGACCACAAAACCCTTTTCGCCTTGCTGTCCTGGGTCACCTTTGCCGTTTTGCTGATCGGGCGCAGCCAATGGGGCTGGCGTGGCCGACGTGCGGTCAGGGTGCTTTACATAGGCGCAGGGCTGTTGCTGCTGTCGTATGCAGGCTCCCGCTTTGTTTTAGAAGTCTTGCTGGGGCGTATGGGATGAAGTACCTGTTCTTATTGCTGGTGGTTCTGGTGGTCATATGGGCCCTCAAACGAGGCCGTGCCGTCAACACATCCGCCCCGACCCAAGCAAAACAAGCACCCAAGCCCTCAGAAATGGTGACCTGCGCACACTGCGGCATCCATCTGCCGCACGAAGAAGCGGTTACAGGCCAAAAAGGCCTTTACTGCAGCACCGAGCACCGCACAGACGCACAAGACCGCAACCCAGGCTGAAACCACAGCAACCATGCACCAGCCTGCATCCGGAAAAATACCGCCCCCTCTTTGGAAGCAGGGTTGGCATCCTCAAGCTCAGCGGCTCGAGTCACCCAATTTCGGGCCTCGCCCCCTCCGTGCCTGCATTGACCTGATCGTGATCCACTCGATCAGCCTGCCGCCTGGGCAATACGGTGGAGACGCGGTGCAACGCTTGTTCACCAACCAGCTCGATTGGGATGCCCACCCTTACTTTCAGACCATCCGGGGGCTGGAAGTTTCATCGCACTTTTACATCCGCCGCGATGGCGTGCTTTGGCAATTTGTCAGCTGCGATGACCGCGCCTGGCATGCAGGGCAGTCCCAGTACCGAGGGCGGACCAACTGCAATGACGACTCGATCGGCATTGAACTCGAAGGCCTCGAAGGCGATCTCTTTGAAGATGCGCAATACCGATGCTTGGCTGCTCTTTGCCAGGACTTGGAACGGAACTACCCCATCGCGCATGTGGCTGGACATGAACACATTGCGCCCGGCAGAAAACAGGACCCCGGTCCAGGCTTCGACTGGGCACGTCTGCAAAAACTGTTGGATTTATCGCCTCAGGTTTTTCCCTGATAGGGATGCGCAGCGCAGCTTGCTCAAAAAATATTTTGACCATCCGAAAACCGCTTGAATCATCCTTTGATGATGGAAAGCGCGCTCTCCAAGCCATCGCAATCCAAGCCAATCAAGGTTTTTTCAGCACAAGTCTTCGGTAAGCCGCTCCAGGCTTGAAAAAACATATCCCGAGGGCTTGGAGACAAGCACTTCAAGGCACTTTTTCAGCCAGTGAAAAGTTGAACCCAACTCGGCCTGACATCAATTTATTTACCCCTCCCCGGCCAGAGTGGCAAAACAGGCCGGTACACTACCTGTAGTGGCTTGTCATGACGCCAGACACCAGATATAGTGTCCCTTACAAATTCTCACAATTGAATTTGACGCCAGTTCAAGTGTCAAATTCCAGACTCAAAGATCACCGAAAAATCAAAGAAATGACCATGCAAACAGACCTGAACATCACGACCTCATCTGCCGGCCAGATGCGCCAGCCAGAAGCAGCACACGGCAGCACGCCAGCCACACAGGCACTTGCCCACTACCAGATCATTCGCCGCAACGGCGCTGTCGTGTCTTTCGAGCCGAACAAGATCGCGGTGGCACTGATGAAAGCCTTTTTGGCCGTGCACGGCACACAGGGCGCGGCATCTGCCAGCGTTCGCGAAGTGGTCGAAGAATTGACCCAAAACGTGGTGCGCGCCTTGGTTCGCTCACGCCCTGGTGGCGGCACTTTCCACATTGAAGATGTGCAGGACCAGGTCGAGTTGGGCTTGATGCGCAGCAGCAACCACGAAGTTGCACGTGCTTATGTCTTGTACCGCGAGCGTCGCACCCAAGAGCGTGCCCAACAGCAGCAACAGGCGGCGCCCGCACCTTCGTCAGAGCCTCGTCTGCATGTGATCGATGGCGGTCAGCGCATTGCGCTGGATCTGGACTACCTGAAATCCTTGATGGTCAACGCCTGTGCAGGCCTTGGCAAAGACGTCAGCCCGGAACCCATCGTGGCCGAAACCATGCGCAACCTGTATGACGGCGTGCCCATGGAAGAGGTTTACAAAGCATCCATCCTGGCTTCGCGCACCTTGATCGAGAAGGATCCGGACTACACCTATGTGACCGCCCGCTTGTTGATGCACACCATTGCCAAGGAGATCCTGGGCAAGGAGGTGACACAAGACCAGATGGGTGCGGAGTACATCAACTACTTCCCGAAATTCATCAAAAAAGGCGTTGACAACGACTTGCTCGACGAAAAACTGCTGCAGTTTGATCTGCAAAAACTGGCCTCGGCACTCAAGCCCGAACGCGACCTCCAGTTTGACTACCTCGGTTTGCAAACACTGTATGACCGCTATTTCCTGCACGTGCGCAAGCAACGCATCGAGATGCCGCAAGCCTTCTTCATGCGCGTGGCCATGGGCCTGTCACTCAATGAAATCAACCGCGAAGCCCGTGCCATTGAGTTCTACGAGATCCTGTCTTCGTTTGACTTCATGTCCTCGACACCGACCCTGTTCAACAGCGGCACTTTGCGCTCACAACTGTCAAGCTGCTACCTGACCACCGTGCCCGACGATCTGGACGGCATCTACGAATCGATCAAGGAAAACGCCTTGCTGTCCAAATTTGCGGGCGGTCTGGGCAACGACTGGACACGCGTGCGCGCCATGGGTTCGCACATCAAGGGCACCAACGGCGAGTCACAAGGCGTGGTGCCTTTCCTCAAGGTCGTCAACGACACGGCCGTGGCCGTGAACCAGGGCGGCAAGCGCAAGGGCGCAGTCTGCACGTATCTGGAAACCTGGCACCTGGACATCGAAGAATTCCTGGAGCTGCGCAAGAACACCGGCGATGACCGCCGCCGCACCCACGACATGAACACGGCCAACTGGATCCCCGACCTGTTCATGCGCCGCGTGATGGAAAAAGGCAGCTGGACCTTGTTCTCGCCATCCGATGTTCCCGATCTGCACGACTTGTTCGGACTGGCCTTCGAAAAAGCCTATGTGGCTTACGAACAAAAAGCCGAACGCGGCGAGATCAAACCCAGCAAGACCGTGCCGGCCACCGACCTGTGGCGCAAGATGCTGTCGATGCTGTTTGAAACAGGTCATCCCTGGATCACATTCAAAGACCCTTGCAACGTGCGCTCGCCTCAGCAGCACGTCGGCGTGGTCCACTCGTCCAATCTGTGCACCGAAATCACGCTCAACACCAGCGACACCGAAACCGCTGTGTGCAACCTGGGCTCGGTCAACTTGTCGCGCCACCTCAAAGATAGCGCCACCGGCAAAGTCATTGACCACGACAAATTGAAAAAGACCATCACGATCGCCATGCGCATGCTGGACAACGTGATCGACATCAACTACTACGCCGTCAAGAAGGCCCGTGACTCCAACATGCGCCACCGTCCTGTCGGCCTGGGCTTGATGGGTTTCCAGGATTCGCTGTACGAAATGCGCATCCCTTACGCCTCACAAGCGGCGGTGGAATTTGCCGACCAGTCGATGGAAGCGATTTGCTACTACGCCTATTGGGCATCGACCGAGCTGGCCAAAGAACGCGGCCAGTACGCCACCTACAAAGGCTCTCTCTGGGATCAAGGCATCTTGCCTCTGGACACCCTCAACCTGCTAGAACGCGAGCGCGGTGGTTATGTTGAAGTTGACCGCTCGTCCACCCTGGATTGGGACACGCTGCGCAAGAAAATCGCCGCGGACGGCATGCGCAACTCCAACTGCGTGGCCATTGCCCCGACAGCCACCATCTCCAACATCATTGGTGTGGATGCCTCGATCGAGCCTTGCTTTGGCAACTTGTCGGTCAAGTCCAACTTGTCAGGCGAGTTCACCGTGATCAACGGCTACCTGGTGCGTGACTTGAAGCGCCTGGGTCTGTGGGACGACGTGATGGTCATGGACCTCAAACACTTCGACGGCTCACTGCGCCCGATCGACCGCGTGCCGCAAGAAGTGAAAGCGCTTTACGCCACTGCGTTTGAAGTGGAAACCACTTGGTTGGTTGAAGCAGCTGCACGTCGTCAGAAGTGGATTGACCAAGCACAGTCGCTCAACATCTACATGGCCGGTGCTTCGGGCAAGAAGCTGGACGACACCTACAAACTGGCTTGGTTGCGCGGTCTCAAAACCACGTACTACCTGCGCACATCCAGCGCAACGCAAGTGGAAAAATCAACCGTGCAAGCAGGCTCGCACAACGCAGTCTCTTCATCGGGTGCGCCATCGTCAGGCATGAGCGCATTGGACGCCGCGGCGGCTTCAGCGCAAGCACAGATGAACGCGACACCAGCCACCGATGTCAAGTTTTGCGCGATCGATGATCCAGGTTGTGAGGCTTGCCAGTGATTTGAAAAACATTGCACTTGGCTGTGATATGCCAAGTGCGATGCAATTGAACAACACTTCACGGTTGCGCAGATCGAAAAAGTGCATCGCTTCTTTGAATTTCGCGCGCTTGCTTTCATAATTTGAGAACTGGAATTTTTTATGTTGTCCTGGGACGATCAAGTCAAACCCGCATCTCAACCCGTGATGCCCTCTTTTTCCGGCGCTGGTGAAACAACAGCGCCTGCTGCTGCATCTTCAACAGCCAGCCCACGCCGCATGAATGCGGCAGACAAACGCATCATCAACGGCCAGACCGACGTCAACCAGCTGGTTCCCTTCAAATACAAATGGGCCTGGGAAAAATACCTGGCCACCTGCGCCAACCACTGGATGCCGCAGGAAGTGAACATGAACCGCGACATCGCCTTGTGGAAAGATCCCAATGGTCTGACAGAAGACGAGCGCCGCATCGTCAAGCGCAACCTTGGATTCTTCGTCACCGCCGACTCGCTGGCTGCCAACAACATCGTGCTGGGCACTTACCGCCACATCACAGCCCCGGAATGCCGTCAGTTCTTGCTGCGTCAAGCCTTCGAAGAAGCCATCCACACCCACGCTTACCAATACATTGTGGAATCGTTGGGTCTGGACGAAAGCGAAATCTTCAACGCTTACAACGAAGTCCAGTCCATCCGCGACAAGGACGAGTTCCTGATCCCTTTCATCAACGTGATCATGGACCCTAACTTCCATACCGGCACGCTGCAAACCGACCAGACCTTGCTCAAGTCGCTGATCGTGTTCGCCTGCCTGATGGAAGGCCTGTTCTTCTACGTGGGCTTCACACAGATTCTGGCCCTGGGTCGCCAAAACAAGATGACCGGCGCGGCAGAGCAGTACCAGTACATCCTGCGCGACGAATCCATGCACTGCAACTTCGGCATTGACCTGATCAACACCGTCAAACTCGAAAACCCACAGCTGTGGACAGCCGAGTTCAAGGCCGAAATCAAGGAACTGTTCCTCAAAGCAGTCGAGCTCGAATACCGCTACGCCGAAGACACCATGCCGCGCGGCGTGCTCGGTATGAACGCGTCCATGTTCAAAGGCTATTTGCGCTACATCGCCAACCGCCGTGCCACCCAGATCGGCTTGGAAGCCTTGTTCCCGAACGAGGAAAATCCATTCCCTTGGATGAGCGAGATGATTGACCTGAAAAAAGAACGCAACTTCTTTGAAACCCGGGTCATCGAATACCAATCCGGCGGGGCCTTGTCCTGGGACTGATCTTCTGAACACCCCGTCAATGCAACCCCTCTTCAAGCCACACTTCGCAACGCCTTCGGGTGTTGGGAGCTGTGGCTTTCCCGCGTTCATGGTGTTGGGGGTTTCCTCAGCGCCATGGATCGCTTTGTGCAATCCAACAAGCACCAAGCGTTCCCTTTCCGTTGAGTTCTCAACTTGATCAAGGAGAAAATCATGGCAACTGCAAAAAAAGTAGCGGCAAAAAAAGCTGCTCCCGCAAAGAAGGCCGCTGTGGCCAAGAAACCTGCTGCTAAAAAAGTAGCCGCAGCCAAGAAACCCGCCGCTAAAAAAGCAGCTCCAGCTAAGAAAGCCGTTGCGGCCAAAAAGCCAGCTGCCAAAAAAGTAGCAGCGAAGAAGCCAGCAGCTAAAAAAGCAGCTCCAGCCAAAAAAGCTGTTGCCGCCAAAAAGCCAGCCGCTAAAAAAGTAGCAGCAAAGAAGCCAGCAGCTAAAAAAGCAGCTCCAGCCAAAAAAGCTGTTGCCGCTAAAAAGCCTGCAGCTAAAAAAGCAGCCGCCAAAAAGCCTGCAGCCAAAAAAGCTGCTCCAGCTAAAAAAGCAGCCGCCAAGAAAACTGCTGCTAAAAAGCCAGCCGCCAAAAAGCCGGCTGTGAAAAAGGCTGCTAAAAAACCTGCTGCAAAGAAGGCATCTAAAGCACCCGCTGCCCCCGCTGCACAGACAACACTGAATCCACAAGCTGCATGGCCGTTTCCTTCGGCCGCCAAGCCCTGATTCAAAAGTTAGACGCAAGTAGCGCTAAGGCCCGACACCGGCAACGGTGTTGGGCTTTTTTTTATGGCCCATCTGCAGGGTGTGCGAAGCCACCCGTATCGGGTCAGGGGTAGAAGCTGAGAAGCCGGTAGCCCGATGGCATCAGACCCTCTTCAGGGGTGATCTGCAATTGCCCATCCCACGTTTGCCCGGCCGCCAATGACAGCGGCGCACCCAGCTCGGCAACAGGCACCACCCGACGCACCAAAGCTTTGTCTTGCGGACTCAAAAGCGTCAACTCCAAAGCGGGGGTCTGCAAGGGCTGCGATGTGGCATTGCGCCAAGACCAGCTGAGCAAAAAGCCGCCACCGTCACGCTGCGTCAAACTGGAGCTCTCAATGACGATGCCATCGCGTACTTGCAGCAGAGAAATTTCGCAGCCCCATGTTCGGCAAAGCGTCTGCCAAACCCTTGCGACACCAGGCTCAGCAGCGGCAAGCGTGCGGCGCTCAATCCAAAGCCACTGAAGCGCAAGGGCCAACAACAAGACCAGCACGCCCAACTTGGGCAACCAGGCATGCTGCCGCCCATTGGGGTTTGGGCTCTGCTCAGGCGTCAAAGGCTCCGGTTTGAAAGTGGCAAGCGCTTCTTCAAATGCGGACACGGGTGTCAGCGCTTGAATCTCAGGCCCAGACCTGTCTTCTTGCTTGAGCAATTCATCAATGACCAGCCGTTCGCCAACAGGATCGGCCGTCTCGCGTTCCATCAGGGATGCCTCAGGCCACGCGACCACCAAACCCGTGCTGTCAAAGGCATGCTGGCACTGTCCGCAACGCAACCAGCCTTGGGCAATCTTGAGCTGATCGGGCACCAACTTGAAGATCGTGCCGCATTCAGGGCAGCGGACAATCCAGGTCATGCAGCGGCAAGGGTCATGGCCAGCACCTTTGCTTGCCGATCAGGCCAAAGCAGCGACCGATTGGGCAGTCATCAGAATCCAGCCATCTTCGCTGTCAGCGACTTCCAACTGAATCCAGGGGGCATAAGCCGCCTTGAGTTCATCGGCCTGCCGCTCCAAAATGCCGGCAAGCACCAATGAGCCGCCTGACGCCACGTAAGAACACAACAAAGGCGCCAGCACTTTGAGCGGGGTGGCCAGGATATTGGCCAGCACCGTCTGGTATTGGCCCTTGGCCTTGTCAGGCAACCCCGCCAGCAAGCGAACATGGTTGGCCTCGGCATTCAGTTCGGTCGATGTGACCGCCGCCTCGTCGATGTCCACCGCATCAATGGACGATGCACCGTATTTGGCCGCACCGATGGCCAAAATGCCCGAGCCGCAACCGTAATCCAGCACGCGTTGACCCTGTACGCCATGCTGCGCGATCCAGCGCAAGCACATGCGGGTGGTCGGGTGCGTGCCCGTGCCGAAGGCCAGACCAGGATCCAGCCGGATGATCTGCTTGGCCTGTGCGGGCGGCTCGTGCCATGTCGGCACAATCCAGAAATCAGGGGTGATTTCTACCGGTGCAAACTGCGATTGGGTCAAACGAACCCAGTCCTGGTCGGCAAGCAACTGCACGCCCAAAATGCGACAGCCCTCAAAAAAATCCTGCGCAGACAGCAGCTGAAGCGCTTCTTGCGCTTGAGTCTCTTGCGCAAACAACGCCACCATGCGCGAACGCTGCCAACCGTCTTTGGGGGGTGGCATGCCGGGTTCGCCAAACAAAGCCTGCTCTGCAGGCGTTTGCGCATCGGCGTCTTCGACCGACACACTCAATGCATCCAGGGCATCCAGGGCATCACTCAGGACATCGACCCGGTCTTCCGGGCACAGCAAGCTCAGTTCAAACATGGCGTATCAGCGTTTGTGCTGGCTCAGCCAGTGTTCCAGGTAATGGATGTTGGTGCCACCCTGCATGAATTTGGCATCCACCATCAGCTCGCGGTGCAGCGGAATGTTGGTGTTGATGCCTTCGATCACCGTCTCGTTCAAGGCCGTCTGCATGCGGGCCAAGGCCTGCTCGCGGGTATCGCCGTGAACAATCAACTTGCCGATCATCGAGTCGTAGTTCGGGGGCACGAAGTAGTTGTTGTAGACGTGTGAGTCCACCCGCACACCGGGTCCGCCGGGCATGTGCCAAGACGTCACGCGTCCGGGCGAGGGAGTGAACTTGAACGGGTCTTCGGCGTTGATGCGGCATTCGATGGCATGGCCACGAATTTCGATTTGTCGCTGCGTGAATGGCAATTTCTCACCCGCAGCGACCATGATCTGCGTCTTCACGATGTCCACACCGGTCACCCATTCGGTCACGGGATGTTCAACCTGCACGCGGGTGTTCATTTCAATGAAATAAAACTCACCGTTTTCGTACAAAAACTCGAAAGTCCCAGCACCACGATAGTTGATCTTCTTGCAGGCAGCCACGCAGCGTTCACCAATCTTATCGATCAGCTTGCGGGGAATGCCTGGCGCTGGCGCTTCTTCGATCACTTTTTGATGACGGCGCTGCATGGAGCAGTCGCGCTCACCCAGGTAAACCGCATTCTTGTGCTTGTCGGCCAGAATCTGAATTTCAATATGACGTGGGTTCTGCAGGAATTTCTCCATGTAGACCGCAGGATTGCCAAAAGCAGCCCCTGCTTCGGCCTTGGTCATCTGCACCGCATTGATCAGCGCCGCTTCGGTGTGCACCACGCGCATGCCACGACCACCACCACCACCAGCGGCCTTGATGATCACCGGGTAACCCACCGATTTGGCAATGCGACGAATTTGCACCGGGTCGTCGGGCAATTCACCTTCGGAGCCAGGCACGCAAGGTACACCTGCGCGGATCATGGCCTGCTTGGCCGAGACCTTGTCACCCATGATGCGGATGGAGTCGGGCGTCGGGCCAATGAACTGGAAGCCACTTTTCTCGACGCGCTCGGCAAAGTCGGCGTTCTCACTCAAAAAGCCATAACCAGGATGAATCGCCTCGGCATCGGTCACTTCGGCGGCCGAAATGATGGCGGGCATGTTGAGGTAACTCAGCGGCGAAGCCGCTGGACCAATGCACACCGCTTCTTCGGCCAGCTTCACGTATTTCGCGTCTTTGTCAGCCTCGGAATACACCATGACCGCTTTGACACCCAACTCTCGGCATGCGCGCTGGATTCGCAAAGCGATCTCACCGCGGTTGGCCACCAGGATTTTCTTGAACATGAAATCCCCGTTTGCTTATTCGACGATGAACAAAGGCTGACCGTATTCCACAGCCTGACCGTTTTCACACAGGATCTGTGTGACGGTGCCGGACTTGTCGGACTCGATCTCGTTGAGGATCTTCATGGCTTCAATGATGCACAGGGTGTCACCCTCCTTGACCACGGAGCCGATCTGGACGAAAGGTGCAGCGCCTGGACTGGACGAGCGGTAAAAAGTGCCCACCATCGGTGATTTGACCGCATGGCCAGCAGGTGCGACTGGCGCGGCAGGGGCTTCTGCCACCGCAGGCGCTGCGACGGGTGCGCTGGCGACAGCGACAGGTGCCGCCTGCTGCATGACCACAGGCGCAGCAACGCCCATGCTTTTGACAATGCGAACCTTGCCTTCTGCCTCGGTGATTTCGAGTTCAGAAACATTCGAATCGGACACCAGATCAATCAGTGTTTTGAGTTTGCGCAAATCCATAGATCCTCCATCGCGTTGAGCACATGTAATGGATCGAATTTACACCAATTTTCAGTAAAACACCCCGAAACTGCAGCCATTGAAGACAACAGAAGCAGAAATTCACCGCGATTTGGCCAATTCACCTGTCAAAAACAGAAACAAGGAAGCTTCCAGCCAACTCAAACGGCAGCAGCACGCCACTGAATCAAGTCATCTTTCGTCAATTGCCCCATTTTTTGCCGCCAAATACTGCCATCTGCCTTGAAAAACACGGTAAATGGCAACCCGCCTGCAGCATTGCCCAAAGATTTGGCCAACTCAGTGCCTGCCAAACCCGCCATACCGACCGAAAAACCAAGGGGGTGACGGTCCAGGAAGCGGCGCACCGCACTGGGTTGGTCAATGGCCAAAGCGACCACTTGATGACCATTGAGCGCATGTTCACGCCAAAAAGCATCAATCATGGGCAATTCATCGACACATGGCGGGCACCAGGTGGCCCAAAAGTTCAGCAGCAAGGGTTTGCCGTGGAAAGTCGACATGCGCAAACCTTCGCCCGAAGGGGTTTCAAACTGCCCTGACCAGACCGGGTGATGGCTCGCATCCATAACCGCTTTGGGCTCCCAACGCCACAAGGCCAAACCCATGCCCGCCACCGCAGCCGCCGCGCCAGCCCCCAAAATCACGTTGCGCCGCGAAGCGCCAGAGCTTTGATGTTTCATGCCCGGATTGTCTTTCATGCCGCCAGCAGGCGCTCCAATGCGGTCAAATCCCCCCGGGGCGAGCGGCCTTGCATGTCGGGCAACAAGGCCCCGCGGAAATCGTCCAGATCGTAAATGCGCAGGTGCACACCCACATCCTCGTTCAACGGGGCGCAAAAGCTGTGCAAACTCAGCACATCCACATCATCACCGTGCAAGCCACGAACGGTCTGAACTTCGTAGCGCTCGTTCCGGTTGATCAACGCGATTTCGGCCGACTTCGGGTCATCACAAAACAAGGCCAGGTCAATATCACACAAGCGCGTGGCCCACCCCTGCCAGACCGCACCGCCCAGGTGTGGGCGAAACTCGGCCAGTCGCTGCATCCAGACACTTGCCAACTCGCGCAAAGCCTGCAACTCCCCAGGCTGCGTGTCGGCACAAAACAGGGCGATATAGTCCCGCACCTCTGATTCGACCACGTCGTTGGTCGGCAAAGCTGTGCGACCAGGCAAACCCAACTCTTTCAGCGCACGGTGCTTGGCCGGACCAAAAGCCAAGCCTTCTTCCACCACCAATCGGGCGGCTGTCGCAGCAATTTCGAGGGCAAGATCGTTCATGGATGCCGATTGTGCCCGGGCGGCTGCATGACCCACGCCTGCACCACCTAAAATCTCCTCCCATGCATATTCATATTCTGGGCATTTGTGGCACCTTCATGGGTGGTTTGGCAGCACTGGCACGCGAAGCTGGTCATCGGGTCACCGGTTGTGACGCCGGCGTTTACCCCCCCATGAGCGACCAGCTGCGGGCTTTGGGTATCGAGCTGATTGAAGGTTTTAGTGCCGATCAAATGGATCTCAAGCCCGACATGTACGTGATCGGCAACGTGGTCAGCCGCAGCCGCCTGGCCGACGGCAGCCCCAAATTCCCGCTGATGGAAGCCATTTTGGAAGCCGGGGCGCCTTACACCAGCGGCCCGCAATGGCTGGCCGAACACGTGCTGCAAGGCAAACATGTGCTGGCTGTCGCGGGCACCCACGGCAAGACCACCACCACCTCGATGCTCAGCTGGGTGTTGGAGCAGGCCGGACTTGAGCCCGGTTTTCTGGTCGGTGGCGTGCCGCTCAACTTCGGCGTGTCGGCCCGCCTGGGCAACGGAAAGTATTTCGTGATCGAAGCCGACGAATACGACACCGCCTTCTTCGACAAGCGCAGCAAGTTCGTGCACTACCGCCCGCGCACCGCCATCCTGAACAACCTGGAATTCGACCACGCCGACATCTTTGACGACCTGGCGGCGATTGAGCGCCAGTTCCACCACTTGGTGCGCACCGTGCCTGGCTCCGGCCGCGTGGTCGTCAATGGCCTCGAAGAAAGCCTGACTCGCGTGCTGGGTCAAGGCTGCTGGAGCGAAGTGCGCACCTTCGGTTCGGCCGTCAGCGACTTTGTGGCCGAGGGCGAGCCTTCGCACTTCAAAGTGCAGCAGTCAGGCAAACCTGTGGCCGACGTGCAATGGTCCATTGGCGGCGTGCACAACCAGCTCAACGCGCTGGCCACCATCGCCGCTGCCGAACATGTCGGGGTGAGCCCGGCTGTGGCGGCGCAAGCCCTGGCCACTTTTGAGAACGTCAAAAGGCGCATGGAAGTGCGCGGTACGGTCAATGGCATCACCGTCTACGACGACTTTGCCCACCACCCCACGGCCATCCGCACCACCGTCAACGGATTGCGCCGCCAAGTGGGCAAGGCCCGCATCCTGGCCATCTTCGAGCCGCGCAGCAACACCATGAAGCTCGGCACCATGAAAGCCCAGCTGCCCTGGAGCCTGGAAGAGACCGACCTCGCGTTTTGTCACTCCGGCGGCTTGGGTTGGGACGCCGCATCCGCGCTAGAACCCATGGGAGCCAAAGCGCAAGTGGGGGCCAACATAGACGAGGTCATCGCCCAAGTGCTGGCGCAAGTACAGCCCGGCGACCACCTGCTGTGCATGAGCAATGGCGGGTTTGGCGGGATTCATACCAAGCTGCTGGAAGCCTTGGCTGGCTGATTTCCGCCTTGTATTTGTAGGTCGGCGGCTTTAGCCTCGACTTGGCTCTGCACCAAAGGCCACATCGTCGGAGCTGAAGCTCCGACCTACAAAAAAGCACGCATCAGCGTGCCCGACGCGCCTTCACCGCATCCGACAACACCTGCAACACGCCCACGCTGTCATCCCAGCCGATGCAGGCATCGGTGATGCTCTGGCCGTAGGCCAGTTTCGTCACATCGTCCTTGCCGGGCGTGAACTTCTGGGCGCCGTCCACCAGATGGCTTTCGACCATGACGCCGAACACCTGGCGTGAACCACCGCTGATTTGGGCCGCAATGTCTTTGGCCACGTCGATCTGACGCTCGTGCTTTTTGCTGCTGTTGGCATGGCTGCAGTCCACCATCAAGGTGGCGGGCAGCTTGGCGGCTTCCAGTTCCTTGCAGGCTGCGGCAACGCTGTCGGCGTCGTAGTTGGGCGCTTTGCCGCCGCGCAGAATCACATGGCAGTCCTTGTTGCCCTGGGTCTGGACGATGGCGACCTGGCCGTTTTTGTGCACCGACAGAAAGTGGTGGCCACGGGCCGCCGCCTGGATCGCGTCGGTCGCGATCTTGATGTTGCCGTCCGTGCCGTTCTTGAAGCCGATGGGCGCCGACAGGCCCGAAGCCAGCTCGCGGTGAACTTGGCTCTCGGTGGTGCGCGCACCAATGGCGCCCCAGCTGATCAGGTCGCCGATGTACTGGGGCGAGATCACGTCGAGGAACTCGCTGCCTGCGGGCAGGCCCTGGCGGTTGATTTCGATCAGCAACTGGCGGGCAATGCGCAGGCCTTCGTCGATGCGGTAGCTCTCGTCCAGGTAGGGGTCATTGATCAGGCCCTTCCAGCCCACCGTGGTGCGCGGCTTTTCGAAGTACACCCGCATCACGATTTCGAGGCTGTCGGCGTACTTGTCGCGCAAGGGCTTCAGGCGGCGGGCGTAGTCCAGCGCAGCGGCCGGGTCGTGGATCGAGCAGGGGCCGATGATGACCAACAGGCGGTCGTCTTGGCCGTGCACGATGTTGGCGATCAATTTGCGGGTTTGGGAAATCAGTGTTTCGGTGGCCGTGCCGGCGATCGGGAAGAAACGGATCAAATGTTCTGGAGGCGGGAGCACGGTGATGTCCTTGATGCGTTCGTCGTCGGTCTGGCCGGTGCGGTCGATGGCATGGGGATACCAAGCTTCTGGGGCGGTGGTTTTGGCGTTCATCGTGGACTCCTAGATTGAAAAAAGACAGGTGAAAAAAAACCGCCGGGCTTTGGGGCTCCGGCGGTGTGTATCGAGATGTTCGGGTGCTTATGCGCTCGCCTCTCGTCCGCCGGGGACTGAGAACCAAAAATAAAAAAAGTAAAAGGTAGCGATGCGCGAAAACATGGATTCAATGTAGCACAGTTGGATGACAGTTCCTGCCAGGCCGATCCGGGGACAAACCCGCAGGCCCTTGTTTCAAATTCAGGCCGTGCCGCCGACCGTCAGGCCGTCAATGCGCAAGGTCGGCTGCCCCACGCCCACCGGCACGCTCTGGCCTTCCTTGCCACAGGTGCCCACGCCCGAGTCGAGCTTCATGTCGTTGCCGATCATGCTGATCTTCTTGAGCGACTCGGGGCCGCTGCCGATCAGCGTCGCGCCCTTGACGGGGTACTGGATCTTGCCGTTTTCCACCCAATACGCCTGGCTGGCCGAGAACACAAACTTGCCGCTGGTGATGTCCACCTGACCGCCCGCAAAGTTGGTGGCGTACAGGCCTTTTTTGATGCTGGCCACGATTTCCTCGGGACTCTTGTCGCCGCCTAACATGTAGGTGTTGGTCATGCGCGGCATGGGCACATGGGCGTAGCTTTCGCGGCGGCCGTTGCCCGTGGGCTTGACGCCCATCAGGCGGGCGTTCATCGCGTCCTGGATGTAGCCACGCAAAATGCCGTCTTCGATCAGCACGTTCTTCTGGCTGGCGTGGCCTTCGTCGTCCACGTTGAGCGAACCGCGGCGGTCGGCGATGGTGCCGTCGTCCAGCACGGTGACACCTTTGGCGGCCACGCGCTGGCCAATACGGCCGCTGAAGGCGCTGGAGCCCTTGCGATTGAAGTCGCCTTCCAACCCATGGCCAACAGCTTCGTGCAGCAACACGCCGGGCCAACCATTGCCCAGCACCACGGTCATCTCGCCTGCAGGCGCAGGGCGAGCTTCGAGGTTGATGAGCGCGGCCGACACGGCTTCCTGCACATAGCTCTCGACCATGGCGTCGTCAAAGTAAGCCAGGCCAAAGCGGCCACCACCGCCAGCGCTGCCCACTTCGCGGCGGCCGTTTTGCTCGGCGATCACCGTGACCGACAGGCGGATCAAAGGGCGCACATCGGCGGCCAGGGTGCCGTCGGCGCGGGCGACCATGACCACGTCGTACTCGGTGGCCAGACCGGCCATGACCTGCACCACACGCGGGTCCTTGGCGCGGGCCATTTTTTCGACGCGGCCCAGCAGATTGACCTTGGCCGTGCTGTCCAGCGTGGACATCGGGTCGAGCGAGGGGTAGAGCGAGCGGCTGGCCGACACCTTGCGCGCAGGCACCTTGATGCGCTTGTTTTGCGCGACCGAAGCAATGGAGCGCACCGTCATGGCCGCGTCCATCAAAGAGGCTTCGGAGATGTCGTCCGAGTAAGCAAAAGCTGTTTTTTCGCCCGACACCGCCCGCACACCCACGCCCTGGTCGATGCTGAAGCTGCCGGTTTTGACGATGCCCTCCTCCAGGCTCCAGCCTTCGGAGCGGGTGTACTGAAAGTACAGGTCGGCGTCATCGACCGCATGGGCCTTGATGGCGTTCAGGGCTTGCGTCAGGTGGGTTTCGTCGAGGCCAAAAGGCTCCAACAAGAGGGCGCGGGCCGTGGCTAAGCGTTCGATGGTGGGTTCGCGTGAAATCATGAGAGCCATTGTAGAGACTGATCAAGCCCCTTGCCTGTGTGTTCTTTAGCCTTGCCGCTCAAGCGGCAGGTGTCATGTTTGCACCAGTTGTTTGGCTTTGGCAATCGACATGAGAATGCCCAACGCCAGACCCAAGGTGACCATGGCCGTGCCGCCGTAGCTGATGAAAGGCAGCGGCACGCCCACCACGGGCAAGATGCCACTGACCATGCCCATGTTCACAAAAGCGTAGGTGAAGAAAATCATCGCCATGCTGCCCGCCAGCAAACGGCTGAACAGGGTGGGTGCTTGTGCAGCGATGACCAAGGCGCGGTAGACCAGAAAGAAAAACCAAAAAATCAGGAACAAGCCCCCCACAAACCCGAACTCTTCGCCATAGGCGGCAAAAATGAAGTCGGTGGTGCGCTCGGGAATGAACTCCAGGTGGGTTTGCGTGCCTTGCATGAAACCTTTGCCCAAGAAACCACCCGAGCCAATGGCGATCATGCCCTGGATGATGTGAAAGCCTTTGCCCAAGGGGTCACGCGCCGGGTCGAGCAAAGTGCAAATGCGCTGCCGCTGGTATTCGTGCAGGACCCGCCAATCCACATCGTCGGCACACAAAGTGGGCTCCATGATGACCAGAACCACTACCCCGACAAGGCCCAACACCACAGGTGGCAATATCCAGCGCCATTTGAGGCCGGCAAAAAAGATCACCGCCAGGCCCGCAGCCAGCACGAGCAAGGAGGTCCCCAAATCAGGCTGCTTCATGATCAAGCCGACCGGGACTCCCAAAATGAGCAGTGCCACGGCAAAATCAAATGGCCTCAGTTGGCCTTCGCGCTTTTGGAACCAGGCCGCCAGCATCAGGGGCAAGGCGATCTTCAGGATTTCACTGGGCTGGATCACCACGCCCAAATTGACCCAGCGTCGGGCCCCTTTTTTGGTGATGCCAAAAATCGCCACGGCAATCAGCAGCACCACACCCAGCGTGTAAACCGGCACAGCCCAGGCCATGAGTTTTTGAGGCGGCACCTGGGCCACTACAAACATGATGGCGCCGGCCAGCACCATGTTGCGACCGTGGTCCACAAACCGGGTGCCATGGTCATGGCCAGCAGAAAACATGATCAACAAACCCGCGCAGGCGAGCATGAACACGGCAAATGCCAAGGGCCCGTCAAAACCCTTGAGCAGATACCTCACGCGCTGAAACAACGTCGGTTTTTGAATGACTGAACCCATGGCGCAGATTATCTCAGGCTGAATTTTGGAAATGTGCCGCAGCGATGCCGTCAATGGCTTCGTCCACTGCGGAACATGCCATGGGTTTTGCGGTTGAGCGCGCCTTGGGCGGCCAGCTTGTTCATGGAGGGACTGGCATGGGCATGGGTGATGGCCATGCCCAAAGCATCGGCGGCATCCTGACGCGGCACCACCGGCAGTTGCAGCAAGCGTTTGACCATTTCCTGAACCTGCGACTTCGCAGCGCGCCCATGCCCTGTCACAGATTGCTTCATTTGCAAAGCGGTGTACTCGGCCACCGGCAAATCGCACGACACCAGCGCGGTCACGCAACAGCCCCTGGCCTGCCCCAAGAGCAGGGTGGCTTGCGGGTTGATGTTGACAAACACGATTTCGACCGAGGCCACATCAGGCTGGTAACGGGCATTGATTTCGCGAATGCCGTCGTAAATCACCTTCAATCGGGCGGGCAAATTGCCCATTTCTTCGCGGGTGGTCTCGATCACGCCGCTCGCCACGTATTGCAATCGCGAACCGGTCATGTCCAGAACCCCAAAGCCCGTGGTCTGCAAGCCCGGGTCAATGCCCAAAATGCGCAGGGTTTGCGGGGCAGGCGTGGTCAATGAGCTCATGGCAGCACCACGTCGCCCATGCGGGCCATGATGGTTTCGGCGCGGCTCGCCAGATAGGCCGATTGCGCACGTTGCTCAAAATAGCGGGGGCGGGGCAACATGACGGCCAGGCGAGCGGCCTCCCAATCGTTCAGTCGGGCGGCACTTTTCCTGAAGTAATGCTGGGCAGCCGCCTCGGCACCAAAAACGCCTTCGCCCCACTCCACACTGTTGAGGTAAATCTCCAGAATGCGCTGCTTGGACAAGAAGGCCTCCAGCGTCAAAGTGATCAGCATCTCCTGCCCCTTGCGCAACAAGGTGCGTTCACCGGACAAAAAGAGGTTTTTGGCCAGTTGCTGCGTGATGGTCGACCCGCCCACAATTTTGACGTTGGGCATCTTGGCATCGGGCCGCCGCTGGGCGCGTTGCTCGGCCACGGCTTTGGCCTTGGCATTTTTTTCCCAAGCTTTCTCCAGAGACGCCCACCAAACACCGTTGTGCTGGGTGAACGCACCGTCTTCAGAGGCGATGACCGCCCGCAGCAGGCTGGGGGAGATGTTTTGACGCGCCACCCACTCTTGCCGCCAAGGCAGTCGCCCTTGTCGGGTCACGATCTGCCAGATCTGCGAACGCTCAAAACTGGTGGATTGGGGCGCGACCACGGCCATGCTGGCCATGCGCAAAGCAAAAAACAACTGCAAACCCAACAAGGCCAGCACCACCAACAAACACCAACGACCGAAAGCGCGCATCAATATCCTTTGTCTGAATGATCTGAAGGGAGGTCAGGGCCGCTGGGGCTCTGCGGCCAACATGCGCGTTTCCAGCGTGCCGTCTTTGGAAAACTGAAAGCGCGTGACCACCACCATCTGATCGGCTTGCCGCCGCATGTTAGCGCTGAACGCATCAAAAGGCGCGGCACTGCGCACAATCGCCACGGCCCGCTGGTCCAGCAAAGGCTGACCTGAAGGCTTGGCCACCTCGGTCTGAACAAGGCGTCCACGGCCATCGACCGTGATCACCATGGTGAGTTGGCCATAGAGTTTTTTTCCGCCCACTTGAGGGAAATTGAGCGTGCCTCGCATCTCGATGGTGCGCCTCAATTTGTCGTAATACAAAGCATAGACAGCTTCTCGCGTGGCCGGACTGATGTACCGTTTTCGGGGAGCACCCTGGCTTTTTTGCACCCTCTGCTCAATCTGGGCCAATTGCCGTGTCAGCTGCTGCTGGCGCTCTTGTCGGGCCAGTCGATCGGGGGCCTGGGCTTTTTCACCGGCGTTGTCCTGGCTCAAGGCCGACAACTCCTGCTGGAGCTGGGTCAGCAAGCGCGTTTGCTGCAGCTTGAGTGCTTCTATCTGCCGCTGCATGGCGCTGATGTCCGTGCCGGACTCGTTGTGCACCGCTGGCGGCAAGGGCGAACTGGCGCGTTGCGCTTGCAAGGGGTCACCGCCCCCCGCCAGCCGGACCTGGGCCAAGGCCTCAGCCCGATCCGGCGCTGAGTCACTGCGGGCGTTCACCAGGATCACCTCCAGCGATGCATCCTCAAAAACACGGTTGAAGCTTTCAGGATCGGCAAAACGCCAGCCGATCAAGGCGGCATGAAGGGCCACAGAAAACCCCAAGGCCCACACCAAGGTGCGACGCCTGAACGACTGGCTCAGGTGGGCAAAAAAGCCCGCCAAAGAAGGCTGATTGCCTTCAAGAGCCATCGCTTTGCGTGCTGTCATTCAGGTCGACGGCAATCGTGAGCGGACCTGCAACAAGCGCTTCGTCCTCTTCTGTTTCATCGGCTTCCTGGTCGGCTGTCGCCGCCGGGGCATCCAGATGCGCTGTCACGGTGCCATGCACGTCCAGCGCCATCAAATCGACCTCGCCCAGTTTGACACGCACACGTGCCCCACGCATCAGGCCCTGCGCACCCATGACGCTGAACATCAAAGGCAAGGTATCCGCCCGCACCAACCAAACGCCACCGCCCATTTCCTTGACCAGGCTGGCCTCCAACTCCTCAATGCCTTGCTGCTGCACATGGCGCAGCGTCCAATAGCGTTCCATGCTGGACTGCACGCTGTTGTAGGCGCTGTAGGCGGTGTCAAAGCCACTGATGATGGAGAACAACTCGGCGTCTTTAGGTTTGAAGGGGGCCGCCAGAGCGGCGGTTGCGCCGTGGCGGGCACAGGCGATGATTTGCCACTGGTTGACCAGATCGGTGTAGCGGCGCAGGGGCGAGGTGCTCCAGGCATAACTGGGCACGCCAATGCCCGCATGCGGCAGGGCCTTGGTGCCCATGCGCACCTTCACGCCGGGGGCCATGCTGGCCTGACTGCGGTAAATGCCGGGCACGCCGAAACTGGCCATCCACTGGCCCCAAGTGCTGTTGGCCAAAATCATGGCCTCGGCCACCATCAAGTCGAGCGGCGCACCGCGCTTGCGCGTGCCGATCAAGACCGTCTCTTCGCCGGTGGGTGGCGTGTCGTTGCTGGCGCGATCGAGTTTGAAGCTGTAGTCCGGGCGATTGAAGTTTTCAGGCTTGCCGCGCACCACCTCGCGCCGCGCTTTGAGGGTTTGCGCCAGCCGCCAGAAAAACCCCAGCGTGGCACGGCTGACCGGCACATCGGCATGGTCGCTCGGGTCTTCACCTTCGAGCCATTCGCGGGTGATGCTGTCGTCCAGTTGGTCGTGCCGCAGGTTGGCCAGGATCGGCACCCGCTCCAGGCGGGTTTCGGTTTTTTGCACCTCCAACGTGTCTTCGCTGAAGGTCACATACAAGGACACTGCGGGGCAGTCGCGCCCTTCGATCAAGGTGTAGGCCTGCACCACGCTGTCGGGCAGCATGGTGATTTTGTAGCCAGGCATGTAGACAGTGGACAGCCGGGCTCGGCCCAGCTGGTCGATGGCGCTGCCCGGCGTCAGGGCCAGGCCGGGGGCGGCGATGTGGATGCCCACCGTGACCGTGCCACTGCCCAGGCCTTGCAACGACAAGGCATCGTCGATTTCGGTGGTGTGCGAATCGTCAATCGAGAAAGCCTGCACCGGGGCCAAAGGCAACTCGTCGGTGATGGCCGGGGCTTGCAAAGCCGGAAAACCCGTGCCTTTGGGGAACAGGTCAAACAAAAAGCGTTGCCAGTGGAAGTCCCAGGCCGAGGCAATGGCCCCGGCGTTTTGCAGCAGGTCCAAAGGCGCGGTGTGGCTGGCCTTGCTGGCCTCGACCACCGCTTTGTACTCGGAGGTGTTTTTGTCTGGACGGAACAGGATTTTGTAGAGTTGCTCGCGGATCGGTGCAGGGCAAACGCCTGCAACCAATTCGGCCGACCAAGCTTCGATCTGCGCCTGAACCTGCTTCTTTTTTTCAATGGCGAGTAAGGCCTGTTGCACGATCTCGGCTGGGGCTTTTCGGTAGCGGCCTTTGCCACCACGGCGAAAATAGTGCGGTGCTTCGTGCAAGCGAAACAAAGCCGCCACTTGTTGCACGGTGCTGGCCCCCTCGCTGAAATAGTCTTTGGCCAGGTCGGCAAAGCCGAATTCTTCGTCAGATGCGAATTCGTAGGCCAGCTCCAGCTCAATGGTTGGGCTCAGGGCTGCCGCTTCGCTCAGCAAGCTGGCGGGGCTTGGCTTTTCAAACTTGAGCAGCATTTGCGCTGCCTTGACTTTGACCCGTTTGCCCGAATCCAGCTCCACTTGGGCGGAGGCTTCGGCTTCGGACAAAATCCGTCCGGCCATGAATTTGCCGGCTTCTTCAAATAATGCGTACATGGCCTGATTTTCCCATGCGGTACCGCCTTGGCAGGCCTCGGGGTTCAGACCAAGCGAAGAAATTCCAGGATTTCGGGCAAATCATTGTCGAAATCACTCAGCGCGTGGTCGCTGCCCTCTAGCAGGCGCACCCGCCCCGCCTGATGCTGGGCCAGCATTTCGCGCCAGTCCAGCACCTCATCGCCCTTGGCGATCACTGCCAGGGTTCGGGCTTGGGCGCTTGGCGGCTGGGCTTCCAGTTCGGCCAGCTCTTGCACATGCACCGCCTCAAAAAAAACTTTTTGTGAGGGGTCATGCCATGCCGGGTGTTCGCCGATGTAGGCCACCAAATCACGGGCGGGGTGCACGGCCGGATTGAGCAAAACTGCCGGGCAATCAAGCTGCTGGGCCAGCCAGGCCGCGTAAAAGCCCCCCAAAGAAGACCCCATGATGGCCATCCGATCCCTGGGCCAGGCCGACACGCCTTGCAGCGCCATCTCCACAGCCTGTTTGGGAGACGCTGGCAGCTGAGGGCACCACCAAGTCACCCCGGGGTGCTGGCTTTGAACGGTATCGGCCATTTTTCGGGCCTTGACCGAGCTGGGCGAAGACCGAAAACCGTGCAGATAAAGCAAGTGGGTGGTGCGGTCCATCACCAAGCAGGCTGCAGGGCGGCAAACCCACGTGGCGCTTCGGCGGCTTTGTCAAAAGTCACCACCTCATAAGCATCGGGGCGTGACAACAATTCACGCAGCAAGCGGTTGTTCATGGCGTGGCCTGAACGAAACGCGCTGTAAGCGGCCAACAGCGGTTTGCCCAAAATGTACAAATCGCCCATGGCATCCAAAATTTTGTGTTTGACGAACTCGTCGTCATAGCGCAAGCCATCCGAGTTGAGCACACGGTAGTCGTCCATCACGATCGCGTTGTCTAAGCCGCCGCCCAAAGCCAGCCCATTGGCACGCAACATCTCCACGTCTTTGGTAAAGCCAAAGGTGCGGGCACGGGCGATGTCTCGGGCGTACACGCCCTCCGACATGTCAAAGACCACTTGCTGCCCGGTCGAATCGACCGCCGGGTGACGAAAATCGATCTCAAAGCTCAGCTTGTAACCGTGGTAAGGCGTCAAACGCGCCCATTTGATGTTCTCGCCCTCGCCTTCGGACACTTCCACAGGCTTGAGCACGCGCACAAAGCGCTTGGGCACCTGCTGCTCGACCACGCCCGCACTTTGCAGCAAGAACACGAAAGATGAAGCCGAACCGTCAAGGATGGGCACCTCTTCGGCCGTGATGTCGACATACAGGTTGTCAATGCCCAAACCGGCACAAGCCGACATCAGGTGCTCGACGGTCAGGACTTTGGCCTGCCCTGCCGAAATCGTGGAAGCCAGCCGGGTATCGGTCACCGCTTCGGCATTGACCGGAATGTCCACCGGCTCTGGCAGGTCAATTCGGCGAAACACAATGCCCGTGTCCGGCGCGGCGGGGCGCAGGGTCAGCTCGACACGCTGACCGCTGTGCAAACCCACGCCGACGGCTTTGGTCAAGGTTTTGAGGGTGCGTTGAGCGAGCATGGCATTATTTTAATTGGCACGGGATCCTGTGGCGCTGACAAGGCATTGAACTTGGCCCTTAGGCCGACTTCGGCAACACTCCAGTCCCGGCGTGTTCCCCGGGGCTGGCGGGCGAAATTGAGGCGCGAAGCGACGACGAGCCCGACGGCCCCGGGGAACATACCGGGACGGCCCATACCCACAGCCGTTCTCAAAGTTCTAGCCCCACTCGTTTGATATCACGCAAAAAGGGGTCAGACAGGCTCCCGCCCGTCTGACCCCAAAGCACCAAAAATAACCGTCAGATCCGCAGATCAGTCTGCTTGCTTGCGCAAGAAAGCAGGGATCTCGATGTCGTCCATGCCGGCATTGGCCATGCCATCCACACGGGCAGCCGCGTGGGTGCGGTTGCTGCGCCAGATGGCGGGCGTGTTCATGCCGTTGGTGGCCGAAGGTGCAGCGCTGTGCAATGAATTGGCCACAGCATCCTGACCACCCATGGTGAAAGGCACGTTGTCGGTACCGGTGCGCAGCACTTGCAAAGGAGGCGCGGTGCGGCGTGCACCGGCTTTGGACAAGCCTGTGGCCACCACAGTCACGCGGATCTCGTCGCCCAGGCTTTCGTCATAGGCAGTGCCGTAGATCACATGGGCGTTTTCCGAAGCGTAAGCACGGATGGTGTTCATCGCCTGCTTGGACTCGGACAACTTGAGCGAACCCTTGGCGGCGCTGATCAGCACCAGCACACCCTTGGCACCCGACAAGTCCACACCTTCGAGAAGAGGGCAAGCGACAGCTTGCTCGGCCGCGATGCGGGCGCGGTCCGGGCCGCTGGCGGCAGCTGTGCCCATCATGGCTTTGCCGGGCTCGCCCATCACTGTGCGCACGTCTTCAAAGTCGACGTTCACATGACCGGGCACATTGATGATCTCGGCAATGCCACCCACAGCGTTTTTCAGCACGTCGTTGGCATGCGCAAACGCCTCGTCTTGCGTCATGTCTTCGCCGCCAGGCAATTCCAGCAGTTTTTCGTTCAACACCACGATCAACGAATCCACATTGGCTTCGAGTTCCTGCATGCCCAGGTCGGCATTGGACATGCGACGACCACCTTCGAATTCGAAAGGTTTGGTCACCACACCCACCGTGAGGATGCCCATCTCTTTGGCGATGCGGGCAATCACAGGCGCAGCGCCTGTGCCTGTGCCGCCGCCCATGCCGGCGGTGATGAACAACATGTGTGCGCCTTCGATGGCGGCACGAATGTCGGCTTCGGCGCTTTCTGCGGCTTCACGGCCTTTTTCGGGCTTGCTCCCAGCACCCAGACCGGTCTGGCCCAGTTGGATGAAGCGGTGTGCCGCGCTGCGGGCCAATGCCTGTGCGTCGGTGTTGGCGCACACGAATTCAACGCCCTGAACTTGGCGCTCGATCATGTGCTCAACAGCGTTGCCGCCGCCACCACCGACGCCGATCACTTTGATCTGGGTGCCTTGGTTGAACTCTTCGGTTTGGATCATTTCAATGGTCATGGTGCTACTCCTAAATTTGTTTGCAGTTGCTTGGATTTTCTAGATTCGTTTTTTTGTTCGGTTGAGGGGTGTCAACATCGACACGGCCTGCATGTCGGTGGGCTGCCTCTGGCCAGAAAGCGTTTTTTCCAGTTCATCAGAAGTTCCCCACGATGAAGTCTTTGAAGCGACCAAAAGCGTTGTTCACTGAACTTTTCTTTTGGGTGACTTTGTAGCCACGCAGACGGGCCAAGCGGGCTTCTTCCAAGAGGCCCATCACCGTGGCTGCGCGCGGCTGGCTGACCATATCAGCCAAGCCGCCTGCGTATTTGGGCAGGCCACGGCGCACGGGCTTGAGGAAGATGTCCTCGCCCAGCTCGACCATTCCGGGCATGACGGCGCTACCGCCTGTGAGCACAATGCCGGAAGACAGCACTTCTTCGTAGCCCGACTCGCGGATGACCTGGTGCACCAGCGAGAAAATTTCTTCGATGCGTGGCTCAATCACGCCAGCCAAGGCTTGGCGGCTGAGCATGCGCGGCCCCCGGTCGCCCAGACCTGGCACTTCGACCTGCGCGTCCGGGTCGGCCAGCAACTGCTTGGCGTAACCACTTTCGACTTTGATGTCTTCAGCATCCTTCGTTGGCGTGCGCAAAGCCATGGCAATGTCGCTGGTGATCAGGTCACCCGCGATTGGGATCACGGCCGTGTGGCGGATTGAACCGTTGGCAAAGATCGCCACGTCGGTCGTGCCTGCGCCAATGTCCACACACACCACGCCCAATTCGCGCTCGTCTTCTGACAGCACGGCCAGACTTGACGATTGCGGGTTGAGCAGCAACTGGTCAACCTCAAGGCCGCAGCGGCGCACGCACTTGATGATGTTTTCAGCCGCGCTTTGCGCGCCCGTCACAATGTGCACCTTGGCTTCCAGGCGCATGCCGCTCATGCCAATCGGCTCCTTGACCTCTTGCCCGTCGATCACAAATTCCTGTGGCGCCACCAACAGCAAGCGCTGATCGGTCGAGATGTTGATTGCACGGGCGGTTTCCATCACGCGGGCCACATCGGCCTGCGTGACTTCCTTGTCCTTGATCGCCACCATGCCACTGGAGTTGATGCCTCGAATGTGGCTGCCGGTGATGCCCACATTCACGCGGGTGATCTTGCAGTCAGCCATCAACTCGGCTTCTTTCAGCGCCTGCTGGATGCTTTGCACGGTGGCATCGATGTTGACCACCACACCGCGCTTGAGGCCATTGCCCGGTGCAATGCCCAGACCGGCGATCTTGAGCTCGCCATCCGGCATGACCTCGGCCACCACCGCCATGACTTTGGAGGTGCCAATGTCCAACCCAACCACCAGATCTTTGTACTCTTTTGCCATTTGACTCACCGTTTCCGTTTCATTCCTGTGCCTTGATCACTCAAGGCTTTTTCTGAGCTTGCGCTTCCAGCGTGGTCACACCACGCAAACGCAAGGCATAGCCATCTTTGTGCCGCAAATCTGCCCCGGCCAATGCCGTGGGTGTTCGTCCGTACCGTGCCGTCACCTGTGACAGGGTCCTGAAAAAAACCTTCAACTGGGCACCCACTTCTGCTTCAGTGCCACGCCCCAACTCCAGCCATGCGCCGCTTTGTGTCATCACGCGCCAGCTTCCGCGTGTCGTCAATTCGAGCTGGTCTATGTCCATGTCCATGGCTTCAAAAATAGGCAGCAGATGCCGGTACATCTGGACAACGATGGCCGACTGGTCATCTGGGCCCTTGAGCCGAGGCAAGCGCTCGACATCCACATCTTCGACGCTCGCCTCGAACACGCGGCTTTGCTGATTGACCATCTTGTTGGAGCCGTCATCGCCCCAAAGCGCCATGGGCTCATGCTCGACCAAAACGGCTCTCAAACTGCTGGGGAAATCACGGTGCACCACCGCACCCCGAACCCAAGGCACCGCCTCAAAGGCTTCACGTGTCCGGTTCAAATCGATGGTGAAAAAGTTGCCACTCAATTGCGGCATCACATTGGCCCTCAAGGTGACCGCGTTGTTGCGCGTCACATCGCCCTGCACGGTGATCGCCTGGATCGAAAACGCAGGATGCCGCAACAGCCACCAAGCACCACCGGCCAGAACCAGCAACACAAACACCCCCGTCAGCGAAGCTGCCGTCATGTTCATGAGCCGGATATCGAGCGGCACAGACATGGCTTTTTTCACCCCAACACCTCCTGCACATGGTCCAGCGTGGCCGACGCCAACAACTGGCAGCACAAGGCTTCGTAGCTCAGACCTGATGCACGGGCAGACATGGGCACCAAAGAATGGCCCGTCATACCCGGAGAAGTGTTGATTTCAAGCAGATAGGGTTTGCGCGTCGCCCCATCGATCATCACGTCAATGCGCCCCCAACCCCGGCAGCCCAACACCTGGTAAGCCTTGACCACCAAGGCCTCGATGGCAGCCTCTTCTGCTGCTGACAGCCCCGATGGAACCAGGTACTGGGTATCGTCCGTGAAGTATTTGTTCTGGTAATCGTAGTTTCCAGCGGGCGCCACAATCCGAATCACAGGCAAAGCACGGCTGGTCTCACCGGCGCCCATCACAGGACAAGTGACTTCGTCACCCACGATGCATTGTTCGCAAAGGATGTCCGCATCACACACGCCTGCGGCAGCCAAGGCGGCAGGTAACTCTTCGGCTGTGAGGACCTTGGTCACGCCAATCGACGAGCCTTCACGCGCTGGCTTGACGATCATGGGCAAACCCAAGGCCTTAATGAGCCCGTCGACCGAGACCTGCCCCAAATGTTCACGGTGCACCAACACATAGGCTGGTGTGGGCAAACCTTCGGCCAGCCACACCCGTTTGGTCATGGTTTTGTCCATGGCGATGCTGGAAGCCATCACACCAGAACCCGTATAGGGGATGCCCAACAACTCCAGAGCACCCTGCACCGTACCGTCTTCGCCGTATCGGCCATGCAGGGCGATGAAGCAACGGTCAAACCCTTCACGTTTCAAATCGCTCAGATCTCTTTCAGCAGGGTCAAAAGCATGGGCATCCACGCCAGAGACCTGCAAGGCTTTCAGCACGCCTTGGCCAGACATCAGGGACACCTCGCGCTCGGCGGAACGCCCACCCATGAGAACGGCCACTTTGCCCAGATTGGAAGCGCTCATGCGGCACCTCCCATCTCAACCACTTTGGCAGGCACTGCTCCGATGGAGCCCGCACCCATGCAAATCACCACATCGCCGTCACGCGCATTGCTCAATACGGCTTGCGGCATGTCGGCGATGGCGTCGACAAACACCGGCTCGACCTTGCCTGCCACACGCAGTGCACGCGCCAGTGAGCGGCCGTCGGCCGCCACGATCGGCGCTTCGCCTGCGGCATAGACCTCGGACAAGAGCACGCTGTCGCAGCCCTGACCAATGACTTTCACAAAATCTTCAAAGCAATCGCGCGTGCGGCTGTAGCGGTGCGGCTGGAAGGCCAACACCAAGCGACGACCCGGGAATGCGCCACGGGCTGCGGCCAGCGTGGCCGCCATCTCGACCGGGTGGTGACCGTAATCATCGATCACGGTGAAATGCCCTGTACCGCCGGGCACGGTCACATCGCCATAACGCTGGAAACGACGCCCCACACCTTTGAAACCTGCCAAAGCACGCTGCACAGCCGCATCGTCCACCCCCAACTCCACCGCCACCGCCACCGCTGCCAACGCATTGAGCACGTTGTGGTTGCCTGGCAAATTCAGCACCAAAGGCAGGTCAGGCAAAGTCACGCCGTTGCGCCTTTGCACCGTGAAATGCATCTGGCCGTGTTCAGCACGCACATCCACGGCGCGCACTTGTGCACCTTCATTGAGACCATAGGTTGTCACGGGGCGAGCAATGTCGTTCACGATGGACTGCACGCCGGGATCGTCCGAACACACAATGGCTGTGCCATAAAAAGGCATGCGGTGCAAAAATTCGACGAAGGCCGACTTCAACCGTGCCAGATCATGGCCATAGGTTTCCATGTGGTCGGCATCGATGTTGGTCACCACCGCCATCACAGGCAGCAGGTTCAGAAAAGAGGCATCCGATTCATCGGCCTCAACCACGATGTAATCACCCGTGCCCAACTTGGCATTGGCGCCCGCGCTGTTCAGTCGACCACCGATCACAAAGGTCGGGTCCAGTCCCGCCTCGGCCAGCACACTGGCCACCAAGCTGGTGGTGGTGGTTTTGCCGTGGGTGCCCGCGATGGCCACGCCTTGCTTCATGCGCATCAGCTCGGCCAGCATCACGGCGCGGGGCACGATGGGGATGTGGCGCTCACGGGCGGCCAGCACTTCGGGGTTGTCGGCTTTCACGGCGGTGGAGGTGACCACCGCATCGGCGTCCTTGACGTTGTGGGCGGTGTGACCGACATGGGTCTCGATGCCCAATGCAGCCAAACGCCGCAAAGTGGCACTGTCTGACAGGTCAGAGCCGGAAATGGCGTAACCCAAATTGAGCAAGACCTCGGCAATGCCGCTCATGCCCGAGCCCCCGATGCCGATGAAATGGATTTTTCGAATGGCGTGTTTCATGCTGCCAGTTCCTCACAAGCCATCACGACCTCCCGTGTCGCATTTGTTTTTTTCTGTTCGTACGCTTTTTCAGCACAGGCCAACAAGCTCTCGCGACTCAGTCCGGCCAATCGGTCGGCCAGCGCCTGCGCGGTCAACTCTGCTTGCGGCACCAGCCAGCCACCACCTTGCGCGACCAAAAACTGCGCATTGGTGGTTTGGTGGTCGTCCACCGCAAACGGGAACGGCACATACAAAGCCGCCGCGCCCACGGCAGCCATTTCTGTCACCGTGCTGGCACCTGCCCGGCAGATCACCAGATCGGCTTGCGCAAACGCCGTGGCCGTGTCGTCGATGAACGGCGTCAAATCGGCGTGCACCCCCGCTGCCGCATAGTTGACGCGCAGCGCCTCGATTTGTTTGGCCCCGCTTTGGTGGGTCACCACAGGGCGCGTTGCGGTGGGCAGCAACGCCAGGGCCTGCGGCACGATGTCGTTCAAGGCCTTGGCCCCCAAGCTGCCGCCCACCACCAAAACCCGCAAGGGGCCAGTGCGCTCGGCAAAGCGCTGGGCGGGTGTGGCTTGCTCGGTGAATGCCCGGCGCAGTGGATTGCCCACCCATTGGCCGGTTTTGAAGACACCCGGGAACGCGGTGAACACGCGATCGGCCACCTGAGCCAACACCTTGTTGGCCAGGCCAGCCACTGAATTTTGTTCGTGCAGCACGACAGGTTTGCCCCACAGGCTGGCCATCAGGCCGCCCGGGAATGTGATGTAGCCGCCCAAACCCAGCACCACATCCGGCTGCACACGGCGCACCACCTGCAGGCTTTGCCAAAATGCACGCAACAATTTGAAAGGCAGCACGGCCAGCGTTTTGAGGCCTTTGCCGCGCACGCCGCCAAAGTCAACCGCCTCAAAGGCAAAGCCACGCGGTGGCACCAACTGGCTTTCCATGCTGTCCGGTGCCCCCAACCAGTGCACGCGCCAACCGGCATCACGCAAGGCTTCGGCCACGGCCAAGCCCGGAAAGATGTGTCCGCCCGTGCCGCCCGCCATGACCAATGCGCATTTGACGCTCATGAGCGACCTCCACGCATCATTTGCTTGTTCTCGGCATCAATTCGCAAGACCACGGCAATGGCGATCAGGTTCATCATGATGGCCGAGCCACCGTAACTCATCAAGGGCAGCGTCAGGCCCTTGGTGGGCAAAGCACCCAGGTTCACACCCATGTTGATGAACGATTGAAAACCGATCCAGATGCCCACGCCTTGGGCGACCAAACCGGAAAAGACCTTGTCCAGTGCGATGGCCTGACGACCGATCACCATGATGCGGCGGCTGAGCCACAGGAACAGGAAAATCACCAGGGAAACACCGACCAAACCGAATTCCTCGCCAATCACCGCCAGCAAGAAGTCGGTATGTGCCTCGGGCAACCAGTGCAGTTTCTCAACGCTGCCCCCCAGACCCACACCCCAAACCTCGCCACGCCCGATGGCGATCAAGGAATGCGACAGTTGGTAGCCCTTGCCCAAAGCATGCTCTGCGCTGAACGGGTCGAGGTAGGCAAAAATGCGGTCGCGACGCCAAGGAGATGCCGCAATCATCACCACAAACGCGCCCACCAGACCCGCAAAAATCAAGAAGAACATGCGGGCATTGACGCCCCCCAAAAACAGGATGCCCATGGCGATGATGGCGATCACCATGAAGGCGCCCATGTCGGGCTCGGCCAGCAAGAACACCCCAGCCACCACCACGGCTGCGCCCATGGGCAGCACCGCACGGAAGAAGCGTTCCTTGACCTCCATCTTGCGCACCATGTAATCGGCCGCATAAATGATGGTGGCGAATTTCGCCAGCTCGGAGGGCTGGAAATTCATGACGCCAAATGAAATCCAGCGGCGCGCACCGTTGACGCCTTTGCCAATGAAAGGAATCAGCACCAAGGCCAACAACACCAGCGACAGCACAAACATCGGGCGGGCCACCTTTTCCCACGTGCTCGTGGGAATCTGAAACGCCAGCAAAGCCATGATGCAACCAAACACCATGGAAATCACGTGCCGAGTCAGGAAGTGCGTTTGTGCGTAGCGTGAAAAACGCGGGTTGTCCGGCATCGCAATCGATGCCGAATAGACCATGACCATGCCCCACATGAGCAAGGCCACCACCACCCAGACCAAGGCCTGGTCCACGCTTTGCAAGCGGGTAGCAGAGCTGGAGGACTGACGCGCAAAGTCATAGCCCCCCAAATTGACAGGCAAACTTTGACCTTGACTGCTCTGTGCGTTCAGGCGGCCACCAGCAAACAAGCCGGTCAGGCGGGCCAAACCGCCCTGCAGGCGTTGCGACAAGGTCTGGGCTTCACTCATGCGCCACCCTCCATCGCCACACCGGCCGTTTCAGCCAGCTCGGCCACAGCATCGCAAAATACTTTGGCCCGATGGCCGTAGTTTTCAAACATGTCAAAACTGGCGCAAGCAGGCGACATCAGGACCGCATCGCCCATGTGGGCCATGCCGGTGGCTTGAGCCACAGCGGCATGCATGTCGACAGCGTCTTGCAAAGGCACGCCGCAGTCCTGCAGCACTTCGCGCATGCATGGGCCATCGCGTCCGATCAGGACCACGCCACGCGCATAACGGGAAACGGGATCGCGCAAAGGTGAGAAATCCTGGCCTTTTCCATCGCCACCCAAAATGACCACCACGCGGCGGTCGGCGCCCAAGCCCTGCAAGGCGGCCACCGTGGCCCCCACATTCGTGCCTTTGCTGTCGTCAAAGTATTCCACTTCGCCCACGATGGCCACGGGCTCCACACGGTGCGGCTCGCCCCGGTATTCGCGCAAGCCATACAACATGGGGCCCAAAGCGCAGCCTGCGCTACCGGCCATGGCCAAGGCGGCCAAGGCATTGACCGCGTTGTGACGGCCGCGAATGCGCAAGGCGTCTGCGGGGATCAGGCGTTGAATGTGCAGCTCTTCGGCTTCGTCTTTGCGACGGCGGCGGGTTTCATCGGCCTCCAGGGCACGCACCAGCCAGGTCATGCCGTTCATGACTTCAATGCCGTAATCACCGGGACGCGTGGGCATGTCGCCACCAAAGGTCACACAAGCGCGCTCCACCGGTTTTTGCAATTTCACACGCACCGGTGCAGGCCGCATGGCCATGACCTGGGGGTCTTCGCGGTTCAAAACCATCAGAGCCTGTGCCCCAAAAATTCGGGCCTTGGCGGCCGCATAAGCGTCCATCGAGCCATGCCAGTCAAGATGGTCTTGCGAAATGTTCAGCACGGTCCCGGCTGTGGGCTCAAAGCCTTCGCTGCTGTCCAGCTGAAAACTCGACAACTCCAGCACCCAGACCTGCGGCAAGGCTTGCGCCATGGGGTCAAGAGACACCGCAGGCGCAGGCGCGATCAGCACAGGTTCAGCCTCATCACCATCCAGGGCCACGGGGTCTTCTTCGTTGGCACGGGCCAGGTCACCACTGTTTTCAGCTGCGCAAGCGGCAGTTTCGTTTCCTGCCTTGTCGGTGTGCAGCTCGGACGTGTGGACCCGATTTTCAGATTCGGCCTGCGCGGCTGATACCACGCGCTCTGTCGGCATGGCGATTTTTTCGGGGTTGGCGGCCAACTCAGCCGCCTGTTCGGCTTCGCGATTGGCCGCGTCCTGGTCAACCTGCGCCTGGGCCTGCACCATGGCTTCGGTCAGTGTGTCGAGCAGTGTGGGGCCAATGTTGCCTGCCACTTGCACCGTCTTGCCAGCGCGTGCCACCAGCTGTCCGGTGAGTGAGGTCACCGTGGTCTTGCCGTTGGTACCCGTGATCGCCAGCACCTGGGGGGTGTAACCAAAGCGTTCTTTCAAATCTTGCAAGCCCGCAGCAAACAAGCTCAGCTCGCCGCCTTGCCACAAGCCCATGGCCTGAGCGGCGTTCACCACGGGTGCCACCACATCAGGGGCCAAACCGGGGCTGCGAAACACGGCGCGCACCGAAGTGCCTTCGACCAGACTGGCCGCAAAGGGGCCAGATACAAATCGCACAGCAGGCCATTCGGCCTGCAAAGTTGCCAGCTGGGGTGGGGTGTCACGCGTGTCGGCCACCGTCACGTTGGCTCCGGCATGGGCACACCAACGGGCCATCGCAAGGCCCGAAGCACCCAAACCGAGAATCAGAACGTGTTGACCTTGGAGCTGCATGGCTTACCTCAGCTTCAGGGTCGACAAGCCGACCAAACACAGCAGCATGGTGATGATCCAGAAACGCACAACCACTTGCGTTTCTTTCCAGCCGCTCTTTTCAAAGTGGTGGTGCAAAGGCGCCATTTTCAAGATGCGACGACCTTCACCGTATTTTTTCTTGGTGTACTTGAAATAAGCCACCTGCGCCATGACCGACAAGGCCTCGACCACAAAGATGCCGCCCATGATGGCGAGCACTATTTCCTGCCGCACGATGACCGCGATGGTGCCCAAGGCGGCCCCCAAAGCCAGCGCACCCACATCGCCCATGAAGACCTGAGCCGGATGGGTGTTGAACCACAAGAAAGCCAGGCCGGCACCCGCCATGGCCGCGCAAAAAATCATCAACTCGCCCGAGCCCGGAATGTGCGGAAAGAACAGGTACTTGGAATACACCGAGCTGCCCGTCACGTAAGCGAACACACCCAGCGCCGAACCCACCATCACCACCGGCATGATGGCCAAGCCATCCAGACCATCGGTCAAGTTGACGGCGTTGCTGGCACCGACAATGACCAGGTAGGTCATGACCACAAAGCCCAAGACCCCCAACGGGTAATTGATCTCTTTAAAAAATGGCACCTGCAAACCAGCCTTGGGTGGCAGGTTCACGTCAAAGCCCGACATGACCCATTTTGCGAACAAATCAAACACGCGCAAGTTGGACACTTCGGAAATGCTGAACACCAGGTACAGCGCCGCCAACAGGCCGATCACCGACTGCCAGAAATACTTTTCACGCGAACGCATGCCTTCGGGATCTTTGTTGACCACCTTGCGCCAGTCATCGACCCAGCCAATGGCACCAAAACCCAGCGTCACGATCAGCACAATCCAGACAAAACGGTTGGACAGGTCAAACCACAACAGGGTGGAAATGGCAATGGACAACAAAATCAGCACACCGCCCATGGTGGGTGTGCCGCTTTTTGACAGGTGCGACTCCATGCCGTAGCCACGGATCGGCTGACCGATCTTGAGCGAGGTCAGGCGACGGATCACAAAGGGGCCTGCGGCCAAGCCGATCAACAACGCCGTCATCGCAGCCATCACGGCACGGAAGGTGATGTATTGGAAAACGCGCAAAAAGCCCCACTCCGGAGACAAACTTTGCAACCATTGGGCCAAACTAAGCAGCATGAGCCTCCCCTTTTTTGTTCTGATGGGTGTTGTTCGTCGCACCTTGTGACAGCAAGGCCTCGACCACGCGCTCCATCTTCATGAAGCGAGAGCCTTTGACCACCACACTCTGGAAATGGGCGACGTTTTGCGTGGCCGCTGTCAGCAGACTGTCCATGCCCTCAAAATGGTTCGCCCGAACAAATGCCTGGGCTGCATGCACGCACAAATCACCCAAGGTGTACATCGCTTCGATGCCGCGCTCGGCCGCATAAGCACCCACTTCTGCGTGAAACTCCGGCCCTTGGTTGCCCACTTCACCCATGTCGCCCAACACCAGCAAGCGTGGGGCAGGCAACTCGGCGAGCACATCGATCGCTGCCCTTACCGAATCGGGGTTGGCGTTGTAGGTGTCATCCACCAAAGTGATGTCACCGTTTTGCGCATGCAAAACCAGGGCACGTGATCGCCCTTTGACAGGCTCGAACGCTTGCAGGCCTTGGGCCACAGCGGCCAAAGACACCCCCGCTGCGAGTGCGCAAGCACTCGCCGCCAAAGCGTTTTTCACGTTGTGCCGCCCCGCAATGTGCAAGCGCAAAGGGGCGGTGCCTTCTGCGGTCTTCAAGGTGAACTGCCAGGCGCCCGATTGCCAGAGCACCACGGCAGCGCGGACATCCGCTTGAACACCGTTGGTTGACAAGGCAAATGTGCGCTGCGTGCGCTGACCGGACAGGGTTTGCCAGATGCGTGTGAATTCTTCGTCTGCCGGGAACACCGCCACACCGCTGTCAGGCAAAGCCTGCAACACGGCACCGTTTTCATGCGCGACGGCTTCTACCGTGCCCATGAATTCCTGGTGCTCCCGCTGTGCGTTGTTGACCAATGCCACCGTGGGTTGCGCCAAGGCGGCCAGGTAGGCGATTTCGCCGGGGTAGTTCATGCCCAGCTCCACCACGGCAATGCGGTGGTGCGCGCGCAGATTGAACAAGGTCAATGGCACGCCGATGTCGTTGTTCAGGTTGCCTTGGGTCGACAAGGCGTCCGCCCCGGCATGGGCGCGCAAGATCGAGGCGATCATCTGCGTCACGGTGGTTTTGCCGTTGCTGCCGGTCACGGCAATCAAGGGCAAATCAAACTGGGCGCGCCAGCCTGCGGCCAATTCACCCAAAGCGATGCGGGCATCGGGCACCACCAAAGCAGGCAAACCGTGTGCCGCCGCCAAGGCTTCGCCCGAGGCCTCGCACACCACCGCCACCGCACCCTGCGCCTTCGCCTGGGCGATGAACTGGTTGCCGTCAAACCGTTCGCCGCGCAAAGCCACAAACAAGTCACCCGCCTGCAAGCTGCGGCTGTCGGTGTGGACGCGGTCGACCACCACGTCCTTCACGTTCACGCCACGTGCCTGGCTCAGCCAAGTCAAGGCCAGACCCAGCGGCAAGTTCATGGTGGAATGCAAGGCGCTCATGCACTTGCCCCTTGGCGCTGGACACGGCGTTGCTGCAAGGCCGCCTGAACATGCAGCACATCCGAAAACGGATGACGCACGCCCATGATTTCTTGTTCAGTCTCGTGGCCCTTGCCTGCCACCAGCACCACGTCTTGCGCGGCGGCTTGTGCCACCACCTCGGCAATCGCCCGTGCGCGATCTGCCTGAATTTGCGCTTGGCTGGGAAGGGACAAGCCTGTCACCATCGCAGCCAGAATGGCTTGCGGCGATTCAGACCGGGGATTGTCGCTGGTCAACACCACCTGGTCAGATGCAGCCTCGGCGGCAGCGGCCATCAGGGGACGTTTGAGGGCATCGCGGTCACCGCCGCAACCCAGCACACACCAAAGACGTCCACCACGCACCGCCGCTTGCGAACGCAAAGCGGTCAGCGCCTGCGACACGGCATCGGGCGTGTGTGCGTAGTCGACCACCACCAAAGGCAAATCCGGATCGGTTGCACCTGCAAGCACGCGCTGCATGCGCCCGGGCACGGCCGTCAAATGTGCACACGCCTGCACGGCGTCGGCCAAGCTCACACCCAAAGCCCGCATGCTGCCGATCACGCCCAGCAGGTTGTCGATGTTGTAGTCGCCCATGAGGCTGGTGTGCAAAGTCTGCACCTCGGCGCCTTCGATCACCTCGAACGCCAGGCCATCGGCACTGCGCAAGGTACGGGCTTGCAACCGGGCTGGCCCCTGACGCGAGCAAGTCCACACATCCAGCGCCTCTGCGTTCAAGTGCTGGGCCAACAAGGCGCCTTGCGCGTCATCTGTGTTGATGACCGCCGCCTGTAAACCAGACCAGCCAAACAAGGCCTCCTTGGCCGCCCAATAGCTGGCCATGTCGCCGTGGTAGTCGAGGTGGTCTTGTGTGAAATTCGTGAACACAGCGACGCGGATGTGTGTGCCATCCAGGCGGTGCTCGGCCAGACCGATCGAAGAGGCCTCGATCGCGCAATGCGTGACCCCCTCATCGGCAAACACCCTGAACTGCCGCTGCAGCAAGACGGGGTCGGGTGTGGTCATGCCAGTGGACACGAGATCAGGCGCCCGACCCACGCCCAGAGTGCCCACCAAACCACAAGCATGTTGCAGCACAGGAGAAGACAAGGCCTGCGCCAGCCACCAGGCGGTGGACGTTTTACCGTTGGTGCCGGTCACAGCCAGCACGCTCAGGGCCTGGCTCGGATGCTCGTAATAAGCGTCGGCCACGAGACCGGTCTGTGCCTTGAGGTCCTTCATCACGGCCAATCGATCCAATTTGACCGAAGTGGCCTGCATGGCATTGAGCCAAGGCGCATGACCGTCTGCTTCGAGCAAACAGGCAGCCGCGCCTTGCGCCAAGGCTTGCGCCAGGTATTGACGCCCATCCGTCGCTGCACCAGGCCAAGCAATGAACGCATCACCCGGCTGCACCAGACGGCTGTCGGTGCGCAGCTCACCCGCCACATGCGCGCGCAACCAGCGCGCCGCTTCGGGGGCGTTGTGCAGGTCTTGCATCAGAAAGACTCCTCAACCGACTTGGCCACGACTTGCGGCTTGACCGCCATGTCGGGTTGCACACCCATCAAGCGCAAGGTCTGCTGTACGGTCTGACTGAACACGGGTGCCGCGACATCGCCACCGAAGTAACGGCCATTGCTGGGCTCGTCGATCATCACGGCCACCACGATGCGCGGGGCCTCAATGGGGGCCATGCCCACGAAAAAGCCCCGGTATTTTTTACCGGCATAGCCTTTGCCTTCTTGCTTGTGCGCCGTGCCGGTTTTGCCACCTACGGAATAGCCCATGGTTTGGGCCTTTTGCGCAGTGCCTCCAGGGCCTGCCGCCATCTGCAGCATCTTGCGCATGGCCTTGGCGTTTTCTGCGCTGATGACACGCACACCAGGGACCTGGTTTTCGGCTTTCATCAACGTGGCCGGAACCACTTCGCCGTCCCGCGCAAAGACTGTGTATGCCCTGGCCACCTGGAACAAGCTGCCTGAAATACCGTAGCCATAACTCATGGTGGCCTGCTCAATGGGTCGCCATGTTTTGTAGGGCCGCAAACGCCCACTGACCACGCCAGGAAACGGCAGCTGAGGCTTTTGTCCAAAACCGACCTGGGCGTACATTTCCCACATCTCTCTGGGCTGCATCTGCATGGCCATCTTGACCGTGCCCACGTTACTGGACTTCTGAATCACTTCGTTGACCGTGAGCACCCCATGAGGATGCGCATCGGTGATGGTTGAGCCGGTGATCGTGATCCGACCGGGTGCGGTCTGAATCGGTGTTTCAGGCTTGACCAAACCTTTTTCCAAAGCCAAGGCCACCGCAAACGGTTTCATGGTCGAACCCGGCTCGAAGGTGTCCGTCAAAGCACGGTTGCGCAATTGTTCGCCGCTCAGATTGACGCGTTTGTCGGGTGAATAGCTGGGGTAATTGGCGAGCGCCAAAATTTCACCCGACTGGGCATCCAGCACAACCACGCTGCCGGCCTTGGCTTTGTTATCCAGCACCGCATCGCGCAACTTTTGGTAAGCAAAGAATTGCACTTTGCTGTCGATGCTCAACTGCAGGTCTTCACCATCAACAGGCGGCACTGCCTCGCCTACATCCTCAACCACACGACCCAACCGGTCCTTGATGACTCGGCGCGAACCCGGCTTGCCGGAGAGCTGCTTCTGGAAAACCAGCTCCACACCCTCTTGGCCCTGGTCTTCCACATTGGTAAAGCCCACGATGTGGGCCGCGGCTTCACCTTCCGGATACAAGCGTTTGTATTCCTTGATGTCGTATACGCCCTTGATGCCCAACGCCAAAATCTGCTTGACCACTGGCTCATCGAGTTGCCTGCGCAACCAGACAAAGGTTTTTTCATCGTCCTTGAGTTTTTTGTCCAGCTCAGCCGGCGTCATCTCCAGCAAACGGGCCAGCTCGCGCAACTTGGCCGGGTCGCGCTCCATGTCTTCGGGGTTGGCCCAGATGCTGGGCGCAGGCACGCTCGATGCCAGCAACATGCCATTGCGGTCGAGTACACGCCCCCGATTGGCGGGCAAAGTCAAGGTCCGGGCAAAACGAACTTCACCCTGGCGAATGAAAAAGTCATTGGCAAAAACCTGAACATAGGCCGCACGCGCCACCAGCCCCGTGAAACCCAAGGCAATCGCCGCCACAATGAACTTGCTGCGCCAAACCGGTGTTTTGCTCGCCAGCAGCGGGCTCGATGAAAGCTGGACGCTGCGGCTCATGGACGCGCCTCCTTGCCAGCGGTGGCCGCATCCTTGATGGACACGTACTGGGTGATGGCGGGCGAAGCTGCGCGCATTTGCAGCTGCTGGCGCGCAATCTGCTCCACGCGCAAAGGCGTGGCTTGCGCACGGCGCTCTACCTGCAGGCGGTCCCGGTCAACATCCAGGCGCTTGGCTTCCTTGCGTGCAGATTCCAGCGCCATGAACAAGCGGCGCGTTTCGTATTGGCTGTGCACCAACACCAACGCACTGGCGATCACCGCCAGCAACAGGAAAATACTGAGGCGAGTCATGCAGGCACCTCGGTGCGCTCGGCCATGCGCATGATGGCACTGCGCGAACGGGGGTTGCCGCGCACTTCAGCATCGCGGGGACGCACACGGCCACAGGCCTTCAAACGCATCTTCACCGGCTCGGCAAAAGGCACACGCCGGTCAACCACTTCTTTGGAGTGCTTGGCAATGAATTGCTTGACGATGCGGTCTTCCAGCGAATGGAAGCTGATGACCACCAAACGACCGCCTGGGGCCAACACATGCAGGCTGGCCTCTAGCGCTTGTTCGAGCTCCGCAAGCTCTGCGTTGATGAAAATCCGAAAAGCCTGAAATGTCCGCGTTGCAGGATTCTGGCCCGGCTCGCGAGTCTTGACCGTGTCAGCCACGAGCTGGGCCAAATCGGTGGTGGTTGAAATTGGGCCCCGCTCTTGTCGGCGAGCCACAAGCGCCTTTGCAATCTGAAAAGCAAACCGTTCTTCGCCATAGTCACGTATCACCTCCGTGATTTGATCCACCGTGGCCGTTGCCAGCCAATCGGCCACACTTTCGCCGCGCGTGGTGTCCATGCGCATGTCAAGTGGGCCCTCAAAACGAAAAGAAAAACCCCTCTCGGGGCTGTCGATCTGGGGAGAGCTGATGCCCAAGTCCATCAAGACGCCGTCAACACTGCCAGGGGGCAGTTCGCCCAAGTTTGAAAAGCCTTCATGGCGGATCGAAAAGCGGGCGTCGCCAATGCGCCCGGCTTCGGCAATCGCCTCCAAGTCTTTGTCAAAAGCGAGCAAACGCCCTTGTGCCGACAAGCGCGAAAGAATCAAACGCGAATGGCCGCCACGCCCAAAGGTGGCATCCACATAAGCGCCATCGGCACCCGCAGAAGCCTGGAGCAATTCGTCCACCGCCTCATTCAAAAGCACGGTGGTGTGGGTCAGTACGGTGTCGGTCATGGCGTTCAGAACGAAAAATCCTTGAACACATCGGGCATGTCGCCCTGCATGGCCTGCGCTTCTTGCGCGTCGTAAGTGGCTTTGTCCCACAACTCAAAGTGGTTGCCCATGCCCAGCAGCATGGTGTCTTTGGCAATGCCTGCGGCTTGGCGCAATTCAGGCGAGATCAGCACGCGCCCTGTGCCATCCATCTCGACATCCATGGCATTGCCCAAAAAAATCCGCTTCCACCACTGGGCAGACATGGGCAACTGGGCAATGCGTTCGCGGAATTTTTCCCACTCGGGGCGGGGGAACACCATCAAACAGCCATGGGGGTGCTTGGTGATGGTCAACTGGCCCTGTGCCGTGGCGCTCAAGACGTCACGGTGCCGGGTCGGTACAGACAACCGCCCTTTGGCATCCAGACTCAGCGATGAAGCCCCTTGAAACACTGCAACGACCTTTTTTCAGTTGAGACACACAAGCAAGGACACTTTTCCCCACTTAATTGCACTTTTTTGCACTGTATCAGGAATTCAGTGCAACTCAACCGGTGTAGATCGATTTTTTTCAATGAAATCAATGGCTTAGCACCGAAATCGAACCCTGCAGCAAGAGAAATTTCCATGTAAATTAGGCACTTACAAGTGGCAATGAAAGTAACCTGTGAAGGATGATAAAAATTAAAAATGGCAAATACATCAAATGCAAAAAATCAGTTTTTGACCCCGCTAGACTTAAACCGGGCGTAAAAAAACCCCTGAGAAGGGGTTTTTTACGTTTGGACACAACTTTTTTAACTCAGTCGCCGAACATTTTTTGCTTCAACTCACGCCGTTGTTGCGCTTCCAAAGACAAGGTGGCCGTTGGACGGGCCAACAGACGACCGACACCGATGGGCTCGCCGGTTTCATCACAGTAACCGTATTCACCAGAGTCAATCAGGCCGATCGATTGTTCGATTTTCTTGAGCAACTTGCGTTCGCGATCACGCGTGCGCAGCTCAAGAGCGTGCTCTTCTTCGATCGTGGCACGGTCTGCAGGATCGGGCACCACCACCGTGTCTTCACGCAGGTGCTCTGTGGTCGCGCCCGCGCTGTTCAGAATTTCCTGTTTCAAGATCGACAGCTTGCGGCGGAAATACGCCATTTGCACGCTGTTCATGTACTCCGACTCGGGCATCGCCAAAATTTCGGCGTCGGTCAACTGCTCAACCGCTTTGGTCTTCCAGTTGTTGGCCAATTTGGGGTCTTTTTTGATCGGTGCAAAAGGGGCAGAAACCGCAGCCACTGGCGAACTGGGCATGAAACTGGCCTTGGCTGCCGTCGAAGCCACCGCTGGCGGCAAAGAAGGCACCGTGATTTGGGCCAAACGGGCGGAGGGGCGTGTTGCACGAACCAATTGGTCAGGCGCAGCAGGCGCCGCCACTGCCGCCACGGCAGGTTGGGCGACCGGGGGGGTCGGTGTCGCCACTTTTTTAACAGTCATAGATTTCGCTTCAGGTACAGAGGCCGTCTTTTTAGGGGACGGCACGGGTGCGGCCTTCGCCTTGGGGGCGGGGGCCGACTTAGGAGCTGCCGCAACGGCTTTTTTAGGGGCTGGTGCGACGGGCTTGCTTTTCAATGGAGGGGCTTTTTTGGCGGCCGCAAGAGGTTGAGGTGTTTTGGTCGACTTGGGGGCTGGTGCAGCCTTTTTGGTTTTAGATGCGGCAGAGGACGGGCGCTTGGCTTGTGGCTTTGCTGTCGTTTTGGCAGAAGCAGCAGACTTGGCCGGCACTTTTTTGACCGGCACAGGCTTGGCTTTCGCCTTGGCGGCGGTCACTTTGCTCGTTGTTTTTTGAGTCGAGGTCTTCACGTCTTGTCTCCTAGCCGTGTGAAAGGGCAGGCCCAAACCTCTTGCCACACTGCAGCAACCGATTGAAAAACCTGTTCATTTGCATTTCAAACCCTTGTTATAGACCTTATGGGGTTCACCAGCCCTACCGAAAAAAGGGGGGGCTTCAGGCGGGCGATTGTAGCGATAAGAACGATCGAAAAACGGCAACCTGTCGATTAAAGACAAGTTCAAGCCCATCAGCCCCTGCCCGTCTCTGGCCACAAAACACACCTCACACCAAGCATTGCTCCAGGCCCTGCAACAGAATGTCTTTGGGTAAATCGATGCCAATGAACACCATCTTGCTCATTTTGACTTCGCCATCGGCCCACATTGGCCCCAAATCGCTGCCCATCAATTGGTGCACGCCCTGGAAAATCACTTTGCGTTCGGTACCCCGCATGTTCAGCACGCCCTTGTAGCGCAGCATGCGTGGGCCGTAGATGTTGACGATGGCGCCCAAGAAGTCCTCCAGCTTGGCCGGGTCAAACGCACGCTCGGACCGGAAAACAAAGCTTTTCACATCGTCGTCATGGTGGTGGTGATGCCCGTGTCCATGGCTGTGCTCGTGGTCATGCGAGGGGTGATCACAGTGCTCACCGTGTTCATGATCATGGTCGTGCTGGTGGGAGGGGTGGTCGCAGTGCTCGCCATGCACATGGTCATGCGCACCGTCATTCAAAAAGTCGGGGTCAATGTCCAGCTTGGCATTCAGGTTGAAGCCTTTCAGGTCAAACACCTCGGACAAAGCCACTTCACCAAAGTGCACCACCTTTTGGGGCGCACGCGGGTTCATGTGTTTGAGTCGGTGCTGCAAGGCATCGAGCTCTTCGGCTGAGACCAGGTCCGCCTTGCTGATGAAAATCTGGTCGGCAAAACCCACCTGACGACGTGCCTCTTGGCGGTCATTGAGTTGCTGGGCCGCGTGTTTGGCGTCCACCAAGGTCAGGATCGAGTCAAGCAAGAAGGTTTCGGCGATTTCGTCGTCCATGAAAAAGGTCTGCGCCACAGGCCCCGGATCGGCCAGGCCAGTGGTCTCAATCACGATGCGGTCGAACGTCAGCAGGCCCTTGCGGCGTTTGGCCGCCAGCAGTTGCAGCGTGGCGCGCAGGTCTTCGCGGATGGTGCAACAGATGCAGCCATTGCTCATCTGGATGATCTGCTCGTTCGTTTCAGAGACCAGGATGTCGTTGTCGATGTTCTCTTCACCAAACTCGTTCTCGATCACGGCGATCTTCTGGCCGTGGGCCTCGGTCAACACACGTTTGAGCAAGGTGGTTTTGCCCGAACCCAGAAAACCGGTCAGGATGGTGGCGGGGATAAGGGACATGAAAGGCTCCGCGGAAAGGGTCAAAAGACAAGAGTTGGGGAGTGTAGCGACGAATTCAAACCACCTGCGCTGCGTGCGCCGACATACCCTCATGGGCCGACGGCACACCCGCCCCGGGGGTCATTTGCGTTTGGCCCGCGGGTGGGCCGCGTCATAGGCCTTGGCCAGGTGCTGAAAATCGAGCCGCGTGTAGACCTGTGTGGTGGTGATGTTGGCGTGGCCCAGCAGCTCTTGTACGGCGCGTAAATCGCCGCTGGACTGCAGCACATGGCTGGCAAAAGAGTGGCGCAGCATGTGCGGGTGCACCGGCGTGGCCAAGCCCGCCAACAGGCTGCGGCGCTTGAGGCGTTGCGCCACACCTCGGGGCGTCAAGCGGGTGCCATGGCGTCCAGGAAACAGCGCCAGCGCCAGTCCCGATGCGCCGGGCGTGGGCTGGGTCAACATGCCCGGCAACTGGGTGCGAACGGCCAGCCAATGCGCCAAGGCTTCGAGGGCAGAGCGCCCCAAAGGCACGCTGCGGCGTTTGCTGCCTTTGCCCTGCACCTGCACCTCGGCGTTTTGCAGGTCAATCCAGCCGCGGCCTGCCCGGCTGGCTTCGGCGCTGGCCACCACATCCAGCCCCGTCAGCTCTGCAATGCGCAAACCGCAGCCATAAAGCAGTTCCACCATGGCGGCATCGCGAGCTTCCAGCCAAGGGGCGTCGTTTTCTTCTTCGTGCTCGGCCAGCTGCACCGCTTCATCAACACCCAAAGCTTTCGGCAAGGGCTTGGCCGCCCGCGGGGCACGCACATCCACCACCGGGTTGTGAGCCACCAGGCCTTCACGCCCAAGCCAAGTGTAAAAACCGCGCCAGCCCGACAAGATGAGGGCAATGCCTCGGCCGCTGCGCCCCGCACTGTGCATTTGAGCGACCCAACGGCGAACATGGCCGCTTTGCACTTGCAACAAAGGCACTTTCGACGCGGCGGCCATGTCGGCCAAGCGAATCAGATCGAGCTGGTAAAGCGCGCAGGTGCGCTCGGCCAGGCGCTTTTCAAAACGAACGTGGTCCAGATAACGGACGACCAGCGGGTCTGGGGCCTCCGCATCCGACATGGATCAGGCCTGCGGTGCCCGCAACACCGACAAAGCAGCGCCAGCCAACTCGGCCAGACGCTCCAGCAAGTCGGTGCCCATCTGGCCGTTGAAGCGCTGCGCATCGGGCGAGGCCAACACCAGCAGACCAAAAGCCGGTTGCCCAGGCGTTGCGCGCAAAGCCAACAGCGCCAGCGACGCCGCTTGCGTCGGCTCGGCCAACCACTGCACCGCCTCGTAACCCGCGTTGGGGCCAACATAAGGCGTGTCCAAAGACGTGGCCAGCATTTGCACCGCTTCGGTCACGCCCTGGGCATAAACCGCCTGGGCGTGTTCGTCCTGCAGTGACCACAAGCGCAAAGCGACCTGAGGCACTTGAAACAAATCACGGATGTTCTCGACCGCCGACTCGGCCAGTTGTGCTGGCGGTGTGACCAGCAACTCGCAAGACCAACGGTGCAGCTTGTCGGTCAGGATCATGTTTTCGTTGCCATGCCGAATCATGTCCATGATGCGGTGCTCGAGGCCCTTGATCTTGTCGCGCAACATTTGCGCCTGACGCTCTTGCAAACCGACCGTGCGGTGGCTTTGCGGGTGCGTCAGTTGCACAGTGGCCAACAGCGAGGCGTGGCGCTCAAAAAAGTCGGGGGTGTTCACCAGATAGTCGGCAATGTCGTCTTCGGTGATCGGGCTCATCGGCTCGGAGGGGGTCATGTCTTGGCTCCAGAAATTCAGGAAAGGGTATCGGGCACTTCAATGCTGCCCTCGAACACAGAAGTCGCAGGGCCGGTCATCAGCACAGGGCTGTCGGCCTGTCCGGCCCATTCAATGGTCAGCACACCACCACGGGCCTGCACATCCACGCGGCTGTCCAGCCAGCCTTGGCGAATGCCTGCGACCACCGCCGCGCATGCACCCGTGCCGCAAGCCAAAGTTTCTCCTGCACCACGCTCGAACACGCGCAGCTTGATTTGCTTGCGCGAAACAATTTGCATAAAACCAGCGTTCACCCGTTTCGGAAAAGCCGGGTGGTTTTCAATCAGGGGGCCTTGTGCCAGCACCGGGAAAGTGTCCACATCGTCCACCCGCTGAACAGCATGCGGATTGCCCATGGACACCACCCCCACGCGGGCGATGCCCTGCGCACCCAAGGCCAGGTCAAACACCGGCCAGCCATTCACCTGGTCGCTGATCAGGCCCATAGGGTTAAACGGCACGCGTTCCCAGTCGAACACCGGGGCACCCATATTGACCGTGACGCGGCCATCGGGGTTCATGTGCAGCTCAATCTCGCCTTGCTGCACTTTCACGTGCACCGTGGTTTTGTCGGTCAAGCCCTTGTCGCGCACATAGCGCACAAAGCAACGCGCCCCGTTGCCGCAATGCTCCACCTCACCGCCGTCGGCGTTGTGGATCACGTATTCAAAATCCAGCCCCGGCGCGGGCGACGGGCGCACCGTCAGGATCTGGTCGGCCCCCACACCAAAGTGGCGGTCGGCCAAAAAACGGTACTGCGCCGCGTTCAGGCCCAGGCGAGCCTGGGTCTCGTCGAGCACGACAAAATCATTGCCGGCCCCTTGCATCTTGGTAAAGCGTATGTGCATGGCCGCGATTATCGCCCTTGGATGAAGCCCAAGCCGCCTGATAATGGGGCATGGCACGCATATCCCAACTCCTGCACCCCCAACGTGAGCCCGCCCCCCTGCGCCCGGCAGCCACCGTGCTGCTTTTGCGCGATGGCCCTGAAGGCATTGAGGTCTTGATGACCCGCCGTTCCATGACGGCCAGCTTTGCGCCGGGCGCCTATGTGTTCCCAGGCGGCGGCATTGACGCTGCCGACGCACAGGCACATCCCCTGTCCACACGCCGCCCCAAGCAAAGCGACTTGCACCTGACGCAAGCCATTGCCGCCATCCGCGAAAGCTTTGAGGAGCTGGGCATTTTGTTCGCCCGCCATGCCGATGGGCGCTGGGCCGACAACAGCGACATTGCGCAGATCGATCGCAAAGCCGCTTTTGCCGCCCAATGCCAGGCCCGGGGCCTGACGCTGGCCGCCGACCAGGTGTTTGTGCTGGCCCACTGGATCACCGACCGCGACCTGCCCCGCCGCTTTGACGTGCCCTTTCTGGTGGCCCGCATGCCCGAAGGCCAGACCCCCGTGGCCGACGAGGCCGAGCAGTTCGAGCCCGTCTGGGTGCGCCCGGTGGATGCGCTGACGCGCCACGAAGCGGGTGAATTTTTCATCATCTTCCCGACCATCCGCACGCTGGAACGCCTCAAAGCCTTCGCGAAGGTCGACGATGTTTTGCAAGCCTGCGCCGTGAACGACGAACCGCTGTGGACCAGCTGCCCCCGAGCTGGCTGGCTGGCGGGCAACGAAGCCCGCTACATGGAGCACGAAGCCCCGTTTGGCGAGCTGGCCCTGGTCAGCCCCGACGGCCAAATCCAGCACCACCTCGACTGGCAAACCGACCAGCCCGTGCCCTTGCTCAAAAACGTGCAGCGCCTCACCGCCCCCAACCCCGGCGTGATGACCGGCCCCGGCACCAACAGCTACCTGGTGGGCGACCCGAACACCGGCTACATCGTGATCGACCCGGGTCCGGCCGACGACGATCACCTGCAGCGCCTGTGGCGCGCGGCGGGCGGGCAAATCAAGGCCATCGTCTGCACCCATTCACACTTTGACCATTCCCCCGGTGCGGCTCCCTTGCAGGCGCTGTGCACGAACAAGCCGCCCATCCTGGGCCTGGCGTCCCGCCCCACGGCCCGCGCCAACAGCCGCTTCACGCCGGATCGCGAGCTGGTCGACAACGAAAAACTGGTGCTGCAAGGCACGGGCACCGAGGGCGACATCACCCACACCCTGCGCGTGGTCCACACGCCCGGCCACGCGGCCAACCACCTGTGTCTGGTGCTCGAAGAAGACGGCCTGCTGTTTTCGGGCGACCATGTGCTCAACGGCAGCACCACCGTGATCGACCCGCCAGACGGCCACATGGGTGACTACCTTGACTCGTTGGACAAACTGGCGGCCGCCTGTGAGGCAGGCCACATTGAATTCATCTTGCCCGCGCACGGCCATGTGCTGGGCTTTGCCCACCAAGCCATCACCCAGCTGCGGGCGCACCGCCTGCGGCGCGAGGCCAAAATAGCCGCCGCCATGCAAGCTCTGCCCCAAGGCAGCCTGCAGGAGTGGGTCGAAAAAGCCTATGACGACGTGCCCCCCCGCCTGTGGCCGGTGGCCGCCCGCTCGCTGCAAGCGCATGTGGACCACATCCGCGAACAAGCCTTGTCCTGAGGCATTTTGAGATTTTTGAAAGACTTGATGACCCCCTCTGAAGAAGGCATACGCCTGGCCAAACGTGTGGCCGCTGACCAGAACTGCTCACGCCGCGAAGCCGAAGCCCTGATCGTGGCCGGCGGCGTCCAGGTCGCAGGCAAAGTGGTCACCGACCCGGCCCGGCGCGTGCGGGACGAGCAGCCTGTCGACGTCAACCGCTTGGTGTCCATGGCCGCACTGGCACCACTGACCCTGGTGCTGTTCAAGCCCTCAGACAAAGTGGCCAACCTGGCTTGGCTGCAAGACACCGCAGGCCTGAAAGCGGCCCAAGCCGGCATTTGGGGACCCGAGCGGCTGGCCAAAATGCAAATGCCCCTGCCTTTGCCCAAAGCGGCCAGCGGACTGTGCATTTTTTCGGACGATTTGGGCGTATTGCGTCATTTAGAAGACCGCCGCAGCCCCATGGAAGTGGAATGGATGGCCACCCTCCAGGGCCCTGTGAGCGAAACAACGCTCAAAGCCATGAATGGTCCTGGAATCCGCGCCAGCATCAACCGTCAGACGGACACACTGACGGTACTGCGCATCGCAGGCAAAGACATCGATGGCCAAGATCTGGGCCGCTGGCTGGACCAGCAATGCCCGCTGCAAGACCTGCGCCGCCAGCGGGTGGGCCGCCTGAGCTTGGCCCCTCTGGAGACGGGGCAATGGCGGCAGCTGGAAGGCTATGAACGCTTCTGATTGATTTCCGACAAAAATACACAGGATTTACCCTTGAAATGAGACGGGCAATCCCCAATTGCATGATCAGTCTGAGAAAATGACCGTCCAGTCACATCTGCGAACCACGCAGTCAGTGACCAGGGCAAGACCCATGAGGGTTTGTCCAACGCAGAAAGGAGCACACCATGCGTTTGAGCACCAAGAGCCGATTTGCCGTCACCGCGATGATTGACGTTGCACTGCGCGAAGACCGCGGTCCTGTTTCTCTGGCCGCCATCAGCGTGCGTCACCAAATTTCCTTGTCCTACCTGGAGCAGCTGTTCAGCAAACTGCGCCAGCAAGGCTTGGTGGAAAGCACCCGTGGCCCAGGCGGCGGTTATTCGCTGTCTCGCAATGCCGAAAAAATCACCATGGCCGACATCGTTGGGGCCGTGGATGCGCCTTCGGATGAAGAAGCGGCAGCCGAAGGGGGTTGGATGAACAGCGACCTGTGGGCCAGCCTGAACGAAAAAATGCTGACCCATCTGCAATCCATCAGCTTGCGCCAACTGGTGGCCGAGCAGCGCACCAAGGGCGTCACGGTCGAGCCTGCGCCTGCGCCTGCCGTCAAACGCGGTGTGTTTGCCAAGCCCAAAAGCACCTTGAAGATCACCGCGCCCAATTCGGTGTTTGCACTGGCGGGCACCTTGATGCCGTCCCGAGGCTGAACCGCGCACCACACACTGCAAAAAACCCGCTTCGGCGGGTTTTTTTGTGGTCTGAAAAAAGTGTGAAGCTCGCCGATAAGCCGGATTCTGTGCACAACGGTTGCCCGCTGCGTGACCGCCATTAATCTGGGCCGGGGGTTGCCCACCCGGCTCAATGCTACCTACCCGCCAACTCTGCGGAACCACATCAACGTTGGCCTACTTGGTATTGCTGCGCGTAGAGATTGCCCGTTTCACCCGAACTCAATCGGCTCGTCTCTGTTGCTCTGATCCTCACCTCACGGTGGAGAGGAGTTACCTCCTACGCTGTCCTGTGCAGTCCGGACGTTCCTCCAGTGCTTCCTTTCGGAGATTGCACCAGCGGCGGTCTGGCGAGCTTCACGAGGGGGATTATCGCCTGCGGGCATAAGCTCATGCCGCAAAAGGTCTGAGCTTTCACGCACAATGTTTTTTTGCATTGAATTTTCAGACAGGAGACCCGCCATGAAAGCCCACACCATCCTCGACACCATCGGCAACACGCCCCATGTGCGCATCAACCGCCTGTTTGGCGCAGGGGCCAACGTCTGGATCAAGTCCGAGCGCAGCAACCCCGGTGGCTCGGTCAAGGACCGCATCGCGCTGGCCATGATCGAAGACGCTGAGAAATCCGGCGCCCTGAAGCCCGGCGGCACCATCATCGAGCCCACCTCTGGCAACACCGGCATCGGCCTGGCCATGGTGGCCGCCGTCAAGGGCTACAAACTGGTGCTGGTCATGCCCGACAGCATGAGCATCGAGCGCCGCCGCCTGATGCTGGCCTATGGCGCCAGCTTTGATTTGACACCGCGAGAAAAAGGCATGAAGGGCGCCATCGCCCGCGCCGAAGAACTGGTGGCCAGCACGCCCGGCGCCTGGATGCCCCAGCAGTTTGAAAACCCCGCCAACATCGATGTGCATGTGCGCACCACCGCACAAGAGATCCTGGCCGACTTTCCCGATGGCATCGACGCGCTGATCACCGGCGTGGGCACGGGCGGTCACCTGACGGGCACCGCCCGCGTGCTCAAGGCCAAATTCCCGAATCTCAAGGTGTTTGCGGTCGAGCCTGCCGCTTCGCCCGTGATCTCGGGCGGTGCCCCAGCGCCCCACCCCATTCAGGGCATTGGCGCAGGCTTCATCCCCAAAAACCTCGACACCAGCGTGCTCGACGGCGTGATCCAGGTCGATGCCGAAGCCGCGCGTGAATACGCACGCCGCTCGGCCCGCGAAGAAGGCATGCTGGTGGGCATCTCGTCAGGCGCGACGCTGGCGGCCATCGCCCAAAAACTGGCCGAATTGCCAGCCGGCGCCACGGTGTTGGGCTTCAACTACGACACAGGTGAGCGCTATTTGTCGATTGAAGGGTTCTTGCCCGCTTGAGTCCTCTGACGTCAACATGCCTACCCGGACTTGACCACGTTGTCATCCCGGACTTGATCCCGCTGTCATCCCGGACTTGATCCCGCTGTCATCCCGGACTTGATCCGGGATCCATGGCGGCGGCGGAGATGGACCCCGGGTCTTCGCCCGGGGTGACAACATTGAAACAACATTGAAACAGCATTGAGACAGACCGCATTGCGTCAGGGATGACATCCATCACTGCGACGATAATCACCGCTTCTTGCTTGATAACCACAAGCCACAGAGGTTGCCATGATCCGAATTTCAGAACTCAAACTCCCACTTTCAGCCCTTCCGGTCGAAGTGCGCCGCGCAGCCGATGCGCCTGCAGAGACCGACGAAGACCGTCTGCCCACGCCGCACCCCGAAGCCGCTTTGCGCCAGTTGGCTGCGCAGGCCTTGGGCATCGATGGGGCAGACATCACCACACTGACCGTTTTCAAACGCAGTTTTGATGCCCGAAAAGCCGATTTGCTGGCGGTGTACATCGTGGACGTTGCGCTGGCCGATGCCACCGCCGAATGCGCCCTGCTGCAAAAGCACACCCCCAACCCACACATCCTGCCCACACCCGACATGGCATGGCACGCCCCCAGCCAAGCCCCCGAAGGCTTTGGTGCAGCAGAGGGCGAACGCCCTGTGGTCGTCGGCTTTGGGCCTTGCGGCATGTTTGCAGCGCTGGCGCTGGCGCAAATGGGCTTCAAACCCATCGTGCTGGAACGTGGCAAGCCGGTGCGTGAGCGCACCAAAGACACCTGGGGCCTGTGGCGCAAAAAAGTGCTCAACCCCGAGAGCAACGTGCAATTTGGCGAAGGCGGTGCAGGCACGTTTTCAGACGGCAAGCTGTACAGCCAGATCAAGGACCCGCGCCACCTGGGCCGCAAAGTCATGGACGAATTCGTCAAGGCCGGTGCGCCGGCCGACATCCTGTTTGCCGCGCACCCGCACATTGGCACCTTCAAGCTGGTCAAAGTGGTCGAGAACATCCGCGAGCAAATCATCGCCCTCGGTGGCGAAATTCGTTTTGAGCACCGGGTGAGCGACCTGCTGCTGTCACCCACCACCGACGGCCACCAACTGACGGGCCTGCAAGTGCAAGACCTGCGCACAGGCCAAATCCAAACCCTGCAGACCCGCCATGCGGTGCTGGCCCTGGGACACAGCTCACGCGACACGTTTGTCATGCTGCACCGCCGCGGTGTGGCCATCCAGGCCAAAGCCTTTTCAATTGGCGTGCGCATCGAGCACCCGCAAAGCGTGATCGACCAGGCGCGCTGGGGCCGACACGCAGGCCACCCGCTGCTGGGTGCGGCCGATTACAAGCTGGTACACCACGCCCAAAACGGCCGTGCGGTTTACAGTTTTTGCATGTGCCCTGGCGGCACCGTGGTCGCAGCCACCAGCGAGGCGGGGCGGGTGGTCACCAACGGCATGAGCCAATACTCACGCAACGAACGCAATGCCAACGCGGGCATGGTGGTGGCCATCGACCCGCCCGACTACCCACTGGACACCGCCAACTGGCAAGCTGCCTTTGGCGACGAAGAAGGCACCGCGCTGGCACAAGAAGCGCAGACCTTGTCGCGCCAGCAACCGCCAGCGGCACATCCCCTGGCCGGCATTGTGTTGCAGCGCCAACTGGAAACGCGGGCTTTTGAAGTGGGCGGTGGCAACTACGAAGCCCCTGGACAATTGGTTGGCGACTTTCTGGCCAAACGCCCGTCCACCACTTGGGGCAGCGTGCAGCCTTCGTACAAGCCGGGCGTCAAGCTGGTCGACCTTGCCGATGTTTTACCCGACTATGCCGTCGCGGCCATGCGCGAAGCCTTGCCGGTATTTGGCCGAAAAATCAAAGGCTACGACATGGCCGATGCCGTTCTGACCGGCGTGGAAACCCGAACTTCATCGCCCTTGCGCATCCCGCGTGGCGAAGACCACCAAAGCACCAACACCTTGGGTTTGTACCCGGCAGGTGAAGGAGCCAGTTATGCCGGTGGCATTTTGTCGGCGGGTGTTGACGGCATCAAAGTGGCCGAATCTTTGGCGCGCAACATCACATCCTGATACCGATCCAAACCGCGGGTTGAAACCATGCGCAGAAATCACGCGTTGTGGGCACCTGTCATTTTTTGGTGGCACGAACAAGCCTGCTCAGCCAGGCGCTGGGGCGACGTGACATGCAAGTGACCTTCGTGCACATCAAAACCAGGCCCATTTTGGGCATCAGACGGCGGAAGCAACTGCCGAATGGCCGTCGGCAGCGCGTGAAGATGGAAGTTCAGAGGGTCACGCGGATACTGCGCCACACAATGCAAAAGCCAACTGGCCAAATGTTGCGGGCCCGTGTGGTGCTGCACGCAAAAAGACCATTGCGCCATTTGCCCGATCAGTCTTTGCGCTGCCGCTGTGGTCTGCCACAACCAAGATGCATAACGGACGGGATCGTCGGCAACGGGAGCCCAATCCATCCGGTAAGCGCGCCCAGGCACCATCACATGCGACTGAATGGCACTGCCACCCGCTTGCCCTGGCGCGACACACCCGTGCCGGCCGACCACAGCCAGAACAGCGTCCGCTGAATTCGCCGCACCCAAAGTCATCAGCGCATCGACCGGAAAGTAAACAAACTGGCCTGGCCCATGAGAATCGGGTGCCAAAGGGCCCGTCGGCAGATCAACACACACCGGCTGCAAATCAGATTGAAGTGCGACGTCTGCAAGCATCAAATCCAGCAAAGCGTTTTCAGTTTTTTCAGTTGACAAATGTGTGGACTCCCGATGCCTGAACTTGTCCCCAACACGACCACCAAGGCTGCTGGTTTTAGCATCCCATTCATTCTATGTTCTTTAACGAACACTTGATTCCATGCGGACTGTGGTCTACTGATAAATCATGAGACATATACTCTTGGAACTTTTGTATAAGCTCAAGATCCACTGATCTTTCAGCCACATCAACACACATTTCAACACCACCAATACCAGGCAAATTTCCGTGACGCTTTTCACCAACGGACTCATCTTTCAACTGGCCAAGGAAGATCAAAACCGACTGCAGCACATCTGCAAACCGGTTCAGTTGGTTGCAGGACAAATTCTGTGTGACACCGCTCAACAAGCAACACCCAAAGTCTATTTTTTAACCGGTGCCTGCGTCGCCTTGTTGGTTGAAAGCTCTTCGCGCAACACCTTGGCCGTGGGTTTGATCGGATCAGAAGGGGCCATCGGTTTGGGGTCAGTGCTGGACATCGGCCCCGAAAACCTTAAGTTTCGTGTGCAAACCGCCGGCGACGCCTGGGTGGCCGAAAGTGCCGACCTGGCACTGCTGCTCCACCAACGTCCCGGCATGTTGTGGCCCATCTCTCAATATCTGTGGTTGTTGGCCGCGCATGTGGCCAACATGGCCGCATCCATTCAGTCTGATGACATCACCACCCGACTCGCACGTTGGCTGACCCTGTCTGCAGACAAAGCTCAATCGCGACACCTGCAACTGACACACGATCACCTGGCCCAAATGCTGGGTGTACGGCGTGTCAGCGTCACCTTGGCGGCTGGTGAACTGAAAAAGCTTGGGCACATTGATTACCAAAGAGGTGAACTCAGCATCCTGGACATGACCGCATTGCGTCAAATCACCGACCGGACTCAGAACATCACACAAGTTTGATAAAAATCATCCAATCCGAAAATTTTCAAGAAAGCGATAAATGTGTTCGAAACCGAACCCATCTAAGACATAGATACTGATAAATTCAAATGTAGTCCATACGACAATTAGCATTTATGCAAACTACATTAAAATTAAACAAAATTATTGGTTTTTTACCCGAATCGATACTTAAAGAGTGGCTGCCCTATTTCGAGCCTGTTGAACTGGCTCTGGGCCAGGTACTGTTCGAGCCAGGCCGCATCATTGGCCACCTTTACTTCCCCCTCACCGCGATCGTGTCCTGGGGTCACATCCTCGAAAACGGGGCATCGAGCGAAATCGCGATCACCGGCCGCGAAGGCATGGTCGGCATCTATCAGCTCATGGGTGCGGCGCAAACCAACAACCGAGCCATCGTGCAAAAAGCCGGATCGGCCATGCGGATTCGACTGAGTGTGGTGCTCAACAGCTTTAACCAAGGCAACGCGGTTCAAAAGGTATTTTTGCGCTACGCGCAAACCTTGATGAATCAAATTTCCCAAGTCTCCGTTTGCAACCGACATCACACCCTGGAACAGCAACTGTGCCGCATGCTCTTGCTCACGCTCGACCGGCAAGACAGCCAAACCATTGTCTTAACCCAAGAACTGATGGCCAGCCTGCTGGGTGTTCGCCGAGAAGGTGTGACCCATGCCGCGCACCGTTTGATGAATGAGAACATCCTTCACTACAGCCGAGGCAACATCACCGTGCTGGACCGCAAAGCCCTGGAAGAGAGGACTTGCGAGTGCTACAGCGTGATCAGCCGCGAATACGATCGTTTTTTGAATGCGCTCGTATGAGACACGCTCAACAAGCAGGTCAAACCGACACCATCTGGTTGCGAATCGCATAGCGTGTCAAGTCGGCCACTTTGTGCAAGCCGATCTTGCGCATGATGTTGCGGCGATGCACCTCCACGGTGCTGGGCGCGATCTGCAAATTGCGTGCAATTTCTTTGGACGAATAACCATCGGCGATCAGGCGCAACACCTGCTCTTCGCGTCCGCCGAGTTGCCCTTTCAAGCTGATGTCTCCGGACCTGGCCTTGCGAACGCTCTCCATCATTTCACTTGCAGCTGCCTGGCACAAATACACTCGCCCTGCCGCTGCGGCGCGAATCGCCGACATCAACTCATCGATGCTGCTCGTCGTTGACACATAGCATTTGGCACCTGCATCCAATATCTCAATAATAGAATTTCGATCAGAATCAGCAGAAAACGCCACCATGTTTTTGGCAGGTTGATGGTGCGCAATCTGATGCATCAACGCCATGTCTTTGGAGTCGTTGGCCTGCATGCCAATCAACACCACATCGGGATCGACCTGATCACACAGGGCATTGGTCATGGCTCCGTTATCAGACATGCCCACCAGATCCATATCGTGGTGCGTTCGCAAGACAGCTGCAATGCCTTCAGAAACCACTTTGTGCTTGGAAGAAAGTAAAACTCGAATTGACATTTTCACGTCTCCAAATTTGGGTCAAAAGACCCTTTCATTGCAAAGCCAAACCACTCATTCGTGTTCCACACTCCCTGTCAATCAGCGCCACATTCGGCGCTTGTTGAGAAAGTGTAGGCACCAGCAAGCCCGCTGTATGTGCGGTCCCATACATATGAAACAAAAAATGGTTTTCTCTGTTGACCCTCACTGAACCAAGGGGCCGACCGTTGAAGCACTCTGCCCAGGCAAGGGCAATGCCAAGTCGTCCATTTTTTCACTGATGCTGAGCACCTCTTTCAGGTGATCGTGTGCGTTGAAAGAATGGTGCTTGGACAATTTGGCATGGTGCAAAGCGGCCTTGAATGCGCCAGCCTCGTGGTGTCTGGCGGCCTCCTTGTTGCGTTGGTACGCATGCAGCAACTCCTCAGAAGCACGACGGTAGTGATCGCCGATGTGGTCCGCGTAGGCTTTCTCAAGCATTCGGTGTTCTTGGGTCATGTCAGCTCCTCGACCGGTGATGGTTCAATGGTAGATACCCATGTGGAAAAACTCTGTGGGTTGCATCACATCAGTCCATGCTCTTGCATGTAACGCTGCAAAGACATGCGCCCTGGGCAATCGAGTTTTTGGTAAATGTGATGGAGATGGAGCTTGGCCGTGCCCTCGCTGATGAACAGCTTGGTCGCGATTTTTTTATTGGGCCAGCCCTCTGTCACCATGCGCGCAACGGTCATTTCGCGTGGGGTCAACAGCTGTGATGCATGGGCATTTTTCTTTTGCTGTTCCAACAAAAGCGACATCGTTTTGACCGTCAGGTCACGGTCAAGCCACTTGCCGCCTTCGTGCACAGACTTGATGCACCGTGTCAAAACCTGCTTGGATTTCTCTTTCGAAACCAAGCCTGCCACATCCAAGTCCAGCGCACGCATGACTTCTCCAATCGGCGCACCGGTAAAAACAACAGGCCGCGTCTGGAGATTTTTTGTTTTGATGTCCTCCAGCAAGGCCAGTCCACTTCGCTGGGTCAATGACAAGTCCATCACCAAGATGTGCGGCCGATGCTGCTCCAAGGCCTGCAAAGCAGCATCGCCCGTTCTCACGCACGACTTGACTGAAAACTCGGGTGAATCCTCAAAGACATGGGTCAAGCCTTCCAGCATCACGGGGTAGGGGTCGGCTAGCACAATATCAATGCACATGGGCATGTCCTTATCAAAATTTATCGCAGGCCAGAGGCACCTTTCAGCAAGGCAAAACTTGGCCTGATCGTTGCACTCAGAATAGAACGCGCTTGCGTGCTTTGTGATCCCCTGAATTGGTGAGGCAAGCTACGTTCAAACCAGTAAGCTCACAAAAACAGGTAGTTCGAATTGCATTTTTTTGCACAGCAAGGAAACGCGCACGCGCGGCTTGGACGACGTGCTCAACGAAACACGGTGTGCTTCAGATGCCGCATGTGGGTGGGCGTGACGGGCGGTTTGTTGCCCAGGTGCTCACACGCATGACGAAAACGCAGCAAGGTTTTCTGCGCACGGCCCAAAACACTGTCGGGCTCATAGCCCGCAACCCCCAAGGTGCCAAAACACACGCCCGTCAAAAGCACCAACCCCTCACCCGCGGTATCGGCCATGTGGATGTGAAAACGGCCTTCGGCAACGGCCTTCACCACACGCTCATCCAGCATCAAATGCCGCCGGTTGCGGCTGGGCATCAACACCCCTTGCTGGCCATCCAGCCCCAAGCTTTCACAACTTCTGAAGTAGCCCTCGATCTTTTCATTGATACCCCCGACAGGCAACAACTCGCCATGCTGGTTGACCGCCCCTGTCACGGCAATGCCCTGGCGCAGCGGCAAGCCGGACAAACTTGACAACAAGGCATAAAACTCGGCACACGAAGCCGAATCGCCCTCGACCCCGCTGTACTCCTGTTCAAAGACCACGGCCGCATTCATGGCCAAAGGCGCTATGTGGGCAAACAAGGACGACAAATAACTGTGCAAGATCAGCACACCCTTGTCGTGTATCGGCCCCGACATCTCGACCTCTCGCTCAATGTTGAGCAAGCCCTCTTCACCGGCATACGTGCAAGCGGTGACCTTGACCGGAAAACCAAACCGGTAATCGCCCAAATCCACCACCGTTAAACCATTGATCTGTGCCACCCGCTCACCAGAGACACCCAGCAAACGCTCACCCTCCATGAGGGTCTCTTGCAAACGCTGCTCAGGGTAGTTGTGGCGATGCACTCGGGCCTGTCTTGCGGCATGGACGTCACTTGTATCAACCCGTTGACGACCACCCTGCCTGGCCAGCGCAGCGCTTTCAATCACCAAGGCTTCGGCCAACGCAAAGATCGCACTTTGGCGGTTCTGGTCATCTGCCTCACGGTGGGTTTCTTCAATCAAGGCCGCCACCGCCGCCGCTGAAAAATGTGGCAAGTTCATCTTGCGGCAGGTATGCCCCACAAAAATGGCCGTGGCGTGGGCTGATTCAGGGGTGGCCACAAAGCTCTCGGCAAAATCGACCTTGCACCGAAAGCGCCTGACGAATTCAGGGTCGGCTTCTTGCACGGCGTAATACTCGTCGCCCGAAGCGATCAAAACAACCTTGACATGGACATTCACCGCCTCGGGCTCCAATGACATCGCGGCCATGGGGGCATGCATCATGCCGGGCTCCTCGATCTGCAAGCGGCCATTGCGCATGAAGCGGCGCAATTTTTCCCAGACATGCGGATCGGCCAACAAATCGCGCAAATGCAACATGAGAAACCCCCCATGCGCCTTCAGCAAGCTGCCGGCACGGATGCGCGAAAAATCTGTCACCAACTCACCATTGTCCGAGCCGTATTCAATGCTGCCGAACAGCATTCTGAACAAGGGGTTGTCTTCCCGAATGACAGGTGCACCTTGCAACGCGTGGTTGTCCACCACCAAGTTGACACGAAACAAGGACAGCACAGCGTCCAGGGCTTCGAGGCGGACCATTTCCTCTTCCCCAGGCTCGAGAAGCGCCACGTTTTCGAGCACACTGGTCTGTATCTGCTCCAGAAACGCGTTCAGCTTGACCATGTCCTGCACAGGCTGGTTCAGTGCCGACCTGATCAACTGCAACTCATGGTCGAGCATGGGCTTGAGTGTCTGCCTGCGCAAGGCCGACAAGCCTTCATTCTTCACGCGCTCCATGGCCCGCATCTTTTCCAGGTAGCGGCTGATCTCCTCTCTGAGGGAGGCCTCGGCGAGATCGATTTCGGCACGCTGCTCACGACTCATCGCCAAAGCCTTGCCTGCCGTGACGGGCTCACCTTGTTCGTCTTTCAGGGTGAACACCATGTGGCCCTGGTCGCACATCAGGGAAAAACGATGGGCCTCGGCATAGGCGCTGAGTGCCAGATAGCCACGGTCTTCTTCGGTTTTGTAAGAGGCTTCAATCCGCTTGCTTTCAGCCTTGAAGTCATCTTGTCCCAAACGCTTGGGCACCTCGGCCTGCAAACGTTTGGCCAACTGCTGCATCGCCTGGCGCAGCACTCTGCCCTGCCCCGCCTTGAGGTGCAAGGCACGCGGGCGCTCTGGCTCTTCAAAATTGTGCAAGTAACAAAGGTCCGGTGGGACCGGGCACTTTTGCGCATGCGCGTGCATCATCTGACTGAGCAAGGTCGTGCGCCCGCTGCCGACATCGCCCAACACAAACAAGTTGTAATCCGGCTCGGTCATGCCCATGCCAAATTCGGCCGCCTGTTTGGCGCGCTCCTGGCCGATCCAGGGCAGAGGTTCATGCAGCAATTCGGAAGTGTCCGAAAACCCCAAGGTCTGCGGCTCTACCGTTCGGCGCAGCGCGGCAGCATCCAGCTCGACCAGGCGGCTCGTCGTCAGGGCCATGCGTGTGCCCATGTCCATGGGCCTCCATCTGTTGAAAAAATACAAGGCACATGCGACCACCGCAGCACCGAGCTTTTCAATTTACGTCCGAGCTGTGAACTTTTCCGTGTGCTGTACCACCGTCTGCGGATCTGCCTGATCAAATCAAGGGACAATCGAAAGATGCAACCTTCATCACCTGACTCCAAGCAAGCGCGCAACCCATTGCATGGCCTGACCCTCGAAGCCATCGTCACCCAATTGGCCGACCATTACGGCTGGAACGACTTGGGCACACGCATCCCGATCCGCTGTTTCACCCATGATCCCAGCGTGGGCTCAAGCCTGAAATTTCTGCGCAAAACCCCCTGGGCCCGCGACAAAGTGGAAAGCCTTTACCTGTTCATGCTGCGCGACCAAAAGCGCCAACAACGGCCTGACCACTGAGCGCTGGTGCGCCAGCAAACAGACACCACGGTCTGTCGCTTTTATGGTGGATGCCTGTCTTTCATCCTCAACCATCCAAGCGAGTTCACATGACCCAAGCACCATCCCCCCAGGAAAAACTGGCCACTGTTGCCGCAAGCATCACAGGCACATTGCACGACGCCGCACAAGACGCCAAGCCGGTTTTCGAACGCACCGTCGATCGTCTGACTGACAGCATCAGCGACATGGCCCATCACAGCAGGGATGCAGCCGTGGGTGCCAAAAAACAATTGGCGCAAAAAACACAAGAAGTCACCTCAACGGCAGAGCACTACATCCATTGCGCGCCGTTCAAATCGGTGCTGATCGCCGCAGGTGTGGGCGCAGTGGCGGCCACACTCGTCGGTTGGTTGACGCGTTCACGCCCCCACTGATGTCCAGGCTCCTGCTCAAGCTGTTGCTGCTGCCCCCAGACCTGCTCAAAATGCACGCGCATGGCTATGCCGATCTGGCCTCAGAGGAATGGGAGCGGCAGCGCTGCATCTGGAAGACCCGGCTGCTGATGGCAGCCATGGGCACGGCAAGCGGGGTCCTCGGGCTCTTCCTGGCCGGGGTGTCCTTGCTGCTGTGGAGTGCTTTGCCCGTGGTCGACGGGCGCAGTGCATGGGTCATGTGGTTTTTGCCCATGGCTTTGGGGCTGTTCTCATTGGCGTGTTGGGCATGGGCCAGGCACATCAAGATGCCGCCCCCGTTTGACAAACTCAAAACACAAATCGCACTGGACATTCTGGCCTTGCGTCAAAGCCCAAAAGCATGAACGCCCCACTGTCTCCCGAGCAACGCCTGGAGGTATCGCGTGCGCTGTGCCTTCAGGCCTTGCAGCAGCCCGCGTGGTTGCTGCTGGTGCAGCGCGTGTGCGCCAAATCGGCACAGGGTGCCAGTGGGCAGAGCAAACCCAGCACCGACACACCGCCGCCGCCCGTGCCCACGGTTTGAGCACAGCAGTCAGTCCGGCACGCCCGTTCAGTCAGTTGAAAGCATCGTGCCCCGGCACTTGGCCGCGCCGCAACGGCAGGCATAACGGGCCTTGAGTGCGTCGGTCATGGGCTCGTCGCTGAACAAGCCATAGTCAAACGTCAGCTCTTCGCCTCTGTAAACAGGTCTGCGCGTTTTGATGAAAATACGCCCCTTCACCAAGTCGGGCTCGCAATTGGGTCGGCACGAATGGTTGATCCATTTGGAATCGTTGCCGCCATACAGCGCATCGATCACGCGACCATCGTCCAGATGAAAGTAAAACGTATGGTCGGGGTTGTTGACATCGTGTGGATGGCGGCGAATCGCCTCGACCATGGTGATGACCTCACCCACGTATTCAATGATCCGCTCGCCTGCGGCAATGTGGCGGGTGGCGAACACGCCTTTGCCGTGAACGGCGGAAGACTCCACCGACCAACAGGCGTCGGGTCGTGACATCACAAAGCCCCCTGCACCAGCGAACCGGCCTGCCCGTAGGGCAAGACATCCACATCGGTTCTTGCTTGCCGAAGATCACCGCCATAAACCAGGTGCTGACTTTTCACACGCTCGCCGAGCAGGGCACTGACGGTGCGCAGATTTTTAAACAGCGGTGCCGCCACGGTTTGTGACGCCTTGATTTCGATCAGCTGAACGCCATCGGCATGCTCCAGCAACAGATCGACCTCGAGACCATTGCTGTCTCTGAAGAAATACAAAGGATCACGCAAGCCTTGGTTGCGCAAAGACTTCATCACCTCCAGCACCACCAGGTTTTCAAACAAAGCGCCGCGCAAAGGATGGTGCTGCAACTGCTCGACTGTCTTGATGCCAAGAAGCCAACAGGCCAGCCCCACATCGTAAAAATAAACCTTGGGGCTTTTGACCAATCGCTTGCCAATGTTCACGCTCCAGGGTGCCAGGCTGAACACCAGAAATGACGCCTCCAGCAGGCTCAACCACTGCGTGATGGTGTTGCTGCTGACCCCCACTTCGTTACCCAAGCTGGTCTGGTTCAACAGTTGCCCCGTGCGCCCGGCCAACAAACGCACACACTGGCCAAACTCGCGCAAATGCCTGAGGTTGATGAGCTGGCGCACGTCACGCTCCACATAGGTGGCAAAGTAATCCGACAGCATGACCTCGGGCGGCAAGTCTTGTGCATGAATGCGCGGATAGCCACCTTGCAGCATCATTCGATTCACATCATCGGGGCCAACGGTTACGCCATCGCCGACTGCTGCCAACTCTGACAAGCTCAGAGGCAGCAATTCCAGCACGGCGGTTCGCCCCGCCAAGGATTGCGTGACTTGTGCACTGACTTGCAATTGGTGACTGCCCGTCAACACAAAACGACCTTTTCGTGGATCGGCATCGGTCAGCACCTGAAGCCACGACAACAGCGTAGGTACGTTCTGGATTTCGTCCAGCACCGCGCCATCAGGGTATTGCGCCAAAAAGGCTTTGGGGTCCTGCTGCGCAAAATCCCGCACATCGGGCTGTTCCAGATTGACATATGGCTTGTCTGGAAACGCCATGCGGCAGAGCGTCGTTTTGCCCGATTGGCGCGGCCCGAGCACAGTCACCACGGGGTAGAGCGTGGCCCGCTGAAGCAACACGGTATGCGCTTGCCGATCAATTATTTTCATGCAGAATTTAACTTCTAGTTAATTTTTGCATGAATTTAAGCTATTCAGACGGTGATGTCAATCACTCCACAGTCACGCTCTTCGCCAAATTCCTCGGCTTGTCCACATCCGTCCCCCGTGCACAGGCCGTGTGGTAGCTCAGCAGCTGCAGCGGCACCACATGCAAGATGGGTGACAGCACGCCGTAGTGCTCGGGCATGCGGATGACGTTGACGCCTTCGCTGCTTTCGATCTTGGTGTCACCATCGGCCAGCACATAGAGCACGCCGCCGCGGGCTCGCACTTCTTGCATATTGCTCTTGAGCTTTTCGAGCAGCTGGTCATTGGGCGCGACGGTCACCACGGGCATGGCGCTGGTCACCAAGGCCAAGGGGCCGTGTTTCAGCTCACCCGCTGCGTAGGCTTCGGCGTGGATGTAGGTGATTTCTTTGAGCTTGAGCGCGCCTTCGAGGGCAATGGGGTAATGCGTCCCACGCCCCAAGAACAGCGCGTTTTCTTTGCTGGCGAACTCTTCGGCCCAGGCGATGATTTGCGGCTCCAGCGCCAGCACGGCTTGCAACGCGGCGGGCAGGTGGCGCATGGCTTTGATGTGCCCGGCTTCCTCTTCGTCAGACAGGCGACCTTTGGTCTGCGCCAGCGCCAGCGTGAGCAAGAACAAGCCTGCCAGTTGCGTGGTGAAGGCCTTGGTCGATGCCACGCCGATCTCGGCCCCGGCGCGGGTCACATAAGCGTGTTTGCATTCGCGCACCATGGCGCTGGTGGACACGTTGCAAATGGTGAGCGTGTGCGTCATGCCCAGGCTTTGCGCGTGGCGCAGCGCGGCCAGGGTGTCGGCGGTCTCGCCGCTTTGGGTGATGGTGACGATCAGCGTGTTGGGGTTGGGCACCGATTCGCGGTAGCGATATTCACTGGCGATCTCCACTTGGCAAGGCACTTTGGCGATCGCCTCGATCCAGTACTTGGCCACGCAGCCGCTGTAGTAGCTGGTGCCGCAGGCCAGGATCAACACGTTGTCAATCGCCTTGAAGGTGGAATAAGCGCCGTCGCCAAACAGCTCGGGCGTGATGCCCTCCACACCTTCGAGCGTGTCGGCAATGGCACGCGGCTGCTCGAAGATTTCTTTTTGCATGTAATGGCGGTACGGGCCCAGCTCGGCCGCGCCGCTGTGGGCGTGCACGGTCTTCACCACGCGGGTCACGGCCTTGTGCTCACGGTCCACCACCCAGTATTTGCCCAGCTGGATGTCGACCACGTCGCCCTCTTCCAGGTACACGATTTGGTCGGTCACGCCGGCCAGCGCCATCGCGTCGCTGGCCAGGAATGTTTCGCCCTGGCCCACACCCAAAATGAGCGGTGAGCCTGCACGCGCACCGATCACGCGCTGCGGCTCGTCTTTGTGGAACACGGCAATCGCGTAAGCGCCGTGCAACTGGCGGATGGCGGTTTTGACAGCTTCAAAGATGTCGCCGTCGTACACGCTGTCCACCAGATGGGCAATGACTTCGGTGTCGGTCTGGCTGGAGAAGACATAGCCCTTGGCCTGCAATGCGGCGCGCAGTTCTTCGTGGTTTTCGATGATGCCGTTGTGCACCAGCGCGACCTTGCCGGGCTTGGCGTCTGCCGCGCCCGTGCCGTGGCTGAAATGCGGGTGCGCGTTGTGCACAGCGGGCGCGCCGTGCGTGGCCCAACGGGTGTGGGCAATGCCGGTGCCGCCTTCGATGTGGTCGGCGCTCACCTGGTCCATGAGTTCGGCAACACGCGAGGTGCTGCGGGCGCGCTGCAGGCCGCCCGTGCCGCCGCTCAAGCTGGCGGCGTGCACCGCCACGCCGCAGGAGTCATAGCCCCGGTATTCGAGCCGCTGCAGGCCTTGCACGAGGATGGGAACGATGTTGCGGGATGAGACTGCGCCGACGATGCCACACATAAAGGGGCTCCTAAAAAGGGGGAATGGCAGTGATGGTAGGCACAGCCATAAAAAATATCAGATCAATTCTCCATTATTTATGGTTTTTTATTTCACCGACTACCCAGAACAGAATTTAATTTCATTAGAATCAGTTTTATGGAATCCAACGAACTCGACGCCATTGACCTGCAACTGCTCGACAGCCTGCAGCGTGACGCCAGCCTGAGCAATGTGGCGCTGGCCGAAAAGGTCAATGTCTCCCCGCCCACCTGCTTGCGCCGCGTCAAGCGCCTGATCGAGGGTGGCTGGGTCGAGCGGCAGGTGGCTGTGCTCAGTACCGACCGGCTCGCCGCGACCTTGGGCCATGGCCTCACGGCACTGGTTGAAGTGTCACTCGACAAACAGGGCAGCGAACACCTGGACGCTTTTGAGGCCCGCGCCGTGGCGCACGATGCGGTGCAACAGTGCTGGCGCGTGTCGCCCGGGCCCGACTTCATGCTGGTGGTGCAAGCGCGCGACATGCCGCATTACTTGGCCATCAGCCAGACGCTGTTCACACAAGACGCCAATGTGCGCAATGTGAAGGCGTTCTTCTCGACCAAACGGGCGAAATTCACGACGACTTGGCCCGTGCTCGGATAGAACCACACCGTCTTTGTCACTGCCGATCCCCTACCCGTCCTACCCGTCCTACCCGTCCTACCCGTCCTACCCGTCGTCCTACCTGCCCGTCATACCCGACTTGATCGGGTATCCATGGTTTACGGGGATAGATGCCCGCCTTCGCAGGCATGACAGAACAAGGGGCACCCCTCTCAGAATCCCGATGACATCTCAGCGGCGGCCAACACCTGGGGCGCCCAGGAAGTCGGCGCCCTTCGTTCAAGCCTTTGGCTTTTTCTGCGGCCGCGCCCAGTTGGCGATGCTGATCTGCTTGCCCCGCGCCACGCTCAAAGCGCCCGGTTCGGTGCTCTTGGTGATGGTGGAGCCGCCGCCCACGGTGCCGCCTGCGCCAATGGTGACCGGGGCCACCAGCACGCAGTTGCTGCCAATGTGCACGTCGGCTTCGATCACGGTGCGGTGTTTGTTCGCGCCGTCGTAGTTGGCGGTGATGCTGCCCGCGCCGTAGTTCACGCGCTCGCCCACCGTGGCGTCGCCCAGATAAGCCAAGTGGTTGGCTTTCGCGCCCTTGGCCAGGGTGGAATTTTTCACTTCAACAAAGTTGCCAATGTGCACCTCGGCCCCCAATTGCGCGCCGGGACGCAGGCGGGCAAACGGGCCGATCAGAGCGCCCTCGCCCACGGACACGCCCAATTTTTCGCCATCGATGTGGGTGAAGGGGTGGATGACCGCGCCTGCCGCAAGGGTGCAGTTGGCGATCACGCAGTTCGCACCGATCTTCACGCCTTCGCCCAAAGATACACGGCCTTCAAAAACGCAATTCACGTCGATCTCAACGTCTTGCGCGCAGTCGAGCTGGCCACGCAGGTCAAAGCGGGCCGGGTCTTGCAGGCGCACACCCTGCTCCATCAGGCGGTGGGCTTGGCGCAGCTGGTGGGCACGCTCCAGCTCGGCCAGTTGCACCGGGCTGTTGATGCCCGCCACCTGCAGCGGGTCGGCGATCTTGTGCGCCACCACGGGCACGCCATCGGCCACGGCGAACTTGACCACGTCGGTCAGGTAGTACTCGCCCTGGGCGTTCTGGTTGTCCAGCCGGGCCAGCCAGGCTTTGAGCAAGCGCGCGGGCACGGCCATGATGCCGCTGTAAACCTCTTTGATCTGGCGCTGCGCGTCGGTCGCGTCTTTGTGCTCGACGATGGCTTGCACAGCTTCACCCTTCCGGACGATGCGTCCATAACCCGTGGGGTCGGAAAAATCGATGGTCAGCAGCGCCAGCTGGTTGCCGCCGCACTGGGCGATCAGCGCTTGCAGGGTGTCGGCCTGCGTCAGCGGCACGTCGCCCGACAAAACCACCACCACACCGTCATCGGCCAGCACGGGCACGGCCTGCTGGACCGCGTGCCCGGTGCCCAGCTGAGGCTCCTGGCGCACGCATTGCACCGACAGCACCTGCCCGGGGGCCAGCAAAACCGGCTCCACCTGGTCAGCGCCATGGCCGGTGATGACCACGGCCGAGCGGGCGTTCAGTTGCGCAGCGGTGTTCAGCACATGCTGCACCAAGGGCACCCCGGCCAGGCGCTGCAACACTTTGGGCAGACGGCTTTTCATGCGGGTGCCTTTGCCGGCGGCCATCACGACAACATCAATGGGGGGCTGAACTGGGGTGGACATTCGGTCAAACTTTCTCAAATGGCCACTGGTTTGTGGCGGTCTTCAGATACAGATCAATTATCGCCGCCCGGCGTGGGGCATATGATCGCGTGCGCCTTGCCCCCTCACGGCGGCAAACAGGTCGCTCGCACAGAAGGATTCCATGATTCGACAGATTGCCGTCATCCTGACACTGCTTTTGCTGCAAGGCTGCAGCGCCATCAAACTGGGCTACCAGCAGTTGCCCACGCTCTCCTACCTGTGGCTGGACAGTGCTGTCTCTTTCAATGACGCGCAGGCTGACCGTGTCAAAGATTCGCTGACCAACGTGCACCACTGGCACAAAAGCCAGGAACTCGCCACTTACCTCGATGTGTTGCAGCGCAGCAGTGAGCTGAGCCAAGGCCCTGTGCAGGCCAGCCAGGTGTGCAGTGTCTGGGCAGAGATACAAACCAAAATGGACCGAAGCATGCGGGTGGCCATTGCCCAAGCTGCACCCGTGGTGAAAATGCTCGGGCCTCGCCAACTGAGCCACCTGGCACGGCACCAGGAAAGCAAAAACGAAGACTGGGACAAGCAATGGCTGCAAGGCAGCGCCAACGAACGGCTCGAAAGACGCCTGGAAAAAACACTGGAACGCTACCGCTCGTTTTATGGTGACCTGAGTGCTGCGCAAATTGCGCTGGTCAAAACCCAGGTGAGCCAGTCGGCGTGGAGCCCGGAATGGGGTCGGCATGACCGACTGCGGCGCGAACAAGACTTGCTGTCCACCTTGCGGCAATTGACGCAATCCAAAGCACCGCTAGACCAGGTGGAGGCTGCATTGTTTGGCGTCTGGCAGCGCTGGTTCATGCCGCCTGATGAAGCGGGCCGCGCACTGGTGCAAAAAATGACGCAACAAGCCTGCGACAACCTGGCACAGCTGCACAACACCACCAGCCCCGAGCAGCGTCTGCGGGTGGCACGCACGCTGCGTGCCTATGAGCGGGATATTCGGGACTTGCTGCGGCCTTGACCCGCCTTGATCACCCCTGACCATGTCGCACCCGAGCCGCCAGACATTTGTCGCATCCGAGCCGCCTGACATTTGTCACACCCGAGCCGCCTGAAATTTGTCACACCCGACCCGATCGGGTGTCCATGGCTTAGGCTGGCATGGATACCCGCGTTCGCGGGTATGACAAATGGGGCACAGATCAGCTTTGCAGCGCTTTCCACATTTCCATGTCGCGCTCGGCGGTCCAGATGCGGGGGTTCTTGATGCCGCTGGCTTCGTCATAAGCGCGGGTCACGTCAAACGGCAGGCAGTGCTCGTAAATGAACACATGGCCAAACACCGGGTCCATGCTTTTGCGGGTGTGGGCCATGGCGGCTTTCAGGTCCATCTTGCCGGCCACGGCTTCTTTGCCGGCCTGGAACAAGGTGGTCACCCAGCGCTGGGTGTAGTCCAGCGCCTTGTTGACGTTGTCGTTGCCCTTCATGGCTTCGCCGCGACCGGGCACGATGAACTCGGCCTTCAGGTCACGCAAGGCTTCCAAGGTGGCGGGCCACTCTTCGAGCTGGGCGTCGCCCGTGTACACACCGGCTTCGTATTCGACCAGGTCGCCCGAGAACAGCACTTTTTCTTCTTCCACCCAGGCGATGGTGTCGCCACGGGTGTGGCCGGGGCCTGGATGCCAGATCTGCACCACCACGCCGCCCAGGTTGATGCTGAGCTTGCCGGGCACTTCGCCCTTTGTGGGGTTGCCGCCGCCGACCACCATGGTGGGCCAGGTCAGGCCGGGCACGCTGTCAGCACCACGGAACAAGCGCGGGAAACGCTCCATCTCGCTCTTCATGTCTTGTGCGCCACGCTCTTTGATCAGATCGAGCGTGCCTTCGCTGGCAATGATCTCGGTCGCGCCTTCGGCGGCGTAGGCGTAAGCGCCCAGAACGCGCACCGCGTGGTAGTGGGTCAGCAGCACGTATTTGATGGGCAGGTCACTGACGGTGCGGATCTTCTTGATCAGGTCTTGCGCCATGGCCGGGGTGGCGGTGGCGTCGCTGACCATGATGAAACGGTCACCGATGATCACGCCCGAGTTGGGGTCGCCCTCGGCGGTGTAGGCCCAGCAGTGCTTGCTGAGTTGCTCAAAGGTGATCTTCTTTTCGCTCAGGTCGGCTTGACTGGCGAAGGCCTTGGTGGGGGCTTGGGTTTTGGCTTTAGACATGGAAATTGCTCCGGTCAATGAATGGCGTAGATTTTACCTAAACGAAATGCATTACGGATTGGTAAACCCCAACCCAGTCAGCCCAAGCCCTTTTCGAGCATGGCAATGACCTCTTCGGCAAATGCAGCGTAGCTGATCGGGCCGCCCGGGCGCAGCCAGGTAAAGGTCCAGTTGATCATGCCCAGCAGCATCATGGTCAATGCCGTCTGGTTGGTGGGGGTCAGGCGCTCGGGGTAGGCCCGTTTCATGAAACGGGTCATGGCGGCCACGATGTCACGCTGACGGTTCAACACCAGTTCGCGGGGGGAGATGGGGTCGGCACCCAAGGCCGGATCAGGGGCATCGCTCAAGAACTGCGTGTCATTGAGCAAGGCCGCGTGCCGGGTGGCAGAGGTTTCGTACTCTTGCAAAAATGCCCGCACCAGTTCGTGCAGGGCCGCCCGGTCGTTCAGGTCTTTGCGCTGCGCGGTGGCTTCGGTCTGCGCAATCAGCGCCAACAAACGCTGCGTATGGCGATCGAGCAGGTCAAACAGGATGGCCTCTTTGCTCTCGTAATAGTGGTACAGCCGCGCCTTGGAGGTGCCGCAGGCGGTGGCAATCTCGTTCATGCTGGCCGCAGGGTAGCTGCGCTGGGCAAAGCATTGCGCGGCGATGTCGAGGATCGCGTCGCGCTTGATGTCGTGGGTTGCGGATTTGGGTCGGGCCATGGTCTTTTTAGTGCTGGCTCAAACCGGCCAAACTACCCCGTTGTCGTTCAGGATCGCATCCAGCGGCTCGTCATGCGCTTCGGGCTCCAGGTCATCCACAAAGCCTTGGGTAAAGCCCAAGCCCACGGTGAAAGGCTTGGGTTGCAAGGTGGCCAGCGTGCGGTCATAAAAGCCACCGCCATAGCCCAAGCGGTAACCGCCAGTGCCATAGCCCACACAAGGCACAAACAACAAAGTGGGCACGATGACCTCGGTGTCTTTGGGTTTGGGGATGCCGTAGGCGTCTTCCTCCATCGCACAGCCGGGATACCAGGTGTGAAACGTGAGGGTTTTGTGGAGTTTGTTGACCACCGGCAGGCCGATGCGGCGGCGCTGGGGTTCGCCATTCAACTCACCGTCTTCCTTCCAGCGGTGCAGCACAGGCAATGGGTCAAATTCGCCTTTGATCGGCCAATAGGCCCCGATCACGGTATCGGGTCGGTCAAACAACCAGATGCGCATGACGCGCTGCAAGGCTTCTGCACGTGCCAAGCGGTCAGGCAAGTTCAACCTTTCTTCAATCAAGGCTTTTCGTAAGGCTTTTTTAACTTCAGCTTTGTCCATAATCGACCCATGAAATTCACTCAGATTCTGACACTGGTTGGCGCATTGGCCATGACGGGCCTTTGGGGCCCCCACGCACACGCCCAAGTGCAGTCCCCAAACAAGGCCGATGACGTCATCCTGGAGATGCAACAAGCCTTCAAAAAGGGCGACAAAAACCGCTTGTCCACCTTGTTGCCGCAAACCCGTGGCCATGTACTGGAACCTTTGGCCGCCTATTGGGAAATGCGCACGCGCCTGGACAGCGCCCCGGAATCCGAGATTCGCGGCTTCTTGAGCAGCTATGCCGGGAGTTACTACGAAGACCGCTTGCGCAACGACTGGCTGCTGCAATTGGGCAAACGCCGCGACTGGGCCACCTTCACCGCCGAATACCCGCGCTACCGCATGCGCGACGACCGCGAGGTGCGCTGCTACGCCCTGGCCACCGAAGCCATGAACAGCAAAGCCAATGTGGCCGAAGAAGCCAAACGCCTGTGGTACGCCCTGCGCGAGGCCGACGATGGCTGCACCTATGTGGCCGAGCATTTGCACTCTGGCAAACAGATCAACGGTCTGGACTTGTGGCGCAAGGCACGGCTGGCCATGGACGCCAACCGCCCCCGCCCAGCCAAAGCTGCGGTCGACATCGAAGCCCCTCGCTTGTCCGAGCAAGTGGCCTTGATCCATGCCGACCCGGAGCAGTATCTGGACAAACGCATCATCGCCATCACGCGAAGCCGCAAGGAGCTGGCCGTGCTGGCCCTGATCCGCCTGGCCGCCAACCAGCCTGACAAAGCAGCCGAACTGCTGGAAAAACGCTGGTCCATTCAGCTGAGCGCCGAAGAGCGCAACTGGACTTGGGGCGTGATCGGCAAACAAGCCGCGTGGAAATTGCAAGACAACGCAGCCAGCTACTTTGCCAAGGTGCAAAAAGACAGCGACCTGAACGACGAATTGCTCGGTTGGAAAGTGCGTGCCGCTTTGCGAATGGGCCAATGGCGTCAAGTGCTCAGCGCCACCCAAGCCATGAGCCCCGAATCGCAAAAAGACCCGGCCTGGGTGTATTGGCGTGCACGCGCCCTGACCGCCACAGCGCAGGACAATGCCCAAAAACTGGAAGCCCAAAGCCTGCTGCGCAGCATCGCCAGCGTGCGGGGTTTTTACGAACAACTGGCCCTCGAAGAATTGGGCCAAAGCATCACCCTGCCTGAGCGCCCCCTGGCCCTGACCCCGCAAGAAAAAGCGGCCGCACTCATCAACCCCGGCCTGCAGCGCGCCATGTACGCCATTCAGATGGGACTGCGCCCTGAAGGCAACCGAGAGTGGAACTACAGCACCAACCTGCACACACCTGGCGGCATGAACGATCGCGAACTGCTGGCCGCTGCTGACCTGGCCTGCCAACGCCAGGTGTGGGACCGCTGCATCAACACCAGCGACCGCACCAAAGACGCCATCGACTTTGACCAACGCTTTCCCATGCCGCTGCGAGAGATCGTGGTGCGCCGCGCTGGCGACATCAAGCTCGACCCGGCCTATGTATACGGCCTGATCCGACAGGAAAGCCGATTCGTCATGGACGCCCGATCACATGTGGGCGCATCGGGCTTGATGCAGGTCATGCCCGCGACCGCCAAATGGACCGCCAAAAAGATCGGCATGACCCAGTTCACGCCCGACCAGATCACCGACCGCGAGGTGAACGTGGCCATTGGCACGGGTTATCTGAAGTTGGTGCTGGACGATTTTGAAGGCTCCATGCCTTTGGCCACCGCCGCCTACAACGCCGGGCCAAGTCGGTCACGCAACTGGCGCAACGGTCCCGTGCTCGAAGCGGCCATCTGGGCAGAAAACATCCCGTTCCAGGAAACGCGCGATTACGTGAAGAAAGTGCTGTCCAACACCACCAACTACGCGGCCATCCTGACCCGCCAGCCGCAGTCGCTCAAAGCACGCCTGGGCTCGATCGGTCCACGCAATTCACCCGTGGCCGAGGTCAACAAGGATTTGCCTTGAGTGAGCATTGCACCCGACCGCCATTGCTCACCCCAACCTGATCGGGGGTCCACGCCTTTGTCACCCCCGACTCGATCGGGGGTCCATGCCTTGGGCCTTCGACTGCCATGGATACCCGCGTTCGCGGGTACGACAGACATCTGTCACCCCCGACCCGATCGGGGGTCCATGCCTTAGGCCTTCGACTGCCATGGATACCCGCCTTCGCGGGTATGACAGACATCTGCCACCCCCGACCCGATCGGGGGTCCATGCCTTGGGCCTTCGACTGCCATGGATACCCGCCTTCGCGGGTACGACAGACATCTGTCACCCCCGACCCGATCGGGGGTCCATGCCTTAGGCCTTCGACTGCCATGGATACCCGCGTTCGCGGGTACGACAGACATCTGTCACCCCCGACCCGATCGGGGGTCCATGCCTTAGGCCTTCGACTGCCATGGATACCCGCGTTCGCGGGTACGACAGACATCTGTCACCCCCGACCCGATCGGGGGTCCATGCCTTCGGTGATCATGGATACCCGGTCAAGCCGGGTATGACAACAAGTTGGCCGGGTATGCGCAAAGGATTCAGGCCACTGGCCCCAGCAGTTCGTCCAGATTGGCCCGGATTTTTTCTTCGATCTTTCCGCTGTAGGCACCCAGCAAAAAGCCCAATTTCAGCTGCAGGTCAAAGCGGGTGTCGGTCACCGTCAGTTCACCACTCACGCCGCTGCGGTCAAAGCGCATGCGGTCGGTGGCCTCGCCCGGCTCGCATTCACACGCCATGCCCCACTCCTGCTCGGCCTGTTCACGCCAGCGCTCGGCCACGGCGCGTGCCCCAGCCAGGCCCAACGTGTGTTCGCGTTCAATTTTCAGTTCAGGCATGGTGCTCTTTCTTGGCTTGTCGCTCGGTCATTTCGGCCGTGAGTTGGCTGGCAAATTTGGTATCCGCAGCCACCTCCACCAAGCAGTCGTAAAAGACAGGAGCACGACCCAAATCGGTCAGGTTCTGGCTGGTCAGCTCGTTCACGTTGGTGCCGTTCAAGCCCAGCTTGCGCCACCAGATGCCCAGGCCGTTGACCACGCCGGGCCGCGCACGCTGGTTCACCCGCGCTTTGCAGTGGTAGGCGCCCCGGTCGTTGAACACGCGCACCACCGCGCCGTCGGCAATGCCCCGCTGGGCCGCGTCCTCGGGGTGCATTTCCAGCACGGGCTCGGCTTCGATGTCGCGCAGGCTTTGCACGTTGACGAAGGTGGAATTGAGGAAGTTGCGCGCAGGCGGCGAGATCATGGCCAGCGGGTAGCGGCCACCCGGCGCAGCCAGTTCGTAATTGGGCAAGTGGTCCGGCAGGCCGTCCAGGCCCTGGTCGGCCAGGCGCTGGCTGAAAAATTCGCAGCGGCCTGAAGGCGTAGGAAAGTCGCCTTGCGCAAAGGGCGCATCGGGCACGGGCAAAGAGGCAAAGCCATGCGCCAGCAGCTGCTCAAAATCCTGCACATCGCCAATCGCGCTGCGGCACAGACTTTCATCGCTCTCGGCAAAACACGCACCGTCAAAACCCATGCGTGCAGCCAGCGCCCGGAAGATGTCGGTGTTGGTGCGCGCACCGCCCACGGGCGCAATCGCGGGGCGGTTGAGCAGCACATCGGTGTGGCCGTAACTGGTGTGGATGTCCCAATGCTCCAGCTGCGTGGTGGCGGGCAGAATGAAGTCGGCGTAGGCGGCCGTGTCGGTCTGAAAATGCTCCAGCACCACGGTGAACAGGTCTTCGCGGGCAAAGCCCTGCACCACCTTGCCCGACTCGGGCGCGATGGCCACCGGGTTGCTGTTGTAGACGATCAAGGCCTCGATTTGCGGGCCGAATGCGGGCGATGTTGGGCGCAGCAAATCGTCGCCAATCGTCGTCATGTTGATGGTGCGTGGACGGCGCTCGCCCAGCAGATCGGGCCTTTGCAATGCCGCGCGCCGCACCGGGAAATGCCCCGAGCTGCTGAGCAGCAAGCCGCCCGCCCGGTGCCGCCAGGCCCCGGTGAGCGCCGGCAGGCAAGCGATCGCCCGCACCGCGTTGCCACCACCGCGCACACGCTGCATGCCGTAGTTCAAGCGAATGGCCGCTGGCTGGGTGGTGCCCCAGTCGCGGGCCAGTTGGCGGATTTGTTCAACCGGCACACCGCACACCTCGGCCGCACGCTCGGGTGGCCATTGCAAAGCGCGGGCTTTCAAAGCTTCCCAGCCCAGGGTGTAGCGGTCGATGTAGTCTTGGTCGAGCCAGCCGTGCACGATCAACTCGTGCATGAGGGCCAGCGCCAGCGCGGCGTCGGTGCCGGGGCGCAGGGCGATGTGTTCGTGGCATTTTTCGGCCGTTTCACTGCGCCGGGGGTCGATGCACACCAGCTTGGCGCCGTTGCGCTTGGCCATTTGCGCGATGCGCCAAAAGTGCAGGTTGCTGCCAATCGAGTTGCTGCCCCAAATGACGATGAGCTTGGATTCGGCAAAAAACTCGACCTTCATGCCCACCTTATTGCCCAGGGTCTGGGTCAGGGCTTCGGCCCCGGCCGAGGCGCAAATCGTGCGGTCCAGCAGCGACGCGCCCAGTTGGTGGAAAAACCGCGCCGCGATCGACTCGCTTTGCACCAGGCCCATGGTGCCCGCATAGCTGTAGGGCAAGATGGCCTGGGGGTTGCGGGCGGCAATGGTTTTCAAGCGGGCGGCAATCTCGTCCAAAGCCTCGTCCCAACCCACGGGCTCAAACTGACCTGAGCCTTTGGGGCCGACACGCCGCAAGGGTTGCAGCAATCGGTCTGGGTGGTAGGTGCGTTCGGCGTAGCGCGAGACCTTGGTGCACAGCACGCCGTCGGTCATGGGGTGGGCCGGGTTGCCTTGCACCTTGGTGGCGCGGCCATTCTCGACGGTGGTCAGCAGGGCGCAGGTGTCGGGGCAATCGTGCGGGCAGGCGCCACGAACGGTCTGGGGGGCCAAAAGGGGGTCGGTCATGGGGCTGTGCAAAGAGGCGGTCTGACTGGAGACGAAGGTTCGAACCTATTGTGGCCCAAACCTGGTTTGAGGCGGTTGACACACTTGTCCCCCATGTGCGCAGGGGTGTTGGCAACACTGGTCAAGTGTGGCTAGACTGTACCCATGAAAATCCTCGATTCCATCCTCACCGACGCGGCCAGCATCGCGGCCATCCGCAAAGACATCCATGCTCACCCCGAGTTGTGCTTTCAAGAAGTGCGAACAGCCGATGTGGTGGCCCAGCAACTGACCGACTGGGGCATCCCCATCCACCGCGGCATGGGCACCACGGGGGTGGTGGGCATCGTGCACGGGCGTGACGGCGGCGCTTGCGGGCGTGGTATTGGCCTGCGCGCCGACATCGACGCCCTGCCCATGCAGGAGTTCAACACCTTCGCCCACGCCAGCAAACACCAGGGCAAGATGCACGCCTGCGGCCACGACGGCCACACGGCCATGCTGCTGGCAGCGGCCAAGCACTTTGCCAAGCACCGCGACTTTGACGGCACGGTGTACTTGATCTTCCAGCCAGCCGAAGAAGGCGGCGGCGGTGCCCGCGAAATGATCAAGGACGGTCTGTTCGACAAGTTCCCGATGCAAGCCGTGTTCGGCATGCACAACTGGCCGGGCGCCCCCGTGGGCACCTTTGCCGTGAGTGCAGGGCCCGTGATGGCGTCGAGCAACGAGTTCAAGATCACCATCCGCGGCAAAGGCAGCCACGCCGCGCTGCCGCACAACGGCATCGATCCGGTGCCGATCGCTTGCCAAATGGTGCAAGGCTTTCAGACCATCATCACCCGCAACAAGAAGCCCGTGGACGCAGGCGTGATCTCGGTCACCATGATCCACGCGGGCGAAGCCACCAATGTGGTGCCTGATTTTTGCGAACTGCAGGGCACGGTGCGCACCTTCAGCATCGAAGTGCTCGATTTGATCGAGACCCGCATGAAGCTGGTGGCCGAGTCAATTTGCACCGCTTTTGGTGCGCAGTGTGAATTCGAATTCGAGCGCAACTACCCCCCCACCATCAACAGTGCTGCCGAAGCCGAGTTTGCGCGCCAGGTCATGTCGGGCATCGTGGGCGCAGAGCACGTCATTGACCAAGAGCCCACCATGGGCGCTGAAGATTTCTCGTACATGCTGCAGGCCAAGCCAGGCGCTTATGTGTTCATCAGCAACGGTGACGGCGCGCACCGCGAGATGGGCCACGGCGGTGGCCCCTGCACGCTGCACAACCCGAGCTACGACTTCAACGACGACCTGATCCCCTTGGGCGGCACTTATTGGGTGGAACTGGCCACACAGTGGCTGGCCAATCCCACACAAACCGTCTGACAGGAACACGCATGACAGATATCCAGACCGGCTTCTCCAAAAGCTACGCCGAAGCCCGCCAGAAGTTCCTGAACGCCGCAAAGTCTGCTGGCTTGAGCGTTGACGCCAACATCCACCCTTTGAAGGGCCGGGACGGCGAAGAGCTGGCCATGGACGTGGTGCTGGACGGCGCACCCGACGCCCAGCAGCTGCTGATCATCAGCAGCGCTTGCCACGGCGTGGAGGGCTATTGCGGATCAGGTGTGCAAATCCACGCCCTGCAAAACACCGCCTGGCGCGATGCCGCCAAGGCCAAAGGCGTGGCAGTGCTCTACATCCACGCCCTCAACCCGCACGGCTTTTCGCATGTGCGCCGCGTGACGCACGAGAACGTGGACATCAACCGAAATTTTCAGGATTTCACAAAGCCCTTACCCGAGAACGCGCCCTACAAAGAAGTGCAGCCGCTCTTGCTGCCTGAGGTCTGGCCACCCGACAACGCCAATTTGACCGCTGTTCAGAAGTACATCGCAGAGCGTGGCATGGACGCGCTGCAAGCGGCGGTCTCTAAAGGCCAGCACGACTTTCCGGAAGGCCTCTTCTTCGGCGGCAAAGCACCCACTTGGAGCAACCTGACGGTGCGCCAAGTGCTTCAAAAATACGGTCAAAAATGCCAAAAATTGGCATGGATTGACCTGCACACCGGGCTGGGACCCAACGGGCTGGGCGAGCGCATTTTTGCCTGCGCCGACGATGCAGCGGCTTACTCGCGTGCCAAAGCCTGGTGGGGCCAGGGCATCACGTCCATTTATGACGGCTCATCCACCTCGGCCTTCCTCACAGGTTTGATGTGGATGGCGGCTTACCAAGAGTGCCCGCAAGCCGAGTACACCGGCATTGCCATGGAATATGGCACCCAGCCTCAGTTGCAGGTCATGAACGCCCTGCGCGGTGACCATTGGCTGCACTTGCACCCCGAAGCGCCCGAGCCCCTGCGCCAAAAAATCAAGCAAGACCTGATGGACGCCTTCTACACCGACACCGACACCTGGCGCACCCAAATCGTGGACCAGGCCATGGACGCGATGCACCAGGCCGTCAATGGTCTGAGCGCCTGAATGGCCGCGCCTCGCGTCCTGGTTTTGGGTGGCAGCGGTTTTGTGGGTCGCCACGTCTGCGAACAACTCGCCCGCCTGGGCTGGCAAATCACCGTGCCCACCCGCCGCGCCGTGAATGCGGCCAGCGTGCAAAGCCTGCCTGGGCTGACGGTGATCGAGGCCAATGTTCACCAAGAAGCCGATCTGGCCCGTTTGATGCCCGGCCATGATGCGGTGGTGAATCTGGTGGCCGTGCTGCATGGCCGCGAAGAGCGCTTCGAGCAGGTGCATGTTGACTTGCCCGGAAAAATCGCCAGCGCCATGGAAAAAGCAGGTGTGCAGCGATTGGTGCACATCAGCGCCTTGGGCGCAGATCCGCAAGGCCCTTCGATGTACCAGCGCAGCAAGGCCCGGGGCGAGACGGTGCTGCACAACGCGGGGCTGCAGCTGACGGTGTTGCGCCCGAGCGTGATCTTTGGCGCTGAAGATAAATTTCTGAACCTGTTTGCCGACCTGCAAGCTGTGGTGCCTTTCATGCCACTCGCGGGCAGTGGCACGCGCTTTGCGCCCGTCTGGGTGGCCGATGTGGCAAGGGCCGTGGTGGTTTGCCTGCAAAAGCCGGTCACCATGGGCCAAACCTACGAACTCTGCGGCCCGGACGTGATGACCTTGGGCGAGTTGGTGGAGTGCGCCGGACAGTGGGCGGGCGTTAACCACGGCAGAGGCCGCCCGGTGATCGGCTTGCCCATGTGGGTGGGCTGGCTGCAGGCTCTGGCGATGGAAATGGCCCCAGGTGAGCCGCTGATGAGCCGCGACAACTTGGCGTCGATGAAGGTGGACAACATCGCGACGGGCCGATACCCGGGTTTGAAAGACTTGGGCATCGCCGCCGCGTCTGCTGCAGGTGTTGCCCCCACTTATTTGGGCCACCGCGGTCCACGCAGCCGCTTGAATGGATGGCGCGAACGCGCTGGGCGCTGACTTGTCACACCCGACTGGATCGGGTGTCCATACCGTCGACCGCATTGGATACCCTCATGCGCGGGCATGACAGTGGGGAATAGGCCACTCCCGTACAGGCGGCGGCACCCGTTAACATGCAGCCCTCACCTCGGGAGATAAACAATGATCCAGCTCTACATCGCCAACAAGAATTATTCGTCCTGGTCCATGCGCCCCTGGGTGCTGCTGCGCCAGGTGGGCATCGACTTTGAAGAGGTCTATGTCCGCTTTGACAGCTTTGCGCCCGACTCCAACTTCAAGGCCAGCCTCAAAGCCGTAAACCCTGTGGGCAAAGTGCCTGTGCTGGTGCACGATGGCTTGGCCGTGTGGGACACCCTGGCCATTGCAGAGTACGTTGCTGAGCAGTTCCCCGACAAGCAGCTTTGGCCGCAAGACCGCGCTGCCCGTGCGCGTGCCCGCAGCGTCTGCGCCGAAATGCACAGCGGTTTTACGGGCTTGCGCAGCGCCTGCCCGATGAACATCGAAGCGCACCTGACTGATATCGGCGCTCTGGCCCTGCGCGACAAACCCGCCGTGCGCGCCGATCTGGAGCGCATCTGCAGCCTCTGGCGTGGTCTGCTGCAAGAACACGGCGGCCCCATGCTGTTTGGCCAATTTACCGTGGCCGATGCCTACTTCGCCCCGGTGGTCATGCGCCTGAAAACCTATGCCCTGCCCGTACCTGCCGATGTGGCCGCCTACATGGACCGCGTGTGCGCCCTGCCCGGCGTGAAGGCCTGGATCGACGACGCATTGGCCGAAAAGGACTTCATCGACTTTGAAGAGCCTTTCCGGGTGGCTCGCTGAATAAAGCGCTGAAATGAACGTATTTGTCGTCGGCGGTGCGGTGCGCGATGCCTTGATGGGGCTGCCCGTCAACGACCGCGACTGGGTGGTGGTGGGCAGCACGCCCGAGGCCATGAGCGCGCAGGGCTATGTGCCCGTGGGCAAGGACTTTCCGGTCTTTCTGCACCCACAGACCCGCGAGGAATACGCCTTGGCCCGAACCGAGCGCAAGACGGCGCGAGGCTACAAAGGCTTTGCGGTGCAGGCCGCGCCCGACGTCACGCTCGAAGAGGATCTGGCCCGGCGTGACCTCTCGGTGAACGCCATGGCCGTGCCCGAGGCCCTAGCGCACCAGCCACCCAACGGCTGGGCAGGCCACATCGTCGACCCCTATGGCGGCCAGGCTGACGTGCAGGCCAAGGTGCTGCGGCATGTGACCGAGGCCTTTGCCGAAGACCCGGTGCGCATCCTGCGGCTGGCCCGTTTTGCGGCGCGCTTTGCCGACTTCACCGTGGCCGATGAAACGATGGCCTTGATGCGTCAGATGGTGGACGACGGCGAGGTGGCCCACCTGGTGCCCGAGCGCGTCTGGCAGGAGCTGGCCAAAGGCCTGATGGCCGAAAAACCCTCGCGCATGTTCGAGGTGCTGCGCGCCTGCGGCGCCCTGAAAGTGCTGCTGCCCGAGCTGGACCGGCTCTGGGGCGTGCCCCAGCGGGCCGAACACCACCCCGAGGTGGACACAGGCGTGCACATGATGCTGGTGATGGACATGGCTGCACGATTGAACATGCCGATGTCTGTGCGCGTGGCTTGCCTGATGCATGACCTGGGCAAAGGCACCACGCCCGCCGACGTGCTGCCCCGCCACATCGGCCACGAAGGCCGCAGCGTCAAGCTTTTGCAAAAGGTGTGTGAGCGCCTGCGCGTACCCAGCGACTGCAAGGAGCTGGCCGAAGTGGTGGCGCGCGAGCACGGCAACATCCACCGCAGTGGGGACTTGAATGCCGAAGCCCTGATGCGCTTACTCGAGCGTTGCGACGCCATCCGCCAAGCCGAACGCTTTGCGCTGATGCTGCAAGCGTGCGAATGCGATGCACGGGGGCGCTTGGGTTTTGAGGAAACGGCTTACCCGCAAGCGGCGCGCTTGCGGCAAGCCCAGCAGGCCGCCTTGTCGGTTGAGACGGCGCCCATTGCCCAAGCGGCCGCTGCGCAGGGCCTCAAGGGTCCGGAGATCGGCGCACAAATCACCCGCGCCCGGGTGCAGGCCATCGCGCCCATCTTGTAAGCGTCCTGCAGCTCAGAGGTGCGACCGCGTCCAATCGGCGATGTCTTTTGCCGTGCGGAAAGCCCCCGCCTGACGGGCGACTTCTTGGCCACCGACAAACAACGCGAGTGTGGGGATGCTGCGGATGTTGAAACGGGCGGCGATGGCCTGCGCGTCTTCGGTGTTGAGTTTGGCCACCCGCACCTGGGGCTCCAAAAGGCCTGCGGCCTGCTCATAAGCCGGGGCCATCATGCGGCACGGACCGCACCAGGGTGCCCAGAAATCCACGAGCACAGGCACATGGCTGCGGCCAATGTGCTTGTCAAAGCTGGCCTGATCCAGCGCCAGCGGATGGCCGTCAAAAAGTGCTTGGTGGCATTGTCCGCAACTGGGTGCGTTGCGCATGTCGGCCACACGCACCCGGTTGGTGGTGTGGCAGTGCGGACAAACAATGTGCAAGGCGTCTGCTGAAGCGCTCATGAATTCCCCTGTGTGTTGAAAACCACTTGGGGATCATGCTGCGCGATTCAAGGGCCTTGCGCGTTGACTCAGGTCAACGCAAAGATCACGACAGGATCAACGCGCTGGTGGACGGCGCGGGGCCATCGGGGCACGACCGGCCAGGTGACGGAAGCTGATGCGGCCTTTGCTCAGGTCATAAGGCGAGAGCTCGAGCGTCACACGGTCACCCGCCAAAATGCGGATGTGGTTTTTGCGCATCTTGCCAGCGGAATAGGCGATCAATTGGTGGCCGTTGTCCAGCGTCACGCGAAAACGCGTATCGGGCAAAACTTCGTTCACCACGCCCATCAGTTCAATCAGTTCTTCTTTAGCCATTTAAAACGTCTTTCTCAAAGCAGGATCGGTTTGGAGGTCTGGCGCTCTACCCACAACATGCCTTCATCGAGGGCGTATTGGTTGGCGGCGGCAGGTGTTGCAAATTCGGGCACAAAGCGCATCACGCGGTCGGTGCTGGCACTGCCGCGGCCACTGGCCACGGACACTTGAGCGCCAAATGCGCCATTGGGCAAAGCCCTGGAGCACGGTTGAATTCGAAATTTTCCCATGGAGATGGGTTGGTGTGAACAATATGAAATAGTCATGTATTTTAACGAAGGGGGTCGAACCGCTTTTTTCGGCCCTCTTGGGGGCTGTGCAGCGGCACGGGTCTTGGCATGTCCTGGTGCCAAAAAACGCCCCCGATGTGCAGACCCTGGGGTCTGCCACAGAACATCACCGTGCAGAGGTGCGTCAAAAGGAAGCAAAAAATCGTCTGGGCCCAGCTCATAATGAGCATGGCGGGCGATGTGCACAGTGGAGGACAAGACTGGCATCCCTCTGCCGGGATGCGCTATCGGCTCTGGGAGAGCGAGATGGGCATAAGTCGCCAATGGCGTGCCGCACTGTACCACGTTCACGGTTTTGGTGCTTTTGCAAGCTTTCCGACTCACAACCACCGGGCCACCGCAGCGGCCAGCATGCTCAACAGCAAGGTGCTGGTGATGGGGATGAACCATTCACGCCCGAACAGCCTGAAACGAAAATCCCCCGGCAAACGGCCAAAACCCAGCTTTTGCAGCCAAGGCTGCAGGCCACTGAAAATAATCAGTGCCAGCAAAACGACGATCAGCCAGCGCAACATAACTTGCCTTGATGCCGATCACAGGCGGTGAGACCGGTCGCCCCGGGCAAAGCCCTGAGCCGCCCAATCCGACGATGTGGCGAACCCGATGACCTTGAACAACTCGCCCATTTCATGCTCGTTGACCAAGCGCTGGGCTTGGCTGCGTTCGGCCAATGTGGCTGCAGCCATGCGCTCGGCCAGTCCCAGATTCAGCAAAAACCAGGCTTGGCTGGCATATCCCAAAACGTCCAGCCCGGCGTTTTGCGCGGCCAAGGCCACGCCAGTGAAGTTGACGTGGGCCGTGATGTCTTTTTGGCCAACAGCCAGCAAGGGGTTGTCGTCGGCTTGGTGCAGCTGGTGGCACATGACGGTGCCCATGTGGCGCTGGGGGTGGAAGTACTCGCCCTCGGGGAAGCCGTAGTCCAGAAAAATCGCTGCGCCGCCGCGTCCGGCCAACAAACGCTCGGCCAAGCTGGTCACAAAGGCCTCGGCCTGGGGATGGATTTCGGTCAGGTAATCGTGTTCGCCTTCGACGTCCACGGGCGGGCGCAAGGCGGTTGGGCGGTCTTGCCAGGCAAAACCTTGGCCTGCGGTGACCACGCCGCGCTCGTGCCAGACGCCCTGCGTGCGCTGCAGCAGCTGCACCGGCATGGCGTCCAGCACCTCGTTGCCCACCACCACGCCCTCGATGGCGTCGGGCCAAGCATCCAGCCAGCGGACTTTGTCGGCATGCTTGAGCAAGGTGTCGGCCTGCCGGGCGCGCAAGGTCCCCGACAAGTCGATGATGGTGTAGCGGCGCACCGCATCGCCCAGGCTGTCCAGCAGCTGCAAGGCCAAAGCGCCCGTGCCTGCGCCAAACTCCCACACCTCGTCGGTGCCCGTGGCCTGCAGCGCCTCTTGCACCTGCACGGCCAGCGTCTGGCCAAAGAGCGGTGACATGCCTGGCGCGGTCACAAAATCGCTGCCCGACGAGGGCATGGCCCCGAATTTTTGCAAACTGTTGGTGTAGTAACCCAAGCCCGGTTCGTAGAGCGCCATGGCCATGAAACGGTCAAACCCCAGCCAGCCACCGGCTTGCGCGATGGCTTGGTGAATGCGTCGGGTCAGTTCGGAAGGGGCAGATGGGTCGGTCGTCACCCCCCGATTGTCGCCCATGCCACACGGGGTCTTGGGTGGGTGCAAACGACCCGAGCCAGGCGCTTCACCGATAATTAGGCGCTTGCTTGGCAATCTGTCATGTCGGGCTTGACCCGGCATCCATGGTTGAACAAGCATGGACTCCGGATCGAGTCCGGGGTGACAAACTTCTTGAACCGACCTTCACAGGCCAGTCATCCCCTCTACCGCAAGCTGCTCACATTCATGAAACAAGTTCTGGTCACCGGAGGCGCTCACCGCCTGGGCGCAGAGATCGTTCGCCAATTTGCGGCGGCGGGCTGGCGCGTGTGGTGCCATTACCAGCGCTCGGGCGATGCGGCGCAGTTGCTGCAGGCCGAACTGCAAACCACCGGTGCACACATTGAGCTGGTGCAAGCCGACCTGACGCAAAGCGCCGAAGTAGAACGCATGATGGCGCACATCGCACAAAGCCACGGCCCGCTGGATTGTCTGGTGAACAACGCCTCGCTGTTCGAGCCCGACACCGGGGCCGCTATGGACCTGCCCGGCGCACGCCAGCAACTCGAAGTCAACCTGATCGCGCCCATGCTGCTGGCATCGCTGATGGCCAAGCAAGCTGCCCCTGATGCCCTTCCGGGCCAGCGCAGCGTGGTCCACATCCTGGACCAAAAGGTGTTCAACCTGAACCCGGACTATTTTTCATACACCGTCACAAAATTAGCGCTGGAGCGCTCGGTGGCCTTGCAGGCGCAGGCCCTGGCCCCATTGCGTGTGTGTGGCGTCGCGCCGGGCCTGATGTTTTTGAGCGGCCCGCAAACGCAAGACAACTTTGACCGCGCCAGCCGCGTGAACCTGCTGCGCCAGCCCATTGACCCGGCGCAGGTGGCCGCCACTTGCCTGTTTCTGGCGCAAAACCCCTGCATCACCGGCACCACGGTGTGCGTGGACAACGGCCAGCACCTGGTGCCGCTTGAGCGCGATGTGATGTTCCTGACCGACCCCAAGGACGCGCCATGAGCAATGTTCTCAGTCAACTGGCACTGAACTGCCGCCGCCTGTTTTTGCGCAACCACACGGTGGACGTGCGCATTGGTGCGCACGACTTTGAAAAGCTCGGGCCCCAGCGAATCGTCTTCAACGTCGAGCTGTTCGTGCCCTACAGCGCGTCCACCCCCACGCAAGACGACCTGGCCGAGGTGGTGGACTACGACTTCATCCGCGAGGTGATCGCGCAGCGCGTGGCAAAAGGCCACATCGTGCTGCAAGAAACCCTGTGCGACGACCTGATGCGCGAGCTGATCGCGCACCCACAGGTGCAGGCGGTGCGCCTGTCCACCTGCAAACCCGATGTGTACCCGGATTGCGAAGCCGTCGGGGTCGAAATTTTCCAAATCAAACCCGCGCCATGAAAACACCCGCAGGACACCAAACCTTGGAGCTGACCGGTTTGCGCTTTGACGCCAACCTAGGCATCCTGGAACACGAAAAAACCGACCCGCAGCCGATCCAGGTCGATGCCGAACTGAACTTGGGCACGCAACCCCTGCTGCCCAGCGACGACGACATCAACCATGTGCTGGACTACCGCAAGGTGCGCAAAATCATCATCGACGAATGCACGGCCGAGCACATCAACCTGCTCGAGACACTGATCGGCAAACTCTCGAACCGCCTGATGCAATTGCCGGGTGTGTTGGGCGTGCGCGTCAAGATTGCCAAACTTGAAATTTTTGAAGACTGCGAAGTGGCCATTCGCATGGAAACCGGACAGTGGTGAACCCCATGAACACAACAACTGAAAACACCTGGGTGGACGCTGAAGCCCAAGCCAGCGAAGCGGCCGCCAAGGCCGTCAAGATCGAACGCGAAACCCACAAGCTCGAAAAACGGCTGTGCCGCCAAGTGGGCCAGGCCATCAGCGACTTCAACCTGATCGAGGCGGGCGACCGCATCATGGTCTGCATGTCGGGCGGCAAAGACAGCTACGGCATGCTCGACATCTTGCTCAAGATGAAAGCCCGCGCTCCGGTCGACTTCGAGCTGGTGGCGGTCAACCTCGACCAAAAGCAGCCGGGCTTCCCGGATCACATCCTGCCTGCGTATTTGAAAGAGCTGGGCGTGGAGTTCCACATCGAGACGCAAGACACGTACTCGATCGTGAAAGACAAAATTCCCGAAGGCAAGACCATGTGCAGCCTGTGCTCGCGTCTGCGCCGGGGCATTTTGTACCGCGTGGCGCGTGAGCTCAAATGCAACAAGCTGGCGCTGGGCCACCACCGCGACGATATGCTGCAAACCTTCTTCTTGAACATGTTCTTTGGCGGCAAGCTCAAAGGCATGCCCCCGAAGTTGGTGAGCGACAACGGCGAGTTCATGGTCATTCGCCCACTGGCCTATGTGGCCGAATCCGATTTGATCCGTTGGGCAGAGCACCGACAGTTCCCCATCATCCCGTGCACCCTGTGCGGCAGCCAGGAAAACCTGCAACGCCTGCAGGTGGGCAACATGCTGCGCGAGTGGCAAAAGAAGCACCCTGGTCGCATTGAAAACATGTTTGCTGCCCTGCAAAATGTCGTGCCCTCGCATTTGATGGATGCCAAGCTGCACGGCTTCAAAGACCTGAAGATCACCGGCATCGCCGATGAGGCGGGCGACAAAGCCTTTGACGAAGAAGAGTTCAAGGAAGCGTCCTTACCGGGCATCCAGGTCATCTCGGTGTAAACCTCAGGAGAACGGGTCATGCGCAAAAGCTCACAGCCACTCACTCGGCGCTTGTCGTTGGCCATGGCCGCACTGGCCTTGACGCTTTTGACGGGCTGCGCCTCGATGCGTCTGGTCGACAGTGATGTCGTCTCGGTGGCAGCCGTGCCGTCGGGCATGAGCTTGCAAGGCGCCCGATACCGCTTTGAGCGCCTGCCGTCACAGGTCAACAACCCCGAGGCCGGACTGGCCGAGCAACAAGCACAAGCCGCCATGACGGCTGTGGGTTTGGTGCGCGACGATGCGGGTGCCAGCCTGAGCGTGATGGTGGGCTTCAGTGGCACGCAATACCAGGCAGACCCTTGGGGACGCCCGATCGGGCCGGGCTGGACACCTTACGGCAGCGTCGGCATTGGTATTGGCATTGGTGCTGGCTCGCACATCGGACTGGGCACGGGCATGCGCTTTCCGCCGCCCACGCAGTACCGCCGCGAGGTCAGCTTGGTCATGCGCGATTTGAAATCAGGCCAAGTGGTCTACGAAACCCGCGCCAGCCACGCGGGCCCATGGAGCGACAGCGTGCCGATTTTTGCCACCCTGTTTCAGGCCGCACTGGCCAACTTCCCCAACCCGCCTGCAGGCTTGCGCCGGGTCAACATCGAACTGCCGCGCTGAACCTAGGACTTCATGGAACCCACCCGCATTCTGGCGATTCGCCACGGAGAAACCGCCTGGAACGTGGACACACGCTTGCAAGGCCATCTGGACATCCCGCTCAACGACGTGGGCTTGCGCCAAGCCCAGCATTTGGCCCGGGCGCTGGTGCAGCGTGATGCCATCGATGCGATTTACGCCAGCGACCTGTCTCGCGCCCATACCACGGCCCAGGCGGTTGCGCAGCTTGTCGGTCAAAGCGTGACCACACATGTCGGCCTGCGCGAGCGTCACTTTGGTGCGTTCCAGGGGCGCACCTTTGCCGAGATCGAAGTCGAGTTGCCCGAGCACGCCTGGCACTGGCGCAAACGCACGCCGGACTGGACGCCGCCTGACGGCGGTGAATCCCTGATCGCGTTGCGCGAACGGATTGTGGCCACCGTGGACGAGCTGGCAGCCCGGCACCCTGGCCAGCAAGTCGTGATGGTGGCCCATGGCGGCGTGATGGACATCCTGTACCGCGCAGCCACCCGCCTTGAACTGCAAGCACCTCGCACCTGGCAACTGACCAACACCGCCGTCAACCGGCTGCTGTGGACGCCGCAAGGGCTTTCCTTGGTCGGCTGGGGCGACACCACCCATCTGGCTGCACTGGGGAAAGACGAAACCTCGGTCTGAAGCCTTGAGGGCCGTCGACCGGCAGCCCTCGATGGCTTCAGGCTTTAAATCCGTTCACCAAACGATTTCGGTGGCGTCACACCCAAATGCCTGAAAGCCGCCAGCGTGGCCATGCGCCCCCGTGGTGTGCGCTGCAAATAACCTTGCTGGATCAAATACGGCTCGATCACGTCTTCGATCGTGTCGCGCTCTTCACCGATGCTGGCGGCGATGTTGTCCAGGCCGACCGGGCCGCCATCAAATCGGTGAATCACCGCTTCGAGCAGTTTGCGGTCCATCAGGTCGAAGCCTTCAGGGTCCACGTCCAGCATGACCAGGGCTTTTTGTGCGAGGCCTTTGTGGATGGTGCCGTCGCCCTTCACGTCGGCATAGTCACGCACCCGGCGCAGCAAACGGTTGGCGATGCGCGGTGTGCCACGTGAACGGCGGGCGATCTCAAACGAGCCTTCCGGGTCAATCGGCGCTTTGAGCAAACCGGCGCTGCGGGTCACGATGCGAGTCAGCTCTTCAGGGGTGTAGAACTCCAGCCGCGACACGATGCCAAAGCGGTCGCGCAGCGGGTTGGTGAGCATGCCCGCACGGGTGGTCGCGCCCACCAGAGTGAAGGGTTGCAAGTCGAGCTTGATGCTGCGGGCCGCCGGGCCTTCGCCGATCATGATGTCGATCTGGTAGTCCTCGAGCGCGGGGTACAAGATTTCCTCGACCACAGGCGAGAGGCGATGGATCTCGTCGATGAAGAGCACATCGTTGCGCTCCAGATTCGTCAATAGCGCGGCCAGGTCTTTGGGCTTTTCGAGCACCGGTCCGCTGGTCTGGCGCAGGTTCACGCCCAACTCGGCCGCGATGATGTGGCTGAGCGTCGTTTTGCCCAAGCCAGGCGGGCCAAACAGCAGCACATGGTCCAGCGGTTCTTCGCGCATCTTGGCGGCGCTGATGAAAATTTCCAGCTGCTCGCGCACCTTGACCTGGCCGACGTATTCGTCGAGCAGTTTGGGGCGCAGGGCGCGCTCAATGGCCTCTTCTTGGTGGGACACGGGGGCCGCTGAAATGACCCGGGGTTCGGGTTGGGGGGCGAAATCGTCGGTGCGGATGCTCATGGCTCAGTTCATCTTCATTTGTTCAGGGCTTTGAGTGCCAGCTTGATGCCGTCGCTCACGCCCACGTCGACAGGCAAGCTCTTGAGTGCAGCCGCTGCTTCTTTGTCGCTGTAACCGAGCGCCAGCAAAGCCTGCTGGATGTCGCTTTGCGCATCGGGGGTATTGACCGCAAACAAGCCGCCCAAGTCACCACCCAGCTTGCCCTTGAGTTCGAGCAGCAGGCGCTCGGCGGTCTTTTTGCCAATGCCAGGCACCTTGACCAGACGCCCGACTTCTTGCGTGGTGATGGCTTGCGCCAAGTCGGTCACGCTCATGCCCGACAGCACGCTGAGTGCCGTGCGGGGGCCGACACCGGAAATTTTGATGAGCTGGCGGAAGGCCTCGCGCTCGCTCAAGGTGGCAAAACCGTAGAGAATTTGCGCGTCTTCACGCACCACAAAGTGCGTGACCAGACTGACTTTTTCACCCGTGGCAGGCAAGTTGTAGAACGTGCTCATGGGCACATTGACTTCGTAGCCCACGCCATGGCAGTCCACGATCACCTCGGGTGGGTTTTTGTCGCTCAGGATGCCGGTGAGTTTGCCAATCATGGAGGGAAGCCCTTGGGTTGCGCGGTATAGAGGAAAATCAGGGCTCCGCGGCCTGCAACAAACCGGTCGAAACCACCACGAACAGGATTATCCACTTGATCGTCAGACACACTTTTATCCCGCACAACAATACCCGCTTGTCGCACCTGTGCGGGCCCATGGACGCCCACCTGCGCACCATCGAAGCGGGCTTGCAAGTGAGCATTGCGCACCGTCATGAGCAATTCAAAGTGGACGGCCCCAAGGCCGTGGCCATGCGGGCCATGGAGATTTTGCAGGCGATTTACGAGCGGGCCGACCGCCCCATTGCCCCGGACATGGTGCAGCTCATGCTGGTGGGCGACAGCGGGGGCGAAGAAGCCGACCTGCCCGCCTTGCAAACTCGCCGAGCCGACCTGAAGGCCCGCACGCCAGTGCAGGCTGCGTACCTGGAAAGCATCGCCACCCACGACATCAGCTTTGGCATCGGGCCTGCGGGCACTGGCAAGACCTATTTGGCCGTGGCCTGCGCGGTGGACGCCCTGGAACGCGCCAGCGTGCAGCGCATCGTGCTGACACGCCCGGCCGTCGAAGCGGGCGAACGACTGGGTTTTTTGCCCGGCGACCTGTCACAAAAGGTGGACCCGTATTTGCGCCCGCTGTACGACGCGCTGTATGACCTGATGGGTTACGACAAGGTGCAAAAGGCGTTTGAGCGCAACGCGATCGAGATTGCGCCGCTGGCCTTCATGCGCGGGCGCACGCTGAACAACGCCTTTGTGATTCTGGACGAGGCTCAAAACACCAGCACCGAGCAGATGAAGATGTTTTTGACGCGCATTGGCTTTGGGGCCAAGGCGGTGGTCACAGGCGATGTGAGCCAGATCGACTTGCCCAAAGGGCAACTGAGTGGACTGATCGATGCGGAGCGGGTGCTCAAGCGCGTCAAGGGCATCGCCTTCACGCGGTTCAGCAGCGCCGACGTGGTGCGACACCCGCTGGTGGCCCGCATCGTTGACGCCTACGATGCGCAAGGCAGCGCCGCGCTGCGCGCGGGCGTGACCACCCGCCGCAAGCCTTTGCCCACCGACGATTGACCTGCCAGCGGCATCACGGCATTCTCACGCATGCCCCTGCGCCCCTCTTTGAACAAGCTCCACAAGATCAATATGGCCCTGAAACAACTCCAACTGTCGCTGCAATTCGGTGACATTCCCTACGCAGCCCGTCACCGTGCCGCCCTGCCCCGCCACGCGGTGACTCGCGCCATTCGGCACGCACTGGCCGATGACGCCGAAATCACGGTGCGCATCGTGGGCGAGGAAGAGGGCCGTGCGCTGAACCAGAGTTACCGCAAAAAAGACTACGCCACGAATGTGCTGACATTTGACTATGCGCAAGAACCTGTGGTGATGGCCGACCTGGTGCTGTGTGCCCCGGTGGTGGCACGCGAGGCCAAGGAGCAAGGCAAGACCCTGGCAGCGCATTACGCGCATTTGCTGGTGCACGGCACCTTGCACGCCCAAGGCTGGGACCACGAGACCAGCGAAGCCGATGCTGAGGAGATGGAGGCCTATGAGGTGGCCATTTTGGCGGGATTGGGGTTGAAAAATCCCTATCGATAACGAGTGAGGTTTCGGTTTGGGTAGGGCCGGATTCCTCATGACGGGGTACCGAAAATCGTCACCCGGCCCTACCCAAACCGAAACCGTTGTGGGCGTGAAACACTCTTAGGTTTTCCAATGAACACCAAGGGGAATGGGGCGATGCGGCGGGCGCCGATTTTCGGTACCCCGTCATGAGGTGCCCGCCGCATCGCCCCATTCACCGCTCTCAAAAAACAATCAGAGCAACCGCACCTTCACACTCTTGCCCTTGATCTTGCCGTGTGACAGCTGCGCCTCCACCTTTTTGGCCAGTTCAGCCTGAACCGCCACATAGGTGGAGAACTCGTTCACATTGATCTTGCCGACCTGCTCACGGGTCAAACCACATTCGCCCGCCAACGCGCCCATCACGTCGCCAGCGCGAATTTTTTCTTTGCGGCCACCCACGATCTGCAGCGTCCGCATAGGCGGCTGCAAAGGTCCACCTGCGGCAGGCGTCAAGCCCGACAAAGGCTCCCAGTTGGATTCGCGGCCTTGCATCACCTCGATCTTGCCGACCGAGCCCATCTCGTCCATGCTGGCCAGCGTGAGCGCCAAGCCCTCGGCATCGCCACGGCCCGTGCGGCCAATCCGGTGGATGTGGATTTCCGGGTCGGGCGTCACGTCCACGTTGATCACGGCTTCGAGCCCTTCCACATCCAGTCCGCGAGAGGCCACATCGGTGGCCACCAGCACCGAACAACTGCGGTTGGAGAACTGCACCAGCACCTGGTCACGTTCGCGCTGCTCCAACTCACCAAACAGCGCCAGCGCGCTGTAACCCTGCGCCTGCAGCACCGCCACCAGATCGCGGCATTGCTGCTTGGTGTTGCAAAAAGCGAGCGTGCGCTCGGGGCGGAAATGGGCCAGCAGTTTGGACACGGCATCCAGCCGCTGGGTCTCACCCACCTCGTAAAACACCTGCCGGATTTTGTGTGCGCTGTGCTGCGCCTCGACTTTCACCGTCTGCGGCGAGCGCATGAACTGCGCCGCCAACTTGGCGATGCCCTCGGGGTAAGTGGCGGAGAACAGCAGCGTCTGGCGGTCTTTGGCGCACTGGCGCACCACCTTGGCGATGTCGTCAAAAAAGCCCATGTCCAGCATGCGGTCGGCCTCGTCCAGCACCAGCGTGTTCACACCCGCCAAACTCAGCGAGCCGCGCTCCAAGTGGTCCAGGATGCGGCCGGGCGTGCCCACCACGACATCGGCGCCATGCTCCAGGCTAACGGTCTGGCCTCTCAAAGCCACGCCACCGCACAAGGTGACAACCTTCACGTTTTGTCGGGCACGGGCCAAGCGACGGATTTCTTGGGTGACCTGATCTGCCAACTCGCGGGTGGGGCACAAGATGACCGCCTGAATGGCGGCACTGGGTGAGCCAGCGCTTTGCAGGCGCTCAATCAGAGGCAAGCCAAAAGCGGCTGTTTTGCCACTGCCGGTGCTGGCTTGGGCAATCAAATCTTGCCCTGCCAGCGTCAGTGGCAAGCTGGCCGCCTGGATGGGCGTCATCTGGGTGTAGCCCAGTTGCTCGAGGTTTTGAAGGGTGGCAGGCGCCAGCGTGAGCTGGTCAAAGCGAGTCGATGTCGCGGCAGGAGAAGTTGCAGTCATCCGGGGATTATCGTTCTCCGGCTGTAGGCAAGGTCAACGTGCCGCGTCTCTGTACAAGCCGACCGAGTAGCCACCCACCATCTCACGCCCTTGGCTGGTCGTCACGATGGTCTTGCCATCCGGACTGACCGCCAAACCGACGGTAAATGGGTCCACATCGCTGCGCGCGACCACCGACCATGAAGCCAAATCCACTTTCACCAGTTTGGCTTCGTTGTTGATGGCGGCATAGAGACTGCGCTGATCTGGGCTCAGTTCGATGGTGCGAACCCCCATGCCCACACTCAAACTGCGACCTCCAGGACCTGCAACGCGTTGCGCGCCAGCGGCCTTGAGGGCTTGCACCACGGCCGCGAGGTCGTAACGCCCCACCAGCCCACTTTGGTTGCCACTGACATACAGGGTGCGTCCATCGTGACTGACCACCATATGCCGGGGATTGGGCACGATGTCGGTCACAGTCCCCAAGTAACGCCCTGTTGCAGCATCGAAACCAGCCACGCCACCACCCCCCATGCGGGCCACCAACACGGTCTGCCCATCTGGCGTATAAACCGTGCCGCGCAAACAAAATCCGCAATTGTTGTCCCGGTTGCCTTTGATGCCTTCCGTGGGCAATTTGCGCTCCACCACCCAGTGTCCGCTGTAACGGAAGTCTTTGGGATGCTCTGCGCTGATGTCCAGAACGCCCAGTGTGTTGTCGCCCCAATGGGTCACCACCGCTTGCCGGGAATCAGGAGAAATGGCGACATATTTGGGCAAGGGACCTGTGGGCATGACCCGCACCACCTTGTCGGTTTGCATGTCAATGATGGCCAACGCCGATGGCGACGAGGCGTTCAGGTCAAAGCTGCGTCGGTAATACGGCACCCAGAGGTATTTGCCGTTGTGCGACATTGCCATTTCAACGGGCTTGCCTAGGAAGTGGTTGTACTGTCCGGCTTTGCCATGGAAATAGGGGTAACCGAAGACCGTGGTTTCGTTTTGGAAAAGCGCAGCATCTGCGGGGCCAAATGTATGGTCAATCGACCGCAGCGGTTGCAGGTCTGGAAAACTGTAAACCAGCGTTTGCCCGCCTTCCAGGGCATTGATGTAGAGCTTTTTGCCATCTTGCGAAAACATCGCGGACTTGGGGGATTGAATCCGCACGTCATAGATGTCCTGGGGGGCATTTGTCTTGCCCAGCGCCTGGATACGCCCCACGCGAACCAATGACTCTTGCGCCTGCGCGCCAAACACCCACAACATGCCGGTAATACACCCGGTCCAAAAAAGTTTTTTCATTTTGAAGAACTCACAAAAATCAGCCATCCATTGTTTGCTCAAGCCCCGGAGGCGCGCATCGTCATGGGGATTGTCACCGGGCCATCATTGACCAAAGCGACCTTCATGTCGGCTGCGAAACGCCCGGTCTGAACCACCGCATGCAACTGCTGTGCGCGGGCCACGAAGTGGTCATAAAGTCGCCGACCTTCTTCGGGTGCAGCAGCCGCCGAAAAACCCGGACGGGTCCCCGAAGCCACATCTGCAGCCAAAGTGAACTGGCTGACCACCAGCAACCCACCCTGCACGTCCTGCACGCTCAAATTCATCTTGCCAGCGTCGTCACCGAAGATGCGCAGCTTGAGGATCTTGGCGAGCATTTTGTCGGCCACATCATCGGTATCGCCCTTTTCTGCGCACAACAGCACCAGCAAGCCCGCGCCAATCTGGCCGATCACGGTGCCATCCACCCGCACGCTGGCTTCGCTCACGCGCTGCAAAACCGCAATCATTTCAAATCCCGGGCATCGTGAAAATGCGCTTCCACATCGCTGGGCAAAAGTTGGATGGTGGCGCGCAGTCCGGGCACCTCGCTCATCAAGGCTTGCTCGACGCTGCCGCGCAATGCCGCCGCGCGCCCCAATGTCCAGCTCGCAGGCATGTGCATGTGCACATCGACAAAACGCCGCTGCCCGGCTTTGCGGGTGTGCAGGTGGTCAAAGCGGATGATTTCCACTTCGCCTCGTTGGTGTGCGAAACCATCCAGCACTTTTTGCACTTCGGCCAAAACCTCAGGCTCCAGTGCTTCGTCCATCAACCCTTGTGAAGACACCCAAATCAGGTGCCAGCCTTCCTTCAGGATGTTCAGGGCCACGCCAATGGCCACCAGCGCGTCCAGCCACAACCAGCCGGTCACGCTGACCAAAGCGATGCCCATCACCACGCCGGCTGACGTCCAGACATCGGTCACCAGATGCCGGGCGTCCGCCTCCAGCGCCAGCGAGCGGTGCTGTTTGGCAGCGCGAAACATCAGCCAGGCCAACAAGCCGTTCAGGGCCGAACTGCCCACCGACAAAGCCAAGCCCAAACCCACTTGTTCTATGGGTTGCGGGTCAAAAATGCGATGGGCGGCGGCCCAAATGATGCCCAAAGCGGCCACCAAAATGAGAATGCCCTCAAAACCCGAAGAAAAATATTCCGCTTTGTGGTGCCCGTAAGGGTGGTCGTCATCGGCAGGCATAGCCGCCACGGTGACCATCATCAAACCAAAAATCGCGCTGGCCAGGTTCACCAGTGACTCCATGGCGTCCGACAGCAGGCCGACCGAGTCGGTCAACCACCAAGCCAGCGTTTTCAGGCCAATCGTGATCAACGCCACCACCACAGAGGCCCACAACATGCGGGTGGGCGTCACCCAGGAGTCAAGAATTTTCATGCGCGAAGGATACCTTTGGAAAATGAACCCGCGATGAACGCCTGCAGGGCCAAGCGCTTGGTCAAGCCAAGGTGACCTTGGCAAACTTGCGCTTGCCGACTTGCACAATGTAAGTGCCCGCTTCGAGTTTCAGTCCCTTATCGCTGACCACGCTGGAGTCCACACGCACACCACCGCCATCCACCAATCGACCAGCTTCGGTGGTCGATGGGGCCAGCCCGGCCGCCTTGAGCAAAGCGCCAATGCCCAAGGGCGCGCCGGTCAATGAGACTTCAGGGATGTCGTCAGGCACGCCGCCCTTGCTGCGGTTGATGAAATCCTGCTCGGCGGCATCGGCTGCGGCTGCGCTGTGAAAACGTGCCGTGATCTCCTTGGCCAGCATGACTTTGGCGTCTTTGGGGTTGCGACCGCCTTCGACTTCCTTTTTCAACGCCTCGATTTCGGCCATCGACTTGAAGGACAACAAGGTGAACCAGCGCCACATCAGGACATCGGAAATACTCAGCACCTTGGCGAACATGGTGTTGGGCTCTTCGGCAATACCAATGTAGTTGTTCTTCGACTTGGACATCTTGTCCACGCCGTCCAGCCCTTCGAGCAGTGGCATGGTCAAAATGCACTGCGGCTCCTGCCCGTACTCGGCCTGCAGGTGACGACCCATCAGCAAGTTGAATTTTTGGTCGGTGCCACCCAGCTCCAGGTCGCTCTTGAGCGCGACCGAGTCGTAGCCCTGCATCAGCGGGTACAGGAACTCGTGCACCGAAATTGGGGTACCAGCCTTGAAGCGGTCATGGAAGTCGTTGCGCTCCATCATGCGAGCCACGGTGTACTTGGCGGCCAGCTGGATCATGCCCATCGAACCCAATGGTAGCGACCACTCACTGTTGTAACGAATCTCTGTTTTCGAGGGATCCAGCACCAGGCTGGCCTGTTTGTAGTAAGTCTCGGCGTTGAGTTTGATCTGCTCGGGCGTGAGCGGTGGGCGGGTGCTGTTGCGGCCCGAGGGGTCACCGATCAGGCTGGTGAAGTCACCAATCAGAAAGATCACCTGATGCCCCAGATCTTGCAACTGTCGCATCTTGTTGAGCACCACGGTGTGACCAATGTGGATGTCTGGCGCCGTAGGGTCCAGTCCGAGCTTGATGCGCAAGGGCACACCTGTGGCCTCAGATTTGGCCAGTTTTTGCAGCCAATCCTCCTTGGGAATCAACTCCTCACAGCCCCGCAAGGTGACTTCCAAAGCATGACGGGTCTTGTCCGTGACCGGGAATTTTGTAACAAGCGCTTGATTCATAAGGGTTTTTTCTAAAGTCAGATGGGTACAGACCGGTACAATGGCCTATATTCTCCAAGTCGTCCATTTTAGGGGCGGCCTGACTTCGCCCCTCACAACACCTCACGGCGTCCTGCATGAGGCCTGTGAAACACCCCCGAATTGATGCGATTTTTCTCTTCCATCCAGTCCCGACTGGTCTCTCTGTTCATCGGTTTTCTGTTCCTGTGCACCGCCGTGCTGGGCGCGGTGCTGATCGCCACCCAACGCGTGCTCGCTTGGCTGGACGGACAACACCCCCAACTGACCCGCGCCCTCCAAGCAAGTGTCCGCTGGTTGAGCCGACACCCCAAAACCATCAGCACCACACTCGCCTGCGTTTTGCTGGCAGGCGGTGGCGGGGCATTTGCCATTGCCAACCTGGGCCCGGACATTTCAGATCAACCCATCGTCACGGTGACGATGCCCGTCGAAATTGCCAGCCTGCAAGAGCAGGCGAAATCGCTCGATCTGGTCGACATCAATCTCACACGCACCGACAGCACTCGCGCGTCGGATACGCCTGAAAGTTTGTTGCGTCGCCTGGGCCTGGTCGATCCGCAAGCAGCCAACTTCTTGCGCAGCAACCCGCTGGCCAAGCAAGGCTTGAGAATCGATGGCAGATCGGTCCTGGCAGAAGCAGACAGCCAACAACACTTGCGCCAATTGACTGTTCGCTGGCTCAACAACGACACAGACACCTTTTTCCAACGCCTGGTCGTCAAGCGCACGCCCCAAGGCATGCAAGCGGCACTGGAAACATCACCCATGAACACCAGCATCCGCATGACGGGTGGCACGGTGGCCAGCTCCTTGTATGACGCAGCCGACGAGGCCCGACTGCCGGACGCCGTCATTGGCCAACTGACCCAGATTTTTTCTAACCAAATTGACTTTCACCGCACCCTGCGCAAAGGGGCTCGATTCTCTGTGGTCTATGAAGTGCTGGAAGCCGATGGCGAGCCCGTCCGAACTGGCCGCGTATTGACAGCCGAGTTCAACAATGGCAACAAGACTTACCAAGCCGTGTGGCACCAAGAGCCAGGCCAAAAAGGCAACTATTACAGCTTGGATGGCAAAAGCCTGAGCCGCGCCTACCTGGCATCGCCTGTGGCTTTCTCACGCAAGACCAGTGGCTTCAGCATGCGCCTGCACCCCATTTTCCAGACCATGAAAGCCCACTTGGGTGTGGACTATGCGGCCCCGACAGGCACTCCGGCACAAACCGTTGGCGATGGCGTGGTTGAATTTGCGGGCGTTCAAGGTGGTTTTGGCAACGTGGTGATTGTTCGCCATGGCAGCAACCACTCCACGGTTTATGCCCACCTCAGCCGAATTCTGGTTCGGTCTGGCCAAAGCGTACAAAAAGGTCAAACGATTGGTGCCGTCGGGAGCACCGGTTGGTCCACAGGCCCGCACCTGCACTTTGAATTCCGCGTCAATGGGGTGCACATGGACCCTGACAAAGTCATTCAGCAAGCGCAAAGCACACCCATCAGCCCCACGGCCATGGCACGCTTCAGATCCACATCGGCTGAGGCCAGAGCACAACTTGAAGCCGCAGCGCAAATGCGCGAAGGCGCGGCGCAGTGATCTTCGAGGGCCGCAAGGCCCTTTTTTGATGCCCAGCCGCCTGGCATCGTCAAGCCAACCCACCCACGCACATCTTTGACCGCCTCTTCACATGACTGAGCACTTCATTGGCCTGATGTCGGGCACCTCACTCGATGGCGCCGATGGCGTCTTGGCCTGCATCGATGCACACGGGCACATTCGAGTCAAAGTCCATGCCTTTGTGGCCTTTGATATGCCATTCAAAGCCACCTTGATGGCGCTCAACCAAAGTGGCCCGGACGAACTGCACCTCAGCGCCTTGGCAGGCAACCAGATTGCACGCCACTATGGCGAAGTGGTTCATGACCTGCTGCAACAAAGTGGTCTGAAAGCACGAGACATCACCGCCATCGGTGCGCACGGGCAAACCGTGCGCCACCGCCCTCTGGCTTTTGATGGCGACGCAGCCAAGCAACAAGCCGCTGTGGGTTACACACTTCAGCTGAACAACCCTTCTTTGCTGGCCGAACTCTCAGGCATCGATGTGGTGGCCGACTTCCGCAGCCGCGACTTGGCAGCGGGTGGCCAAGGCGCGCCTTTGGTGCCCGCCTTTCACCATGGCGTGTTTGCACGGCCAGACGCGTGCGTGGCCGTGCTCAACATCGGCGGCATTTCCAACATCAGCGTGCTGCGCCCTGGTGCCGTGGTGACCGGCTGGGACTGCGGCCCTGGCAACGCCCTGATGGACTTCTGGTGTGCCACCCATACCGGCCAGCCCTTCGACAGAAATGGAGGTTGGGCTGCAACAGGTCAAGTCAACGCGTCCTTGTTGGCGGCATTGCTGACGGAACCATTCCTTCATGGTGCGCCCCCCAAAAGCACTGGCCGCGACTTGTTCAACCCGGTTTGGTTAGAGCAGCATGTGCAAAGTCGAGCCGACTTGTCGGCCATCGACGTGCAGGCCACACTGACCGAATACACCGCTTTGGCGTGTGCGAGCGATGTGAAGCGCTATGCCAGCGATGCAACGTCATTGATCGTGTGTGGTGGTGGCGCATTGAACGGCCACCTCATGGCGCGCTTGGCCCTGCATTTGCCCCAGCTGCAGGTGCTGAGCAGCGAAACGCGGGGCTTGCCGCCCTTGCAAGTCGAAGCAGCGGCCTTTGCCTGGCTGGCCTTCAAAACCATGCGCCGCGAAACATCGAGCCTGCCAAGCGTCACGGGCGCCAGAGGCGCCCGTGTGTTGGGGGCGATTTACCCCCGTTGATGCAAGGCGAGCGCTGCTCGCCTTGCATCAAATCAGGTCGAAAAAGAAGAGCCGCAGCCGCAAGTCGATGTGGCATTCGGGTTCTTGATCACAAACTGCGCACCTTGCAAGTCTTCCTTGTAATCGATCTCGGCACCAATCAGGTACTGGTAGCTCATGGCATCGATCAACAAAGACACGCCGTTCTTGCTCATCGTGGTGTCGTCTTCGTTGGTGATTTCGTCAAAGGTGAAACCATACTGGAAGCCAGAGCAACCGCCACCCTGCACAAACACGCGCAGTTTCAGATCAGGGTTGCCTTCTTCGGCAATCAGGTCAGCCACTTTGGCTGCTGCGCTGTCGGTGAAGACAATCGGGGCAGGCATTTCGGTCTGGATATTTTCAGCAACAGCGCTCATGGTGTTTCTCCGGTTCAATGCCAAATAGTATAGCGCGCTGGTCGGGAATTACGGCCGCTGTCGGGCAGTAACGCTACTGCGCTTGTGGGCATTGCACAGCTCAGGCACCAAACAAAAAAGCCGCCACGGCGAACCGGTGCGGCTTTCTTGGCGAAGCAGAAAAGCGGATTAACGCTTGGAGAACTGCTTGCGACGGCGGGCTGAGTGGAAGCCAACCTTTTTACGTTCGACTTCACGGGCGTCGCGAGTGACGAAACCAGCTTGGCTCAGCATAGGCTTGAGCGATGCGTCGTAGTCAATCAGGGCGCGGGTGATACCGTGGCGCGATGCACCGGCTTGACCGGATTCGCCACCGCCGTGCACGTTGATCATGATGTCGAAAGTTTCGGCATGGTTGGTCAACATGAGGGGTTGCTTGGCGATCATGATCGAAGTTTCGCGGCCGAAATAGGCTTGGATGTCCTTGCCGTTGACCGTGATCTTGCCAGTGCCTTTTTTCAGAAACACGCGGGCGACGCTCGATTTGCGACGGCCTGTGCCATTGTTCCATTCACCAATCATCTCAAGGCTCCTTAGATGTCCAGCACTTTAGGCTGTTGGGCGGTGTGTGGGTGCTCAGCGCCACCATACACCTTGAGTTTCTTGATCATGGCGTAACCGAGTGGGCCCTTGGGCAGCATGCCCTTGACAGCCTTCTCGAGTGCGCGGCCAGGGTGCTTGGCTTGCATGTCGCGGAAGTTGGTTGCAGTGATACCGCCGGGATAGCCCGAGTGACGGTAATACACTTTGTCGATGGTCTTTGTGCCAGTCACTTTGAGCTGGGCAGCATTGATGATGACGATGAAGTCACCGGTGTCGACGTGAGGCGTGTAAATGGCCTTGTGTTTGCCGCGCAAACGGAGAGCAACTTCGCTGGCTACTCGTCCGAGGACCTTGTCGGTCGCGTCAATCACAAACCACTCGTGCACGACCTCAGCGGGTTTGGCGCTGAAAGTTGTTGTCATGAGTTTTCTCTTTAAAAGAAAGGTTTGGCGGGTCCTTTTCCACGGTCGGTGCTCCTCTTTTGGGAGCCTCTTAGGTGGGAATTTGCCAATGCATTGCGGCATCTGGCGTCTTCGCCGCGGGACCACTGAATCGCTGCGAAGCCTTCTATTATACGAAAAATCAAGGACTTGCGGGCGTTATTGGTTACCATCAAGGCATGTTCAGTTATCGACACGCTTTTCACGCGGGCAACCATGCCGATGTGCTCAAACACATCACCTTGCTCGCGACCATGCGCCACCTCATGCAAAAAGAGGCCGGCATCACCCTCATTGACACCCACGCCGGGGCCGGTTTGTACCGCCTGGACGGGGACTATTCCCAAAAAGGTGCGGAAGCTGAGGACGGCCTGTTCAAGCTTTTGGCTGCGGCCGAAAAACTGGATGCCTTGCCCGAACCCGTTCAGGACTATCTGGAGCAAATCGCCAGTTTCAACCCGAACGGGCAGGCCAAGATCTACCCTGGGTCGCCTTTTTTGATGCACAAACTGATGCGCCACGAGTCGCGTGACCGGCTGCGCCTGTTTGAACTCCACCCCACGGACAGCAAGTCGTTGATGTCCAACATCGCCCAGCTGGAAGCCGGTCGCACCATCACCGTCAGTCGTGAAGATGGCTTTGAGGCCCTCAAAAAACTCCTGCCACCGCCACCATCAGCCACCGGCTCGAAACGCGCCATGGTGCTGATCGACCCCAGTTACGAAATCAAGTCGGATTACGTCAAGGTCGCCAACGTCATTCAGGAATACCTCAAGCGCTTCTCTACCGGCACCTACCTGGTCTGGTACCCCATCATTCCAAGACCTGAGGCGCATGAGCTGCCTCGCCGCCTGCGCACCTTGGCCAACCAATCTCAAAAACCGTGGCTCAACGCCACATTGGCCATTGGACGCGGCCCAGGCGATGAAGGCGGCCTCACGGCCAGCGGCATGTTCGTCATCAACCCGCCCTTCACACTGAAAGACCAAGTCCGCAAAGCGCTCGACTTGGTCGGCCCTGCCTTGGCACGCGGCAACGGCAAAGAATGGAAAGTGGAAGGCTCCAACTGACCCCCGCGTCAAAGCTCAGGGAAAGTCCCGATCCCTTTGTCTTCAATTAACCGACCGATCGGTCGGTTAATTGTTATACTTCCTCCCGCGCCACGATCATTCCATCCTGTCAGGCGCAGGAGAAGCCATGTACACGCAATCTTTCAGCGTCCCGGACGGATCCGACGACGCCAAGTCGGCCGGCCTGAAGGCCGTTCCCAAAGCCCTGAGCGCGCAAGACGCCGCCTTGCAGGCCCAATTTGACGCCCGCATCGACGCTGACGGCCGCATCGAGCCACGCGAGTGGATGCCAGAGGCCTACCGCAAGACCCTGGTGCGCCAGATCAGCCAACACGCCCACAGCGAAATCGTCGGCATGCTGCCCGAAGGCAACTGGATCAGCCGCGCGCCCAGCTTGAAGCGCAAAGCCATTTTGATCGCCAAAGTGCAAGACGAAGGCGGTCACGGCCTGTACCTGTACAGCGCCGCCGAGACCTTGGGCACCAGCCGCGACCAAATGCTGGACGCCCTGCACACCGGCAAAGCCAAATACAGCTCCATCTTCAACTACCCCACGCTCAACTGGGCCGATGTGGGCGTGGTCGGCTGGTTGGTCGATGGCGCGGCCATCATGAACCAAGTGCCCTTGTGCCGCTGCTCGTATGGCCCCTATGCACGCGCCATGGTGCGCGTGTGCAAGGAAGAAAGCTTTCACCAGCGCCAAGGCTACGAAGCCTTGCTGGTGATGATGCAAGGCACCGCCGAGCAAAAAACCATGGTGCAGGACGCCGTGAACCGCTGGTGGTGGAAGTGCCTGGCCATGTTCGGGCCGCCCGACGCCGACAGCCCCAACAGCGCCCAAGGCATGCGCTGGGGCATCAAGCGCATCAGCAACGACGACCTGCGTCAAAAATTTGTGGACGCTACCGTGCCCCAAGCCAAGGTGCTGGGTGTGACCTTGCCCGACCCCGACCTGAAATGGAACGAAGCCCGTCAAGCCCACGACTACGGCCAGATCGACTGGGACGAGTTCTGGGCCACGGTGAACGGTAACGGACCCTGCAACAAGGAACGCCTGGGCGCCCGCGTCAAGGCATGGAACGACGGAGCTTGGGTGCGCGAAGCAGCTCTGGCCCACGCCAAAAAACAACAAGCACGCCAAATGAAGGAAGCAGCATGAGCACCCCCGCACTCAAAGAATGGCCCCTGTGGGAAGTTTTTGTTCGCAGCAAGCAAGGCCTGGAGCACAAACACTGCGGCAGCCTGCATGCATCGGATTCCGAGCACGCTTTGCAAATGGCTCGCGATGTCTACACCCGCCGCCAGGAAGGCGTGAGCATCTGGGTCGTCCCCTCGGCCAGCATCTCGGCGAGCGAACCCAATGACAAGCCCGAGTTCTTCGATCCGGCCAGCGACAAGGTGTACCGGCACCCAACGTTTTACGTGATCCCCGACGAAGTCGGACACATGTGAGCGCGACCATGAATGCACCCATTGATTATTTGCTGCACCTCGCCGACAACGCGCTGATCCTCGGACAGCGCAACGCCGAGTGGTGCGGACACGGCCCCATTCTTGAAGAAGACATCGCGCTGTCCAACAACAGCCTGGACCTGATCGGGCAGGCCCGCATGCTTTACCAGCACGCGGCCGAGCTGCAAGGCAACGGTGCCACCGAAGACACGCTGGCGTACTTCCGCGATGTGCCTGACTTCAAAAACTACACGCTGTGTGAATTGCCCCACATGCCGCTGATGGCGGCCACCTCGGCGGGCGACCGCGACTTTGCCACCACCATCGTGCGCAACTTCTTGTACAGCAGCCTGATGGTGCTGGTGTGGGACCAGTTGCAAAACTCGAAAGACGCGCAGCTGGCCGCCATAGCCGCTAAATCGCTCAAGGAAGTGCGCTACCACCTGCGCCACTCGCGTGACTGGCTGGTGCGCATGGGCGATGGCACCGCCGAGTCGCACACCAAGGCGCAGACCGCGCTCGACCAATTCATGTCCTACACGCAAGAGTTCTGGACCACCAGCCCCGCAGAAGCTGCGGCGCTGGCCACCGGCACCGGCATCGACATGGCGGCCCTGCAAAACGACTGGAACCAGATCGTGAACGAAGCCTTGAAGGAAGCCACCTTGCAACGCCCCGCTGCAGGCGGCTTTGTGCCCACGGGCAAGCAAGGCCTCCACTCGGAGCACTTGGGTTTTGTTCTGGCAGAAATGCAAAGCCTGGCCCGCGCGCACCCCGAAGCGACCTGGTAATTCATGCCAATGACCCCGGCCGCCTCTTTGTCCTCTGCTTCTCCCACCCGGACAGCCGATGTGGACCGCGCCTGGGACCTGCTCGACGCACTGACCGATCCGGAAATTCCGGTCGTCACGTTGCGCGAGCTGGGCATTCTGCGCGATGTGCGTGAAGGCACCGCAGGACTGGAAGTGATCATCACCCCGACCTACAGCGGATGTCCGGCCATGGGCCAGATCGAGGACGACGTGAAAGCCCTGCTGCAAGCCCACGGGCTGCAAGGCCGTGTGGTCACGCAACTGGCCCCGGCCTGGACAACCGACTGGATGACCGAAGCCGCCAAGGACAAACTGCGCGCCTACGGCATCGCCCCACCGCACGCCTGCGCCACCGAAAAACCGGGCGCGTCCAGCGTGGTGCAGTTTGCGGCGCGCAGCGCCAAACCCGAGGTGGTGAACTGCCCTCAGTGCGGCTCGGCCAACACCACCGAAACCTCCCATTTCGGCTCCACCGCCTGCAAAGCACTTTACCGGTGCTTGGCTTGCATGGAGCCTTTCGATTACTTCAAACCTTACTGAGCTGCCTTGCCGCAGTGAAGCACCATGTCCGCACCCCGCTTTCATGACCTCCAAGTTGCACGCGTCACACCCGAAGCTGCAGGCGCCGTCGCCATCTCGCTGACGGTTCCACAAGACCTGCGCAGCAGCTTTGACTTTCAGCCCGGCCAATTTCTGACCTTGCGCGCCGACATCAACGGCGCTGACGTGCGCCGCAGCTACTCCATCAGCTCGGCCCGCAGCCAACTACAAAAGCAAGGCGTGCTCGAAGTGGGCATCCGACCTGTCGAGGGGGGCGTGTTCTCCAACTGGGCTGCAACCCAACTCAAAGCCGGTGACACCCTGCGCGTGATGGTGCCCGATGGCCGTTTCGTGGTGCAGCGCCCCCGCGCCATCCACCGGGTGGGCTTTGCCGCAGGCTCGGGCATCACGCCCATCCTGTCCATCCTGTCGAGCACGCTAGAAGACCAGCCCGAATCGAAGTTCACCCTGGTCTACGGCAACCGCCGCATGGACAGCGTCATGTTCAACGAAGCCCTGCAAGACCTGAAAGACCGCTACCCCGACCGCCTGACGCTGATCCACATCCTGTCACGCCAAGCGCAAGAAGTGCCCCTGCTCGAAGGTCGCATCGACGCCGCCAAAGTGCAGGCCATCATCGACGCATTTTTGCCCGTGGGCAGCATGGACGAAGTGTTTGTGTGCGGCCCCGAGGCCATGATCGAAGCCACTGAACAAGCGCTGCTGAGCGCTGGCGTGAAAGGCGAACGCATCCGCACCGAGCGTTTCAGCTCACCCACGCTCGATGCGCTCAGCCCTGAGCAACGCAGCCAAGCCGTGCTGGGCCACCAGGGGACACGCGATGCAGGCGAAGTCCAGCTCACGGTGGTGCTGGACGGCAAGCCCTACGACATGCCGATGAATCGGAATGAAAAAATCCTCGACATCGCCTTGTCACTGGGCCTGGACCTGCCCTACTCGTGCAAAGCCGGTGTCTGCTGCACCTGCCGCTGCAAAGTGGTGGAAGGCACGACCGAGATGGAGAAAAACTTCACCCTCGAAAAGCCCGAAGTCGAGCAAGGCTTCATCCTGTCCTGCCAGGCACGGCCCACCAGCAACCGGGTGGTGGTGAGCTTCGACGAACGCTGAAACCCATTTCAAAAGCATCAACAACGCCCTGCAATGCAGGGCGTTTTGCGTTGAATCCAAGTCAGGGTCAGAAGCGATAACCGAGGCCCACCCCCACCAAAACGGGGTCGAGCTTCAAAGTGCCCTGATTGGCCGTGCCAACAAACACATCAGAGCGTATGAAAACCTTCTTGAGGTCAAAGTTCAAGGACCAGTTTTTGTCCAAAGGAATGTCCAAGCCCACTTGCAAAGCCCCGCCCCAGCTGTGGTCCTCCAATGTTGCACCGCCATCAAGCAGATTGATGCTGGTGATCCTGGTGTAATTCACGCCCGCACCGACATAAGGCTTGTACCCATTCAGGCCTGTGAAGTGGTATTGCAGCAGCAAACTGGGGGGCAAATGCTTGAACGTGCCAATCGATGCACCGCCCATGGAAACGGTTTGCTTTTGCGGCACGGTCAAAACCAGTTCAGCCGCAATATTCGGGGTAAAGAAGTAACTGACATCCACCTCAGGAATGGTCTTGTTGTTGACCGACAAGCCCAAACCCGTGCCATCCTTGTTGGCCATGTCCAGATGCACAGCGCGCGCCCGAATGAGCCACAGGCCTTCACCTGAAGCTTGCGCCATGGCCGCCGTGGCAGAGCAAGCAGCCAACACGGCTGCAACAATGGTTTGTTTTTTCATGTTGATTTTCCTTATGAACAAAGAGCTTTGTGCTCAAGTTCATTGGACGCTCACACCACCACTGCTCATTTGAGGTTCATCAAACCTCTCAGCACGCAAGCGCACCATCTTCTGTGGGCTTGCGTCACATCAACCGAGTTCGTCAAAGGCACACGCTGTGTGCGCTTCACAACCGACGCAAAATATCCGTCGTGGCTGCACTCTGGTTCATCGTGTAGAAATGCAAGGCAGGTACACCGCCGTTGACGAGCTGCTCGCACAAGTCGGCCACCACATCGAGACCAAACGCTTTGATGGAGGCGATGTCGTCGCCAAACCCCAGCAATCGCAAGCGGATCCAACGGGGAATCTCGGCACCGCAAGCGTCTGAAAAGCGCAGCAACTGTGTCGAGCTGGTGATCGGCATGATGCCGGGCACGATGGGCACATCTGCGCCCAGCTTGTACGCATCGTCCACAAAGCGGAAATACGCGTCGCTGTTGTAGAAATATTGCGTGATGGCCGAGTTGGCTCCGGCTTTGACCTTGGTGGCAAAGGCCTGTAAATCGGACTCCGGCGATTTGGCTTGCGGGTGAATTTCGGGGTAGGCTGCCACTTCGATGTGGAAATCGTCACCGGTCTCCGCCCGAATGAAAGCCACCAGATCGCTGGCATATTGAAACTCACCACCCGCGCCATAACCGCTGGGCAAGTCGCCGCGCAAAGCCACCAAGCGCTTGACGCCCATGGCCTTGAGAGTGGCCAGCTCTGCGCGCACCGAGGCTTTGGTCGCGCCGATGCACGAGAAGTGCGAGGCCGCAGCCACGCCTTCACCCAAGATGGCACCCACGGTGGCAAACGTGCCCTCTTGCGTGGAGCCACCTGCGCCATAGGTCACCGAGCAAAATTCAGGCTTCAAGCCATAAAGCTGCTGGCGCACCACGCGCAACTTCTCTGCGCCATCTGGCGTTTTGGGTGGGAAAAATTCCAGACTGATGGGCAATTTCGAACCAGACATCACTTCACCTTCAAATTCAATAGTCATTGGCCTTGGCATAGGCCTTGGCGGCCAGATCGGCCTCGTGTGCCATGCGCGTTTTCTCGCGCGCAGGCAACACAGCCGCCGGGTCAGGCCAGCAGGCTTGTACAAAAAATTCATGGTTCCCGTCACCGCCTTCAATCGGGCTGTCCAGCCATGCCTGCACCTGCATGCCCAGATCGGTCAAGGCGGTGCGCACGCGGTTTTCGATGAAAGGGTAATGGCTATCGTCTTTGACGATGCCGCCCTTGCCCACTTGGCCCGGCTGCAATTCAAACTGGGGTTTCACCAGCATCAGCAACCGCCCCGTGGGTTTGAGCAAATGCACCACGCCCGGCAGCACCAAGGTAAGCGAGATGAAGGACACATCGCCCACCATCAGGTCAAAGCCTTCCAGCGCCTCTGGAATCCGCTCGTCGCCCGGCTCCAGCTCACGGGCGTTCACACCTTCGATGCACACCACACGCTCGTCGTCACGGATGCGCGGATGCACTTGGGCATGCCCGACGTCGATACCGACCACCTGCGCTGCGCCTTGCTGCAACAAGCAATCGGTGAACCCACCGGTACTTTGTCCCACATCGAGGCAACGTAAGCCCTCGACCTGGACACCCGTGGCCTTCAACGCACCTTCGAGTTTGAGTCCGCCGCGCGAGACATAGCGCGACTCGGCGTCGTCGAGCAACTCCAAGGCCGCGCTTTCAGGCACTTCATCACGGTTTTTCACGATGGCACGCCACGTCCCGTCGGGCTGCTGCCACTGAACGCCTCCGGCGATCAGTCGCTGAGCCTGAGAGCGAGAAGCGGCCAAGCCGCGCTCGACGAGAAGTTGATCAATGCGCATGTGCTGAGGTTCTGACGAGAGGGTTCAAGTGAACGATGGGGATGGTTGAAGAAAGCCGTTTGTTAACCATGTGGGGGCCGCCGCTGCGGGCGAATGCTGGCCGGGCTTCGGCTGACATTCGCGAGCAAGGGCTCGCTCCCACCAGAAAACCGGCCATTGCTCGCAATGGCGTCGAACCGATCAATAACGGTAAGTGTCCGCCTTGTAAGGACCATTCTTGGACACGCCGATGTAAGCGGCTTGCTCGTCGCTCAACTCGGACAGCATCGCGCCGACCTTTTTCAGGTGCAAGCGGGCCACTTTTTCGTCCAGATGCTTGGGCAACACATAGACTTTGCCGGCTTCGTACTGGTCTTGTTTGGTGAACAGCTCGATCTGGGCGATGGTCTGGTTGGCGAACGACGAAGACATCACGAAGCTGGGGTGGCCCGTGGCGCAACCCAGGTTCACCAGGCGGCCTTTGGCCAGCAGGGTGATCTTCTTGCCATCGGGGAAGATGATGTGATCGACCTGAGGTTTGATCTCGTCCCACTCCAGCTTTTCCAGCGAAGCGACGTCGATCTCGTTGTCGAAGTGACCGATGTTGCAAACGATGGCTTCGTCTTTCATGGCGGCCATGTGCTCGTAGCGGATCACGTTCTTGTTGCCGGTGGCCGACACGAAGATGTCGCACTTGTCAGCGGCGTATTCCATGGTGACCACTTTGTAGCCTTCCATGGCGGCTTGCAAGGCGTTGATCGGGTCGATCTCGGTCACCCACACTTGGGCGCTCAAAGCGCGCAAGGCTTGGGCCGAGCCCTTGCCCACGTCGCCGTAACCGGCCACGCAAGCCACTTTGCCCGCGATCATCACGTCGGTCGCGCGCTTGATGGAGTCCACCAAAGATTCGCGGCAGCCGTACAGGTTGTCAAACTTGCTCTTGGTCACCGAGTCGTTCACGTTGATGGCGCGGAACATCAGGCTGCCCTTGGCGGCCATCTCGTTCAGGCGCAATACGCCGGTGGTGGTCTCTTCGGTCACGCCGATGATGTGTGCGCCCTTGCGGCTGTACCAAGTGGGGTCCACAGCCAATTTGGCTTTGATGGCGTTGAACAAACAAGTTTCTTCTTCGCTGGTGGGGTTAGCGATCAAAGAAGCGTCGGTTTCAGCGCGCTTGCCCAAGTGCATCAACAACGTGGCATCGCCGCCGTCGTCCAAGATCATGTTGGGGCCTTCGCCTTCGGTGCCTGCCGCGCCGAAGTCAAAAATGCGGTGGGTGTAATCCCAGTAATCGGCCAAGGTTTCGCCTTTGATGGCAAACACGGGTGTGCCTTTGGCGGCAATGGCGGCGGCGGCATGGTCTTGTGTGGAGAAGATGTTGCAAGACGCCCAGCGCACATTGGCACCCAGGGCTTGCAAGGTCTCGATCAGCACAGCCGTCTGGATGGTCATGTGCAGCGAGCCCGTGATACGCGCGCCCTTGAGGGGCTGGGACTTGGCGAATTCTTCGCGGATGGCCATCAGACCGGGCATTTCGGTCTCGGCGATCTTGATTTCTTTGCGGCCCCAATCGGCCAGGCCGATGTCGGCGATCACGCAGTCGGCGTTGACAGTGGTTTTCAAAGGTGCATTCATGTGTGCGCTCCAAAGCAATGTGAATAAGCCACACGCGTGGAGAAAGCACTGAATGGGAAATACAGGCTCACCGCACGTCGAGTGGATGAGCGTCGTTGCTGTTTGAAGGTTCCGAGCCTCACGCCTGCTGCCAGCTTCGGGGCTGGTGGGCGCTGCAACGCTCCTCGGAATGCCCAGATTATAAAGGCAAGGGATGACCGCTGTGGGCGCGGCGCCATCGCCTCGGGGCAGGGCTCCTACAAAGTAAAATCTCCCTCATCGCGGCCACGCCTGGCCGCCCGCTTGGCGCCCCTGCGGCGCTTTCCCGATCAGGACCCCTTGTGACTTACGCCAACGAGACCCGGCGCCGCCGGACTTTTGCCATCATTTCCCACCCCGACGCGGGTAAAACCACGCTGACTGAAAAGCTGCTGTTGTTCTCGGGTGCGATCCAGATCGCCGGCTCGGTCAAGGCCCGCAAAGCTTCGCGCCACGCCACATCCGACTGGATGGAAATCGAAAAGCAGCGTGGCATCTCGGTGGCCTCGTCGGTCATGCAGATGCTCTACCGCGAGCACGTCATCAACCTGCTCGACACCCCCGGCCACAAGGACTTCTCTGAAGACACCTACCGCGTGCTCACCGCCGTGGACTCGGCGCTGATGGTCATTGACGCGGCCAACGGTGTGGAAGCCCAGACCCGTCGCCTGATCGAAGTCTGCCGTCAGCGGGACACGCCCATCATCACCTTTGTGAACAAGATGGACCGCGAAGTGCGCGACCCGCTCGACATCCTCGACGAAGTCGAGCGCGAGCTGGGCATGCCTTGTGTGCCCATGACCTGGCCCGTGGGCCAGGGCAAGAGCTTCGGCGGCATCGTCAATCTGCGCACACAGGCCATGACCGTGTTTGACTCCGGCAGCGAACGCCTGCCGCAAGACTTCGAAACCATTCCCCTCACCGAGCAAGCCCAACTGGCCGAGCGCTTTGGCCTGGAGTGGCAAACCGCCATGGACAGCATGGAGCTGGCCACCGGCGCATCGCCTGCGTTTGACGAAGCGGCGTTCTTGGCAGGCAAACAAACCCCTGTGTTCTTTGGCTCCGGCGTGAACAACTTCGGTGTGATGGAAGTGCTGGACGCCCTGGTCGATTTGGCCCCCGCGCCCAAGCCACGCACCAGCAACCTGCTGGTCAACAAGCAGCCCGTGGTCAAAGAAATCCAGCCCGAAGACAGCGCGTTCTCGGGCGTGGTGTTCAAGGTACAAGCCAATATGGACGCCAACCACCGCGACCGCATCGCCTTCGTGCGCATGGCGTCTGGCAAATACACCCCCGGCATGAAGCTCAAGGTGCAACGCACCGGCAAAGAACTGCGCCCCACCAGCGTGGTCACCTTCTTGTCGCAACGGCGCGAGGCGGTGGACGAAGCCTACGCGGGCGACATCATTGGCTTCACCACCCATGGCGGCGTGCAGCTGGGCGACACCATCACCGACGGCGCGAATTTGCAATTCACCGGCCTGCCCTTCTTTGCACCAGAACTCTTCATGACCGTGATCCTGAAGAACCCGCTGCGCACCAAACAACTGCAAACCGGCCTCGACCAACTCGGCGAAGAAGGCGCGATCCAGGTCTTCAAACCCGAAATCGGTGGCCCCATGCTGCTGGGCGCAGTGGGTCAGCTGCAGTTTGAAGTGGTGCAGCACCGCCTCAAAGCCGAATACGACTGCGACGTGCGCCTGGAGGGCTGCCAGTACACCGGCGCCCGCTGGATCACCGCCGACACACCGGCCGAACTGCGCGAATTCACCAACGCCTATCCGCAGCGCATGTCACTCGACGCGGCAGGCACGCTGGCCTACCTGTGCACCAGCCCGTACGACGTGCGGCTGGCGCAAGAGCGCTTTCCCAAGATCCACTTCCACCCGCTGCGCGAGCATGCGGGCTTGGCATTGGGGTCGGCGGGTTGAAATGGCGAAAATCAATTGGGATCTGACCCCGATTAAAGATGCGTCCGCTTTCTGACTGGCTTCCTCCTCGTGATGTCGTCGGTGTCTTCACCGACATCGACGACACGCTGACCACCGAAGGAGCCATCACGCCAGACGCCCGGCAAGCGCTGGCCGAGCTGAAAGCCGCTGGCCTGCATGTGGTGCCGATCACTGGGCGGCCTGTGGGCTGGAGCGAGCCCTTTGCGGCCCGTTGGCCGGTGGACGCCATCGTGGCCGAAAACGGGGCGGTAGGGCTGCAACACACCACTGCACGTGGCCTGCGCAAGTTCTACCAGCAAGACATGGCCACCCGCAGTGCCAACTTCGCCCGCATGCAGCAGGTGCTGGCGCACATCGAGCAAACCTTGCCCGGTGCGCAGCGCTCGCAAGACAGCGCAGGCCGAGAGACCGACATCGCCATTGACCACAGCGAGTTCACACAACTGCCAGAACACGCCATCGATGAAGTGGTGCGCATGATGCACAGCGAAGGCATGACCGCCACCGTGAGCAGCATCCACATCAACGGCTGGTTTGGCACGCACAGCAAACTCACGGGGGCTCGCTGGATCGTGCGTGAACTGTGGGGCCGTGATCTGGATGCCGAAATCGACCGCTGGGTTTATGTGGGAGACTCGACCAATGACCAAGTGATGTTTGAGAACTTCCCGCACAGCGTGGGCGTGGCCAACATCCGGCGCTTTGAGGCGCAGCTGACGCACCCGCCGCGCTACATCACCCCGAGTGAACGCGGTGCAGGCTTTGCCGAACTGGTGCGCCACTTGCTGACAGGTCTGGCCTGAACAACTCTACCTTTCGTGGCAATCTGCGCGAAACCCACCCACAAACACCGACTGGACCTGCGCATGAACGCCCCCACCCTTTTGACTTGGTCTGAAAAAGACACCCCACGCTCGGCCCTGTGGCGCTCCGACCAAGTGCTGCCCAAAACCGTGGTGCTGGCCGACGACACCATGACCGCTGACACCGCTTACCGCTTGGCCTGTGCGGGCACCGGCTTGCTGTGGCGCAGCGACTTTCAGAACGCGCGGCAAATGCTGCAAGCGCTGACACGGCGCATCGACAAACCCAAAAAAGCCCGCGCCAAAAAGCAAGACCCGCACGCCCCCGTGATCGCCGGTGCGGCCTTTCACACCCACCGCCAGGCACAAGCCCAGCGCACGCGCATTCTGAGCCAAGTCTTGATTGAGTTGAACGGCGACTATGGCATCGACCTGCGCCGCGCCCCCGACGTCAAAGCCGCCTGCCTGCAAGCCTTTGGCTCGGCCAATGGGCAAGCCTCGGTGATCTCGCTGCGCAGCTTGCAAGGCGTGATCGGCGCGTTTGAATGGCGCAAGAACGGCGTTGAAGTGCCCGCCATGGGCGAAGCCTTGCGCATTTACCCGCACTACGGCGTGTTCTCTCCGGTACGCGGCGAATATGTGGAGCTGGTGGCCAACGCGCCACTGCCCGAAGCACTCAAGACCCACTCTGTGGCCTTTGACATTGGTGTGGGCACGGGCGTCTTATCGGCGGTGCTGGCGCGTCGGGGGGCGGCGCAAGTGGTGGGCACGGACATGTCCGAGCGCGCTTTGGCCTGCGCCCTGGACAACTTGCAGCGACTGGGCCTTCAAAACCAGGTGCAACTGCAGCCCGCCAACCTGTTCCCGGAAGGCCGGGCAGCGGTGGTGGTTTGCAACCCCCCCTGGTTGCCTGCACGCCCCACCACACTGCTGGAACAAGCCGTCTACGACGAAGGCAGCCAAATGCTCAAAGGCTTCTTGGCGGGCCTGCCCGCTCACTTGTGCGAAGGCGGCGAAGGCTGGCTCATCTTGTCGGACCTGGCCGAACACCTAGGCCTGCGCACCCGCGAGGCCTTGCTGGGCTGGATCGAAGAGGCAGGCCTGCAGGTGTTGGGCCGCCTGGATGTGAAACCTGTGCATGCCAAAGCCCAAGATGTCACCGACCCGCTGCATGCCGCACGCTCGGCCGAAGTGACCTCGCTTTGGCGTTTGGGTGTGGCGGACTGATCAAGCCCTCGCCAGCACAGGCCCCAACGCCACGCCGGTGTGGGTGCCCAAGCGCACCAGCGCTTCGGGCGTCATGGCCGCCACGATGCGCCCTCCCGCGTTGCCGCCTTCTGGTCCCAGGTCAATGACCCAATCGGCTTCGGCGATCACATCCAAGTCGTGCTCGATCACGATCACGCTGTGCCCCGCATTCACCAGCCGGTGCAGCACGCTGATGAGCTTGTCCACGTCGGCCATGTGCAGGCCTACGGTGGGTTCGTCCAGCACATAGAGCGTGTGCGGGGCCTTGTTGCCACGCCTGCCCACTTCGTCACGCACTTTGGTGAGTTCGGTCACCAACTTGATGCGCTGCGCTTCGCCACCACTGAGCGTGGGTGAGGGCTGGCCCAAGGTGAGGTAGCCCAGCCCCACATCTTTGAGCAACTGCAGCGGGTGCGTGATGCTGGGCATGCTGGCAAAAAAGTCCACCGCCTCGTCGACTTCCATCTGCAGCACATCGCCAATGCTTTTGCCGCGCCAAGTGACCGCCAGAGTTTCGGGGTTGAAGCGGGCACCTCGGCATGTTTCGCAAGGCACTTTCACATCGGGCAAGAAACTCATCTCGATGGTGCGCATGCCCTGACCTTCACAACTCGGGCAGCGGCCTTCGCCGGTGTTGAAGCTGAAGCGCCCTGCGGCATAGCCGCGGGCTTTGGCCTCCAGCGTTTCGGCAAACAGTTTGCGGATGGTGTCCCAAAAGCCGATGTAGGTAGCCGGGCACGAACGCGGTGTTTTGCCAATGGGCGTTTGGTCCACTTCGAGCACGCGGTCGATGGTTTCAAAGCCCTGCACATCGCTGCACGCGGTCAAGGCCACGCGTTGACCCGCATCTTGTGCGGTGCGCCCAGCAAACGTGGCGCGCTGGCTGACCAGCGCCTGCACATTGGCCAGCAGCACATCACGGGCGAGCGTGGACTTGCCAGAGCCACTGACGCCGGTGACCGCCACAAGTCGCTTGAGCGGCACCTGTACATCGACCTGGCGCAGGTTGTGCAGGTTGGCTCCCGTCAAGGTGAGCCATTGCAAATCCACACCACCCGCAGCTTCTTTGTGGGGCGGTGGCGTGGGCGACGATTTTGGCGTACCCCCGACGTATGAGGAGCCCGCGCCATCGCCCCACAAAGAAGCATCCACCACACGTCGCATTTGCATAGGGTGCTTCATCGCATGCAGCAAATACCGCCCCGTCTGCGAATCTGCAGAGGCCGTGATGTCGGCCACCGAGCCTTCGGCCACCAAGCGGCCACCGCGTTTGCCCGCACTGGGGCCAATGTCGATGATGTGGTCGGCGCGGCGGATCGTGTCTTCGTCGTGCTCCACCACCACCAAGGTGTTGCCTTTGTCGCCCAGCTTGTGCAGGGCGTTGAGCAAGATCTGGTTGTCTCGGGCGTGCAGACCAATGGTGGGTTCGTCCAGCACGTAGCACACGCCCTGCAAGTTGCTGCCGAGTTGCGCAGCCAAACGGATGCGTTGTGCCTCACCGCCTGAGAGCGTGGGCGCACCCCGATCGAGCGTGAGGTAACCCAGACCCACTTCTTCCAAAAACTCCAAGCGGCTCTTGATCTCGGGCACCAGGTCACGGGCGATGTCGGCGTCGCGGCCCGTGAGCTGCAACTTGTCCACCCAATGCCGCACATCGGTCACCGACAAACTGGCGATGTCGGTGATGCGCCAGCCCTGGCCAGGTGCTGCGCCCAAGCGCACGGCACGCGCCGTGGCGTTCAGGCGAGTGCCTTCGCAACTGGGGCAGGCGACGTTGGCCAAGTCTTCGATCTCGGGTTCCGCAAAGGTTTTCTCGCGGCCTTTGTCCTTGTCGTCTTGCACCGAGTCGTCAAACACCTTGCGTTCGTCCTTGCTGAGCTTGACGCCGGTGCCCACGCAGTCAGGGCACCAACCGTGTTTGCTGTTGTACGAGAACAAGCGCGGGTCGAGTTCGGCATACGAGGTAGCGCAAGCCGGGCAAGCGCGCAGGGTCGAGAACACGCGGTGCTGGCCGATGCGGGCGGTGGATTCGCCGCTGAACATGGCTTCGCGCAGACCGTCCAAGTCGCTCAGTACATGCACCACGCCCTTGCCGTGCTCCAGGGCTTTGCTCAGGGCTTGGCGCAGCGCAGTCTCGTTGGTGGGCAACACATCGAGACTGGCCACGGGCAGTTCAATGTTGTGTTCTTTGAAGCGGTCGATGCGCGGAAAGCCTTGTGTGGGCAAAAAGTCGCCATCGACGCGCAGGTGTGTGAAGCCACGCGGCCGCGCCCAGTCGGCCAGCTCGGTGTATACACCTTTGCGGTTGACGACCAAGGGGGCCAGCAGGCCGATGTGTTGCCCCCGGAACTGCGTCATGAGCTGCGCGATGATGCTGTCGGGCGTTTGCGGTTGCACGGGCGTGTTGTCGTGCACGCAATGCTGAATGCCCAACTTCACATAGAGCAGGCGCAAGAAATGCCAAACCTCGGTGGTCGTGCCCACGGTGGATTTGCGGCCGCCGCGTGAAAGCCGCTGCTCAATCGCCACGGTGGGCGGGATGCCGTAAACCGCATCCACCTCGGGGCGGCCTGCGGGCTGCACGATGCTTCGGGCGTAGGCGTTCAGGCTTTCCAAATAACGGCGCTGGCCTTCGTTGAACAGGATGTCAAACGCCAGCGTGGACTTGCCCGAACCGCTCACACCGGTGACGACGTTGAACTTGCCCCGCGGAATGTCCACGCTCAGGCTTTTGAGGTTGTGTTCTTTGGCGTTGACGATCTGGATGTGGTTGTTCTGAATCGGTTTTTTCTTCTTGTCATCCTTGCGATTTTTAACCGTGCCATCCTCGGGCTTTTTAAGATTGTCATCCTCGGGCTTGACCCGGGAATCCATGGATTCCCGCGTTCGCAGGAATGACAGCACAGGAACACCTTCTTTCGCCCAATGGACCTCGCCCATCGACTCGGCGTACTCCCGCAGCGCCAGCCCCGTGTGCGATGTGGCGTGTTGGCGCACGTCTTCTGGCGTGCCCTCGGCCACAATCAGGCCCCCGGCATAACCACCCTCTGGCCCCAAGTCGATCAGCCAGTCGCTGGCGCGGATGACGTCCAAGTTGTGCTCGATGACGATGAGCGAATGCCCCGCTTCGAGCAGCTTGCGCAAAGCCCGCATGAGCTTGGCGATGTCGTCGAAGTGCAGACCCGTGGTCGGCTCGTCAAACAAAAACAAGGTGCCTTTGCGGGCCAGACTCTGGCGGCTCTTGGACGCGCTCTTGGCGGCTTCAGCCAAAAAGCCCGCGAGCTTGAGGCGCTGCGCTTCGCCGCCCGACAAGGTGGGCACGGGCTGACCCAGCTTCACGTATTCCAGACCCACATCGACGATGGGCTGCAGGGCGCGGATCACGTCGCGGTCTTGTGCGAACAAGGCAGCGGCTTCGCTCACCGTCAAGTCCAGCACGTCGGCCACGTTCAGGTGGCGCGGTTGCGCCTGCCCCATGGCCTGACGCTCGACGGTGATCTCCAAGATTTCAGGACGGTAGCGCTTGCCATCGCAATCGGGGCAGCGCAAATACACGTCGCTCAAAAACTGCATCTCGACGTGCTCAAAGCCCGAACCGCCGCAGGTGGGGCAACGGCCATCGCCACCGTTGAAGCTGAACTTGCTGGCGGTGTAGCCGCGCTGGCGCGACAGCGGCGCGGTCGCAAAAATTTCACGAATCGCGTCCCAAGCGCCCACATAGCTCACCGGGTTGGATCGTGCGGTTTTGCCGATGGGCGACTGGTCCACAAACACCACATCGCTCAGGTGGTCGGCCCCCAGCAGGCGGTCGTGTGCGCCGGGGGTTTCGGTGGCTTTGCCAAAGTGGCGCATGAGTGCCGGGGCCAGCACGTCTTGGATCAAACTCGATTTGCCCGAGCCGCTCACGCCGGTGATGGTGACCAGGCGCTGCAACGGAAAGTCCACGCTGATGTTTTGCAGGTTGTGTTCGCGTGCGCCTTCCAAAATCAACCGTGGCGTGCTGTCGGTCACCATGCGCTTGAAGCCCAGGCCCACTTGCTTGCGCCCACCCAAATAGGCGCCGGTGAGCGTGTCGGCGTTGCGCAAGTCGGCGGTGCTGCCGTCAAACACGATCTCGCCGCCGCGCTCGCCCGGTCCAGGGCCCATGTCGATCATGCGGTCGGCCGCCATCATCACGGCGGGGTCGTGCTCGACCACGACCAGCGTGTTGCCCGCGTCGCGCAGGCGGTGCATGGCCTGGGTGATGCGGTTCATGTCGCGTGGGTGCAGGCCAATGCTGGGCTCGTCCAGCACAAACAAAGTGTTGACCAACGATGTGCCCAAGGCCGTAGTGAGGTTGATGCGCTGCACCTCGCCGCCGCTGAGCGTCCGGCTTTGGCGGTCGAGGGTGAGGTAACCAATGCCCACATCGCACAGGTATTTGAGGCGGGTGGTGATTTCTTCCAGCAAGAGTTGGAGGGCTTTTTGTTCTGCGCTTGCCCCCACGGCTTCGGCCGGGGATGGGCTGGGCGACGATTTTGGCGTATCCCCGCCGTGTGAGGAGCCCAGCCCATCCCCGGCCGAAGCCTCCCCTGAAGCCACAGACGCAAAACCAGAAGCAGACAACCGGTCAAAAAACAATCGCAACCGATCGAGCGGCATGATCATCATGTCGTGCAGACTCAAACCCGGCAGCGCCTCCAACTGCGCACGGGTCCACTTCACACCAGCGGGCATGAAACGCTTTTCCACTGGCAAGACGCCATCGGCATCCGAGTGGCTGCCAATGCGCCAGAGCAAACTCTCGGTCTTCAAACGCGCCCCTTGGCACGTTGGGCACTCGGTGTAACTGCGGTACTTGGACAGGAGCACGCGGATGTGCATCTTGTAGGCCTTGCTCTCCAGGTACTCAAAAAAGCGCTTCACGCCGTACCACTGATGATTCCAGCGGCCCTTCCACTCGGGCGAGCCGTTGATCACCCAATCTTGCTGCGCTTTCGTCAGCTTGTCCCACGCGGTGTCACGCGGAATGCCTGCGGCCTCGGCGTGACGCATCAGGTCGTCCTGGTTTTCTTGCCAGGCAGGCGTTTGCAGTGTCTTGATGGCCCCGGACCGCAGCGTGAGTTTGGGGTTGGGAATGACCAGGCCGTAGTCGACGCCGATCACCCGGCCAAAACCCCGGCAGGTCTCGCACGCGCCAACCGCCGAGTTGAAAGAGAACATCGACGGGATCGGGTCGGTGTAACGCTGATCGCTGTCGGGGCAATGCAGGCCGGTGGAAAAACGCCAGATCTCAAAGGCCGAATCGGAGGCCTCTGAGTTTGCGGGCTTTTCGACATACACATTGAGGCGGCCACCCCGTTTCAGAGCGACCTCGATCGCCTCGACCACACGGGCTTTTTCGGCTTGACCGATGCGAAAGCGGTCAGCGATCACATCCAACACCTTGCGCGGGCCGGTGGGCGTGGCCACTTCGCGCTCGGCCTGCACCTTGGTGAAGCCGCTGGCGGACAGCCATTGCTCGACTTGCTCGGCGCTGGTGCCTGCAGGCAGCTCGACCGGAAAGGTCAGGTACAGGCGAGGGTCTTGCTCCTGCGCAGCACGCGCTGCCAGCTCCGCATAGATGGTTTCGGGCGTGTCATGGCGAACGCTCTGGGCTGTGTCCTTGTCAAACAACTGGCCCAGTCGGGCGAACAACAACTTGAGGTGGTCATTGAGCTCGGTCATAGTGCCCACGGTGGAGCGTGAACTGCGCACCGGGTTGGTCTGGTCGATCGCAATGGCGGGGGGGACACCTTCGACCTTATCCACCGCCGGTTTGTCCATGCGGTCCAGGAATTGCCTAGCGTAAGCGCTGAAGGTCTCCACATAACGCCGCTGGCCCTCGGCGTACAACGTGTCAAACACCAGGCTGGATTTGCCCGAGCCGCTGGGGCCGGTGACGACGGTCAGCTCACCGGTACGGATGTCGAGGTCGATGTTTTTGAGATTGTGCTGACGGGCACCACGGATGCGAATGAGACCTTGGGACATGAGCTGGCTTTTTGGGGTGGAGGCCAAACATTCTAGGGCGCAGGCCGTGACATTTCTTTCACCCAAAAGAAAAGCCACGCAAGTGCGTGGCTTTGGGTGGGAATGCCTGACCGTGGTCAAGCACGCCCAACAGGTTCAGTGCTTACTTGGCAGCGCTGGCATCTGCAGCGGGTGCTGCTGCAGGCGCATCGGTCTTGGCAGGCTCCACATGCACGGCGTCAGCGCCATGCTTTTCACCACCCATGTCCAACTTGTCACCGCCCTTGCTGATCACATAAATACCCAAGGCAGCAAAGATCGCGAATCCAACAGCAATTTTCCACATAGTTCATCTCCAATAATGAAAAAGGCCCTCCACAGAGGGAAGGCCCAGAATGTAGCACCCGAGTCACCCCGGGATGCTTACAAGAAAGATCAGTCGTCAGCGTAGATGTCGACGTCTTTGGTTTCCTTGATGAACAAGCCACCAATCACGACGGTTGCGCCAGCGATGATGATGGGGTACCACAAGCCGTTGTACATGTTACCGGTCTGAGCCACGATCGCGAAAGCGGTGGTAGGCAACAAGCCGCCGAACCAGCCGTTACCGATGTGGTAAGGCAAGGACATGGAGGTGTAACGGATGCGGGTGGGGAACATCTCGACCAGCATGGCGGCGATAGGACCGTACACCATGGTCACCAGGATCACCAAGTAGGTGAGGATGATGATGACGGTGACCTTGTCGAACTTGGCCATGTCGGCTTTGGCTGGGTAGTTCGCGGCCTTCAGAGCAGCACCCAAGTTGGAGCCCAACAGGGTCGCACCAGCGGTCTTCTCGTTGCTCAGGTCTTTGACAGACTTGGTTGCAGCTTCGATGGCCTTGGCGTCTTTGGGTTCAGCAGCGTTCAGAGCAGCCAGCTTTTCCTCGGCCTTGGCCTTGGCAGCAGCAATGTCTTCAGCCGAGTACTTGATGTTCACCACGGTCTCGCCCACTTTGATGACGGCAGGTGTACCGGCAGGAGCCACTTCGTTGGAGTAGCTCACCGATGCGCCAGCCAAACGTTGCTTGGCGATGTCGCAAGAAGAAGTGAACTTCTTGGTGCCTGTGGGGTTGAACTGGAACGAGCACTCGGCTGGATCAGCAATGACCACCACTTGCGATGCGGCTTGGGCAGCGAACAAGTCGGGGTTAGCCGCCTTGGTCAAGGCCTTGAACACAGGGAAGTAGGTCAAAGCGGCCAACAAGCAACCGGCCAAGATGATCGGCTTGCGGCCGATCTTGTCAGACAGTGCGCCGAACACCACGAAGAACGGTGTGCCGATGATCAAGGAGATCGCGACCATGATGTTGGCGGTGGCGCCGTCCACTTTCAACGCTTGTGTCAAGAAGAACAAAGCGTAGAACTGACCGGAGTACCAGACCACAGCTTGACCAGCGGTCAAACCGATCAGGGCCAAGATCACGATTTTCAGGTTTTTCCACTGGCCGAAAGACTCGGACAGAGGGGCTTTGGAGGTCTTGCCTTCGGCTTTCATTTTCACGAAAGCAGGCGATTCGTTCATGCTCAAGCGGATGAAGACCGAAATGATCAACATGATGATCGAGACGATGAACGGTACGCGCCAGCCCCATTCAGCGAAGGCTTCTTCACCAACGATGGTACGAGTGCCCAAAATCACCATCAAGGACAAGAACAAGCCCAAAGTGGCTGTGGTCTGGATCCAGGCGGTGTAGGCGCCACGCTTGCCGTGAGGTGCATGCTCAGCCACGTAAGTGGCAGCACCACCGTACTCACCACCCAAAGCCAAGCCTTGCAACAAGCGCAGGCAGATCAGGATGACGGGAGCGGCCACGCCGATGCTGGCGTAGTTGGGCAAGATGCCCACGATGAAGGTCGATGCACCCATGATCAGGATGGTGACCAAGAAGGTGTACTTGCGGCCGATCATGTCGCCCAAGCGGCCGAAGAAGATCGCGCCGAAAGGACGCACGATGAAACCAGCAGCAAACGCCAGCAAAGCGAAGATGAAAGCAGAGCCTTCGTCCAAGCCGCTGAAGAATTGCTTGGCAATGATCGCGGCCAACGAGCCGTACAGGTAAAAGTCGTACCACTCAAACACGGTGCCCAGAGAAGAGGCAAAAATCACCTTCTTCTCTTCCGCCGACATCGGGCGGGGTTCAGTTGTAGCCATAAAGCTGTCTCCAAAAAAGAGTCTCCGACACGGAAACTTGGCGCGATTCTTGGGCTTGGCTCTTGCCCTCATCTGACAGCGAACCAACAGATACTTACAGTTCAAGTAGAAACCCTTGGTATTTTTACCGCAATGTGAAAAATCATAAAACTTCACGGGTAATCCCTAGATGGGCTCAACACGATAATGGCCACCTCATCGCCTCTTTCAGACGCCCCTGCTTGTGACCACCGCCCGATTTTTGTCCATTCGCCAGAAGATTCGCCTTTTGACGGGCGTGCTGCTGCTGGTGTGGGCGCTGGTCTCTTTTGGCTGGGTCTGGTTTGCCAGAGCACTGGATTTCAAGATCGGCGACTGGACATTCAACTTCTGGATGGCGGCACAAGGCAGCCTCCTGGTTTTTCTGCTGCTGATCGTTGTGAATGCCTGGTGCGTCAACCGCTGGGAAAAGGAACAACAAGACAAAGAGGCCCAATCGCCCACTTCATTGCCTTGATGCTGTTCAGACCGTGACCTCGGCCAGCCGCTCAAAAGGCAGACCCTGCTTGACCAGAATCACCGTGCAGGGTGCCTGCATCGCCACCTTGATCGGCACCGTGGCCAAAACGCGCTGCATCTGCAAGCCATGTGTCGCCGCCCCCATGATGACCATGTTGACCTGGTTGCCCTCGGCATAGCGCAGCAAGGCGTCCGCCACATCACCCGACTCAAGCACATGGAAAGAAGTCTGGTGTCCACCCAGGTCAAGCGGTTGAGCCCATTGCTGCAACCGGCTCAAATGCCACCGGTGCACTTGGGTCTCGCTCTTTTCCGATTCGGTGCTGCTGGTCAGGCCTGAAGAAATCACCGTCACGCAAGCCAAGCGGGCACCCGGGCGGATGCCCAGCGAACGTGCCACCGCTTCGCGCAGGGAATACAGCGTGGCGTCACTCACGTCGTGGTGCGGCACGGCCACCATGATGATCGGCACTTGCTCGATCTGCTCCACCGGCACAGGACTCGGCCGATACGCCATGCCACTGGCCCTGACCCAGCGCTTGAAGTGCGTCCAGAAACCCGTGCCCTCGGTTTTACGGCCCCGTTCGGTCACCTTGACCTGGTCTGGATGGGTCAGGTCAAACGCCAGATGCGATGCCGACGGATAACGTGAAGCCGCCACCGGCTCCAGACAACGCAAGATCACTTCCTGCAACCACTCCGGCAAATCAGGGCGGTGTTTTCTCGGAGGGGGCGGGTCCATCCACAAACGCTGACGCATGCCCCCAGTGGTCGCGGGCTCACCAAACGGCAGTTCGCCTGTGGCCAATTCGTACAGCATGACGCCGATGGCAAAAATGTCGCTGCGCGGATCGCCGCGCACGCCCACCACCTGCTCGGGCGAAATCCAGACGGGAGAACCCACCGCTTTGCGCAACTCTTCGGCCAGCAAGTCGGGGTAATGCGCGTGGCAAGACAAACCAAAGTCCAGCATGACCGCAGACCCATCGGGGCGAATCAGCACATTGGCAGGCTTCAAGTCGAGGTGACACACATTTTGCTGGTGCAGGCTGTGGGCGGCACGCGCCATCGCAGCCCCCAATGCGGCCATCTCGGGCACCGTCACAGTCTCACGGTGGTCCAACCAATGCTGCAGGGTCTGGCCTTCGACATATTCAATGACCAGATAAGGCAGCCTCGACAAATCACCGGCCGCTACAAAACGCGGCACATGCGTTCCTTTGAGTTCGGACAGAATTTGCAGCTCAATCTCAAAGCTCACAATGTTTTCCGCACCATCGCCCGCCGTCATGCGCGGAATTTTCATCGCCATGGGGAACTCGGCCGCACGGCGAGAACCATCCAGAGACGGCGCATACACCACCTTGTAAATATGGGCCATGCCACCGGCATGCAAACAGGTTTGCACTTCAAAGCCATCAATCAGGTGTCCGGGGTTCAACAGTTTCAACGTCCATGCTCCAGTCGTTGCGCAAATGATTCTGGCAAGCCCGCACGGCGAATGGCGGCGGCAGCCTCGGTGTGGTTGTAAGGCACCCGGTGAAATGTGATTTTTTGAAGCGTGCGATCACACAGGGCATACATGGCGCGGGGATCGCCATCACGGGGCTGGCCACAAGACCCCACGCAAGCCACCATGGGCCTGTGCGCCGGAGTTGGCACGGGCGATCCCGGCATGGGCTCAAATTTCATGAGACCCCGGCCTGCCCCCCGGAAATACAAGGCCTGGTGATGCACATGCCCCACCAGCACGTGTGGCCCTTGCTGCTGTGCCAAAGCCTGTTCCAGGCAGCGACCGGCGGCACTCTCGCCGTCCACATAGCGCCACGACTCCGGCCGGTCGGCACTGGCGTGCACCAGCAACAAACCATCGTGCGACAAAGTGAGCGGCAAACGGGTCAAAAAATTGCGATGGGCATCGCTCAACTGGTCGTGTGTCCATTGCGCGCCTTGCGAGCCCAGGGTGGCCTCACCCCCCTGCGCCTGGGGCGGGTTCAGCGCCATGTCATCGTGGTTGCCACGCAAGACCAGCGCGCCTTGCTCTGCCAAATGCATGATGTCATCGAGGACGGCCGCAGGGTCTGCGCCATAACCGACCAGATCGCCCAGAAAGGCAAACTGATCAGCCCCCTGCTGGCGCGCATGGGCCAAACAGGCCTGCAAGGCTTGCCGGTTGGCATGGATATCGGAAATCAGGGCCAGTTTCATTGGTGTCTCCAGCCTCATGATGACAGCCACAGCTGATGCCAAACTTGCCGCAGATCAAATTCGAGGTACAGACCGGTCCGCGCACCGCCCGAACAAGGCTCAGGTTTTGCGCTGAATGCCGACAGGTAAACCGCCCACAGCCGTCCAGTCATCGCTGCCAAACCAGGGGTCCCCCAGCAAATATGCGCGCAGCATGGGCAAGGCATCGTTGCCCCAGAACACTTGGCCATCGACCACAAAACTCGGCACACCAAACAAGTTCAGGGCAATCGCTTCGTCCGTGTTGTCTTTCAGACGCTGTTTGACTTCGGCGCTGCCCACATCGGCCGCTGGCACCAGATCGGCACTCAGAGCGGCCAGACGCTCTGCATTTGCCGCCTCCTGCCCGCTGCACCAGACATGTCTGAAAATTTTGTCACACACGAAACGGTTGGGCTCGCCTGCAGGGTCGCACGCTGTAGCCAGCCGCAGCAAACCCAAAGAATTGAAAGGATGGCTGGCGGGCAGCTGCAAAGGCGTGTCTTGTGCGCGGGCCTGCCATTGCACCTGCCGATAAGTCCAATCGCGCTTGGCGGGTATCTCTGCCGGGCCCAACTGCCCATGGTGCTGGAGCATGGCACCAAACACCACCGGCTTGTGCACCACCCGGACACTGATGCCCTGCAAGGCTTGGGGCAAAGCATCGAAAGCCAACCAGGCATAGGGAGAAATGAAGTCGAGATAAAAGTGAATGGTTTTCATGGTGTGCTGCCAATGGCCCAAAAATCAACAGCGTCAGCGGTCCATCGCCTGGCGCTGGCGCAAACGCTCGGGAATCTGCGCCCAGACCAAACGCTTTTCTTCGTCGGTGGCCCGGCTCCAACCGCCGATCTCGGGCAGTGTCCGCAAGCATCCATCGCACCAGCCCGCACTGGGGTGCATCAAGCACAGCGACACACAAGGCGACGACACCGAATTTGGCGCAGGCGGTGTGGCCTCGGCCAGCACCTGCTCAGCGCGCTCACTGAGCTTTTTCCAATAATGTTGGCTCATGCAAGCGCCTCAGGTGCTGCTTGCACCACATCGGCCACCGGCGCACCCGTCAGTCGTTTCAGGTCTTCGGGCTGCAAGCGGAACACGCCGTGCGGGTGCCCGGCCGCTGCCCAGACTTCCTCAAAGCGCCACAGGTCCTGATCGAGCAAGGTCACGGGCGGGTTCAGGTGCGCCAGGGGTGACACGCCACCGATGGTGAAGCCCGTTTGGGCTTTCACGAAATCGGCATCGGCCCGCCCGATCTTGCCCACCAGGGCCGACACTTTCTTTTCGTCCACCCGGCGGTCGCCCGAGGTGACCACCAGCACGGCCATACCATCTTCCTTGCGCTTGAAGATCACGCTCTTGGCAATTTGGCCCAGCTGCACACCCAGGCCGTCGGCGGCCTCTTGCGCAGTGCGGGCCGCGCCATCGAGCATGACCGGGGCATGGGAATGCGCCGCGTCCTGCAAGGCCTGCGCAACGCGCTGAACGCCTTCTGGCAAGGCATGGAGTTCTGATCCGCACATGGCTCAGCCCGCCCGCTTGTTGAGGATGGCTTTGGCCACACGCGAACCGGAGGGTCGGCCCAGAAAATCGCTGATGAACGCACCTGCATCGATCAGTTTGTCAAGGTCGATGCCCGTTTCAATGCCCATGCCGTGCAACAGGTAGACCACGTCTTCGGTCGCCACATTGCCGGTGGCCCCCTTCGCATAGGGGCAGCCACCCAAGCCCGCAACCGATGACTGGAAATTCCAGACGCCCATTTGCAACGCGGCCAGCGTGTTGGACAAGGCCTGTCCGTAGGTGTCATGAAAGTGGCCGCAAATGTGGTCCACACCGAAATGCTGCTGCGTTGCCTGAATGGCTTTTTGCACCTTGAGTGGGGTGCCCACGCCAATCGTGTCAGCCACGTCCACGCGCTGCACGCCAATCTGCTTCATGAGGCCCGCCAGATAAGCCACGCGCTCGGGCGCCACATCGCCCTCGTAAGGACAGCCCACCGTGCAGCTCATGGCCCCGCGCACCGCGATGCCTGCGGCCAGCGCCGCCTGCACCACGGGGGCAAAGCGCTCGATGCTCTCGGCGATCGAGCAATTGATGTTTTTGAGGCTGAAGGCTTCGCTGGCCGCACCAAAAACCACGATCTCGTCAGGCCGTGTTTGGAGGGCCGCCTCAAAGCCTTGCAGGTTGGGCGTGAGCACCGAATAGCGCACGCCGCTCTGGCGCTGGATACCCGCCATCACCTCACCGTTGTCGGCCATCTGCGGCACCCATTTGGGACTGACAAAACTGGTGATCTCGATCTCGGTCAGGCCTGCGGCCTGCAAGCGGTGCACCAGCTCGATCTTGACCGCAGCGGGCACAGGCTGTTTTTCGTTTTGCAAGCCGTCGCGAGGGCCGACATCGATGAGTTGAACGCGTTGGGGAATGGGCATGGTGTTCTCTTTCTGCTCAATAGCCGCGCTGGTGGTTCACGATGCCGTTGATCGGTTCGCCGCGCTGCAAAGCCTGAATTTTGCCCACGATTTGCGAGATGCTTTCTTCACGCAAGGTGCGGGCAGAGGTGTGTGGTGTGACCGTGATCTTTGGGTGTTTCCAGAACTCATGGTCCGCAGGCAAGGGCTCGGTGCGAAACACGTCGAGCGTGGCACCGGCCATGTGTCCGCTGTCGATCAGGGAGATCAGGTCTTCTTCCACCAGGTGCTTGCCTCGGGCCACGTTGACGAGGTAGCCGCCGGGCTGCAGCTGCGAGAGGGTGGTTTTGTTCAGGATGTTTTGGGTCTCAGGCGTGAGCGGCATCAGGTTGACCAGCACGCGTGTGGACGCCAGGAATTCGGGCAAGCCCTGCGCCCCGCTGAAGCAGCGGATACCGGGCAGGTCTTTGGCACTGCGGCTGTAGCCGTTGACCGGGAATTCAAACACCTGCAGCGCTTTGGCCACACGCTCGCCCAGCACGCCCAGGCCCATGACGCCGACCGCAAAATCGGCCCGGCTGCGCGGCTTGCGGTAGGACCATTTACCCGAGTTGATGTCGGCGTCGTAGCCATCGAACTCGCGAAAGTGTCGGATCACCGCATGGCACACGTATTCGGCCATCTGCACCGACATGCCCGCGTCGTCCAGCCGCACCACCTTGAGGCTTGGCGGCAATTTCAGCTGCAGCAAGGCGTCCACGCCTGCGCCAATGTTGAACAGCGTTTTCAGGCCGCGCTGTTCGTCGATGAACTGCTGGGGCGGGGCCCAGACAATGGCGTGGTCAGCTTGGGGGACGCCCGGTGCCCATGCATCAACTTCAGCCTGCGGAAAAGCTTGTTGCAGGCCCTGCACCCAAGGCTCTGGTGACAGGCCGGCGAAACAGATGGTGATTTTCATGGGGTGATTTTGTCAGCAAGGCCAAGCCCGCGATGTCGCATGGGTTAGCGCATCGCTTGCAGGGCAAGCTCCTACAAATACCTTTGACCTCGTAGGAGCCAGCCCTGCTGGCGATTCGGGCGCTTGTGGTCTGCTGCTGGCCATAGCTTGCAGGCCAGCGCTTCACACCGCCAGTTTGAGCAGCTCGGCCCCGTCGGCGACCTGGTCGCCAGGGGCGTACAACAGTTCGGCCACGGTGCCGTCTTTGGGCGCGCTGATGGTGTGCTCCATCTTCATGGCCTCCATCACCGCCAGCGGCTGACCCGCTTTGACTTTGTCACCGGCCTTCACGGCAAACGACACGACCTTGCCCGGCATGGGTGCCGTCAGGCGTCCGCCTTCTTGCGCAGTCTCACCGGCATGGGCCAGCGGGTCGAGCAGGCCGATGCGCGTGGCCCCTTGTGGGGTGAACACATGGCAGGTTTCACCTTGTGCATGCACCGTGCTGTGGGTGCGTTGACCGTTGAACTGCACCCACAGGCCATCACCTTGGGGCGTGAACAGAAAGACGCTTTCTGCGCCCTCACCCACTTGCAGCAACAGCTGCGGACCATAGGTGAGCACCGCACGCACGGGCTGGCCGTCGTACTCCAGCTCAAATCGGCGGCGTGTGTTGCCGTGCGATTGCCAGCCGTCGCGGCGGCTGAACGGGTCGGCGCCCTGGGCGGCGGCTTCGGCCTGCAAGGCGTTGGCAATCACCGCTGCTGCAGCGGCCTGTAGGCCCACCGGGTCTTGTTTGAACAGCACAGCGCTTTCGCGCTGAATGAGTGCGGTGTCCAGCTGAGCGGCGACAAAGGCCTGGCTGCGCACCACATGGCGCAGGAACTGCACGTTGGTGTTCAGGCCCACGATGTGGGTTTGTGCCAACGCAGTGTCCAGACGTGCCAAGGCTTGCTCGCGGGTGTCACCGTGCACGATGAGTTTGGCCACCATGGAGTCGTAAAACGGGCTGATGGTGTCGCCCTCGCGAACGCCATCGTCAATGCGAATCGTGCTTCGCTCGAAACTGGCAGCTTGCGGCTTGCGATAAACCTGCAGCGTACCGGTCGCAGGCAAGAAGTTGTTGTCGGGGTTTTCGGCGCAAATGCGCGCCTCGATGGCGTGGCCCGTCATGCGGATTTCACTTTGCTGCAAGGGCAATGGCTCGCCACTGGCCACACGCAGTTGCCATTCCACCAAATCGAGCCCGGTGATGGCTTCGGTCACAGGATGCTCCACCTGCAAACGCGTGTTCATCTCCATGAAGAAGAACTTCATGGATTCGGGCTGGTCATACGCCGTTTGCTCCACGATGAATTCCACCGTGCCCGCACCCACATAGTTCACCGCTTTAGCCGCAGCCACAGCGGCCGCGCCCATTTGCGCACGCAGGGCTTCGGTCATGCCGGGGGCCGGGGCTTCTTCCAGCACTTTCTGATGGCGGCGCTGCACAGAGCAATCGCGCTCGAACAGGTACACACAGTTGCCCTGCGTGTCGCCAAACACCTGAATCTCAATGTGGCGCGGACGCTGCACATATTTTTCGATCAGCACCGCGTCGCTGCCAAAGCTGTTGATGGCTTCGCGTTTGCACGAAGCCAGCGCTGCGGCAAAGTCTTCGGACTTTTCGACCACGCGCATGCCTTTGCCGCCACCACCCGCGCTGGCCTTGATCAGGGCGGGGTAACCGATGCGGTCGGCCTCACGCTGCAGCAGTGCCGGGTCTTGGTCGGCCCCGTGGTAACCGGGCACCAGCGGCACACCGGCGGCTTCCATCAGGCGCTTGGATTCGGCTTTGAGGCCCATCGCCAAAATCGCCGAGGCAGGCGGGCCGATGAACACCAGACCTGCGGCGGCGCAGGCCTTGGCAAAGTCTTCGTTCTCGCTCAAAAAGCCGTAGCCGGGGTGAACCGCCTCAGCCCCGGTGGCCTTGGCGGCTTCCAAAATGCGTTGCCACTGCAGGTAGCTGTCCTTGGGCGCAGAGCCGCCCACATGCACCGCTTCGTCGCAGGCTTGCACATGCTTGGCCCCGGTGTCGGCGTCTGAATAAACAGCCACGGTTTGGATGCCCATCCGACGGGCAGTGGCCGCAACGCGGCACGCGATTTCGCCACGGTTGGCGATCAGTATTTTTTTGAACATGTTTTTCCTTAGCCCAACCAATTTGGTTTGCGTTTTTGCAAGAAAGACTGCACGCCTTCTTTGCCCTCAGCACTTGAACGGATGTCGGCGATACCCGCCACCGTCTGCGCCACCAACGCATCGTTGATCTCGCGTTCGGCCACGTCTTGCACCAGCTTCTTGCAGGCACGCACAGCGTTGGGGCTGGCGTTCACCAGCGCCTGCGTCAGCTCGGCCACTTTCCCGTCCAGCACATCGGCAGTCACCACCTCGTGCACCAGCCCGATACGGTGAGCCTCGTCCGCACCAAAGCGCTCGGCCGTCAAAAAGTAGCGGTGCGCTGCGCGTGCGCCCATGGCTCGGATCACATAGGGGCTGATGGTCGCCGGAATCAGGCCCAGCTTGACCTCGCTCAGGCAATAGTTCGCCGTGTCCACGCTCACCGCCATGTCACACGCAGCCACCAGACCCATGCCACCGGCATACACATCGCCCTGCACGCGGGCGATGGTCGGCTGGGGGCATGCGTAGATAGCGCGCAGCATGGCAGCCAGCTCGCCCGCATCGGCCAGGTTTTCGGCGCGGGTGTAGTCGGCCATGCGACGCATCCAGTTGAGGTCTGCGCCTGCGCAAAAAGCAGGGCCCTCGGCGGCCAGGACTACGCAACGCACAGCGCTGTCTTGCGCCACCGCCACAAAAGCTTTTTTCAGCTCGGCAATGACCTCATCGTTGAAGGCGTTGCGCACATCCGGGCGCGACAGCGTGATGGTGTGCACGCCACCTTGGGTGGAAATTTTCAGAGCACTCATGCGACCCCCTTCACATCCGGAACAGGCCGAACTTCGTTTCAGGGATCGGGGCATTGAGCGAGGCCGACAGGCCCAGCGCCAACACGCGTCGGGTGTCGGCCGGGTCGATCACGCCGTCGTCCCAGATGCGGGCGGTGGCGTAATAAGGGTGGCCTTGATCTTCGTATTGCTGCTTGATCGGCGCTTTGAAAGCCTCTTCTTCTTCCATGCTCCACTGGCCGCCCTTGCCTTCAATGCCGTCGCGCTTGACCGTGGCCAAGACGCTGGCCGCCTGCTCGCCGCCCATGACGCTGATGCGGGCGTTGGGCCACATCCACAAAAAGCGGGGGCTGTATGCGCGGCCACACATGCCGTAGTTGCCCGCGCCAAAGCTGCCGCCAATGATGATGGTGAACTTCGGCACAGCGGCCGTGGCCACGGCCGTGACCATCTTCGCGCCGTTGCGGGCGATGCCTTCGTTTTCGTACTTGCGGCCGACCATGAAGCCCGTGATGTTCTGCAAAAACACCAACGGGATCTTGCGCTGACAGCACAGCTCGATGAAGTGTGCCCCCTTCAAAGCCGACTCGCTGAACAAGATGCCGTTGTTGGCGATGATGCCCACGGGCATGCCTTCGATGCGGGCAAAGCCGCAAATCAAGGTGGTGCCAAAGCGCGATTTAAATTCGTCAAACTCCGAGCCATCGACGATGCGGGCGATGATTTCGCGCACATCAAAAGGCTTGCGCGTGTCGGTCGGGATCACGCCATACAGCTCTTGCGCATCGAACTTGGGCGGCACGGGGTCGTGTGTCGCGATATTGGGGGCCTTTTGCGCATTCAAATTCTTCACCGCTTGACGAGCCAAAGACAAGGCGTGCAGGTCGTTTTGCGCCAAATGGTCGGCCACGCCGGACAGGCGCGTGTGCACATCGCCACCACCCAAGTCTTCGGCGCTCACCACTTCACCCGTAGCGGCTTTGACCAACGGCGGGCCACCCAAAAAGATGGTGCCTTGGTTCTTGACGATGATGGTCTCGTCGCTCATCGCAGGCACATACGCGCCGCCCGCTGTGCACGAGCCCATGACCACCGCGATCTGCGCGATGCCTTGCGCACTCATATTGGCTTGGTTGAAAAAGATACGGCCAAAGTGGTCACGATCAGGAAAGACCTCGTCCTGGTTGGGCAAGTTGGCACCACCCGAGTCCACCAGATAAATACAAGGCAGGTGGTTTTGCTGCGCAATCTCTTGGGCACGCAAATGCTTCTTCACCGTCATGGGGTAGTAGGTGCCGCCCTTCACCGTGGCGTCGTTGCACACGATCATGCAGTCCACCCCGCTGACACGGCCAATGCCCACGATCACGCCCGAGCTGGGCGCGTCGTTGTTGTACATGTTGAGCGCAGCCAGCGGCGCGACTTCGAGGAAGGGCGTGCCGGGGTCGAGCAGCATTTGCACACGGTCACGCGGCAGCAGCTTGCCGCGGGCTGTGTGTTTGGCGCGAGGAGCCTCGCCACCACCTTGCGCCACGCGCTCTAGGTGGGTGCGCAGGTCGTCAACCAAGCCGCGCATGGCAGCGGCGTTGTGCTGAAAATCGGCGGAACGCGGGTTCAGTTGGGAGTACAAAACGGTCATGGTGCTTCCTTGGCAGCGCGCCACTCGGCCAAGCCAAGCAGCGCATCAAACGTGCAATGCCTGCCAGCTTACCGCCTGCAGGCGTCTTGCATGGCGTCAATGAGGTTGCAAATCGTGCCACAATCATCGCCACAATGAATACCGCAATCAGTGCCCTCCCCAGCCCGAACACGACAGGCCGCGCCGAAACGCCGATGGCTTTTGCCAAAGCCATAGTGACAGCCTATACACAGCGCGACATGGACCCGTCGATGGCGCTGAACGAGGCACAAATTGCGCCAAACTTACTGAACCAGGCAGACGCACGCATCACCGCCACGCAAATGGAATGGCTGTCCGCCACCGCCATGAAAGCGCTGGACGACGAAGCCCTGGGCTGGTTCAGCCGCCGCTTGCCTTGGGGCAGCTACGGCATGCTGGTGCGCGCGTCGCTGACCGCACCCAACTTGGGTGTGGCCTTGCAACGCTGGTGTCGCCACCACGGCCTGTTGACCGACGACATCCATTTGCAAATCACCCAAGAGCATGGCGTGGCACGTCTTGAACTGCACGAACACCGAGACTTGGGCGCATTGCAGGAATTTTGTGTAGTCTCGGTGCTGCGCAACGCGCTGGGCGTGGCCTGCTGGCTGACCGACTCGCGCATTCCACTGCTGCAAACCACCTTGCGCTTTGCATCGCCGCCACACGCGAACAGTTACCGCGTGCTTTTTGACGGGCCAAGCCAATTCAACGCTCCCCTGCACAGCCTGCAGTTTGATGCGGGCTACCTGAACCTGCCGGTGCGCCGCGACGAAGCTGCTTTGCAACGCATGCTCAAACGCGCCTTGTTGCTCACGGTACGCCCCTACCGGCGCGACCGCATGCTGGTCGAAAAAGTGCGACAGACCCTGGCCGAGCACCCCGAACACAGTCGCAATGCCGATGACCTGGCCGCTTGGCTGAACCTGTCGGCACGCACACTGCACCGCCAACTCAAGGAAGAAGGCGCCAGCCTGCAACAGCTGAAAGACGCTGTGCGCCGGGACCTGGCCATCGACCTGCTGCTGCGCACATCGCGTGGCATCAAACAGATTGCTTCAGAGGTGGGGTTTCAAAACGAAAAAAGCTTCATGCGGGCGTTCAAGACCTGGACGGGACAGACGCCCGAAGAGTTCAGATCGACCAAGACACACTGAACAGCCCCGACTGACGCCTAAGCCACCTTGTTCAAGCCAGCCGCAATTCGTGCATGCCGGCAAACACCCGTTGCGCCCCTGCCTGCAGCAATGGCGCATGGTCTACCAGTGGCGCGGCATAGGCCCACACGGTCGCGCCAGCCGCCACACCCGCCGTGATGCCCACGGTGCTGTCTTCGATCACCAGACAGCGTGCCGGGTCGATTTGCAAATGTGCTGCGGCGGCCAAATACACATCGGGGTGCGGTTTGCTGCGGGCCATTTCGTGGCCGCTGAAAATTCGGCCTTGAAAAAAGTCCATCAAACCCACTTGTTTGAGCATCATCTCGACCTTGAAGCGGTCCGCCCCTGAAGCCACCGCGATGCGGCCCTGGCAGTGGTCATGCAAATGCGCCACTGCATCGTGCACACCGTCGATGGCTGTGACGTTTTGCGTCAAACGCTCATTGCGACGGGCAAAAAACTGCTCCAACCAGGCATCGGTCAGCGGCTGCCCGGTATGCGCCTCGATGGTGTCGCGCTGGCTTTTGACGGTGTGCCCGACAAAGCGCTGCATGCACTCACCCAGCGTCATGCGCCAGCCTTGCTCTTCAAACATGTCACGCAGCACGCCGCAGGTGATGGCTTCGCTGTCCACCAGCACACCGTCGCAGTCAAAAAGGATGGCTTCAAAGTTCATGCGACGAATCATAAGTGCTCAGAGCACGTCACCATCCACATAAAACCAGCGACCGTCTTCGCGCACAAAGCGGCTGCGTTCGTGCTGGCGGATGGCCTTGCCGCCCACGCGAAAGCGGGCGATGAACTCGACTTCGGCGGTGTCCTGGCCCGTAGTGCGGCGCTGCTTGATCTGAAGCCCTAGCCATTTGGCACCAGCGTCCAACTCCAGCGTGGCGGGCCGTTGGCTGCTGTGCCAAGTGGCCAGCAAATACGGCGCGTCACCGCGCACAAAAGCGCTGTAGCGCGAGCGCATCAGGCTTTCGGCATCGGGTGCGTTTTGCTTGGCGTGGCATGGGCCGCAGCACGCGTCAAAGCTCAGTGCTTGGCCTTTGGGGGTGGTGCGGCCGCAGGGACAAGGCGATGCCATCAATGGCTTTTGCGCGAAGCGCTTTCGGCTTTGTGCTGCTCCAGTGTGACCATGGGGGCGTGGGCCTGCTTCCAGGCGGCGTAACCGCCGTCGATGTGGGCCACGTTGGTCATGCCCATGTCTTGCAGGGTTTTGGTGGCCAGTGCGCTGCGCCAGCCCGCACCACAAAACAGGATGAACTCCTTGCTTTCGTCAGCGAACACGGGCTTGAAGTACGGCGACTCGGGGTCGACCCAGAATTCGAGCATGCCACGTGGCGCGAGCAAGGCGCCGGGGAGCGTGCCTTCGCGTTCCAACTCGCGTGGATCGCGGATGTCGACGATCTGCACTTTCGGGTCAGTCAACCGGGCACGGACCTCGTCCACGCTGTAGGTGGTGACCTGGGCCATGGCTTCGTCAACCAGCGCCTGAAAACCTTTGGTAATGGGCATGCCGGGCTCCTCTTACAGCGCCCGCTGGATGATGATTTTTTGCACGTCGCTGGTGCCTTCGTAGATCTGGCACACGCGCACATCGCGGTAGATGCGCTCGACCGGGAAGTCGCTCACATAGCCGTAACCACCCAGCGTCTGGATGGCGGCAGAACATACCTTTTCGGCCACTTCGCTGGCAAACAGCTTGGCCATGGCGGCTTCCTTCAGGCAAGGGCGTCCTGCGTCGCGCAGGCTGGCCGCATGCCAGATCAGCTGGCGGGCCGCTTCGAGCTGCGTGGCGCATTCGGCCAGGCGAAAACCCACCGCCTGGTGGTTGAAGATGGCGGTGCCAAAGCTCTCGCGCTGCTTGGCGTAGTCGATGGCGACTTCGAGCGCACTGCGGGCCATGCCCAGGCTTTGCGCGGCGATGCCGATGCGACCGCCTTCCAGGCCGCCCAGGGCAATGCCATAGCCCTCGCCTTCTTTGCCAATCAGGTTCTCGGCCGGGATGCGGCAGTTGTCAAAGTTGATCTGTGCGGTGTCGCTGCTGTGCTGGCCCAGCTTGTCTTCGAGGCGCGCCACCACATAGCCCGGGGCGTTGGTCGGCACGAGGAAGGCGCTCATGCCCTTTTTGCCTGCGCCCTTGTCGGTCACGGCAATCACAATGGCCACGTCTCCGTTCTTGCCACTGGTGATGAACTGTTTGACGCCGTTGATGACGTAGCTGTCGCCGTCTTTCACCGCCGTCGTGCGCAAAGACGATGCATCGCTGCCCACATGCGGCTCGGTCAGGCAGAACGCGCCCAGCATCTCACCGCGCGCCAGTGGTTCGAGCCACTGCTTCTTTTGCTGTGCGTTGCCAAACTTCATCAAGATGGCGTTCACGGGACAATTGGTCACGCTGATCACGGTGCTGGTGCCGCCGTCACCGGCCGCGATCTCTTCGAGCACCAGCGCCAGCGTCACATAGTCCAGGCCCGCGCCGCCCAGCTCTTCGGGCACACAAATGCCATACGCACCCAGCTCGGCCAGGCCCTTGTGCACGCCTTTGGGAAAGTGGTGTTTTTTGTCCCACTCAGCGGCATGGGGCCACAACTCGCGCTGGGCAAAGTCGCGCACGGCGTCGCGGATCATTTCCTGGTCAGAGGTCAACAGCATGTCGGTCTTTCTTTATCGGTTCACCACGGCAGCGGCTGGCCGTCGTGGTTCAAAAATGCGCCTCGGTGTTTCGGGTCGCGTTGTTCAAGCACTTGGCTCAGGGTCTGGCGCAGGCTGCTCGCGCTTTGCTCGGGCGTCAGGGGCGCTTGTTCGCCACCCATATCGGTCTGCACCCAGCCGGGGTGGATGGCCAGCACGGTGATGTCGGGTTGCTCGGCCTGTGTACAACGCACCACCATGTTGAGCGCCGCCTTGCTCACGCGGTAAAGCGCGGCATTGCCGCTGGTGGTCTCTTGCAGGCTGCCCATGACCGAGCTGATGCAAGCGATCACGCCATGCGTCTCCTGCACCATGGGCACGACCTGGGGGATGACCTGCATCGCACCCATCACGTTGGTGTGCATGACGCCGTCAAAACTGTCGCGGGTGGGCGGCGTGTTGGCACTGGCGCGGTCCATGGCACCGGCCACATAAAGGGCCAGGTCGATTTTTTCGCCGTCCAGCTGCCAGGACAGTCCCGAGTTGCTGGCTGGGTTGGCCACATCCAGGCGCAAGGTTTGCACGCCCAAGGCCTTGAGACTGGCAAGCCCCTCATCAGAACGCGCGGTGGCGATCACGCGCCAGCCGTCTGCGAAGTACTGACGGGCCAGCTCGTGGCCGATGCCGCGTGAGGCGCCGATGAGGAGGACGGTGTTCATGTTGCCGCGTCTTGTAGGTCGGTGGCTTTAGCCCCGACATGTGCCTCTGAAAGAAAGATGTCGGAGCTGAAGCTCCGACCTACAGGGAACATCACACGAGTTCCAGCGCCACCGCCGTGCCTTCGCCGCCGCCGATGCACAGCGTGGCGAGACCCTTCTTGAGGCCACGGGCCTTGAGCGCGTGGATCAGCGTGACCATGATGCGGGCACCGGACGCGCCAATCGGGTGGCCCAATGCGCAGGCGCCGCCATTCACGTTGACCTTGTCGTGCGACACGTTCAGCTCTTTCATCAGCGCCATGGGCACCACGGCAAAGGCTTCGTTGACTTCCCACAGATCGACGTCTTCGACCTTCCAGCCGGCTTTGGCCAGCGCTTTTTGCGTCGCGCCCACCGGGGCGGTGGCAAACCACTCGGGCTCTTGCGCGTGGGTGGCGTGGCTCACGATGCGGGCCAGCGGCTTACAACCCAGCTTGGCAGCGGTGCTTTCGCGCATCAGCACCATGGCGGCCGCGCCGTCGTTGATGGACGAGCTGCTGGCGGCGGTGATGGTGCCATCTTTCTTGAAGGCAGGTTTGAGGCTGGTGATCTTATCGAGTTTGACTTTGCCCGGGCCTTCGTCGATGGACACCACGCGCTCGCCGCTGCGGTCTTTCACCGTCACAGGCGTGATCTCGGTGGCAAACGCGCCCGACTCGGTGGCGGCTTTGGCGCGCTGCACGCTGGTGGTGGCAAAGTGGTCTTGCTCGGCGCGGGTGAAGCTGTATTTGGCAGCGCAATCTTCGCCAAAAGTGCCCATGCTGCGGCCGGGCTCGTAAGCGTCTTCCAGGCCGTCGAGCATCATGTGGTCAAAGATGCGGTCGTGGCCCATGCGGTAGCCGCTGCGGCCTTTGAGCATCAAATACGGTGCATTGGTCATGCTCTCCATGCCCCCGGCCACCAGCACGTCGTGCGTGCCAGCGACCAGCATGTCGTGCGCGAACATGGCTGCACGCATGCCCGAGCCGCACATCTTGGACAGGGTCACCGCACCCGCGCTCTTGGGCAAACCGCCCTTGAAAGCGGCTTGGCGCGCAGGGGCCTGGCCCTGGCCTGCCATCAGGCAGTTGCCAAACAGCACTTCGGTGACGAGTTCCGGGCTGATACCGGCACGCTCGACGGCCGCCTTGATGGCTGCGCCACCCAGGTCATGGGCGGCCAGGCTGGCGAAGTCGCTTTGAAAGCTGCCCATAGGGGTGCGGGCAGCGCTGACGATGACGATGGGATCGGACATGGGGGTTCTCCAAAAAACTCAAAAAGAAATCAACTTTCGCTGGCTGAAGCCACGAAGGGAAGATGCCTGAAGGTGTACGCCGCGCATGTCCGTCATCGGCTTCACATGCCGCCGCGTGGATAACGCTTGAAAGCGCTGCGGAACACATTGACCACTTCACTGGCGTTGCTCATGGTCACGCCCAAGTCTTTGACCAGACCATTGTCCAGGCCATAAATCCAGCCGTGCACGGTGACCTTCTGGCCACGGCTCCAGGCGTCTTGCATGACGTTGGACAGGGCCACATTGCCCACCTGCTCAATCACGTTCATCTCGCACATGACCGATTCAAGCTCTTCTTGCGGCAAATGGTTCAGGCGTTGGCGGTGGCGCAGGCGCACGTCTTGCACATGGCGCAGCCAGTTGTCGGCCAAGCCCACGCGGGTGCCCCTGGTGGCGGCCAGCACACCGCCGCAGCCGTAGTGGCCGACCACCATGATGTGCTCGACCTTGAGGGCATCGACCGCATACTGGATGACCGACAAGGCGTTCAGGTCGGAATGCACCACCACGTTGGCCACGTTGCGGTGCACAAACACCTCGCCCGGGTCCAGCCCGGTGATCTGGTTGGCGGGCACACGGCTGTCCGAGCAGCCGATCCACAAATATTTGGGGTTCTGCTGATTCGCCAGGCGCGAGAAATACGCCGGGTTCTCCTGAACCATGCGTTCGGCCCAGGCCCGGTTGTTGTCAAAAAGGTGCTGTAGTGAGGTGCTCATGCGGTCATTGTCGCAGTGCAGCAAAAACTTTTGATGACTGCGGATTTCAGCAGGTTTCGGCAAACAGCTCGCGGCCGATCAGCATGCGGCGGATTTCGCTGGTGCCCGCGCCGATTTCGTACAACTTGGCATCGCGCCAGAGACGACCCAGCGGGTATTCGTTGATGTACCCGTTGCCGCCAAAAATCTGCACGCCCTCGCCCGCCATCCAAGTGGCTTTTTCGGCCGTCCACAAAATGACGCTGGCGCAGTCTTTGCGCACCTGACGCACATGCTCGGCACCCAGCAGGTCCAGGTTCTTGGCCACGGTGTAGGCGAAGCTGCGACCGGCTTGCAGCACGGTGTACATGTCGGCCACTTTGCCCTGGATCAGTTGGAACTCGCCAATGCTTTGGCCAAACTGCTTGCGGTCGTGGATATAGGGGATCACGTTGTCCATGACGGACTGCATGATGCCCAGCGGACCGCCCGTGAGCACGGCGCGTTCGTAGTCCAGGCCACTCATCAGCACCTTGGCACCGTTGTTCAGGCCACCCAAAATATTGGCTTCGGGCACTTCGACGTTGTTGAACACCAGCTCGCCCGTGTGGCTACCGCGCATACCCAGCTTGTCGAGCTTTTGCGCAATCGAAAAACCCTTCATGCCCTTTTCGATCAAAAAGGCCGTCACGCCCCGCGCACCGAGTTCTGGTTCGCTCTTGGCATAGACCACCAAGGTGTCGGCGTCAGGGCCGTTGGTGATCCACATTTTGGAGCCGTTGAGCAGGTAGTAACCGCCCTTGTCTTCGGCCTTGAGTTTCATGCTCAGCACGTCGGAGCCCGCGCCAGGTTCGGACATGGCCAATGCCCCCACATGCTCGCCGCTGATCAACTTGGGCAGGTATTTGGCGCGTTGTTCGGGCGTGCCGTTGCGCTTGATCTGGTTCACGCACAGGTTGGAGTGCGCGCCATAGCTCAGACCCACAGAGGCGCTGGCACGCGAGATTTCTTCCATCGCGATCATGTGCGCCAGATAACCCATGTTGGCACCGCCGTATTCCTCGCCCACGGTGATGCCCAGTACGCCCAAGTCGCCCATCTTGCGCCACAGGTCCATCGGGAACTGGTCGCTCTTGTCGATCTCGGCGGCGCGGGGGGCGATTTCGGATTGGGCGAAGTCACGCACCGCGTCGCGCAGGGCGTCGATGTCTTCACCGAGTTGGAAATTCAGGCCGGGCAGGTTGTTCATGGGGTCTCCTTGTGGGGGTCTTTTGAGGTTCAGCGCGCTACGCTGCGTCTTGAAACAGGGGTTAATACGTTTGGGGAACGGGTGCCACGGTCTGCTGCATCACCGCGCAGGGCGATGTTTTGCCATCGGCATCGATGTGAACCACCTCTGCCGACGTGACGATGACGCGACGTCCCGCTTTGAGCACTTTGCCGATGGCGCGAATTTCGCCCCCCTGCAAACTGTTCAGAAAATTGATTTTGTATTCCACGGTGACCACCTCCATGCCCTCGGGCGCCACCGTGAGAGCGGCGTAGCCGCCGGCAATGTCCGCCAGTGCGCCAATGGCGCCACCATGGAAGCCACCTTGCTGCTGGGTGAGCTTGTCGCTGTAGGACAGGGCCAACTCAACCTGCCCGGGCGTGGCCGACACCAAGCGCACGCCCAAGTGGGTCATCATGCCTTGACGGGCCAGGCTGAGGGCTACGCGCTCATGAGGAGATGGGGCTGTGGTCACATGAAATCCTGAAAGCAGTTCAGGGCAGAACTTTAATTGACGTTTACGTAAACGTCAATCAGGAAAACACCCAAATGCACGCCTTGTCTGCGCCGAATTCAAGCGGGATTTGTGGCTTTGGACGCCTTGTTCAGCAAACTGCGGGTCTCTTTTTCGTGGGTTTTGACCTCGTCCAGCGTCGCCTGCAGGTCGGCCAGTTGCGATTCGAGCTGGCGGCGGTGCTCGGCCAGCACCACCAGAAATTTCTTGAGCTGAGGGCCCGTGTCACGCGGACTGTCGTACATGTCGATCAGGTCCTTGGCCTCGGTGAGCGACAAGCCCAGGCGTTTGGCCCTGAGCGTCAGCTTCAGGCGGGTGCGGTCCCTGGCCGAATAAACCCGGTTGCGCCCACCCGGACCGGAGCGCTCGGGCTCGAGCAAACCCATGTCTTCGTAAAAACGGATGGCGCGGGTGGTCAGGTCAAATTCCTGGGCCAGATCGCTGATCGTGTACGTGTTCGCCATGGCGTGGAGGGTCCTTCGCTTGCTTGCGCAACGGAGACAGCTGGGTCAAAAACCGCCCCCTAGAATGTGATTTCATGTTTGACGTTAACGTTAACGTCAATGATCCGAATGCTAACCCAAACCACCTGACGCATGTCCACATTGCCCACAGCCCCCGTGATGCATCGACCAAAGGCCAGCGTCCAAACCCCACCTCTGCACTACCCCCTGGGCGAACAGTTGCCCGCCTCGGGTTCAGCCACCGAGGTGGCGCCAGGCATTTTCTGGTTGCGCATGGGCCTGCCCTTTGCGCTGAACCACATCAACTTGTGGTTATTGCGCGACCGCATGCCCCACCCCACAGAAGCGGGCGTGATGCAAGAGGGCTGGACGGCGGTGGACTGCGGGATCGACAACCCGGCCACACGAGAGGCCTGGCTGCAGGTGGCGCAATCGGTGCTGCAAGATCTGCCCATCCTGCGCGTGCTGGTGACCCACATGCATCCGGACCACATGGGCCTGGCGCATTGGCTGTGTGAACGCTGGCAAGCGCCTTTGTGGATCAGCACCAGCGAATACCAATCGGCCATGCTGGCTTGCAGCGGTCAATCCAACTTTGGTGGCGACGCGACCGTGAAATTCTTTGCCGCCCACGGCTGGATCAAACCCGACGAATTGGCCGTGGTCACCTCACGCGTGGGCTACTACCCCAGCATGGTGCCCAAGATACCGCCCAGTTTCGTGCGTCTCATGGCGGGCGCACCGGTCAAAATCGGCGAGCGAACCTGGCAATGCATCAGCGGCTTTGGCCATTCACCTGAGCACATGGCTTTGCACGATGCCCACCACCAGCTGCTGATCAGCGGCGACATGTTGCTGCCCTCGATTTCCACCAACGTCAGCGTGTACGCCATGGAGCCCGACAGCAACCCGCTGCAGCTGTTTCTGGACTCGCTGGACAAAATGGCCCACCTGCCGGACGAGACGCTGATCCTGCCCTCGCACGGGCGGCCATTCAAAGGGGCTGCCAGCCGCATTGCGCAATTGCGCGCCCACCATGACGAGCGTTTGAGCGAATTGCTGGAAGCCTGCAGCCAGCAGGCGCTCAGCGCGCACGATGCACTGCCTTTGATTTTCAGACGCGCTCTGGATGTCCACCAGACCACCTTTGCCATGGGCGAAGCCGTGGCCCATCTGAATTTGCTTTGGCTGGCTGGCCGACTGGCACGCTATCGCGGCACTGACGGCATTTACCGTTTCAGCACCGCTCAATCCTGAGCCAAGTCCACAGGCGCTTGCCGAAGGGCTTTGCGCCGCTGTGCGTAGTCCGGCATGACCTCACCCACGGTTTCCCAAAAGCGGGGGCTGTGGTTCATCTCGCGCAAGTGCGCCAGCTCGTGCACCACCACATAGTCGATCTGGCTGATGGGCAAGTGGATCAGCCGCCAATTGAGGCGGATGTGACCATCGTTGCGCGCACTGCCCCAACGGGTGCTGGCACTCGACAGGCTGAGCTTTTGCCAGCGCACACCCAGCAGGGGGGCAAAGTGGTGCAGACGCTGCTCAAACAAAGCTTTGGCCTGCTTCTTGAGCCACACCTGCGCAGCATCGCGCACCTGGGTCACCGAAGCCCCTGGCGGCACCGTGACAGGCAACACCTGATCCGGTGGAATGTCTTGCCCCAACACCCGGCCCACGCCGCGCTCGAGCACACACAGCTGAACCGTGCGCCCCAAAAAAGGCACCTCGGCGCCATGGCGCCACTCGATGGCTTTTTGGAATTGCTCGGTCTGCCGCTCTTTGAACTGCTGCAGCTTGGCCACGATCCAGGCCCCTTTTTCCTGCACGGCGGCATCCACCTCGCGCAGCGGCACCCAGTTGGGCGCGCGCACCACCAAGCCATCGGCGCCCACCATGAAGCCGATGCTCTTGCGACGCGAGCGCTCAAAACGGTAAGACACCAGCACCTCTTGCAACTGCGCATGGCGGTTGGCTGCGGGGTGTGTGAAGCCAGAGGAAACAGGAACAAGCGCGCCTGCGGCCAAGCCCGAATCAACCACAGGAGAACGGTGGTCTGACGGCGGCGCATCCGCATCCCGTTGCGATGGGGCTGGCGTGGCGGGTATGGTCTGTGCAGGCCCGGACGCACGACCGGACGCTGGCATCACGGGATCTCCCCCCGTGAAAAAATCCAGCACAAATTGCAAAGGCGCACGCATGGTTTGCCTGCCCCGGGCCTCAGTGGACCACGGATTGCGGATAAGCCTCGGGGTCGAGGCGGTGCATTTCGGACTCGATCCAGATCTCGACTTCCAGCATCAACTCTTCAGCACTGCGACCTTCACTGGAGATGGCTTTGCCGATCGAGATGTCCACCACGCCGGGGGTCTTCACGAACGCACGTGTCGGCCAGCAGCGGGCCGATGTGACCGCAATCGGGATGACGGGCACACCGGCTGCGATGGCCAAGCGTGCGCCACCGCTTTTGTACTCGCCTTTTTGGCCCCGAGGAATGCGCGTGCCCTCCGGAAACATGATCACCCAAACGCCCTCTTCCATCAGGCGGCGGCCTTGCTGCACCACTTTGGCAAAGGCGCGCGAGCGCTGCTTGCGGTCAATGTGGATCATGTCCAAGCGGCCCATGGCCCAGCCAAAAAACGGCACACTGAGCAGCTCTTTCTTGAACACATAGGCCAGCGGGTGCGGCATGATCGCAGGCATGACAAAGGTCTCCCAGGTGGACTGGTGTTTGACCAGCAAGACCGCCGGGTCTTTGCTGCCTTGAGGCAGGTTTTCCATGCCCTGAATGCGGTTTTGAATGCCCAGAATCCAAGTGCCGCTGTTCACCGCCAGACGCAGCCATGCGGCACAAATCCAGTACAGGCGTGTGCTGCTGACAAAGTAAGAGATGACGACCACAAACAGCGCCCAAGGGATGACCGTGATGGTCATCCAGACAAGGTGAGCGATCGAGCGAAGAAAATTCATGGCGTATGGCGATTCAGAGCTGAGACATGGAAGAAGCATCACCCAAGAGGTGATCCACAAAGGCAGCCAGGTCGGCGTGCACTCGGGTGTTGGCCGGGAACTTCGGTGGCAAAGCCTGGTTCTGCATGTCAGGGTGGCGTCCCGTCAGCACGAGGTGCGGCGCACACCCGGCGGCCTGCGCAGCCTCCATGTCACGCAAGCTGTCACCCACATAAGGCACCCCCGCCAAATCGATGCCGTAACGCTCCTGAATCTGCATCAACAAACCGGGCGCTGGTTTGCGGCAGGCACAGCCTTCGTCCGGCGCGTGCGGGCAATAAAAAATGGCGTCAATGCGCCCGCCAGCTGCGGCCAGATTTTTCAGCATGTGCCCATGCACCGCATTCAGCGCCGCCATGTCAAACAAGCCACGACCCAAGCCCGACTGGTTGGTCGCCAAAACCACGTGAAAACCGGCATGGTTCAGGCGACTGATGGACTCCAGCGCGCCAGGCAAGGGGTGCCATTCATCAGGGGACTTGACGAACTCGTCACTGGCCCGGTTGATGGTGCCATCGCGGTCCAGAATGACGAGTTTGATTTGCATGGCCGTTGCGGGATCAAGCAGCCAAACGCGACAAGTCGGCCACGCGGTTCATCGCCACGTGCAGGCTTTTGAGCAGGCCCTGGCGGTTCAGGCGCAGGTCCATTTCTTCGGCGTTGACCATCACGTCGTCAAAGAAGGCATCGACCGGCGCGCGCAGCGCGGCCAAGGTTTGCAAGCTGGCGGTGTAGTCACCGGCCTTGAACTGCGCCTCGGATTCGGGCAACAGCTTTTGCATGACGGCGTAGAGGTTTTTCTCGGCGTCTTCCTGCAGCAAGGCTGTGTTCACATGCGCGTCCACCTCCCCGGCTTTTTTCAGGATGTTGCCGATGCGCTTGTTGGCAGCAGCCAAAGCGGGGCTTTCGGGCAGGGCAGCAAAGGCGCGCACGGCCGACAGGAACTGGTTGACCTGACCCAAGCGGGCCGGACGCAGGGCCATAACGGCATCGACCTCTTGCGCGCTGAAGCCTTGCTCGCGCAAGCTGCCAGACAGGCGGTCGTAAATGAAGTCGATCAGCGCATCGGCGTTGCCCGAAATCTTGTCGCCGAACACGGGCGTGGAGAGGGCCAACAATTCGGGCAAGCCCAGCGCCACGTCTTTTTCGATCAGCATGCGGATCACGCCCAAGGCATGACGGCGCAGCGCGAACGGGTCTTTGTCGCCCGTGGGTACGTTGCCAATGCCGAACATGCCGACCAGGGTTTCGAGCTTGTCGGCCAGCGCCACCACCAGGCCCACATTGTTGCGCGGCAACTCGTCGCCCGCAAAGCGCGGCTTGTAGTGGTCTTCAATCGCCTCGGCCACTTCGGTGGACTGGCCGTCGTGGCGGGCGTAATAGCCACCCATGATGCCTTGCAGCTCTGGGAATTCACCCACCATGTCGGTCAGCAAATCGGTCTTGGCCAGGCGGGCGGCCTGCTCGGCTTGCTGCGCCAGGGCGTCACCGCCCACTTGTTGGCCAATGGCCTTGGCGATGGCGCAAACCCGCGCCATGCGCTCGCCCTGCGTGCCCAGCTTGTTGTGATAGACCACCTTGGACAGGCCTTCGACGCGCGATTCAAGCGTCTTTTTGCGGTCCTGATCGAAGAAGAATTTGGCATCGGCCAGGCGCGGGCGCACCACGCGCTCGTTGCCGCCGATCACAAACGATGCGTCGTCAGGGGTGATGTTGCTCACCACCAAGAAGCGGTTCGTCAGCTTGCCCGAGGCATCGATCAGCGGGAAGTATTTCTGGTTGGCCTTCATCGTGAGGATCAGGCACTCCTGCGGCACATCCAAGAACTCGGTCTCGAACTGGCAAGTCAGCACATTGGGTCGCTCGACCAGCGCGGTCACTTCGTCCAGCAGGGCCTCGTCTTCGATCGGACGGGCGCCGTTGCCCACCTCGGCGGCTGCCGCGTTCAGCTGGCGCACGATCTCGGCTCGGCGCTCGGCAAAGCTGGCAATGACCGAGCCGTCGCGCTTGAGCACGTCGTCGTACTGGTCGGCGTGCGGCAAAACCACGGGCGAGACCTTGGCTTCAAAGCGGTGACCTTGCGTGCTGTTGCCCGCCGTCAGGCCCAGCGCCTTGACCGGCACCACGGTACTGCCGTGCAGGGCGATCAGGCTGTGCGCGGGGCGCACAAAATTGACGCTGCTCCAGCCGGGCAACTCGCAGTCGGTTTCCAGCTGGTACTGCATGACTTTGGGAATCGGCAGTTTGGCCAAGGCTTCATCGAGCGCCTTTTGCAGGCCAGCAGCCAAGGTCGCGCCCTTGACCACGCTGTCGTAAAACAAGGCGTCGGCCTTGCCGTCGGGTGCGCGCTTGAGCGCGGCCACAGCGGCAGCCGGGTCGCTCACGTCTGCGCCCAAGGCTTGCAGTTTTTTCAACAGTGCAGGTGTCGCGTTGCCAGCTGCGTCCAAGCCCACAGCCACAGGCATCAGCTTTTGCTGAACCGCTTTGTCGGCGGCCTGCGCCAGGACGCCGCGCACATGGGCAGCCAGACGGCGAGGCGAGGCGAATGCCGTCACCACTGCGTCGGCAGCGGCCAGGCCTTGGGCCTTGAGTTGTTCGGCCAGCACGCCCGAAAAGGCCGCACCCAACTTGTTGAGCGCCTTGGGCGGCAGCTCTTCCACAAACAGTTCTACCAGCAGATTTTGTGTCGTCATGTCGTTCTCCCTCACGCTGCTTTCTTGGGCATTTGAGCAACCCATTCACGCGGGGCCATCGGGAAGTCCAGACGTTCGCGGCTTTCGTAATAGCTCTGGGCCACACTGCGGGCCAGATTGCGGATGCGGCCGATGTAGGCTGCGCGTTCGGTCACGCTGATCGCGCCGCGCGCGTCCAGCAGGTTGAAGGTGTGCGCGGCCTTGAGCACTTGCTCGTAGGCGGGCAGCGCCAGCTGCGCGCCCATGAGGTGCTGGGCTTGCTTTTCGTGCGCACCAAAGGCGGTGAACAAGAACTCGGCGTCGCTGTGCTCGAAGTTATAAGTCGACTGCTCGACTTCGTTTTGCTTGTACACATCGCCGTAGGTCAAACCGTCGGTCCATTGCAGGTTGTAGACGTTGTCCACGCCTTGCAGGTACATGGCCAGGCGTTCCAGGCCATAGGTGATCTCACCCGTGATCGGTTTGCAGTCGATGCCGCCCACTTGTTGGAAGTAGGTGAACTGGGTCACTTCCATGCCGTTGAGCCAGACTTCCCAGCCCAGGCCCCAGGCGCCGAGCGTCGGGTTTTCCCAATCGTCTTCGACGAAGCGGATGTCGTTTTTCTTCAGGTCAAAGCCCAGCGCTTCGAGCGAGCCCAGGTAGAGCTCGAGGATGTTGCTGGGTGCAGGCTTCAAAACGACCTGAAACTGGTAGTAGTGCTGCAGGCGGTTGGGGTTTTCGCCATAGCGGCCATCTTTGGGGCGGCGGCTGGGCTGCACGTAGGCGGCCTTCCATGGCTCGGGGCCGATGGCGCGCAAGAACGTGGCGGTGTGGCTGGTGCCCGCACCGACTTCCATGTCGTAGGGCTGGAGCAAGGCGCAACCCTGGGCGTCCCAGTATTGCTGCAATTTGAGAATGATTTGCTGGAAGGTCAACATGGCCGAAGCGTTGCCAGCAGCGAGCTGGCGAGGGTTGGATGGGCGCAGGCTTTGCGCAAACCCTTGATTTTACGGTCTTTGCTGGGTGCAAACGGCCTGATCGCGCGGACGCCACTGCACCCGTCAGATCAAGTCTGTCCAGCCCAAGCCCGTCCAGCGCCCCGGAAATCAGGCCGTCAGACCGACCGGCGACGCCACAGGGCAAGCCCCACCACCGCACAGCACAGACCCCAAAACGGCCACAAGCCGCAAGCAGCTGCCCAACGCGCGTAGGGTGTCAAGCCCTCACGACCTTCGTATCGGCCAACCAGGCTGCTACGGGTAAAGCGCGGCAATTGGTCGGTCACGCGACCTTGGTGGTCAATGATGGCGGTGGCGCCTGTGTTGGTGGCGCGCAGCATGGGCCGGCCCAGCTCCATGGCACGCATGCGCGAGATATTCAGGTGCTGGTCAACCGCCAAGGTGTCGCCAAACCAGGCGATGTTGCTCACGTTCACCAAGGCGGTGGGGGCCTGAACGGGGTCTTTGAACCGTGCAGCCAACTCTTCGCCAAACAGATCTTCGTAGCAAACATTGGGGGCCAAGCGCTGACCTTGCCAGGAAACCGAGGGCTGATCCCATCCGCCCGAGCGGAAATCACCCAAAGGAATGTTCATCATGCGCACAAACCAGACAAAACCAGGCGGCATGAACTCACCAAAAGGCACCAGGTGCGATTTGTCGTAGCGGTAATCCGGCAAACCGGCAGGCCCCAAAGCCACCACCGAGTTGGTGTAGCCCTGCGCCACATTGCCCAGAGGCACGCCCACAAGGGCCAGAGGCCGACCAGGCCGGGAAAAATGCTGCTGCAAACCGGACCAATAGCCTTCAGGCAAATACCGAGGCAACAAAGGGACGGCCGTCTCGGGCGCCACCACCAGCGCTTGTTGGCTGTTACGCAGCTGAGCGTCGTACCACTGCAGCGCATCGCGGATGCCGCTGCCCACGTCAAATTTGATATTTTGGGAAATATTGGCCTGCAGCAACTCCACCTGCCCGAACCCGGCCGAAGTGGTCAAAGGGGGGGCAAAAGACTGCAGCCCCCAGGAGACGGCCAGCACAGCGACCAAGGGCTTGATCGCCCGCAGCCGCCAACCCGACAAGGCCAAGCGCATGGACAACCAGGCAGCCAAGGCCCCCATGCCATACACCCCCACCCAAGGTGCCCAAACCGCCAACACACCATCGACATGTGCGTAACCGCCCGCACCCCAAGGAAAGCCCGTTAACCAGCGCCCCCGCATGAGTTCGGCCAAAGTCCACAAAGCCGCAAACAAGGCACTGGCCAATCCTGGCCGATGGCGCAGCCCCTTCCCTGCCAAACCCACCCACACCGCGCAAGCTGCGGCGTAATAGAGCGCCAAGGCGGACGCCAAAGCCAACACCGCCAGCCCAGCCAAAGGGGCAGGCAAACCGCCCACATCATGCATGGACACATACAGCCACCAAAAACACCCTGTGAGCCACGCGGTGGCAAAAAAACCCCCGACCCAAGCCGCTTGTTTGCCTGAAGACCGTGCTCGATTCACAGGATGGGCGATGCGCGCCAGACCTGCGGCCAACACGGTCAGGCTCAAGACCTGCAGCCAGCCTTGCGCCTGACCACTGCCCGGCATGGCAACAGACGCCGCCTGTGCGGCACCGGCCAAAGCGGGCCACACGGCTGGCAAGCCGCGAGCGCGCTCAGGGCCGAAATTCATGCCTTGGGCTCTGGCGTCGAGGTGAGGGAAACCGGCGACACCTTGAACCAGCGCACAGCGCCCGCACGGGTGTGCAAGACCACAAACTGCAGGCCCGCCAAAACATACTTTTCGCCACGGCGCGGCACATGGCCCATTTCGTGGGCGATCAGGCCGCCGATGGTGTCAAAGTCAGGGCCCTCCGCGTCCTCACGGGCTTCTTGCAAATTCACGCCAAACGCCTCGCTGACCCGGTCCAGCGACGTGTCGCCACTGACCCGAAAGCTGCGGTCGGGCAGACCAAAAATATCGCCTTCATCGTCGGCAATGTCGAATTCGTCTTCGATCTCGCCCACAATTTGCTCCAGCACGTCCTCAATCGTGATGAGGCCTGCCGTGCGCCCAAACTCGTCGATGACGATGGCCAGGTGGTTGCGGTTGTCGCGGAACTGGCGCAATAAATCGTTGAGGCCTTTGCTCTCAGGCACAAAAACAGCCGGGCGCAACAGCGCGCGGATGTTCAATTCGGGCGCACGCTGCAGTTTGAGCAGATCTTTGGCCAGCAAAATGCCGATGATGTTTTCTTTTTCGCCCTCAAAGACCGGAAAGCGCGAGTGCGCGGTCTCAATGACCTGGTGCAACAACTGGTCAAATGGGTCTTCAATGTCCAGCAGGTCCATCCGGGGTGCGGCCACCATCACATCGCCGGCAGTCATGTCGGCCATGCGGATCACGCCTTCGAGCATCAGACGGCTCTCGGCATTGATGATGTGGTTGTCCTCGGCTTCGGCCAAGGTTTCGATCAGCTCGTCGGCAGAGTCAGGACCGGGGTGGATGAATTCGGCGAGTTTTTGCAAGAAACTGCGCTTGTCTTCGCGCTCGGGGTGGCGCGCAGGATGGGGGTCGGACACAGTCAGAGAGTGCAGGACATGCTGTTATGGCTAAGCCTCTAGGATAGCGGATTCACATGACACTCAGCCATTCAAGGCTTGTGCACCGTGTGACGGGCATCACGCACCCCTTGGCGAATCTCTTGCACCGTGGCCAGCCATTTGCGAAATTGCTGCGCCTGGTTTTTCAGCTGGTAATCCAATTCGGCCATCTGCTCTTGCATCAAGCCGCTCAGCTGGCTGTCCAGCGTGGCCTCGGGCAAGGTCAGGTAAGCCTCGCTTTCGCTGCCATCGCGTTGCACCCTGGCTCCGGCGTGGCGCGCAATTTTGAGCATGGCCACGTTTTCACTCAGCGCATGAATGAAGATCATGCTCACGCCTTGGTTGCGGGCATGCATCACGGCGTGTTTAAAAAGACGGGCCCCCAAGCCTTTGCCGCGCTGGTGCGACGCGACCGACACACCAAACTCGGCACAAGTGGCCCACTGCGGATCAACCGAAAACGCCAAATGCGCCATGGCCACCAACGCCAACCGGCGGTTGAACACCCCGAAAATTTCATCGCGGTCAAAGTTCAGGCCCAGCACATAGCGCTCAATCTGCTCGTCGGTCGCGGGGTAACCAAAACGCAGATAACGGTCCTCCGGCGCCAAGGACAGCAAATGCTTGAGGATGCGGGGCTTGTGGCGTCGCGACAAAGACCGGATGGGAATCCACCCCCCGAAAAAACGTGGCGTGCCACGCCCCACAGGACCGCCCATGTCAACGCCCGAGATCCAGCGTCGCCAAAGTCGGCGCCAGAATCCGGGAGGGGAGGTTGCAGGGGTGTTCATAGAGTGGCTCGGGTTTTCCCTTATTTTGCACCCAATCTCTCGCCCTTGTCTGTGCTGGTTATTTGTCGCCTGAGAGACCTTATCCAGCCTCGATGGGGAATTGCCCGATCACACTTTGGCCAACAGATGGTGACAATGAAAGGATCGAGGAGAACAAACGATGGAACGTATTTGGCTGAAGAACTACCCCCCCGGCGTCCCGCATGACATTGACCCGGACCAATACAGCAGCCTGACCGACTTGCTGGAGACCGCTTTCCGTGAGCACGGCAACAGCCCGTTTTCGGTCTGCATGGACCGCTGGATGAGCTACAAGGAGCTGGACGAGCTGTCCAAAGCCCTGGGGGCGTGGCTTCAGGACAAAGGTTTGGCACCCGGCAGCCGCGTGGCCATCATGCTGCCGAATTTGCCCCAGTTTGCAGTCACCATGGCGGCGATCTTGCGCGCCGGTTACACCTGCGTGAACGTCAACCCGCTCTACACCGCAAGGGAGCTGCAGCACCAACTCAAAGACTCGGGCGCCACAACCATTGTGATTCTCGAAAATTTTGCGTCCACCTTGCAAGATGTGATCGAGCACACGTCCATTCAACATATGGTGGTGGCCTCCATTGGCGACCTGCTCGGGCCCTGGTATGGCCGCTGGATGACCTTTGCCGTTCGCCATCTGGCCAAAATGGTGCCCGAGTTCGAGCTGCCTTTGGCGGGTGGGCGTACCGTGACCCCATTCAAGAAAGCCATTGCCCAAGGTCGCCACCTGAGCCTCAAGCCCGTGCCACAGACCTTGGATGACACCGCCTTCTTGCAGTACACAGGCGGCACCACCGGACTGTCCAAGGGCGCAGTATTGACGCACCGCAACATCGTGGCGGCCATCTTGCAAGCTGAAGGCTGGTTCACCCCGGCCCTGGCCAGCATTGGCGATCTGCGCAAAGTCAACAGCATTGCCGCTTTGCCGCTGTACCACATCTTTGCTTTGACGCTGTGCTTGCTGGCCATCCGCCAAGGCTCGCACCTCACACTGGTGCCCAACCCGCGCGATTTTGGCAAGTTCATTGACGTGCTCAAGCAACGCCCCTTCCACATGCTGCCAGGCGTGAACACCTTGTTCAACGCCCTGATGCAACACCCCATGTTCAAGACGATCGACTTTTCCTCGCTGCGCTTGACCCAAGCGGGCGGCATGGCGGCATCCGAGGGAACGGCCAAGCACTGGCAAGCCGCCACGGGCAGCGCCATGATCGAAGGTTGGGGCATGAGCGAAACCTGCGCCATTGGCACGAACAACCCCGTCACACAAACCCACTTCAGCGGCAACATCGGCTTGCCCCTGCCCAGCATCGACATCGCCATCAAGGACGACGCGGGCCAAACCTTGCCCGTGGGCAGCTCGGGTGAAATTTGCATCCGTGGCCCCAACGTGATGACGGGTTATTACCAGCAGCCCGAAGAAAACGCCAAAACCTTCACCGCCGATGGCTTCATGCGTACAGGCGATGTGGGCATCATGGACCATGAGGGCTTCACGCGCATCGTGGACCGCAAGAAAGACATGATCATCGTCAGCGGCTTCAATGTCTTCCCAAGCGAGCTGGAAAACGTCATCTCGACTTGTCCGGGCGTTGTGGAGTGTGCTGTGGTGGGCATCGCCGACACGATGCAGGGTGAAACCATCAAAGTGTTTGTGGTGCGCAACGACCCCTTGCTCACGGAAGAAGCCGTGTCGCGCTTCTGTCACGACAACCTGACCGGCTACAAGCGCCCCAAATACATCGAATTCCGTGACGAACTGCCCAAATCCAACGTCGGCAAAATCTTGCGCCGGGAATTGCGCAGCAACAAATAACGCAGCTGCACACGAATGACCACCCTCGTTTCTTTGCCTGCAGGCGTGACCGTATTGGAACGCGGCTGGCTGTCTGCCAACAACGTTTTGCTGTGCGATGCAGACAACGCCACGCTGGTAGACAGCGGTTACGTCACCCACCAGGAGCAAACCTTGGCCTTGGTGGCGCAAGCCTTGCAAGGCCGCACGCTCGACCAATTGGCGAACACGCACTTACACAGTGACCATTGCGGCGGCAATCAGGCCTTGCAAGCGCGCTACCCTGCGCTGAAAACCTGGATACCCCCTGGCTTGGCTCCTGCCGTTCACACCTGGTGCGAAGACGAGTTGAGCTACAAGCCCACGGGACAAAACTGCCCCCCTTTCTCATTCACCGGCTTGCTCCAGCCAGGCTCCTCGCACCGCTGGGCGAATATGGACTGGGAAGTGCATGCGGCGCCGGGGCATGACCCGCATTCCGTCATCTTGTTCGCCCCGGAACACCGCTTGCTGATGTCGGCCGATGCACTTTGGCAAAACGGTTTTGGCGTGGTGTTCCCCGAATTGGTCGGGGTGGATGCATTTGACGAAGTGGGACAGACCCTCGACCTGATTGAAAGGCTCCAACCGGCCACCATCATTCCAGGGCATGGTGCCGTCTTCACCGAAATCGCGCCCGCCTTGGCGCTGGCCCGCAGCAAACTCGAAAGCTTTGCCCAAAATCCCGAGCGCCATGCGCGCTACGGCACCAAGGTGTTGCTCAAATTCAAACTGCTGGAATGGGGGCAAATCTCCAAAGCCGAATTCAGCGCCTGGGCTTTGGGCGTGCCCTACATGAATGACTTGCACCGCCGCTTTGGCCAAGGCCACGACGTGAACACCTGGCTGGACATGATGCTCTCTGAACTGGAACGCAGTGGGGCCCTGGAAGTTCACGGCGACACATTGCACGACGCCTGATTGAGGGGTACAAAAAAAACCGCCCGAAGGCGGTTTGAACACACTGAATGCCTGGTCAGGCACCGCAGGTGGTCAGGCTTTTTTGGCCCAAGCAGAGCACCAGGCTTTGGCCGCCACTTGTTTGCCTGCAAACAGCGGGCAAGCACCTGCTGCAGCACCGGCTTTGGCCTGGAACAACGCACAGTTGGCGCAATTCGAGCCGGCGACGAACTTAGGATTTTTGGCCTTGTCCACTTTGGTGCCATCGGCTTTGTAAGCCAAGCCTGCAGCTTGAGGGTCTTTTTCGTCCACCATGGCTTGCGCAGAAGCCTCGCTGGCCACCACCAAAGTGCTGGCCGCTGTGGCCACTTGCATCATGAAGACACGGCGGCTGGAATTAGAAGACATGAAACGTGAAGACATAGGGCACTCCTTAGCGCAATTTGCCAGAACATACTGGATGCCGAATTGTGAGCCATGCCAGCACCACTGTCTGCAAGACAGCGATAGTTGAGCAATTTGCATGGCGAATCGCCCTTTGCGGCCAATACCCACACTTAAAACTGAAATGAATAAGAAAATTCCTCTATATTTAATTTAAGAATATAATGAGATTTGCTTGCGACTTCGCGAGTCACAACCAGCGAGGGGCTCGCCAAAGTCCCACCACGCAAACAGCAAGAAACCGCGTCATGGACAGACGCCACGACTTGCCAATGCACCAACACCCCAATAAAGGTGCCCTTGCCTGCAAGGCAAGGCACTTTTCCCGGCGGAATCTCTCAGGAAACCGCCATTCCATGCGGACAGGTTGATTTGAAAACCTGCACGCCACCTCTCTGAAAGGCTCAACCATGAGCAGCAAAATTTACGTGGGCAACTTGCCTTACACCATCGACGACGCCAGCTTGCGTCAAAACTTTTCTGAATTTGGCGGCGTTCTGTCGGCCAAAGTCATGATGGACCGCGACACCGGTCGCTCCAAAGGCTTCGCGTTTGTCGAAATGTCCAGCGCCGAAGAAGCCCAAGCCGCCATCGCCGGTCTGAACGGCATGTCGGTCAGCGGTCGTTCGATCGTGGTGAACATCTCCAAGCCCAAAGAGCCGACCACCGGCTACGGCAGCGGTTACCGCGACAACCGCAACTGATCCTTTTCAGTTGCGCATGAAAAAGCCGCTCCTGTGAGCGGCTTTTTCTTTGGTGAATCGGGCTCGGCCATCAAACCACCGCATTGAACTGCAGCGCCGCCAAGCTGGCGTACAGCCCACCCTTGGCTTGCAGTTCGGCGTGGGCGCCCTGCTCCATCAGGCGCCCACGCTCGAGCACCCAGATCACATCAGCGCGCTGCACCGTGGCCAGGCGGTGCGCAATGACCAGCGTGGTGCGGCCGACCATGGCTTTGTCCAGTGCAGCCTGCACCATTTTTTCGCTCTGTGCGTCAAGCGCGCTGGTGGCTTCGTCCAGCAGCAAGAGCGGCGGGTTTTTCAAAATGGCCCGCGCGATCGCGATGCGTTGGCGCTGCCCACCCGACAAGCGCACACCCCGGTCGCCCAGGTAAGTATCAAAGCCCTCCGGCAGTTCGCGGATGAACTCTTGCGCATAAGCGGCTTCAGCAGCAGCGTGCACGTCGTCCAGGCTGGCGTCGGGGCGGCCGTAGCGGATGTTCTCGATCACCGTGCCAGAAAATATCACCGGATCCTGCGGCACGATGGCCATACGCTCGCGCAGGTCATGCAGGTCCATCTGGTCGATGGGCAAGCCGTCCAGCACGATGCGGCCCGACTGCGGGTCATGAAAGCGCATCAGCAAATCGAACAGCGTGGTCTTGCCTGCGCCGCTTGGGCCCACCACGGCCACGGTCTGCCCCGGGTGGATTTGACCTGTCAATTGGTCTAGCGCCCAGGTGTCGGGGCGTGAGGGGTAGTGAAACCGCACCGACTCCAGCTGAAGCGAAGAACCGCCCTGCGGCCAGGGCGCTTGTTGCGGTTGGGCTGCGATCTTGAGGTTGGACTCGGTGTGCAGCAACTCCATCAGTCGCTCGGTCGCGCCCGCTGCGCGCAGCAAATCGCCATACACCTCGCCCAGCACTGCAAAGGCGCTGGCCAGCAAGATCACATAAAACACCGTCTCGCCCAGCTGTCCCGCCGTGCTGGTACCCGCCCGCACCGCCAGCGTGCCCATGTACAGCCCCCACAGCAGCACCGCACTCGATGCCATGATGATGAAGCCCACCAGCACGGCCCGTGCGCGGATGCGGCCCAGTGCGGTGCCCAAAGCTCGGGCGGTCGAATCGATGAAGCGGCGGGTTTCACGGCCCTCGGCCGTGTAGCTTTGCACCACGCTGATGGCATTCAGCACCTCGGAGGCGATGGCGCTCGAATCGGCCACCCGGTCCTGGTTGGCCCGAGACAGGCGGCGCACACGCCGGCCCAGGTACACACTGGGGAAGATGACCGCAGCCAAGACCACCACCACCTGCAGCATGAGCACCGGATTGGTCCAGACCAGCATCACCAACGCACCCGCACCCATGACCAGGTTGCGCAAGCCCATCGAAAACGACGAGCCCACCACGGTCTGCACCAAAGTGGTGTCGTTGGTCAGGCGCGAGAGCACTTCGCCCGATTGCGTGGTTTCAAAGAATGCCGGGCTTTGTTTCAGCACATGGCCGTACACCGCATTGCGCAGGTCGCCGGTGATGCGCTCGCCCAGCCAGCTCACGGTGTAGTAACGCCCTGAAGAAAACACCGCCAAAGCCGCTGCCACGCCAAACAACTGCAAAAAATTGCCCGACAACTGATCGGCCGTGGCCCCGGTGGACAGGCCTTGGTCAATCAACTGGCGCAAGACCCAGGGAAATGCCAGCGTAGTGCCTGCGGCCAACAGCAAAAACAAGCCCGCCAGGACAAGCGCCCACCGATATGGCTTCAAAAATGGGGCGAGCCCTGTGAGCGATTGAGGAGATGCAGACATGTGTATACCCAGCAAGCACAGCGTAGGTGCAGTATGTTGACACCAATAAAAAAAGCCCGCCAATGTGCGGGCTTTTTCGTTTGAGCAATCACTTTCATTTTTGCTCACTCATTACTACCATCCATCCACTGACAATCATCGCAACTGATAGCGGAACTTTTCTCAGAATATTGTATAGACCAACCCAGTCTGTTGGATTCAATGCCCATTGAATTTTCATCCATTCCAAAGCAGTGACAACAGAAACTGGGGTCCAAATGTTGTACCGCAAATATTCGTAAACTTGCCAGCCAACAACGCAAAACCCACCAACAAGCAACGCAAGTGCGGAAATGAACTTTACCAAGTCATCACTATCGGCACTCATTGCTGTTCATTTCTATTAAAACCTTTAGTGATCCAAGATATAACAACACCAACACCATAAACAAACGCTATTAAGAGAGTAGAAATGAAAGCACCCATTCCAATGAACATCAGCCACTTTTCTCTTTCATTACTGTCAAAACTCTGCTGATAGATTTTTTCAGTGATTGGGCTCTTATCGTCAGAGTACTTACGATGACTATGTATGTGATAGCAAGTGCTTCCATCAGTAGAGTACTCTGGCTCAATAAGTTTGCTGAACTCGATAGCCATATACGGAGCACACATTGGGTTCTTCATTTCCCTTTCCGTCGCCCACCTCATCTCATATCTGAATGAACTTCCTTTGTTGGATTCCGTCAAAGGAAAAATGACAGTGAAGTACAAAAAGCAAACAATGGAGCAGACAAACCAGATTCGCTGCCATCCGTTAGAAGCAATCAACCACTCTTTTACTGATTTTCGAGCCATTTTCACTAGACTTTCTTGTATCCCGTAGTGCCAGCCTCATTCAAACATTTTCCGTATTCAGCATTAGCCGTCATGCGACAGATAGCCAACAATGCTATTGTTGTCACGTAAAATTATTTTATTTGACCGCTTCTTTCTCAGCAGGTGCTCTTTCTTTTAATCCAACTTCTCTCACTCTTTATTGTGCTGCGATTATTTGAATTATTCCATTCATGGATTTCTTCTCATTGCTTCTTGACCTTCACGAGCAATCTCTTTTCGTCTTTGATTATATTCACCCCAAGTTATATTCCCCATATATAAATTCAGACTATTTTTCTCAGACAATGGCTGAACGAAATTTTTGAAATTTTCAGCCTCTCTAATTCCGTTTGGTCCAGCGGTTCGAATTACCTCATACATTTCTTTGTTGTATGCCAAAATAACTTCTTGTTGCTTTAAAAAAACAATTTTTTGTGCTTCAGTAATCTTGGAGTTATCAGCAAGTTGTGCTAACGACATGTCATTGGTATTACAAGCAGTTTTGGAATAGTATTCTCTAAATTCCTGCGACGCACATGCGGCTTTAATCTTCTCGACTACTTGTGCCACTTGTTGCTTTACTGAGTTGTTGACTGCTGTTGCTTGAGCAATTTGGCTATCTACAACTTCTTTCCTGCCAAGACTCCATCCCTTGGAAGTCATACAAGTGGAAAACACTTGATCGTTCGTGATTTGCTGGTCAATGGCACTTCCGCCGTATCTGTTAACACTTGCCATTCCCAGTCTTTGCTGTGACTGTTGAACACACGCATACCGATCAACCTCAAACTCTCCTTGCCTGGCTGTTGGCTTGTACCAAAGATTTTGAGCACAACCACTCATAATCGTCACGATAGCAACAAGTGGGAATATTTTCTTCATCATCAACATCCTGTAAGTGTCTGTTATCCATCATACACATCTCATTTTTACAATCAACCTCAAGCCTCAAGCCAATCTGTCCGCCGCCATTGTTGCCGTCAACTTGCTGTAGTGCCTTTCAATCATTACCGCAGAGTTGCCCATCTGTTTAGACAGAGTGTGTATGTCAGCCCCACCCTCCAACAGAGCCAGCGTGGCGTAGGTGTGCCGTAGGCTATACAAGGTGCGTGTTTGTCCCGCACCGTCCACCAACAAGCCACTATCTCGCATCAACTTGCGGAATGTGCCAACAAGACTATGCGGCTGATGACCATCACTAAAGCGGAACAGCAGGTGCGGCACACGCTCTGTGAATGTCGTTTCAAACGACAGTTCGCAAATGTCCTTCTGCCTCGCGTGTAGCCTACGCAGCACATCTACTGCCTTGTGCTTGGCAATCAACCAACGCCCGCCGGTTTTGCCATCTACCCACACTCGCAGATAACGCACACCATCTTTTGTGTGCCACTCCAAGTCCCGCCACCGTATGCCCATTGCCTCCGTACCGTGCCGCATACCCGTGTAAAGCAACATCTCCACATAGTCACGCAACAGCGGGCGTATCTCGCGTTCTACAGCCAGCCTGCCTTGCTGGCTCCACCCTTCCATAAACGCCAACAACTGCTCTATCTCTTCTTTGCTGAACGCTGGGCGTGTTTTGCCCTTCTCGCCTTTGCTGGTGAGTTTGGGTACTGGCACACGCTCACTGATGTAGCCACGACTTACTGCCGTTTCAATCACACGGCTCCACGCACTTGTGAAGTTGTTGAGTGTTGATGTTTTGGGACGGCGTGTCATTTGCCTATCTCGCCACAGTTCAAACTCCCGTATGTCCGTGTGCGTCAATGTCTCCAACTGACGCTCCCCAAAGTAAGGCACGAAGTAGCGTTCGATGATGCTTAGATAGTCATTCAACGCCGTCTTCTTGCCCTTCGCGTCAATCTGCTGCCGCAAGTCAACACAGCAAACGGCGGCAATTTGTGCGACAGAGTGTGTGCGGTGTGCTAAACCCAGCCTTTGTCTGTATCTGGCTTCGTCGTATATGTCGCAAGCACGGGCTATGGCGTGTTCTAAAGCCGCTTTGCCAGTCGTCTGTCTTACCCAACTGCCGTCAGCCAAACGGTAGCGGCACTGATACAGCAGACTGCGGCTGCGTCTGTACAACACAACGTCGCCGTCGCGTAGGTACAGGATGCTGGGTTGTGCTTGGGCAAGGCTGGCGATTGACACGCGGAGTTTCGTATCCCGTGTCACTGCCCCTGTATCTGTGCTGTGCGTCATAGGACAAAGCGACAGCAAAGTAAGGGAAAAGTGCCCGCAGCGTAGGGCTGTCGTTTTAAACGACGCTGCCCCAAAAGAAAAACCGCCGTTCTACAAAGTAAAACGACGGTTTCAAATGGTGGCCTGGGACGGAATCGAACCATCGACACGCGGATTTTCAATCCGCTGCTCTACCAACTGAGCTACCGGGCCGGAAGCAAAATTATAGCAGAGGAAAAAGATTGTTCTGATGTATCGAACACAAATCAGCCATTGCGTTTGCTGCGAGACAAATCCACGCCCAGTTGTTTGAGCTTTCGGTACAGGTGTGTTCGCTCCAGACCCGTTTTCTCCGCCACTTTGGTCATGGAGCCAGCTTCATGGGCCAGGTGGAATTCAAAGTAGGCTTTCTCGAAGGCATCGCGGGCCTCTCGCAAAGGTCGATCCAAATCAAAACTTTGCTGAACCTCCAACACAGCGCTGGCTATATCGTTGCCAACCAAAGCGGCTGGCATCACGCTGGTGACTTGCGTGGCCATCAAAGAGCTCACCGCCTGTTTGACTTGGTCTCTGGCCAAACCCTGCTCAACGGCTTTGAGCAGTTTTTGCAAGGTGATGGGTTTTTCCAGAAAGGCTTGAGCACCGATCTTGACCGCCTCCACCGCCGTATCGATGGTCGCGTGGCCGCTCATCATGATCACGGGCATGTTGAGCAAGCCTGCGGTCGCCCATTCTTTCAAGAGGCTCACACCATCGGTGTCCGGCATCCAGATGTCGAGCAGCACCAGGTCGGGGCGCATGCGCATGCGTGCTTCGCGCGCCCTGGCGGCATTTTCGGCAAGCTCAACTTGATGCCCTTCATCGAACAGGATTTCAGAGAGCAGATCACGGATCCCAAGCTCATCGTCAACGACCAAAATATTTGCCATATTGTCTGCGTGTCTCTGTTCAATAAGCGGGCTGATTCAATTTGCCCTTGGGTGTTTCCAGTGCGAATGATAGCGAGACTTGCGCGCCTTTGATTTCGCCGTCTTGCATCACATTGCTCAGCTCAATTTTGGCCGCATGTTCATCGGCAATTTTCTTCACCACGGCCAAGCCCAATCCAGTGCCCTTGGCCTTGGTGGTGACGTAGGGTTCAAATGCACGCTTGAGGATATTGGTCTCAAAACCTGGCCCCGTATCGGACACCGTCAAACGAACTCGGTTGCGCGAGGCATTCCATTCGGTGCGCACGCCAACGCGTGCGTCCTGCGCAAGTTCGCCTTTGGACTCGCAGGCATCCTGTGCGTTTTGCAGCAGGTTGTGGATCACTTGCCGGAGTTGCTGTTCATCGCCCAATATGGGTGGGCACGTGGGGTCAAGTTCGGTAACCACCGTGGCGCGATGGATCTGATCTGCTGGTTCATTCGCGTACAACACCATCAGATCCGCAATCAGGACATTGAGCTGGACAGGCTTCAAGTCGGCTGAAGGCAGTCGGGCATAGTCACGAAATTCATTGACCAATCGCTTCATGGCATCAACTTGGTCCACGATGGTCTTGACAGACTTGGCCAGCACAGCATCGTCTTGGGCATCGAGTTTGCCCATCAGTTTTCTCTGCAATCTTTCTGCAGACAACTGGATGGGGGTCAGCGGATTTTTGATTTCATGAGCCAAGCGCCTGGCCACCTCACCCCAAGCTTGGGCCCGCTCTGCAGACACGATTTCTGAAATGTCATCGAACACCAAAAGCCGCATGCCATCCGGCAATACCGCACCACGGGCCAACAAGGTCACCGCTGTCTCAGACAAGCCTTGGCCGGTAGCGTGAATTTCAAAAGATTTTTGCCAATGGTCCAACTCATGGGTGCCGCTGTCAGAGCGCAACATTGCAAATTGTTCAACGACGCCTTGCGCAAACCCTTCAAGGCCAGGCAAGCTGAGCAGTGACAAGCCGTTGTGCGCCGCAACCGGCACACGCAAGATGCGCGTTGCACCCGGATTGGCCGACTGAATGACACCTTGTGCATCGAACACCATGACACCGGCGGTCAAGTTGTCCAGAATCGTTTGTAAATTGCCGCGGGCTGTGTCCAGCTGAACCAGGCTGCGCTGCACATTGGAGCGGGCATCCGACAACTGTTGCGTCATGTCGGCAAACGAACGCGTCAAACCGCCGAGTTCATCGTTGCCTTGCAATGCCAGCTTGGGTGTCAAGTCGCCCGCAGCCACTTGGCGCATGCCATGCGCCAGCAACAACAAAGGTCGGGCCAACTGGTTGCCCAACACCACCGCCAGCAAGATGGCGCCGAGAACGGCTAAAAACAAGCTGAGGGTCAACGTGCCGATGTACATGCGCCTGAGGCCTTCACGCGCCAAGGCACGCTCTTGGTATTCACGGTAGGCGGACTGCACCTCCAGCGCGTTGTTAACCAGCGTCGGCGGCAAGTCCTGCGTCACTTGCAACAAGCGTCGGTCTTCATCGAAGGCCAGGCCAGATTGAGGCAACAAAACCAGTGCCTTGATGCGCCCCTTGTCGCCACCGGGGATGGCTTCGTCAAAGCCCTCCACCCATTCGATGTGGCCCTTCTGCCTGGCCTCTTTGATTTGTTGACTCGGAGGCAACTCCGGTCTGATCTGGAACCGCGACTGGCCTGCGCTGGCCACCATGCGCCCGCTGGTCGTCCACAACACCGCGTCACTGACGCCCAGCTGTTCGCGTATCTTTTCCAAGGCAACGCCAGCGCTCACATCGGCAACATCGCTCAGTTGGGCTGCTGCGACACGCGATTGTTTGGCCAGATCCGTACTCAGCGTGTCCAGTGTGGCCCGCCCCAGATTCAGGCCAGCCACCAGCGCCGCTTCAACCTTGACGTCAAACCAGCTTTCAATCGAACGTGAAACGAACTGGTAGGAAACCACATAAATCAAGACGCCGGGAATGACGCCCACCAACGCGAAGATGCCCGCCAATTTGACCAGCAACCTGGAGCCGAATTGCCCACGGCGAAGTCTGAGCAACAGCCGCACAGCCCCCCACAAGATGGTGATCAAGAGCCCGCTGGCCACGACAGCGTTGATGAGCGTGAGCCATTCGTAATTCTGGTTGTACCGCTCTCGGTTGCCTGTGGCTTGGGTCATCAAGACCAGCAAGCCCAAACCGATCACCACCATCGCCAACGCACCCAAGCCCAAAAGCCATCGGCTGGTGCGCGATGCCTGCAGCACTTGCTTTTCGGATCGACGGACAGACAAACCCACGTCAGCGCACCATGTCTGTTGTCAAACGCAATTGCCGGCTCGCCACCAAAGTCCACTCGGCCTGGTTACCTGCGGCAATCTGGAAAGGGCGTGGCAGCTGAGAGATATCCAGCCGGAAGCGGTAAGCGATGTATTGCCGGGCATCCAGATCCAATTCGGCCATTTCGGCCACTTTCCAGCCGGACTGACGTCGGATGACGCCCAGCGCTTCAGACAGGGTTTCAAAATTCTGCGAGATGCTGCCGCCCAAGCCAGCACCTGAAATGGGCTCATTCGAAACGTTCAACCGCCAACGGCGGGTGAGGGGCTGAAAAGCCAATCGGTAGTAACGTGTTGCGATGCCGATTTTTCGGTCATACCAATACCAACGGTCACGCATGACCTCAGCCTCGGCAACAAAGTGCACCGCCAAGCCTTTGACCAGTGCATCCTCAACAGCCGGACCCAACTCGAGTTTCAGCTGTGCGGTCACGTACAAAGCGGCGTCCCGGCGCTCGGCGCGCAGCTCTGTCAGCTCAGCAACCGAGGTTTGAGCCCAGGCGCATGAGGCGACAAGCAGCCAGGCCCCCAGGGCCCAGCGAGCAAGGCGCCGCAGCTCAGCTTTGGCGCTTTTCCAGCAGTGCGTAATAAAACCCATCATGTTCACCCAATGGATTGTGCTCGACTGACAGCCCACTTGGGGACTGTCCGGGTATCAAATGTCCTGGCGAAGGCTGCAATAAGGCATCGGTGTTGCGTTGAAGAAACGCTTGCACCGCCTCATCCCCCTCCGCCTTGAAAACCGAGCAAGTGCAATAAAGCATGCGCCCGCCAGACTTCAACAGAGGCCAAAGGGTTTCAAGCAAAGTGGCCTGAATTTGGGCCAATTGTCTACTGTCTGTCGGTCTGCGCAGCCATCGCACATCCGGATGCCGCCTCACGATGCCCGATGCTGTACAGGGTGCATCCAGCAAAATCGCGTCAAACAGCTCACCATCCCACCATTGTCCAGGCTGCCCAGCGTCTGCGGCCCGCACTTGGGCTCTCTGTCCCAAGCGCTGCAAGTTCTGGTGAATGCGCTCGCAACGGGATTCGTCCACATCCAGGGCCAGCACATTTGCCTGAGGATAAAGCTCCAGTAAATGTCCGGTTTTCCCCCCGGGTGCAGCACATGCGTCCAGGATTTTCCACGGCTTGGCCGTGTCCAGCCCATGCATGAGCAGGGGCGCTGCCAATTGCGCGGCGGCATCTTGAACCGACACATGGCCCGCCGAAAAACCGGGCAACAAGTGCACGGGCAGTGCCTTGCTCAATTGCAGTCCTTGCAAACCCACCACGTGAGATGACACGCCGATCGCATCCAACTGCTGCTGGTAAGCGGTCACTTGGTGTTGCTGGCTGTTGACGCGCAGCGTCATAGGGGCTGGTTTTTGGGCCATGTCCAGCAGTGACTGCCAATGGCGTGGGTGATCCGCCTGCAGACGTTCGACCCACCAGCGCGGATGATTCCATTGCGCCTGAAGGTTGCCGTTGGTCTGAGACACGCAATCATCACGCTCCCGCATGAAACGGCGCAGACAGGCATTGATGAACCCGCTTTGGGCTTGAGTTTGCCGTTGCTTGCGTGCGGCCTCAACCGTTTGGTTGACCAGGGTATGGACAGGGTACGGAGCATCCGCATCGTTCCAGCACAAGGCCAAGCCTGTACAAAGCAAGGCGTCCACCGCAGGCGGTGGTGCTTTGGAAGCCAGCAGCTCACGCAAAGCCATGGCCCGGCCCAGTTGCCTCAGCACCTGAAAACTCAAAGCCTGAACCCCTGGCCTCAGCTCATGGGGAACGCTCTCCAGTTGTGCAGTCAATGAACGGCCCTGGCGTGTGGCCTGTACGGCAGCGGCCGTTGCTTGCAGCAAACGCCACAAAGGCGGGGACTGGCCCGACGAGGTCTGTCCGGTCAATGAGGGCATGGTTGTCATGTTCAGCGTCAAGCAGCCCCCATGGACAAGTCCATGCGCATGGCGGGTTTGAAGTTCAGGCGTCCGGCCAACCAGGAGGCCGGCCGCATGGCCAGCGCATCGTTGTAAGCGGCCACAGCCACATGGTAAGGAATGAGTGCCGCAGGCAGCGTTTGCCGCATCCGGTTCAGGGCGATGTCCAGGTCAGGCTTGACCGCATCGTTGGGCGTTTGCAGCATCAGACGGATCTCTGCAAGCACCTTCAAATGCTGTGTCACCACTTGTTTTTGACTTTCACCATCCAGGGGTTGCAAACGTGCTTGAGACAAAGCCTCCAACAACTCGTCACATGCCATCTGCAAGGGCTGTAATTCATCTGCCCCCGCGTCCATCATCAATGACTGCCGCGCAGCGATACCGCCTTGCATGCGTACCAGCAAGCGAATCCAGACGGCATCGACGCTGCTCCACTGGCGAACCACCTCTGCGCGCAAACGCACCAAGCGGTTGTGCGCACCGACAGCCCAAAACAGGGTGACCGCTAGCAGCAAGCCAAAGATCAACGCGCCCATGGTTTCACCTCCGTGGAATCCTCGCCATAAAAACAGCCCCTGACCGCGATACGGTGCAGGGGCTGATCCGTGTTCACCCGATGAAAGGTGAACCCATCACTCAGGCGGCTTCGCCTGCGTCGGTGACGGCATCTTCAGCCGACTGACCGGCCAAGTCTGCAGCCTCGGCGTCGGCAATAGCGCGACGCTCGGCGTCGTCCATCGCATCCTTGACGGCACGGGCCTTGTGGTAAGCCAAACCCGTACCCGCAGGGATCAGACGACCCACGATCACGTTTTCCTTCAGACCACGCAGCTCGTCGCGCTTGCCCATGATGGCCGCTTCGGTCAACACACGTGTCGTTTCCTGGAAGGAAGCGGCCGAAATGAACGAATCGGTCGACAAAGAAGCCTTGGTGATACCCAGCAACAAGTTGCTGAATGTCGCAGGGATCTTGCCTTCACGTTGCAATGCATCGTTGGTGTTGAGCATTTCAGAACGCTCGACCTGCTCGCCGGAGATGTAGGTGGAGTCACCAATGTTCTCGACCACCACGCGACGCAGCATCTGGCGAACAATCACTTCGATGTGCTTGTCGTTGATCTTCACGCCTTGCAAGCGGTAAACATCCTGCACTTCGTCAACGATGTAACGGGCCAGCTCTTCGATGCCCAACAAACGCAAGATGTCTTGCGGATCGGCCGGACCGTCCACAATGCTCTCGCCCTTGTTGACCACTTGGCCTTCGTGCACCAGGATGTTCTTCTCTTTGGGAATCAATTCATCCCAGACCTTGCCTTCAGGGTCTGTAATCTGCAAGCGGACCTTGCCTTTGGTCTCCTTACCAAAGGACACGGTACCCGTGATCTCGGCCAACATGCCTTTGTCTTTGGGCGTACGGGCTTCGAACAGTTCGGCCACACGTGGCAAACCACCGGTGATGTCTCGGGTCTTCTGACCTTCGACCGGGATACGGGCCAGCACTTCGCCAGGGCCCACATCCATGCCGTCACGCACCTGGATCAGCGAGCCGATCTGGAAGCCGATGGTCACCGAATGGTCGGTGCCGGGGATCTTGACTTCTTTGCCTTGCGCATCGATCAGTTTGACCTGAGGGCGAATGACCTTGGCGGCGCCACGGCGCTTGGGATCAATGACCACCAGCGTAGACAAACCGGTCACTTCGTCGACCTGCTTGGCAACGGTCATGCCTTCCTCGACGTTCTCGAATTTCACCTGACCGGCGAATTCGGTGATGATCGGGCGGGTCAATGGATCCCAGTTGGCCAAGATGGTGCCAGCCTTGATGGTCTGGTCGGCCTTGATCGACAGGATCGCGCCGTAAGGCACTTTGTGACGCTCGCGCTCACGGCCATGCTCACTGATCACGATTTCACCAGAACGGGAAATCACCACCAGCTCACCTTTGGTGTTGGTCACATAACGCATCGTGGCATTGAAGCCAATGATGCCGTTGGACTTGGCTTCCACGCTGGAAGCCACAGCCGCACGCGAAGCCGCACCACCGATGTGGAACGTACGCATGGTCAGCTGGGTACCCGGCTCACCGATGGACTGCGCAGCGATCACACCGACGGCCTCGCCACCGTTGACCAGACCACCACGGCCCAGATCGCGGCCATAGCACTTGGCGCACAGACCGAAACGGGTTTCGCAAGTCAGTGCGGTGCGGACCTTGACTTCGTCAACGCCAGCGGCTTCGAGTTCGTCGATGAGGTCTTCTTCCAGCATGGTGCCGGCAGAGGCCAGCACAGCGCGGGTTTCAGGATGCAACACGTCTTCAGCAGCGGTGCGGCCCAGGATACGGTCACGCAGCGACTCGATGACTTCACCGCCTTCAACGATGGCGCGCATCAGCGAGCCGTCAGAAGTGCCGCAATCGAGTTCGGTCACGACCAAGTCTTGGGTCACGTCCACCAGACGACGGGTCAGGTAACCCGAGTTGGCGGTCTTCAAAGCCGTGTCGGCCAGACCTTTACGTGCACCGTGTGTCGAGATGAAGTACTGCAACACGTTCAGACCTTCACGGAAGTTCGCCGTGATGGGGGTTTCAATGATCGAGCCGTCGGGCTTGGCCATCAAACCACGCATACCGGCCAACTGTCGAATCTGCGCAGCAGACCCACGGGCACCGGAGTCGGCCATCATGTAAATCGAGTTGAACGATTCCTGATCGACTTCCTTGCCATGACGGTCAATGGTCTTCTCTTTGCGGAGTTGGTCCATCATCACCTTGGAGACGACGTCACCAGCTTTGCCCCAGATGTCAACGACCTTGTTGTAGCGCTCGCCAGCGGTCACCAGACCGGAGACGTATTGCTGCTCGATGTCTTTGACTTCTTTTTCAGCGGCTTCAATGATGGCGGGCTTCTCTGGCGGCACCAGCATGTCGTCGATACCGATCGAGATACCAGCGCGTGTGGCCAGACGGAAACCGTTTTGCAACAGCTTGTCAGCGAACACCACGGTCTCTTTCAAGCCGCACTTGCGGAAAGACGTGTTGATCAGCTTGGAAATTTCTTTCTTCTTCAGCGCCTTATTCAGGTTCGAGAAAGGCAGGCCCTTGGGCAAGATTTCCGACAGCAGTGCACGGCCCACGGTGGTTTCCACCATCGACACGGACGAGGTGAATTCACCGGTCGTTTTGTCTTTGGTCCACTCGGTCATGCGCACGTTGATCTTGGCAGTCAACTCGACAGCGTTGGCGTCCAGGGCGCGCTGCACTTCACCGATGTCGGAGAAGATCAGACCTTCGCCCTTGGCATTGATGCGGTCACGGGTCGCGTAGTACAAACCCAGCACCACGTCTTGCGACGGCACGATGGAAGGCTCGCCAGAAGCAGGGAACAAAATGTTGTTCGAGGCCAGCATCAAAGTGCGGGCTTCCATCTGCGCTTCGACCGACAAGGGCACGTGAACGGCCATCTGGTCACCGTCGAAGTCGGCGTTGAAGGCCGCGCAAACGAGGGGGTGCAACTGAATGGCTTTGCCTTCGATCAGCAAAGGCTCGAATGCCTGAATACCCAAACGGTGCAGCGTAGGCGCACGGTTGAGCATCACGGGGTGCTCTTTGATGACCTCTTCAAGAATGTCCCACACCACGGGGGTGCCGGCTTCAACTTCTTTCTTGGCAGCCTTGATGGTGGTCGCGATGCCCATGGCTTCGAGACGCGCAAAGATGAAAGGCTTGAACAGCTCGATGGCCATCAACTTGGGCAAACCGCACTGGTGCAGTTTGAGGGTTGGACCCACGGTAATGACGGAACGACCGGAGTAGTCGACGCGCTTACCCAGCAAGTTTTGACGGAAACGACCGCTCTTGCCTTTGATCATGTCGGCCAAAGACTTCAGGGCGCGCTTGTTGGCGCCGGTCATGGCCTTGCCGCGACGGCCGTTGTCCAGCAAGCTGTCCACGGCTTCTTGCAGCATGCGCTTTTCGTTGCGCGCAATGATCTCGGGCGCTTTCAATTCCAGCAAACGGCGCAGACGGCTGTTGCGGTTGATGACACGGCGGTACAAGTCGTTCAGATCGGAGGTCGCAAAGCGGCCGCCATCCAACGGCACCAGCGGACGCAGGTCCGGCGGCAACACGGGCAGCACTTCGAGCACCATCCAACCGGGCTTGATGCCCGACTTCTTGAAGGCTTCCAGCACTTTGAGGCGCTTGGAGTTCTTCTTGACTTTGAGTTCGGAGCCGGTCAAGTCGCCACGCAGGCGCTCGATCTCGCTTTCGATGTCAATGCCTTCGAGCAACTCGCGGATGCCTTCGGCACCCATCTTGGCCACGAATTCGTCGCCGTACTCTTTGACTTTGGCGTCGTAGTCGTCTTCAGACATGATGCCGAATTTTTTCAGCGGCGTCATGCCAGGGTCGGTCACCACATACGCTTCAAAGTACAACACACGTTCGATGTCGCGCAGCGTCATGTCGAGCACCAGGCCCAAACGCGATGGCAGCGATTTCAGGAACCAGATGTGGGCGCAAGGCGCGGCCAGGTCAATGTGACCCATGCGCTCGCGACGCACTTTGGTTTGTGTGACTTCAACGCCGCACTTCTCGCAGATCACGCCGCGGTGCTTGAGACGCTTGTACTTGCCGCACAAGCATTCGTAGTCTTTGATAGGGCCAAAAATCTTGGCACAAAACAGACCATCGCGCTCAGGCTTGAAGGTACGGTAATTGATGGTTTCTGGCTTTTTCACTTCGCCGAAAGACCACGAACGGATCTTCTCGGGCGATGCCAGGCCGATGCGGATCGCATCGAAGTGGTCATCGGGCGTGAACTGCTTGAACAGGTCGAGTAGTGATTTCATGGTTTAAATCCTTTGCCTGTGAATTAAGAACGCTCGAGCTCGATGTCAAGGCCCAGCGAACGGATTTCCTTGACCAGCACGTTGAACGATTCGGGCATGCCCGCTTCGATGGAGTGTTCGCCTTTGACGATGCTCTCGTACACCTTGGTACGGCCTTGCACGTCGTCGGACTTCACGGTGAGCATCTCTTGCAGGACGTAAGAAGCGCCATACGCTTCCAGCGCCCACACTTCCATCTCACCGAAACGCTGACCACCGAACTGCGCCTTACCACCCAGCGGCTGCTGCGTGACCAAGCTGTAAGGACCGGTCGAGCGGGCGTGCATCTTGTCGTCCACCAAGTGGTGCAGTTTCAAGAAGTGCATGTAGCCAATGGTGGTTGGACGGTCAAAGGCGTCGCCTGTGCGGCCGTCAAACAAGTTGGCTTGCGTGCGTGTGGCTGTCAGGCCCTTGGCCTTGGCCAAGTCTTCTGGGTAAGCCAGGTGCAGCATGGCGCGGATTTCTTCTTCGGCTGCACCGTCGAACACGGGGGTGGCGAACGGGAAACCTTCTTTGAGGTTGTCGGCCATGGCCAACACTTCGTCATCGCTCAACTGCGACAGGTCTTCCTTACGGCCCATGCTGTTGTACAACTGCTCGAACAGCTTGCGCAATTCGGCAATCTTTTCCATGCGCTGGGTTTCGGCCTGCAGCATGTTGCCAATGCGCTGACCGATACCTTTGCCCGCCCAACCCAAGTGGACTTCGAGCACCTGACCCACGTTCATACGTGAAGGAACGCCCAAGGGGTTCAACACGATGTCGGCAGGTGTACCGTCGGCCATGTAAGGCATGTCTTCGACAGGCACGATCTTGGAGACCACACCTTTGTTGCCGTGACGGCCGGCCATCTTGTCACCAGGCTGCAAGCGACGCTTGACGGCCAAGTAGACCTTGACCATCTTGAGCACGCCTGCGGGCAGCTCGTCGCCTTGGGTCAATTTCTTGCGCTTTTCTTCAAACGACAAGTCAAAGCTGTGGCGGGTCTGCTCCAGCGAGTTCTTGATGGACTCGAGTTGCATGGCCACGTCATCTTCGGCTGGACGGATGTCGAACCAGTGGAACTTCTCGACCGATGCCATGTAGGCCTTGTCGAGCTTGGTGCCTTTGGCCAGTTTCTGAGGGCCGCCATTGGCCACACGGCCCACGAGCAACTTCTCGATACGGTCAAATGCATCGGCTTCCACAATGCGCAGCTGGTCGTTCAAGTCCAAGCGGAAACGCTTGAGTTCGTCGTCAATGATCTGCTGAGCGCGCTTGTCACGCACGATGCCTTCACGAGTGAAGACCTGCACATCGATCACGGTACCGGAGCTACCTTGGTCAACACGCAGCGAGGTGTCTTTCACATCGCTGGCTTTTTCGCCGAAGATGGCACGCAGCAGCTTTTCTTCAGGCGTGAGGGTGGTCTCGCCCTTCGGAGTGACTTTACCGACCAGCACATCGCCAGGCTGCACTTCTGCACCCACATAAATGATGCCGGAGTCGTCCAGACGGCCCAGTTGCTGCTCGGACAAGTTGGGGATGTCGCGCGAAATTTCTTCGGCACCCAACTTGGTGTCACGGGCCATGACCACGAGTTCTTCGATGTGGATCGAGGTGTAACGGTCTTCCGACACGACACGCTCAGAGATCAAGATCGAATCTTCGAAGTTGTAACCGTTCCATGGCATGAAGGCGATCAGCATGTTCTGACCAATGGCGATTTCGCCCAAGTCGGTCGATGCACCGTCGGCAATCACGTCACCTTTGGCCAGCTTATCGCCACGCTTGACGATAGGGCGCTGATGGATGTTGGTGTTCTGGTTGGAACGCTGGTACTTGATCAGGTTGTAGATGTCCACACCCACTTCGCCGGCCAGGGCTTCAGCGTCGTTCACGCGGATCACGATGCGGGTGGCGTCGACATAGTCCACGATACCGCCGCGAGTGGCCGTGACCACAGTACCCGAGTCGACCGCTGCAACGCGCTCGATGCCGGTACCGACCATGGGCTTTTCAGGGCGCAGCACAGGCACAGCCTGACGCGACATGTTGGCACCCATCAAAGCGCGGTTGGCGTCATCGTGCTCCAAGAACGGAACAAGCGAGGCGGCCACAGACACGATCTGGGCTGGCGACACGTCCATGTACTGGATGCGCTCGGCACCGCACAGGATGGATTCACCCTTTTCACGGGCAGAGACCAAGTCACCGGTCAGCTTGCCGTCTTTGTCCAATGTGGCGTTGGCCTGGGCAATGACGTACTTGCCTTCTTCGATGGCCGACAGGTAGTCGATGTTCATCGTGACTTTACCGTCGATCACTTGGCGGTACGGGGTTTCGATGAAACCGTACTCGTTCAAGCGGGCGTACAAAGCCAGCGAGTTGATCAAACCGATGTTTGGACCTTCAGGTGTCTCGATAGGGCAAACGCGACCGTAATGGGTCACGTGCACGTCACGCACTTCAAAGCCTGCACGTTCACGGGTCAAACCACCTGGGCCAAGGGCCGATACGCGGCGCTTGTGGGTGATCTCGGCCAGAGGGTTGGTCTGGTCCATGAACTGCGACAACTGCGATGCGCCGAAGAACTCTTTCAAGGCCGCAGAAATCGGCTTGGAGTTGATCAGGTCGTGTGGCATAAGCGGCTCTTGCTCAGCTTGGCCCAAACGCTCTTTCACGGCTTTTTCGATACGTGCCAGACCGGTGCGGTATTGGTTTTCGGCCAATTCGCCCACACAACGCACGCGGCGGTTGCCCAGGTGGTCGATGTCATCGACTTCGCCATTGCCGTTGCGCAAGTCCACCAAAATCTTGACCACGGCCAAGATGTCTTCGTTGGTCAAGACCATAGGGCCTGTGGAGTCTGGACGACCCACACGGGCGTTGAACTTCATGCGGCCCACACGCGACAAGTCGTAAGTGTCAGGGTTGTAGAACAAGCGCTGGAACAGGGCTTGCACAGCATCTTCTGTTGGCGGCTCGCCGGGACGCATCATGCGGTAGATGGCCACACGCGCCGCGAACTCGTCGACGGTTTCATCGATGCGCAGGGTTTGCGAAATGTACGCACCTTGATCCAACTCGTTGGTGTAGATGCAAGGCAGGTCTTGGATGCCCGATGTGCGCAGCTTTTTCAGCAGCGCTTCGGTCAACTCTTCGTTGGCCTTGGCAATGATCTCACCAGTGTCGGCTTCCACAATACTGCGTGCGACCACGCGGCCGAGCAAGTAGTCTTCTGGCACGCTGATGTGGGTAGTGCCCGATTGCTCGAGTTCACGGGTGTGGCGCACGGTGATGCGCTTGTCTTTGGCCACCACCACTTTGCCGGACTTGTCGGTGATGTCAAAACGCGCCACTTCACCGCGCAGACGCTCGGCCACAAATTCCATTTGTGCACCGCTGTCCATCAGACGGAAGTTGTCGTTGACGAAGAAGTTCGCCAAGATCGACTCAGGGTTCAAGCCAATGGCCTTGAGCAGAATCGACACGGGCATCTTGCGACGACGGTCAACGCGGAAGTACAGGATGTCTTTCGGGTCGAATTCGAAATCCAGCCACGAACCGCGGTAAGGGATGATGCGGGCGGAAAACAGCAATTTGCCCGAGCTGTGGGTCTTGCCCTTGTCGTGTTCAAAGAACACGCCAGGTGAACGGTGCAACTGAGACACGATCACACGCTCAGTGCCGTTGATGATGAACGAGCCTTTGTCGGTCATCAGGGGCACTTCGCCCATGTAGACCTCTTGCTCTTTGACTTCCTTGACCACTTTGTTCTGTGAAGTCGAAGAGTCACGGTCGTAAATGATGAGCTGCACGCGCGCGCGCACAGCCGACGAGAAGGTCAGACCTCGCGTCTGGCATTCGCGCACATCGAACGCAGGTTTGGCCAAGTTGTACTCGACAAATTTCATCTCCACAAAACCGTTGTGGGACACGATCGGGAATGCCGACTCAAATGCGGCTTGCAGACCTTCGTGTGTGCGTTTGGATGAAACAACACCTGCTTGCAGGAAGGACGTATAAGCGTCTTTTTGCATTTGCAGCAGGTAAGGAACTTCGAGCACGCTTTCGCGGCTGCCGAAACTTTTGCGGATTCGCTTGCGTTCGGTGTATGAATAGGCCATGAGATCTCCGGGCTTGATCTTTCAGAACTGTGTATTGCGCGAGTTTTAGACTCGCACAACGGGCTTGGCGGCTGGCCTCTACCAGCTTTGGCGGACGATTGCGCATTGCACGCAACCCGAACCAAGGGTCTTCTGCAGTCGGGTCAGAAAACACTGGAAAGAAGACTGAATGGAGTCTGCTTTTCGGTGTGCTCTTCAAGCACCAAAGGCTGGAGGCCCTTTCGGGCACTCCAGCCTTGGAACAAAACCGAATTACTTGAGTTCGGCCTTGGCGCCGGCTTCTTCCAGCTTTTTCTTAGCGGCTTCAGCATCAGCTTTTGGCAGGCCTTCTTTGACCGCCTTAGGAGCGCCGTCCACCAGGTCTTTGGCTTCTTTCAAGCCCAAGCCTGTGATTTCGCGCACAGCTTTAATCACGGACACTTTGTTGGCGCCGGCCTCGAGCAACATGACGTTGAAGTCTGTTTTCTCTTCAGCAGCAGCACCACCAGCAGCAGCGCCGCCAGCAGCAGGAGCAGCCATAGCGGCAGCGCTCACACCAAATTTCTCTTCGATGGCTTTCACCAGTTCGTTGAGTTCCATGACCGTCATGCTGTCCAGCGCGGTCAAAAATGCGTCTTTATCGAATGCCATTTTTATTTCCTAACAATTGGTTAAAACACGAACGCTGGCCTTAAGCGGCAACAGCTTCGCCTTCGCCTTTTTTGGCCGCCAAAGCACCCAACACCACTGCGGTGCGGGACATAGGCGACATCAACAAGCCACACAACTGGGCCAACAGCACTTCTTTCGAAGGGATGCTTGCCAATTGCTTAACGCCGTTCACGTCCAAAGCTTTACCTGCAAATGCGCCTGCGCGGATGACCAACTTGTCGTTGGTTTTCGCGAAGTCGGCCACCACCTTAGCGGCAGCCACTGCATCTTCAGAGAAGCCATAGATCAGCGGACCGGTCATCTGGTCGGCGACAACTTCAAACTGCGTACCTGTCACAGCACGGCGAGCCAAGGTGTTTTTCAACACCGTCAGCGAAACGCCGAGGCTGCGAGCTTTGACGCGCAGGTTGGTCATGTCAGCGACCGTGATACCACGGTATTCCGCCATCACAAGCGTTTGAGCTTTAGCGGCGAGGTCGGTCACTTCGGAAATGACCGCTTCTTTCTCACTGCGATTCAGACTCAAGGTCTACTCCTTTATATGTGCTTTTCGGGTCTCCCCTGAAGCACGCCTATTTGCAGCGACCAACTGTTCAGGATCTTCATCCATCTGCAGCGGGATCGCCATCTGCGTTGGCCCAAACCTTCAAGTGAACTTGTCGGTCTGTTGATTAAGCACAACCCTGTGTGCACCAACGGTCTTGGATGGCCTGCCGTCCTCTTGCAAGGACTGCAGCCCACCACATTGAGCAAGCTTGACAGCCCACTCAAATTTTTATCGCAATCAAGCTGCGATGGATTGTGTGTCGACGCGAACGCCCACACCCATGGTCGAGGACACGGCCACTTTGCGCAGGTAAACACCCTTGCTGGTGGCGGGCTTGGCTTTCACCAAAGCTTCGATCAAGGCAGCCAAGTTGCCTTGCAACTTGTCATTTTCGAAAGAACGGCGACCAATGGTGCCGTGCACGATACCGGCCTTGTCAACACGGAACTGGACTTGACCAGCCTTGGCGTTGCGCACAGCGGTAGCAACGTCAGGAGTGACGGTGCCGACTTTGGGGTTAGGCATCAGGCCGCGTGGGCCCAGGATTTGACCCAAAGTACCCACAACGCGCATGGCGTCAGGGGCGGCGATGACCACATCGAAAGGCATATCGCCAGCTTTCACGCGGGCAGCCAAGTCGTCCATGCCGACCACGTCAGCACCAGCGGCTTTGGCTTCTTCGGCCTTGGCGCCTTGAGCGAACACAGCAACGCGCGCAGTTTTGCCCGTGCCGTTAGGCAACACGACAGCACCACGAACCACTTGATCAGACTTCTTGGCATCGATACCGAGTTGCACAGCCACATCGATGGACTCATCGAACTTGGCATTGGCGCAATCTTTCACGATCACCAAGGCATCGGCCAAGGGGTACAGTTTGTTGCTGTCCACTTTACCGACAAAGGCTTTTTGCTTTTTAGTGAGTTTGGACATTTACACGCCCTCCACATTCACGCCCATGGAGCGGGCAGTACCAGCGATGGTACGAACGGCTGCATCCATATCGGCGGCAGTCAGATCTTTCATCTTGGTCTTGGCGATTTCTTCCAGCTGAGCGCGAGTGATCTTGCCCACTTTTTCCAGACCAGGCTTGGTCGAAGCCTTGTCAATCTTGATGGACTTCTTGATCAAGGTCGCTGCAGGTGGCGTCTTGATGATGAAGGTGAACGACTTGTCTGCAAACGCAGTGATCACCACTGGCAATGGCAGACCGGGCTCAACGCCTTGGGTCTGGGCGTTGAACGCCTTGCAGAATTCCATGATGTTCAAACCACGTTGACCCAGTGCAGGACCAATAGGTGGTGATGGATTGGCTTTACCAGCTGGCACTTGCAGCTTGATGAAGCCGACGATTTTTTTCGCCATGCTTTTCTCCTTTCGGGTACCAACGCTCAAGACACTTTGATCTTGTGCTCCCCGGGGTTAACGACTCTGAGATATTGCTTGGCACCGAGTCGGTAAGCGCCAAACAGAAAAGGGAAACAGGTCAGGTCTTTTCGACTTGGCCAAACTCCAACTCAACAGGTGTCGCGCGACCGAAAATGGTGACTGAGACACGCATCTTGTTGCGCTCGTAATTGACTTCTTCAACGGTCCCGTTGAAGTCAGTGAATGGACCTTCTTTGACGCGGATGTATTCGCCCACTTCAAACTCGACCTTGTGGCGAGGCTTGTCGGTACCTTCTTGCATCTGGCTCACGATTTTCTGAACATCTGCTTCAGAAATAGGCGCCGGACGATTTTTGGCGCCGCCCACGAAGCCCGTGACCTTGTTGGTGTGTTTCACCAAATGCCAAGTTTCGTCGTCCATCACCATCTCCACCAGCACATAACCGGGGAAGAATTTGCGTTCAGTGGTCCGCTTTTGTCCGTTCTTGACTTCTACAACCTCTTCGGTTGGAACCAAAATACGGCCGAACTTGGACTCCATGCCCGAACGCGCAATGCGTTCAATGATGTTGCGCTCAACCGCCTTCTCCATGCCCGAATAGGCATGAACCACATACCATTTCAGGTCTGGGTTGGTCGAGGAGCCCGCCATTGGGGCGTTGACTACTGCATCGTTCATTATTTTTTCCACCCAAGAATCAGATCGTAGAAAACCCATTCCAGAGTTTTGTCGGTGAGCCACAAGAACAGTGCCATCACCACCACAAAGGCGAACACATAAGCCGTGATCTGCATGGCCTCTTTTCGCTCGGGCCAGACCACCTTCTTGACTTCGCGCACAGCATCGCGGCCAAAAGCAATCAATTGACGACCCGACTCAGAGGTCAGGAACACCACCGTCGCAGCCATCAGGCCAGCCAACAGACCCGCCCACTGCACCAAACTGCCTTGACCGGCCAGCAGGTAATAAGCCACCAATGCAGCAATGACCAGTGCAGCAGCCAATGCCAGACGCATCTTGTCACCAGCAGCACTCACGGTTTGAACTTCGGACGTTGCCATACGGCTTGAAACCTTTGTTGAGCCCTCTTTCAAGAAGACTCTTATCAGACAAGGAAGCCCGCTAGAGACTAGCGGGCTTGAAAATCCACCTTTTCAGGTGGCAGGGGCAGTAGGAATCGAACCTACAACCTTCGGTTTTGGAGACCGACGCTCTGCCAATTGAGCTATACCCCTACAAAAACCTCTTAAGCGATGATCTTGGCAACCACGCCAGCGCCAACCGTGCGGCCACCTTCGCGGATGGCGAAACGCAAGCCTTCTTCCATCGCGATGGGGTTGATCAACTTCACAGTGATCGACACGTTGTCACCAGGCATCACCATCTCTTTGCCTTCTGGCAATTCGATCGCGCCAGTCACGTCAGTCGTACGGAAGTAGAACTGAGGACGGTAGTTGTTGAAGAAAGGCGTGTGACGGCCACCTTCGTCTTTGGACAAGACATAGATCTCGCCCGTGAAGTGGGTGTGCGGCTTGATCGAGCCTGGCTTGCACAGCACTTGGCCGCGCTCGACGTCTTCGCGCTTGGTGCCGCGCAACAAGATACCGACGTTGTCGCCAGCTTGACCTTGGTCCAGCAGCTTGCGGAACATCTCAACGCCTGTGCAAGTGGTCTTGACAGTGTCTTTGATACCCACGATTTCGATTTCTTCGCCGACTTTGACGATACCGCGCTCGATACGGCCAGTCACCACAGTGCCGCGGCCAGAGATGGAGAACACGTCTTCCACAGGCATCAGGAAAGCACCGTCCACTGCGCGGTCAGGCGTAGGGATGTAAGTGTCCAGAGCTTCAGCCAACTTGAAAATGGCTTGCTCGCCCAAAGGACCCTTGTCGCCTTCCAAAGCCAACTTGGCGGAACCCTGGATGATGGGGGTGTCGTCGCCTGGGAAGTCATACTTGGACAACAATTCGCGCACTTCCATCTCGACAAGCTCCAACAACTCAGCGTCGTCGACCATGTCGCACTTGTTCAGGAACACGATGATGTAAGGCACGCCCACTTGGCGAGCCAACAAGATGTGCTCGCGGGTCTGAGGCATAGGGCCGTCAGCAGCGGAGCAAACCAAAATAGCGCCGTCCATCTGGGCAGCACCGGTGATCATGTTCTTCACATAGTCAGCGTGGCCGGGGCAGTCCACGTGAGCGTAGTGACGGTTTTCTGTTTCGTACTCAACGTGAGCGGTGTTGATCGTGATACCACGAGCCTTCTCTTCGGGGGCCGCGTCGATCTGGTCGTACGCTTTGGCAGCACCGCCGAACTTGGCAGCCAACACAGTGGTGATGGCAGCAGTCAGTGTGGTTTTGCCGTGGTCAACGTGACCGATGGTGCCCACGTTCACGTGGGGTTTGGTCCGTTCGAATTTCTCTTTTGCCATATCTTCGACTCCGAAAAGTAGTGGTCAACAAAACAACCAAGACAGAGGGCGCCCAACTCTCGTTGCGCGCCCCAAAACTGGTGCCCTTGGCGGGAATCGGACCCGCGACCTCTCCCTTACCAAGGGAGTGCTCTACCACTGAGCCACAAGGGCAAAATCTTCTTGCAAACTCAACCGAATGACTGGAGCGGGAAACGGGAATCGAACCCGTGTCATTAGCTTGGAAGGCTAAGGTTCTACCATTAAACTACTCCCGCACTGATTGCGCCGCACGAGTGGATGCGACGCCAATGCTTGGAAACCATTTCCAATTGCTCAAATCAACCGGCATAAGCCAGTTTGCTGGTGGAGGAGACTGGATTCGAACCAGTGTAGGCGTAAGCCAACAGATTTACAGTCTGCCCCCTTTAGCCACTCGGGCACCCCTCCAGAAGCGAGTCTTAGATTATGCCATCTTTTTATGACGCACCGCAAATTTACGCACAAGTTTTTCACCATTCAACTGGTTTTTCTCCAATTCGTACCCAGAACTCGTTGGCTTGTGCAAAATGCCCGCACCCCAAAAATGGCACTGGCGGTCGCATCGCAGACAAAGGTGAGGGGTGATTGGCCTGCAAAATCAAATGGCGTTCCGAGCCACCGACGGCCTCAATCAACTGTTTTTTGCCCTGCGCATGGGCACCCCACAGCATGAACACCACAGGGCGCGGGCTTTTCGCCACCGCCACAACCAGTTCATCGGTCAAGGTCTCCCAACCCCAACGCGCATGACTGGCCGGCTGCCCCGCCTCCACCGTCAAACAAGTGTTCAGCAGAAGCACCCCCTGCTCGGCCCAACGCACCAATGAGCCCTGGGTCGGGACAGGCATGTGCAGACTTTGCTGCAACTCTTTGAAGATGTTGCGCAAACTCGGCGGCAGACGCACCCCTGGCGCGACAGAAAAGGCCAAGCCTTCGGCTTGACCAGGCCCATGATACGGGTCTTGCCCCAGTATCACTGCACGCACTTGACTCAGTGGCGTCAAGGTGAGCGCCCTGAACGGCGCTGCGGGGTACATGGTTTTCCCGGTCTTCAGCGCATCCGTTAAACGCACAGACAAAGATTGCCCAGCACAAGAGGCCAGAAAATTCTGCACCAAGGGTGCCCAGCCCTCGTCCAGATCATGCAAATCAGGCGGCCATTGCTGCAAACAGTCGGCATCCATGGCGGCATCGCCAAAGCCCAAGGTTTGCTGAGCCGCAGTGCTGGACATCAGGCAAAGAGTTTCGCCAGCGCCTCACCCGGCTCGGCTGCGCGCATGAAAGCCTCACCGACCAGAAAAGCGTTGACATGGGCTTCGCGCATGCGCTTGACATCGTCGGCGGACAAAATACCGCTCTCGGTCACCAGCAAACGGTCGGCTGGCACCGCCGGGAGCATGTCCAATGTGGTCCGCAAAGACACTTCAAATGTTTTGAGGTTGCGGTTGTTGATGCCCACCAGACGGGTTTTCAAGTTCAGCGCACGGTCCAATTCGGCCCGGTCGTGCACCTCCACCAGCACCGCCATGTCCAGACTGCGGGCCACCGCTTCCATCTCGACCATTTGCGCATCGTCCAGACACGCGGCAATCAGCAAAATGGCATCAGCGCCCATCGCTCGCGCTTCGTAGACCTGATAGACATCGATCATGAAATCCTTGCGCAACACGGGCAAGTCGCAACTGGCGCGGGCTTGCTTCAGAAAATCCACACTGCCCTGGAAAAACTGTTTGTCCGTCAAGACGGACAAACAAGCGGCACCGTGCTCGGCATAGCTTTGTGCGATGTCAGCCGGAATGAACTCTTGCCGCAGGACACCTTTGGAGGGGCTGGCTTTCTTGATTTCAGCGATCACAGCAGCCTGCCCTGCTGCGATTTTGTTGCGCAAAGCGCCTTCAAAGTCGCGCGTCAGCACACGGCTTTCGGCATCAGCACGAACCATTGCCAAAGATTTCTTGGCCAAGGCTGCAGCGACTTCTTCGCGTTTGACTGCGACGATTTTGTCGAGGATGTCACTCATGGTTTTTTTCCTGTCCGGGCTCAGTGGCGCCGTTTTTCAAAATTTGAACAAAAATGCGGTGCATCACCAGCCCGACCACCACAAACAAGGCCGAAACGCCCACAGCGATCCAGACCCCTTCGTCATGCCACATGGCTCAAACAGCCGACTGGCCAAAGGCCACGAACTGCGCCAGTTTGGCTTTGGCCGCGCCGGATTCGATGGCAACACGAGCGCGCTCCAGGCCATCGGCGATGCTGCTGGCCACATTGGCCGCGTACAAGGCAGCCGCCGCATTGATCATGACGATGTCCCGCGCCGCGCCAGGCTGATTGTCCAGCACGCCGCGCAACATGGCCATGGACTGCTCCGGTGTGTCCACTTTCAAAGCCCGGTTGCTGGACATGGTCAAACCAAAATCTTCTGGGTGAATTTCGTATTCGGTGATCTGACCATTTTTCAATTCACCGACCAACGTGGCGGCACCCAGACTGATTTCATCCATGCCGTCCCGACCATAAACCACCACCGCGTGTTCAGCGCCCAAGCGCTGCAAGGCACGCACCTGGATACCCACCAGATCCGAGTGGAACACCCCCATCAGGATGTTGGGGGCACTGGCAGGGTTGGTCAACGGCCCCAGGATGTTGAAGATGGTGCGCACGCCCAACTCTTTGCGCACAGGGGCCACGTTCTTCATGGCCGGGTGGTGGTTCGGCGCAAACATGAAGCCAATGCCCACCTCTTCAATAGAGCGCGCAATCTGCTCAGGCTTGAGGTTGATGTTGCCCCCGAGTGCCTCGACCACGTCGGCACTGCCTGATTTGCTGCTGACACTGCGCCCGCCATGCTTGGCGGTTTTGGCGCCGGCAGCAGCCGCCACAAACATGGCGCAGGTTGAGATATTGAAGGTGTGAGCACCATCACCACCCGTGCCCACAATGTCCACCAGATGCTTGGGGTCCGCCACGTGGACTTTGGTCGAAAACTCCCGCATGACCTGCGCTGCGGCGGTGATCTCGCCAATGGTTTCCTTCTTCACGCGCAGGCCGGTGATCAGCGCCGCTGTCATGACCGGCGAGAGCTCACCATTCATGATCATGCGCATGATCTTGAGCATCTCGTCATGAAAAATTTCGCGATGCTCGATGGTGCGTTGCAACGCTTCCTGAGGGGTGATGGGCATGGGGTTTCCTTGCTGTAAATCGAAGAGGTTGAAGGCGTCAATGCACGGGGGCATCCGTGAAGGCCAGCTTGAGACCGAAGCCCACAAACATACAGCCCGCCAATCGGTCCAGATTTTGCAGGCCGCGCTGGAGCAGGCGGGTACGTTGAGACAACCATGCGGCTGCCAGCGCCCAAGCCATGCAAATCAGCAAGCCATTGAAATTGAACAAGCACCCAAGCCACACAAAGGTCCAGGCAGGATCGGGCGTGTTGGCCGGAATGAATTGCGGCATGAAGGCCAGAAAAAACAGCGCCACTTTGGGGTTCACGGCATTGGTGGCAAACGCCTTGACGAAGACCGAAGGCAAACCGGGGGCTTCGGCCAGCTTGTCGCTCACACCGCGGGCCGACAAGGCACTGCCGACGTCCCACACCACACCTGCTTTGGCCGTGGTCCACAACAAGCGTAAACCGATCCACATCAGGTAAGCCGCCCCCAACCACTTGATCGCATTGAACGCTGCGGCAGAAGTGGCCAGCAAAGCGCCCACACCCAAGGCTGCAGCACACACATGCACAAAACACCCGGCGGTGATGCCCCATGCGGCCACCACGCCTGCACGAGCACCACCACGCAAAGACTGGCTGACGATGAAAAGCACGTCCGGCCCTGGGGTGAGGTTGAGCAGCACGCCCGCCGCCATGAACATCCAAAGTTGCTGAGCGTCCGGCATGGGTGGAACGACTCAGTACACGCCCGAACGCGTGAGGCCTTGCACCGCATCAGGCGATTGCGTTTGCATGAACTGGCGAATGCAGGCCAGCGCATGGTCAATGCCTGCGGCGTCCACATTCAGATGCGTGACAAAGCGCAAGCCAATCAGCCCCGTGGCCAGAACACCCTGATCTTTCAACGCCTCCAGCAGCGCTGGCCCCCGTCCATCGGCCACGTCTACAAACACGATGTTGGTCTGCGCTGAGCGCACGCTCAGACCAGCGATGCCCTGCAGGCCTTGCGACAGGCGTTGGGCCAAAGCATGGTCATCGGCCAGCCGCTCCACATGGTGGTCCAGCGCATGCAAAGCCGCTGCAGCCAACACGCCGGACTGGCGCAAGCCGCCACCCAAAACCTTGCGCCAGCGCAGCGCCTTGGCGATCAGTTCACGCGAGCCACACAAGGCAGAGCCCACCGGGGCGCCCAAACCTTTGCTGAAACACACGGACACGCTGTCAAAGTGGTCCACGATACGGCGAACGCTGGCCGTGACCGGCTCGCCTTCGGCTTGCGCCACGGCCGCGTTGAACAAGCGGGCACCATCCAGATGTGTGGCCAAGCCATGTCGCCTGGCCAGCCCGGTGGCTTGCGCCAAGTAGTCTTGTGACATGACGTGACCATTCCAGGTGTTTTCCAGCGCCAGCAGGCGGGTCCGCGCAAAGTGGCAATCGATGGGCTTGATGGCCGCCGTGATGTCGGCGAGCGCCATTTCACCTTGCGCGTTTTGCGCGAGCGGCTGCGGCTGAATGCTGCCCAGCACCGCAGCGCCGCCGCCTTCGTAACGGTAGGTGTGCGCGTTTTGGCCCACGATGTATTCGTCGCCGCGTTCGCAATGCGCCATCAGAGCGCACAAGTTGCTCTGCGTGCCCGAGGGCATGAACAAAGCCGCCTCTTTGCCGGTGATCTGGGCGATGCGTTCTTGCAAGGCATTGACCGCAGGGTCGTCGCCAAACACATCGTCACCCAAAGGGGCGTTCATCATGGCCTCACGCATCGCCGCCGTGGGCTGCGTGACGGTGTCGCTGCGCAAATCGATCATGGCCGCTCCAGAAAATTCTTGAGCATGGCGTGGCCGTGCTCGGTGAGGATGGATTCAGGGTGGAACTGAACACCTTCGATGTCGAGCTCGGTGTGGCGCACACCCATGATTTCGCCATCTTCGGTCCACGCGGTCACCTTCAGGCACGGAGGACAGCTGGCCCGCTCAATCGCCAGCGAGTGGTAACGGTTGACGGTGAACTGCTGCGGCAAGCCTGCAAAAACGCCTTCTTGCGTGGTGGTGATGACACTGGTTTTGCCGTGCATCAGCTCTTGCGCCCGAACGATCTTGCCGCCAAATGCCGCACCAATGCTTTGGTGCCCCAGGCACACCCCCAAAATCGGCAACTGGCCCGCGAAGTGCCGAATAGCCGCCACCGAAATACCGGCCTCAGCAGGCGAACAGGGGCCCGGTGAAATCACCAGGCGATCCGGTTGGCGCGCGGCAATGCCTTCGAGGGTGATTTCATCGTTGCGAAACACGTCGACGTCAGCGCCCAGTTCTCCAAAGTACTGAACGATGTTGAAGGTGAACGAGTCGTAGTTGTCGACCATCAGGAGTTTGATTTTTTTAGCCATGATCACTCCAACCCTTCTTCCACCAACTCACTCGCACGCAACAAGGCGCGGGCCTTGTGCTCGGTTTCGCGCCATTCCATCTCGGGCACCGAATCGGCCACCACACCGGCTGCCGCCTGCACATACAGGGTCTGGTCTTTGATGACGGCGGTGCGAATCGCAATGGCCACGTCCATGTCACCTGCATAGCTGATGTAGCCGCAAGCGCCCCCGTAAATGCCGCGTTTGACGGGTTCGAACTGGTCGATCAGCTCCATCGCATGGACCTTGGGGGCACCCGTCAGCGTGCCTGCCGGGAAAGTGGCCTTGAGCACATCCATGTTGGTCATTCCATCGTTCAGCACGCCCTCGACGTTGCTCACGATGTGCATCACATGGCTGTAGCGCTCGACCACAAACGCCTCGGTCACTTTGACGGAACCAATCTGGGCGATGCGCCCAATGTCGTTGCGGGCCAGGTCGATCAGCATCACATGCTCGGCCCGCTCTTTCGGGTCGTTGATCAGCTCTTGCTCGGCAGCCTTGTCTTTTTCGGGCGTCGCGCCCCGTGGGCGTGTGCCCGCCAAGGGACGGATGATGACTTTCGCGCCCTCTTCGGTTTGCTCTTGACGCACCAAAATCTCAGGGCTGGCCCCCACCACATGGAAGTCGCCAAAGTTGTAAAAATACATGTACGGGCTGGGGTTGAGCGAACGCAAGGCACGGTACAAGGACAGCGGGCTCTCGGTGTAGCGCTTTTTGATGCGTTGTCCGATCTGCACCTGCATGAAGTCGCCCCCGGCGATGAGCTCTTTGGCCTTTTCCACGGCAGCGATGTAATCGGCCTTGGCAAAGTCACGCTCGGCCGGGTAAGACTGGGTGGGTTTGACCACCGGCGCGCTGACCGAGTACTTGAGCTGCTCTTTCAGGTCACGCAAGCGTTTTTTTGCGCCCACATAGGCCTCGGGCGTGGCCGGGTCGGCATAAACAATCAGGTAGAGCTTGCCCGACAAGTTATCGATGACGGCCAGTTCTTCGCATTGCAGCAACAAGATGTCGGGCGTGCCCAAGGTGTCGGGCGGGCAGGATTTTTCGAGTTTTTTCTCGATATAACGGACGGCGTCGTAACCAAAATAGCCTGCCAAGCCGCCACAAAAACGTGGCAAACCGGGGCGCAAGGCCACCTTGAAACGCTTTTGGTACGCCTCAATGAAGTCCAGCGGGTTGCCCGTGGCGGTTTCGGTGACCACACCATCGCGCACCACTTCGGTCTTGGCATCGGCACCAAAGCCGCTGGCGCGCAGCAGGGTGCGGGCAGGCAAGCCAATGAAGCTGTAGCGCCCAAAGCGCTCACCGCCCACCACCGATTCGAGCAAAAAGCTGTATTTGCCGTTGTCCTTGGTGTGGGCCAGCTTCAGATAAAGCGACAGAGGGGTTTCCAGGTCCGCAAAGGCTTCCAGCATGAGCGGAATGCGGTTGTAGCCTTGACTGGCCAGGCTTTTGAATTCAAGTTCGGTGATCACGGGCAAGAGCCTCCAAAGCGCTCAGCGACCTCTGGCGAGGTGCTTTTCATTCATCCAGTTGCCCAGCCGATGCCGGGCGCGGGTGGCGGGCAAGGCCGCACGGTCGAAAGTGTCAGGCTGGCTGACGCCAGGGCCAAGCTCCCCGGCCTTCCGCTGGGGAATGGCTCGGCAGGCTGGCTGCGCAGGAGTGGCTTTGGATGATGAACATGATGCCCAAGTGTAGCAAAGCTGGCGGGCGGTTTTACAACCACCCGCATCGCACTCATTGCACGGCTGCGCGCAGGCAATCGGGCAACTGGGCCAGAGAATCCAGCCAAGCGGCTGCGGGGGTGTCTTGTATGCGTTGCCCGTGGTTGTAGCCATAAGTCACCAACACCACGGGGCACCCTGCGGCATGGGCAGCTTGTGCGTCGTTGCTGGAATCACCCACCACCAAGGTTCTACCTGCTGCCGTGCCCAAGGCCTCGCAGGTTTTAAGGATGGGCAAGGGATCGGGCTTTTTGAGCTCAAAGCTGTCACCGCCAAAGACGTGTGCAAAGAAATGGTCTAACGATTTTTCTTTCAGCAAGGCCTCAGCAAACGACAAGGGCTTGTTGGTCAGACACGCCATGGGCAAGCCCTGCTGTGCAAATGCCTGCAAAGCGGACAGCACACCTGGGTACACATCGGCAAACTGGCCATTGATCTGGAGGTAATGGTGCTGATACCGCTGCCAGGCCCTATCAAACAAGGCATCTACCGACAATGCAGGACAGGCCTGCCCCACGCCCTTGACCTCGGGCCGGGTTATCTGGTGGGCCAGCAGGGTACGGATCAGGTGCTCCGAGCCTTTGCCAATGGTCTGTTCGATCAGGGCGTTGGAGACCGGGGGCAAGTCCAGATCGGCCATGGTGCGGTGCAAGGCCACTTGGAAATCTCCCAAGGTGTGAACCATGGTGCCGTCCAGATCAAAAATGACCGCTTCAATCTGCGTCAGATCATGGGCGAAGACGGTCATGCTCAGCCCAAAGCCAGGCGCATCTGGTCGACCACCCCTTTGTAATCGGATTTGCCAAAAATGGCGCTGCCTGCGACAAACGTGTCCGCGCCTGCGTCGGCCACGCGGCGGATGTTGTCGACTTTGATGCCGCCGTCCACTTCCAGGCGAATGTCGCGACCACTTGCATCAATGAGTTTGCGCGCTTGTTCAATCTTGCGCAGGGCTGAATCAATGAAGCTTTGCCCCCCAAAGCCAGGGTTGACGCTCATGATGAGGATCAAATCGATTTCGTCGAGGGTCCACTCCAGCACATCCAGCGGCTCGGCTGGGTTGAACACCAAGCCTGCTTTTACGCCCTTGCTTTTGATGGCCTGGATGCTGCGGTGCACATGGCCGCTGGCATCAGGATGAAAGCTGATCAGGTCGGCCCCCGCCTCGGCAAAAGACGCCGCCAACGCATCCACGGGTGAAATCATCAAATGCACATCGATCGGGACCGCCACCCCTGCCGCCGTTTTCGCATGCGGCTTGAGGGCTTGGCAAATCATCGGGCCAAATGTGAGGTTGGGCACGTAATGGTTGTCCATCACGTCAAAATGAATCCAATCAGCTCCCGCGTCGATGACGCTTTTGACTTCTTCGCCCAAGCGTGCAAAGTCAGCAGAGAGGATAGAAGGGGCAATTCTGTAGGTCGTCGTCATGCCTGAATTGTCGCAGTTAACATGCGCAAATGTCTTCTTACAACGTTCAAATTGATGTGCAGCCCGAATACGTGGCTGACCAGAGCAATCCGCTTCAACAAGTTTTTGCTTTTGCGTATACCGTCACCGTGACCAACACCGGTACGGTCGCGGCGCAACTGATTTCAAGGCATTGGGTCATTCAGGACGAAAGCGGCCACACCCATGAGGTCAAAGGTTTGGGGGTTGTGGGTCAGCAACCCCTGCTGCGTCCGGGCGAGTCTTTTCAATACACCAGTGGCTGTCGCTTGCAGGCGCCCAGCGGCACCATGCACGGCAGCTACTTCTTTGTCGCCGAAGATGGGCATCGTTTTGATGCCCCTATCTCCACTTTGGTGCTCGAATCTTCTGGCTCAGGCCTGACAGGTCGAACTCTTCATTGATACCGCCTTGCGGTTAAGCTCTTGGTCATGGGTGAATTTGACCTGATTGAACGTTTTTTCAAGCGCCCGCCTCTTAGAGCGGATGTGGGCATTGGGGATGACTGCGCGGTGTGGTCACCTCGTGCCGGTCATCAATTGGCTTTCTCTGCCGACATGCTCGTCGAAGGTCGGCACTTTTTATCGACTGTTGAGCCAGCTCGGCTAGGCCACAAAGCGCTGGCTGTGAATTTGAGCGATCTGGCCGCTTGCGGCGCCACGCCTCAAGCCTTCTTGTTGTCTTTGTCCTTGCCCCGGGCGGACGAAAGCTGGCTGTCTGGTTTTTCGCAAGGCCTGTTTCAATTGGCCGATGCGCATGGCTGCGAGCTGATCGGCGGCGACACCACACAAGGCCCCTTGAACATTGCGATCACGGTGATGGGAGAGCTCCCACAAGGGCAATCCATTTTGCGTAGCGGTGCCCAAGCGGGCGATGACTTGTACGTGAGCGGTCATTTGGGTGATGCACGCTTGGCACTGGAAGCTTTTCGCGGCGCAATCAGCTTGCCGCAAGCGGTATTCGATGCAGCACGTCTGCGCATGGAGATGCCCTCCCCCCGCGTGGCTCTGGGCATTGCCCTGCGCGGTATTGCACACGCCATGGCCGACATCAGCGATGGTTTGCTTGGCGATCTGGGGCACATCCTCAAAGCCAGCCATGTGGGTGCCGAAATTGAACTGCCTTCCACATCGGCCCTTATGCAAACCACGCACCACTGGTCATGCCCCCCTGACTTGGCGCAGACCTGTGTACTGTCTGGAGGCGACGACTACGAACTCGTCTTCTGCGCACCTCCATTGGCATCTGCCAGCGTCCATGCTGCGGCACAAGCCTCGGGTACGCGCGTCACACGGATTGGTCGCATCACCGCGGAACCGGCACTGGTTCTTCTGGACGCCCAAGGGCAAGTTGTGCATTCGCGGTTCCGCTCTTTTGATCACTTTGCATGACGATGCCCCATTCTTCTTTCGACTCAGGTGCCGTCAATCGCCCTATCAAGCCGACGGCCGCGTTCATGCTGGCGCACCCTGCCCACACCATCGCCCTGGGTCTGGGCTCGGGTCTAGCGCCTAAGGCACCCGGAACGGTTGGCAGTCTGTGGGGGTGGCTCTCTTGGCTTGTCGTTCAAAACTACCTCTCTTTGCCTCAGCAAGCCTTGCTGATAACCACAGCATTCTTTGCCGGTTGGTGGGCATGTACAGTCACCGCACGCCACATGCGCATCAGCGACCCAGGTGCCATCGTGGTGGACGAGATCATTGCCATGTGGCTGATTTTGTATTTGGTCATGCCGACAAACTTCTGGGGCCAATTGACTGCCTTTGCTTTGTTTCGATTTTTCGATGCAGCCAAACCCGGCCCAGTTGCTTGGGCAGACCAACTGTTCAAGGGCTTTGGCTGGCGCGGTGGTTTTGGCATCATTTTTGATGACCTCGTGGCTGCTTTTTGCACACTGTGTGTGATGGCATTGTGGCGGTGGTTCTGATGTCTGATTCGCCTGCCCAATTGGCGGAACGCTTCAGCACTCTGAAATGGCAAATGGCCACCGCAGAAAGCTGCACAGGCGGTCTAATTTCGGCTAGCTGCACGGACTTGGCGGGCTCCAGTGCCTGGTTTGACCGTGGATTTGTCACCTACTCCAATGACGCCAAGATTCAAATGCTGGGCGTGCCCGCGGAGTTGATTGCAGCACAGGGAGCGGTCAGTGAAGCCGTCGCTCAGGCCATGGCCATCGGTGCGATTTACAGGTCCAAAGCGCAAGTGTCTGTTGCGGTCACAGGCGTTGCAGGCCCGAGCGGTGGTAGCCCTGAAAAGCCCGTGGGCACCGTTTGGTTCGGCTGGTGCATCAACGGAACCATCACAACCGAGCTCAAGCACTTTGAAGGCAGCCGCGAGCAAGTCAGGCAAGCGACCGTGGCACACGCGCTGGAAGGGCTACTCATCCGTCTGCCTCTTGTGAGTTGAACGAGGAAGCCAGAAACGAAAAAACCCTCCGAAGAGGGTTTTTTGATATTCAACCGAAGTTGAAATTTGGTTGCGGGGGCCGGATTTGAACCAACGACCTTTGGGTTATGAGCCCAACGAGCTACCAGACTGCTCCACCCCGCGGTATCTTTGAATTATACCTTACTCTGCTGCTTGTTCGGCAGAAGAATCAGCACGATCAACCAATTCAACCAATGCCATTGGTGCATTGTCACCCACGCGGTAACCCATTTTCAGGATACGTGTGTAACCACCAGGACGCTTGGCGAAACGAGGCCCCAGATCGGCAAACAATTTGACGACGCTGTCACGGTCACGCAGGCGATTGAATGCCAAACGCTTGTTGGACAAGCTGTCTTCTTTGGCCAAAGTGATCATCGGCTCAATGACACGACGCAGCTCTTTGGCTTTAGGGAGTGTGGTTTTGATGACTTCGTGCTCAATGAGCGAGTTCATCATGTTACGCAGCATGGCGAGGCGGTGCTCGCTGGTGCGGTTGAGTTTGCGGAGGCCGTGTCCGTGACGCATGGTGCTTACCTTTCTTTATTAAACAGGCAGCCGTATCAGGTACTGCCCGTGCACACCCCGGGTATTCCGGGAACTTTGTATTATCGCTTTTCCAGACCAGCTGGTGGCCAAGCTTCGAGCTTCATGCCCAAAGTCAAACCGCGGGAAGCCAAGACTTCCTTGATTTCGTTGAGTGACTTGCGACCCAGGTTAGGGGTCTTGAGCAACTCATTCTCGGTACGCTGGATGAGGTCACCGATGTAGTAAATGTTTTCTGCTTTGAGGCAGTTGGCCGAACGAACCGTGAGTTCGAGCTCATCCACGGGACGCAACAGGATCGGATCGAAACTGCCTGCACCACCGCGCTGAGCTGGTTCATTGAACGCAGACAATTCGCTGCCTTCAAGCTGTGCGAAGACAGCCAATTGCTCAACCAAGATCTTGGCCGAAGAACGCACAGCATCTTCAGCGGTGATGGCACCGTTGGTTTCGATTTCAATGACCAGCTTGTCCAAATCGGTACGTTGCTCAACACGAGCGCTTTCAACGGTGTAGCTCACGCGCTTTACCGGTGAAAAAGACGCATCCAGAACAATGCGGCCCAAGGCTTTGGTTGGCTCGTCAGCAAAGCGACGCATGCTGCCGGGCACATAGCCACGACCTTTTTCGACCTTGATCTGCATGTCCAGTTTGCCGCCGTGCGACAAATTGGCAATGACGTGTTCAGGGTTGATGATTTCAACATCGTGAGGTGTCTGGATGTCAGCGGCAGTCACGGCACCTTCACCGTCTTTGCGCAAACTCAGTGTCACTTCGTCACGGTTGTGCAGTTTGAAAACCACACCTTTGAGGTTCAAAAGGATGTTGACCACATCTTCTTGGACACCATCGATAGATGAATACTCATGCACGACACCGGCAATCGTGACTTCAGTGGCGGAGTAACCGACCATAGAAGACAACAAAACACGACGCAGCGCGTTACCGAGTGTGTGACCATAGCCACGCTCGAAAGGCTCCAACGTGACTTTTGCACGGTTGGCGGCCAATTGCTCGACTTGGATGGCTTTGGGTTTCAACAGATTGGTTTGCATTCAGACTTCCTCTCAATACCCCCGGTCCGTTACACCGGTAAGGCTGATGAAGCACCCGGTGCCGCTTAGAAAGACAGCCCGGGAACGATTGAAACGACTCAGAATTAACGCGAGTACAGTTCGACGATCAAGGATTCGTTGATGTCTGCAGCGAATTCATCACGATCAGGAACCTTCTTGAAGGTGCCTTCTGCCTTGTCGGCGTTGACTTCGACCCAAGCAGGCATACCCACTTGCAAAGCCAATTGCAAAGCTTCAACCACACGGTTTTGCTTTTTAGACTTTTCACGAACAGCGACCACGTCACCAGCCTTGACCAGGTACGAAGGGATGTTCACGGATTGGCCGTTCACCGTAATGGCTTTGTGTGACACCATCTGACGTGCTTCAGCGCGAGTAGAGCCAAAGCCCATGCGGTAAACCACGTTGTCCAGACGGCACTCGAGCAAGCCCAACAAGTTGGAACCTGTGTTGCCTTTGCGGCGATCGGCTTCAGCAAAATAGCGGCGGAACTGCTTCTCCAACACGCCGTACATGCGCTTGACTTTTTGCTTTTCGCGCAATTGCAGACCGTAGTCCGAAGTGCGTTGACCCGAAGTGCGGCCGTGCTGGCCAGGCTTGGTGTCAAATTTAGACTTGTCCGCGATGGAGCGACGTGCGCTCTTCAGGAACAAATCAGTGCCTTCACGGCGAGAAAGTTTGGCCTTGGGGCCGAGGTAACGTGCCACTTGAAATCCTTTTATGCATCTGCCGCATCAAAAATGCGGGAGCCAGGCGATGCAAGCATGGCCTGGCGGTGGGCTTGGTTGGTAATTAGATACGACGGCGCTTTTGAGGGCGGCAGCCGTTGTGCGGAACGGGTGTCACATCAGCGATGGATGTAATGCGGATACCCAATGCACCCAGGGCACGAACCGAAGACTCGCGACCAGGACCGGGGCCCTTGATTTCGACGTCCAGGTTTTTGATGCCTTGTTCTTGTGCTGCACGACCAGCGACTTCGGAGGCAACCTGTGCGGCGAAAGGTGTCGATTTACGCGAACCTTTGAAGCCTTGGCCACCCGATGAAGCCCACGACAAGGCATTGCCTTGACGATCGGTGATCGTGATGATGGTGTTGTTGAAAGAAGCGTGAACGTGTGCAATGCCGTCAGCAATGTTCTTGCGGACTTTTTTACGAACGCGTTGCGATGCGCTGCTTGATTGTGCTTTAGCCATAGTGGTCTCTCAATCCTGCTTATTTCTTCAGAGCCGCTGCACCTTTGCGCGGACCCTTACGAGTACGTGCATTGGTACGTGTACGCTGGCCGCGCATTGGCAAACCGCGACGGTGACGGAAACCACGATAGCAACCAATGTCCATCAAACGCTTGATGTTCATGGTAGTTTCGCGACGCAGATCACCTTCGATGGTGAAAGCTGCGATTTGATCGCGAATTTTCTCGAGATCAGCGTCCGTCAGATCTTTGATCTTTTTGGAATAAGCGATGCCAGAGGCCTCGCAAATTTGTCGAGCGCGGGTGCGACCAATACCGAAGATGGCGGTCAAGCCAATCTCAGCATGTTTGTGCGGCGGAATGTTGATGCCAGCGATACGTGCCATTTTCGTCCTCTAAAACTAATTCAATCAGCCTTGACGCTGCTTGTGACGTGGATCTGTGCAAATCACACGAACAACGCCTTTACGGCGAATGATTTTGCAGTTGCGGCAAATTTTTTTCACCGAAGCCGAAACTCTCATGGTTTTCTCCTAAAACTCATCGTTACCCGGACTTTTTCAGACCAGGTGAAATTTGTGGCCCCACACCAAAGCACGGGGATTCTTTACCGAAACAATCTGGTTGAAATCAGGCTTTACTGCCCCGCCTTTCAACACACCATCACAACAGACAACTTCTCAGACCTTTGTTGCTGCAAGATTAAAGTCTTGCGAAACGATCAGGACTTGAAACTGGCTTTCTTTAGAAGCGAGTCGTACTGTTGTGACATCAAATAATTTTGTACTTGCGCCATGAAATCCATGGTCACGACCACAATGATGAGCAACGATGTGCCACCAAAGTAAAACGGAACATTATATTTCAGAATCAAGAACTCAGGCAGCAAACAAACAAACGTGATGTATGCAGCACCAGCCATTGTCAAACGCAGCAAGATCTTGTCGATGTATCGAGCAGTCTGATCACCTGGGCGAATGCCGGGAATGAACGCGCCACTCTTCTTGAGGTTATCTGCTGTTTCACGGCTGTTGAAAACCAACGCTGTGTAGAAAAAGCAGAAAAACACAATGGCTGCTGCATACAACATGACATAGATCGGTTGACCTGGTGTCAAGCTGCTTGAAACATCCTTGAAGAAACGGACAACCACGCTGTCTGTTTCACCAGAACTGAACCAATTGATCACTGTCGCCGGCAACAAAATGATCGATGAAGCAAAAATGGGAGGAATCACACCGGCCATGTTCAACTTCAATGGCAAGTGCGAAGACTGGCCACCATAAACTTTGTTACCTACCTGACGGCGTGCATAGTTGACCAATATCTTGCGCTGGCCGCGTTCAACGAACACCACAAAATAAGTCACCAGAACAACCACAGCAATGATCAGAATTGACACCAGTGGATTCATGGCACCTGTGCGCACGAGCTCAAACAGCCCACCCAATGCACTTGGCAAACCTGCAGCAATACCTGCAAAAATCAGGATCGAAATACCATTCCCGAGGCCACGCTCTGTAATTTGTTCGCCCAACCACATCAGGAACATCGTTCCAGCAGTCAAACTAACCACCGCAGTCATACGGAAACCGAATCCAGGATTGATCACCAAGCCTGCAGAAGCTTCCAACGCTACAGCAATACCCAAAGACTGAAACACCGCCAAGCCCAATGCGCCAAAACGCGTGTATTGGGTAATTTTGCGACGCCCTGCCTCGCCTTCTTTCTTCATTTGCTCAAAAGCAGGAAGAACGTACGTCAGCAATTGCATCACGATGGATGCAGAGATGTAAGGCATGATGCCCAAGGCGAACACGGTAAACCGCGACAAAGCACCACCCGAGAACATGTTGAACAAGCTCAGGATGCCGCCTTGTTGTCCGTTGAACAACTGCTTCAGTTGCGCAGGATCAATACCCGGGACAGGAATGTGCGCGCCAGCACGGTAAACGACCAGCGCGAGCAGCAAGAAGACCAGCCGACGACGGAGGTCGCCGAACTTGCCTGCTTTGGCTGTCTGATTAGCGCTGGTTGCCACGATGCTTCTCGACTTTTGTCAACATTCAGGCGACGGAGCCACCGGCAGCTTCAATCGCTGCTTTGGCACCTGCTGTCGCACCAATACCTGTCAATTTGACAGCTTTTGCGAGCTCACCAGACTTGATCACTTTGACCACTTTGGCCATTTGCGACACCAGACCAGCTTGCTTCAAAGTCAACACATCGACTTCAGCCAAGTCCAAACGGGCCAGGGTAGTCAAAGTGATTTCTGCGTTGTACTTGAGCAAATGCGACTTGAAGCCACGCTTGGGCAGACGGCGCTGCAAAGGCATTTGACCGCCTTCGAAGCCCACCTTGTGGTAGCCGCCCGAACGGGATTTTTGACCTTTGTGACCACGGCCTGCGGTTTTACCCAGACCCGAACCGATACCACGGCCTACGCGGCGAGGTGCGTGCTTGGAGCCTTCTGCGGGCTTGATGCTATTGAGTTCCATCATCGGCCTCTTAGAGAACTTTGACCAGATAGCTGATCTTGTTGATCATGCCGCGCACTGCGGGTGTGTCCTGCAGCTCACTCACGGAGTTGAGCTTGCGCAGACCCAAGCCACGAACAGTGGCGCGGTGCGAAACTTTGGTGCCAATCGGGCTGCGAACCAGTTGGACTTTCACGGTTGATTGTGTCGTCATGTTCGTTCTCCGGTTCAGCCGAACAGCTCTTCAACAGACTTGCCACGCTTGGCAGCCACGTTGGAAGCTGTCGTGCAATTGGACAAAGCGTCCAAAGTGGCACGAACCATGTTGTAAGGGTTGGACGAACCATGGCTCTTGGCCACGATGTCGGTGATACCCACCACTTCGAACACAGCACGCATAGGACCACCAGCGATAATGCCGGTACCCTTCGGCGCTGGAGCCATCATGACGCGGGCTGCGCCGTGATGACCGTGCACAGCATGGTGAATCGTGCCATTTTTGAGGTGGACTTTGGCCAGGTTGCGACGGGCTTCTTCCATCGCTTTTTGCACAGCTGCAGGCACTTCTTTTGACTTGCCTTTGCCCATGCCCACTTTGCCATCGCCATCACCCACCACGGTCAATGCGGCGAAACCCAAGATACGGCCACCCTTGACCACTTTGGTCACGCGGTTGACCGCGATCATCTTTTCGCGCAGACCGTCTTCAGGACCGTCGCTCTGCGGTTTTGCTGTAAATTTAGCCATTTGTAATTCCGATCCGTTTAGAACTGCAGACCTGCTTCACGGGCTGCTTCGGCCAAAGCCTTGACACGACCGTGGTAAGCGAAACCTGCGCGGTCGAAGGCGACCTTCTCAACGCCAGCAGCTTTTGCTTTTTCAGCAATGCGCTTGCCAATGACGGCGGCAGCAGCGGCATTGCCGCCTTTGCCTGTAGCGCCCAAAGCCGTGCGCACTTCGGCTTCGGCAGTGGATGCACTGGCCAACACTTTGGTACCGCAGCCAGAGATAACGCTGGCGTAGATATGCAGGTTGGTGCGGTTCACGGTCAAACGGGCTACGCCTTGCTGTGCAATGCGGATGCGTGTTTGACGTGCACGACGGAGACGCTGCTCTTTCTTGGTCAACATGATGCAGCTCCTTATTTCTTCTTAGTCTCTTTGATCGTGATCTTCTCATCCGAATAACGGATGCCCTTGCCTTTGTAAGGCTCAGGAGGACGAACAGCACGGATCTCAGCAGCAATTTGGCCAACACGTTGCCGGTCGGCACCCTTGATCACGATTTCAGTCGCGGTTGGGGTGGCCACCGTGATGCCAGCAGGCATATCGATGTTGACAGGATGTGAGTAACCAACAGCCAGGTTCAATTTGGCGCCAGAGGCAGCCGCCTTGTAACCCACACCGACCAGGTTCAGCTTCTTCTCAAAGCCTTTGGTCACGCCAGTCACCATGTTGTTCACCAGCTGACGCAAGGTGCCACTCATGGCATTGGCTTCACGCGAATCATTGGCAGGGGCAAAGCTCAGCTTGCCACCTTCGTTGCTCACGGTCACCAGCATGTTGGATGCGATGGCCAATTGACCACCGGCGCCCTTCACACTGATTTGATCTTGTTTGATCGACACATCCACACCAGCGGGGATGGTCACAGGCATTTTTCCTACGCGGGACATTCTTTTTCTCCCTTTAAGCGACGTAGCACAGCACTTCGCCGCCGACGCCGGCTGCACGTGCTTTGCGATCAGTCATCACACCCTGAGGCGTGGTGACGATGGCCACGCCCAAGCCGTTTTGGACTTGAGGAATAGCATCACGGCCTTTGTACACACGCAGGCCAGGACGGCTCACGCGCTCAATACGCTCGATGACCGGACGGCCAGCGTAGTACTTCAGGGCGATTTCGAGGGTGGCTTTGCCATCTTCGGTTTTGACTTGGAAGCCATCAATGTAGCCTTCATCTTTCAGCACTTGGGCGATGGCGACCTTCACTTTGGAAGATGGAACCAACACGTTGGCTTTTGACACCATTTGTGCGTTACGGATGCGGGTCAACAGATCGGCAATAGGATCACTCATGCTCATGTTGTTATCTCCTGCCGATTACCAGCTGGCCTTGGTCACGCCCGGAATGTTGCCTGCGAAGGCTAATTCACGGATCTTGGCGCGGCCCAGACCAAATTGACGGAACGTACCGCGTGGGCGACCGGTGATTTCACAGCGGTTGCGTTGGCGGGTCGGGTTGGCGTTGCGCGGGAGCTTTTGCAGACCCAGACGGGCGGCTGCACGCTCTTCATCGCTGCGCTTGGCATCGTTGGCGATGGCTTTCAATTCCGCGTATTTTTTCGCGTACTTTGCTGCCAGTTTTTCACGCTTGAGCTCACGCTCGATCAAAGCTACTTTAGCCACGTGACACCTCAGTTCTTGAAGGGGAAGCGGAAAGCTGTCAAGAGCGCTTTGCACTCTTCATCAGACTTGGCCGTTGTGGTGATGCTGATGTTGAGACCGCGCAAGGCATCAACCTTGTCGTACTCAATCTCAGGGAAAATGATCTGCTCTTTAACGCCGATGTTGTAGTTGCCACGGCCATCAAATGCGCGACCAGAGATACCACGGAAGTCACGAACGCGAGGCAAAGCCACGGTCACGAAACGGTCCAGGAATTCATACATCTGAACGCCACGCAATGTCACCATGCAACCGATAGGCTGTTGCTCACGGATCTTGAAACCGGCAATGGCTTTCTTGGCCTTGGTCACCACAGGCTTCTGGCCTGCGATTTTGGTCAAGTCGCTCACAGCGTGGTCCATGACTTTTTTGTCAGCCACCGCTTCAGACACACCCATATTCAAGGTGATCTTGGTGATGCGAGGAACCTGCATAGGCGACTTGTAGCCAAATTTGGCTGTCAATTCGGCAGCGATTTTCTCGCGGAAGATTTGTTGCAAACGTGCCATGCTCATGCCACCTTGATTTCTTCGCCGCTCGACTTGTAAACGCGAACGCGTTTGCCGTCAGCTTGCAGCTTGATGCCCACGCGATCAGCCTTGCCTGTTGCGACGTTGAAAATCGCCACATTGGATTGGTGAATCGGCATGGCCTTTTCGATGATGCCGCCAGTTGTGCCCTTCATAGGGTTTGGCTTGGCGTGCTTCTTAACGAGGTTCACACCTTCAATCACGAGGTGTGAATCGCTGGCGCGCAACGACACTGTGCCGCGCTTGCCTTTGTCACGACCTGTGATGACGATGATCTCGTCGCCTTTGCGAATCTTGTTCATGGCGCGTCCTTACAGTACTTCAGGAGCCAGGGACACGATCTTCATGAACTTCTCGGTACGCAGTTCACGCGTGACCGGGCCGAAGATGCGGGTGCCGATAGGCTCCAACTTGGCATTCAGCAACACAGCAGCATTGCCATCGAATTTGATGAGGGAGCCATCGCCACGGCGGATGCCCTTGGCCGTACGAACCACCACAGCACTGTAGATCTCGCCTTTTTTGACGCGACCACGTGGAGCGGCTTCTTTGATGCTCACTTTGATGATGTCGCCAACACTTGCATAGCGACGCTTAGACCCGCCGAGCACCTTAATGCACAGCACGGACTTGGCGCCGGTGTTGTCGGCCACATCCAACCGAGATTCTGTCTGGATCATTTCTTTATTCCCAACTTGTATTTCTTGCCAGCCAGCCTTACAGCCAACCAACAGAAATCAGTCTTGGACCCGTCATTCACACCGCGAACCACTCGCAGCGCTTCTGTTTGGGCAGATACTTACGCCTTTTGCAAAGCGAAGCCCTCGATTATGTCTGAAAAAATCAAGGGATGCAACGTCTTTTGAAAATAATTTCCCATGACCCACCCAGTTCCCGCGCCTTTGGCGTGTGCAAAGGGGGCATTTCGGGCGGCCACAGCCATTTAGCCGGACTCACGGACACCGCGCATAGTCCTCAGCCAAAGCCTCAAATGCAGCCAAACCGGGGTCAATGCCCAATTCTTCTTGCAGAATCTGCGCGACTCTGGGTGCTAGGGCTTTGGCCAGTGCAGCATCCAGGAACAGGCACCTGGAGCGCCTGGCCAAGACATCCTCGACACTCCTCGCGTATTCATAACGCGCCGCGAACCGAACCATGCCCTCCGTCAAACCCGGTGCCAACGAGGTTTCACCACCGGGCAAGGCAGTGACCCACCCCTGCTCTGTTCCATATAGATGTAAACCTGCCGAACGGGCCAAAGCTACGCCAAGACCATCTGCTCGGGGGGCCCCAACCAATTGGTCGGCAGCGGCCATCACGCGGACAGGCATTTTCAGACCCGCCTGACGTCGAGCTTGGCGCAGCACATCCTCTGCCATGGCATGGTATGTGGTCCATTTGCCACCGGTCACCGACACCAGGCCCGTAGGGGAAACCTCCACATGATGCTCACGGCTGATGCTTTGGGTTGCCCCCGCAGATGCGGCCACAGTCGCTTCGGCCTTGACCAAGGGGCGCAGCCCAGCCCATGCACTCAATACATCCTCCCGTCGGGGGGCTTTTTGCAAATACCGACCCGCTTCGTTCAGGATCAGATCGACCTCTTCGCTGACCGGGCGGGGTTCTTGGGGGGCATCTTCGCGCGCCGTATCGGTTGTACCCAACAGCACTTTGCCCATCCAGGGTACCGCAAACAACACCCGACCATCGGCTGTTTTAGGCACAAGCAAAGCCTTTTCACCAGGCCAAAACGATGCATCGACCACCAAATGCACCCCTTGACTGGGAGCCACCAGATCGGGCAAGACCTGCCCACGCTGACGGCCATCTGCCAAACGCAAGCCATCGACCCACACCCCGGTGGCATTGACCACGCATTGGGCTCTGACATCGAACTCGGCACCTTGTTCTGCATCTTTCGCTCGCACCCCCACGACACGCCCATCTTCATACATGAGGCTTTGTACGGCCACATGGTTGATCACGCACGCGCCCTCTCGGGCTGCGGTGCGAGCCAAAGCGACAGCCAGACGGGCATCGTCAAACTGCCCATCCCAATACTGCACGCCGCCGCGCAAACCGTCGGTGCGAACACCCGCAATAACAGCCTGCGTCGCCTGGGCATCCAAAAATTCAGTCTTGCCCAAACTGGCCGAAGCGGCCAACCACTCGTACAGCTTAAGCCCCATCCCATAAAACGCCTGCTCTCCAAAGCGGTAGGTGGGCATCACAAAGGCCAAGGGTTGCGCCAGATGGGGCGCACGTTCGAGTAAAGCCCGACGCTCATGCAGCGCCTCGCGCACCAAAGGCCAATGGCCTTGCGCCAGGTAACGCACCCCGCCGTGCACCAATTTGGTAGACCGGGATGACGTGCCTTGCGCCAAATCCTGCGCCTCCAATAACGCCACGGTCAGCCCTTCACTGGCCGCTTGCAGCGCAACGCCCAAGCCAGTCGCCCCACCGCCGACCACCACCAAATCCCAAATCACGGGCGCTTGCAAACGGGTCAGTAAATCCTCCCGCAGGCTTTGCAACGGGGCGGTCAACGCGTCTCGGTCTTTGTTCACCACATCAATCCTTGGCCCAAGCGCGAGAACGAGCCACCGCCTCACGCCAACGTTGTGTCATTTGCTGCCGTTGCTCGTCACCCCATTCGGGCTCGAAACGGCGATCTTCTTGCCATTGCGTCGAAATCTCCTGAGCATCCGCCCAATAACCCGTCGCCAACCCTGCCAAATAGGCAGCGCCCAGCGCCGTGGTCTCAGTCACCCGACTGCGAACGACAGAGACACCCAGAACGTTGGCCTGAATTTGCATCAGCAAGTCATTGCGGGATGCCCCCCCATCCACCCGCAACTCTGTCAGCGCCAAGCCGCTGTCCGCGGCCATGGCTGAAAACACATCGGCCGTTTGCAAGGCAATGGCCTCCAAGGCGGCCCTGGCGATATGGGCACACCGTGTGCCACGGGTCATGCCCACCAAGGTGCCGCGCGCCTGCCCATCCCAGTCGGGTGCTCCCAAGCCCGCAAAGGCGGGGACCAGAAAAACATCACCCGTATCGGGTACGCTGGCCGCCAGCGCCTCCACCTCTGGCGCGCTCTGAATGATCTGCAAGCCATCGCGCAGCCATTGCACCGTGGCACCCGCCATGAACACCGAGCCTTCCAGCGCATACGCCATAGGGCGAGCGGCATTGACAGGCCCGCGCCAAGCCACGGTGCTGAGCAACTGATGGCGACTCGCCACAGGCCGATCCCCCGTGTTCATCAGCATGAAGCACCCTGTGCCATATGTATTCTTGGCCATGCCGGGCTCAAAGCAGGCCTGACCGAACAAGGCGGCTTGCTGATCGCCCGCCCAACCTGCGATCGGAACAGCTTGGCCCAATAAATACGGTTCGGTTTCGGCCACGATGCCGCAGGAAGGCAACACCTGCGGCAACACAGACGCGGGAATGTTCAGCAAGGCCAATAAGTCGTTGTCCCAGCCCCCGGTTTTCAAGTTGAACAGCAGTGTGCGAGAGGCGTTGCTCGCATCCGTCGCGTGCACACGTCCCCCGGTGAGCTGCCAAACCAGCCAGCTGTCCACCGTGCCGAAGGCCAGCTCGCCACGCTCTGCGCGAGCGCGGACGCCCGGCACATGATCCAACAGCCAGGCCAGCTTGGTGCCCGAAAAATAAGCATCCAGCACCAAGCCCGTCTTGCGCGCTATCGCGCCCGCATGCCCCGCCGCCCGCAAGGTCTCGCAATACGCCACTGTCCTGCGGTCTTGCCAGACGATAGCTGGCGCAACGGGCTCACCCGTCCGGCGATCCCAAAGCACCGTTGTCTCTCGCTGGTTGGTGATGCCCATCGCACGCAACTGAGCCGCCCCAATACCGGCCTGCGCCATGACGTCCTGCATGACGGCCAACTGCGTTTGCCAGATCTCGCGCGCGTCATGCTCCACCCAGCCCGGACGGGGAAAATGCTGAGCAAACTCGCGTTGAGCGATCGCCACGGCCTGTCCCGAGTGGTCAAACACCACCGCGCGCGAACTGGTCGTGCCCTGGTCCAAAGAAAGGATGTATTCCATGGCGCAGAGACTAACGCAAACTGCGGCTCACAAACAGCGACAATGCTCCGATTGAGCCCACTTCACAGACACACCTGAGACACCCGTCATGACCACGCCCTCACAACACATCGCCTTCATCGGCGGCGGCAACATGGCCAGCGCCATCATCGGCGGACTGATCCGCCAAGGCATGAAGCCTGACCAAATCACTGTGGTCGAACCCTTTGCTGAAACAGCCGCCAAATTGCACCAAAATTTCGGCATCACCGCCTTGCCCACGGCCAGTGCAGAACTGCTTCAAGCCACCTTGGTGGTCTGGGCGGTCAAACCCCAGATTTTCAGTCAGGCGGCTGAGCCTGTCATGTCGCACACCCGAGGTGCACTGCACCTGTCCGTGGCCGCAGGCATCCGCACCGACAGCATTTGTCGCTGGGTGGGCACCGAGCGCGTGGTGCGCTGCATGCCCAACACACCCGCCTTGGTGGGCCAAGGCATCACCGGCTTGTTCCCATGCCCCTTGGTCTCCGCTTCCGACAAAGCACTGGTCGAACAAGTCATTGGCACCACAGGGCAATATGTGTGGGTCGACCAAGAGTCCAAACTGGATGCTGTGACCGCCTTGTCGGGCTCTGGCCCTGCCTATGTGTTTTATTTCCTTGAAGCCATGACCCAAGCAGGCGTGGGCATGGGGCTGAGCGCCGAGCAAGCCTACCAACTGGCTGTGGCCACTTTTTCGGGCGCATCGTCATTGGCTGCGGCATCGACCGAATCCCCCGAAGTGCTGCGCCAGCGGGTCACCTCCAAAGGCGGCACCACCTATGCGGCCATCACATCCTTGGATGACGCGGGTGTGAAAGCCTCGTTTGTGAAAGCCATGCAAGCGGCCGAAGTGCGGGCCCGCGAGCTGGGTGACGAATTCGGCAAGGCCTGAAAACGCTGAGCTCAGACCAAGCGGTCACTCCACACCACCGCCGCAAACACGCTCAATCCCAGCCAGTGGTTCAATCGAAATGCCTTGAAGCAGCCTTCGCGGCTGCGCTGGCGTATCAGAAAATAATGCCAGACTACCTGGCCAGCAGAAACGGTCCAAGCCAGCCAAAACCACAGACCTTGCAGGGGGGCATGGAGCAGCCACGCCCAGATCAAGAGGTAGGCTGCATAAAAACCCATGATGGCGGGGACATCGTTGTCACCCAACGTGATGGCCGAGGTCTTCATGCCGATTTTGAGGTCGTCATCGCGGTCGACCATGGCGTATTCGGTGTCATAAGCCAACACCCAAAACAGGTTGCCCAACAAAAGCGCCCAAGCCAACAGCGGCACCTGGCCTTGAACAGCGGCAAACGCCATCGGAATGCCAAAGCTGAACGCCACACCCAACACCGCCTGCGGCATGGACACAAAGCGTTTGGCATAGGGGTACATCACCGTCACAGCCAGCGCCGCGAACGACCAGCGGATGGTCGCCTCGTTGGTCGTCAGCACCAAGCCAAACGCGCACAACGCCAGCACCGCCCCTACACCCAAAGCTTCTTTGGTACCAATGCGCCCGCTGGTCACCGGGCGGTTGGCCGTGCGTTTGACATGCTTGTCAAAGTCACGGTCGGCCACATCGTTGATGCAACAACCCGCGCTGCGCATGAGGATGGTGCCCAAAGTGAACACCGCCATCAAATGCCAGCCGGGAAATCCGCCTGCGGCTACCCACAAAGCCGCCAAAGACGGCCACAGTAAAAGCAACCAACCTGCAGGCCGGTTCCAGCGAATCAGATCCAGGTAGAGCTTGAGTTTGTCGGTCATGCGGGAATTATCTGTGCGAGTCGACCACTGAGCGTCATGGCCGTGCGCAACAACTGTCCAGGATCGCAGATGGATCCCGGGTCTTCGCCCGGGATGACATGCCACAAACACATGTAAGGCCTCAAGACAAGCGCGTCACACCGGGCAGCGGGCATGCATAGATGGCGTTGCGCACGGCGGCAATGGCTTCGTAGCGGGTGTAACTGCGACGCCAGGCCAGCACCACACGACGGGTGGGCGGCTTGCCACCTGCCGGGTCCACGATGGGCAGGTAACGCACGGGTGAATCGTGGTGCCCGCCTGAACGCTTGTGCACCGGCTTGAGCTCGGGCACAGACAGGCGCGGCACCAAGGTCACGCCCATGCCTGCCGCCACCATGTGCTTGATCGTCTCTAGGGACGAGCCCTCAAAGGTCTTGCGGATGCCATCGGTCTGGCTCGCATAGCGCGCAAATTCGGGGCACACCTCCAGCACATGGTCACGAAAGCAGTGCCCCGCACCCAGCAACAGCATGGTTTCGTTTTTCAACTGCTCAGGCGTGATGGATGCTTCCTGGGCCAAGGGGTGGTTCAAGGGCAAAGCCGCCATGAAGGTCTCGTCGTACAAAGGTGCCACGGCCAAACCCGACTCGGGAAACGGCTCCGCCAAAATGGCGCAATCGAGCTCGCCCGTGCGCAGCATTTCCAGCAATCGCACGGTGAAGTTTTCTTGCAGCATCAAAGGCATTTGCGGCATGTCCGTGATGATCTGGCGCACCAAATCGGGCAGCAGGTAAGGGCCAATCGTGTAGATCACGCCCAGCCGCATGGTGCCGGCCAAGGGGTCTTTGCCGCGCTTGGCAATTTCCTTGATCTCGCTGGCCTGCTCCAGCACGCTTTGCGCCTGGCGCACGATCTCTTCGCCCAGCGGGGTCACAGACACCTCGCTGGCGCTGCGCTCAAACAACTTGACCTCCAGCTCTTCTTCGAGCTTTTTGATGGCCAGCGACAAAGTGGGCTGCGACACAAAGCAAGCCTCGGCCGCCTTGCCAAAATGCTTTTCGCGGGCCACAGCCACGATGTATTTGAGTTCGGTCAGGGTCATGCGGCGTATTTGAACATCAAGCCTTCAGATACTCAGATTTCCCGCCCAACCAACGGCCAATGTGCCGCTCGGCCAAATACGGGTGCTGGTCCAGCATCTGTGGGGCCAGCGCACGCGCCCAGTCCAGCAAATGGCTGTCGGTTTCCAGATCGGCAAAGCGCAACAAGGGCGCGCCCGACTGGCGTGCCCCCAAAAACTCACCCGGCCCGCGAATCTCCAAATCTCGCCGGGCGATCTCGAAACCATCGTTGGTCTCGACCATCGCGCGCAAGCGCTCACGCGCAGTCTCGCTCAAGCGCCCGCCTTCGGGCGTGCCATACAGCAGCACACAAGCCGATGCCGCCGCACCCCGCCCCACCCGGCCGCGCAACTGGTGCAGCTGGCTCAGGCCAAAGCGCTCGGCGTGTTCGATCACCATCAGCGAGGCATTGGGCACATCCACCCCCACCTCGATCACCGTGGTGCTGACCAACACGCCCATTTGACCGGCGGTGAACAAGTCCATCACAGCCTTTTTTTCGGCCACCGGCATGCGCGAGTGCAGCAACCCCACCATCACGCCCGGTAACGCCTCACTCAGGTCGGCGTGGGTTTGCGTGGCGTTGGTCAGGTCCAGCGCTTCACTTTCTTCGATCAGCGGGCACACCCAGTACACCTGCCGCCCCTGTTGCAGCTGCGCCCCAATGCGCGCAACCACTTCGTCGCGGCGGTGATCGGAGACCACCCGCGTGACGATGGGCGTGCGCCCTGGGGGCAGCTCGTCGATGACCGACACATCCAAGTCGGCGTAATAGCTCATAGCGAGGGTGCGCGGAATGGGCGTGGCCGTCATCATCAGCATGTGCGGCTCCATGCCGCCTTCTTGCATCTTGCCGCGCAGAGCCAGGCGCTGCGCCACACCAAAGCGGTGTTGCTCGTCGATCACGGCCAGCGCCAAATTTTTGAACTTGACGTGCTCCTGAATCACCGCGTGGGTGCCCACCACCAGCGCGGCTTCGCCCGACTCGATCATCGCCAACATGGCCGCGCGTTCTTTCTTCTTTTGGCTGCCAATCAGCCAAGCGACCTTGACGCCCAAAGGCTCCAGCCAGCCCACCAGCTTGGCAAAGTGCTGGGTGGCCAAAATTTCAGTGGGGGCCATCAGGGCACATTGCCAACCGGCATCGACCGCCACCATGGCCGCCAGCGCCGCGACCACCGTTTTGCCCGCACCCACATCGCCTTGGAGCAATCGGTGCATGGGCACCTGGCGGGCCAGGTCCTGGGCGATCTCACGGCCCACACGCTGCTGGGCATTGGTCAGGCCAAAAGGCAATGCCTTGAGCAGCTGGCCATACAAACCTTGGGCTTTGTGCTTCAGGGCAGGGGCCCGCAACAAATCGCGCTCGCGCTTGGCGGTCAGTTGAGACAGCTGCTGCGCCAGCAACTCCTCGCATTTCAGGCGAATCCAGGCCGGGTGACTACGGTCTTCCAGCGAGGCCAACGACACATCGGGCGTAGGGTGGTGCAAGAACTGCAAGGCCTCGCGCAACGACCAGGCCCCACGCGGGTCTGGCCAGGGGATGCCGGGGGGCAGGGTCTCGCTCAGATCGGCATGGTTCAGGCCCGTGATGACTGCCCGGCGCAAATAGGCCTGGGCCAGTCCTGCGACGGTGGAGTAAACAGGTGTCAACGCTTCGGCCAGATTGCCGCCCGCCGCCTTGAACGTGGGGTGCATCATGGTCAAGCCCATGAAACCACCCTTGACCTCGCCCCGCGCCCGAATGCGGTTGCCCACCGCCAGCGCCTTCTGATGCGAGGGGTAAAAGCTGAAAAACCGCATCACGCAAGTGTCTGATCCGTCATCCACCGTCACCAGCAACTGGCGGCGCGGGCGCATCGTGATCTCACAAGCCGTCACGGTGGCCTCGATCTGCGCGGTGTCGCCCTCGCGCACATCGCGCAGCTTGACGATGCGGGTCTCGTCCTCGTAACGCAAAGGCAGGTGCAAAGCCAGATCGATGTCACGCACCAAGCCCAGCTTGATCAGCGCTTTTTGAGGCGCAGACAGCGTTTTGGCGGGGGTGGCAGCAGGCTTGGCGGGCATGGGGTGATTGTGCCGCGAAGCCAGGCCCATCGGTCACAGCTTTTCGGTCTCACCCACCTTGGGCTGCCACTTCATCAAACGCTTTTCGATGAGGCCCACCAAAGCGTCGATGGCCAGGGCAAAGACCGTCAGGACCAGGATGCCGGCCATGACGGTGTTGATGTCGAAACTGCCTTCGGCTTGCAAAATCAAGTAGCCAACGCCTTGGCTGGAGCCCAGATACTCGCCCACCACGGCGCCCACAAAGGCCAGGCCCACCGAGGTGTGCAGCGAGCTGAACACCCAGCTGGTGGCACTGGGCAGGTAAACGTGGCGCAGCAACTGGCGCTGGCTGGCGCCCAACATGCGGGCATTGGCCAGGACCACGGGGCTGACCTCCTTGACACCTTGGTACACGTTGAAGAAGACGATGAAAAACACCAGCGTCACGCCCAGCGCCACTTTGGAGCCGATGCCCAAGCCAAACCACACCGAGAAAATCGGCGCCAAGATGATGCGGGGCATGGCGTTCAGCGCCTTGATGTAGGGCTCCAAAATGGCCGAGGCCATGGGCGAGAGTGCCAGCCACAAGCCGCCCAACAGCCCCGTGCTCGCGCCAATGGCAAACGCCAGCAGGGTCTCGATCAGGGTGATGCCCAGATGCTGGTAGATGTTGGCATCGCCCACAAACCAGGCCCAGATGCGCTCAAATATCTGCACCGGCTCGCCAAAGAAAAACGCCGCTTGCCGGTCGTTGTCGAACATGAAGGGAGGGACCAGCCCCGGCTGCGTCAGCACATGCCAGACCACAAACAAGAGCACCAGCAAACCCAACTGCCACAGACGCAATGTGGCTTTGCGGGGTTTGATCAGGTTCCAAACAGTGGTCATCATGGGGGGCACTCAGATCGCTTTTTGCAGTTGTTGTTGGTAGCCCTTGAGCACTTCTTCGCGCAGCACCGCCCAGATGGCCTGGTGCAGTTCCATGAAGCGGGGTGTCATTTTGATTTCGGCCACATCGCGCGGGCGCGGCAAATCGATGGTGAATTCGCCAATCGGGTGCGACGCGGGCCCCGCACTCAAGATCACCACACGGTCGCTCATGGCAATGGCTTCGTCCAGATCGTGCGTGATGAACAGCACCGACTTCTTTTTGGACTGCCACAGCGCCAGCAACTCGTTTTCCATCAGCTGGCGGGTTTGGATGTCGAGCGCAGAAAAGGGCTCGTCCATCAAGATGATGTCCGGGTCCATCACCAGGGTCTGCGCCAGGCTCGCGCGCTTGCGCATGCCGCCGCTCATTTGGTGCGGGTAACGGTCGCCAAAACCGCCCAGACCCACACGACGCAGCCAGTCTTCGGCCTGCGCTTGTGCGGTGCTTTTGTCCACACCGCGAAACGTCAGACCCGCCATCACGTTTTGCACAGCGGTGCGCCAAGGCATCAGGCTTTCGGCCTGGAACATGTAGCCCGCTCGGGCATTCACACCTGTCAAGGGTTCGCCATAAATGTGCACCGAGCCTTGGCTTGGCTGCAACAAACCGGCCGCCATGTTGAGCAAGGTGCTCTTGCCGCAACCGGTGGGGCCCACCACGCTGACGAACTCGCCATCGGCCACCGTAAGCGACACGTTTTGCACAGCGGTGTAGCGCTGCCCCGGCGCATCGGGGCTGACAAAGGTGCAGGCCACGCCCTGCAGCGCGATCGATGCCAGGTTCACATCAGCCCCTGGGGTATTTGGCGTTGGCTTTTTTCACGAAGTCGTTGGTGTAGACCGCGTTCAGGTTCAACTTGGCGGCGGCCAGTTTGTCGTCCACACTGGCCAGCGCCCTGAAGGCGGTCTCTGCGCCCTTGGCCGGGAAGCTGCCGTCCACCGACATGGCTTGCTTGGCGGCCAAGAAACCGTCGATGTACACCGCCCGGTCGCCCAGTAAATAGCTCTCGGGCACGGCCTTGATGATGTCTCCGCCCCCGGCTTGCTGAATCCATTTGTTGGCGCGAACCATGGCATTGGCCAGCGCTTGCGCGGTGTGAGGGTGTTTGTCCAGGAAAGGCTGGGGGGCATACAGGCACCCGGCAGGCATGGGCCCGCCAAACACCTTTTCGGCCTCGGCCATGTTGCGCGTGTCGGTGACGATTCTCATGTCGCCCGAACGGGTCAAGAGGGTGATGACCGGGTCCAGATTGCTCATGGCATCGATCTGCCCGGCACGCATGGCGGCCACGGCGCCGCTGCCCGCCCCCACGCCCACAAAGCTCACATCACTGGGCTTGAGGCCCGCCTTGGCCAACACGAAATTGGCCAGCACATTGGTGGAGCTGCCTGGCGCTGTCACGCCGATTTTCTTGCCCTTCAAATCTGCCACCGATTTGAAGTTGGGCAGGGTCTTGGGATTCACACCCAGCACGATCTGGGGCGCCGCGCCTTGCAACACAAAGGCCCGCATGGGCTGGCCCTTGAACTGCATGTTGATGGTGTGCTCAAACGCGCCCGACACCACGTCGGCACTGCCGCCCACCACCGCCTGCAAGGCACGCGAGCCGCCCGCGAAGTCCACGATGGTCACGTCCAAGCCTTCGGCCTTGAAGTAGCCCAGCTGCTCGGCAATGGTCAAGGGCAGGTAATAAAACAGGTTCTTGCCGCCCACGGCAATGGTGAGCTTGGTCTTTTCAAGCGCTTGCGCTTGGGCCAGCTGGGGCAAAGCGGCGGCAGCCATGCTGCCGACGATGAAGTCACGGCGGGTGAAGGTCATTGTTTTTGTCTCCTGATGGGGTGCTGCTAATGCACTGAATTATTGCGCATGCAGTCTAATCCATGACCCCGAGCATTCCCTTGCCCAGTGACGCGATTGAAACAGGCCAAACGCCCCTTTGAACGTGCGAAAATCATGCCCTTCTTCAACTTCGAACGGGCCTGTCCGGCCCTGAAGCATGACTGCCTCTGTTTCATCCCTCCGCGAATTCACCCTCAGTGACTTCGACTTCGAACTCCCCACCGAACTGATTGCCCAACACCCTGCCACCGAGCGCAGCAGCTCGCGTTTGCTGGATGGCTCAGCAGCCACCGTGGTGGACCGCATCTTTCATGAACTGCCCAGCCTGCTGCAAGCGGGCGATTTGCTGGTCTTCAACGACACCAAAGTGGTCAAGGCCCGTATCTTTGGCGAGAAGGCCTCGGGCGGCAAACTGGAGCTGCTGATCGAGCGCGTCTTGCCCGGTCATCAGGTCGTGGCGCACATGAAGGTCAGCAAAAAGCCTTTGGTGGGTGGCAAGATGTTCATGGCGGGCGGTGCCCGCAACGGTGGCTTTGATGCCGTTTTGCTGGGTCGCTGGCCCGATGAAAAAGGTCAACTTTTCCATTTGCAGCTGAGCGACGAGCCACACGCCTTGATGGAAAAGCACGGCGTGGTGCCCCTGCCCCCTTACATCGAACGCCCAGCAGGCGCCATCGAACACCAAGACACCGAAGAAGACGCCCGACGTTACCAAACCGTTTTTGCGCGTGCACCGGGGGCTGTGGCCGCACCGACAGCCGCGTTGCACTTTGACGAAGCGCTGTTGGCCCAACTGGAGGCCCGGGGCGTGCAACGCGCCAGCGTGACGCTGCATGTGGGCGCGGGCACTTTTCAGCCGGTCAAGACCGAAAACATTGCGGACCACACCATGCACCGCGAGTGGTATGAAGTGCCCGAAGCCACGCAACAAGCCATCGCCGACTGCAAAGCCAGAGGCGGTCAAGTGGTGGCCGTGGGCACGACCACTGTGCGCACGTTGGAGTCGTGGGCCAAATTTAGCCAAGCCAGCGGCGACACGCAAATCTTCATCACACCGGGTTTTGAGTTTCATTTGGTGGATCGGCTCATCACCAACTTTCACTTGCCCAAAAGCACCCTGATGATGCTGGTGAGTGCGTTTGCAGGCTACGAACACATCATGGGCCTGTATCGGCACGCGATTGCGAACCAATACCGCTTCTTCAGCTATGGCGATGCGATGCTGCTGACACGCACCCAGCCACGCTGAACCCCAACCACCCTGCCTAAAATTCGACATGCTCCAATTCGACCTGCTCAAAACCGACCCCTCCAGCCACGCCCGTCGCGGCACGCTGACCCTGAACCATGGCGTGGTGCAAACGCCGATCTTCATGCCCGTGGGGACTTACGGCACCGTCAAAGGCGTGATGCCGCGCAGCCTGCACGAGATGGGCGCACAGATCATTTTGGGCAACACCTTCCACCTGTGGATGCGCCCAGGGCTGGACATCATGAAGGGCTTTGGCGGCCTGCACCAGTTCGAGAAATGGGACAAGCCCATCCTGACCGACTCGGGCGGTTTTCAGGTCTGGTCGCTGGGCGACATGCGCAAGATCACCGAAGAAGGTGTGACCTTTGCTTCTCCCGTGAACGGCGACAAGCTCTTCATGTCGCCCGAAGTCAGCATGCAGATCCAAACCATCCTGAACTCCGACATCGTGATGCAGCTCGACGAGTGCACGCCTTACGAGACCAAGGGACACCTCACCACCGAGGCCGAAGCGCGCAAGTCGATGGAGATGAGCCGCCGCTGGGCCGTGCGCTCCAAAGACGAATTTGCCCGCCTGGAAAACCCCAACGCACTGTTTGGCATCGTGCAAGGCGGCATGTTTGAAAACCTGCGCCAGGAATCGCTGGACGCGCTGGTCGAGATGGACTTTCCGGGTTACGCGATCGGCGGCGTGAGCGTGGGCGAGCCCAAAGACCTGATGCTGCAGATCATGGCGCACACGCCGCACCGCCTGCCCGCGAACAAGCCACGCTACCTGATGGGCGTGGGCACCCCTGAGGATTTGGTGCAAGGCGTGGCCGATGGCGTGGACATGTTCGACTGCGTGATGCCCACCCGCAACGCCCGCAACGGCACGGTGTTCACCCGCTTTGGCGACCTGAAGCTGCGCAACGCCCGCCACAAAAACGACCCGCAGCCACTGGACACCAGTTGCACCTGTCATGCCTGTGCGGGAGCGTCTGGCGTGTCGTGGGACAACGGTGGCCGAGACGGTTTCAGCCGCGCTTATATGCACCACCTGGACCGCTGCGGCGAAATGCTCGGCCCCATGCTGACCACCATCCACAACCTGCACTACTACCTGAACCTGATGCGCGAAGTGCGCGAGTCGCTGGACGTGGGCCAGTTCGCGCAGTTCCGGGCGCAGTTCAAGACAGATAGAGCTCGTGGGGTGTGATCAATCGGCCGTGAATACCGTCAACACCCCGGTGTAACCATACAGATGGTTGCGGGCAATCTCTCCTGCAGCAAAAAACCCCACCAAAGGCACATCGCCCAAGGCGTGGCGGATGATCTGCAGCTCGGCGCTGGGGCCACCAAAGTGAAGGCCGCCCCTTCCGGTACAGCTCACATAAACCGCTCCTGCAATGCGTTGCCCCCCCTGCGGCAAGGTGGGCACTGGGTCATCACTGAGCGCGCTGATGGCCTGTATCGACAACATTTCCGGTTCAAGTTCTTCGCGAATTTCGGCACACACGCGCACCAGATCGGCACGGGCAGCGTGCACATCACGTCGACAAAACGTCAAGCGCATGCCCAATTCCAAATGCTCGGCCACAGCGACCCCTTGGCGCGCGGGGTCCAGACCCACAATGTGACGCACCAACACATCGTTGCCCAAATTACCTGTTCGGCCCACGCCCGACTGACCAGAGGGGCTGAGCCCCACCAATGTTGAACGCACCACCGGAATCGCTTTTTGCGGCTCACTCAAGTTGATGTTCAATTCATCCAGCAGCACATCCAGTGCAGCCTCGCCGTTGAGCTTGAGCACCAGGTGCTGGTCGACTTCGGTGATCTCGCGCTCGGGGGCTATGGGCTGACAGCCTTGCGTCACACGAGACAGCAAATTCACCTGCGATGAAAAAGCCACACCGCTGAGGCCCCCTTCAAATACGCCGCCCGCCACCAAGCTTTGGGGTTGGTCGGCGCTGATGGCGAACTGCACGCTGCGGGTGCGGCTGGAAGTCAAGCCGCCAAACAAATACCCTTGCCGCGTGCGTGCGGCCATCTCATCAATCAACTCTGCCAAATCGAGCGTGGCCGGATCGGCATGCACCAGAGCAGCGTCGGCCCAGTGGGCAGGCAATGGCGACACCCCCGAAAACACACGGTAATGCGCTGGAGGCACATTGCACAGCATGACAGCCAAGGCCGGTTCGTCAAAGTATTCGGCGTTGTTCACCGCGATGCCCACGCCCACCGTGCCCGTCCAATCGGTGACTTCGGGCAACTCCTGGCGCAAATGGTCCAGCAGCGCTTGTGCCTCGTGGGCATAGTGGTCGGTGATGTAGACCAGCGCCAAACGGGGCTCCGCCGCATAGTCGGGCAAGGTCATCTGCGCTCGCAACTGCGCCAGCACCAATCCTGCGGCCATGCGCCACTGCGGATGGGTGGCGTGGCCGTAGGGAAAAAGTTTCATGACGTTTTGCGCTTGGAGGCCGCCTGACGCGGCGCAGATTTGGCAGTCGGTTTGCGTTTGGCAGCGGCAGTCTTCTTGGCTGCTGCCTTTTTGGCAGGGGTCGGTTTTTTGCCTGCAGCTGACGTGCTGGCCCCTTTGGCCGTCATGCCCGTCTTCATGGCTTCAGCGGCCACGTCTTTGACAGCAGCCGCTGCAATATTTTGGAACTGTTGGGTCAATGCCCCCCACCACTGCATCGGGTCCACAGCAGGCTTGGCTGAGGCGGCCCCCGTCGAAGGTTCTTCAGTCGCCTCTTTCTCCACATCAGGCTCTGGCTGAACGGGTTCGGGCTGCGGTGCGGCCTGCTGGGGCGCAGCAGCTTGTGGCCCAGCAGCAGGTGCTTTGGCCGTGAAGGCCTTGGCCAAATCGGCCATGCTCACGTTCATGCTTTGCAGCGTGGACAGGGTCATCTTTTGCACCTCCATCGCCTGGATGGTGGCCTTGAGCGCCGTGGTGTTTTGCTCCAACCAGAACAGCACCGACTTGAGCTCCTGAATGCGCTTGTCGATTTCTTCGATGCTGAGCGTGGGCGCCACCCAGCTGGCCATGCCAGGCACAGCGCCCGCACTGGCGCCAGGTGTGGCTTGCGCTGCCGTCTTGGACAGGTTTTGCAAGAAGTCAAAGCCTGGTACGAATTTGCCAAAGCCGAAGGCGGATGAGTCGCTCATGGTGTCTCCTGAAAAAGGACTGAGCAAAGCTTACCCGAAGACGCTTTCAAACAATCTGACGCACTCAAAACGCATGGTCTGCCGTGAACGTGATGCGGTGCAGCTTGCGGTGCTGCGGATAAAAGTCGGCCACGGCGTAGTGCTGGGTCGAGCGGTTGTCCCAAACCGCCAATGAATGGGGCTGCCAGCAAAACCGAGCCTGCACTTCGGGCGCTGTGATCAGCCCAAACAACTGCGCCAACAAGGCGTCGCTTTGCGTGCGCGGCAGGCCGTGGATGTGGGTGGTGAAGGTCGGGTTGACGTATAAAATCTTTTTGCCTGTGACGGGGTGCACACGCACCACCGGGTGCGTCACGGGCGGGTATTTGGCGCGAGCAGCCTGCAGCTGTTCGCCCGTGGCATCTTGGCGCAGCAAGTATTCGGTCCAGCCGGTCACCTCCCAAGTGTGCATGGCACTCAGGGTTTCCAGATAGGCTTTGAAGTCAGCAGGCAAAGCCTCGTAGGCGGTGGTCATGCTGGCCCAGACGGTGTCGCCACCGCTGGCCGGAATGACTTGCGCATACAAGCTGGTGCCGATGGGTGGGTTGGCCTGCCAAGTGATGTCGGAATGCCAGTTGTTGTTGGCAGCCGGGCGCTCGGCGGTGCTTTCCACAATTTCAATCTCGGGCTGGCTCTCCACTCGGGGAAAGAAGGCTTTGACTTCGTTGACTTGGCCAAAACTGCGGGTGAAGGCCACCTGCTGAACAGGGGTGAGCACTTGATCCCGAAAAAAGAGCACCTCGTACCGGGCCAAAGCGGCCTTCAACTCGCTTTGAGCGAGATCACTCAGTGGCTGCGACAAGTCCAAACCATGGAGCGTGGCCCCGATGTTGGGGGTGAAGGGCGTGGCAACAAATGACTCGTAAACATGCGGCAATTGGATCGAATGGACCATGACTTTTCCTTTGCCAACAGTTTACGTGGGGTGACCACCTCAGGTTGGCCCACTCAGCAGTCTCTGCGTCGCCCGCTTGGCCGTCGCCAACGCATTGGCCCGCATCCCGGCAAACATGTCTTTTAGGAACTGTCTGGCCAGTGGCTGCGCTTTTTCGGGCGAACCGGCATTGAAGGGGGGCTGCGGGTCGTACTCCAGGTACAACTGCACCGCCTCGGCATAGACCCGGCTTTTCAGCAGTGCCACCAGCTTGAGACCAAAGTCGATCCCGGCCGTCACGCCGCCGCCTGTGATGCGGTTGCGGTCCACCACAATGCGGCCCCGCGTGGGAATCGCGCCGAGCTCCTTGAGCACATCACGGGTGTCCCAATACGAGGTGGCTTTGTAGCCCTTGAGCAAACCCGCTGCCCCCAAAATCAAGGAGCCGGTGCACACGCTGGTCACATAGCGGGCGGTTTCACCCTTGGCCTTGAGAAAGGCCAGGACTTCCGGGTCTTCCATCATGGTGAAGGTACCCGGCACACCGCCGGGCACAAACAACACGTCCAGCTGCTCGGGGCATTGCGCGAAGGTGGTGGTGGGTTTGACCGGAATCAGCGCGGCAGGCCCCGGGCTTTCATTGCCCACTGGCTCTAGGTCTTTCCAGAGCAGGTGAATTTCCTTGTTCATCAAGGACTCGAACACCGTCAAGGGTCCGACCAAATCCTGCAAAAACATGCCCGGATAAACCAACATGCCGATGGTGATTTTGGGGCCGCCAATGAGCGGCGCGTAACGGTCCATGGTGGCCAAGTGGTGCTCATCAGCAGCTTGCTTTGAGGGCGCTTGCACGGCAGCGGGCTTGGCCGACGCTTGGGACGTCTGCATGGCCAAGTAGCCCAGCGCCACAGAGGGCCAGGACAACAAACGAGAGAAATAACGACGGTTCATGAGAGCTCAAGGGGCACCCTTGCGGATGCCCCCTCCTGTGGCGTGGTGGATGAATCAGAATTTCGTGCTGATGCCCACCACCAGGTTGCGCGGCAAACCGGGTACGACTTGGCCACCACCAAAATAGGCCATGGGCGCGTAATACTGTTTGTTGAGCAGGTTGCTGATGCTGGCGCTGTACTGGATGTCGCCGCGTTTGTAACTGGCCTGTGCATCCCACAAGGTGACCGCGGGCATCAAGAAGGTGTTGCTGGTGTCACCAGCCAGGTTGGAGCGATGCGACGCGCCCAAGCCAAGACCCAGGCCACTCCACTCGCCTTGTCGCACGTCGTAACGTGCTGCCACGCGCAGTGTTTGTTCAGGCACATTGAACAGGCGTTTGCCCACCAGGTCCGTGGTGTCCTGAGTGATTTCTGCGGTTTGGTGCGTATAGGCTGCAATCCATGCCAGTGAAGGTGCGGCTTGCCAGCGCAAGTCAACATCGAGGCCTTTTGCTTGCTGAACACCTGTCTGCACCGAAAACATACCGTCAGACACTGCCGCGTTTTTACGTTGAATATCAAACACTGCAGCAGTGGCGCTTAGACCATTCCAGCCCTTGATGCGAAGACCCAATTCTTTTTGAACGGCTTCCTCCATTTTGGGTGCTGTTCTAAAACGTAGGCCAAAGGGTACGCGTGACATTTCACTGTAACCACCAAAGAAGGACACGACATCACTGGCGTCAAAAACAGCTCCGAAGCGAGGCGTGACCTTGCTATTGCTGCGAGGGGTGTTGATGTTGATCATCATGACCGGGTCAACGTAATAATCTTTCCCAGTGGTGCGGGTGTGACGCAAGCTGCCGTGTAAATGCAAATTGCCGATCTGAACTTGGTCCTGAATAAAGGCCACGGTTGAAGTGCTTCGGTTATGTTGTCGGTTTGATTCATTAGGTACCGTGGGCTCAAACCAAACGGGCCTTAAGTTGCTTGATAAGTCCGTTGGAGTCAGCCCGTCGAGAGGAGAAAACCCATACCCGAATGGATAAGGGTCTGCGTAAGCCATGAATGCATCGTCACGGGTTTCGTCTCGATCAAGGCCAAAACTGATGCGGTGCAAAGCACTCCCTGATTTGATGGATGTGTTCAAGCTGACTTGGAGGGTGTCCGAGGTCAACTTCTCCCACAAACGCACTCCATACAAACTCACCGAAGAACCAAAGCTACCAGCACTGCCATATGGGTATGGAAATGCCCCTCGCTGATCCACCTCAGCCGTGTTGTGTGCAGCCAGGGCCTTCAGCGTCCAGTCATCGTTCAAGACTTGCGTCCACTGCACATTCAGACCGCGTGACTTTTGTGTGGTGTCGGGCAAGCCGGTGGCGGTGACGAAGGTGCTGCGGCCTACGCCTGCAGCAGGCTCGGTGGCCGAGGCGCTGGCGCGTGGCAAGCCCGAATAATCCACCGTGGTGTTGTCCAACATGCGGGCCTTGATGACCACTTTGGTTTTGGCATCGGCCGACCAGGACAGGCTCGGGTTCAGCGCCGACTTGCGGAAGAACACGCCTTGGGTTTCGCTGTCAGAGCGGTCATGCTCGCCGTTGACCCGAAACGCCCATGCCTCGTTGATCGGCTGATTCAAATCAACGTGCGCATTGCGGCGGCCAAAGTTACCCAACTTGACACCCACTTCACGCGAGGCCTTGGCAACAGGGTCTTTGGTAGTCACGGCAATCGTGCCGCCCACCGTCGAATAATTGCCAATCGCCTGGCCGCTGCCATACAGGCCACCCGCTGGGCCTTTGATCACATCCATTTGCTGAACGCCCACCAGACTCTCTTGATTCTGAAACCAGCCTGGCACCGAGACACCATCGACCACCATGGCCGCATTGAAACCGCGGATTTTGAAGCCCACGTTGTTGCTGTCGCGTGGATCGATTTCGTTCACATTGCTGACATTGCGCAAGGCGTCCGAAACCGTTTTGCTGCCCTGGTCCTCGATGACCGAACGCGAAATGCTCACGATGGACTGAGGCACCTGCTCGACAGGCACCGCTGAGCGGGTGGCGGCTTGCGTCAAGGCTGGCTGATATCGGTCTTTGTCAGCCGTGACTTCGATGGTTTGTGTTTGGGCTTGCGCCAAAGCGGCGCAGCAAGCCCATGCGGCCAACGCGACAGGAGAAAGACGTGAAATTTGAAAAGACATTTTTTTATTCCATAGATTGAATTGATGGCGAGAAGACTGCGCAGCCCTCAAGGTGTTGACGCCTGCTGGATCCCGAAGCAGTGCGTCCCTTTCCCGTGCGCAAATTCAGCGCGGTGAATTGTTTTTGGGATGAGCCCCATGGGACCCATGTGGAGCGCCATGACCGGCATCACCATCCACCCGCAACATGCCCTCAAAGGAAGCGAACTTCTTCAAAGTGTCAGCAGGCAGTCGGCTTTCGGCCGTTTGCAGCTTTTTCGACAATGCAGTCGCGACATCGTTGGGCATGCCGGTTTGCACCAAAGCGTCTGCTTGTCGCAGGCCATCCCCGGCACAAACCACGATCACCCAATGAGCGTGCCGTTTTTGCAGCAACGCACGCCCACCGCGTTCGCCTTGCAACCAACCCGCCAATGCCCAGTCGCCCTCTACAACCACAGGCGCGACCTGCAAAGGAGACTTGGGTTGGTCAAACTGCTTCTTCATGACATGCACGATGGTCTGCATGTCTTTTGCCGGACTGACCTTGGAAGAGTGATGATCCCCAGCAACCTGATGGCCACTGGCAGATGCCAACCAAGCCGCCAAAAATGCGGAAAAGAAAATTTTTGTCATGGTACTTATTCCTTTTGGCGTCAGAAACTGGCTTTCACACCCACTTGCAAAGAACGTCCAGGCATGGGGTAGCCCTCGCGAAACGTGTAGGTTTTATCCAAAAGATTCTCAATCGCTGCAAAGACTTCGCCACGCTGTCCGAGTTGCGGGACCTTGTATCCCAAGCGCAGATTGGCCACAGTGAATCCATTGACCTGAACGGTATTGGTGCTAACCGTACGCGCTTGACCCAACACCGTCATGCGGGTCTGGTGTTGTGCATCAGCACTGGCACGCCACGGGCCTTCTTGCCAATTGATGCCCACACTGAGGCTGTCTTGTGGTGCATACGGCAAATCTGACTTGCTGCTGTTCAGGTGCGTCCATCCCGCAAACATCTGCCAAGACTTGCCCATGGATTGAGCCCAGGTGAGCTCTGTCCCTGTCACGTCATAGGTGCCCAAGTGGACAAAACCAGGGGCCGATACTGCAGGAGGGAAAGCAAAAATGTAACGGTCCTTGACACGGTCTTTGAACAGGGCCAAGTCCACCGAGGTATCGCTCGAGGGTTTCCAGCTCACACCCAACTCCTGATGGTCAAGCCGTTCTGCGCCCAAGGATTTCCAAGTATTTCCCAGCGCAGGAGCCATGAGGTGCGACAACACAGCGGCATCCAGTCCTGGGTAGTTGACCCCTTTCGACATCTGAACCCGCAATGCCAAACGTTCCCCCTGCGCCAGTACCAAGCCCGCCTGGTGCGCGGACTCTGACTTCAAAACATTGTGGCTGTAGTGGCGCACACCCACGGACGGCGTGGCCGACCAGCCGCCAGTCAAGTCCAACTTGTGACTGACCGCCACAAAGGGAGAGCTCACGCGCAAATCAGCGGCCACGAACCCAACGGTAGGCACATCACCACCGATCTTGTCGACATCCAGGCCTGCCTGCACCTGCCCACCTTGCCATGGCTGCAGGCTTTCACGCCAACGCAAGCCCGTTGTTTTGAAGTTCGACTTCAATCCAGGATTTTGTTCCCCGTAGCCTTCGGTGCTGTACACCTTGAAACTGCCTTGAACTTTGTCATGCTGATGTGCGACAGTCAACGCCAACAAATCGCCACGGGTATTGAAAGTCTGTCCCTTGTTGGCCTGCGTATCCTGATGGCCAGGATCGGTCGCGGTATTGCTGCTGTTCATGGCCAGCAGGCGAATCGACCACTGGCTGTCAATCCTGTAACCCAATTGGCCCATGACATTGTTCAAGCGACCTTTGGCGTCCGGCCGATGGCCATCGGAAGAAGCATGCCCCTGAGCCAACGCGAAGTTCCAGTCGCCCTGCCGGCCGCTGACATCCAACTGCTCTGCCACGGTACCAAAGCTCCCGCCACGCACACTAACCTCACCCGAGACGCCATCTGCGGCCCGTGCCTTTTTGGGCTCCAGGGCAATGGCCCCAAACGTGTTGCCAAATTCGTGCAGTTGCGGACCTTTGATGACATTCAATCGGGCCATGCCGTTGAGTGGCAAGAGGTCCAGCAAAGGATGGTTCCAGATGCCCATGTAAAAAGGGACGCCATCGATGTAGGTCTTGATTTCACTGCCGGGGCGGCTGGAGCCCATGCCACGGATATAAACCGCACCACCTTCTTCACCACCGAAGGAGCCCACTGGATTGAAGCGAGAAATGCTGACGCCCGGTGTACGGCGTAATGCGGCGGCGGCATCGATCGCATTCAGGTCTTCGATCTGACGCGATGTCACTGTCGTTCGGAAACCTGCCATGTCATCGGCACTGTTGCTGTCGATCACGGCGGGCGCAATGATGAGCACATCATTTTGCGGCGATTGCGCCCATACCGTTGCGGCAGGCAGTAAGCCCCACAGGGCGATTGCAACGGGCGAGAATTTGAATTGTTTTTGCATAGTCTGATGAAATCTGTGCGCGCAGGCGCTGCCGTGCACGCGAAAGAGCAACGCCCAAGAGATTTCTCGAGCGGAGGAAATGCGCCTTACGGCGTTCAAATCAGATCAGGTGGCCCGCGAGAAGGCAGAGGCGGCGCGGTGCGGGCCAGCAGCAGCGCCTCGGGCAAGGCTTGCACGATGTAGGCGCGTGCATCTGGCACATGGGCCAAAGCCGCCACCGTGGGCGGCGGCAATGCGGGTGTGGCGTGAGCGCACAGCGGGCAGTCCATGCTGCTGCTCAAGGCGGCGGCTTCCCCCTCGCCTTGCACCACCACCTTCATGATGCCCATGGTGGAACACACCACGTCCATGGTTTTGGGCTGCAGCGTAGCAGCCAAAACCGACACACCCACAAACAGCACGTACCAAACCAGCACGAGGCGGCTCAGTGAGCGAAAGAGGGGGTGTGAACGGTGCATGTCAAGGCCTCAACGACTGACAGTCCACGGATTCGCGTGGCGAGGGTTGTGAACAAACGTGTGGTCGGTCAAGGTGTTCAAGAAAGCGACCAGGTCGCTGACTTCTTGTTCGCTGACCTCGAAGCCCGCGATCAATGAACTGCGCAAGGGGCTGGACCCGTTGGCCGTGCCGCCTGCGCGGCCGGCCTGCGCGTAGTGGGCGCGGATGACTTGGTCGAGCGTGGCGATCGAGCCGTCGTGCATGTAGGGCGCGGTCAGCGCAATGTTGCGCAGGCTGGGCGTGCGGAACTTGCCCATGTCATCGGGGTCGCCCGTGAACTCGCTGATGCCCGGGTTGTCTGCGGGGTAAGCACCCCGGCCATCCAGGTTGTGCAAGCCCGTGTTGTGGAAGCCGCGCTCGGCCAATGGCAGCTTGCTGTGGCGGATGTTGTCGGTGAAGGTGAAGCTGCCGTGGCAGTGGTAGCACTCCATCTTTTCGCCAAAGAACAGGCTTTCTCCGCGCTTGGCCGCTGGGGATATGGCCGTGGGCTGGCCGCCGTATTTGTAGCGGTCATACGGGCTGTCAAACGAGAGCAGGCTGCGCTGAAAACTGGCCAAGGCTTTGGTCAGTGTGCCCAGCGAATACAAAGCCTCTCTGCCTTTTGCGGCTTCGACCGGAAAGGCTTTGGCAAACAAGTCGCGGTAACGCGCATCGGCTTGCAGGCGTGCAAACAGTTCTTTCTCTCGCCCAGCCATGCCCATCTCGACCGGGTGCTCGCCAAACAGCGGAATGAGCGCCTGCACCTCCAAAGCCGTGAGGTTGGGGTTGGCCCAAGTGAGCACAGGCAGATAGGCCACATTGGCCAGCGCCATGGCACTGCGTTGACCCGCTTGCCCGGTCACGCCCTTGGCCACGGCCAGTCCGTCGGTGAAGGCCTTGTCCTGGTGGTGGCAGGTGGCGCACGACATGCTGCTGTCAGCCGACAGGCGCTGGTCGTAAAACAGGTGACGCCCCAGCTCGACCTTGGCCGAACTCATCGGGTTGCCTGCGGGCACCATAGGGCGTGGCACCCAGGCAGGCAAGTCCCAATGAAAAACGTCTGTGGAACTCCCCGTGAGCACAGCCCAACCGGCCAGGGCCAGCAGGCAGGTGCTCAGGGTTTTGCGCAAAGGGTTCATGGTCGAGCTCTGGGGTGCAGATCAGCGCTTGGACAAAAGGCGTTGAGGGCCTGCAGCGGCCACGCCGTCATAGGCCAGGCCCAGCGCCTGCATCACAGGTGGGCAGTCGCCGTCTTTGGGGAAGCTCATGCAGCCGGGCGATGTGCCTTTGGCGTTGACGTCCACATTGGCCTGTGCCAGCACCGCGCCCATGTCGGCCACCACGGTGTTTTTGCGCAGGTCAAAGCCATCGAAGCGCACCGTCATGCGGTTGGGGTTTTGGCAAGCGCTGGGGGCCTGGGTTTTGCTCTCGCCCGCGCATGCCGTGCTGCCCAGGTGCACCGAGTAGCGCGTGACCGGGCCCATGGCGTTGGCTGCTGCGGGTTTGTCTGTGCTGATGCCGCTGCTGGCGGTGTCGAACTTGATGAACTTGTAGCCGCCTTGCCAGTTCCAGAACATGGCTGTGGAATTGAGTGGCGCGGGTGCAACCGTGGGGTCTTGGTGATTTTGTGCAAAGGGCACGCCCACAGTGAGTTCCACCCCGGTGTACTCGCCCACAGGCGCTTGGCCGCGCACGCTGGTGTTGGTGGCTTCTGTGCCATTGCGGCAAGGGCCTGCGCCGTTTTCAAAGTCCAGCAGCGCCACCGATTGCTGTTGCCACACGCCGTCTTGTGCGAGTTGCAAGGGCACGGTGCTGCCGTCTTGGCGCACCAGCTTGACCTCGCTCACGTACATGCGAAAGTCGCTGGGCGTGATGGTCGAGCGCGTGCTGCCCACGCCTTCGTAACGCTGGCCGCAGGCAAAGGGCTGGCCGTTGATTTGGGCAGCAAACTTCAGCTCAACGGCTTGGGAAGTGGGTGGGCTGGGCAAGGTGCTGCAGGCGCTCACGGTCAAGGCCAATGCCGTCAGGGTGAAAAGATTTTTCATCGTGTTCTCCAGTTCAAAAATCAATGCTTGTGCGCAGGCGCACCTGCACGCGGTGTTTGCACCCAGACGTTCACACGCCGGGTGCCTGCTTTTTCAAAGACCAGCTCAAGATCGAAGCGGTCACCGTCTTTGAGGGGTTGGGCCATGTCCAGCAGCATCAGGTGATGCGTGCCTGCGCCGCCGTGCCGCAAGGACACTTCGGTTTGTGCGGGCAGCTCCAAGGCGGGCACTTGGCGCATGCGCATGACATTGCCGTCCATCTGCATGTGGTGGATTTCGACCCGCGCAGCCACAGCGGTGCGGGCCGACAGCAGGCGGTCAGGCGTTTTACCTTTGTTTCGGATGGACTTGAAATACACAGCGCCTGTGGTCGTGCCTGCCAGGCTGGGCGTGGCATAGGGGTGGTCTATCACCACATCGCCATGGCGAAAGTCGTGGGCTTGGGCAGAGCCCATGCCCAACAGCGCCAGGGCTACCAGCCCCATGAACAAGCCGCCTGCCACAAAGCCCAGGCCAAAGCCGGTTTTTTGTGCGCTTTGCCAGAGTCTAAGAATCAAGTGCTGCATGTCTTGCTTTCAAACCGCCATGGCAAAGGCCGGCCCCACGGCCCAAAGACCGGTAGAGGCGGGTCGGGCTTGTTTGCGCTCGGGCAACAAAGTGTTGAGCTCACGGCACACGGTTTCAAAGGTGGAATCGACCACGCGGGCCATCTCTTTGAGTGTGGGGAGTTCTTTGCGCGGCAAAGGCAGCACGCGACCGTCGGCTTGCTTGCCCAGCATGGTGAGCAAGTAAGCCAGTCTTTGCGCAATCGGGCCTGTCCGCAAACGGTGCATGTCGCAGGTCTGACGTTGCTGCTGCATAAAGCCCTGCGTCATGGTGGTGTAGCGGTCCAGATCTTGGCTCACCGGGTGGGGTACCGCTTGGGCATTCACCAAGGCCACGGACGTGAAGGCATAAGGCTCGGCACACAAGGCCTCCACACCGATCAGGTCACCGGCCTGGGCCAGCTGCACCAGAATTGGACCGTCTTGGCCTTGGCGCTCTAATTTAAAGACACCCTGGGTCACGCGCCATACTGGGCCTACGCCACCTGCGGTCAACAAGCATTGACCGCGCTTGACTTCGATGGGCTCACCCACCGGGATTGGATTCAAAAATTTCACACGATGCTCCGGACTGAATGGGCCAGTGCCCGCGATGAGAAGCGGACATCTGGCAAACAGCAGTCGGGCATGTGCCCGGCCTGCCACGGCTGAAATCAGGCGTGGACAGGTGGGGCGCGGGAGTGGACCGTCCAGTGCAGGACGGTTTCAGGGACCCGAAGATCCAACTGAGCCAGCAAGGGCGGCGCTTGCGGCTGCGCTTGCCACACAAAGTCGGGGCTTGGTGGTGCCAAGCGGTCGCTGGCCAGCACGCACAAAGCGCAATGGTCGAGCATGCCCATCCCGGGCTGTGGCGCTTCGTCGTTTGGCGTGTCGGCTGCCGTGCGCTGAGCGCCTGCGGTGGTGCACACCTCCATCCATGGCACGGCGCTGCCTTGGCTCCATGCCCGCGCACGCGAGACCGTGGGGGCCAAAGCCGCCAGCAGCATCGCGCACAGCAGCCACAGGCTGAGCCTGCGCAGTTGGGCAGAAGTCCAAGTCATGGATGGATCAGGAAAAAGTCACGAAATCAATGCTTGTGCATGTGGCCGTCGCCCTGCTTCATGGCGGGCGCGGCAGCGGTGCGGGCAGAGGCTTTGATTTCGATGTTTTGACGCTTGCCATCCTTGCCTTCGACCACCAGGGTCACAGGCACGGTGTCACCGTCTTTGACCTGACCTTTGAGGTCCATCAGCATGACGTGGTAACCGCCGGGCTTGAGGTCCACCGCTTTGCCAGCGGGCAAGGCCAAACTGGGAATGGCGCGCATTTTCATGACGCCGCCGTCCATGGCCATTTCGTGCACCTCAACCACACCCGCCACAGGCGACTGGGCCGAGATCAACTTGGCGTCTTGCGCCGACTGCAGTTGCATGAAAGCACCCGTGGCTTTTTGTTGCGCCACGGTGGCACGTACCCAAGCGTCTTTGACGGTGACTTGGGCTTGGGCCTGGCTGAACAAGGCCGACATCAGGACGGCAAAAGAGACAACAACGCGTTTCATGGCGAACTCCAGTTAAAAAAAGACACGAGGGGAAAGGGTGTGGCGACGCTTGCAAGCCAGCGCACCGGATCACGGGCAGGTGGACTGGCCCACGCGGGCACGCCGCACTTGGCCGTCAAACAGCTGCCGTGATCAGGAAAAAGAGGGGGGAGCGCGGGCCTGCCAAGGCAGACCGATGAGCGAGGCCAGCCGGGCCTGCTCTAGAGGACGCAGCGCATGAGACAGCCCAACGTGGACTGGCGCTGAAACAGACAACACCGGGGGCGCGGCCACCGGCAAACACAAGGGGCAGTGCAGGCCTTGGTGGCTGCTTTGCGCTTCCTCGCCATCGGCATCGAGCTGGAGCAACTTGACGCTGCCCGCGGTGGTGCACACCAGTTGCACGCCCTCAGGGTTAACCAGCGGCGAAGCCACGGCCACCCCCACAAACAACGCAAACCACACCAGCACGAGGCGGGTGAGGTGGGGGGCGTTGCGCAGGGATTGCAGACTGAACATATTTGGAATTATGGCATCGAAGGCTGAGGCATCTGGGCACACGCGGTCAATGCACCCGTCTTTTCAGATGGCTGTATCGGCTTTTTCGCCTGGTAATTGTTCGGTTGCCCACTGTGCGCAACGAACAGCCGCACTGGACATCCCTTGGGCATCCACCGGGAAAAAACCGGGAATGTCGTATTTATCGAAGTGCGCATAGGAGGAAAAGGCCATGGCCCAATCTGAAAACTGCCGATCGGTGATAGGGCCTCGCGCCAAAAGTTCTACGTTGTGGTGCCGCTCATCGCGCTGCAGGCTTTTCCACAAAGCATCGATCGAGCCAGAGGGGCCTTCGATGCACTGAACGAAGATTTCCTCGGTGTAGAGCAAATGCCCCGTGATGCCCAAGCTCAGGTTGCGTTTGCGGCACTGCACCAGCAAATTGAACAGGTGCAGACTGCCCAGTTTGTGGGTGGCTTTTGAACGGTAAACAAGTCGTTCCAACATATAGGCTCCAGGACCAACCGGTCATTTTTGTCGACGGGCTTGATGCCAACCTTACAAAAATCCATCCCTTAAGGGTTTACCCCGCACCCCGTGATCAGGCCAAATCGCGCAACACCTGCGGCTCAATGGCGGCCCACTCTTCGTCGGTAAACAGCCGCGAACGGGTGTGAAACGCTTTGCCGGTGTTGCCTTCCAGCGAAAAGGTACCGCCCGAGCCTTCGATGACATCGATGATCAGCTGGGTGTGCTTCCAGTACTCGTATTGCGATTTGCTGATGTAAAAAGGCACCCCGCCCACATGGCCCAACAACACGTCGTAAGGCCCAATCGTCAGGTCGGTGGGCAAATAGCAATTGGCCGCACTGTTGTCGCAGCAGCCACCACTTTGGTGAAACATCAGCTCGCCGTATTGGGCTTTGAGTTCATCGATCAAGGCCAGCGCTTCGGGCGTGACCACCACACGTTCAACCATGTTCATCTCCTGACATGCCAAGACAAAAAGGGGCGGATCACTCCGCCCCTGTGAGGATGACCGATTCAATCGATCAGAAGAAGCCCAGCTTGCTCTCGCTGTAGCTGACCAAGAGGTTCTTGGTTTGCTGGTAGTGGTCGAGCATGACCTTGTGGGTTTCGCGGCCGATGCCGGACTCTTTGTAGCCACCAAACGCAGCGTGTGCGGGGTAAGCGTGGTAGCAGTTGGTCCACACACGACCGGCCTTGATGGCGCGACCCATGCGGTAGGCGACGTTGCCGTTGCGGCTCCACACGCCAGCGCCCAAACCATACAAAGTGTCGTTGGCGATTTCCAGGGCTTCGGCTTCGTCCTTGAAGGTGGTCACGGCCAACACGGGGCCAAAGATCTCTTCTTGGAAGATGCGCATTTTGTTGTGGCCTTTGAACAAGGTGGGCTGCACGTAGTAGCCGCCTTCGAGGTCACCACCCAAGTGGGCTTGTGAGCCACCGGCCAAGACTTCAGCGCCTTCTTGCTTGCCCAAGTCCAGGTAAGACAAGATCTTGGTCAGCTGTTCTTTGGACGCTTGTGCGCCCATCATGCTGTCGGTGTCGAGTGGGTTTTGGTGCTTGATGGCGGCCACGCGCTTCAAGACACGCTCCATGAACTTGTCGTAGATGCTTTCTTGGATCAAGGCACGCGATGGGCAAGTGCAGACCTCGCCTTGGTTGAACGCGAACAACACCAAACCTTCGATGGCTTTGTCGAGGAAACCATCGTCTTTGTCCATGATGTCGGCAAAGAAAATGTTGGGCGACTTGCCGCCGAGTTCGAGCGTGGCGGGGATCAGGTTGTTGGCAGCGGCTTGGGCGATAACACGGCCTGTGGAGGTCGAACCTGTGAAGGCGATCTTGGCGATGCGCTTGCTGGTGGCCAGTGGCATGCCGGCTTCGCGGCCATAGCCGTTGACGATGTTGAGCACGCCGGGGGGCAGCAAGTCAGCGATCAGCTCGGCCATGATCAAGATACTGATAGGGGTGGACTCGGCGGGCTTCAAAACCACGCAGTTGCCCGCACCAATGGCGGGGGCCAGTTTCCAGGCTGCCATCAAGATGGGGAAGTTCCAAGGAATGATCTGACCGACCACGCCCAGGGGTTCCTGGAAGTGATAAGCCACGGTGTTCTCGTCGATGTTGGACAGCGCGCCTTCTTGCGCACGCAGGCAACCGGCGAAGTAACGGAAGTGGTCCACCGTCAGTGGAATGTCGGCGTTGAGCGTTTCGCGAATCGCTTTGCCGTTGTCCACGGTTTCGGCGTAAGCCAACATTTCCAGATTGGCTTCAATGCGGTCGGCAATTTTCAGCAAGATGTTGGCGCGGGTGGCCGCATCGGTCTTGCCCCAAGCGTCAGCGGCTTTGTGGGCGGCGTCCAGTGCCAGTTCGATGTCAGCGGCGTCTGAGCGCGCAGCCTGTGTGTAGACCTTGCCGCTGATGGGCGTGATCACATCAAAGTATTGGCCTTTGACCGGGGCCACGAACTTGCCGCCGATAAAGTTGTCGTAACGGGCTTTGTATTGGACTTTGGCGCCTGCGGCGCCGGGTGCTGCGTAAATCATGTGTGTCTCCAGTTTCAGATGTTTGATTCAGACTTGGTGCAGCACTCAGGGTGTTGCACACGCCTGCTTCTTTGCAAGTGCAATGCCAACACGGCGCACATCAGGGTATTCACCGAGGCCCAGACTGAAATTGAGCTGACACAGGTCAAACAGCGCCCCATTGCCCAGACAAAGTGCGCTAAACAATGTCCACTGTCCGCCTGCTGTCAGCGACACCTGTCACAAATTGAGACACTTGATCACGGTCTTTGCTGCGAGTCCTTGCGTTGCAGGTACTGGCCCCTAGACTGAGGACATAAAAAATGAGGCCACACGCCTACGGAGACAAGCCATGCGCACCCACGCCATATTGCCCACCCCCCAACTCAGGCAGGCCAGACTACAACTGGTCGAGCATGGCATTACCCCGACAGCGCAAATCGATGCCTTGGTGAGCCGATCGTGGCATCGCAGCTTGGCGGCAGGCCTTTCACCCATCGGGCGTCTGGACTGCTTGGACAACCTGGCAGGCAGCAGCCTGCAACGTGCACGGACCCTCAACCACGACTTGATCAGCCATTCAGAGCCGGTCATGGAATACTTGTTCGAACAAGTGCGACAGAGCCACAGCATGGTGATCCTGGCCGATGCCCAAGGGGTGTTGATGCACACACTGGGTGACCTGGATTTCTTGAACAAAGCAGATCGTGTGGCCCTGCGTTGCGGCGCATCGTGGGCAGAAAATCAACGCGGCACCAACGCGATCGGGACAGCCTTGGCAGAAGCCAATGAGGTGGAAATCAACGGCGCTGAACACTATCTCGACCGCAATGGCTTTCTGACGTGTGCGGCCGCACCCATCCTGTCGGCTCAAGGCAAGCTCATGGGTATTCTGGATATTTCCGGCGATCATCGCAGTCGACATCCTCACACCTTGGGTTTGGTCTCGACCGCTGCACGCATGATCGAAAACAGCCTGGTCCTGTCTTCTTGTCGTCAGCAAATACTGGTTCAACTCCATGCCAAGGCGGAAGGCATTGGCACCGTTGCACAAGGCGTGCTGGCTTTCTCCGAAGATGGCTGGCTGGTGGGGGCCAACCGCAAAGCGCTCGATTTACTCGGTCTACGCCATGCCGACATGCACACCGTCAGCTGGCCTCAGTTGTTTGAAGAAGCCTTCGAGCGATTGCTGAGCGCACAACAGCGCAACAAAGGCCGCCCCAGCCAACTGCACACCGTGCAAGGCGGCATTTTTTATGCGCAACTGCACAGTCAGAGCCAGGCCCAACAAAGTGTCACCATCACCCTTGCCCCGACTCGCGATGCACTGAGCCAACTGAACAGCGGTGACCCTCTGTGGCAGCAGGCGGCCGACAAAGCTCGCAGAGTCATGGATAAAAACATCCCTTTGCTCATCACGGGTGAGTCAGGTGTCGGCAAAGAGCTTTTTGCCCAAGCTGTTCACCAATGCTCTGCTCGCAAAGACAAACCTTTCATCGCCGTCAATTGCGCAGCCGTGCCTGAGCACCTGATCGAAGCCGAACTTTTCGGCTATGTGGGAGGCGCATTCACAGGCGCAGCCAAAAACGGCATGCCCGGCAAACTGCGCGAAGCCCACGGCGGCACCCTGTTTCTGGATGAAATTGGTGACATGCCACTGGGCTTGCAAACGCGCTTGCTGAGAGTGCTGCAAGAACGCACGGTCACGCCTTTGGGCAGCAGTGCCGCCATTGCCGTGGACTTTGCGCTGATGGGTGCGACCCACCAAAATTTGCGTCAAGCCATCGATCAGGGACGCTTCCGTAGTGACTTGTACTATCGCATCAACGGTCTGAGTTTGCACCTGCCCGCCCTGCGTGAACGCACCGACCTGCAAACGCTAACGCAAACGATCCTGCAAAAATTCGCCCCTGATGCTGATCTGAGCCTGCATCCTGAAGTGAGCACGGCCATGGCAGCATTCGACTGGCCCGGAAATTTGCGGCAACTTAGCCATGTTTTGCGTACTGCTGTTGCTTTGTTGGACCCGCATGAAACACAAATCAACTGGGTCCATTTGCCCGACGATTTGGCCGAGGATTTACAGCGCTGCGCCCAAACCCTGACGCCGCAGGCACCTGCCCAAAACCTGCATGCACTGTCGCTCAAAGCGATCGAGCACGCCCTTGAAAATGCAAGGGGCAATGTCTCAGCGGCGGCCAGGCAGCTGGGGATCAGCCGCCAAACGCTGTACCGCAAGCTCCAATGAATTCGGTCATCTGCGCGACCGATCCTTTGATGCACTTTCTTTAAACTGGCCTGCGAACTATTTGGAGACTCCCATGCTCACACTCTGCGGCTTCGCAGCCAGTAATTACCACAACAAAGTCAAATTCGCCTTGCTCGAAAAGGGCGTGCCATTTGAAGAAGAACTGGCCTGGGTCGGTGCCACCGACGCTTCGGCCAGCCCCTTGGGCAAAGTGCCTTACCTGAAGACACCCGATGGCGCGATGTGCGAGTCGGCTGTGATGCTCGAGTACATCGAGCAAAAGTACCCGCAAAACCCCCTGATCCCTGCCGATCCCTTTGCCGCCGCCAAGGTGCGTGAGCTGGCTCTGTTTCTGGACCTGCACTTGGAACTGGTTGCACGCAACCTCTACCCCGAAGCCTTTTTTGGCGGCAAGGTGAGCGATTCGGTCAAAGAAAAAGTCGGTGCGCAGCTTGAGAAAAACGTCGCGGCCTTTGCCAAACTCGCCAAGTTCGCCCCCTTTGTAGCGGGCGACAGCCTGACGCTGGCCGATTGCGCCGCCGTCACGCATTTGCCTCTGGTCTCGGGCGCCACCAAGCTGGTTTACGGGAAAGACTTCCTCGCCGATCTGCCGGTACGTGACTACCTCAAAATGATGGGCGAGCGCCCGCACATGCAAAAAGTCAACGCCGACCGCAAAGCCAATATGGATTTGATGATGTCGCGCATGAAAGCCAAGAGCTGAGTCTGTGCGCTTGAGCACCTGATGCAGATCAACCCCGGCCCGTGGCTCATGTCACGCGGCAGCGGGGGTTGACCCACATCAATACCGCGCCACAAGAGGCGCCTAGGATGAAGCCATGACTTCATCCCACCCACCCTCCCTCTCCGCCCACCGCGAGCGCCTTTTGCATGAGCGCACGCAACTGTTGCAGCGCATCGCCCAAGAGCGTGGCGGTCTGGTCTCTCGCGCCGACATGGCCGCTGAACACGATGTGCGGAGTTTTGACGACCGGGCCCAAGCCATTTCCGAGCGCAATGACGAGTTCGCCATGAACGAACACGAAACGGCTGAGCTGGGAGACATCGAAGCCGCACTGGAACGCATAGATGCGAGCACCTATGGCCAGTGCACCGACTGCGGCGTGCGCATTCCGTCCGCTCGGCTCAATGCCTATCCCACCGCAAAGCGCTGCATCGATTGCCAGACATTGAAAGAACAACACCGCTGACTTTGCAAGGAGGCCCCCTGCTTGAGCTTGTGCATGGCTCAAGCCCATCTTGGGCTCAAGATCGCTGATATGCTTTCGGACATGCACAGCCTGTTCCACTTCGCTTTTCACGTCACCGACCTCGACGAGGCCCGCCGGTTTTATGGGGGCGTGCTCGGTTGCCAAGAGGGTCGCTCTACCCACACCTGGGTGGACTTTGACTTTTTCACGCACCAGATTTCCCTGCACCTGGGCGAGCCTTTCAAGACCACCCTGACAGGCCATGTCGGCGAGCATCTGGTGCCGATGCCGCACTTCGGTCTGGTCTTGCAAAAGGACGACTGGCAAGCACTGGCCAACCGCCTGCAAGCGGCACACATGCAATTTGTGGTCGAACCCCACCTGCGCTTTGCAGGACAACCGGGCGAGCAATGGACGATGTTCTTCATGGACCCGTTTGGCAACCCGATCGAGGTCAAAGGCTTTGCCGACCTGAACACGGTTTACGCGAGCTGATCGGTCATGGAACACACTTTTGCTTCTGCCACCATCTTGCTGCTGTTGATCACCGATCCGCTGGGCAACATCCCCATTTTTGTCAACACCTTGCGGGCCGTGCCCCCTGAGCGGCGCGCCCGCGTCATCGTGCGTGAAGTGCTGATTGCCTTTGGCCTGCTGCTGTCGTTCATGTTTGTCGGGCAATCGTTCTTGAAGGCCATGAGCCTGTCGGATGTGTCTTTGCAAATTGGCGGGGCCGTCGTGCTGTTTTTGATCGCACTGCGCATGATCTTTCCGCCACCGCCACAAGACTCCCCCGTGCCTTTGGCTGAGCCCTTGATCGTGCCCTTGGCCATTCCCGCCTTGGCCGGCCCTTCGGCCATGGCCACCGTGTTGTTGTTGGTCAGCCAAGCGCCCGAGCGTCGGCTGGAGTGGGTAGCCGCCCTGACCGTGACCATGGCCGTCTGTGCTGTGGTGCTGCTGTTGGCCGAGCGTTTGCAGCGCGTGGTGGGCTTGCGCGTGGTCTCGGCTTTTGAGCGCTTGATGGGGCTGATTCTGGTCTCCATCTCGGTGGAGATGCTGATCCGGGGCCTGAAGTCTCTGGCGCAAAGTTGGCCCCACTGAACCCAGTGTTCCGCCCCTGAGTTCTGAAGCTCGCCCCCGCAGAACAAAGGCCAGCGATCAGTTCGTCCTGCTGCTTTCCAGTGGCACATCCTTTTTGGATCGGGGTGTACCAATCGGCCTGCCCGATTGGCCTTTTTGGGTCGCAGCAATGTCCTCTTCGCTGGGGTATTGGCCCAACAGCCAATAGTCAAAAACACGCCGGGCAATGGGGGCCGCCGCCGCTGCGCCGAAACCAGCGTTCTCCACCACCACCGCCAGCGCAATTTTGGGGGCATCAGCGGGCGCATAGGCCATGTACAAGGCATGGTCGCGCTGGTACTCGGCCAGTTTAGCGGCGTTGTATTTGTCTTTTTGGCCAATGGTGACAGCTTGCGCCGTACCGGTTTTGCCAGCGCTCTGGTAGCCCGCACCGGCAAACACCTGTGCCGATGTCCCCGAGGTCACCACCCCGACAAGGCCATTGCGCACCACCGCAATGTGATCGGGCGCATAACCCAACTCCACCGGCTCCGTCGTGGTGGTTGACGCTTGGGCATGGGTCAGGGCATCTTGCGTGGCACGCACCACGCGAGGGGCAAATTTGCGCCCCCCGCTGGCAATGGTGGCGGTGGCCGATGCCAGCTGCACCATGGTGAAAGCGTTGTAGCCCTGGCCAATGCCCAGCGAGATGGTTTCGCCGCCGAACCATTTTTTCTGCTCGGGCCTTTTGTAATAGTTGCGCTTCCACTCGGTGCTGGGCAGCACACCACGCACCTCACCAGGCAAATCAATGCCAGTGATCTGACCAAAGCCCAAAGGCTTCATGAAGTCATGGATCGCATCGACCCCCATCTCATTGGCCAGCGAGTAGTAATAAACGTTGCTGGACAGCGTGATCGAACGCACCATGTCAACAGGCCCCAGCCCGGAATCGCCATGACTTCGAAAAGTGTGCCCACCATAAGACCACGAACCCGCATCGTTGATGATGGTGCTGGCACTGCGTTTGCCTGTGGTCAATGCGCCTAGCGCCATGAAGGGTTTGTAGGTCGAGCCAGGCGGATAGGTGCCACGCAAGGCGCGGTTGAGCAAGGGTTTGTCGGGCGACTCGTTGAGGGACTGCCAACTCTCGACATCAATGCCCTCGACAAACAAATTGGGATCGAACGTGGGCTTGCTGACAAATGCCAAGACCTCACCCGTTTCAGGGTCCATCGCCACCAGTGCGCCACGGCGATTGCCAAACAAATCTTCGATCATCTTTTGAAGATGGATGTCGATCGACAACACCACGTTCTGCCCTGGCGTGGCCAGACGGCTGGACAGGCTTCGCGTGGCTCGACCACCGGCCGAGGTTTCAACCCGGTTCACGCCCGTGATGCCATGCAACTCCCGTTCGTAACGTTGCTCAACACCCAGCTTGCCAATGTATTCCGTGCCCCGGTAATTGCCCACATCGTCGTCGTCTTCGATGCGTTCTTTTTCGCGTGCATTGATCCGACCGATATAGCCCACCACATGGCTGGCCAACTCGCCATAGGGGTACTGCCTGAACAAGCGCGCCTTGATTTCAACACCCGGAAACCGGTAGCGCTGCGCACTGAAACGGGCCACCTCTGCGTCATTCAAGCGGGTGCGTATGGGCAAAGAGTCAAAACTGCGCGACTCTTCTCGCAGGCGCTTGAAACGGCGGCGGTCTTTGCTCTGAATGTCCACCAGCTCGCCCAGTGCATCGATCGTGGCTTCCAGATCGGCCACTTTGGAGGGCGTGATTTCCAGCGTGTAAGCCGAGTAATTGCTGGCCAGTTCTACACCGTTGCGGTCCAAAATGGTGCCGCGTGGCGGGACGGTCGGAATCACGGCCGTGCGGTTGTTTTCAGCCTGCTCCAGCAGGTCTTCATGGCGCACGATTTGCAAATAAGACAAACGAACCGCCACCAGCACAAAGCACACCAGCACGACCACCTGAACAACGAGCACACGGCTGCGAAACCGGTAGAGATCGGCCTCGTTATCACGCAACTCGGCAAGTGAAGGCAGCCACAGTGACATGGTCAAAGAGGCCGGATGTTGTCAGGGTCAAACGCTCGCCGCTGGGGTGCGAGCAGCAATGCGCCGATCATGGGCCACAGGGCCGCCTGCATCAAGGGCGCAAACAGCTGGCTCCAATGCGGCCAGGCATCCTGCACGATCAGGCGGGTCGCCCACTCCAACAAAGAAGCGATCACGAACAGCGGCGCAATTTGCAAGGTCTGCTCGCGCAGCGGAAACCAAAGCAAGCGCCGTTGCACGGCAATGGCCATGCTGCTCAGCACCACATACGACAAAGCGTTTTGCCCCAGCAAGGCCGACTCGTGCACATCCAGCGCCAAGCCCAGCACAAAGGCCAACACCAAGCCCACGCGCCGGGGTTGGTACACGTTCCAGAACACCACCACGATGGCCAGGACATCGGGCAGCCAGCGCCACCCCGTCAAACCCAGCAACATGTTCATCAGCAGCCCCACCACCAAAGTCAAGGCAATGAAGCGGGGATTGGCGGGCAGCAGCAGCGGTCGGCCTGCGGGCATGATCATGGCTTGGCTCCTGAAGATGCGGGTGCGGCAGAAGGCGCGGGCGACCGGCCTTTGCCGTTGCGCTTGGGTTCAGGATGCGCAGCGGGCGCTGGTGGCCAGTCCTTGACCGGCATCAGCACCAGCAAATGCCGACCGCGGGCTTTGGCTGCAGGGGTGGCATGCACCCGCGCAAATGACGAATCCACACGGCGGTCGATCTGGCTCACGATGCCCACATGCAGGCCCGGCGGATACACACCGTCAATGCCGCTGGTCGTGAGCAAGTCACCTTGCTTGACATCGGTGCTGGCCGGTACAAATTTCAGCTCCAGCGCCCCGCCTGGCATCGACGGGTCGCCCATCGCCACATGCCGACTGCCCGTACGGGCATTCATCACGGGAATGCTTTGGTCCCGGTCCGTCAGCAGAGTCACCTCACTGACCAAGGGGTACACCCGCGTCACTTGCCCCACTACACCTCCGGCATCGATGACGGCAGCGCCTTGCACGATGCCCCCGATCTGTCCACGGTCCACCACCACGCGATCGGTATAGGGGTCGGCGGTGTCGTAAAGCACCTCCACCGCCTGGGATGGCCCCGCCATTTGCTTGCGCAGATCCAGCAACTGCCGCAGCTGGGCGTTTTCTTGTGTCAACTGCTCGACTTGCTGCAAACGCTGGGCTTGCGCGATGGTGCGGGTCTGGAAGTTTTGTGCCGCATCTTGCGCCTCTTCGAGATTGCCGAAATATTGCCCCAAGCCGTTGACTGCCCGCGCGGGTTGCAAGGACAACCACTGCAAAGGAGCCAGCACGATGGCGATGCCCGAGCGCAGCGGCTGAGAAATCTTGAACCGGTGGTCCGAGGCCATCAACAAAATCGACAGCAGCGCCAAGAGCACCAGTTTGGTGGTCGCAGACAGGCCCTGCCGAAAAATCGGGGGTGCGCTGCGTTCGAGGGTATCCAGAGCCATGGAGGAGTTGCGCCGGATTCAGGTTGGGTAAAGCTTGAACCCTGGCCGTGGGCAAGCAGCCAGGTGCATCGCTTATTCGCTGGTGAAGATGCTGCCCAGCTGGTCCATGCGCTCCAGCACCATGCCGCAACCGCGGGCCACGCAGGTCAGCGGGTCTTCGGCCACCAGCACGGGCAAGCCGGTTTCTTCGGCCAGCAAGCGGTCCAGGTCGCGCAGCAGTGCGCCACCGCCGGTCAGCATCATGCCGCGCTCGGCAATGTCGGCACCCAATTCAGGCGGCGTGTGTTCCAGCGCGGTTTTGACGGCCGAGACGATCTGGTTGAGCGGATCTGTCAATGCCTCGAGGATTTCGTTGGAGCTGATGGTGAAGCTGCGCGGCACGCCTTCGGACAGGTTGCGGCCCTTGACTTCCATCTCCTTGACTTCGCTGCCGGGGAAGGCCGAGCCAATGTTTTTCTTGATGGCTTCTGCGGTGGGCTCGCCGATCAGCATGCCGTAGTTGCGGCGGATGTAGCTGATGATGGCTTCGTCAAACTTGTCGCCACCCACGCGCACACTGCCCTTGTAGACCATGCCGCCCAAGGAAATGACACCGACTTCGGTCGTGCCACCACCGATGTCCACCACCATGGAGCCCGAAGCTGCTGACACCGGCAAGCCTGCGCCAATCGCTGCGGCCATGGGTTCTTCGATCAAATACACCTCAGATGCGCCTGCACCCAAAGCCGATTCGCGGATGGCACGGCGCTCGACTTGGGTGGAGCCACAGGGCACGCAAATGATGATGCGGGGGCTGGGGCGGAAAGTGCTGCGCGGGTGCACCATGCGGATGAACTGCTTGAGCATCTGCTCGGTGACGGTGAAGTCGGCGATCACGCCGTCCTTCATGGGGCGGATGGCTTCGATGTTGCCAGGCACCTTGCCCAGCATGGCCTTGGCTTCGTGGCCAACGGCTTGCAGGGTTTTCTTGCCCTGAGGGCCACCTTCGTGGCGGATGGCCACAACAGAAGGTTCATCGAGCACGATGCCCTTGTCGCGCACAAAAATCAGGGTGTTGGCGGTGCCCAGGTCAATGGCCAGGTCGCTGGAAAAATAACGGCGAAATGAAGAAAACATTAGGGAGTCCTTTGACGCTCAAACCCAAGGCCCGCTGAGGGCATATCGGGGACGGCGCGGCTGTCAAATCTGGTGTGTCGTAAGGGCTGGCTCAGAGGCTGTGCGGTGAGCTGCGCCAAACACAGGATAATACCCGATCCCCCGGCAAAACAGGTGCATTCAAGCCCCGTTTAGCTTGGAAAACCCCGTCATTTACAACTCTTTTCAAACCATGTCCCTGACCCCGCAGGATATTGCCCGCATCGCGAACCTCGCCCGACTGGAACTGCAGCCCGACGAGAGTGAGCGCATGCTCACACAGATTAATGGTTTTTTTGGCATCGTCGAAGCCATGCAGGCGGTGGACACCACCGGCATCGAGCCCATGGCCCACCCTGTGGCCGCCATCCAGGACATCACGCTGCGCCTACGCCCCGACGTGGCCAGCGAGCCCAACCAACGCGACCTGAACCAGCGCAGCGCCCCCGCCGTCGAGCGCGGCCTGTTTTTGGTGCCCAAGGTGATCGAGTGAGCCGGAACATGACGACATCCAACCTGCACGACATGACCGTGGCCGAACTGGCCCAAGCCTTGAAATCCAAACAAGTCAGCGCCGTGGAAGTGGCCACCGGCTTTTTGGCCCGTTTGGGCGGCAACCCGCACAACACGTTTTTGGACATCGACAGCGAAGTGACGCTGGCCCAGGCGCAAGCCAGCGACGCCCGACTGGCCGCTGGCACTGGTGGCTTGCTCGAAGGCGTGCCTGTGGCGCACAAAGACGTGTTTGTGACCCGCGACTTCGCCACCACTGCGGGCTCCAAAATCCTCACCGGCTACCGCTCGCCGTTTGACGCGACCCTGGTGCAAAAACTCGGCGCATCCGCGCAAGGCGGCGCGGGCATGGTGTCTTTGGGCAAGCTCAACTGCGACGAGTTCGCCATGGGTTCGTCCAACGAAAACTCGGCTTTTGGCAAAGTGACCAACCCTTGGGACACAGCCCGCGTGCCCGGCGGCTCCTCGGGCGGCAGCGCCGCCGCCGTGGCTGCGCGCCTGACGCCCGCCGCAACAGGCACCGACACCGGCGGCTCGATCCGCCAGCCCGCCAGCTTTTGCGGCATCACCGGCATCAAGCCGACCTATGGCCGCGCCAGCCGCTACGGCATGATCGCCTACGCCTCCAGCCTGGACCAAGGCGGCCCCATGGCCCGCAACGCCGAAGACTGCGCCTTGTTGCTCAGCGCCATGTGCGGGCCGGACCTGGACCGCGACTCGACCTCGCTCGATGTGGCAGCCGAAGACTTCACCGCTTCGCTGAACCAATCCCTGGAAGGCCTGCGCATTGGCATTCCCAAAGAGTTTTTTGGCGAAGGCCTGGCCGCCGATGTGCGCGCCGCCGTGGACAGCGCTTTGCGCGAATACGAAAAGCTCGGCGCCAAGCTGGTGCCCATCAGCCTGCCGCGCACCGAGTTGTCGATTCCGGTGTACTACATCATTGCCCCGGCCGAAGCCAGCTCCAACCTCAGCCGCTTTGACGGCGTGAAGTTCGGCCACCGCGCCAAGGACTACACCGACTTGGTGGACATGTACAAAAAGACCCGGGCAGAAGGCTTTGGCAACGAGGTCAAGCGCCGCATCATGACGGGCGCTTATGTGCTGTCTCACGGCTATTACGACGCCTACTACCTGCAAGCGCAAAAAATCCGCCGCATGATTGCCGACGATTTCCAGCGTGCTTTCACTGAGTGCGACGTGATCGCAGGCCCCGTGGCCCCGTCGGTGGCTTGGAAGTTTGGCGAAAACGCCAACGACCCGGTGGCCGACTACCTGGCCGACATCTTCACCCTGCCAGCCTCGCTGGCCGGCCTGCCCGGCATGAGCCTGCCCGCAGGCTTTGGCGCACAGGGAATGCCCGTGGGCTTGCAGCTGATCGGCAACTACTTCAAAGAAGCCCAGTTGCTGAACGCCGCGCACCGCCTGCAACAAGCGACCGATTTCCACCTCCAGAAACCAGCGGGGGTTTAAGACCATGAGCAAACTCGTCCAAGGCTACGAAGTCGTCATCGGCTTCGAAACACACGCCCAACTCTCGACCCAGAGCAAGATTTTCAGCCGCGCCCCCGTGGCGTTTGGCGCCGAGCCCAACACGCAAGCCTGCGCGGTGGACATGGCCCTGCCCGGCACACTGCCCGTGATGAACGTGGGCGCGGTCGAACGCGCCATCGAGTTCGGCCTGGCCGTCAACGCGCACATCGCCGAGCGCAGCATTTTTGCGCGCAAAAACTACTTTTACCCCGACCTGCCCAAGGGCTACCAGATCAGCCAGTTCGAGATCCCGGTGGTGCAAGGCGGCGAGGTGTCGTTCTTCTTGGAAGAAGGCAAAGAGACCGTGCGCAAGACCGTGCGCCTGGAGCGCGCCCACCTCGAAGAAGACGCGGGCAAATCGCTGCACGAGGATTTCATTGGTCAGAGCGGCATTGACCTCAACCGCGCAGGCACACCCCTGCTGGAAATCGTGACCCAGCCCGACATGCGCAGCAGTGATGAGGCCGTGGCCTACGCCAAAGAGCTGCACAAGATCGTGACCTGGGTCGGCATCTGCGACGGCAACATGCAAGAAGGCAGCTTCCGGTGTGATGCCAACGTGTCGGTGCGCAAGCCCGGTGGCCCTTTGGGCACCCGCCGCGAGATCAAGAACCTGAACAGCTTCAAGTTCATGCAGCAGGCCATCGACTACGAAGTGCGCTGGCAGATCGACCAGATCGAAGACGGCCACGCCATCCAGCAAGCCACGGTGCTGTTCGACCCCGACACGGGCGAGACCCGCGCCATGCGCACCAAGGAAGACGCCGCCGACTACCGTTATTTTCCTGACCCGGACCTGCCACCGCTGGTGATTGGCCGCGGCTGGGTCGAGCGCGTCAAAGGCGAGATGGCCGAGCTGCCTCGCGTGATGGCCGAACGCTTTGTCAAAGACTACGCCCTGCCCGAATACGACGCCACGCAGCTGACGCAAAGCAAGGCGGTTGCCGCCTACTTTGAAGCCACGGCCAAAGCCTGCGGCCAGCCCAAGCTGGCAAGCAACTGGATCATGGGCGAAGTCTCGCGCCGCTTGAACGCGAGCGAGATGGCGATTGAGCAAGCACCGGTGAGCGCGGCCCAACTGGCCGCCGTGATCACCAGAATTCAGGATGGAACCATCAACAACAATGCGGCAAAGCAAATCTTCGATTTACTCTGGGCTGCAGGCCGCATCCTTGGCGAACCACTTGGTGCTGACTACGTTGAACGGGCGATTTCCGAAATCGATGAAATCATCGAAGCCAAAGGCCTCAAGCAGATGAACGACACCGGCGAGCTGGAAAAGATCATCGACGAGGTGCTGGCCGCCAACCCCAAGAACGTGGAAGAGTTCAAGGCCGGCAACACCAAAGCCCTGAACGGCTTGGTGGGACCGATCATGAAAGCCAGCAAGGGCAAGGCCAATCCGGGGCAGGTGAATGCGTTGTTGATGAAGAAGCTGGGCTGACCGTCCTCTGCCACCATCGCCGTTTGCGCTTCATTGATGAAGCGTAAACGGCTTTTTTACGCTTCAAGTCAAAATGAGCGTGAAGGGTGCAAGCCCCATTACGGGGTGACACAGTCGTGGTTGTCATACCCGCGAACGCGGGTATCCATGGTGAGCGAAGGCATGGACCCCCGATCAAGTCAGGAGTGACATGACAAAGGTCGGGTGAAAAAGCGCAGGGCTGGGTGACCAATCACCACCGACTCAAGCCTGGTTCAGCGGCACAATTTCCTGCTCAATCGCCCCAAACAAGCTCTCGCCGTTTTGGCCCTTCATCTCGATGCGGATGGTGTCGCCGTATTTCATGAACTCGGTTGAAGGCTTGCCATCCAGGATGGTTTCGATGGCGCGTTTCTCGGCGATGCAGCTGTAGCCTTTGGGCCACTCGGGTTTGCCGTTCACTTCCACGCTCTTGTTGCTCACGGTGCCGCTGCCCACGATGGAGCCGGCGCGCACGTTGCGAGTCTTGCAAATGTGGGCAATCAACTGGCCGAAGTGGAAGGTCATCTCAGGCCCGGCCTCGCACATGCCCACTTTTCGGCCATTCCAGGTCGATTGCAGCGTCAGGTGCACGCGCCCGCCTTGCCAGGCTTCGCCCAGTTCATCGGGCGTCACGGCCACGGGACTGAAGGCGGTGGCGGGTTTGCTCTGGAAGAAGCCAAAGCCTTTGGCCAGCTCGTTCGGGATCAGGTTGCGCAGGCTCACGTCGTTGGCCAGCATGATCAGGCGCACGCCTTCGATGGCGTCGTCGGCGCTGGTTTGCATGGGCACATCGCCGGTGATGACGGCGATTTCGGCCTCGAAGTCGATGCCAAAGGCTTCGCTGGCGCACACCACCGGGTCGCAAGGGCCGATAAAGTCGTCGCTGCCGCCTTGGTACATCAGCGGGTCGGTATAAAAGCTGGAAGGCACTTCCGAGCTGCGGGCCGCACGGACCAGCTCCACATGGTTGAGGTAGGCTGAGCCGTCGGCCCATTGGTAAGCGCGGGGCAGCGGGGCCATGCATTGCGCCGGGTCAAACGGGAAAGCGTGGCGGGACTTGCCTTGGTTCAGTGTGGTGTAGAGGTCTTCGAGCTGGGGGGCCAGAAAGTTCCAGTCGTCCAGCACCTGTTGCAGTTTGCTGGCGATGCCGGTCGCATAATGGGCGGTGCTCAGGTCGCGCGAGACCACCACGAGTTGTCCGTCGCGTGAGCCGTCTTTGTAAGTCGCCAATTTCATGTTGAATGTGTCCGTTCTGGTCGCGATGCGCTACAGTGTGCATCAGCGAGAAATTACGCATTGTTAAACTCATTTAACTAAACGAAACCAGATTCTAGGCGATATGGACTCAGACAGCACAGCCTCCAACCCCAAAGACGGTGACAAGGAACGCGCAGGCATTCAATCGGTCGAGGTCGGTTTTGCGCTGCTCGATGTCCTGGCGCAAGCGCCCGCCCCTTTGATGCTGCGAGACCTCGCGGCCGCGGCCCACATGAGCGCCGCCAAAGCCCACCGGTATCTGGTCAGCTTCCAGCGCTTGGGCCTGGTGGTGCAAGACAGCACCAGCACCCGCTACGAGCTGGGCCCCGCCACCTTGCGTCTGGGCCTGGCCACCTTGTCGCGGCTGGACGCCGTCAAGATGGCCCGCGAGCGCTTGCCTGCTTTGATCGAAGCCACCGGCCACACCATGGCCCTGGCCGTCTGGGGCAACCGGGGACCAACCCTGGTGCACTGGCAAGAAACCCCACTGGCCATGCCGGTCAGCTTGCGCTTGGGCGATGTGATGCCGCTTTTGTCTTCGGCCACGGGGCGGTGCTTTGCCGCCTTCAACAGCCATGGTGGTGCGGCCGAAAAAGCAGGCCCCATGATCGAAGAAGAATTGGCCTTGGCCCGCAAAGTGGGTCGCAGCGATTTGCCCAGCACGCCCGCACAACTGCAGGCCATGGTGAAAGAAACGCGACAACAAGGCCTGGGCCGCGTGGTCAATGTGTTGTTGCCCGGCATTTCGGGCTTTTGTGCCCCGGTTTTTGATGCCGACGGGCACTTGGTGCTGGGTGTGGTGGCGCTGGGTTCGTCCGCCACACTCGACACGGCATGGAACGGGCCGATTGCCCAAAGCTTGCGCCAGTTTGCACGGCAACTGTCGGCCGATCTGGGCTGGCGTGGTTGATGCGCGCCAAGCTGGCCACCCCCACTGCTGACGACAAAGCCGCGTTGTCGGGGCCACCCTCGCGCCGGGCTTTGCTGGCCTTGGTGCTGGCCGTGCTGGTGGCGCACGCTGTGGCACTGTTGAGCGTGTCGGGCTCACTGGATCTGCGTTTGCCTGCCGACGACGCTGTGCGGACTGGCCCGCTGCAAACGCGCTGGGTGCCGCCGCCTGCTGCTGCACCTGCACAACCCCGACCGAAAACGGTCAAGCCGCGCACCCGCATCGCCACCGAAACGACTGTACCGACAGACACACCCGCACACACCCCAGCACCCTCACCAGAAGCCGCGGAGTTGCCCCCACCACAGCAAGCAAACACGGCCGTGGAGCCCACACCGACGGCTCCCTTGGCCGCACCTGTTGAAAGCGCACCAACCCAGGCGCTGACACCCCCGGTTCCCGCCACGCCCGCCAGCGAGGCCACAGCGCAAACGGCCACCTCGGCCATGCCGCTCATTCCGCTGGGGGCCTTGCCCCCTTCGAGCTTGCTGAACTACCGACTGACGGGTTTGGCCAAGGGCCTCACGTACCACGCCACAGGCGAACTGCGCTGGCAAGCCAACGACAGCGCTTACGCCATGAACTTGTCGGTCAAGGCCTTTTTGCTCGGCTCGCGGCACTGGCGCAGCGTGGGTGCCGTGAACGCCTCCGGCCTGGCCCCTACCCGCTTTTCAGACAGCTGGCGCAACGAACGCGCTGCGCACTTTGACCGCGAAAACAACCGGGTGGTCTTCAGCAACAACGCGCCCGTGGCCACACTGGAGCCGGGCGCACAAGACCAGATCAGCCTGTATGTGCAACTGGCAGCGGCCATGGCGGGCGAGCCCCAGCGCTTTCAGCCGGGGACGCGCCTGCAAATTCAGACCGCCACCACACGCGACGCCTTGCCGTGGTTGTTGACCATGGGGCCTGCCGAAACGCTGAAACTGGACGCGCAAACCTTGCCCACCGCCAAATGGGTGTGCCAACCGCGTAACCGTTTTGACGCCAAGGTGGAGTTCTGGATGGCCGAAAAATACGCCTGGATGCCCGTGCGCATCCGCATCACCCAGATCAGCGGTGACTACATTGACCTGATGTTCAGTGGGCAAGAGCCGCTACCGCCCTTGCCCACGACAAATCTGCCCGTCGAGAAAACCACACCATCTTGAAGTTCATCCAAAAAGCCCCAAGTGTTCACCACAAGTTGAGGGAGAATGAAGACATGAACCTGCTGTACGAATCCGAGACCTTTGCTGTGATGCATGTGCTGGCCAACGCACCTGCCGAACCGGCCCCCGTGACCAGCAAGCCGATGCTGGAACGCCATGGTTTCGAAATCGTGGACAAACGTTCGGGTAAAGAGGTGTACTTAGACGGCTCATGGGCAGAAATGTTCCAGCAGCAAATCCAGGCTTGGCAGCAACACACCCCGACGCAAGAAGAAGTCGAAGACACCCTCGAGGGTTACACCGGCCTGGCACAGCAGCCGGTGGTGGTGCACTGACACCGCTTGTTGGCGTCGTTGACTCGCTCTTTTGCCATACACCGACTTGGTTTTGTCGTACCCGACCCAGTTTTGTCATACCCGACTTGATCGGGTATCCATGTGGTTCGAGCCGTAGATACCCGCATTCGCGGGCATGACAGGTTTATTCGCGGGCATGACAGGTCTTGTCGCTCGATCTTCGCACCTTCCACCAGCCGCCTACCACTTCAGACGGCTTTTTCTTGTCCGCTGACACCACCGATCCATTCGAAAATCGGCCCCACCAAAATCAGCACGGCCACTAAACGGCAAACCTGAAAGGCCGTGACCACCGGCACGCCCAGCTGCAAGACCTTGGCCGTGATCGCCATTTCGGCAATGCCGCCCGGTGAGGTGCCCAAAATCAAGGTGGCCGGATGCAGCCCCGTGGCCCATGCCAGCGCCAGGCCAAAGCCCACAGACAGAACCATCATGACCAGCGTGCCCGTGGCCGCCGAGGCCAGCCAGCGCGGCGCGGTGTGCACAAACTCACGCTGAAAGCGCACGCCCAGGCTCACACCGATGACCAGCTGCGCCGCGTTCGACAAGGCCGTGGGCACGGCCGACCAGTACACGCCCGACAAGGTGAGCCCCATCGACACCAGCAAAGCGCCCATGAACCAAGGGTTGGTGCGTTTGAGCCAAGTCATGAGCAGCGCGCCGCCCGCGGTGGCCAGCGCCAGCCACAGCAAGCCAGGCCACTGCGCCACACGTGGCCCGGGCAACAGGCGGGCATCGACCTGCAAGCCCCAGTGGTTTTGCGCCCATTGCATGGCAAAAGGCACCGACACCACCACGATCACCAACCGCACGCTGTGCGCGGCCGCCACCAGATCGGTGCGGGCACCATGGCGCTCGGCCAGCAAAGTCATCTCGGATGCGCCGCCAATCGCGCTGGCAAAGTAGCTGGTGGCCCGCCAGGCCCCCGGCGGCAGGTGCGCAAAATCAGCGGCATGCTGGCGCTGCAGCCATAAGCCAAACAAGGCCCCCAGGGCCAACGCCCAGACCACGGCCAGCGCAATCGCCCACCACAGACTGGTCACCAAGGCCGCCACTTGCGGCGTGAAATACAAACCCAAAGCCGCGCCGATCACCCATTGCCCGCCATTGCGCAGCAAGGCTGCACTGCGGGTGGGCGCGCCCAACACCGATGCCACCGCCGTGGCCAGCAACGGGCCCAACATCCAGGGAATGGGCGTGTGCAGCCAGACGCACAGCTCGGCAGCAGTCAGCGCCACCAACAAGGTCAGCGCGGTGCGGGTCAGTTCACGAAAATTCATCGGGTCAAAAAAAGACCGCCCACGCGGGCGGTCGGGGTCAAGTCAAGAGAGGCCGCTTCAGGCGTGGCGGCGGATGCTGTCGGCCACCGTCTGCACGATCTGATCGATGTGGCTGTCTTCCACGATGTAGGGCGGGCAAATCACCAGGTTCTCGCCTGCCGGACGCACCCACACGCCTTTGTGGAAGCAGTCCATGAAGATGTCGTAAGCCCGCTTGCCGGGCGAGCCCGCGATGCTGGCCAGCTCCACCGCCCCAGCCAGGCCCAGCGTGCGGATGCCGATCACATTGGGCAGGCCTTTCAGGGCGCTGTGCATCGCGTCGCCCAACACGCGGCCTTGCTGCCCAGCACGGGCAAACAGGTTTTCTTCTTTCATCAAATCGAGCGTGGCAATGGCGGCCGCGCAAGCCACAGGGTGACCCGAATAGGTGTAGCCGTGGAAGAACTCGATGGCGTGCTGCGGCGAGTTGGCGTTCATCATCGCGTCGTAAATGAAGTCGCGGCAGATCACGCCACCCAGCGGGATCACGCCGTTGGTCACCGCCTTGGCGAAGTTCAGCATGTCAGGCACCACGCCGTAGTAATCAGCGGCAAAGTTCACGCCCAAGCGGCCAAAGCCGGTGATGACCTCGTCAAAAATCAGCAAGATGCCGTGCTTGTCGCAAATCTCGCGCAGGCGTTTCACATAGCCTTGCGGTGGGATGTACCAGCCCGCGCTGCCAGCGATCGGCTCGACGATCACAGCCGCGATGTTGCTCGGGTCGTGCAGTACCAGAATACGGTTTTCCAGCTCCAGCAGCGGGTCTTCGGCCCACACAGGCTCTTCGTGGTGGATGTAGGCGTGGTTCACCGGGTCGTGGATGAAACGCATGTGGTCCACCCGGGGCAGCAGCTGCGCGCCAAAGGCTTTGCGGTTGGCGGGCAGGCCGCCCACGCTCATGCCGCCAAAGTTGACGCCGTGGTAACCCTTTTCGCGGCCAATGAACACCGTGCGGTGGCCTTCGCCCCGAGCACGGTGGTAGGCCAGCGCCACTTTGAGGGCGGTGTCAGCGGCTTCTGAGCCGGAGTTGCAAAACAGCACCTTGTTCAGGTCGCCGGGGGCCATCTCGGCGATCATCTGCGCGGCTTTGAAGGCCTTGTCGTTGCTGGCCTGAAAAGCCGTGGCGTAGTCCAGCGTATCGAGCTGCTTTTTGATGGCTTCGTTGATGGGTTTGCGGTTGTGGCCCGCGCCCACACACCACAGGCTGGAGATGCCGTCGATCACCTTTTTGCCGTCGTGCGTGGTGAAGTGCATGCCCTCTGCGCCCACGAACACGCGGGGGTCCTGTTTGAAAGTGCGGTTGGGCGTGAAGGGCAACCACTGGTTGTCCATGTTCAGGTCGGTGTGGGCCACGGCAAAACTCCTTGAGATCGATCCAGCCGATCAGTTTAAAGGGCAAAGTGGTCCCTGTTCGCCCTCACGCGACAAGCCGGGCGACAAAGAAACGGGTGTCTCTACAATAGCCAGTCCAGAAATGCCCGACCCCAACCCCTTGAATGGGCACGGCGAAACCTGCAGCTTTTACCCATGACCACGACTTACATCCTGACCCTCTCTTGCCCTGACCGCACCGGCATCGTGCATGCCGTGTCGGGTTTTTTGCTGGAGCGGGGAGGCAACATCGAAGAAGCGGCGCAATACAACGACCACGATACGGGTCTGTTTTTCATGCGTGTGCAGTTTGCGTGCGGCCAAGCCGATGGCGCCGCACTGAGCGCGCAATGGGGCGAGTTTGCCCAGACTTTCCAGATGAAGTGGGACCTGCACGCCACCACCCAGCCCATGCGCACCGTGCTCATGGTCAGCAAAGAAGGCCATTGCCTGAATGACCTGCTGTTCCGCTGGAAGAGCGGCCTGCTGCCTTTGGACATCCGCGCCATCGTGAGCAACCACCGCGAGTTCTACCAACTCGCCGCCAGCTACAACGTGCCGTTTCACCACATCCCGGTGACCAAAGACAACAAGGCGCAAGCGGAGGCCAAACAGTACGAGATCATCCAGGCCGAAGGTGCCGAGCTGGTGGTGTTGGCCCGATACATGCAAATTCTGAGCGACGACCTGTGCCGCAAACTGGCCGGGCGTGCCATCAACATCCACCACAGCTTCTTGCCCAGCTTCAAGGGGGCCAAGCCTTATTACCAGGCACACGACCGGGGTGTGAAACTGATTGGGGCCACCGCCCACTATGTGACGGCCGACCTGGACGAAGGCCCGATCATCGAGCAGGACGTGGCCCGCGTGGACCACAGCAAAACCGTGGAAGACCTGACCACGATTGGCCGCGACACCGAAAGTCAAGTGCTGGCCCGCGCTGTCAAATGGCACAGCGAACACCGCGTGCTGATCAACGGTCACAAGACGGTGATTTTCAAATAAATAACCTTGCGGGACAGCTCTTTAGCTCTGACCCCAACTGATTCAACATGTCCGCCACCTCACGCATCCCGCCCATCCAGTGCCTGTTGACCTTTGAGGCACTGGCGCGCTTGCGCAGCGTGACCCAAGCGGCCGAAGAGTTGTGCGTGACGCCCAGCGCGGTGAGCCACCGCGTCAAGCAACTGGAACAAATCATCGGCACCAAGCTGTTTGGTCGGGCCGATTTTTCACTGACCACCGAAGGCATCGAATACCTGGCGCATGTGCGCGAAGGGCTGGTATCTCTGCAGCGTTTCCCGAGCGCCAGCAACACCCCGGGGCGGCGCAAACTGCGCCTGGCGGTCACGCCCACCTTTGCGCGCTCGGTCTTGATGCCGCGCCTCAAACACTTTCTGGACGCTTACCCCGAAATCGACATCACGCTGCAAGTGAGCATTCCGCTTTTGGACGTGGTCGCCGAAGACGCTGACCTGACGGTGCGCTTTGGTACCGGGCGCTATTCGGACGTCGAGCACGTCTGCTTGGCCAAGGACGAGGTCACGCCTTTGGCGTCGCCCGCCTGGTTGCGCGAAAACGGCCCCTTTGCCAGCGCCGAAGAACTGCAAGGTGTGGCGCTGCTGCGCAGCCCCCTGGAGCCCTGGCGCACCTGGTTTGCCGCGCACGACCTCGATTGGCCCGAGCCCACAGACGGCTCGTCGTTCAACGACATTGGTCTGATGTGCGACGCCGCAGCCCAAGGCCTGGGCGTGGGCCTGATCCGCACCAAGCTGGGTGCCCCTTGGCTGGAGAGCGGCCAACTGGTGCGATTGTTCGAGCGCAGCGTGCCCAGCCCCCACGCCCATTACCTGTGCTGGCGCACCGGCACCATGGAACGCTGGGAATGCGCCACCTTTGCCGACTGGTTGAAAAAAGCGCTGGCCTGACAAACGCTTTGCGATACCCGGCTCACGCGTCATACCCGGCTTGAATCCTGCACCGTCATACCCGGCTTGACCGGGTATCCATGACCCCTAAGGCATGGACCCCCGACCAAGTCGGGGGTGACAAAGGCCTAAGTCGGGGGTGACAAATTCCCCGTGGGAGCGAGCCCCTGCTTGCGAATGTCTGCGTTGGCAGGGTCTGCATTCGGCTGCAGGGGCAGCCTCCCACAAAAATCATCTTGCACACAACAAGCGCGGGGCTAAATTCACACAGCCGTCAAAGTTTCTTCAGCCCGCCCCGCGCTCCTTGCGCTTACAGTGATGGCATTAACTCCAGGTTTTGAATGCCATGAGCGCCAGCACCCCCGTTGAAACCCAGCAACTGACCGCCACCGAACGTGCCGAGCGCCAACGCGCCGTGGTGCAGGCCTTGCTCAAGGTCTTGCCCGCGTCGTCCATCCTCTACACCCCGGAAGACACCACGCCCTACGAGTGCGACGGCCTGACCGCCTACCGCGAGCGGCCGCTGGTGGTGGCGCTGCCCGAAACCGAAGGCGAAGTGCAGGCCGTGTTGAAAGCCTGCCACGCCCTGCAAGTGCCGGTGGTGGCACGCGGTGCGGGCACAGGCCTGTCGGGTGGGGCCATGCCCCACCGCATGGGCGTGACCCTGTCGATGGCCCGCTTCAACCAAATCAAAACCGTGGACCCGGTCAGCCGCACGGCCGTGGTGCAGTGTGGCGTGCGCAACCTGGCCATCAGCGAGGCGGCCGCGCCCTATGGTCTGTATTACGCACCCGACCCGTCGAGCCAGATCGCCTGCACGATTGGCGGCAACGTGGCGGAAAACTCTGGGGGCGTGCACTGCCTCAAATACGGCCTGACGGTGCATAACGTTCTCAAGGTCAAAGGCTTCACCATCGAAGGCGACCCAATCGAGCTTGGGAGCGATGCACTGGACACCCCGGGCTACGACCTGCTGGCCGTGCTGGTCGGCAGCGAAGGCATGCTGGCCGTGACGACCGAAGTCACCGTCAAGCTGGTGCCCAAACCCATGCTGGCGCGCTGCATCATGGCCAGCTTTGACGATGTGCGCAAAGCCGGTGACGCCGTGGCCGCCGTGATCGCGGCAGGCATCATCCCCGCCGGGCTGGAGATGATGGACGGCCCCATGACGATTGCCGTGGAAGACTTTGTGCACGCGGGCTACGACCTGAGTGCGGCGGCGATTTTGCTGTGCGAGAGCGACGGCACGCCCGAAGAGGTGGAAGAAGAAATCGGCCGCATGAGCGAGGTGCTGCGCGGCTGCGGCGCCACCGCCATCACCGTGAGCCGCGACGAAGCCCAGCGCATGAAGTTCTGGAGCGGTCGCAAAAACGCCTTCCCTGCCTCGGGGCGCATCAGTCCCGACTACATGTGCATGGACTCGACCATCCCGCGCAAGCGCCTGGCCGATATCCTGCAAGCCATCAGTGAGATGGAAACCAAATACGCCCTGCGCTGCCTGAACGTGTTCCATGCGGGCGACGGCAACCTGCACCCGCTGATTTTGTTCGATGCGAACGACGCCGACCAGCTGCGCCGCTGCGAGCTGTTTGGTGCGGAGATTCTGGAAACCAGCGTGGCCATGGGCGGCACGGTGACGGGCGAGCACGGTGTGGGCATCGAGAAGGTCAACAGCATGTGCGTGCAGTTTTCCGCCGAAGAAAACGAACAAATGTTCGCCGTCAAACGCGCTTTTGATCCGCAAGGCCTTTTGAACCCAGGCAAGGTGATCCCGACCCTGAACCGCTGCGCCGAATACGGCAAGATGCTGGTGCGGGCGGGGGCGATCAAGCACCCAGACCTAGAACGGTTCTGATCTAAAGCGCCCCTACAAAGCCTGAGCAGTCCTCAGGCTTTTTTTGCCCATTTTGGTTGTGTACACAACCATCCGTGTTTCTACTTAGTTGCGCGCGCAACCAAATCAACCTAAGATCAGGTGTCCTTTCAACCCCCTTCAGACTGAAGAGCCGAATGCCAAAGCCACTCGACCGAACGCTGACCTACCGTCTGCACCAACTGCACAAGCTGACCGATATGGACAGCCAGTCGGTCTATCCGGAGCGCACGGGCCTGTCGATGAGCGACGGGCGGTGCCTGACAACCATTGGCACTTTTGAGCCTTTGTCGGTGAAAGAGCTGGCCGACAAGGCCAACCTGAACAAAGGACAGGCCAGCCGCGCCGCGCAGGCGCTGGTCGATCAAGGACTGGTGCTCAAAGCCGACCACCCGGGTGATGGCCGGGGCGTGGTGCTGACGCTGACGCCCACCGGGCACGAAGTGTTCGAGCGCGCCATGGCCATGGTCCACCAACGCAATCAGGACATTTTTGGTTGCCTGAGCGACAAGGAACAAGCCACATTGAGCGGCCTGTTCGACCGCTTGATATCGCACGCACGTCCCCGCTGAACCCCACACGACGACAACACCATGCACACCCCCAGCACCGAAGCCCGTCCTTCGATTTACTACACCTACGAAGTTTTCAAGCCCTGGCTGGCCTCGGAGCACCCCAAGCAAGACCGCCAAAAAGTCGTGATCGTCGGCTCTGGCCCGGCTGGCATGGTGACCGCGCTCGAACTCGCCCGCCACGGCGTGGCCAGCGTGGTGCTGAGCGCCGAGTTGCAGTTCTCGCAAGGCAGCCGGGCGATTTGCTTCACACGCCGTTCGATGGAAATCCTGCAACAAGTGGGCGTGGCCGAGCGCATGACCGAGGGCGGCCTGCCCTGGCGTTTTGGCAACTCGTTTTACCGGGGCCAGCGCGTGTTCCGCATGGAAGCGCCGCACGACGCTGACGACCGCTTCTTCCCGATCATCAACGTGCAGCAGCAGTTCATGGAGGAATACCTGCACGACGCCTGCAAAGCCAACCCGCTGATTGATTTCCGCTGGGGCAACAAGGTCAACAAGGTGGACCAGAAAGACGGCTACGCCGTGCTCGAAGTCGACACACCCGAAGGCCCTTACGCGGTGGAAAGCGACTGGGTGGTGGCCGCCGACGGTGGGCGCTCGGGCATCCGCACTGCGTTGAATTTGCAAATGGAAGGCGCGTCCTACGAAGGCTTTTTCGTGATCGCCGACATCAAAATTAACCTGCCCTTGCCCACCGAGCGCCTGGCCTATTTTGACCCCGACTGGAACCCCGGCAACACCATCTTGATGCACCGCGAACCGAATGGCATTTGGCGCGTGGACTACCAGTTGCCTGCGGGCGAAACGCCCGAAGAGGCGCTGCGCCCCGAATCGCTCAAGGCCCGCATCGACGCGCAGCTGGCCATGATCGGCCACGCGGGCCTGAAGTGGGAGATGGACTGGTCTTCGGTCTACTCGGCCCGCACACTCACCTTGCCCGACTTTGTGCACGGCAGCGTGATCTTCACGGGCGACGCAGCCCACCTGCTGCCCATTTTTGGCGTGCGCGGGGCCAACACCGCTTTCCAGGATGCGCAGTCACTGGGCTGGCACCTGGCTTTTGTGGTCAAAGGTCTGGCAGGCCCAACGCTGCTGGCCAACCACAGCACCGAGCGCGTGGGCGCGGCCCGCGAAATCATCACCGAAGCTGGGAAAAGCACCCGCTTCATGGCCCCGCCCAGCCCGGGTTTCAGGTTGCTGCGCGACGCGGTCTTGTCGCTCTCGCTCACGCAAGAATTCGTGCGCCCGCTCTACCACTGGCGCACCTCGCGGCCGCACGAGTACACCCACTCCCTGCTCAACAGTGCGGGCGACGACAACGGCCTGTTCAAGAGCGGCCCCGCCCACGGGGCACCGCCGCAAAACGTGCGTTTGGCGGCGAATGACTTCCTGCTCGACCACTTGGGTGGCGGATTCGACCTGCTGTATTTCACCGACACCGCCTTGCCCGAGGCGCTGCAACAGGCCATCCAGACCGCTCGCGCCCAAGGCATGCCCCTGAACGTGATCGCGGTCGGCGCGACCCAAGCTGTGGCCGGGGCCGACCAACACCTGCCCGATGCCGACGGCCACCTGCGCCAGCGCTACGGTGTGCCTGCCAACGGAGGCGCTTATTTGCTCCGCCCAGACCAGCACATCTGCGCCCGCTGGCTCACGCTGGACGCCACCCGCTTGCAAGCCGCCCTGACCACCGCCTTGCCTCAATAAGGACACACCATGTCACAACAAGCCCTCACCATCGACGGCCTCGAAACCGTGTACGACGCGCTGGCCACCGCCATCGACCAGGCCGGGGCCGACAAGGCCCAGCTGTTCCTCGTCAAGCTCGCTTTGCTCAACGCCAACGCGCTGGCCGACGAACACCTGTTCCAGCAGCAAATCACCGCTGCCCTGCAAGACCTCTGATCCACCACACCATTCACCAGGAGACTCCCATGCTTGTTCAATCCGTTCACCACGTGGCTTACCGCTGCAAAGACGCCAAAGAAACCGTCGAGTGGTACCAAAAGCACCTCGACATGAAATTCGTGCTGGCCATTGCCGAAAACGAAGTGCCCTCGACCAAAGCACCGGACCCTTACATGCACATCTTTCTCGATGCGGGCCACGGCAACATCCTGGCCTTCTTTGAGCTGCCCAGCCAGCCGCCGATGGACCGCGACCAGAACACCCCTGCTTGGGTGCAGCACCTGGCGCTGAAAGTCGATTCCATGGAAACGCTGCTGGCCGCCAAAGACAAACTGGTCGCGGGCGGCATCGATGTGCTCGGCCCGGTGGACCACACCATCTTCAAGAGCATCTACTTCTTTGACCCGAGCGGCCACCGCCTGGAGCTGGCCGCCGACTGCGGCACGCCCGAGATGATGAAAAAGCTCGACGATGTGAAATGGGACATGCTCGAAGAGTGGAGCAAAACCAAGCGCGCCCCCAAGCACGCCGCCTGGATGCACGACGGCAGCATGGCGGTCTGAGGATTGGCGATGACCCTGCTCAACGAAACCCACAACCCGGCCCTCAAAAGCTGGCTCGCATCGGCCAACACCGCAGGCTGCGACTTCCCGATCCAGAACCTGCCGTTCGCGGTGTTCCGCCGCAAGGGCTCAGTCGAAGCCTTCCGTGGCGGCGTGGCCATTGGCGACCAGATCGTGGACCTGGCGGCTGTCGCCAAGTCCGGCATCCTGAAAGGCGAAGCCGCTGACGCTGCGCAAGCGGGTGCGCAAGACAAACTCAACGCCCTGATGGCCTTGGGCTCGGCCGCCTGGAGCGCCTTGCGCCTGGCACTGTCACGCACCCTGCGCGAAGGCTCGGCGGAGCAGGCTGGATTGCAAGCCTGCTTGGTGCCCCAACCCGAAGCCGAATACGACGTGCCCGCCCGCATTGGCGACTACACCGACTTCTACACCTCGGTCTACCACGCCACCAACATTGGCAAACAGTTCCGCCCTGACAACCCGCTGTTGCCCAACTACAAATGGGTGCCGATTGGTTACCACGGCCGCGCGTCCAGCATCGGCATCTCGGGCCAGCAGTTCCGCCGCCCTGTGGGCCAGACCATGCCGCCGGGCGCAGAAGCCCCATCGTTCGGCCCCTGCAAGCGGCTGGACATCGAGCTGGAGCTGGGCATCTTCATCGGCAGCGGCAACGCTTTGGGCGAGCCGGTGGACATCACCGAAGCCGAAGACCATGTGTTTGGCATCTGCCTGCTCAACGACTGGTCGGCGCGTGACATTCAGGGTTGGGAATACCAGCCGCTCGGCCCCTTCTTGTCGAAGAACTTTGCATCCACCGTTTCGCCCTGGGTGGTGACACTGGAAGCCCTGGCCCCTTACCGCACAGCCTTCACTCGGCCCGAGGGTGACCCGCAGCCCATGGCCTATCTGGACTCAGCAGCCAACCGGGCCGAAGGCGCGTTCGACATCCAGCTGCAAGTGGGCCTGCAAACGCCCAAGATGCGCGCAGACGGTCAGCTTGAGGCCAGCATCTGCCGCACCAGCTACCGCCATGCCTACTGGACGGTGGCGCAAATGGTCACGCACCACACGGTCAACGGCTGCAACCTGCAGCCGGGCGACCTGTTTGGCAGCGGCACACTGTCCGGCCCTTCGCTGGACCAGGCCGCAGCCCTGATCGAGCTGACCACCGGCGGCAAGAACCCGATTGCTTTGCCGAACGGCGAGCAACGCACTTGGCTGGAAGACGGCGACAGCGTGGTGCTGCGCGGCTGGTGCGAACGCGAAGGCGCGGCTCGCATCGGCTTTGGCGAATGCGTGGGCACGGTGCTGCCTGCGCGGGCACCTTTGTCACGTCCGACATCGGCCCTTGTCACCCCCGACTAGATCGGGGGTCCATGCCTTCAATCACCATGGATACCCGCGTTCGCGGGTATGACAGTTCCACTTGTCACGCCCGACTTGATCGGGTGTCCATGCCTTCGGTGGTGCATGGATGCCCGCGTGCGCGGGCATGACAGACCTTTGTCGCCCCCGACTTGATCGGGGGCCCATGACGGCCATCACCAAGTGTCGATGGCCAGGGTGCCATCGGCGGGCCGGGTCTGCCCAGCCTCCAAGCCCGCCACCAACCATTCACGCGTGCTGACCGGGTCGATCACCGCGTCAATTTCCAACGTGGCGGCCATGTTGATGGCGCTGCCGTTGTCGTATTGCTGCGCCAGCAGCTGGTCAAACAAGGCCTCGCGCTCGGGGCCTTCGGGCACGGCCTCCAGCTCTTTGCGGTAGCCCAGTCGCACCGCACCTTCGAGGCCCATGCCGCCAAACTCGCCCGTGGGCCAGGCCACTGTGGCCAGGGTTTCGTGAAAGCCGCCGCCTGTCATGGCCATCGCGCCCAGGCCATAGCCTTTGCGCAAAACCACGCTGAGCAGCGGCACCCGCAGATGCGCGGCGGCCACGAACAGGCGCGAAACATGGCGCACCTGCGCCGTGGCTTCGGTGTCGGGCCCGACCATGAAGCCGGGCGTGTCCACCAGGCTCACAATGGGCAGCCCATGCGCGTTGCACAACTGCATGAAGCGTGCGGCCTTGTCGGCAGCATCGGCATCGATCGCCCCGCCCAAATGCAGCGGGTTGTTGGCCATGAGACCCACCGGGCGGCCCGCGATGCGCGCAAGGGCCGTGTGGATGCCCGCGCCAAACCCGGTGCGAAGGGCCAGCAAGCTGCCTTCGTCGGCCACGCCCTGCATGGCGGCGCGGGTGTCGTACACGCGCAGGCGGTTCTCGGGCACCACGTCGCGCAGGGCCTCGGCGCGTGGCGCTTGCCAGCTGGGCGCTGCACCCTGAAAAAACGACAGGTAGTGGCGAGCCGCCGCCACCGCTTGCCCCTCGTCATCGACCAGCACATCGATCACACCATTGCCGTGCTGCACGTTGCTCGGGCCGATCTGCTCGGGTTTGAACACGCCCAAGCCGCCGCCTTCGACCATGGCCGGGCCGCCCATGCCGATGTTGCTGCCGCGTGTCGCGATGATCACGTCGCAGCAGCCCAGCAAAGCGGCATTGCCCGCAAAGCAGCGCCCAGCCACCACGCCCACCACCGGCACCCGGCCATTGAGCCTGGCAAATGATGCAAAAGTGGCCAAGTTCAGGCCCGCCACGATGGCCACGTCCACGTCACCCGGCCTGCCCCCGCCGCCTTCGGCGAACAGCACCACGGGCAACTTGTTTTGCAAGGCAACGCCCAGCATGCGGTCGGTCTTTTGGTGGTTGCGCATGCCTTGTGTGCCCGCCAGCACGGTGAAGTCGTAGGCCATGACCACGACGCGTTGGCCATGGATGCAACCGATACCGGTGACCATGCCGTCGGCGGGCGTGTTGCGCATCAGATCATCGGCACTGCGGCGGCGGCTTTGCGCGGCAACGGCCAGTGCACCGTATTCCACAAAGGAATCGGGATCGCAGAGATCAGCGATGTTTTCGCGGGCGGTTCGTAGCCCCAAGGCGTGGCGTTTGGCCACGGCTTCCGGGCGTGCGGCGTCTTGCGTGAAGGCCAGACGCGCCTGCAGCTTGTGCAGGTCAGCGCGCGTTTGCACGGGGGCTGCCGCTGAGCCTGCCGCAGGTGCCACGGCAGGTGCGGCAGGTACGCCCTCAGGAGCACTTGCGCTCATGCTCACGGGCGCATCGGCAGCAGACAGCATCGCCAACACATCGCCCTCTGCCACCGTCTCACCCGCCCGGAAATACAGCTCGGCCAAGCGGCCTGCATGGCTCGCACGGATTTCGTGCTCCATCTTCATGGCCTCCAAAATCACCAGCACATCGCCTGCGGCCACGGCATCGCCAGTCTGTACCAGCCACTGCACCACTTGTGCCTGAAGGGGGGAATGAATTTTTTGCATGCGACCATTGTGAGGTGCTGCCCCGGCGACAGCAGGTCAAGTCCGGGACAATTTAAACTGGGTTTTCCAAGTCAAGAGACAAACCCATGAACTTCGAACCGCTGATCGAACTGACCCGCAACGGTGTGCAGGAATGCCTGCATCTGGGCGCCCTTGCTGTGACCGACACCGAAGGCCGTGTGCTGGCCCAGGTGGGCAACCCGCACTGGCTGTGCTTCACCCGATCCACCCTCAAGGCCATGCAGGCGCTGCCACTGGTGCAGTCCGGCGGCGTGGCGCATTTTGGCTTCACGCCGTCGGAACTGGCCATGATGTGCGCCAGCCACAACGGCGAAGAGATGCATGTCGAGCAAGTTGCGTCCATCTTGCGAAAAAGCGGCACCACCACAAGGCAAATGCGCTGCGGCTGCCATGTGCCCTACCGCTTCACGTTTTTCGACCGCCCCATGCCCGAAGGCTTTGCCTACGACGAGCGGCACCACAACTGCAGCGGCAAGCACAGCGGCTTTTTGGCGTATTGCGTGCAACACGGCCTGCCCACTGAGACGTATACCGAAGTGGACCACCCACTGCAGCAGCAGGTTCGCCAGGCCGTGGCGCACCTGGCTGGCTTGAGCGAAGAAGAACTGGCGCTGGGCATCGACGGCTGTTCGGCCCCCAACTACGCGATGCCCTTGTCGCGTCTGGCCCGCAGTTATACCCGCCTGGCACAACCCGAATCGGATGGCCTGTACGGCGAGAGCCTGCGGCAATTGGGCGAAGCCATGAGCACCCACCCCGAACTGGTCTCGGGCACCGGCCGCAACGACGCCGACTTCATGCGCGCAGGCCGGGGCGACTGGGTCACCAAAGTGGGTGCCGACGGTGTGCAGGTGGTGGCCAGCCGTGCGCGTGGACAGGCCCTGGCGGTCAAGGTGATGGACGGCAACAAGGCCGCCCTGTTTGCAGCCACGGTAGAGGCCCTGGACCAATTGGGCTGGCTCGATGAGGCACAACGCCAGCAATTGGTCCCTTGGCGAGCGGCCACGCTGCTCAACGTGGCGGGCATCCCTGTGGGCGCGCGGCGCAGCGTGTTCAAACTGCAATCGGGCACCCGCAGCTGAGGACCTCAGCGCTTGCCAAAAATGGCCGTGCCCACCCGCACCATGGTGCTGCCTTCGGCAATGGCGGCGGCCAGATCGGCGCTCATGCCCATCGACAAGGTGTCCAGCGGCAGGCCTTGCTGGCGCAATGCCTCGGACAACTGCTTGGCTTGCCGGTGCACAGCCCGCATCTGTTCATCGGTCTCGGCGGGTTCGGGGATGGTCATGAGCCCCCGCAGCTGAAGACGCGGCAAGGCGGCAACGGCCTGCGCCAAGGCAGGCAACTCTTGCGGGCTCACACCCGACTTGGTCTCGCCCCCGTCCACGTTGACCTGAATGCACACCTGCAGTGGTGGCAAATGCGCGGGACGCTGCTCAGACAGGCGCTGCGCGATTTTGAGCCGATCGATGCTGTGCACCCAGTCAAAGTGCTCTGCCACCAGGCGCGTCTTATTGCTCTGGATCGGGCCAATGCAATGCCATTCCAGTGGCAAATCCTGCAAGGCCGTGATCTTGTCCACCGCTTCCTGGATGTAGTTTTCGCCAAACGCGGTTTGCCCGGCCGCGTGGGCAGCCCGCACGGCTTCTGGCCCCCAGGTCTTGGAGACAGCGAGCAAACGCACACGGCCCACCGGGCGACCTGCCGCCCGGCAAGCCATCTCAATTTGCGCCTGGACATGCTTAAGGTTGTCGGCAATGGAAAGGTTCATGGCCTGAGCGTACCAAAACCTGACGCGAATCGTCCTTGCGCTCATTCAGGTGTCGCCAACCAGGCAACCCAAAGCACCCGGTGCGCACCGGCTCTTGTCCAGGCTGCTAAATTAGCCGCTTATTCATTTTGAACCGAGACACCGATGAGCCAAATCGCCGCGAAAACCTACGAACCCGCACCCGCCCGCAAAGTGGCCTTTTTGGGCCTGGGCGTCATGGGCTACCCCATGGCCGGGCACCTGGCCCGCGCGGGACACCATGTCACCGTGTACAACCGCAGTGCCACCAAAGCCGCTGCTTGGGTGGCCGAGTGCCCTGGCAACGCCAGCGCCCCGACCCCGCGCGAAGCGGCTGCGGGCGCCGACATCGTGTTCGCCTGCGTGGGCAACGACGACGATCTGCGCAGCGTGGTGCTCGGCGCCGACGGTGCCTTTGCTGGCATGAAGCCCGGCGCGATCTTTGTGGACCACACCACCGCTTCGGCTTCGGTGGCGCGCGAGCTGTCGGCCCAGGCGCAAAAGCTCGGGCTGCAGTTCATCGACGCCCCCGTCTCTGGCGGCCAGGCAGGCGCACAAAACGGCATGCTCACCGTGATGTGCGGCGGCGACGCTGCGGCTTTTGACAACGTCAAGCCTGCGGCCATGGCGTTTTCGCGTGCCTTCACCCTGCTGGGCGAGTCGGGCGCGGGCCAGTTGGCCAAGATGGTCAACCAGATTTGCATCGCCGGGCTGGTGCAGGGCTTGTCTGAGGCCGTGGCCTTTGGCCAGCAGGCGGGGCTGGACATGCACCAGGTGTTGGACGTGATCGGCAAAGGTGCCGCGCAAAGCTGGCAGCTGGACAACCGGGGCAAGACCATGGCCGACGACAAGTTCGAGTTTGGCTTTGCCGTGGACTGGATGCGCAAGGACCTGGGCCTGGTGCTGGACGAAGCCAAGCGCAACGGCGCTCGCCTGCCCGTCACGGCCTTGGTAGACCAGTTTTACGCCGATGTGCAAAAAATGGGCGGTGGCCGCTGGGACACCTCCAGCCTGATCCGCCGCTTGCGGTAAACGGCCACGGCGTTCAAACGCCAACCATGAAAAAGAGCGACCCAAAGGTCGCTCTTTTTCATGAAGCAGCAAGGCTTTACTTGGACAAAGGTGGCTGGCTCAAGCGCTTGAGCTCTTCTTCAGAAATTTCATCAAACACGCGCACCACCTTGGTCACGCCTCCGATGCCACGCACGATGTCGCTGGCGCGTTTGGCTTCGCGTGCTGTCACGCGGCCCATCAAATACACAATGCCGCGCTCGGTCACGACCTTGATCGAGTTGACCTGCAGGTCTTTCGCATCAATGAAGGCCGCTTTGGCTTGGCTGGTGATCACGGTGTCTTTGGAGCGCTGGGTCAAGCTGCTGGCAGGCGCAACAGCCAAATCGTTCACGACAGACTGAACGTTTTCCTGGTTTTGCGCCAACTTCTCGGCCCGGTCTTTGTCAGCCTGTGAGCGCGCCTCGCCGCTGAGCAGCACTTTGCGGTTGAAGCTGGTCACGTTCAGGTGAACCCGATCGCCCAGGTCCTGACGCACGGCACTGGCCACTTTGAGCTCAATGCCCTCGTCTTCGACCTGAGCGCCCGTGGTGCGGCGGTCGGTGGCCACGATGCCAGTCATGACCGCTCCGCCAACCAACAAGGGGGCGCAGGCAGACAAGCTGGACAAGGCCGCCGCCAAAACAGCACCCGAAAAAACCAGAGATTGAAGATTGCGTTTCATTTAAAGAGGCTCCTGTTCACCCAAAAGCTGGGTGTCGATTCCATCACACAGACAGTGCAGCACCAAATGCTGCACTTCACGAATTCGGGCGGCCCGCTCATGCGGCACGCACACATGCACATCGGTCTCGCGCAGCTGGCGAGCCAAACCACCGCCGTGGTGACCGGTCAAAGCCAGCACGGTCATTTCCCGGTCATGGGCGGCTTGCACCGCCTCTACCAAAGCAGGCTCGCCGCCATCCACGCTGATCAGCACCAACACGTCGCCGGTTTGACCCAGCGCCAGCACCTGCCGGGCCAAAGCCTGGCCGTCGGCCCAACGGCTGGCCATCAAGGCATCCGACGACAAGGCCATGGCGGCCAAGCCCGGGCGCTCCCGCTCAAAGCCACCCACCAGCAGATTCACCAAGTATTGCGCCAATGCGGCCGAAGGACCCATGCCACCGGCGAGCACCTTACCGCCCCCCGTGACACACGCCAGGACCGCCTGGACAGCCGCGTCCACAGGCTTGGCCAAAGTCTCGGCCACCTGGTAGTGCAAATCGGCACTGTCGATGAAATGTTGTTGGATTCGGAGGTCTAACATGCGATGGCGATGATAACCCCCACAACACCGCATCGCCCCGGAAAAACAGTTATTTACACGGCTATTTGGGGCCGCTCCATCCTTTGGATGTGCACATCATGCGCCATCAAAAGCCGCTTGCAACCATTCGGGCCCGGCGGCCTCAATGGTGACCACATCAAATCGCGCCGGAGGCAAACGGCGCCAGCGCAACAAGTAGTGCTGCGCCGCAAAGATGATGCGCCGCTGCTTCTGATACCCGATGCTGGCAGCTGCCCCGCCATGGTCGGTGCGGCTGCGTTGTCGGACTTCGACAAACACCACCGTGCCGTCCGGTGATTGCATGATCAGGTCGATTTCGCCACCCCCTCGGCCGGGCGTCCGATAATTGCGCTGCAGCAAGCGCAAACCGCGCGCTTGCAAATAAGCCAGCGCCTCGTCTTCGCCCGCATCGCCCCGGGCTTTGGTGGTCTGGCCCACCGTGTTCTTTTTGAGGAATTGCATTGACTCCGTCTCCCTTGTCTGCCTCGTTTGCCAAAGCCCTGGAGGCCGCGCACGACGCTGCCGGATCGCAAAACAACCCGGCCAGCACACTGTATGTCGTGGCGACACCGATTGGCAACCTCGCCGACATCAGCCTGCGTGCGCTGCATGTGCTGGCCAAGGTCGACGCCGTGGCCTGCGAAGACACACGCCACACCCAACAACTGTTGCGGGCCTATGGCCTGGACCGCCCCGGCTCACAGCTGCTGGCGGTGCACCAGCACAACGAAGCCGAGGCGGCACAAACCGTGATCGCCCGTTTGGCGCAAGGTGAACGCGTGGCCTACGTGAGCGATGCAGGCACCCCGGCCATCAGCGATCCGGGCGCACGGCTGGTGGCCGCCGTCAGGCAAGCGAGTTACCGCGTGCTGCCCTTGCCGGGCGCCAGCAGTGTGACCACCGCACTCAGTGCATCGGGCATGACGGGTGAAGATGGTTTTGTGTTTTCAGGCTTTTTGCCGAGCAAATCGGGTGAACGCGAGCGCGCCGTGCAGGCCCTGGCTCAAGAAAGCCGGGCCGTGGTGCTGCTGGAAGCGCCGCACCGCATCGAGGCTTTGGCACAAGCGCTGTCGGTGCTCGGTGAGCGCCGCATCACCGTGGGGCGCGAGTTGACCAAGCAATTTGAACAAATTGAAACCGTCACGGCACAGGCTTTGCCTGGCTGGCTGGCCGAAAAGCCAGACCGCCAGCGCGGTGAATTTGTGCTGGTGCTGCACGATGCGCCAGTGGCTGAATCCACAGGCGAAGGCTTGCGCGTGTTGCAACTGCTGCTGCCTGAATTGCCCCTGAAAACCGCCGTCAAACTCGCAGCCGAAATCACGGGGAAATCCAAAAACGAGCTGTATGACAAGGCTCTGGCCCTGAAGAAAGCCTGACCCCGCCTCAGTCGTCAGCGCCTGCGCAAACCCAGCCACATGACGGTGGCCACCACCACCAAGGCACCGACCAGCTGCATCAGGGCAATCGACTGCCCCAGCACAGCCCAAGCCAGCACCAGGGCAAACACCGGCTCCACATTCATAATGGCCGAGTTGCCCACCACACCCAGCTTGGGCAACACGGTGAACATGATGGTGAAGGCGGTTCCATACAAAAAGGTGAGTGCCCCCAAGCCCCACCAGCCCGCCGTCGCCGTGGGCAAATGAAAGCCACTTTGGGTAGATGCCACCACGGCAGCCAGCACGGCAACAGTGGTCATGGTGGTGAATGTGCGCAGACGGCCATCCACATCAGCCGCCTCATGTTGGGTGATGACCAGCGCCAAACCAAATGTGGCGGATGCGGCCAGTGCAAAGGCCACACCGGCACCAATCTGCCCCCATTGCTGCGCAGCACCCAGCCCTGAAGCGGCACCCAGCACATCCAGCGCCAAAGCCAACCCCAACAGCATCACGGGCATGGCCAACAAAACGGCACGCTCCGGACGATGGCCATACAAGACCCGCGCCCAGAACGCCGTGAGCAATGGATAGGTGTTGAACGCCAGCAACGCCAAAGCCACTGGCAGTCGGGCGACCGATGAATACAGACAAACGCTTTGCACGGCGATCAATGCGCCAATCAGCAGAAGGTTTTTTTGGTGCCGCCCCGACAGCTGGAGCGACACTTTTTGTTGCCAAAGAATCAAGGCCACCACAAAGGCCGTGACACTGCTGCGAAAGGTGACTGCGGTCACCACGTCGACGCCATGGTTGAAAGCCGTGCGGGCTGCAACATGGTTGGCACCCATCATCAGGGCGATCAACAGCAGCGTCAGGAACCCCGTGAGGCTCAGGCGGGAAAAGGAAGCGGGGGGAGTGGGGTGAGACGACATGGGGGCAATTTAACGCCCCATTCGCCTAGGAGATGACAAGAAAGCGACTGGTGACCTGAAGGCTCAGGCACCGGCCCACTCGTTGGAAGCACGTTTGTTTTTGAATCGCTGAGCGCGGGCCATGGCCTCATTGATGTCGTCCTGCTCAATGTCTTGAACCGTTTTGAAATACAAAACGCCGAGACCCAACATCAAAATAATCGCAAAAACTGTCAGCATCAACATGTTAATTCCTTTTAATACCGAAGTACTTAAATTTGTCCGTTGGTGCGATTATGAGAGAAAATTCCCAGCAGGGTTGTTAAAAATTGTTAGATGTCTCGGCATTGGCGATTCAATCGGTCACCCCATACAGCCCACGGCCCTGCGCATGCAGACGGCTGAGCCCCAGCAAAGCATCGGTGAACGGTGTGGCGACATGGGTCAGCTGCCCCAATTCGCGAACGGCACTGACCAAAGCGTCCAGTTCGACGGGCTTGCCGGCGTCCACGTCTTGCAGCATAGAGGTCCGGAATGCGCCCAGTTTCCGGGTCACCGCATGGCGGTCCTCGGGTTGCTGGTCGATGGGGATGCCGATTTTTTCGCCAATCGCTTTGGCTTCGAGCATGACGCTGGAAATGAATTGGCGCACCAAAGGGTCGTCCATGATGCGGTCCGTGGTCGCACCCGTGATGGCGCTGATGGGGTTCACGGTCATGTTGCCCCAAAGTTTGTACCAGATGTCTTTCTGGATTTGCGCCGAAACACTGGCGTTGAAGCCCGCCTTTTGCAGCAGCGCATGCAAGGCCTGCACCCGCGCAGTGGCCTGCCCGGAAGGCTCGCCCACAATGAGTCCATCACCAAAGTGGTGGCGGATCACGCCCGGCGAATCGACTGAACAGCTTGCATGCACCACGCAGCCCACGATGTGCGTCGCGGGCAAGGCCAGGGCAATCGCGCCTTGAGGGTCCACCGTGGCGAGCGAGCGGCCCGCCACCGGCCCCCCAAAACCTTGCAAAAACCACCAAGGCACACCGTTCATGGCGGTCAGCACCACGGTGTCCGGACCGATCAGGGGACCGACTTGCGCCGCCACCGAGGCCAATGCAGGCGCTTTGACCGAGATCACCACCAAGTCCTGCACACCCAAAGCGGCTGCGGCGTTGGATGCGGTCACAGGCAGGGTGTGCAGCTCGCCCCCTTGGTGAAGTTGAAGGCCGTGGGCTTGCAAGGCGGCAAGCGTGTCGCCACGGGCAAGCACACTGACCTGCGCCCCGGCTCGCGCCAAGTGCACACCCATCCAGCCGCCGATGGCACCTGCGCCAACAATGGCAATTTTGTTAAATGTCATTGGGTTGTTCATCAAGCTCATGCGCGCCAGCCTGTGTCTTGTTTGTCCATCCGGCGCACCAGCGCCTCGAACACGTCTTGCCCTGCCCCGTGGTTCGGGTTGAACTGCAAGGCATCGCGGGTGCATTTGGCCGCAATCGCCTCGGGCACCGGAATCGGCGCACCCATGCTTTGCGTGGCCAACTGGATTTCGCAGGCGCGTTGCAGCGTCCACAAAATTGCAAAGGTCTGCGGCAGCGTTTGCCCCCAGGCCAGCAAGCCGTGGTTGCGCAAGATCACCGCAGGCTTATTGCCAATGCTTTGCAGCACACGCGGGCCCTCTTCGGCGTGGATGGTGATGCCCTCGAAGTCGTGGTAGGCCACCATGCCGTGCAGCTGGGCCGAATAGAAATTGCTTTGCGACAGGCCGTCTTGCAAGCAGGCCACCGCCACGCCCGCCGTGGTGTGGGTGTGCATCACGCAATGCGCGCCGTCCATGCCACCGTGCAGCGTGGCATGCACCACGAACCCGGCCGGGTTGACCTTGTAGGGCGAACCGTCCAGCACCTCGCCTTGCAGGTTGATTTTGACCAGGTTGCTGGCCGTGACCTCGCTGTAATGCAGGCCAAAGGGGTTGATTAAAAACTGCTTATCACCCCCGGTCACGCTGTCGGGCAGGCGCACGGTGATGTGGTTGTAGATCATCTCGGTCCAGCCGAGCATGGCGAACACGCGGTAGCAAGCCGCCAGCTGCAGCCGCGCCTGCCATTCGTCTGGGTGGACACGTGCTTGCAAAGATGGCACCACGGGTTGGGGAGTGGGGAACATCATGATCTCCTATCAATTGACTGTTGGTTTTTATGTGGGAGAGAGCCACCGCAGGGAAACAGGGGGCCTGGTCCATCGTCGGTCAATATGTCGCACCTTTAGCGGGGGCGATGGCGGTGACCTCGGCTTTGAAGTGCGCGGCCAGATCGGTGGTCTGGCGCATCAAGATTTGCGTGTCCAGGCCCACCGCCACGAACACCGCACCCAGCTGCAGGTACTGAGCGGCCAATTGACGATCCGGCGTGAGGATGCCGGGGGCCTTGCCCGCTTGGAGGATGCGGGCAATCGCATCGGCAATCGCGGCCTGCACATCGGGGTGCGCGGCATTGCCCACATGGCCCATGCTGGCCGAGAGGTCGGCCGGGCCGATGAACACACCGTCCACACCGGGCGTGGCAGCGATTGCGTCGAGGTTTTTCAGCGCATCGAGCGACTCGACTTGCACCAGCAGGCACACCTCTTCGTTGGCGCGCTGGAAATAGTCGGTGTAGTGGCCCCAGCGCGACGCACGGGCGCCTGCCATGCCGCGCACCCCGCCTTGGCCATCGTCCTGCGGGTAGCGCATGGCTTGCACCAGCTGGGCCGCCTGCTCGGGCGTGTCGACCATGGGCACCAGGATGTTCTGCGCGCCCAGGTCCAAATACTGTTTGATGAGCGCCGTGTCACCCACGGGCACGCGGCACACCGCATGGCTGCCCGGGTAAGCGGCGAGCGTCTTGAGCTGAGCCATGATGCTGCTCAGGTTGTTGGGTGAATGTTCGCCGTCGATGACCAGCCAGTCGAAGCCAGCCAGCGCACAGATTTCGGCGCTGTAATCACTGGCCAGGCCCATCCACAGGCCGATCTGGGGGCGTTTGTCTTTGAGGGCTTGTTTGAACAAATTGCTTGGAGTTTGCATGATGGTTCCTTGTGTTGTGCCTTCGATGGGGAGGCTGTTCGTGTCCGGCGGGCCTGCCCGGGCTCAGAGGCGCTTCGCTTTGCCACATCGCCCAGCCAGGCCCGCCAGACCCGACCAGCGTGGGTGTGCGAAGCGTTCTGGTGTCAAATGAATCTGAACGCCAACTTGCCCAGAGGTCCGTAGTCCACGTCAAACACATCACCCACTTTGGCCAGCGCCGGTTTGGTGAACGAGCCCGCCAACACAATTTCGCCCGCTTGCAAGTGTTCACCCCAGGGCGCGAGTTTGTTGGCCAACCAGGCGATGCCCACAGCCGGGTGTCCTTGCACGCCCGCAGCGAGACCCGTCTCTTCGACCACGCCGTTTTGTCGCAGCACCGCGCCGCACCAGGGCAGGTCGGTGGTCAAGGGGGCAACCCGCTTGGCCCCGAGCACAATGCCCGCGTTGGCGGCGTTGTCGCTGATGGTGTCGTACACCTTGCGCATGACTTTGGTGTGGCGGTCAAACTGCTCGATACGCGAGTCGATGATCTCGATGGCAGGGGTCACGTAGTCGGTCGCCTCCAGCACCTGCTGCACGGTCACGTTGGGGCCGCGCAGTTCTTTTTTGAGGATGAAGGCCAGCTCCACTTCCACACGGGGCGCGATGAAATGGGCATGTGGAATGTCCAGCACCTGGCCCGGCGTGCAGTCGTAGCGCATGTTGTCCAGCAGCGTGCCGTAGTCGGGCTCGTCGATCTGGCTGGAGACTTGCATGGCGCGGCTGGTGAGGCCGATCTTGTGGCCGATCATGGTGCGCCCCTCGGCGAACTTGATCTGCATCCAGGCGCGGTTGATGCGGTAGCCGTCTTCGATCGTCATGCCCGGATAGCGCTTGGAAAAGTGCTCGATCTGCACACGGGATTTTTCGGACTGATTGAGCTCGTGCGCGAGCTGCTGGATCTGGTCTTCGGTGAACACGGACATGGCTCAAACCTTGTTGAAAAGTGGATGCAGATTGCTGTGCTTGGCGTCAAACACCTCGGGGCCGACATCGACCTGCAGCGTGATGCCGATGTGGCGCTGCGCCATCACGGGCGCGAAAAAGGCTTTGGCTACTTCGAGCAAAGTCTGCCCAGCGCCTTGCTGGGTGGCCTCGCTGCGGCCACGGCCCATGCGCAGGTTCAGGTACACAAAAGCGTAGTCACCTGTGCCACCCGCCGCCTGGCCTGCTGCACCGCCATCGGCCACGGCGTAGTGCGGTGCCGGGTAGGCCAGCACACGCGTGCCACCTGTGGGGAAGACTTGCTTGCCTTCCTCGTCCTGCACGGTGAGCATGGCGTCCGCCATCTGGCGGCACAGCGTGGTCATGTGGACTTCAGCGTCTAGCTGACCGGTGTAGAGGATCACAAGATGGGGCATGGTGGGCCTTCTGACTTTGTCGTTGAAGCTTCAAATTTGTCATCCTCGGGCTTGACCCGAGGATCCATGGTGAACCGAAGATGGATCCCGGATCCAGTCCGGGATGACAAGGAGAGACATCCCGCTGGCTCATTTCACAGCCTGGTGCTCACCGCCGTGTAACCCTCGACATGGCTGGCCACGGCCTCGGGCACTTTGGAGCCGTCCTGCGGTGTGACTTCAAAAATCGCGTTGAGCTGGCCCGTGCCGCTGGCGCCGAAGTACGGCGTCACCATGTCCACGCCGCCGTCATACCCCGTCCAGCCCAAAGCGCCCATCAGCATGGCGGTGTCGTGCATGAAGCCTTCGCCGTGGCCTTTGCTGGCGTACTCGGGCAGCATCTCGCAAAACGCCTTCCATTCGCGGTTGCCCCACATCTGCAGGACCTGTTTGTCGAGCTGCTCCAGAAACGGGCTCCAGATCTTGTGGGCAAACTCCGGGGCCAAACCGTTTTGTGCAAAGCGGTGTGAGAGCGAGCCGCTGGCCAGAAAGGCCACCTTGCCGTCGTAATGCTTTTCCACCGCCTCGCGCATGGCCCAGCCCAGGCGGGCACTGTCGTTCAGGTAATGCACCATGCACAAAGCCGACACCGAGACCACCTTGAAGTGCTGGTCTTCGTTCATGTAGCGCAGCGGCACGAGCGTGCCGTATTCCGGGTCGAGCGTGGTGTTGTCGTGCGCCAGGGTTTCTACCCCGTGCTCGTTGGCCACTTTGGCCAGCAGGTGGCCCAACTCGGGATTGCCCGGTGACTCGAAAGCCATGTGGTTGATGAAGTGCGGCAACTCGTTGCTGGTGTAGCTGCCTTTGAAGTGCGGCGCGCAGTTGATGTGGTAATTCGCGTTGACCAACCAGTGCGTGTCGAACACTACCAGCGTGTCCACCCCCAAGGCGCGGCAGCGGCGGCTGATCTCTTTGTGACCATCGATGGCGCTTTGCCGCGTGCCAAAACGTGGCCCCGGGATTTCGCTCAGGTACATGCTGGGCACGTGGGTGATTTTGGCGGCCAATGCGAGCTTACCCATGGCGAGCACTCCTGGTGTTTTCAAGTTGTCCCATGGTCAAACTCCCCAATGCGGAATGTGGTGCGAACCCATTGAGACCGCCACGTTTTTGGGTTCGCAAAACACTTCGTAGCTCCAGGTGCCGCCTTCGCGCCCCGTGCCGCTGGCTTTGGTGCCGCCAAAGGGTTGGCGCAGATCGCGCACGTTCTGGCTGTTGACGAAGCACATGCCCGCTTCCACAGCTGCCGCCACGCGGTGGGCCTTGCCCAGGTTCTCGGTCCAAACGTAGCTGGAGAGGCCGTATTCGATGTCGTTGGCTTTTTCAATCGCGTCGGCTTCGTCTCTGAAGGGAATCAAGCAGGCCACGGGGCCGAAGATTTCTTCTTGGGCGATGCGCATGCGGTTGTCGACATCGGCAAACACCGTAGGCCAAACGAAGTTGCCGTGCTTCACATGCGCGGGCAGGTCTGCGGCGTAGCCGGGCTGGTCCAGTCCGCCACACAGCATCGTCGCGCCTTCTTTGGGGCCGAGTTCGATGTAGCTGCGCACTTTGGCCAAGTGCGCTTTGGAGATCATGGGGCCGACGATGGTTTTGTCATCGAGCGGGTCGCCCACGGTGATGCGTTTGGCCCGCTCGGCGAACTTGGCCGCAAAGTCGGCGTAGATGCTTTGCTGCACCAAGATGCGGCTGCCAGCGGTGCAGCGCTCGCCGTTGTTGCTGAAGATCATGAAGATGGCGGCGTCCAGAGCGCGGTCGAGGTCAGCGTCTTCAAAGATCACGAAGGGGCTCTTGCCGCCAAGCTCCATGCTGAACTTCTTGAGGCCCGCGCTTTGCACGATGCGGTTACCCGTGACGGTGGAGCCGGTGAAGCTGATGGCGCGAACATCGCGGTGCGAGACCAGCGGTTCGCCCGCTACCTTGCCGTAGCCGTGCACCAGGTTGAGCACGCCAGCGGGCACACCCGCCTCCAGCGCCAGCTCGCCCAGGCGGGCGGCCGTCAGGGGTGAGAGCTCGCTCATCTTGAGCACAGCGGTGTTGCCAAAGGCCAAGCACGGCGCGACCTTCCAGGTGGCGGTCATGAATGGCACATTCCAGGGACTGATGAGCGCGCACACGCCCACCGGATGGAACAGCGTGTAGTTCAGGTGCGTGGGCGTGGGGTAGGTGTGACCGTCCACACGGGTGCACATCTCGGCAAAGTAGTGGAAGTTGTCGGCCGCACGCGGCACCAGCTGTTTGCCGGTCTGGCTGATGGTTTGGCCGCAGTCTTTTGTCTCGGTCTCCGAGATTTCAGGCACATGTTTCGCGATCAGCTCGCCCAGCTTGCGCATGATCTTGGCGCGCTCGGTGGCAGGCGTGGCGGCCCACTTGGGGAAGGCGGCTTTGGCAGCGGCAACGGCGGCATTGACCTCGGCTTCGCCGCCCGAGGCGACTTCGGCCAGCACCTCTTGCGTGGCGGGGTTGATGGTTTCAAAGTAGTCGCTGCCCGCGACGCTTTTGCCGTTGATGAGGTGGTCTATTTTCATGTTCTGTCTCCTGTCGCTGTCGTCATGGCACCGTCATTCCCGCGCAGGCGGGAATCCATGCATGCATGGCGCCAACACCATGGATCCCCGCATGCGCGGGGATGACGATAAGTGGTTTGTCGTCTGTATTCGTCATGTTCACGCAGCAACGATGGTGTTGTGCAGCGCCCCGATGCCTTCGATCTCGGTGACGATCACGTCGCCGGGTTGGCAGTCGACGATGCCGTCGGGCGTGCCGGTCAGGATCAGGTCGCCGGGGTTGAGCGTCATGAAGCTGCTGAAGTACTCAATCAGCGTGGGCACGTCAAAAATCATGTCGGCGGTGCTGCCGCTTTGCGTGACTTTGCCGTTCACGGTGGTCTGCAACTTCAAGGCCATGGGGTTGGGCACATCCGCTGCATCGACCAGCCACGGGCCGATCGGTGTGCAGGTGTCGCGGTTTTTCACGCGCAGGTTGGGGCGGTACCAGTTTTCCAAGTAGTCGCGGATGGCGTAGTCGTTGGCCACGGTGTAGCCCGCGATGAAGTCATACGCATCGGCTTTTTTCACGCGGCGGGCGGTGCGGCCCACAACCACGGCCAGCTCGCACTCGTAGTGCATGTACTTCACTTCAGCGGGGCGCTTCGTGAAGGCCTTGTGCCCGATCAGCGAAGCCTCCCCTTTCATGAAAGCCAGCGGTTCTTCAGGCGCCTTGAAGGCGAGTTCCTTGGCGTGGTCGGCATAGTTCAGGCCGAGCGCGATCACGGTGCGTGCCTGCGGCACGGGGGCCAGCGGCGGCAGCCAGACGACCTCGTCAAAACCGACGCGGCGGCCCTTGTGCGGGCCTTGGGTGATGAGCAGCTGGCCATCGGATTCAACGGCTTGCTGAATGGCGCCGGACCAGGCGATGCGTGCGTGCTTCATGCGGCACCTCCAACCATGGTGACAACAGAAGCAAAGCCAGGTGCAGAAATCTCCACCCGATCCCCCGCCTTGGCGCGTGGGCGTGTGCCATCGGCCAGGCAGTCGGTGCCGACCATCAGCACATCCCCGGGCTGCAAAGTCATGAATTCACCCACATCGGCCAGCAGCTCAGGCATGGCGCGCATCAACTCGCGCAGGTCAACGGTCTGCACCAGATCGCCATTGCGGCGCACGGCGATCTGCATCGTGGCCCAGTCCTGCACCTGACCAGGCGTGACCTGCTGCGGCAAAGCCAGAAAGCCGTCGCGGCAGCGGAACTTGACCGGCGGGCGGTAATAGCTCGCGTGCAGCACGCTCCAGTCATTCAGCAGCACAGCGCCAGCCACTTGGCCGTCACCCCCGATCACCAGGCCCAGCGTTGCGCCTATGTCGACTTCTGTTACGCCGTCTTGCAGCAAAAGGTCTTGCCCGGCGGGGCTGAAGGTGTTGGCGGTTTTCACATAGAGCACGGGCTCTTTGGGCGCGGCCTTGTGCGGGTCTTGCGTCATGCGAGGGATCCACAGGTCCCACTCGCGGCGAAAGTTGAGCAAGGTGCCATAGACCGTTCCCTGGGGTTGCCAGGGCTGGTGTGGCGTTCGGGTCGTTTGCATCGCTTATTCCTCAAAGGTCTCTTGTTCAGTTTCTGATGCGCCGGGTTCAGGCACTTCCAATGCAATCACCTTGTCCAGCAAGTCATACAAGGCCGTCAGGCGCGCCTTGCCCAGTTGCTGCTCCATCCACACGTAATGCGCTTCGATGGTTTGCGACAGGGCTTGCACTTTGGCCAGACCCGCTGTGGTAGCCCGCACCACGGTGCGGCGGGCATCCTGCGGGCAACGCTGGCGCTCGATCAGGCCGTCACGCGCCATACGGGTCAGCACACCGGTGAGGCTGGGACCCAGCAAATAGGCCTCACGCGCCACGCGCCCGGTTTCGATGCCACCGGGCTCGTCGGCATGTTCGCCCAACACACGCAAAACGCGCCACTGCTGGTCCGACAAGCCGTGCTCACGCAGGCTGGGTCGGGTGTGAAGCATCACCGCCTCGCGTGCTTCAAGCAAGAGCCGGGGCAAGTTGCGGTGAAAAAAAGAAGGTTGGGATTTCATTTATTTAATATATTAAATGATTTTCCTCCTCGCAGTCCTCGGGACAACCCTGATCACCGGCCCAAACCGCTACAGTTTGCACATGACAACATGTTTTGACCTCTTGGATCTGAACGCCCCCATCATTCAAGCCCCCATGGCCGGGGTACAAAACCACCGGCTCGCCGTCGCCGTTTGCGAAGCAGGTGGTCTGGGCTCGCTGCCTGCGGCCATGTGGAGCCCTGCCGACCTGCACAGCGAGCTGCAGGCCCTGCAACAAGCCACCCAACGCCCTTACAACGTCAACTTTTTTTGCCACACCCCGCCCACACCCGATGCGCAAGCTCAGGCGGCTTGGCGAGAAACATTGGCCCCTTATTACCAAGCCATGGGGCTTGCACCCAATACGGCCAGCAATGGCGTGGCGCGCGTGCCCTTCAACCATGACGCGGCCGATGTGCTGGAGGCCTTCCGTCCGGCCGTGGTGAGCTTCCACTTTGGCCTGCCCGCCGCTGACTTGCTGGCCCGAGTCAAAGGCTGGGGCAGTCTGGTGCTGTCATCGGCTACCACGGTGCCCGAAGCGCTGTGGCTGCAAGCCCATGGGGCCGATGCCATCATTGCGCAAGGTCTGGAGGCCGGCGGACACCGGGGCATGTTCCTGACCGAAGACCTGAGCACACAAGTCGGCACCTTGGCACTGCTGCCGCAAATCGTGCAGGCCGTGCGACTGCCGGTGATTGCAGCGGGAGGCATCGCCACGCCATCGGGGGTGGCTGCGGCCAAGGCACTGGGCGCAGCAGCTGTGCAAATTGGCACCGCTTACCTGTGCAGCCACGAGGCCACAACCAGCGCCTTGCACCGAGCCGCCCTGCAGTCCAGTGCGGCGCAGCACACGGCGCTGACCAACTTGTTCACGGGGCGTCCGGCACGAGGCATCGTGAACCGCGCCATGCGCGAGTTGGGGGCGATACACCCACAAGCTCCGGCTTTTCCGCTGGCCACCGCCGACATGGCACCACTGCGCGCAGCCGCCGAAGCGCGGGGCAGCAGCGACTTCACGCCCTTGTGGGCAGGCCAAAACGCCAGCAACTGCCGATCACTGCCTGCAGGCGACATCACCAGCGAATTTCTGCAAGCCTGGCGCGCAGCCTGAGTGCGACTGTCAGGCACACTTGCGTCCTATGGCCAAAGACAAATCGATATTCACCTGCACCGAATGCGGCGGCACCAGCGCACGCTGGATGGGCAAATGCCCCAGCTGCAATGCCTGGAACACCCTGATCGAAGCCTCTGCCGAACCTGCAGGCGGCAAAAACCGCTTTGGCTCGGTGCATGCCTCGCTGGCCCCCACCTCCGAAGTGCTGCCGCTGGCTCAGATCGAGGCAGCCGACTTCGAGCGCCACCCCACTGGTATTGATGAGCTGGACCGGGTGCTGGGCGGGGGCATGGTCGAAGGCGGCGTGGTGCTGATCGGCGGCGACCCGGGCATCGGCAAATCGACCTTGCTGTTGCAAGCGGTCGATGCCCTGCAACGCAGCGGCATGAACACCCTGTATGTGACGGGCGAAGAAAGTGGCGCGCAAGTGGCCATGCGCTCAAGACGCCTCGGCTTGCCCGACTCGCAAGTGCCGGTGTTACCCGAAATCCAGCTTGAAAAGATCCTGCACACCCTGCAATCACGCCAACCGGGCATCGCCATCATCGACTCGATTCAGACGGTGTATTCGGACCAATTGACCAGCGCCCCCGGCTCGGTGGCGCAGGTGCGCGAATGTGCGGCGCACCTGACGCGCACAGCCAAATCGACCGGCACCACCATCGTGCTGGTCGGCCATGTGACCAAGGAAGGCGCGCTGGCCGGCCCCCGCGTGCTGGAGCACATGGTGGACACGGTGCTCTACTTTGAGGGCGACACGCACTCCAACTTCCGCCTGATCCGCGCCATCAAAAACCGCTTTGGTGCCGTCAACGAGATCGGCGTGTTCGCCATGACCGAAAAAGGCCTCAAGGGCGTGAGCAACCCCAGTGCCATTTTCTTGAGCCAGCATGCCGAGCCCGTGCCCGGCAGCTGCGTGATGGTCACCCTCGAAGGCACCCGCCCGCTGTTGGTCGAAATTCAGGCCCTGGTGGACAGCGGTGGCCCATCGCCCCGCCGTTTGAGCGTGGGTCTGGACCGCGACCGCCTGGCCATGCTGCTGGCAGTGCTGCACCGCCATGCGGGGGTGGCCTGCATGGACCAGGACGTGTTTGTGAACGCGGTGGGTGGCGTGCGCATCAGCGAACCGGCCGCCGACTTGGCGGTGATGCTGGCGATTACCAGCAGCCTGCGCGGCAAGCCCCTGCCCAAAGGCTTCATCGCCTTTGGCGAGGTCGGTCTGGCCGGTGAAGTGCGCCCCGCACCGCGTGGGCAAGACCGGCTGAAAGAAGCGGCCAAACTGGGCTTCAAGGTGGCCGTGGTGCCCAAGGCCAACGCGCCCAAGAAGAACGACAAGGCCTTTGAAGGCCTAACCATCTACCCGGTCGAGCGCATCGAAGAAGCCATGCAGGTGGTGCGGGGGCTGGACTGAAGCACTGCACAAAGTGACCGGGCAATCAAGGCACAATCTGCCCCCATGAATTTCAACAAAATACTGGCCCCAGTGGCCATCGTGGTTTTCACAGTGGGTGCGTGGCACGCCTTTCAGTGGGCTGGCATTGCCTTGGCTGCGGGCGGCGTGGTCATGTGGATCTTGCTGCACTTCACCCGCATGGTGACGATCCTCAAAAAAGCGGCCAACCGCCCTATCGGCCATGTGTCCAGCGCCGTGATGCTCAACGCCAAACTCCAAAAAGGCGCGACCTTGATGCATGTGATCGCCATGACCAAATCTTTGGGCGAACTGCTGAGCGAAAAAGACACCCAGCCCGAGGTCTACCGCTGGACCGATGCAGGCCAATCGCACGTGACATGCACCTTTGTGGGCGGCAAACTGAGCGATTGGGCGATGAAGCGCCCGGCTTCTGAAGAGACCGTGGACGAACCGCCCACCAATGCCTCGAACTCGGCCCACTGAAACCGGCCCCACCTAAAGCCGCGATCCAAGCGCCCCACGCGGCTGCGATGCCGTGTGTGAGCCCTTAAAATACTTTTTTGCACTGTTCAATGCCCCTTCTTTAAAGGACACTTTCATGAGCGTTGTCATTCCTTCGATGTCAGACCGTGACGGCAAAATCTGGATGGACGGCCAGATGGTTGACTGGCGCGATGCCAAGATCCACGTGCTGAGCCATACCCTGCATTACGGTTGCGGCGCTTTTGAAGGCGTTCGCGCTTACAAAACCGAGCAAGGCACCGCCATCTTCCGCCTGCAAGAGCACACCGACCGTCTGTTCAACAGCGCCAAGATCCTGCGCATGGCGATCCCCTTCACCAAGGACCAGGTCAACGAAGCCCAACGCGCCGTGGTGCGTGAGAACAAGCTGGAAAGCGGCTACATCCGCCCCCTGACCTGGATCGGCGACAAGAAACTGGGCGTCAGCCCCAAGGGCAACACCATCCACCTGATGGTGGCCGCCTGGACCTGGGGCGCGTACCTAGGAGAGGAAGGCATGAAGCGCGGCATCCGCGTCAAGACCAGCAGCTACACCCGCCACCACGTCAACATCACCATGACGCAGGCCAAGGCGGTGAGCAATTACACCAATTCCATCTTGGCCAACATGGAAGTGACCGATGAAGGTTACGACGAAGCCCTGTTGCTCGACACCTCGGGCTTTGTGTCCGAAGGTGCTGGCGAGAACATCTTTGTGGTCAAGGACGGCGTGATCTACACCCCTGACTTGTCTGCTGGCGCGCTGAATGGCATCACCCGCAACACGGTGTTCCACATCGCCAAAGACCTGGGCCTCGAGATCGTGCAAAAGCGCATCACCCGCGACGAGGTCTACATTGCCGACGAAGCCTTTTTCACCGGCACCGCCGCTGAAGTCACGCCGATTCGCGAGCTCGACCGCATCGAACTCGGCGCAGGCAGCCGTGGCCCGATCACCGAGAAAATCCAGTCTGCGTTCTTTGACATCGTCAACGGCCGCAACCCGAAATACGCCCACTGGCTGACGCTGGTTTAAGGAAAGAAACAATGAGCAATACCGTTGAACTGCTGGCCGCCGACCTGAACCCCCAGGGCGGTGTTTTTTGCCCCAGCCTCAAAGCCGACATGAAACTCTGGAACAGCCACCCCAAGGTGTACCTAGATGTGGCTAAAACAAGCGAAGCCAAGTGCCCTTATTGCGGCACGGTGTACAAACTGAAAGCAGGCGAAGTGGTGGGCCACCACCACTGAGATTCAAGCGCTGCCGCCCTGGCGACGGCATGGCAAGCCAACGGCGAACACTCAGGTGTTCGCCGTTTTGCTTTGGGGCAAGTCCACCTCGAAACAAGCCCCCCCACCGGCACGGTCTGCACAATGCACGGCACCGCCATGCCGCTCGGCAATCGATTTGACGAGCGAGAGCCCCAAGCCCACCCCACCCACGCGCTCACTGGCACCCGGCAAGCGGAAGAAGGGCTCAAAAATCCGGTCACGCCAAGCCAAGGGGACCCCTGGCCCTTGGTCGCTCACCTGAATGTGGACCTGTTGGCCTTGCTGCGCCAAAGACAACACCACGTCACCGCCATCTGCCCCGGCGGCACCGTAGCGCCTGGCGTTTTCCAGCAGGTTGCGGACCATGCGACGCAACAACTTGGTAACGCCCTGAACCTCCAGTTGGGCCAGGCCCTGGGGTACTTCCAGCATGGCCCCCACGCGTGCGCACTCTTCCGCGCACAGGCCCACCAAGTCCACCGCCTCCACCTTGCCGATGTCCACCTCCTTGGCATCCAGACGGCTGGCCAGCAAGATTTCATCGATCAGTTGATCCAGCTCGCTCATGTTGCGCAGAATTTCTGTGCGGGTGCGCTGCTGCACGGCTGCGTCAGCGGCAGGTGCCGCCATCAACTCCAGACCCATGCGTATGCGGGCCAAAGGCGAGCGCAACTCATGCGAAGCATTGGCCAACAAGGACTTTTGCGAGGCCATGAGTCCTTCGATGCGTTCAGCCGCGGCATTGAATCGCTGCGACAAATCAGCCACCTCATCGTCGCCCTGCACAGGCACACGCACGGACAAATCGCCATCGCCCCAGCGCTGCACGCCGCGCTGCAAACCCTCCAGCCTGAGGGTCAGCCGCCGCACCACCGGGTACAAGCCCAGCGCCACCGCCAAACCGATCAAGCCCAGCATCCAGAAAAATCCGTAGGGCGGCTTGGCCCACCAAGGCGGCTCGTTGCGCACATGAGGCGGCACATGCGCAGAGGGGTGCGCAGCCCTGTGGGGCGACGACATGCGCCCACCAGGCGGCTGGCCCATGTCGGGTGGGTCTGCGCGCTCCCCGTTGCGCTGAACACGCAACTGGAGCTGTTGCCCATCGGGCAGCGTCAGGTCAAACTCCAGTGGGGCACCGGGTCCGGGGCGTCGGGACGTGGTGGCCAGCACCTCGCCATCGGCATTGAGCACCACCCATTCACGTGGTGCAGGTGCCGGGCTGTTGTGCTCCACACTGGCACGCCAGGCCCAGCCCACCACCAGCATGAGCAAAGCCACGCCCGCCACCACCGCCAGCCAGATGCGCAAATACAAATGGCGTGACCACTGCCGCGACAAAGCTTTGAGCGCCATGCTTCAGTCCTGCTGCCTTGCAAACACATAGCCCACGCCCCGCACCGTGAGGATACGTTGCGGCGCTTTCGGGTCGGACTCAATCGCGGCACGGATGCGGCCCATGTGGACATCGATGGAGCGGTCAAACGCCTCCAGTTCGCGCCCGCGCACGGCTTCCATGATCTGGTCTCGCGTGAGCACACGGCCCGCACGTTCGGCCAAAGCCACCAACACATCGTATTGGTAAGAGGTCAAATCGCAGGCCTGCCCAGCCACAGAGACGCGGCGGGCGTCCCGGTCAATTTCGAGAGAGCCAAATTGCATCACCTGCGCACTGGTTTCGGCCGGGCTGCCTTTGCGGCGCAAGATGGCCTTGATGCGGGCCAGCAACTCTCGGGGCTCGAAGGGCTTGGGCAAATAGTCATCCGCCCCCATTTCCAGCCCGATGATGCGGTCCATAGGGTCGCCTTTGGCCGTCAACATGAGCACCGGCACCTGTCCCAGCGCACCCGGCAACGCACGGATGCGCTGACAAACCTGCAAACCATCCATGTCGGGCAGCATCAAGTCCAAAATGACGAGATCAACCCCTGCGGTTTGCAGACGGGCCAAGCCGCTTTGGGCATCCGGCGCGGGAGCCACGTCAAAGCCGTTTTGACCCAGATAGTCAGACACCATGGCTGCCAGGCGGGCATCGTCTTCGATCATCAAAATGTGTTGCATCGGATCATCATCGCCTGCGTTTGAAGGCCCATCGTGTCGCTCGGGTAAAGATCGGTAAATCTGACCTCAAGGTCTGGCGTGAACGCGTGATGCGAGCGCGACCAGCAGCAACACCGGCACCCCCAACCAGGCTGTGGCCGTGAAGAAACTGGCGTAGCCGTAGGCATCCACGAAGTCGCCTGAAAAACCAGCAATGAATTTCGGCAAGAGCAGCATCATGGAGCTGAGCAAGGCGTATTGCGTGGCCGAATAACTGATGTTGGTGAGCGATGACAAATAAGCAATGAACGCCGCTGAAGCAATGCCACTGGCCAAGTTGTCGGCAGAAATCACCCAGATCAAAGCACTCACATCGTGCCCCACACCGCTGAGCCAGACAAACAACATGTTGCTGGCGGCACTGAGGACCGCCCCCAGCATGAGGATGCGCATGACCCCCCAACGCGCCGACAGCACGCCCCCCACAAAAGCCCCCACCAGGGTCATGATCACGCCATACACCTTGGTCACGCTGGCCACCTCGGATTTGGTGAAACCCATGTCCACATAAAACGGGTTGGCCATGATGCCCATCACCACATCGCTGATGCGGTACACCGCGATCAAGGCCAGCACCAGCAGTGCTTGCCAGCGGTAACGACGCCAGAAGTCTGCAAAAGGATCCACCAAGGCTCCCTGCAACCACTCGACCAAATTACGTGCAGGCTTGATCGGTGCGGGCACCGGTTCAGGCGAGCCCAATACCATGAGCATGCCTGGCAGCATGCTGGCCGCCATGACCAAGTAGGCCACTTGCCATGCGGCTTGGGCATAGCCTGTGGCTTGTTCGCCTTGGGCCCAAGCAGCAATCCACAGCACACCCGCGCCCGCCCAGATCATGGCCAAGCGATAGCCCGTCTGGTAGCTGGCGGCCAGGGCGGCTTGGGCATCCACCTCGGCCGATTCGATGCGGTAGGCGTCCAGTGCAATGTCTTGCGTGGCCGATGCCACGGCCACCGCCAAAGCACAGGCCACCAATGGGCCAAGGAGTTGAGAGGGATCGTTCAATGCCATGCCCACCAAACCGCAAGCGATGACCGTTTGCGACAGCAACAACCAGCTGCGGCGACGCCCCAAGCGGCGTGTGAGGCAAGGAATGGGCATGCGATCAACCAAGGGCGCCCACATCCATTTGACCCCGTAGGCCAAGCCCACCCAACTCAGGTAACCAATGGTGCTGCGGTCAATGCCCGCCTCACGCAGCCTGAAGCTCAACGTGCCCAGCACCAGCAGCAGCGGCAAGCCCGCCGCGAAGCCCAGTGCCAACATGCGCAAACTGGCAGGCTGCAAATACAAGCGCAAGGCCTCGCGCCAGGTGCGCACAGTGCGGGGGGGCATCTCGTAAGGAGGGGCAATTTCGGACATGGGGCCATTATCGGATGCCTGCGCCGGGCATCGATCACCTCGAATCCAGGCAACTCGCTATCATTTGCAAACCATGTGCTTTATTTGCAACCTCAAATCTCCCTCTGCCGATGCAGCCCCAGACGCGCCCGAGCTGACAGCGCCACGCTGGCATGCCCGGCGCGCATTCATGTTGGCGGCCGGTGCCACAGCCGCAGGCTCGGTTTTGGCCCAGGTGGATGTAGGCTCATCCTCTGGCCTGCGCAAACTGGTCCCCGCCGAGACGCTGGAAACCTCGGCACGGCAACAATACACACAGGTTTTGGCAGATGCCCGGTCCAAAGGTGCGCTGGCCCCCGATGGCCACCCGCAACTGCAACGCTTGCACACCATCGCCCAAAAACTGATTCCGCACACCGCGCAGTGGAACCCGCGTTCGCGCGACTGGAAGTGGCAGGTCAACCTGATTGGCAGCAAACAAATCAACGCCTGGTGCATGCCCGGCGGCAAGATCGCGTTCTACACCGGCATCCTGGACCAGCTGAAACTGAGCGATGACGAAGCGGCCATGATCATGGGACACGAAATGGCGCATGCCTTGCGTGAACACGCCCGCGAACGTCTGGCCAAAAGCCAGGCCACAAGCCTCGGCCTGTCGATTGCGTCGCAACTGTTGGGCTTGGGCTCGTTGGGCGATGTCGCGGCCAACGTGGGCACCCAATTGCTCACCCTGAAATACAGCCGTGACGACGAAACCGAGTCGGACCTGGTGGGCCTGGAAATCGCCGCGCGTGGCGGCTACAAACCCGAAGCCAGTGTGAGCCTGTGGCAAAAAATGCAAGCAGCCAGTGGCAACGGCAGCCCGTCATTCTTGTCGACGCACCCGAGCGGTGCCAACCGCATTCAGGAACTTGAAGCCAACTTGCCCAAGGTACAACACCTGTATCAGCAAGCCATCAAAGGCTGAGTGTGACTAGCGCATCAGCCCCAGTGGCTGTCATTCCCGACTTGATCGGGAATCCATGCCTTCAAACATCCCGCACATAGGGGTTCGACTGGCGTTCACGACCGAACGTGCTCTCGGGGCCATGCCCGGGAATGAACACCGTGTCGTTGCCCATGGGCCACAGACGCTGGGTGATGCTGGCGATCAAATCATCGTGGTTGCCTTGCGGAAAATCGGTGCGGCCAATGCTGCCGGCAAACAGCACATCGCCCACAAAAGCACGCTTGATTTCGGGTGAATAAAACACCACATGGCCCGGCGTGTGCCCTGGGCAGTGGCGAACCTGCAAAGTGTGCGCCCCCAGCGTGACGGTGTCGCCATCGGCCAGCCAGCGCGTGGGCTTGAAGACCCGTGCTGGCGGGAAACCATAGGCCGCCGCCGCGGCAGGCAAGCCATCGATCCAGAACTGGTCGGCCGGGTGGGGCCCGATGATGGGCAAGCCACCCAATTGCTCAGCCAGATCGGCCGTGCCCGAGGCGTGGTCCACATGGGCGTGGGTGATCCAGATTTGTTCGAGCTGAAGGCCCAGCGTCTTGACCGCACCGAGGATCAAATCAAGATCCCCCCCCGGATCGACCACCGCCGCCTGGCGGGTCTGATCGTCCCAGATCAGGGAGCAATTTTGCTGAAAGGGGGTGACGGGGATGGTTTGGTATTGCAGCATTCCCAAATGGTAGTTGAAAACACAGCATCGAACTCTGCGGGTATGGCTGTTTTCATGCACGCATGACTTAGCGATCAGGGGCAACGCACATCGCATTGCCCCGCCTGTCCAAAGGATCGCGTTACTGGTCCAATGAGACTCCGGCAGTGCGGATGTATGCACCCCATCGATCGAATTCGGAATTAACGAATTTTTGATATTCCGAAGGTGACATTTTGTCGATGACCATTGTCATTTTTTTCATGACTTCTGCCACTTGTGGTTCTGCAATTGAAGCGGCGATGGCTGCGTTGAGTTTTTCAACGACATCGCTGGGCGTGCCTGCAGGTGCCAAGAATCCAAGCCACGGCCCCATATCGATCTCGACTCCCACTTCCTTCATCAACGGCACATCAGGGAAGGCGGCCAACCGCTCACGCGCGGTCACCGCGAGCATGCGAACACTGCCTGCCTTCACATGCTGATCGGCAACCAAAACTGGCACGATCGCACAATCCAGCTGATTGGCCAACGTCCCTTGCATCAAAGGCGCTGTCCCGTTGTAGGGCGCATGCAAAAGATCAATCTTTGCCTTTTGCTTCAAGGCCTCCATCGTGATCTGCCCAGAACTGCCTTGCCCCCATGAGCCATATGTCAAAGCCTGTTTGGCTTGCTTGGCCATTTGCAGGAATTGTGAAAAACTTTTCGCTGGATGAGACGAATGAACGACCAAAGCCAAAGGGGTAAAACCAATCGGTGCCACTGCCGTGAATTCTTTGCGCGAATCGTATGGAATGGACTTCAAAATGTGGGGCGCAATGGAGTGTGAATCCGCCGTGCCGTAGACCAAGGTGTAGCCATCTGCAGCACTGCGGGCTGCAGCCTGGCTACCAATTGTGCCAATTGCTCCCGGTCGGTTTTCTACAACCACGGGCTGACCAAGTCGTTGAGCCAACGCCGACGTCATGGCTCGCACCAGAACATCCCCGCCGCCACCTGCGGCCCAGGGCATGATGATCTTGACAGGCCTATTGGGATACGCAGTTGACTGCGCTTGCGTCAAGCTGCTGAGCGGAAGCAATGCGCCAGCGGTAACGCCAGCAATCAAGGTGCGGCGAGAAATTTGATGTTTCATGATGATCTCCTTTGGAGTGGTGATAAATATTCGAACGGGCTAGAGAAAAAATATCGGGAATTCAAAAGCACAAAGAACACCATGTGCCATGTTGGGTTTTCATGCCTCATTTCACAGCCCCTCTTCGGCAAGCCACTGCAGCAACAGATGTGCAATGGCATGGCTGTTGTCTTCAATCATCAGCATGTGGCCGTTTCCACAAACCCCGGCATCGGGTAGCCACATAAACTTGGCACCCAAATAATCGGCCAAAGCACTGTCCACATGTTTGGGGTGCCTGAGATCGTGTTCACCTGTCACGATCAAAATGGGCCTTCGACCCACAACATGCGGCGAATTCAGTTTCAAACCTGCACCACCGATGTTGAACCGCTCATTGAGAATGAGCGGACTCTCAGGTACGACTGTGTGTGCGTACTCATCAAAATGAGACAGCGGAAAGCGAGAGCTGTTGGCCCAAAAATCCTTGATGAATTGCGCATCGACGACCACTGCCTTGCCTTGTTCAGAATAAACAGGGCAGCCTGCTTGCGAGTCAAACCGCAACGCATTAACGGCGATGGGATCATTGGGCAACGCTGGAAGCATATTTGCAGGGGGCCCCGGCGCGATGCCTGCAATGGCAACGATGTGTTGTGGAAAATTTTCAGCCAACCACCAGGCCAGTGGGCCACCCGCAGAATGCGCCACAAGAATGCATCGCCCGACATCGCTCACCAGTTCGCCCATGGCTTGTGCGACATCCTGGGTATGCAGTCGCTGAATATTTTCCAGCCCCGGCGATTTGCCATGTGCAGGCCAGTCTGGCACAACAACTCGATGTCCGCGCTCTGCGAACAATTGAGCCCACCCTTTTCGATGGTCCGGTGTGCCCAAATACGCCTGTCCCGTATGAAAGCCACCATGGATCATGATGACGGGCAACTTGTCACCGGCTGCTTGCGGTGAGGACACCTCAACCGCAGAGATGGGATGCCCTTGACTCCCAGCGACAAACGTCGACTGAGCAGGCCAAGGCGCTGAAATGCTTTGCACTTCTTCACTCCAGCTGCTCAAAACATTCGTTGGATTCTGTTCCATATGGAACAGAATGGTATCAAGTGGAACTTTATTCAAGACTGGGATTAACCCTTGAAAATCCCAAAAAAGCGTGACTGAAGATCTGTTTCGTTCACAAGCAGCAGCACTGGTAGGATGCGAAACCATCATTTGAACGCTGGATTTTCAGCATTCAAGCACCCACAGTGAACTTGACAGACATGGCAACAGCATCCAACCCACTGAGTGAGATCATCGACGGCGTATCGATCCCATTTGCGTACAAGATGGGCTACATGATCAACTCTTACAGGGAGCCGTCATTTCGATCTATAGAAGCCAAATTTGGTTTAACTCGACCTGAAATATTGACACTGATTTTTTTGTACCACCGTGATGGTATTTCTGCCAGTGAAATTTGTGATTTTTCGGGTCACTTGAAAAACAACATCAGCCGTGCGGTCACTGCTCTTGAAAAAAAAGCGCTCATCAAAAGAGAGTCCCACCCCAAAGACCAACGCCGCTTGGTCCTGTTAATTACCAAAGAGGGTCGGAAAATGCACAACCTCTTCATGCCTGGACTCAAAAAACGTGAGGCCGCCATGATGGCGTGTCTCAGCAAGGACGAGCAAGCCACACTGGAAAATTTGCTCAGGAAGCTTTGTGCGAACTCCGCATCCTGGCGGGATATTGAACACATCTGATTGAACCATCCGCACTTGGCCATTGATTCGCAGCAGGGGTGGCAAGCGGCCAGACCTCATCAGAGGCGAAGGTGTACAGTCAGCCCCAGTCAGCGCTGTTGAACATCGGCTTTTGCGCTGCAACGATTGCCCTTTTGCACCTTTCATCTCCCGGCTACCTGACCAAACAGGAACGCATCGCAGTTTTGGGCGTGGATGACCTGCTCATCCGCTCCCTGCTCGACAAAAATCAGTTCCACGACCCGTTGGATGAGGCCCTGAATTTGGGCATTTCTTCAGCCACTTGGCCTTTGTTTGGTTTGTTGTGGCCCTCGGGTCAGCGCATGGCCGAGCGCATAGCCAAGCGGCCTGTGACTGGCGAGCGCATTTTGGAGATTGGCTGTGGCTTAGGTTTGTCCAGCCTGGTGGCGCATCGACGCGGTGCCAACGTCACAGCCAGCGATTGTCATCCTTTGACCCATGCCTTTCTGGATGAAAACACCCGATTGAACGGACTGCCCCCGATGGCTTACCGCCATGGTTTATGGGGCACCGCAGCTTTGCGCGAAGACGGTTTGCCGGTGCTGACTTCGGCACAGGACGACGGCGTCAGCGGGCTGTTTGACCTGATTGTGGGCAGCGACATCCTGTACGAGCGCGACGACGAAGGCACACTGGCCAGCTTCATCAACGCCCATGCCGCAGGGGTTTCGGAGATCTGGGTGGTGGACCCGAACCGAGGCAACCGGTCCGCCTTTCACAAACACATGGCACGCGTGGGTTTTGCCATGCACGAGCAGGTGCTGGACCAACCCGCACATGAAGATGCATTGGCTTACAAGGGGCGCATGCTGACGTATACACGGGGCTGAACAGGACGGCCGGGAACCATGTCAAATGGCGTGGTTTAAGCTAGCCATCCATTCTGGATGGCTCAACTGAAAACCCGATGACAACCACCCCCTTGAACGTAGGCCTTTTGGGCTTTGGCTACGCTGCGGCCACCTTCCACGCGCCACTGATCGCTGCGGTACCCGGTTTACGGCTGAAGGCCATCTCCAGCAGCCGCCCAAACAATGTGCACGCTGCCTGGCCTGGTGTCTCCGTCTGCGACACGCCCGAACAACTGATCGCGAGGTCTGACATTGACCTGGTGGTGGTGGCCACACCCAACAACACCCATGCTCCGCTCGCGACTCAAGCGCTGCTGGCGGGCAAACACGTGGTGGTCGACAAGCCCTTTACCCTGAACGTGCAAGAGGCTCGCGACTTGATCGGACTGGCCGACCAACAGCAACGCTTGTTATCGGTCTTCCACAATCGCCGCTGGGATGGGGACTTCATGTCGATTCAGGCGCTGTTGAAGCGCCAAGCCTTGGGGCGAATCGTGTACTTTGAGTCGCACTTTGACCGTTATCGCCCAGTCGTGCCACAGCGTTGGCGTGACTCCGGTGAGCCTGGCAGTGGTCTTTGGTACGACCTCGGCCCCCATCTGCTGGACCAGGCGCTGCAGTTGTTTGGCCTGCCCCAAACACTTTCGCTGGACTTGGCGCAACAACGCGACAACAGCCGTGCCGACGACTGGTTTCATGCCGTGCTGCATTACGACCCATTGCGGGTGGTGCTGCATGCCAGCGCACTCACCGCCCAAGTTGCACCCAGATTTACCGTGCATGGCACCAGCGGATCGCTGACCAAGTTCGGACTGGACACTCAGGAAACCGCGCTGAAATCAAGGCTGTATCCACCCCAAACCAACTGGGGCGAGGACCCCACCCCCCTTTTACTGACACTGTCTGACACCAACCAGCAACTGACTGAAAGCCAGCAAGTTTGCGTGCCCGGCAATTACATGCGGTATTACGAAGGCATTCGGGATGCGGTGCAACAAGGAGGGCCCAATCCGGTCCCGGCAGAAGATGCCTTGAGGGTCATGGAACTGATCGAGCTGGGCTTCATCAGCGCCAAAGAAGGCAGACGGGTCAACCCTGCACGGGACTCACAGGTCTAAGTCGTACTCGACTGTGAAGGGGGCGTGGTCCGAGAACTTTTCGTCCTTGTAGATGGACTCGGTTCGGGCTTTGTCAGCCAACGCTGGGGTCGCCAAATGGTAGTCCAGACGCCAGCCCACATTCTTGGCATAAGCCTGCCCCCGATTGCTCCACCAGGTGTAGCAAGCCTCTGTGGCGTCAGGCTTCAGTCGGCGATACACATCGACCACACCGCCTTCGGTGGTGAGCTGAGTCATCCAAGCACGCTCTTCAGGCAGAAAGCCACTGTTCTTGAGGTTCCCCTTCCAATTTTTCAGGTCGGCCTGCTGGTGCGCGATGTTCACATCGCTGCAAACAATGAAGTCCCGCTCAGCTTTGAGGGCCATGAGGTGCGGGTACATCTTGTCCAGAAAACGGAACTTGGCCTCTTGCCGTTCTGGCCCGGACGAGCCGCTGGGGAAGTAGCTGCTGATGATGGACAACTTGCGGGCCGGTGTATCAAAGCGCAACTCCACATAGCGCCCTTCTGCATCGAACTCGCCGCCATCAAAGCCAATGACCACATCGCTGGGCTCATGCCGGGTGTACACGCCAACACCCGAATAGCCTTTTTTCTCGGCAAACTGAAAATGCCCTTTGAGTCCTGCAAGCTCCTCAAACTTGCCCGCCACATCGGGCGCTTGGGCCTTGACCTCCTGCACGCAAATACAATCAAGCTTTTCTTGCGCCAACCAGGCTTCGACCCCTTTGGTCGTGGCTGAACGGATGCCGTTGAGGTTGAGGCTGGTGAGTTTGAACAAGGATTTCCCCATGGTGACAGGACAGGCAAGCAGCGCCGAAATGCAGGCGCTCGCTCAGGAATTTGTGCAGTTTGCGGTCGATTCGGGCGTGCTGCGCTTTGGCGAATTCAAGACCAAAGCCGGGCGCATGAGCCCTTACTTCTTCAATGCCGGGCTGTTTGACGACGGCGCCAAGCTGAGTCGACTCGCGCAATTCTATGCAAAAGCCTTGTTGGCCAGCGGCATCGAGTTCGACATGATCTTTGGCCCAGCCTACAAAGGTATCCCGCTGGGTGCTGCAGTCGCGGTCGAACTGGCCCGCCTGGGCAAGAACGTGCCTTTTGCCTACAACCGCAAGGAAGCCAAAGACCACGGCGAAGGCGGTTCGCTGGTGGGCGCGCCTCTCAAGGGTCGCGTGCTGATCGTGGACGATGTGATGAGCGCCGGCACAGCCGCCCGCGAGTCGATTGCGCTGATCCAGGCCGCAGGGGCCACACCCCATGCCATCGCCATTGCGCTGGACCGCCAGGAAATGGCCACCGAAAAACAGGCCGACGGCTCAGTGCAAGACGTGCCCCATAGCGCTGTGCAATACGTGCGCGGTACACTGGGCATGCAGGTCTGCACCATTGCCCAACTGTCTGACCTGCTGGCTTATTTATCAAGCCAAAGCGGAAATACCCTCGGCGACCATCTGCCAAGAGTACAGGCCTACCGCGACCGTTACGGCGTTTGACACGGACTCACAAGCTCGCAAGCCCCTTCTCCTTCAAGAGAAAAGACATTCAAAACACCAAGGTGTAACAAGCTTTTAAAGGCTATTGGCCGAATCAGCTTGAGCGGGTATTATGGTGGGCTAAGTAACAGTTTTTTATATTGTGAAATTTAAGCTTCTTTCCATCGCAACATGTTTGCTGATGGCCGCCACCTTGGTTCATGCAGCACCTGAAGACGATCAAGCGGGCGGGGTCAAGCGCGGGTCTGAATTGGTCAACCTGATGCAGTTGGGTGACCAGATGAAGACCAGCGTGGGTGAAAAAACCAACCAGATGCTGGGCCAAGCCATGACCTTGCTGGGTGTTCCCTACAAGCGGGGTGGAAGTACGGTTGAAACCGGCTTTGATTGCAGCGGCTTCGTGCGCCACATGTATGAAACGTCGATTGGTCGCTTGCTTCCAAGGCGCGCGGAAGAACAAGCTGCGGTGACAGACAAAATTGACCGCAATGACCTCCACCCGGGTGATCTGGTCTTTTTCAACACCATGCGCCGCACATTCAGCCACGTAGGCATCTACATCGGCGATGGCAAATTCATCCATTCACCCAGCACAGGCAAATCCGTGCGCGTAGACGACTTGCGCGCCGCCTACTGGACCAAGCGGTTCACAGGTGCACGCCGGGTTCAAGAAGCACCCGCCGCTGATACGGCCAACCGCTGAATAAAACAGCAACAAAAACGCCACCGCAAAGGGTGGCGAACTTGAATTTGGTGCGGCTGGCGGGGATCGAACCCACGACCCTTGGCTTCGGAGGCCAATACTCTATCCACTGAGCTACAGCCGCACTGCATGTTGCACGGATTATGTCACGGCTTGCGTTTCTCGTTGGCAGTTGCAAGTCCGGTGAAGGGTGGGCCGCTATAATCTTGGGTTGATTCCGGTCAACACCCAGGCCTAACGGCCAAGCCCAACAAGAGGATCTCATGAGCGACAACCACGATCAACACGAAGCACACACCGGCCCAGTGAAAACGCCCAAGCAAATGCTTTTACTGAGTTTGGCTTCGTTCATCATTCCGGTGTTCATCATCATCGGCTTGGTTTTTTATGTGACCTCAGCCAACAAGACGGCTCCGGGTGCCAGCGACTCCGAAAGATCTGTTGCCCAGCGCATTCAAAAAATCGGCACCGTTGAAGTTCGTGACGCCAATCGTCCTTTGAAAGGCGGTGAAGAAGTTTACAAAGCACAGTGTTCCGCGTGCCATGCCACTGGTGCTGCAGGTGCACCCAAGTTTGCCGATGCAGGTGCTTGGGGTGTCCGCATCAAACAAGGTCTGGAAACTTTGGTCACCTCTGCACTCAAAGGCAAAGGGGCCATGGGTGCGCAAGGTGGTGGCGATTTCAACGACATCGAGATTGCCCGTGCAGTGGTCTACATGGCCAACAATGCCGGTGGCAAGTTTGACGAACCCAAGGCCCCTGCTGCCGAAGGCGAAAAGAAATAAAGCACCAGTGCTTTTAAAAAAACCGATCCTTGTGGTCGGTTTTTTTATGCCCGTTTCACGGGCTGGTGATCTCGCCTTGCTGTGGGCTGATGACAAATCCAAAGCGCTCAGGCAATTCCCGCGACAAGCAGTCTTCAGTCGTCCAAAGACCTTTTTCTATGGCTTCGGCGACCAGACCCACATCTAGGGTGTGAACCAAACCAAAACCCGCCGTGGTCTGCAAATAAACCCGCCCTGTTTCATCCACCAGGCAGGCGAGCACTTGCGTGGCTTGCCCTGTGTGCGCGGTTGGCTCGAAGGTCTCGCTCAGTCGCCAAATGTAGGGCGCGACTTCCAGCTCGATGTAGACCCGTTGAGGCCCATTCTGAAAATACCATCGGCCTTGCGCATCGGCATCGTAGTTACGATGGATGAAGTCAATCAGTTTTTCATGCCTCAGTACCGAGCCCTTGGCGCCTGTTTGACCGCTTTGAAACGCACCCAAATGCTGCACCTGATCATCGCGCATGTGCCATTGCCCGCGACTGTCCAAACCCAACCAACCAAAGCAGTCAGGCACATTCGGCCACTTGGCCATGGCTTGGCGAACGATGTCATCCATGGGGCGTAGGCCCTTCATGAAACGGCTGCCCTGTAACCGCTAGGAGCCAGCCTCCCACGGCATCAGGCAACCCACGGACATGGCTCGGCCAACCGCCTTCGGCAAATCCAACATGCCCTCCGTGCTCGGGCTGCCAAAGCGTGACCGACCTCGATACATCGGTCTTTTGGGGCAAACTGCTCGCCGGCACAAAGGGGTCGTTGCGTGCATTCAATGCCAAGGCTGGCAGGCGGATGTTCTGCATCAACGGTTTGGCGGATGCTTGGGACCAGTAATCGTCCGTGTTTTTGAACCCATGCAATGGTGCCGTAAATACATTGTCAAACTCGTACAAGTCTCGCGCAGCCATGAGCCGCTGTCGATCAAACAAGCCCGGGTGCTGTGCCAACTTGGCCAAGGCTTTTGGCTTCATGCTGTGCAAAAACATGCGCGTATAAATTTGTCGGTTCAAACCACGCCCTATGGCGTGCCCACTTTGCACCAAATCAAGCGGCGAACAAATCGAAGCGATCGCATCTGCAGTTTGCATGGCTGATGAGCCATGCTCTGCGGCCCACCGCATCAAGGCATTGCCCCCCAAGGACACGCCTGCGGCGATCAGCGTTTGACCCCCTTCCGATTGGTGCTGCTTGCGCAAACGGCTCAACACCCAATCGATTTCCTGATGATCGCCTGAATGGTAAGCACGCGGTGCGTGATTGAGTTCGCCACTGCAGCCGCGAAAGTGCGGCAACGCGAAGTTGAGGTCATGCGCAGCCGCCCAGTCGGCAAAGGCCTGCGCGTAATGGCTGTCCGATGAACCTTCTAGGCCATGGAACAGCACCAGCATGGGGCGGTCTTGTCGGCTGGCGTTTTGTCGATCGACATCGATGAAGTCTGCGTCCGGTGTGAGCCAGCGCTCGCGCTGTTTTGGCAATGCCGGGCCCCAGCGTCTGCGCGCATACAGCGCAGGCCAAATGGTCTGGGCATGCCCGCCGGGCAGCCATGCAGGTGCTCGGTATTGCAGCATCGTCAGTGCAATACCGTGGGCTTGACGCCCACATCAGCCGAGTCATTTGGGGTGCCGGGGCTGGCATGGTGGGCCACCATGCGCCAACCCTGTGGCATTTTTTGATAAACATTGGTGGCAATCACAAAGGCCTGTTTGGCCCCTTGCGGTGTGATCACCTCAACTCGCTCTACAAGGTGATGCACGGCGCACGCAAGCGACACCACTTTATGAATTCTTTCCGGATGGGCTTGCACACTGCCATTGGCAAACATGGCTTCAAACGCAGCGCGAATGGCGCCAGGCCCGATGATGCGCGGGCCACCCGGGTGCACGCAAACGATGTCGTCTTCTTCTGCCCAACAAGCCATGAGCTGCTCAATGTCGGCGTTGTGAAGCGCCTCGTAAAAGCTTTGTTCAATATCGTCGGGGGTGCCACCCACGATGGCGGCTTGCAGTTTGGCGCGTTTCATGATGCAACCAAGTCTACACGTGCCGATGGTGCGCCGGGCAACAAAAAACCCGGCCACATGGCTGCGCCGGGTTTTGAATGTGACTGCTGTGATGCAGTCACCGCTTTGAACAGCGTCTTATTTCTTGCGGTATTTCCGCAAGGCCGACAACTGGGCCGCCAAAACTGCCAATTCGGACTGGGCACGGGCCAAGTCGATTTCGCTTTTGGCATTTTTCAAAGCTTCTTCTGCGGCTGCTTTGGCCGCATTGGCTTTCTCTTCGTCGAGGTCTTTACCGCGAATGGCTGTGTCAGACAGCACGGTCACGCAGTCGGGCTGCACTTCCAGAATGCCACCAGCAACGAAAACAAATTCCTCGCCGCCGTCAGCCGTCTCGATGCGAACCGAACCGGCTTTGATGCGGGTGATCAGCGGGGTGTGGCGTGGGTAAATGCCCAGTTCGCCAGACTCGCCGGGCAAGGCCACAAACCGGGCTTCACCCGAGTAAATGGACTCTTCGGCACTGACCACATCAACGTGGATGGTGTTCATGTTTACTCCTTAAAAAGGTGCGTTGAAGCGGGCTAGGGGGCGGCTTATTCAGCCACCCCGGGGCTCTGCTTTACGCTGCCTTTTTGGCCTTTTCGAAAGCTTCGTCGATGGTGCCGACCATGTAGAAGGCTTGCTCTGGCAGGTGATCGCACTCGCCAGCCACAATCATCTTGAAACCACGGATGGTTTCGGCCAATGTGACGTACTTGCCAGGGGAGCCGGTGAACACTTCAGCAACGTGGAATGGCTGCGACAGGAAACGCTGGATCTTGCGGGCACGGGCCACGGCGAGCTTGTCTTCAGGGGCCAGGTCGTCCATGCCCATGATGGCGATGATGTCGCGCAGTTCACGGTAGCGCTGCAGTGTGCCCTGCACAGCACGGGCTGTTTCGTAGTGATCTTGACCCACAACCAATGGATCCAGCTGACGGCTGGTGGAGTCCAGTGGATCGACCGCTGGGTAGATACCGAGCGAAGCGATGTCACGAGACAACACGACAGTGGAGTCCAAGTGAGCGAAAGTGGTCGCTGGCGATGGGTCGGTCAAGTCATCGGCTGGCACGTAAACGGCCTGGATGGAAGTGATCGAACCGACTTTGGTCGACGTGATACGTTCTTGCAAACGGCCCATTTCTTCGGCCAATGTGGGCTGGTAACCCACAGCAGAAGGCATACGACCCAACAAGGCGGACACTTCGGTACCGGCCAAGGTGTAGCGGTAGATGTTGTCCACGAAGAACAACACGTCTTTGCCTTCGTCACGAAAGGATTCGGCGATGGTCAGGCCGGTCAAAGCGACGCGCAAACGGTTGCCTGGTGGCTCGTTCATCTGACCGTACACCATGGCCACTTTGGACTCAGGCAGGTTCTCCAAATTCACGACGCCAGAGTCGGCCATCTCGTGGTAGAAGTCGTTGCCTTCACGGGTACGCTCACCCACACCGGCGAACACGGACAAGCCGCTGTGCGCCTTGGCGATGTTGTTGATGAGTTCCATCATGTTCACAGTCTTGCCCACACCGGCACCACCGAACAGACCGACCTTACCGCCTTTGGCGAACGGGCAAACCAGGTCAATCACCTTGATGCCGGTTTCCAGCAGTTCTTGGGATGGGCTCAGTTCGTCGTAAGCAGGCGCTTTGCGGTGAATGGAGGCAGTGAGTTCCTGGCTGACAGGACCACGTTCGTCGATGGGCGCACCCAACACGTCCATGATTCGGCCCAGTGTGGCTTTGCCCACTGGAACGGTGATGGCTTTACCGGTGTTGGACACGATCAGGCCACGACGCAGACCGTCGGAAGAACCGAGCGCAATGGTGCGCACGATGCCATCGCCGAGTTGCTGCTGCACTTCCAGGGTCAGCGCAGAGCCTTCCATTTTGAGTGCGTCATAAACCTTGGGCATCTGGTTGCGTGGAAATTCCACGTCGACCACAGCGCCAATACACTGAACAATTTTTCCTTGGGCTTGCATTTTTCGCTCCAAATAATTTGAATTTGCTGAACTGGGGATCAGCCGCTGATCGCAGCTGCGCCAGAGACGATTTCCGACAGTTCTTTGGTGATGGCTGCTTGACGGGTCTTGTTGTAAACGAGCTTGAGCTCGCCAATCACATTGCCAGCGTTGTCCGTGGCGGCCTTCATGGCCACCATGCGCGCAGCGTGCTCTGAGGCCATGTTTTCGGCCACAGCTTGATAAGCCAGGGCCTCTGCATAACGGATCAACAAATCGTCAATGACCGACTGGGCATCAGGCTCATAGATGTAATCCCATCCATGGGCCACAGCACCTGCCGCCTTGGTGTCCGATTCCATCTCGGAAGAAGACAGTGGCAGCAACTGGTCGATGGTGGGCACTTGTGCCATGGTGCTGACAAACTTGTTGTAGCACAGGTACACAGCGCTCACCTCACCAGCGGCATAAGCGTCGAGCAGCACCTTGACGGGGCCAATCAGCTTGTCCAGATGCGGCTTGTCGCCCAGATGGGTCACATGCGCCACCACTTTGGCATTGACGCGGTTCAGGAAACCTAAACCCTTGCCGCCAATGGCCACGGCCAAAGGCGTCTTGCCTTCAGTCTGCGTTTCACGCAATTTACCTGTCACGGCGCGCAGCAGGTTGGTGTTCAAGCCACCGCACAAGCCTTTGTCCGTGGTCACGACAATGAAGCCGACGGACTTGCCGTCGTTTTGCTTCATGAAGGCATGCACGTACTCAGGGTTGGCCTGCCCGAGATGAGTCGCAATGGTGCGAATCTTCTCGCTGTAAGGCCGGGCCGTGCGCATACGCTCCTGCGCCTTGCGCATTTTGGAGACGGAAATCATTTCCATGGCCTTGGTGATCTTCTTGGTGTTTTCCACCGATTTGATCTTGGTGCGTAGTTCCTTGCCCGATGCCATCAGCGGCTCCTTTTGATCAGGTAGAAATTAAGCAAAGCTTTTCTTGAAAGCAGCCACGGCAGCGGTCAATTCAGCCTCGGCTTCCTTGTCCAGTGCTTGCGAGCTTTCCATCTTGGCCAACAGGGCTGCGCTCTTGTCTTTGAGGTAAGCGTGCAAACCGTGTTCGAAAGCCAGGACTTTCTTGACGTCGATGTCGTCCATGAAGCCTTTGTTCACAGCAAACAAGCTCGCACCCATCAGGCTGATCGACAGAGGGCTGTACTGGGCTTGCTTGAGCAATTCGGTCACGCGGGCACCGCGGTCCAACTGCTTGCGTGTGGACTCGTCCAGATCGGAAGCGAACTGCGCGAACGCAGCCAATTCACGGTACTGGGCCAAGTCGGTACGAATACCACCGGACTGGCCCTTGATGATCTTGGTCTGAGCCGAGCTACCCACGCGAGACACCGAGATACCGGCGTTGATCGCAGGACGGATACCAGCGTTGAACAACGAGGTTTCCAAGAAGATCTGACCGTCAGTGATCGAAATCACGTTGGTGGGCACGAAAGCAGACACGTCACCGGCTTGGGTTTCAATGATTGGCAATGCCGTCAAGGAACCTGTTTTGCCTTTGACGGCGCCTTTGGTGAAGGTTTCGACGTAGTCGGCGTTCACGCGGGCAGCGCGCTCGAGCAGACGGCTGTGGAGATAGAACACGTCGCCAGGGTAAGCTTCGCGGCCTGGTGGGCGGCGCAACAGCAAGGACACTTGACGGTAAGCCACGGCTTGCTTTGACAGATCGTCATACACGATCAGAGCGTCTTCGCCGCGGTCACGGAAGTATTCACCCATCGTGCAGCCAGAGTAGGCAGACACGTACTGCATCGCAGCGGATTCAGAGGCGGAAGCGGCCACGACGATGGTGTATTCCATCGCGCCAGCTTGTTCCAAAGCGCGCACCACGTTTTTGATCGACGAGGCTTTTTGGCCAATCGCGACGTAAACGCAGGTCATGTTCTGACCTTTTTGGTTGATGATGGCGTCGATCGCGACGGCAGTCTTGCCGGTTTGACGGTCACCAATGATCAATTCGCGCTGACCACGGCCCACGGGCACCATGGAGTCGATGGACTTCAGGCCTGTTTGCATGGGCTGGTCAACCGATTTACGTGCGATCACGCCAGGGGCGACTTTTTCGATCACGTCGGTCATTTTGGCGTTGATCGGGCCTTTGCCATCAATAGGCTGACCCAAAGCGTTCACCACACGGCCAATCAGTTCAGGACCCACGGGCACTTCCAGAATGCGGCCTGTGCACTTGACAGTGTCGCCTTCGGAGATGTGCTCGTACTCACCCAAGATCACGGCACCGACCGAGTCACGCTCGAGGTTCAGGGCCAGACCAAAAGTGGCGGTGCCATCGGCTGTGGATGGGAACTCGAGCATTTCGCCCTGCATCACATCAGACAAACCGTGGACGCGAACGATACCGTCGGTCACAGACACCACGGTGCCTTGGTTGCGGATATCGGCGCTGGCGGACAGCCCTTCGATGCGGCTCTTGATCAGTTCAGAAATTTCTGCGGGATTGAGTTGCATGACTCTTTCCTTCTTTCTTTAAATATGTCCGGTCTCACCCGCTTAAGCGGTGAGGGCCGATTTCATTTGTTCCAGTCGGGCCTTGACAGAGGTGTCGAGCACCTCGTCGCCCACCACCACACGAATACCACCGATCAGGGCGGAATCCAACTCGACGCTCACATTGAGCTTGCGCGCAAAACGTTTTTCGAGTGTGGACGACAAGTCGGCCAAAGCCGAAGCGTCGATGGGGAATGCGCTGTAGACCACCGCATCAGCGGTGCCACCTTGCGCATTCATGAGGGCCCGGTACTGCTGTGCAACAACAGGCAGCGCACTGAGACGGCGGTTTTCGATCACCAGGCGCAGGAAGTTCTTGCCAGCCTCGGGCAGTGCGGTGCGCACCACGCCAGAGATCAGCTCGAATGCCTGCTCGTCGGACACTTTGGGGCTGTCGACAAACTGTTGCAATTGCGCGTTGCCGGCAATTGCAGCCAGTTCGTCCAGCCAAGCGGCCGTGCCAGCAAGATCGGATGCCTGCGCTTTAAAAAGCGCTTCGGCATAAGGGCGGGCGATGGTAGCAAGTTCTGCCATGGTCTTCTCTGGCTGGAGCTTCTTACAGCTCGGTCTTGAGGCGGCTCAGCAGATCAGCATGGACACCGGCATTGACTTCCTTGCGGAGAATCTGCTCGGCGCCTTTGACGGCCAAGGCGGCGACCTGCTCACGCAGAGCCTCACGCGCTTTGACAGCCTGCTGCTCAGCTTCAGCTTTTGCAGCAGCGATGATCTTGTTGCCTTCTTCGGTGGCACGTGCTTTGGCTTCGTCAACGATGCCATTTGCACGGCGCTCGGCATCAGCCAGGCGCGAAGCCGTCTCGTTGCGCGACTGGGCCAACTCGGACTCGACACGCGCATTGGCGCTGGAGAGTTCGGCTTTGGCTTTGTCGGCGGCAGCGAGGCCGTCAGCGATTTTCTGTGCCCGTTCGTCGAGCGCTTTTGTGATCGGGGGCCACACGAATTTCATCGTGAACCACACCAGAATCGCAAAAACGACCATCTGAATGAACAGAGTAGCGTTAATGTTCACGGTTCAGTCCTTCTTCTGTTGGAAGAGGTACGTGGATTACTTCAGAACGAAGGGGTTGGCGAAGGCGAACAGCAAAGCGATAGCCACACCAATCAGGAACGCAGCGTCGATCAGACCAGCCAAGATGAACATCTTGGTTTGGAGTTCGTTCATCAACTCAGGTTGACGAGCCGAAGACTCGAGGAATTTGCCGCCCATCAAAGCGATACCGATGGAAGCGCCGATAGCACCCAGACCAACGATCAAACCACATGCCAATGCCACCAGGCCGAGAATGTTTTCCATGAGAAGCTCCTAAAAGTTAGTGGAAAAAAGAAACAGGAAACGAGAGAAAAAGTGTCATCAATGTGCGTCGTGCGCTTGACCTGTGTAGATCAGCGTCAACATCATAAAGATGAAGGCTTGCAAGGTGATGACCAGGATGTGGAACAAAGTCCACACGGTACCGGCAAGGATATGACCAATGGCCAGACCCACGCCAGTTGCCGACAATGCCCAGCCGCCACCCATGAGGGCAATCAACATGAACACCAACTCACCCGCAAACATGTTGCCAAACAGTCGCATGCCATGCGAAACCGTCTTGGCCAAATATTCAATCATCTGCATCAAGAAGTTAATCGGATACAGAGCCCAATGATCACCAAAGGGCGCAGCAATCAGCTCGTGCGCCCAGCCGCCCAGGCCTTTGATCTTGATGTTGTAGACCAAGCAAATGAACAGCACCGAGCAAGACAAGCCCAATGTGGAAGACAAGTCAGCCGTGGGCACGACGCGCAAATAGTCTTTGAAGCCCAAAGCCGGACCGGCAGCATGCCAGGCGCCAGGAATCAGGTCCACGGGGAGCATGTCCATGGCGTTCATCAGGAAAATCCAGACGAACACCGTCAGCGCCAAAGGAGAAATGAGTTTGCGGCTCTTGGCATTGTGAATCACGCCTTTGGCCTGGTTTTCAACCATTTCAGACAGGATTTCAACGGCAGCCTGGAAGCGACCAGGAACGCCCGAAGTGGCCTTGCGGGCAGCGGCCCACATGACGATGCAGCCAATCACACCCAAAACGAGCGAAAAAACAACAGAGTCTAGGTTGAACAGACTGAAGTCAACGATGCTCGTTTGCTTGACGCCCTCAAATGAAAAATTCATTTGCAGGTGTTGCAGGTGGTGCTGGATGTACTCTCCAGCCGTTGGGGCATGCGCGCCAGCGTTTTCAGCAGACATAAATCACCAATCAGTTCATAAAAATTTCGGCTTCGACTTGGGTTGCATCCAGCCCAGCGCCATGGCCAGCCAATACACCTTCATCGTCACCACAAAGCCAGCCACCAAGGCAAACCAGCTCAGATCTGAAATCACTTTAGGCGCCACCAGAAGCAACGCCACGGTCAAGATGATCTTGACCAACTCCCAAACAAACAAACCCATCAAGGCAGAGCCCGATGGGGTTCGTCGCATTTGCCGGCTCAAAGCCCTGACAAACACAACCGCAGGAATCACCACCGCCACAGAACCCCATGCTGCCGATGCCGCCAATCGGAGCTGCCCACCGACCAAACCGGTCAGCACAGCCACCAGGGCACCCACAAACACCTGCAAAGCCAGCACACGCCAAGGCGAAACCACTGGATTTTGTTGCCGCCAAGCTTGCGCTTGTTCGGCAGTCAGGGGCTTGAATTCGGGCTCAAGACCTTCACCTGCAACTTCGGACGCGTTTGCGGGGATACCCGTTTCCGGGGATGAGGCGATTTTGACCATCTCAAATTACACCGAAGTTACGTACACGGCAAATCCTGCAAAGCCTTCGATTATACGTAGAAACCCGTGCGTGACCAGCCTTTGATGCACGACAAAACCCCACAAACTGAATGTGACCACCCCCAACAGCGACAATTGCGCGGCCGGTCCGGCTTCAGGACGCACTTCAAATCGACTTGATCGACACACTTGTATGTACGAATGGATTAAATTTTTTCACCTGGGTGCGGGCGTTGTTTGGCTCGGGGGCATGGCCTTGCTACTGTTGGCTTTGCGCCCGGTGGTCATTGCCCAGATGGCTCCGCCTGAGCGCCTGGCCTTGATGTCCGCGGTGCTGTCCCGCTTTTTTGTCATGGTCTGGATATCGATTGCCCTGCTCCTCGCTTCGGGCCTCTGGATGCTGTCCGTGGCCGACATGAAGCTCGCACCCAAAGGCTGGCATGCCATGTCGGGTTTGGGGATGTTGATGTGCCTCATTTTTGCGCACATCTGGTTTGCGCCGTTTCGCCGACTCAAGGCCGCCGTGCTTGGCGCTGACTGGGCCATGGCCGCCAAGGCTCTGGGGCAAATTCACCCACTGGTCATCGCCAATTTCGCCTTGGGCTGGCTGGCTGTTTTGGCCGTCGTGACTTGGCGTTAAGCTTGCCATCCCATCGGAATATTTCATGAGCGCTTCCATGACCCCTCCCGCCGGCATCGACCCGCGCAAAGACACCCTGATCGAATACCCCTCGATCTTCCCCATCAAAGTCATGGGCGCCATGGTCGATGGCTTTGCCGAAGCTTTGTGCCAGGTCGCCTTGCAATTTGACCCCGGCTTTGACGCCGCCACCATGGAACTGCGCCCCAGCAAAGGCGGCAATTACTTGGGCGTGACACTCAACATCACTGCCACGAGCCGCGAACAACTCGACGACCTGTACCGCGCCTTGACCTCGCACCCGATGGTCAAAATCGTCCTCTGACCATGGACATCCGGCTGCTGGGGCGGGTGGACTACCCGCCGACTTATGAGGCCATGCAGGCCTTCACCGCCCAGCGCACCCCTGACACGCCCGATGAACTCTGGGTCTGCGAACACCCCCCTGTATTCACACAAGGGCTGGCAGGGCAAGCCTCACATCTTTTGATGCCCGGCGACATTCCGGTGGTGCAAACAAACCGGGGTGGGCAAGTCACCTTCCACGGTCCAGGGCAAGTGATGGCCTATCCGCTGGTCAACCTGCAGCGCGCCGGTTACTTCGTCAAGGAATACGTCTACAAGCTCGAAGAATCGGTCATCCGCACCCTGGCGCATTTTGGCGTGACCGGGCACCGCGTGGCCGGTGCCCCCGGCATTTATGTGCGCTTGGACGACCCTTTCAGCCACGCCGCGCTGGTGGGGCCTGCGCCAGCCCACGACCCTTTCAAAGGTCTGGGGAAAATCAGCGCCTTGGGCATCAAGGTCAGCCGCCACTGCACCTACCACGGCGCTGCGCTCAACGTGGCGATGGACCTGGCGCCCTTTGACCGCATCAACCCCTGTGGCTATGCCGGCCTGAAAACCGTGGACCTTTCTACAATCGGCGTAGAAACCACTTGGGACGAAGCTGCCCACGTGCTGGCCCACCAGTTGGCCAACCGTTTATGAACCCCTGCCGGCGCACACGATGTGGCCGCAGCGACTGAAAGAACACCATGAGCAACACCCCCACCGAACGCAACGTGGTTCGCGAAGCCCAAAGCGTTGAAAACTACGACCCCATGGCCAAGCAAAAAGCCGCGGCCAAACTGTCGCGCATCCCGGTCAAAGTTGAAGCGGGTGAAGTGCTGAAAAAGCCAGAGTGGATCCGCGTCAAAGCGGGTTCACCCACCACCCGTTTTTACGAAATCAAGGACGTGCTGCGCGCCAACAAGCTGGTGACCGTGTGCGAAGAAGCCAGCTGCCCCAACATCGGCGAATGTTTTGGCAAGGGCACGGCCACCTTCATGATCATGGGCGACAAATGCACCCGCCGCTGCCCGTTTTGCGATGTGGGCCACGGCCGACCCGACCCATTGGATGTGAACGAGCCCGACAACTTGGCCAAGACCATTGCGCAGCTCAAGTTGCAATATGTGGTCATCACCAGCGTGGACCGCGACGACCTGCGTGACGGCGGCGCGGGCCATTTTGTGGAATGCATTCGAAAAACCCGCGAGCTCTCGCCCACCACCCAGATCGAAGTGCTGGTGCCCGACTTCCGCGGCCGCGACGACCGCGCCCTGGAGATCCTGAAAGCCGCCCCACCCGACGTGATGAACCACAACATGGAAACCGTGCCACGCCTTTACAAGGAAGCACGCCCCGGCTCGGATTACCAGTTTTCGTTGAGCCTGCTGAAAAAATTCAAGGTGCTGTTCCCGAACGTGCCCACCAAAAGCGGCCTGATGGTGGGTCTTGGCGAAACCGACGAAGAGATTCTGGACGTCATGCGCGACATGCGTGCGCACAACATCGAGATGCTGACCATTGGCCAGTACCTGGCACCCAGCAACAGCCACCTGCCCGTGCGTCGCTACGTGCACCCCGACACGTTCAAGATGTTTGAAGCCAAAGCCTACGAAATGGGTTTCACGCACGCCGCAGTGGGAGCGATGGTGCGCAGCTCATACCATGCAGACCAGCAAGCCCATTCGGCATCTTTGAACCGCTGACCCCCCCGAAGTGGAGGCGTCATACCTCTGCCTTCAGCGGGGCATCAGGCTGGCAGGGTCGTCCGAGGCCAGTACCTGCTCAGCCCACAGCGCCAGCTTGGCGGTGTCTGAGCGCAGCACCTGGTGCTTGACCGACAGAATTTGCGAAGGGTGCATGGAAAAGCTGCGCAAGCCCAAGCCCAGCAACAAGCGCGTCATGGTCACATCACCGGCCATCTCGCCGCACACAGAGACCCCTTTGCCCTGGGCTCGGCATTCGGCAATGGTGTCAGCCACCAAGCGCAGCACAGCAGGGTGCAACGGGTCGTACAAATGCGCCACCGATTCGTCGGCCCGATCAATGGCCAGGGTGTACTGGATCAAATCGTTGGTGCCAATCGACAAGAAGTCGAAATATTTGAGGAACATGCGCACCGACAAGGCAGCTGCAGGGATTTCAATCATGGCACCCAGTCGGACGGGGCCATGCGCCACGCCACGGCGATCCAGCTCCTGTCGGGCCTGATCGATCAAAGCGAGGGTTTGCCGGATTTCACTGCCGTGCGCCAGCATGGGAATTAACAAATGGACTTTGCCGTGTGCCGCCGCACGCAAAATGGCGCGCAACTGGGTCAGGAACATGGACGGGTCGGCCAAACTCCATCGGATGGCCCGCAGACCCAGTGCCGGGTTCAGGTGAGCGGCGTCGTGGCGGGCCTCGTCAAGCGGCTTGTCGGCCCCCACATCCACCGTGCGGATGGTCACAGGCAAGCCATTCATGCCGTCCACAGCGCGGCGATAGGCCTCGTACTGTTCATCTTCATCGGGCAAGTGGCCTTGACGCCCCATGAACAAGAATTCGCTACGAAACAGACCCACGCCCACAGCGCCTGCGGTGATGGCCGCAACCGTGTCTTCGGGCATTTCGATGTTGGCGATCAGCTCGATCTTTTGCCCATCGAGCGTCACCGCAGGGGTGTGCCGCAAGCGCGCCAACCGCTCCCGCTCCAGATCACCCTGGCGCTGCTTGAAACCGTAGTCGGCCAGGATGATGGGTGAAGGGTCCACGATGACCACCCCGGCATCACCGTCGATGATCACCCAGTCGTCTTGCTTGACCAGTTGACTGGCGCTGCGTGCACCCACCACGGCCGGAATGTCCAGGCTGCGGGCCACGATGGCGGTGTGCGATGTCTTGCCACCCACATCGGTGACAAAGCCCGCAAAAATGCTCTGCTTGAACTGCAACATGTCGGCAGGCGAGAGATCGTGCGCCACCAGCACCAGCGGCACATCCATGGTGTCGCCCAATTGCAGCTCTTGCTGCGGGCGAGCAGGACGGCGCGCCTGCGCCACCAAGGCACCTGTGCCTTTGAGGCTGTGCAACACCCGTTCAGCCACCTGCTCCACATCGGCTTTGCGCTCGCGCAGGTAAGGGTCGTCCATTTCGTCGAACTGGCGACCGATGATTTCCAGCTGGCTGGTCAGGGCCCATTCGGCGTTGTAGAGGCGGTCCTTGATCCACTGCATGACCCCGGCCGTGAGCTCTTCGTCTTGCAACAGCATCAGGTGCACATCCAGCAAAGCGACCAGCTCGTGCGGGGCATCTTTGGGCATGTCTTTTTGCAACCGCTGCAACTCGTCCATGACCGCATCACGGGCCACGCGCAAGCGCTCGATTTCAGAGGCAACTTCGCCTGGCCCAATGAAATAGTGCGCGACATCCACCCGGCTGGAAGCCACCAGCACAGCACGTCCAATGGCAATGCCCCGGGCCACCGCCAAGCCATGGATGCTGAACGCCATGGCTTACTCGCCTTCGCCGAACTTGTCGCTGATCAGGGCCAGCAAAGCGGACATGGCTTCGTCTTCGCGCTCGCCGATGGTTTCGAGCACGACTTCGCTGCCCAAGCCAGCGGCCAGCATCATCACGCCCATGATGCTTTTGGCATTGATGCGGCGCTCACCCTTGCTGAGCCAGACTTCGCACGGAAAACTGCCCGCCAGCTTGGTGAGCTTGGCCGAAGCACGCGCGTGCAGACCCAGTTTATTGCTGATGGTCGTGGTGGTTTGGGGCATGTCTCTTTCCTGTTTGATTTTGTGGGGCTGTGCTGCCCACAGGCATCACGCCTTGGGTGCCGCCCGCCTGTGCGCGGGCGGCCAGCGCCTCCAGGCTTTCATGTCGATAGCACACGCTGCGCAGCAACATGGGCAAATTGGTACCGGCCACCAAACGGGTGTGCAGCCCGTCATTGAGCTGCTGAGCCACATTGCAAGGTGTCGCGCCAAACACATCGCTGAGCAACAAAACTTCGTCTGCTCCTAAAGCCTTCATGGCTTCGCGTGCTTTGGCCAGACTGTCCTCGGGGGATTCGTTGGGCAGCACATCCAGAGCCAGCACGCCCGAGGCGCAGTCTGGAAAGACGTGCAAGGCGCATTCCCGCAAGGCATTGGCCAGCGGCGCGTGGGCGATGATGAGGATGCCGATCATGATGGCCTCATTATCAGGTCTGATCCGGCTTGCTCAGCAGGAAATACACCCACGACAGGCATGAACAAACGGCAAAACCCGCCAGAGCCACCTGGTAGGTCATGACATGGGCCAACCCCAGGGCGCGCCCCGCATCGACCGCCAGACCAATGCCCCACTGCACCACAAAGATGCCCGCAAAAATGACCAGGTTGTAAGCCGACAGAGCACGTCCAGCCAAATGTGCCGGAAAAGCCATGCCCACAGCCGGTTGCGCCAGGGCCACGAAAGTGCTGCACACGCAGTACAACGACAGGCCCGCAGCCGCAAAACCACCAATGGAAGCACCCAGCCCCACCAGTGCGGCCAGCACCACAAAGGTCAGCGGCAAACCCCAAGCGATCAAGCGCTCAACCGGAATACCCCGGCGTGCCAAACGCGGCGTGACCAAGCCCCACACCCAAAAAGACACCAGCATGCTGAGGTTGATGAAAAACAAACCTGTGGCGGCCTCTCCCGCCGTCCACCCGGCCACCTGCGTCATCCAAGGGCCCGCCCAAAGGGTTTGGATGGCAACCATGCCGCCATAACTGAAGAAACCGATGGGTGTCATTCGCCAAAAATAGCGACTGCGCCAAATCTGACGGTAGCTGCCATCGTCATCGCTTGGAGGCATCTGCGCCCCACCGGCCGCCATCACTGCTTTTTGCCATTGCGGCACCACCAGCGCGATCAGCACCATGGCCAGAGCGATCATCACCCCCAGCATGACAAACAGGGCGCGCCAACCCCAAATGGGCATGAGCCATTGCACGGGCAACGTCGCTGCCAGCATGCCCAGAGAACCGGTCATCAGCATCCACGAGTTGGTGCGCAATTGGGTGCTGTCGTCAAACCAGCGCCGATAGCCTGTCAACGGTGCCATCAGACAAGCGCTGACCCCCATGCCACAGAGCACGCGGGCGGCCAGCAAGCCCTGAAAGCTGTCTGCCCACGAAAACGCCAGGCACCCCAAAACAGCAAACGACAAAAAAGCCAGAACGACTTTTTTGGGGCCATGCTTGTCCAGCAAACGCCCCAGGGGCAATTGGGTCAGCGAAAAGCCTAAAAAGTACCCGCCTGCCAGCAAACCCAGGTCTTGCGCATTCAGCGCAAACTCACTGGTGAGTGTGGGCGACAAAGTGGCGGTGATGGCACGCACCAAGGCCGAAAAAAAGTAAGCCAGCGCAAAGGCCAGAAACACCCCAATGGCCATGCGGCGAGGCAAATGTTCGGGGTGTCCCCGGGTCACGGCGGTCATGGCTTGAGCCCCTCAAACAAGGTGTTGGCCATCTCTGGCGGTATTTGACGGTCATACACGACCGCATGGATCAGCCGCACACGGTCGCCGTCGGCGACAGCGCCCCAGACGGCATCCATCATCACGGCCTCACCATCGGGTCGCAGGCCCTTGGCGTGAATCCGGATGGAAGAGGCCAGGGGCAGTTGCCCGGGACGGTGCCAGCTCTGCTGCTGTTCTGCCACCAATGGCCGGGAGATGCGCGCGTTGTCCAAGGTGGCTTTTTGCCAACCCGCAAGCAAGGCATTCGCATCGGCCCCGGCTTGTAAAGGCGCTGTCATCACGGCCACGATGGCACTGCCACTTTCACAACCGACGACCTGCAGGTCCACAGGCACCCCACCCAAGGGGACGGAGCGCGTGGTGCGGTCGGGCTTGCACGGCAATTGGGCTTTGAGAGAAGTGCCTTCCAACGTGACTTCGCGCCAGTTCTGGCTGGGGCTGCACGCGCTCAAGACCAGGCCAAGGGTCAGACTGGCCATGACGGCCGGATAATAAGTTCGCATGGGGTGATTATCCTGATCAGCGGCGGCGTCTGGTTTTGGCGACAATGAGGCCATGAATTCACTCGATGGCATCCGCGTTCTCGACCTCTCCCGCGTTCTGGCGGGCCCATGGTGTACCCAGACATTGGCCGACCTGGGGGCCGATGTCATCAAAATCGAACGCCCCGGCACGGGCGACGACACCCGCACCTGGGGGCCGCCTTTTTTGAAAGATGCCCAAGGCAAGGACACGGCCGAAGCCGCCTATTACCTGGGTGCCAACCGCAACAAGCGGTCCGTGACCTGCGACATCGCCCAGCCTGCAGGTCAGGCGTTGATCCGCGAGTTGGTCAAGCATTGCCATGTGTTCGTTGAAAACTTCAAGGTGGGCGACATGGCCCGCTACGGCCTGGACTACGCCAGCTTGAGCGCCATCAACCCTCGGTTGGTCTATTGCAGCGTGACGGGGTTTGGCCAGACTGGCCCTTACCGCGAACGTGCGGGTTACGACTACGCGGTGCAGGGCATCGGCGGGCTGATGAGCGTGACCGGCGAACGGGATGACTTGGGCGGAGGCCCCCAAAAGGTGGGCGTGGCCGTGGCCGACTTGTTCACCGGCATGTACGCCACCGTGGCCATTTTGGCGGCACTGCGCCATGCTGAACGCACTGGCGAAGGCCAGCAAGTGGACATGGCTTTGCTGGACACGCAAGTGGCCATGCTGGCCAACTTGGGCTCCAACTACCTGGTCAGCGGCAAAGTGCCGGGCCGGGCGGGCAATGCGCATCAGAACATCGTGCCCTACCAGGTGTTTGAGGTCATGGCACCCGATGGCGCGGCGCCGGGCACGCGGGACCACCTGATTTTGGCGGTTGGCAACGATGGGCAATTTGCCAAGTTTTGTGCCGTGGCTGGGCACCCTGAATTGGCCAAAGACGCGCGCTATGCACTGAACGCCGACCGGGTACGCCACCGCGCCGAACTGGTGCCCCAGCTTGAAACGATCATGAGAACCCGGACCAAGGCCGACTGGCTGGGTGCTTTGGAAGCGGCCAAAGTGCCATGTGGCGCCATCAATACATTGGGCGAGGTCTTCGTCGATCCCCAAGTGCAAGAGCGCGGCATGGTGAAGACCTGGGCTCACCCGATACAGCCCGGTCTGAAGCTGGTGGCCAGCCCCATCAAGATGAGCCGAACCCCCGTTCGCCAGGATTTGCCACCGCCCATGCTGGGACAACACACCGCCGAAGTCTTGACCGAGGTATTGGGATGGACCGCTGAGCAACAAGGCCCCTTGCGCGGCAAAGGGGTGATTTGATGTCGAACTATTTATTGGTGCATGGCGCTTGGCACGGCGCCTGGTGTTGGCAGCGTGTTTTGCCGGGCCTGATCCAGGCGGGACACAGGGCCCATGCAGTCACGCTCACGGGTGTGGGTGAACGCGCCCATTTGCTGACACCTGACATTGATCTGGAAACCCACATCCGGGATGTGATGGCGGCCATGGATGCCGAAGAAATGGATGACGTGTTGCTGGTGGTGCACTCGTATGCCGGCATGCTGGGCACCGCCATTGCCGATCGAAGGCCTGAGCGACTGCGCCATTTGGTGTATCTGGATGCCGTGCTGCCTAAACCCGGCGAGAGCTGGAGCAGCACCCACGCCAGCGCGACCCGCAACGCACGCATCGCCGCGGCTCAAGCCGATCCGCTGCACGCCTTCCCCGCCCCCGACCCTTCTGTCTTTGGTTTGAGCGATGCTGACCACGCCTGGGTGGCGCGACGCCAGACCCCTCACCCGGGTGGCCCCTACACCCACGTGCTCGACTTTGACCCTCAACGGGTGGCCAGTGTGCCGCGCACGTTCATCAACTGCACCGAGCCTGCGCTGGGCACCATCGAAAGCAGCCGCCTGCGCATGGTGGATCCGAAATTTTGGGATGGGGCGTGGTTGCCCGGCTCGAAAGTGATGGAGATGAAAACCGGTCATGACCCGATGGTCAGCGACCCCCACGGCCTGCTGACCTTGCTGCTGAACCTCGATTGACGTGGCTTAGCGCAGGGCCCCGAACACTTTGCTCAACAAGGCACTGCCCGCTTGCGCAGGGTTTTGGCGAATTTTCTTTTCCTCTTCGCCGATCATGAAATACAGCCCGTCCAGCGTTTTGGACGTCACATACGACTCCAGTTTGGCTTTGTCCTTGTCCAGCAAGCCCATGCCCGACAACTTGACCGCAACAGCGTTGAACTGATCCACCACACCCAGCTTCTCCAGCGATTGCCTGACCGATGGCATGAACTCGACCGCCAAAGGCGTGCGTGTCTTGCTGGCGAAAAATTGCGTGACCGAATTCTCGCCTCCTTGCAAGATGACCTTGGCGTCCTGCACCGACATGTTCTGAATGGACTGCGTCAGCAGCTTTTTGGACAAGGGCACGGCCGCTTCCGCCGCACGGTTCATCTGCAAATTCAATTCATCCAGTTGCTTGCCAAGACCCAGCGTCTTGAGCAGCTTGGCACTTTTGCTGACCGCATCGGGCAGACCAATGCGAACCTTGTCATTGCCCCAAAAGCCGTCTTGTGCACCAAGCAACTGCACTGCGATCTCGCTGCCTTTTTCCAGGGCAAGCTTGAGCCCTTTGGACGCATCCCCTGAAGTCAGATCGGCCCATTCGATGGCGTGCACTGGCGCAATCACCAAACAACCCGCGGACATCACGAACGTATTAAACTTTCGACGATGAAGATGCATTTGAAAACTCCCTGGAATCTGCGGCCTGTTGGCCATCTTGTATTGAATGGGGTCTGCGCACTCGGGCTGTTTTTAGCCCTCGCAGGCTGTTCTGCCGAGCGCGCCCCCGAATCTTCCTTTGTTTTGCTGGATGGCTCCACCATGACCTCCACGCAATTGCAAGGAAAAGTATCTTTGGTGAACTTCTGGGCCACCAGCTGCACCACCTGTGTGGCCGAAATGCCCGAAATTGTCACCACGTACAACAAATACAAAGACCGGGGCTATCAAACCATGGCCGTGGCCATGAGCTACGACCCACCCAGTTACGTGGTCAATTTTGCGCAAAGCCGTCAACTGCCCTTCAAGGTGGCAATCGACAACACCGGGGCCGTCGCACGCGCGTGGGGCGGGGTGCAGCTCACACCCACCACCTTTTTGCTGAACAAGCGCGGCGAGATCGTCAAGCGGTATGTGGGTGCGCCCAATTTTGCGGAGCTGCACCAACTGATCGAAAAATTACTCGCCGAGTCTTGAGTTGCGCCATCGCGCCACTCAAGATAACGCCAAATCAATCTTTACGGAAACTGTCGTGACAAGCTTTGCAACTTGATCCAGCTGAGCCAAATGCTGTCTTGAGATTGTCCAAGTTGCCGGTTTTGGCGGCGGCATTGACTTTTGCAACCTCGATCTGAAACTTGTCTGCGGCCTCCTTGAATTTGACTGATTCTTTCCAGATTTCTGGCTTGGCGCGCGTATCACCCTTATCAGTACCTTCACCAAACGCTGCCCACGGTAATTTGGCCAGTGTGCTGACGACCTCCATATTGTCTTGCGCTTGTTTGGCGTCAAATGGTATTTTTCCTGTTGCCATTGCCCCAACACGCGCCCAGTGTTGTTGCATCACAAACAAACTGTTCTTGCGGTATTTGATGGCGTCTTCAGGTTTGGCAAACTGGGCCTGCGCTGGCAATGCAAGCGTGACGGCCATGGCTGCGCTGAGCAGGCTCAAAATCATTTTCATGTGGACTCCGATCGTTTTGAACACCGGTAAAAGCCGACTGCTTTTACACTGTTTCAGTCTCGCATATTTTTGTTTCAACCGCATCCATGAAAGTGCCTATGCTCACCGTTCGCATCTGGGATTTGCCCACCCGCCTCTTTCATTGGGCCTTGGCGGCCTCCGTGGTCGGTCTGGTCATCACGGGTCAAGTTGGCGGAGAGGCCATGGCCTGGCATTTCCGTCTTGGATACAGCGTCTTGGCACTTTTGCTGTTTCGACTCGCTTGGGGTTTTTGGGGCGGCCATTGGTCACGTTGGGCTCAACTGCCACTCAAGCCCTCTAGCGTCTGGGCTTACGTCCAAGGCCGCGCTACACCCGCACATCTCGTTGGCCACAACCCGCTGGGTTCTTGGTCGGTCGTGGCCTTGCTCTTTTTTCTGGGGCTTCAAGTGGCTACGGGCTTGGTCAGTGACGATGAGATCGCCACCATGGGGCCCTTGTCTTCCTGGGCATCGGGTGCAGTGGTCAGCTGGGCCACCAGTTGGCACAAAAGCTGGGGCAAGCTCATCCTGATCGCGTTGGTGGCGATCCATCTGCTGGCTCTGGCTTGGTACCGTTGGCAAAAAAACTCTTCGCTCGTGCCCGCGATGTGGCATGGCGACAAGGTTTTGACAGCGCCACTCCCCGCTTCTCGCGACAACCTCATCAGCCGCGGCCTGGCTTTGCTTCTGTTGACTCTGGCAGGACTGGTCGTGGCGTTGCTGGTGTCCTTGGGTAACTGAGAAAGTTCAAACCGCTGGACAGGTTTGAACAGCCGCTACACTGTTGTTCCGATTTGTATTTCCGATGTCCACCTTGCACAAGCCATCTGTTCAACTGCTGCACCCGGTCAGTGATGATGACTGGATAGAAACCCGCTCCATCTTCCAGGAATACGCATCCAGTCTCAAAGTCGATCTCTGCTTTCAGGGCTTTCAAGATGAACTGGCAGGTTTGCCTGGCGATTACGCAGAACCTCGCGGCACGCTGCTGCTGGCTTGGGTCAATGGCGCTGTTGCCGGTTGCTGCGCATTGAGACCGCTGGATGCCTCAGACTACACCAATGCGGCAGAAATGAAGCGCTTGTATGTGCGTCAAGCTTTTCGCGGCCTGGGGCTTGGCAGGCAATTGACAGAAGGCATTCTCGATGCCGCTCGCAAAGCGGCTTACAGCTGCGTGTTGCTGGACACCCTGGACGACATGGAGTCCGCGAGGGCGTTGTATGAAGACCTCGGGTTTGAAGAAATTCCACCGTACTATCACAACCCTCATGCGGGTGCGCATTACCTCAAAGTGGACATTGATTAAGCCAGCAAATTGGCAACAAAAAAAGGGACCGTGGTCCCTTTTTTGTGGTCCGGGCATTTTCAGCCTTTGGCTTGGGCCAACAGAGTGGCCGCATCGCTGACTTCGAATTTTCCTGGGCCTTCCACATTCAAGGTGGCCACTTTGCCATCTTTCACCAACATGGAATACCGGTTACTGCGCACGCCCATGCCGCGGCTGGTCAGATCGAGCGTCAAGCCCGTGGCTTTGCTGAAATCCGCACTGCCATCACCCAGCATGCGCACCTTGGTGCCCGTTTTCTGGTCACGGGCCCATGCGCCCATGACAAATGCGTCGTTCACGCTCACGCACCAGATTTCATCCACCCCTGCAGCTTTGAAGGCATCGAAATTCTCCACATAACCGGGCACGTGTTTGGCCGAGCAGGTGGGTGTGAAGGCACCAGGCAAGGCAAACAGGGCGATGGTTTTACCGGCCGCTGCTTTGGCGACGTCGACAGGGTTGGGTCCGATGCTGCAGCCGTTTCCTTCTACTTCGACGAATTCCATCAGGGTGGCAGCTGGCAGGGTGTCTCCGACTTTGATCATGTTGTGCTCCATTTATTGGTGTGGCTAAACGCCGAGGTAAAAAAAAACGACCCATCATTGTGGGTCGTTTTTTGAAAGTGTGCAGAAGTCAGGCTTTTGGGCTTAGACGGCTGCAGCTTTCTGAACCAGGCGAGTAGCCACCCAGTTTTTGGTCTTCGAAATCGGACGGCTTTCCGTGATTTCGATGGTATCGCCCAGGTGGTATTGACCTGTTTCGTCGTGCGCGTGGTACTTGCTCGACTTGGCCACGATCTTGCCGTAGAGCGCGTGTTTCACACGACGCTCGACCAGCACGGTCACGGTTTTGGCGCGCTTGTCGCTGACCACCTTGCCAATCAAGGTGCGCTTGAGGGATGTTTTAGCTTCCGTCATGGTCACTCCTTACTTGGCGGCTTGCTTTTGGGCAAGGATGGTTTTGGCACGAGCGATGGAACGACGGGTTTCGCTCAACGTTCCGGTGTTGCCGAGTTGTTGCGTGGCTTTTTGCATACGCAGACCAAAGTGGGCTTTTTGCAGCGCCTTGATCTCGTCTTTCACACCAGCAACGTCTTTTTGGCGCAGTTCAGCAGCTTTCATTTCTTGTTTCTCCTGAATTACTGGCCGATCATGCGTGCCACAAAAGTGGTACGCAGGGGCAACTTGGCAGCGGCCAATTTGAAGGCTTCGCGGGCCAACTCTTCGGGCACGCCTACGATTTCGTAGAGCACCTTACCGGGTTGGATCTCGGCCACGTAGTACTCGGGGTTACCTTTACCGTTACCCATACGCACTTCAGCAGGCTTGGTGGAAATCGGCTTGTCAGGGAACACACGAATCCAGATGCGACCACCACGTTTGACGTGACGGGAAATCGCACGGCGTGCGGCTTCGATCTGGCGGGCCGTCAAACGACCGCGATCTGTGGACTTCAGGCCGAAGTCACCGAACGCCACCGTGTTACCACGGGTAGCGACGCCGGTGTTGCGGCCTTTCTGTTCCTTGCGGAACTTTCTGCGAGCAGGTTGCAGCATGTTGTTACTCCTTATTGACCGTCAGCTGCTGCAGCTGGCGCGGCGACTGTGCGTACGCGCTTAACGGCGGGTTTGGCATCACCGCCTGCACCGGCGGGCTTGTCGCTACCGTCAGTGGGGGCTGTGTTGGTGCCAGCGGGGCGACGTGGGCCACCACGACGATCACCTGTTGGGCGATCACCAGGACGGGCGTCACGGCGAGGACCACGTGGGCGGCGCTCTTCTTCTGCACGCGGCTCAGCCAGCGCAGGAGCATCGTTGCGACCCAAGGTGTCACCTTTGTAGACCCAGACCTTGACACCGATGATGCCGTAGGTGGTCTTGGCTTCGGAAGTGGCGTAGTCGATGTCAGCGCGCAGGGTGTGCAATGGCACACGGCCTTCGCGGTACCACTCGGTACGCGCAATTTCGATACCGTTCAGACGGCCAGCCGACATGATCTTGATGCCTTGGGCACCCAGACGCATGGCGTTTTGCATGGCGCGTTTCATGGCGCGGCGGAACATGATCCGCTTTTCGAGCTGCTGGGTGATGCTGTCAGCGATCAGTTGGGCATCGATTTCAGGCTTGCGCACTTCTTCGATGTTGACCGCAACGGGCACGCCCAAGCGAGCAGCGAGTTCTTTTTTGAGCAACTCGATGTCTTCGCCTTTTTTACCGATCACCACACCTGGACGAGCCGAGAAGATGGTGATGCGGGCGCTCTTGGCTGGACGCTCGATCAGCACGCGAGAAACCGCGGCGTTCTTGAGCTTTGCCTTGAGGTACTCACGCACCTTGATGTCTTCGGCCAGCATGCCGGCGAAGTCACGGTTGTTCGCATACCAGCGGCTTGCCCAGTTACGGCTCACGGCCAGGCGGAAACCGGTAGGATGGATTTTCTGTCCCATAGTTCTTCCTGATTAATTGCCGACCGTCACATACACATGGCATGTGGGCTTGCTGATACGGTTGCCACGGCCTTTGGCGCGGGCAGTGAAACGCTTGAGCGTGGTGCCTTGCTCGACGTAGATGGTTTTCACCTTCAACTCGTCGATGTCAGCGCCATCATTGTGTTCAGCGTTGGCGATAGCGGACTCGAGAACCTTCTTGACGATGCCAGCAGCTTTTTTCTGCGTGAATGTCAAGATGTTCAGAGCTTGATCCACTTTTTTACCGCGAATCAAATCGGCGACCAAGCGGCCTTTATCGACCGACAAACGGACGCCCCGGAGGACTGCACGTGTTTCCATGGTCTTTCCTTATTTCTTCTGGACTTTTTTGTCCGCAGGGTGACCCTTGAATGTCCGGGTCAATGCGAATTCGCCCAATTTGTGGCCAACCATCTGGTCGGTCACATAAACAGGAACGTGTTGCTTGCCGTTGTGAACGGCGATGGTCAGACCGATGAAATCGGGCAAAACCATGGAGCGACGCGACCATGTCTTGACGGGCTTTTTATCTTTGGTGGCAACGGCTTTTTCAACCTTGGCCAGCAAATGGTGGTCAACGAATGGACCCTTTTTGAGAGAGCGTGTCATTGTCTAACCCTTACTTCTTGCGACGCGACACGATCATGACCTGTGTGCGCTTGTTGTTACGGGTACGGTAGCCCTTGGTGAGGTTGCCCCACGGGTCTACTGCATGACGGCCTTCGCCGGTACGGCCTTCGCCACCACCGTGCGGGTGATCCACAGGGTTCATGGCCACGCCACGAACCGTTGGGCGGATACCCATCCAGCGCTTCACACCGGCCTTGCCCAATTGGCGCAGGCTGTGTTCTTCGTTGGCGACTTCACCAATCGTTGCGCGGCACTCGATGTGGATCTTGCGAACTTCACCGGAGCGCATACGCACTTGAGCGTAGATGCCTTCACGAGCCAACAGCGTTGCCGAAGCACCAGCTGAACGGGCGATCTGAGCACCGGCACCGGGCTTGAGCTCGATGCAATGGATGGTCGAACCCACTGGGATGTTGCGGATGGGCAATGTGTTGCCAGCGCGGATAGGCGCCTCTGGACCCGACAACAGGGTTGCACCGGCTTCAATGCCGCGGGGGGCAATGATGTAACGGCGCTCGCCATCGGCGTAGCACAGCAAAGCAATGTGCGCAGTACGGTTTGGATCGTACTCAATGCGCTCGACTTTCGCCGGGATCGCATCTTTGTTGCGCTTGAAATCGACCACGCGGTAGTGGTGCTTGTGACCACCGCCTTTGTGGCGAGTTGTGATGTGACCGTTGTTGTTACGGCCCGACTTCTGGTGCTGGGGTTCCAGCAACGGAGCGTAGCCTTCACCTTTGTGCAGGTGGTCACGTGTGACCTTCACCACGCCACGACGGCCTGGGGATGTCGGTTTGATCTTGATGACAGCCATGATTACGCAGCCTCCCCGGACAGGTTCAGCTCTTGACCTGGTTGCAGCGTGACATAAGCCTTGCGAACGTTGTCGCGACGGCCAATGGTCTTGCCAAAACGCTTGGTCTTGCCCTTGGTATTCACCACAGACACGCCTTTGACCTCAACCTTGAACATCAATTCCACAGCGGCTTTGATTTCAGGCTTGGTAGCGTCCTGCAGCACTTTGAATGTCACAGCGTTGGATTTCTCTGCAACCATGGTGGCCTTTTCGGACACGATGGGCGCAACCAGCACGGACATCAGACGACCTTCGTCAAACTTCACGGCGCTCATGCAAACATCTCCTTGAGTTTGTCCATGGCACCTTTGGTCACGAGGACTTTCTTGAAGTTCACCAAAGACACGGGATCGGCGTAACGTGGCTCAACAATCAGGATGTTGATCAGGTTGCGCGATGCCAAGTACAGGTTTTCGTCGACTTCGTCAGCGATCACCAGCACGTTGTCGAGACTCATGGCCTTGAACTTGGCAGCGAGCTGCTTTGTTTTGGGCGTTTCGACTTTGAAGGAATCCACCACAGCCAGACGGCCTTCGCGGGCCAGCTGCGAGAAGATCGAAGCCATACCAGCGCGGTACATCTTCTTGTTGATCTTCTGTGTGAAGTTTTCGTCAGGCATGTTCGGGAAAATCCGACCACCGCCACGCCACAAAGGCGAGGAAGTCATACCAGCACGAGCGCGACCAGTGCCTTTTTGTTTGAAAGGCTTCTTGGTGGAGTGGTGAACTTGTTCACGGTCCTTTTGGGCGCGGGTGCCTTGACGGGCGTTGGCCTGATAAGCCACCACGATTTGGTGGATCAGGGCTTCGTTGTATTCACGACCGAACACGGTTTCAGGCGCGTCCACTTTGGAAGCGGCTTGGCCTTGGTCGTTCAGGAGTTCGAGCTGCATCAGTTCGCTCCTTTAGCTTTGATGGCGGGACGCACGGTCACGAAACCACCCTTGGAACCAGGAATGGCACCCTTGACCATCAACAGGCCACGGGCTTCGTCAACGCGGATGACGGCCAAGTTCTGAGTGGTGCAAGTCACATCACCGCGGTGACCCGACATTTTCTTGCCTGGGAACACGCGGCCTGGATCTTGGGCCATCGAAATCGAACCGGGCACGTTGTGCGAACGGCTGTTACCGTGCGATGCGCGCTGCGATTTGAAGTTGTGACGCTTGATCGTGCCGGTAAAGCCCTTACCAATGGAAGTGCCTTGCACGTCCACTTTCTGGCCCACAGCAAAAACGGCTGCCACGGGCACAGTGGCGCCTGCGGCGTACTGGGCTGCCGTGTCAGATGTCACGCGGAATTCTTGAATGATTTCACCGGCTTCAACACCGGCTTTGGCCAAGTGACCAGCGATGGGCTTGGTCACGCGAGATGCCTTGCGGGCACCAAATGTCACTTGCAAAGCGACATAGCCATCGTTCTCTTGGGTTTTGACCTGGGATACGCGGTTGTTAGACACATCCAACACTGTGACAGGAACGGAATCCCCATCATCAGTGAACAGACGCATCATGCCCACCTTGCGACCCAGCAACCCGAGGGAGTTGCTCAGACTCATTGTTTTCTCCAAAACTTCCACCGCAGCCACTTCAATTGGCAGCCACGTTTGGTATGTGAAAGACTGTTAATAAATCTCACCCCAAAAGAGGTGAGCCTGAAATTATAGCCCGACTCGCCATTTCTGGCAAATCAGGCCTCATTTCAAGTTTTTGGACGGCCTTTCAGCCGCCCCGAACCGCATTACTGCAGCTTGATTTCGACGTCCACACCAGCGGGCAGATCGAGTTTCATCAGGGCGTCGACAGTTTTGTCTGTAGGGTCCACGATGTCCATCAAACGCTGGTGCGTGCGGATTTCCAACTGGTCACGGCTGGTCTTGTTGACGTGCGGCGAACGCAGGATGTCAAAACGCTTCATGCGTGTTGGCAAAGGCACTGGGCCCTTGACAATCGCGCCAGTGCGCTTGGCAGTGTCAACGATCTCGGCAGCGGACTGGTCGATCAGTTTGTAGTCAAACGCTTTCAGGCGAATGCGGATTTTTTGCTTGGATGACATGTCAATTCCTTGTGGTGAGTGTTTGCTTGCTGCAGCGCAAAGGCAGAGCCTTTGCGCCACTGATCCACAAAAGAATTAAGCGATGATCTTAGCAACCACGCCAGCGCCAACCGTGCGGCCACCTTCGCGGATAGCAAAGCGCAAGCCTTCTTCCATCGCGATGGGGTTGATCAACTTCACAGTGATCGACACGTTGTCACCAGGCATCACCATCTCTTTGCCTTCTGGCAATTCGATCGCGCCAGTCACGTCAGTCGTACGGAAGTAGAACTGAGGACGGTAGTTGTTGAAGAAAGGCGTGTGACGGCCACCTTCGTCTTTGGACAAGACATAGATCTCGCCCGTGAAGTGGGTGTGCGGCTTGATCGAGCCCGGCTTGCACAGCACTTGGCCGCGCTCGACGTCTTCGCGCTTGGTGCCGCGCAACAAGATACCGACGTTGTCGCCAGCTTGACCTTGGTCCAGCAGCTTGCGGAACATCTCAACGCCTGTGCAAGTGGTCTTGACAGTGTCTTTGATACCCACGATTTCGATTTCTTCGCCGACTTTGACGATACCGCGCTCGATACGGCCAGTCACCACAGTGCCGCGGCCAGAGATGGAGAACACGTCTTCCACAGGCATCAGGAAAGCACCGTCCACTGCGCGGTCAGGCGTAGGGATGTAAGTGTCCAGAGCTTCAGCCAACTTGAAAATGGCTTGCTCGCCCAAAGGACCCTTGTCGCCTTCCAAAGCCAACTTGGCGGAACCCTGGATGATGGGGGTGTCGTCGCCTGGGAAGTCATACTTGGACAACAATTCGCGCACTTCCATCTCGACCAGCTCCAACAACTCAGCGTCGTCGACCATGTCGCACTTGTTCAGGAACACGATGATGTAAGGCACGCCCACTTGGCGAGCCAACAAGATGTGCTCGCGGGTCTGAGGCATAGGGCCGTCAGCAGCGGAGCAAACCAAAATAGCGCCGTCCATCTGGGCAGCACCGGTGATCATGTTCTTCACATAGTCAGCGTGGCCGGGGCAGTCCACGTGAGCGTAGTGACGGTTTTCTGTTTCGTACTCAACGTGAGCGGTGTTGATCGTGATACCACGAGCCTTCTCTTCGGGGGCCGCGTCGATCTGGTCGTACGCTTTGGCAGCACCGCCGAACTTGGCAGCCAACACAGTGGTGATGGCAGCAGTCAGTGTGGTTTTGCCGTGGTCAACGTGACCGATGGTGCCCACGTTCACGTGGGGTTTGGTCCGTTCGAATTTTTCCTTAGCCATTTTTCAATCCTTAAAAAGAGCAATGCCCGTGTGTTGGTTTTATGTTTGCATCAGGTTGCTTGATCACTCCGCACGGGCACAGAGTGGCACTTGATCGCAGACAGTTTCTGAACTTTCAGATCTGACTATGGCTTGCTTTTCGCTTGCTTTTAGTCAGAGGTGCCGGAGCAAATTCGCAAGCGAATTGGGTCCGGCACACAGTCTTTTATTTTGCGCGTGAAGCCACAATGGCTTCGGCCACGTTACGTGGAGCTTCAGCGTAGTGCTTGAATTCCATCGTGTACGTTGCACGGCCTTGCGACATGGAGCGCAGTGTGGTCGAGTAACCGAACATTTCGGACAATGGCACTTCGGCCTTGATGGCCTTGCCGCCACCGACCATGTCGTCCATGCCCTGAACCATGCCACGGCGTGAGGACAAGTCGCCCATCACGTTACCGGCGTAGTCTTCAGGTGTCTCGACTTCCACAGCCATCATCGGCTCCAGAATCACGGGCTGGGCTTTGCGGCAACCTTCTTTGAAACCAAAGATGGCGGCCATTTTGAAGGCCATTTCGTTCGAGTCCACGTCGTGGTACGAGCCGAAGTGCAGCGTGACTTTGACGTCCACAACGGGGTAGCCGGCCAAAACGCCTTGACCCAAAGCTTCGATCACGCCTTTTTCCACAGCAGGGATGTATTCGCGAGGAACCACACCGCCCTTGATGGCGTCAACGAATTCAAAGCCCTTGCCTGGCTCCTGAGGCTCAACCTTCAGAACCACGTGGCCGTACTGACCCTTACCACCGGACTGACGCACGAACTTGCCTTCGGCTTCGTCCACGGTCTTGCGGATGGTTTCGCGGTAAGCCACTTGAGGCTTGCCCACGTTGGCTTCCACACCGAATTCACGCTTCATGCGGTCCACGATGATTTCCAGGTGCAATTCGCCCTGACCACCAATGATGGTTTGACCCGACTCTTCGTCGGTTTGCACGCGGAAAGATGGATCTTCAGCAGCCAGGCGGGACAAAGCAATGCCCATTTTTTCCTGGTCAGCCTTGGTCTTAGGCTCAACAGCTTGGCGGATCACGGAGTCAGGGAACACCATGCGCTCGAGTGTGATCACGGCGTTTGGATCGCACAAGGTTTCGCCGGTGGTGACGTCTTTCAAGCCCACGCAAGCAGCGATGTCGCCCGCACGGATTTCGTCGACTTCTTCACGGTTGTTGGCGTGCATTTGCACGATACGACCGATACGCTCTTTCTTGCCGCGCACCGCGTTGTAAACGGTGTCGCCCTTCTTCAGAACGCCGGAGTACACGCGAACGAAAGTCAACTGACCCACAAACGGATCGGTCATCAACTTGAATGCCAAAGCAGAGAACTTCTCTTCGTCGTCGGCTTTACGTGTGATTTCCTGCTCTTCTTCGTCGTAACCCTTGATCGCTTTCACGTCCAATGGCGAAGGCATCAATTCGAGAACCGCATCCAGCATGCGCTGCACGCCTTTATTCTTGAACGCTGTACCGCACAACATGGGCTGGATTTCGCTGTTAATGGTGCGAACACGCAGACCGTGTGTGATTTCTTCTTCGGTCAAGTCACCTTCTTCGAGGTACTTGTTCATCAGCTCTTCAGAGGCTTCAGCAGCAGCTTCCACCATCTTCTCGCGCCACTCTTTAGCGGTCTCGAGCAATTCGGCCGGGATTTCTTCGAAAGTGAACTTCATGCCCTGGGAAGCTTCGTCCCAGATGATGGCTTTCATCTTGCGCAGATCAACCACACCGGTGAAGTTTTCTTCAGCGCCGATTGGGATCACGATTGGCACGGGGTTGGCCTTCAGGCGCAACTTCATCTGCTCGACAACTTTGAAGAAGTTGGCACCGGTACGGTCCATCTTGTTCACAAAGGCCAAACGTGGCACTTTGTACTTGTTGGCCTGACGCCACACGGTTTCAGACTGGGGCTGCACGCCACCCACAGCACAGTAAACCATGCAAGCACCGTCCAGAACACGCATGGAACGCTCAACTTCAATGGTGAAGTCCACGTGGCCGGGGGTGTCGATGATGTTGATGCGGTGGTCTTCGAAAGAGCCGTCCATGCCTTTCCAGAAGCAGGTGGTCGCAGCAGAGGTGATCGTGATGCCACGCTCTTGCTCTTGCTCCATCCAGTCCATGGTGGCAGCGCCGTCGTGCACTTCACCAATCTTGTGGTTCACGCCGGTATAAAAAAGAATACGCTCAGTCGTTGTGGTTTTGCCGGCGTCAATGTGAGCCGAAATACCAATGTTGCGATAGCGCTCGATAGGGGTAGTGCGAGCCATTTATTTCTCCAATGATTAAGTACCAAAGCCCGCCACCCCTTTTGGGGCCAGCGGGCTGGCTTCTGAAAGTGTCGGGCTTCTTGATGAAACCCGTGTGCATCAGAAGCGGAAGTGCGAGAACGCCTTGTTGGCTTCGGCCATGCGGTGAACTTCGTCACGCTTTTTCATGGCGCCGCCACGGCCTTCATTGGCCTCGAGCAACTCGTTGGCCAAGCGCAGGGCCATGGACTTTTCACCGCGCTTGCGAGCGGCTTCTTTGATCCAGCGCATCGACAGGGCCAAGCGACGAACAGGGCGCACTTCAACAGGCACCTGGTAGTTCGCACCACCCACGCGGCGGGATTTCACTTCCACCATGGGCTTGACGTTGTTGATGGCGATGGAGAAGAGTTCCACAGGGTCTTTGCCTGTTTTCTTTTCCATGTTGTCGAGGGCACCGTAAATGATGCGCTCTGCAACCGCTTTTTTGCCGCCTTCCATGATCACGTTCATGAACTTGGACAATTCGACATTACCGAACTTGGGATCCGGCAGGATTTCACGTTTAGGGACTTCGCGACGACGTGGCATATTTCACCTCATATTGCTTCAGTTGGCATCTTTTCAGACACCGCGAGCGTTATTCAAAACACTCACTTACTCGACCCACCTGGACAATTCCGGGCTTCGGGTCACTTCGCTGAATCACCGCGCCACGCGGGAAACAGCACCGAAAAATTTCAACCCGAAAGGGCTTACTTGGCCTTTGGCTTCTTCGCACCGTACTTGGAGCGAGACTGCTTGCGGTCTTTCACGCCTTGCAAGTCCAGCGAACCACGGACGATGTGGTAACGCACACCTGGCAAATCCTTGACACGACCACCGCGCACCAGAACAACAGAGTGCTCCTGCAGGTTGTGGCCTTCACCGCCGATGTAGGAGATGACCTCAAAACCGTTGGTCAAGCGCACTTTGGCAACTTTACGCAGAGCGGAGTTAGGCTTTTTTGGCGTTGTGGTGTACACACGGGTGCAGACACCACGACGCTGTGGAGAGTTTTGCATCGCAGGGCTTTTGGACTTGATCGTTTCGACCTCGCGCCCCTGACGCACCAATTGATTGATGGTTGGCATTGTTTGTAACGTCCCTAAACGTTTAAAAAGACAAAAGAAACTTCTCCGCCCCAAAAGCGGAAAAGCCTGCCAGTATAACCGCCTGGCGGGCTGGTGGCAAGTTATCCACAAATGAGCAGCAATGACGCCCTGGGCGTCACTTGATCCACAGACGCACAGCGTCCCACGCCCGGCCCAGCACGCCCGCCTGTTCCACGGGCTCCAGCACCACCAAGGGCACATCCAGCAAAGCCTGCTCGCCACGCATCACCTTCAAAGTGCCCACAACCTGGCCTTTGGTGAAAGGCGCGACCAGTGGGTCCGGGCGAGCCACCTGGGTCTTGATCTGAGCGGCAGCACCGGCAGGCACGGCCACCACCAGCGGCTGGAAAGCGCCCAGCTTCAAAACAGGGGTTTTGCCTTTCCAGACTGAAGGGCTCACCACGGGCACCCCGGCGTCGAAGAGCTTGACCGCGTCAAAGGCGGTGTAACCCCAGTTCAGCAGCTTCTGGCTTTCGTTGGAACGGGCATTTTCGCTGTCAGCCCCCAAAACAATGGACAAAAGGCGACGGGCACCGACATTGGGGAAATCGCGTTTGGCCGTGGCCACCAGACAATATCCGGCTGCTTTGGTGTGCCCCGCTTTCAGGCCATCGACCGAAGGATCGCGAAACAACAACAAATTGCGGTTGCTGTCATTGGCGGCAGGGGTTCCCGCATAACGGTACTTTTTGATCGCGTAATAAGAAACGTAGTCCGGAAAATCACGCATCAACCGGCTGGCCAAGGTGGCCAGATCTCGGGCGGTGGTGGTATGCCCCGCCTCGGCCAAGCCCTCGGGATTGCGGTAATCGGTGTTCTTCATGCCCAAAACCTTGGCCTGATCGTTCATCAACTGCACAAAGCGCTCGACACTACCGCCCACCCCTTCAGCCAGTGCCACAGTGGCGTCGTTGCCCGACTGGACAATCATGCCTTTGATCAGGTCCTCGACGGGCACCCGCATTTTGGTATCGATGAACATGCGAGAACCGGGCATCTTCCACGCCCGCTCGGAAACCGGCAAGGTTTGCTTGAGGTCGATCTTGCGGGATTTCAGGGCATCAAACACCAAATAGGCCGTCATCAGCTTGGTCAGCGAAGCCGGCTCAACCGCCATGTCGGGGTCTTTGGCCGCCAAGATCTGGTTGGCTGTCACATCGATCAGCAAATACGCCCTGGCCGCCACTTCGGGGGGCTGCGGCATTTGGGCCTGAGCACTCAAGGTGAAAGCGGCCAGCAAAGTCGCCGCCAGATTTTTGAGAAATCGGATCATAAATCTCTGTCTTTTCGTCGTGGCGCACCCCGCTTAGGCGGTGCATCCGGCATCAGGCGCGAAGGTGACGCGCCACCAAGCTTCGCAGAAGGGGCAATTGCCCATGAAAGAAATGCTCAACCCCAGGAATCACCGTGACAGGCAAGGATTGGGGCCGAGCCCAATCCATCACACTGGACAGCGGCACCGTGTCGTCTTGCTCGCCGTGCAACACCAAGGTCTTCTCGTGCAATTCAGGGGCGACCGGGGCGACCACAAAACGCGAAGCTGCTGTACCCACCAGCACCAGCTTTTCAAGACTGCGCACCGGGGCCAAAGTCTGTGCCACGTGGCTGGTGACAAACGCACCAAACGAAAACCCGGCCAAGGCCAAGGGGCCTTGCGGGGCAACTTGCTCAACAACAGCCAGCATGTCCTCAGCTTCGCCTCGGCCTTCGTCGTAAGTGCCTGCGCTGGCACCTACCCCGCGAAAATTGAAGCGCACAGCCTGCCACCCGCACTGCACAAATGCCCTGGCCAAGGTCTGCACCACCTTGTTTTGCAGGGTGCCGCCAAACAGTGGGTGCGGGTGCGCGACGATGGCAGTCCCCCGTGCGGTACCGTCCGCCGGGACGTCGAGCAAAGCCTCAATGATCCCTGCCGATCCGGTCAATGTCAGGATTTGGGTGGCGGCATTCATCAGCGCCCCAGATGCGCTGGCGTGACCAGCCGTTCAACAACCTGACCATTCTTCAAATGCGACTCGACGATTTCGTCAATATCGGACTGGTCCACATAGGTGTACCAAACGCCCTCGGGGTACACCACAGCCACAGGCCCCCCTGAACAACGGTCCAGGCAACCGGCTTTGTTGACGCGCACCTGACCCGGCCCAGCCAGCCCCAAGTCTTTGATGCGGTTTTTGCAATGGTCAAAGGCGGCTTGTGCGCCTTGTTGTGCACAACAGGCCTCGTTGTTTTTGCGCTCGTTCAGGCAAAAAAAGATGTGGCGTTTGAAGTAAGGGGCGGCGTTTTCTGAACTCATGCCTTAATTCTAGGCGGATGCGCCATCACTGATCGTTCGAACGGTCAGCAGAAGACAGCCGACTCACCAAATAGAGCAGCAAGGCATAGGGCCACAGCCAACCCAGCCACTGGATCAGGCCATGAAAGCGGATAAACCGACCTTGCTCCCAGGTTTGAAGCGTCAAGGCAAAGTAAGCATCTGCCGAAGCGTTGTTGAGCAAGCTGATCTGCCAAACCAAAGCGGCCAGCGCCAGCACCCAACATACCCGCGCCGCACTGAACGACAGCGCGGCCATGATCACGATGGCCAGCGCCAAGCCCACCAAGACCTCGGTACTGATCCAATCCCAGGCATGGGCGGGTCCGTAAGTGAGCGCAGCGGACAAGGCACTGGCCATGAATCCGACCAACACCAAACACACGGCCGCCATGATGCGTTGTCGCCATTCACGCAGCACTCCGAAGGCCAACAAACAGGGCAACAACAAGCCAATGGCGACACACAGGATTTCGCTGACAGGCAATAAAGGCTGCAACTCCACCTCACGCAATGGCAACCATTCCAGCAACAGCGAGTCTTCCAGCACGTGGGCCAAAGCCACCTCCACCCGCTCCAACACCTGCCCCAGCCCAAAGGTCACGGGGACTGGGAACAACAAAGCCAAGGGCCACACAGCCAGCAACGCCATTGCCCCACTGGCATCGGGCACAAACCAACGGTCACGAAAGCGGCTCCAACGGTCCAACACGCCCACCCACTCCAATGCGCGGGCGGTCACAGCACCAGCAAAAGCCCCTGAAATGTTCAAGGCGGCGTCCACATTGGAAGGCACACGCACCGGCAAAAACATTTGCAAAGACTCCATCGTCAGCGACAGCGTGGCCGCCACCAAGGTGGTCAAGCCAATGACTGGTCCATGGGGTCGTGTTCTGTGCAGCGCCAAAGCCAGCAAAAAGCCAAAAGGCGCATAACCCACCACATTGGCAAGCACATCAAACCCTGTCCAGTAGCGGGGCAAGGGTGCCGTCAAAAAAGCCCAAGGGGCAATGCCTTGAATGCGCCAGCTGTCAAAGGGGTACAGACTGGCGTAAACAATCAAGATGGCATAAATCCACACCAAGGGCCAAGCTGCCGTTTTGCGCAGGTGAGGGGTGCGCATGCCAAGGCCTTAAAAGGGTTTAACGACCACCAGGATCACGGCCGCCAACATCATGAGCACCGGTGCCTCGTTGAACCAGCGAAACCACACGTGGCTGCGTTGCATTTGCCCTTGGGTGAATTTTCGAAGAATGACGCCACAACCATGGTGGTAGCCCATCAAAGCCACCACGATGGCCAGCTTGGCATGCATCCAGCCCTGTCCAGGACCTTTGCCAATGCCGTAGTAAAGCCACAACCACAAACCCAAAGCCAAAGCGGGAATGGCCAAAATGGTCATGAAACGGTACAACTTGCGAGCCATCAGCAGCAGGCGCTCCCGCTCGGCCACCGACCCTGGCTCCACCATGGCCAGATTGACAAAAATGCGCGGCAAGTAAAACAAGCCGGCAAACCAGCTGGCGATGAAGACGATGTGAAGGGCTTTGATCCAGAGCATGGTGCAAGTGTAGTCAGGATGGCTGGACCGGCACAAATGGGGTGCCAAGGCAAAAAAAACCCCCGGCCAGGGGCCGAGGGTGGGAAGCCCTTCCGCGTTACCGCATCCAGGCCCCGCTCAGGGAGGAAAAGCGGGAGGCAGCAAGCTGCCCGGACTGAATTTATCAAATAACAAAACCATTAACAAGTTCAATTTTAATTTTTGTGTTGTTTTTATTGGTTGAGGGATGCGCGCCTTGGCCAGAGGCCAGGAAGCCCCAGACTTTGGGTGCCGGGCATGACTTCAGGCACAATTTTCAATATGAACCCCGTCGCCCCCTTCCCCTTGAGCCGCCCACGACGCCTGCGCCGTGACGAATTCACCCGCAACTTGGTGCGCGAACACCAGGTCACGCCACATGACCTCATCTACCCCGTCTTCGTGCTGGACGGTCAGAACCAGCGCCAAGCCGTGGGCTCCATGCCCGGCGTGGAACGCCTGAGTCTGGACCTGTTGCTGCCGGTGGCCGAAGACTGCGTGAAACTCGGCATCCCGGTGATGGCGCTGTTCCCAGTGATCGACGCCAGCCTCAAGGACCCCACAGGCAGCGAAGCCATGAACCCCGACGGCCTGGTGCCGCGCGTGGTGCGCGAGCTGAAAAAACGTTTTCCCGAACTGGGCGTGATGACCGACGTGGCGCTCGACCCCTTCACCAGCCACGGCCAGGACGGCCTGCTGGACGAGACCGGCTACATCTTGAACGACGAAACCACCGCCGTGCTGGTGCAACAAGCCCTGACGCAAGCCGAAGCCGGCGTCGACATGGTCGCCCCCAGCGACATGATGGACGGGCGCATCGGCGCAATCCGCCAGGCGCTCGAAGCGCGCGGCCTGATCCATACCCGCATCATGGCCTACAGCGCCAAGTACGCCAGCGCCTTTTATGGCCCCTTCCGCGACGCCGTGGGCTCAGCCAGCAACCTGGGCAAGAGCAACAAGAAGGTCTACCAAATGGACCCGGGCAACAGCGACGAAGCCCTGCGCGAAGTCGCCATGGACCTGGCCGAAGGCGCCGACATGGTGATGGTCAAGCCCGGCATGCCTTACTTGGACATCGTGCGCCGCGTCAAAGACGAGTTCAAGGTGCCGACCTTCGCTTACCAGGTGTCGGGCGAGTACGCCATGCTCAAAGCCGCTGCACAAAACGGCTGGCTCGACCACGACCTGGTGATGATGGAAAGCCTGCTGGCCTTCAAGCGCGCAGGCGCCGACGGCGTGCTGACCTACTTTGCACGCGATGCGGCCCGCCTGATCCGCCAAGGCTGATCGCATGCGGGTCTTCAACATCGCAGGCACACAGGTACACGCTGGGTTGGCCTTGCCCCAGCAACTGCCTGAGCACGGTTATGTCTGGATTGCCTGCTCACGTGAACAATTTCAATCAGAGCTGGCATCCATCCAAAACAGCCTTGAACAGCTGACAGGTCAGACCTTGGTGGACTTGCACGTCTCGGACCTGCTGAACGCCCAGCTGCCCTCGCGCTTTGACTACAGCTCGCATTACGACCTGATGGTGTTCCGGCGGCTGGCCCAGCGCCCGGATGGTGTAAACGCCAAGCCGGACAACAGCCTCGACCTGCAAAGCGGCAAACGCCCCGGCCCACCGGTGCTGCACCGCATTGACACCAGTCCGGTCGGCTTTGCGGTGTTTGACCGGGTGCTGCTGAGCGTGCACCCGGCCGACTGCGCCGTGCGCGAAGCCTATGCCGCCCGGCTACTGGCCAGCACTCAAGCCCAGGATGCAAGCGCTAGCGACTCCCGCTCAACCGGCGCACGCGGCGTGCCCCACAGCCCGGCCGACATGATGCTGCGCATCGTCAGCCACATGGTCGATGGTTATCTGGACTTGCGCCGCGAACTGAGCCGCCAGCTCGACCACTGGCAAGCCGAACTGCTGCACCCGCGCACGCGCTTTAACCGTTGGGACGCCCTGCTACACGCCCGCATGGCGCTGCACCAGCTCGAAGCCTTGTGCGACGACCAGCACACCGCCATGCAAAGCTGGACCGAGTCACTGGACAGTTGGCGGATTACACCCGACAACACAGCGCAGCGCGAACACGAGCTGCTCAAAATCCGCAGCCGCGATGTGCTGGAGCACATCGACCGCGTGGTCCAACACGTGCGCCGCCTGGAGCACAACACCGAAACGGCGGTGCAAATGCACTTCAATGTGCAGGGCAACCGCACCAACGACATCATGCGCACCCTGACCGCGTTGACGGCCATCTTTTTGCCACTGAACCTGATCGCAGGCATTTTTGGCATGAACTTCGAGTTCATCCCCTGGCTGCACCAGGCCTCGGGCTTTTGGTGGACGCTGGGCACAATGGGCACCATCGCGCTGGTCATGGGTCTGGTGTTCTGGCGCAAACGCTATCTGGCGCGGACGGGCGAGTAAGCGCGAAACATCACCAGCCCATCTCGTCACCCCCGACTCGATCGGGGGTCCATGTCTTCGTCAACCCTGGATACCCGCATGCGCGGGTATGACATCTTCAGTCGTTCAACCCAAATGTTGCTTGAAAAACGCGAGTGTGCGTTCCCGCGCCAATTGGGCCGATGGTGCATGCCAAGAACCACGCTGATCGCAGTTGAAGCCGTGATGCGCCGCATAGGTGAACACCTGCACTGCGGGATGCGCTTTCTTGAAAGCCTCAACGGAATCGAGCGGAATCCACTTATCTTCCTCAGCAAAATGCGCCAACACGGGCACCCGTGGCTGACGGGAAATTTCAGCATCGGTCGTCATGCCGCCACCGTAATAAGGCACCGCAGCGCTCAGGCCCTTCAAGGAACAAGCGGCACGCCAGGTCAGCAAACCACCCCAGCAATACCCCACGATGCCAACCTTACCGCCCGCGGCTTGCACCGCATGGTCAATCGCTGCCTGAATGTCCTGCATCACACCGGGCGCAGGCAAAGCCTCGACCGCCGTTTTGTAGCCAAAGCCTTCGCCCATGTCGGCTTCGGCATAGCCCAGCTCGACACCAGGTTTGACGCGATGAAAGGCCGCAGGTGCCACGGCCAGATAACCCTCGGCGGCATAGCCATCGGCCACATTGCGGATGTGGCTGTTCACGCCAAAAATCTCCTGGATCACCACCACAGCACCCTTGGGCGCGTCCACTGGGCTAGCGACATAAGCAGACACCGCTGTGCCGTCCGCAGATTTCAATTCCATCATCATTCCCATTTTCAGCTCCTCAAATCAGTTCAACCACATCAACAGGCCAGCGCACGCTCGACAAAATCAAGCCGGTCCTGACCCCAAAAAATCTCGCCATCCACCACATAGCTTGGTGCGCCAAACACACCTGCGTCAATCGCTGCCTGGGTATAGGTTTCGTAGCGCACCTGAACGGCCTGGCTGTGCGACTGTTCCAGCAAGCTGGCGGGCAAACCCTGCTCTTGCAACAACTCGGCCAGCACCTTGTCATCGGCCATGTTGCGCTCTTGGGCCCAGCAGGCCGCCAGCACCGCCCCGGCAATCGCCATGGCCGCCGCTGCACCTTGGGCGATGTCGGCCGCGATGATCAGGCGAGCCGCGTCGTCACCCCCCACCGGAAAGTATTGGGGCTTCAGGTTCAAAGGCAAATTCTGGTGCTGGCTGTAGCGCTGCAACTCCACCAACCGATAGGCTTGACGCTGCGGCGCACGCTGCCCCAAAGGCAAGCCCCCCGAAATCGGGAACACCTTGCCGCCCAAGTCGATCGGCATCACGTGCACCGTGGCCCCGGTACGCTGCACGATGTCAGCCAGTCGTTGGTGACCCAAATAAGCCCAAGGGCTTTGCGGGGCGAAGTAATAGTCCACTGTGCGACCCATGCTGTCTCCTTGTCTGTTGTGTAATCTTTGGACAAAACAGCGGTTGTACCCGCCATCACGAATTTTTGCAGGAGACATGCCATGAACAAGGTCTTGTTGGTGACCGGCGGCAGCCGGGGAATTGGGGCTGCGACAGCCCTGTTGGCAGCCCAACACGGCTGGTCGGTGGCAGTGAACTACACCGCCAACTCACTGGCGGCTGATGAAGTGGTCCGGCAGATCCGCGCGTCGGGCGGGCAAGCCATGTCGGTCCAGGCGGATGTGGCCGACGAAGCGCAAGTGCTGCGGATGTTCGAACACATCGATGCCAAGCTGGGCCGCTTGTCGGGCTTGGTCAACAACGCTGGTGTGGTCGATGTCGCGGCCAGGGTGGACGAAATGAGCGTGGCCCGCTGGAAACGCATGTTCGACATCAACGTGATCGGCAGCCTCATGTGTGCCCGAGAAGCCGTGCGCCGCATGAGCACCCGCTATGGCGGCGATGGCGGCAGCATCGTCAACGTGTCCAGCGCCGCTTCGCGTCTGGGCTCACCCAACCAATATGTGGACTATGCCGCTGCCAAAGGCGCGATCGACGCCTTCACCATTGGCTTGTCCAAAGAAGTAGCGGCCGAGGGCATCCGCGTGAATGCGGTGCGACCGGGGCTGATTGAAACCGAAATCCACGCCTCGGGTGGCCTGCCCAACCGCGTGAAAGACCTGCAACACCTGGTGCCCGCCCAGCGCGGCGGTACTGCCCAAGAGGTGGCCGAGGCGATTGTCTGGCTGCTGAGTGACAGCGCCAGTTACACCACCATGAGTTTCTTGGACGTTTCCGGAGGCCGCTGATGCCACAGATCAAGTATTACTGGGAAGATTTTGCGGTGGGCCAAGTGCGCGACCTGGGCACCATCTCCCCGACCCGTGAAGAGATCATCGCCTTTGCCAGCCAGTTTGACCCGCAACCCTTTCACCTGGACGACGAAGCGGCCAGAGCCTCGGTCTTTGGCGCCCTCTCGGCCAGCGGCTGGCACACCTGTTCGATGGCCATGCGCTTGATGGTGACCAACTTCCTGTGCGAAACATCCAGCCTGGGCTCGCCTGGCCTGGAAGGCCTCAAATGGCTCAAACCCGTCTACCCCGGCGACACCTTACGCCTGCAAAGCACCATGCTGGAGACCAAGCCCATGGGCAAACGTCCCGATGTGGGCATGACGCGCAACCTGTGGGAAATGTTCAACCAGCACGGCGACAAAGTGCTGCACATGGAAGGCTGGGGCATGTTCCGCCGGCGCACACCGGCCGCCCCCACGCCATAAAAACTGCACAATGCGGCGATGGACTTCAAACCACTCATCACCTTGCTGGCCATCGTCAACCCTTTGGCCATCGTCCCGTTTTTCATCCACTACACCCAGGGCTTCAGTCGCGCCCAGCGCCAGCGCACCATCCTGGTGTCTTCGACCGCCGCCTTCATCGTGATCGCCGCCAGCGCCTTGCTGGGTCTGCAAATTCTGGAGTTTTTCGGCATCTCGCTGGCCAGCTTTCAAGTCGGCGGGGGCATGCTGCTGCTGACCTCCGCCCTATCGATGCTGAATGCCCAACCGGCCGAAGCCCGCGCTAACGCCGACGAAGTGCACGACGCCGAGGCCAAAGCCGCCGTGGGTGCCAGCATCGCCGTGGTGCCGCTGACCATCCCGCTGCTGACCGGCCCGGCCACCATGTCCACGGTGGTGATTTACGCCGAAAAAGCCAAGAACTTCGCCCAACTCGGCACACTCGTCAGCTACGGCGTGGTCATCGCGCTGGCCACCGCCTTGTGCTTTTCACTGGCCACACCCATTGCACGCGTGCTGGGCAAAACCGGCATCAACGTGATGACCCGTCTGATGGGGTTGATCTTGGCGGCACTGGCGGTTGAAGTGATGGCCGATGGACTGCACAAGCTGTTTCCGGTGCTGACTGGACACTGACCCATCAAAAGCCCAACGCCAGCCCTTCACGCAAATGCGCCACCAACGCTGCCACGGCGCGAGGCACATGCGGGGCATAAGGGCGGATGGCGTAGATGGTTTCGGCGAATGCACCCACCGGCTTCCAGTCGGGCAGCACGCGCACCAGCTTGCCTTGGCGCAAGGCCGCTTGAGCGCTGAAATCGGGCAACAAGGCAATGCCAGCGCCCGCGAGGGCGGCTTCCCGCAGGGCCTCGCTGTTGTTGGCTGCGAAATGGCCCATGACCGGTACCGTGATGCGTTCATCACCGCCTGAAGGCTGACGTAACTCAAAGGTCCAAGCCGGGGTGTCTTGCGAGCGAGGGTAATGCAGGCAGTTGTGTGCTTGAAGATCGGCGGGGCTTTGCGGCTCACCCTGCTTGCGCAAATAGGCCCGGGTAGCCACCAACAAGGATTCGGTGCCACACAGCGACCACGCCACATGGGTGTCGGGTGGCCGGGTGGTATGACGGATCGCCAGGTCATAGCCCTCAGTGGCCAGCGCACTCAGGCGGTCCGACATATCCAGTTCAATCCGAACGTCCGGGTAATTTTTGAGGAAATCAGTCAGCAGTGGCACAAGTTGCTGCCGCGCAAAGGCGACAGGCGCCGTCACGCGCAGCAGGCCACTGGGTTGCTCCGCCAAATCGCGCACTTGGGCAAAGCTCTGCTCGATCTGTTCAAACGATGCGCGGGTGTCGTCCACCAGCTTTTGACCGGCTTCGGTCAGGCGCAGGCTGCGGGTGGTGCGCTGCACAAGAGTGACTTTGGCGGCCCGCTCCAGCTCGGCGATGCGCTGACTCATGGCGGCCTTGCTCACGCCCAGCCGAGCGGCAGCCGCCGTGTAACTGCCTTGCTGCGCCAGCACGCTCAGCCAGTGCAGGTGGGTCCAGAGGGTGTTGATTTTTTGGTCTTCCATCCGGGTATTGTTCATTATTTTGAACAATCAATTCAGTTTTGCAGTCTTGTGGGGGGTGGTGAGGGTGCCTACACTCGTACGCTGAAAACCATTCACCCCCCATTCAGGAGCCCCCATGAGCATCACGAACATCGGTCATTACATCGGCGGCCAAGTCGCCGCTGGCACTTCGGGCCGCAGCCAGAGCGTGACCAACCCCGCCACCGGCGCCGTGACCGGCAGCGTGGCCCTGGCCAACAGCGCCGAAGTGGCCCAAGCCGTGGCCGCTGCGCAAGCCGCTTTCCCCGCCTGGGCCGACACCCCGCCCCTGCGCCGCGCCCGCGTGATGTTCAAGTTCCTGGAGCTGCTGAACACCCACAAAGACGAGCTGGCCCACCTGATCACCGCCGAGCACGGCAAAGTGTTCACCGACGCGCAGGGCGAAGTCTCGCGCGGCATCGACATCGTGGAATTCGCCACCGGCATTCCGCAGCTGCTCAAAGGCGACTACACCGAGCAGGTCTCGACCGGCATCGACAATTGGACGATGCGCCAGCCTCTGGGCGTGGTGGCGGGCATCACGCCCTTCAACTTCCCGGTCATGGTGCCCATGTGGATGTTCCCGGTGGCCATTGCAGCGGGCAACACCTTCATCCTCAAACCCAGCCCGACCGACCCGACGCCGTCGCTGTTCATCGCCGACTTGCTGAAAAAAGCCGGTCTGCCCGATGGCGTGTTCAACGTGGTGCAGGGCGACAAAGAAGCCGTGGACGCGCTGCTGGAACACCCCGATGTGAAAGCCATCAGCTTCGTCGGCTCCACCCCGATTGCCAACTACATTTATGAGACCGGTGCCCACCACGGCAAGCGCGTGCAGGCCTTGGGCGGCGCGAAGAACCACCTGGTGGTCATGCCCGATGCGGACATCGACCAGACCGTGGACGCGCTGATCGGCGCAGGCTACGGTTCGGCTGGCGAGCGCTGCATGGCGATTTCGGTGGCGGTGCTGGTGGGCGATGTGGCCGACAAGATCTTGCCCAAGCTGATCGAGCGTACCAAGGCGCTGCAAGTGCTCAACGGTGAAAGCCTGGCCGCTGAGATGGGACCCATCGTGACCGACGCGGCGCGTCAGCGCATCAAAGGCTACATCGACGCGGGCGTGGCCGAAGGTGCCAAGCTCTTGGTCGATGGCCGCGAGTTTGACGGTGCAAAGGCCGGTGCAGGTTGCGACAACGGTTTCTGGCTGGGCGGCACGCTGTTTGACCACGTCACCACCGACATGAAGATCTACAAAGAAGAAATCTTTGGCCCGGTCTTGAGCTGCGTGCGCGTGCCAGACTTTGGCACCGCCGTGCAAATCATCAACGACCACGAGTTTGGCAACGGCGTGAGCTGCTTCACCCGCGACGGCAACGTGGCGCGTGAGTTCTCGCGTCGAATCCAAGTGGGCATGGTCGGCATCAACGTGCCGATTCCGGTGCCCATGGCTTGGCACGGCTTTGGCGGCTGGAAGCGTTCGCTGTTTGGCGACATGCACGCCTATGGCGAAGAGGGCGTGCGTTTCTATACGAAGCAAAAGTCCATCATGCAGCGCTGGCCTGAGAGCATCGGCAAGGGTGCGGAATTTGTGATGCCTACGGCCAAGTAAGGAATTCTGATCTGAGGGACAGCTTCGGTGCCGCATCCGCGCTTCGGGCTGGCCCGCTGGGCCTCATCAGTCGCTTCGCGCCAGCAAATCGGCCCAACGGGCCAGCCCGGATCACGGACGCTACATCTTTTGTCCGGTTGACTTGCAATCCACAGGCACAATCGCCCGCTATGGAGACCGGGCACAACATGAACGACAACACCTTCGACTACATCATCATTGGCGGCGGCACGGCAGGCTGCTTGCTCGCCAACCGCCTTTCGGCTGACGCCAGCAAGCGTGTGCTGCTGATCGAGGCGGGCAAAAAAGACGATTACCACTGGATTCACATCCCGGTTGGCTACCTGTATTGCATTGGCAACCCCCGCACCGACTGGCTGTACCAGACCGAGCCTGCGGCGGGCCTGAATGGTCGCAGCTTGCGTTACCCGCGTGGCAAGGTGCTGGGCGGGTGCTCCAGCATCAACGGCATGATTTACATGCGCGGCCAGTCGCGTGATTACGACCAATGGGCGCAGATCACCGGCAATGACGCGTGGCGCTGGGACCAGACCCTGCCCTACTTCAAGCTGCACGAAGACCATTACAACGGTGCCAACGAATTTCATGGGGCCAAGGGTGCCAAGTCCGAACTGCTGGCGCCGACCGATTTGCCCAAGGGCAGCTATTTGCACACCCTGCGTGGTCGCAACACCGGCGGCGAATGGCGCATCGAAAAGCAGCGCCTGCGCTGGGACGTGCTGGACGCGTTTTCGCAAGCGGCGCAGCAAGCGGGCATTCCAGCCACAGATGACTTCAACCAGGGCGACAACGAAGGCGTGGCTTATTTCGATGTGAACCAGCGCAAGGGCTGGCGCTGGAACACGGCCAAGGCCTTTTTGCGCCCGACCTGCTATTCGCGCCCCAACTTCGAGTTGTGGAATAAAGCCCATGTGGCCAAGCTAACGATGGAGACCCAAGCCAACGGCGAGAAACGCTGCACCGGAGCACAGGTGTGGACGGGTGTGGAGATGGTCGAAGTCCAAGCCACCCGCGAAGTGATCTTGAGCGCGGGCAGCATTGGCTCGGCGCAAATTTTGCAGCTTTCAGGCATTGGTCCAGCGGCCTTGCTCCAGGACAAAGGCGTCGAAGTGCAGCACGAACTGCCTGGCGTGGGGGCCAACTTGCAAGACCATTTGCAGATCCGCTCGGTCTACAAGGTCAAAGGGGCCAAAACGCTCAACACCTTGGCCAATAGCCTACTGGGCAAAGCCATGATCGGCATGGAGTACGCCTTCAAACGATCAGGCCCGATGAGCATGGCCCCCAGCCAGTTGGGCGCATTCACCAAGAGTGACCCTTCGCAGCCTCATGCCAATCTGGAATACCACGTGCAGCCACTGAGTCTGGACGCGTTTGGCGAGCCGCTGCACAGCTTCCCGGCCATCACGGCCAGCGTCTGTAACCTGAACCCGACCAGCCGGGGCAGCGTGAACATCACCAGCCCCCGGTTTGAAGATGCCCCGGCCATTGCGCCCAACTACCTGGCCACCGACGAAGACCGCAAAGTTGCTGCCGACAGCTTGCGCGTGACGCGCCGCATCATGGCGCAAGACGCCATGAAACCTTTTGCGCCCGAAGAGTTCAAGCCCGGCGTGCAATACCAAACCGATGAAGAGCTGGCCAAACTGGCCGGAGACATCGCCAGCACCATCTTCCACCCGGTGGGCACCACCCGCATGGGGCGCGACGACGACCCGATGGCGGTGGTCAATGGGCGCTTGCAGGTGCGCGGTGTGGCGGGGCTGCGAGTGGTGGATGCGGGCGTGATGCCCACCATCACCAGTGGCAACACCAACAGCCCGACCTTGATGATTGCCGAGAAAGCGGCGCAGTGGATCGCCGAAGATGCCGCCGGTCGCATGGCACCCTGAGCGACCAAAGCACCCAAAGTCATTCTTTTCCGTCAGTTGAACGTCAGTTCTGGGCAGGGATTTCCCCAAAATGGGGAAATCCCTGAGGAAAAGGCAGCATCTGTTCACTTACATTTCATCCACTCGATGCAAAGCAGTATCTGCATCCCGAGGGCCGAGGAGACAGACAAGCCTAAGAGCAAGAGCAAGAACATGAACCAACATCCGAACGAGGTGTGATTTTCCCAAGCGTCGCGCAAGCGGCGCTTTTTTTTGCCTGTCGTTCACCCATGGCGACAGGCCATGTCCGACCTCGATGCCACAATCCCCGACATGGAATTACTGATTGTTTCGCTGGCCTCCTTGCTGGCTGGCTTGGTGGATGCGATCGTGGGCGGCGGCGGCCTGATCTTGTTGCCGGCCTTGTTTGCCACGTTTCCCGGCGCAGCACCCGCCACCTTGTTTGGCACCAACAAAAGCGCGTCGATCTGGGGCACCGCTTTTGCAACCGTGCAATACAGCCGCAAAGTGGTCATGCCTTGGCGCTCCCTGCTGCCGGCGGCAGGCGCGGGTCTTGTGGGTTCGCTGGCGGGGGCCTGGGTGGTCACACAAGTGGACCCCAGCTTGTTTCGCAAATTGCTGCCCGTGCTGCTGGCTGTGTTGCTGCTCTACACCCTGATCAAGAAGGACTTGGGCCGCAGTCACGCGCCACGCTTTGCAGGGGCGCAAGAAGCCTGGATCGCCGCGGGCATTGGCCTGGTGATCGGTTTTTATGATGGCTTCTTTGGTCCGGGCACAGGCAGTTTTCTGGTGTTTGCCTATGTTCGGGTGCTCGGCTACGACTTTTTGAACGCTTCTGCTGCGGCCAAGATGATCAATGTGGCCACCAACCTGGCTGCCTTGGTTTTGTTCACTTTCAAGGGCCACGTCTGGTGGCACTTGGCGCTGGCCATGGGCGCGGCCAACATTGTCGGCAGCCTGATCGGCACCCGACTGGCCCTCAAGCACGGCGCAGGCTTTGTGCGCCATGTGTTCATCTTGGTGGTGCTGGGGCTGATCTGCAAAACCGCCTACGACACCTGGCTCAAAGCCTGATCTCAGCCACTCAGCGCAGACGCCATTTCAGCCGCCCCGCGTACTGCGCCAGCGCCACGCCCAAGAGCGTGACCCCCGCCCCGCCAATCTTGACCCAGCTGTAGTGCTCACCGGACCAGCCCCAAGCAAACAAGCCGGCCATCGGGGGCACCAGGTACATCAGCGGAGCCGTGCGGGCCACGCCGCGCACGGTGTTGATCCAGCCCCACGCCAACCAACCGAGGAAGGCCGAGACCAAAATCGACCAGAACAAGCCCACCCAAGACCAGATGTCCAGCGAAACCCAAGGCGCTGCCAGACCTGACGGGATGGACCACAACATCAAAGGCAAACCACCCAACAAGGTGGAATAACCCATGGTCAACACCGGGCCGTGCCGCTCCATGACGGGTTTGACCTCCACCGTGTAATAAGAGAAAAACCCGGCCGCGATCAGCAAGACCAGGTCACCCCCGCCCGCACGCCAATGGCCACCCAGCAATTTGTCGGACAGGAACAGCAAAACCCCGCCAAACGCCAGCGAGACCCCAGCCATCTGGGCTGCGGTCAAGCGCTCCAGCCCCTGAAAACGCAAAATCAGCAGTGTGAAGATCGGGCCGCAAGCCAAAATCACCGAGCTCGAAAACGCGGTGGACCAATGGATGCCGTACGTGACCAAGCCCACATGCAACGAGTGACCGATGAAACCGAGCCAAGCCATGTGCAGCCAGTCTTTGCGCGGCAAGGGCGGGAACCAGCGACCAAAGCGCCAGCGCATGAGCAAAAGTGCGCACGCGGGCATGATCAGATAACGCGCCCACAAAAAACCACCGGGTGACAGCAAAACCAGAAGGTGTTTTTGGAGGGTGAAGTTGCCACCCCAAATCACGATCAGGATCAGGGCCACAACCAAAGCGCGTTGGTCATGTCGGTGCAGCGGGGGGCGATGGGGCATGGTGCATTGTCAGCCGGTCTGCCGAACGCGCTTGTCACGCGCGCAGCAAGGTCACCCTTGTGCAGCGCCAACTTGGGGAAAAGACTCAGTCTTCGACCACCACCGGCACACGCTGGGCCAGCGCGCACATGAGTTCATAGCCCACGGTGCCAGCCGCTTGGGCCACTTCGTCAATGCTGAGCACCGTGCCCTCGCTTGCCTTGCCCCACAAGGTGACGGTGCTGCCCACGCCCGCATAGGGCAGGTTCGTCAAGTCCACGGTCAGCATGTCCATGCTGACGCGGCCCACGGTGCGGCCCCGCACACCATCGACCAACACCGGGGTGCCTGTGGGGCAGATGCGCGGGTAGCCATCGGCATAGCCACAAGCCACCACGCCAATGCGCTGGGGCTTGTCCGCCACAAAACTGGAACCGTAGCCCACGCTGTCACCGACTTCAATGTGTTGGACAGCGATGATCTTGGCATTCAGGCTCATGGCGGGTTGCAGGCCCCAATGGGCGGCCGTGTGCTCAGGAAAATCCGGGGCGCTGCCATACACGGCAATGCCGGGGCGAATCCAGTCGGCCTTCACGGCGGCATCGTGCGCATGGCGCAAAGTGGCGGCGCTGTTGCTCACGCTGCGCTCACCGGGCAGGTCGCGGGTGGCTTCTTCAAACAAGGCCATCTGCGCCGCGATGCCCTTGGGCCCGTCTGCGTCACTGAAATGGGTGATCAAGGAAATTTCATCCACCTGCGGCAAAGCGTTCAAGCGCGTCCAGGCCGAACGGTAACGCTGCGGCGAGAAGCCCAGGCGGTTCATGCCTGAATTCATTTTGAGGAACACCCGGTGCGGCTCGTGCGTCTTGTGCAGCGCCAGCATGTCGATCTGCTCATCGCAATGCACGGTGTGCCACAGATGCAAGCGCGAGCACAGCTCCAGATCACGGGCCTCAAAAGCACCTTCGAGCAACAAAATCGGCCCACGCCAACCCAGAGCCCTGACGCGCTCGGCCTCGCTCAAGTCCAAAAGGGCAAAGCCGTCCGCGCCGCGCAAGCCCTCAAACACCCGCTCAATGCCATGACCATAAGCATTGGCCTTGACCACCGCCCAGGCTTGGGCATCGGGGGCGGCCTGGCGGGCGCGTGCCAAGTTATGGCGCAGTGCAGCGATGTGAATGGTGGCAAGGAGGGGGCGAGGCATGCGGGACTTGAACTCAACAAATGGGAATGCCAAGTGTGCCAGCAATCGGGGATCGATTTGCCCAGCACCCGAAGACAAAAGCGCCCCGGGAATACCCGCTCGCCCGGGGCTGAGAGAGGGCTTTCAAATGCTTTACACTGGCCCGCTGCCTGTTAACCCCACGCATTCCGCCTGAACCGTTCGGGCGCTGGCTGAACCTTGTAATCCATGGAAGTTTTTCAGTTTTTGATGCCCATCTTCACCGAATACGGCTATTTGGCCGTGTTCGTGATGCTGTTGATCTGCGGCTTTGGTATTCCTGTGCCTGAGGACGTGACCTTGGTCACGGGCGGCGTGATCGCGGGGCTGGGCCATGCCGATGTGCACACCATGTTTGCTGTGGGCATGGCAGGCGTCATGATCGGTGATGGCCTGATGTTCACACTCGGCCGACTGTACGGCCAACGCATCTCGCAACTGCCCGGTTTTCGCAAAATCCTGACCCCCGAACGCTTTGCCAGTGCACAGGACGCCTTCCACAAATACGGCAAATGGGTCATGTTCGTGGCCCGCTTTCTGCCTGGCTTGCGCACCCCTGTGTTCTTTTCAGCCGGCATGAGCCAGCGCGTGACTTTCCCGACCTGGTTCTTGATGGACGGCTTTGCCGCTCTGATCAGTGTGCCCATTTGGGTGTATCTGGGTTACTTTGGCGCGCAAAACTGGGACTGGATGTTCTCTGTCCTGCGTCAATTCCAGCACGGCATCTTTGCCTTGCTGGGCTTGGGCGTCGCCTGGCTGGGCTGGCGCTGGCGGCGCAAGCGCCAAAGCGATGCCGGCAACACCCCCAGCGACCCCTCCTGACACGCCCGCTGATGGGCCAAACCTCTCCCAAAAGTCTGGCCGTGGCCGGACTCCTGTTCAACGCCTTTGTCTGGGGCGTGTGCTGGTGGCCTTTCAAACAACTCGAAGCACAAGGTCTGCACCCGTTGTGGGCCACTGCGCTGGTCTACGCCTTTGTGTTTGTATCCATCGCCTTGTGGCTCTGGAAAACAGGCCAGCTCATCAGCTGGCGCGATCATCCCGGCTTGTGGATTCTCTTGCTGGCATCGGGCTTGACCAATGTGGGCTTCAACTGGGCCGTCACGGTGGGCGACGTGGTGCGGGTGGTCCTGCTTTTTTACCTGATGCCCGCTTGGTCGGTGCTGGTCGCTTGGTGGCTGTTGGGCGAAAAACCCCGCCGCATGGCGCTGCTGCGTTTGCTGCTGGCCATCACGGGTTTGTTCATCGTGCTCAAAACCCCCGAGACCCCTTGGCCCGTGCCTGAAAGTCTGGCCGATGTGCTGGCCCTGCTGAGTGGCCTGACGTTTGCCATCACCAACGCGCTGCTGCTGAAACTGAAGGACACGCCCGGTTCGTCGCGCACCCTGGCCATGTTTGGCGGCGGTGCGGTCATGGCCACACTGGCGGCGTTGGTGGGCTTGGCCACGGGTGTGGTTGACGTCGGCCAAGCTCCGGCTTGGAGCTGGTTGCCGCTGGTGGCTTTGCTCGGTGTCTCATTTTTGTTTGGCAACTTGGCGCTGCAATATGGCGCAGCCCGTCTGGCTGCCCACACAACGGCACTGGTCATGCTGTCCGAGGTCCTGTTTGCCAGCGTGTCCTCCGTCATACTGGGCGCATCCCAATGGCAAGGCCATACGCTGATCGGCGGTTCGTTGATCTTGCTGGCCGCCTTGCTGTCGGTGATCAGCCCTGCACAACACGATTGAAATGGAGCCACCCCATGAGCCTGTACGATTTTGAAGCCCAAAGCATCGACCAACAGCCTGTGCACCTGAGCCAATACAAAGGCCAAGTGATGCTGATCGTCAACACAGCCAGCGCCTGCGGTTTCACACCCCAGTTCACTGGCTTGGAAAAGCTTCACCAGTCTTATGGCGACAAAGGCTTGGCCGTGCTGGGCTTTCCTTGCAACCAGTTCGCCAGCCAGGACCCGGGTGACGATGAACAGATTGCCAACTTTTGCCAGAAAAACTACGGCGTGAGCTTCCAGATGATGAGCAAGGTCAAGGTCAACGGCGATGGCGCGCACCCGCTCTACCAATGGCTCACAGCCGAAGCGCCCGGCATCCTGGGCAGCAAAGCCATCAAATGGAACTTCACCAAGTTCTTGGTGGGCAAGGACGGGCGCGTGATCAAACGCTACGCCCCGCAGGACGCACCTGAAAAAATCGCCAAGGACATTGAGGCGGCGTTGGCGAACTAACGACACACTGCCTCGTTTCATTCAAAGATCGACCTGAGATGGGCATGCATATGCCATGAGGCATGCATGTCCTTTTCCGTCCTCTGTTCGTCTCGCTATGCCCTGTCTATGACTGCCCCTGGTTCACACAATGGAAGCTTGTTCATCCTTTGCCCAGACCAGCCATGACCCATGCATCCATACAACCCAAGTCCGCCCTGCTCATCATCGATGTGCAGCAATCCTTTGAGCACATGCCGTATTGGCCTTCGGGTCATCCCGCGCCATTTCAGCAAGCGCTGTTGAAACTGGAAGCGGGTTGTCGGCAGGCCGATGTGCCGGTGGTACACATCTTTCACATCGACAACGATGGTCCTTTTCGCTCCGACTCGGGCCTGATCAAGGCCATGGACTGGCTGCCGGGCCATCCCGCCGCACGCTTTGACAAACATGTGCACAGCGCCTTCACCGACACCGGGCTCGATGTGTGGTTGCGTCGCCAGGGCGTGCAGCGCCTCATCATCAGCGGCATCCGCACCGAGCAATGCTGCGAGACCACGGCCCGCGTGGCCTCGGACCTTGGCTATGCGGTGGACTTTGTGTCTGAAGCGACGCTGACCTTCCCCATGACCCACAAGGGCACCGGCCAGACTTTCAGCGCCCAAGACATCATCACGCGCACTGAGCTGGTCTTGGCCGATCGCTTTGCGCGCATCGTGAACGTGGATACTTGTCTGTCCAGCCTCTGAACCCCAGCGACCCGAAACCATGCTCCAACTGCGCCCCAACTGCGAATGCTGCAATCGCGACCTGCCGCCTGAGGCGCTGGATGCCCGCATCTGTTCTTTTGAATGCACATTCTGTGCAACTTGCGCAGACACGCGCTTGCATGGCATCTGCCCCAACTGCGGCGGCGAGCTGGTGCGCCGCCCGGTGCGGCCTGCAGCCAAGCTGGTGAATAACCCTGCCTCTACGGAGCGGGTGTTCAAGCCGCAAGGCTGCCAGGCCATTGCAGCCGGGGGCAAAGCATGAGCGCCACATTGCCGATGCGCCCCAAAGACCTGGCTCTGGCCTTGCTGGTGATCGGGGTGTGGGGTGTGAATTTTGCTGTCATCAAAATCGGCATCGTCGGCGTGCCGCCCATGCTGCTGGGCGCGCTGCGCTTCATGCTCGCGGCGTTTCCGGCGCTGCTGTTGTTCAAAGCACCTCGTGTGCCACTGCGCTGGTATCTGGCTTATGGGCTGACGATTTCGGTTGGGCAGTTTGCTTTCCTGTTCAGCGCCATCCATGTAGGCATGCCTTCGGGTCTGGCTTCGCTGGTGCTGCAATCGCAGTCGTTTTTCACGCTGCTGCTGGCCAGCTGGTGGCTGCATGAGCGCTGGCATGCGCACCAGATGGCAGGCCTCTTGCTGGCGTTGGCCGGGCTGGTGCTGATTGGGGTGGCGCATGGCGCGGTGGCGTCCGGGGCCAGTTTGCCCCTGCTGGGCTTTGGGCTCACGCTGCTGGCGGCTCTGTCGTGGGCGTGCGGCAACATCGTCACACGGCTGGTGAGCCAATATGGCCCCATGAACCAACTGGCCTTCGTGGTGTGGGCCAGTCTGGTTCCACCGCTGCCGTTTTTAGGCTTGTCGCTGTGGCTGGAGGGACCTGAGGCCATCGTCCAGGCACTCACGCATTTGACGACAGGCACGCTGGCGGCAGTGGCCTACCTGGCCTGGATGGCGACGCTGCTGGGCTATGGACTGTGGACGTATTTGATGAGCCGCTACCCCACCAACCGCGTGGCCCCGTTCACCCTGCTGGTGCCGCTGGTGGGCCTGACCACCGGCTGGCTGGTCTTTGGCGAAACACTGGGGCCGCTGCACTGGGCCGGAGGCGCACTGCTGATGCTGGGACTGCTGATGAACGTGTTTGGTCAACCCTTGTTGAAGCGCTGGACATGCCAACCCTGACGGTTTACCTGATCGTCACGCCAGGTGTGCTGCTGCTCGACTACGCGGGCCCTGCCGAAGCGTTGCGCATGGCGCGTGACATGGGCGCACCGCTGGTGCTGCACACCTGCGGGCCACGCCCAGAAGTGAACACTTCGCTGGGCACCCAACTGACAGGGCTTGAACCCTTGCCCGAACAATTGCCACCTCACAGCCTGGTGCTGATCACCGGCAACAGCCACGAACGCGAAGACTACGCCACGCCCGCCGCACAGCAAGTGGTGCGCTGGCTGCAAACCGCCGTGCAGCCCGACACGCGCCTGGCCAGCATTTGCTCGGGCGCTTTGCTGCTGGCCATGGCGGGCCAACTCGACGGCCTGCGCTGCACCACGCATCACAGCCTGATTGCCGATCTGCAAGCCCTGGCCCCCACCGCCCAGGTGCAGGCCGACCGAATTTTTGTGGGCGATGGCCGGGTGCTGACCAGCGCAGGCATCACCACGGGCATCGACTTGGCGCTTTACATCCTTGAACAAGTGGCCGGTGCCGCATTGGCGGCGCAAGTGGCGCGACGCTTGGTCATGTACACCCGCCGTGGCCCGAATGACCCGCAACTGTCGCCTTGGCTGGCGCACCGCAACCACATGCACCCGGCGGTACACAGGGCGCAAGATGCCATCGCGCAAAGCCTGAGCCAAGACCCCGCCCACCGCTGGTCGCTGACTGAGCTGGCTAAGGTGGCCTGCGTGAGCCCCCGGCATTTGTCGCGCCTGTTCATGCTGCACACCGGCATCAGCGTGGTGGACTACCAGCAACAACTGCGCATGGCCCGGGCACGCGAACTGCAGGCACAACAACCGGCGCTGACCCAAGAACAATTGGCCGAGGCCTGCGGCTTTGGCTCGGCACGGGATTTCAGACGGGTTTGGCAGCGGTGGGTGACGACCAACACGCCACCCATGAGCCGCTAATCAAAGTGCCGCCCCTTCAAGTCACGTTCGCTGACTTTCGCGACATGCGACGCGCGCGTTGACGCACCGCTTCAATGTCTTGCTCCAACGCATTCAGGTCTTGCGCGGGTGCGGCCACATCGGGCAGGGCCGCGTGTCGGCCCATGAGCCACAGCGCGGTGGCGTACACCCCCATGCCCACCGAAGGGTCGCCTTTTTCCATGCGGATGAGCGTGGGCACCGACAACGCCATTTGCATCTATGAAACCCATCAGGGTGCATGATGGACACCCATAAATTTATCCTTGTATTTTGAATACACCATATTTAAAATGCAAGGATGTTTAAACGTATTGCCCAAAACACACTGAATGCACATCTGGCGTGGAGTCCGGCCGTTGCCATTTTGGGGCCACGCCAGATTGGCAAGACCACACTGGCGCGTGCTCTGCTGGAAACCCATCCAGAGGCCATCTATCTGGACTTGGATTCCCCGCAGGACCGCGCCCGACTGGGCGAAGGCCCGCTGTTCCTGCAAGCCAACGCAGACCGGCTTGTCATCCTGGACGAAGTTCAAAATGCACCCGAACTGTTTTCGGTGTTGCGGGGCGAAATCGACCGCATCCGTCGCCCCGGGCGTTTCGTTTTGCTGGGCTCGGCTTCGTTTGAATTGCTGCGTCAATCCCAATCCTTGGCCGGACGCCTGAGTCTGATTGACATGTTCCCGCTCCTCGTCAACGAAGTCGGGGAGGACCTCGCCACAGTGCAGGACTTGTGGGTGCGCGGCGGCTTTCCGCCCAGCTTCACCGCGGTCGATTCACAAGCGTCCTGGGCTTGGCGTGAGGCGTTTATTCGCCACCTTCTGCACACCGATTTGCCCGCGCTGGGCTTGCGGGTGGATGCAGAAAGCCTGCGCCGCTTTTGGCGCATGCTGGCCCATGTGCATGGCCAATTGTTCAATGCCTCGGCCCTGGCCAACTCGCTGGACGTGAGCGCCCCGACGGTCAGTCGCTGGCTCGATCACATGGTGGGTGCGTTGCTGGTCAGAAAGCTCGAGCCTTTTCATGTCAATCTGGGCAAGCGTTTGGTCAAAGCCCCCAAAGTCTATGTGCGTGACAGCGGCCTGCTGCACAGCCTTCTGGGCTTGACCAGTGCCGCCGACTTACAAGGCCACCCCACGACGGGTGCATCCTGGGAAGGCTTTGTCATCGACCAGATCGCCGCGCACTTGCCTGCTGGCGCCAGCATGTCGTTTTACAGAACAGCGGCAGGTGCCGAGCTGGATGTGGTGGTGGAATCCGGACAACGAAAGATCGGATTCGAAATCAAATTCAGCATCGCACCCAAAGTCACCAAAGGTTTCTGGCAATCCCTGCAAGACGTGCAGCCCGAAAAAACCTACATCGTGGCCCCTGTGCAGCAACGCTGGCCTTTCGCCGAAGGGGTCGAAGTGATTGGCGTTGGCGACATTGCCGGGGTTCTTGCGGGGTGATGCCGTGACAGACAGCGGCTGCGCTAACGCACCGCATCAATGGCCTGGCACTCCCCCAACCACAACCACACGACTCACCGGATCGCCTCGTCCAGCAACTCCACCCAATGCCGCACCGGCATGCCGCTGCCGCTTTGCAGATGGGCGATGCAGCCGATGTTGGCGCTGATCACGCCTTGCGGCTCCAGCGCGTTCAGGTGGCCCAGCTTGCGGTCGCGCAGTTGTTTGGACAGCTCGGGGTTGAGCACGCTGTAGGTGCCCGCCGAGCCACAGCACAGGTGAGATTCATTGGCCGTGACCTTGATCTGGAAGCCCAAATCACCCAGATGCTTTTCGACGCCGCCTTTGAGTTGCTGGCCGTGTTGCAGCGTGCAGGGCGGGTGGTAGGCCTGCAGGCCTGCGGCTTGCAGGGCTTGGGGCTTGATCTTGGCTTGGAGCAAGGGCACCAGCTCGGGCAGCATCTCGCTCAGGTCTTTCGTCAGCGCGCCGATGCGGGCGGCTTTGTCGGCGTACACCGGGTCGTCTTTCAGCACATGGCCGTAGTCCTTGACCATGACGCCACAGCCCGAGGCGTTCATGACGATCGCTTCGACTTCGCCCGATTCAACCAGTGGCCACCATGCATCGATGTTGGCACGCATGTGGTCTTTGCCGCCGTCGTGGTCATTCAGGTGGAACTTGACCGCACCGCAGCAACCGGCCTTGGGGGCGGTCACGGTCTGGATGCCTGCGGCGTCGAGCACGCGGGCGGTGGCGGTGTTGATGTTGGGACTCATGCTCGGCTGCACGCAACCGGCCAACATCAGCACCTTACGGGCATGCGTGCGGGTGGGCCAGGCACCGGCGTTTTGCGGCGCGGGCACTTTGGCTTTCAGGCTTTCGGGCAGCAGGCCGCGCACCATTTGGCCCATCTTCATGGCGGGGGCAAACAGGGGAGAAGGCAGGCCTTCTTTGAGCGCCCAGCGCACCAGCTTTTCGCCTGCGGGGCGCTCGACTTTGGCGTCCACCAGCTTGCGGCCGATGTCGACCAAGTGGCCGTATTGCACGCCGCTCGGGCATGTGCTTTCGCAGTTGCGGCAAGTCAGGCACCGGTCCAGGTGCATCTGGGTTTTGCGGGTGGGCGTTTCGCCTTCCAGCACCGCCTTCATCAAATAGATGCGGCCACGCGGGCCGTCGAGTTCGTCACCCAGCAGTTGGTAGGTGGGGCAGGTGGCGGTGCAAAAGCCGCAGTGCACACACTTGCGCAAAATGGCTTCGGCCGCCAGGCCGTCGGGGGTGTTTTGGTATTCAGGGGCGAGGTTGGTTTGCATGACGATTCGCCTCAGAGGGGGTGCAAGCGACCGGTGGCGAACACGCCTTTCGGGTCGAACTGTTTTTGCAATTGCTGCTGGATGCGTTGCTGCACAGCGTCCAGCGGGGTGTTCACGCCTGCGGCTTTGTCCAAGTCGGGATGGGCGGCGCTGGCCCGGAACAAGGTGGCATGGCCGCCGACCGATTGCGCCAATTCGCGCAAAGCCAAAGCGGCCGAGGCAGGCGCCCACACCCAGCGCTGAGCACCTTGCCACTCCAGGTAAGTCGGGTAAGGCAATTCCAGCACCGGCGCAGTTTGTGGCACCGATAAACGCCACAGGCAAGCGTCGGGCGTAGGGGCATCAAAAAACGGCAAGGTCTGTTCACCGCTGGCACGCCAATCTTGGGTCGCCTCTGCGTTGTCCATGACCTGCACTTGGGCACCCTCGGCCGCCGCGTCAGCACTCATCTTGCCAACGGCCGACTGCACAGCGGCCACCGCGCCGCGCAGGCGCACAAACAAATAATCAGCCACCGGTTGGGCGGTGGTGTCACGCACCCAGGCACTGGCGTTCAAGGGCAGAGGCTGACCGCCCCAGCGGTGCAACAAATCGAGCGCCGGACCTTGGGCCAAACCCGCGATCATCAAAGTCGCTTCGGCTGGGGCCACAGGCAAAACCTTCAAACTGACTTCGGTGATCAGGCCCAGCGTGCCCCAGCTGCCGGCCATCAGGCGGCTCACGTCGTAGCCGGCCACATTTTTCATGACCTGGCCGCCAAAGGTCAGGTGCTCGCCCAAGCCGTTGATGAAACGGGCACCCAACACGTAGTCGCGCACAGCACCCGCCGTGGCGCGGGCGGGGCCGCTCAGACCGGCAGCCACCATGCCGCCCACCGTAGCGCCCTCGCCAAAGTGCGGCGGCTCAAACGCCAGGCACTGGCCTTTTTCAGCCAAGGCAGCTTCCAACTCGACCAGCGGCGTGCCGCAGCGCACGGTCACCACCAACTCGCTGGGCTCGTAGCTCACGATGCCGCGATAGGCCCGGGTGTCAAGCACCTCACCGGCGAGGCTTTGGCCCCAAAAGTCTTTGCTGCCACCGCCGCGCAGTCGCAACACACGGCCATCCGCACCGGCTTGGCGAACAGCATCGATGAGGGAATTGAGTTGAGCTTCCATGGGCAAGGATGGTAACCCCCGCTTTTGCGCCTTGGCGTGAATTTTTTGAAAGCAAGCCGTGTTGAAAATGCGGCGATTCAGCTTCGGTAATGATTCACGGGCAAGCCTGCTACCTCGACCCGCATCGCAAACAAGCAACCCGCCTGAGGGTACTGGGCCAGCTCTTGTGCACTGCGGCCCTGGCGAGAGCTGGTCATGAACAGCGTTTTGAGGTCGGCTCCACCAAAGCAGGGCATGGTGGGGCATGGCACGGGCGTTTTCACTTCGGACAACACTTGACCGCTGGGCGACAGACGCAGCAGGCGTTGCCCTTCGTATTGGGCGCTCCAGTAGCAGCCTTCGCTGTCCACGGCTGCACCATCAGGACGGCCGCCATAGGGTGAGGTATCTCCCCAAGTCCAAGCAGCAGGTTTGAGGGACATTTGGTGGAACACGCGTCCGGCTGAAAGTCGACCGGTCAGCGGGGCAAAGTCGAACGCCCTCACCTGGTGAGCTGCCGTATCGACCCAATAGGCGGTGCGACCGTCGGGGGACCAAGCCAGGCCGTTGGCCGTCACCACGCCATCTTTTTCGCCACCCATCACGGGATGCAGCCCTTGGCTGTCCAGCATGTAGAGCGTGCCCAATGCTTGGTCTTTGGGCTCATACATGCTGCCCGCCCAAAAGCGGCCTTGTGCATCGCATTTGCCATCGTTAAAGCGCAGTTTGCTTGTGTCGTAGGGCGCTGCCGCCAGCCGCTGCAAGGGGCCGCCCCATTCACGGGCCAGGTAAATGCCATCGCGCAAAGCCATGACCAAACCACCGCCTTGCACGGGCGCGATGCAGCCCGGCTCTTGCGTCATGGGCCAGTATTCGACGTCGCCTTGCGCCTGTAACCCGTCCACCAATACACGTGCCAGGCGCCGCCCAGGGATATCCACCCAATACAGGCGTTGCTCCTGCGGGTGCCAAAACGGCGATTCGCTCAGGCCGTCGGGTTCTGTGGTGATGGCGATCCAGGTGGGGGCTGTGTTCATCCGGGCATTGTGCCTCTGCGACCCGGGTTTTCAGGACGCTCGGACATTTTGGTACCCCAAATAAAACAGCCCGCAGAGCGCAAGCACTGCGGGCTTTGGACGACAGGTGACGGTCACGTCACCTGAAGTTAAGGGCATCAGCCGTGGTAAGCAGACTCGCCGTGCGAGGAGATGTCCAGACCTTCGCGCTCTTCTTCTTCGGTGACACGCAGACCGATGGTCAGGTCAACGATCTTGAAAGCAACTACCGAGACCACGCCCGACCACACGATGGTCAGCAGCACGGCCTTGGCCTGGGTCCAGACTTGCGCAGCGATGGAGTAAGCGTCGGGTGTGATCATCGTCATCGTGACCCAGTCACCCATGGCGCTCGGGCCACCCAACGAAGGCGAATTGAACACACCGGTCAACAAGGCACCGACGATACCGCCAACACCGTGCACACCGAACACGTCCAAGGAATCGTCTGCACCCAGCATCTTCTTCAGGCCGTTCACACCCCACAGGCAAGCGAAGCCGCCGATGAAGCCGATGATCAAAGCACCGCCCAGACCCACGTTGCCCGCTGCTGGCGTGATGGCCACCAAACCGGCCACAGCACCCGAAGCAGCACCCAACATGGAGGCTTTGCCACGCATCAGCGCTTCACCCACACACCAGGCCAACACAGCACCAGCTGTCGCGATCAAGGTGTTGATGAAGGCCAGGGCTGCGAAACCGTTGGCTTCGAGGGCGGAGCCAGCGTTGAAGCCGAACCAGCCCACCCACAGCAGGGATGCACCGACCATGGTCAATGTCAGGCTGTGAGGCGCCATCGATTCACGGCCGTAACCCACGCGCTTGCCAACCATGAAGGCACCGACCAAGCCAGCGACAGCGGCGTTGATGTGCACCACGGTGCCGCCAGCGAAATCCAGCGCGCCCCACTGCCACAGCAGACCGGCTTTGCTGGTCATTTCGTCCACGACTTCTTTGGAAGCGTAAGCGTCAGGACCCATCCAGAACCAGACCATGTGCGCCACAGGCAGGTAGCTGAAAGTAAACCACAGCACCATGAAGGCCAGCACGGCAGAGAACTTGATGCGCTCAGCGAATGCACCGACGATCAAAGCGCAAGTGATGCCTGCGAACGTGGCCTGGAAGGCTGCGAACGAGATTTCAGGAATCACAACGCCTTTGCTGAAGGTGGCTGCATTGGCAAAAGTGCCTGCAACGTTGTCCCAGATGCCCTTCATGAACAAGCGGTCAAAACCACCAATGAAGGCATTGCCTTCGGTGAAGGCCAAGCTGTAGCCGTAAACGAACCACAGCACGGTGATCAGCGAGAAAGTCACCACGACTTGCATCAGCACGGACAACATGTTTTTGCTGCGCACCAGACCACCGTAGAACAGGGCCAGGCCCGGAATGACCATCAAAATGACCAGGATGGTGGACAGCATCATCCAACCCGTGTCGGCTTTGTTCGGCACGGGCACAGGTGCAGCTTCGGCGGCAGCAGGAGCAGCGGCAGCGGGAGCCGCTGCGGGTGCAGCCGCTTCGGCAGGCTTGGCTTCGGCAGTGGCCGTAACAGCGGCCGGGGCAGTTTGGGCAGTGGCCACAGAAGCCGTGCCGAACACCCCCAAACCCAGACTCAGGCCCAAGGCCAGAGTAGCGAGTAGCTTTTTCATGGAATGACTCTCTTTCTTTGGATCAGAGGGCTTCGCCGCCGGTTTCACCGGTGCGGATGCGGACCACTTGTTCAAGGTCGTAAACGAAAATCTTGCCGTCGCCGATCTTGCCGGTGCGGGCACCGGATTCGATGGCTTCGATCACGCGCTCGACCAGCTCGTCAGAGACAGCGGCTTCGATCTTCACTTTGGGCAAAAAGTCCACGACGTATTCGGCACCACGGTACAGCTCGGTGTGGCCCTTTTGACGACCGAAGCCTTTGACTTCGGTCACGGTGATGCCCTGCACGCCGATGCCCGAAAGTGCTTCACGCACTTCGTCCAGCTTGAAGGGTTTGATGATGGCGGTCACCAGTTTCATGATGGCTCCTTGTTTTGAATGGGTGAGATCAGAAGGCGTATTTCAGGCCCACGACCAAAGCGTCTTTGCCGTTGTACTTGCCTGCCAGTGTGTAAGGACCTGTGTCGGCGTTGGTACCCACAGCCATCGCAGAAGCGCTCAAACCGTTGCCCAAATCTTTACCCAAAGTGAGTGAGTAGTCGTTGTAAGAGGCCAACGGGGTGTTGTTGATCATCTGACGGCCCACGTGAGGGGTCAATGTAAAACCGTTACCCAAGTCGAACGTGGCGCTCAAATCGAGGTAGTAGCTGTTTTTGCTGTTGACGTTGCCAAATGTGTTGGTCAAGGCATGCGAGTACTTGGCCGTGAACACGTTGTAAGTCACTGCGCCATAGACCTCTGTGGTGTTGGCATTGGCGAAACCTGTGACGTCGCCAAGCGTGTTGCCTAAGTATTGGTAACGCAAAACACCCACGTCGTAAGACACATCGCCCATCGCACCTTTGTAGCCGCCATACAGGTCGACTTCAGTCGTGCCTTTGCTGGCACCGGAATCCTTGATCCACTTGATGGTCGAACCCCAAGCACCCACGTAGAAACCGCTCTTGTCTGCGTAATCCACACCGCCCTGCAAGGCAGGCTTCAGGCGTGACTGCGAAATCCCACGGTAGCGGTAATCGGTGGTGGCGCCTACGTTGAACGACAGGCTGCTTTCAGGTGCTGCAGCTGCTTGCGCTTGAGCCAAACCGCTCACGGAACCCAAAGCCAAGGCGATCAAGGAAGGAACGAGGATTTTTTTCATGAGGAACTCCAAGAAGTGAAGAAAAGACAATGCCCTCATGCAGATAGCGTGCCAACCTTGGCAGATGGCCCTTTACAAGGGCATTTACCAGTGCGCTCTTACTCTGTGCATGGTTGAATGGCATTCAAACAAGTCCGGTGCGTCAAGTCTGCGCACACGAACACACACCATGCACCAGCATGGGGCAGGGAGTGAATATGAGTCTCAGTTTGGTGCGCAGCCGCGCTTTGGTTGGCCTGCAAGCGCCTGCCGTCACCGTTGAGGTGCATCTGGCCAATGGCTTGCCCAGCTTCACCTTGGTGGGCTTGGCCGATGTCGAGGTCAAGGAAGCGCGCGAACGCGTGCGCTCGGCCTTGCAAAACAGCGGGCTTGAGTTTCCGCACAACAAACGCATCACCGTGAACTTGGCCCCGGCCGACCTGCCCAAAGACTCCGGGCGGCTCGACCTGCCGATTGCTTTGGGCATTCTGGCTGCCAGCGGACAGATTGACGCCAGCCAACTGGCCGACTATGAGTTTGCGGGCGAGTTGTCCTTGTCGGGCGAGCTGCGACCGGTTCGCGGCGCTTTGGCCATGAGCTTGGTGCTGCGTCAGCAACAGGTGCGAACCCGCTTGGTGTTGCCACCGGCCAGCGCCGAAGAGGCGGCGCTGGTACCCGATGCAGCAGTCTTTCGGGCGCGCCACTTGCTTGATGTGGTGCAGCAGTTCTTACCGCCCTCGAACGAGCCCCCACCCGAGCCCAGCGATGGTTGGGCTCGCGTGGCGCCCACCACGCCCTCGGCCCCTGGGCTGTATGCCGACCTGGCCGATGTCAAAGGTCAAGCGGGCGTGAAACGGGTGCTGGAGATCGCTGCCGCTGGTGGACATTCGCTCTTGATGGTGGGGCCACCCGGTTCGGGCAAATCGATGCTGGCGCAACGCTTTGCGGGTTTGCTGCCACCCATGGGCATCGAAGATGCACTGGAATCGGCCGCCATCGCCAGCCTGGCGGGGCGCTTTGACCTCTCGCGCTGGGCGCAACGCCCGACCGGCCAGCCACACCACTCGGCCAGCGCCGTGGCTCTGGTCGGCGGCGGCTCACCGCCGCGCCCGGGCGAAATTTCCTTGGCCCACCATGGTGTGCTTTTCCTGGACGAACTTCCAGAGTTCCCAAGAGCCGCATTAGAGGCCCTGCGCGAGCCACTGGAAACGGGAACCATCACCATCGCCCGGGCCGCCCGGCGCGCCGAGTTTCCGGCACGGTTCCAATTGATTGCCGCCATGAATCCCTGCCCTTGCGGTTATCTGGGCAGCGCCACCCGAGCTTGCCGGTGCTCGCCCGACCAGGTCAGCCGCTATCAAGGCAAGCTCAGCGGCCCACTGCTGGACCGGATCGATTTGCACATCGAAGTGCCCAGCTTGCCTGCGCAGGATCTGCTGACTTCACCACCAGGCGAAAGCACCGAAGCCATCGCCGCACGCAGTCTGGCCGCCCGCGAACGTGCCCTGGCACGCCAGGGCTGCGCCAACGCCGACCTGCAAGGTCAGGCCATCGACGCCCAAGCCCGCTTGAATGACAGCGCCACCGCCTTGCTGCAAAAAGCGGCGGCCAAACTGGGCTGGAGCGGCCGCAGCGTCCACCGCAGTCTGAAGGTGGCCCGCACCATCGCCGATCTGGCTGGCAGCGACACCATCGAAGCCGCGCATGTGGCCGAAGCGGTGCAGTACCGGCGCATCCTCAAGGAGCACTGACTTGCTGCGTCACAGCTGCTTACAACTGACCGAAGCCAGCCAGCAAATGATGTCAACGTCTGGCAGGCCATCGCGTTATGGGTGAACACGGTCTACCCTGAGGCTCCCCATGAAGAAAATACTCGGCACCTTGATCATCGCGCTGTCCGCAAGTGCCATCAGCACCCATGCATTGGCAGATGGCCCACGTGGCTACCAACAGCGCCAGTTCACAGGCCATCAACACCGCTCTTCTGACTGGCTAGGTCCCCTGATCGTCTTGGGCATTGCAGGGGCGGCCATCAGCGCGGCGGCCAACCAGCCCAGCTACTCGCCACCACCCCAAGTGACTTATGTATCGCCTCCGGTGACTTATGTGCCGCCGCCACCGCCTGCCAGCGCCAGCTATTACTGCAGCTCTGTTGGCCAGTTCTATCCGAACACGTCTTATTGCCCTGAGGGCTGGCAATTGGTCACGGTGCGCTGAACAACGCGCGACCTTTTGCCTGTGGACGACCCTGATAATGGGTCCATGCAACAGGCTTCTCCCCGGGCTCTGCCTTCTCTGGCGTCTTTCAGCTTCTGGCTCTCCCTGCCCCAGCTCATCACCTGGGGCAGCGTGTTTTACACCTTCTCATTGCTCATGACCCCGCTCGAAGCCGAGCTGGGTATGACACGTGCGGAATCCTCGCTGGCGTTCAGTCTGGCTTTGTTGGCTGAAGGCTTGATGGCTTACCTGGTGGGGCGCTGGATCGATGCAGGACGCGAGCGTGTGGTGATGACATTGGGCTCTGTCTGGATCGGCATGGGCTTGCTGGCCCACAGCTTCGTCACCTCGAAACTGGGGTTTTACGGCACCTGGGGCTGGCTGGGCCTGGGCTTGGCCGCCACGCTTTACACCCCCGCGTTTGCGGTCGTCACCCGGCGCTTTCCGCAAGACTTTCGCCGGGCCATCATCACTTTGACTTTTTTGGGTGGTCTGGCCAGCACGGTGTTCATTCCGCTGTTTGCCTGGTGGATGGACCTGTGGGGCTGGCGACACGCCCTGTGGGCCTTGGCGGCTTTGCAACTGCTGGTGTGCGTTCCCTTGCATGGCTGGCTGCTGCACGGTGCGCCACGCAGCCCAAGCCATGCTGCACGCCCAGCAGATGAGTCCAAACGCCAGCCCCTGTCGGTGCGGGAACACCTGCGCCGCTCCCCGTTTTGGTTGCTGGCTTTGTTCATGGTGCTCATGATGTCGGTCACCTCGGCACTGCCCGCACACATGATTGCGCTTTTGCAGGAGTCGGGGCTGCCGCCTGTTTGGGTCATCGCCATACCTGCAGCGATCGGCGTGATTCAGGTGGTAGGCCGACTGTTGCTGTTTATATTTGAGCGGTATTGGGATGTGCACGCCGCCAACCGCTGGATTCCCACCCTGATCCCTGCGGGCGTGCTGGTCTTGTTGCTCGGGGGTTTGAACCCCTTGGCCTCTCTGGTGTTTGTGGTGCTTTATGGCTTGGGCAATGGCATGAACACCATCGTCAAAGGCACGGCCATGGCGCAATACGTCAGCCGCACCCATGTGGGACAACTCAATGGTTTGCTGGGACTGCCCATTGCGCTGGCCCGGGCGGCAGCGCCCCTCACACTCGGGCTACTCTGGTCACCCGAGCATGGCTACACCTTGGCACTGTGGTGGCTGCTGCTGGCCAGCTTGCTGGGCACCGCAGCACTGTGGAGAGCCCAAAACCAAGCCCTGAAACTGAGACATTGACCCAGCTTGGCGGACAACGAAGCCACCCTCCATGGTTCTTTTTATATGGATTTGGTTATATATAACCAACTAAATAATCGTTTCCAGATCTGATGTGCTTGCTCACAATGCACGCATCTTGAACCACAGACCTCGAAACCTGCCATGAAAAAAACCACCGCCCTGATCCTGAGCCTGGCCTTCAGTGCGGCAAGCTTTGCCGCACAACCGCTGTTGAGTCCTGCCGAATTGCAAGCGAAACTGCCGCAAGTGCGGGTCATCGACATCCGCGACGCCAAGGCCTACGCCGCTGGGCACATCGCCGGTGCGGTCAACGCCCCCTATGCCAGCTGGCGCGGACCTGCGCACAACCCTGGCGAACTGCCCGAGTTGCCCAAACTGACCGCCTTGGTGCAAAGCCTGGGCCTGACACCCGCCACCCATGCGGTGGTGGTGTCGAGCGGCGCTGACGCCACCGACTTTGGCGCCACGGCCCGTGTCTACTGGACACTCAAAGTGCTTGGCCTCAAAGAGTTGTCCCTGCTCAACGGCGGCCTGAAAGCCTGGAGCGAAGCCGGACTGACGCAAAACGCCGACGCGGTCAAAATCGCCGCCAGCAACTTCCAGCCCAAACTGGACAACAGCCTGATCGCCTCCAAGGAAGAGCTGGTCCAGCGCGTCAAGGCCGGTGACGCCACCCTGATCGACGCCCGCCCTGCAGCCTTCTTCAACGGCGAAACCAAAGCGCCTGCCGCCAAAGTGGCCGGCACCCTGGACGGCGCGGTGAACCTGCAACACGACAAATGGTTTGCACCCGGCAGCTCGGCCTTTGTGCCCGCCGACCAGGCCAAAAAGATCGCCGCCGCCAGCCCGATCGACCCCGCCAAAGAAACCGTGTCCTTCTGCAACACCGGCCACTGGGCAGCCACCAACTGGTTTGCCATGTCCGAAGTGCTGGGCCAGAAAAACGTGAAGCTCTACGCGGGCTCCATGGTCGAATGGTCACAAGACCCCAACGGCCTGCCCATGGCCAACGTGCCCAGCCGCACCGGCCAGTTGCTGCAAGACGCCAAAGCCTGGACAGCCAAAACCTTCAAATAATGGTCCAATACCGGTCATGAAACGACTCCCTTTAGCGGCCATCCTGGCCGCTTTTTTCATCTTCCTGATCCTCGAAGTCTCGGTGCGCCAATCGGTGCTGCTGCTCGTCGGAGTGGGCATGGGCGCGGCTTTGGCCGGGGCCCGCTTTGGCTTCACCACCGGTTGGCGTCAGCTCATCGAACAACGCAACCCGCAAGGCGTGACCGGCCAAGTGCTGCTGCTGGCGCTGGCCAGCCTGGCTGCGCTGCCGCTGCTAGGCCAGTTTTCTGAACTGCACGCTGCCTTGGGGCCACCCAGCGTGAGCTTGCTGGTGGGTGCCTTCGTGTTTGGCCTGACCATGCAAATTGCCGACGGCTGCGGCTCGGGCACTTTGTACAAAGCAGGCTTGGGCGTGCCGCTCAACATGGGCATCTTGCCGCTGTTTGCGCTGGGCAGTTTTTTGGGCTCGGTGCATCTGGACAGCTGGCTGGCTCTGGGCCAAATGGCCCCCATCAGCCTGACCGACCAGCTGGGCACCAGCGGCGCTTTGGGCCTGACGCTGGCCCTGCTGGCCGCTGTGCTGGTGGCCACCCGCCTGTGGGTGGGTGCAGACCAGACCTGGTTCGACAAGCGCTGGATGGTGGGCGCCGTGGCGCTGGCCGTGTTGGCCACGATCAACCTGCTGCTGGCGGGGCAACCTTGGGGCGTGGTCTATGGCTTTGGCCTGTGGGCTGCCAAAGGGGCGGTGGCGCTGGGTCTGTTCGATCCTGCAGGCAACGGTTTCTGGGGCCAAGCGGGCAACGCGCAGCGCCTGACCCAAACCGTGCTGATGGACGTGACCACCATCACCAACATCGGCATCTTGGGCGGCGCACTGTGGGTGTCGGCCAAGGCACCTGCCGACAGCAAGCCCCTCACCACGCAGCAATGGGTGATTGGCTTGGTGGCCGGTTTTGTCATGGGTTACAGCTCACGCCTGGCCTTTGGCTGCAACATCGGCGCCATGCTCAGCGGCATTTCCACCGGCAGCCTGCACGGCTGGATCTGGGTGCCCATGGCCTTTGCAGGCACCTTGATCGGTGTGCGCGTGCGCCGCCATTACCAGTTCTGAAGGAGACCGCATGACCACCACGCACCAACTGCAAGCGGTTTTCTGGCTGAGCTTGGCGGCCTTTTTGGCTTGGGACTTCAAGACCTCTACCCCAGTTGACCTGCGCAACGAACCGCCACTGATCGCGGCAGGCTCAGGTCAAGCCACGAGCGGTGGGCATTGCTCGATGGCCAAATGAGAGCACGGGCCGGCAAGCATTCCGGCCAGGCCCTGGGCTTCAAGCTCTGACACCCAAAGCGCTTCCCTGGGCAACGCTCGGGTACAACCATTCAGGTATAACCCGGCCATGCAAAAACGCCGTGTGGTCATCGTCAGCCCCGCCTTGGCCGATGCCAACAATGGCAACTGGCAAACGGCGCGCCGATGGCAACGCTTGCTGGCCCCGCACCAGGTTCGGATCGTGCGGCAATGGCCCGGCGACAACCCAGCCGCCCATGCACAAGCCAGGCAAGACGAGGTGATGCTGGCCCTGCACGCCCGGCGTTCGGCCGAGGCCGTACAAGCCTGGTACGCACAGCATGGCCAACGCGGATTGGGTCTGGCCTTGACCGGCACCGACTTGTACAGAGACATTGCGCACGACCCACATGCCCAACGGTCTTTGACTTTGGCCAAGTCCTTGGTGGTGCTGCAAGGGCTGGGTCCCAAATCCTTGCCACACCAGCACCAAGAAAAAACCCGGGTGATTTACCAATCCAGCAGCACCCGTCAGACCTTGCCCAAAACCACCCGGCATCTGCGCATCGTCATGGTGGGGCATTTGCGCGACGAAAAAGATCCGCGCACATTGATGGAAGCAGCGTGTCTGCTGTGCCCGGGCAGCGGCATCCTGATCGACCACATTGGTGCGCCGCTCGATCCGACCTTGGGGCAGGCGGCACGGGCCACACAAGCGCGATGTCCCCATTACCGCTGGTTGGGTGCGCTGTCACACCGTGAAACCCTGCAACGCATTCAACGCGCCCACCTGCTGGTGCACACCAGCCGACTGGAAGGCGGCGCTCATGTTCTGATGGAGGCGATTTGCAGCGGCACGCCCGTGTTGGCTTCACGCATCGATGGCAACCTGGGTCTTTTGGGGGAGGACTACGACGGTCTTTTCGAGGCCGGTGATGCACCGAGCTTGGTGGATTTGCTGCTGCGCTGCCGTGTCCACACCCATCAGAACCCGCTGATGGCACACTTGAGCCATCAGTGCGCATCGCGCGCACATTTGTTTGAACCGCAGGCCGAACGCACTGCCTTGCACCAATGGGTGCAAGACCTCTGGACACCTTGATGCAATCTTCCAATCAACCCGTGCTGCGCGACCTGGTGCTGGTCGGCGGCGGCCACAGCCATGTGGGCGTGCTGCGCATGTTCGCCATGAACCCCGAACCCGGTGTGCGCATCACCGTCATCTGCACCGACATCGACACGCCTTACTCGGGCATGCTGCCGGGCTACATCTCGGGGCACTACAGCTTTGACGAAGTGCACATCGATTTGGGCCGCCTGTGCGCCTTTGCCGGTGCGCGGCTGTACCACGATGCGGTGGTGAGCATCGACCGCCAAAACAAAAAGGTCATCTGCCGCCACCGCCCGGCAGTGGCTTATGACGTGCTCTCGATCAACATCGGCTCGACCCCGCAAATGCAGCAAGTCGAAGGTGCGCAAACCCTGGCCGTGCCGGTCAAGCCCATTGCGCAGTTCAACCAGCGCTGGCTGGCCCTGCTCGACAAAGCGCGGCAGTGGCCCTCGCACCGGGGCCGCATGACGATTGCGGTGGTGGGCGGTGGCGCGGGCGGCGTGGAATTGGTGTTGTCCATGCAATACCGCTTGCGCAACGAGCTCAAAGCGCTGGGGCGCAACCCCGAAGATCTCCAGTTCGTGTTGCTGACCGCGGCTGACACGATCTTGCCGACACACAACCCGGGCGTGCGTGCACGTTTTGCCAAGGTGCTGAGTGAGCGCAACATCGAAGTGCACACACAGGCCGAGGTGGTGCAAGTCTCACCCGGCTGTCTGCACACCAAGAACGGCCGCACGCACGACGCCGATGAAACCATGTGGGTCACCCAAGCCGGTGGCCCCGCATGGTTGCAAAGCACCGGCTTGGCGCTGGATGCGCAAGGCTTCATCCAGGTCAATGCACAACTGCAAACGGTCAACGATCCACTGGTGTTTGCGGCCGGGGACATCGCTTCTTTTATAGACCGCCCACTCGAAAAAGCGGGCGTGTTTGCCGTGCGAATGGGCAAACCCCTGACCGAAAATTTGCGCCGCAGCTTGCGTGGCCAGGGTCTGATCACCTACAAGCCGCAACGCCATTGGCTGGCTTTGATTTCAACAGGCAACCGCTACGCCGTGGCGTCGCGCGGTGCCTTGGGTTTTGCAGGCGATTGGGTCTGGCACTGGAAAGACCGCATTGACCGCCACTTCATGCGCCGCTTCACCGATTTGCCGGTCATGGACACCAGCCGCCCGGGCGCACATGTCAGAACCGCGATCCAGTCCATGGGCCAGTTGTTGAAAGACATCCGGGCTCAGGGCAAAGCGCCAACCACTCACTTGTCATTGAGCGCAGAAGAGTCCCAGCAAGCCATATCGGCCATCGCCATGCGTTGCGGTGGCTGCGGGGCCAAAGTCGGGGCCACTATTTTGTCGCGCGCCTTGGAGCACTTGAAGCCGGTGGCACGACCAGATGTGCTGATCGGCCTGCATTCGCCGGACGATGCGGCTGTGGTGCGTGTGCCGCCGGGCATGGCCGTGGTGCAAACCGTGGACTTTTTCCGGGCCTTCATCGATGACCCCTATCTGTTTGGCAAAGTGGCGGCGAACCACGCGCTGGGCGATATTTTTGCGATGGGGGCCGAAGCCCAAACGGCCACCGCCGTGGTCACAGTGCCACCCGGTCTGGAGAGCAAAGTCGAAGACCTGCTGACGCAGATGATGGGCGGCGCCATCGAAGTGCTCAATGCCGCAGGCTGCGCCTTGGTGGGTGGTCACACGGGCGAAGGTGCCGAGCTGGCCCTGGGCTTTGCCATCAACGGCCTGATCGACGAGAAGATGGACAGCGTGATGCGCAAGGGCGGCATGCAAGCAGGCGATGTGCTGTTGCTGACCAAACCCATCGGCACCGGCACCCTGTTTGCGGCGCATGCCCGCCACGCCACCAAGGGCCGCTGGATCGATGCCGCGCTGCAATCGATGTTGCAGTCCAACCAGGCGGGGGCCCAAATTTTGCAAGCGCATGGAGCCACTGCCTGCACCGACCTGACCGGCTTCGGTTTGCTCGGCCACTTGATCGAGATGACTCGACCTTCAGGTGTGGATGCCGAGCTGAACATGAGCGCCCTGCCCCTGCTGGACGGCGCAGTGGACTGCGTCAAGGCGGGCATCGTCAGCTCGTTGCAGCCCGCCAATGTGCGCCTGCGCCGCGCGCTGCGCAATGCCGACGAGTTCGTGGGCGACCCACGTTACCCGCTGCTGTTTGACCCGCAAACTGCAGGTGGCTTGCTGGCCAGTGTGCCTGCAGCGCAAGCGGCGGCCTGCGTGCAGGCTTTGCAAGCCGCGGGCTACGTGCACACCACCATCATCGGCCGCATTACCGTGCAAGGCGATGCCATCGAGCCGGTGCTGCTGAAAACCTGAACGCCTCCCACGCCTGAACCGCCATACACATCTCTCGACCCATGCCTCACTTCACCCAGCCCAGCGCCTGAACCCAGCCCACACTCTGACTGCCCGTGTTGTCGCTGTCGGCACCCACCAGCACCGCACGGACTTTGGGCACAGCGGCCCCGGCAGGCAGCTCGTCCGCAAACAACTTGGCAAAGTCGGCGGCCACATCGCGGGTTTCGTTTTGCCATTGGGCCAAAGGCGCGCCCTTGCCTTGCAGCGTGATGAAGCGCACGCGCTGGGTGTAGGGGTTGGCACCTTGCAGACCTGCAGGATGAACGCTGTCCCACACGTAGCAGAGCGTTGCGGCGGGCAGGTCTTCGCCGCTCACGCTGCGAGCGATGCGCAGCAAGGTGCGCTGGCCAAAGGGCACGCGGTCCAGCGGGTGGTCGAACATCACACACACTTTGAGCGCCGCGTCGTCACCCGCTTTGGTTTGGATGTCGGCCACGCCTTGCCCCCCGGTCAGCGGTTGGTCGAGGCGCCAACGCCATTGCAAGCGACCCAGCTCGGCTTTGGGCAAGTCGTGCACCCAGGTGCCATACGAAGCGCGGGTGCTGACCTTGAGCGCCCGCTCGCCCTGCACATCAGCGAGCTCGAAGCGGGTGGCCGGAATGTCGGCCTTGGACTTGGGAAAGCCCACAAAGCGCCAAGTGCTGGCGGCTGTGCCATCGGCGGGCACCAGAGGCGACAAGCTTTGTGCGAAGGCGGATGCTGTGGCGCAGGCCATGCCCAGCGCCAGCAGCGCGGGGATGGGTTTCAACAAAGGATTCATCCGCGCCGCCAATCGTGGAACTTCTCCACCCAAGCCAGCAACTTTTGTGGCGCGTGCGCCCGCTTCCATTCACCGGCCGCGTACTTGTTGGCCTCGGCCATGGTCGGGTAGGTGTGGATGGTGCCCAAAATCTTGTTCAAGCCCAGGCCATGCTTCATGGCCAATACGTATTCGGCCAGCAAGTCACCTGCGTGCGAGCCCACGATGGTCACACCCAAAATGCGGTCTTTGCCCGGCACCGTGAGCACTTTCACAAAGCCGTGGGCTTCGCTGTCGGCAATGGCCCGGTCCAGGTCGTCGATGCCGTACTTCGTCACCTCATACGCGATGCCTTGGGCTTTGGCCTCTTGTTCGTTCAGGCCCACACGCGCCACCTCGGGGTCGATGAAGGTGGCCCACGGGATCACGCGGTAGTCGACCTTGAAGGATTTGAAGTCACCAAACAGCGCGTTGACGGCCGCATACCAAGCCTGGTGCGCGGCCGTGTGGGTGAACTGGTAGGGCCCGGCCACATCGCCTGCGGCGTAAATGTTGGGGTAGAGCGTTTGCAGATACTCGTTCGTCTCGACGGTGCGGTGCGTGGGCACGCCAATGTCTTCGAGGCCATAGCCTTGCAGGCGGGCCACACGGCCCACCGCGCAGACCAAGGCGTCAAACACGATTTCCACCTCTTGGCCTTGGGAAGAAACTACCAAAATTTTGTCCTCACCCTGGCGCTCGCAGCGCAGCGCCTTGTGCCCGGTGAGCACCTGCACGCCGTCGGCCTGCAGCGCGTCGCGTGCCAACGCAGACACCTCTTCGTCCTCGCGCACCATGATGCGATCGCCCATCTCGACCTGCGTGACCTGTGCGCCCAAACGGGCAAAGCTTTGTGACAGCTCGCAGCCAATCGGCCCGCCGCCCAGCACCACGATGCGCTTCGGAATGTCGTCGAGCTTGGCAAACTCGTCCCACAGCGTGTCGCTGGTGACATAGCCCACGTCATCGAGGCCCGGCAAAGGCGGCACCACAGGCCGTGCGCCTGCTGCAATCACAATGCTCCGCGCTGTCAGGCGCTGCACCTGGCCGTTGTTCAAGGTCACTTCCACGGTCCAAGGGTTCACCAACTTGCCGTAACCCTGCAGCACCTCCACACCCAAGCCGGTGTAGCGCTCCACACTGTCGTGCGGCTCGATGGCTTTGATCACGTCGTGCACACGCTGCATCACCGCCTTGAAACTGAAGCTGGGCGCGGTGTCGCTCAGGCCGTACTTCGCGCCGTGGCGCATCTGGTGGGCCAGCTTGGCGCTCTTGATCAAGGCCTTGCTCGGCACGCAGCCGTAGTTCAGGCAGTCGCCGCCCATCTTGTGAGCTTCAATCAAAGTCACTTTGGCTTTGACGGCGGCGGCAATGTAGGCCGACACCAAACCTGCCGCGCCACCGCCGATCACGATCAGGTTGCGGTCAAAAGTCTTGGGGCGCACGCTGGCCCAACGGGCATAGACCTTGCGCTTTTGAACGGCCGCGACCACACGCCGCGTCAACAAAGGGAAGATGCCCAGCAACACAAAGCTGCCCAAAAGCGCCGGGCTCAGAATGCCCCGCACCGAGTCCAGCTGCGCCAGTTCCGTGCCCGCATTCACATACACCGCGGTGCCCGCCAGCATGCCCAACTGGCTCACCCAGTAATACGTCCAGGTCTTCATGCGCGTCAGGCCCATGAGCAGGTTGATCAGGAAAAACGGCACCACCGGAATCAAGCGCAAGGTGAACAGATAAAACGCGCCTTCTTTGTCCACACCCGCGTTGATGTCGGCCAAGCGCTGACCAAAACGCGCTTCGACCCACTCGCGCAGCACAAAACGCGAGGCCAAAAATGCCAAAGTGGCACCGAGCGTAGAAGCAAACGACACCAGCAGCAAACCTTGCCACAGGCCAAACACAGCCCCACCGCCCAAAGTGATGATGACCGCGCCCGGAATCGACAGCGCCGTGGCCAAGACGTACACCCCAAAGTAAACGGCGGCCACCATCACAGGCTGCTGTGCATAGAGCTGGTCAAAACTGGCTTGGCTGGCCTTGAGCTGTTCAAAGCTCAGATAACGCCCCAGGTCCAGCGCCACAAAGGCACCGATGGCCAGCGCCAGCAAGAGCAGCAAGAGGGATTGACGAAAGCGCATGAGTGGAAAACTCCAGGATGGCCAAAAAAAATTAAAAATGAACAACAGCTGCTTGTTGATTCGCCGCCACAAGGTGAAAGGTTACAGCCAGCGTCAGGAGTTTGCCCTGGCTTGAAGCCGCCGATACCCCCACCAAACCCGCATCCCCGTAGTCACCGCACACAACCCTGCAAACCCATAAGCCAACACCGCAAAGTGTTCAGGCCACACGCACATCGCAGCAAACACGGTGATGGTCTCGGTGGCTTCGGTCAGACCGCCCAAGAAGTAGAAACTTTTGCCCGGCAAGGCGGTGTCGGTCAGGCCGCGTTTTTCGGCCAGTGCGGCGAATGCCAAAAAGCTGCTGCCGGTGCCGATGAAGCTGGCCAGCAGAGCTGCGGCGGGCAGTGCGTTGGTGCTGGGGGTGGCCACGGCAAAGGCCAGGGGGATGGAGGCATAAAACACGAAGTCGAGCGCGATGTCCAAGAATCCGCCCGCGTCGGTGGGCTGGGTCAGGCGGGCCACGCTGCCGTCTAGGCCATCGAGCAAGCGCGAGGCCAGCAGCAGCGCCAAGCCCCACCACCACGCTTGCAGCGCAATGGCCACGGCGGCGGCCATGCCGATGGCAAAGCCCAGCCAGGTCAGCGCGTCGGCGCTGACGCCTGCGCGCACCAAGCCGCGTGCGGCGGTGTTGAGCGCGGGGCGCAAGAGGGTTTGGGCGTGGCGGTCAAACATGGTTGCTGCTTTCTTCGGTGGCGCGCAAGTGCACCACGCGCCGCGGGTCGGCGACATCTTGTTCGTCGTGTGTGACCAGCACCACAGGGATGCGCCGCTCGCGCACATGTGCAAACACCCACGGGCGCAGCTGGGCGCGCAAGGCGGCGTCTAGTTTGGAGAACGGCTCATCCAGCAGCAGCGCTTGCGGCTCGGCCAGCAGCGCCCGCATGAGCGCGACGCGGGCGCGTTGCCCGCCCGAGAGCGTGGACGGGTCACGCTCGCCCATGCCCGACAACTCCGCCTCTTGCAGCGCTTGCTGCACACGCGCCTGACGCTGCGCAGGCGGCAAGGTGCGGGGCACGGCAAACAGCAGGTTTTCGGCCACCGTCATGTGCGCAAACAGCAAAGCATCCTGAAACACCAAGCCGACACCGCGCAGGTGCGTGGGCAAGGTGGTGAGGTCACGGCCGTTCAGCTGCACGCGGCCGTCAAACTGCAAAGGCTGCAAACCTTCGGACACGCTGGCCAGCGTGCCCGCCGTGGCGGCCAGCACCGAGCTTTTGCCGCAACCACTCGGCCCCATGAGCGTGAGGATCTCGCCTGCGGGCACATGAAGGTGCAGGTCTTGCACCAAGGTCTGCGCCACCGTGCCCAAGCGTTCGATATCGATCTGAAGTCCCGCGTTCATGTGTTGTCTTTCATCGGCCCGATCTTCTCAAATTGGCGTGGCCTGCCCAAGTAAGCGGCCAAAGCAAAGGCCAACACGGGCAAAAGCATCTGCAAGGCGGCATAAGCGCTCATGAGCGAACGTTGCGCGCCAGACGCCAGCGTCACGGCCTCGGTGGTGACCGTGGCAAAGCGCCCCGCCCCGACATACAAAGTGGGCAAATACTGCGCCACACTGACCGCAAAACCCACCGCCCAGGCCGAGGCGATGGCGCGTTTGAGCAGCGGCCATTTGATGCGCAGCAAATCCGTCCATCGGCTCTGACCCAAGCTGGCCACCACGGCCGATTGGCGCGGATCGACCGCCAAATAGGCGGGCTCCAAGGCCAGCAGCACATACGGCAGCACCATGACCGCATGCGCCAAAAGCAGGCCCAGCCACTGCCCCTCCAGTCGCCACTGCAGCGCCACGCTGTAGAGGCCCACCACCCACAGCACCGAGGGCAACACCAGCGGCAGCAACCACCAAGGTCGCAAAGCCTGTTGCCAGCGGCGCGGTGTCAGCTCCAGCCAGGCCACCGACCAAACCAGGCACACACTGGCAGAGGCCGCCGCCAAACCCAAGGTGGTCCACACCGTGGGGGCACTGGCGATCACTTGCGCCCAGGCATCACCCGTCCACAGCGATGGCCAAAGCTGCGGAAAAGGCCAGACGCCAAACACACTGCCCACCGCCAAGGCCCACCAAACGGCCAGATATGCCCCACCGATGACCAAGCCCACCCAGGGCGAATCACCCTGCAACAACAGGGGGCTGCTTGCAGATTTGCGCAGACGCGCCCATGCGCGCAGCACCATGACGGTCACCCCCGCCAACATCGCCACACTGCCCGTCAGCCACCCCGCCGCTGCCGCGCCTTGCGCCTGCATGGCCGCATCGGCATCACCCAGCCATTGCCAGGCCAGCACGGCCAAAGTGGGTGGCGTCGCAGGGCCAATGATGAGCGCCATGTCCACCACCGTGAGGCCATAGGCCAACACCGCCAGCAGTGGCCAGCGCAAGCGCGGTGCCAGCTGTGGCCAGACCACTTGGGCAAAGGCGGTTGTGGGCGTGTGGCCCAAAGTTTGGGCCAGTGCAAATTCGGCCTGCCATCTTCGGCGTAGGTCTTCGCGTTGCAATTGCGTGGCCGCCACCCAGAGCAAGAACGGCACTTCCTTGAGCCACAGCGCCAAAATCAATCCCAAGCCCCACGGGTCTTGTGTGGTCACCCAAGGCGGTGGCGCATCAAAACCCGACAGGCCCGGCGACACCAGGCGCAAAGCCCAGCCGCTGGGCGAGAGCCACAACACCAAGCCAATGGCCATGGCCGCGTGCGGCGTGGCCAGCAAGGCAGGCACATGGGTGAGCCAGCGGGCCAATTGCTGCCGAATGAAACCATGGGCCAACAAACGCGCCACGGTCCACCACACCAGCACCGTGGAGGCCAGCCCGGTCCACAGCGTCATGCCCCAAGCACGCAGCGTTTGCGGATCGGCCCACAAGGCCTGCCAAGCGCTGACATCCAGCGCTTGCGAAGCGGCCGCCCACAGCGCCCAGCCCATGGGCAGGGCAGCGATCAAGGCCAGCGAAAAGGTGGGCAAGAAGCTCACACGCCGTAACGGCGGGTCCACTCTTTTTCGAGTGCATCGACCCAGGACGCATGCGGCTCGGGCAGCACGGGGGCCGTCACGGCCACTTGTCCGGGACGTGAGGCCGACTGAAAGCGTGCACGCTCAGCCGCAGGCAGGCGGGCCACGTCCAGCACCGTCGGGTCGCCCCACACATCAATGTCAGCCTTGCGTGCTTGCGCGGCGGGTGACAACAAAAAGTTGGCGACCACCTGCGCACCCGCTTTGCTGGGCGCGTTGTACGGAATGGCCACAAAGTGCGTGTTGCCAATCGTGCCCTTGGCGAACTGCCAGCTCTGCACCGTGGCGGGCAGGCGTTTGGCGGCGATCTCGTTGGCCGCTTCATTGGGGTTGAAGGTCAAGGCCATCACCAACTCACCATCGGCCATCATCTGGCGCACGGCGGCCGAGTTTTGCGGGAACTGTTTGCCACCGCGCCACAAGTGCGGGTGCAGCGCATCCAAAAAGCGCCACAGCGGCGCAGCCTGCGCCGCCAAAGCCGCAGGCGTCACAGGCTGGGCCAACGCTTTCACGTCCGGCGCGTGTTCGATCAAGGCCTGCTTGACGAAGGTGGTGCCATGAAAGTTGGGCGGGCGTGGGTAGGTGATGCGCCCTGGCTGGCTGCGGGCCAGGGCCAACAACTCGGCCATGTTTTGTGGTGGTTTGGGCAGACGCTGGGTATCGGCCAAAAACGTGAGCTGGGCCATGCCCCAGGGCGATTCGAGACCCTCAGTGGGCACCGAAAAATCGACCAGCGTGGTGGGCTTGCCCACCGTGTCCACCCACTGGAAATTGGGCAAGGCTTGTGCGAAGGGCGCAGACAACAAACCGTCGCGCTTCATGGCGGCAAAGTTTTCGCCGTTGATCCAGACCAGGTCCACCGTGCCCTCGGTGTCTTTGCGCCCAGCTTGCTTTTCGGCGCGAATGCGTTTGACCACATCGGCCGCATCGCTGATCTTGACGTGCTGCAGCTTGACGCCAAAGTCGCGCTGCAACTCGGCCGCTGCCCATTGCAAGTAGGCGTTGATGCGCTCGCTGCCAGCCCAGGCGTTGAAGTAAACCGTTTGGCCGCGTGCGGCGCGCAGGGTGTCGGGCCAAGTGGTGTTTTGGGCCTGGGCAACACATGACGACATCGCAACAGCCAGTAAAGTCAGGCTTTGGCGCCGGTTAAATATCAAGGCGGGCTGAATCAAGGTTTCAGATTTCATGGCATGTAATGGAGTCAAAATTTCGATGAAGCCACGAGGTCAACTGACGCCTACCGCCTCTTTCAGAGGTGATGTCTCTCAAGACATACCCAGCTATTTAGAGATTAGGTGCCAACAAGCGCTGCAAATCCTTGACCTCAACCCCGCTGCGCAGCGCCAAGTCTTGAACCTGGTCGTCGCCGACCTTGCCGACGTTGAAATACTGCGCCTCGGGGTGGGCAATGTAGAAGCCGCTCACGCTGGCCGCCGGTGTCATGGCCAGGCTCTCGGTCAGGCCCATGCCAATGTCCTCGCATTGCAGCAGCTCGAACATCGCCTCTTTAGCGCTGTGGTCGGGGCAGGCGGGGTAGCCCGGTGCGGGGCGGATGCCTTGGTATTTTTCAGCGATCAATTCTTCATTGCTCAGCGCCTCGCCAGCCGCGTAACCCCACAGGTCGGTGCGCACTTTTTTGTGCAGGCACTCGGCCAATGCTTCGGCCAGGCGGTCGGCCAGAGACTTGAGCATGATGGCACTGTAATCATCGTGCGCCGCTTCAAAAGCCTCGGCGCGTTTGTCAGCGCCAATGCCTGCCGTGACGGCGAAGACGCCGACATGGTCTTGCCCTGTGGGCGCGACGAAGTCGGCCAGGCAACGGCTGGGGCGCATGACACCATCGATCATGTGCTTTTCTGTCTGCTGACGCAGGCCGCGCCAGGTCATGGCGACTTGCTGGCGCGAGGCGTCGGTGTAGAGCGCGATGTCATCATCGTTCACGGTGTTGGCGGGGTACAGGCCCAGCACCGCATTGGCCGTGACCCAGCGGCCGTCGATGATTTTTTGCAGCATGGCTTGGCCGTCTGCATAGACCTTTCGCGCCTGCTCGCCCACCACCTCGTCGTCGAGGATCGCGGGGAATGGCCCGGCCAAATCCCAAGTCTGGAAGAAGGGGCCCCAGTCGATGTATTGCGCGATCTCGGCCAGGTCGTAGTTCTTGAACACACGGCGGCCAATGAACTTGGGCGCGGCGGGCACACCTTGTGACCAGTCGATCGGCGTCTTGTTGGCGCGGGCTTGCGCCAGCGTCCACATCGGGGTTTGTTTTTTGTTGGCGTGCTGCTCGCGCACCTTGACGTAATCGGTGTTCAGGTCGGCGATGAATTTGGCCGCTTGCTCGGACAGCAAGCCCTGCGCCACACCCACGCTGCGCGAGGCATCGGGCACATAAACCACCGGGCCGCTGTAGTTAGGCGCGATCTTCACAGCGGTGTGCACGCGGCTGCAGGTGGCGCCGCCAATCAGCAGCGGCATTTGGCGCTCGCGGAAGTACGGGTCTTTTTCCATCTCGGCCGCCACGTACTGCATCTCTTCGAGGCTGGGCGTGATCAGCCCCGACAGACCGATGATGTCGGCGTTTTCTTCTTTGGCCTTGGCCAAAATTTCGTGGCAGGGCACCATCACGCCCATGTTGACCACTTCAAAGTTGTTGCACTGCAAGACCACTGTGACGATGTTTTTGCCGATGTCATGCACATCGCCCTTGACGGTAGCGATCACGATCTTGCCCTTGGCTTTCACGTCTTCGCCTGCCGCCTCTTGTGCGAGTTTTTCGGCCTCGATGTAAGGCAGCAAATGCGCCACGGCCTGCTTCATCACGCGGGCGCTCTTGACCACTTGCGGCAAGAACATCTTGCCCTGGCCGAACAGGTCACCGACCACGTTCATGCCGTCCATCAACGGGCCTTCGATCACATGCAGCGGGCGCCCACCTTTGGCCAGAATCTCGCGGTAGGCCTCTTCGGTGTCGTCGCTGATGAAGTCGGTGATGCCATGCACCAGCGAGTGGCTCAAGCGCTGCGCCACGTTCACGGGCGCATCGGGCGTGCCGCGCCAGGCCAGCTTGGTGCTTTCGTCTTTGGCCGCGCCTTTGGCGCTGTCGGCCACTTCGACCAAACGCTCGCCTGCGTCCGGGCGGCGGTTCAGCACCACGTCTTCGACACGCTCACGCAGCGTGGGCTCCAGGTCGTCATAAACGCCGACCATGCCCGCGTTGACGATGCCCATGTCCATGCCGGCTTTGATCGCGTGGTACAGGAACACGGTGTGGATCGCCTCGCGCACCGGGTCGTTGCCCCGAAATGAAAAGCTCACGTTGGACACACCGCCCGACACCTTGGCACCGGGCAGGTTCTGCTTGATCCAGCGCGTGGCTTCGATGAAGTCCACCGCGTAGTTGTTGTGCTCTTCGATGCCGGTGGCAATCGCAAAAATGTTCGGATCAAAAATAATGTCTTCTGGGGGGAAGCCCACTTCATCGACCAACACGCGGTAAGCGCGTTCGCAAATCTCGATCTTGCGCTCGTAGGTGTCGGCTTGGCCTTTTTCGTCAAACGCCATCACCACCGCAGCCGCGCCGTAGCGCTTGACCAGCTTGGCTTGGCGCTTGAACTCTTCCACGCCCTCTTTCATGCTGATCGAGTTGACGATGCCCTTGCCCTGGATGCAGCGCAGACCGGCTTCGATCACGGTCCATTTGGACGAGTCCACCATCACCGGCACACGGGCGATGTCGGGCTCGCCGGCCATCAGGTTCAAGAAGCGCACCATGGCCGCTTGGCTGTCGAGCATGGCTTCGTCCATGTTCACGTCGATCACCTGTGCACCGTTTTCGACCTGCTGACGCGCCACGGCCAAGGCTTGCTCGTACTCGCCGTTCAAGATCATGCGGGCAAAGGCCTTGGAGCCGGTCACGTTGGTGCGCTCACCCACGTTGACGAACAGCGACCCCGTGCCGATGGAGACAGGCTCCAGACCGGACAACTTCATGGGGGGCACAGAAACGGATTTGGACGCGACAACAGACACAGGCTCACCTTGGGCTTACAGGTGAGCGTCGTTGTGCAAGATCATTCAGACATTGAACGGCCCCAAGCCTGACCTGCTGCGCCTTAAAGGCGGCGGGCTGCAACGCTCCTTGGGAAGGTTGAGATTTTAACCGGAGGCCCGAAAGGGAAGATCGCCCCCCTCTTTGCACCAAGATGACAGGTTGGCCGGTTTGAAAACCGCACAATGAGACGATCCCTTGTAAAACGCACATGACACTCATACCCAATTCATTCGCCCCTCTCCAAGGTGCCTCCAACTTCCGCGATGTCGGCGGTTACCTGACCGCTGACGGGCAACGCGTGCGGCGTGGTCGGGTGTTCCGCTCGGACCATCTGGCGGGGCTGACCGCCAGTGATGTGGCCCGCCTGCAAGCGCTGGGTGTGCGCCACAGCCTGGACTTTCGGGGCGTGGCCGAATACACCGCCACGCCTTACGCCATTGCAGGCATCGAACGCGTGGCCCTGACGATTGAGCCCACGGTGATCGCGCGCATGCAGGCGCTGGTGGCGCAAGGCATTGTGCCCAGCACCGAAGAAACGGTGGAGCTGATGCGCGAGACCTACCGCGATTTTGTGAACCACAACGCGGACACTTTCGGCCGTTTTTTGAAGCATGTGCTGGAGCAGCCCACACCGCAGGTGTTTCACTGCACGGCTGGCAAAGACCGCACGGGTTTTGCCGCGGCGCTGCTGTTGTCAGCGCTGGGGGTGGACCGTGCCACCATCGAGCACGACTACCTGCTCACCAACCAACTGTACAAACGTGACGCCCGCCTGGAAGGCAAAGGCCCAGCCCATGTGATGAAGGTGCTGTGGCAGGTGCAGCCCGAGTTTTTGCATGCCGCTTTTGAAGCGGTGGATGCACAGCATGGCGGCATGGCCCACTATTTGAACGGGGCCATTGGCCTGAGCCCGCAAGAGCTGGCAGAGCTCAAGCGGATGCTGCTGGAAGCCTGATCAGGCCGCTTCTTTGTAGAAGAAGCCGCCGTGCACACCGCGCGGAGCCAGCGGAGCCACGGCACGGCTGATCGCGCCGATGTGATCTGGCGTGGTGCCGCAGCAACCACCCACGATATTGACCAAGCCTTCGGCAGCAAATTCGTGGATGAGGCGACTGGTGACTTCGGGCGTTTCGTCAAAGCCGGTGTCGCTCATGGGGTTGGGCAGCCCGGCGTTGGGGTAGCAGCTGATGAAGGTGTCGCCAGCAACCTTGTTGAGCTCTTGAATGTAGGGGCGCATCAGCGTGGCACCCAGGGCGCAGTTCAGGCCAATGGCCAGGGGCTGCGCGTGGCGCACGCTGTGCCAAAAGGCGGTGACGGTCTGGCCACTCAAAATGCGGCCCGAGGCGTCGGTCACGGTGCCACTGATGATGAGCGGCAGGCGCTGGCCACTGGCTTCAAAGAATTCTTCGATGGCGAACAGCGCGGCCTTGGCGTTGAGCGTGTCAAAAATCGTCTCGACCAGCAACACGTCCGAGCCGCCTTCGACCAGAGCTTCGACCTGCTCGTAATAGGCGACGCGCAGCTCTTCAAAGGTCACGTTGCGGGCACCCGCGTCGTTCACATCGGGGCTGATGCTGGCGGTCTTGGGCGTGGGGCCCAAAGCGCCGACCACAAAACGGGGCTTGTCGGGGGTGGAGAACTTGTCGCAGGCAGCGCGGGCCAATTTGGCGGACTGCAAGTTCATCTCGCGGGCCAGATGCTGCATGTCGTAGTCGGCCTGGGCCACCGTGGTCGCGCCAAAGGTGTTGGTCTCGATCAGATCGGCCCCAGCGGCCAGATAGCCTTCGTGGATGTCGCGGATCACATCGGGGCGGGTCAGGCTCAGCAGCTCGTTGTTGCCCTTGACGTCTTTGGGGAAGTCCTTGAAACGCTCACCCCGGTAATCGGCTTCGGTCAGCTTGAAGCGCTGGATCATGGTGCCCATGGCCCCGTCGAGGATGGCGATGCGGGTTTTCAGAATCTCGGGCAGCGCTTGGGCGCGGGTGTAGGTCAGGGATTTCATGGGGTGTATTGTAAAAAGATCATGGTCGAGCCGACATGGATCCCGGATCAAGTCCGGGATGACATCCATCAAGTTCGGGCGATGCCCAAAGTATCACCCCTGGCATTGCCCAAAGTATCACCCCTGGCATTGCTCAAAATTTCACCCCGGGCATTTCTCAAAATGTCACCCCGGGCGAAGACCCGGGGTCCATGGTGGTGCGACCACCCCTCAAGGCTTGGCGTAGCGTGCAAACCCCGCCGCCCGCAGCTGGCAAGCCGGGCATTGGCCGCAGCCATAACCCCAGTCGTGGCGTTGGGTGCGGTCACCCAGATAGCAGGTGTGGGTGTGTTCCACGATCAAATCGACCAGCGCCTGGCCACCTTGCGCCGGGTCGACCTTTTGGCCCAGGTCGTGCGCCAATTGCCAGGTCTGGGCCTTGTCGATCCACATGAGCGGGGTTTCGATCAACAGCTTACGGTCCATGCCCAGCGACAAGGCCACTTGCATGGCCTTCATGGTGTCGTCGCGGCAATCGGGGTAGCCCGAAAAATCGGTCTCGCACACCCCCGTGACGATGACCTGCAAACCCCGGCGGTAGGCCAAAGCGCCGGCCAGCGTGAGGAACAGCAGGTTTCGCCCCGGCACAAAGGTGTTGGGCAGGCCCGAACTTTCCATCTCGATGGCGGTATCGCGGGTCAGGGACGTTTCGCTGATTTGGCCCAGGATGCCAGCGTCCAGCAGGTGGTCCTCGCCCATTTTGGGGGCCCATTGCGGAAAGCGCGCCTTGATCGCAGCCAGCACGTTCAACCGGGCGTCCAGCTCGACTTTGTGGCGCTGGCCATAGTCAAAAGCCAGGGTTTCGACACGTTCATAACGTGACAAAGCGTGGGCCAGGCAGGTGGTGGAGTCCTGACCACCAGAAAACAGGACGAGGGCGGAGGTGTGCATGGGCTGCGATGTTAGCGGTACTGGGTGAGTTTGGGAGCGGCGGGCACGAGGTGACGATTGGGGCATCACCTTGGAACGATTTGAAAATTACCCCGGAACGATTTGAATTTGTCACCCCCGACTTGATCGGGGGTCCAGGGCTTCGTTGGCCATGGATACCCGCGTTCGCGGGTATGACAGGTTAAAAGGTTCTCCACTCACCCCTCAATGAGCCACGTCTCAATAGCGGACAATCACCACTTCAAAAAGCTGTCTCACCCCACGTGTCCCCCCACCTCCCCATCCTGCGCGAAGTTTTTGGCTACGACGCCTTTCGCGGCCCGCAGCAAGCCATCATCGACCATGTGGCGGCTGGGGGTGATGCGCTGGTGCTCATGCCCACGGGCGGGGGCAAATCGCTGTGTTATCAGATTCCGGCGATTGCGCGCCAGCGTGCTGGGCACGGCATCACGGTGGTGGTCTCGCCCCTGATCGCGCTGATGCACGACCAAGTGGGTGCACTGCACGAAGCGGGCGTGAGCGCCGCCTTCCTCAACTCCACCCTCACCAGCGAAGAAGCCAGCGACATCGAGCGTCGACTGATGCGCGGCGAGATCACGCTGCTGTATGCCGCGCCTGAGCGCGTGACCAACGGTCGATTTTTGGCGCAGATGGATTCGCTGCTCGAACGCGGGCTGCTGAGCTTGTTTGCCATCGACGAAGCGCATTGCGTGAGCCAATGGGGCCACGACTTCCGGCCCGAGTACCGGGGCCTGTCGGTGCTGCACGAGCGCTACCCCAGCGTGCCGCGTGTGGCGCTCACGGCCACAGCCGATGCGCTGACCCGCGCCGACATCGTGGAACGCCTGCAGCTGGAAAGCGCCGAGCTGTTCATCAGCAGCTTTGACCGGCCCAACATCCGCTACACCATCGTTGAGAAAAAAGACGCCAGCACGCAATTGCTGCGCTTCATTGAGCGGGAACACCCCGAAGAAGCGGGCGTGGTCTATTGCCAGTCGCGCAAGCGGGTCGAAGAGATCGCGGCCATGTTGTGCGAAGCGGGCATCCACGCGCTGCCCTACCACGCGGGCCTGGATGCAGGCATGCGCCAGCGCCACCAAAACGAGTTTCTGCGCGAAGAAGGCGTGGTGATGGTGGCTACCGTCGCTTTTGGCATGGGCATCGACAAGCCCGATGTGCGCTTTGTGGCGCACCTGGACATGCCCAAGAACATCGAAGGCTATTACCAAGAGACAGGCCGCGCCGGGCGAGATGGCCTGGCGTCTGACGCGTGGATGGCTTACGGCCTGCAAGACGTGGTCAACCAGCGCCGCATGATCGACGAAAGCCCGGCCGAAGAAGAATTCAAGCAGGTCATGCGCGGCAAGCTCGATGCATTGCTGGGCCTGGCCGAGGCGACCGACTGCCGCCGCGTGCGCTTGTTGAGCTACTTTGGCGAAACCTACAAAGGGCAAACCGACAGCTCAGCTGGCGTGTACATGCCGTTTTGCAGCAATTGCGACAACTGCCTGAACCCACCCGATGTGTGGGACGGTACCGATGCGGCGCGCAAACTGCTGTCCACCGTGTACCGCACGCAGCAAAGCAGTGGCCACAACTTTGGCGCGGGCCACACCATGGACATCGTGCGCGGCAAGAAGACCGAGAAAGTGGTGCAACGCGGTCACGAAAGCATCAGCACCTTTGGCTTGGGTGCCAACTACAGCGAGCAGCAACTGCGCGCCGTGATGCGCCAGCTGATCGCGATTGGTGCGCTGCATGTGCACACCGAAGAGGGTTTTAGCACCCTGCACCTGACCGAGGCATCACGCGCCGTGCTCAAAGGCGAGGTGCCAGTGCAGCTGCGCGAAAGCACCAGCCAGCGCGCCGACAAAAAGAGCCGCACACGCAGTGCACCTGGCCCAGCAGCCGCCAACTTGGGCCAGGACGCGATGGTGCGCTACATCAACCTCAAAACTTGGCGCGCCGAAGTGGCCAAAGAGCACAACCTGCCTGCGTATGTGATCTTCCACGACGCGACGCTGGCCGCCATTGCCGAAAGCGCCCCGCAAAGTCTGAGCGACCTGCAAGGCATCAGCGGGCTGGGCGTGAAAAAGTTAGAAGCCTATGGCGAGCAGGTGCTGCGGGTGTGCAACGGGGCAGCTTGATCAGGCGTCGACCTGAATCGCCCCACGCCGGATCTGGTCGCGCTCCAGGCTTTCAAACAGCGCCTTGAAGTTACCCTCGCCAAAGCCTTCGTCGGCTTTGCGCTGGATGAACTCGAAGAACACCGGCCCCAGCAGCGTCTGGCTGAAGATTTGCAGCAGCAAGCGCTTTTCGCCATTGGCCGTCGACCCGTCCATCAAGATGCCGCGCGCCTGCAACTCGGGCACGGGCTCGCCGTGGCCCTTGAGGCGCTCTTCGAGCATCTCGTAATAGATGTCGTTGGGCGCGGTCATGAGGGGGATGCCCGCCATCTGCAAGGCATCCACGCTCTTCAAGATGTCATCGGTGAGCAGCGCGATGTGCTGGATGCCTTCGCCGTTGAACTGCATCAGGAACTCTTCGATCTGGCCACCGGTCTTGCCCGACTCTTCGTTGAGTGGGATGCGGATCATGCCATCGGGCGCGGTCATGGCTCGGCTGGTCAGGCCCGTGTGTGTGCCTTGGATGTCGAAGTAGCGGATTTCGCGGAAGTTGAAGATCTTCTCGTAAAACCCACCCCAAAACGCCATGCGGCCTTTGTAGACGTTGTGCGTCAGGTGGTCGATGAGCTTGAAGCCGTGGCCCGGTGGGTGGCGGTCTACGCCCTCAATGAATTCAAAGTCGATGTCATAAATGCTTTTGCCGTCTTCAAAACGGTCAATCAAATACAAAGGCGCACCGCCAATGCCCTTGATGGCGGGCAAGCGCAGCTCCATCGGTCCGGTGGGAACTTCCACCGGTTGCGCACCCATCTCCAATGCGCGTTCATAGGCTTTGTGCGAATCCTTCACCCGAAAAGCCAAGGCGCAGGCACAAGGGCCGTGCTCGGCGGCAAAGAAACCGGCCAGGCTTTTGGGCTCGCGGTTGACGATGAAGTTGATGTCGCCCTGGCGGTAAAGCACCACGTCTTTGGAGCGGTGTTTGGCCACCAGCGTGAAGCCCATTTTTTCAAACAAGGGCTCCAGGGTGTTGGCAACAGGGGATGCGAACTCGACGAACTCAAAGCCGCACAGGCCCATGGGGTTGTCAAATAAATCGGTCATGAAAATCTCCAGCATTGAACCGGGCCGCGCTGCTGGGTGAGCGGGGCCCGACTTGAAATCGGTCAAACAAAAAGGGGGAGGATGCTTAAGAAGCCTGCGGCGGCGCGCAGGGCTTGCCTCGCGTGCTGCGCGCGAGGTGGATACCGAAAATCAAGACCTGGATGGACATGGGGTCGATGGTCGTCGCTGGCGCTCAGTGTGTCAAGCGCTAAAACCCTGCCCACGTGTGCCTGCAATGGCTGGGGCCATGCAACCTTGAACCAAAGCGATCAAGCGACCGCTTGGATGCTGCGCAAGTGGGCAATTTCTGCCGCACTCATGCCCAACCCTTGCAGCAGCTCGTTGGTGTTTTCACCTTGCATGGGGGGCTGACGGCGAACGCCCAAGCGTTGCCCATCCATGGTGAAAGGAAACAGCGCGGCGCGCGCGGTTTGACCCGCCTTGGGGCCATCGCTCAGCCGCACATCGGCCAAACCGCCAGTGGCATTGAGGTGCGGGTCGTCAAACAACTCTTCAGGCTTGACGATGGGCGCAAAGGGCAGACCTGCTTTTTCAAAAATGGCCGTCAGCTCGGCGGCGGTAAAGGCCTCTAAGCGGCTGCGCAACTCGGGCATCATCACATCGCGCTGCGATACGCGAGCGTTGTTGTCGCTGTAACGCGGGTCAGCCTTGAGATCGGCAAAACCCAGCACATCACAGAAAACAGCCCACTGTGCGTCACTCACTGCTGCCAGGAAAATTTGCTCGCCGTTTTTCACAGTGAACACGTCGTACACACCCCAGGCCGAGATGCGGTTGGGCATGGGCTCGGCCGCTTTGCCCGTGATGGCGTACTGCAGCATGTGCTGGCCCACCAAGAACACATTGTTCTCAAACAAGGCCGACTGGATCTCTTGCCCGCGCCCGGTGATGCCGCGCTGGATCAGCGCACCCAGCACACCAATGGCACCAAACATGCCGCCCATGATGTCGTTCACGCTGGTGCCTGCACGCAAAGGGTCGCCCGGACGCCCCGTCATGTAGGCCAGACCCCCCATCATTTGCACGACTTCGTCGAGCGCAGTGCGGTGGTCATACGGACCAGGCAAAAAGCCTTTCAGGCTGGCGTAAATCAGCTTGGGGTGCTTGGCAGACAAGCTGGCGTAGTCCAAGCCGTACTTGGCCATGGAGCCGGGCTTGAAGTTCTCGGCCACCACGTCGGCCGTGGCGCACAGACGTCGCGCCACCTCGGCGCCTTCGGGTGACTGCAGATTGAGTTTTATGCTCTTTTTGTTGCGGTTGAACATCGGGAAAAAACCCGCGCCCGAACCCAGCAGGTGCCGAGTTCGGTCGCCCTCGATGGGCTCGACCTTGATGACTTCGGCCCCCATGTCGGCCAGCACCATGCCGCAGGTGGGGCCCATGACCATGTGCGTGAACTCGACGACGCGCAGGCCTTCGAGCGGGAGTTTTCGGGCGGGGGCGTTCATGCGCAAACTCAGCGGTAAAACGCTTCGACTTTGCCCTTGAGCTTGATCAGCAGGGGTTGGCCCTTGCGGTCCAAAGTTTTGCCAGCGGGCACGCGCACCCAGCCTTCGCTGATGCAGTATTCCTCGACATCGTTGCGGTCCTTGCCGTTAAAGCGGATGCCAATGTCGTGCTCGAACACGGCGCGCACATGGTGCGGGCTGCGGGGATCGATCGACAAATGGTCGGGGAGTTCGGGGCGGGCGGTGTGTGAGGCTTGGGTATCGGTCATGGTGCAAATCAGAAATTTGATACAGCCGCTGATTCTCCATGATTTGGCAAGGTTTGCAGTGGCAGAATGCCCGGTCGTTCATGGCCTGCGCTTTGCGCTGCCTCCTCTTTAACGGGTCTGACTTTTTGACCCTGCGCATTCACTTCATGACTTCTTACCCTGCCGGCACGCTCGGCATCGATTTCGGCACCTCCAATTCGGCCATGGCTTGGCTCGGCCACGAAGGGAGTGCACGCCTGATCCCGCTCGAAGGCGATGCCCTGGCCATGCCGACTGCCGTGTTCTACAACCTCGAAGACAGCAGCACCCACTTCGGGCGAGATGCACTCAGGCATTACCTGGAAGGCACTGAAGGCCGCTTGATGCGTTCGCTTAAAAGCCTGCTTGGTAGTCCGCTCTTGCTGGAGACCACGCAGATCGGTCACCAACAAATCAGCTTTCAAGACATCATCGCCACCTTTTTGGCCACCCTGCGCGAACGCGCGACGCAAAGCTTGGGCACGGCCCCGCGCCGCGTGGTGATGGGCCGCCCGGTGCACTTTGTGGACGACGATCCCGAGCGCGATGCGCTGGCCGAGGCCTCGCTGCGCCAGGCGGTGCAATCGGTGGGCTTTGAGGAGGTGTCTTTTCAACTGGAGCCGATCGCTGCTGCGCTGGATTACGAGCAGCGACTGACCCAGGAAAGCACCGTGTTGGTCGTTGACCTCGGGGGCGGCACCTCGGATTTCACCGTGGTGCGCTTGGGGCCTGAGCGCATGCAGCGCAACGACCGCAGTGCCGACATCCTGGCCACGACGGGCGTGCACATTGGCGGCACCGATTACGACCGGCAACTGAACCTGGCCCAAGTCATGCCGCTGCTGGGTTACAAGCACATCGGCCCCGAACAGCGTGAAGTACCCAGCCGGGTGTTTTTTGACCTGGCCACTTGGCACTTGATTCATTGGCAATACCAGCCCAAGGCCATTGCCCACGCCAAAACCCTGCGTACCAATTACAGCGAGCCTCGTCTGCACGAGCGCTTGATGCAGGTGCTGACCGAGCGGCACGGTCACCACATGGCGCACGAGGTCGAGCAAGCCAAAATTCGCTGCTCGGTAGAGAACGCCGACACGGGGATTGATTTGTCAGTCATTGAGAGTCGTCTGGAAGCCGGATTGGGTGTCGCCGACATGCAAGCGCAACTGCATGACCTGTTAAGCCGCACCGTGGCCTGTGCGCGTGAATGCGTGCAGCGCGCGGGTCTGACCGACGCTTCGCTGGATGCCATTTACCTGACTGGCGGCTCTTCGGCCTTGCGCACTTTCCAGCAGGCCCTGCAGGCAGAATTTGAGGGGGTCAAACTGATCGAGGGCGATTTGTTTGGCGGCGTGGCACTGGGGCTGGCTTACAGCCGCTGAAGACATCTGAGAGCTAAGCTGGGCGGACAGACTTTCAGCGAGCACAAAAAAGCCACTCAGGCATGACACCTGAGTGGCTCGCAGACCGTTTCGACCGATCAGCTCTTCACGCTGCTCAATGCGGCATTGAAGGTCGCGCTGGGGCGCATGATGGCGGCCAGCTTGGCTTGGTCGGGCATGTAGTAACCGCCGATATCGACCGCCTTGCCCTGCACGGCATTGAGCTCGTCCACGATTTTCTTCTCGTTGTCGGTCAACACTTTGGCCAAGGGCGCGAACTGAGCAGCCAGCGCTGCGTCTTCGGTTTGTGCGGCCAACTCTTGAGCCCAATACATGGCCAAGTAGAACTGGCTGCCACGGTTGTCGAGCTGACCTGTTTTAGGCGAAGGATTCTTGTTGTTGTCGAGCAATTTTCCGGTCGCGGCATCCAGTGTCTTGGACAAGACGCCGGCCTTTTTGTTGCCGGTTTTCAGGCCCAGGTCTTCCAGCGACACGGCCAGTGCCAAGAACTCACCCAACGAGTCCCAACGCAGGTGATTTTCTTCGACCAACTGCTGAACGTGCTTGGGCGCAGAGCCGCCGGCACCGGTTTCGTACATGCCGCCACCGGCCATCAAAGGCACGACCGACAGCATCTTGGCCGAGGTGCCCAATTCCATGATCGGGAACAGGTCGGTCAGGTAGTCACGCAGGATGTTGCCTGTGGCGCTGATGGTGTCCAGACCGCGCACCACGCGCTCCAGGGTGTAACGCATGGCACGCACTTGGCTCATGATCTGGATGTCCAGACCGGCGGTGTTGTGCTCGTGCAGGTACATCTTGACCTTGGTGATCAGCTGGGCTTCGTGCGGACGGTACTGGTCGAGCCAGAACACCACGGGCATGCCGGAGTTGCGGGCACGGGTGACGGCCAACTTGACCCAGTCGCGGATCGCTGCGTCCTTGACCTGGCACATGCGCCAGATGTCGCCCGCTTCCACGTTTTCAGACAGCAGCACTTCGCCGGTGTTCAGGTCGGTGATGTTGGCCACGCCGTCTTCAGGAATCTCGAAGGTCTTGTCGTGCGAGCCGTATTCTTCGGCTTGCTGGGCCATCAGGCCGACGTTGGGCACCGTGCCCATGGTCTTGGGGTCAAACGCGCCGTGCCACTTGCAGAAGTTGATCATCTCCTGGTAAATACGGGCAAAAGTCGACTCGGGCATCACGGCCTTGACGTCTTTCAGCCGGCCATCGGCACCCCACATCTTGCCGCCGTTGCGGATCATGGCAGGCATGGAGGCATCCACGATCACGTCGTTGGGCGAGTGGAAGTTGGTGATGCCCTTGGCGGAATCGACCATGGCCAGCTCGGGGCGGTGCTCGTGGCAGGCGTGCAGGTCGCGCTTGATTTCGTCTTGCTTGGACTGGGGCAGCGTGGCGATCTTGCTGTACAGATCGGCCATGCCGTTGTTCACGTTCACGCCCAGTTCTTCGAACAATTTGGCGTGCTTGGCAAACGCTTCTTTGTAAAAGATCTTGACGCAATGACCGAACACGATGGGGTGCGAGACCTTCATCATGGTGGCTTTGACGTGCAGCGAGAACATCACGCCGGTTTTGTGTGCGTCTTCGATTTCCTGCTCGTAGAAAGCTTCCAGCGCTTTCTTGCTCATGAACATGCTGTCGATGACTTCACGGTCGAGCAAAGAGACTTTGGGTTTGAGGATGATGGCCTTGCCGCTCTTGGTGATCAGCTCCATCTTCACGTCACGGGCGCGGTCCAGCGTCATGGACTTTTCACCGTGGTAGAAGTCGCCAGCGTGCATGTGCGAGACGTGCGAGCGCGAGGCCTGGCTCCACTCGGCCATGCTGTGCGGGTTCTTGCGGGCAAACTCTTTCACGGCGCGGGGCGCGCGGCGGTCCGAGTTGCCTTCGCGCAAAACAGGGTTCACGGCCGAGCCGGTGCACTTGTTGTAGCGTGCCTTCAAGGCCTTTTCTTCGTCGGTCTTGGCGTTCTCAGGGTAGTCGGGCAAGGCGTAGCCCTTGGACTGCAGTTCCTTGATGGCGGCGACCAGCTGACCCACGGAAGCGCTGATGTTGGGCAACTTGATGATGTTGGCAGAAGGGTTCAGCGTCAGTTTGCCCAGCTCGGCCAGGTTGTTTGGCGCACGCTGCTCAGGAGGCAGCAAATCAGAAAATTCACCCAGGATACGGGCAGCCACAGAAATGTCGCTCTCGGCCACTTCGATGCCAGCAGGGGCTGCAAACGTGCGGATGATCGGCAAGAACGAGGCTGTGGCCAGCAAAGGGGCTTCGTCTGTCAGGGTGTAAATGATCTTGGATTTGTCTGCAGCCATGGGTACTCTCGTTATCAGGGATGTGGAAAAAGGAATACGTCGTCCGGCGGTACGTCGAACGGATTCGGAAACCGCCCTTTTAAGGTGGTTTAACCCGTGACTTTATCTCAAATGCACCCCTGTTTTGCTTACGTGGTGCCGCAGCCAACGCCTGCGCACAGGCCAACTTGGGAGGCAAACAGCCAGGCGATTAAACTGACACCCCTTTAGACACACGCCAAATCACCGGACTTGGCGTCCCCTTACCCGGCCAGCGCCCCTTGAGCGCGGCCCCCAACCTAGGAATACACCCATGGGCGCGCAATGGAAAGCCAAAGGCAAAGCACAAGCCGCAGACGCCAGAGGCAAATTGTTTGGCCGTCTGGCCAAGGACATCATGATCGCAGCCCGCAACGGTGCCGACCCGGCCGCCAACTCGCGCCTGCGTCTGGTGGTCGAGCAGGCCCGCAAAGTGTCCATGCCCAAAGAAACGCTGGAACGCGCCATCAAGAAGGGCGCTGGCCTTTTGGGCGATGCCGTGAGCTTTGACCGCGTGATTTACGAAGGTTTCGCGCCGCACCAAGTGCCGGTGATGATCGAAGTGCTGACCGACAACGTGAACCGCACGGCGTCTGAAATGCGTGTGTTGTTCCGCAAAGGCCAGCAAGGCACCTCGGGCTCGGTCTCGTGGGACTTTGACCATGTGGGCATGATCGAGGCGGAACCTGCCCAAGCCGGTGCGGACGCCGAACTGGCCGCCATCGAAGCCGGTGCGCAGGACTTTGAGCCCGCCGATGAAGACGGCGTGACCGTGTTCATCACCGAAGCGACCGACCTGGACCTGGTCAGCCGCGCTCTGCCCAACTTCGGTTTCACCGTGGTGTCGGCCAAACTGGGCTACAAACCCAAGAACCCGGTCGACCCGGTCAACCTGAGCCCAGAACAATTGGAAGAGGTTGAAGCCTTCTTGGGTGCCATTGACAACAACGACGACGTGCAAAACGTGTTTGTGGGGCTGGCGGGTTAAGCAAGCCCCCCCCGACAAGGGCCTGACAGGTGTTGACCTGCCAGGCCCTTTTTTCTGGGCCACAGTTTTTCGACGCAACGCAAATTGGTGCACACCCACGCACCAAGCAAGGGAAATCCATGAGTCAAAAATGATTTGCGCACACCTATGATGCACAAATCTTGCATACAAGATGCCAAAACAAGTGGCACGGTATTCGCTAGAGGTTCAAGCAAAGGAATCCCTGGTTGTGAACTCCAAAGACATTGCCGACCGGATCGTGGAAGCGATCCTGGCCCAAAAGCTGATGCCCGGCGCACGCCTGGGCGAGCAGGCTTTGTCCATGCTGTTTGACTGCAGCCGCACTCTGGTGCGCGAAGCGCTGATGCAACTGGCCGCACGCGGCATCGTGCAGGTCAGCTCGCGCCGGGGCTGGTTTGTGGTGCAGCCCTCCAAGACCGAAGCCCGCGAAGCCTTTGAAGCCCGCAAAGTGATTGAAACCGGCCTGATCCGCAGCGCCGGAGCCATGGACAAAACCACGCTCAAGCGCCTGAAACAACACATCCAGCAAGAGAAAACCGCGCTCAAACAAGACGACGTGGGGCGCCGCAGCTTTTTGCTCGGTGATTTTCATGTGTGCCTGGCCGAGTGCCTGGGCAACCAGCTGCTGGCCGACACGCTGCGCGACTTCACGGCGCGCACCACGCTGATCGCCATGCTCTACCAGTCGAGCCACGACGCGGTGAAGTCCTGCCAGGAACACATCGACATCGTGCAAGCGCTGGAGCGCGGCGACAAGGAAACGGCCGAGCGGCTCATGGCCGAGCACATTGGCCAGGTGCAATCGGCATTGCAGATCAACGCCACACCCGCAGACCCGCTGGCCGAGTTGCGTTTGGCACTGGCACCCATGAACCCCGCCAGCACCATGGCCAAAAAACAGGCCAAGAGCGCAGCCAGCAAACCCTCTTCATCCACCTCACCTTCCACCTACCTAGGAGCCTTGCTATGAAACTCTCGAAACGCCTTGTGCTGTCTGTTGCCGTCGCCGCCAGCCTGTTGACTTTGACAGGTGCCAGCCACGCCCAAGCCGCGCTGGACAACATCCAGAAAGCCAAGCTGATCAAGATCGCCATCCCGACCGACTTTCCGCCTTATGGCTTTGTGGGCATCGACCTCAAACCCCAAGGCCTGGACATCGACATGGCCAACTACATCGCCACCAAAATGGGCGTGAAGATCGAGCTGATGCCCGTGACCAGCGCCAACCGCATCGCCTACCTGCAGACCAAGAAGGCCGATCTGGTCATCTCCACCCTGGGGAAGAACCCCGAGCGTGAAAAAGTCATCGACTTCACCTCGGCTTACTCGCCATTTTTCCAGGGCATTTATGGCCCCAAAACCATCAACGTGAAATCCATGGCCGATTTGGCGGGCAAGACCGTGGCGGCCACTCGTGGCGCTTTGGAAGATCAAGAATTGACCAAGGTGGCCCCGGCGGGCACAGAAATCAAACGCTTTGAAGACAACAACGCCACCGTGTCCGCTTTCGTCGCGGGCCAAACCCAATTGCTGGCCACGGGCGTGTCGGTCGCAGGCGTGATGATGCAAAAGAACCCCCAACTCAACACCGAATACAAGTTGTTGCTCAAAGACAGCCCCAACTTCATCGGTGTGGGCAAGGGCGAAGACGCGCTGCGCACCAAGGTCAACGCCATCATTGCCGAGGCCAAAAAGTCGGGCGACATCGACAAGATGGCGCAAAAGTGGCTGGGCCGCCCTGCTGGCCAGTTGCCCGAATAAGCACTTGAAAGGCTGACGCCATGGCGATTGAGCTGGACTTTGCGGCGGTTTTGACCGAGTGGCCTTTGCTGGTCAAAGGTGTGGCGTGGACACTCGGCCTCACGGCCGTGTCCGCGGTGCTGGGCGTGCTGCTGGGCATTGGCTGCGCTTGGGTGCGCACCCAGGGGCCGAGCTGGAGCCGCCCTGGCGTGGCCGCCTATGTGGAGCTGATCCGCAACACGCCTTTCATCGTTCAGCTCTTTTTCCTGTTCTTTGGCTTGCCGGCCATGGGTGTGCGCCTGAGCCCCGAATGGTCGTCGGTGATCGCCATGGTGATCAACCTGGGGGCCTATTCGGCCGAGATCGTGCGGGCAGGCATCCAGACCACGCCTGCAGGGCAGATCGAAGCGGCCATGAGCCTGGCGCTCTCGCGCATGCAGACCTTCATCCATGTGGTGCTGCCGCCTGCACTGCAGCGCGTGTGGCCTGCGCTGGTCAGCCAGATCATCATCGTGATGTTGGGCTCGGCGGTGTGCGGACAAATCTCGACCGAAGAGTTGAGCTTTGCCGCCAACCTGATCCAGAGCCGCAACTTCCGCGCCTTTGAAGCCTTCATCGTCGCCACCGCCATTTACCTGTTGCTGTCGATCGCCACCCGCGCCACGCTGAACTGGTTCGGCCAACGCTTCTTGTTCGGAGGCCGCCGTGGTTGAATTTTCTCTTTGGGACATCGTCAGCAACCTCTTGCTGGCCGCACGCTGGACGCTGGTGCTCTCGCTGATCGCTTTTGTGGGCGGCGGCCTGGTGGGCCTGGCCCTGCTGGTGGCCCGCACCACGCACAACCGCAGCTTGCAACAAGCGGTGGCCGTGTATGTGCAAGTCTTTCAGGGCACGCCTTTGCTGATGCAGCTGTTTCTGGCCTACTTCGGCATGGCCATGCTGGGCGTAGAGACGTCCGCCTGGACGGCAGCGGCCGTGGCCCTGACGCTGTACAGCAGCGCCTTCCTCGCCGAGATCTGGCACGGCTGCGTCAAATCGATTGGCAAAGGCCAGTGGGAGGCGGCGCAAAGCCTGGCACTGAACTTTGGCGAGCAACTGCGCTACGTCATCTTTCCGCAAGCCGCACGCATTGCGGTCGCACCCACCGTGGGCTTTTTGGTGCAGGTGGTCAAGGGCACAGCGCTGGCTTCGGTCATTGGCTTTGTCGAGCTGACCAAGGCCGGCACCATGATCACCAACGCCACCTTCAAACCCTTTGTGGTCTACAGCTGTGTGGCTGTTTTGTATTTTCTGATCTGCTACCCGATCAGCCTGTATGCACGCTCTCTCGAAGGTCGATTCCATGTCCAACGCTAACGCATCTACCGCCGCCGTCGCCATCACGGGGCTGCGCAAGTCTTATGGCAACAACGAAGTCCTCAAAGGCATCGACCTGAACGTGCAACCGGGTGAGGTGATCGCCATCATCGGCAAAAGCGGCTCGGGCAAAAGCACCCTGCTGCGCTGCATCAACGGGCTGGAGACCTTTCAGCACGGCAGTCTGACCGTGCAAGGCCAGCCCTTGGTGTACGACGACCCTGCGGCCATGCGGACCTTACGCCAGCAAGTGGGCATGATCTTCCAGTCCTTCAACCTGTTTCCGCACCTCACTGTGGGCAAAAACATCCAGCTCGCGCCCGGTCTGGTCAAGCAGCTGCCTGCCGCCGAGACCGAAGCCACGGCACGCCGTCTTCTGGCCCGTGTGGGTTTGGCCGAAAAGTTCGACGCCTTTCCCGATCAACTCTCGGGCGGGCAGCAGCAACGCGTGGCGATTGCCCGGGCACTGGCCATGTCACCGGGCATCTTGCTGTGCGACGAAATCACCTCGGCGCTCGACCCCGAGCTGGTGGGCGAAGTGCTGGCCGTGGTGGAGTCGCTGGCGCAAGAGGGCATGACGCTCTTGATGGTCACGCACGAGATGAACTTTGCCCGCAAGGTGAGTGACCGGGTGGTCTTCATGCACCAAGGCTTGGTGCATGAGCAAGGCGCACCGGCCGAACTTTTTGCCAACCCGAAGACGTCTGAACTGCAGCAGTTTTTGTCCTCATTGCACTGAGGCAAAATAATTCACACCCACCCGGAGTCATCTGATGAAACGTTTGTTGGTGTGCCTGCTTTTGTGCTTGAGCGGCTTGAGTGCCTATGCCGAAGAAAAAATGGTCAAGCTCGACATCGGTCGAGCCGATGGCCATTTGCCGATTTATGTGATGACACAGCCGCAGGCAAAGGCCACCTTGGTGCTGCTGCCCGGCGGCGATGCCAACACAGGCAAGATCGTCGATGGCCAACCGACCAGCAAGAACTTCCTGGTGCGCAGTCGCACACTGTTTGCAGCCCAGCAGTTCAACGTGATCGTGGTCTTCAGAGCTTCTGATTTGCAACGCCTGGACTACGACTACCGCGTCAGTCCAACGCACATTCAAGAGCTGGCCGCGGTGGTGCGCCATGCCAAACAACTGAGCGATTCGCCCGTGTGGCTTGTGGGCACCAGCCGAGGCACAGTGTCCGGCACGGCGGCCACGATTGCCTGGCCCCAAGGCACGGTACAAGGTCTGGTCCTCACCTCCAGCGTGACATCCAACAAGGTTGGCGCCATTGCCACGCAAGCCATTGACAAAATTGCGGTGCCCACGTTGGTTGTTCACCACAAGCAAGATGCCTGCAAGATCTGCTTACCCCACGAAGCGGCCCGCATCACTGACGGCCTCAAGTCGGCACCCATCAAGAAATTCATCATGGTCGAAGGCGGCTCAGATCCCGTAGGAGACCCCTGCGATGCACTGCACTGGCACGGCTTCATCAACCATGAAAAAGAGGCCGTCCAGCTGATTGGCAACTGGATCAAATCACCCCAAAATTGAAGCGGTGCATTGGCGCACAGAAAAGATCCGACCGGCCGATTAAGGTGGGTTGATCTTTTTTTGGGGGGAGCGATCCATGAATCTGGCCAGCCTGTGTCGGCGCGAAATCATCTCTGTCAGCGCGGAAGCCTCGGTACACAAAGCCGCCGAGCTGATGCGCGTTCACCATGTCGGGGCTCTGGCACTGACCGATCCTGAAGACCCGACACGGGTGATGGGCGTGGTGACCGACCGGGATCTGGTGGTCAATTTGCTGGCACAAGGCTGTTCACCGGAAGAACAAAATGTGGGTGCTTTCAGCAGCGTGCATTTGATCCGGGTGCCTGGCACTTCGAGCGTTTACGAAGGCGTGCAAGCCATGCACCAACACGGCGTGCGGCGTGTTTTCGTGACCGAACCCGGTGGGCGCCTCATGGGCCTGCTGTCCGTTGACGATTTACTGGTCAGCATCGCCGATGAATTGAACGGGCTTTCCGAAGCGCTGCGCGTCGGGATCGACATGGAAAGTGCCAGAACCTCACCCATGTTCACTCCCGGCGAACAGCCTGAGGGCATGTACCTGGCGCAGCACGAGCCTTGATGGGCATTGGCAGCAGGATACGAGAACGCCTCGAAGCAGGTACAGCGGTCAAAACCGCCCCCAAAATGACAAGCCCGACCGGCGATGGCGGTCAAGGCACTGTTACATGTTTTGCCGTGCCATCACGCACGGCTGCGGCGCTGTTGCACCGCCTGCGCCAGCGCCTGCAGCACCGGCACGGTTTGCGCAAAGCTGATGCAGGCGTCGGTGATGGACACACCATGTTGCAAGGGCTGACCGGGCTTTTGGTCTTGTCGGCCTTCTTGCAAATGGCTTTCGATCATCAGGCCCATGATGCGGCGGTCACCGCCTGCCACCTGCGCGGCCACGTCGTGCGCCACCTCGATTTGCTTGCTGTGCTGCTTGCTGCTGTTGGCGTGCGACACGTCCACCATGACCTGCGGCGCGATGCCCGAAGCCTCTAGCGCCTTGCAGGCGGCATCCACGTCAGCGACCGAATAGTTGGGCACTTTGCCGCCGCGCAGGATGATGTGCACGTCCTGATTGCCGCGCGTCTCGAAGATCGCGGCCTGGCCCATTTTGGTCATGCCCATGAAAGCGTGCGGGGCCTTGGACGCCACCACCGCATCGGCTGCGACCTTGACGCCGCCGTCCGTGCCGTTCTTGAAACCCACCGGGCAGGACAGGCCGCTGGCCAGTTGGCGGTGGCTCTGGCTTTCGGTGGTGCGGGCACCGATCGCGCCCCAAGTCACCAGATCGCTGATGTATTGTGGGCTGAGCAAATCCAGAAACTCGGTGGCCACGGGCAGGCCCAGATCGATAATGTCCAGCAACAACTTGCGCGCCATCTCCAGGCCCTGGTTCATGGCAAAGCTGCCATCCAAGTGCGGGTCGTTGATGTAGCCCTTCCAGCCCACGGTGGTGCGGGGTTTTTCAAAATACACGCGCATCACGATCTGCAAATCTTTGGCGTGCTTGTCGGCTTCGGCCTTGAGCAGCTTGGCGTAGGCAATGGCCTGATCGTGGTCATGGATCGAGCACGGCCCGACCACCATGACGAGGCGGTCGTCTTGGCCTTGCAACACGTTCGAGATGTCCTGGCGCGAACGCTCCACCAGCGCCAAGTGCGCGGGCGATGCGGGCAGCCGCTCTTCGAGCAAGGCCGGCGTCATGAGGGGGCGCACCGACGCAATGCGGGTGTCGTCGATGCGGGTTTTGTCTTGGGTGGAAAGCATGGGGGGTCCGGCAACTGAATCTGACGGCAGTTTAAACGGCCCTATCTTGGTTAATGGACTGATCAGCCTTCAAACAAAGCGTGCGGGCAAATATGGCGTCGGGTCCACCCAAGTTGGCTGACCATGCACCATCTCGGCCAGCAAGCGCCCTGCCACCGGCCCCAACGTGAAGCCTTGGTGCGCGTGGCCGAAGTTAAACCACAGGCCTTTATAGCGCGGCGCTGGACCCATCACGGGCAGCATGTCCGCGGTGCAAGGGCGAGCGCCCAGCCAGGGCGGCTCGGGCAAGGGCTGGCCCAGGTCCACCAATTCACGCGCCAGCGCCTCAGCCTTGGCCAGTTGCACCGGCGTGGGCGGGGCATCGATGGGCGCAAATTCGGCACCCGTGGTCAGGCGCAGGCCGCGTTGCATGGGGGCCAGCACATAGCCGCGCTCGGCATCGAGCAGCGGTTGCCGCACCTGTGCGGGCGAGGTGTAGTGCTGGTGGTAGCCCCGTTTGATGAACAGCGGAAAACGATAGCCCAGTGTGCGGATCAAACCGTCGGCCCAAGGGCCCAAAGCCAACACCGCTTGCTCGGCATCCACACGGCCCTCGGTGGTTTGCACCGACCAGCCAGCACCTTGGGGTTGCAGGCTGGCGGCGTCGCCGGTCAACACGCGCCCGCCCCGCGCCACAAACAAGTCGGCATAGCGCTGCACCAAGGCACCGGGGTTGTTCACCGCCCACGGGTCCAGCCAATGCACGGCACCCGCCATGGACCTTTGCAAAGCGGGTTCGGCCTGCGCAAGCTGGGTGGTGTTTTCGGCTTGGTAACGCACGCCAAAACGGTCTTGCAAAGCCGACGCCCGCTGCGCCGCCTCATCGAATGCCTCTGGCGTGCGAAACACAAAGCGAAAGCCTTCACGCGCCACCAGATCTTGCGCACCCGCAGCAGCCATCAACAGATCGTGTTCATGGGTGGCGTGGGCGATCAGGCGGCTGTAGGCTTTTGTCGCTAGCGCATGGCGCTTGGGGTGTGAATGGCGCAAATAGCGCAACAGCGACCCGGCCATTTGCCACAAACCCCGCGCATGCCAATGGACCTCGGCCCCTCGCCCCAAGGCCACGTTCAACAAGAAACCCGGCTCACGCGGAAAGGCATAGGGCTCAACCGCCTCTTGCTGGATCAGGCCAGCATTGCCAAACGAGGTCTCCTGGCCGGGCTCGCGCCGGTCCACCAGCACCACATCGAAACCGCGTTGCTGCAAATGCAAGGCGGTGCAAGTGCCGACCATGCCAGCGCCGAGAACAAAGATAGAGGAAGTCATGGCATTTCAAACAGCGTTACGGCTGTCCACCATAGCACCACCGGCCAGAACAGGCGGGTGCGTCACGATGCTTTTGAGTTCAGGCCGCGGCTGCTGCAACGCCGCCATGTCAGGCCGGGGTCTGTGCAAACCTGTTTGCGTTTTGCCCCATTGCTCCAGCGCCGCCGCCATGCGCAGCAGGTGCGCATCGCGGTGCAGCGGCCCGATCATCTGCAGCCCAAACGGCATGCCCGCTTCGTCGCAGCCCAGCGGCAAAGACAAGGCCGGGTTGGTGGCCAGCGTGACCATGTAGGTCAGGCTCAGCCACTCGTAGTAGTTGCGCTGCTTCTGGCCGTCGACCACCTCGGCGTACAGCTGTGTCCAAGGGAAGGGCGACAGCGGCGTGACGGGCGACAGGATCAGGTCATAGTGCTCAAACGCCGCTTGGAATTGCCGATTGATGCGGGTCTGCGCCAAGTGCGCCCAGGCGCGGTCGGCCAGCGTGATGCTGGCGGCCATCTCCACATTGGCCCGCACATTGGGCCCCAGCGTGTCGGGTTGGGTGCGGTAGACCTCTTCAAAGGCGGCATAAAAACTCTCGGCACGGATCACATCAAAGCAGCGGTGACCGTCGCCCAGGTCCCAATCGAGCGGTTCGCACACGGCCACCTCACGCGACAAGGCCTGCACCCTTTCGCGAAATGCACGGCGGATCATCGGGTCCACCGCACAAGCGCCAAAGTCTTCGGTGTAGGCCACGCGCAGTGGCCGCAAATCAACAGGCTGAACGGGCCAAAACGCTTCGTGCTGCACGCCCAGGCTGAGCGGGTCCATCGGGTGCGGGCCCACGCTGGCCTGCATCATGAAAGCGGTGTCGGCCACGTCACGCCCCATCGGGCCCAGCACCGAAATGGCAGACCAGCCCAGCGGGCGCATGTCGTTGGCAATCAACCCTGGCGATGGCCGCAAGCCCACCACGCCGCACAAAGCCGACGGGATGCGCAGTGAGCCGCCTGTATCGGAGCCTGTGCACAGCGGCAGCATGTCGCAGGCCAGCGCCGCAGCAGAGCCACCGGATGAACCGCCCGCGTTGAGTGCCGGATTGAACGGGTTGCCCGTCGCGCCCCACACCGGGTTGCGGCTGTTGGCGCCTGCGCCCATGTCGGGCGTGTTGGTCTTGGCCGTGACGATGGCACCAGCCGCACGCATGCGCGCCACATAAGACACATCGCGCTCGGGCACATGCCCGCGCAGCCGCACATTGCCGCTGGTGGTCAGCAGCCCGGCCGTGGCCTGCAGGTCTTTCACGCCCAGCGGCAGACCGTGCAGTGCAGGCAGAGCATCACCGCGCATGACCTGGACTTCGGCTTCGCGGGCCGAGGCCAATGCGCGTTCGTAGTCGGTCGCACAAATGGCGTTCACGGCCGGGTTGTATTTTTCAATCTGGTCGATGCAGGACTGCATCAGCTCGACGGGCGAGATTTCTCTTTCGCCGATCTGGCGGCGCAGTTCAACCGCACTGTGTTCCACCAACGCCATGGAGCTCACTCCACCGGGATGTTGGCGCGGTGCACATAGGCCCGCAGCAAGGGCAGCTCTTGCGCCACCTTGGTGTCGTACACGCTGCCGGGCTGGAACAGCACATCCAGGCCCACTTTTTGCAAATCCGCCTTGACGGCAGGATCGTTCAGACTGTCTTTCAGGGCTTTGGTCAATTTGCCACTGACCTCGGCAGGCATGCCGCGGCGCCCCACAAAACCAATCCAGGGCACCATCTCGTAGTCGGGGAAACCAGCCTCCGCCACGGTGGGCACCTGCGGCATCTGGGGTGAGCGCTGTCGTGTGGTCACGGCAATCGCCTTGACCTTGCCAGTGGCCATTTGTGGCATGGCCGCCACGCTGGTGTCAAAGCTCAAAGGAATCTGCCCGCCTATCAGGTCTGTCATGGCGGGCGCACTGCCACGGTAAGCCACATGCACCATGTTGGCCCCGGTCATGACCTTGAACATCTCGCCCGCCAGGTGGGCCGATGTGCCCACACCGAACGAGCCAAAATTCAAACCCTTGGGGTCCGCTTTGGCCAGCGCCAACAGTTCTTTCACGTTGTTGGCGGGCACTTTGGGGTGGGCCAACAGCACCAATGGCGAACTGCCGATCAGGCCAATCGATTCGAAATCCTTTTGCGGGTCGTAGGGCAAATTTTTCTTCAGCGCGGCATTGACGGTGAAGGTGGTGTTGGACGAAATCAACAAGGTGTAGCCGTCGGGTGCCGACTTGGCCACGGCCGTGGCACCAATGGCTGTGCCTGCACCGGCCTTGTTTTCAACAATGACCGTTTGCCCCAAGCGCTGTCCCAAGGGACCTGCCAGCTTGCGCGCCAGGATGTCGGTGGCCCCGCCGGGTGGGTAGGGCACGATCAAGGTGATCGGCTTGTCCGGAAACGCCGCTTGCGCCAAAAAATGAACGCCGCACAGTGCTGCGGCCAACAGGGTCTTTTTCATGTCAGGTCTCCTGGGACTGAAAGGATTGAAGGTATTGCGACAAAACCTGCAGCTGCGCTGGCATGGCCGCTGCAGGGGAAAACGGTGCGACCAGGCCCATGCCGCGCAAAGCAGACAAGACAAACTGAACGCGCGCCACGGCCTGGGGCCCTTGGCACATTTCGGGAAAACTTTGCGCCATGCGCTGGTGCAGGCTGGCCGTCAACCAACCGCGACGCTCGATGATGTGGGCCACCATCAGTTCGTCATCACGCGCGGCCAGATAAGCCGACCAGGCCACGGTAAAACGCGGCTGACCATACAAGGTGACCCAGGCCTGTTGCACAAAATGGTCGGCGCGTCGCTTCAGGGCCCAGTGCGCGGGCGGCCAGAAATCGCTGGCCTCTTCGAGCTGCGTGATCAGGCGTGTGATCACCTCCAGCATCAAAGCGGCCTTGGACGTGAAGTGGTGCTGCACCGCGCCTGCGGTCATGCCTGCGGCACGGGCGACTTCGTGCACCGACACTTGGCCGTGACCCTTGGTGTGCATCAGCCCCAAAGCGGCATCCAGCAAACGCTCTCGCGTCTGTTCGCTTTTGATCTGATGCAGTGTGCGGCTCATGCTGTGGGCGTCGGAATGTAGGTATCAAAATTGCATTATGGGCGTAATGCAATTAATCCTTCCACCGTGCAAACCCCTAAGCCCGAACACACAAACCGCCAATGGCGGCAAGACCGAATCAGCGCTGGGCTGCGGCCTTGGCCTTGTCAGGTGAGCCTTCCAGCCCCGCCAGCAAGGCGCTGTTGTTACCGCCGATCACCATCTCGAATTTGTTGTCCACAAAGGTGTAGTCAAAGTAACCCATGCGCGCCAGCGGCTGGATCTTGAGGATGTCGAGCATGCCTTGGCCGTCGATGACCTCGTCGTCGATGTGGATGGCCACCACCCTGCCGAACACCACATCGGCGGTGCCCATGGGGGGCACGCCCGGAAAACGCAGGGTATTGAGGTAAACGCACTCAAACTGGATGGGGGAGCCCGCCACCCGCATGGGTTTGACCTTGCGCGAGGGCAGCTTGACGAGCCCGGCATGCTCGAATTCATCGACACCATGCGGCAATTCCTCGGCCGACTTGTTGACCGCATCGCGCAGCGCGTAGGTCGCCATGTTCCAGACGAATTCGCCGGTTTCTTCGGCGTTGCGCACCGAGTCCTTGCGTTGACCGCCCGTGTTCTGGTTGGCCGAGAACATGACGATGGGCGGGTTGAACGTCACGTTTTGAAACTGGCTGTAAGGCGCCAGGTTGTGACGGCCGTGGCTGTCCACAGTAGAGATCCAGCCAATGGGGCGCGGCACCACGCAGGATTTGAAGGGGTCATGGGGCAAGCCATGGGGTGTGACACCGGGTTCGTAATACATGGTGAATTCCTGAAAGCAAGAAAAAAGTGCAGAACCGCGTGCCGCGCAACACGCCCGGCATCCATCCTAAAGGCGTTTGGGCATCGCGCTCACGTCCAACCCCAGCTGCCGTTGGGCTGCAAAATGGGGTTTTGCGCTCACGGGTCTTTGACGAGACCACCACACCATGACCAGCTACCCCCTCCAACAAGCCTTGTCCGACCTGTTCGCCCCTTGGGTGCAGGCCCTGAATCTGAAAGTCGAGCATGTTGCCGCCGACAGTGTGACCCTGCGTTTGCCCCAAAGCGATCAGCTTTCGCGGGTGGGCGGCATGTTGTGCGGCCAGGCCATGATGGCCGCCGCCGACACGGCCATGGTGTTGGCCCTGATCAACCACTTCGGCGCATTCCGGCCTTGCAGCACGGTGCAGCTGTCCAGCACCTTCATGAGGCCGCTGTCTGGGCAGGATGCCCTGGTCACCGCCCGGGTGCTGCGGGCGGGCAAGGCCATGGCTTTTGGCGAGATCGACCTGGCCGGGGCCGATGACGGCAAGAGCGTTTTCAAAGCCAGCACGACCTACGCCCTGATGTAAGACAAGCGCTGGCCGGGCTTGGCTACAATACGCCCATTCTTGTTTTGAGGTTCCCCATGTCTGCTCACAACGACACACACACATCTGACGATCCCGTGGAAAACGTGGTCAAGCACATTCCCGTGGTCATTCCGGCCGCTGGCGCCGTGTTGATTTTCTTGCTGGCCTTCATTGCCGTGTTCATGGCCTGAGGTTTTTGCACCCCGAAGTGTTGGCCTTTGAAGGCAGCACCCACTGCAACCCGCAACAGCTTCGGCTTTGCGGGTTTTGTTTTGGGTGATCCCCCTGCCTGCACTCAGGCCAAGGTTTCGCGCACGGGCATGATGTGCAGTGCGCCGGGCGCAATCAGCAGCTGCACCCATCCACCCGCATCGACCTGAAGCCGTTCCAGCAAACGGGTGGTCAGGTTCAGGGTAATGGACTGCGCCGGCAATGCTTCCGGTGTGAGTGTGCACAAACTTATTTCGCCCAAGGCCAGCACCTCGACCAAGCGGCAGCGCAGCCGGGTGGCCCCTGCATCACCCAAAGCAGGCGTGCTGGCATCGGCCAACACGTCGACCTGTTCGCCATTGAGCACCCAGGTCACAGGCGTGTCATCGTCGATCTTGTTTTTGTCCACCACCGTCAAATCGATGGCTTCAGGTCCGCCCCCCGCTTGCGTCCAACGCAAGCGCGCCCAGCCTGGCTTGTCTTTGTAGAAGCGGCCGTCAAAGTGGTTTTGGATACCCACCAACTCCGCCACACGTGCGTTGCGGGGACTGGCAAACACCCGTGAAGGTTGGCCCGTTTGCAGGGTCTGACCCGCGTCCACAATCACCACCCGATCGGCCAGGCGACGGGCCTCGGCCAGATCGTGCGTGACCAGCACCATGGGCACCGACACCTGTTGGCGCAACGCCGCCAGTTCGCGGTAAAGGGTTTGACGTGTGGGCGCATCCACGGCGGAAAAAGGCTCGTCCAGCAGCAGCACGCCCGGCACAGCGGGTGGCGTTGGCGACGCCTTTGCAGAAGATGGTGTTGGCATGACACGCACCAAGGCCCGCGCCAAGGCCACGCGCTGTTGTTGCCCGCCAGAAAGTTGCGCCGGCCTGCGCTGGGTGAGTGCATCCAAGCCCATGCGCTTGAGCAAAGCCTGCACGTCGGCGGTCGACCAGCCGGGTCCTGCGGCGAGCGCGACATTGGCATGGGCGGTCATGTGCGGGAACAAGGCGTAATGCTGAAACACCAGGCCCGCACGGCGCTGCTGCGGACTCAGGTGCACGCCAGCGGCCGTGTCGAGCCAGCTTTGCCCATCCACCCGGATGCACCCCTGCACATCGGCAGGTGTCCACAAACCGGCAATCGCCCGCAGCATGCTGGTCTTGCCGCTGCCCGAAGGACCAACCAAGGCCACCAGTTCGCCTGCGCCGCAGTCAAACTCGGCCTGCAAGCGAATCGGACTGCTCGAGTAGAGCTGAACTTGCAAGCCCGACATCAACGCTCCTGCAGTGCTCGGCCGCGCTGGCCTACCCGGTCAAATGCCAGGACCAGGGTCAGCGCCAGCAAGGACACACCCACCAGCACCAACGCCATGACATGGGCTGATTGCAAGTCCATGCCCTGCACCTTGTCGTAGAGCGACACCGACAAGGTGCGGGTTTCGCCTTCAATGTTGCCGCCCACCATGAGCACCACACCAAACTCGCCCAGCGTGTGCGCCACCGTCAGCGCCATGCCCGCCAGCAAGCCAGGCCAGGCCAGGGGCAACTCAATGCGCCAAAACGTTTGCCAAGTGGACAGTCCCGAGACCCAGGCCGCTTCACGCAGGCTGTGGGGTACGGCGGCAAATGCGCGCTGGATGGGTTGCACCATGAACGGCAAATTGACCAACACACTCACCAACAGCAAGCCCTCCAGCGTGAACACCAGCCGAATGCCCGATGCCACCAGCCAAGCACCCAAGGGACTGCCTTGACCCAGGGCCACCAGAAAGTAAAAACCGATCACCGTGGGCGGTAACAGCAAAGGCAACAGCAACAAGGCTTCGATGAAGGGACGGCCCACCCAAGGGGTCACGGCCAGCCAGCGGGCCAGGGCCAAACCCAGCGGCAACAGGACCAAGGTGGTCAAGGTCGCCAGGGTCAGCGATACGGTCAGAGCGGGCCAATCCATGGGTCTGTTTGCAGGGTCGTTGATCGTTCAGTGAGGCCTTGATTATTGTGGCAAGGCGTAGCCATGCCGCAAAAAAATCGCCTGCGCTGGCGGACTGAGCAGAAATCGATGCCATGCCATGGCAGCTGGACTGGCCCCCTGCAGCAAAACCATTCGCTGGTGCAAGGGAGCATGCAAGGACTCCGGCAAAGGCAATGCCTGCAAAGCCGGAGCCAGCTCGGGTGCAATGGCCAGCGCCAGTGCCGTGATGCCCGCTTGTGCAGCCCCAGTGGCCACAAACTGCGTGGCCTGGCCGATGTTGTCGCCCAGGACTTTCTGCCCGGCCTGCAGTGGGCCCGCGCCCGAACGCAACAAGGCCTCCTGCGCCGCCATGCCGTAAGGGGCCAGAGCTGGATTGGCCAGGGCCAATTTGTCGCCGGGCTTCAAAGCACGCACCACGGCGGCCAGCCCCTGTGCCAAGGGAAGTGCTGAATTTTTAGGCAAAATCAGCGCCAACCGACCCGTGGCATAACGCTGTCCGGCATCCAGCGTGCGCCCCGCTTTGACCAATTCAAGCACCCGGTCTTCGTCTGCCGAGATGAATTGTTCGACCGGCAGGCCTTGCAAAATTTGCCGCGCCAAGTTGCCCGAAGCGCCCAAACTGACTTCGACCTGCACACCTGTTTGTTGCCTGTATTGGCTTGTCAAGTCAGCCAGCACAAACTTCAGATTGCTTGCAGCGGCGATCTTGATGCGGGCTGACGCCTGCGCTTTGGCCTGCTGTGGCAGCGCCAAAACCGCGATCAGCCACTGTCGGCGGCCCCAAGGCAAAACCGAAGGCCAAAAGACCGGCATAACGTCATGCGTTTTTTGCATAGATTTAAAAGGGTTTTGAGCGCAAATGACAGGCACGAACCGGGCAGGCTCCCTAAAATCGAAACCCCAAGTTACCAAGCGGTTACGGCACACGATGGGATGCCCACAACACCGCCAGTATCTCAGCCACAGAGCCGTTTTTTCAAAGCACCTGCGCAGAGGTTTTGAAAAAACGATTTTTAAACTTGGAGCTAGTCATGAACTCACCCGTGATGCAGGGCCTGAACCTGAACACACCGTCTTACGTCAAGAACGCGAAACTGATCGCCTGGGTCGCCGAAATGGCCGCCCTGTGCAAGCCCGCCAACATCTACTGGTGTGACGGCTCGCAAGAAGAATACGACCGCCTGTGCGCCGAACTGGTGGCTGCAGGCACCTTCAAAAAGCTCAACCCCGCCAAGCGCCCCAACTCTTTCCTGGCTTGCTCTGACCCGTCGGACGTGGCCCGCGTGGAAGACCGCACTTACATCTGCTCGGCCCAAAAAGAAAACGCCGGCCCCACCAACAACTGGATGGAACCCGCGCAAATGCGCGCCACACTGAACCCGCTGTTTGACGGTTGCATGGCTGGCCGCACGATGTATGTGGTGCCTTTCTCGATGGGCCCGCTGGGTTCGCACATCAGCCACATCGGCATTGAGCTGACCGACAGCGCTTATGTGGCCGTCAACCAGAAGATCATGACCCGCATGGGCAAAGCCGTGTTTGACGTGCTTGGGACCAACGGCGACTTCGTGCCTTGCATGCACACCGTGGGCGCACCTTTGGCCGCTGGCCAAAAGGACACCACCAGCTGGCCTTGCAACCCCACCACCAAATACATCGTGCACTTCCCCGAGACCCGCGAGATCTGGTCTTACGGTTCGGGCTACGGCGGCAACGCGCTGCTGGGCAAGAAGTGCTTTGCGCTGCGCATTGCCTCCAACATGGGCAAAGACCAAGGCTGGCTGGCCGAGCACATGCTCATCTTGGGCGTGACCAACCCCGAAGGCAAAAAGTACCATGTCGCAGCGGCTTTCCCCAGCGCCTGCGGCAAAACCAACTTCTCGATGCTGGTGCCACCCAAGGCCTTTGAAGGCTGGAGCGTGACCACCATTGGTGACGACATCGCCTGGGTCAAGCCGCACACCGACGGCAAGATGTACGCCATCAACCCCGAAGCCGGTTACTTTGGCGTGGCTCCCGGCACCAACATGAAGACCAACCCCAACTGCATGCTGAGCCTGCACAAGGACGTGATCTTCACCAACGTGGCCCTGACAGACGACGGCGACGTGTGGTGGGAAGGCATGGAAAAAGACACCGGCTCTTTGCCCGACCATTTGATCGACTGGCAAGGCAAGGACTGGACCCCCCAGATCGCCAAAGAGACCGGCGCCAAAGCCGCTCACCCCAACGCCCGCTTCACCGTGGCCGCTGCCAACAACCCCGCACTCGACCCTGCATGGGACGACGCTGCGGGCGTGCCGATCGACGCCTTCATGTTCGGTGGCCGCCGCTCGACCACCGTGCCACTCGTCACTGAAGCGCGCAGCTGGACCGAAGGCGTTTACATGGCCGCGACCATGGGCTCCGAGACCACCGCTGCCGCCTTTGGCGCGCAAGGCGTGGTTCGCCGCGACCCGTTCGCGATGCTGCCTTTCTGCGGCTACAACATGAGCGACTACTTCCAGCACTGGCTCGACACCGGCGCCAAGGCCGAAGCCGCTGGCCACAAGCTGCCCGCCATGTACTGCGTGAACTGGTTCCGCAAGGGCGAAGACGGCTCGTTTGTCTGGCCTGGCTACGGCGACAACATGCGCGTGCTCAAGTGGATGATTGACCGCCTGGAAGGCAAAGCCCAAGGCGAACAAACCATGTTCGGCGTGGCCCCCACGTACGGCGAAATCACATGGACCGGCCTGGACTTCAGCGCCGAGCAGTTCAAGTCGGTCACCAGCATCGACAAAGCCGCCTGGCAAGCCGAATTCAAGCTGCACGACGAGCACTTTGCCCAACTGGCGTTCCATCTGCCCAAAGCGCTACTGGACACCAAGGCTGCACTGGAAGCGCGCTTGGCTGCGTAAATATCGGGTTCTGCGCCCAAGCGGCGCCTGAGGTTCAAACCGCCTCGGTCACAATCCGGGGCGGTTTTTTATTGCCTGCACAATCGGTTCATGTTCTCGATAGCCACCCCCGAATCCCGCGAACGCCGAGCCCTCTGGCTGCTCTGGATCACGCCTGCCCTGTGGTCCGTCAATTACATCGTGGCGCGCACCGCGCCCGGCGTGGTGGAGCCGCACATGTTGGCGCTGGGCCGTTGGGCTTTGGCGGGCTTCGTCTTGAGTTGGGTTGCTCGCAAGGAGCTTTGGCATGAACGCCATGGCCTCATCAAGGTGGCGTGGCAATACCTGGCACTGGGCGCATTGGGCATGCTGGTTTGTGGTGCTTGGGTCTACCAAGGTGCGCGGACCACGACCGCCATGAACATTGCGCTGATTTACGCGGCATCGCCGGTACTGATCGCCCTGGGTGCCGTGCTTTGGCTGGGCGAGCGGTTTTCCGGGCGTCAGGCCTTGGGTGTGGTCGTGGCTTTGTCGGGGGTGTTCCATGTGGTGGTCAAAGGCCAATGGGCGTCGTTGAACCAAGTGCAATGGGTGGCCGGAGACGGCTGGATTGTGCTGGCCATGGCTGCCTGGGCCGGGTATGCCTTGCTGCAAAAAAAATGGGCCAGCCCCTTGAGCGCCACCGCTCGGCTGGCGGCCATCTGCATGGGCGGCGTGCTGGTGCTTTTGCCGTTTGCAACATGGGAATACTTGCAAACTGACACCCCGCACTGGAGTCTGCACGCCACCTGGTTGGTGCTGAGTGCGGGTTTGGTGCCCGGCATTGGGGCTTACTGGGCTTATGGCTTTTGCCAGAAAGTGCTGGGTGCCAGCCGGGTGGCGGCCAGCCTGTACATGGGTCCGCTGTATGGCGGCTTGACGGCTTGGCTGGTGTTGGGTGAGTCCTTGGGCTGGCACCATGTGATGGGCGCCATGCTGATCTTGCCGGGCATTTACCTGGCCTCGCGCAAAACCACGCCAACACCCGAAGCCTGAACTGGGCGCCAGCAAGCAAAAGGCCTCCCGAAGGAGGCCTTGTGGTTCAAGGAGCGAGCCCCAGAGAGCGCCTGAAGATCAGATGTAGTACATGCGGCTTTGCAGCATGCGGGCGGTGCGGCGGGTCATCAGTGTGGTGATGTCATTCGCTGGCTGTGCGTCGTTACCGGCGCGGTCCATGGCGGTTTGCAATTCGCACATCAAGCGGCTGTCGGTTTGGGCCATGGCCCAAAGACGTTCGTCGGCACGGCGGCGCGCCACGTGGGCAGACCAGGCGTCCAGGCCGCCCATCAGGTTTTGAGCCAATGCACGGGTCACGCCGCGCAGCACGCCAATGGCCACAGCGGCCACGGCCCACAAGGCCAGCCATGCGGCCACCACATGGGACTCCGCCCAGCTGTCGATCATTTGGTCGGTGACGACCACCAGCGCAGCCACACCTGCGGCCAGCATGAGGGAGGCCAACGTTTTGGTGGACGTGGCGGAGGCTGCTGCCGAAGCAGCGTTGTGGGGCATCTGGCCCAGAATGGATTTGATAGCGGTGTTCATTTTGTGTTCCCTTGAATTGATTTTGTATGCTTTGGCAACCCAAATCATCAAAATCATGTCGCAATCATAGGGTTTTCACTGATGCTATTCAACTTTATATTCATGATATTTATCATTCACAATGGTGATACATATCGGCTGTTTGAATGAATCCCTCCATCCCTGCCTCTTTTCGCACCCTCGACTTGAACCTGCTTCGGGTTTTTGACGAAGTCATGGCCGAGCGCAGCCTGACCCGGGCCGCCCACAACCTGTCGCTCACCCAACCCGCCGTGAGCAATGCTTTGCGCCGTTTGCGCGATGCCTTGGACGACGAACTGGTCCGACGCCACGGCCACGGCATTGAGCCCACCCCGCACGCGCTGGCACTGTGGCCCAGCGTGCGCGAAGCGCTGCGCCAGTTGCAAGAGGCCATCGTGCCCAGCCCATTCGTGCCGCACGAAGCGACCAGCACCTTCGTGTTGGCCATGGCTGATGCCACGGCCGCCGAACTGATGGGCGGGCTCGCACGGCAGCTGCAAAGCGAAGCGCCTGGCCTTTCACTGCGTGTGGTGCCGTTGACCACGCGCGACCCGCGCAAGCTGCTGAGCGATGGCACCGCCGACATGGCGCTGGGCTACTTTCCGGCGGTGTTGACCGACCTGACGGGCCGCGCCCAGGCGGGCGAGGCCGTGGCTTTTGAGCACCAGCGCCTGTACGCCGGTGAATATGTCTGCGTGATGCGACAAGGCCACCCGCTGGCCGACCAGCCCCTGACGCTGGACGCTTACTGCGCCGCCCGGCACCTGCTGGTGAGTTTTTCAGGGCGTCCTTATGGCTTTGTGGACGAAGCACTGGCCTCGATCAGCAGGCAACGGCGCATCGTGCTGACCGTGAACCAGTTTTTCACCGCCGGGCAGGTGGTCGTCAGCTCGGACCTGCTCACCGTGCTGCCTCGCCACTTTGTGCCCACCACGGGCATGACAGACCAATTGGTGCTGCGCGACTTGCCCCTGGATGTGCCACCGGTCCACGTCGAAGCCCTTTGGCATCGCCGGGTGCAACACGACAGCGCCCACCAGTGGCTGCGCGGCCAGTTGTTGCAAGTGGCCCAAGCCGCCTTTGCCAATGAGGGCACCGCATGAAAATCCAATTGCTCTCGGACCTGCACCTGGAAGCCAACCCCGGTTTTGTACCCACACCTGCCCCCGACGCCGACTTGCTGGTGTTGGCGGGCGACATCGGCTCGTACCAGACGAACTCGGCGCTCACCACCGCCGGCGATGCCGACTTTGGCCTGAAACGCTTTTCGCCGCTGCACGGCTGGCCCACCCCGGTGCTGTTTGTGCCGGGCAACCACGAATACGACGGCCTGGACTTTGACGCAGCCCACGCACGGCTGCACGAGACCTGCGCCCGACTGGGCATCACCTGGCTGGAGCGCGAAGTGCTGCAGCTGGGCAAGGTGCGCTTTGTGGGCACGACGCTGTGGACCGACTTCGATGCGCTGGGGCCGCTGGCAGGGCAGCCCTTGCCAGACCCGGCATCGGCCAAATTCCCCACCCACTTCCATCACCCAAACAGCCAATATACGCGCCAGCTCAAAGCACGTGACAAGGCTTTTCGCGCGGCCAACTATTACCTTCGCAAAACCCAGACCACACGCCGAGGCGAAGCCTGGTTGGCCGAAGGCCTGCGCGAGCAAGCCCTGCTGTGCCAGGACTGGCTCCAGCAGACCCTGAGCACCCCATTTACCGGAAGTACCGTGGTCGTCACCCACTTTGCCCCCAGCCTGCGCAGCGCCGACCCGCGCTATGGCCAAGTGCCGGGCACAGCGGGTTTTTGCAATGCGCTGGACCACTTGCTGCCGCAGGCACAGCTTTGGTTGCACGGCCACTTGCATTGCCCCAGCGACTACACCCAGCACGGCTGCCGCGTGGTGGCCAATCCGCTGGGTTACGCGCACAAAGGAGAACAGCTGTTGTTTGATGCGCAACGGGTATTGAAGACAGGGACCTGAACCTTGGCCACAACTCGAACGGTTCATCACAGCAATGCTTGACAGAGGTCAAGACGAACAATTTCAATGCCAGTAAATTGGATGCTTGTTCAAATTTTTGAGGAGCGCACCATGAAAATCTTGTTGGCCGTTGATGGCAGTGAATACACCAAAAAAATGCTGGCTTACCTGAGCACTCACGACGAGTTGTTCAATGCCAACAACAGCTACACCTTGCTCACGGTGCAACCCCAACTGCCGCCCCGCGCACGCGCGGTGGTGGGCAAGGAAGCGGTTGAAACCTTCCACCGCGAAGAGTCGGAAAAAGTGCTAAGCCCGGTCACCAAGTTCTTGCTGCGCCACGGCATCGATGCCAAAACCGTGTCCAAAGTGGGTCACGCAGGCGAAACCATCTCCAAGACGGCAGACAGCGGCAAATTTGATCTGGTGGTGATGGGCTCACACGGCCACGGCACTTTGGGCAATCTGGTCATGGGCTCGGTGGCCACCCAGGTGCTGGCGCACTGCAAAGTGCCCGTGCTGTTGGTTCGCTGAACGCTCTGGCACTGTTTGTGGGCGACACCCCGCCCGCAAAGTCAGCGGGCACTCAGCCCGTCAAAGCAGGTGCTCATGACCAGATCGAGAATTTGCTCGTCGGTGTGCTGTTCGCCCATTTTGAGGAATTCCAGCACCGGGTCGCAAGCGCGTGCAAACAAGGTGTAGAGCACAGCCACGGCGGGCAAGCCCTTGTTGATTTGTCCTTGCGCCTGGGCTTCTTCGATCCAACCGCCCAGCGCATCGCTGACTTCCATCAAACCGTCCATGTAATCCTTGTTCGCCATCAAGGTGGCGCGCAAGCTGGAGTTCTGGCTGGGCAAGGACGGCATCAAGCCTTGCAGCTTGAGGGTCATGGTCCAGCGCGTCACGGCCTTGAGCTTGTCGATGGGTGCCTGACCGGCGGGCAAGGACTGGATAAAGTCTTGCGCCTTGCGCATGGCCGCCACCATCGCGGCGCAAGCGAGTTCTTCTTTGCTGGTGAAATGCTTGTACAGGCTGGCCTTGGCAATGCCCACTTCGGCGGCCACTTCGTCCACCGTCATCGCATCAAAGCCTTTTTCGGCCAGAAAGCGGTTCACCGACTGGATGATCGCCATCTCTCGCGCTGCCAGCATCTGGATCTTGAAAGACTTCTTCGGCGGTTTCTGGATGTCGGTGTTCATGGCCGAATTCTAGCCCCGCTGATCAAAAAAAGACCGATGGGTCACACCCAAACCTAAGCCATTCAAAATTCACCCGTCTTTGTGCACCCCGGCCACCCCTGAACGGATGCCCAGTTTCGCCTGCACCTTGAACACCCCATCGGCCAAGGCCGGGTTGGGGGTGGTCCTGAATTCAGCACTGATGCCCTCGGGCTTCACCTCCAGCAAGGTGTAACCGCGCTCATCGGAGCGGGCATGCAAGATGTCCGGGTTGCTGTCACGGATTTGGGCCAGCAACTTTTCTCCCAGGCCGCGTGACGTGATGGACGTGGTCACGATCTCGCTGGCCACCACGGGCGAACGCTCGTCATTGGCTTGCACACGCAACTGGGCCGCCACGTTCATGTGCACATCGCCCCCCAACATGACCACGTTTTTCAACTGCGCCTCTGCCACGGTGCTCAGCAAACGGGCACGCGCCTGCGGATAGCCATCCCAACCATCGGTGAACGCACTGCGGCCCAAAGGCGTGTTGACGCCGCTCGAACTCATTTGTGTGGACTGGGCCACCAACTTCCAGCGCCGAGTGCTGCGGGTCAAGCCCTCGGTGAACCATTGCTCCTGAGCCATACCCAACATGCTGCGCGCCGGGTCGGCCAAGGCATCGCAGCCCACCACCACGCGACCACCGCCCCGGTTTGGGTCAGGGCAAGCCTGGTGGTCTCGGTATTGGCGGCAGTCCAGCGTCCACACATCGGCCAGCTGCCCCCACGCCAAACGGTCATGGATGCGCATCTGACTGGGGTTGGCCGGATCAGGCCCCAGGCGCACGGGCATGTGTTCAAAGTAAGCCTGGTAGGCGGCAGCACGGCGGCGCAAAAACACCTGCGGATCACTGAAGTTGCGGTCCAGGTCGTTGGCGTAATCGTTGACCACTTCGTGATCGTCCCAAGTCATCAGCCAGGTGTGGGCTGCGTGGCAGGCGCGCAAATCGGCATCGGTCTTGTACTGGGCATGGCGGTCTCGGTACTCGTCCAACAAGGTGGGCACACCGCCCAAGTGCTTGCGCAACATGTGTTGCGGGTTAGAGCTTTCATAGATGTAGTCGCCCACAAACAGCACCAGATCCAGATCACGCTGGGCCATTTCACGGTGCGCCGAAAAATAGCCTTGCTCGTAATGTTGGCAAGACGCCAGGGCAATGCGCAAGCGGTCCACTGCGTCATTCGCAGCTGGGCTGGTGCGGGCGCGCCCCACCGGGCTGGTGGCACTGCCGCAGACAAAACGGTACCAATATGGTCGCCCCGCCTGCAAACCACTGGCCACCACATGCACGCTGTGGGCACGCGCTGCATCGGTCTGAACACGCCACTGGCGCACGGGCTGGCGCAAAGCCGCATCGGCAAACACCTCGCACACCACTGAAATGCTTTGCGCTTTGAAGGCCGCATCGGCCTCGGTGATGCGCAAGCGGGTCCACAACACCACACTGCCCGGCTGCGGCTGGCCACTGGCCACACCCAAACTGAACGGATCGGCCTGCCAACGCGGACCTTGGCCTGCGCCGGCCGCACTGGTCAGCGCTTGTGCCTGGGCGGCAGGCGCGAGCCAGGGCGACATGGCCAAAGCCAAAGCCATGCGGTTCCAGTCGCGCCGGGACACGTTCGTGCAAGGTGAAATCCCCGTCAAGGATTCAGGCGTTGGGGCTGAGTTCATGGAAGTTCGGTGCACGGCTTGGATGGTGGCGCACATGTTACCTGCCGCAAGAGCCAGGACCGCAGGTGACACGTCCCGCCCATCCGGCACGGCACAATGCGGGCCATGAATTCGCGCAAAGACCATCTGGACGGACTGGCCATCGGCACCTTGCTGGCCTGCTGCATGTTTTGGGGCCTGCAACAGGTGCTCGTCAAATCCATCATGGGCGAAGTGGCCCCGCTGTTTCAAGCCAGCCTGCGCTGTGTGGGCGCTTGTGTGCTGCTGCTGGTGTGGTGCCGCGTGCGCGGCGTGCGCCTGTTCGAGCGGGATGGCAGCCTCTGGCCCGGCCTGTTGGCGGGCGGCTTGTTTGCGGCAGAGTTCGCCTGCATTTATTTGGGCTTGCGCTACACCTCGGCCTCACGCCTGACGGTGTTCCTCTACACCTCGCCGTTTTGGGTGGCTGCGCTGGTGCCGCTGTTCGTCAAGTCAGAGCGTTTGCGCCCCCTGCAATGGCTGGGCATGGCCTGCGCCTTTGTGGCGGTGGCTTTTGCCATGCGCGAAGGCTTGGGCGCGGGCAGTCACGGCGACAGCGCTTTGGGCGATTTGCTGGGCCTGGCCGCCGGGGCACTGTGGGGTCTGACCACGGTGACCATCCGCGCCAAAAACCTGACACGCATCGCCCCTGAAAAGCTGCTGTTTTATCAAATCGCCACCACCGCCGTGGCCGTGCCCTGGATCTCGCTGGCACTGGGCGAAAGCTGGAACTTCAACTGGAGCCCACTGGCCTGGGGCTCGATACTGGCACAAACCGTGATCGGTGCTTTCGCCAGCTACCTGGCCTGGATGTGGATGCTGGGCCGCTACCCGGCCACCAAGATTTCGGTGTTCGTGTTTTTGACGCCCTTGTTTGCCCTGCTGTTTGGCACCTTGTTGCTGGGCGAGGCCGCCACCCCCACGCTGCTGATGGCGCTTGGGCTGGTGGCGGTGGGCATTGTGCTGGTCAACCGCAAACCCTCATGAAGAACCCCATGACTTACCAAGCCCTGCAAATCCAAAAAGACGATGCCGGTTACCGCTGCACCCTGCAAACGCTGGATGACAGCGCCCTGCCCGAAGGCGATGTGACGGTACAAGTGGACTACTCCACCCTCAACTACAAAGACGGCCTGGCCATCACGGGCAAGAGCCCAGTGGTGCGCAAGTTCCCGCTCACGCCCGGCATTGACTTGGCGGGCACCGTGACCGACAGCCAACACCCGCTGTTCAAAGCGGGCGACCAAGTCGTTTTGAACGGCTGGGGCGTGGGCGAGAGCCACAGTGGCGGCTTGGCGCAAAAAGCTCGGCTCAAAGGCGACTGGCTGGTCAAGTTGCCAACCGGCTTCACCCCGCGCCAAGCCATGGCGATTGGCACCGCAGGCTACACCGCCATGCTGTGCGTGATGGCGCTAGAAAAACACGGCGTCACAGCCGCCAGCGGTGACATCTTGGTCACGGGCGCAGGCGGTGGCGTGGGCAGCGTGGCCATCGCCTTGTTGGCCAAGCTGGGCTACCGCGTGGTGGCCAGCACAGGCCGCCTGCAAGAAGCCGATTACCTGCGCCAGCTGGGCGCGGCCGACGTGATGGACCGGGCCGAACTGTCGGCCCCCGGCAAGCCCCTGGCCAAAGAGCGCTGGGCGGGCGTGGTCGACACCGTGGGCAGCCACACGCTGGCCAACGCCTGCGCCAGCACGAAATACGGCGGCGTGGTCACCGCCTGCGGCCTGGCCCAAGGCATGGACTTTCCATCCAGCGTGGCACCTTTCATCTTGCGCGGCGTCACGCTGGCCGGCATCGACAGCGTGATGGCCCCGCGTGCCGTGCGCGAAGCGGCTTGGGCGCGGCTGGCACAAGACCTGGACACCGTACAGCTGGAGCGCATGACCCGCGAAGTGGGTCTGGCCGAGGCCATCGGCTTGGGGGCGGAGATTTTGGCGGGGCAGGTGCGTGGCCGGGTGGTGGTGAACGTGAACGGCTGAAGTCCCCGATAATCACGCCTTCTGATTTCCAACGGCCCGCCCTGTTCAGATCTTGGCGGGCCTTCTTTTGCGGAGCAACACATGAGCACTTTCCAAACCACCGGCGCACGCGCCACGGGCCTGGCCACGCTGGCCGCTGACGGCACCGTGCTGGACACCTGGTTCCCGGCCCCCGAACTGGCCGATGGCATTGCGGCCAGCGGCAGCACCCGCCTGACCGAAGCCGAAGCCGTGGCCGCCTTGGGCGCTGATGTGGCCCAAGCCCTGACCGCCTGCACTGTGCGTGGCACCTTCGTGGTGGCCGTGCGCACCGAGATCAAAAGCCTGGCCGACGCGCCCACCGACACGCACGACGCTTACTTGCGCCTGCACCTTCTGAGCCACCGTCTGGTTCAGCCGCACGGCGCCAACGTGACCGGCATTTTTGGCCTGCTGGCCAACGTGGCTTGGACCAACTTTGGCCCTTGCGCTGTGAGCGAAGTGCCCGCCGCCCGCCTGAAGGCCCGAGCCGCTGGCCGCATGCTCGAAATCAAAGGCGTAGACAAATTCCCACAGATGACCGACTACGTGATCCCATCGGGCGTGCGCATCGCCAACGCCGACCGCGTGCGCCTGGGCGCGCACCTGGCCAGCGGCACCACCGTCATGCACGAGGGCTTTTGCAACTTCAACGCGGGCACCTTGGGCGCCAGCATGGTTGAAGGCCGCATCAGCGCGGGCGTGGTGGTGGATGACGCCAGCGACATCGGCGGCGGCGCGTCCATCATGGGCACGCTGTCGGGTGGCGGCAAAGAAGTCATCAAGGTCGGCAAGCGCTGCCTGCTGGGCGCCAACGCCGGCATCGGCATCTCGCTGGGCGACGACTGCGTGGTCGAAGCCGGTTGCTACATCACCGGCGGCAGCCGCGTGCAACTGCCCGATGGCAGCCTGATGAAAGCCAAAGAGCTGTCCGGCAAAAACGGCATCTTGTTCCGCCGCGATTCACAGTCGGGCGCGTTGCACGCGATCCCGCGCAACAAGAGCTGGGGCGAGTTGAACGCTGAGTTGCACAAGAACTGATTTTTTCGGTTCTGCAATAAGAAACGGCGTGCCTGCGGAAGTGGGCACGCCGTTTTGTTTTGTCCGTTGGCTTCATCGCGTCTTCACAATAAGCTTCGAGCTAAGCGCCCTCCCGAAGCGAGTCCGCTTGAGCAAGGGGTGAAGCCCCGCCCCCTGGCTAGGCTGCAACAAGGCCGACAACTTCACGAAGTCCGTCCAGTGCTTGTTGACTTTTCAAACATGGATGGCCTCGCTTTGCTGGAGGCACTCACTGAATGAATACTTGAATAGATACTTCAAGCCTCCGAGGGGTTCAAGTCGTTGTCAGCTAAAGGATTTTTGAAGTTCTATCCAATTTCATTGAATAGATTGGATGCAACCGCCGCTCAACGCACCCGATCCACCAACTGCTTCATCAGCGTAGTCACCGTTTTGTCGGCGCTGTTGATCGAATAGATCTCGGACATGTGGCTGTGACCCATGAGTTTGTAGAGGCCGGGGCATTTGCCCGCTTTACAAAGAGCGGCGTTCAATTGTTCGCTTTGGGTGTGAAAGTCTTGCGGGTCCAGCTCGGCATAGGCCAGCAACATCAGCACTTGGGATGCGACCAAGCCGGGCACCGCTGAGCGGGCGGGGTACTGAGCGGCGTCTTGGCCAAAGTAGGCTTGCAGGGGCGGGTTGGACTCGGCCGTGGTCGGGTCAAAGATGCCCGAGAGCATGACCGCACCGGCCAGGCCCGAGCCGGGCACCACATGGAACTGCGGATGCGCCAGGTATTGCGCCACATGCGCCGCACCCGCCGAGTGGCCCATGAGGATGATGCGTTGGGGGTTGCCACCGCTGGCTGCGATGTTCTCGCGCACCCACTTCAGGGCCGACTGGATGTCTTGCTGCGCAGCGGGCCAGGGGTGGGCCGGGGCCAGGCGGTAGGTCATGTTGACGCCCACCATGCCCTGGCGCACGGCCCACAGCATGATGTTGTCGTAAAACGGACTGTCGCCGGTGCGGCGCTCGCCGCGCATGAAGGCGCCGCCGTGCACAAACACCAGCACGGGCTGGTTGGCCTGCGGTTTGTCGAGGGTGAACACGTCCAGCAGGTGGCGGGCATCACCGCCATAGCGCACGTCACGGCGCACCTGCACCCCGGCATAGGGCTCGCGCTCTTGCAGGGGTGCGTACAGCTTTTCGGTCGGTGGGGGGGCCACTACGCGGCCGATCTTGGCCAACTCGGCGGCGATCTGCGACGTCACGGCAGAAGGCAGTGCGACAGTTTTGGAAGAAGGCGCAGAAGCACACCCCACCAAGGCCAAAGACATCAGGATTCCACAAACGATGCGCATGACAAGAACTCCAGTTAGATCAAAAAGGTGCTCGGCCCGATGAAGTCTGAGCAATATGTTTGCCGTTGGGAGGATTTTGTGGGAGCTTGCCCTGCAAGCGAAAAGCCTGTGATCCACAAGCATCTGATCGCCAGCAGGGCTAGCTCCCACAAGGTGCAAGATGGAAGTCACCCTGCAGACTTCAAAGGGCCGGATCACTAGCGCCTACGGATCAAGCCTTGCCCAAATGCTGCTGCGCCAGCGCCACATACCAGTCCAGGCACCCCGGGTTGGCCATGGCGTCTTTGTTGACCACCTTTTCCAGCGGCTGGCCGAGCATCAGTTTCTTGATCGGCAACTCCTGCTTCTTGCCTGACAGGGTGCGCGGAATCTCGGCGACCTGAAAAATTTCGTTCGGGATGAAGCGTGGGCTGAGCGCCACCTTGATGGCGTTGTTGAGCTTGGCCTTGAGCGCATCGTCCAGCAAGGTGCCGGGGCGCAACACCACAAACAGCGGCATGTAGCTTTCTTTGCCCAAGTACTCCAGGTCCACGACCATCGAATCCATGACTTCGGGCAGAGCCTCGACGGCGCTGTACAGCTCGCTGGTGCCCATGCGCAGGCCGTGGCGGTTGATGGTGGCGTCGCTGCGGCCGAAAATGACGCAGCCTTCGCCCTCGCCCTTTGTCTCAGGATTCCCGTTGCCAATCCGCAGCCAATCGCCATGCCGCCAGACGCCGCCCATGCTGGCCGGGCCGTCGCCTCCCCCGGGTTGGCGGCCATGGCCTGCGGGGTACATCTCGAAATAGCTGGCCAGGTAGCGGGCGTTGTCCTTGTCACCCCAAAAGAACAGCGGCATGGACGGGATGGGCTGCGTGCAAACCAGCTCGCCCACTTCGCCTTTGACCGGCTCGCCCGCTTCGTTCCACGACTCGACCGCAGCGCCCAGCATGCGGCATTGCATGACGCCGGGCTCTTGCGGCAGCTCGCGGTGACCGCCCACAAAGGCACCCGCAAAGTCGGTGCCGCCCGAAATGTTGCACCACCAGATGTTGGTACCGATGGCCTTGAACTGGTCTGTGCCCCAGCTTTGGGTTTCGGGTGACAGAGGTGAGCCCGTGGTGCCCAATGCACGCACCTGCGACAGGTCGCCGCAACGGGAAATGTCCACATTTGCTTTTTGGCAATTGGCAAAGTAGGCTGCGCCCGCGCCAAAGAAGGTGACTTTTTCTTGCGCCGCCATGCGCCACAAAATGCCCCAGTCAGGTTTGTCTTTGCTGCCGCCGGGGTTGCCGTCGTAGATCACGCAAGTCACGCCATTGAGCAAGCCCGCCACCTGAGCGTTCCACATGACCCAGCCGGTGGAGCTGTACCAGTGAAAGCGTTCGCCAAAGCTGTTGGGGTGGTAGCTGCAGCCCACATCGTTGTGCAAAATCTTGTTGGCCAGGGCCACGATCACGGTGCCGCCGTGGCCATGCACGATGGGCTTGGGCAGACCAGTGGTGCCACTGGAATACACAATCCAAAGCGGGTGGTCAAACGGCAGCCACAGTGGCTCGAAAGCCTGCACCTCGGCATCGTCGCGCGATGTGATGGCCGACATTTGCACGCTGGCCGCCACGTCGCAGCTGGCCAGGTCGAGCGTGCCCAGGTTCTCGTGCACGATGACGTGTTGCACCGTGGGCAGCGCATCTTGGAGTTCCTGCAGCACGGCCATGCGGTCGAAATCACGCCCGCCATAGCTCACGCCGTCCACCGCGATCAGCACCTTGGGCTCAATCTGTTTGAAGCGGTCGAGCACGGCGTTGGTCCCCATGTCGGGCGCACAAATGCTCCACACGCCGCCCACGCTGACCGTGGCCAAAAACGCCACCATGGCTTCGGGGATGTTGGGCAAATAAGCCGCCACCCGGTCACCCGGCTGCACGCCTTGGGCTTGCAGGTGCAAGGCCAAAGCGGCCACTTGGCGGCGCAGCTCGGGCCAGCTCATCTCGCGGCGCAGGCCTTTTTCGTTGATGCTGATGACCGCCGACAAGCCTTTTGCGTGTGCAGGCTGAACGTGCCGGAACACCTGGTGCGCGTAATTGGTTTTGGCGCCCTCAAACCACACCGCGCCAGGCATGGCATTTTTGGACAGTGCGGCTTGGTGCGACGTGGGCGACTCCAGCCCGAAGTAATCCCAGATGCTTTGCCAAAAGCCTTCCAGATCGGTCACCGACCATCGCCACAGGTCGTTGTAAGTGGTCGTCCCTGAAAAATCCACTTTCAGCCCACCACCCAGTTCATTGAAGCGGAGTTGATCGGTTTTACGGTGAAGATTCCTCGTAATTTGCGCTGCAAATCGCTGAAATCGGTCCAACCCGCTGCCTGCAACAGCCGCAAAAAAAGGCTCAGCTCTTTTTTGACGATCATCCGCAGCAACCAGCGGATGTTGTAGCCCGCCGCGCATAGCACTGCGTGCAAACTGTCACCGTTTGCGCCTTTGAGGTGGCAGCGATTCATCCGGTGGTCTGCTTTCAAGTGGCCGATGATCGGCTCAATGGCTTGCCGGCGTTTGAGATTTTTACGCTCTTCCTGCGTCAGTGACTTGAACTTGCCGCGGTGCTTGATGTCGATGCCCGGGTTGGCTTGGTCCACGCCCCGGTAGCCCAAGTCGACATAGACGGTTTCAGGTTTCATGCCGGTCGCCTGCATCAGGATACTGGCTTGCTCGAGCTGCTCGTTCAGTGTGTGGCCGTCATACGGGTTGCCGGGAAAGCTGCGTGCGCCGACGATCAAATTGCCTTGCAGCGTGGTGGCAATGCCCACCTTCACACCGAACTCGTACGGGGTGCGGCTCTTTCCCTTGGCGATGCATTCAACTTCTGGCGCATGCCAGCTGTAGAGCTTGCCTTGCTTGCCGGGGTTCTTCTTGCTGGCCGTCTGCGAGATCAGGCGCTGGGCTTGGCTCAGCGTGTGGCCCAAAGTTGCTTGCACGGCCAGGCCCAGGGCGCTCATCTTGCGGCCCACTTCACGCTGCAAGCGGCCCACGATGGTGCGCTGACGCTGGATCACTTTGCGCATGCGCTTGTACTGGCGGGCGTGGGCGTAGCGGCCCGCTTTGTAGCCCAGCAGCTGGCCCTCTTTGGCGTAGGTTTGCTTGAGCTCAATGCCTTGGGCCTTGGCCGTCTCGACCAGTTTGGCGCGTGCCGTGCCTAGAAGTTTGCTGTCGGTGGGGTGGGTAATGGCTTTTTCTTGGACGGTGGAATCCACAATGATTTGGCTGAGCTCGCTCTTGGCAATGAGTTTCAAGGTGACCGCCACTTCAATGGTGCGGGCCAGCAATTCTTCAACGCCTTCTTCACCGATGAGCTTGCGGAACTTGACCAACAAGGTGGGGTCGCAAGGCCCGCGGTGCTCAAAGTAGGCCAGGCCGGAGAAGTACTGCCAAGTCGGAGTCTCGCCCCAGCGCTGGCAGACGTCTTCGTCGCTCTCGTTGAAGGCGTGTTTGAGGTACAGCAGCGAGGCCATCAAGCGAAGCGGCAAGCGGGGCCGACCGGCGTTGGAGACGGCGGCACCAGCGGTGATGACTGTCGGGCCAAACAGACCCGAGTCTTCGATCTGTTTGCCCGTGCGCACTTGCCGGGCAAAGCGGTGAGCCAGCGAAGATTCGATCTCTTGCCAGGGCATGCGACTGGCCAGCACCGCCAAGGGATGGCGCAGGTCAATCATGTGGTCCAAACGGCTGCGAAAGAAATCGTCGGTGCTGGCGGTCATGGAAATTTCTCAAAAACTCCCAGAAATAGTATCTGGAGGGGTTATAAGGCGAGAGAAATTATAGCTCAAAATTGCGTAAATATTCAATTAAATCAATGGGTTACGGATATTTCAGGGGCGACTAAGTGGCAAAACTCAGGCCGCGTTGGTCACGCAACCAGTTTTGGTACAGACGAATCTGAGGCACATAGGGTGCGGATTCATGGGGGCGTGTGGCGGTGTTCATGGCGCTGAGCGTAGCAGCGCCAGTGCATGGCTGTCACCTGCGACAACCCTCAAAAAGCGCGCCTAGGTGACAGCCTCAGGACGGGGCCACAACATCACACGACAAGGTGACCGTCTGGGTGGTCGCATGCACTGGGCTGGCCCACAAGGCCACGGCCACCCATGCCATGACGCATGGACGCTTCACTTGGCGTCAGCGTCCTGGCTCATGCGTGCACTCTTCCAGTACACGTCATCGCCGCCGTTCATGCGGTTGAGCACACGCGCCAACACAAACATCAAATCGGACAAGCGATTGAGGTATTGGCGCGGCATTTCGTTGATGGCCTCTTCGTTGCCCAGCGCGACGCAAGCGCGTTCGGCTCGGCGGGCCACGGTGCGGCAAACGTGGGCCTGCGCGGCACCGCGTGTGCCTGCAGGCAAGATGAACTCTTCGAGCTTGGGCAACTGCGCGTTGTAAGTGGCCAGCGCTGCATCGAGTGCCGCCACGGCCTCTTCCTTGAGCAATTCAAAACCAGGAATGGACAGCTCCCCACCCAAATTGAAAAGCTGGTGCTGCACTTCAACCAGCACCTCGCGCACACCCGCAGGCATGTCTTCGCACAGCAACAGGCCGATCTGGGAATTGAGTTCATCCACCTCGCCCATGGCGTGCACGCGCAAGCTGTTTTTGGACACACGCTGATTGTTGCCCAAGCCGGTGGTGCCGTTGTCGCCGGTGCGGGTGGCGATTTGTGTGAGTCGGTTGCCCATGGTGTTAAAAGTCGATGACCTGAAGTTCTGACTGCTTGCAAGTATGCCTTCAAGTGGCACACGGCCCATCAGATACCCAGTTGCCCAACCTCTTTGCGTATCTGTCTTCTCAACTCAACCGTTCTGTCTTCTTCTGGATAGGCATCAAGCCTGGCTTTGAACACATGCCATTTGGCGGTGTTCTTTTGCATGTAGCGCTGGTGAATTTGGGCTCTTAAATTTTCATTCAAAGCATTCAGCTCCGCCATGAATTGCGGGCTCTCTCTGTCACAACTCCATTCTGATAATTTTTCAATCAAATCAGCGTCAGGATCGGTTTTGTTTTCATTCAAGTATTGGGTTAATATTTCCATCCACTTAGCCAACTCTTTATCAGTGTGAGTACCATACCAAAAATTTATTTGCCAAACTGGATTGTCAATATCGCGAACATGAATGAACAGCCCTGTCTTATTTTTATTATTTTTTTCTTCACCGCCGGTTACGTATTTTGTTGTCCACTCTCTAACATCCGTAAAATTGTAAATTTTATCAGTTGCTTCTGCAAATAAATGGATTTTTTGAGAAGCTGAATCTATCCCTATTCCTGATTTATTATGATAATGTTTATGCGCGTATTTTTCGGTGGCTTTTTTAAATATGTCTTCGATTTTTCCATCTGAATTCATTTCAAACATTTTAAATATCAAACGAAAAACAATAAAACCGCCAACAATATACAATGCGAAATATTCCACCTTATGCCCTCTTTTAAGTTGTTTATTTGTTGATTGGGAAATTAATTCTCTGTCTTCTTTTGTCGATCACACCCAGGAATTTTGTGATTCCAATTTTTCAAATCCGGTGCGCATCTGCGGACAACTTCTTTGCCCTCGACACCGCAAGTGATTTGCAGGAAAAAGGGCAAGTCACCGCATGAGAACTGCCTGGGTTGAGGTTCGATTTTGGGTTCTGGTTTGGGCAGAGGGGCCGGCTCAGCTGGCGCATGAACGGGTGCAGGCGGCGCTACTGGCGCTTGCATGGGAACAGCAGGCTGCGACACTGGGCGAGGCGGTTTGGTCACTGGCTTTGTGACCGTGGGTGCGGCTGGCGTTGGCAAAGCAACCGGGGGCGGAGCCGCCACCACGGGCGGGCTCACGGGTGGCGCGACGGGAACAACTGCAGGCGCAGGCTGCGTAACCGGAACAGTGGCAGCTGGAGCTGCCGTGGGTGCCTGGACTGCTGGCACTTGTGGCTGGTTTTGCGCCGAGGACTTGCCTCCGCCGAGATAGAAATAGGCACCACCTGCAGCGACCAAGACCAGAACCAAAGCACCACCGATTGCCAACCACGACAATTTACGCGCAGGCGCTGCCTCCACGGGACGAACTGGGGCTGGGGCTGGGGCTGGGGCTGGAGCTGGAGCTGGAGCTGGCTGCGGCTCGGGGGCAGGCGTCAGGACTGGCGGATTGCTCGTCGGCGTTGGCGTTGGCGTTGGCGTTGGCGTTGGCGTTGGCGTTGGCGTTGGCGTTGGCGTTGGCGTTGGCGTTGGCGTTGGCGTTGGCGTTGGCGTTGGCGTTGGCACGACCTCAGCTTTGTCTTCGGGTTTCACCAAGCTGGTGAATTGATGTCCACATTTCACACAAAACTTGCCCGTGCTGGAAGGTGTATCACAAGAAGGGCAAATGACGGCAGAACTGAAGCCAGCACCACAGCCGATACAAAACTTGGCTCCGTCGCGGTTATCGGTTTGGCAAGCAAAACATTTCATGGGGCGACCCTCTTCAACACAGACAAAATTGTGGAAATTAAAAGACCGATTCAGGCATCAGCCTTATCGAATACGCAAGAGCTTGATATTGGCTAACGGGGTATCAAGGACCATGGTGTTTGAGTCGATGAGACGGAAAACTGTCCCCATCGGACTGCCTTCGGGGTACACGGTGACCTGTCCGTCCTTGACCTCGTAACGAACCTTGACCCGAACCCCATTGTTTTGCATCGTGTCCGCAGAAAATTCAAATTTCATAGCCTCAAAGAGGTTGTTTTCTGGTTCCCATTTGCCAATCAAGGGATTGGGGGTTCCCCAGCTGAACAACTTGGAAAACCAACCCATGGTTGACCCGCTCTTTTCAGTGACCGACGATTTGGAGACCTGCTGTTTTTGAGCGGCTGCAAAGCTGGCATCTGTCGCAACCTGCCATTTGCCCTCTTTCAACACCAAAGTGACCTGTCTTTCAACATCGCCTACGTGCTGAGGTTGCAGCGTTTTCCAATCATTGGTCTGCGTCCAGGGGGCCGGGTTTTTGAGTGCGAAGGTCACAGAAGCCGATGAAAATTCCTGCTCACCCACTTTCTCTGAAGGCGTGAATTCATTGACTGATTTGAGTTCAAGCCCGTCTGCAAAACACAAAGCCTTACCGCGAATGAACTTGGCCGACTCTGGCGTTCTTTCGTATTTCAGAACGACTTGACTGAAAAATCCACCACCTGTGGTGACAGTTTCGGGACCAGAGTACAGACCTGCACTGGACAAAAGATTCAACCACCGCTCCGTGCCTGCGTCGTAGGAATTGACGTGCACGGTGGCCCGGTCATAGGCAAAATTCTTCAGACAGTAGTCTTCACTGAACAGTGTGGGTTGCTTTAGCAACTCTCGGTTGATGGCATTGGCAAAATTGGTTTTGGATGCGCTTTCTGGCATCAACACATAGGCCGCACCGGCCATCGCCGCGATCACCAGCACGGCAACACCCACTATTCGGGAAATTTGGCGTCGAACGGGAATGCCCATCGATGGTGCAGCTTGTGTCGCACCATGCGGGCTGGACACTGCCACGGGCTTGACCATCGGGTGGCCGCAAGTCTCACAAAAGCGTCCGTCGTCAGGGTTTGAATGTCCACACTGGGTACAGAAAGCCATGCCTGTCCCCTTATTTGAGTTTGTGGCCGCAGCCGCCGCAAAACAGATCAGCGTCAGTGACCGTCATGGAACAACTCGGGCAAGTCAGGCCAGCAGGAGCCTCTTTCGGGGTGGCTTGTTGTGCCGCAGCCGCCTGGGCAGCAACCTGTGTCTTGATCTCTTGGGCACGCTCTTTAGCCGCCTGCAGTTGCTGGTTGACTTTGTCTTCGGCTTCACGAAGAGACAAGCCCGCGATGGCCGTGTGATGAATGATGGCTGCGCCTTTCATGCCCACGAGAAAAACGGGGATCGCTGCAACCAAAAACAAGATCGTGGAGCCCAAGCCTAATGCCCACATGTACCCACTGTTGCCGCCAGAACCACCCATCAAGCCCATAAGACCGTCAAAGTTCATCGACATGCCGAAGATGCCCGCAGACATGCTCAGTGTGATGCCAACGCCGCTGCCGACAATACCCACCACAATACCGCTCACCACCACCATCAACAGACCAAGCATCAAGCTCATGACCACCGCCATGATCAATCGGTGGCGTGCGATTTCCTTGAGCATGACCAGCGCCGATATGGCCGTCGAGCCGCTCCAGATCGCCGGGGCAGCCAGGGGAATCGCCACATACAGCAAGCCAAACAACACCAGACCGGTCAACAATGCGGCCACCGGGTAAACGATCGCGAACAAAAGAGGGCCAACGCCTGGGATTTTGCAAATCAGCAGCAAAACACCGAGCACCAACAAGTAAGCCAAAAAGAGGATGCCCTCAAACAACAGGACCAACAGCAAGCGATGGCTTGTGAACAGCGAGGTAAGCAAAGCATCCGTGATGTTTCGCTGCGGGCGTCCCCAGACGCCGTCACTGACGAGTATGCCCGCCGCATTTATGCCCACCAAGGCGATGCCGAAGGTCATCAAAATGGCCAACATGAAAAGGAAGCCGGCCATGCCGCTCATGACCATCGACGCGAAGATGGCAGCAAATGTGGCATTCACAACCACACACGCCAAAAATGTCATGACCAGCACCGCAAAAGGACGCCATTGGGTCACCGCATCAAGGGCCCCGAGCAGCGAACTTGATTGGTTCAGGTTGTTGCGCAGATCCGCCGATGGGTTCTGCTGCATTGTGTTGTTTGCCGCTGTCATGAAAAGTCCCTTTGATTCAAAAATCTGAATGGCTGAAGAAGCGATGCCGATGGATCGCCGTTCTCGTTCTTTAACCCGCTTTGTTCTCCGAAGGCACAGGCCCGGCTTGCACCGTCACCCGCTCCACCCCTTTGGGCACGCACGAATCGATTTGCCGGATGAACGTGATTTGTTTGCCTTTGGCCGTGGTGATGACGTCGGGCGTCAGGCTCAACTTGCGAGCTTTGGCTTCTTCGGGGCGAACCGCCAGAATGATGTCTGCCGAGCCCCGCTCATCGGCCATTTTTTCGGCCAGCTTTCTGAGCTTTTCAACTGCGGCGGCATGCTCTGGACGGTTTTTGGTGGCAGTCGGCAATTCGACGGTCAAGGACTCAAAAGCTTTGACCTTTTTGGTGTCTTTGCCATCGTCGGTTTTCATGCTGACGTCTTGCGTTTTCACCTCGCCAACCATGACGCCTTTGGTCTTTGCAATCGGCGCGATGGTGGCAATGATTTCTTGGCGAGAAGCCGCAGCGTCTTCCAGCTCTTGCCGTCTGGCACGCTCAAAGCCCAACAAGCCCCCAGCGGCAGCGCCGACCACACATGCCGTCAAGCGGTCACCGCCAACGATTTGCGCCATCAAAACACCCCCTGCACAACCCAGGGTTGCGCCCGCCACCGTGCTGACGGTTTTTTGATCAACTGACTCGAGGCTTTTAGGGATACTTTCACACCCCACAAGCCAGCCAGCAAGGCAGAGAATGGTCAGTTTTTTCCCCACATGCAAGCCGTGGCGCGTGGTCAAAGAGAATGAATGAAGGTGTGTCATTTGAGGTTGGCATCCAGAATGGCGTTGGCATGTTTGAGTCGTTCATCGTCGAGTTGCTTGCTCAACGTGTGAATTGAATCGTTGTGGGCTTGAGCCGCAGTTGCTGGCTTTTGTTGACGCACAGGCGCTGGCGATTGAGTGCCTGCAACCACAGGCATCGGGGCAGGCGATGGCGATGGCGGTACAGACGCGGTGTCAGCCCTCGCGCCCGATTTGGGCAACGACTCATCCGGCTTGGCGACAGGTCTTTGCTGCTCAACTGGCGTGCGCACAGGCAACAAGCCCAATCGATCCAGCAGCTGCCCCCCACCAAACGTAGCCCCCAACAGCAGCAACGTGTTGATCGGGGCCAAGTGCTTGGCTGTGAAGCTTCTGAACTTTTCGTAGATTCCCACTTTGGGTGGACTCGGACTTTCTGACATGCGTTTGTTCAAAGAATGAAATAGCAATAAAACCGTGACCGGAAATATATCACCCAAAAACAACTTTAAAGTTCTAATAATTTGACATTTTTAGCTTACCATTTATTAATTTATACATGGTGCTTCATGCTTTGCCGAGATGCAAAACCCCGTCAAACCCCTTACGAACTCACTGATCATCCCCGTCGTCAGGCAACCATCGGCTCAGTACTTCCTCTTTGCAGACGTGTCGTTTGGCTTGATCCAGCGCCACACTGGACAAAACCGTTCCTTGCCCAAGTGGGCCTTCGTAGGCATAGCCATTGACTTGTCGACCTCCTTGGTCTTGCCGGTAGGACTGCAATTTGTAAGTGTCACCGTTGGCGCACTGGCCCACTTCAAGGGGCGACGTCCAAACCGGTGGCGACTGGGCATTCGTCACCGCTGTCAAGACCAAGAGACCTAAAGCGGCCAAAACATTGATTCGCTGCATGTTGCTTCCTTTGTAAATTGTTAGAGACTCTCTTTTGTCGCTTTAAAAATACTTTGGTTCACTTAATTTTCCAAGCCCCTCTAGAATCAGCGCATTTAGCCTCCGACCTTCGTTATGACCGAACTGCCTCCATCCACCTTGCAACACTTGCTGGCCCAAATCGGGCAACAGGACTTCAAGGCGTTTGAGCGTGTGTACCGGCATTACCACGACCGCGTCTTTGCCTTTGTGCTGCACATGCATGCCGATCGGGCTGATGGCGAAGAAATCACCAACGATGTTTTTTTGACTTTGGCCAAGAACCCCATGGCTTACCAAGGCCATGCCCGGTTTTCAACCTGGCTGTTGGGAATTGCCAAGAACAAGGTGTTTGACAGGATGCGTCAACGGGGGCGGCATGTTCGAACCGAGTCTGTGGACGAGAACACGTGGTGTGCGATGGCCGACGCATCGGGCGATGTGGTGACGCAGGCTTTGCGCCACGAAAAAAGCTTGGCGCTGGACCATTGCCGGGATCAATTGCCTCTCGAACAAAAACAGGCGCTGTACTTGGCCTATTACATCGATGCCAGCGTGGAGGTCATCGCCGCAGAACAACAATGTCCCACGGGGACTGTGAAATCACGGTTGTTCAATGCGCGACAAAGCATGCGTCGCTGCCTTGAGCGCTGGCAAGGAGGCGTCACGCCATGAACTCACCCCAAACCGACGAACAACGTTTTGCCGAAAATTTGCCGTTTTACGTCAATGGCAGTTTGCCCACCGACGAACACGCCTGGATGGCGGTGCGCCTTGTGCAACATCCGCAATGGCAAACGGATGTGGATCAAGCTCGACAAGAACGCATCGCCTGCCAAGCCGTGCACTCGGATATCGCTGAATCTGTTCGCCTGGCACGCATACGCAGTCAACTCGCTTGGCCAGATTCGACCATTCAAACGCAAGCGCCCAAGCAAAAAAATCCACGCACAGTACTGACGCACCCGTGGCTGACGGGTTTGTTGGGCATGCTGCTCGGTGCTTTACTGGTTGCAGGCATGGGCATCCGCGCGCCACACGGTGGCCCCACAACCAACGCCAAGCAGGATGCAGCGCTGCACCGGGGTGAGCGCCGCGACTGCCCTGTGGCGCAAGACATTCGGATCTCCCTGTCGCCCTCCACACAATGGGGTGTGCTTGCGCAGTTGCTGCGCAAGCTCCAATTGCAATTGGTCAGTGGACCCAACCAGGATGGCGAAGTGTGGGTGCGCATCGACAAGGGTGCGTCCATGGCCGAAACCCTGAGTCTGCTGCGCAACAGTCCATTGATTGAGCTGGCGCTGCCTGCCAGCACTCCACCTTTGTCCCCACCATGCCCATCATGAACCGGCTCCAGATCATTGCAGTTTGGATGTGCCTGGCTTGCTTTTGCATCCCAGCGAAAGCACAAGAAACGGCTAGCCCATCGCGCACCGAATCTCGCGCCAGCTCACCCCGAAAACTGGCACTGGTCATCGGCAACAGTGAATACCAAGGGGTCAATCGTCGCCTGAAAAATCCGATCCATGATGCCCAGTTGATGAGTCAGACATTACTCAAACTGGGGTTTGAAGTGCAGACGCACTTGGATTTATCTCGCGCAGAGATGGGCAAACGCGTGTCAGCGTTTGCGGCCTCCTTACCTACAGGTGCCACATCGCTGGTGTTCTATGCCGGTCATGGCGTGCAAATTGGTGGTGCCAGTTATTTGATGCCCACCGACATACAACTGAGCAACGAGCAAAACGTGCAACTGAGCGCTTACCCTTTGCGGCGTTTGCTGGACGAAGTTTCTGCTGCGCCATCTGCCGTCAACATCGTGATCCTGGACGCCTGCAGAGACAACCCTTTTCAGCCTGCTGCGCCCGTGCGTTACCGCAGCACGGGACCGATCGGATTGGCAAAAACACGCGCTCCTCGGGGCACTTTGTTGGCTTATTCAACCCAGCCAGGTCAACTGGCTGCAGACGGTAAAAACAACAACAGCGTCTACACGGCTGCTCTGGCCAACACCTTATTGGAGACCGGATTGACGGTGGAGGAGGTTTTCAAAAAGGTCAATGCGCTGGTGCGGGACAAGACCCGTGACGATCAAATTCCTTGGTATGAATCCTCCATCATCGAATCCATTTACTTTTTGCCATCGACGCCAAAAGCATCATCGCCAAAAAATAGCAACGAACTCAAAGGGCTTGAACAACTTGGCTTAGAGCCCTACTGGCGGTCCCCATTTCAAGGGATGGATCTGGACAACTACGAGTGGTGGAAAAGTGCGGAGCCAGATCAACCACCCGACTGGCATCTACATTTAGACAACTATGAGTGGGGCAAGCTGAGTGATTACATGTATTCCCGAGAACACGACAGCAAACTGGAAGATATTCCACCGTGGCTCAAACGTGCAGAAAACGGCAATGTGATCGACATGACTTCTTTGGGTGTCTTGTACCGGGATGGGTCTATTTTTTACCGAAAAGACAAAAACTTCCAATTGCCACCCAACCACGCAAAGGCGCTGTATTGGTTGCAAAGAGCGGCAGAAAGGAAGTTCGCATTGGCCCAACTTTACTTGGCCAACATGTACCAACGCGGTGAAGGGGTCAAAAAAGACAATGCAAAGGCCCGGCAATTACTGAACGAAGCATCTAAGACACAAGTTCCCGACTGGAGAATACAAGCCGTGAGCCGCGCTTTTGAAAACGACTGAACAGTCAGAGGGATTAAGCGGGGTATTGGTGGCCACGTCCAAAACACCGCAGCAGAGTACAAAGCTACCCCGTTAACGACATAATCCACCTTAAGACAAGCAGCCCCTTCAGGCTGACGCACGAGGAGACCCCATGAACGCCCCCACCCCCGCCGCCCACCTGGCCCCCGAAATCGCGCAACGCGCGGTGCCCGAGGCTTTTGTGACGGCCTTGAAAGCCCGCTTTGGCAACAACTGCTCCACCGCCTTGGTGATCCGCGAGCAGCATGGCCGTGACGAATCCGCCTTCACCCATGTGCCGCCCCCCGCCGCCGTGGTGTTTGCCGAAAACACCCAGGACGTGGCCGATGCGGTGAAGCTGTGCGCTGAGCACAAAGTGCCGGTGATCCCCTTTGGCGTGGGCTCTTCACTCGAAGGCCATTTGCTGGCGGTGCAAGGCGGGATCAGCATCGACCTGACGCGCATGAACAAGGTGCTGTCCATCAACGCCGAAGACCTCACTGTCACCGTGCAGCCGGGCGTGACGCGCAAGCAGCTCAACGACGAGATCAAATCCACCGGCCTGTTCTTCCCGATCGACCCGGGCGCGGACGCGACCATTGGCGGCATGAGCGCCACCCGCGCCAGCGGCACCAACGCCGTGCGTTACGGGACCATGCGTGAAAACGTGTTGGCGCTTGAAGTGGTGACCTCGTCGGGCGAGGTGATCCGCACCGGCACCCGCGCCAAGAAATCGAGCGCGGGTTACGACCTGACGCGCCTGATGGTGGGCAGCGAAGGCACGCTGGGTGTGATGACCGAAATCACCGTGCGTCTGTACCCCCTGCCCGAAGCCATCTCTGCCGCCATTTGCTCGTTCCCGAGCATCGAGGCGGCGGTGCACACCGTGATCCAGACCATCCAGCTGGGCGTGCCGATCGCCCGCGTGGAGCTGATCGACCACAACACCGTACGCATGGTCAATGCCTACGCCAAGCTGGGCCTGCGCGAAGAGCCCATGCTGTTGATGGAGTTCCACGGCTCGCCTGCGGGCGTGAAGGAACAAGCCGAAACGGTGCAAGAGATTGCCAGCGAATTCGGCGGCAACGCCTTTGAGTGGGCGGTGACCCCCGAAGAACGCACCCGCCTGTGGACCGCACGGCACAACGCCTACTTTGCGGCCATCCAGAGCAAACCCGGCTGCCGAGCCATCAGCACCGACACCTGCGTGCCCATCAGCCGCCTGGCCGATTGCCTGCTCGACTCCATCACCGAGACCGACGCGAGCGGCATCCCTTACTTTTTGGTCGGCCATGTGGGTGACGGCAATTTCCACTTCGGCTATTTGATCGACCCGAACAACCCGCAAGAATGCGAAACGGCCGAAGCTTTAAATCAGCAACTGGTCAGCCGCGCTCTGCGCTTGGGCGGCACCTGCACGGGCGAACACGGCATCGGCCTGCACAAGATGGATTTCTTGCGCACCGAAACCGGCGAAGGCGCGGTCGACATGATGCGCACGATCAAGCGGGCGCTGGACCCGCACAACATCATGAACCCGGGGAAAATCTTCTCGATGTAAAGACACAGGCGAACCCGCGGTCCGCCTGTGTCATGCCCTCGTCAACAGCAATTGCTCGACTTTGGCGCACAACTGAGCGGGCTCAAACGGCTTGAGCATCACAGCGCTCAGGCCCGCTTGCCTGAAAGCATCCAGGTCGACAGGGTTGACGTTCGCCGTCAAGCCCAAGATCGGCACATCTTGGGTCGGCGGTAAAAAATCTTTGCGCAAATGACGTGTGGCCGCAATTCCATCCATGACAGGCATGACCATGTCCATGAGTACCAAATCGACGGCGGTCTCGCGCAGGCATTGCAAAGCCTGCTGACCATCGGCAGCCTCCAGAATTTCGCTTTGTGGCCAAGTGTTTTGCAGCACTTGCTTGACCAGCAAGCGGTTGATCGGATGGTCATCTGCCACCAAAAACCGCCAGGCCATTGAACTGGTTTGGACCTCGGGCTTGACTGTGTTGGGTGTGTGCGAAGGAGCCTGGGCGATCGTCAGCGGCAGGCGCAACCAAAACCTTGACCCTTTGCCGGACTCACTTTCAAAACCCATCTCGCCGCCCAGCAAATGCGCCAACTTTTGGGAGATCGCCAAACCCAAGCCGTTGCCCCCGTAGCGCGATTGAATGTCGCTGTCCGCCTGGCTAAACCGATTGAAAATTTGTGCCTGTCGCTCAGGTGCAATGCCAATGCCTGTGTCGGTCACCGAAAACAAGACCCCGGGGTTTTCCCATTGCACACGAAGCAGCACCGAGCCTTGGTGGGTGAACTTGAGCGCATTGCCAAGCAAGTTGACCAGCACTTGCATCAGCCGATGGCGGTCGGTATGCACCCAAGTGGGCAAGGCCTCGTCCAGCTCAATCCGATAATCCAGCGCCATGCTCTTGACCCGAGGCCAAAACAGTTCAAAGGCATACCCGGTGATTTTGCGCAGCTCAAAGGTTTCAGCCTGGATCACCAATCGACCCGCTTGCAACTGAGAATAGTCCAGGATGTCATTGATCACCGTCATCAGGTGGTCGGCCGACTGGCGGGTATGGTTGAGCACCTTGAGGGCTTCGGGCTTGCCTTCGACACGGGCCAATAACAAGGCGTTGAAACCGAGGATGGCGTTCATCGGTGTGCGCAGCTCGTGGCTCACGGTGGCGATGAAATGCTCACGCATTTGCAAGGTGTGTTCCAGCTCCTGCCGTTTGATTTCCAGCTCACGCTGGTACTGCATGCTCTGGGCCACCGCGCGCACATGCAGGCGGTCATAAATCATGGGGATGATGATCAACACCCCCGTAACCACGCTGAAGGTGACCCAGGAGGTCGTGGCATGCATCAGGCCCAGTGCAAAGGGGGGCACCAGCCCATGGTAATTGCACCATGCCAGACCCAGCTGCAAAACCCAAACCATGCACAACCAGAAAGCCCCTGCACGGCGACTGATCACGTAAAACGGGGTCAACGGCAAGATCATCAGCCAGGCAAAGCGCGGAGAAAACACGCCACCGGCATGCCAAACGGCAAAGCACAACAGCACAGCACCCGCACTGGTGCCCAGGTGCACCCCCCAAGCCAGGGGCATGCCATAGTTGACCAGGCCCAGCAAGACGGCCAAGAAAACCGCCATCGACATGAACATGGGCGAAGCATTCTGGTAGGGGCTGATGGCTACATACAGCAGCAACACCGTGATGACCATGGTCACGAAGAAGAACACATAGGGCATCTTGCCCACGCGAAAAGCCACAGGCAGTCGGGCAATCGTTTGCTCAAACCGGGTGGTCAACAACTGGCCGTCATCCATGCTGCCAGCTCCTGACGTGAGCGATGTGGTGGTTCACAACCTGGACCAGGTTCACCAGATCCATGGGCTTGTCCAACACATCGTCCATGCCCGCATCCAGGCATCGTTGGCGGTCAACAGGGTTGGTGTTGGCGGTCAAAGCCAAGATGGGCATTTGGGCCGTGATCGCCGGAAATCGATGCCGTATCTGCCGGGTCAATTGGATGCCATCCATGTCGGGCATGATCATGTCGATGAGCGCCACATCAAAGGCCTGCGCATCGAACAGCACCATGGCCTCAGCCGCGCTGCTGGCCGTGACCACCTGAGCTTGAGGCCAGCACTTTTGCAATTGCAGGCGGGCCACCATCAGGTTCATCGCGTTGTCGTCCACCACCAGGATGCGCAAAGCCGTCTGGGAAAAATCGGGCACAGGCGTACCGGCCAATGCTTGCAAAGGTTGCGCTGCGAGCAAAGGAATTTCAAACCAGAACCTGGCACCATGCCCCTCTGTGCTGTCAACACCAATTTGCCCCCCTTGCAACGTCACCAGTTTTTCACAAATGGACAAACCCAGTCCTGTGCCCCCATAGGCTCGCGTAGTCTGCACATCGGCATGTTCAAACCGCCTGAAAATCTGCGCTTGTTGCGCGGGCGCAATGCCACGGCCCGTGTCTGACACCTCAAACCGCAAGAAGTCACCTTGCCGCCACACGCCCAACACCACCTCACCGTGGTCTGTGAACTTGAACGCGTTGTCGAGCAGGTTGCGCCAAGTTTGCAACACGCGCTGGCGGTCAGCGTGAATACTCAAAGGCAATGCAGGATCCTGATGCCCAGTCAGACGAAGCCCCTTTTCTTGCGCTTTGTCCTTGAAGGTGTCCATCAGCTCTTGCATCAAAGCGGCCAATTCAAAATCCAGGGGCCGCAACTGCAATTGCCCTGCCTGCAGTTGGGAAAAATCCAGAATGTCGTTGACCACTTGCAACAAATGGCTGGTGGAGCGGCGGATGTGGTCGACCACATCGACTTGGTCAGGGCGGTCTGCCAGCTCCTGCCGCAGAACGCCGTTGAACCCCAAAATGGCATTCATGGGCGTGCGCAATTCATGGCCCACCGCGGCCACGAACTCGTCTTTGTGTGCCTGCGCTTGCAGTAAAGCTTGGTGCGTGGCCTTGAGCGCTTCGTTGCGCACATGCAATTGCTTGAGCTGCTGCTCGTGCAAATGCTCATACAAACGCACCCCCAGCATCAGGTTCGCGACCGCCAAAACACTGTTCATCACGGCCCAGGGCACGGCTTGCTGGGCCATGTTGACATGGCTGCCAACCACACCGTTGAGGGTGCTCAAGAACAGCCCCAGAACCGTCAACAAAATGATGGCCATCCAGACCAGTGTGGCCAGCGGTCCCAAAAGCAACAACACAGGCAAAGCCAATACATTGAGCCAAACCACCGCCATGGAGTTGATACCACCGGATTTGGCGGCGATGTACGTCACCAGCACCAAACCCAGAAGCGTGGTCAAGTGCACGATAAAGGGGAAAAACCTGCGCTGCCATGCCAAAGGGATCATCAACACCGTCAAGACCGATGTCAGCAAGTTGGCATTTCGATCGTAGTACCCGGGAGGGATCAGATAAAACAGCAGCGAATTCAGTCCCACCGCAATCAGGTAGACCACGAGGATGTTTTTCCTCGAAAAAATCGAGGTATGGTCCGGGCCAAAACCGGACCGAAAAAAGGAAGAACCAAGACTGGACATTCGCCCTTGGGCTTCAGCCGCGCAGCTTTTCAATCAAGCCATTGAGCTCATCCAGCGAACCAAACTGGATGCTCAGCTCGCCCATCTCTTCCATCTTGCCCAGACGCTTGACGCGTTTTTTGACACGCACCTCGACCTGCGCCATCAACAGGTCCGATAGTTCTTCTTCGACCCGGCGCACATCACGCGACTTTTCTTTTTTGGGCTTTTGCGTGACCAGGTTGAATTCGGCACCCAGCTTTTTGGCCAGGCTTTCAGCCTCACGCACCGACAGTTTTTTGGCCGCGATTTGGTTGGCTGCGGTGATTTGAGTCGCCTTGTCGAGCGACAACAGGGCACGGGCATGGCCCATGTCCAGGTCACCCGCCATGAGCATGCTTTGCACCGGCTCGGCCAGATTCAGCAAGCGCAGCAGGTTGCTGGCGGCGCTGCGGGAGCGACCCACCGCCTGTGCTGCAGCTTCGTGAGTGAGTCCAAACTCTTTGATGAGGCGTTGCAGGCCTTGGGCCTCCTCCAAAGGATTGAGGTCTTCGCGTTGGATGTTCTCAATCAAGGCCATGGCAGCGGCGGCCTCATTGGGCACGTCGCGCACCAAAACAGGGACCGACTCCAACCCCGCCAGACGCGAAGCGCGGAAACGCCGTTCGCCCGCGATGATCTCGTATTTGCCCGCATTCTCGCCCTCAGAAAGCAACCGCACCAAGATCGGCTGCATGATGCCCTGCGCCTTGATGGACTCGGCCAACTCGTACAAAGCGCCTTCGTCCATGCGGGTGCGCGGCTGGTACATGCCCGCCACCATCTGGTCGAGTTTGAGCTGGGTGGACACGCCCGTTTCAGCAGTCATGTCTGCCGCGGGGGCGTCTTGCACTTTGGGGCCCAGCAGGGCTTCGAGTCCACGGCCAAGGCCTTTGGGTTTTTTGGTGACCATGGTCAATCCTTCAAAAGTGTTTGCAAAAGCGTCTGGCCTTGTGGCCAATCGCCCAGCGATGAATCGGCGTTGATGTGCCCGGCTGCGCCCAGGTCCACCCAGTGGGCACCCCAGTCATGGGCCAAACCTTGGGCACGCTCAACCGCACAAAAGGGGTCGTTTTGGCTGCCCACCAGGATGCTTTTGAACGGCAGCGCTTGGCGCACGATGGGCGACCAGCCGGGCAGGCGGTCTTTGAGCTCTGCGGCCTCGGTGTCGCCGGGGGCCACGAACAAAGCGCCATGCACGCGAGAGGTGTGCCGGGACACGCTGGCCCACGCGGCCACCAACAAACAGCCCAGGCTGTGCGCGACCAAGACCACCGGGCCAGGGGCGTCGATCACGGTTTCATCCAGACGCGCCAGCCAGTCTCCGCGCAACGGATGCTGCCAGTCGTTTTGCTCGACCACCGCGTAGCCGTGCAGACGAGCCCACTGCATTTGCCAATGGTCGGGGCCACTGCCCAGCCAACCAGGCAAGATCAACACCGTAGGCGCACCGCCTAGGTTGGCAGCGGGTGAAGGGGTTGAGCCGGTCATGGGGCGAGTCAAGGGAGGGTTCACGAAGCGGTGTGCGGCCAAGGCTCAGAGCGTGGGCGCGCGTTGCACCAACTCGCGGGCAAACTCGACATATGCTTGGCTGCCCTTGGCAGACGGGTCAAACACCACGCCGGGCAGGCCATAACTGGGCGCTTCGGCCAGGCGCACGTTGCGCGGGATCACGGTGTTGAACACCTTGTCGCCAAAGTGGGCCTTGAGCTGGTCGCTGACTTGCATTTGCAAGGTGATGCGCGGGTCGAACATGACGCGCAGCAAGCCGATGATCTTGAGGTCTTTGTTCAGATTGGCGTGCACCTGCTTGATGGTGTTGACCAAGTCAGTCAGGCCTTCCAGCGCAAAGTATTCGCACTGCATGGGCACGATCACGCCGTGGGCCGAACACAAACCATTCAGTGTCAGCATCGACAAGGATGGCGGGCAATCGATCAGCACAAAATCGTAATCGGCATCGACCACCGCCAAGGCATTTTTCAGGCGTTGATCGCGGTGCTCCAGCTGCACCAGCTCCACCTCGGCCCCGGCCAGCTCGCGGTTGGCGCTCAACACGTCGTATCCGCATTTATCGGCCTTGATCACGGCTTCGGCGATCGTTGCCGACTCCAGCAGCACGTCGTACACATTGAGCTCGACCGTGCGTTTGTCGATGCCCGAGCCCATGGTGGCGTTGCCCTGGGGGTCCAAGTCGACCAAGAGCACGCGCTGCCCGACTTTGGCCAAACCAGCGGCCAGATTGACGGTGGTGGTGGTTTTACCCACCCCCCCTTTTTGGTTGGCAATGCAGAAAATAGTGGCCATATGTTGCGCTCAGTTGAATCTGTTCGTTTGTCGGGCAGGTCGGCGTGGGGCGTATGCGCTCATTTGGACAAGGCCAGCTTAAGGCCAAAGCCCACCAAGAAAATGCCTGCCACCTTGCTCAGCACCCGCCCAACGGCCGGGTTGGCCCGCATGCGTGCGGCCAAATGGTGGGTGAGCAAACTCATGCCCAATCCGTACAAAAAGGTCAATGCGGCAATGGTCGCAGCCATCACGGCAAAGCTGAGCAAGCCCAAATGGGTCTTCGGGTCGACGAACAAGGGGAAAAAGGCCATGTAAAACACGATGGCTTTGGGGTTGAGCAAGGTGATGGCCAAGGCTTGCTGAAAGTACTGACGAGGCCGGATGTGCAGCACAGGCGCGTCGCCTGGTTTGGCCGAGAGCATCTTCCAACCCAGCCAAGCGAGGTAGGCCGCGCCCAACCACTGGATGACGGCAAACGCCGTGGGGTAAGTGGCCAGCACCGCAGCCACGCCCGCCACCGCCAACCACATGAGCACCTGGTCCCCGGCGATCACGCCCAAGGTGGCCATGAAACCGCCCGCCATACCGCCCTTGCTGGTGGACGTGATGAGCGCCAGATTGCCCGGGCCCGGAATGGCCAAGAACAACACGATGGCCGCAACAAATGCGCCGTAGTCAGAGATGCCGAAGAACATGCAAAGCTTTCAGAACCATGAAATCGAAGAAACACACTGCATCATTTGGCCACCATCTTGATGCCAAAACCGATCAGGCACAGGCCCGCCAATTTTTGCAAAACGCCCGTAACACGGGGGTTGGCGCGGATGCGTTCGGCCATGAAGTGGGTGATCAACACCACGCCAAAGCAATAAACAAAGCCCAGCACCGCAATGGTCACGGCCATCGCGACAAAGGTGATCCAGCCTTGGTGGTTTACCGGGTCAATGAATTGTGGAAAGAAGGCCAAGTAAAACATGATCGCCTTGGGGTTGAGCAAGGTGATGAACATGGTTTCACGGAAATAGTGCCCGGGGCTGATTTGGATGCTGGGGCCTTCGCCGGGTTTGGCCGTGAGCATTTTGAAGCCCAGCCACGCCAGGTAAGCGGCACCCGCCCACTGCAAGGCCGTGAAAAAAGGCGGGAAAGCCTGGAGCACAGCCGCCAAACCCGCCACAGTGAGCCAGAGCAAGACCTGGTCGCCCAGCAACAAACCCAACACCGATGCCAAGCCGCCGGACAAGCCCCCTTTGCTGGCCGAGCTGATCAAGGCCAGATTGCCGGGGCCCGGCAAAAACAACAACAGCACAAAGGCTGCCGTGAATGCGCCGTAATCCGAAATACCAAACATGCATGAACTTTCAAGGGAATGGGCGAGTGTACGTGATGCATTGGTCAACGGAGCATCCACAACACTCAGGCCGGCACATTGCGTCGCCCTTTTCGGCCCCCGGCCAAGTCGTGTTTCACGTGAAACACGCGCCAATCAAACGGGCTGAGGCTTCATCCAGACCATGCACCGCTCGACATCCAGACCAGGCACCGTCAAAGGTTCCACGTGAAACACCTTCACATCGGCGGGCAAGGCGTCGATTTCGTCTTGTGGGTGTTTGCCCTTCATGGCCATCCAGACCCCGCCCTCGGCCAAGGCGGAGCGGGACCACGTCACGAAGTCCGGCAAGGACGCAAAGGCGCGGGAACAGATGACCTGGTACGGATCAACCAACGACTCCACCCGCGCATGCAAGCCACGCAAGTTGGGCAGCTTCAGGCTGACAGCCACCTGCTGCACAAACGCCGCTTTTTTGGCCACGGTGTCCACGCAAGTCACATTCAACTCAGGCATGCAAATGGCCAGCACCACGCCGGGCAAGCCGCCGCCCGAGCCCACATCCAGCACCCGAATGGCTTGGCCCTGGGTATGCCGGGCCAAAGGGGCCACGGCGGTCAAGCTGTCCAGCAGGTGGTGCGTCAGCATGTCTGCGGGGTCGCGCAGCGCCGTCAAGTTGTACACCTTGTTCCATTTTTGGATGAGCGCCACGTAATCCAGCAAGCGCTGGACTTGCTCGTCTGAAAGGCTCAGGCCCAGAGCCTGCACCCCCGAACGCAGCCCGGATTCTAGGTTCAAACCATTGCTCATGCCTGCACGCCTTCCTCGGCCGTCTGCATGAAACCCTTGAACCCGCCCTTTTTCAGGTGAATCAGTAAGAGCGACACGCTTGCTGGCGTGATGCCCGAGATGCGTGAAGCCTGGCCCAGGGTTTCGGGTCGGTGCTTGGCCAGTTTTTGGCGCGCCTCGATCGACAAGGCTGACACCTGCATATAGTCCAAACTTTCGGGCAAGCGCAAATGTTCGTAAAACGCGGCACGCTCCACCTCGCCCTTCTGGCGGTCGATGTAACCGGAATACTTGGCGGCAATTTCGACCTGCTCAATGACCGTGGCACTCAATTCGCCCAGCGTTTCACGTGAAACATCAGCGCTGGCCATGCGCCCTTCGTCCAAAGACATCAGGGCCTGGTAAGACACATTGGGTCTGCGCAGCAGATCAAACAGGTTGTGTTCGTGCTCAATGGCTTTACCCAACACCCGCACCGACTCTTCGGCTGGCAAGTTGCGTGGATTCACCCAGGTAGATTTCAAGCGCTCTGTTTCACGTGAAACAGCATCGCGTTTGCGACTGAAGGCGTCCCAGCGAGCATCGTCCACCAGCCCCATTTGCCGCCCCGCTTCGGTCAGTCGGACGTCGGCATTGTCTTCACGCAGCTGCAATCGGAACTCGGCCCGACTGGTGAACATGCGGTAGGGTTCGGTCACGCCTTGCGTGACCAGATCGTCCACCAACACACCCAGATAAGCCTGGTCGCGTGCAGGCGTCCAGGCCGTTTCGCCCCGGCATTGCAGCGCGGCATTGATGCCGGCAAACAAGCCTTGCGCTGCGGCTTCTTCGTAACCGGTGGTGCCGTTGATCTGCCCTGCAAAGAACAGGCCGTTGATCTGCCGGGTCTCGAAGCTGTTTTTCAGCGCCCGTGGGTCAAAGTAATCGTATTCAATCGCGTAACCGGGCCGCAGGATGTGGCAGTTTTCCAGGCCCTTCATCGAGCGAACCAGGTCGTACTGAATGTCAAACGGCAGGCTGGTCGAGATGCCGTTGGGGTAATACTCGTTCGTCGTCAGGCCTTCGGGCTCCAGAAAAATCTGGTGGCTGTCCTTGTCGGCAAAACGGTTGATCTTGTCTTCCACGCTCGGGCAGTAACGCGGGCCCACGCCCTCGATCTTGCCGGTGAACATCGGACTGCGGTCGAAGCCGGAGCGGATGATCTCGTGCGTGCGTTCGTTGGTGTGGGTGATCCAGCACGGCACTTGCTGCGGGTGCATGCCCGCGTTGCCCATGAAACTGAACACCGGCACCCCTCCCTCGGGGTTCATGCCGCCGGGCACGCCGTCGCCGGGCTGCTCGGTGCATTGGCTGAAGTCGATGGTACGGCCGTCGAGGCGCGGAGGCGTGCCGGTTTTCAAGCGCCCTTGCGGCAGCTTGAGCTCTTTCAGGCGGGCAGACAAACTGACGGCAGGTGGATCGCCCGCACGACCCGCCGCGTAGTTCTGCAGTCCCACATGGATCTTGCCGTCCAGAAAAGTCCCGGCGGTCAGCACCACCGTGCGCGAACGGAAACGGATGCCCACCTGCGTGACGGCGCCCACCACCCGGTCACCCTCGACCATCAAGTCGTCCACGGCTTGCTGAAACAGCCACAGGTTGGGCTGGTTCTCCAGCATGCGGCGGATGGCGGCTTTGTACAAAATGCGGTCGGCCTGTGCACGCGTGGCTCGCACGGCCGGCCCCTTGGAACTGTTGAGAATGCGGAACTGGATGCCGCCCTCATCGGTGGCCAGCGCCATGGCACCGCCCAAGGCATCGACCTCTTTGACCAAGTGCCCCTTGCCGATGCCGCCGATGCTGGGGTTGCAGCTCATCTGGCCCAGCGTCTCAATGTTGTGCGACAGCAGCAAGGTTTTGCAGCCCATGCGTGCTGCAGCCAACGCCGCTTCTGTTCCGGCATGGCCGCCGCCAACCACGATCACGTCGAATTCTTGAGGGTAAAGCATGAGAGTCTGCCCCTTGAGGGCCAAAAAATGGGCGCCGCCTGCGCCATGGAGCCGCCCTGCCACGGGGTCGGCTGATTTGCTTATTTTACAGGCAGGGGGTCGCGCCTTGGGTCTGCACAGGGTTGTGCCCTGCCCCTAGGTCAAGGCTGTGCCATGGCGCACATCAAGAGCCAAACGTTATGCGTAAAGTGCATGACTCAACAGCCAAGCGGCCTTGGACAGCGCCACCCACACAACCTACCATTTGCCCACTGACAACCCGTCAGTTTCAAGAAAGGCGACGAAACATGTCCAATTCACCCGCACACATGCACGCCACAAGCGCCCATGCTCTGCCCTCATATTTAAACCCTGAGCACCTCGGCCCTTGGGGCATTTACTTGCAACAAGTCGACCGCGTCACGCCCTATCTGGGCAACTTGTCGCGCTGGATCGAAACCCTCAAGCGACCCAAACGCGCCCTGATCGTGGACGTGCCGATCGAGCTGGACAACGGCACCATGGCGCACTTTGAAGGCTATCGTGTCCAACACAACACCAGCCGAGGCCCAGGCAAAGGCGGTGTGCGTTTTCACCAAGACGTGACGCTGTCCGAAGTCATGGCCCTGTCGGCCTGGATGTCGGTGAAAAACGCAGCCGTCAATCTGCCTTTTGGCGGTGCCAAGGGGGGCATCCGCGTGGACCCCAAAACACTCTCACGCGGCGAGCTGGAGCGCCTGACACGCCGCTACACCAGCGAGATCGGCATCATCATCGGCCCGACCAAAGACATCCCCGCGCCAGACGTCAACACCAACGAGCAGGTCATGGCCTGGATGATGGACACCTACTCCATGAACGAAGGGGCCACCGCGTCAGGCGTGGTCACCGGTAAACCCATTGCGTTGGGCGGCTCTTTGGGTCGACGCGAAGCCACGGGGCGAGGCGTGTTCACCGTGGGCCAGGAAGCGGCTCAACACATCGGTCTGGACATCACGAAGGCCAGAATTGCGGTGCAGGGCTTTGGCAATGTGGGCGGTATCGCGGCCAAGCTGTTTGCCCAAGCCGGGGCCACGGTGGTCGCAGTGCAAGACCATGGCGGCACGGTTTACCAGGCGTCTGGCCTGGATGTGCCTGCGCTGCTGCGCCACGTCAGTGAACATGGCAGCGTCAAGGGCTTTGGCCCGGCAGAAACACTGCTAGACGCGCAATTCTGGGGTGTGGATTGCGACATCCTGATTCCGGCCGCTTTAGAGCAACAAATCACCGCCGCCAACGCCCAACAGATCCGGGCCCGTATGGTGATCGAAGGCGCCAACGGGCCCACCACCCCCGAGGCCGACGACATCCTGCACGAGCGGGGCGTCCTGGTCGTGCCCGATGTGATCGCCAACGCCGGCGGCGTCACGGTCAGCTATTTTGAATGGGTGCAGGATTTTTCCAGCTTCTTCTGGAGTGAAGACGAGATCAACGCACGTCTGGTGCGCATCATGCGGGAGGCCTTTGCTGCCATCTGGCAAGTGGCTGATACGCACCGGGTCAGTTTGCGCACCGCAACCTTCATCGTGGCTTGCACGCGTATTTTGCAAGCGCGGGAACTGCGCGGCCTGTATCCCTGAGCGTCATTTGTGACCCTGCAAAGGCAAGGCCCCTGCGGCCTTGACCTCGCCCAAGGAAAAACTGGTGTGCAGGTCTTTGACATTGGGGAGGTTAAGCAGCACATCCCGTGCAAACTGACTGAAACTATTCAGGTCTTTGCTCACAACTTGCAACTCGAAGGTGCCTGAGCCACTGATGTAATGACAGGAGATGACCTCTGGAATTTTACGAATCGCTTCTTCCAATTGCCGCGTGACGTCACCCCGGTTGCGCTCCGCGTCCAGCCGCACAAACGCGAACACATCCAACCCCACTTTCTCGCGGTTGATTTCGGCGCGGTAACCCTGGATAACCCCAGACTCTTCCAAAGCACGCACACGCCGCCAGCAAGGTGCGGCCGACAAACCCACACGCTGTGCCAGTTCTGCATTGGTCAGTCGCCCGTCTTTTTGCAGTTCGTTCAATATCGCCCAGTCAAATTTATCCAACGTTTCCAAAATAAGCCTCTTTAAGCAAGAATCTTTCAAATCATAGGGCAAATCCTGTCGCCGAAAGCAAGCACTTGTCAGCTGGCCCGTCCTACACTGTGCCATCCATTTCAGCCCCAGGACATCCCATGAACGCCCCATTGCCCGATTCGATTCGCCAAGCTCTTGAGACGGTGACGCTGGATGACAAATACAGCCTCGATGTCGGTCGCGCCTTCATGAGCGGCGTGCAAGCGCTGGTCAAGCTGCCCATGCTGCAACGCCAGCGAGACGCCTTGCAAGGCAAGAACACGGCGGGCTTCATCAGCGGTTATCGGGGCTCGCCACTGGGCAGTTACGACCAGTCTCTGTGGAAAGCCAAAGACCACCTGAAGGCCCAAAACATCGTCTTCCAACCCGGCGTGAACGAAGAGCTGGCCGCCACCGCTTTGTGGGGCACTCAGCAACTGGGCTTTGCACCACCTGGCACCAACCAATTCGATGGTGTGTTCGGCATCTGGTACGGCAAAGGCCCGGGCGTGGACCGTTGCTCCGATGTGTTCAAGCACGCCAATATGGCGGGCACCACGCCCTGGGGCGGTGTGCTGGCTGTGGCGGGCGACGACCATGTGGCCAAAAGCTCCACCGCCGCGCACCAAAGCGACCATATCTTCAAGGCCTGCGGCCTGCCGGTGTTCTTTCCGACCAATGTGCAAGACATCCTCGACCAAGGCCTGCACGCCATCGCCATGAGCCGTTACGCGGGTGTCTGGGCGGGCATGAAAACGATCCAGGAGATCGTTGAGTCCAGCGCCACCGCCCACATCGACCCTGAGCGTGTGCAAATTGTCTTGCCCGAATTCGTGATGCCACCCGGTGGCGTCCACATCCGCTGGCCAGACACCGCGCTGGAGCAAGAAGCCCGTTTGTTCGATTACAAATGGTATGCGGCCCTGGCCTACATCCGCGCCAACAAACTCAACCACAACGTGATCGAGGGCCCGAACGACCGATTTGGTTTGATCGCCAGCGGCAAGGCCTACAACGACACTCGCCAGGCCTTGATCGACTTGGGGCTGGATGACCAGCGTTGCCGTCAGCTGGGTATCCGTTTGCACAAAGTCGCGGTGGTTTGGCCACTCGAAGCACAATCCACACGCGAATTTGCCACCGGCCTGCGCGAGATTTTGGTGGTGGAAGAAAAACGCCAAATCATCGAATACCAACTCAAGGAAGAGCTGTACAACTGGCGCGACGATGTGCGCCCCAACATCTTGGGCAAGTTCGACGAAGCCGATGGCGATGTGTCGGGTGGTGAGTGGTCCATCCCCAACCCCACCGAGCGTACTTTGTTGCGGGCGAATGCCGATTTGACGCCTGCCATCATTGCAAGGGCCATTGCCAAGCGCCTGAAAAAACTGGGTGTCGATGCCGATACCACCGCACACATCGACGCCCATCTGGCCGTGCTCGATGGCAAGGAAAAAGCCATGCAGACGCTCACGCTGGGGACAGCGGCCGACCGCCAGCCTTGGTTCTGCTCAGGCTGCCCACACAACACATCGACGAAAGTGCCAGAAGGCTCTCGCGCCATGGCGGGCATTGGCTGCCACTTCATGAGCATCTGGATGGACCGCAGCACGGTGGGCTTCACGCAAATGGGTGGAGAAGGTGTGCCATGGACAGGTCAACAACCGTTCAGCAAGGAACAACACATCTTTGCCAACCTGGGTGACGGCACATATTTCCACAGCGGCATTTTGGCCGTTCGCCAAAGCATTGCGGCGGGCGTCAACATCACCTACAAACTTCTGTACAACGATGCGGTCGCTATGACCGGTGGCCAGCAAGTAGGTGAGCGACCCGAAGGCCACAGCGTGGTGCAAATTGCCATGAGCATGCGCGCCGAAGGGGCCCAACGCATCGACGTGGTGACCGACGAACCCGAAAAATACGATGGCGTGGTTTTGGCCGAAGGCGTGCGCGTTTTTCACCGTGATGAGCTGGACCGCATCCAACGCGAAATGCGTGAAATCAAAGGCACGACGGTCATCATTTACGACCAGACCTGCGCCACCGAAAAGCGCCGCCGTCGCAAGCGCGGCACCATGGTCGACCCGGCTGTTCGGGTCATGATCAATGAAGAGGTATGTGAAGGCTGTGGCGACTGCGGGGTGCAATCGAATTGCCTGTCGGTGGAGCCTTTGGAAACAGATTTGGGGCGCAAACGCACCATCAACCAAAGTACTTGCAACAAGGACACCAGCTGCCTCAAAGGTTTTTGCCCCAGTTTTGTCACCGTGGAAGGTGGCACGTTCAAGAAAAAGTCGTCGTCAAGCACCTCGACATTGAGTCCCGCCCACCTGAGCCCATTACCGGAGCCTGAACTGCCAGTCATCACCCAACCCTGGGGCATGGTGGTCGCCGGTGTCGGTGGCACAGGGGTCATCACCATCGGCCAATTGCTGGGCATGGCCGCGCACATGGAAGGCAAAGGCATCGTCACGCAAGACTCTGCAGGCCTGGCCCAAAAAGGTGGCGCAACCTGGAGCCACGTCCTGGTGGCCAACACACAAGACGAGATCCGCACCACCCGCGTCAGCATGGCGGCGGCCGATCTGATCATGGGCTGCGACCCCATCGTCAGTGCATCCAAGGAAACCACCTTGCGCATGCGTGCAGGCCGCACCCATGTCGCACTGAACAGCAACAGCACCCCCACGGCCGCATTTGTGAGGAACGGCAATTGGCAAAACCCGGCCGAGCAATGTGTGGCTGAAATCGCGGCACAAGTCGGTGTGGATGGTGTGGGCAGTTTCGATGCCGATGCACTGGCCAAACAACTCATGGGCGACACGATTTACGTCAACCCCATGATCCTGGGTTACGCCTGGCAAAAAGGCTGGGTGCCTTTACGACATGAGTCCTTGGTGCGGGCCATTGAGCTCAACGATGTCCAAGTCAAAAACAACCTCGCTGCTTTTGAGTGGGGTCGTCATGCTGCGCACCAGTTGGATGCGCTGATGCAAAAAATCCAGCCGGTGCAAGTGGTGCAGTTCAAGAAACGCGAAACGCTGGAAAACCTGATCGCTGACCGCATGACGCGTTTGACCGATTACCAAAACGCCGCCTATGCAGCTCGATATCAGGCGTTTGTGCAGCGTGTTCAAGAGGCAGAAGCACCTTTAGGCAAAACCGTCTTGACAACCACTGTGGCACGTCATCTGTACAAATTGATGGCCTACAAGGACGAATACGAAGTGGCCCGTTTGCACACCCAGTCAGCGTTTTTGGACCGCATTGCCAACAGCTTTGAAGGGAACTTCAAAGTGCATTACCACTTGGCCCCACCCCTCTTGGCCAAACGGAACAACAAAGGCGAACTGGTCAAACAAAAATTCGGGCCTGCCATGCTGACAGGTTTCAAATTGCTGGCCAAATTAAAAGGCTTGCGTGGCACCGCGTTCGATGTGTTCGGCCGCACAGAAGAACGCCGGACAGAACAAGCTTTGATCGGTGAATACATGCAACACATCGAACAGGCCATTGAACACCTGAGCCCTGAAAACCATGCACATGCCTTGAATGTGGCCAACGTGCCTGAGAACATCAAAGGCTTTGGCCATGTCAAGGAGCGCAACATCAAGGTTGCGCGGACTGTGTGGGCGTCATTGGGAACACAATGACCCGCGACAAATCTCCGCCGCGCCATATCCGCGCATGCAGGTATCCATATCAACCAAAAGACATGGACACCCGATCAAGTCGGGTGTGACAGATTTGTCATGCCCCCGCATGCGGGTATCCATCTCCTGCGAATTCATGGACACCCGATCAAGCAGGGATGTGACAAGCTCACATCAGGTCAACGTGCGTCTGGCAATTCGATCTTGACTTCCAGCACTTCCAAGTTGTCCTGACGCTCCAGGTTCACCTTGATGTCATCTGGATTGATCTTGATGTATTTACTGATCACGGCCACCAACTCGCGTTGCAAATCAGGCAGGTAATCGGGCTCAGCGGCATTGCGACCACTGCGCTCGTGCGCCAGAATGATTTGCAGGCGTTCTTTGGCTACGCTGGCGGTTTTCTTCTTTTCGCCCAAGAGGAAGGAAAGAAACGACATGGTTCACTTGCCTCCAAACATGCGTTTGAAAAAACCGGGCTTCACGGCTTCAGTGAAGCGCATGGGCTTGTCTTCGCCCAAAAAGCGGTCAATCACGTCCTTGTAAGCCTCGGACACATCGCTCTCGGCCATGTGAATGGCCGGGGTGCCCTGGTTGGAAGCCTGCAAAACGTTGTCGCTCTCAGGAATCACGCCCAACAACTTGATGCGCAAGATATCTTGAATGTCTTGCAGCGACAGCATCTGGCCGTCTTCCACCCGGTTCGGGTTGTAACGGGTGATCAGCAAGTGTTCTTTGATCGGTTCCAGGCCTTCAATCGCTCGCTTGGTTTTGCTACCGAGCATGCCCAGAATGCGGTCAGAGTCGCGCACCGAAGACACTTCAGGGTTGGTCACCACCAAAGCCTCATCGGCAAAATGCATGGCCATCAAGGCTCCCGTTTCGATGCCGGCAGGAGAATCGCAGACGATGTACTCAAAACCCATGTCGTTCAGGTCTTTGAGTACTTTTTCAACGCCTTCTTGCGACAAAGCATCTTTATCGCGGGTTTGCGAGGCCGCCAGCACAAACAGGTTGGAACATTGTTTGTCCTTGATCAGGGCCTGATTCAGATTGGCTTCACCTTGGATCACATTGATCAGGTCGTACACCACGCGGCGTTCACAGCCCATGATCAGGTCCAGATTGCGCAGACCCACATCAAAGTCGATAACGGCTGTCTTGAAGCCTTTGAGTGCGAGACCTGTGGCAAAACTGGCGCTGGTCGTGGTTTTGCCCACGCCGCCTTTACCTGAAGTCACAACAACAATTTTTGCCATGGGATTTTCTTTCTTTGACAAGGTATCAGTACAAATTTGATATTTTAGGATTTGATGGGCGAAATCAACAATTTGTCGCCATCAGGACCTGATTGCAGACAGACTTGGGCTGCTTGCCCCAAAACGTCTTTGGGCAAGGCATTTTCGCTGGTGCGGTAGATGCCTGCGATCGAAATCAACTCGGGCTCCATCACCTGCGCAAAAATACGAGCGTGGGCGTTGCCACGTGCCCCTGCTATGGCTTTGCCACGCAAAGTCGCATAAATGTGAATATGACCATCGGCAATGACCTCTGCCCCTGCATTCACCATGGCCAAAACAATGAGGTCCCGACCCTTGGCATACACCTGCTGACCTGAACGCAAAGGCTTGTCGATCACCATCGGACCCAAAGACGCAGGCGCATCAATGGGGGCAACAACAGGTTCAAGGCTTGGTACATGCTGAACAACATCAGCAAGAGGCACAGAACGGCGAATGCGGGCATCGCTCGCGTCCACCAAGCCTACCCCCTTGGCTTGCGTCAAAAGCTCACCTTGGGCACCTTTGATGGCCAAAGGTACCAAACCGTGTTCACGCAGAAGTGGCAACAAGGCTTGGAAGTCGATCGATGGCAGGTCTTGTTCAGAACCCAAGAAGCTGACATCAATGATCAGGGGATCCTGGTCAAAAAAGCCAGGACTCTCTTTCAATTGTTGAACCAAGGCTTGAGAAATGGCAGCAATGTCCGCTGTTTTCAATACCAAAGCCACCAAAGACAAGTCAGCGCTTTTGATGTCGTAACAGTTTGAAATGGATGCTTCTGAAACGATCGCCATGGTGCCATCAGGGAAAGAAAGACGTAAATCTTACCAGCGCGCTTGTTCCTTGTTTTTCTTTATAGATTTATATCTTTAAATAGTCGTAGTAGATAAAGGCAGCCCTTTTTTGTGGATAAGCATATTTTTTTCATGGCTGACAAGGACTTGCATGACTTGTAAACGTGTGTGCTGTGGCGGTTTTTTGGTGTTTCGCAAAAATGAACAACTTCTGATCAAGACATCAAGCTGTGGATAACCTGTTGCTTGTTGTTTTTTTATCCACAGGCTTATTCAGAACTGGATTTCATGTTTCGAGCAGCCACTGAATGATGGCTTTCGCCACAAAACCCAGCATGCCAAATGCCAATCCAAGAAAAATGACAAACGTTCCGAATTTTCCAGCTTTGGACTCCCAAGCCAGTTGTCCAATGATGAACAGCATGTAAAGCATGAATGCCCCAACACCGATCGTGAGGCCAAACCAGGCGAATTGTTCTTCGTTGAATCCGAACATCACAATTCACCTTGTTCACTGATGCGTTCTTCAAAATCAGAGACATCTACAAGGTGACGATAAGCATGCCAACTGCCATGGCCCAGCATGGGAATGACCAAAATCAAGCCCAAAAACAGTGAAAAAATGCCCAGCATGCTGAAGCCGATGATCAAAAAAGCCCACAAGGTCATTTGAAACGGGTGGGTCAACACCGCTTTCCAACTGGTCAGTACCGCTTGCAACACTGTCACGCGGCGGTCTAACAACAAGGGCATGGACACCACGCTGGAGGCAAATACCGGCACGGCCATCATGCCGCCCAGCTCCACCCACAGTTCAAACAAATGGCCTTCTTTGGCCAAGACCACATGGCGTATGAAGTCGACGGGCGTGTGAATCGGGCTTGGTGCCAGCAAAGTGATCAAGGCGGCCGAGGTGATGACCCAGCCGGTAGCGGCCAAACCCAGCAGCAAGCCAAAACGGATCAGGCTCCAGTAGCTGTCGGGTTGGTGACGCAAGCGCATTTGCCACTGCGTCCAGGTTTGCACCAGCAAATCAAAATTGACAGTTTCGCCCCGCTCCATGGCCCGGCTCATGGCATACAGGCTGGTGGCCAGCACAGGTGCCACCACCATGAAGCCCGACAGATAACCGACCAGCAGCCAGAATTGGTCGTGTGCCAGCAGGGCGATGAAGCCACCTAGGCCAGCCAGCACAACGCCATGCATGATGCTCAGCAAAGGCGCTCGGGCCATGTCCTTGAACCCCAAGGCCAACCACTGCATGGGCTGGTCGGCTGCGATGGGCCGGATGGGCGGCAAAAAAATGCCAGAACGGGTCTGGGTGGAATCGGAATGGGAGTTTCGAGGCATGCGCAAAGCTTAACCAAGCACGGCGGCACCTACCTTGATATGTGTCAAGTCTAAAAATGAAATAAAAAGGCCGCTCATGGAGCGGCCTGGTGGTCAAGACAAGCGAGGCCTGTCGGTGTTGTCAATGTTGACCGTGATGCCCGCGATGCTCTTTACCACCGTGCATACCGCCATCCATGTTTTTCATGCTGCGTGCGGTTTCGGCGTCAAACGTTTTCTTTTGTGTGGCGTTCAATGCCGCATAAAAAGTTTTGGTGGCGGTGGCGTGCTTTTGCATCTGTGCGTCGCGCTGACCTTTGTGGGCTTGCATTTGGTCAATGCGCTCTGGCGTCGTCATTTTTTCCATGGCGGCCCGGTCAGGATGTGCCATGGGTTGAGCAGGGGGCTGCATGGCTTGTTCAAAAGCAGTCCAAGCGGATTCTTGACCGGCTTCGAGCTTCAGTTTGCCTTTCAGCTCAGCCAAGTGCTTGGCATGGCGCTCGCCCATTTTGGCGTGCATTTTCTCCATGCGCTCAGCACGGTGGCCACTGGTTTTGGCCTCAGGGGCTGTTTGGGCCAAGGCCAAACCGCTCAGGCCAGCCAACAAGCTGGCCGCAATCAGGGTGGTACGAATCGATTTCATGGAAACATCCTTTCAGTGATGGGGTGTCGTCAGTGTGATCTGCCCATGTTTCTGCGCAGTGCGGTTTGTGCAGTGATTTGTAAAGACAGGTGAAGCTTTGTGCCGTGTCGTCTTGCGAGTTCACCAACAAAAAACCCCCCCATCATCCAGTCGGGGGTTTTTTGTTGTGGGCTCAGGGCAGGCTGAGTCAGAACGGCTAAATCAGACGTTGCGGTTTTTGCAAGTGTTGATGCCCAGCAAGCTGTAAGGCGGGCACCAGCCCATCAGCCCGGTGGCCAACGGCACCAAGCCCAGCCAACCCCACCAGCCAACGGTGCCCGTGGCTGCCAATGCGATCAGGACCAGGCCTGCGACGATGCGGATGATGCGCTCGATGCCGCCAATGTTTTTGTTCATGGTGAGTTCTCCCTTGGGTTAAAAAATCAGGCTACAACGCGGTAGCCAGCGTCTGCAATGGTTTTGGACAGCGCCGCACGGGTTTCTTCAGACTCAACCTGCACGGTGTTTTGTGCGCGGTCGATCACGACTTTGGCCTGGACATCCAATGCCAGCAAGGCCTTGGTCACGGCCTTTTCGCAGTGGCCACATGTCATGCCTTCAACAGTGAAAATCTGGTTCATGATGTCCCTTTCAGACAAGCCCTCATGGGTTTGTCGAAGCATAGTTCAAAACAAACCGCACAACATGACACAGATCAAGACCGAGCCTTCAGCCCACAACACCGTGATGGACATCGGTATTGGCGGCATGACCTGCGCTTCGTGCGTAGCACGGGTCGAAAAAGCACTCAGCAAAGCGCCCGGTGTGGCCTCGGCCACGGTCAACCTGGCGACCGAAACAGCACGCATTGTGGTGGCCGATGCTGAGTTGACCGATGCCCGCTTGCGCCGGGTGATCCGCGATGCCGGGTACGAGCCCCGTTCAGTGGAAGCGGCCGAGGCGCAGGCCAACAACAACTCGCCCTGGACAGGTTTTGCGCCCGTGGCGGTCGGTTTGGTGCTGTCAGCGCCCTTGGTACTGCCCATGCTGGGTGATCTGTGGGGCCAGCATTGGATGCTGCCCGCCTGGGTGCAATTTGCGCTGGCCACGCCAGTGCAGTTCATTTTGGGCGCTCGTTTTTACAAGGCCGGCTGGCATGCGCTCAAGGCACTCACGGGCAACATGGATTTGTTGGTCTCGCTGGGCACCACGGCCGGCTGGTTGTTGTCGGTGTGGCTGTGGCTGACGGCGCACGAAGGGCATGCGCCGCATTTGTACTTTGAAGGCTCGGCCGTCGTGATCACCTTAGTTTTGCTCGGTAAGTGGCTGGAAGCACGCGCGAAACGCCAGACCACAGAAGCCATTCGGGCCTTGCATGCTTTGCGTCCTGACAAGGCGCACTGGATCAGCGAAGACGGCGAAGTCGATGTGCCGGTGGACGAAATTCTGACGGGCGACCTGATCGTGGTGCGACCGGGCGAGCGCTATCCGCTCGATGGTGAACTGGTTGAAGGCCAGACCCAGGTCGATGAATCCATGCTCACCGGCGAGCCTCTACCAGTGTCCAAAACCGTGGGTGCGCAGCTGACAGGTGGATCGATCAATGGCGATGGTCGCGTGGTGATGCGTGTGACAGCTGTGGGCCACGAAACCGTGCTCTCGCACATCATCCGGCTGGTGGAAGATGCGCAGGCGGCCAAAGCGCCCATCCAGCGCTTGGTCGACAAAGTGGCCGAGGTGTTTGTGCCGGTGGTCATGTTGATCGCGCTGGCCACGCTGGCGGCGTGGATGTTCATGGGGGCCAACTTTGAAACAGCCCTCATTTACGCCGTGGCTGTGCTGGTGATCGCCTGCCCTTGTGCTTTGGGCTTGGCCACGCCCGTGGCCATCATGGCGGGCACGGGCGTGGCGGCCAAATACGGCATTTTGATCAAGGATGTGCAGGCGCTGGAGATGGCGCACCGCGTGCAAACCGTGGCCTTTGACAAGACCGGCACGCTCACCGTGGGCCAGCCTCGCCTGACGCAGCACGTGGCTGCGCCGGGGCAAGACATTACAGCCGCCCTGAGCTGGGCCGCCAGCGTGCAAAGTGGCAGTGAACACCCCTTGGCCCGTGCCGTGGTGACGGCTGCCAAAGTACAGGGCTTGAACCTGACAACGCCCGCTGAGCTGGCCGCAGTGCCGGGCCGTGGCGTGCAAGCCACCGTCGATGGTCGTCAGTTGTTGTTGGGCAGTTTGCGCTGGTTGCAGCAAGAAGGCATGGACCCCGCGCTGTGGGCGGACGATGTGCCTGCACTGCAGGGACAAGGCGCGACCTTGTCGGCGCTGGCAGAACGCACCGCCACCGGTGTGCAAGGGCTGTTGCTCATGGCCTTTGGTGACGAGCCCAAGGCGGGCGCTGCCGAGGCGTTGACAGCCTTGCGCGAACGTGGCTTGAAGCTGGTGATGATCTCGGGCGACAACCAGGCCGCCGCCGAAGCCATGGCGCGTCGTTTGGGCTTGCGCCCTGAAGACGGCGAAGTGCTGGCCGATGTGTTGCCGGGCGACAAGGCCGCTCAAGTGCAAAAACTGCGCGAGGGCGGGCGCATTGTGGCCATGGTGGGCGATGGGGTGAACGATGCCCCGGCCCTCGCTGCCGCCGATGTGGGCATGGCCATGGGCAACGGCACCGACGTGGCCATGCACGCGGCGGGCATCACCCTCATGCGCGGTGATGTGGCGCTGGTGGGCGCAGCGCTCGACATTTCGGCCCGCACCGTGGCCAAGATCCGGCAAAACCTGTTCTGGGCCTTTGCCTACAACGTGGCGGGCATTCCGCTGGCCGCTTTAGGCTACCTCAACCCGGTCATTGCCGGTGGTGCCATGGCGCTCAGCTCGGTCAGCGTGATGAGCAACGCCTTGCTGCTCAAGCGCTGGAAGCCCTGAGCAAGAGACCGCGCTGAACCCTGGCTTGACTTTGTGGGCGGCCGCCCCCGCGGCCGAATGTCAGCAAAGCCAAATCACCCATTCTTGACATGCGTCATGGTGCGTTGGGGCACAAACCGGCAAACTGAAACCCTTCAGAACCCGGAGTTTGTTTTCATGACACAGCACAGCGCGCTTCAAATCATCCGCGACGAACACGCCTCATTGGCGGCCATGCTCCAGTCCATGCGCATGATGGTCCAACGCGGCCCTGCAGAAGACCGGCGCAACTTCTTTGACGTACTGCGGGCCATGTTGTTCTACATCGACGAATTTCCAGAGCGCTTGCACCACCCCAAAGAATCGAACCTCTTGTTTCCCAAAGTCGTGAAGTTGGCGCCCAAGGTGATGGGGGCCATCGACAAGCTGGAGCGTGATCACCTGAGCAGCGAAAAAGCCGCTCGTGACATGCAGCACCTGCTGCTGGCCTGGGAGTTGTTGGGTGCTGGCCGACGCCAGGCATTTGAAGAAGCTTTTGAAAAATACGTCAACTTCTATTTAGAGCACATGAACCTGGAAGAAACCGTGATCTTGCCCGAGGCAGAGCGGTGCTTTTCAGCAGACGATTGGCGTGTGCTGGATGTGGCGTTTGCAGAAAACGCCGATCCGCTCACAGGCCATTACCCGCCTGCTCAGGAATTTGAAAAACTGTTCAGCTTGATCGTGACCCGAGCACCTTCACCTATTGGTCTGGGTTGATGCCGTGGCGTAAGCCTCAGGACTGTGGCAAACGCGGGTAATCGGTATAGCCCGCTTCGTCGCCACCGTAAAAGGTTTTGCGGTCAGGGGTGTTGAATGGACCGCCTTGTCGCAGCCGAGCGCCCAGATCCGGGTTGGCCATGAAGGGGCGACCAAACGCCACCAGATCAGCGCCTTGCGCCAGCGCTTGCTCGGCCAAGGGCAGATCGTAGCCATTGTTGAGCATCCAGGCACCCTGCCCCTTGGCCGTGGTGTAAACCTGGCGCAGCGCGGCGTAATCAAAAGCCTGTTCCCCTTGCTGGTGGTCGCGAGGCCCACCGGTCGAGCCTTCGATCACGTGCACATAGGCCAGCCCCATCGGGCCCAGCAAACGGGCCACGTGCTCAAACAAGGGCTGTGGCTGGTCGTCACTGGCATCGTTGGCGGGGGTGACGGGCGAGATGCGAATGCCTGTGCGGTCTCCGCCAATTTCGGCCACCACGGCACTCATGACGTCGTTCAGAAAACGGGCGCGATTTTCGATGGAGCCCCCATAGGCATCGTTGCGTTGGTTGCTGCCCGTGCGCAAAAACTGGTCGATCAGGTAACCGTTGGCCGCGTGCACTTCCACACCGTCAAATCCGGCTGCAATGGCGTTGGCGGCGGCGCGGCGGTAGTCCTCCACGATGCCTGGCAACTCCGCCGTGTCCAGTGCACGGGGCGCGGATGTGTCCATGAATTGGGCTTGGCCATCGACCAGGAGCACTGTTTTGGTTTTGGCTGTGATGGCAGAGGGGGCCACAGGTGCCGCACCCCCTGGCTGCAAGCTGGTGTGTGACACACGACCCACATGCCACAACTGCATGACGATCTTTCCACCCTCGGCGTGCACAGCGTCTGTGACCTGCTTCCAAGAGGCGACTTGCGCATCGCTCCAGATGCCCGGCACATCGGCATAGCCTTGGCCTTGGTGGCTGATGGCCGTGGCCTCGGTGATGATGAGCCCCGCACCTGTGACCGGGTTGGCGCGTTGGCGGTAATAGGTGGCCATGCGCGCGTTGGCCAGTGCGCCGGGTGCGCGGTTGCGGGTGAGTGGGGCCATCACGATGCGTGAGGCCAGGTGCATGGCACCGACTTGGCCGGGGTCAAACAAAGAGGTCATGTGTGTGATTCAAAAAGAAAGGAAATCGGCGGGGTTCGGTTCAGTGAGCGTAATCCGGGCTCTCGCGTTGCAGTTTGCGCAGCAACGACGGCCAGACAAACGCACCGCCCAGGCCCCCGGTTTGCACGCGTGAGGCATGGGCCACGCCATCCAGGATTTTGGGGTTCACGGCTGTGAGTTCTTTGGGTCCAGCCTGCCCTGCCAGCGCATCCACCTGGATGCGGCAAGTGTTTTCAAACGTGTACATCGACAAGAACGCGTCGGCAATGGTCTTGCCCACCGTCAACAGGCCGTGGTTGCGCAGCATCAGGTAATTGGCTTCGCCCAGATCGGCTTGCAGTCGCGCCTTTTCGTCGTCGCGGATCGCCACACCTTCGTAGCCGTGGTAGGCCAGCGAAGCCAGCACAAAGGTGCTTTGCTGGCTGATGGGCAACACGCCGTGCGCCTGTGCACTCACGGCTACGCCTGCCCGGGTGTGGGTGTGCAGCACACAACCGGCATCCGGCCTGACTTCGTGCACCGCGCTGTGGATCACAAAGCCTGCCGGGTTGACCGGGAACGGGCTGTCATGCAACTTGTTGCACTGCATGTCCACCTTGACCAGGCTGGAGGCGGTGATCTCGTCAAACATCAGGCCATAAGGGTTGATCAGGAACTGGTGCGCATCGCCCGCCACCGAGTGCGGCAGCTTGGCGCTGATGTGGGTGAACACCAGGTCGCTCCAGCCATACAGCGCCACCAATCGGTAACACGCCGCCAGGTCCACCCGCAACTGCCATTCGTCAGGGTGCACACTGTCTTTGAGGGATGGGATGTCAAACGCCATGAACAGACTCCGGGTAAAAAATGAACCGCCAGCTTAACGACCTGGGCGTCAGGGTGATGACGTCTTGGAGACTAAGGCACGCCCAAACTTGTCAAGGACGACCCAGGCAAAGACGCAGCATCAATCCGGTCGTGTCAAAGTCTCTAGCCGCATCAGATAGCTGCGGGCAAACAGCCCGCCATCGTCTTGAGGGCCGCACATCTCCAGCGAGGCTTGCAGTTGCCCGCACACGGCCGGACGCTCCGCTTGGCCAAAAATCTTGCACTGCAGCTGCTCGTCCAGCTGCACACAGGGCACGCCTGCGGGTTTGCCTTGGGGCATGCCCGGGATGGCTGACGAGATGGAGGGCGCGGTGCAGCAGGCGGCGCAGCCCGGTCGGCACGACAAACTCATCGGGGCCAAAGCGCCCACAGTTGAAGGCCTTGGTTGATTCGCCCAGCAAACTCTCCGGCGGCTTTGCCCGAACCTGCGTAATAGTCGGCGCGCACGGCCCCCACAATCGCGCTGCCGGTGTCTTGCGCCATGACCAGTTTGTCCAGTGTGACTTGAGGCCCCTTTGACATCAGCCAGACAGGCGTGCCATAGGGGATGCTGTTGCGATCAATGGCCACCGAGCGGCCAGCGGTCAGAGGAACGTTTTGCGCGCCTTTGGGTCCAGGAGGCGTTTGGCCTGCAGGCAGTTTTTCTTCTTTGAAAAAGATGAATCGGGGGTTTTTCCAGAGCAGCTCGTTCACACGCGAGGGGTTGCGGTCCATCCAGTCCTTGATGCCGGGCCATGAGGCGTCTTTCAGCAAGCCTTGTTGCAAAAGCCAGCTGCCGATGCTTTTGTAGGGGTGTTCGTTGGATGCGGCAAAGGCCATGCGCAACGTGCGTTGGCTGCCATCGGGCTCGGTGACGTTGACCAAGCCGGAGCCCTGAATGTGCAGGATCATGGCGTCAATCGGGTCGGCCAGGTAGACCAGTTCTTTGCCGCGCAAAGCGTTGCGTGCTGCGGATTGGGTCTCGATTTCCTGGCGGGTGAACCAAGGACTGTTCTTGTTCATGCCCGAAGGGGGTGCATACAGCGGTATGTTGAAACCGGAACGCGGCAGCCTGGAGGCTTCAAAACGGGGCTCGTAATAGGCGGTCAATTTGCCTTGTGATTGGCCCTCATGCGACTCTACGCGGTAAGGCTGCAAATTCTCCCGAATCCAGCGGCGTTGTTCTTGGGCTGACGCATTGGCCAGTTGACGGATATTGGGGCACAGTGCTGCCCAGGGTTTGGCAGGGCGCGAGCAGCTTTGCAGCCAGGCAGGCCAGGCTTCGTGCAGCGCATCCGCTTCCAGTCCGGGCAAATCCGACCAGTGCACGGGTACCCAACGGCTTTTTGCCTGCATGATGGTGGCGGGCAAAGGCCTTTGATCGGCCACGGGTGATGTGGGTGATGGGCTTGGCTGAGAGGGCTCATCCAGTACCGGCGCAACCGAGCAGCCGACCAAGCTCCCTACAATCGCGGCCAGCGCCGCACCGGAACGTATCCGGCCAAGCCAAAGAAACGGAAATTGATTCATGGTCCTTATTTTGCTGGAAGCTTTGCTGGCCTTGGTCGTCTTCGTCGGGATCGTGTGGTGGACCATGTTTTCCGGGCGATCCAAGGGGGAGTTGTCGCAGCCCGAAAAATCCGACCCAGACGACAAGGCCCCTTGACCTGGCAGGTCAGTCGAGCAGGGTTGCTGCACCTTCAAAACGCTGGGCGTAATAACGGTTGGTCAGTTGGTCCATGCGCACGCCGGTTCGCGGGTTGCTGGCATGCACAAAGCGGCCGTCGCCGACATAAATGCCCACATGCGAATGGCGAGCCCCCAAGGTGTTGAAAAACACCAGATCACCGGGCTGCAGGCGCGAGCGGTCGATGGGGCGCGACTTTTGGCCCAGATCGGCCGAAGAGCCCTTCACCGGCAAGCCTGCCGCTTCGCGGTAAACATGTGAAACCAGCCCTGAACAATCAAACCCGGTGGCAGGGCCGCGGCCACCCCAGGCATAAGGGGTGTCCAGCAAGGACAAGGCAAACAAGGTCAGGTCGTTGCGCCTGGGGTGATAAGGGGTGTTGCCCTGCGTCCGTTGATCCGCTTGCGGTCTTGGTGTGCTGGGCGGCAAGTCTGGTGCATCAGAAACCGGGCCGGTAGAGCCGCAGCCAGTCAAAGCCGCAGCAAGAACCACGGTCAGGGCGGTGGCTGCGAGCCGCGTGAATCTGTGAGTCATCCGTGTGGCTTGGTTCATGTCAAGGTCCGCATCAGGTTGGCCAGTTCGACGGCTGATTTGACTTCCATCTTGTCGAACACGCGTGAGCGGTGCACCTCGACCGTGCGCACGCTGATGTCCAGCTGGTCGGCGATCAGTTTGTTGGGCAGGCCTTCGACCACCAAGCGCATCACGTCGCGTTCGCGGTCGGTCAGCTCGCCCAGACGCGATTGCAAAAAGTCTTGTTGCGTGCGTGCCATCAAGCGCTGCTGCGAGAGCAGCAAAGCTTGTTCCACGCGGTCCACCAAGGCGTTGTCAGAAAACGGTTTTTCACAAAAGTCAAAAGCGCCGCGCTTGACGCTGTCCACCGCCGTGGGCACGTCGGCATGCCCGGTCAAGAAAATCACGGGCCAGGCTTGGGCGATGCCGCTGGCCTGCAGTTGCTCAAACAAGACCAAACCGCTCATGCCAGGCATGCGCACATCCAGCAAAATGCATGCGGCTTGTTGGGGTAACAGTGATGCTTGAGATGTGCGCCCGAGCATGTCCAGAAATGCTTCGGCGCTGTCGTAGGATTCGCTCAACAAGCGCCGCGTGCGCAGCAACCACGCCATGCCTTCGCGCACGCCAATGTCGTCGTCAACGATGTAGACCATGCTGTCAAAAGGTGGGTGCATGGCGGGATTTTAGAGGGTGGATGCGGCGGTGTTGCCGGACGCCGCAGGCAGCGTGAAACGGAAGACGGTGCCTTTGGGCGCATGTGTTTCAAAGGCCAGATGACCGCCGTGTTGTTCGATCACGGTGCGGCACAGGCTTAAGCCCAGGCCCATGCCCTCGGCTTTGGTGGTGAAGAAGGGGTTGAACAGTTGGGTGGCGACATCGGCATCGATGCCTGCGCCGACATCGGTGACCGCGAATTCGACGCCTCCCGGTTCGGTGCTGGATGCACTGTGTTTGACCTGCAAGACCAGCACCCTGTCGTGGCATTGAGGATGGTCCATGGCTTGCATGCCGTTGCGCGCCAGGTTGAGCAAAACCTGTTCGACCATGGTGCGGTCGCACCACACGGAGGGCAGGCGCGCCTCGACCCGAATGTGCACACGCACGTGCAGCTTGCGCGCCTGCAGGTTGACCAGGGGCGATATGGCGTCGAGCAGGGCTTGCGGGGCCACGGCCTCACGGGCCTGGTCGCGGCGCCGCACGAAGTCGTGCACGCTGTTGATGACGCGCCCCGCGCGCTCGGCTTGCTCGGCAATGCGCCGCAGCGCCATGTGCACGTCGGCCAGGGTTTGCGGCTCGGCCTGCGGGTCTTGCAGCAGGTTGAGCGAGCCGTTGGCATAGCTCGAAATGGCTGCCAGGGGCTGGTTCAATTCGTGGCTGAGCAAAGAGGCCATTTCACCCACGGTGGCCAGTCGGGCGGTTGCTTGCAGGCGCTCTTGGCTGGCACGCGAGAGTTCTTCAATCCGTCGTTGCTCGCTGATGTCGAGCACGGCACCCATCCAGCCCGTTTGTTCACCTCGAATGCTGATCAGTGGTGCTTCGATGATCAGCACGGGGAACCGCGTGCCGTCTTGCCGCATGAAGACCGATTCAAAGCCTTCACGCGGTGGGGCGTTGCCTGCCAGACGGATGGCTTGGCGCTGCTGGTATTCGTCCACCATTTCCGGCGGCCAATAAGGCATGGGGGCGTTTTGGCCGACCAGTGCTTCGGCGTCCCAGCCCACCATTTGACAAAAGGCCGGGTTCACATAAGTGATGTGACCTTGCAGGTCGCGTGCCCTCAAGCCGGTGACCAGTGAGTCTTCCATGGCTTTGCGAAAAGCCAGGGCATCGGCCAGGTCGCGTTCGGCTTTGAGGCGTCGTCGGGAATCCTTGGCCAGCAAAACCATCACCGTGATCAGCGCAATCGACATGCCCGTGACCAGTGCAGTGAGCACATTGGGAAACAAGTCAGGCTCACCCCGTCGGCCGTCCATGCGCAGCAACAAGGTGTTGCCGGGCAAGTCCACCAGTTGTTGTGCCGTGAACACCCGCCGTTCCCGGCGCTGGGTGCCCGCGATGGCCAGGCGTGTGCCATCCGGTTCAATAAAGGACAACTCGTTGCGGCGGCCAAACGTGGTGCCCAGCCGCTCTGTCAACATTTCTTGCAGGCTGTAAGTCACCACCGTGTAGCCCGTGAGTTCGCCCGCTTGTGTCATGGGCAGGCACAGCTCCATGACCTCCATGCCCAGGCCATCGGTTTGCGGCAAAAAATAAGTGCTCGAATAGGCGGGGCCATTCAAACGCTTGCCGCGCTGGCAAGCCTGGGTGGCTTCGTTCAGCACGTCCGGGCGTGCGATGCGTTCAAACGCTGGCGCACGCAAGGGCGAGTCGGCAAACGACAGCAAGCGCCATTCCTTGTCGCGCCATTCAAGGCGCAGCCAGTCGCGGTTCTCGCGCAGCAAGCCCAGTGCTTCGGGTTGCCAGGTTGCTGGTGCGAAATGGCCCGACTGCAGCGCCTGCAAGGCCTGCACCTGGCGAGACAAGCTGTTGCGCAGGTCGTTCACGGCATCGGCGGTGTCGCGTTCCAGCTCGGCCTGAACCTGGCTGGCTTCGTAGCGACCTGCCAGCCACACCAGTGTGACCAGCACCGCCAGCACCAAGGCGATCAAGGCCGCCCACAAGGATCGCCTGCCTGAACCCCAGGGCAAGACCTCGTCGAGCTTGGAGCGCAAGCGGACCAGGCTTTTTTGCCATGCTGCACCGATGTGTGAAGCGCCAGGGAGTTTCATGGCACGTCAGGGCGTGGCGTTGGGGGCGCTGGACGTTTTGCTGTCTGCGCCGTTGCTGCTGACTTTGGTCACCCGTGGTTCTGCCCAGCTGCCATCGATCAGGAATTCCTGGGTGTTGGCTTTGGTCAATGGGTTTTGCAGAAAAAGCTGAGCCAAAAATGCCGTCAGCCCAATCACCGGGTTGAGAGCGATGCCCGCCACCAAAGAAGCGGTGCCTGCATCCAGCGCCGGCAAAATCACCACCCGCAGCTTTTGGGTTTCATGGGCGATGTCGGCCGAGCCGTCGAGTTGCACCAAGGCATTCACCCCTTTGATTTGCATGTTGCGCGTGGTGGCGATGCCCTGTGTGATGGTCACGTCGCCGCGCACCGAGTCAAAGGCGAAACCTTCATAAAACACATCGCGGAAGTCGAGCAGCAGCCGCCGCGGCAAGGCTTGCAAGCTCAACACCCCCAGCAGCTTGGCGGCACCGGCATCCGCTTTGAGGAATTGGCCGCGTCCCATCTTGACGCCGAACTGCCCTGACATGCTGGGGTAATGCAAAGCCATGGGGGAGCCTTGCCAACTCACGGTGCCTTCGAGTTGCCCTGTGCCGCCGCGCAGGGCGTTGGGTGTGCCCAGGCGTGTCAACAATGCACCTGCATCGGTCACGTCCAGCTTGAAGTTCATTTCGGTTTTGCGTTGGTGCCCTCCTTCGCCTGCCGTCAGCCAGCGGCCTGTGCTGCGCAGTGTGGCTTCGGGCACAGTGAGGTTGAACTTGTTCAATTGCCATTCGGGTGCACTTTTGACGCGCGATTTTTGTTGTTCCGTGTTGACGGCTTCGATCTCAATGCGACCGAGGTTTTTGCCGCGCAGCTCCAGTTGTTCGACCACGATGTCCAGAGAGGGCAAGTTGGCGGGTGGGGCTTCGAGCAGGCCTTCGACTTCGGCGACGCTGGAAGGCGGCAAATTGAGCCGGGACAAGCGCGCAAACAGGTGTCCCAATTGTTCACGCGAGGGCTGGCGATAGACCACATGACCGCTCAGCTCGCGCGCGTCCACGTTCACGCGCCAGGTGAGGTCTTCGCGAACCCCACCTGCGACCACCTGGTGCAAGGTGCGCCCATCGGCGGTGATGGTGTTGGCCTGCAAGCCCAAACGTGTGGGCAAATAGGCTCGCCAGGCGGTTTTTCCGGTGCCGGATTTTTCTTCGCCGGACAAGAGGCTGGCGGGCAGCAGGTTTTCCCAGTCGTTGACCGAAAAACGGTCCAGCGCCACCGTGGCCGAAACCCCTGTGGCGGGCAAGGCCGGGGCCTGTGTGCCCAGGCTCAGGCTGCCGCGCAGCACGACAGGTTCGGCACCGCTCAGGTCGCGTACATAGTTGGCCGAAGCCACGCTGCCCCATTCGAATTGCAGTTGGTCTTGCAAGACGCCGCTTTGGTTTTGCACGCGCACGCGCAAGGACAAGGGCACTCGGGCGGCGGCGGTCTTGCCCAAGGGCGATGGCAACTGCAGTGCCAGGCCTTCCAATGGGCTTTGCACAGACCATTCGGGTTGACCTTGTCGCCAGCCCAACTGCGCACTGTAAGTGGTGGCACCACTGGCGTATTGGGCCAGTTCGTTGAGCGGCGCGAACTCTTTGGCTTGGCGCAGACCCTCAGCGGTGATTTGACCTTGTGCACGCAATTGCATGCCGGTTTCAGCCACTGTCGCAGGTGATGTGCGCAGGCCGCCTTCGATGCGAACGGGGCCCCCCAACACACGGGCCTGCATGGTGCCCAGGGTGAAACCTGTTTCTGTGAACTGGACTGTGCCCTGGGCTTTTTCCAGCAAGGGCGTGGCGGGGGACATGCGCAGGTCGTTGCCGGCCAGCACCACCGTGCCTTGCACTTTGGTGTTTTGAGGGGTCAGCAGGGGAATGGTCAGTTTGAACCGGGTCTGGACGGTTCCTGTGGCCTGGGTTTGACGCAGTGCGCCCGACAGCAGCGCATCCAGTGGCGATTTTTGAACCAGTGTCAGCACCTGCGTGGCGGAGGCCTTGTTGTCAGCCGAAACGTTCAGAACGGCCTGGTGGGCCATGTCTGCGATGTCTGCTTGCCCGGCGGTCAAACTGAGTCCGGTGCGGGCGTCGCCTGCGCGTGCCGAAGCATCGGTCAGTTTCATGCCCAAGCGGTCAAACACCAGCAGCCCGTTCAACTTGTACAAACGGGGCCAGGGCAGGCTCTTGGGGGGCAATAAGGCAGCAGGCAGGTAGTCCAGTTCGATATCCCGCAGGCGTCCGGCAAAGCGGAATTCACCTTCTTTGGGGTCTGCAAACGGCAGGCGCGCCAGATCACCCTTGAGTTTGACCTGCACATCCGAATAAACCCCTTTGACCACGGCATCGCGCACATATTGGCGCACGTTGACGGGCAGCGTGACGGGCAGGTAGCGGTGTGCACGAGATGCATCGATTTGTTTGATTTGCCCTTGCAGATCCAGCGTGCCGGGACCATTGCCATTGGCCGCTGCTTGCCATTTTCCTTGCCACTCGCCTTGCAAGTCAGCGTTGGCCAATTTCAGTTTCCATTGCGGCACGCGCCATTGACCGGCTTCGCGTTTGAAGGTGGCCTCGGCGAGCAATGACTGCACACGCACCTCGGCATCGTCCAGAATGCCGGGCAGAAACACCGCCCCGTCCGATCCCATGCTCACGGTCACCTGGCCACCGTCTTGTGTCATCGACACTTTGGCCTGTGCGCCTTGCAGGCCGGGGCGCTGCGGTGTCTTGTCGTTGACCTTCAGTGTGGGAGGGGGCAGGCTCAGGCCTTCCAGTGTGACTTGGCCGTCATAGCGCTCGGGTGATTGCCAATCGCCTTGCCAGCGCCACTTCAAAGCGCCCACTTGGCCGCTGATGTCTTGTTGCTGCAGGCGCTCGTGCAATCCTGCTGGCAAAGGCATGCGCAGTGCGACTTCGCGCAGTGCAAACAAATCCAGATGGTCCGCCTGGATCTGGCCGCGTGCCGGGTTTTTGCCTTCCGGGTGGGTGTATTCCAGCGACACGTTGCCGCCGGGCCAGGCCACGCCATTGGCGCTTACAAAGGCCAGGTGTTGGGTCGATACTTCAAAGCCCAATGCACTGACCCGTGCACCGAGGCGCCCCGACAAGCGTTCCAAAACCAGCGCTTGCGCATCGGATGCCCATGTGGTTTGGAGTCCGGTCAGGTTCACATCGGCAAGGCCCCCTGTCCACTGTCCCCGGGCGACATCGCTCCACAAGCGCAGGCTCCCGGTGCCTGTGGCGATGTCAACCCCCAAGGGCACATGTTGGCCCAATTGCGCCACATCCACTTCGGGGAAGTGGGCATAAACCTGGCCTGTCCAGTCTGCCCATTGACCGGGGTGGATGGACAAGAGGCTGCGCCGAAAACGCCCCATGCCGACAAAACGCGAGCCCCACTCTTGCGGGGGGGTGGCGTCCAATCGCACATCGTGGTGTCTGGCCGAGTTGCGCAGCACCAAGTCAACATCACGCAGGGCGAGCGCGACCGGTGGCGTGTGGGCGTTGGTTGGTGGTGTTGAGGTTTTCTGCGTCAATGGCGACAGCAGGCCAGGCAGTGGTTGATGCGGGCGGTGTTCGTTGGTCCAGCGCACGGTGCCGCCCCGAACGATGACTTCGCGCTGCGAGAACAACCAATCGGCGGCTGCCCCGTCGCTGCGGGTGTTGGGCGCCCAATCCAGGCCCGCCACGCGCCATGCGCCTTCGGCGGTCAAGCGGATGTCGAGCTCCGGCGCGTCCAGCACGAGCTGTTCCAGCTTCAGTGCCAAGGCGGATTGCACGCTGATGGCGATCACCACCTTGGGCAAGTGCAGGCCAGGTTGGCCTTCCCGGTCCAGCAACTCGATGTTGCGCAGCTCAAAGGAGGGTGCCCAACCTGTGGATTCTGCAGAAATCTGACCAATCCGAACCGGAACCCCGATGCTTTGCTGGGCCAAGCGTTCCAGCGCGGGACGGTAATCACCGATTCGCGGCACAATCCAAAAATGCAGGGTACCCCAGGCCATGCCCAGCAAAACGCCCAAGACAAGCAACACCCATGCGATGGCCCGTATGACATGGGACAGCGCAAGGCTCAGGCGGGGAAAAGTGGGCAAAGACGGTACAAACATTTGAATCAGAAAGTCAGCAGGAATTATGACCCGCAGCCAGCCCATGGACGATGCCCCCATCTCAAAAGCGCCAAGTCCTGTTAATTTGACCTTGTATTCACGTTTTGTGCAGCGTTTGCACCGTCGTTACGCCGATGTTTTGCCCCTGTTGGCCCCGGGTGCCCCGACGCGCGACAGCCTGAACGCCGCTTTTGCGGCCCTGCAAAGCACGGGCCTGGACACAGGCGCAGCCCTGCGCGTGTTGCGTCAGCTCACGCTGGAGCGTCTGGCGCAGCTGGACTGCACAGACCAAGCCCCTTTGGCGGTGGTGACCCATGCCATGACCTGGCTGGCCGAAGTCACGCTCGACATCGCCTGGCAGCAGGTCATGGCCGATCTGGACGTTTTGCACGGTCAGCCCTTGACCCTCAGCGGCCAACGGGCCGAGATGTGGGTCATCGGCATGGGCAAGCTGGGCGCCCGCGAGTTGAATGTCTCTAGCGACATTGACCTGATCTACGTCTACGACCAGGACGGTGAAACGCTGGGCAACAGCGAAGGCCGCAACAAGGTCTCTTGTCAGGAATATTTCACCCGCGCCGTCAAGCGCATGTATGCCCTGATTGGCGACACCACCGAACACGGTTTTGTGTTCCGGGTGGATCTGGCCCTTCGGCCCAACGGCAATTCGGGGCCCAGTGTCGTCTCGCTCGATGCGCTCGAAGAATATTTGCTGGTGCAGGGCCGCGAATGGGAGCGCTTTGCCTGGATGAAAAGCCGCGTGGTCGCGCCCCGCAGCGCGGTGGTCAATGGCTCGGCCCAGGCCTTGCGTGCGGTGGTGCTGCCGTTTGTGTTTCGCCGTTACCTTGACTACAACGTGTTCGAGTCGCTGCGCACGCTGCACCAGCAAATTCGCGACCACGCCGCCAAACGCAGCGCGGGCCACCCCGAGCGGGCAAACGACGTCAAGCTGTCGCGTGGCGGCATTCGCGAGATCGAATTCACCGTGCAATTGCTGCAAGTGGTGCGTGGTGGGCAGTTCCCCGAGTTGCGCACGCGCCCTACGCTGGACGCGCTGCAGCGCGTGGCCAAAGCCGGGCTCATGCCGCAGGCCACGGCCGACGCCTTGGGTGCGGCCTATGTCTTCTTGCGTCAAGTCGAGCACCGCATCCAGTACCTGGACGACCAGCAAACCCATGTGCTGCCAACCCGCGACGATGACCTGGCCTGGATGGCCCAGACCCTGGGATACGAAGATGCCTGCGCGTTTTTGACCGACTTGGACGCACACCGTGAGGTGGTGGCGCAAGAGTTCGATACCTTGCTGGGCGGCGATCGGGAGTGCAAAGGCTGCAACGGAAAAAATGGCAAGAACGGTGTCCATGGCCGTGAACATGCCGAACTCGATGCTGTTCTCACCGAGTTTGACGGCGCAGTTCGCGCTCGCTTGGCACAGTGGGGTGACAACCCCCGCGTGCAAGCCCTGCGCGACGATGCCCGAGGCCGCCTGATGCGCCTGTTGCAACGCACGGCCCAATGGCTCAAAGAGGGGCGCATCAGCGAAGTGGCCGTGCTGCGCATGGCCGACTGGATCGAACCCTTGCTGCGCCGCGAAAGCTATCTGGCCCTCATGCTGGAACGCCCTTCCGTGTACGAGCGCTTGCTGCGTCTGCTGGGGGCGGCCAAATGGCCTGCGCGCTATTTGTTGCAACACCCCGGTGTGATCGATGAGCTGGCCGGGGGGAACTTGTTTGACACCCGCTTTGATGCAACCGAATTTGAAGCAGAACTGGAGTCTCGCCGCGTCGCGCTCAAGCGCACGGGCGAAGACGACGAAGAAAGTCTTTTGAATTTGCTGCGCCGTGCCCACCATGCGGAGCAATTTCGCACCCTGGCACGCGACGTCGAAGGCGTGCTCAGCGTCGAGCAAGTGGCCGACGACCTGAGTGCGCTGGCCGATGCCGTGCTGCGCGTGACGGCCCGTTGGTGCTGGGACCGCCTGAAGACACGCCACCGCGACGAGCCTGCCATTGCCATCATTGGCTACGGCAAATTGGGCGGCAAAGAGCTGGGCTACGGCAGCGACCTGGACATCGTGTTCGTGTACGACGACGAGGACGAACGCGCCCAGGAAATCTACGCCAGTTATGTGCGCAAAATGATCAACTGGATGACCGTCAAAACCGCCGACGGCGACCTCTACGAAATTGACACTGCGCTGCGTCCCAACGGCAACTCTGGCCTGCTCGTCACCCGATTTGAAGCCTACGCCGACTACCAGCAGCAACGTGGCAGCAACACCGCCTGGACCTGGGAGCACCAGGCCATGACCCGCGCCCGCTTTGTTATGGGCTTGCAAAGCCTAGCGCCGCGTTTTGACGCTGTGCGCCATGCCGTCATCAGCGCCCCGCGCGATGCGGCCAGCCTGAAAGCCGAAATCGTGGCCATGCGCGAACGCGTGCGCCAGGGCCATCCGGTCAAGGCCGACCATTTTGATGTGAAACACAGCCCCGGCGGCATGGTGGATGCCGAATTTGCCATGCAGTACCTGGTGCTGCTGTGCGCCGCTGCACACCCCGAGCTGGCCGACAACGTGGGCAACATCGCCTTGTTGCAACGTGCCGAAAAAGCCGGCTTGTTGCCCACTGGCGCGGGGCAAGCTGCGGCCAATGCTTATCGCGAAATGCGCCGTTTGCAACACCGCGCCCGCCTGAACGAAGAGCCGACCCAGGTGGACCCCGCCACACTGAGCAGCGAGCGCGATGCGGTGCTGGCGGTGTGGCAGTGGGTGATGGGCTGAATCGGTATTTTGACCCGTAGCCCTTGTTTGAAACGCTTGGACATGGCATCTGTGCCGTGATGCTTGTCACCGTCAGCCGCTAAACTCGCCGCACGTCACAGGGACGTGCAGTCAAAAAGAGAAGTGTCATGAAAAAATGCGGTGTTGGACTTGGTTTGTGGGTGGGTGTGTGCATGGGTTGGAGTCATGTGGCTTTGGCCGCGCAAGACAGTCAGCCGACCCTGTCTGCCAAGCCAACTTTGACCGTGACGGTGGCTGCCCCCCAAGTGGCCAACATGGCGCAAAAGATCAGCGCCAACGGCAACCTGGCCGCTTGGCAGGAAGCGGTCGTCGGTACCGAGGCCAATGGCCTGAAGATCACCGAGGTGCGTGTGAATGTGGGTGACCGGGTGCAGCGTGGCGATGTGTTGGCGGTTTTGCAGGCCGACAGCTTGCGTGCCGAGCTGGCGCAGGCCGAAGGCCTGCTGGCCGAAGCTGCGGCCAGCGCCCAAGAAGCCAAGGCCCAGGCCGAACGCGCCCGCAGCCTGCAGCAGCAAGGCTTTTTCAGTGCAGCGCAGCTGAGCCAGGCGGTGGCCGCTGAGGCCTCTTCTGTGGCCCGAGTGCAGTCCGCTCGCGCTTTGGTGCAGCTGCAAAACGTGCGCCTGTCGCAAACCCAGGTGCGTGCGCCCGATGCGGGCGTGATCTCAGCCCGGCAGGCCACCGTGGGCAGCGTGGTGGGCGCAGGCACCGAGTTGTTCAGGTTGATTCGCCAGGGCCGCATCGAGTGGCGGGCTGAAGTGACCGCTGCCGAGATTGGCCGCATCCAGGTGGGGGCACCTGTGCAGATCAAAGCGGCCAGTGGCCAGCTGCTGCAAGGCAAGGTGCGCATGGTCGCGCCCTCGGTCGATGCGCAAACCCGCAACGCACTGGTCTACGTCGATTTGCCCGCACAGACAGGCAGCGCACGCGCAGGCATGTACGCCCAAGGTGAGATCGCGCTGGGCCAAAGCCAGGCGCTCACCGTGCCGCAAACGGCGGTGGTGGTGCGCGATGGTTTCAGCTATGTCTATACCGTGGGCACAGACCAAAAAGTCAGCCAGCTCAAGGTGCAAACCGGCCGCCAAAGCGCAGGCCGCGTGGAGGTGACGAGCGGCCTGAAAGGCGATGCCCGCGTGGTGGCCAGTGGTGGTGCGTTTTTGAACCACGGCGACACGGTGCGCGTGGTGGACGCCCCAGCGCCTCAAGCAGCCCCGGCCACCAAATAAAGGGACGCCATGCTCAACGTCTCTTCCTGGTCGATCCGCAACCCCATTCCCGCCGTCATGCTGTTTGTGCTGCTGACGGTGGCGGGCTTCATCGCCTTTGGGTCCATGAAGGTGCAAAACTTTCCAGACCTGGACGTGCCCACCATCACCGTGACCGCCAGCCTGCCTGGCGCTGCACCCTCGCAGCTTGAGACCGATGTGGCCCGCAAGCTCGAAAACGCGCTGGCGCCGCTGCAAGGCCTCAAACACATCACCACCAAGGTGCAAGACGGCGTGGTGTCCATCACCGCCGAGTTCCGCATGGAAAAGCCCAGCCAGGAGGCGGTGGACGATGTGCGTTCGGCCATTCAGGGCGTGCGGGCCGATTTGCCTGGCGACCTGCGCGACCCGGTGGTGCAAAAGCTCAACCTGGCCGGCTCGCCCGTGCTGGCCTACACCCTGCGCTCGTCGCGCATGGACGACGAGGCCCTGTCTTGGCTGGTGGACAAAGAGATCACCCGCAAACTCTTGTCGCTGCGCGGTGTGGGCGCGGTCAACCGCGTGGGCGGCGTGACGCGTGAGGTGCGTGTGGCGCTCGATGTGAACCGCTTGCAATCGCTCGGCATCACGGCGGCCGAAGTGTCGCGCCAGCTCAAACAGGTGCAGCAAGAAGGCTCGGGCGGGCGCATGGATTTGGGCGCGGGCGAGCAGCCTGTGCGCACTTTGGCTACGGTCAAAACGGCGCAAGAGGTGGGCCAAATTGAGCTGGCCACATCGCGAGGTGGGCGTGTTCGCCTGGACCAAGTGGCCACGGTGAGCGACACGCTGGCCGATGCGCGGTCTGCGGCCAGCCTCAATGGTGTGCCCGTGGTCGGCTTTGAGGTGGTGCGCAGCAAAGGCGAGAGCGAGGTGGCCGTGGGCCGCTTGGTGCGTCAAGCGCTGGCCGACTACCGCTTGCAAAACCCGGACATCGAGATCACCGAGTCCTTCGACTTCGTGACCCCGGTGGAAGAGGAATACGACGGCTCACTCGTGCTGCTTTACGAAGGCGCGATTTTGGCGGTGCTGGTGGTGTGGCTGTTCTTGCGCGACTGGCGGGCCACCTTTGTGTCTGCCGTGGCATTGCCGCTGTCGGTCATCCCGGCCTTCATTGGCATGGCGTATTTGGGTTGTTCCATCAACGTGGTGACTTTGCTGGCGCTGTCCTTGGTGATCGGCGTGCTGGTGGACGACGCGATTGTGGAAGTGGAAAACATCGTGCGCCATTTGCGCATGGGCAAGTCGCCCTACCAGGCGGCGATGGAAGCGGCCGATGAAATTGGTCTGGCCGTGATCGCCACCACCTTCACCCTGATCGCGGTGTTTTTGCCCACGGCGTTCATGAGTGGCATTCCGGGCAAGTTCTTCAAGCAGTTTGGCTGGACTGCGTCGCTCGCGGTGTTTGCCTCGCTGGTGGTGGCGCGGGTGCTCACGCCCATGATGGCGGCGTACATCTTGAAGCCCATCGTCACCGCCGCGCACGAACCCGGCTGGCTCAAGCGCTACATGGTCTGGGCCACTTGGTGCATGAAGCACCGCCTGGTCACCATGGTGCTGGCCACGCTGTTTTTCATCGGCTCCATCATGCTGGTGCCTTTGTTGCCCAAGGGTTTCATCCCGCCAGACGACAACTCGCAAACCCAGGTTTATGTGGAGCTGCCACCGGGTTCGACTTTGGCGCAAACCCAGGCCAGTGCCGAACACGCCCGCACACTGCTCATGACGGTGAACGACGTGAAGAGCGTCTACACCACCATTGGCGGCGGCAGCGCAGGCAGTGACCCGTTTGCAGGCGGTGGCGCGGCCGAGGTGCGCAAGGCCACGCTCACCATTCAGCTGAGCGAACGCGGCACACGCCCGCGCAAGCAAACGATTGAAAACGACATCCGTACCGCGCTGCAACAACTGCCTGGCGTGCGCAGCAAGGTGGGCTTGGGCGGCTCGGGCGAGAAATACGTGCTGGTGCTCACCGGCGAAGACCCGCAGGCCCTGCAAACCGCCGCCATGGCGGTGGAGCGTGACCTGCGCACCATCCAAGGCTTGGGCTCCATTGCATCGACGGCCAGCTTGGTGCGCCCCGAGATCGCGGTGCGCCCCGACTTTGCCAAAGCCGCCGATTTGGGCGTAATCAGCGCCGCCATCAGCGACACCTTGCGTGTGGCCACTTTGGGCGACTACGACGCGGCCCTGCCCAAGCTCAATTTGTCGGAGCGTCAGGTGCCCATCGTCGTGAAACTGGGTGACGAGTCGAGGCATGATCTGAGCACACTCGAGCGCCTGATGGTGCCGGGCAGCCGTGGCCCGGTCATGCTGGGTCAGGTGGCCAGCATCGAGGTGGCGGGTGGCCCGGCGGTGATTGACCGTTATGACCGCCAGCGCAACATCAACTTCGAGATCGAGCTGTCGGGCATGCCCTTGGGCGACGTGACAGCTGCGGTGCAAAAGCTGCCCGCGCTGCAAAGCCTGCCGCCGGGCGTGAAGGTGGTGGAGGTGGGCGACGCCGAAGTCATGGGCGAACTGTTTGCCAGCTTTGGCCTGGCCATGTTGATCGGCGTGCTGTGCATCTACATCGTGTTGGTGCTGCTGTTCAAAGGCTTCTTGCACCCCATCACGATTTTGGCGGCGCTGCCGCTGTCGCTGGGTGGCGCGTTTGTGGGCCTCTTGATCGCGCAAAAAAGCTTCTCCATGCCCTCGCTCATTGGTCTCATCATGCTCATGGGCATCGCGACAAAAAACTCGATCTTGCTGGTGGAGTACGCGATTGAAGCGCGGCGCGGTCACCCCGCCGCCGACGGCCACCCTGCCGTGCCCGGCATGAGCCGCTGGGATGCCATTCTGGACGCGTGCCACAAACGCGCCCGGCCGATTGTCATGACCACCATCGCCATGGGTGCGGGCATGCTGCCCATTGCCGTGGGCTGGGGCGCGGCGGACGCGAGTTTTCGCTCGCCCATGGCGATTGCCGTGATCGGCGGCCTGCTCACCAGCACCGTGCTCAGCTTGCTGGTGGTGCCTGTGGTGTTCACTTATCTGGACGATTTGGGGCAGTGGGTGGGGCGGATGTATGCCAGGCTGACCGGAAGGTGAGCCTCATCAGAGATGGATTCCCGCCTTCGCAGGAATGACAAGAGGGTGCAGGGATGACAAGAGCTGCAGGGATGACAAGAGGGCGTAGGAATGGCCAGAAGGTGTGTGAATGGCCAGGGCTTGTTCACATCCCATCCAACCCTTCCCGTGTGGCATTTGCCTGCGCCCGAATCTGCGACTTGTCCTCCTCGCTCATCTTGCCCACATGCTTGACCATGAGCGCGGTGCGCGGGTTGCCTGCAAAGGCTTGTTCGTGGCGGATTAAAAAATCCCAATACAAAGTGGTCATGGGGCAGGCGCTGGGGCCGGTGCGCACCTCGGGCTGGTAGCGGCAGCCTTTGCAGTAGTTGCTCATGCGGCTCACATATTGGCCGCTGGCCACATAGGGCTTGCTGGTGAAACGCCCGCCGTTGGCGTGCAGCGCCATCCCTAGGGTATTGGGCGTCTCCACCCACTCCACCGCGTCCACGTACATCGCGCGGTACCAAGCGCTGACCTGCTGGGGTGACAGGCCCGCCAACACCGCAAATTGCCCCGTGACCATGAGCCGCTGGATGTGGTGGGCATAACCGTGTTGCAGGCTTTGGCCAATAGTCGCTTGCATGCAGGCCATGTGGGTGTTGCCTGTCCAGTACCACTTGGGCAGGTCGCGGGTGTGGCCGTAGTGGTTGGCCTCTGCCAGGTGCGGCATGTCCAGCCAGTACACACCACGGATGAACTCGCGCCAGCCCAGCACCTGGCGGATGAAGCCTTCCACGCTGGCCAGCGGCAAGCCCCGTTCGTGATAAGCCTGTTCGGCGGCGGTGATCACTTCACGCGGGTTCAGTAAATGCAGGTTCAGGCTGCTGCCCACCAGCGCGTGCCAGCCAAAAGGCAGCGTGGTCCACATGGCGTCTTGCCAGGCACCAAAGTTTTCCAGGCGCTGGTCGATGAAGTGCTGCAAAGCCACCAGCGCGTCTTCGCGGGTCACAGGCCAGGCAAAGTGGTCCAGCGTGCCGGGGTGCCCTGCAAAGCGTGTTTGCACCAGCGAGATCACGTCTTGCGTCACGCGGTCGGGCGCAAAACGGGCGGGCGGGGGCACCGTGCCGGGGCCCTTGGCTCCAAAGCCTTTGCGGTTCTCTGCGTCGTAGTTCCATTGCCCGCCAATCGGCTCTTTGCCTTCCATCAAGATGCCGTGGCGCTTGCGCATCTCGCGGTAAAAGAACTCCATGCGAAGTTCTTTTTTGTCGCCTGCCCACTTGGCAAACTCGGCCCGGCTGCACAAAAAGTGCGTGTCATTCACCCAGCGCAGCAGCACTTGGGCGTGTTCGGCGGCGCTATCAATCAGTTGCTCCATGCGCCAGGCCCCGGTTTCCATGACCACCAGCGCCTTCGGTTGGTGAGTGTGCAGGGCGTGGGCGAGCCGCCCAGCGAAGTCACCGGGCAGGCTCGGGTCGTCTACCTTCATGTATACGCAAGGCCAGCGGCGGCGGTGTGCTTCGTTGGCAAAGTGCCGCATGCCCGACAAAAACAGCGCGATGCGGGCTTGGTGGTTCCAGACTTCGCCCGCTTCGCTGTCGGCCTCGATCATCAGCAGACGGTCTTGCGCCGGGTCAAAGTCTTCAAACGCCGGGTTGTCCCAACCTAATTGGTCGCCCAGCACCAAGATCAGATGGCGTGTCATGCCTTGCCTTTGGCGGCGCGGCAGCGGTCACTGCAATACAGCACGCTGTCCCAGTTTTTGGCCCAGCTTTTGCGCCAGCTCATGGGGCGGCCACATACCGCGCAGGGTTTTTGCGGCAAATCCTGTTTGTTCCCTTTGAAACCCGAGGGTTTGGGCATGCGCTTCTCCAATGAAAAAGGGGCTGGCGTGACAAGGTGCATAAACAAGTTTAAACTGACTGGTCACAAAATAGATTTTAAAGTGCAAATGAATCACTCTTGGGTAAAACAATGGGGCGGCAGCCTGCTGATGGCTGTGTTGGCCGCCGTGCTGGGCTTGGGATTGGACATGGCTCAGGCCAACCCACAAGCGGCTGCCCAGACAGCGGTCTGCCCGGCCATCCTGAACCACAGCTTCGACCGCCTGCAAGACGAAAAGCCCCAGTCGCTGTGCCAATACGCGGGCCGGGTGGTGCTGGTGGTCAACACCGCCAGCTTTTGCGGTTTTACCTCGCAATACAAAGGCCTGGAAGCCCTGAACACCCAGTACAAAGACCAGGGCCTTGTGGTGCTGGGCTTTCCATCCAACGACTTTGCGCAGGAAAAAGGCAGCAACAAGGACATTGCCGCCTTTTGCGAAAGCACCTTCGGCGTGAAGTTCCCAATGTTCACCAAAACCCAGGTCACGGGCGAGGGTGCAGCGCCCCTGTTCAAACAGCTCACTGCACAAACCGGGCAAAAGCCGCGCTGGAACTTTCACAAATACCTGATCGGCCGCGATGGCAAGGTGATTGACCAATACAGCAGCATGACCGGACCTGAAAGCAAGACCCTGCTGTCGGCCATCGACAAAGCCTTGAAAGCCAAGCCATGAAGCCGCGCATGAAACTGGCCATCGTGGGTTCGGGTATTTCCGGCTTGGCCGTGGCCCACACCTTGAAAGACCACGCCGACATCACCGTGTTCGAGGCGGGCGATTATTTTGGTGGCCACACCCACACGGTGGACGTGACGCTGCCCACACCGCAAGGCCCGGTCACGCATGGCGTGGACACGGGTTTTCTGGTATTCAATGAACGCACTTACCCCAACCTGATCAACCTGTTTGCCGAGCTGGGCGTGGAGACCGCGCCGTCCGACATGTCGTTTTCGGTCAAGGTGCCGGGCGCTCTGAACGGCAAAGCCCTGGAGTGGAGCGGTACCGACTTGAACAGCGTGTTCGCGCAGCGCCGCAACCTGGTCAACCCACGCTTTTGGCGCATGCTTGCCGACGTGATGCGCTTCAATGCGCTGTGCACCCGCATCGCCAAAGAGCAGCGCGAGAAAGAGTTGCAGCAGCCCTTGAGTGAATTTTTGAAAACTCACAAATTCAGCGAGCCGTTTCGCGACTGGTATTTCCTGCCCATGCTGGGCTGCATTTGGAGTTGCCCGACCGACCAGATGCTGCAGTTTCCGGTGGCGACCATGATCCGGTTTTGCCACAACCATGGCCTGATTCAGGTGACCAACCGCCCGCAATGGTTTAGCGTGGTGGGCGGTGCCCGCAACTACGTTGAGAAGATTTTGGCGGTCGTGCACGACAAGCGCCTGAACACGCCGGTACGCCTGATCGAGCGCGATGAACAAGGTGTTCGCGTCATCACCGATGGACACGCCGAGCGCTTTGATGAAGTGGTGATCGCCACCCACACCGACCAAGCGCTGGGCCTGTTGCGCGAACCCTCGGGTGACGAGCGCAGCGTGCTGGGGGCCATCCGCTACCAAGACAACCGCGCCGTGCTGCACACCGATGCCAGCGTCTTGCCCGCCAATTCCAAGACCTGGGCCGCCTGGAACTACGAGCGCGCTGCCAGCACCGAGCGTGAGTCTTCTCGGGTGTGTCTGCACTATTTGCTCAACCGCTTGCAACGCATTCCGTTTCAGCAAGCCGTGGTGGTCTCGCTCAACCCGCTGCAGGCGATAGACCCCGCCACCATCGTGGGCGAGTACGACTACGCCCACCCGGTGTTTGACCTGAAAGCCATCGACGCACAAAAGCGCGTGCCCTTGCTGCAAGGTCAGCGCCACACTTGGTACGCCGGAGCCTGGACAGGTTATGGCTTTCACGAAGACGGCCTCAAGTCTGGTCTGCAAGTGGGGCGTGCCTTGCTCAAGCAAGTTCACGAGCAAGGCAGCGCTGTTCAGGACCCGTTGGCCGCATGAAGCCAGCCACCGCGCTCATCGGCTGGGGCCAGGTGCGTCATACGCGGCACCGCCCTGCCCACCATGCGTTCGTCTATCCAACCGCTTTCTTGATGTTGCCGATGCGCAGCTTGGCGTTTGCAGGCATTCGCGAGCAGGGGCTCGCTCCCGCACGCGAATGTGAACCGACTGCATTGGCCATCAACCGCCCCGCCTGGTTCGCCTTCCATGACGCCGACCACGGGGATGGCCGCCCGGCCGAGACTGGCGGGGCGCTGGCTTGGCTGGACGAATTGCTGCAGCGAGAGGGCATCCAAGATGCCACAGGCGAGGTCTGGCTGCAGGCTTTTCCGCGGGTGCTGGGCCATGCTTTCAAGCCCGTGAGCTTTTGGTATGCGCACCGCGCCGACGGCAGACTGGCCGCCATCGTGGCCGAGGTAAACAACACCTTTGGCGAGCGCCATTGCTACCTGCTGCCTGAGCCGCAATACGGCCAGACGATCCTGGCCCACAAGGTTTTTCATGTTTCGCCCTTTTGCGATGTGCAAGGGGAGTACCGATTCCGTTTCATGCGCACGCAACACAATGGCCAAGACCGCATCGTGGCGCGTGTGGACCACGCTGACGCCGATGGCCCGCTGATTGACACGAGCTGGAGCGGCGTGCTGGAGCCCGCCACCGCAGGCGCTTTGCGCCGCGTGGTGTGGCGCTTTCCGCTGCTCACATTGGGGGTGGTGGCACGCATCCATTGGCATGCGCTCTTGCTGTGGCTGAAAAAAGTACCGTTTTGGCGCAAGCCCGAACCTCCCCGCGATTTTGTGACCCGATGAACACTGGACCCCACCGGATGCCCACCACGATGAAGACCATTGACCAAGCCACCGCCCTGGGGGCATCCAGCGCCGCAGCGCACATCCCGCACGCCAGCTTGCCCAAAGCCGCCACGCGTTTGCTGGGCTTGCTCACCCGACTGAAAATCGGCACCCTCACCCTGCACGCACCCGATGGCAATTTTCAGGTGTTTGGCACGCACGAGGCCCCGTTTGCAGCTTTGCACATTCACAGTTGGTCGGTGTGCGCCGAGGTGCTCAAGTCGGGCGACATCGGCTTTGCCGAAGGCTACATGGCGGGTGATTGGGACACACCCGATCTGGCCGCTTTGCTGCGCCTGTTGATCGCCAACCGCACGCAAATTGAGGGCGCGATTTATGGCCACTGGCTGGGACGACTGGTCTACCGCGTCAAGCACCTGCTCAACCGCAACAACCGCAGCAACAGCCGCAAGAACATCCACGCGCATTACGACCTGGGCAATGCTTTTTACGAGCTGTGGCTGGACGGCACGATGAATTATTCGTCGGCCTGGTTTGAAGGCGACCACACGCAAGACATGGCCGAGGCCCAAAAAGCCAAAGTGCGCCGCGCTCTGCGCATGGTGAATGTCCAGCCGGGTGACCGCGTGCTGGAAATCGGTTGCGGCTGGGGCGCCTTGGCCGAATCGGCCACCACCGAGTTTGGTGCCCACATCACGGGCGTGACGCTGTCGACCGAGCAGCTGGCTTTTGCCCAGACCCGCATGCAAGCCCACGGCGTGCAGCAGCGGGCCGATTTGCGCTTGCAAGACTACCGCGACATCGACGATGGGCCGTACGACGCGATCTGCTCGATCGAGATGATCGAGGCCGTGGGCCAGGAATATTGGCCCACCTATTTCCAGACGGTGAGCCGTTTGCTCAAGCCCGGTGGCCGCGCCTGTATCCAGAGCATCACCATCGACGACGCGCTGTTCGAGCGTTATTTGAATTCCACTGACTTCATCCAGCAGTACATCTTTCCGGGCGGCTGCCTGCCCAGCCCCAGTGAGTTCCGCAAACAGGCACAAGCCGCTGGTCTGCAGGTGGTGGACGAGCTGAACTTTGGCCCCGACTACGCCGAAACCCTGCGCCGCTGGCGCGAGAGCTTTATGGTGCAACAGGACACTGTGCGGACCCTGAAATTTGACGATCGCTTCATCCGCCTGTGGGCCTTTTACTTGGCGTACTGCGAAGCCGCGTTCGATGAGGCCAACATTGATGTGGTGCAGTTCACCTTGGTCAAACCGGCTTGATGCACATGCACGCGCAGACCACGCCCTTTGAAGCGATGCCGCTGTGGCTGCGTTGTTGCCCGTGTGTGTTCGCGTGGGCGATGGTGTCGGGTGTTGCGCAGGCGCAAGCCCCTGCCAACACCAACATGGCCGAGGCCCAAGTCAACAGCGTGGCCAACCCGAATGCCCAGTACAGCCGGCCTGAAGTTGCGGCCCTTCGAGGTGCCGTTCCCACAGCACCTGTGCGTTTGCGTGTCTGGGGGTTTGAGGTCTATGACGCGCGTTTGTGGACGCCTCATGGTTTTCGCCACAGCCAAGCTGCGCAGCACCTGTTTGCGTTGGAGCTGCAATACCTGCGTCGCCTCGAAGGCGCGGCCATCGCCAGCCGATCGATCGATGAAATGCGGCGCGTGGGCAGTTTCAGCGATGCCCAAGCGCACAGCTGGCTGGCGGCCATGCGTGAGTTGTTTCCCAACGTGGGGGCGGGAGAACGCATCACGGGCGTGAATTTGCCGGGAGAAGGCGCGGAATTTTGGGTCAATGGCCTGCGCGTGGGCATGGTGAAAGACCCTGCTTTTGCGCGCTTGTTTTTTGGCATCTGGCTCGATGAACGCACGTCCGAGCCCAAGATGCGTGCGCAGTTGCTGCAAGGCCTGCAGCCATGAATACAGCGACCTCGATGGGCGATCCGGTGTTGTCACGTCAGGCCTTTGCCGCTTATGGTTTGTTGGGCTTTCCGCTCGCCTTTGTGGCCTTGCCTGTCTATGTGCATCTGCCCAATTTGTACGCCCAACAATACGGCGTGCCGCTGGCGGCTTTGGGTGGGGTGCTCTTGTTCAGCCGCAGCATTGATGCCGTGGTGGACCCGTGGCTTGGTCGCTGGGGTGACCGCTTGTACCGCCATTCATGGCGTGCCGTGTGGCTGGCGTCGATGTGCCTGGCGTTGGCTGTGGCGCTGGGGTTTGTGGCCTTGTTTTTCCCGCCTGCGGCGGCGCTGTCACCCATGGCCTTGCTGGTGTGGGTGGGCGCAGCGCTCACCCTCAGCCACTTGGCCTACAGTGGTTTGTGCATCTTGCACCAAGCTTGGGCCGCAAGGCAGGGCGGTGGTGGCTTGGCGCAAAGCCGCTGGGTGGCCTGGCGCGAAGGATTTGCTTTGCTGGGTGTGTTGCTGGCATCTGCCCTGCCCGCCTTCTGGGGTTGGGGGCTGACCACCGCTTTGCTGGCGCTCATGTTGGCGCTGGGCTTGCTCAGCTGGCAACGCACGGTACGCAGGGTTGCACAAGGGCCCGCAGCCCCTGGCGCCACGGCCTTGAACGCAGGTCAGTCAGCTCGTGTTGTGAATGACACGACCAGCCTCTGGCAGCCCTGGCGGCACGCGGGTTTTCGCCGCCTGCTGATGGTGTTCATGCTCAACGGTTTGGCCAGTGCGGTGCCTGCGACGCTGGTGTTGTTTTTTGTGCAAGACCGCTTGCAAGCGCCCAAGGCCATGGAGCCTTTGTTTCTGGGTTTGTATTTCGCCGCCGGGGCGCTGTCGTTTCCACTGTGGCTCAAGGTGATTGACCGCATCGGTTTGCTGCGCACTTGGGCCAGCGGCATGGCTTTGTCGGTGCTGGCGTTCATCAGCGTGGTCATGTTGGGCGCAGGCGACACCACCGCTTTTTTGGTGGTGTGCGCTGTGTCGGGCATGGCCTTGGGGGTCGACCTCACAGTGCCCGGTGCCCTGCTCAATCAGCTGATTGATCGCTGCGGCGAGCGGGGTCGCACAGACGGCGCTTTCATGGGCTGGTGGAATCTGGCCACCAAACTGAATCTGGCCTTGGCGGCAGGTTTGTCGCTGCCTTTGCTGGGTCTTTGGGGTTATGTCCCGGGCCAACAAGACGCCAACGCTGTGCTGGCGCTGGGCCTGGCCTACGGCCTGCTGCCTTGCGTGCTCAAGCTTCTGGCCGGGCTGGCTTTGTATGTGGGCTTGATGCGCCGACCTGATTTGATTTCCGGGCCTGATGCCGCCCATCCTTCGGCGCACCTTTCGGCATGAAGCCACTTTGACATTCGATAACTGGAGCCCACCATGAGCCCAAACAACGCCCTGATTCACCGCCGTTCTGTCTTGACCCGTTTGGCCGCTTTGCCCGTGGTCGCAGCCACGCCGTTCTTGGCCAGCTGTGCCGGACCGCAGGTGCAACAGTACGCGCAGGAAAAACCGCAACTGGACTTGCGCACCTACTTCACTGGCACCATCGACGCTTGGGGCGTGTTCACCGACCGAAGCGGTCAGGTGGTCAAGCGCTTCACGGTGGTCATGGACTGCAGCTGGAACGGTGACGAAGGCGTGCTGGACGAAGCCTTTGTGTATTCGGACGGGACGAAGCAACGCCGCATCTGGAGGCTCAAGGCCGGGCCGAACGGTGCCTATACCGGCCGCGCCGACGACGTGGTGGGAGAGGCCTCGGGCCAAGTCAGCGGCAATGCCTTTCGCTGGGGCTATACGTTGGCCTTGCCGGTAGACGGCCGAGTTTGGCATGTCGACTTTGACGACTGGATGTACCTGATGGAAAACCGTGTCATGTTGAACAAAGCCACCATGAGCAAATGGGGTGTGAAGCTGGGCGAAGTCACCCTGTCGTTCACACGCCGCACACCTTTGCTGGCCACGCCAGGGTGAACAGCATGGCAACAACACCTTCCAATGCGGCAGCCAACGTGCTGCAAAAAGTCAGCCCCCAGCCCATACCGCAAGCCGCTGTACGCCGCTGGCTTCAATTGAATGTACCGATGACCGACTGGCATGGTCGCCGCGTTTGGCTGGTTGGGGCTTCTACGGGCATTGGTCTGGCCTGTGCGCAAGCGTTGCGTGCAGCTGGCGCACAGGTGGTTATTTCGGCCCGCAACCCGCAAGGTGTGCAGGATTGGGCCACGCAAGATGCGGGTGTGCAGTGGCGCGCACTGGATGTGGGCGAACACGCTGACGTCCAGGCTACCGCACGCGCCATTCTGGCCGAAGGCCCGCTGGACTTGGTCGTTTACGCCGCCGGTTATTACCGTGCCCAACGTGCCACAGCCATGAATTTGGAAGACTTGCTGCAACACGACAAGGTCAATTACCAAGGAGCCCTGCAAGTCATCCATGCGGTATTGCCTGCCATGTTGGCTCGACAAAGCGGGCACATCAGCGTGCTCAGCAGCGTGGCGGGTTGGCGCGGACTGCCCAATGGCTTGGCCTACGGCCCGACCAAGGCGGCGCTCACTCACTTGGCTGAAACGCTGTACATGGACTTGCAGGACCGGGGCATTGGCGTGAGTGTGGTGAACCCGGGTTTTGTGGCCACGCCGCTCACCGCGCAAAACCAGTTCAGCATGCCTGCCCTCATCCGCCCCGAAGAAGCGGCGCGTCAAATGCTCAAAGGCTGGGCCCAAGGCCAGTTCGACATCCACTTTCCCAAGCGCTTCACGCTGTGGCTCAAGCTGTTGCGCCTGCTGCCTTATCGTCTTTATTTTCCATTGGTGCGCAAATTCACGGGCCTGTAAGCCTGAATTGAAAGTCTTTCATGGACACCCGACAAGTCACGCAAAATCTGGCCACATTTTTTGAAACGCTTTCACCCCAAAGCGTGTCGCAGCTGCACACGCTCTACGATGCGCTAGCCACGTTCAAAGACCCTTTCAACGAGGTGCAAGGCTTGCCTGAGATCGAGCGCATTTTTCGGCACATGTACGGCGCACTTGACCAGCCGCACTTCGTCATCACCGGTCAGTTGGTCGATGGTGCGCAAGCCTTTCTGACCTGGGAGTTCCGTTTTCGCTTCAAGCGGTTTGACACCACCACTTTGCAAACCGTGCGCGGCGCAAGCCATGTGGCTTTCAATGAACAAGGCTTGGTGACCTTGCACCGTGACTATTGGGACGCGGCGGAAGAACTGTATGAGAAATTGCCGTTGGTGGGTGGCTTGATGCGTTGGCTCAAAAAACAGGCCAACAGCTGAAGACGCGGTTGTCTGTTCGGCCTTGTGGTTTGCCGCAGGCCGATCAGCCCGGCAAACTGTCTACAAAGCTCGGCCGTTGCGCCAGCTTGTCATAAAGCTTGTGCAGGTTGGGGTAAGGCGTGCGCCAGTCGATTTGCGGGAAGCGGAAGTCCAGATAGCCCACGGCACAGCCCACTGCGATGTCAGACAATGTCAGGTGGATGCCGGAGCAAAAGGGTTTGTCACCCAGACCGTTGTTCATGGCACGCAGAGCGTGTTGAATTTTGTCCAACTGGCGATCAATCCAGGCTTGGCTGCGTTGGCTCTCTTGGCGCTCGGTCCAGACTGCTTCCATGCGGGCCAGCAAGGCCGCATCCAGCAGGCCATCGGCCAAGGCTTCCCATGTTTTGACTTCGGCGCGTTCACGACCTGCTGTGGGGATCAGCTTGCCCACAGGCGACAAGGTGTCCAAGTACTCGACGATCACCCGCGAGTCGAACACCGCTTCACCGCCTTCCATCACCAAGCACGGCACCTTGCCCAAGGGGTTGGTGGCGTGAATGCTGGTCTGTGCAGACCAAACATCTTCGGTGACAAACTGGTAGTCCAGTTTTTTCTCGGCCATGACGATGCGCACCTTGCGGACATAGGGACTGGTGATGGAGCCGATGAGTTTCATAAATGGATGTGTCGGTGCAGGATGGCTGCTGATTCTAGAGGTTTGGACTCGCTGTCACTGACAGAAACTGACGCCCATGCGCATCGTGGCACCTTGGCGCTGGGAATTACAATCAAAGAATGAATTTTTCACCTATTTCCGCCCTCTCGCCGCTGGATGGCCGTTACGCCAGCAAACTCAACGCCTTGCGCCCTCTGATGAGCGAGCAAGGCTACATGCACCGCCGCGTGCAGGTGGAGATTGCCTGGTTCATTGCCTTGTCCGATGCCGGGTTTGCAGAGTTCAAGCCCCTGTCGCCGGGTGCGCGCAGTTACCTGACGGCGCTGGTGAAGAACTTTTCCGAGGCTGATGCGGTCGCCATCAAAGAGTTCGAGAAGGTCACCAACCACGACGTGAAGGCCGTGGAGTACTGGATCAAGTCCAAATTCAAGGACCGCCCCGAGCTGGAGCATGTGGGTGAATTCGTGCACTTTGCTTGCACCAGCGAAGACATCAACAACACCAGCCACGCCTTGCAGATCAAGGGTGCTCGCGCCCAGGTGATCTTGCCGGGCCTGGACGGCCTGATCGCCAAACTGCGCGAGATGGCGCACGCTTTTGCCGAAGTGCCCATGCTCAGCCGCACCCACGGCCAGACCGCCAGCCCCACCACCGTGGGCAAGGAAATGGCCAACGTGGTCATGCGCTTGAATGGCTGCCGTGAAAAGATTGCCGCCGTCAAGCTCATGGGCAAGATGAACGGCGCCGTGGGCAATTACAACGCCCACCTGTCGGCCTGGCCCGACTTTGATTGGGAAGCTTTCTCGAAGAAAGTCATAGAAACGCCCGAGCTGAGCGAAACCCAAAGCAGCCAATGGGGCCTGGGCCTGACCTTCCAGCCTTACAGCATCCAGATTGAGCCGCACGACTACATGGCCGAGTTGTTCGACGCCGTGGCACGCACCAACACCATCCTGATCGATTTGTCGCGCGACATCTGGGGTTATGTGAGCTTGGGTTACTTCAAGCAGCGCCTCAAGGCGGGTGAGATCGGTTCGTCCACCATGCCGCACAAGGTCAACCCCATCGACTTTGAAAACGCCGAAGGCAACCTGGGCCTGGCCAATGCCGTGCTCAAGCACCTGAGCGAGAAGCTGCCGATCAGCCGCTGGCAGCGTGATCTGACCGATTCGACCGTTCTGCGCAACATGGGCGTGGGCCTGGGTTACACCACGCTGGCCTATGCCTCGCTCATGACCGGTTTGAACAAACTGGAGCTGAACGAAGAAGCCTTGGCCGCTGATCTGGACGCCGCCTGGGAAGTGCTGGCCGAGCCTATCCAAACCGTGATGCGCCGCTATGGCGTGCAGGGCGCCTACGAAAAGCTCAAGGAAGTCACCCGCGGCAAGACTGTCACGGCAGCGGACCTGCATGGCCTGATCCTGGGCTTGGAGATTCCGCAAGCCGACAAAGACCGTCTGCTCGCCATGACACCCGGCAGTTATGTCGGCAAGGCCGCCGAGCTGGCCCGCCGCGTCTGAAGTCGTTGTTTTAAGTTTTTGTCACCCCCGTGAAAACGGGGGTCTATACCTGCTTCCAAGATGGATCCCCGCTTTCGCAGGGATGACATCCAACAGGTCTTCACCGTGTTCTGGACGTCCTATGGCCCTCAAATCCACCATCTACAAAGCCAACCTGTCGATCGCTGACATCGATCACAGCTATTACGAAGACCACCAGCTCACGCTGGCGCGTCACCCCAGCGAGACCGACGAGCGCATGATGATCCGCCTGCTGGCGCTGGCCATCAACGCCTACAAGCTGCAAGCCGTGTGCAACGGCGACGGCAAGCTGGCCTTTGGCGCGGGCTTGTCCGACCCGGATGACCCGGACGTCAGCCTGCGCGACTTCACGGGCCAGACCCGCATGTGGATCGAAGTCGGTCAACCCGAAGACAAGCCGATCATGAAAGCCTGCCAGAAGGCCGACGAAGTGTTGCTGTATTGCTTCAACCACGCGGCTGAAGTCTGGTGGAAGGGCATCGAGACCAAGCTGACGCGACTGGACAAACTGCAGGTTTGGCGCGTGCCCACCGAGCGTTCACAAGAGCTGGCGCAGCTGGCCGAGCGCAGCATGCAATTGCAGGCCACGGTGCAAGAAGGCAGCGTGACCTTCAGCAGCGACAAGGGCAGCGTGCACATCGAGCTGCAACGCTGGAAGTAAAGTAAACCCACAGCGATACAGGTCATCCCGGACTTGATCCGGGATCCATGCCTCAGTCGGCAGCTTTCAGGTCCAGTTTGCTTTGCGCTTCCGCTGCCGCCTTGGCCCAATGGCGCTCTTCAGCGGCGCGTTCGGCATATTTGTTGAAACGCCACGAGGTGCCGTCGACCGTGATGCGGTGCCATACGGCGCGTTTTTCACCGGGGGTCATCTCGGTCCACAGCTGCACTTCTTCAAAACTTCGGCCACAGCCTTTGCAGGTTTCATCGCCTTGGCTGGTCGAACAAATGGCAATGCAAGGCGTGTCGGGCGTGGTGGCGTACCAGTCCTGCCAGGCTTCGGCTGCCGCCAGCGGCAGCGTGAACTCGTCGGCCAGGTCGTGCTTGTAATAAACCATCAGTGCATACACCTCGGCCAGCGCACGCAGTTCGCGTGGCAATGTGACCCCATCGGGTGAGGGGTTCTTGATGCGCCAGTGGTTGATGGCGGCTTCGATGTCGGTGATGTGTATTCCGGCCATGGTGTGTGAGGAGCAGGTCGGCGATCATAGCGCCTTCACCCCGATCAGAAGCTTGTGGGGTGAACAGTCAATTCCCCCAAAACTTAAAAGGTAAAACAAAAATAAGGTTTAATTCAGTCCAGAAGGGGAGTAGCTCCCTGTTGCCGAGGCCTGCAAAGGGCCCCGGTTTTGGTAAGCCGTCAATACGTAGCGCAAGCTTCCGGTTTACCAGGCACAAGCCCAGCTTGTTGCTGAGCAAGACCTTCGATCCAAGCCTGTCAAGGGTGGGTCGATCTTGTTGCATACGGCATGTCTGCTGTCTGCACATTCCCGACTCCCTCCAAGCAGGTTCAACACATTGAACCGGAGTCTTCCATGGAATTTTTATCGGCACCTTGGTGGTCGGCATTGCTGGCCATCATCTTGATTGACCTTGTACTGGCGGGTGACAACGCCATCGTGATCGCTCTGGCGGCCCGCAGCTTGCCTGCCGACTTGCAAAAGAAAGCCATTTTTTGGGGCACCGTGGGTGCCATTGCCGTGCGCGGCGTCATGACCATTGGCGTGGTCTGGCTTCTGCAGATTCCCGGCCTCATGCTGGCTGGTGGTTTGGGCTTGCTTTGGGTGGCTTACAAACTGTTGGCCGATACGGGCAACGACGACGAACACGGGCCCGTGGCCAGCACTTTTTGGGGCGCCATGAAAACCATCGTCGTGGCCGATGCTTTGATGGGCGTTGACAACGTCTTGGGTGTGGCAGGTGCTGCACACGGCGCTTGGGACCTGGTGATCATTGGTTTGTTGATCAGCGTGCCGATTGTGGTGTTTGGCAGCTCGGTGGTGCTCAAGCTGGTCGAGCGGTTCCCGATCATCATCCAGTTGGGTGCCGCCGTTTTGGCGTTCACTGCCGCCAAGATGGTGGTGACGGAGCCTTTGCTCGACAGCTTTTTTGACGCGCCTTCGCAGGCCGTCTGGCGTTGGGCTGTTTATGTGTTGGCCGTCGTTGCAGTCTTGGGCGCGGGTTGGCTGACTGCGCGCAAAACGCAAGCCAGCGCAGGCTGAGTCCCATCAGCGCTCGGCCTGCATCTCCCGGATCTGGCTTTGTACTTGCCGCAGCCGGGTGTCCACAATCGATGCTTCAATGTGGTCGCCCGGTTGCAGGCGGTTGTTTTTGGCCCAGTCTTGCGCAGCCCTGAAGCGATCCACGGCACCCGACCAGTCCATGCGGGCCATCTGGGCTTCACCCTCGGCGCGCAGCGAAGCCAGCGTTTGGCCTTGTAATGCCAGCATGCTGGCCAGGGTGTTCCAAGCTTGCCCATCGTGCGGTGCCTGGGTGACTTGTTCGCGCAACTGCCGTGTGATGTCGGCGCGCATTGGATGCGCAGGAAGCCGCAGCAAAGCCTGCGCTGTCGCCAAGAGTTCCGGGCGTTGTGGGGTTTTTCCACCCAAAGTCTGAAACACCTGCAGGGCAGCACCAAAGCGCTCTTGTTTGGTGGCCACTTCGGCCTGAAGCAAAGTCACCAAGCGACTGGCGTCTGTGGCCTGCGGTCCCGCTTGCAATACAAATTGCGACAGGGTTTGCCATGTGCGTTCAGCGGCGGCTGTATCGCGCAATTGCAAGTGGGCCAATGTGGCGGCGTACAAAGCCCCCGCTTTTTGCGTAGCAGATGCCTGCGCCGAGGTGGCCTTGCTGTCTTGTGTCCAGGCTCTCAAGGCCTCCACACTGTTTTGCGACATCACCCGCGCACGGGCGGCCAGCATGGCTTGCGCCAAGTCCGCTGGCGCACGCGAAGTGCTGCTGCCCAGCTGCAAGCGCGCCTGCATGTCGGCGATGCGCTCGGTGGTCAAAGGGTGGCTGCGCAGGTAAGGAAAAGCGCCGTTGTCGTTCACACCCGCGGCTTGTTGCAGTTTGGCAAACATGCCCACAAAGCCTTGTGCGTCATAACCGGCATCGGTCAGCACGCCGAAACCCACGCGGTCGGCTTCCCGCTCCATGTCGCGTGAATAGCTCAGCTGCGACTGGATGGCAGCCGCCTGGCCACCCACGATCAGGCCTTGAGCGGCTTGCGGGTTCTTGCTGATGGCCAGCGCCCCCAGAATCATCGAGCCAATGACCAAGGGCGTCATCTTGCCCTGCTCGTCCATGGACCGCGCAATGTGGCGTTGCGTGACGTGGCTCAACTCGTGCGCCAGCACAGAAGCCAGTTCATCGTTGGAGCCGACCACCGCGATCAAGCCCAAATGCACACCCAAATAGCCGCCGGGCAAGGCAAACGCGTTCACCGACCGATCACGACCCAGCAAAATGCGCCACGCAAAACGCTCTTGCAAATCGGGTGAAAGTTCTCCGCGTGCCGCTGCCGCTTTGATCAAGGGTGCCCACAGGCGCTGAATGTATTCGTCCAGAACCGGGTCTTCCAGGTAATCCGGGTCGCGGTACAACTCGCGTGCAATGCGGTCACCCAGTTTGCGCTCGGCACTGAGTGAGATGCCTTCGCTGTTGCCCAGGGAGGGCAATGCGTTGGTCTGGGTTCTGGCAGGCTGTAGGCCCAAGGTGCCCAGCAGCAAAACCAGCATCAGTTGAGAGGGGCGGAATATGTTTTTCAAGGTGATCGACGTCCCGTGGATTGACCTGTTGGTGGCCGTATGATGCGCCATTCTTGTCAACCTTTTGTAAATGGTTTTTTACCAAGCACAGCCATGACCCAGTCTACCGATGTCTTGACCCATTTTGACGCCCAAGGCCAGGCCCACATGGTGGACGTGGGCAGCAAATCCAGCACGCGCCGCATTGCCGTGGCCACCGGCCGCATCGAGATGTTGCCCGCCACGCTGGCACTGATCCAGTCGGGCACCGCCAAAAAAGGCGACGTGCTGGGCATCGCCCGCATTGCCGGCATCATGGGCGCCAAGAAAACCAGCGACCTGATTCCGCTGTGCCACCCCATCGGCTTGACCCGTGTGGCCGTGGAATTTGAGGTGCTGAGCGCAGACAACGCGGTGGTCTGCACCGCCACGGCAGAAACCGTGGGCCAGACCGGCGTGGAGATGGAGGCCCTCACCGCTGTGCAGGTTGCCCTGCTCACGATTTACGACATGTGCAAAGCCGTGGACCGGGGCATGACCATCAACGGCGTGACCTTGCTGGAAAAGCATGGGGGCAAGTCGGGGAGCTTTGTGGCGGGGAAGTAGGTGATGGCTGCTTGTTCTGAGACTGAATTGCAAGTAGCGCACACACATGTGTAACTGTTCTAGCAAGTTGCTTGCATAGATTGGTAGGTCGAATTTATCAGACTTCTTCCGTTTGTTTTTAAGGTTTTTCATAATACATTACCTTGTATTTTTTACTGAGATTCTATAAATGTTGCTCCGCCTGCCGCGTGCTTTGATTTCAGGTTTTGAAGCTGGTCTTCTTATATGTATTGCCCTCGGTGCTAGCCACGTAGTTCACGCACAGGCACCGGTTGAGGCTGGTTTACCCAAATCGGTCTGGCTGGTAAAGCAGCTTTCTTGTAATGGCTTTGTGGCGCATGAGAGTGTCCGCAGCCCTGACGCTGCCGAAGTTGGACGGACAGGTATCGTGAGGATTCCGAACTCGCAGATGGAATTCATTGTTCCGAGCATTCCAGAGTTGCCGGTGAACTCGGTCAAGCTCGCTTTTGATGACCGTGGACGGAAGGTCGTGGACCACTATGTCCTGCTCTTGCCGAACGACCTGGATGATCCGGTGGCGGCGTTGATGGTGACAGAACTTCCTTTGTCGGTCGACACACCTCAAAAGGCACTTGGAGCGGCGATAGCTGGTGAACGTGACAACCTGCGAGGTACGTCGGCTCAACCAATACTTGAGCGTGTAAATACACCGTGGGGTGAAGGCTTTGATATCTTCGTACCGAACCGCATTGGGTCTCCCTGCTTTCCGGCTGCGCGTTTCAAATTGACCGCTAATTCGGACAAGACTCCGACCATGGGCTTGAGCAGATTCGTCACTACGCCAGGGCGACTGATTCAGTTCGCCCTTGTTCTGCCTGTCACGCCGGGAACACCACTTGAGACGCAAAAGGCAAACGCACGCCGGGTAATGGAAACTTATGCAGCTGGTCTGACAGCGCGGTAGAGGCTCTACCAGAGCCAGGGCTGATACTTCAAATGAAAGAATAGGTCGTTCGATGCGTCCGCGCAGCGTCACAACGCCTAAGGGAGCGAAGATAAATCTAACCCTCTGGCGGTCACCGGTCAACAAGACGTTAAATCGTGGCCGGCATCTCGCGCTTAATTCCAGTCTTTTGTGCTTAGCGTGTGCGCCAGATCATTTCCACTCAAGGTGGCTGGCGGTGCTTTGTGGTCTCCCTTGTAAACTTTGGCTGGTTCAGCTTGACTCCACGGCCTTGTCACTGATCCACCTGAGACCCTCAATGCCCAGGCAGCGGCTCTGACGGAAACGCAGCAAGCCATCTTGCTGAATGCAGATTCACCAAATCCTGCCTGCCAAGCATGTGCGCACTCATGATCAATTGGCGCACCACTTTGGGCTCGGGTGAGTAATGCAGCATGTCTTGGCTGGTGGTCAGTATCCAGGGGGCATTTTCTGGGGTCACGCGGGTCATGCTCAGTTCGGCAAACGTTGCTGATCGGCTGAAAAACCAGCTGCGATGGGCGGCCCCCAATGGATCGTCACGCCACACAAGCCAGCGTTGGTGGGCTGGCATGTAAATCTGACGCGCTTGAGCGTAGTCCGCGCCCATCAGGCAGGTCATCGCGAGGATCAAGCCTCCGGCCAGCTGTAGGGATGGTGAGGCCTGTGCTTTCACGCCGGAGGTAGATGGCAAAAGCAAGACGCCACACAGCAACACAGCCATTTGGAACGGCCCATACCAAAGCGGAAACTCCAGCAGGCTGTGCAAACCGATCACGGCCAACACCGACCAAGCCAATTGGTGTTCGGGCAAACGGCTCAACCAAGGGCGTGCCCAAGCCAATGCGGCCAGCAAGCCTAAACCCCAAGCAACGGCAGCAGGCAGCCCCAAAGTCACGGCCAGGTGCAAAGGCAAGTTGTGGGCGTTGCCCAGAATCTCGCAGAACCTTTTCTCGGGTTCGCCGTCGTAAGCTGTGATGTAGTGCGCATATTTGAGCTCGCCCCAGCCCCAGCCTGTCCAGGGCTTCTGGCCAATCAGCTCCAGCACATTGGCCCACAGCACGCGTCGGCTGCCACAGCCTTCGTTGTGGCCCATGCGGGTCAATGCATCGATGACGTCTTGTCCGGACAGCACACTCAAGCACCAAGGCAGGGCCCAGTTGGCCAGCAGGTAGACCGCCAATGCCCAAAAGACCAAGCGCGCGGACAGCTTCGACGCTTGCAAACGGCTGCGCCAGGCCCAGAAGGTGACCAAGCCGCCAATCAACAGCATGTGCAGCAAGCCTGTGCGCGATGTGGTGGCGGCATTGCCAATGGCCAGCAACGCCAGCATCCACAGCGCATGCCGGGTTTTGAGCCCGTTGGCTTGCCACCACAGTACCGCCAGCACACCGATACCCAGCAAGGTGGCCAGCTGGTTGCGCTGGCGCAAGTTCGCGTTGGCTTCGCCCAAGCCGGGCACATGCAGCCAGGCACTGAACGCAGACGCTGCGCCAAAGTACTGGATCAGCCCCATCACGCTGCTGATCAGGGCGGCCCAAGCCCATGCGCGAGCGATGTCCAGTGGCTGGATGCGCTGGCCCCCCAGCATCAGCAAACCGATGCAAGCCCAGCTGACCAGCAAGGGCACGGTATTGGCTTGCGGCGAAGGTGACCAGGGCGCTATCCAAGGCAGCACCATCAACACGCCCAAGAACCAAGCCTGGAGCGAAGTCGCCCCCCCGAAAGCGCTTGTGCGTGGTGGGCTTAACAACATGCGGTCGTCACCATGAAAAACGCCCTGGGTTCAGCAGGGCGTTGGGGTGTGCAAAAGACGTTCAGGACGCTTTGCATGAAGCGGGCAGGTACTTGACCGGCAAGCCATTGCTGCTGGCAGGGCCGCAGCGCCAGCCCGAGATGGTTTTACCGCCATCGGTGCTGCCGTTGACTGGCGTATCGCCGGTTTGCAGAGGCGTCAACGCGATGGCATTGGCCGATGCGCTGGTGCTGCCGCGCAAGGCGTCGTGCTTGCCCACCACGGTGATCACGCCATTGCTGTCCACGGCCACGCTGCTCACATATTTGCTGTCCTGGCTTTCGCAAACCTTGGGCAAAATCGCAGCCACATTGGCTTCGGACGATGAACTGACGGCTTCGTTGACGGCGGTTTTGCAAGCGTTGGTGGCCAGCAGCATCTCAGATGCCTTGGCCCGGATGGCGTAGTCCTGGTAGGCCGGCAGCGCCAGCGCACCCAATATGCCAATGACCGCGATCACGATCATCAACTCGATCAATGTCAAACCGTGTTGGTTTTTTTTCATGGTTTTCCCCCTGGTGAATGGCCTTCGATGGTAAATCATTCACCCACCGAACGCCTGTTTTCAGCTCAAGAGGCTGTGTCTTCGGCGTGCGCCGGGCGACGGGCCAAGATGATCTTGCCCAAGGCCAGCACCAGCAAAGCACCCGCCACGCCCAGACCGTAGCCCCAGGCTTTGTCTTGCGGGATGTAGTTGATCAGGCCGGGGTCGGTCTGGATCATGGTGCCCGCAATCCAGCCCAGCAGCATGCCACCAGCCGTGATGATGATCGGGAAGCGGTCCATCAGTTTGAGCACCAACTGGCTGCCCCAAACGATGATCGGGATGCTGACCAGCAGGCCGAAGATGACCAAAGGCATCTGGTGGTCGGCGTTGCCCGAAGTTTGGGCGGCACCGGCAATGGCGATCACGTTGTCCACGCTCATGACCAGGTCGGCCACGATGACGGTCTTGACCGCACCCCAGAGCTTGTCGCTGCCCTGGATGTTGCTGTGGTCATCGTCTTCGTCGGGGGTCAGCAGCTTCACGCCGATCCACAACAGCAAAAGTGCGCCCACAAATTTGAGGAAAGGAATGGCCAACAGGGTGAGTGCGAAGAAAATCAGGATGACGCGCAAAACGATGGCACCCGCTGTGCCCCACAAAATGCCTTTGGTGCGCTGGTGGGTGGGCAATTGGCGGCAAGCCAGCGCGATCACCACAGCGTTGTCGCCACCCAGCAGGATGTCGATCATGATGATCTGGCCCACAGCGAACCAGAAATGAGCGGTCAGAAATTCTTCCACGGTGTTCCTTTGACGCCAACCTTGAGTCGACGAATCATGATTTCAAAAAACGGAAAGCCGGATTGTCCCGCAGAACATCCGGCTTTGGCATTGTGGCTAACCACAGCCGCCATTTAAAGCGGCCTGAAGTTTACTTCAGCTGAGCTTTGAGCAGTTTGCCCAATTCAGAGGGGTTGCGTGTGACGATGAAGCCGCATTCTTCCATGATGGCCAGCTTGGCATCGGCCGTGTCGGCACCGCCAGAGATCAGGGCGCCTGCGTGGCCCATGCGCTTGCCGGGAGGGGCAGTCACACCGGCGATGAAGCCAACAACCGGCTTCTTCATGTTGGCCTTGCACCACATGGCGGCTTCGGCTTCGTCCGGACCGCCGATTTCGCCAATCATGATGACCGCGTCGGTGTCTGGATCGTCGTTGAAAGCCTTCATCACGTCGATGTGCTTCAAACCGTTGATCGGGTCGCCACCGATACCGACGGCGCTGGACTGGCCCAGGCCCACTTCGGTCAACATCGCCACGGCTTCATAGGTCAAAGTGCCCGAACGGGACACCACGCCAATGCGGCCTTTGCGGTGGATGTGACCGGGCATGATGCCGATCTTGATTTCGTCAGGGGTGATGAGACCTGGGCAGTTGGGGCCCAGCAGCAGCGTGCGCTTGCCGCCAGCGGCTTCCTTGGCCTTCATCTTGTTGCGCACTTCGAGCATGTCACGGACTGGAATGCCTTCGGTGATACAGATCGCCAAGTCCAGGTCAGCTTCAACGGCTTCCCAGATCGCAGCGGCAGCACCGGCTGGTGGCACGTAGATCACGGACACGGTCGCGCCAGTTTGCGTGGCGGCTTCTTTGACCGATGCGTAGATTGGGATGTTGAAGATGGACTCGCCAGCCTTCTTGGGGTTCACACCCGCGACGAAGCAGTTCTTGCCGTTCGCGTATTCCTGGCACTTTTCAGTGTGGAACTGACCGGTTTTGCCGGTGATACCTTGGGTGATGACTTTGGTGTCTTTGTTGATGTAGATCGACATGTCGGTTCCTTACTTAACGGCTGCGACGATGGCTGTCGCGGCTTCGGCCATGGTGTCGGCAGAGATGATCGGCAGACCGGATTCGGCCAGCATCTTCTTGCCCAGCTCGTCGTTGGTGCCCTTCATGCGCACAACCAGTGGCACAGACAGGTTCACGGCCTTGCAAGCGGTGATCACGCCGGTGGCGATGGTGTCGCACTTCATGATGCCGCCGAAGATGTTGACCAAAATGCCTTTGACATTCTTGTTGGCCAGCATGATCTTGAAGGCTTCTGTGACTTTCTCGGCCGTTGCGCCGCCGCCCACGTCCAGGAAGTTGGCAGGCTCACCGCCGAACAACTTGATGGTGTCCATGGTGGCCATGGCCAAGCCAGCGCCGTTGACCAAGCAACCAATGTTGCCGTCCAAGGAGATGTAGGCCAGATCGAACTTGGAAGCTTCGACTTCGGCTGGATCTTCTTCGTCCAGATCGCGGTAGGCCACGATTTCAGGGTGACGGAACAGGGCGTTGGCGTCGAAGTTGAACTTCGCATCCAAAGCCATCACGTTGCCCTTGCTGTCGCGGTTCAGCGGGTTGATTTCGACCAACGACGCGTCGGTTTCCATGTAGCACTGGTACAGCTTCTTGAAGATGTCCACTGCCTGTGCGGTGGAGTCTGCAGGCATGCCGATGGCGTCAGAGATCTTCTTGGCTTGGGCATCGCCCAGACCGGTCAGGGGATCGATGAACTCGGTGATGATTTTCTCGGGGGTGGAGTGAGCCACTTCCTCGATGTCCATGCCGCCTTCGCTGGAAGCGATGAAAGCAATCTTCTGAGTGGCGCGGTCGGTGACCACGGACACGTAATATTCTTTGTTGATGTCAGCGCCGTCTTCGATGTACAGGCGACGGACTTTTTGGCCTTCGGGGCCAGTCTGGTGGGTCTTGAGCTGCATGCCCAGGATCTCGCCAGAGATGCGCTTGACGTCTTCAATGGTTTTGGCCACCTTGACGCCGCCACCCTTGCCACGGCCACCTGCGTGGATCTGGGCCTTGACCACCCAAACCGGGCCGCCCAGTTTTTGAGCGGCTTCAACCGCCTCTTGAACGGTGAACGCCGGGATGCCACGGGGAACTGGCACACCGAATTGACGCAAGATTTCCTTGCCTTGGTACTCGTGAATCTTCATGAGGTCTTCTCTCAGAGGGGTGGAAATTCGACCGGTCCGCCGGGGCCCCTGTATCAAAGGGTGTACGCCAGCAGGCTCTGGACACTGCAGCCTTGGACTGTATCATGCTGCAATGCACCAATCCTGATCCTTGCGTCTTACATTGACTTGACGTTGGACGCAGGATTTTTTGAGAAAGTAATACCCATGGCCAAAATATTCATCGATGGCGAAGCTGGCACCACTGGTTTGCAGATTCGCGAGCGCTTGGCGCTGATGCCTCAGATCGAGGTGCTGAGCATCGACCCCGCCCGCCGCAAGGACCCCGAAGCCAAGCGCGAGCTGATGGCTGCTGCCGACTTGGTGGTGCTGTGCCTGCACGACGATGCCGCCATCGAGTCGGTGGCCATGATCGACAGCCTGCCCGGCCGCAAGCCGCGCATTGTGGACGCCTCGACCGCCCACCGCTGCCACCCTGATTGGGTGTTTGGTTTTCCTGAACTGGCAGCCGACCAGCTGAATGCTGTGCGCCAGGCCGAGCGCGTGGCCAACCCTGGTTGCTATGCCACGGGCGCCATTTCCATCTTGCGGCCGTTGGTCGATGCCGGTTTGATGCCGCTGGACTTTCCGGTCTGTTTGCCCTCTGTGAGTGGTTATTCCGGAGGCGGCAGAACCATGATCGAGGACTACGAGGCCGGCAAAGCCCCACTGTTTGAGGCCTATGCTTTGGGCCTCAAGCACAAACACATTCCTGAAATCATGCGCTACACCGGGCTGACCTGCCGCCCCTTGTTTGTGCCGGCCGTGGGCAATTTCCGCCAAGGCATGCTGGTTCAGTTGCCCCTGCACCTGGACAGCTTGCCAGGCAAACCGACGGCTGCTGCTGTGCACGAAGCTTTGCGCGCGCATTACGCCGCAAGCCAAGAGGCGGGTGGTTGGGTCAGTGTGCTGCCGGCTACGGCTGACGCCAAGCTGGACGCCACGGCGCTGAACGACACCAACAAGCTGGAAATCCGGGTGTTTGCCAACGAAGAAGCCCGTCATGCCGTGGTCATTGCCCGTTTGGACAACCTCGGCAAGGGTGCCAGCGGCGCGGCGGTGCAAAACATCCAATTGATGTTGGGTTTGTAATTCACCCGCAAACGACTTGCAGGGTTCGTCCTGCACCAATAGGCCCCAGCTTGTGAATGCAGGGGCCTTTCAAAGGCTCAGATGTCTTCGTCTGCGCCCTGCACGATTTTTCGCACGACCTCGGCTTGAAACCCGCGTGTCATTAAAAAGCGAATTTGCTTGGCCCGCTCATTCGGGTCGGCTGCAGGCCGGTCAAATTTTTTGCGCCAGACGGCCAGTGCGCGGCTGAACTCGGTCTCGCGCAACCCCTCCATCGCAGCGGTCACGGCTTCGCCCGACAGGCCTTTGGCGGCCAGCTCTTGCTTGACACGTGCTGCACCCAGCTTGCTCGAGCGGCGGTGCACGACCGACTCGATGGCTCGCCCGTCGTTGATGAAGTCCCGTGCTTGCAACTCGTCCAGTGCTTTGGCCAGCTCGCCGGGCACTTCTTCGTGCTGGGCCAGTTTGCGTTCCAGCTCAGTGCGCGAGTGTTCACGCTGGCTCAAAAGGCGCAGGGCGCGCCCCTTGAGCGAGGGTTGAAAGCCGGGCTTGTTCAAGTTGGGTCTCTTCGCAAAGGCCGCTTATTCGCCTTTGGGCTCGGCAATGGCCGATTCCAACAAGCGGATGCCCAGCGATTCGCGCACCTTGTTTTCGATTTCCCGGGCCAAGGCGGGGTTTTCGCGCAAAAACTCGCGGGCGTTGTCACGGCCTTGGCCGATTTTCTCGCCCTGGTAGGCGTACCAAGCGCCCGATTTGTCGACGATCTTGGCGGTCACGCCCATGTCGATGACCTCACCTTCTCGGCTGATGCCCTCGCCAAACAGGATGTCGAACTCGGCCGTCTTGAAGGGTGGCGCGACTTTGTTTTTGACCACTTTGACTTTGGTCTCGTTGCCGATCGCGTCGTCGCCCTTCTTGATGGTGCCGGTGCGGCGGATGTCGAGGCGCACCGAGGCGTAGAACTTGAGCGCGTTGCCGCCAGTGGTGGTTTCGGGGCTGCCGAACATGACGCCAATCTTCATGCGGATCTGGTTGATGAAGATGACGGTGCAGTTGGTCTTCTTGATGGTGGCGGTCAGCTTGCGCAGGGCCTGGCTCATCAAGCGTGCTTGCAGGCCTGGCAGGCTGTCGCCCATGTCGCCTTCAATTTCGGCCTTGGGGGTCAAGGCAGCCACCGAGTCGATGACGACCAAGTCGACCGCGCCGGAGCGCACCAGGCTGTCCACGATTTCCAGTGCTTGTTCGCCGGTGTCGGGTTGGCTGACCAGCAGGTCTTGCAGGTTGACGCCCAGGTTCTGGGCATATTGCACGTCGAGTGCGTGTTCTGCGTCCACAAAGGCGCAGGTGCCGCCCAGGCGTTGCATTTCGGAGATGACTTGCAGGGTGAGGGTGGTTTTGCCCGATGACTCCGGGCCGTAGATCTCGATCACGCGGCCACGGGGCAGACCGCCCACGCCCAGCGCGATGTCCAGGCCCAAAGAGCCGGTGGAGACGACCTGGATGTCGGCGATGGCTTCGCCTTCGCCCAGGCGCATGATGGTGCCTTTGCCGAATTGTTTTTCAATCTGGGCCAGGGCGGCTTGCAGGGCTTTGGACTTTTCGCTGTTGTCGTCGCTCATGGAAATCTCCTTGAATATCAATGGTTTGGGGCACCGAATTCAGCGGGAATGCGCTGTCGACTGGATGCTTGAACAGTACTGTAAACGAACTGTATAAACCTGTGAACACTATTTTTGGTCAGTTTGCCTTATCATTTATCCGATGAGCGAAACCCCTGAATCAACAGCCAGTGAACAGCCCGACTGGGCCGATGACCGCTGGCGTCAAACCCATTTAGGCCGTTTGCTGGGGCATGCCATGCGCCGCTTTGACGAACGTGTGCTCTACCTGATGGCGGGCAATGAGGGCGTGCCGCTGGCCTTGGCCAATCTGGCATCTCGCGACCAGATCAGCGCCGCACACGTTCACATCACGCGGCATCTGGCGCTGGAAGGCTCGCGCCTGACCGATCTGGCCCGTGCAGCAGGGATGAGCAAGCAGGCCATGGGGGATTTGGTGGACCAATGCACGGCCTGGGGTCTGGTGCAACGCGAGCCCGATGTGTCGGACGCCCGTGCGCGGCGCGTGGTGTTCACGCCCGTGGGGCTGGCCTGGCTGCAAGCCTTCAAGGATGCGGTGGCGCAAGCCGAGACCGAGTTCCGCGATGCGGTGGGCAAGGATGTGGCGACCGTGGTGGCTTTGGGTCTGGAGGCCTATGCGCACTGATGTTCAGGCAGAAGCCCCCACGCCAGACACTAGAATTGCAACACCTCGGTCATCAGCCCGGAACGAGCCGCACCCACCACAACAGGAGACAGACATGCGAATTCTGATAGCCGAAGACGACCAGGTGCTTGCCGATGGCTTGTTGCGCACCCTGCGCAGTGCGGGCGCAGCGGTGGACCATGTGGCCAGTGGCAGTGAGGCGGACGCGGCCTTGATGACCAACAACGAATTTGATCTGCTGATCCTCGATTTGGGCCTGCCCAAAATGCACGGCCTGGAAGTCCTCAAGCGTTTGCGCGCCAGAGGCTCCACCTTGCCGGTGCTGATCCTCACAGCGGCAGACAGCGTTGAAGAGCGCGTCAAGGGCTTGGACTACGGCGCCGACGATTACATGGCCAAACCCTTCAGCCTGCAAGAACTCGAAGCCCGCGTGCGCGCCCTCACACGGCACGGCATGGGCGGTGCCACCTCGCAAATCAAGCACGGTCCGCTGATCTATGACCAGTCCGGTCGCGTGGCCACCATCGACGGCAAGATGGTGGAGCTGTCAGCGCGTGAGCTGGGTCTGCTGGAAGTGCTGCTGCAGCGTGCGGGGCGTCTGGTCAGCAAAGACCAGTTGGTTGAACGCCTGTGCGAGTGGGGCGAAGAGGTCAGCAACAACGCGATCGAGGTGTACATCCATCGTCTGCGCAAAAAGATTGAAAAGGGCCCGATCCGCATCGCCACCGTCCGTGGCTTGGGCTACTGCCTCGAAAAAATCCCTGGCTGAGCGCCCGGTGATTTGACACGCGCCACGCCAGAGTCAAGGATGCCGCCGCCATGAAATCCCGCGGCTGGAGTGTGCGCATCTTCAAACGCGAACAACGTTCCTTGTTCGGGGAAATCCTCGACTGGATGCTCACGCCGTTGCTGTTGCTGTGGCCCATCAGTTTGGCCCTGACCTGGCTGGTGGCGCAAGGGTTGGCCAACAAGCCGTTTGACCGTGCATTGGTCTACAACGTGCAGGCCTTGGCTCAGCAGGTCAAGCTGGGGCCCGACAAACGTGTTCAGTTCAACCTGCCCCAGCCCGCCAGTGAATTGCTGCGCGCCGACGAGACCGATCTGGTTTATTACCAGGTGCGCGGAGGCCATCAAGAGCATTTGAGTGGTGAGCGCGATTTGCCCTTGCCGCCGGTGGACCAAGACAAAGGCAGCAGCTACGAGGTGCACATCCGCGATGACGAGATGCGTGGCTTCGAGGTGCGTGTGGCCTACACCTGGATCCGGCTGGATGCCGAGGGCAAGCACCCCGCCTTGGTGCAGGTGGCCGAGACGCGTGAAAAGCGTTCTGTGCTGGCGGCAGAGATCATCAAGGGCGTGATGCTGCCGCAGTTTGCTTTGTTGCCCTTGGCCGTGCTGTTGGTGTGGCTGGCGCTGGTGCGCGGCATCAAGCCTTTGTCGGAGCTGGAAGAGCGTATCCGTGCGCGCAAACCCGATGATTTGAGCCCGCTCGATGACAAAGCGGTGCCCATGGAGGTGGCCCCGTTGGTGGTGTCGGTGAACGACTTGCTGGAACGCCTGAAAGACTCGATCGTCACGCAAAAGCGTTTTTTGGCCGATGCGGCGCACCAACTCAAAACCCCTTTGGCGGGCTTGCGCATGCAGGCCGATCTGGCGCAGCGTTCGGGCTCCAGCGAAGATGAGTTGAAAAAATCCTTGAAACAAATTGGCCGGGCCAGTGTGCAGGCCACCCACACGGTGAACCAGTTGTTGTCACTGGCTCGCGCAGAAGGTGGCGGCACGCATGTCGCGCAGCAAAGTTGCGACATGGTGTTGCTGGCCAGCGAAGTCATACAAGACTGCCTGCCGCGCGCGATGGACAAAGGCTTGGATCTGGGCTACGAAGGGGTGGATGCGGGCACACCGGGTGCACAGGTGCAAGGCAACCCGACTTTGCTGAAAGAAATGCTGCGCAACCTGGTCGAAAACGCCGTTCACTACACCCCTAGCACGCCGGAACATCCGGGGGTGGTCACGGTGCGCGTTCTGGTGGACCCGTACAGCAAAGCGCTGGTGATGCAGGTGGAGGACAACGGCCCGGGCATTCCTTTGGCTGAGCGCGATCTGGTGTTTCAGCCGTTTTACCGGGCGCTGGGCACCAACGTCGATGGCTCGGGTTTGGGCTTGCCCATCGTCAAGGAAATCGCGCAGCAACACGGGGCCTCGGTCACGGTCGATGCCGCGCACCCGAGCCACACCCCGCCAGGGGCTTGCTTCACGCTGCGGTTCAACGCGTTCGCTTGAGCGCAAGCCTTGCCAGGCCCTTGGTGGGAGGCTGCCCCTGCGGCCGAATGTCTGACGTGGCTCTGGCCGCCTTAAGCGGGCCTGCCCATGTTCAGCTGCAAGCGCTCACGCTCGATCACGCGGGCCACGGCGGGCTCTGCCGCCACTTTTTGCACAAAGGCCCACAGCTCGGGGTGTTCTTCGGGCGTGATGCCAGCAATCGTGCCCCAGCGTGTCAAGGTCAGGCTGTAGGCGTCCAACGGGCCGAAGCGTTCACCGCTCAACCAAGGCTGGCCCTTGGCAGCAGCGGCCTTCACCAGTGCCTGCAATTCGCCCAGCATGCCGCGGAACAGCTGGGTGTTGTAAGGCTTGAGGGCCGCTTGCACTTCGGGCTGGTCCGAGAACTTTTGCGGCATGAAGATGTGCGTGAAGGTCGGGTGCACCGTGTTGTTCATCCATGCCAAAGTCGAGATGGCTTGTGCGCGGGCCAAGGCCTCTGTGGGCAAGAAGCCCATCTGCGGGAACAGCTGGTCCAGATGCAAGACGATGGCGACGATTTGCGTGACGGGTTGGCCGTTGTTCACAAGTACCGGCACCTGGCCGCGTGGGTTGATGGCTTTGTAGTCGTCGCTGTTTTGTTCGCCTTTGTGCAGCTTGACCATGCTGGGCTCAAACTCGGCACCGCTCATCTCCAGCAGCACATGGGGCACAAAAGAACAGGCGCCGGGGGCAAAGTAAAGTTTCAGGCTCATCGGTCAAGTCTCCAAAAGGGTTAAGGGTTTGTGGCTTTGAGGGCTGCGGCAGCCGTTTCAGCGGCCATGCGCTCTGCGGCAGCGGCAGGTGTTTCGATTTTCAACGCTTCAGGGCGAATTTGGTTCCCCAAGCGTTCAGGCTCGCGTGCCGTATTCGGGCCCCAACCCCAGCGGGCGAAAGCGTCCCATTGCCAAGCCAGCGTGGCCGCATGGAGGATCAGCAAAAGAGCCATGAACCAACGCATCATTGGGATTTGTCCTCAACAGGAAAAGGGCGCACGCTGACTTCAGCGCTGTGGATCTCTTGCAGGCCTGTGTCGGTTTGCAGACGCAAAGCGCCGTTGGGGCTGACGCCCAGTGCCAGACCGATTTGGCCATCGCTGGTGTGCACGTGCCGGCCCTTGAGGACGTCGCGCGACTCAAACCGGGTTTGCAGCGGGGCGAAGCCTTCGCGCTCAAATGCCAGCAGCGTTTGTATCAAAGGCATGGCCACGCGTGCCAGGCAGGCGGGTGCGGTCAAGTCAGGCAACATCTCAGTGAGGGCTGCTGGCGCTGTGTTGAGGCCATCTGAAGGCCGTGGACGGATGTTCAGGCCCACCCCCACCACCACCTGGCTGCGCCCGCCCATGCTGGCCGCTTCGACCAGCATGCCGCCAAGCTTGCGGTCTTGAAACCACAAATCGTTGGGCCACTTCAGGCCCACCTCGGGGTGCAGGCTCTCGGCCAGGCTCAGGCCGACGGCCAACGACAGGCCGGACCAGTCTTTGGGCTTGAGGGGCAAGCTGAGGGAGAAAGTGAGCGAGTCGCCCGGTTGGCTTTGCCAGACGCGGCCCATGCGGCCACGCCCTGCAGTTTGACGCTCGGCCACCAGCAACGTGGGCTCGAGCTGGCCTGCGCGCGCTCGGCGCATGAGCTCGCTGTTGCTCGAATCGATCTCGGGCAGCACCTCGACCGTGAAATCGGGCAGCAGGGGGTAAATCTGCTCCCAAATCGCTTCAGCAGGCCAAGGGGTGCGCGTGATCATGGTGTGGCGTTGGTTGTGCGTGCTTGTTGGCTGAGTGCGTGTTTTGTGGGAGCGAGTCCCCCCGCTCGCGAAGGTCGGCGCTTCGACAAGGCCTGTACAGATTCACCCGCATTCGGCCGCAGGGGCGGCCTCCTACAGGGTCAACGCTGCAGGCCAATATGCGTCAGCCTTTTTTGGCGACCGCCTTTTTGGTTTGGGTCTTTTTCTCAGGTTTCGTTGCCTTTTTGGCCTTCTCCGCCTTTTCCACCTTCGCGGGTTTGACCGCCTTTTCCGCTTTCACTGGCTTGACCGCCTTGGGGGCTTTGCCTTTGCTTTTGGCTTTGACGTCGTCTTTTGCCTTCGGCTTGTCTTTGGATTTGGCCTTGGCTTTTTTCTGGCCAGGTGTTTTGGGCGTGTCCTTGCGCTCTTTGGGCGACAGCAGGGTGCCACGGCAATTGGCGCTGCCGCACCAGCAAGGGTATTCGGCCTTGAGCTTCTTGGTGTAAGGCTCGTCGATGATCAGGCCGTAGTCGTAGTTCAGCTCTTCACCGGCCAAGATGTTGCGGATGGCCTTGATGAAAATGCGGTCGTTTTCTTCGTCGGCTTCGCAGTTGGGGTTGCAGCTGTGGTTGATCCAGCGCGAAGAGTTGCCGCCGTGCAGCGCATCGATCACCCGGTCTTCGTTCACATGGAAGTAGAAGGTGTGGTTCGGGTCATTCGGGTCGTGTGGGTGGCGGTCTTGCGCCTCGTCCCAGCTGATGACCTCGCCCACGTACTCAATCAGGGTCTCGCCTTCGGCCAAGTCTTGCAGGGCAAACACGCCCTTGCCGTGCACGCCGGAGCGGCGAACCTGGATGCGTTTGCCGGATGCGCTCGGCTTGGAGCGGCTGGGGGAAGAAACAGGGGTTTTGGCCACGGCGTTAAAAATTTGTTATGGTGAATTCATGTGGGCGTGCGCGTGAGCGCGTGCCCGGGCGCGTGCGCACACGCGAGACAACGGATTGTAATGACATGAAGACATTGGTAATTGCAGAGAAGCCTTCGGTGGCTCAAGACATCGTCAAAGCCTTGACGCCGACTTCCGGCAAGTTCGAGAAACACGACGACCATTTTGAGAATGAGCAATACGTCGTGACCAGCGCCGTGGGCCATCTGGTGGAGATCCAGGCGCCTGAGCAGTACGACGTGAAACGCGGCAAGTGGAGCTTTGCCAACCTGCCCGTGATCCCGCCGCACTTTGACCTGAAGCCGGTGGACAAAACCAAGAGCCGCTTGAGTGCCGTGGTGAGGCAAGCCAAGCGCAAAGACGTGAACGCCCTCATCAACGCCTGTGACGCGGGCCGCGAGGGGGAGTTGATCTTCCGCCTGATCGAACAATATGCCGGTGGCACCAAGACCCTGGACAAGCCCGTACAACGCCTGTGGCTGCAGTCCATGACGCCACAAGCCATCCGCGATGGCTTTGACAACCTGCGCAGCAACACCCAGATGCAGGGCCTGGCCGACGCCGCCCGCAGCCGCTCTGAAGCCGATTGGCTGGTGGGCATCAACGGCACCCGCGCCATGACCGCATTCAACTCGCGTGATGGTGGCTTCTTCTTGACCACTGTGGGCCGGGTGCAAACGCCCACGCTGGCTGTGGTGGTGGAGCGCGAAGAGCAGATCCGCAAATTCGTGAGCCGCGACTATTGGGAAATCCACGCCGAGTTCGCCGCCGCTGCGGGCACCTACCCCGGCAAGTGGTTCGACCCGAAGTGGAAGAAAGAAGAAGACGCCGAAAAGAAAGCCGACCGCCAATGGACCGCTGCCGAGGCACAAGCCATCGTGGATGCCGTGCGCGGCAAAACCGCCAGCGTGACCGAAGAGGCCACACCCACCACACAAGCCAGCCCCGGTTTGTTTGACCTGACCAGTTTGCAGCGCGAGGCCAACGGCAAGTTCGGCTTCTCGGCCAAGACCACGTTGGCGCTGGCCCAAAGCCTGTACGAGCGCCACAAGGCCCTGACCTACCCACGTACCGACTCGCGCCACCTGCCCGAAGACTATGTGCCCGTGGCCAAGCAAACCTTCGAAATGCTGGCCGACAGCGGCATGCGCCACCTGGCCCCGCACGCCCTGACGGCACTGAACAACAACTACGTGCGCAAGATCCCTCGTGTGTTCGACAACAAAAAGGTGTCGGACCACTTCGCCATCATCCCCACGCTGCAAGCGCCCAGCGGCCTGTCTGAGGCCGAGCAAAAACTCTATGACCTGGTGGTGCGCCGCTTCATGGCGGTGTTCTTCCCGAGCGCCGAATACCAGGTGACCACACGCATCAGCGTGGCCGCTGGTCACAGCTTCAAGACCGTCGGCAAGGTGCTGGTCAAGCCGGGTTGGCTCGCCATTTACGGCAAAGAAGCCGCAGAAGAAGTGGAAGACGCCAAAGATGGCGACAAAGGCCAAAACCTGGTGCCGGTGCAGCCGGGCGAACAAGTGGGTGTCGAATCGGTCGAAGCCAAAGGCCTGAAGACACGCCCTCCGGCACGCTACTCAGAAGCTACGCTGCTGGGTGCCATGGAAGGCGCAGGCAAGATGGTGGACGACGACGAACTGCGCGAGGCCATGCAGGAAAAAGGCCTGGGCACGCCAGCCACCCGCGCCGCCATCATCGAAGGCCTGATCAACGAGAAATACATGCTGCGCGAAGGCCGCGAAATGATCCCGACGGCCAAGGCCTTCCAGCTCATGACGCTGTTGCGCGGCCTGCAGGTCGAAGAACTCTCCAAACCCGAGCTGACCGGCGAGTGGGAATACAAGCTGGCCCAGATGGAGCAAGGCAAATTGAGCCGCGCCACCTTCATGGCCGAGATCGCGGCCATGACCGAGCACATCGTCAAGAAAGCCAAAGAGTACGACCGCGACACTGTGCCCGGTGACTACGCAACGCTGACCACGCCTTGCCCCAACTGCGGCGGTGTGGTCAAAGAAAACTACCGCAGGTACACCTGCACCGGGGCCCATGGCGCTGCTGAGGGTTGCGGCTTCTCGTTTGGCAAATCGCCGGCCGGGCGCACCTTTGAGCCAGCCGAAGTCGAGCAATTCATGCGCGACAAGAAGATTGGCCCGCTGGACGGCTTCCGCTCCAAAGCTGGTTGGCCTTTCGTGGCCGAGATGGCGCTCAAGTACAACGAAGAAGAAAAGAACTGGAAGCTCGAATTCGATTTTGGTGACGACAAGAAAAACGAAGACAGCGGCGAGATCGTCGAATTCACCGATGAATCACTGGGCGTGTGCCCCAAGTGCGGCAGCGCGGTGCACGAGCACGGCAGCAACTACGTGTGCAGCAAAGCCGTGCCCACGCACGAGCAGCCCACGCCCAGCTGCGACTTCAAGACCGGCAAGGTCATCTTGCAGCAGCCGGTGGAGCGGGAACAAGTCGTCAAATTGTTGGCCACTGGCAAGACCGATCTGCTCGACAAATTTGTGAGCAACCGCACGCGCCGCAGCTTCAAGGCCATGCTGGCCTGGAACCCCGAAGAGGGCAAAGTGGCATTTGAGTTTGAACAGCGCGAAGGCGGCAAGAAATACCCACCGCGCAAAACAGCCGCCAAGAAGACCCCCTTCGGCAAGCCTGCCGCCAAGAAAGCCGCCGTCAAAACGCCAGCTGCCAAAAAAGTGGCCAAAACCGCTGCACCCAAGGCGCCGCGCAAAGCCGCAGTCGGCACTTTGAAGCCCAGCGCCGCCTTGGCCGCCGTGATTGGCGATGGCACTTATGCCCGCACCGAGGTGGTCAAAAAAATCTGGGACTACATCAAGGCCAATAACTTGCAAAATCCGGCGGACAAGCGCTCCATCACCGCCGATGGCAAGTTGCAAGCCGTGTTTGGCAAAGACCAAGCCACCATGTTCGAGCTGGCAGGGATCATTGGCAAGCACCTGAGCTGATCGTCTTCTGAGGTGAGGTGTTGAACGCCACGCGGGTCGTGGCGTTTTCTTTGGTGCAAGGCCTGGTCGTCCTGTCGTGTCAATGACGGCATAGATCTTTCGGTCAATGAAAATTGACCGTCTGATGGATTCACGGTTCTTTCTGGTTTTTGCAGACTCTAGGTGTCTTTCAACTGCAAAAACCAAGGACTTTCCATGACTGCACGACTTGTCAAAATTGCTTCAACGACCGTAGCCCTTGTGCTGGCGGCTTCCAGTTTCGCAGCCTTTGCCCAAGGCGCAGGTGCAGGTGCAGGCGCAGGCGCAGGTCCGGGTGCCGCAGGCGGCGCAGGCCCTGGTTCGGGAGCAGGCCCCGCTACCGGCTTGGGTGCCAAGACGGAGCAATTTGTCGAGCGACAAAAAGAATCCATCTACCACCAGACGCAAATCCGCACGCAAGAAAAAAACCTGTCCGCCATAAGGGACCAGATCAAGGCGCAAGAAAAGCTGCTCAAACAAACGCGTGACCAGATCCAACGACAAGACCAGCTGCTGGTTCGTACGCGCAGTCAGATCCAGGACCACGCGCAAGACAAGCCCGAATTGCTGGACGCATTGCGCAAGCAAGAGCAAACCCAGGAGCGGCTGTTGACGCACTTGAAAACCCAAGAGCAGAGCCTGACCCAGGTTCGCGATCAGCTCAAGACCGAAGAACAAGAGCAAACCCGGTTGCGCGAGCAGCTTAAAAAGCGGTGACTATTTTTCGCGCAACAGGATCTTAACGGGCAAGGCCACCAGCAGCGGCTTCAGCGCCGCCCAAGCCGCCTCGGGCGTGGCCCGCGCATCGACTTCGACAGGGGCATCTCCCGTGGCCTTCACCTCGGGCCATTGCGCAGCAGGCGTTTGCAAGGGCGTCATGGCCTGATGGAGCAGGCCCTGCACCACGGTGGCCGTGGCGAGGGTGCGCAACTCGGGTTTGTAAATTTTGCCGACGTTGGTCACGGGCATGCGTTCAAGGATGGTGATGCTCTTGGGTTTAGCGGGGGCTTCGTCCACACGCTCGGCGGTGAAGGCCAGCAGCTCGGCTTCGCTCACCTGTGCGCCTGCCTTGAGCGTGGCAAACGCCACGGGCAACTCACCCGCATAGGCATCGGGGGCACCCACGGCAGCGCACAACTCCACGGCGGGGTGCGACCCCAAGGCGTCTTCGATCACTTTGGGGTCGATGTTGTGGCCCCCACGGATGATCAAATCCTTGGCGCGACCCGACAAATTGAGGCGGCCTTGTTCGTCGATGAAGCCCACATCGCCCGTGATGAGCCAGCCGTCTGGCGTGAAGCTGCGTGCAGTTTCTGCCGCATCCAGATAGCCTGAAAACAGATTCGGTCCTTGGTAAAGCACCATGCCTTTTTCGCCCGCAGGCAGGTCTACGCTGGTGACTTGGTCATCGCTGTTCAAGGCCGCGATGCGCACCTTGGCATGCGGCAGTGGCCAGCCCACACAGCCTGCAGGTGCGCTCAGGCCCGGTGGTGCCACGGTGCTCAGGCCGGCCGTCTCGGTCATGCCCAGGCTTTCGTTGATCTGCAAGCCAAAAGTCTGCTCAAAGCGCTGCGCCAGCTCGGGCGGCAGTGGCGCAGCCCCGGTGCGCACCGCACGCATGCGAGCAATGTCTGCCCCGTTCAGTGGCACACCCGCCAATGCCGCCAGCACCGTCGGCACGCCCGACATGAGCGTGCAGCCGTGGTGCTCGACCAGACGCCAGTAGTTTTGCACCACCTCGCGGTTGCGAAACAGCGCATCTGTCGGAATGATCACATGCATGCCGATGGCCAGAGAACACAGCGCGCCAGGCAGCACGCCGGCGACATGGAACAGTGGGTAGCCGTTGATCGTGACATCGTTGGCGCGAAAGCCCTGCATGCTGGCGTTGGCGCAGGCAGTGAAAACTTGTGCGCCGTGGCTGTGCCTTGCCAGTTTGGGCGCACCGGTGGTGCCGCCAGTGTGGAAGTAAGCAGCGATGTCGCTCGGCTGAAAGACCCGCTCGCTCAGCAGTTGGTCACTGACTTGTTGCTGGCGCAGGGCATGAAAGTCCTGTGTGCCGTGCGGCAGATCGGGTGCCAAGGGTGCACCCTCCGGGTGAACCAGCAACACGGTTTTCAAGTCGGGCAATTGGGCTTGCAGTCGCAGCGCTTTTTCACGCAGGTGGCTGTCATCGTCTACGCCGTGGGCGATCAGCACTTTGGCTTGGCTGGCGCGCAGCAGAGACAGCAGTTTGTCTTCGCTCAACAAAGGGTTGAGCGGTTGCACAATGCCCGCCGCCTCGCCCCCCCACAAGGCCAGGTGGTAGGCCAGTCCGCCGGGCAGCAAGATGGCCACCACGTCTTGTGGGCCCAGGTGCAGGCTGTGCAGCAAATTGGCCGTCTGGTGAATACCTTGCAGCAAGCTTCGATAGGACCAGGTGGTTGCGGGGCCGCCGGGCGCACCTGTGTGTAAAAACGTGAGCGCGGGCTGCTCTGCGTGGGCCTCGGCACTGGCGCGAATCAGGTCGTAAGTGCTGGGCCAGGGTATGGCTTGGTTCAGTGGAGTGGCCTCGATGCGGTGAATGTCAGCGAGGGATTGAACGGGAGATGAAACGGTCAGGTGCATGCGCGATGGTAGCCAGAGGCTGGCCCGTGCTTTGTCACACAAGTGGCAAAGCACGGGCGTTTTCAAACCGCCAGTGTCATCAGGCTGGCGTTGCCCCCCGCAGCGGCCGTGTTGGTGCTGATGCTGCGCTCGCTCACCAGGCGTTCCAGTGGCACGGCGGTGTCCCCCGTGTGCAGGGCCGTGAGCGTGACGATGGCCCCCGGGCGCTGGGCCAGTTGTGTTTGCCAGTGCAGCGTGGTGGCGGCGTCGCCGTGCAGCAGGGCCGCATCCACCGGCTGGCCATGGCGGGGGTCTTCAAGCGTTACCTGGCTTTGCACGGCTGCAGGCAGTTGTGCATGTTGCGCTTGTGCGCTCAGGGGCCACACCGCGCGACTGCCCACGGCCAGCACGGCGGCCAATTGGGTCAGGCGGTCGGCATCAGCGCAGGCTTGATCGCCCGTCAGGCACAGGACCCGCGCACGGGCTTGCACGCGGTACACGTTGCGCTCGCCCGTGGGACCGCTCAGGGTGGCTTGCAGACCCGCCGGGCTGGCCGCTGCAAACTGCGCACAGGCATGCGCCAATGGCAAACGGGCCTGCGCCACCGCCCAGTCGTGCAGGGCTTGCAGCGCAAGGGGGGGCTGGGGCAGCGCGGCCGCGCCACTGGCTTGCACGCTGCGCAAGGCGGCGTTTTGCGGGCAACGTGCCAACAATCGCAAAAGGTACAGCGGCCCACCCGCCTTGGGGCCGGTGCCTGACAAGCCTTCGCCACCAAAAGGCTGCACGCCCACCACCGCGCCCACCATGTTGCGGTTCACGTAGACATTGCCCGCATGGCTGTGGTCAATGACTTGCGTGATGGTTTCTTCGATGCGCGAATGCACGCCCAGCGTGAGCGCATAGCCGGTGTCGTGGATGGCTTGCAGCAACGCGGGCAGTTCACGGCGGGCATAACGCACGATGTGCAGCACTGGGCCGAAGACCTCGCGCTGCAGTTGTGAAATGCGGTCGATCTCGATCAAGGTGGGCTGCACATAAGTGCCCTCTGGCAAAGTGTCCAATGCGTTGGCACTGATGCGGTGCACGGTACAACCCGCTTGCTGCATGGCATTCACATGCGCTTCGATGCCAGCGCGTGCCCGTTCGTCGATCACCGGGCCAATGTCCACCGACAGATTTGCCGGTGTGCCCAGCGTGTTTTCAGCCATCGCGCCTTGCAGCATCTCGATCAGGCGGTCTGCCACATCGTCCTGCACACAGAGCACGCGCAGGGCCGAGCAGCGCTGGCCTGCGGCTTCAAAGGCCGAGGCCACGGCGTCGGTGACGACCTGTTCCAGCAAGGCCGACGAGTCGACCACCATGCAGTTTTGCCCGCCGGTCTCGGCGATCAGCGGCACGGGCTGGCCGTGCGCGTTCAGGCGTTCGGCCAGCGCGGCTTGCAGCACGCGGGCGGTCTCGGTGGAGCCGGTGAACATCACGCCTTGCACGCGGGCATCGCCTACCAGTTGCATGCCCACTTCGCGGCCCTGGCCCGGCAGCAGTTGTACAGCGGCCCGGGGCACGCCGGCTTGCCACAAGGCTTGCACGGCCAGCGCGGCGATGGCAGGCGTTGACTCGGCGGGCTTGGCCAGCACCGGGTTGCCTGCGGCCAGTGCGGCGGCGACCTGTCCCACAAAAATCGCCAGCGGAAAGTTCCACGGGCTGATGCAGACCACCGGGCCCAGTGGCGTGTGGGTGCTGGGGTCAAAGTCGCGGCGTACCTGTGCGGCGTAGTAGCGCAAAAAGTCCACCGCCTCGCGCAGCTCGGCCACGGCGTGGCCCCAGGTCTTGCCCGCTTCGCGCACCAGCAGCGCCATCACGTGGGGTGCATCGGCCTGCAGCAGATCGGCCGCGTGCGCCAGCAGCGCGGCGCGTTGTGCGGGCGGCGTGGCGGCCCAGGCGGGGGCGGCTTCGCTAGCGGCTTGCAGGGCAGCCTCTACATCGGCCGCGCTGGCGCAGTGCACCGTGCCCAGCACATCGCTGTGGTCGGCAGGGTTGCGCAGGGTGATGCGTTCAGCGCCTGCAAAAGGGGTGGCCAGCAATGGCGTGACCCACACGGCTTGCACCTGCGCTTGCATGTCAGCGGCCAGCTGGCGCAGTGTAGGTTCGTGGGCCAAGTCAGGGCCATGCGAGTTGCGGCGGGCTGCGCCATACAGCTGAGCGGGCTGCGCAATTTGCGGGTGCGGCTGGCCGGAGGGGCTGTCTTCGCGCTGGGCGTCTTCTTCGGTGCGCGTCACCGGGTCTTGCACCAGATCGCTGATGGACACGCTGGCGTCGGCCATGCGGTTCACAAACGAGCTGTTGGCCCCGTTTTCGAGCAGACGGCGCACCAGGTAAGCCAGCAGCGTTTCGTGTGTGCCCACGGGGGCGTAGATGCGGCACGGCCGCTGCAGCGGACCCACCACCTGCCGGTACAGCGGCTCGCCCATGCCGTGCAGGCATTGGAACTCGTATTGGCCCGGCGCATAGTCGCCGTGCATGTCCTGAGCCATGTTCACAATGGCCGCCAGCGTGTGCGCGTTGTGGGTGGCGAATTGCGGGTAAACCGCATCGGGCGCGGCCAGCAGCTTTTGGGCGCAGGCCAGGTAAGACACATCCGTGTGGTGTTTGCGCGTGTAGACCGGGTAGTCGCTTTGCCCGTCCAGCTGGGCGCGTTTGACCTCGCTGTCCCAATAAGCACCTTTGACCAAACGCACCATCAAGCGGTGGCCTGTGCGGCGTGCCAAGTCCACCACAAAATCGATCACCAAGGGGCAGCGCTTTTGGTAGGCCTGGATCACAAAGCCGATGCCGTGCCAGCCCTGCAGGCTGGGGGCCAGGCACAGGGCTTCGAGCAGGTCGAGCGAGATGTCCAGGCGGTCCACCTCTTCGGCGTCGATGTTGAGGCCAATGTCGTAGTGCATCGCCAATTCGGTGAGCTTCAACACACGCGGAAACAGTTCATCCATCACGCGCTGGTGCTGGGCGCGGCTGTAGCGCGGGTGCAGGGCCGACAGCTTGATCGAGATGCCGGGGCCGTCCACCACGCCTTGGCCCTTGGATGCCTTGCCAATCGCGTGGATGGCGTTTTCATAGGCCTGCATGTAACGCTGCGCGTCGGCTTCGGTCAGCGCCGCTTCGCCCAGCATGTCATACGAATAGCGAAAGCCTTGCGCCTCCATGGCGCGGGCGCGGTGCAGGGCCTCGTCAATCGTCTCGCCGGTGACGAACTGCTCGCCCAGCATCTGCATGGCCAGTTGCACACCCTGGCGGATCAGCGGCTCGCCACTTTTGCCGATCAGCCGGGTCAGCGATGCCAGCAGCGCACCCTCGCTGTGCGTGGCCACCAGCTTGCCTGTGAGCAGCAGGCCCCAGGACGCAGCGTTCACAAACAACGACGGGCTGCGGCCCACATGCTGGTGCCAGTCGCCCTGGCCAATCTTGTCGCGGATCAGCGCGTCGCGCGTGGCCGCATCGGGGATGCGCAGCAGCGCCTCGGCCAGGCACATCAGGGCCACGCCTTCTTCGCTGGACAGCGCGTAGGTCTGCATCAGGCTTTGCACGCGGCCGGCACGACCGCTCAATGGACTGCCGGCGCGGCCGCGTTGGCCTTCGCGCATGCCCCTCACCAGTTGGCGGGCCAGCGCGTCGGTGCGTTCGGCTTGGGGGCCGCTCATGCGCGCGGCGGCCAGCAAGGGGGCCAGGGCCTGCGCTTCAGGCAAGCGGGTGGCGCGGGCGATGGCTTCGCGCAGGGCGCTGCGCTCGGGCAAGGGGCCGCCGGGGCTGAAGTGGGTGCCTCTGGGCATCAGTTGAAAGAAAGTCGTAGGAGCGTTCATGACGGAGGCCTTGCGGGTTGACATGAATCGCCATCATCCGGATTGATGGCCGAATATTTCACCAAAATACAGTCACATTGATGAATAATCTGTAGCATGAGCACCGAATCCCCAGACATTGATCGCATCGACCGCCGCATCCTCGACCTGCTGCAGCGCGACGGTCGCATCAGCAACTTGAAGCTGGCCGAAAGCGTGGCCCTGTCACCCACGGCGGTGTTGGCGCGGGTGCAGCGCCTCACACGCGAAGGCTTCATCCTGGGTTACGAGGCGCGCTTGAACCCGCTGAAGCTGGGCGCGGGGATGATGGTGTTTGTGGAAATCCTGCTCGACCGCACCACCCCCAATGTGTTCGATCAGTTCAAGGCGGCGGTGCAGGTGCGCCCTGAGATCATGGAGTGCCACATGGTGGCAGGTGGCTTTGACTACCTGCTCAAGACACGCGCCGCCGACATGAACGCTTACCGCGAATTTGCAGGCACGGTGCTGTGGCAGCTGCCCGGCGTGCGCGAGACACGCACCTATGCGGTCATGGAAGAAGTCAAAAACACGACGGCACTGGCGCTGTGAGCATGACCACCCCCAGCTTGATTGTGGTGTTTGACGCGCAGTGCTTGCTGTGCAACGGGTGGGTGAAGTTTTTACTCAGGCACGACCAGCGCGGTGTTTTCCGTTTCGCCGCTATTCAGAGCCGTACAGGCCAAGCCTTGCTGCAGCAAGCGGGCTTGCAGGTCGAGGGTCTTCAAACCTTGCTGTTGGTGGATGGCCCCACCCGTTGGCAACACACGGCTGCCATCTTGCGCATCCTGCACCATCTGGGTTGGCCTTGGCGTGCTGCTTGGCTGGGCTGGTTGGTACCTGCCGTGCTGCGCGATGCGCTGTACCGCTGGGTGGCTCGACACCGTTACCGGGTTTTTGGGCGGACAGAAACTTGCATGGTCCCACCGTCCGATGTGGCAGCCCGATTTCTGGATTGACCGCAGTCGCTCAGGCCGCGAATCCATAGGCCAATGCCTGACACTGCGCGGCCACGGTGGTCATGTCAGGCCGTTCACTGGGCACAGGCGACAGGCAGTTCTGCGCCAGCGCATGGAGCGCGGTGCTGGCTGGCGCTGGCGTGTGATCTGCCAGCTCTTCCAGCAAACAACCCATGGCCCGCACTTCCAGTGCAAGCCAGCGGTGGCGCGGGGTCGTGCTGTCCATGGGCAGGCGCGTGGCCGCACCAAAATCACCCAGCCTGGCTTGGCCGTGCATGGGATCGATCAGGATGTTGTGCGCATACAAGTCACCATGCATCACACCACGCTGGTGCAAGTGCGCCACTGCATGGGCGACATCGCGGGCGATGTTCAGTGCCAGAGGTGCAGGCAAGCGCAAGCCGCTCGGGTACACATCGCGCGTGCAGCTCTGCAAGCTGGGTGGCCCCGCCAGGTTGATGTGCCCCGGCGGGATCAGCGGCATCAACAAACCTTGGGCGTGTTCAGGGTGGTTCACCAGCCGGGCGACGGGTGTGGTCAGGCCCGGATGTTCACCCGCCGCCAGGCAAGCGGCCAGTTCGTCTTCGGGCAGGCCATCGCTGGTCACTTCACCCTTGAACAGCTTGAGCGCCAGCGGTTGCGGCCAGTCCGATGCTTGTACGCGGTAGATGAGACCCGAAGCGCCCTCGCCCAACAAGGGACCTTGTGTGAGCGTGTGCCACGGCACAGCTGGTAATTCAGATTCTGTCGCCCAAGACCCCGCCATGGTGTTGCCTGCCAGCGCCAACCAAGACAGGCGTGGCAACTGGGTCAGCCAGTCGGGTACACGCGCTAGGCGGTTGGCCGAGATACGCAGCAACTCCAGTCTTTGTGCCATTTGCAAGCCATCGGGCAAAGCCGTGAGCCGGTTGCCCGCCAGCATCAGCTTTTGCAATGCCGGGCGCTGGCCCAGTTCAGTGGGCAAGTGGTCGATGGCGTTGTCGGTCAAGGTCAGCCAGCGCAATGCCGGTGGCAAAGCGGCGGCAGGCACCAGGGTGATGCGGTTGGCCTTGAAGCCGACCATTTGCAAGCTTGGGCAAGCACCGAGCACTTCGGGCAATACCTCGAAGTCGTTGTCAGAGGCGAACAAGACCTGCAGCTTGTGCAGGCGGCTCAGTTGGTGAGGCAATTCGCGCAGCCGGTTGCCGCTCAGGTTGAGCACTTCCAGCGTGTCGGCCAACGCGAAAACTTCTTCCGGCAGTTCGGTCAGACCGCAAGACAGGTCCAGACGGCGCGTGCCCGCCAGAGCGCCGCTGCGCAGTTGTTCAAGGGTGTGCATGGGTGCTCAGCGGTAAGTCGCCAAGTGGATGTTGGTCTCGGTGCTGCGGATGCCGCTGATCAGCCGCACGCGTTCCAGTACATCGGACAGCTCTTTCATTGACGAGGCCTCGATTTCGGCCAGCAAATCCCAGCGGCCATTGGTGTCGTGCAGGGCCACCACGCCGGGCTCGCCCAGCAAGCTGGCGATCACCTGTCGGGTGGTGTTTCCCTCGATCAGCACGCCCATCCAGGCCTTGATGCGTTCGGGCTCGGCATCGGGGCGCAGCTTGATGGTGTAGCCCACGATGACCTGGCTGTCTTCGAGCTTGCGCAGGCGGTTGTTCACTGTGCCCCGCGACACGCCCAGCTTGTGCGCGAGGTCTGCAATGTTCATGCGGGCGTTTTGCCTAAGCAGGCTAATCAGGTGCTGGTCGATGTCATCCATGGTGCAAATTGTCATTCATTTATGTCATTTCGACAATTAAATGCATAAAACAGCATATTTTTGCTGATTTACATTGCCACATGGCTCCCAGAAACTTCCGGCATCGACACACAAGGTCTAAAGGACCGAAGAAGCCTGCACATGAGCCACAACCACAACACCTCTGAATACGACCTCAACGTTCGCCGTCAAGTCGTCCCCTCGGCCACCATGCCCCTGTACCTGAGTGCCCCCGACGCCGTGGCCTTGGTGCGCCGCAAGGGTCTTAAAAACTGCATCGCGGGCATTGCCGACAACATCCGCGCCGACTTTTTGCGCTGGCCAGACTTTGACAAATCGGCCCGCGTGGCCAACCACTCCAAAGACGGCGTGATCGAGTTGATGCCGATCTCGGACGACACCGCCTACAGCTTCAAGTACGTCAATGGTCACCCCAAAAACACCGCCATTGGCCTGTCCACAGTGATGGCCTTTGGCGTGCTGGCCGATGTGGCCACGGGCGCCCCCACGCTGGTGAGCGAGCTGACGCTGACCACGGCGATGCGCACCGCCGCCACCTCGGCTTTGGCCGCCAAGACCTTGGCACGCCCGGACAGCCGGGTGATGGCGCTGATTGGCAACGGCGCGCAAAGCGAGTTCCAGGCCATCGCCTTCCAGCACCTGGTGGGCATCGACACGGTGCGGCTGTTCGACATTGACCCGCAAGCCACAGCCAAACTGGTGGCTAACTTGAGCGGCAGCGGCCTGTCGCTGCAGGTCTGCACCAGCGCCGCAGAGGCCGTGCAAGGCGCCGACATCGTGACCACCGTCACGGCGGACAAGGCCTGCGCCACCATCGTCACGGCCGACATGCTGGCCCCGGGCATGCACATCAACGCCGTGGGCGGCGACTGCCCGGGCAAGACCGAGCTGGCGGCGCGTGTGCTGCAAGCGGCCAAGGTGTTTGTCGAGTTCACACCCCAAACCCGCATCGAAGGCGACATCCAGCAAATGCCCGCCGACTTTGCCGTGACCGAGTTGTGGGAAGTTTTGAACGGCAGCCGGACAGGCCGCGAGAGCGATGCGCAAATCACCGTGTTCGACTCGGTGGGCTTTGCGCTGGAAGACTTTTCGGCCCTGCGCTTCATGCACGACGCGGCGCTGGCGCTGGGTTACGGCGAGCGCCTGGCGCTGATCCCGCAAATGACCGATCCGAAAAACCTGTTTGGCACCTTGCTCGATGGCCAGGCCAACGCCGCCCCCATCCACTTGCAGCCTCAAGCTGTTGCCATGGCCTGAGGTCTTGGCGCCAACCCGATGTGCGCCGATGCCGCTGTCAGGCTTTGCCCCGCGCGGCAATCGCGTCGGTCAGGCACCTGGCCAGATAAGCCGCTGCAGGCGTGAGCGGCACTTCGGGTGGAGACAACAACACCAGTTCGATGTCGGGCGGGCGCATGCTGCGCAGCGACAACTCCACCAGGCCATGCCCCTCGGGCTGGGCTAGCAAGGGGGCGGGCATCACGCTCATGGCATCGGTTTGCCGAATCAAGGCCATGGCGGCCATCGCGTCGCAGCGCGTGATCTGCTGGGGTGGTGACACGCCCGCCTGTGCAAACATGGCCAGCAAGCCGTCGTCCAGTCCTTGAGAAAAAGGCCCGGGCATGACCCACTCCAGCGCGGCCAGCTTGGCCGCAGTGGGCTGGCGCAGCACCGGGTGCCCGGCGCGCACCACCAGTTTTTGCTGGTCTTTGTGCAAGCGGGTGCATTGAAATTCTTGGGGCGTGACATCGCCGCTGTCGGCCACGATGGCAAAGTCCACCGTGCCATCGCGCAAGCCCGGCAACACACGGGCCACCAGGCCTTCGATCAGGCGCAACTCGATGCGCGGGTAACGTTTGCGAAACCACAAAAATGCCTCGCCCAGCACGGTGAGCATCAGGTACGGCGTGAGCGCCACACGCACCGTGCCGGCCTCGTCGCCCTGGGCTTGCTGCAACTCGTCTTGTGCCAGCGCCAGTTGGCGCATCACCAGCAGTGCCCGGGCGTGCAAGCGTAGGCCTGCCTCGGTTAGCCCCACCCCACGCGATTTGCGCACCAGCAGGGCCACCCCTGCCTCCTCTTCCAGTTGGCGCAAGGACTTGGTCAGGGCCGCCTGGGTCAGGTGCAGTTCTCGGGCAGCGGCGCGGATGCTGCCGTGCTCGACGGCGCCCACCAGGGCTTGGAGTTGGTGCAGTTTCATGCTGCAGCAGTGTAAATCAGTGACAACAAAAAGTTGTCATGAAGAAAATTGACAGTCTTTCGGTTGTCCCCTCACAGGACTAGCATGAGGCCATCTTTTTGACGATGGAGAACCCCATGAAACTGATCACCACCCTGAGCCTGTTGCTGGGCGCAGCCCTGGCCGTTCAGGCCCCTGCGCAAGCGCAAAGCTATCCCAACAAGCCCATCAATCTGATGGTGCCCTACCCGGCTGGCGGCCTGTCGGACATCATCGCGCGCAAGATCAACGTGCCCTTGGGGGCCGAGCTCAAGCAGCCCGTCATCATCGAAAACCTGGGCGGCGCGGGCGGGGCTATTGCGGCGCAAAAAGTGCTCAATACCCCCGCAGACGGCTACTACCTCTTCCAGGGCTCGCCCAACGAACTCATCCTCGCCCCCTTGGCCATGAAGGCCGTCAAGCACAAGCCCGATGACTTTCGCCTGATCCAGCGCATGGCCATGGCCCCCATGGCCATCATTGCCAGCAAGAATTTCCCGGGCAATACCCCGCAAGAGATGGTGGCCGAAATCGTCAAACGCGCCAAAGCGGGCAAACCGGTCAATTACGCCAGCGTGGGCACCGGCAGCTTCTACCATTTGCTGGGCGAAGAAATGGCCAAGAAGCTTGGCGCTGAAATGCTGCATGTGCCCTACAAAGGTGGTGGCCCCATCACGCAGGATCTGATGGGTGGCCAGATTGACCTGTTCATCACCCCTTATGGCGCACCCCATGTGCACATGGCCAAAGAAGGCAAGATCAAATTCATTGCCGCTTTGTCACCCCAGCCGCAGCGCCTGATTCCGGATGTGCCCTCGGTGGACCAGGCCAAAGAACTCAAAGGCTTTCATTACACGATTGGCAGCGGCTATTACGTGAAAAAAGGCACGCCTGAGCCCGTCGTCGAAGCCTTGCACCGGGCGCTGACCAAGGTCATGTTCGACGCCGATTTCCGCAACACCATGACCGCCATGGGCCAGGAAGTGGGTGAAGCTTTGCGTTTGGACCAGACCGATCAGGTCTATGCCGATGAGGTCAAGCTGTACCAGGGCATCGCCAAGTCCATCAAGCTCGAAGCCCAATGAGTGTGCTGCATGCCCTGCAAACGCGTGCCGCGCCCTTTGTGGCGCTGCGCCACGATTTGCACCGCCACCCCGAGCTGGGCCTGAAAGAGTTCCGCACCTCTGAGCTGTTGGCCCAGCAGTTGCAAAGCTGGGGCTACACCGTCACACGCGGCTTGGCGACGACGGGCCTGGTGGCCCAGCTCCAGCGCGGCAAGGGCGGCAAGCGTCTGGGCCTGCGGGCCGACATGGACGCACTGCCCATCCACGAAGTCAATGTGTTTGAGCACCGCAGCGTGCACGAAGGCGTGATGCACGCTTGTGGCCACGACGGGCACACCGCCATGCTGATGGCGGCGGCGCAGTACATTGCCCAAGAGGTCGAGTTTTCGGGCACGTTGAACCTGATCTTTCAGCCGGCCGAAGAGCACCCGGGCGGCGCGAAGATCATGATCGAAGAAGGCCTTTTCGAGCGCTTTCCATGCGATGCCATTTTTGCTGCGCACAACATGCCCGGCATTCCGGCCGGGCAGCTGGTGTTCATCGAAGGCCCGGCCATGGCCTCCAGCGACGACGTCACCATCACGCTGACGGGTGTGGGCGGGCATGGCGCCATGCCGCATCGCTCACAAGACCCGATCGTGGCGGCAGCGGCCATCGTCATGACGCTGCAAACCATCGTCTCGCGCAATGTGGACCCACAGCACACGGCCGTCATCACCGTGGGTTCGCTGGTGGCGGGCAAAGCCAACAACGTGATCCCTGCCAGCGCCCGGTTGGAGCTGAGCGTGCGCTCGCTCGACCGCGACGTGCGCGACCTGCTGCAAGCGCGCATCACCGCCTTGGTCACAGCGCAGGCCCAAAGCCTGGGTGTGCAAGCGCACATCGACTACAAGCGCGATTACCCCGTGCTGGTGAACACGACCGAAGAGACCGAACTGGCCCGCCAAGTGGGCACCGAGCTGCTGGGTGCAGAACGCATCACGCGCCAGGGCCGCCCGCTCACGGGCAGCGAAGACTTTGCCGTCATGCTGGAACACTGCCCCGGCAGTTATTTCATGATCGGCAATGGTGCGGGCGAGAGCACGGGTGAAGGCACAGGTGACAGTGCGGCCGCCCACGCCTGCATGGTGCACAACCCGGGCTACGACTTCAACGACGACATCTTGCCCGTGGGCGCGGCCTTCTGGGCCTTGCTGACACAACGCTACCTGAAAGACTGAACACCATGACCACCGCACTTTGGCAACTGAGCGCCACCGAACTGGCCGCACGCATCGCCCGCCGCGAGACCACCGCACGCGCCGCCACCGAAAGTGTGTTGGCCCGCATTGCCGAGGCCAACCCGCAGGTCAACGCCCTGGCCAGCGTCACGCCCGACAAAGCCTTGCAAGCCGCCGATGCGGCCGACGCCGCGCAGGCTCGGGGCGATGCTCTGGGGCCACTGCACGGCGTGCCCGTTACCATCAAGATCAACATCGACGTGCAGGGCGAGGCCACCGACGAAGGCGTGCACGACTTCAAAGACAACATCGCCAGCACCGACTCACCCCTGGTGCAGTCCATGCGCGAAGCGGGGGCCATTGTGGTGGGACGCAACAACGCGCCCGCGTTTTCGCTGCGCTGGTTCACCGACAACGCCTTGCATGGCCGTACACTCAACCCGTTTGACGCGGGTGTCACACCCGGCGGCTCCAGTGGCGGTGCAGCCGTGGCCACCGCTTTGGGCATGGGCGCGATCGCGCACGGCAACGACTATGGCGGCTCGATCCGTTACCCGGCCTGGGCCTGTGGGGTGGTGGGCCTGCGCACCACGGTGGGCCGGGTGCCGTCTTACAAGGCCAGCGCCCCCAACCGCATCATCAGCAACCAGCAAATGTCGGTGCAAGGCCCGCTCACCCGCACGGTGGCCGATGCGCGTCTGGCTCTCCAAGTCATGGCGCAAGGCACGCCCCAAAGTTTGGCACTCGACCCGCAATGGGTACCAGCCCCGCTGGAATTTGCCGATGCCCAGCAGCCCACCCGCGTGGCGGTGTTCCGGAGCTGGGCGCATTCGGCTGTTGACCCCACTGTGAGCGCAGCGGTGGACCAGGCCGCCCGCTGGTTGGAAGCGGCTGGCTACACGGTTGAAGAGGCCGAGCCCCCGCACTTTGCCGAGGTCTCGGCCATGCAGTTTCACATGGTCATGAACGACATGCGCCGGGGCGGTGAGCCCTTCATGCGCGAGCACGGCGACGACGCTTTGCGCACAGCCCTCAGCCACTACATGGCCATCAACCCCGTGTGGGACCGCGATCAATATCTGGAAGCCATGACCCGGCGCTTCAACATCGCCCGCGACTGGGCGGTGTTTTTGGCGCGGTACCCGGTGCTGCTCATGCCCAACTCCTGGGAGCGGCAATTCCCCATCGACGACGATCAGCGATCGGCCGAACGCACCGCACAAATCCTGCTGGCGCAAGCGCCCTTGCTGAGCACCGCCACGCTGGGCTTGCCCGGCCTGTCGGTGCCGACCGGGGTGGTGAACGGCTTGCCCGTGGGCGTGCAAATCCTCAGCACCAAATTCCGCGAAGACCGCATGCTGGCTGCGGGCGAGGTGATCGAGCAAGCGGCGAAGTTTTCGGCGCTGGATTATTTGATGGGCCGTGGCTGATTTAGCAACGGGCCTTTGTTGCCAAACAGGGCGAGCCCAAAGGTCTCGCCAGCAAAAACTCAGCGCCCCACCACCCGCGCCATCTCCAGGCACTTGTTGGAGTAACCCCACTCGTTGTCGTACCAGGCCACCACCTTGATGAAGGTGCTGTCCAGCGCTATGCCTGCATCGGCGTCGAACACGCTGGTGCAGACCTCGCCACGGAAATCGGTCGAGACCACTTTGTCGGTGGTGTAGCCCAACACGCCTTTGAGCGCGCCTTCGCTTTGGGCCTTCATCTCGGCGCAGATCTCGGCATAGGTGGCAGGGCTGTTCAGCTCTGCGGTCAGGTCCACCACCGACACATCCGATGTGGGCACGCGGAACGCCATGCCCGTCAGTTTGCCTTGGATCGCCGGAATCACCACGCCCACCGCCTTGGCCGCGCCCGTGCTGCTGGGGATGATGTTTTCCAAAATGCCGCGCCCCCCGCGCCAGTCCTTGTTGCTCGGGCCGTCCACGGTCTTTTGGGTGGCGGTGGCCGCGTGCACGGTGGTCATCAGGCCACGCTTGATACCCCACTTGTCGTTGAGCACTTTGGTGATCGGGGCCAGGCAGTTGGTGGTGCAGCTGGCGTTGCTGATGATGGCTTGCCCGGCGTATGTCGCATGGTTCACGCCGTACACAAACATGGGCGTGTCGTCTTTGGACGGAGCTGAAATCACCACTTTCTTGGCGCCTGCGGCCAGGTGTTTGCCTGCGCTGTCCTTGTCCAAAAACAGGCCGGTGGCTTCGATCACCACATCGGCCCCGACCTCGTTCCACTTCAAATTGGCCGGATCGCGCTCTTGCGTGAGACGAATTTTTTTGCCATTGACCACCAAGGTATTGCCCTCCACGGCCACAGTGCCTTTAAAGCGGCCGTGCACGCTGTCGTACTGCAGCATGTAAGCCAGGTAGTCGGGCTCCAGCAGGTCGTTGATACCGACGATCTCGATGTCGTTGAAGTTCTGCACCGCTGCGCGGAACACCATGCGGCCGATACGGCCAAATCCGTTGATGCCGATTTTGGTGGTCATGTTTGTCTCTCTTTCGTTGAATGTGTGTGGGGGGCTGTTCATCGCGATCAGCGACAAGTGCCTATGTAACCATCGTATGCGAAATTGTGAAACTTTGTTACATGTCGGGTGGCTCGTGTGGGTTTGTTCTAGTTTTGTAACTGCGGAATGTTCCGTTTTGCATTGGGGGGGAACCATGGATGCGTGTCAGCGCACTGTCCTGCAAAATCCAACCGTCAGCAGCACTTGGCCTGCCTATAAGATGCCCTTAAGCCCCAAGCCAGGACGCAGCCCCGTGAACACCGCACACATCAACACCGACAACTTCAACAGCGAATGTTTTTGCATCAGCCTGGACGACCAGGCCTTGGCGAACACCATGGCGGCAGACATTGGCAACCCCGCATTGTTTGATTTGGTCCGCGACCGCTTGCCTTCGCTTTTTTCGGCGCGGCCGGTGGTGCTTTCGCAGGCGCAGGTGCAGCGCATGGCCCGATTGATCTCGGCCTTGGAGTCTGTCGTCGCTTTGCCCACTTACCGCGAAGAAGTGCTGGCCCGTTCAGACCCCATTGCCCGGCACCCAACGTGTGCCAAAAGCGTGTTCATGGGCTATGACTTTCATGTTCATGGCAACGAACATGGCCAAGGCTTTGGCCTGATCGAGGTCAACACCAATGCCGGCGGGGCGCTGCTCAACGCCTTGCTGGCCCGGGCGCAGCGTGCGTGTTGTTCCGAGATCGAAGCCATGGTGCCCACGGCGGCGCAGGTCGATGCACTGGAGTCCGCGTTCGTGGCGATGTTTCGAAACGAGTGGCGACTGGCCCAACCCGATCGCCCCTTGCAAACCGTGGCCATCGTCGATGCGTCACCTGAGCAGCAATACCTGTACCCAGAGTTTTTGCTCTTCCAGAGTTTGTTCAAACGCCATGGCGTGCAGGCGGTCATTGCCGACCCTTCGCAGCTGGCCTGGCGCGACAACCGGCTTTGGTTTGACAACATCGCGATCGATCTGGTCTACAACCGACTGACCGATTTCGCACTGAGCGAGTCGGCCCATGCCCATTTGCGTGAGGCCTATTTGCAGGACGCCGTGGTCTTGACGCCTCACCCGCAAGCCCATGCCCTGCTGGCCGACAAGCGCAATCTGGCTTTGCTGTCTAACGCAAACACATTGACGGCCATGGGTGTACCAGCTGCCACGCAAGCGGTGTTGCTGGATGGCATTCCTCAGACCGAGGTGGTGACCCCGGCCAACGCCGAGCATTTGTGGACGCAGCGCAAGCACCATTTCTTCAAGCCCTTTGCGGGTTATGGCGGCAAGGCTGCGTATCGGGGCGACAAACTGACCCACCGCGTCTGGGGGGAAATTCTGGCCGGGGGTTACATCGCCCAAGCTTTGGTGGCTCCGGGCGAGCGCACGATTTCGGGTGGCGAATCGGCTCAGGTGCTCAAGTTCGATGTGCGCAATTACACGTACGATGGGCAGGTGCAATCGCTGGCTGCGCGTTTGTACCAAGGCCAGACCACCAATTTCAGAACACCCGGCGGTGGCTTTGCACCTGTGTATGTAGGTCTTTGAAGAATACCCATGTCCGTGCAAACCCGGTGCGTCAAGTTCAGCAAACCGGGTAAAAAGTCTTTTTGATTCGCCGTGTGGCGATGACCCTAAGGCGGCAGCGCCTGCGAAAGGCAGAGATGGGCATTTTGGAGTTTGATTATGTGATCGTGGGCGGCGGCTCGGCCGGTTGCGTGTTGGCCAGTCGTTTGAGCGAAGACCCTGCCGTGCAGGTGGCCCTGATCGAGGCCGGACCGCCCGACACCAGCGCCTTGATCCATTGCCCTGCGGGCATTGCGCTCATGGCCCGCACCGAAATTGTCTCGGAGGGCCTGAACACCGTGCCGCAACCCGGCTTGAACGGCCGCATCGGGTTCCAACCGCGTGGCCGCACCTTGGGCGGCTCCAGCTCAACCAACGCCATGGCCTACATCCGGGGCCAAGCCGTGGATTACGACACCTGGGCCCAGATGGGTTGCGCGGGTTGGTCGTGGGCCGAGGTGTTTCCCTACTTTCTCAAGGCAGAGCACAACGAGCGCATCCACAATGAGTGGCATGCCCAAAACGGCCCCTTGAACGTGGCCGACCTGCAAAGCCCCAATGTGTTTTCCAAACGCTTTGTAGAGGCGGGTGTGCAAGCGGGTTTGGCGCACACCACCGACTTCAATGGCCCCACCCAAGAAGGCGTGGGCTTGTACCAAGTGACGCAGAAGGCGGGCGAACGGTTCAGCGCCGCCAAGGCCTACCTCACGCCCAATCGTGATCGCCCCAACTTGCACGTCGTGACCGGCGTGACGGTGGACCGCATTGGCTTGGTGGATGGCGTGGCCCGCCATGTGCACACCGTGCAGGGTGGCAAGACCCAGACCGTGACGGCCCGCCGCGAGATCATTTTGAGTGCAGGCGCTTTCCAGTCGCCCGCCATCCTCATGCGCTCAGGCATTGGGCCTGCTGCGCACCTGCAAAGCCTGGGTATCGAGGTGCTCCGCGACTTGCCCGGCGTGGGCGAAAACCTGCACGACCATCCGGACGCGGTGCTGGTGGCCGATGCGCCTGGGCAAACCGATTTGATCGGCGTGTCACCCAAAGGCACATGGCACACCTTGCAAGCCTTGTGGGCATGGCACAAACACCGCAAAGGGCGCCTGACCACCAACTTTGCCGAGGGCGGCGCGTTTTACAAAAGCCGCCCCCATGAAGCGCACCCGGACATTCAACTGCATTTTGTGGTGGCCAAACTGGTGGACCATGGCCGCCAACTGACGCTGGGGCATGGCTACTCTTTGCATGTGTGCTTGCTGCAACCCGACAGCCGGGGCCGCGTGCAATTGGCCGACCGCAACCCGAACAGCGCACCGCTGATTGACCCGCAGTTTTTGAGCGACCCGCGTGACCTGCAGCGCTTGTGTGATGGTGTTCGCCAAGCCCAGCTCATCCTGGCTCAGCCTGCGCTGGCAGCGTATGGCAAAGAGTGGGCGGCATCCGCCAATGCCCGCACCGACGAACAACTGGACCACTGGATTCGCCAAAACGCCGACACGGTCTACCACCCGGTGGGCACCTGCCGCATGGGCCAAGACAAGATGGCGGTGGTGGACGCGCAACTGCGCGTGCACGGCGTACCCGGCCTGCGCGTGGTCGACGCGTCGGTCATGCCGCGCATCGTGAGCGGCAACACCAACGCGCCGACGATCATGATTGCGGAGAAGGCGGCGGATTGGATCAAAGCCTTGCACAAATGATCTATGGGCCGATGTATTTCAGGGTGTGAGAGCGCTGGTTGACGTGAGTTAGACCGATCGTTTGGAACCCGTCCACAACACCAGCAAGCTCAAACTCATACCGATGTGCAACAAATCACCAGGCAACAACGGCGGCACATTCAATTTCAAAGCAAAAGCCGTTAATGTCATCAGCAACAGCAGGCCGCCCAAAGCGGTGAGCTTCTTTTGATTTTTGACGGCCAAAACTAAAATGCACAGTGCAGAAAGCAGCGCACAAACCGCTGTCCATGCTTTGATCTGGGCCACCATGACCAGAAAAATGCAGGCAGTCGCTGCAACGATGGCATAAATCCATGCAAATCGGCGCTGCGTCGCCACCGCACTGTCAGGCTGAATGACGGCCATGGCCAGCAATGGCAAGCCCACCCCAGCGCCCAGCATGGAGAAAAATTGGTGGAGTGAAGGCATGGGCAGCAGTTCCGAAAAACGCAAAGCACCCAAAATGGCTGCAGCAGCCAAAAGCAATTGACTGAGTCGCCACGCAGGTCGCGCCTTGCTGGCATCAAAGGCCAATGCCAAACACACCATCGCCAAGGCAGCATCAAAAAGTGCTTGCAGGTTCATGCGATTTCCAGTGTGTTCGACCTTATGGCCGAGGTGCTTTCCTGGTGCAGTGAGCGCAAAAGCGTCAATGAAATCAGCAGCGTCGCCAAGGCAATACCGCGGACAACAAGCGGGACCGGATAGAACCATAACCCTGCGATCACAGGACTCAGCGTTAAAAGACAGCGCAAGGCTTCGAGCTTGGCAGCACGAATGCGGCTTTCAAAAACGCGACTGAGAAAAGCCGTACTGATCACGATCATCAAGGTGAAAGTCGCCCGCTCGGACCAGCTCAAATGAGAAGACACTCGCAAAAGCTCAATGACCATGGCCAATACAACACCCGAGGCGAGCCAGCCGTAAACCATCTGTCTGCGGGTGACGGGCGTTTCAAATCGTTTTGAAGTCTGCGCCGTTGAGAGAGGGTCAGTCTTGCCACCCACCATCCCAGGTGGTGCAAACATCACGTGGAGTTTTTCGCGCCAGCCTGTGACGTTGCGCATGTCACGCCAAAGTGTGGTGTAGTTTTTGAAATTGCCCCAAACAGGATTCCAGCTGTTCAATGGCGTCAAGGTGCCGTAGACCACAGGTTCGTCGTCGCGCTCTTCGGTGTAGGTGCCGAAAATTCGATCCCAAATGATCAGTGTGCCGCCATAATTTTTGTCGATGCAATAGTCGTTGCGCCCATGGTGGCAGCGGTGATTGGAGGGGGTCACGAAAATACGATCCACCCAACCGAGTTTGCCGACCAATCGGGTGTGACTCCAAAATTGATACAAGGCACTGACCAATGCCGTGATCACAAAGACCTTGACGGGGATGCCCACAATGGCCATCGGCAGATAAAAAATCCAGTAAAAAACCTGATTGGTCCAAGATTGCCGAAGAGCCGTAGACAGGTTGAATTCTTCACTGGAATGATGGACCACGTGAGACGCCCACAGCAAGTTCACCTCGTGGCCGCTTCGGTGGGCCCAGTAGTAAAAAAAGTCATACATAAAGAACGCCACGATCCAAACGGCCGGATGTCCGATGTCCCATTCAAAAGCGGCAACTTGGTCCACCACCAAGGCGTAGACAAAGATGGACATCAGTTTCAAGACGGAGCGTATCGTCTCGCTGACAAAGCCAATGTTCAGACTGGTCACCGTATCGTGAAAACGATAAACCTGTACAGCCCTCTTTTTGGATAGAAAGAATTCAAGAGCAATGAACCCCAGAAAAAATGGGATGGCGTAAAGAATAAGACCCATGAGCGCAAAGTTCCTTGTTGATTTTTCTCCCAGCGCCTGTGTCAAACTGTGCGCATGGCCTCTTGCGAGTCTGAAAGATTCGTCGCCAGATGAATGTCGGCCAGCCGACAAATAGAGAACAGAGTCACTATGACAAACCCTATATCTGGGACAAATGTGCGTGAAATTTTGGCCCAGACTGTCTTCGCCGCCGTGGGTGCCGAAGCCATGGAAGACTTGGTCCGCGTGGCCCGCATTGAGCACTTTAAGTTGCCGACTTTGCTGAGTGCTGCGGGGGAGTCACCAACGCATTTGCGTTTGGTCATTTCTGGGCATGTTGAACTTGTGACGCGCCATATTTCGGGTTCGGAAATTGTTGTGGGCCACATCGCCGCAGGGGGGTGGGTCACATGGTTGGCCGTATTCATGACCCAGGCGCCCACGCATGATTTTTACATCAGCGCATCATCAAGTTGTTTGGCTTTGCCCGTCAAAGATGTCCAGTCGTTTTGCGTCCAGTATCCCGAGATTTACCCTATGGTTATCCGCATGATTGGCCATCGCATGCGATTGCTCATTGAATGGACCGGTCAATCCGTGTTGGCCACGCCCGTGCAACGGATGGCCAAATTGTTGAGTGTTTTGGCGCAGGAGCAAAACAGGCAAACCGATCAAAACGGTGTGACTTTGTATGTGACACAAGCCAGATTGGCCAGCCAAGCGCGGTGTTCACGGCAAACGGCCAATCAGTTGCTACAGCAACTAGAGCAAGAGGGATTGATTGTTCCGGGATACGGTCAATTCACGATCCCAGATTGGACTCGTCTCAACCATTTTGCGGAAGGTCATTTGGAGTAACCGAGCCCATTCACGGATGGTTTGAATGAGCGTGCGGTATCTGGAAATTGCGGCAGGGTGCAGATAGAAGGTTACTTCTTCTTAGCCACCACCCGCACCATCTCCAGGCACTGCTTGGCGTAGCCCCATTCGTTGTCGTACCAAGCGACGATCTTGACGAAGCTCTTGTCGAGCGCAATGCCTGCAGTCGCGTCGAACACGCTCGCGCAAGACTCGCCGCGGAAGTCGGTGGAGACAACTTTTTCGTCGGTGTAGCCCAGCACGCCTTTGAGGGCGCCTTCGCTTTGCGCTTTCATTTCGGCGCAGATTTCGGCGTAGCTGGCGTCGTTGTTCAGTTCCACGGTCAGGTCAATGACCGACACGTCGGAGGTGGGCACGCGGAAGGCCATGCCAGTGATCTTGCCCTTGATTTCGGGGATCACCACGCCCACGGCCTTGGCCGCGCCCGTGCTGCTGGGGATGATGTTTTCGAGGATGCCACGGCCACCGCGCCAGTCTTTGCGCGAGGAGCCATCCACGGTCATTTGGCTGGCGGTGGCCGCGTGCACGGTGGTCATCAGGCCGCGCTTGATGCCCCATTTGTCATTGAGCACCTTGACCACGGGGGCCAAGCAGTTGGTGGTGCATGACGCATTCGACACGATGGCTTCGCCTGCGTATTTCTTGTGGTTCACGCCATAGACGAACATGGGGATGCTGTCTTTGGACGGGGCCGAGATCACGACCTTCTTGGCGCCCGCAGCCAGGTGCATTTGGCTGGTGGGCTCGGTCAGGTAGTGGCCCGTGCATTCGAGCACGGTGTGCACGCCCATCTCGCCCCAGCGCAGGTTGTGCGCGTCGCGCTCGTGCGAGAGCTTGATCTTTTTGCCGTTGACGATGAGTGTGTCTTCGGTGAAGTCCACGGTGCCATCAAAGCGGCCGTGCACGCTGTCGTACTTGAGCATGTAGGCCAGGTAGTCGGCGGGCTTGGGGTCGTTGATGCCGACGATTTGGATGTCGTCGTAGCCGTGCTTGAGTGCGGCGCGCAAAGCCAGACGGCCAATGCGGCCAAATCCGTTGATACCCAGCTTGATGGTCATGGTGAGAGCCTCAGGAGATAAGTTACTAAACCGTTACGTAACCGGATTGGAAACCAAGACCCTTTCAGAATCCTGATCCCCGGACCTGGCTTCAGCGCCTTGTGGGCGAGGAAGGGGTCCGGCCGGTCAGTGGCCGTTGTGGCACGCAGCACCCCGTGAGGGGCGCCGTGGCCAACGATCAGGCCTTGAGCAGTGCGGCGTGGACCGTGTCGGCCACGTTTTCGGCGGTGAAGCCGAAGTGTTTGAAGAGCACAGGTGCTGGGGCCGACTCGCCGTAGGTGTCGATGCCGACCACAGCGGCGCAGCCGTATTTCCACCAGCCGTCGGTGGAGCCCATCTCGACCGCCACGCGGGGCAGGCCTTTGGGCAACACGCTTTGCTTGTATTCGCTGTCTTGGCGATCGAACACATTGGTGCTGGGCATGGAGACCACGCGCACACCGATCTTGCGTTCGGCCAGCAGCTTTTGCGCGGCCAGGGCCAGTTGCACTTCAGAGCCGGTGGCGATGATCACGCCGTGGGTCTTCTTCATGCCAACGTGTTCTGGCTCAGACAGCACATACGCGCCACGGCTGATGTCGCCCAGATCGCTCTTGGGTGAGTAAGCCAGGTTTTGGCGCGACAGCAGCAGGGCTGAAGGACGGTTCGCGTTTTGCAGGGCCACGGCCCAGGCCACGGTGGTTTCGGCCGTGTCAGCCGGACGCCACACGTCCAGGCCAGGGATCAGGCGCAGGCTGGCGGCGTGCTCGATGGACTGGTGGGTCGGGCCGTCTTCGCCCAGACCGATGGAGTCGTGGGTGAAGACGTGGATCACGCGCTGCTTCATCAGCGCGGCCATGCGGATGGCGTTGCGCGAGTAGTCAGAGAAAGTGAGGAAGGTGCCGCCGTAAGGGATGTAGCCACCGTGCAGGGCCACGCCATTCATGATGGCGGCCATGCCGAATTCGCGCACGCCGTAGTTGATGTGGCGACCGATTTGGCCTTCGGCTGTCTTGACCACGTCACCGGCCAGGTCCACGCGGAAAGCGGGGGTGCTCTTGGTGTTGGTCAGGTTGGAGCCGGTCAGGTCGGCCGAGCCGCCCAGCATTTCGGGCAGCGCGGCGGTGAAGGCTTCGAGCGCCAGCTGGCTGGCCTTGCGGCTGGCCACGGTCTCGCCCTTGGTGTGGGCGGCGACCACGGCGTCAAACGCCACTTGGTTGAAGTTCTTGGGCAAGTCGCCCTTCATGCGGCGCACAAACTCTTTGGCTTGTGCGGGGAAGGCGGCTTTGTAAGCGGCAAATGCGGTGTTCCAGGCGGCTTCGCGGGCTTTGCCGGCAACTTTCGCATCCCAGTCGGCATAGACCTCTTTGGGGATCTTGAAGGGCTCGGCCGTCCAGCCCAGGGCTTCGCGGGTGAGTTTGATTTCTTCAGCGCCCAGAGGTTCGCCGTGGGCTTTGGAGGTGCCTGCACGGTTGGGCGAGCCCTTGCCGATGGCGGTTTTGCAGACGATCAAAGTAGGCTTGTCGGCGCTGTGTTTGGCGGCAGCGATGGCTTTGGACACGGCCGCAGCGTCGTGGCCGTCCACAGCGTCGATCACGTTCCAGCCGCAGGCGGCAAAGCGCTGGGGCGTGTTGTCGATGAACCAAGGGGCGACTTTGCCGTCGATCGAGATGCCGTTGTCGTCGTACAGGGCGATCAGTTTGTTCAGCTTCCAGGCGCCAGCCAGGGCCACGGCTTCGTGGCTGATGCCTTCCATCAGGCAACCGTCACCCAGGAACACATAAGTGTGGTGGTTGACGATGGCGTGGCCTTCTTGGTTGAACTCGGCAGCCAGCATTTTTTCGGCCAGCGCCATGCCCACGGCGTTGGTGATGCCCTGACCCAGTGGGCCGGTGGTGGTTTCCACGCCGGGGGTCACGCCTACTTCGGGGTGGCCTGCGGTTTTGCTGTGCAGCGTGCGGAAGTTTTTCAGGTCATCGACCGACAGCTTGTAACCCGTCAGGTGCAACACCGAATAGATCAGCATCGAGGCATGACCGTTGGACAGCACAAAGCGGTCGCGGTTGGCCCAGTGCGGGTTGCTGGGGTTGTGTTGCAGGTGATCGCCCCACAGCGCCACGGCCATGTCGGCCATGCCCATGGGCGCACCGGGGTGACCGGAGTTGGCTTGTTGAACGGCGTCCATTGCGAGGGCGCGGATGGCGTTCGCCATGTTGTGTGTATTGGCCATGTAGGGCAACTCCGGTGATGAGGTCGGGAAAACCCGTGATTTTAGCGGTTGTCCGCTGGGGCCCAAGGCGCAGGGATGGCGAAGAACAAAGCCAGCTTCAGTCCGGTGCCTCCTGGCGCTGCCGAGCCAGCACATAACGGCGCATGGCCACGGCCGGGGCATCGGCTACCACTGAAAACTCGTACAAATCTTCGGGTGGGGTGCTGGCCAAGGCCTGCTCTTGCAGGGCCAGACCGTCCACATCTTCTTGAAAAGCCACAAACAACTGATCGTGCATGAAGCGTGTGGTCTCGGGGTTGCCCAAAGCAAAATCGCGTCCGTGCACGATGAAGTAATGGGTGCTGGTGGCGGTTTCGGGCGTGGGCATGTGCGCAGTGCGGATGCGAAACTGGGGGCGCTCGTTTTCGGGCAAATTGCAATCGTAGAAAGTCACCGACACCTCGTGCAGCCCCAGACTGCGAAATTCGGAACGCACGATGCGGGCAGCCTGGCCCTGTCCGGTCAAGCCTGTGGGAATGGCCCACACCGGGGGCAAGGTGGTGGGCACGACGTTTCGCAGCAAGGCAAATTGGCCATCGCCGATGACGCTTTCAAAGGCCGCTTTGGCGTAATCGGGCGTCCCAAAACTTTTGGCGTGCAAAAAACTCAAATGCGTCAGGTCCAGCAGGTTTTCGTGCAGGCGCACATAACTGCCTTGAAGGCTCAAATAGCCTTGTGAGCGCTCCCACTCGCCGCTTTCCATCCAGTCTTGTGGCGGCAGTTTGGACAGGTCGGCAAGCTCTGCCTCGCCCATCCAAATCCAGACCACGGCACCGCGTTCGTGGGTGCGGTAGGACCGGATGCCCACGTTTTTGGGGCAGTTGGCTTGTGAGGGGACTTCGATGCAGTCGCCTTCTGCGTTGAAGCGCAGGCCGTGGTAACCGCACACGATGGTGTCTTGGGTCAATGTGCCTGCCGACAGTGGCATAGAGCGGTGCGGGCAGCGGTCTTCGAGTGCCACCACCTGCCCCGTGCTGGTTCTGTAAAAAACCAATTGGCGTCCCAGCAGGGTGCGGCCCAGCAGTTCTTCCTTAATTTCCTCGGCAAAGGCGGCCACGTACCAGTCGTTCATGACAAAAGGTGTGTGCCGGTCGGCCATGCGATCGGAGGCGTTTTGTGCGGCGGCAATGACGGCGGGCAGGGGGCGTGTCATAGGAGTTTGAGGGTTGAATGTCCGGGAAACAGTGTAGGTCTCCCAGGTCGGCTCGTCCTGTCCCGAGAGCGCCTCAAAGCATGGCAATATCCCACCATGTCGATTTCAAACGCTCCGATCCCGTCTACGCTCGGTACGGCTCCGGCCCAAGCCATGGTCCTCGCCGCAGGACGCGGCGAGCGCATGCGCCCCCTCACCGACACCACCCCCAAACCCATGCTGACCGTGCGCGGCCAGCCACTCATGCAGTGGCCCATGCAGGCCTTGGCACGGGGCGGTTTTCTCCACCAACTGGTCAATACCGCCTGGTTGGGTGAGCAGATTCCGGCGCATTTTGGCGACCGCACCACTTGGCCCGGCTTGCCCGAGGTGCAGATCAGTTACTCCCACGAAGGCCAGGACTTTGGCCAGGCGCTGGAAACCGCTGGCGGCATTGTTCGCGCCCTGCCCCGCTTGGCTGAGGTGTTTTGGGTGGTGGCCGGCGATGTGTTTGCGCCCGATTTCGTGTTCACGACTCAGGCCTTTCAACGTTTTGTCGCCAGCCCTGCATTGGCCCACCTGTGGTTGGTGCCCAACCCGGCGCACAACCTGGGCGGCGACTTTGGCTTGTCGGCCGAAGGCCTGGTGCTGAATCTGCCCAAAGGGGCGGCAGGCCGCGACCACACCTTCAGCACCATCGCGCTGTACAAAAAAGCCTTTTTTGTCGATTGCGGTGTGCCTGCGGGCAACCCCCAGGGCACCGCGCTGGCGCTGGCTCCCTTGTTGCGCTCGGCGATGGACCGTGGGCAGGTGACAGGCGAGGTGTATGCGGGCAACTGGACCGATGTGGGCACGCCCGAGCGGCTGGCGCAGCTCAATCAGAGCTAGGTGACCCCGAGGTTTTGTTGCCCGTGCAAGCGAGCCCCTGCTCACCAATGGGTCTAGTGCCCTGAACGCACTCGAACCCAGGGGCGGCCTCCTACAATGTTCAGATGACTTCTAACGCCCTCTACGCCCAACGCCGTGCCCGCCTCGCTGCCCAACTGGGCGCAGGCGGTATCGCCATCATCCCCACCGCGCCCGAGCGCCAGCGCAACCGCGACAGCGACTACCTGTACCGGCATGACAGCTACTTTTATTACCTGACCGGGTTCGCCGAGCCGCACGCCAGCTTGGTGATCACAGCCGAGGGCGAGTGCACGCTGTTTTGCCAAGCCAAAGACCTCGAGCGCGAAATTTGGGATGGCATCCGCCTGGGGCCAGACGCGGCACCCGCTGCTTTGGGCGTGAGCCGGGCCTTACCCATTGGCGAGATGGCCGCTCAGATGCCCAAGTTGCTGGAAAACCGCAGCACCGTTTGGTACCCCTTTGCCATCCACACTGGGCTGGAGAGTTTGGTGAACGGCTGGCTGCAGTCGGTGCGGGCCCGTGTGCGTTACGGCGCTTTGTGCCCCGAGCAGCAGCGCGATCTGTGCAGCCTGCTCGATGAGATGCGGCTGGTGAAAGACGCGCACGAACAAGACATCATGCGCCGCGCCAGCGCCATCAGCGCTCGCGCCCACATCCGCGCCATGCAGCGCAGCGCGGCCATGCTGCGTGCGGGGCAAGAGGTGCGTGAATACCACCTGGACGCTGAGTTGCTGCACGAGTTCCGCCAAAGCGGCTCGCAGTACCCGGCCTACGGCTCTATCGTGGCGGGCGGGGCCAATGCCTGCGTGTTGCATTACCGCGCCGACACCGCTTTGATCCAAAACGGTGATCTGGTGTTGATCGATGCCGGTTGCGAGCTGGACGGTTACGCCAGCGACATCACCCGCACCTTCCCGGCCAACGGCACATTCACCGGGCCACAACGCGCTTTGTACGACCTGGTGCTGGCTTCGCAAGACGCGGCCGTGGCAGCCACCAAAGCGGGCGCCCGTTTTGTCGATCCGCACGAAGCCACGGTGGCCGTACTGGCTCAGGGCCTGCTCGATGTCGGCCTGCTCGACAAGAACAAGGTCGGCAACGCGCAAGACGTGATCGCCAACCGCAGCTACTTCCAGTTTTACATGCACCGCACTGGCCACTGGCTGGGCATGGACGTGCACGACTGCGGCAGCTATGTCGAGCCCTCGCAGGTGGGCCAGATCAGCGAACGCCAAGACCCGCTGAGCGGCGAGTTGATCAAAGACCGACCGAGCCGCATCCTGCAGCCGGGCATGGTGCTGACCATCGAACCAGGCTTGTATGTACGCCCAGCTCCTGGCGTGCCCGAAAAATTCCACAACATCGGCATCCGCATCGAAGACGACGCCATCGTCACAGTCACCGGGTGTGAGTTGATCACCCGTGGTGTGCCTGTCAAGGCAGAGGAGATTGAAGCCTTGATGAAAGCCTGAGTCACATGACGGGACTTCAAGGCACCTGTGTGCGGTCGATCCAAGTCGGCCAGGTTCAGCCGCTCATGGTGGGTGGGCGCAAGCTCATGTCGGCCATTGGCAAGACCCCCGTGCAAGGCCCTGTGTCCGTGGGGCAGCTGGGTTTGGCCGGCGACGAACAGGCCGATCTGAGTGTGCACGGCGGCCTGAGCAAGGCGGTGTATGCCTTGCCTTCAGAGCACCTGACTTGGTGGCAAGCCCAGCGCCAGACGCAGGGCGCAACGATGTTCGTGGAAGAGCTGGCCCCCGGTTATCTGGGTGAAAACCTCAGTCTGCAAGGCCTGCTGGAAGAACATATTTTCATCGGCGACAGCTTGGACTTTGGTGATGTGGTTTTGCGTGTGACGCAGCCGCGTGAGCCCTGCGGCAAATTCAACGCGGTCATGGGTTACACCCATGCGGCCAAAGACATGGTGCAAAGCGGGCGTTGCGGGTTTTATCTCGCGGTGGACCGGCCGGGTCGCTTGCAAGCGGGTGCCCGTTTCGAAGTCATTTCGGGTCCGCAATCCATCAGTGTGGCGCAAGCCCTGAAGCACAAAGCGTGGAAGCATTTGCGTTGAATGCCGCCATTTGTGCGCAAAAGTCAAAAGCCAACTCACTTGCGAGGGGCATTACCCAGGCCTGATCCCTCGAATCAGGGGTCTACAATGAAAATACTGTCTGACTGTCGCCCTGGATGTTGACAAATCATTTGTCATCCAGATTGGCTGCTGAACCCTGGCACGCCTGACAGCACATCCCTACAACGGAGCAAAAAATGACCAACAAGGTCCAAGCCGAAGAAAAACGCGCCCAGTTGCGCAAAGCCGCTCTCGAATACCACGAGTTCCCCACCCCCGGCAAAGTGGCCATTGCTGCCACCAAACAGCTGGTCAACCAGCACGACTTGGCCTTGGCTTATTCCCCTGGCGTGGCTGCGCCTTGCGAAGAAATCGTCAAAGACCCGGCCAATGCGTTCAAGTACACCAGCCGGGGCAACCTGGTGGGCGTGGTGACCAACGGCACTGCCGTGCTGGGTTTGGGCGACATCGGCCCACTGGCCAGCAAGCCGGTCATGGAAGGCAAGGGCGTGCTGTTCAAGAAGTTCTCGGGCATCGACGTGTTCGACATCGAGATCAACGAAAAAGACCCCGACAAGTTGGTCGAGATCATCGCTTCGTTGGAGCCGACGTTTGGCGGCATCAACCTTGAAGACATCAAGGCACCGGACTGCTTCTACATTGAGCGCAAGCTGCGCGAGCGCATGAAGATTCCAGTCTTTCACGATGACCAGCACGGCACGGCCATTGTGGTGGGCGCGGCGATCCTCAACGGTTTGAAGATCGTGGGCAAAGACCCCAAAAAGATCAAGCTGGTCACCTCTGGCGCAGGCGCTGCTGCCTTGGCTTGCTTGGGGCTGCTGGTCAAGCTGGGCATCCCGCGCGAAAACATCTGGGTGACCGATTTGGCGGGTGTGGTCTACGAAGGTCGTACCGAGTTGATGGACGAAGACAAGATCCAGTTCGTGCAAAAAACCGAGCACCGCACGCTGCGCGAAGTGATTGCTGGTGCCGATGTGTTCTTGGGCTTGTCTGCGGGGGGCGTGCTCAAGCAGGACATGGTCAAGTCCATGGCGGCCAAGCCCTTGATTTTTGCGTTGGCCAATCCCAACCCTGAAATCAATCCCGAAGACGTCAAGGCCGTGCGCGACGACGCCATCATGGCCACAGGCCGCACCGACTACCCCAACCAGGTCAACAACGTCCTGTGCTTCCCCTACATCTTCCGGGGTGCGCTGGACTGCGGTGCGACCACCATCACGCTGGAGATGGAAATTGCGGCTGTGCATGCCATTTCAGAGTTGGCGCAAGCCGAACAAAGTGAAGTGGTTGCAGCGGCCTATGTGGGTGAGCCTCTGGCTTTTGGCCCGGAGTATTTGATTCCCAAGCCGTTTGATCCGCGCTTGATGATGAAGATCGCACCTGCGGTCGCGCAAGCGGCCGCCGACAGTGGTGTGGCTTCTCGCCCCATCAAAGACCTGGACGCTTACCGCGAAAAATTGCAAGGCTTTGTCTACGCCTCGGGCACCATGATGAAGCCCATCTTCACGGCTGCCAAGCGCGCCCTGAAAAAACGCATTGCCTACAGCGAAGGCGAAGAAGAGCGCGTGCTGCGCGCCGCCCAGATCGTGGTCGATGAAGGCATTGCCCGTCCCACCTTGATCGGTCGTCCTGCCGTGATCGCCGAGCGCATCGAAAAATTCGGCCTGCGTCTGAAAGAAGAGCTGGACTACGATGTGGTCAACGTCGAGCTGGACCACCGCTACCGCGATTTCTGGCAGACCTACCACCGCCTGACCGAGCGCAAGGGCATCACGCAGCAGATCGCCAAAATCGAAATGCGTCGCCGTTTGTCGCTGATTGGCGCCATGTTGCTGCACAAAGGCGACGTGGACGGCATGATCTGTGGCACCTGGGGCACCAACCCCATGCACCTGAACTACATCGACCAGGTCATCGGCAAGCGCGCAGGCGTCAACACCTACGCCTGCATGAACGGTTTGATGCTGCCGGGCCGCCAGGTGTTCATGGTGGACACCCACGTGAATTACGACCCGACAGCCGAGCAATTGGCCGAGTTCACCATCATGGCAGCCGAAGAAATGCGCCGTTTCGGCATCCAGCCCAAGGCGGCGTTGTTGTCACACTCGAACTTCGGCTCGTCCAACCAACCCAGCGCCGTCAAGATGCGCGACGTGTTGGAGTTGTTGCGTAAAAATGCGCCTTGGCTCGAAGTGGATGGCGAAATGCACGGTGACGTTGCATTGGACGCGGCAGCACGACAGGCCATCATGCCCAACAGCAGTTTGATCGGTGATGCGAATTTGTTGGTTTTGCCAAACATTGATGCCGCCAACATTGCCTACAACCTGCTCAAGACCGCAGCGGGCGGCAACATTGCCGTTGGCCCCGTTCTGTTGGGTGCTGCCAAGCCAGTTCACATCCTGACATCCAGCACCACCGTGCGCCGGATTGTGAACATGACAGCCCTGACTGTGGCCGATGCCAACGCCGCGCGTTAAGCCATAAAACGACAGCAAGCGCTAACTTGATGTTGGAATGCCCAGACAGGCTTTGCCTGTTTATTGGGCAATCGCTTGCTTTTTTATGGCGTTTGCCTCACACTAGTGCCTTCGAGTGTTCGGGTTAACCCGGGGACTTCTGAAAGGTGTTTTCATGAAAGTGGCGCGACAAATCGCCGCCCCGCAGCGCTGGATGCCGGTGCTTTTGGGGTTGGTGTTATCAATTTGCACTTTTTTGGTGCAGGCCCGTCCAGCCACCGAAGCACAAACTTCATCGACCATGTCGGTGACAGATTTGCCGCGAGAAGGCCAAGAAACGTACCAACTTATCCGCAAGGGGGGGCCTTTTCCGCATGAAAAGGACGGGACGGTTTTTGGCAACCGCGAGCGGATTCTGCCGCGCGAAGTGCGGGGGTTTTACCGTGAATACACCGTCAGAACACCCGGGGTGAAGCATCGCGGAGCGCGGCGCATCGTTTGCGGTGGCCAGGTTCCCCGAAATCCACAGACCTGCTACTACACACAGGACCATTACGCGAGTTTTCGCGTGATCGTCGACAAGCCTTGATTTTTTGACTTTAGAGAAAGACCACGGAGATGGACACGCCGATTCGTCACGACCAAGAGGCGCCCCTGAAGGGCGTGCGGTCCAACATCGTGCAGTCGATTCGCGCTTACCGCGTGAGCGACTTGCAAGAGGCCGCCCAAGGGTTGGGTCACCACTTTTTGTACGCCAACCTGGCCGAAGCCCAGAGCAAACAAGACGTGCTGGACCTGATTGGTGCGCAATTCACGCTGCCTTCGCACTTCGGCAAGAACTTTGATGCCCTGTACGACTGCATGACCGACCCATTGCACAAGTCGGGCCCGCAGCCTGGCTTCATCGTGGTGCTCGAGCAGATTCCCGCACATGTCAAGTTCGACAAGGAAGCCCGCGAGCAATTGCTGGACATCTTCCGTGACACCGCCGATTACTGGGGAGACAGGAAGATACCCTTCCGATGCTTCTATTCTTTTCTGTAGCCCGTTCTGCGCAAAACAGCCAAGCAGGACGGGCGATTGAGGCACAAGCCGAGGACGCCGTGATGGCCGAATCGATCGAAGAAGGCGAAAAAATGCCCACCGACAAATTGGTGGACGTGTCGCCGTTGGCGCTGCGCATGAGCAGCCCATTCAACGCAGGTTACTGGCTCGCAGCAGCCTGATCACGCGTTGAGTCGCTGTTTGCGGCACATGAAAAAGCCCGTCCATGACGGGCTTTTTCGTTGGCGCTGACCTTGACCTAGGCTGTGCCGATGCCGATGCCGATGCCGATTAAACGGCCTGGGCCAAAGCCACAAACTCGGCCACGGGCACTTCTTCCGCGCGCCGTTGCAGGTCAAAGTTGCCCGCAAAGCCTTTTTCTTCAAGCCATTTGCCCAAGGTGTTGCGCAAAATTTTGCGGCGCTGGCTGAAGGCGACTTGCACCAGCGTTTCCAGCGTTTTGACGTTCACCTCGGGTGGCTGTGCCAAAGGCACCATGCGCACCACGGCGCTGTCCACGCGGGGGGGCGGGTCAAAGCTCTCGGGGGGCACAAACAGCACGTTGGCCATGTCGTAACGCCATTGCAGCATGACCGACAAGCGGCTGTAGTCCGAGGTGGCGGGCTTGGCCACCATGCGGTCGATCACTTCTTTTTGCAGCATGAAGTGCTGGTCTTCGATCACGTCCACTTGCGCCAGCAAATGGAAGAGGATGGGCGTCGAGATGTTGTAGGGCAGATTACCGACCACGCGGATTTTGGAAGCACCTGTGGTGCTGCCTGTCAGCATCTGCGTGGCCAGCGCCCTGAAGTCGACTTTCAAGACATCCGACTCCACCACCGACAGGTGCGGGTGTTCGCGTAAACGCACCGCCAGATCTCGGTCCAGCTCGATCACCGTCAAATGCCCCAAGCGCTCGACCAGGGGCTGCGTCAACGCGGCCAGGCCCGGACCGATTTCAACCATGGGCTGGCCTGCCTCGGGGTTGATGGCGTCCACGATGGCATCGATGATGCCGCCGTCGGTCAAAAAGTGCTGACCAAACCGTTTGCGTGCAATGTGTTTCATTGGGGTGGCTCGCGCATCTCGACATAAGCCCGGCCGCGAATGTCTTGGACCCAGGTGGCATAAGCTTCGTCGAGTTTCTTTTCACGCAGGGCGCTGCGGGCCATGGTGCGTTGTTCTTGATCGCTCATGGGCGCGTTGCGGCGGTCGGTGACTTCGATCAGGTGCACACCAAAGCGCGACACCAGCGGTTCCGCCACCTGGCCTGGGCGCAGGCGGTTCATGACTTGTTCGAATTCGGGCACAAACATGCCCGGGTTGGCCCAGCCCAGGTCGCCGCCTTGCTGTGCGCTGCCGTCTTGTGACATCTGGCGCGCCACGGCTGCGAAGTCAGCTTTGCCAGAAACCACGGCTTGGCGCACTTCTGTGAGCTTGGCCACGGCCTGGGCTTGTGACATTTGCGCAGAAGGACGCAGCAAGATGTGACGGGCCCGCGTTTGCGTGACCAGCAAGGTGTTGGCCTGGCGACGCTCAATGACTTTGAGCACGTGAAAGCCTGCGGCAGATCGCACCGGGGCAGAGACGTCACCCACATTCAAGCTGCGTGTGGCGTTGACAAACAAATCGGGGTAGCGGTCCATGGGGCGCAGGCCCATGTCGCCGCCATTGGCACCCCGGTCAGTGGCTTGCGAAAAGGATTTGGCCAAATCGGAGAAGCTTTCACCGCCACGCGCACGGCGTGCGATGTCTGCGGCGCGCTCGCTCAGGGCCTTGGTTTCCGATTCGCTGCTGTTTTCCGGCACGGCAATCAGGATCATGCCCAGATTCAGCTCAGCAGGCAGTTGCGCCGCTTGGGCCTTCAGCTGCTCGCGCAGGAATTGCTCGACTTCCAGATCCGTGACACGGACGCGGCCTTCAATCTCGCGCTCACGCAAACGGCTGAGCGTCAGCTGTGTCCGCAACTGCTCGCGAAACGTGCTCAGCGCAATGCCGTCTTGTGCCAGACGCTTGTGCATTTCATCACGCGTCAACTGGTTGCTGGCCGCCACATTGACTTCAGCTTGGTCGATTGCCTCATCTTCGATTTTGATGCCTGCATCGCGTGCCTGCTGCAACTGCGCTTTTTCATTGATCAGTTGTTCTACGGCCAGCCGTGTGAGTTCGTTGGTATCGGGCTTGCTGCCGCCGCGTGCTGTGGTTTCGTTGGCCAAGCGCTGACGCAGCACCTGAACGTCGCGGTTGGTGATGGGCTCGGAGTTGACCACCGCCACAATGAAATCCGCCTGACGGATGGCGACGGTGGAGGCTTTGACCGGTGCCACATTGGGGGTTTGTGCCCAAACACCGGGCGTGCCGAGCAGGCTGACCGCACCCAGGATGGAGGCCAGCCAAGCTGAACGAGCGGGAGAGAACAGTTTATTCATAGTGCTGGAACCGACTGGGTTGGACCGCGCTGTCGCGCAGGTATTGGTAGCGGGGAATGTTGTCACTGAGGCTCTTCAATGGGCTGACGCCCACGCGTGCAAAACCAACGAATTCAAGTTGAAACAGGATGCGGCTGGTGGCGCTGCTGGCGCTGACACTGGAGACGTTGGTCTGCAGCCGCTGAAAGGCGACCCTGCCCAGCCAGCAGCCCGCATCGTATTCGAGGCCAACCAAGGTGTCCACCAGACTGCGTTCCTTCAGGCTGTAATTCAGGCGGCCCACCGTGTACCAGCGGTCGGGCCCCAGACCTTGGCCGGAGGTCCGCGTCCATGCCGTTTCTGCTTGCCGGTCGGTCCTGCCGAGCAGATCGCTCACAGGCCATTGCCAGCCGATGTCCACAAATTCGGTTTTGGGCGTGATTTGGTTGTTGGCCCGGTAAGCCATGTTGATGACGCGGTAAGGGCTGTGACTGTAACGCCCTTGCAGGGTGGTTCTGCTGATCTCGTGTGTCTGGTTCTTGGCCTGGATGGTGCCGTCGAATGACCACCGATCATCCCAGCGGATGCCCGCGCCAAACAAAATATCGCTCAGTCCAGCGGCTCTGTCGGCCTGATTGGATGACAAGTTGACCTGTTGATCGGAAAACCGGATGCGTTGTGCCACACCCACCCGAAGCATTTCAGCGCCCGTGCCTGCATCAAAAAACCGGCTGTTCAGGCCCAGAGTCAGCGCATCGTTGTCCACCAGACGGTCCTGTCCCACATAGGCGTTTTCACTGAAGATGGTGGACAGGTTGAAGTCGGTGGCTCCGCTGTCATAAACCGGCAGCATGTCCTGGTTTTTGTAGGGCGTTCGGGCGTAAAAAGCGCGGGGCTCCAGGGTCTGCAAAACATCGCGGCCAAACCAGCGGGTTTCGCGTTCAAACACCAGGCCAGAGTCGACACTGAAAGTGGGCAAGACCCGGTTCACGGCCGTGGCACCGTTGTCGAGGGCGCGGTCCATCTGGTAGCGCGTGGCGTGCAGCTGTACCTTGGGTGTGACGAATCCCCAAGGGCGAATCCATGGGCGGCTCACTTGCGCTTGTATGAAGCTGCGCTCACCGTTGCGCGGCAAGATCCCGGCACTGACCAAACTGGCCACGCGTGAATAGTCGGCCTCAAAGCGTGTGGTGTCACCCACCACCGACCAATCGAGGCCTTCGGCATTCCATTGGCCATAGCGCATGGTGATTTGTGGTGCCCGGTCGTAGGGTGGGGCTGCTTCTTGCAGGTTTTGCCAGCGCTGCACTTGGGCGGTCATGCTGAAGTCGCCACGCCCCCAGGACAAGACCCCTGTTGAGGGCAGAACACGTTGGGTCAGTACCAGGCCTGAGCGAGGGAAGTCGCGCCAGTAGTTGTTGTCGCTGACCCGGTTCAAGGTCAAGCCCAGTCCAATGCGACCCACACTGTCCAAGCCGGTTTCAATGCCGCCATTGTGTTGGCTTGAAAGACCCCAGCGATTCGAGTCCCGCAATTTGTCGGCCGGCATCAGGTTCAGACGCACTTGACCGCTGTAGTCCCGTTCCAGATAACGAAACTCGGTGTCTGCAGCGATGCCGCGTTGGCTCATCACATGGGTGGTGACTGTGGCATCGCGGTTGGGGGCAATGTCAAAGTAATAGGGCAGTGCCACCTCAACGCCATTGACCGTGTCGACGCTGAGCAAAGGGGGCAGCAGGCCTGATTTGCGTTCGTTGGACAAAGGCAGGCTGACGGAGGGGGCTGCAAAAATGGGCACATCCTGAAAGCGGAACTGCACGCCTTTCGCGTCGATGGTGGATTCTTCTTCGTCGATCGTCAGTTGGGTGGCTTTCAGCAGCCATTCAGGCAGCCACTCCGGACCGGGTGTGCGTCGGCATGTGGTGTAGTTGGCTTGGCGAAGGATGGTGCGCTTGTTGTCCACAAACTCCACCACCGCCGCTTGGCCGTAGCCGCCGCTGCTGTACAGCTCAAAATCCGGTTTGTCAAAAGTGCCCTGAAAGCTGTCGACTTTCAGATTTAGGTGTGGCCCCACGAACACACTGGTTTCACGGCTGACACGCACTTTGCCTGAGGCGTCCACCACATCCTGGGTCTGGTCGTAGTCCACCCGGTCTGCGCTCACCGCCAACCCGGGCCGCCGAATGCTGGCCTGGCCTTGCACCACCAAGTCCATGTCGGGGCGCGCCGTGATTTGTGCGCCTTTTACAAAGACCGCACCTTCGGACTGCTGACGCTCGGAGACTTTTTCTTCGAGCAAAGGGCTGCTGCGCAAGGGCAAACCTGCCGGTTGGGCTTGTGCCCAGCCGACGCCCAGCGTCAACAAGGCAGCCGCCACCGCCACAGCGCGTGGGGCAGAGATGGCTGCGGGAGTCAGCGGCAGTGATGGCAAAGCGGAATGGAGGACCACAAATTGGGAAAATTGGGAAAAGAAGCCGCCTGTCTTTGCCCTGAGTGAGGGCCAACAGGCTTTGTAGAATGCGATTATCCATGAGCCACCCCTCCTTATCCCCAATCCCCTCGCTTGCACCTGTTTCAGAAGTCAGCTGGGCAGACCCTGTACGGCAGGGTTTGTTCAACGACTGGATCGCGGGCATCGCTGCAACGCAGGGACTCTTGCCCGAGACCTTGCGCATCGCATCGGCCGACGCCAGCTTTCGCCGCTATTTGCGGGTGGACACTGTGCAAGGCGACAGCCGCATCGTCATGGATGCCCCGCCCGACAAAGAAAATTCGGAGCCCTTTGTCCGCATTGCCGCCTTGATGAAAGACGCGGGCCTGAACGCCCCCGTGGTGCTGGACTGGCACGAAGCCCATGGCTTCATGTTGCTCAGCGACTTGGGCGATGCCACCATGATGTCGGCCATCGACGCCGAGCGCCCCCAAGCCAACCATGGGCTGTACATGCAGGCGGTTGACACATTGGTGCAATGGCAACTGGCCTCGCGCCCTGGCGTGTTGCCACCCTACGATGCGGCTTTGCTCAACCGCGAGCTGAGCCTGTTCCCCGATTGGTACTTGGGCCAGCACAAAAAAGTGCAGCTGCAAGGCAAAGACCAAGAGACGCTGGCGCAGGCTTTTGCCTTGATCGTGCAACGCAACCTGGCTGCACCCAGCGTGTACGTGCACCGCGACTTCATGCCGCGCAACCTGATGATGCCCCATGGAACAGGCCCGCTGAGCCAGCAACTCGGCGTGCTGGATTTCCAGGATGCGGTTTACGGCCCCGTCACTTACGACGTGGCCAGCCTGATGCGCGATGCCTTCTTGACCTGGGACGAAGACTTTGTGCTCGACATCACCATCCGCTATTGGGAAAAAGCCCGCAAAGCCGGGTTGATGGACTTTGAAGACTGGCACAGCGACTTTGGCGCGTTCTACCGCGCCGTGGAGTGGATGGGCCTGCAGCGCCACCTCAAGGTGGCTGGTATTTTTGCCCGCCTGACCTTGCGCGACGGCAAGCCCAAATACCTGGCCGATGCGCCGCGCTTCATCCACTACATCCGCAAGGCCTGCGACCGCTACCGTGAACTCGGCCCGCTGCTCAAGGTGATCGACGAGATCGAAGGCACGACCCCCCAGGTCGGTTTTGCCTACGGCCGCATGTGAGTCGACCATGGCCCGTTTTTACTGCCCTGCCCCCCTGCAAACCGGTTTGGCCCTCAGCCTGCCTGCTGGTGCTGCCCGCCATGTGCAGGTGCTGCGCCTGCAGCCAGGCGATGTGATCACCCTGTTCAACGGCGAAGGCGGCGAATTTGACGCCACCGTCACCCGCATGGGCCGCAGCGATGTGGATGTCGAGGTCGGCGCGCACCGCCCGCTGGAGCGTGAAGCGGCGCGTGTCGTTCACTTGCTGGCGGGCATCACCGCCAACGACCGCATGGATTGGCTGGTCGAAAAAGCCACCGAGCTGGGCGTGGCCAGCATCACACCCTTGGTGGCCGAGCGCAGCGTGCTCAAGCTCAAGGGCGAGCGGGCCGAGAAGAAACTGGCGCACTGGCAAGGTGTGGCCGTGGCGGCTGCCGAGCAATGCGGGCGCAACCGCGTGCCCATGGTTCACCCTGCTGTGACGCTGAACGAGTGGCTCAAACAAGCCGCAGCGGGCGAGCGCTGGGTGTTGTCTCTGTCAGAAGGTACGCGACCCTTGGCACAAATGACAGGCTCCGCAGCTGTGACCGTGCTCAGCGGCCCCGAAGGCGGCTTGAGTCCTTCGGAAGAGGCGACCGCGCTGTCTGCGGGTTTTGCGCCAATCACCTTGGGGCCGCGCGTGCTGCGCGCCGAGACGGCGCCCTTGGCCGTGTTGGCTGTTTGCGCTTGACCCGCCCAACATTCTTTGCGTTGTCGGCGCTTGATGGGCCAAGGCGACCCGCTTCATAAGCGACAAGCGATACACTGACCGCATGAACGCCAACCTGATTCTCCTCACCCTCTGCCAGGGCCTGTTCCTGACCAACAACGTCACCTTCATTGCCATCAACGGTTTGGTAGGCCTGAGCATTGCGCCGCTGGGCTGGATGGCGACTTTGCCTGTCATGGGGTACGTGGTAGGCGGTGCCGTGTCAACCGGCCTGGTGGCCAAGAGCCAGTCACGCTGGGGGCGCAAGGTGTCTTTTCAGTTGGGCCTGGGTGTGGCTTTGTTTTCGGCCTTGTTGGCCGCTTATTCCGCATGGAGCCACAACTTCTGGTTGCTGGTGGCGGCCACGGTGATCGCGGGTTACTACAGCGCCAACGGGCAGCTCTACCGTTTTGCCGCAGCCGAACTGGCCGCAGACAGTTTCCGCGAAAAAGCCGTGTCTTTGGTGCTGGCCGGTGGCTTGATCGGCGCCATCGTCGGCCCCAATCTGGCTTCGCGCACCCGCACCCTGCATGAAACGCCGTTTCTTGGGGCTTACATGGCCCTGGGTGTTGTGGCGGTGCTGGCCATGGTGTGCATGAGCTTCATTCGATTTCCGGTCATGCCTGCCAAAAAGCCCGGTGACAGCACGGGCCGCCCTTTGGGCGAGATCATGCGTCAGCCGGTTTTCATCGTGTCAGCAGCTGCTGCAGCCCTGAGTTATGGCGTGATGAACCTGCTCATGGCCGCCACACCGCTCGCCATGCAGGTGTGCGGTTTCAGTTTTGACGATGCCGCACTGGTGCTGGAGTGGCATGTGATCGGCATGTTCGCGCCCGGCTTTTTCACGGGCCACCTGATCAAAAAATTTGGCACCTTGCAGATCATGGCCGTGGGCGTGGTGATCAACTTCGCCTGCATCGCCATCGCCCTCACCGGGGTCGAACTGCACCAGTTCCTGATCGCTCTGTTCTTGTTGGGCTTAGGCTGGAACTTCTTGTTCACGGGCAGCACCACCCTGGCCATGAAGGCCTGGACCCCTGCTGAAAAAGACCGGGGTCAGGCCGCCATCAACTTCTTTGTGTTTGCCACCATGGCCGTCACCTCGTTTGCCTCGGGTGCCTTGGTCACCACGCAGGGCTGGACCTGGCTGAACATCGGCTCATTGCTGCCCGTGGCGCTGACCGGTGTGGCCTTGGTGTGGATGGCGCTCAAGCAGAAAAGCGTGCAAGCAACCAGCGTTTGAGCGCGTTGAACACCTGGGCGCGATACAGGTCGTTGAAGATCTCGTGGTACATGCCCTCAAAGCACTGGGCCTGCACCACGGTCTGCGGCGCTGCGTAGGCAAAGTCAGCGCTTGCCTGCGCATTGACCAGTTTGTCTTGCCCTGCATACAGCAGCAAAGTCGGTACTTCCCACTTCTCCGCAGCATGAAGGGTTTTCTCGCTGTTTTCCAAAATCCATGCGGCCAGGCCCGCTGAGATGCGCCGGTGTACCAGGGCATCGGCCTTGTAGGCCTTCACCACGTCCGGGTCTCGCGACACGAACTCGGCTTTCAGGCCGTTGTCCACACGCAGGTGCGGCACCACGCGGGGCAAGGTGGCCAGCAGCATTTTCTGCAACAGATTGGGAAACGCCCCCAGCGCCGGCGACGACAACACTGCGGCATCCACCGGCCGCAGTTGTTCGGCCAGTGTGCGTGCCACCACCAGCCCACCCATGCTGTGGCCCAGCAAGATGAGCGGGGCACTGGCCAAAGCCGGGCGCTGCCGCGTGTCGTCGATCACTCGGCACAAATCGGCCTGCAAACTGCCCGGCCGCAGCAGGTCACCGCGAGCGCCTTCTGACTGGCCGTGGCCCTGCTGGTCGTAAGCCCGCACCGCAAAACCCCACTGGTGCAAATGCGCCGCCACCTCGCCATAGCGTCCGGCGTGCTCGCCCAATCCATGCACCAACAGCACGGTGCCCAAGGGCTTGTTCGCAGGCATGGTCCAGTCATAAACCGCCAGCTGGCCTGCTTCGCCTGGCAGTGCCGAAAGACTGGGGCGTGAAATGGAGGGGCGCGTGATGCTGGTCATCAAGGCATCCGCGCCATGACTTCGGCCACGGCAGCAGTGAGTTTTTTGGCATAAGGCACATGCAAAAACTCGTTCGGGCCGTGGGCGTTGCTCTTGGGGCCGAGCACGCCGCAGACCATCATCTGCGCCTTGGGGAAGCCCGCGCTCAGCATGTTCATGAGCGGGATGGTGCCGCCCTGGCCGATGTAGCCCACGCCCGCACCAAAGTGCGCTTGGCTCGAACTGTTGAGCGCTTGCTCGAACCACGGCAGGGTGTCGGGTGCGTTCCAGCCGGTGGCACCGCCGCCGCTTTCAAAGGTGACTTTGGCCTGGTAAGGCGCGTTGTCTTCGAGCAGTGCTTTCATTTCGGCCACGGCCTGCGCTGCGTCGATCAGCGGCGGCAGGCGCAGGCTCAGCTTGAAGGCGGTGTAGGGCCGCAGCACATTGCCCGCGTCCTTGAGCGCTGGAAAGCCTTCCGCCCCGGTCACGCTGAGTGTGGGTGTCCAGGTGCGGTTGAGCAGGGCTTGCGTTGGGTCGGTGGTGGTGGGCAGCGCAAAGCTGGTCGAGCCGCCGCAGTCGTAATGGGCCCAAGGGAAGCGTTTGTACACCTCGTCGCCGAGAATGGCCGCTGTGGCCTGCGCTTGCGCCAGCCGTTCGGCGGGCACTTCGCAGTGAAAGCTCGCGGGCAGCAGGCGGCCTGTGGCGCTGTCTTCGAGGCGGTCGAGCACTTGGCGCATGATGCGAAAGCTCGACGGCACCAGCCCCGACGCATCGCCCGAGTGGATGCCTTCGGTGAGGATCTGCACCTTGAGCGTGCCGCTGGCCATGCCGCGCAAACTGGTGGTGAGCCACAGCTGGTCGTAATTGCCTGCACCGCTGTCCAGGCAAATCACCAGACCCACATCGCCCAGGCGGGTGCGCAGCGCGTCCACATAAGGCAGCAGGTCGTAAGAGCCCGATTCTTCGCAGGTCTCGATCAGGCCGACGATGCGCGGGTGCGGTGTCTTTTGGCTTTTGAGCGCCTGCACCGCCGCGATGCTGGCGTAGACTGCATAACCATCATCGGCCCCGCCGCGGCCATACAGCTTGCCGTCTTCGTAAACAGGGGTCCAGGGGCCGAGGTCGTTGCGCCAGCCATTGAACTCGGGCTGCTTGTCCAGGTGGCCATACATCAGCACGGTCTGGCCCGAGCCTTCGCCCGCGCTGCGGGTGGCCGCCACTTCAAAAAACATGACCGGCGTGCGCCCGGGCAAGCGAATGATTTCGAGCGTCAGGCCCTCGACCTTTTGCGCTTCCACCCATTGCGCGGCGTTGCGCAACACGGTCTCGATGTGACCGTGCGCAGCCCAGTCGGCATCAAACGAGGGCGACTTGGCCGGGATTTCGATGTATTTTTTCAGCTCGGGCAGGATGCTGCTGTCCCAGGCTTGGGTGACGTCGTTCAGGGCGCGGGCGCTGTCGAGCGTGCCTTCGGGCATTTCGCGGTGCAGGGGGGCGTTCATGGTGGGGGCTCCTCGGGTCGGCACAAAAGAAAAACACTGTAGCGCTTTTGGACAAGGCTGGTCACGGTGGGTATGCGCTGAGGTGACGCGAACGCGGCAGCATGGTCCGGGACCCGGCACAATGGCCGGTCCGCAACTGATCCAGAGTGCTCCATTGAACGTGACACCGCTTGTACAGCCCACATCGGGGCCAGAACCGCAGATTGGCGGCCTGGTGCTGGCCGCTGGTGCGGGCAGCCGCATGGGCCATCGGCCCAAATGCTTGCTGCAGCAAGGCGGCATGAGCTTGCTGGAGCGGCAATTGCAGGCTTTTTCATTGGCGGGTGTGGCACCCATTCGGGTGGTGCTGGGGCACCACGCCGAACGTATCCTGCAAGAGGGGGCATTGGCCCGCTGGTCAGCACAGCCGGTGCTCAATCCGCAACCCGATGATGGCCACGTCAGCTCACTGCGTGCCGGTTTGCGGGCCTTGCCATCCGGGCTCGATGCGGTGGTGGTGGCCTTGGCCGACCAGCCCTTGATCGATGTGCGGGCAGTGCAAGCGTTGCTGCAAGCTTTTGCGCAACGCCCGCTCGGCACGCAGCTGCTGCAACCGAGCGTGCAAGGCCTGCCGGGCAACCCGGTCGTCTTTACCCGCATGGTCATGGCGCAAATTTTGGCGGGTGATGTGGACATGGGCGCACGCCAATGGCAGCAGGCGTACCCCGAAGCCGTGTACCGCTGGGAAACACCCGATGGCCATTACCGCTTGGACGTGGACAATGAAGAAGACCGCCTGGCCGTAGAACAGTTGACGGGGCAAAGCCTGCGCTGGCCGCACGATTTGGACCTCTAAAAACAGACACACATGAACAGCATCGACATCGACGTGATCCGCACCGCCCTCGACTGGCAAAGCCGGGGCCACCGCGTGGTCATGGGCACGGTGGTGCGCACCTGGGGTTCGGCTCCGCGCCCACCGGGCTCGCTCATGGTCATCCGGGGTGATGGCCAGGTGGCCGGCTCGGTATCGGGCGGCTGCATCGAAGACGATCTGATCCGCCGCGTGGCCGCTGGCGAGCTGGCGCTGCGCATGCCCGAGGCCACCACCTACGGGCAGACCGCCGAAGAAGCGCACCGCTTTGGCCTGCCTTGCGGCGGCTCGGTGCAGGTGGTGCTCGAGCCTTTGTCGCCCCAATCGCAACTGCGCGAGCTGCTGGTGCTGATCGCGCAGCACCAGCGCGTGGAGCGCCGTTTGGACATGGCCACCGGCATGGTGCGCATGGTGGTGGCGACCGAAGGCGACAAGCTGCAATTTGATGGCCAGAGCCTGACCACGGTGCACGGCCCGCGTTTGCGCTTGCTCATCGTCGGTGGCGGGCAACTTTCGCGTTATCTGGCTGCCATGGCCGTGACGCTGGACTACCAGGTCACCGTGTGCGAGCCGCGCACCGAATACCACGAAGGCTGGGACACCATGGCCGACGTGACCCTGTCGACCCAGATGCCCGACGACCTGGTGCTGGCCATGCGCCTGGACTACAACAGCGCTGTGGTCGCGGTGACGCACGACCCCAAGCTCGATGACTTGGCCCTGATGGAGGCCCTGCGTACCCCTGCGTTTTATGTGGGCGCATTGGGCTCGCTGCACAACAACGCGCAGCGCCGCAAACGCTTGCTCGACTTTGACGTGAGCGAAGCCGAGGTGCGCCAGTTGCACGGTCCGGTGGGGCTCAACATTGGTGCTTTGACCCCGCCCGAAATCGCGCTGAGCATCGTGGCCGAAATGACCGCCATGCGCCGTGGAGTGGACCTCGGTCAGGCACTCAGCAACTGGGAAGGTTCGCAGACGGTGTGCAGGTCGGGTTGAAGGGGTTCAAGCCCGGACAACGTCCAGGATCAACTTCAGTGATACCAACAGCAAGCCCACCTGCACCCATTTAAAGAACCAGTCGTCGGCGATTTTGCGTGTCAGATAAGCGCCCACCACGGTGCCCACCAAGGCAAACGGGATCAGCACCAGTGCGCCCGTCAGATCATTGGGGCCATAGGGCTGCAGCTGGTGGTAAGGCCCTAGTTTGGCCAGGTTGATGACAGCAAAAAACAAGGTTGAGGTGCCGGCAAACACCAGCTTGGGCAGTTGTTGGGGCAGCAGGTAAACCTGAAACGGTGGGCCACCCGCATGTGAGATGAAGCTGGTAAAACCGGACAAGCCGCCCCACAGCAGTCCCTTGATCCGGCTGGCCGGGCGCGGCGTTTGCGCGGTATTGCGCTTGCGCCAGGCGTTGAGCACAAAGCCCACCCCCATGAGACCGATCATCATTTTCACGGCCGTGTCGGACACCAGCGAGGCGGTGAGCCAGCCCATCAACACACCGCCCAGGCCAGCCGGAACGAGGATTTTCAGATTGATGGCGCTGAAATTTTTGCGGTACAACCACAACCCGACCATGTCAGAGATGATGTAGATGGGCAGCAGCATCACGACTGCTTTGACCGGGGACATGAACAGCGAAAGAATGGGCACGGACAGCATGCCCACCGTGGGCAAGCCCCCTTTGGACAGACCCACCATGGCTGCAGCCAGGCCCGCCCAAATCAGGTAATGAGGATCATCCATCACAGCTCAGGTCACAACGCCCTTGATTCACAGATAAGGACGCACCCACTCCAAGCCCCGCGAAGTGCCCCCCGCCGAAGCGTCGGCCGGGTTGTACTCGCAGCCGATCCAGCCATCCCAGCCGCATTCGGCCGACACCTTGTCGATGGTCTGGAAGATGTGCGTCCAGTTCACCTCGCCCGTGCCCGGCTCGTGGCGGTTGGGCACCTCGGCAATCTGAAAATGCCCCACCCGGCCCGTGGGCAGGTACTGGGCGATCTTGGTGCTCAGGTCGCCCTCCACGATCTGGCAGTGGAACAGGTCCATTTGCACCTTCACATTGGCCGCACCCACCGCTTGCACGATGCGGTGCGCGTGGTCCTGGCGGTTGAGGTGAAAGCCCGGCACGCTGCGCGTGTTGATGGGCTCGACCAGTACATCGCGCCCGACCTTGGCTGCTTCGGCCGCGGCCCATTGCACGTTGCTGATGAGTGTGGCGTCAGCCGCTTCAGGGCTGGCCCCCTCGGCCCGCAGGCCCACCATGGCGTGTATGCGTGGGCAGTTCAGCGCCTCGGCATAAACCAGTGCTTGTGCAAAACCGGTGCGAAACTCGGCTTCGCGTCCGGGCACACTGGCCGTGCCCCGTTGGCCCGTATCCCAAGCCTTGCCAAAGCTGTCGGTGTCGGTGCCGCCCGGTGGGGCATTGAAGAGCACTTGCTGCAAGCCGTTGACCTTCAGGCGGGCGGCCAGCTCTTGGGCTGGGAAGGCATAAGGAAACAAATATTCCACCGCCTTGAAACCGTCTTTGGCCGCGGCTTCAAAGCGGTCCAGAAACGGCAGGTCGGGGTACATCATCGACAGGTTGGCGGCAAAGCGGGGCATGGGGTCTTTCAGGTTTTACCAGCGGGCACCAAAGGTCTGGCGCAGTTCGTCCAGCTCGGTGGCGTGCAGTGATGGGGTGTGGGGTTGCAGCAGCATCAGCCGTGCGGTTTCTTCGAGTTCTTCGAGCGTGGCCATGGCCGCTGCAGGCGTGTCGTGCCACACATTGGGCCCCAGGCGCCGCAGCATCACGGCCCGGACGGGTATGCCTTGCGCTGCATGGCTGCGGATCAATGCAGCCACTTCTTTGGCAGCATCGGGGCTGCCTGGGCGGTGGTAACGCACCAGCGGCACGTGGCCGACTTTCATCACAAAGTAGGGCGTGATAGGCGGCAGCAACTCAGGCCCGTGGAGGTTCAGGCTCAGCGCCACGCAGTGCGTGCTGTGGGTGTGGATCACGCAGCGCGTGTCGGCATCGTGCTCACAAGCTGCGGCGTAAATCTGCCGGTGCAGGGCGATGGTCTTGCTGCCCTTGTCGCCACTGACTTGCTGGCCTTGCAGGTCCAGCTTGGCCAGACGTGCCGGGTCCAGAAAGCCCAGACACGCGTCGGTAGGTGTGATGAGAAAACCATCGTCCAGTCGCACACTGATGTTGCCCGCCGTGGCGTGCACGTAGCCGCGCTCGAACAGGCTGCGGCCCACGCGGCAGATTTCTTCGCGGGCTTGGGATTCGGTGAAGTTCATGCCAGCACTGTAAAGGCTTTGCTGAAAAAATCTTCAGTGCCGAAGTTGCCCGACTTGAGCGTGATGTGCACCCCTCCCTTGCTGGAAGGTGCATGGCACCAAGGCACGCCCGGGTCGATCTGCGGGCCGATCTGCAGCTGCGCAATGTCCAGTGCCTGCACGCAGGCACCCGAGGTTTCACCACCCGCCACCACCAACTGCTGCACACCCAAATCGACCAGGCCACGGGCCACGGTGGCCAGCGCGTGCTCGACCAAAGCGCCTGCTTCGGCCACACCCAGCTGCGCCTGCACGGCTTTGACGGCCGCGGGCTCGGCGGTGGAGTACACCAGCACCGGGCCGTCTTTGAGCAGCGGCGCGGCCCAGGCCAGCACCTGCTGCACGACAGCTTCGCTTTGGCCATGCATCAAGCTGGCCGGGGCGATGGCCAGCGCGGGCCGCCCCGTGGTTTTGAAGTGCGCCACTTGTGCGTTGGTGGCCACCGAGCAGCTGCCCGACAGCACCGCCTGCAAGCCACGGACTGCTGGCAACTGGCTCGCTTGCAATGAAGGCTTCAAGCCAAAGTTGGCGGGCAAACCGATGGCTACCCCCGAACCGGCCGTCACCAGTGGCATGCCCTTCAAGGCAGGCCCGAGCAGGTGCAGGTCGTCGTTGCTGGTGGCGTCCACCACGGCCACGCCCACGCCTTCGGCGCGCAGTGCGGCGATGCGTTCGCGGATCGCGCCTTCGCCCTGTGCCACGGTTTTGTAGTCGATCAAGCCCACCTGGCGTTTCGTTTGCGCCTGCATCACGCGCACCAAGTTCGCATCGGTCATGGGCGTGAGCGGGTGGTTTTGCATGCCCGACTCGTTGAGCAACACATTGCCCGCAAACAGGTAACCCTTGAACACGGTGCGCCCGTTGTCCGGGAAGGCCGGGGTGGCGATGGTGAAGTCGGTCTGCAGCGCGTCCATCAGTGCCTCGGTCACCGGGCCGATGTTGCCCTCGGGCGTGCTGTCAAACGTGGAGCAGTATTTGAAATAAATCTGCTCTGCGCCTTGCGCCTGCAACCACTTCAAGGCGTCGAGCGACTGGGCAATGGCTTCGGCGGCAGGTATGGTGCGCGACTTGAGCGCCACCACCACGGCATGAACATCAGCGGCCAGCGGGGATGTGGGCACACCAATCGTCTGCACCACCCGCATACCCGAACGCACCAAGTTGTTGGCCAGGTCCGTGGCGCCGGTGAAGTCGTCGGCAATGCAACCGAGTTTGATCTTCATGCCTTGCCTTTCGGCAACTCAATGCCCGGAAAAATCTTGATCACCGCGCTGTCGTCTTCCTTGGCAAAGCCGGCTGTGCTGGCCTGCATGAACATCTGGTGCGCGGTGCTGGACAGCGGCAGTGGGAACTTGCTGGAGCGGGCCATGTCGAGCACGATGCCCAGATCCTTCACAAAAATGTCGACGGCCGACAGCGGCGTGTAGTCTGCCGCCAGCACATGGGCCATGCGGTTTTCAAACATCCAGCTGTTGCCTGCGCTGTTCGTGATGACTTCGTAGAGTGCCGCTGCGTCCACACCTTCGCGCAGGCCCAGCGCCATGGCCTCGGCTGCGGCGGCGATGTGCACGCCCGCCAGCAGCTGGTTGATGATCTTGACCTTGCTGCCCGCGCCTGCGCTCTCGCCCAGCTTGTAGACCTTGGCGGCCATGGCGTTCAAAAACGGCTCGGCCAGGGCATAGGCCTCAGGCTTGCCCGCCGTCATCATGGTCATCTGGCCCGAGGCCGCCTTGGCTGCACCGCCCGAGATGGGCGCATCCACATAGCGCAGGCCCATGGCCTCCAGCCGTGCTTCCAGCGCCACCGACCAGTTCGGGTCGACGGTGGAGCACATCACGAACACGCTGCCGGGCTTCATGCTGGCCGCGCAACCGGGGGTGGTGCCATCGCCAAAGAGCACGCTCTCGGTTTGCGCAGCATTGACCACCACCGACACGATCACATCGCACGCGGCGCCCAGCGAGGCCAGCGTGTCGTGCGCCGTGCCCCCTGCGTTTGTGAAAGCCTCGGCCACTTCACGGCGCACATCAAACACGTGCACACTGTGGCCGGCGCGGCGCAGAGAAGCCGCCATGCCCGAGCCCATGGCCCCCAAACCGATCAATCCAACTGTTGTCATGTGGGTGTCCTCAATCCAGTGAAATTTTGGCGAATGCCGCCACTTTTTTCCATTGCGCCATGTCAGCCTGCATGAAGCTGGCCAAACCTTGCGCGTTGGCCCAGGCAGGCTCTGCACCCGCTTTGAGCATGGCCGTTTTGACCTCGGGTTGGCTGGCCACGCGCTCCAATGCCTGTTCCAGCTTTTGCTGCACCGGGGCAGGCAAGCCAGCAGGGGCTGCCACGCCAAACCATGCAAACACCTGATACCCCTTCATCCCGGCTTCTTCCATGGTGGGCACGTTCGGCAAGGCGCTGCTGCGTTGGGGGGTGGTCACGGCCAAGGCTTTGAGCTTGCCACTTTGGATCAAGCCCAGTGCCGAAGGCAGGTTGTCGAACATCATGTTCACCTCACCCGCCATCAAACCGGTGAGGCCCGCCGCTGCGCCCCGGTAAGGGATGTGCGTGACGAACGCGCCCGATTGGCTTTTGTACAACTCGGCACTCAAGTGCAGAGACGTGCCCTGCCCGTTGGATGCGTAATTGAGCTGCCCGGGCTTGGATTTGGCCAAAGCCGTCAATTCGGCCAGGGTGTTGATGCCTGAAGCCGGGTTGACCATCAGCACATTGGGCACGCGGCCAAGCAAGGCGATGGGGGCGATTTGCTCCGGTTTGTACGGCAGCTTGCTGTACAACGCCGGGCTGATCGTCAGCGGCGGCGAGGCCATGAGCAAGGTGTAGCCATCGGCCGCAGCGCGTGCCGCCTCGGCCGCACCCAAGTTGCCGCCCGCACCGGGCTTGTTGTCGATCACGACGGGCTGACCCAACTCTTGTGCCAGCCTGGGTGCTACCAAACGGGCCATGTTGTCGATCAGGCCTCCGGGTGGAAACGGCACCACCAGCTTGATGGGGCGTGCGGGCCAGGCTTGCGCCAAAGCGGATGAGGCCAGAAAAGGTGTGGCCATGGACAAGGCGGCGGCAGCCACGATCCAGTTTCTGCGTTGCATGGAGTGTCTCCTGATGGGAAATTGATCAGGTCATCATACAAATTTTTGTGTGGGTGTGTATCGGGATTTGTCCTGTGTTGACCTAGGGAAGAGTCCCCGTCATCCAGTCCGCCCTGCGGTAGCATGTCTTGTCGATGAACAAAATGGAGAAAAAGCATGCGCGCTATTGGTAATTTCTTGTGGTTCATCCTGGGCGGTGTGTTCATGGGCCTGCTGTGGTGGCTGGTAGGCTTGATCGCTTTTGTCTCGATCGTGGGCATTCCATGGGGGCGGGCCTGCATGGTGATTGGCAACTTCACATTTTTCCCGTTTGGTCGTGAAGCCATCAACCGCAAGGAACTGACCCAAGAGGATGATTTGGGCACCGGCACTTTGGGTTTGCTGGGCAACATCGTCTGGTTTTTGTTGGCCGGTGTCTGGCTGGCGCTGGGCCATGTGGTGTCGGCAGTGGCCTGCTTTTTCACCATCATTGGCATCCCTTTCGGGATTCAGCACCTCAAGCTGGCGGGCATTGCGCTGGCACCCGTGGGCAAAACCATTGTGAGCAAAGAGGTGGCGGCTGCTGCGCGCGAGCACAATGCGCGGGCCGAGGTGGCCCGTCTTCGCCGGAGTTGAGCAGCCCAGTCCTGTCGCTTCAGGGCTGCGGGCCCCAAGGTGCAGACAGCATGAGCTTGTTGTTTTGCTCACGCATCAGGGGGCGGATCTTGGCGGCAAAGGCCAAAAAATCTGGGTCTGAAAACACCCCGGCCCAGAAGGCGCGGCGGTCGGCGTCATCGTCAAACTTCCAGACATGGATCAGCTCATTCAGCGCGCCCACATCGCCGGTGAAATAGCCCACCAGTTTTTTCGGGTGCTTGGCCAGCGCAGGCCAGCCCTCGTTTTGGTAGTGCGAGATGACTTCGGGCATTTTCCCGACGATCACGGAATAGGTGCGCAGCTCGTAAATGGCCATGAAAACTCCAAAATAAAATGGGTCACTCTAAAACGGCGTACTGGCTACCGTTGTCGGCAAGGTGACGTTCGTGGCAAACCATGGGGCTCGGACAGAGCCAGGCACCGTTTGGTGCAGCACCTTTTGAGGCCGTCACGGCCAAATCAATCAATATAGAATTAATTTTCATTTCATCAAAATCAACATGAAACAATTTATCAAATGGACCGCATTTTTGGTCTTGCCCATCTTTCTGGTCGCTTGTATCGATTTGGATCAAAAAATCACCTTGATCAAAGACCAGCTGAATTACCGGGCTGAATTGAGGGTGGACGCCAAAGTGGCCGCCTTTGCAGACAAAAAGCAAGGTGGTTTTTGTGGGGATTTCGGCTCGCAGCAAAAAGAAGGCGTGGTGGTCGATGTTCAGGAATCCGCTTCTGGCGGGAACATCATTTGTGTGATCACGGCCCAAGGCCCTATCGACAAGTTCAAAAACTTTTCAACGGGCGAGAAAAACAAATCCGAGATGGTTCGCATCACCGAACTGGATGGCGGCCAGTACAGAATCGACAGCGTGATTGACTTTCAGGGCAACAGCAAGGAGACCATGGGCATGGATGGCATGCTGGACGCCATGTTGGCGGGTCGCAACATCTCTTGGTCTGTTGCCGCCCCCAAGGTGTTGGAGTCGAACGGCAAAATGGCAGACGATGGCAAGAGCGTGACATGGAGTGTGCCCATGTCTGTTGCCTTCAAAAATCCGCAGAAGTTTTATGCGGTCATTCAAAAAGACGTTTCATGGGTGGACAGCGTCATTGGATTTTTCAAAAAAATCATGGATGCCATTTGGGGGTTGTTTAAAAAAGACGCGGCCTCTGCTGCATCCACGCCTGCGGCCCCGGCGGTTGCCCCGACTGAACCGCGCAGCGTCCCAGCAAAGGCCGATGCCCCCTCCGCCCCAGCCCCAGTCGTGGCGGACAACAACCCATTTGCCCCCAGTTTTGATTGCACCAAGGCCAGCACGGGTCAAGAGCGCTTGATTTGCAGTGACCGCGAGCTGTCCAAGTTGGATGTCGACATGGCCAGTGCTTACGCCGGTGCGCGGCAAAAGGCAGCAGACGTGAACGCACTCAAGGCCGAGCAAAGACTGTGGCTTCGAAACAGCCAAAAAACCTGCTCGGACAAAGATTGCCTGGTCGCTGCCTACCAATCCAGAATTGCCGAGCTCAACAATTAATCGCTCACATGGTTCGTCAGAGGGTGGCGTGTCACTCTGGGGTCAGGGGGACTGACATTTGTGCGGATACGCTGACACCTTGGTTTTTTGACACGGAATTCCGCATGAACGCCCCACTTTCTCAAGCCGCCCTGGCGAATGCGCAGGCCGCTGACTTGGCCGCTTTGCCCCTGATCGAAAAATGGATCGCCTTTGCCACCGTCTCGCGCGACAGCAACCTGGCTTTGCTCGATTGGACCGAGGCTTACCTGAACGATTTGGGCATCACGTGCAGCCGCACCTACGACGACAGCGGCCAAAAGGCCAACCTGTGGGCCACGCTGCCCGCGCACGATGGCGAGACCAAAGTGGGTGGCTTGGTGCTGTCGGGCCACACCGACGTGGTGCCGGTCGACGGCCAACCCTGGGACACCGACCCGTTCAAGGTCACCGTGGTCGGCGACAAGATGTACGGCCGCGGCGTGACCGACATGAAGAGTTTTGGTGCCACCTGTTTGATGATGGTGCCCGAGTTGCTGAAAAGAAAACTCAAGCGCCCGATCCACCTGGCTTTCAGTTACGACGAAGAGGTGGGCTGCATCGGCGTGCGCCGCATGATTGCCGACATGCAGGCCCAGGGCTTCAAGCCCGCAGGCTGCATCGTGGGCGAGCCCACCGGCATGCAGGTGGTCATTGCACACAAAGGCAAGCACGCCTACAAAACCACCGTGCACGGTTTTGAGGCGCATTCTTCGCTCACGCCGCTGGGTGTGAACGCCGTCGAGATCGCTTGCGAGTTTGTCGCCAACCTGAAAAGCATGCACCGCGAACTGGTGCAAAACGGTCCGTTTGACCCGATTTACGACGTGCCCCACACCACGGTGCACACGGGCGTCATCGCAGGTGGCACCGCGCTCAACATCATCCCGCGCCAATGCGAGGTGACTTGGGAAATCCGCCACCACCACATGAATACCCCCGAAGACCTGTTTGCCCGGGCCAAAGCCTTTGGCGAGAGCCTGGTGCCCGCCATGCAGGCGGTGGCCGCAGGCACCGGCATCACGCACGAACTCAAATCGGTGCTGCCCGGTTTTGCCACGGCGGCCGACAGCGAGATCGCGCAGCTCTGTTTTGACTGCGCCGAGGTTGATCCGGCCAGCGGCGCGGGCAAGGTGTCGTTTGGCACGGAAGCTGCTCTGTTCCACCAGGCGGGTGTGCCCACCATCGTGTGTGGCCCCGGCCACATCGCGCAGGCACACCAGCCCAACGAATGGGTCACGTTGGAGCAACTGGCCTGGTGCGAGCGCTTCATGCGCCGCTTGGCCGACCGGGTGTGCTTGGCCTGATCGTGGCTTGATTTTTTAACGGTTTGAAACCTTCACAAGGAAACTCTCATGATGCAACGGCGTGAAATTTTGACGGCCACTTTGGGCACAGCTTTGCTGTCGGCTATGGGTTTGGCCCAGGCCCAATCCACCAAAACGGTGCGCATCGTCGTGCCTTTTGCATCCGGTGGGGTGCAAGACACTTTGGCACGCGCCTTGTCGCAAGAAATGGGCATGGCCTTGGGGCAGACCGTGATCGTGGAAAACCGTGCGGGTGCAGGTGGCACCGTGGGCACCGGTTATGTGGCCCGTGCTGAGGCCGATGGTTCTGTCATGGTGGCTGCAGCTGCAAGCCACAACATTGCCGGATCGCTGTACACCAAGCTCGCTTACGACCCACAAAAGGATTTCACACCTCTGGCGCACATTGGCAGCGCGAGCTATGTGCTCATGGTGCACCCCGATGTACCCGCCAAGACCACAGCCGAATTCATCCGATACGCCAAGGCCAACCCGGGCAAGATGAACTATGCGACAGCCGGTGTGGGCAGCGCTACGCACTTGGCCATGGCTTACTTCACGGGGCTGGCGGGTATTGATGTGGTGCACATTCCACTCAAGGCCACCGGAGAGGCGATCAATGAAGTCTTGTCAGGTCGGGCGCAAGCCGTGATCGCAGCCAGCATTGGTGCGCTGGCCTTTGCCAAAGACAGCCGTGTGCGTCTGCTGGGTGTGACTTCGCCCAAGCGCAGCAAATACCTGCCCGACTTGCCCACGATTGCCGAAAGCGGTTTGCCCGGCTACCAGTTTGACTCGTGGTTTGGATTTTTAGGCCCCGCCGCAGTGCCCGCCGAGCAGGCCAACCGCATTCACGCGGCAGTGAGCAAGTTGCTCAAAGACCCGGTCATCCTGGAGCGCTTGGACAAGCAAGGCATTGAGCCTCGCGACTTGAGCAATGCCGACTTTGGCAAGCTGCTGGCCGCCGACTATGTGCGCATGGCGCAAGTGGTCAAGGCTTCGGGTGCCAAGATCGATTGAGCGGCAGTCTTCCAGCGGTGTTTCACACCGGGCTGGTGCAAGCAGTCCGGTGACTTGGAGCTTTCAGTCAAATCCCCGGACCATCAGCACCGGCACGGGTGACATGCGCATCACCTGCTCGGCACCGCTGCCCAGCAAGACGCGGCCAATGCCACGGCGGCCGTGTGTGCCGAGCACGATCAGGTCAGCACCCCAATCGCCCGCTGCATCGGCCACCGACTCTCCTAAGCGTTGCCCGATTCGGTCAACCAAACGCGTGTCGGCTTTGACCTTGGCCGCACTGGCCAGCGCCATGCCGCCTTGCAAAATCGTGTGGCCGTTTTCACGGGCCAGCTGAACCATCTCGCCGGAATATTCGTGGCTGCTGAGCAATGACAACTCGTCAATGCAATAGATGAGGCGCACTTCGGCGTTGTCGGCCTGCGCCAACTTGAGGGCATAGTCCAGCGCCTTGTTGGACGTGTTGCTGCCATCAATGGGCACCAGAATTTTTTTGAACAAGGACATCGTGGTCTCCACAATTGAATGCGACCCCAGTCCCATCAGGGTGTGTGTTTCCGGGCGCATGGGGTTGACGGCTTCTGAATGAAATGAACCCCCATGTTAGGAAAGCTGCCGTCGACTTGCCACAGATCGATCGGTCAATTTGACGCGGCCTGAAGCGCTATACCGAAGTGTGTAGCGCGTCTGCACCACCAGAAAAAAAGGCCACACCGGTGACCCGGAGTGGCCTTTTTGATGGGCGCTGCAAGAGCGCTTGAGCCGTGGTTTACTGGGCTACGGCTTCGATGGCGATGTCGATGCGCACGTCGTCACCCACGTAAGGCGCGTATTTGCCAGCGTTGAACTCGGTGCGCTTGATGGTGGTGAAGGCATTGGCACCCAGGGCTGGCTTTTTCATCATGGGATGGGGCATGGCCTGGAAGCTGGTCACTGTCAGGGTCACGGGCTTGGTCACGCCTTTGATGGTCAGCTGGCCTTCGATGGCTTTGGGCTTGTCGCCTTCAAACACCACTTTGGTGGACTTGAAGGTGGCGGTGGGGAATTTGGCGGTGTCGAGGAAGTCTTCGCTCTGGATGTGGCCGTTGAAGTCGGCAAAGCCGGTGTTGACCGATTTCATGTCGATGGTGATGTCCACCGCGCCGGTTTTGGCTTCGGCGTCAAACACCACTTTGCCGGTGGTGTTGCTGAAGCTGCTCAGCTGGTTGGAGTAACCAAAGTGCGAGTACGAAAAACGCGGGAAGGTGTGCGAGCCGTCCACGTTGTAGGTCACAGGTGCGGCCAGGGCCGAGCCTGCGGCAATCGATGCGAAAGCCAAAGCGGCAGCGAGTTTTTTCAAAGATGTCATGGGAAAGCTCCTAGTGATGAAGAAAGGTTGAGGTTGAAGAAATGGGGTCAGGTGGCATGGATACCCGCCTTCGCGGGTACGACATACAAGAGGGCATGGATACCCGCGTGCGCGGGTATGACATGGGGTGGCGGGTATGGCCATTTCTTGTCACCCCCGACTTGATCGGGGGGCCATGGTTTGCTCAGGTTCATTTGCCGGGCGTTGTCGTCAGGGAAAAGTTGACCTGGATGTCGTTGGCCACCACATCGAACTTGGCCCACATGCCTTCGCCGATGCTGTAGTCGGCGCGTTTCATCGTGAAGCTGCCGGTGAGCAAGCCGTCTTTGCCTTGCGCGGTGTGCTTCATGGGGAACTTCACGTCGCGGGTCAGGCCCTTGATGCTGAGCGTGCCTTGCACTTCGTATTGGTTGGGTGCGGTTTGTTTGATTTGTTTGGCGACAAAGCTGGCTTTGGGGAAGGCCGTGGCATTGAACCAAGATTTGGTCACAACCTCGTCATCGGCCTCGCTCGAACCCGCATCCACGCTGGCCAGATCGACTTCAAAGTTGGCCTTGGCTTGCTCGGCTTTGGTCGGGTCAAAGTTGACTTGAGCGGCAAATTTCTTGAAGCGACCGTCCATGGCCACGCCCATTTGCTTGTAGCTGAAGGTCACGCTGCTTTTGGCGGGCACGATGGCCTGGTAAGGCGCGGCATGGGCTTGCAGCGCCAGTGCGCTCACAGACAAAGCCAGCAAGGTTTTCAAAACGGTGTTCATGGGTTCCTCATTGGTCAGAAGTGCGACGACCGGGCAGCATGCGGCGCAGCATGTCGTCTTTGTGAAAAAAGTGGTGGAAAAACGCAGCCGCAGCATGGCCTGCGATCAGCAGCAGCAAGCCGATGCTCAGGGCTTCGTGCAGCTCGGCCAGGCTCTTGCCCAGTTCCTTGTCTTTGGCCAGCAGGTCGGGGATTGGCAGCACGCCAAACCAGACGGTCTGCACGCCCTTGGCCGAACTCATGAGCCAGCCACTCACAGGGATGGCGATCATCAGAACATACAGCAGGGCGTGCCCTGCGTGGGCGGCCCATTGCATGTGGGCGGGCATGTGGTCCGGCATGGCGGGTGGGCGGTGCGTGGCGCGCCACAGCAGGCGCAGCCAGACCAGCATGAACACGCTCACGCCAGCCCATTTGTGCCACGAGTAGTACTGCAATTTCTCGGGCGACAAGGGCAGGTCGCTCATGTAAAAGCCCAGCGCCAGCAGGCCAAAAATCATCAGGGCCATGAGCCAGTGCAGGCTTTTGGCGGTGCGGGTGTAGTGCGCAGTGGTGGGGGTGCTCATGGGGTTTTCTTTCAATGCGGGTTCAGTGGAATGTGTAGCCATCCATGGCGATGACGTGGTCACTGATACCCCGGAAAAACGCCTCGGGTTGCGCGTCAGCGCCCGCAGCGCCTAAAGCGGTGAACAGGGGCAGCAGGTGTTCGTCGGTGGGGTGGGCGCGCTGCCCCGTGACTTGTTGGCGATACGCCAGCAGGCCAGGCACATCGCGCTCCACCATGTGGGTGTGAATCCAGTCGGCAAAGGCCTGCACATACGCCGGTGTGGCGCCGCCTTGCATGCTGACCATCATGAAGTCGCGCAGGTTGTGGGTGATGTTGCCGGAGGCAATGACGAGGATGTTGTGTGCTGCCAGAGACGCCAGCGCCTGGCCCACGCGGTAAGCGTGCTCAGGGCCCAGGCGGCTTTGCATCGACAGCGGCACCACCGGGATGTCGGCATCTGGGAACATCTGGCGCAGCGGAATCCAGGCACCGTGGTCCAGGCCGCGCTGGGCGTCTTGCGCCACGGGCAAACCGGCGTTTTGCAAAGCCGTGACCACTTGCGCGGCCACTTCGGGGCAGCCGGTGGCGGGGTATTGCATCTCGTACAGCCGGGGGTCAAAGCCGCCAAAGTCGTGGATGGTTTCGGGTCGGGTGGCAAAACCCACGGTGGGCACGGCGGTTTCCCAATGCGGGCTGACGACGACGATGGCGCGGGGGGTGCTTAAGCGTGTGGCGAGCTGGCTCATGGCCGCGCCTGCCGCACCGGGGTGCAGGGCAAACATGGGGGAGCCGTGGGGCACAAACAGGACAGAGCGTGGGGCGGTCATGGTGGTGGGCAGTGAAAAGTTCGGTACAAGTCCGGGTTAAAGGGGTGACTCCAAAACAGGCGTGTGTGCCACCGATGGATCGAACTTTAGGTGCTTCAATCGATTAGAAAAAGTAGCAAATTTACAAATATTTGTTGCATTAATTGCAACAATAGGGCAATCCTATGCGGGCAAGCTGGCGCTGGCCCCGTTTGGCCCCGTTGGCTTGCTGTCATTCAAGGGGGGGACTAGCCGACGCCCGGGCGTCAAAGCCCGGCCTGGCGGTACAGATCGCTGGCCCGGGTGAGGTGATCGGTCATGGCCTGGGCCGCTTCTTCGGCGTTGCCTTGGGCAATGGCATCGATGATGCGCTGGTGCTCGGCCAGCGTGAGCGACTCGGCACCGGGTGCACGGACGATGGTGTGGTAATACTCACTGGCCCAGCCAAACAGGGCTTCAACGATCGCTGGAAATATTGGATTGCCGCTGATGCGGGCGATCTCCCGGTGAAACTCCATGTCGCGCTTGAGGAACTGGTCGAGCGTGCTCAGCGATGCCTGGTGTGCCGACAGCCGTTCCCGCAAGTGTTGCACGTCATCTGGTGTCGCTTTTTCGGCCGCCTGCCGCACCATGCCGACTTCCAAAAATAGCCGCGCATCCTTGAGATGTGCCAGGGTCTCGGGTTGCATGCGCAGCAGATGGCGGGCACCTTCGGCGATCTGCTCAATCAACAAATGGGCGGTCGGCACCATCACCCGGGCACGCTCGCCGTGCGAAATTTCGACAATGCCCGAGCGAGCCAGCTCCTGCAAGGCTTCGCGAACGGCCACACGGCCCACGCCGTAGAACTCCATGAGTTCGCGTTCCGAAGGGAATTGATCACCTGGCGCGATTTCGCCGGAGGTGATCCTTGCCATCAGGCGATCGAGCACCTCCTGATAGAGCTTGCGCCGCTGTATCTGCTCTGCCACTTCATGATTCCTTAACCGACACGTCCCGCACGCACATCACCGTAAAAAGAAGGGGCACCGAGTTGCCCACCCTTGAGTGCCATTTCCAGACCGTCGCGGTGTGGATTATCCGACCAAACCCGGCACAGAGGCACGCCAGGGGCCATGCCGGCGCATACCGTCAAGGCCTGAACACCCAGGTGACTGGCCACAGCACCGGAGCTGTCGCCTCCAGCCACCACGATGCGGCGCAGCGCTGTGCGGTCCAGGAGGCGACGCATGACTTCGGCCAGCGCCATGCCAATGCGCTCGCTCGCCTGGGTTTTGTCGCAAGCGGCACGCCGGACCCACGCGTCAAAACCTTGGACTGCCGGGTCGTCCGGGCCTCGCGCCGAGTAAATCAGGGGCGATACATCACGTGCAACAGCATCGGTGGCCAGCGTCACCAGACGCACGATCTCTTCCTCCATCTGCACCGGGTCGAGGCATTTCGCTACATCGAGTCGCTCGGTCAGAAAACCGTGCTTTTCAGCCCAATCAATTTGGGCTGCGCTCATGGGCGAGCAACTGCCACTGACCACCGCGATACAAGTTTGCGCTTGCGCTTGGGGCAAGGAGGGCTGTGCCGTCAGCCAGCCGCAGCTGCGCCAGTATTCGGTCAAGGCGTATTGCAGGCCGGAAGACGAGGCACTGAACACCCCTTGTCCGCGCTGCTGCCAGACCAGCCGCCCGGCCTCGCGTTGGGACAGCGTATCGGCCACATCGAGCATGACCACCGGTTGGTCCGGGCCTTGCAAGCCTTGCCGGATGTCGTCGGCTTGGCCTTGGGTCATTTGCGCCAGATTGACCAGTCCGATGCGGCGTGGCGTTTGCTGCGCCAGGTGCACGCGCAGATCGCTCTCGTGCATGGGCGTGACCGGGTGCCGCGACATGGTCGGGTGGCGGTCAATGCGCCAGACCTCACCTTGGGCTGCGGCAAACAAATGCCCGAAAACCTGGTAACGCTGCAGGCGTGGAGCCCCCACCACCATGGGTGACCAGTGGGCATGGGTGTGCTGCACCCCCAAGTCAATGGCCTGACCGATGGAGCCCACTTCGGGGGATGAATCAAAGGTCGAGCACACCTTGTATTGCACGATGGGTGCGCCCAAGGCCGACAGGCGCTCAAACACTTCGGGCAGGGCTGCGCGCATCCAGGCTGGGCTTTTGCCGCGCGACTGACCGGCCACGCCGACGCAGCGCACATCGGGAAAGCGCGCCAAATCTTGCGGGCGTGGTGGCTGCAGAAAGAGCACCGTGGGCACGCCCGCCGCTGTGAAGGCCTCCAGCACGTCGGTAGAGCCCGTGAAATCGTCGCCGTAATAGGCGAGCCAAAGCCCTTCATCGGGCAAGTGGTCTGGCGCGGGATGGGTCATGGCGCTCACCAAAAACCGAGCGCGCTTTGCAGCGCTGGCCGCGTGGCGGCATAGGTGCGCAAGTCAATCCCGGCCTGCGCTGCGTCCCAGGCTTCGCGCAGCGCTGTGACCCCCGCCGATACCCCCTGCGGGTGGCCGAAGATGCCGCCACCGGCGGTGCAAATCAGGTCGGCATTGCCCAGTGCCTTGAAGGTGTCATGCGCTTGCAAACCGGTCTGGGCCGAGCTGAACACCGGTACGGCCGCCATGGCCTGGTCCTTGAAGAGCGGCCGGATCACCGAACGCGCCGCAGCGATCACCGTCTCGTCGCTGTCGCTGAACTTGTTGCGCAAGCCATTGACGTGCAGGTGGTCCACCCCGGCCAAGCGCCAAAAGGGCTGCCAGGCCGCAAAGTCCCAGCCCAGCGCCGGGCTGCGGCTCAAGAAGCCCCAGCCCGCACGGTGTGCGTGGATGGGCAAGGCGCTGTGGCGGCGCAATGCGCTCATGCCCACCAAGCCCACCGAATTCAGGCAGGCCATCACGCAGGTGCCGCCATGGCGCAAGACCCAATCGTGGCGGTGCTTCATCTGGTCCAGCTCGCCCGTGATGTTGAAGGCCACCATGGTCTTGCGGCCGCTGCGTTGTTCGGCGTCGTTGACCACCCGCATGACCGCCGTCACGCGTTCTTCAAAAGAGCAGTGTGGGCCATTGGCTTGCAGCTCATCGTCCTTGATGAAATCGATGCCGCCATCGACCAGCATTTTCACCTGCTCTGCGGTTTCCTGTGGGTTCAGGCCTACGCTGGGTTTGATGATGGTGCCGATCAGCGGCCCCTGCTGCACACCGCTCAGGCGCCGTGTGCCTGCCATGCCAAAAGCTGGCCCCGGATAGGCCTGGGCAAAAGCCTCGGGCAGCTGCAATTCCAAAAGTCGCAAGCCCGAAACCTGCCGCAGCTCAAACAGATTGCCCGCCACGGTGGCCATCAAGGTGGGCAGACACGGCCCCAGGTTCTCCAGTGGCCAGGACAGCGTGAGCAGACAGCGTGTGTACCGCTTGGACGCCATGCCGCCGGGCAGACTGGGGGCATCAACAACGTCCAGAATGTCCAGCGCTTCCACCCGTGCGCCTGAGCGTTCCTTGAGCTCCGGGGTTTCGGCCGCCAGCTTCAGGAAAGTGCCACTGGACTGTTCACCCGCAATGGTTTCTGCCGCCCGCATCGGGTCGTCGCCAGTCTCCATCCAATACTTGGCCACAATTCTTTGCGTCATCATCGGTTCCTTATTTGAAGCCCATCGCATGCGGCAGCCAATTCGACAGCGCAGGCACAAACGTCAGCAGCACCAGCACCACGCCGTGTGCCCACAAAAACGGCTTAAGCTCGCGTGTCAGTTCCGTCAGAGGTACCTTGGAGACGTTCGAGGTCACAAACAGCAAGCCCCCCACCGGCGGTGTGATCATGCCCAGCGTCAGGTTGTAAATCACCACCATTGCAAAGTGGATCGGGTCAATGCCCAGTTTGGCCGCCACGGGTGCCAGGATCGGCACCAGCACCATCACGCCCGGTAGCGGCTCGATGAAGATGCCAAAGATCAGCAAAAACACGTTGATGACGATCAGGAAAGTCCAGGCATTCAGATGCATGCTCGATAGCCAAGTGGCCACCGTTTGCGGCATGCCTTCGATGGTCAAGATCCAGGCAAACGAGGCAGACGTGCCAATGATCAGCAGCACCGAGGCGGTGAGCAGGGCTGAGCGTGAGAGGATGTCCGGCACGGCTTTCCACTCCAGCGTGCGGTAGATAAATTTGCCACAAATGAGCGCATAGAACACCGCCACAACCGAGGCCTCGGTGGGGGTGAACCAGCCCGCTCGCATGCCGCCCAGGATCAGCACGGGCAACAAGATGGCGGGCAGAGCCTTCCATGTGGTGGCCAGAATCTCCGCACCCGTGGGCATCTGGCCGTCGCCCTTGTAGTTGCGCTGCTTGGAGATGTAGTAGTTGACCAGGCACATGGCTGCGGCAATCAGCACCCCCGGCACCAGCCCCGCGATGAACAACGCCCCCACCGAGACGTTGTCGTCGGCCAGTGCGTAGATGATCATGATGATCGAAGGCGGGATGATGGGCCCCACGATGGCGGTGGAGGCTGTGAGTGCTGCGGCATAGGGGCGACCGTAGCCGGCCTTGTCCATCATGCGGATCAGCATGGAGCCGGGACCCGCGGCGTCGGCCAGCGCAGAGCCTGAGATACCAGAGAAGAAGGTGAGCGACACCACGTTGGTGTAGCCCAGGCCTCCGCGTTTGTGGCCCACAAACTGGCCCGCAAACTTGAGCAGTACCTCGGTCAGAGAGCCTCCGCTCATCAGCTCGGCCGCCAGAATGAAAAAGGGCACGGCCATCAGCGGAAAGCTGTCCACGCCGGTGAAAGTCTCTTTCAGCAAGGCCAGCATGGGATAGGCATCCGAGATGACCAGCGCGGTGACGGTGGACAGGCCCAAGGCAAAAGCCACCGGCACGCCGATGGCCAGGTAGATGCAGGCGGAAATCAGGAGGATCAGGCTGGCGCTCATAGGGATGCACTCGCGGTGGCGTCAAAGTGGGCGTCGCTGGCAAACTCGCGGCGGGCGATGTAGCTGCGAACGATCAACAACCAGTGGATGAGGGTCATGGCCATACCCAGCGGCAGGGCCATGTAGATCCAGGCAAAAGAAATTTGCGTGGCCGGGGTGCTTTGGTATTGGGTGCGGTCCATGTACTGCATGCCAAACCAGATGGAAAAGAGGCAAAAGCCGGTGATCAGCAAGGCGATCAGCAGGCGCAAGAGCTGGGCGCCGCGGGTGTGCAGGCTGTCTTGCAGGTTGTCGATGGCGATGTGCCCGCCGTAACGCAGCACGGGGCCACAGCCAATGAAGGTCAGCCAGATCATCAGGTGGCGGGCGACTTCTTCGGCCCATTCTATGGACTGGCTTGTGGTGTAACGCAGCACCACGTTGGTGAAGATGATCACCGACATGGCGGCGAGGATCAGGATCAACGCCCAGCGGTTGAAGGCGAGGAAATAGTCTTCGAATTTTTTCATGGCGCATCCTGGATTTTTTGCAACAACGGCCTGTGCAGAAGCTTCCGCACAGGCCGCTGCCGAAAGGGTCGGAAATTACTTGAAGTCCTGGATCTTGCGGATGTTGTCAGCGCCGAATTCCTTGGTGTAGGACGCCATGGCCGGGGCCAGTGCCGAGCGGAAAGCTGCGCCATCGACCTTGCGCACCACGTTCATGCCTTCTTTTTCGAGCTGGGCAATGCCGTTGTCTTCGTCCTCATTGACTTTCTTGCGCTGGGCCGCTGTGGCTTTTTTGGCGGCTTCATAAAAGACTTTTTTATCGGCTTCGCTGAGCTTGTTCATCAGGCGCGGCGATGTCAGGTAGAGCGCGGGCGAGTACACATGGCCTGTGAGCGACAGGTGCTTTTGCACCTGCGAGAACTTGGAAGCCAGGATCACGGGGATGGGGTTTTCTTGACCGTCTACGGCACCTTGCTGCAATGCGCCAAACACTTCAGGGAAAGCCATAGGAGTGGGCTGGATGCCGAAGGCTTTGTAGCCTTCCATGTGCACTTTGTTTTCCATGGTGCGCATCTTCAGGCCGGCCGCGTCAGCGGGTTTGACGATGGCGCGTTTGCTGTTGGTCATGTGGCGGAAACCGTTCTCGGTCCATGCCAAAGCCACCAAACCTTTGGAGGGGAATTTGGTCAGCAAATCCTGTCCGGCTGCGCTGTCCAGGTATCGGCGAGCGTGGTCGTAGTCGCGGAACAGGAAGGGAATGTCCACGATCTTGACTTCGGGTACGAAGTTGCCGACTGGGCCGGTGGAGGTGTTGACGATGTCGAGTGTGCCCAGTTGTACGGCTTCGATCATTTCGCGCTCGCCGCCCAGGGAACCTGCCGGGAATTGCTGGCACTTGTAGCGACCCTGTGTGCCTTTTTCGATCTCGTCACACAGCACCGTGGAGCCCACGCCGTAATGCGAGGTGGCCGCGGGTGTGTAGCCAATTTTGAGGGTTGTTTGCGCTTGTGCGCCCAGGCCCATGGCCGCACAAATTGCGGTCGCTGCTAATCGCCATGTTTTCATTGATGTCTCCTGTAAGTTGTGGTGAGAAGGGTTGGCGGGATGAAGGTCTCAGGTGATGCGCTGGATGCTGTCGGCGATTTCCTGGCGGTCGAAGATTTTTTTCCAGTCGTCGCGCATCAGACGTGGCTTGCCAAAGGTGATGGCCTTGTTGCAAGCGTCCGAAAATTGGCCCGGGATCTGCTTGAAAATGACGGCCGACAGAATGGTCATGTGACCCAGTAGAAAATCGCGCGCGGCATCGGCGGGTACGCCGCGGGCCACCACCTCGTCCATGGCTTCGCGCATGACGTCCAGCAAAGTCGCACAGACGGTCTCCGACAAGCCGGGTTCGAGCAGCGCCATTTGCTCTACCGTGACGCGGTAAGAGCGTTCGATGGGTTGGTAAATCAGTTTGGCAATCGATTCACCCAGGGCATAGGCTTCTTCAGGGCCTTGCATGAGCGCGTTGACGATCGATTGCGGCGCACGCAGACCGCCAAAATAATCAGGCGAGCCTTCCACATGCACTTGGGGGTTAAAGATGTTGGGATGACAAGGGTGGGTGACGAAGTAGACCAGGTCGTTTCGCTGGGGCAGATGGCCCGCGAAAGGGGCTGCAGCGTCAAGCGTGATGACCATGGTGCCTGAGGCCAATTTGGGCGAAATGTCGGCGGCGATGCGCCCGATCAGCGTGTCGGGCACGGCCAGGATCACAGCGTCCACACCTTGGAGCGCGTCGTCGATGCTGCAGCAGCGGATGCCCAATTCGTCTTGCAGGCGCTTTTGGCCTGCTTCGCTGACTTCAACGTGGCGCACCTCGAACGGCGAGCCTTGTAGGTTTTTGGCGAGGCGGGCGCCCATCTTGCCGCCGGCACCCAACAATGCGATGGAGCTCATGTGTTTTTCCTGAAAGTTGATGGGGTCGGCCTGAACCGACTTGGACAATGGGTTAATGGTCTGATGGTATGACGAGTTGACCAGGCAAGAAAATAGAGACTTACCCGAACCCTGCTGATGCAGAGGCCGGGCAGTCCCCGTGTTCAGCGCCTGTCAGCGCAACTGGTGCAAAACCGCCTGGGTGAATTCAGAGCAGCGGGCCTTGCCCCCTTGATCGGCAGGCACCACAAGGCCTTGCGCCAGCACTTCTTCCACGGCGGTTTCGATGCGCTTGGCATCGCCGAGCAAAGCGGCGTCCGCATGGCGCTCGCCCAGCCAGCGCAGCATGAGCGCCGCCGACAGCATGGTGGCCACCGGGCTGGCCGCGTCTTGCCCTGCGATGTCGGGGGCCGACCCGTGCGCGCCCTGAAACAGGCCGTGGTGTTCACCCAGCTCGGCCGACGACGCCACACCCAGGCCACCCACAGTGCCTGCGCCCAAGTCAGAGATGATGTCGCCGAACATGTTTTCAGCCACGATCACGTCATAAAAATCGGGCTTCTTGATCATGTGCACCGTGATGGCATCGGCGTAGGCGTAGTCGATGGCCACATCGGCATAGGTCTGGGCGACTTCGGTGCAAACGGCGCGGAAGAAGGCGTAGCTGTTGAGGATGTTGGCCTTGTCGCACACCGTCACGCGGCGCTGCCCATCGCGGGGCGCGCCCTGGCGCTGGCGCGACAGGTTGAAGGCAAAACGCGCCACACGCTCGACCCCCTTGCGGGTCACGACCAGGGTGTCGGTGGCCAGTTCATCGCGCAAACGCACACCGCCGCCCCGGCTGGCGTAGAGGCCCTCGGTGTTTTCGCGCACGATCACGTAATCGATCTGGCCAGGCTGCCAGTCTTTCAAAGGACACTGCACACCGCGCAGCAAACGAATGGGACGCACATTGGCAAACAAGTCGAGCTTGAAGCGCAGGCGCAAATGCAGGTCGTTGCCCACCTCGGTGCCGTCGGGGTAGGTCACGCCCGGCAGGCCTGCCGCACCGTGAAGCATGGCGTGTGCGCTGCGGCAAGCCGCCAGCGTGTCGTCGGGCAGCACCTGCCCACTGCGCTGGTAATGCAGCGCACCGCCCTCGCAAGCGATGAAGTTCAGCCGATCGCTGCCGCAGGCTTCACGCAACACAGCGATCGAGGCCTGGCAGACCTCGGGGCCAATGCCATCGCCGTCGATGGTGACGATGTCGTAGCTCATGCTTTGGCCTTCAAGGCACCTTGAGCCAACTGGCCCACCAACTCGGGCAGCAAGGTCTGCGGGTCGACCACTTGGCAAGCGGCCGCCAGTGTGGCCTGCATGGCTTGGGCTGCGGCGTCGTGCGAGCCAGTTTCGCGCGCCATGTCGGCGTAGTAGCCCAGGTCCTTGAGGGCGTTGCCCATCGAAAAACGCAGGCCCGAGGTTTCGCCGCGCAGCAGGTAGGGCTTGAGGCGCTCGAGCGCCGCGCCCCAGCCACCGCCTTTTTCCAGCACCTCGACAAACACCGCGTCGTCGATGCCCGAGCGGCGCGCGCAGGCGGCCGCCTCAGCCAGCAGTGTGACCGAGCCGAGTGAGACGAAGTTGTGCAGCAGTTTCATGCTGTGGCCGGCGCTCACGCCCCCGGCATGCACGATGTTTTCGGCAAAGGTGGACAGCAAGGGGCGCACTTCTTCCAGCAGCGCCGCGTCACCACCGATCAGCAGGTTTAGGCGGCCCTGCATGGCCTCGTTGGGGGTGCGGGTCATGGCCGCGTCCATGAAGCGCACGCCCTGCTTGGCCAGCGTGGCCGCCACCTGTTGGGTGGACGCGGGGATGCTGGTCGAGCAGTCGATCACGGTCATGCCTTCGCGCAGACCGGCCAGCAAGCCGGTGTCGCCCGCCAGGATGGCCTCGACCTGGACCGAGCCGTTGACGCAGAGGATGACGATGTCGCTGGCTTGCGCCACCGCCTGTGCGGTGGGTGCGGTGGTGGCACCTGCGGCGATCAGCTCAGCCAGTGGCTGGTTGCCCGGGTGCGCCATGGCCGTGAGGGTGAAGCCTTTTTTGACGATGTTGGTGGCGATGCCCAGGCCCATCAGGCCCAGGCCGATCATGCCGATGCGGGTGTTGTTCATTGGAAACTCCTGTGTGGCGTTCAGCCGTGTTTGATGGTGACGGTCTTGAGCGTGGTGAAGCTGTAGAGCGCTTCAAAGCCTTTTTCGCGGCCGTGGCCGCTGGCCTTGACGCCGCCAAAAGGCAGCTCGATGCCGCCGCCCGCGCCGTAGTTGTTGACGAACACTTGCCCGCTTTGCAGGCGACGCGCCATGCGCAACTGGCGCCCGCCGTCCTGCGTCCACAGCGCTGCCGCCAGGCCGTATTCGGTGCCGTTGGCCAGTTCGACGGCGTGGTCTTCGTCGTCAAAGGGCGTGATGGCCAGCACCGGGCCGAAGATTTCTTCTTGGGCGATGCGGTGTTCGATCGGCACATCGCGGATCAGCGTGGGCACTTGGTAAAAACCGCCTTGGGGCGCTTCGGGCACCAGCTGGCCTTGTGCGGCAATCGGCAGGCCGTCGCTCTTGGCCAGTTCCACAAAACTGCGCACGCGCTGCATCTGCGACTCGCGGATCAAGGGGCCGCAGTTCAGGTCCATGCTGGCGGGGCCGGTGCGGGTGGCGGCAAAGGACTTGGCCAGGCGCTCGACCACCGCCTCGTACACCGGGCGGTGCACCAAGGCGCGGCTGCCGGCCGAGCAGGTTTGCCCGGCGTTTTGCACGATGGCATTGGTCACCACCGTGGTCATGGCGTCCATGTCGGCGTCGCCAAAAATGATCTGCGGCGACTTGCCACCCAGCTCCAGCGTCACGGGCGCATGGTGCCCGGCCGCAGCCTGCACCACCAGTTGGCCCACTCGGGGCGAGCCGGTGAACGACACATGGTCCACGCCCGGGTGACGCACCAGCAGGTCACCCGCTTCGTGACCGTAGCCGGTGACGATGTTCAGCGCCCCCGCCGGAAAGCCCACCTCGGTGGCCATCTCGGCCACACGCAAGATCGACAGGCAGGCGTCTTCGGCCGGCTTGACCACGCAGGCATTGCCCACCGCGAGCGATGCTGCCACGCTGCGGCCAAAAATCTGCAGCGGGTAGTTCCAGGGGATCACATGGCCGGTCACGCCAAACGGTTCGCGCAGGGTGAAGACGGTGTGGCCGTTGTAGAAGGGAATGGTCTCGCCCATGAGCTTGTCGGCCGCACCGGCATAAAACTCGAAATAGCGTGCCACGGCCGTGACGTCGCCACGCGCCAGGGTGGTGGGCTTGCCGCAGTCGCGCGACTCGATGGCCGCCAGCTCGTCGATGTGCGCCAGCATGTGCTGCGACAGGCGCTGCAGCAAACGACCCCGCTCGGTGGCCGTCAGGCGACCCCAGTCACCGTTGAAGGCTTCGCGCGCGGCTTGCACGGCCTGATCGATGTCGGCGGCGTTGCCTCGGGCGATGGCATCGAACTGCTCGCCGCTGGAAGGGTCGATGACCGGGATGTCTTGCCCCGATGCGGGCGCGATGTGCTGGTTGGCGATGTAGTGCAGTTTCATGGGGAATGGCCTGAAAAGTTGTCAACTCAGTTTACAGGATGACGCAACCGAAATTCGACACGCTTTGACAGGGCTTACCCGCGCCCTGCTGATTTGTAAAATGGATTGATCTCTTCAACAGGCCCCTCCATGACACCACCCGAGCGTGAATCTGCCCCGCACAGTGCCTTGGCGCGGCTGGAGCCCGTCAAGCACGAGCGCTTTGCCGAGCGGGTGTACGAAAGCCTGTTCCATGCCATCCTGACCGGCAAATTGGCACCGACCACACGCCTGCCTTCCGAGCAGCAATTGGCCACGTTTTTTCAGGTTTCGCGCCCTGTCGTGCGCCAGGCTTTGGACCGACTGCGCAGTGACCAACTGATCGAGTCGGTGCGCGGTTCGGGCACCTTTGTGCGGCCGGACTGGCCGCAGGTCTCGGCCCGCCCGCCCCAGGAACCCGACATCAGCCACTGGCTGCACGGCCAGGAGTTGCGTCTGGTGCTGGAACCCGAATGCGCCTACTGGGCCGCCTTGCGCCGCAGCCAGGCCGACCTCCAGAGCATGGCCGATGCACTCGCAGGCTTTGAGCAGGCAGCGGCCAAGGGCGATGTGGCCCACCATTTCGACTTCCAGTTCCACGAAGCCATCGCCCGCGCCAGCGCCAACCCGCGCATGCTGCAGGTCATCGAGACCCTGCAGTACGACGTTAGCCATGCCGTCAACATGACCCGGCACCTGGTCCGGCTCAAGCCCTGGCAACGCACACGTGACGTGCTGGATGAACACCGGGATATTTACCGCAGCATCGAGCAGCAGGATGCTGAAAGTGCCCGTCGCGCCATGCGCAGTCACATCGAAAAAGCACGCATTCGGATGCTGGAGCCCTCGCCTAACTGAGGCTATGCGGGTCTTGCACGCCAAAAAACGGGTTTGAGTTGTTGCAGAATCAGCAACAATGGACAAACTCGATGCAATGCAAATCTTTGTGCGTGTGGCCGAAGCGGGCACATTCACCGCCGTGGCCGACCAGCTGCAGGTGGCCCGTTCGGTGGTCACGCGCCAGATTGCGGCGCTTGAAAAGCACTTGTGCGTCAAGCTCATCACGCGCAGCACCCGCAGCCTGACGCTGACGTCTGCAGGCGCGGCCTACCTCGAAAAGTGCCGCGTCATCCTCAACATGGTGGACGCCGCTGAGTCCAGCCTGGACGAAGAAAAGGCCGTGCCGCGTGGCCGCATCCGTCTGGGCTTGCCCATCAGTTTTGGGCTGGAGCGGCTCATGCCCGCCCTGCTGGCTTTTGCGCAGGCGCAGCCGCACATCGAGTTGATGATGGATTTTTCGGACCAGCGCTCCAACCTGATCGAAGAGGGCATTGACCTGTCCATCCGCATCACTGCCGATTTGCAGCCCGGCGACATCGTGCGGCAGCTGGGCCAGGCCCGCTTGCTCACAGTGGCTTCGCCCGCGTATCTGTCCGAGCACGGGCAGCCCGGCCACCCCGATGCCTTGGCGCACCACGAGTGTCTGGTGTATTCGATGTCCATGAATTCAGCGACCTGGCCTTATCGGGTGGATGGCCAGTTGCAGCAGTTTGCGGTGCGTGGCCGCATCCGCGCCAACAATGGCCTGGCCCTGACCCGTGCCGCCGCGCAGGGCATGGGCATCACCTTGCAACCGGACTTTATTGCCGAGCCGCTTTTGGCGCGAGGCGAGGTGCTTGAACTCTTGCAAGACTTTGCGCCGCCGCCCCTGGGCATTTATGCGGTCTTGCCCAGCAACCGCTACATCCCGCACCGGGTCAATGTGCTGCTGGAACACCTGGCCACTTCTTTGCGCCCGGTGTAAACCCCTCACAACGAATGTCCTGCATGTCCTGAGGTCTGTCCCGGGCTTGACCGCTGGGGCGCGAAATCCGGCCACAATTTGCCTTTTGTCCAGGCAGCATCTTCCCCGGAACCCCTCCGGAAACTGATTTCAGGAAAACGACATGACTTACCCCAACACCCAGCTCTTCATCAGTGGCCAGTGGTGCGATGCCGCAGACGGCCGCACCTTGCCCGTGTTCAATCCCGCCACCGGCAGCGAAATTGGTCGCTTGGCGCATGCCGGTGTGCCCGACCTCGAGCGCGCCGCACAAGCTGCGCAAAAAGGTTTTGAGATCTGGCGCGACACACCTGCCAACGAGCGCAGCGCCATCATGCGCAAAGCCGCTGCCTTGATGCGCGAGCGCGCACCGCAAATTGCCGAGCTGCTCACGCAAGAGCAAGGCAAGCCCTTGGGCGAAGCCAAAGTCGAAGCCATGTCGGCCGCTGACATCATCGAATGGTTTGCCGAAGAAGGCCGCCGCGTGTATGGCCGCATCGTGCCGCCACGCAACATTAACGTGCAGCAGCAGGTGCTCAAGCAACCCTTGGGGCCCGTGGCCGCGTTCACGCCTTGGAACTTTCCGGTCAACCAGGTGGTGCGCAAGATGTCGGCTGCATTGGCCACGGGCTGCTCAATCATCGTCAAGGCCCCTGAAGAAACGCCCGCATCGCCCGCCGAGTTGATTCGCGCGTTTCATGACGCTGGCGTGCCTGAAGGTGTCATCGGTTTGGTCTACGGCACCCCCTCAGACATTTCCCAATACCTGATCGCGCACCCCCTGATCCGCAAAATCACCTTCACCGGCTCCACGCCTGTCGGCAAGCAATTGGCGGCACTGGCAGGCCAGCACATGAAGCGCGTGACCATGGAGTTGGGTGGCCACGCCCCGGTCATCGTGGCCGAAGACGGCGACATCGCCTTGGCCGTCAAAACGGCAGGTGCTGCCAAGTTCCGCAATGCGGGCCAGGTCTGCATCTCGCCCACCCGCTTTTTGGTGCACCACAAAATCGCCGACGAATTTGCACGCCTTTTGGCCGCGCACGCCGAGTCGCTCAAGGTGGGTGACGGCCTGACCGCAGGCACCCAGATGGGGCCCTTGGCCAACGAGCGCCGACTGGTGGCCATGCAAACCATCATGCAAGACGCGCGTGCCAAAGGGGCCAAGGTGCTCACGGGCGGCGAGCGCATTGGCACGCAAGGCCACTTCTTTGCGCCCACGGTGCTGTCGCACGTGCCGCTGGACGCCGATGTGGTGAACAACGAACCCTTTGGCCCGATTGCCGCGATCCGTTCGTTCGAAAAAATCGAAGACGCCATCGCCGAAGCCAACCGCCTGCCCTTCGGCTTGTCGGGTTACGCTTTCACCAACTCGCTCAAAACGTCGCACTTGCTGAGCCAGCGCCTGGAAGTGGGCATGCTGTGGGTCAACCAGCCTGCCGCGCCTTGGCCCGAGCTGCCTTTTGGTGGCATCAAGGATTCGGGCTACGGCTCCGAAGGCGGCCCCGAAGCGCTGGAGGCTTACCTCAACACCAAAACGGTGTCGATCTTCAACGCCTGAAAACCCGATCTTTAGGCGTTTGCCCTGCGAGCGACGGTCGATGGGACTACCCGTTCATTGGTAGTCCCATCAGCGGTATTTGGGGCGATACCGCACAGACGGTCCCAGTGGATTTTTCCGATCATGAGGCTCTGTCAAAACAGCAGGAGCCAACATGAAAAACAACCCCATCAGCCAGGCCGTGATCGCCAGCGTTCTGAGCGTCACAGCCACCGCTTGGGCGCAAACATCCGTCGGCCTGGGCCGTACCGATTTCAAGGAAAACTGTGCCAGTTGCCATGGGGTTTCTGGCAAAGGCGATGGCCCTGTGCACTCGTTTTTGGTCAAGCCACCTTCTGATCTGACCACCATTGCGCGGCGCAATGGTGGCGTGTTTCCTCAGGAGTTGATGTGGGAGGTCATCGACGGTCGCTGGTCGGGCGAGGTCGGTCCGCACGGTTCGCGTGAAATGCCTGTTTGGGGCAATGAGTTCAAGGCACGCGCCATGACGCAGCCGGGCGATTCGCCACGCACGGCCGAGTGGTCTGCGCGCAACCGCATCGTGTCTTTGTTGAAATACCTGGAGACGATTCAGCAACCTTGAGTGTGCGAGGGCCCACCCATTTGTGGGCGCTTGCCTTCAAGGTGGGCTGATTTCGAGCCGTTTCAAGTCAAAACCCAAGGCGACCAGTTTGCTCTGCAGCTGCTGGTAAGTGGTCGCTGGCATTTGCGGCGTGCGCGACAGAACCCAGAGGTATTCACGTCGGGGCTCGCTCACCAGCACCCACTGGTATTGGGGGTCCAGATCGATGATCCAGTAATCGCCCCACACCATGGGGATGAACGACAACCACTCGGGTGCAAAGCGCACCTTCAGCTGCGCCGAGGTCGCGCCGCCCACTTGGCGCGCGGCACCCAGCGCTTCACTCCACTCGCCCTTGTCGGTTTTGCAGCGGTTGAGCACCTGCACCCGACCGTCGACTTGCAGGCTGTAGGTGGCTTGCGTGCTGCTGGCGCATTTTTTCTGAAACCAGTTGGGGTACTTGGCGATCTCATACCAAGTGCCCATGTAACGCGGCACATCCACCGACGGCACCGTGGCCAAGGGTGTTGTGGTGTTCTGGGCATGACAGACCGAAGCCCAAGCGCCCAGGTAGACCAGCGCAGAAAGACAGATCGCTCGCCCGGCTTGTTTCACTGTGGAGGGTTGCATGTTCATCGCGGCCTCAAGTCCGCAGCCCTTTGACCAGGGGCTGCGCCAGCCGTTCGCCTTCTTGTAACCAGAAGGCCGGGTCTGCGCTGCGGATACGGGTGATGGCGTTGCCCATATGTGCCGCAGCGGCTTGCCGAGCCCCTTCGGCATTACCGGCCTCCACAGCCTGCAAGATGGCGTGGTGCTCGGTTTGCACTTCGGCTGCAAAGTCCATGCGTCGCGCTTCGTTGGCCCGCGTCACTTGCGTGGCCCCGTGTAAAAACTGGCCCAGGTATTCCAGCGTCTGAATCAAAAAAGGGTTGCGCGTGGCGTCGGCAATGGCCCGGTGAAACTTCACGTCTTCGGCCACGCCGTTGCCGCCCGCTTTCACGGCAGTGTCCAGCGCCTTGACGGCTTGCTGAATGGCACGAATGTCACGGGCGTTGCGCCGCTGGGCGGCCAACGCGGCCACTTCGGCTTCCAGTGCCCGGCGCACTTCGACCATTTGAATCACCGCTTCTTGCGATGCCGCATGCCGCGATTCGAAGTTGAGCGGCGCGAACGGCAGCTTCTGGTTCACAAACACCCCGCTGCCTTGGCGCGAGTCGACCAAGCCCAAGGACTTGAGGCGCGACACCGCTTCGCGCACCACCGTGCGGCTGACTTGAAACTGCTCGACCAAACGGGCCTCGGTCGGCAGTTTGTCGCCCGGCATCAGGCGGCCTTGCTTGATTTCGGTGGTCAGCTGCTCGGCCACTTGGTCTGACAAGCGAGCGCCACTGGAAACGGGGGTGAAGTTCTGAGTCATGAGGTTGTCATACAAAAGACAGGTCTGGAGCATAGCCTGACTTCGTGCTGTGCGTCTGAAAACGCGCATTTTGAGGTGGGTGCATCAATAGCCCTTTAAATTAGCCAATTACGGATAGGTAAATTAATTTATCTATAGTAAATTACGGCCTGTCGCACCGAGAGGTGCTTTTCTCATGGCCGGAGACCACGCATGGGCGCTTACATCAACCCGATTTATCCCTACAAAGGGCCTGCCGACTTGATGTCGACCCCGCCGCAGCGCAAAGCCCTGATCGTCATTGGCGCAGGGCCGGTGGGCTTGGCCGCTGCCATCGATGCCCGCTTGCAGGGCTTGGACGTGCTGGTGCTGGACGACGACAAAACCGTCTCGGTGGGTTCGCGGGCGGTCTGCTATGCCAAGCGCTCGCTCGAAATCCTCGACCGTTTGGGCATTGCCGACCAAGCCTGCGACATGGGCGTGAGCTGGAACATTGGCCGCACCTTCCTCGAAGAAGACGAGGTCTACCAGTTCAACCTGGTGCCCGACGCGGGTCACAAGCGCCCCGGCATGATCAACCTGCAGCAGTACCACGTGGAGGAAATGCTGATCGCCCGCGCTTTGGAGTTGGGCGCGGACATCCGCTGGCAGCACAAGGTCACGGCCGTCACCCGACATGACGACCACGCCAGCCTGACGGTGGAAACGCCTGACGGTCCCTTTGAGATCGAAGCCGACTGGCTGGTGGTGGCCGACGGTGCGCGCAGCCCGATCCGCCGCCACCTGGGGCTGGACATCGAAGGCCGCGTGTTTCAAGACCGTTTTTTGATCGCCGATGTGATCATGAAGGCCGACTACCCGGCCGAGCGCTGGTTCTGGTTTGACCCACCGTTTCACCCCAACCAGAGCGTGCTGCTGCACAAGCAAAGCAACAACGTCTGGCGCATCGACTTTCAGCTCGGCTGGGACGCCGACCCCGAAGAAGAAAAGAAGCCCGAAAAAGTCATCCCGCGCCTGCAGGCCATGCTGGGCGACGACCGGCCGTTTGAGCTGGAGTGGGTCAGCATCTACACCTTCCAGTGCCGCCGCATGACCGACTTCCGCCACGGCCGCGTGTTGTTTGTGGGCGATGCGGCGCACCAAGTCTCACCCTTTGGCGCACGCGGGGCCAACTCGGGCTTTCAGGATGCGGACGATCTGATGTGGAAACTGGGCTTGGTCATCAAAGGCCAAGCCAGCGAGAAACTGCTCGACACCTACGCGCACGACCGCCAGTTTGCCGCCGACGAAAACATCATGAACTCGACCCGCTCGACCGACTTCATCACGCCCAAGAGCCGCACCAGCAAGACCTTCCGCAACCAGGTGCTGGCGCTGGCCAAGCACTACCCGTTTGCGCGCAAGCTGGTCAACTCGGGCCGCTTGTCTGTGCCCTCGTTCCTGACCGACTCGGTGCTCAACACGCCCGACGCCGACGCCTTTGAAGGCCAGATGGTGCCCGGCGCACCGATGGACGACGCGCCCGTGCAAGTGAACGGCCAAGACGCCTGGCTGCTCGACCAGGTGGGCAAGGGCTTTCAGCTGCTGCTGTTTGTGGACGCAGCCCATTCACCCGAGGTGCTGGCCCAACTCGCGAATGTTGCCTCTGAATGTGGGGGCACGCCCCTGCAAGCGAATGAGCCCGTCCAAGCGACGTCCCTCATCGTCGCATCCAGCCCTCTGAACATCCCCGGCATGAAAGTGATCGTTGACCCCCAAGGCCTGGTGGCCAAGCGCTACGACGCACGCCCTGGCACCACGTATTTGCTGCGCCCCGACCAGCACGTGGTGGCCCGCTGGCGTCAGCTGGACACCCACGCCGTGCAGGCCGCATTGGCCCGAGCCCTCGGCAGCCACATCGGCCAAGCCTGAACCGCACCAAGGACTGACATGAGCACCGCCCTGAAAACAGACCCTAACTTCCACGAAACAGGCCGCCGCTTCTTCCGCGACTTCTCACCCGGCGACGAGTTTTACGAACACCTCATTGAAACCCACAACGGCCTGAGCGACGAACAAAGCGAGGCGCTCAACGCCCGGTTGATCTTGCTGCTGGCCAATCACATTGGGGATTTGAAGGTGCTGCGGGAGGCGCTGGGGAAGGCACGGGAAAGCGCCTGAGGAGGGTGTTGTAAAGACAGACTCTCACCGGTCGCGGTTGCTCATAAAGACCTGTTTTCTTGTCAATCTGACTGCCAAGCTGGCATGGACACCCGGTCAAGCCGGGTGTGACAGAAGGGCTCCGTCATGTCCGACTTGACCTTCATGATCGCCCCCGCCAACAACGCCGCCAAGCCCACCACATTGCTCGGATGCGCCACGCTGTCTGTACTCCAGAACTCGCCCACACCCGCCTGATGGATGCGTTGCAGCGCATCGCCGGCCAGCAGGGCGTGCGTCACGGCCACGTCCACGCTGGCGGCACCTGCGGCCAGGGCCAGTGAGGCGGCAGTCGCCAGGGTGTGGCCGCTGCTGGCCACATCGTCCAGCAGCACCACGGCTTGGCCGCGCAGGTCGCACGGCGGCAGCGTGATGCTCACGGCGTGGTCGCTGTGGCGCACTTTGCTGCACACCGCATGGGGCAGGCCGTGGGCAGAGGCGGCTTGGGTGACCCATTGCGCTGATTCGCTGTCGGGCCCCAGCAAGAAAGCGCCGGGGCGGTGCTGCGCAATCCAGTCGCCCAGCAGCGGTGCCGCACTCAGCGTGATGGCTTGATGGGCCGGCACGGCTTCGGCCAAAGTGGCCACCCGGTGCAGGTGCGGGTCCACGGTGATGACCGCGTCAAACAGCGTGGCCAACCAGGCACCCACGATGCGCTGGCTGATGGCTTGACCGGGGGCAAACGCCATGTCTTGCCGCATGTAGGCCAGATAGGGCGCGACCAGGCTGAGGTGTTGTGCGCCCAACTGGCGGGCGGTCGGCGCGGCCAGCAGCAGCTCGGTCAGTTTGTCGCCCGGCTGGTGCAGGCTGCGCAGCAGCACCACACGCGGGGGCAAGTGCGCGGGCAGGGTCAGCTGGATTTCGCCATCGGGAAAGCGGTGGCGTTTTATCAAGTGCGGCATCAGTTCTGCGGCATCGGCCAGACGCAGGGCGGCGGGGGTTCCGTCTTCAAAGTAGAGCAATGCACCGCGTTCAGACATCCGCACACCTTCTTCAAAACTCGACAAACACATGCGGCACTTCATCGGCCTGGCCCAGCGTGTAGCCGCTGGCTTTGCGGCACAGCTGCGCGGCAAATTCCAGGTCGCTCGGGTAGGCGGCGTGCACGCGAAACAAAGGCTCGCCTTGTTTGACGCTGTCGCCCAGTTTGTGCAGCAGATCCACCCCGGCGCTTTGCACTTTGGGCGCACCGGCCATGCGGGCCACGCGGGCAATCTGCAGGTTGTCGATGTCAATCACTACGCCGTTGGCAGGGGCGCACACCTCCAGCGTGAGCGCGCCCAGTGGCGGGTGGTTGTGGTCAAACGGGTGCGCACCTTGTGCGGCGATGATGGCCTGCATGCGGCTGAGCGCCCGGCCGGAGTCGAGGATGTCGCGGGCAATGGCAAAGCCGTCACCACCGCGCACATCGGGGCTGGCTTCGATCAGGCGACCGGCCAGCCGCAGCGATTTTTGGCGCAGGTCGTTGGGCGCACGCGGGTCGTTTTCGAGCACGCGCATCACGTCGCGGGCTTCGAGCATGGGGCCCACGCCCTGGCCCACCGGCTGGCGCCCATCGGTGATGACCACTTCAAGCGACAAGTGCATGCGCGAGGCCACGTATTCAAACAACCGGCGCAGGCGCTGCGCATCGGGCATGGAGCGCACCTTGGCCGTGGGGCCGATCGGGATGTCGAGCACCAAATGGGTGGAGCCCGCCGCGATTTTCTTGGACAGGATGGAAGCCACCATCTGCGCGGGCGAGTCCAGCGACAGCGGCCGTTCGACCGCGATCAGCACGTCGTCGGCCGGCGACAGATCGGCCGTGCTGCCCCAAGCCAGGCAGCCGCGTTGCGTGCGCACGATTTCGGCCAGTTTTTCAAAGGGCAGCTCCACATTGGCCAGCACTTCCATGGTGTCGGCCGTGCCCGCGGGCGAGGTGATGGCGCGCGATGAGGTCTTGGGGCACAGGATGCCGTAGGCCGCCAAAATGGGCACGACCAGCATCGAGGTTCGGTTGCCGGGGATGCCGCCGATGCAGTGCTTGTCGACCACCAGCGGTTCGCGCCAGTCCAGACGGCGACCGGCATTGACCATGGCCTCGGTCAAGAAGTAGACCTCTTCGCGGTCCATCTCGCCGCGGTTGGTGGCCACCACAAAGGCCGTGAGTTCGATCTTGGAATAGTGGTGCGCGGCGATGTCCTGCACGATGGCGTGGAAGTCTTGCTGGTTCAGGCGTTCACCGTCGATCTTGCGAAACAGCGCCTCCATCGATGCCGGGGGCTCGGCTTGTGAGACCGAAGCCGTGTGCCCGTCAGGGATGCCCAAATGCCGGAAGGCGTCTTCGGACAAGCCCACTTCGCCGCAGGCCACGATGCTGTCGTCGTCCACCACATTGAGCGTGGCCAGCACATGCCGCCCGTTGGCCTGCACTTGTATTTTGGACAGCGCCTGAAAGCCTTCGGCCCGGTAGACCGCGCAATTGCGGTTGAGGTAGGCCACGTTTTCGCGGTAGGTGTCGATGGCCACACGGCGCAAGGACAGGGGCGAGGCCCGGTCGGCAGGGCTGGATGGCAAAGCGGAGGGGGATGACGAGTCCATGGCTTTCAGCCTACACCCAAAACGCCCGTTGCGGCGGGTCTGCCGAGTCTCAGGCCTTGCAGTGGCTCAATGCCTGCGCAGAAAAAACTGCGCCGTCGCGCCGGTCAGGGCAAACGCCAGCATCATCCAGCCCAGGTTGACCGCGCCTTCGTGGGGCACCAGACCCACCAGATAACCCCCAGTGGCCCCGGTGAGCTGCTGCATGAGGCCCGCCACGGCAGCGGCCGATCCGGCCAGTGCGGGCAGCACACCCACGGTGCCCGCCAGCGCAGGCGGGTTGAGCAGACCATGGCCAAAGCCCAGCAAGAGCAGCGGCAAGGCCACAGCCAGCGCCGTCTGCACGCCAAACAGCCCCAGCGCCAGCATCACGACCAGGCCACCCAACGTGAGGGCCTGGCCCCAAGCCATCACGCGCGATTCGCCCGCTTGCTGGATGAGCCTTGACGTCATGAAGTTGCCCAGAATGTACGAAACGGGCACGGCCATGATGAACCAGCCAATCCCATCCGGGCCAATGCCGTAGCCTTTGAGCACGATGGGCGCACCGCCGAGAAAGACATAAAACGTGGCGGTGGTGGCGGCCAGGATGGTCACATAGAGCAAAAACCGGGGCTCGCGCAGCAGCCGTGCATAAGCGCCGAGCATGGCGCGCAGCCAGTGGCCTTGGGGCGCGGGTGGTTTGGCCACGCGGGGCAGGCCCCACCAGGTGGCCAAAAGCAGCACCGCCGCCAACACCGCCAGCAGCACAAAGTTGGTTTGCCACCCGTAACGCACATGGATCTGTCCGCCGATCAGTGTGGCCAGCGGCGGGCACATGCCCAGCGCCATGCCGATGTAGGCCATGACCCGGGTGCGTTGTGCGCCGGTGAACAGGTCTTGCACCATGGATCGGCTGACCACCATGCTGGCTGCGCTGCCCGCACCTTGCAGCACGCGGGCGGCTGTGAGCATGGTGATGTCGGTGGCCAGCGCCGCCATGACCGACGCCAGCCCCGCCACGGCCAGTCCCAGCATCAGGATCGGTTTGCGCCCATGGTGGTCAGATAGCGGGCCATAGACCAGTTGCAAGGCACCGTAGGCGACGACGTAGCCGCTGAAGGTCAGCTGCACATCGGCCTGGCGGGTGTCAAAGATGGCCCCCCACTCTTGCATGGAGGGCAGGCACAAGGTCATGGCCAGCAGGCCAAAGGAGATTTGCGCCAGCAAGTTGGCGATCAGCCAACGGCCATGGGCCGGGTGTGCACCCATTTGGGCGTGTGCGTGCGGCATGTCAGCCGCGCTGCAATTTGTAGACGGCGGTGCCGGCCATCAGGTTGGGCAGCGCCCGCACTTCCTGGCCGTTTTGCAGACCGAAGGCGTCCACCACCTGCAAGTGGTTTTTGCGGGCCAGGTCACCAAAGTCGGCAAAGGTGCCCACACGGATGTTGGGCGTGTCGTACCACTGGTAAGGCAGGCGCTTGGTCACCGGCATGCGGCCTTGCAGCACGCTCAGGCGGTTGAACCAGTGTGCAAAATTGGGGAAGGCCACAATGCCCACGCGGCCCACACGCACCGTCTCGCGCAGCATGGTTTCGGCGTTGCGCAGGTGTTGCAGGGTGTCGATTTGCAACACCACGTCAAACGATTGGTCGGCAAACAGGCTCAGGCCTTCGTCCAGGTTCAGCTGCAGCACATTCACACCGCGCTTGACGCACGCGTGCACATTGGCATCGTCCAGCTCCACGCCGTAGCCCGTGCAACCATTGTGCTTCTGCAAATAGGCCAGCAAAGCCCCATCGCCGCAGCCCAGATCGAGCACGCGGGCGCCGTGCGGCACGAGTCGCGCAATGGCTTGCATGATCAGGGGGTCGCTCATGCGGCACCTCCTTCGTTCAAGGCATGGGCCATGTTGTCAAAGTAAGAGCGCACCACGTTCAGGTAACGCGCATCGTCGAGCAGGAAAGCGTCGTGCCCGTGCGGTGCGTCGATCTCGGCGTAGCTGACGTCACGGCGGTTGTCGAGCAGGGCCTTGACCATCTCGCGGCTGCGGGCTGGCGAAAAGCGCCAGTCGGTGCTGAAACTGACCAGCAGAAATTTGCAGGTGGCGCGGGCCAGCGCCTTGGACAGGTCGCCGCCAAAGGCACGCGCCGGGTCAAAGTAATCGAGCGCCCGCGTGATCAGCAAATAGGTGTTGGCATCAAAGTACTCGCTGAACTTGTCGCCCTGATACCGCAGATAGCTCTCGATCTGAAATTCCACTTCTTGCGTGGAGTATTTGTAGCCGGTGGCGTTGTGCGTGACGGCCTCGCGCAGCTCGCGGCCAAACTTTTCATTCATCACGTCGTCGCTCAGGTACGTGATGTGGCCGATCATGCGGGCGATGCGCAGGCCGCGCTTGGGCACCACGCCGTGCTCGTAAAAGTGCCCGTCATGAAAATCAGGGTCGGTCACGATGGCGCGGCGGGCCACTTCGTTGAAGGCGATGTTCTCGGCATTCAGGTTGGGCGCGCTGGCCACCACCACCGCATGCTTGACGCGCTCGGGGTATTGCAGCGTCCAGCTCAGAGCCTGCATGCCGCCCAAGCTGCCGCCCATCACGGCGGCCAGTTGTTCAATGCCCAAGGCGTCGAGCAGTCTGGCTTGCGCGTTGACCCAGTCTTCCACCGTGACCACCGGGAAGTCAGCGCCGTACACACGGCCCGTGTCAGGGTTTGCATGCGGGCCCGTGGAGCCAAAGCAAGAACCCAGGTTGTTCACGCCGATCACGAAGAATTGGTCGGTGTCCAGTGACTTGCCGGGACCGATCATGTTGTCCCACCAGCCGGTGTTGTGGGGCTGGTCTGCATACACGCCCGCCACATGGTGCGAGGCGTTCAGGGCGTGGCAGATCAGCACGGCGTTGGACTTGTCGGCATTGAGCGTGCCGTAGGTTTCGTAGCTCAGCGAATAGCCATGGATGGACGCACCGCTTTGCAAAGGCAAAGGGGCTTCAAACAGCATGCTTTTGGACTCGGCGATCAGCATCGAAAGTGTTCAGGTGTGCAAAAAACAAAACCCGGCTTCGCAGTCAGCTGGGCCGGGTTTCAGTGGGTTGAAACACACGCCATTTAGCTGAATTTCGGGACTCTGGTGGTTCCGGCGCCCGCAATCGGGTTCAAATCGGCGCATCAAGCAAGTATAAGGGCGAAGGCCCCGCCCACGTCAGGAGCACGCATGTCAGAACTTTATGGCTCGGACGCCTACAGTCCCGTCGAAATCGCCCGCCGCATCGAGTCCGTGGGCGAGACCAAGGCCCGCATGGCATGGCTGCCGCTGGCTTTGCTCGGGGTGCTGGCCGGGGCTTTCATCGGCTTGGGGGCCATGCTGTTTGTGTTGGTCAAGTCCGACCCGACGCTGGGCTTTGCCGCCAGTGCTGTGCTGGGCGGTTTGGTGTTCTCGGTGGGCTTGTTCATGGTTGTGGTCGCCGGGGCCGAGTTGTTCACCGGCAACAACCTGATCGTCATGGCTTGGGCAGATGGCCGGGTCAGCGCGGCGCAGGTGCTGCGCAATTGGGGCATCGTGTGCCTGGCCAATTTAGTGGGTGCGGCCGCTCTGGCGCTGTTGGTGTTCGCCAGCGGGCATGCCAATCTGAATGGCGGGGCGATTGGGCACAAGGTGGTTCAGATCGCCGTGGCCAAGCAGGAGCTGCCGTTTGTCACCGCTTTGCTGCGCGGCGTGCTGTGCAATGTGCTGGTCTGCATGGCCGTGTGGATGGCCATGGCCGGGCGCAGCGTGGTCGACAAGGCCGTGGCCGTGATGCTGCCGGTGATGGCTTTTGTGGCGGCCGGTTTTGAACACAGCATCGCCAACATGTACCTGATGCCGCTGGCCATGCTGCTGCAGCACGGCGACCTGACGGGCTACCCCGCCGTCACTTGGAGCGGCATGCTGGGCAATCTGGTGCCTGTGATCCTGGGCAATGTGCTGGGCGGTGCTGTGCTGGTGGCCGGGGTTTACCATGTCATTTACAAACGCCGACCGCAGGCCTGACAGGCTTCAGCTGCCCCGGTCTTGCAGTGCGATCACGCACCGAATGCCAAATGCCGGTCTAAGGGAAAGTGTCCAGATGGATGCATTGCGCGAAGTGGCAAAAGGACCGGCTCTGATGTACCATTTTTGGGCGCATGCTGGATGTGCATCAATTTGGGCCTGCTTCTTGCTTTTGTTTGGTGCGCCGAAGGCTTTTGGAGCCTTTATGCACCAATTCAATTCAAAAATTCTCAAGAGACGGTCATGGAAGCACTGAAACAGGGCGCGGATGCGCTATTTATCTTGTTGGGCGGCATCATGGTGTTGGCCATGCACGCTGGTTTTGCCTTTCTGGAGCTGGGAACGGTTCGTAAAAAGAACCAGGTCAATGCACTGGTCAAAATCCTGGTCGACTTTTCTGTCTCCACCGTGCTTTATTTTGTGGTGGGCTACAGCGTCGCTTATGGCACCACCTTTTTTGTGGGCGCAGAGCAATTGGCCGCCAAAAACGGCTACGAGCTGGTCAAGTTCTTCTTTTTGCTGACTTTTGCTGCAGCCATTCCGGCCATCATTTCGGGCGGCATCGCCGAGCGGGCCAAGTTCTGGCCCCAGCTCATCGCCACAGCGGTGATCGTGGGCTTTGTCTATCCTTTCTTTGAAGGCATCGCCTGGAACCAGCACTTTGGGGTGCAGGCCTGGATCAAGGCCGTCACGGGTGATGAGTTTCACGACTTTGCTGGCTCGGTGGTGGTGCACGCCATGGGCGGTTGGATCGCGCTGCCTGCCGTGGTGCTGTTGGGTGCCCGTTACAACCGCTACCGCAAAGACGGTGTGGTGTCGGCACACCCGCCATCGAGCATCCCGTTTCTGGCTTTGGGCTCCTGGATTTTGATTGTGGGCTGGTTTGGCTTCAACGTGATGAGTGCCCAGACGCTGGACAAGATTTCGGGTTTGGTGGCGGTCAACTCGCTGATGGCGATGGTCGGTGGCACCTTGGTCGCCTTGGTGTTGGGCAAAAATGACCCGGGCTTCGTGCACAACGGTCCTTTGGCCGGTTTGGTGGCCGTGTGTGCGGGATCGGATTTGATGCACCCATTTGGTGCGTTGGCGGTCGGTGCTGTGGCCGGCGGTTTGTTTGTCGTGATGTTCACGTTGACCCAAAACAAATGGAAGATCGATGATGTGCTGGGTGTCTGGCCATTGCACGGCGTTTGCGGTGCGTGGGGCGGTATTGCGGCCGGCATTTTTGGGGCACAAACCCTGGGTGGATTGGGCGGCATCAATTTGACGGCACAGCTGATTGGCACGGCCATGGGTGTGGCTTGGGCTTTGTTGGGCGGATTTGTGGTCTATGGCGTGCTGAAATTGACTTTGGGCTTGAAACTCAGCCCCGAAGAAGAGTTTGATGGCGCTGATTTGACCGTCCACAAAATCAGCGCCACACCTGACCGTGAGGTGAGCTGGTAAAACAACAGATTTGTGCTGCAAAGCACATTCTGCGGGGCTTCGGGGGAATACCCCTTGCGTTTTTTTTTGTTTTATCGCTCATAATTAATAGACTTCACTGTCAGAAGCAGCGAAGTCATGTTTGCGGTGACCAGATCAGTTTCGCTTTCCTTCCGATGTTTTCAGGTTTGTTGAATGCGTTTTCGGAGCTCCATCGCTTTTATCTCTGTGTTTTGAGGAGTCCCTTTCATGGGCAACAAACTTTACGTCGGCAACCTGCCTTACTCCGTTCGCGACGGCGATCTGGAACAAGCCTTCGGTGAATTCGGTGCTGTGACCAGCGCCAAAGTCATGATGGAACGTGACACTGGCCGCTCCAAAGGCTTCGGCTTTGTGGAAATGGGCAGCGATGACGAAGCCCAAGCTGCGATCAACGGCATGAACGGCCAGCCATTGGGCGGCCGTAACGTGGTGGTCAATGAAGCTCGCCCCATGGAAGCACGCCCTCCCCGCACAGGTGGCGGCGGCTTTGGTGGCGGTGGTGGCTTCGGCGGTGGTCGCCGTGAAGGTGGCGGCGGCTACGGCGGCGGTCGCGAAGGCGGCGGCGGTGGTTACGGCGGTGGCCGTGAAGGTGGCGGTGGTGGCTACGGTGGTGGTCGTCGCGAAGGCGGTGGCGGCTACGGTGGTGGCGAAGGTGGCGGTGGCGGTTTCCGCAGCCCCTACGGCGCTGGCCCACGTGGCGGCGGTGCTGGCGGTGGCGGTCGCCGCGAAGGCGGTGGCGGCTACGGCGGCGGTTACTGATTCAAGCACCCGGCCAATCTGACGATTGGCCATTGAATCCTGACAAAGCCCTGCACTGCAGGGCTTTGTCGTTTCTGGCTTGCACGGCAGCAGGTATGCCGCAGTAGCGTCAGGGTTTGGTTTTGGGCATCAGTGTGCCGCGCACGCGCCCTTGCAACACATATTCGCCCGTGTTGCTGTTGAAATTCATGGTCTCCGCAGTGTAGACATCACGATCGCGGGTGATGTGAACCGGGTCCGATGACACCAGCCGGTCTTCGTCAGGCAGGGCCTCCAGGCGTTCACCGCGCAGCTCTACCTGAGCACTTGTGCCATGGGGGTGCCGGATGGCATAGGCATCACCGATCAATGTGACCCGTGTGCCATCGTCTGTGGCGATGCCTTGCACCGCTTTGGCATTCATGGTGGCACCCGTTTCGCTTTCGGCGTAAATGCGAATTTGATCGATGTCCAAGGCTTCGGTTGCCGGATAGTGTTGCGCTTTGTCGCCACTGACCTCGCGCGTCATGCGCCCGGTGATGTCAAATGATTTGACTGAAAAATCAGCCAATCGGTAATCGGGATCCTGGCGCACGGGCTTGTTGGTCGTGGGTGCCAGCAGTTCGGGCGCGCTGCGCACCAGCCACCAGCTGCCGGATGCCAGCAAGGCCATCACGATCAAGGGCAGGTAGACACTCAGTTGGTCCAGCAGACGGCGAAAAGCGTTCATGCGGATGGACCCGTGTGCACATGGACGCCGACTTGTGCCAGCAGCCGTGCGTAATGGCCGCTGGCCACCAACAAGACATCGCAAAATGCGCGGGCTGCACCTTCGCCCCCTCGCTCTGCGGTGATGTGGTGTGCCACCGCTTTGGCCTGCGCGTGCCCATTGGCCGGAGCGCAGGCAAAGGCTGCACGTTGCATGACCGGCAAATCGGGCCAATCGTCTCCAATGGCCGCCGCCTGCGACCAGTCGAGTCCCATGTCTTGCAAAAACGCTTCGGCGGCAGGCCGCTTGTCTTCTGTGCCAAACCGCGCATGGGTGATGCCCAAAGCCTTCAGACGCAAACGCAGGGCGGGCGAGTCACGCCCGGTAATGACCACGGGGGTGATGCCGGCTTGTTGCAGCAACTTGAGGCCTTGTCCGTCGAGTGTGTTGAAACGCTTGAGCGCTTCGCCTGCTTCAGAAAAATAAAGACCACCATCGGTCAGCACGCCATCGACATCAAAAAATGCGACGCGTATGCCTTGTGCTTGCAGCAACAATTCGGGTGCGTAATTCAGGGCAGGGGTCAAGGCTTGCATGTCAGATCACCTTGGCACGCATCAGGTCGTTGGTGTTGATCGCGCCGCACAGGCGCCCGGCCTCGTCCACCACCAAGATGCTGGTGATGCGACATTGCTCCATGATTTCGGCGGCTTCGACGGCCAACGCATCCACACGGATGGTGCGCGGGTGGGCGTGCATCACATCGCTGGCCTTGAGGTTGCGCAGGTCTGCGCCCTTTTCGATCAGTCGGCGCAAATCGCCATCGGTGAAGATGCCCAGCACTTTGTCCTGGGCATCGACCACCGACGACGCTCCCAGTCCTTTGCGGCTCATTTCGCGCATCAGGTCGGAGAAGCTGGCTTCGGGACTCACGCGGGGCAATGCATCGCCTTTGCGCATCACATCGCTGACGTGTGTGAGCAAGCGGCGGCCCAATGAGCCACCGGGGTGCGAACGGGCAAAGTCTTCGGGTTTGAAGCCTCGCGCATCCAGCAAGGCCACGGCCAGGGCGTCGCCCATGGCCAGTTGGGCGGTGGTGCTGGCGGTCGGGGCCAAATTCAGGGGGCAAGCTTCTTTGTCGACAGAGCAGTCCAGCACCACATCGGCGTGTTGCGCTAAAGAAGAGGTCAGGCCGCCTGTCATGGCAATCAAGGGCACGCCTTGCCGCTTGAGCACCGGCAGGATGGCCACCAGTTCGTCGCTCTCGCCGCTGTTGGACAGAGCCAACACCACATCTATGACCTGGATCATCCCTAGGTCGCCGTGGCTGGCTTCGCCTGGGTGAACAAACATGGCCGGGGTGCCGGTGGACGCCAAGGTGGCGGCAATTTTGCGGCCAATGTGCCCGCTTTTGCCCATGCCCGTGACGACCACACGGCCTTGCACGCCCAGCACCATGTTCACCGCCTTGACAAAGCGTTCATCCAGGCGTGCTTTGAGTTGCAGCAAGGCCGAGGCCTCGATGTCGAGGGTCTCGCGTGCGAGTTGCAGGGTTTGGGCGGTATTGGCGAGCATGTCCGGCATTTTATCGGGCGCGGTGTATGCGCCGCGCAGACGGCTTTCAAGCCCACACAAGACCCTCATTCGCTCGGTTGAACGGCTCGTTCTGTCACAAGTGCTTGTTACCATCGAAGCATGAGCGCTTTGGAGTTGACCCTGCTGTACCTTTTGGCCGCCGTGTTGGGCGTGGTCGGCTGCCGCATGCTCAAGCTGCCGCCCATGCTGGGCTATTTGGCCGTCGGCGTAGTGATTGGCCCCAACGCGCTGGCGCTGGCGCAAAACTCCGATGGCGTGAAGCACCTGGCCGAGTTCGGTGTGGTTTTCTTGATGTTTGTGATTGGACTGGAGTTCAACCTGCCCAAGCTGCGCTCGATGCGCAAACATGTCTTTGGTCTGGGCTTGCTGCAGGTGGTACTGACTCTGGTCATCGTGACCGTGCTCTCCTTGTTTGTGGCCACCTTGGCACCCACGCTGTGGAAGATGGAATGGCAAACGGCCTTGGCCTTGTCGAGCGCCATGGCCATGAGCAGCACGGCGATTGTCGTCAAGCTGGTGGCCGACCGCTTGGAACTGGAATCCGAGCATGGCAAGCGGGTGGTCGGGGTGCTGCTGTTTCAGGACTTGGCCGTGGTGCCTTTGATCGTGATGATTCCGGCCCTGGGTGCGCCAGCCGATGAAATGTTCTCGGCCTTGATGCTGGCGGGCGTCAAGGCGGCGATATTGATCACCTTGCTCATGACGGGCGGCCAGCGTGTCATGCGTTGGTGGCTCACACTTGTGGCGCGGCGCAAAAGCGAAGAGTTGTTTGTGCTGAACCTGCTGCTCGTGACGCTGGGTCTGGCTTGGATCACCGAGTTGGCGGGCCTGAGTCTGGCCTTGGGGGCCTTCATTGCGGGGATGTTGATTTCCGAGACCGAGTACAAACACCAGGTGGAGCTGGACATCCGGCCCTTCCACGATGTGTTGTTGGGCCTGTTTTTCATCACCATTGGCATGATGCTCGATTGGCACATCGTGGTCGAACGTTGGCCTCTGGTGTTGCTGTTGACCACTTTGCCGGTGATTTTCAAGTTGGTGCTGGTGACCGCGTTGGCCAAGCTGACGGGCGCACCCCATGGGGTGGCGCTCCGAACCGGCTTGTATTTGGCGCAGGCCGGTGAATTCGGTTTTGTGTTGCTCACCTTGGGATCACAAAGTAACCTGATCCCGCCCACCTTGCTCAATCCCGTGCTGGCCAGCATGGTGCTGTCCATGATGGCGACGCCGTTCATCATCATGCACAGCAACAGCATCGTGATGAAAGTGGTGGCCAGCGAGTGGTTGCAACAGTCGCTGCAAATGACGACCATCGCGCGCAAGTCGATCAACACCAGCAAGCATGTGATCATTTGCGGCTATGGCCGCTGCGGCCAGAACCTAGCCCGCATGCTGGAAAAAGAAAACATTCCCTACATGGCGCTCGACCTGGATCCGGACCGGGTGCGGCAGGCCGCAGCCGCTGGCGATTCGGTGGTCTTTGGTGATGCCGGTCGACTGCAATCGCTGATGGCGGCAGGTTTGGCGCGGGCCAGTGCGGTGGTCATCACCTACCTCGACGTACCTGCAGCCATGAAGGTGCTGGACCACACGCACAGCCACGCCCCGCAGGTGCCGGTCATCGTGCGCACGCAAGACGACCTGGATCTGGAAAAACTGCAGCTTGCGGGAGCCACCGAGGTGGTGCCCGAAGCACTGGAGGGCTCGCTCATGCTGGCCAGCCATGCGTTGGCGCTGGTGGGCGTACCCATGCGGCGCGTGATCCGCATCGTGCAAGACCAGCGCGATGCGCGGTACAACTTGTTGCGAGGGTATTTCCATGGGGCGGATGATGACACGTTGGACGAGATCGACCACGAACGGCTGACCACGGTGGGTTTGCCCATGGCATCGCCTTGGTTGGGCAAACAGGTGAAAGACCTGGCTTTTCATGCCATGGGGGTGCGTGTGGTGAGTTTGCGCAGAGCCAATGGCCAAACCGAAAACGTGAGCGATGAAACCGAGCTGTATTCGGGAGACACACTGGTGCTGTCGGGCAAATCCCAAACCCTGGCGGTGGCTGAAGAAAAACTCCTGCGAGGCTGACAAGACATGAACGATCTGAACGTCAACGATTACCTGAAAAGCCACATCCGCACCGTGCCCGACTGGCCCGCGCCGGGTGTGCAGTTTCGCGACATCACACCGCTGCTGCAAGACCCCCGAGTTTTTCGCGTGTTGATTGATGCGTTTGTGCACCGGTATATGCACCCCGCCTTGCGCCCCGATGTGGTGGCCGGGCTGGATGCGCGGGGTTTCATCTTGGGCTCGGTTGTGGCTTATGAGTTGGGCCTGGGTTTTGTGCCCATCCGTAAAAAAGGCAAACTGCCCTTCACCACGGTCGAGGAGACTTATGAGCTGGAGTACGGCAGCGCCACCGTGGAGCTGCACACCGACGCGGTCAAACCCGGCCAGCGCGTGCTGCTGATCGACGACCTGATCGCCACGGGCGGCACCATGATGGCAGGTAAAAAGCTGCTCGAGAAACTCGGCGCCACCGTGATCGAGGGCGCGGCCATTGTGGACTTGCCTGAGCTGGGTGGGTCTGAGCGCATTCAGGCCACAGGCCTGAAGTTGTTCACGTTGGTGTCTTTCGAGGGGCACTGAAACCGTCAGGCCCGGGGCCTTAGCGCAGCAGCCCCAAGTCACGCAGCTCGCTCAGATGAGTGCGTTGCTTTGCCCGCGCTGTTTTCCATTGCCTGCATCGTCGTCGTGCGGCTTAGACACCGCTTTGCGCAACACGGCCCGATAGCCTTGCGTCAACTCCATGCGCGGGCCAAAACCTTGTTCGATCAGCATGCGGTGCGCTGCAGGCAGCTTCCAGCAGGGGGTGAACACAAACAAGTGGTGTTCCAAGTGGTAGTTCACCCAGTAGGGCGCCAGCACCATGCGCATGCCCCAGTTGGTTAAGGTCGTGCGCGTGTTGCGCAGGCGGTCATCGTTGTTGCCCACCACTGCGTGCTCGGCGATGTTGCGGATGCGGCTGATCACCTGGTACCAAGTCAGCAAGGGCAGCAACCACAAAGCCCAATAAGCCCACCACACGCCAGCGGCTGCTGTGACCCCAAAGATGAGCAGGTTGGTCAATGCGAAATATTTTTCCGCCTGAAACAAGTTCTTCCAGCGCTGCAGACGGCTCGGGGCATCACCCATCTCCATGCGGAAAAATTCCATGCGGCGCTGGTAACCGGTGATGCCCAAAATGTCACGCCGCATCTTGCGCCAAAAGCTGCTTGAGCTGATGGGAAACGGGGCCGACAAAATCAGGTCAGGGTCTTCTTTTTGCTGGGTGTGGCGGTGGTGGCTCAGGTGATAAGGCCGGTACAGCGTGAGGCTGGCACCCACAGGCCAGCCGCACAAAAATGCGCCCACCGTGTCATTGAGCCGGGTGTTCTTGAACAGCGCACGGTGCGCTGCGTCGTGCATCAAGATTGCCAAGCCCAGCTGCCGTCCGCCAATGACGACCACAGCCACGATGAAGCTCAAGGGGTTGGGCCACGCGATGAAAAACGCCATTGCCAAAGCGATCACCCCCCAAGCGTGCAACACCAAATACGCACCCATCCAGTCCGAGCGTTCGCGCAAATAGGCGTTTTGCTCGGGGCTGAGGCTGGGCTGGGTATCGGTGGTCATGGTGAGGGCGTTCGGCAAAAGGCCTATCTTGTGCCTTTGGCCCCCGCCGGATAGTCACAGGCGTGACCTTTTCGGGGCTTTCCCTGAGCGCACGCGTTTTATGTGTGTCCCCCCAGCGTGTCATACCCATCCCCGCCTGTCATGCCCGCGCATGCGGGTATCTACGACAGTCGAAGGCATGGACACCCGATCAAGTCGGGTGTGACAAATTTGTGCGCGTCATGCCCTTCCCTGTCATGCCCCTGCCTGTCATACCCATCCCCGCCTGTCATGCCCGCGCATGCGGGTATCCATGGTGAGCGAAGGCACAGGGCCTGGCTTACTTGCCGATACAGAAACTCGAGAAGATCACGCCCAGCAAATCGTCTGCGCTGAATTCGCCCGTGATCTCGTTCAGGGCGTTTTGGCCCAAGCGCAGTTCTTCTGCCAACAGGTCCAGGTTTTGCGCTTGTGCAGCCAAGTGTGTATCGGCGATTTCCAGGTGCTCGCGCACACGGTGCAAGGCCTGCACATGGCGCTCGCGGGCAATGAACAGGCCTTCGCTGGCTTGCTGCCAGCCTGCTTGTTGCAGCAGCTGCTGGCGCAGCGCCTGCAGACCTTCGCCCGTGCGGGCCGACAGCGTCAAGCCTGCGCGTTCTGTGGGCGTGGTGGCTGCATCGGCTTTGTTCCACACATCGATCACCGCCACGCTGGCCGGCAAGCGGGTTTTCAGTGCGAGGGCAATGTCGGCATCGGCGCTGTCGTAATCAGTCTGGCCCGTGCGTGTCAGGTCGTGCAAGAACAGCACGGCATCGGCATTTTCAATTTGCCCCCAGGCGCGGGCAATGCCGATTTGCTCCACCTCGTCCACGCCTTCACCTTCGCGCAGACCTGCGGTGTCGATCACATGCAACGGCACCCCTTCAATCTGAATGGTCTGCTGCACCACATCGCGGGTGGTGCCCGCAATCGGCGTGACGATGGCCAGTTCAGCCCCCGCCAACGCGTTGAGCAGTGAGCTTTTGCCCGCATTGGGCTGGCCCGCAATCACCACCTTGATGCCCTCGCGCAGCAACGCGCCTTGCCGGGCTTTGCCCAGCACCGTCATCAAGGCCGCTTGCAAGCGATTCAACTGTCCTTGTGCGTCGGCCTTTTGCAAGAAGTCGATTTCCTCTTCCGGGAAATCCAGGGTGGCTTCTACCAGCATGCGCAGATGAATCAAGGCGTCGCGCAGCAGATGAATCTCTTTAGAAAAGTCACCCGCCAAGGAGCGGCTGGCGCTGCGGGCGGCGGCCTCGGTGCTCGCGTCGATCAGGTCGGCAATCGCCTCGGCCTGCGCCAGATCGATCTTGTCATTCAAAAAGGCCCGCTCGGAAAACTCACCCGGTTGCGCCACCCGCAAACCAGCCAAGCGCGGCTGTCCGGTGGCCGCATCGGTTTCGGCAGCCGCCTGCAGGCAGCGTGCCACCAGCAATTGCAGCACCACCGGGCCGCCGTGGGCTTGCAGCTCCAAAACGTCCTCGCCCGTGAAGGAGTGCGGCGCCACAAAGTGCAGCGCCAGACCATGGTCAATCGGGCTGCCATCGGCATCTGCAAAGGGCAGATAAGTCGCTTCACGCGCTTTGAGGCTGCGCCCACACAAGGCCTGAATCAGCGAAGACAGGTTCTTGCCCGAGACACGCACGATGCCCACGGCCCCTCTGCCGGGGGCGGTGGCAATCGCGACGATAGGTTCTTGATGGCGAGCAAGCATGGTGCGAGTATGCGACATCGAATGCCGCTGAAATGGTCACCTGGGCTTGTTTTTGTCACCCCGTGCTTGACACGGGGTCCATGCTGGCGCTGGCATGGATGCCGGATCGAGTCCGGCATGACAGTGCTTTGGGTTTACTTGAACTTGGGCAGATTGAACTGCGGTGGCACGCCCATGCGGGTGTTGATGATCCACTGCTGTGCAATCGAGAGCACGTTGTTGGTGATCCAGTACAGCACCAGACCTGCGGGGAAGAAGAAGAACATCACGCTGAACACCAGCGGCATGATCCACATCATCTTCGCTTGCATCGGGTCGGGTGGCGCGGGGTTCAGAGCGGTCTGCAGCAAGGTGGTCAGCGTCATCACCACGGGCAAGATGAAGTACGGGTCTGGTGCCGACAAGTCGTGGATCCAGCCCACCCAAGGTGCGTTGCGCATCTCGACCGTAGAAAGCAGCACCCAGTACAAAGCGATGAACACAGGAATCTGGATCATGATCGGGAAGCAGCCACCCATCGGGTTGACCTTTTCTTCGCGGTAGATGCGCATCATTTCCTGCTGCATCTTTTGCGGATCGTTTTTCAGACGCTCGCGCATTTCCATGATCTTGGGGTTGATGGCTTTCATCTTGGCCATGCTCGAGTACGCCTTGGCGTTGAGCCAATAGAAAGCGATCTTGAGCAACAACACCAGCGCCACAATCGACCAGCCCCAGTTCTGGATGAAGCCAAACAACTTGTCCAGCAACCAGTACAAAGGCTTGGACAACATGGCCAACCAACCGTAATCCTTCACCAGATCCAGGCCGGGTGCCAAAGCTTCGAGGACTTTTTCTTCCTGGGGGCCAACAAACAATTGCGAGCTCACGGTTTTGGATTGGCCCGGAGCCACATCGGCCACTGGCGTGATCATGCCCACGGCATACAGGTTGGTGTCGACCTTGCGCACAAAGTTTTCACGGCTGATGCCATCACCCAGCAACCAAGCAGACGCAAAGTAGTGCTGCACCATGGCCACATAGCCATTGGTGGAAGTCTTGTCGACTTCGGCTTTGTTTTTCTCGATGTCGCTGAACTCGACCTTGTGGTACTTCTTGGCATCGGTGTAAATAGCCGGGCCGGTGAAGGTGGAATAGAAAGACGACTCGCCCGCAGGCTTGTTGCCATCGCGCACCAACTGCAGATACAGCTGTGGCGACACAGCGGCCGCACCCGTGTTGATCACTTCATGCTTGACGCCAATGGCGTAGCTGCCGCGTTGCAGCGTGTAGGTCTTGACCAGTTTCACGCCGTTTTGCGCATCGGACTCGAAACGCAAGGTCAATTCGTTCTGGCCCTCTTTCAGGCTGCGCTCGCCACTGAAATGCATGACCGTTTTGTGCGTGGGGTAGTTGCCACCGATCAAGCCAGTTTGTGCGTTGTAAACACGGCTGCCACTTTGGTCGAGCAAAACAAACTGCTTGCTGCTGTCCACGAAATCGGCGTGCTTGGTGAACTCGCTGCGTGTCAAAGTGCCGCCAGCGGTGTCAAACGTGAGCTTCAGCACATCGGTGCTGATGTCGATTTTTTCGCTGACTGCGGCAGGCGCTGTGGCCGTATCTGCAGGCACTTGCCCGGGCGTAGCCGTCACAACGGCCGACGCTGTGGGCACAGCTGCATTGGATGCGGCACCAGCAGGTGCTGTGGCCGCTGCGGTTGGCGTGGGCTTGGGGAAGAAGGTGGCTTTGTTGCCGTTGTACAGCTGCCACTGGTCCCACAACAGGACCATGGAAAAACCAAAAATCACCCAAAGGATGGTGCGACGGATATCGTTCATGGGGTCTTCTTTGACGAAGTAGGGGAAAACAAAGCAGAGAACAAGCGAGGCGCTTGTGGGGGAACCGGGTCGTGGCCACCCTTGCACCAAGGGCCGCAACGCACCAGACGGTGAATTGTGAGGTAACTGCCCGAAGCCGCGCCGTGTTGCTCCAATGCCTGCAAGGCATAAACAGAGCAAGTGGGCTCAAAACGGCAAGACGAACCCAACCAAGGGCTCAGCAGCAAGCGGTAAGCACGCACCAAACCCATCAACAAGCGCTGGGCGATCATGCGTGCACCTCGGTCCGCAGCGCACGTTCAAACAACTGCTCCAGCTCCAGCCTGACCGCCAGCTTCAGGTGATCCGAGGTGGCACTGATGAATTGTTTGCGGTCAAACGTGGTGCGCAGACGCACCACATGGGCGGCCTCAGGCAAGCGATCGCCAAAGCGTTCGCTCACGTTATAGATCTGGCGCTTGATGGCATTGCGGGTCACCGCACGGCGAGCCCAGCGTTTGGGCACCATGGCGCCCAGCCAAACGTCGAACAAGTCAAAAAGGGCCTGCTCCGGTGAAGGTGCAGGCCCGGCTTGTTCGGCGGGAGCCGAGGGCTTGTCTGTGGGGTGGGTCAATTTCAGTCGGTGCAACGCAAAATGCGCTGTGCGCGAGACTGTGCCACCCGCCAGGGCGGCCTGAAATTGTGGGCGTGTTTTCAAACGCTGCACGATGGCCAAACCCTGGAATCAACCGCCCGCAGTGGCGTCAGGCCACAGCCAGACGGTTGAAAAGGCATTAGACAGCCAGACGCTTGCGGCCTTTGGCGCGGCGTGCGTTGATCACGGCACGGCCACCACGGGTTTTCATGCGAACCAGAAAGCCGTGTGTACGGGCGCGACGTGTTTTGGATGGTTGATAGGTGCGTTTCATAACTCTTCCTTTGTGCCCAATGCCATGAATCAGCGTTGGGCGAAACCCAAGATTATCGCAAACTTTCGGGGCATCGGCAAATAAACCCTCATTTAAGACATCCGGGTACCTCCTGAGGCAAACCAGATCGATGTGGTTTATGATGGCCGCTCGAATGAGTTCCGGCATGTGGATAAGCTCTTGATAAGCTCCATTTCACTACCGTAGTTCTTGTCAACTGTCCACAAAAAAACAAATACAACATGACCGAGGGACTCCCCCCAGAATTTCAGGCCGATGCAGGCCACTCGCTGTGGCAAGCCTGCGTGGACGAACTGTCCCGCGAGCTGCCCGAACAGCAGTTCAACACCTGGATCAAGCCCCTGACCGCACAGATCTCGGAAGACCAGCAGCGCCTCACCTTGTTTGTGGCCAACCGCTTCAAACTCGACTGGATCCGGGCCCAATATGCGGGCCGACTGGCCACCATGCTCGAAAGCCTGCAAGGCCATCCAGTTCAAATAGAGTTAGTGATCACTCCGCGCGATAGCGCCGTCAAGACTGTGCGTCAGTCCACGCCATCGTCGATGGAAAACGTGCCCGAGTCGATCGATTTGCCTGACGAACCCGCTGCCAACACCTTCCGCAGTCGGCTCAACACCGCCCTGACTTTCGACAACCTCGTCGAGGGCACGGCCAACCGCATGGCACGTGCGGCAGCCATGCACGTGTCCGGCTCGCCTGGGCATTTGTACAACCCCTTGTTCATCTATGGTGGCGTGGGTTTGGGCAAGACCCACCTGATGCACGCCATCGGCAACAAACTGCTGGCCGACCGGCCCGAAGCCAAAGTTTTGTACATCCACGCCGAACAGTTTGTGTCGGATGTGGTTAAAGCCTACCAACGCAAGACCTTTGACGAGTTCAAGCACCACTACCATTCGCTCGATCTGCTGCTGATCGACGACGTGCAGTTCTTTGCCAACAAAGACCGCACCCAAGAAGAATTCTTCAACGCCTTTGAAGCCTTGCTGGCCAAAAAGTCGCACATCGTCATGACCAGCGACACCTACCCCAAGGGCCTGGCTGACATCCATGAGCGCTTGGTCTCGCGCTTCGATTCGGGCCTGACGGTGGCCATGGAGCCGCCTGAACTCGAAATGCGCGTGGCGATCCTGATCAACAAAGCCATCAGCGAAGGCAGTGAAATGCCTGAAGAAGTGGCGTTTTTCGTGGCCAAAAACGTGCGCTCCAACGTGCGTGAGCTCGAAGGCGCGCTGCGCAAAATCCTGGCCTATTCGCGCTTTAACCAGAAGGAAATCTCCATCCAGCTGGCCCGCGACGCCCTGCGCGATCTGCTGTCTATCCAGAACCGCCAGATCAGCGTCGAAAACATCCAAAAAACGGTGGCCGACTACTACAAGATCAAGGTCGCCGACATGTATAGCAAAAAGCGCCCGGCCAGCATTGCCCGCCCGCGCCAGATCGCCATGTACCTGGCCAAGGAAATGACCCAAAAGAGCCTGCCCGAGATCGGCGAGCTGTTTGGCGGGCGCGACCACACCACCGTGCTGCACGCCGTGCGCAAGATCAACGCCGAGCGCCTGCAGCTGACCGAACTCAACCAGCAGCTGCACGTACTCGAGCAGACCCTCAAGGGCTGAAACCGCATGAGCCTGCGCTTGCCCCCTGTTTTAAGTGCTTTGACCCGTCTGGAGGCCGTTTTGCGGTCAAAAAACAGCGAAAATGCACGTTGTTGTCAAAGTTGTGCGCAGCCTCAGGCTGTTGCGTGAAAATCACAAAAGGTAGACACCCATGATCGTCCTGAAGGCCACCCAAGACAAATTGCTGTCGGTCCTGCAATCCGTTTCCGGCATTGTCGAGCGCCGCCACACCCTGCCCGTGCTGGCCAACGTGCTGATCCGCAAAACCGGTCACGCCGTGCAGCTGACCACCAGCGACCTCGAAATCCAAATCCGCACCACCGCCGAGATGGACGGTGACCCAGGCGACTTCACCACCACCGTGGGCGCACGCAAACTCATCGACATCCTGCGCACCATGCCCGCTGACCAAACCGTCAGCCTTGAGTCTTCGCAAGCTAAGCTGATCTTGAAGGGCGGCAAGTCCAAGTTCACTTTGCAGACCTTGCCCGCAGAAGACTTCCCACTGGTGCAAGAAGCCGCCAGCTTCGGCCCCGTGTTCAGCGTGCCGCAAAAAACCCTCAAGACCCTGCTCGGTCAGGTCTCGTTTGCCATGGCCGTGCACGACATCCGCTACTACCTCAACGGCATCTTGTTTGTGGCCGAAGGCAACCGCCTGAGCCTGGTCGCCACCGACGGCCACCGCCTGGCCTTCACAGCCGCCACGCTCGACGTCGAAGTGCCCACCAAACAAGAAGTCATCTTGCCGCGCAAGACCGTGCTCGAGCTGCAGCGCTTGCTGTCGGACGCCGATGGCGCGATCGAGATGCAATTCGCCAACAACCAGGCCAAGTTCAGCTTTGACGGCATGGAGTTCGTGACCAAGCTGGTCGAGGGCAAGTTCCCCGACTACAACCGCGTCATCCCCAAAGGCCACAGCAACAACCTGACCCTGGGCCGCCAAGCCCTGCTGTCTTGCTTGCAGCGCACCGCCATCCTGACCAGCGACAAGTTCAAGGGCGTGCGCCTGAACCTCGATCCCGGCAGCCTGCGCGTGGCCTCGACCAACGCCGAACAAGAAGAAGCCGTGGACGAACTCGACATCGACTACGGTGGCGACAGCATCGAGATCGGCTTCAACGTCACCTACATCATCGACGTGCTCAGCAACATGGGCCAAGACATGGTCCGCATCGATCTGGCCGACGCCAACAGCTCGGCGCTGATCACGATCCCCGAGAACGACAACTTCAAATATGTGGTGATGCCAATGCGCATTTAAGGCGAAAGCCCACAAGGCCCACCTTATCGAAACCCGCGACCCCTCGCGGGTTTCGGCCATTCAAGCGACAGAGAAAATTGAACATGACCGACGAAATCAACCCCAGCGAAGAAGCTTTCACCACCGCGCAACCCAAGATCGACGCCAACCAAGCGGGCGCATCCGAAGGCTACGGCGAAGGCTCCATCCAGATCCTGGAAGGCCTGGAGGCCGTGCGCAAACGCCCCGGCATGTACATCGGCGATACCTCTGACGGCACGGGCCTGCACCACTTGGTGTTCGAGGTCGTGGACAACTCGATCGACGAAGCGCTGGCGGGCCACTGCGACGACATCGTCGTCACCATCCACAGTGACAACTCCATCAGCGTGACCGACAACGGCCGCGGCATCCCCACCGGCGTCAAGATGGACGACAAGCACGAGCCCAAGCGCAGTGCGTCTGAGATCGCTTTGACCGAACTGCACGCAGGCGGCAAGTTCAACCAAAACAGCTACAAGGTCTCTGGCGGTTTGCACGGCGTGGGTGTGTCTTGCGTGAACGCCCTGAGCAAGTGGTTGCGTCTCACGGTGCGCCGCGAAGGCAAAGTGCACCAGATCGACTTTGCCAAAGGCTTTGTGCAAAACCGTTTGCTCGACACCGTGGACGGCGTTGAAGTCTCGCCCATGCGCGTCACAGGTGCCACCGACAAGCGCGGCACCGAAGTGCACTTCTTGCCCGACACCGAAATCTTCACGCAGAACACCGATTTCCATTACGAAATTCTGGCCAAGCGTTTGCGCGAGTTGTCTTTCCTGAACAACGGCGTGCGCATTCGCCTCAAAGACGAGCGCAGCGGCAAAGAAGACGACTTCTCTGGCGCGGGTGGCGTCAAAGGCTTTGTGGACTTCATCAACGCCAACAAAAAAGTGTTGCACCCCAACGCCTTCCACGCCAACGGCGAGCGCCCAGCCGACAGCTACGGCGGCATCCCCGGCACCAGCATCGGTGTGGAAGTGGCCATGCAGTGGAACGACGGCTACAACGAAAACGTGCTGTGCTTCACCAACAACATCCCGCAGCGTGACGGTGGCACCCACCTCACGGGCCTGCGTGCCGCGATGACCCGCGTGATTGCCAAGTACATCGAGAAAAACGAGATCGCCAAAAAGCAAAAAGTCGAAGTCAGCGGCGACGACATGCGCGAAGGCCTGTGCTGCGTGCTGAGCGTCAAAGTGCCCGAGCCCAAGTTCTCCAGCCAGACCAAAGACAAGCTGGTGTCGAGCGAAGTGCGTGCCCCGGTGGAAGACATCGTGGCCAAAGCCTTGACCGACTTTTTGGAAGAGCGCCCCAACGACGCCAAGATCATCTGCGGCAAGATTGTGGAAGCCGCCCGCGCCCGCGAAGCCGCCCGCAAAGCCCGCGAAATGACGCGCCGCAAAGGCGTGCTCGACGGCATGGGCCTGCCTGGCAAACTGGCCGACTGCCAAGAAAAAGACCCGGCCCTGTGCGAAATCTACATCGTCGAGGGTGACTCCGCCGGAGGCTCGGCCAAGCAAGGCCGCGACCGTAAATTCCAGGCCATCTTGCCCCTGCGCGGCAAGATCCTGAACGTGGAAAAAGCCCGCTACGAAAAGCTGCTCACCAGCAACGAAATCGTCACGCTCATCACCGCCTTGGGTACCGGCATTGGCAAGGCCAGCGCTGAGTCTGGCAAGAGCGGCACCGACGACTTCAACGTCGACAAACTGCGCTACCACCGCATCATCATCATGACCGACGCCGACGTGGACGGCGCGCACATCCGCACCCTGCTGCTGACCTTCTTCTACCGTCAGATGCCCGATTTGGTCGAGCGTGGCCACATCTACATCGCCCAGCCACCACTCTACAAAGTCAAGGCCGGCAAAGAAGAGCTGTACCTCAAAGACGGCCCGGCGCTCGACGGCTTCTTGCTGCGCATCGCGCTCAAAGACGCCAGCATTTCCACGGGCGGCGCTGCGCCGCAAGTGCTGACTGGCGAGACGCTGGAAGCCCTGGCCCGCAAACACCAAGTGGCCGAACACGTCATTGCGCGTTTGTCTAACTTCATGGACGCCGAAGCCCTGCGTGCCATGGCCGACGGCGTGTCACTCAACCTGGATGGCATGGAACAAGCCGCTGCATGCGCCCCCGCGCTGCAAGCCAAGCTGCGCGAACTCAACACCACCGGCATCCCCGCCGAAGTGACCGCCGAGTTTGACGTGCGCACCGACAAACCCATTCTGCGCATCAGCCGCCGCCACCACGGCAACATCAAGAGCAGCATCATCACGCAAGACTTTGTGCACGGTGCCGACTACGGCGCTCTGGCCGAAGCGGCCGAGACCTTCCGCGGCTTGCTGGGCGAAGGTGCCAAAGCCACACGCGGTGAAGGCGAGCGCCAGAAAGAAGAAAAAGTGGGCGACTTCCGCCAGGCCATGCATTGGCTCATCAGCGAAGCCGAACGCACCACCAGCCGCCAGCGCTACAAAGGCTTGGGCGAGATGAACCCCGCCCAGCTGTGGGAAACCACCATGGACCCCACCGTGCGCCGCCTGCTGCGCGTGCAGATCGACGACGCCATCGAAGCCGACCGCGTGTTCACCATGCTCATGGGCGACGAGGTCGAGCCACGCCGCCACTTCATCGAAAGCAATGCGCTGCGTGCGGGGAATATTGATATTTGATCGATCTTGTAGCCGTACCCATAAGCTGAGAAAAAGGGGCCCATAAGTTGAAAAACTTATGGGCCCCTTGCTTTGGTGCGCCCAATGTGGCCTTGTGTGCTTGCTAAAAGTGCAGCAAAATGACTTTGACTGATTTCCTTTAAGGAAGCAATTGATTGCAACTTGCTTCCAATTAGGCTATCATTAAAATCAAATTAACCAGCCTATAGGCTAGCAATGTCTTCTGAACTGAACCAGCTTCGACTCGAACAAGTGCAGTCCGCCCTTTCCGGCTACGCGGACTTGGTGAAGCGGCAGCCACCGTCTCGGGGATGGCTGAAGCTCATCCGAGAAGCCCTAGGTCGAACGGAACGCCAGCAGGCTGAGCGGCTGGGCGTCTCGGGGGCGACGCTGCACAAGTCCGAACAGTCCGAAGCGGATGACCGCATCTCGCTCGGACAACTGCGCAAACTTGCTGATGGACTGGATTGCGAACTGGTCTACGCACTGGTTCCCAGACGCCCGCTCACGGACGTGGTTCAGGAACGCGCTCGCACCATCGCGATGGAAGAGGTCGCAAGCGTGGCCCACACCATGGGTCTTGAAGACCAGCGCCCCAGCGCAGAACGGCTTCGGAAACAGGTGGAACGCAGGACCGAAGAATTGCTTCGCGGCCGTTGGTCAAAACTATGGCGATAGTCCGGGATGAGCAGGAAACTTTCACCGCGATCTGGTCTGGATTCACCCCTTCCCCAATGGCAATGGACGACATCCACGCATGATGGCCGACGCATTGTTGAGAAGCCTTGGCCAAACTGCGTTCACATGGGGAAGCGGCGGCAGTCTGGTTGCCGCCAACGATGTTCGGGCACGGTACCTGGCAGCCCTGCGAGCTGCAGACCAAGGTGACTACCAGCTTCTGCTTGCGTTTGTCCGCAGTTGAGCCTGTGAGCCGTGCCTGCAAATCTAGCCCCGCAAATTACCCCACCGCCGCGTCAAGCCCAAACACAATGCTCATGGGCCTGCTGCCCTGGTGCGACTGGTAGCGCACCCGGCCGTGGTACGTGAAGGGTGCGGCCTTGCCGACAGCCAGCTTGGTGTCGCGCACAAAGAGATGGATGTCGATGCCTAAAGCGGCGTGGCGGATGATTTCGTCGCCGCGTTTGCTGGTCGGGTCGGTGGCGTTCTGGCTTTGCCAGTGAAAGTGCGTGTCATCGATCCAGTGGTCCATGTACTTATGCGCGTCAGCCCGCCCTTGCTTGTTGAGCGTGACCAGCAGAATGTGCGCCTTTTTCTGGGCCAACACCACATGGCCAACTGAGAACATTTCGTTGCTAACTCAGGTGGTTGAGCATCAAGCTGGCATCCTGAATCATCATCAATCCGTTTAAGATCATCTCAATTTAAAAATAAGTACTTTAGGTAACGCGTGCAATATTCCAATCGTTCCTTCTATTCGGCACACATCAAGCAATTTGTGACATCAGACCCCAACTTGGTGCTGGGTGTCTTGACTGAGAACAGTGGTTTTTCCATCGAGACAACCCAGCGCGATGCATGGCGTTCACAGATACAAATTCTTCAGAAAGAACTGAAACCGTTCACAGGCCGCGGCACGGTTTTCTTTGAGTTCATCGTGCCGCGTATGGGCAAACGCATCGACGTGCTGGCATTGATCGACCACGCCATTTTTGTCATCGAGTTCAAGGTCGGTGAATCGCTGTTTAACCGTGCAGCGGTGGATCAGGTTTGGGACTACGCACTCGACCTCAAAAACTTTCACGAGACCAGCCACCACTGCGTGATCGCACCCATCTTGATCGCCACACAAACACAAGGCACGCGCGGTTAGATCGTCACCAGCCACCACAACGACGGTGTGCTTTTCCCCATCAACACATCACCCGCCTTCTTGGCCACCACCATCGAAGATGTGTTGGCCTTTTCGTCGGGCGCCCAACTGGACGCTGCCGCTTGGGCCAACGGTCGTTACCGTCCCACCCCTACCATCATCGAAGCCGCGTCCGCGCTTTACGGCAACCACTCGGTAGCCGAACTCTCGCGCAACGATGCGGGTGAAAAGAATTTGGCGCAAACCTCGGTTGCTATTGCGCAGCTGATCCAAGATTCAAAACAACGAAAGCAAAAGGCCATCTGTTTTGTGACGGGTGTTCCCGGCGCGGGCAAAACCTTGGTGGGCTTGGACATCGCCACCAAACACATGGACGCCGAGAGCGATTTGCACAGCGTGTACCTATCGGGCAATGGCCCTTTGGTGGCCATCCTGCGTGAAGCCTTGGTGCGCGATGAAGTGGCGCGAAAGAAAGCCGTGGGCCAAAAGTTGCGCAAAGGCGAAGCCAGAAAAGCCGTTGAAGCCTTCATTCAAAACGTCCACCATTTCCGCGATGCGTATTTGTCGGACGAGCGGCCACCAGTGGATCACGTGGTCATTTTTGATGAAGCGCAACGCGCTTGGACGCTGGAACAAACCACCCAGTTCATGGCGCGCAAAAAGGGCTACCCAGACTTCAACCGCTCTGAGCCCGACTTCTTGATTTCTTGCCTTGACCGTCACCCCGACTGGGCGGTGGTCGTGTGTTTGGTGGGCGGTGGCCAAGAGATCAACACGGGTGAGGCGGGCATTGGCGAGTGGCTCAAGGCCATTCACGAGCACTACCCCGATTGGGCGGTGCACATCTCGCCGCACCTTCAAGACTCAGAGTACGGTGCAAACGAAGCGCTGACGCAGCTGAAGTCACGAGACAACGTTCACCACAACGACGATCTGCATTTGTCGGTGTCCATGCGATCCTTCCGCGCAGAGCATGTGTCCACCTTTGTGAAGCATTTGTTGGACCGTCGTACCGATTTGGCTCAAGCCATGTTCCAAGACGTTCAGGCGCGCTACCCGATCGTAGTGACACGCGATTTGGACAAGGCCAAGCGCTGGCTGCCCGACAAAGCCCGCGGCAGCGAGCGTTTCGGCATGGTGGTTTCTTCGCAAGCTGTTCGCCTGCGCCCACACGCCATCGACGTTCGTTCACCCATGGACCCCATCCATTGGTTTTTGGACGATCGCGATGACGTTCGATCTTCTTTTTATTTGGAAGACGTAGCCACCGAGTTTCACGTTCAAGGACTTGAGCTCGACTGGGCTTGTGTGGTCTGGGATGCCGACTTGCGCTTTGGCGAAGTCGACTGGGAATACCGTTCGTTTGTGGGCAACAAATGGCAAAAAATACACCTGGCTCATCGCCAGATGTATTTGAAGAATGCCTATCGGGTCTTGCTCACCCGCGCTCGACAAGGCATGGTGATCGTGATCCCACCCGGGGACCCTGAAGATCCCACAAGAGATCCGGCTTTTTACGACCCTATTTTTGGTTATTTGACCTCTCTTGGAATTCAAGTTATCTAAAGAGTTTATGGACTGCACTCGCCGCTAAAGGGTTCCTTGAGTTTGGCTTGTCTGCGCAAATCGTTGGGGCGGGTGTTTTGCCGGAAGGTGTCGGGTGGCCTGAAGCATTCTTCGGGCTTCACCATGTAGACCGTCCAATCGCCGTACAGCTTGCCGTCAAAGCAGAGCAGGTCACCGTTGATGGCCAAGTCCATGAGCGTGTCGTGGGTGCCTGTGAACAGTTGGGCATCTGTGGGGCTGACAAATTCCACATTGACCGAGCAGGCGTAGGTGGTGTGAAAGTACCGGAGCGGCCCAATAGCCGGGCCATCAAAGCCCCAGCCGTGCATGGCTTGGTTGGGCGTGTCGCGGCCATGAAACAAGCCCAGATACAAGCCGGGCTTGCTGGGGCGAACGCCATAAACAGGCGTGGTGCTTGGGTCTGTTGCGGGGTGCATGTTGCCTCCATGTGGGTGAGGCAATCAGCTTAAGAAATTGGTGCGGCTTGGTGTACCAGGGCTTTGCCTGGGTGCGGTGGGTTGTTCATTAGCTCGGTGGTTGACGGCTAGAACCACGGCCCGTTTGACCTTATTGGCATAATATGCCAACTCTGTTTCAACAAGGAGCCCTCCCATGCCCACCCGAAATGTCGTGCTGACGGATCACCAAGCAGCGTTGGTCGAGCAGCTGGTCCAAAGTGGCCGCTACCAAAATGCCAGCGAAGTTCTGCGTGAGGGGCTGCGCATGGTGGAGCAGCGAGACGCCGAGGACGCTTATCGACTAGCGGCTTTGCGAAAAGCAGCCCAAGAGGGCATTGCGGATATCGACGCGGGGCGTTTCAAGACTTTTGAATCCAAGCAAGGCTTGCGCGATCACATGCAGGGCATTGCAGCCAAAGTGCGCACTGTCCAATGAGTGCGGTATGGGCAGTTCGGTTGGCAGAAAAGGCCGAGCACGATTTGCTTGACGCGCTTGTGTGGACAACCGATCAGTTCGGTGCACTTCAGGCGGATGACTATCTTGAGACGCTGACGCTTGCATTGGAGGCGCTGACCGATGGCCCCAACATTGTGGGCAGCAAAGTGCGCGACGATATCGGGCTGGGTATCCGCACACTGCATGTCGCACGACTGGGCAGAAAAGGCCGCCATTTGGTGGTTTTCAGGTTGGCGGACGGACAAGTTATCGATGTCATCCGCTTGCTGCATGACAGCATGGATTTGGCCAAGCATTTGCCGGATTGAATGGCGACTGTTGATGTCGGGTGACGATCAATCCAGCCCATCCACCGCCATCACCCCCCGCAGTCCCACCCCAAAGCTCTGAAACCCTTGCCCGTCCCAGTGGGCGCTGCTGTCGATGTTGTCGTGTTGGTGGCCGTGCACCGTCATGCGCACGCCCATGCGGCGGGCCAGTGAGTCCAGTTCTTTGAATCCGTGGTCGTGGTAGCCGGGCGCTTCGTGGGTGATGAGGATGTCGGCTTGTTGCGTGGCCAGTTGTTCCACCTCGTCGGGGTAGATGGTGGACCAGTGCTTGATGTGCACGCTGCCTTGCCAGCGGTCTTGGCGCGGCGTCACTCGGGCGTGCGCTTCGCGGTTGCGAAACTTGGGCGCTTGCTGGTCTTTGGGGTACCACACCGCACCGCGAAACACGCCGCCCAGCCCGGCGATGCGCGTGCCGCAGGGCAGCGTGACGACGCGGCCGTGCAGCTGCCGCTCGCTCACCTCAGGGTGCCACACGTTGCCGAAGTTGCCTGCATGGTCGGTGTCATGGTTGCCGTGGATGAACCAGACGTGCTCCCAAATCGCCTCCAGCTCGATGTGAAGCGGCTGTGCCGGTTCCAGATCGCCCAGCAGGATCACGGCGCGGGCGCGGGTTTGCTCAGCCGCATCGAGGATGTGCTGCCATTGGCCATGCGGGTCGCCGCAGAAGAGGATGGGGCCGGGGTGCATGGGGTGATCAATCGCTCAGCAATTCCACATAGGCTTGGTAGCTGTAATGACGGTTCTTTTTTTGCCCAGTCTGCTCGACCACAATGCCGAGCTTTTCCAGTGTTTTGACCGCTGCATTGGCTGTGGGGAACGTGATTCCCAGTCGTTCGCAGACTTGATCGATGGAAAAAATGGGCATCAGTGGCAAGAGTTCAAACAGACGAAGACTGGCTGGCGTGATGCGGGGCTCTTGGAGCAGGCGATGTCGGTCGGTGTTGATCAGGCTGGCCAATGCGACGATGCCACGCTCGGCGGTGTCTGCTGCGCGGGCAACACCTTCCAGGAAAAAAGCCACCCAGCCTTCCCAGTCGCCATCCGTGCGGACTGCAGAAAGTCGTCGGTAGTATTCGGTTTGATGCTGCTTGAGGTAGGCGCTCACGTAGACCAAGGGCTCTGACAACAATCCCCATTGCTCCATGAGTGCGGCAATCAGCAATCGCCCAATGCGTCCGTTGCCATCCAAAAAGGGGTGAATGGTTTCAAACTGAACGTGCACGAGCCCAATGCGCACCAGAGGGGGCAGGGTGGGCCGTGTGTCGTGAATGAAGCGTTCAAGATCGGCCAGCAGAGCGGGTACTTGCGTGGGCGGCGGGGGGACAAATACAGCGTTACCGGGCCGAGTGCCGCCGATCCAATTTTGAGACTGGCGCAATTCGCCCGGTTGGCGACCAGAGCCACGGGCGCCATCCATAAGCAGGCGGTGGGCTTGCCGCATCAGGCGCACGCTCATGGGTAGGCCGTTGGGGTCCCGCAATGTTTGTTCTGTCCAGCGAAAGGCACGCAGGTAATTGGTGACCTCCTCCACATCGTCTGTGTTGCTGACGACAAGCCCCGCCTCTTTGTCAAACAGGTCGACCAGTGTCGCCTGGGTCCCCTCAATCTGGGATGTGAGCAGGGCTTCTTTGCGGATGGCGCTGTAGAGTAACCAGTCGATCGAAGGCACCAAGCCTGCCACCCCTGCCAGACGGGCCAAGGCCAGTTCAGCCTTGCGGTTGAGTTCGGCATAGCAAGCAGCGTCCAGTTCAGGCTCTGCAGGTGGCAGCGAATGGGGCACAAAAGCGCGCACGCTCTCGCCGAGAGTGGTTGATGTGACGTAAGTTCCGGTGACGCGCATGGCCAGATATTAAAGATTGCTTGAATACAGGTTCATGATATTAAAGCTATCTTTAATATGGTGCAAGCCTGTGAAAGCGAGTTTTAATCTGAGACTTGTTTTTGCATCGGCCTGTTTACCATGTCCCCCATCGCCATCATCGACTTCGAAACCACTGGCATCTCGCCCAATATGGGCGACCGCGCCACCGAGGTAGCCATCGTCATGCTCGAGGGCGGGCAGGTGGTGGACCGTTACCAGAGCCTGATGAACGCCGGGGTGCGGGTGAACAGTTTCATCACCCAGCTCACCGGCATCACCAACGAGATGGTGCAGGCCGCGCCCCCTGCCGAGCAGGTGATGCGCGATGCGGCCCGCTTTGTGGCGGGGCGGCCCATGGTGGCGCACAACGCGGCCTTTGACAAAAAGTTCTGGCAGGCCGAGCTGGCGCGCTGCGGGCAAGACGGCTCGCACGCCTTTGCCTGCACTTTGCTGCTCTCGCGCCGCCTGTACCCGCAAGCGCCCAACCACAAGCTGGGCACGCTGGCCGCGCTGCACCATTTGCCGTCGTCAGGCCGTGCCCACCGGGCCTTGGCCGATGCCGAGATGGCCGCGCATTTGCTGGCGCAGATGCAGCATGACCTGAAAACCCGCTACGGCTGTACCCAGGCCGACCACGCTTTGCTGATGGGCCTGCAACGCACCAGCCGCCACATGGTCGGCAGCTATTTGAAGCAGCGGGCGGGGGCTTAGCCCTGCACCACGTCCAGATAAGCCTCTCGCGTTTCGGGGCTGACCGCATCCAGGGCCTGCTCATGGCGGGTTTGGTGTTGGGCCAACATGCGGGCCGAGGCGATGGTTTTGGATTTGCAGAACCAGTGGCAGCTGTGCTGCATCAGAAACATCTCGCCCATCATGCGAAATGAGAGCTCTTTGGGCGACAGGCCTTGGGGGTTGTTGACGGCCAGGGCGATGCCTTGGGCGTGGACTTCGAGCATGCGGCGCATGTCAAAGCTGGCTTTGGGCGAGAGCTGGTCGATGAAGGGCAGCGCCACCTTGAAGGCCCGTGTCACGGGCGCGGGCAGCTTGGCAAATTCGCGGGCCAGGTTTTGGAATTCGTTGGCCAGTTGCTGTTCGGCCGCTTCTTGCAGCTGCAAAATTTGCTGTTGCCGTTCGGGGTCTGTTTCGCCCAGCGCACGCATGTAGGCGCTGGTCAGTTGTTCCATGTGCTTTTCGATTTGGTAGGGGCGCAATTGTTCGGCCAGCAGGGCGGTGCGTTTGCGCTGGCCTTGGGTGTTGAGCCAGTGGATGCCCGTGGCCAAAATGAACAGCAGACTGAGGAATTCCATAAATACAGGGTGTCTTGACCGGAGTGGCCGTTGCGCCAAGTGTATGGGGTCGGGCCGCTGTCGACCCAAAGGCCCAGGATGTGCCTCGGAAACGCAGCCGCAACACAAGGCCCGTGCTTTGTATGGGCGCTCACGCACACAGGCACGCTGGATGGGGCCAATTGGAGTGCGGACTCTAAAGTGCGGGTTTTCCCTTGTGTTGGTCTGGGTGAACTGTTCAAATTGCTGCATTGCAACAAACCTTTCCAAGGAACACACCATGAACTTCAACGCCGAACAATTCTCCGCTGCTCAACAAGCCAACCTGACCGCTGCTGCAGACCTGTCGCAAACCGCTTTTGCCGGTTTCGAGCGCCTGGTTGAGCTGAACATGGCCGCTGGCAAAGCCGCTGTGGGCGAGTCTTTCTCCAACATGCAAGCCTTGATGGGTGCCAAGTCGCCTCAAGACCTGATGGCTGTGCAAGCCGCTTTGGTGCAGCCTGCTTACGAAAAGTCGGTGTCTTATGGCCGTCACTTGGCTGACATCGCCAACAGCACCAGCGCTGTGTTCACCAAAGCTGTCGAAGGCAAAATGGCCGAGTCCGAAAAAGCCGTCAAAAGCTTGGTCGAAAACAGCCTGAAAAACGCACCAGCCGGCTCTGACGCTGCTGTGGCCGTGATCAAAACCGCTTTCGAAGCCAGCCAGACTGCTGCTGAAACCCTGAAAAAAGTGGCCAAGCAAGCTGCTGACACAGCCGAGTCCAACATCAAGGCCGCAACGGCCCAAGCCGAAGCTTCGGTGAAAGCCGCCATGTCCAAGGCCAAAGCCAAGGCCTGAGCTTCAGCTCAATAAGCAGGCGCTGGTCGCTTGCTTTCTACAATCAGGGTGTCTTCGGGCACCCTTTTTGTTTTGGATTGCACACATGTCACCTGCCTTGGCCCAAGCCTCAGCCCCTGTTTTGCACATCGAAGGCGGCGTGGCCACCATCACCTTGAACCGTCCGGCCCAGCGCAACCGCCTGGAAAACGGCGATCTCAAGGCCTTACTGGCGCATTTTGAGACCGTGAACCAAACCTCCCAAGTGCAGGTGCTGGTGCTGACGGCCAGCACCAGCGGGCAGCCCAAGCCGGTGTTTTGTGCGGGTTACGACATTGGCGGGTTTGACGAACCCGGCCATGGTTCGTCGTTTTTTGAAGAAATCCCGGACGCGCTGGCCGCGCTGCGCCCCGTGACCATTTGCGCCTTGAACGGCAGTGTGTATGGCGGTGCGACCGATGTGGTGCTGGCCTGTGATTTGCGTATCGGTTTGCAGGGCATCGAGTGGCGCATGCCCGCCACGGCGCTGGGTTTGCACTATTACCCCAGCGGTTTGCAGCGTTATGTGAGCCGTTTTGGGTTGGCGGGTGCGACGCGGGCGTTTTTGACAGCCCGGCCTTTTTCGGCGGAGCAGCTCAATGCGATGGGCTTGTTCGAAGCCTTGGTGACGCCAGCGCAATGGGATGCCACCTTGCAAGCGCTGGTTCAGGACATTCTGGCCTTGGCCCCGTTGGCGGTGCAGGAAACCAAAAAGTCGTTGCGCGAGATCGAAACCGGGCAGGCCGATGTGGCCCGTTTGCGTGAGCGCGAGCACATTACCAGCCGCAGCGCCGACTTTGCCGAAGGGCGCGCTGCATTTGCCGAACGGCGCAAGCCGGTTTTTGTGGGGCGGTGACGGGGCTATCAAGTATTGGCGCTCATCGCTTGGCCAAACCGAAGTAAGAGCCACCCTCTTTGTGGGCGCGAACCCCTGTTCGCGAATGCCTGCTAATTGGGGTTGGAGGCCGAGCGTCCTGCAGACCAAGCCGCGCCCATGGACGCGGCCATCACCATCGCGATCGCCAGGCCTTGGAACAGCGTCAAGCGTTCGGACAAGACCAGCCAACCCGCCAGCGCACCCACCGCAGGTTCCAGGCTGAGCAAGATACTGAAGGTGTTTTTGGGCAAGTGGTTGAGCGCAAACATTTCCAGCGCATAAGGAATGGCGCTCGACAGCAGCGCCACGGCCAACCCGGCCAGCAGCCATTGCGGATCGAGCAGGGCGCTGCCCGCATGGAACACGCCAATCGGTGCGACCACCAAGGCCGCAGCCAGCATGCCCAGTGGCGTGGCCATGCCGCCGTAGCGCATGGCCACGCGTTGGCCAAAGACGATGTAAAGCGCCCAGCAAATGCCAGCGGCCAGTGCCAAGGCCATGCCCAGCGGATCGAGTGCGGCATCTGCCCCGGGCAGCGGCAACAGCAAGCCCAGGCCCAGAATGGCCAGCGCCACCCACAGCCAGTCGCTGGCCTTTTTGGAGGTCCAGACGGCCACCGCCAAAGGGCCTGTGAATTCGATGGCGATGGCCACCCCAAACGGGATGGTCTTGATGGCGCTGTAAAACAGCAGATTCATGACGCCCAGCGTGACGCCATACAGACCCAACGGCAAGGCATCGGCCCAGACCCATTGGCGACGCCAGGGGCGGAACACCGCCATCAACATCAGCATGGCAAAGACGAGGCGATAAGCCGTGGTCCCTTCGGCCCCCAAGGCGGGGAACAGGCGTTTGGCAAACGAGGTGCCAACCGACAAAGACACCAAGCTGCCCATTAAGGCCAGCATGGCCCACAAACGCGAATTCAAGGGGGAGTCTCTTTCAGTGGGGCGCGGTTTGCGAGGGCATTCCGTCGGGTCAAAAGGCTTTTAGGCGGCATCATAGCGCCGCATACAATGGCGGCTTCGTCCGCGGGGCGCACACGCGCCGCCCGATCAAACCCGAATTTGCTTTTTTGTGGAGCTTCCATGTTCATTTCTTCCGCTTTTGCCCAGACCGCTCCAGCCGCTGCCGCTGGTGGCGACATGCAGTCCACCTTGATGAGCATGCTGCCTTTGTTGCTGATGTTTGCGGTCTTGTATTTCGTCATGATCCGCCCCCAGATGAAAAAGCAAAAAGAGCACCGCAGCATGATCGATGCTTTGGCCAAAGGCGACGAAATCGTGACCGCTGGTGGTTTGCTGGGCAAAGTCAGCAAAATCGGTGACGCCTACATCGGTGTGGAATTGACCGCTGGCGTCGAAGTGCAAATGCAGCGCAGCGCGGTGGTTCAGGTCTTGCCCAAAGGCAGCCTCAAGTAATCTCCCTGTTTTTTACCCTGCACGCGAGTCACTATGAACCGTTACCCGGTCTGGAAGTACGCGATCATCGTGATCGCCATGTTGCTGGGCGTGGTCTACACCTTGCCCAACTTTTTTGGTGAAGCCCCTGCGGTGCAGGTGTCTTCGGGCAAGGCGACCATCAAGGTGGACACCCAGACCCTGCAAAAGGTCGAGGATGCGCTCAAGGCGGCTGCGGTCAATGCCCAGACGGTCACTTTGGAAGGGGGCTCGATCCGGGCCCGTTTCGAGAACACCGACGAGCAACTGAAGGCCAAAGACGCCATTCAAAAGGCGCTGACGCCCGAAGGCGCAGACCCCCAGTATGTGGTGGCCTTGAACCTGGTGTCGCGTTCGCCCGCTTGGCTGACATCCTTGCATGCGTCTCCCATGTATTTGGGTTTGGACTTGCGGGGTGGCGTGCACTTCATGTTGCAAGTCGACATGCAAGCGGCCTTGACGCAAAAGGTGGAGTCCATCACGGGTGACTTGCGCAGCTTGCTGCGCGAAAAAGACGTGCGCCACGGTGGCATCAGCCGCAATGGTCAGGCCATTGAAATCCGCCTGCGCGATGCGCAACAGCTCGAAGCTGCCAAACGCGTGCTGTCAGCCCAGTTCGCGGACCTGCAAACCCAGGAAGTGGCCGAGGGCACCGAGTTCCGCCTGACCGCCAGCATCAAGCCGGAAGCCGCCCGCAAAGTGCAAGAGCAGGCTTTGAAGCAAAACATCACCACGCTGCACAACCGGATCAACGAGCTGGGCGTGGCCGAGCCGGTGATCCAGCAGCAGGGTCTGGACCGTATCGTGGTTCAGTTGCCCGGCGTGCAGGACACGGCCAAGGCCAAAGACATTTTGGGCCGCACCGCCACCCTTGAGGTGCGCATGGTGGACGAGAGCACCGAAGCGCGTGGCGCTGAGCAGGCTGGCGGCATCGTGCCGTTTGGCGCTGAACGCTATCTGGAGCGCGATGGCCGCCCCCTGATCGTCAAGAAACAAGTGGTGCTGACCGGCGACAACCTGACCGACGCCCAGCCGGGTTTTGACGGCCAGACGCAGGAACCCGTGGTCAACCTGACGCTGGACGCCAAGGGCGCCCGCATCTTCAAGGATGTGACCCGCGACAACGTGGGCAAGCGCATGGCCATCATCTTGTTCGAAAAGGGCAAGGGTGAAGTGGTCACGGCCCCTGTGATCCGCGCCGAGATCGGCGGCGGTCGCGTGCAGATTTCGGGCCGCATGACCACGGCCGAAGCCAACGACACCGCGCTGCTGCTGCGCGCAGGTTCATTGGCTGCGCCGATGGAGATCATCGAAGAGCGCACCATCGGCCCGAGCCTGGGTGCAGAAAACATTGCCAAAGGCTTCAACAGCGTGACCTGGGGTTTCTTGGTCATCGTGGCCTTCATGGTGGTTTATTACGCCATGTTCGGTTTGTTCTCAGGCATTGCGCTGGGCGTGAACTTGCTGTTCCTGGTGGCCATTTTGTCGATGCTGCAAGCGACTTTGACGCTGCCTGGCATGGCTGCGATGGCGCTGGCGCTGGGTATGGCGATTGACTCGAACGTGCTGATCAACGAGCGCGTGCGCGAAGAGTTGCGCAACGGGGTCAGCCCCCAAGCGGCCATTCACGCGGGTTATGACCGCGCCTGGGCCACGATTTTTGACTCCAACATCACCACCTTGATCGCTGGCGTGGCCTTGCTGGCCTTTGGTTCCGGCCCGGTGCGTGGCTTTGCCGTGGTGCACTGCATCGGCATCTTGACGAGCATGTTCTCGGCGGTGTTCTTCTCACGCGGCTTGGTCAACCTCTGGTACGGCGGTAAAAAGAAACTCAAATCGGTGTCGATCGGCACGGTGTGGCGGCCTGAAGGCGGCTCTGCGGTGAAAGCCGACTAAGGGGAACGGATCATGGAATTATTCAAAATCAGAAAAGACATTCCGTTCATGAAGCACGCGTTGGTCTTCAACGCGATCTCCTTCATCACGTTTGCCATGGCGGTGTTCTTCTTGTTCACCAAAGGCCTGCATTTGTCGGTCGAGTTCACGGGCGGCACGCTGATGGAAGTCAGCTACAGCCAGCCTGCGGACCTGAACAAGGTGCGTGGCACGGTGAGCACGCTGGGTTTCAGCGAAGTGCAGGTGCAGAACTTCGGTACAGCCCGCGACGTGATGATCCGCCTGCCCGCGCAAAAGGGCGTGAGCTCGGCTCAGCAAAGCGAGAAGGTGTTGACCGCCCTCAAGGCCGACAACGCCGAGGTGACTTTGCGCCGCACCGAGTTTGTGGGTCCGCAGGTGGGTGACGAGCTGGCACAGGACGGTTTGAAGGCCTTGGCCTTTGTGGTGATCGGCATTGTGATTTATCTGGCGATCCGCTTCGAGTGGAAGTTTGCCGTCTCGGCCATCATTGCCAACTTGCACGACGTGATCATCATCTTGGGCTTTTTTGCCTTCTTCCAGTGGGAATTCTCATTGGCGGTGTTGGCGGCGGTGCTGGCGGTGCTGGGTTATTCGGTCAACGAATCGGTGGTGATTTTTGACCGAATTCGCGAGAACTTTCGCCGTTACCGCAAGATGAACACGGTCGAGATCATCGACAACGCCATCACCTCCACCATCAGCCGCACCATCATCACCCACGGTTCAACCCAGATCATGGTGTTGTCCATGCTGCTGTTCGGCGGTGAGACCTTGCACTACTTCGCCATGGCGCTGACCATCGGCATTTTGTTCGGCATTTACTCGTCGGTTTTCGTGGCCGCCGCGATCGCCATGTGGTTGGGCATCCAGCGCGAAGACCTGATCAAGCCGCTCAAGAAAGACAACGACCCAGGCGACGAAAACTCGGGCGCAGTGGTCTGACCTTGCCAAGCCGGGCTTGATTGACGTCATGCCCGGCAGAAATGCCGTCATGCCAGGCGGAAATGCTGTCATACCCGGCATCAATGCATGTCATACCCGGCTTGACCGGGTATCCATCTGAATCGAAGGCATGGACCCCCGATCAGGTCGGGGGTGACAAAGCCACATGTCATACCCGGCTTGACCGGGTATCCATCTGCACCGAAGGCATGGACCCCCGATCAGGTCGGGGGTGACAAAGCCACATGTCATACCCGGCTTGACCGGGTATCCATCTGCACCGAAGGCATAGACCCCCGATCAGGTCGGGGGTGACAAAGCCACATGTCATACCCGGCTTGACCGGGTATCCATCTGCACCGAAGGCATAGACCCCCGATCAGGTCGGGGGTGACAAAGCCACATGTCATACCCGGCTTGACCGGGTATCCATCTGCACCGAAGGCATGGACCCCCGATCAGGTCGGGGGTGACAAGGTCAATCAGTCAGGAGTGACAAAGCCAATAAGCGGGGGGTGACAAAGCCAGTCAGCCTATCCCGCCCCTACCCGTTGAAACAAGCCTCCTGGCAAACGCCCCACCTGGCCCATCAGCTCCAGCTCGAGCAGTTGGGCTTGCAGTTGCGCGGTGCTCCAGCCGCAACGTGCTTGCAGGGCATCGAGACTCACCGGGTCGTGGCCCAAAGCACTGAGCAGCGCATCTTCGGACTCATCGCCATGCGTGGCCAGCGATTCCTTGTCCTCAACACTTTCTAGCGCCAATGGCACTTGCCTGAGCGGGTCGGGCAGGCGCAACTCTTCCAGCACGTCTTGCGCTGACTCCACCAGCTTGGCCCCTTGTTTGATCAGCAGATGACAGCCCTTGGATTGGGCCGAATGGATCGAGCCGGGGATGGCCATGACATCGCGGCCTTGCTCCAGCGCTTGTTTGGCGGTGATGAGCGAGCCCGATTGCAAAGCCGCCTCCACCACCAGCGTGGCTTGGGACAAGCCCGAAATCAGCCGGTTGCGGCGCGGGAAATTGGGGGCCAGCGGTGGTGTGCCCAGCGGGTATTCGCTGAGGATCAGCCCCCTTTGGGCAATCTGGTGCGCCAGATCGCGGTGCTGGCGCGGATAGACGCGGTCCAGCCCGGTGCCGACCACGGCAATGGTGGGCAAAGGACTGTCCGGTGCGCCCCCGCCCGGTGCCCCCAACAGAGCGCCTTCGTGTGCTGCACCGTCGATGCCCAGTGCCAGACCCGAGATGACCGTCAGCCCGCTGCTGGCCAGGCTGCGGGCAAATTCGCGGGCATTGACAAGACCTTGCGGCGTCGGGTTGCGGCTGCCCACCATGGCCACTGTTTGCGCGGCTTGCAGGTTCGGCAGGGTGTGGGTCTGGCCCATGGCGTAAAGCATCAACGGCGGGTCTGGAATTTCCAGCAGTGCGCCGGGGTAGTCCGCATCGCCCAGCGTGACCACGGCGCGGCCAATGCCTGTGTCTGTGGCTTGCAGCCAGTGCCAGGTTTCGTCGGTCAGTTCGGGCCAACCCAGAGGCGTTTCACGCAGCGCCTTGGCTTGCAGCAATGAGACAACCTGGCGCAAGGCGGCTTCGGGTTGTTGAAAGATGGCATCGGGTTCGCCAAATGCCGCCAGCAAGCGCCTGGCAGCGTCTGGTCCGACGCCAGGCGTGAGCGCAAGGCGCAACCAAGAGCCCAACTCTTCGGGGGTGTTCACCATCATGTCTCCCTGCGCAGCCTGGGTGGCTGTCTGTGCAGACATTGTGGGCCAAACCCGTTGTGCTGCCTAGGGTCGGGGGTGATGGTGCTTGCTTAGGCTTGGCGGTTTTGCCGGTGGTGGGCCAGCCCGCCAAACAACAGGTGGTTGGCCAAAGCCACCGTCCAGCAGATGAAGCCTGTCCAGAAAGTGTGGCTGGGGTAGTGCGCACCCCGCAAGGTTTGGGTGAGCCCCAAAACCAGGCCCAGCAGCAGCACGCTGGCCAGGATGCGTCGCCCGATGGTCCGTTGAGTGCTCAACCCAGAACCGAGCCATGGCAAGGCCAGCCCGACAAATGCCAGCGCCGATGAAGCGTGCCCACCTGGGAAGCAATGCCCAGCACCCCCGTCCAGCACCCCCCAGTGCCAGTGCGAGACATAGATCGCCGCACCGCCAAAATCCTGCAGATCCCAGGGGCAACTGGTCAGGCTGAACCGCTTGAGGGTGCTGATGGTGATGAGCCCCAGAGTGATGCCCAGCATGATTTCGGTGCGTTGCAAGCGGGTCAATTGGCGAAACGCCCCCTGCGGCCACCAAACCATGGTTAACAGGCCGAGATAAATCACGATGGCCAGTTGTTTGGCGCGGGTGTGCAAAATTTCTTCCAGCCACCAGTTGTTGCGCAGGTTGAAGCCGCCACCGTCGGCAATCCAGTGCATCACCGTCCTGTCAAGGCCGGAAAAATCCCATGCCAGCAAGCACAACAGCGCGACCCAGGTGAACTGCCCCAGGCGCCTGGAAGGACTGAGGTCGCCCGGGGTGGCGTAGGTGGATGCTGGGGTCATGTGTCTTGAAGTGCGTGAAAGCTGGAGCCCAGAATGTAATGGGGTTTGCACGGCACGTGGCAAGACAGCCGGGTTTTGCCACGCCTTTGCCAGGCGTTTCAGCGCAGCTTCATAGGCCGTGTCTAGAATCGAGCCCATTTGTACCTTGGATCTACCCTGTGACGGCTCCCATCAAGCTTCTTTCTGCGCGTTCTGCTTGGCACCCCACGGCCTTGCTGGCGGTCTTGACCGTCTGGCTGGGCACCGTGGGCAATTTCCCGTTCTGGATGGCCCTTTGGAAACTGCCTGAAACGCAAGGGATGCGTGCGGTGACCACCACGGCCAGCCTGTGGCTGATTTTGCTGGGCTTGCTGGGCTGGTTTTTGTGCCTTTGGGTTTGGCCGCGCTGGCTCAAGCCGGCGGCCGTGGTGTTGTTGCTGACGGTGACGTCCAGCAGTTATTTCATGCTCACTTATGGGGTGGTCATCGACCCCAGCATGTTGGCCAACGTGGTGCAAACCGATGTACGCGAGGTGCGTGACTTGTTGTCGTGGACCATGCTGGCGGCCTTGGTGGTGGGCGTGATTCTTCCCGGGGTCTGGTTGTGGCGTCAGTCCGTTCGGACGGTGAACGCCAAGCCGCTGATCTTGCGGCAACTGGGGGTGTCTTTGCTGGCCTTGCTGGTGGCCTTGGGGCTCTTTTGGATGTCGTTTCAGGACATCGCCTCGCTGACCCGCAACCACAAGCATTTGCGTTACATGGTCAACCCGTTCAACAGTGTGTACGCAGTCACCCGGCTGTTTGTGGGGCAAGCGGCTCAGGCCAGCCAGCCATTGCTGGCGATTGGCGATGACGCGAAAGTGGTGGCCCCCGTGTCAACGGCAGACCAAGCGCCCTTGGTGGTGTTTGTGTTGGGCGAGACGGCCAGGGCCGCTAATTTTGGTTTGAGCGGGTATGCCCGTGACACCACGCCACAGTTGCGCAAGTTGCAGGCGCAGGGTGACCTGACCTACTTCTCGGACGTGAGGTCTTGTGGCACCAGCACGCAGGCCTCGGTGCCCTGCATGTTTTCGCATTTGGGGAAAGCCGCCTATGAGGGCAACAGCCAGCGTTTTGAAAGCGTGCTGGATGTGCTGCAGCGTGCCGGTTTGGCGGTGCTTTGGCTGGACAACCAGTCCGGTTGCAAAGGGGTGTGCGAGCGCGTGCCCAACGTCTCGACCACGGCCTTGAACGTGCCCGAGTTTTGCAAGGATGGCGAGTGCCTCGACGAGGTGATGCTGCACGAGCTGCCCAAGCAATTGGCTGCGCTGGACCCGGCCAAACGAGCCAAAGGCACCGTGGTGGTGATGCACCAGATGGGCAGCCATGGCCCAGCTTATTACAAGCGCTCACCCAAAGCGCTCAAGCAGTTTTTGCCCGAATGCAGCAGCCACGCCTTGCAAAACTGCCCGCCCGAGCAGATCGTGAATGCCTATGACAACTCGATTCTCTATGCCGACCATTTCATCGCCAAGACGGTGCATTGGTTGCAAGCGCAGTCACGTCCTACCGCGCTGATGTACGTGTCCGACCACGGCGAGTCTTTGGGCGAAAAAGGCCTGTATCTGCATGGCATGCCTTACAGCATGGCCCCGAAAGAGCAAATCCATGTGCCGATGGTGGTGTGGCTGTCCAAGCCCATGCAGCGTCAGCGGGGTTGGAGCATGGCCTGTTTGCAGGCCCAAAGTGGCAAGGCTTTGTCGCACGACAACTTGTTCCATTCGGTGCTGGGCTTGACCCAGGTCAGCACGGGTTTGGCCAAACCGGAGCTGGACATCTTTTCGGCTTGTTCGCCAGCCCGCTGAAGTCGCACGCGGCCACACAGATGGCCAGCTTGGGCAGGTGCTTTGGAAATTGGGGACAATACAGCCCTGATTTCTTTTCCGTTTTGATCCCCCATGGCCCTGCTCCCTATTCTTTGCTATCCCGACCAACGCCTGCACAAGGTGGCCAAGCCCGTGCAGGCGGTAGATGACCGCATTCGCGTCTTGATCGACGACATGCTGGAAACCATGTACGACGCCAGTGGCATTGGCCTGGCGGCGACGCAGATCGACGTGCACGAGCGGCTGGTGGTGATCGATACCTCCGAAGAACGCAACCAGCCCTTGGTGCTGATCAACCCCGAAATCACCTGGATGGGCGACGAGCGCGTCAAAGGCGAAGAGGGCTGCTTGTCGGTGCCCGGCATTTACGATGGTGTGGAGCGTGCTACGGCCGTCAAGGTCACCGCGCTTGACCGCCATGGCAAGGCTCAAAACATCGAGGCCGAAGGCATGCTGGCCATCTGTATCCAGCACGAGCTGGACCACTTGAAGGGCAAAGTGTTCGTCGAATACCTGTCCCCGCTCAAGCAAGGCCGCATCAAGACCAAGCTGGTCAAAGCCCAAAAAGCCGAGCGCTGAGCACGGCATGCGTTTGATATTTGCGGGTACGCCCGAATTCGCCCACGTGGCCATGGCCGCCTTGCACGCTGCTGGCCACGAAGTGGTGTTGGTGCTGACCCAGCCTGACCGCCCCGCTGGCCGTGGCATGAAGCTGCTGCCCTCTCCCGTCAAGCAATGGGCCCTTGACCACAAGGTGCCCGTGGCCCAGCCGCGCAGCCTGCGCCTGGACGGCAAATATCCTGAAGACGCCGCCGCTGCCCGCGACACCCTGTTGGCTGCGAAGGCAGACGCCATGATCGTGGCCGCTTATGGCTTGATCCTGCCGCAGTGGGTGTTGGACTTGCCCCCCAAAGGCTGCCTGAACATCCACGCGTCCCTTTTGCCACGTTGGCGCGGTGCAGCGCCCATTCACCGCGCCATCGAGGCAGGTGACACCCAAACCGGCATCACCATCATGCAAATGGACGCGGGCCTGGACACGGGCGACATGCTGCTGGTGCGTACCGAGGCCATTTTGCCGACCGACACCACGGCCGTGTTGCACGACCGGCTTGCGGCGCTGGGGGGCGAAGCGATTGTGCAGGCGCTGGCCGACATCGACCAGTTGCAGCGACAGCCCCAACCGAGTGAAGGCGTGAACTACGCCCACAAGATCGAAAAAGCCGAAGCTGCACTCGACTGGGCCTTGAGTGCCGAGGTGCTGGCGCGGCGCATCCGCGCTTTTGACCCCTTTCCGGGCATGACCGTGCCGCTCACGACCGAGGCGGGCACCGAAACCCTCAAGCTCTGGCAAGCCGTGGCCGAGCCTTTGCAGGCAGCGGCTGAGCCCGGCACCGTGGTGCAGGCCGATGCGCAAGGCGTGCGCGTGGCTTGTGGCGAGGGGCAGCTGTGCCTCACGCAACTGCAGCGCCCCGGTGGCAAGCGCTTGAGTGCGGCCGACTTCTTGCGCGGCTGCCCTTTGCAGGCCGGTCAGCGGCTGGTGGCGGCCTGATGTTTTTCCTCGCGCGCCTGTACCGTCACCCTGCCTTTGTGCAGGGCATGCGCGAGGTGTCGCCGCAGTCGCCGGGCATTGCCGCCTGGGGCCTGATGACCGGCGTGGCCATGGTCAAGTCGGGCATGAGCGTGTTCGAGGCCAGCGCCATGACGCTGCTGGTGTTCGCGGGCAGCTCGCAGCTGGCGTCCATCCCACTTATCGTGGCGGGCGCGCCTGCCTGGGTGATTCTGGCCACAGGCTTTTGCGTGAACCTGCGCTTTGTGGTGTTCAGTCTGCATTTGCGTCAGTTCTTGATCCACCTGCCGCGCTGGCAGCGCATGCTGCACGGCTATTTGACGGCCGACATCAGCTACGTGCTGTTTGTGCGCAAGTACGCCCACCCGGCCGAGACCGCCGAGGGGCGGCTGGAACAAGAGGCTTATTTGGCTGGCAACGACTTTTTGAACTGGTTGTCGTGGATCGTGGCGAGCTTTGTCGGCATCGCGCTGGCCAACCTGATTCCGCCCAGCTGGGGCTTGGGTTTTGCGGGCATTTTGTGCCTGCTGGGCATCCAGTGCTCGCTGGCCAGTTCGCGCATGCGCATGCTGTCGGCGGCAGTCGCTGGCGCTGCGGCGGTGGTGGCCTACAGCCTGCCGCTCAAGCTCAACATCGTGGTGGCGATTGCCGTGGCGGTGATCTTGTGCCTCACGGTCGAAAAAATGCGGCCTGCTCCGGGAGTGTCCGCATGAACATGGCTTGGGGCGGCACCGATCTGTGGACTTTGGCCGTCATCGTCGGACTGGCGCTGGTCACGGTGCTCACGCGCAGCTTCTTTTTCATATCCAGCAAAAACTGGCAGTTGCCCCATTGGGCGCAGCGTGGCCTGCAATACGCGCCCATCGCCGCTTTGTCGGCTGTGGTGGTGCCTGAAATCATCACCGTGCAGGGTGTTTTGATCAGCACTTGGCAAGACGCCCGCTTGTTTTCGGCGGTGGTGGGCGCTGCCGTTTATTTTTGGCGACGTGATGTGCTGTTCACCATCATCGCGGGCATGGCGGTTTATTTGCCTTTGCATTTGGGGTGGGGCTGGTAAGTCCCGTTTGCGCGTTGTTCGGGGTTCGTACCTGCGCAACGTCAGCCGCTGTCAGGCCGGGCTTTTAAAATGGATGTGAATTGACCCATCCACTTTTCTTCACACCATGAACGTCATCCGTTTTTCTGATCTGTGCGCCAGCGGCAAAGCTGCGGGCCAACGTGTTTTCATCCGCGCCGACCTGAACGTGCCGCAAGCCGATGACGGCAGCATCACCGAAGACACCCGCGTGCGTGCCAGCGTGCCCTGCATCCAGATGGCGTTGGACGCTGGCGCTGCCGTGATGGTGACCAGCCACTTGGGCCGTCCCACCGAGGGCGAGTTCAAACCCGAAGACTCGCTGGCCCCGGTGGCCAAGCGCTTGGGCGAGCTGCTGGGCCGTGATGTGCCGCTGGTCGCCAATTGGGTGGACGGCGTGACCGTGGCCCCCGGCCAAGTGGTGCTGCTGGAAAACTGCCGCGTCAACAAAGGCGAAAAGAAGAACAACGAAGACCTGGCCCGCAAGATGGCCCAGTTGTGCGACATCTACGTGAACGACGCCTTTGGCACCGCTCACCGCGCCGAGGGTACAACGTATGGCATCGCCCAGTTCGCCCCCATCGCCTGTGCCGGCCCCTTGCTGGCCGCCGAGATCGACGCCATTGGCAAGGCCCTGGCCGCGCCGAAGCGCCCATTGGCCGCCATCGTGGCGGGCAGCAAGGTCAGTACCAAGTTGACTATCTTGAAGAGCCTGTCACAAAACGTGGACCAGCTCATCGTGGGCGGTGGCATTGCCAACACCTTCATGCTGGCGGTGGGCTTGAAGATCGGCAAGAGCTTGGCTGAAGCCGACTTGGTGGATGAGGCCAAAGCCGTGATTGAAGCCATGAAAGCCCGTGGCGCTGAAGTGCCGATCCCGACCGATGTGGTGGTGGCCAAAACCTTTGCCGCCGACGCCGTGGCCACCGTGAAGAAAGCCACCGAGGTGGCCGATGACGACATGATTTTGGACATCGGCCCAGAGACCGCAGCCAAACTGGCCGCGCAGCTCAAGCAAGCCGGCACCATTGTGTGGAACGGCCCGGTGGGTGTGTTTGAGTTTGCGGCCTTCGAAAACGGCACCAAGGTGATCGCCCAAGCGATTGCCGAGTCCAGCGCCTTCAGCATCGCGGGTGGTGGCGACACGCTGGCCGCGATTGCCAAGTACGGCATTGAAAAGCAGGTGGGCTACATCTCGACCGGCGGTGGTGCGTTCCTCGAGATCCTGGAAGGCAAGACCTTGCCTGCATTTGAGATTTTGGCCAAGCGCGCAGCGGGCTGAAGTCGCCGTCGGGGCAGCCAGGAGCCAAGTGGGTCCATGGATCTTTTTGTCACCCCCGACTTGATCGGGGGTCCATGCCTTCGGTGGTCATGGATACCCGCGTTCGCGGGCATGACAAGACCAAGTGCCCCTGGTCAAGCTGGCATGAGCTGCATGCGCCCAACAAAAAACCCCGCATCGCGGGGTTTTTTGTGGCCAAGGCACAAGCCCGGTCAGGCTTGAGCTGCAGGGGGCAGGTTGCCGCGCACCGGGCTGGTCATGTTGCCCTTGAAGTCGGTCCAGCATTCGCGGGTGAAGTCGTACATCTTGCAGTTTTTGGCGGTCTCGAAATACCACTTCCAGGAGAACGGCTGCACGATGATGCGGCCGGGCAGCATCTCTTCGAGCTTGGACTGCGCTTGCTTCAGGCGGTACAGCGGGATGCTCATGTCCACATGGTGGGCGGTGTGCTCCATGATGTGGTGCATCAGCGCGCCGATGTTGAACGGGAAGGTCAGGTGCACGGTGGTCGACACGAAAGGCGCGGCCTTGGTCCAGGCGGCCTTGTTGTCGTGCCAGGAGACCTTGACGTGGGTGTGGTGCACATAGACCACGAAGCCGATCATGCTGTTCCAAAAGAAGAAGGGCACGGCAAAACCCAGCAGCAGCGACAGCCAGACCGACTGGCCGGTGTACACGGCAGCAGCGGCAATGGTGGCGATCCAGAAGGCCGCAAACAGGCTGGCCAGCAAGCTGTCTTTGAAGAAAATCGGGCGGCGGGTGGGCATGTGGGTTTTGTTGGGGAAGAACTCGCGCTTCCACCAGATTTCGATCATGTAGTACAGACCGGGTGCCCAGCCGCTGCGGTAAGCACGCTCCAGCAGGCGCTGCATGGGGCTCAGGGCTTCAAACTCGGTAGCCGTCAGGGGGGTCCAGACGAAGTCCACCCCCTTGAGGTTGGTGTAGCCGTGGTGCACCACGTTGTGGCCGGTGTCCCACAGGCTGTAGGGGGTCAGCGAGGGCAAAAACGCGATGCGGCCCAGCACCTTGTTGAGTTCGCGGTGCGGTGTCAGGCTCTGGTGGCAGGCGTCGTGGCCGATGATGAACAAACGGCCGATCACGAAACCGGCGGCCAGCGCACACAGCACTTTGAGCCAGACGGACTCCAGTGCGATGGTGCCGGTGATCAGGGCAAAAAACAGGGCGTAGTCCAAAACCAAAAGCACAAAAGCCCGGAAGGTGCTGCGCTCAGACAAGGGGATCAGCCACTCGCGCAAAGTCTTGCGGTGCGGCAGGGGTTGGTCCAGTCCAACAGGCTGGTGATCGGTCGGTGTATGCAATGCAGTCATGGTGTTTCTAAGTCAATCGCTTGGCATAAGTTTAGTCGCCTGGACGTTTCCTTGGGCTGACAAGGATCAATTCAGCCATTTAAAAGGCCCAAATCGGTATATGCACGGTGTTCTTTTGAATGGGGCCTGCCGCTATGCAATCTCATCCTCTGGATCTTGCCGCCGAAAGAACCCGTGATGTAACCGATTTCGTGTGAAAATTGAAACCAAATTACATGGAGACCCCCGCATGACACATCGCGCGACCAAGATTGTTGCCACCTTAGGCCCTGCTTCCAGCGACCCTGCCTTGCTCGAAGCCATGATCCGCGCTGGCGTCAATGTGGTGCGACTGAACTTCAGCCACGGCAAAGCGCAAGACCACGTGGACCGGGCGCGTCTGGTGCGCGAAGCCTCCCAGCGCGCTGGCCGCGAAGTGGCCATCATGGCCGACTTGCAGGGCCCCAAGATCCGTGTGGGCAAGTTTGCCGAGGGCAAAGTCATGCTCGAGCCCGGTGAGCCGTTTGTGTTGGACGCCTCGCGCACCGAGCCGGGTGACATTCAGGGCGTGGGCCTTGACTACAAAGAGTTGCCCCGTGACGTGAAGGCGGGCGACGTGCTTTTGCTCAACGACGGCCTGATCGTGCTGACCGTGAACGCCGTCAAGGGTGAGCAGGTGCACACCACCGTCAAATTAGGCGGGGAGCTGTCCAACAACAAAGGCATCAACAAGCAAGGCGGCGGCCTGACCGCCCCGGCCCTGACCGCCAAGGACATGGACGACATCAAAACCGCCATGAGTCTGCAAGCCGACTATGTGGCGGTGAGCTTTCCGAAAAACGCGACAGACATGGAAATGGCCCGCCAGCTGTGCAACGTGGCGGGGGCCGAATACGGCCACAAGCCGGGGTTGATCGCCAAGATCGAACGCGCCGAAGCCATTCCCCACCTCGAAGCGATCCTCAAAGCCAGCGACGGCATCATGGTCGCCCGGGGTGATCTGGCCGTCGAAGTGGGCAACGCCGCCGTGCCCGCCCTGCAAAAACGCATGATCAAGCTGGCCAAGGTGCACGACAAGGTCGTCATCACCGCCACCCAGATGATGGAAAGCATGATCACCAACCCGGTGCCCACCCGCGCTGAAGTGTCTGACGTGGCCAACGCCGTGCTGGATGGCACCGATGCCGTGATGTTGAGCGCCGAGACGGCCGCAGGCAAATACCCGCTGGAAACCGTGGAAGAAATGGCCAAGATCTGCGCCGCCGCCGAAAGTGCTGAAGACGTCCAGCTCGATGCCGACTTCCGGGGGCAGTCTTTCAGCCGCATTGACCAGTCCATTGCCATGGGCGCGTTGTTCACCGCCCACCACTTGGGTGCCAAAGCCATTGTGGCCATGACCGAATCGGGCTCGACCGCGTTGTGGATGAGCCGTCACCGCGTGCACATCCCGATTTACGCCTTGACCACCAAGCTGACTTCGCAGCGCAAGATGGCGCTCTACCGCAACGTGCGCCCCTTGTTGATGGACACCAGCGCCGACCGCGACACGGCCTTGGCCGAAGCCGAAGCGCACCTGAAAAGCCGCAACATCGTGGGCACGGGCGATGTGTATGCCATCACTTGCGGTGAGCCCATGGGGTCGCCCGGCGGCACCAACATGCTGAAGATCTGTAAGGTCGCTTGAGGGGGGTCCGCCCTTTCGGGAGGGGCGGGTTCAGTCTTGTGTCAGGCCGAACCCTATAAAATCCGGATCAGTTACGGGCCGGGTACACGCCGGCACCTTTGAATCTTCAACTTCCCGGGAAATCACCACCATGGCACTCGTTTCAATGCGCGAGCTGCTGGACCATGCCGCCGTCAACGGCTACGGCATTCCAGCTTTCAACGTCAACAACCTGGAGCAAGTCCAGGCCGTCATGACGGCTGCCGACGAGGTCGGTGCGCCGGTCATCCTGCAGGCCAGCGCAGGTGCCCGCAAGTACGCGGGTGAGCCTTTCATCAAGCACCTGATTCAAGCTGCTACCGAGCAGTGGCCCCACATTCCGCTGGTCATGCACCAAGACCACGGGCAAAGCCCTGCGGTTTGCCAAGGCGCGATCAACCTGGGCTTTTCCTCGGTCATGATGGACGGCTCCTTGCTCGAAGACGGCAAAACCCCGGCCGACTTTGCCTACAACGTCGACGTGACCCGCCGCGTGGTCGAGATGGCCCACCTGGCCGGTGTGTCGGTCGAAGGCGAGCTGGGCTGCCTGGGCAACCTGGAAACCGGCGAAGCCGGTGAAGAAGACGGCATCGGTGCCGTGGGCAAACTCGACCACAGCCAGATGCTGACCGACCCCGAAGAAGCTGCGCAATTCGTCAAGGCCACCGGTTTGGACGCTCTGGCCATTGCCATTGGCACCAGCCACGGCGCCTACAAGTTCAGCCGCAAGCCCACGGGCGACATTCTGGCCATCTCGCGTGTGAAAGAAATCCACGCCCGCATCCCCAACACCCATCTGGTGATGCACGGCTCGTCCAGCGTGCCGCAAGAGCTGCTGGCCATGATCAACCAGTATGGTGGTCAGATGAAGCAAACCTACGGCGTGCCGGTCGAAGAAATCCAGGAAGCCATCAAATTTGGCGTGCGCAAGATCAACATCGACACCGACATCCGCTTGGCGATGACCGCCGCTTGCCGCAAGTTCCTGTTTGAAAACCCCGACAAGTTTGACGCCCGCGAATGGCTCAAGCCTGCCCGCGAAGCGGCCAAGCAGCTGTGCAAGCAGCGTTACCTGGAGTTCGGCTGCGAAGGCCAAGCTCCCAAAATCAAGGGTGAGACGCTGCAGGTGGTGGCGGCCCGTTATGCCAAGGGTGAGTTGGCGCAGGTGGTTCGCTGAGCCTGCGATAATTGACCCGAATGGCCCGTTGACTGTTCAACGGGCCTTTTTCTTTTTTGCTGTTGCTTGACTGTTTTGCCATGACCTCTGCGCTCCACACCTCGGCCCTGACTTCCTTGCCCCTGCTGGCGCGTGGCAAGGTGCGTGACAACTACGCCGTGGGTGACGACCGCATCTTGATGGTGGCGTCCGACCGCATCAGCGCGTTCGATGTGATCATGGGCGAGCCCATCCCCGGCAAGGGCGTGTTGCTCACGCAAATGGCGCTGTTTTGGTTTGACCAGCTCGGGCCCAAAGGCCTCAACATTTGCCCGATCCACCTGACGGGCGATGCCCCTGAGAGCGTGGTGTCTGCCGACGAAGTGCCTCAGGTCAAGGGCCGCTCTATGCTGGTCAAACGCCTCCAACCCATCCCGGTCGAGGCTGTGGTGCGCGGTTATCTGGCGGGCAGCGGTTGGAAGGAATACCAGGACAACCAAGCCGTCTGCGGCGTGAAGTTGCCTGCCGGCCTGAAAAACGCCAGCCTGTTACCTGAGCCGATTTACACCCCCGCCGCCAAGGCTGCGGTGGGCGAGCACGACGAAAACATCACGTTCGAGCAAACCGTGGACATGATCGGTGCCGATCTGGCCACCCGTATTCGCGACATCAGCATCCAGTTGTACAAGGCAGCGCGCGACATCGCGGCGGCCAAAGGCATCATCATTGCCGACACCAAATTCGAGTTTGGCCTCGATGCCGATGGCGCCTTGGTCTTGATGGACGAGGTGTTGACGCCCGACTCATCGCGTTACTGGCCGGCAGACAGCTATGTGGAGGGGGCCAATCCACCCAGCTATGACAAGCAGTTTTTGCGTGACTGGCTGGAAACCGCCTTGGTCAATGGCAAGCCTTGGGACAAGACGCCACCGGCACCCCGCTTGCCGCGTGAAGTGATCGAGAAAACGGCCGCCAAATACGAAGAGGCCATGAACCGTTTGATGGCCTGAAGATGAAAAAAGGCGCTGCAGAGACAGCGCCTTTTGCTTGGAGCTGGATGACTCAGCCTGGCAAAGCCAGCAAGGTCATGGCGTCCATCAGCAGCGTCGTGCTGGCCACGAGCATGGTGCCGTAGGCGACCGAGCGACCGCGTGGGTGCATGCAGGCCACCCAGAAAGTGGTCAGGCACAAGAGTTCCAGGGTTCCGCGCATCCAGAGGTAGCGGCTGCTGCTCATCAGGTTGGCGGCGTCGACGTGCATCAGCACCGCATACAGGAAAATCCCCTTGACCAGCCAAAGCGCTGCGCCAAAATGGATGTTTTGCAGGTTGTTCCAAAAGCCTGTACCGAGTACTTCGGACCGCGCAGGCGCACCACCGAGCAAGCATTGAAGCGCTTCAGGGGTGACCAGGGGTTCGGCACGGGACATGGTTCAAGAATGAATGCAAAAGTGATGCTTCAACTCTAGGGAGCTTCAACCTTGAAATGCACCGCCACAGCCCGTCTGGTGCGGTGGAACCGGTAAATGTCTGTAGCGACAAGTATTGCATTGGGCGCCTTGTTGGCCCGTACGAGAGGATCGAATGACGCTTTTTCGCCCTGCGACGCCCTTGATGGTGCGATACGCCCATTACCACCGTGACCGTCGCAACATCGCGACCCATTTGGTGGGCATTCCTTTGATCACTTTGTCGGTCGGGGTGTTGTTGCTCGGCCCTTCCTGGACGGTGGCCGGCCATGCGTTGACGCTGGCCTGGTGCGTGTGGGCACTGACCAGCCTGTGGTACCTGAGCCGTGGCGACCTCTTGTTGGGCACGGCCACCGCACTGGTCAACGGTGCCTTGATCGCGCTGGCCCATCAGGTGCCGTCATGGGCTGCGGCCTGGGCGCTGCCGGTTTGGCAGATGGGCGTGGGCTTGTTTTTGGTGGGCTGGGTTTTTCAGTTTGTGGGCCATTATTTTGAAGGCTGTAAACCCGCCTTTGTCGATGACCTCGTGGGTTTGCTCGTGGGCCCCATGTTCGTGGTGGGCGAATGCCTCATGGGTGTTGGTTTGCTGCAAAAAATGCGGCGCGACATTGAGCGCCAAGCGGGCCCGAGCCGATAACGGCGACAGCGGCACGCGCATTGAAAAAGGCCCGGTCAACCTGCTGCTATGCAGGTTGGCCGGGCCTTTGGCTTGGGAGAGCAGGTCTCAGTTCAGCGCCATGCTCAGCTTGCGCCGGTAGCTGGAGATCATGCTCAGCAGCGGGTCTTCGGCCAAGGCGGCTTTGCCCATCAACTCGATCCCGCCTGCCGATTTGCCAGTGGCGTCTTGTGCTTGGGATTTGGGCGGGGTCATCAGCTCCAGCAAGGCCACAAAGGTCTTGCGTGGGGCTTCGTCGTCCCACTTTTTGTCGCGCATGATGATTTCCAGCAACTCGTCCATGGCCGCTTCCCATTGGCCCACGGCAATCAGCAGGCGGCTTTTGGCAAAGCGGGTTTCAAAGTCGCGCTTGTTCTGGCCGATCAGTTCGTCAAACTTGGCCAGCTCCCATTCGCCGCGCGGGTCGTTGGTCACGAATTCCAAGGCATTGACCCATTGTGTTTGCGCCTCAAAGCGCAGTGGCACCGGGATGCGGCTCATGGCCGGAGCCAGCAGGGCAGCGGCTTCGGCCAGCTCGCCCAGGCCAATCAACAGCTTGATCAGGTCAAAACGGGCATCGTCGTTGCCGGGGTCGGTGGCCAGGGCTTGTTCCAATGCGGCGCGGGCGCTGTGCGGGTCGTCCGCTTCAAGGTGCTGCTGGGCTACTTCGGCGGTGGCTTGGGCCTGGAGCTCTTCGGCTGCGGGGAGGTGTTTGTCCAAAAACTGCTTGACCTGGCCTTCGGGCAAAGCGCCCATGAAACCATCGACCGGCTGGCCGTTTTTCAGCAAAACGCAGGTCGGAATGCTTTTGATGCCAAAGGCCTGGGCCAGTTGCTGCTCTTCGTCGGAATTGATTTTGACCAGCTTGAAGCGGCCTTCGTAGGCGACCTCCACCTTTTCGAGGACAGGGCCGAGCGATTTGCAGGGGCCGCACCAAGGTGCCCAAAAGTCCACCAGCACGGGCGTGGTCATGGAGGCTTCGATGACCTCGGCTTCAAAATTTTGTATCGTGACGTCCATCATGGCGGGCAGTGTTCCGGGTTGTGTTTCGGACCCGTGCGGGTGAAACCTTAAAATTCGACATTGATCACGAAAAGCACCCAATGACTCAAGCGCTCATCGGCGTCGTCATGGGTTCCAGCTCCGACTGGGACACCATGCAGCACGCAGTCCAGATTCTCCAACAGTTTGGCATCCCTCACGACGCCCGTGTGGTTTCGGCCCACCGCATGCCTGACGATATGTTTGCCTATGCACAAAGCGCCGCCGAGCGGGGCTTGCAGGCCATCATCGCGGGGGCAGGCGGTGCAGCCCATTTGCCCGGCATGATCGCGGCCAAAACCGTGGTGCCGGTGCTGGGTGTGCCGGTACAAACCAAGGCCTTGTCGGGCGTGGATTCGTTGCACAGCATTGTGCAAATGCCCAAGGGCGTGCCCGTGGCCACCTTTGCCATTGGCGCAGCCGGAGCGGCCAACGCCGCCCTGTTTGCCGTGGCCATGCTGGCCAATCACGACGCGGCCTTGCGCCAGAAGCTCGAAGCCTTCCGCGCCGCGCAGACCGAAGCGGCACGCGCCATGACTTTGCCACCCGTGGGTGCTGCATGAGCCGCGCGATCTTGCCAGGGGCCATGGTCAACGGCCAGCCCGCTACGCTGGGCGTGATGGGCGGTGGCCAGTTGGGCCGCATGTTCGTGCACGCGGCGCAGGCCATGGGCTACTTCACGGCGGTACTCGACCCCGACACCGCCAGCCCCGCCGGGCTGGTGAGTCACCACCACATCCAGACCGACTATCTGGACGAACAAGGCCTGGCGCAGCTGATGCAGCGCTGCGCAGCCATCACCACCGAATTTGAAAACGTGCCCGCGCCCGCCCTGATGACCCTGGGCGCACAACGACCCGTGGCGCCCGGCGCCGAAGCGGTGGCCATTGCGCAAGACCGTGCCGCCGAAAAGGCCCATTTTGTGCGCTGCGGCGTGCCGGTGGCCCCGCACGCGGTGATCGCCACGCCTGCACAACTGGCGGCTGTGGGTGACGATTTGTTGCCCGGCATTCTCAAGACCGCCCGCATGGGCTACGACGGCAAAGGCCAGATCCGCGTCAAGACCCGTGAGGAATTGACAGCCGCTTGGGACCAGCTCAAGAACGTGCCCTGCGTGCTTGAAAAAATGCTGCCGCTGCAGGCCGAGTGCTCGGTCATCGTGGCGCGCGGGGCCGATGGGCAGATCGTGAATTTCCCGGTGCAGTTAAATTTGCACCGCGAAGGCATCCTGGCCGTGACCAGTGTGTACGAAGGCGCAGTGCCCGCCGAGCTGGTGGCACAAGCCGTGGCCGCCACGCGTGCCATCGCCGAAGGCATTCACTACGTGGGCGTGCTGTGTGTGGAGTTTTTCATCCTTGAAGGCGGTCAATTGGTCGTCAACGAGATGGCCCCGCGCCCGCACAACAGCGGCCATTACACGATGAACGCCTGCGACCAGTCGCAGTTCGAGCTGCAGGTGCGCACCTTGGCAGGCTTGCCGCTCACGCAGCCACGCCAGCATTCACCGGCCATCATGCTCAACCTGCTGGGCGATTTGTGGCCCGAAGGCGGCGCACCCGCCTGGGACAAAGTATTGGCCTTGCCCGGCACCCATTTGCACCTGTATGGCAAGTTGTCGGCGCGCCCCGGTCGCAAGATGGGGCACCTGAACATCACCGGAGCCACACCCGAGGCGGTGCGCGCCACGGCTTTGCAGGCTGCCGCTTTGCTCGGCATTGAAGCGCCATGATCCTTGCGGCAGACGATCGCGCCATTGCGCAGGCAGCGCAAGCTTTGCGTGATGGCCAATTGGTAGGCATGCCGACCGAGACGGTCTATGGCCTGGCCGCCAACGCCACGGACGACGCGGCCGTGGCGAAAATTTTTGTGGCCAAAGGCCGCCCGGCCGATCACCCCTTGATCGTGCACGTGGTCAGTGCAGAGCAGGTGCCGATCTTTGCCGCGCAGGTGCCCGATTTCGCGCAACGCTTGATCGATGCTTTCTGGCCCGGCCCTCTCACCTTGATCTTGCCGCGCCAAAGTGGTGTGGCGACGGCTTCAGCCGGGGGGCAAGACTCGATTGGCCTGCGTTGCCCTTCGCACCCGGTGGCGCAGGCGCTCTTGCGTGCAGGTCTGGCCATGGGCGTGCACGGCGTGTCAGCGCCCAGCGCCAACCGCTTTGGCCGAGTGAGCCCGACCACGGCGGCGCATGTGCAGTCCGAGCTGGGCCCGGATTTGTTGATTCTGGATGGCGGTGAATGCGATGTGGGCATCGAGTCCACCATCATCGACTGCACCCGGGGCGAGCCGGTGCTTTTGCGCCCTGGGCAGATCACCCGACCCCAGATTGAAGCCGCTTGCGGGCGTGCCGTGATGGACAAAGACGCCGCCTTGCAGCCCGCGCCCCGCGCCTCGGGCACGCTCGAATCGCATTACGCGCCCCGCGCCAAAGTGCGTTTGATGTCGGCACCAGACATCGCTGCCAAGCTGCAAGCCTTGGGTCCGCATGCCAACAATCTGGGGGTGTGGTCTGTGCTGCGCCCTGATGATGGCGCAGGCCTGGGTGCAGGGGTGGTCTGGCGGGCTCAGCCCGCCACCGCCGACCAAGCTGCACACGCGCTGTTCAGTGTGTTGCGTGAACTGGACGCTCGTGGCGTGCAGCAAATCTGGGTGCAGCTGCCGCCCGACACCCCCGAGTGGGAAGGCGTACGCGACCGCTTGCAACGCGCAGCCGCTTGATACCGCGTCAGCGGTAACGCAGCTTCATCACCAAAATCATCAGCGCCAGGCTGGTGGTGATGGTGTTGGCGATGATGATGGGCCAGGCCATCAACAAGATGCCATAGATCAGCCACAAGGCCACGCCCACAGTGAACAGGCTGTACATGCCCAGCGAAATACCGCTCACATCCCGCGTCCGAAAGGTTTGCCAAGCTTGCGGAATGAAGCTCGCCGTGGTTAAAAATGCGGCGAAGGAGCCGATCCAGTCAATCAAGGTCATGGCTTATTGTCGCTGGCGCTGTGAGGAAGCGGAGGTCTGGCCCGGCTTGTTCTGATCACGTACCGCCCATTCCAGCAATTGGTCCAGTGCGGGGCGTGCTTGGTTGCCGTTGGGGTGGTTGACGATGGCGACGACGGTGTAGCGCTGGCCGCTTTGGCCTTGCACATACCCCGCCACAGACACCACGTCGCGCAGCGATCCGGTTTTGAGCCAGGCGTTGCCGATCACCGGGGACTGCGGGTTGCGTTCTTTCAGTCGGGCGGTGGTGCCGTCGATGCCTGCTTGCGAGAGTGATTTGACAAAAGCCTGGGCGTGCGGGCTGGCGTGGGCTGCTTGCAACAATGCGGTCAAAGACGCGGCGGTGCTGCGCTCGGTGCGAGACAGGCCCGAGCCGTTGTCCAGCACCGGTTCTTCTTGGCCTGGCAAGGCCTTGCGCCACCATTGCAACAACCGAAGGCGTGAGGCCTCGAAGCGGCCGGGTGCGCCCAATTCGCTCGACAGCGTCAGGAACAGCTGCTGAGCCATCACGTTGTTCGAGAACTTGTTGATGTCCTGAATGACCTCGGCCAAGGGCAAAGAGGGCGCGTCCACCAGCAGCCGTGCCGACGCAGGATGCAGGCCATAGCGCACCTGGCCGGTCAGCCGCCCCCCTGCGGCCAGCCACATCGCTTGCATGACGCGGGGTGCATAGTGTTCAGGCTCCGGGTAGGCCACAGGCCACTCGCGTTCGCCGCAGCGCTTGGGGTAACTGCCTGAAAAACGCACTTGCAAAGGCTGGCTGAAGTCCGCTTTGAGTTGGCTGCGCCAATCGTTGCAAGGGGCGGTGCTCGCGGGCAGTTGTGTCGGCGCATCCATGCCCGCCAAAGGCGGCTCGAATCGCACTTGCACCTGCCCGCTGGCCGCATCGGGTGTGAATTTGTAAACCACCGCTTTGAAGTTGAGCAGCAATCCGTCCGGTGCCACGTTGTAAGGGCGCAGTGGTTCGTCGTCAAAGGGCTCACTGCGTTCGCGCACGTCAAAGACGCTGCGATCGAGCACGATGTCGCCTTGCACCTCGCGCACGCCTGCTGCGACCACCTGGCCCAGAAGGTCTTGCAGGCGCTCCATCACCAGTTTGGGGTCGCCGCTGCCGCGCACGATCAGATTGCCCTGCAGCACGCCACCCAGCACAGGGCCATCGGCATACACGCGGTTGTGCCACACGTGGTCTGGGCCCAGCAAACTCAAGCCGGCATAGGTGGTGAACAGCTTCATGACCGAAGCCGGGTTGCTGGCGGTTTGCGGACGGTGTGACAGGCGTGGTGGCTGTGCCTCGGCGGGTTTGCCCGATGCGTCTGCTGCAGGCAAGGGGGTGATGACGATGCTCAAGGCCGAGGGAGGTACTTGCGCTTGGTGCAAGGCTTTCAAAACTGCCAGTGGCAAATCAGGAGCGCCGGAGGGGATCGCAGTCACAGTCTGGGCGTTGGCTGGCAAGGCCATGGCACCGTGCCAAATCAGCACAGTGCAAAGGCCCATCCACCAGGTCGAAAACAAGGGGCGCTTGGGGTGGATCAATGTCATTCAGCGAGTCTAACGGTCACGGCCTTGTACGGCGGGGCCGTATCATTCGGGCCATGCGATTTTCTTCAAAAACCGTGGGCTTGGCCTCGGCGGTCATCACAGTGCTCATCTGGACCGGCTTCATCGTCATTGCGCGTGCTTCGGCCTCGCGCGGTTTGCTGCCGCTCGACATCGCCTTGGCCCGCATTGTGGGCGCCAGCAGCATTTTGCTGCCTTGGGCCTGGTGGCTCATGCGCCCTGCCCGCCAAACAGGTCAAAAGGTCGGCTCACTGGGCGGCTTATCTCCCTTGCCTTTGGCACCCACCGTGCAGGCCGGATTTCTGGGTGGTTTGCTCTACGCTGTGTTGGCCTACAGCGGTTTCTTTTTTGCACCCGCGACGCACGCCTCGGTGCTGATGCCTGGTAGCTTGCCTTTGTGGACCACCTTGTTGGCCTGGCTGGTGTTGCGTGAAAAAGTCTCTTCGGCCCGCGCGATGGGTCTGGGGTTCATTGTGCTGGGCGATGTGTTGGTGGGGGGCGCGAGTTTGCTCAAGGCGTTTGAGGGCGGCGAGGTCTGGAAAGGCGATTTGTTGTTCATGGCAGCAGCCAGTTGTTGGGCCGCTTACAGCGTGACGGTGCGCCGACATGGACTGGATGCGGTGCGCGCCACCATGGCCATCACCGCCTTTGCTTTTGTGGGCTTTGTGCCGGCCTATCTGGTCTTGATCGGCGTGGGGGCCTTGCCCACCCATTTGCCGCAAGTGCCGTGGACCGAGATCGTGTTCCAAGCGGTTTTCCAGGGCGTGGGCTCGGTGGTCATTTCAGGCATCACCTTCACGCAAATGGTGCGCCACTTTGGCCCCGTGCGCTCGACCATGATCACGGCCCTCGTGCCGGGTTTGTCGGCCTTGGGTGCGGTCTGGTTTCTGGGTGAACCCTTGCACTGGAATTTGCTGGCCGGGCTGGCGCTGGTGACCAGCGGTATCTTGTTTGGAGTGCGTCAGGCCAAACCCGCGCTTGTTTTGCCCAGCGTCGCCACAGCCGGAGGCAAGCCATGAGCCCGAGCAACAAAGAATGGCGTTGGCTGGCTTTTGACACCAGCACCGATGTGCTGTCTTTGGCCGTGGCCCGAGGTGATCGGGTCTGGACCCAAACCCTGCCCGGTGGTGCACAGGCTTCCAGCGGCTTGATCCCGGCGGTGCTGGCCATGTTGGCCGAGGCCGACCTGCCTCTGGCTTCATTGGACGCCATTGTGTTTGGCCGGGGGCCGGGCTCGTTTACTGGTTTGCGCACGGCCTGTGCCGTGGCGCAAGGCCTGGCGTTTGGCGCCGATGTGCCTGTGTTGCCGGTGGACACTTTGCTGGCCGTGGCCGAAGAGGCCCGGTTTGAACAATGCCAGGCCGGGAGCATCCAGTCCGATGCACCGCTGACGGTGTTGGCCTTGCTCGATGCGCGCATGGACGAGGTCTACAGCGCGGCTTACCGTTGGCAGCCCCAGCCGGAGGCCGATGGGCAAGTTCAGGGTCACTGGCAAGAGGTTTCTGCTTTGCAGGTCAGCGCCCCCGAAAAAATCCACAACCCTCAAGGCCAGCCTCTTTTGTTGGCGGGCAATGCGTTCGCCGCTTATGGTGAACGCTTGCCGCAAGGCCCGCATTGCATGGCTTTGCCCACGGCAGCGGCTTTGCTGCGATTAGCGCCCGATTTGTGGGCGAAGGGCTTGGCCGTCCCGGCCGATCAGGCCATGCCGCTCTACATCCGCGACAAAGTGGCCAACACCACTGCCGAACGCGAGGCCATGAAAGCCCAAGCCGCCCTGGCCAAGGCGGCCGTTCAGCCATGACCGGTTTAACCACGAAGCCCGACGCATCAGCACGCGTCCAACCCTCAGAAGCGGTGCGCAACGCGGTCACCCTGGCCCCCATGACCCCGGACCATCTGGACGCGGTCATGGCCATCGAGCAAACGGCCTACGGCCACCCCTGGTCGCGAGGCAATTTTCGCGACTCGCTGAACCCCTTGTTTGACGCCCAATGCCTGTGGCTGGACGGTGAATTGCTGGGTTACTTTTTGGCCATGCGCGGTTTTGAAGAGATGCACTTGCTCAACATCACCGTGGCACCCGCCCGCCAAGGGCAGGGCTGGGGCCACATGATGCTGGACGCTTTGTCGCTCATGTCGCGCCATGAGGGTGCGCAATGGCTCTGGCTGGAAGTGCGTCAAAGCAACCTGCGCGCCTTGCAGGTGTATGAGCGCTATGGTTTTCGGCAGGTCAGCATCCGCAAGGATTACTATCCTGCAGACCGCCAGCAACGTGAGCATGCGGTGGTGATGAGTTTGAAACTGTGAGCCCGAACATGAGCGACCCCACCCGATTTGATCTTGATGAACGCCAACGCGCCATGCTGGCCGAGATGGGCGTGCGCGTGTGGTGGCCACAGCGTGCAGACGATGCGGCATCCGTTGCTCCCGTGCAGACCGTGGCTGCGCTTGAACCTGTGGCACCCCATGTTGCGCCCCTCGTGTCTTCCGCAATTGCATCTGAAACCCCACCCGAAATGGCCCCGCGTCCCGTCACCGTGGCGTCCACCACGCGACCTGCCTCAGTGGCCCCGGCACAGCCTGCCGCGATCGTGACAGGCCAGCCTTTGGCTGAGGGTGTGGACCGCATGGACTGGATCACCCTGAAAGACACCGCTGCAGCTTGTCAGGCCTGTGATTTGTGCGGACAGCGCAAAAATGTGGTGTTGGGTGTGGGCGATGTGCAAGCCGACTGGATGGTCATTGGGGACCCACCAGGTGAAGACGAAGAGCAACAAGGCGAACCTTTTGCAGGGGCGGCTGGGCAGTTGCTCGACAACATGCTCAAAGCGGTGGGTTTGGCCCGCAAGGCGCAAGGCGAAGGCAGTGTTTACATCACCAACGCAGTCAAGTGCCGGCCGCCAGGGCGCAACCCGACGCCGCAAGAGCTGAGCACCTGCGCGCCCTATCTGGCACGTCAAGTGGCCCTGGTTCAACCCAAAGTCATTTTGGTCATGGGCCGCTTTGCCGTGCAATCGGTGTTGCAGACCTCAGAGCCTCTGGGCAAGCTGCGTGGGCAATTGCACACTTACCAAGGCGTGCCTGTGGTAGCGACCTACCACCCCAGCAGTTTGCTGCGCACCCCGGCAGACAAAGCCAAAGCCTGGGTTGATCTGTTGCTGGCGCTCAAGACCGTGCAGGGCTGACCGTCTGTCGCTTGGGCCAGAGCACGGCAGCGATCGACAGCATCATCAACCCCACAGCGGCCCAGTCTTGCCAGTGCAAGACTTCCCCCAAACCCACTGCGCCGCTGAAAACACCCAGCACCGGAATCAGCATCACGCTCAGGGTGGACGCCACGGGCGGCAGGCTGCGTGCCAAATAAAACCAGGCGGCCTGCGCAAAGCCGAAGACCAGCACCGCGTTGAAGGCGATGGACCCCCAGGTGGCGTCAGACGGAGCGTGCCACTGGTCACGCTCCAAAAAGACCGCCAGCACAGTCATCACGCCGGTGGTCATGAAAGCCATCCAGAACGAAATGGCCAGTGTCGGCACGGGCATCTTGGTGCGCCGCAGCAGCTGAGTGCCCAAAGCCCAGGTGCTGGCTGCACCCAAGGCCAGCAACACGCCCACGGGTTTGCCACTCAGGTTGGACAGCTCGTGCCACAGCAGCAAGACCACACCCAAAGAGGCAGCGGCCACGCCACCCCATGCGCGTTTGGCCAGCTGGTCGCCAAACACCAGCGCGCCCAGCACCGCAGAAAACATGGGCATGGTGTAGCCCAAAATGGCGGCTCGTCCGCTTGATAGCGACTGCACCGCCACAATGATCAGCCCGTGCCAAAAAAACATGTTGAAGGTGGCCAGCAGCAGCAATTCGCGCCAATGCGCGCGCCCAATGCGAAACGGCACCCGCTGCACCACCAAAACCAAAGCCAGCACCGGCGTGCCCAGCCACATGCACAGGGCGCGGAAGGTCAGCGGCGGAAAGCCCGTGACCCCGATTTTCATGATCGGCCAGTTGACGCCCCAGACCAGGGTCAGCAACACCAGAACGGTCCATTGGCGGGGGGAGAGTTTGTGCATGGTGGCCATCTTAGCTTTGGCGCGCGTGCCAAGCTGTCGCCGTGAGCGCCCCATGCCTGCTGCCTGGCCGCCGCTTAAAATGCCCGTATGACCTTCTTAGACATGTTGCGCACCGCCGAGCGCCAAAACGGCTCCATGCTTTGTGTGGGCCTGGACCCTGAGCCCACCAAGTTCCCGGACCGCATCAAGGGCGATTCCAACAAGATTTACGACTTCTGCGCGGCCATCGTCGATGCCACCGCCGATCTGGTCAGCAGCTTCAAACCCCAGATTGCCTACTTTGCCGCGCACCGCGCCGAAGGCCAGCTGGAACGCCTGATGGAGCACATGCGCCGCGTGGCCCCCCATGTGCCGATCATCCTGGACGCCAAGCGCGGCGACATTGGCTCGACCGCCGAGCAATACGCCATCGAAGCCTTTGAGCGCTACGGTGCTGACGCGGTGACCCTCTCGCCCTTCATGGGCTGGGATTCGGTGGCCCCCTACCTCAAGTACCACGGCAAAGGCGCTTTTTTGCTGTGCCGCACCTCCAACCCCGGTGGTGACGACCTGCAAAACCAGCGGCTGGCCTCGGTCGAAGGGCAACCGCTGTTGTACGAACATGTGGCGCGCTTGGCCCAAGGCCCCTGGAACCTTAACGGCCAGTTGGGCTTGGTGGTGGGCGCGACCTACCCCAAAGAAATTGAGCGTGTGCGCGAACTCGCTCCCACCGTGCCCTTGCTGATCCCTGGCGTAGGCGCACAAGGTGGTGACGCTGTGGCCACCGTCAAGGCCGGCTGGCGCGCCAACGCCGACGGCAGCAGCGCCGGCCCGATCATCGTCAACTCGTCGCGTGCGGTGCTGTATGCGTCGGGCGGTGCCGACTTTGCCCAAGCGGCACGCCAAGTGGCGATGCAGACGCGGGACACCTTGCAAGCGGCCAAGGCCTGAGCCTTAGCGCTAACCAGCCCCAGACGCAAGGGGCTGATGCTGATATCCGCTTGTTCTCTCAGCCTTGCGCCGCCTTCTGCGCGCTGTGAACCAGCTTGCGGGCCATGCTCCAGCGGTGCACTTCGCTGGGGCCGTCATAAATCCGGAAGGCGCGCATGTCCATGAAGATGCGCATCACGGGCGTTTCGGCCGTCACGCCCTGACCGCCAAGAATCTGCACGCAGCGGTCCACCACGCGCCACTCGGCTTCTGAGCAAGCCACCTTGGCTCGGCTCGATTCAAAGCCGCCTTTTTGGCCCTGGTCCAGCAACCAGGCCGTGTGCCAGATGTGCAGGCGGGCGGTGTGCAGGTCGATGTCGTTGTCAGCCAGCATGAAGCCCACACCCTCGTGTTCGGCCAATGGCTTGCCAAACGCTTGGCGGCGGCTGGCGTAATCCAGCGCGATGTCATGCGCCCGGCGGGCTTGGCCCAGCCATCGCATGCAGTGCGTCAGCCGTGCCGGGGCCAGCCGCACCTGCGCATAGCGAAAGCCCTGGCCCACTTCGCCCAACACATCGGCAGCGGGCACGCGCAAGTTGTCAAAACACAGCACCCCGTGGCCACCGGTAAAGCAGTTGTCCATGGCGTCCATGCTGCGCTCTAGCCGGATGCCCGGTTCGTCCATGTCGGTCAAAAACATGGTGGCCGTGCCGTCTTCCATGCGCGCCATGACGATGGCGTAGTCCGCGCCGTCGGCCCCGGTGATGAACCACTTGCCCCCACTGATCAGGTAATCGTCACCGTCGCGCACGGCGGTGGTGGTGAGCATGGACGGATCGGCCCCCGCGCCCGGTGCGGGCTCGGTCATGGCAAAGCACGAACGGGTGAGCCCCGCCACTTGCGGGCGCAGCCAGCGCTCTTTTTGGGCCAGGGTGGCCACCTCTTCCATCAGGTGGATGTTGCCTTCGTCGGGCGCGTGGATGTTGAGCGCAGTTGGGCCCAGATTGGAGTAACCGGCTTCTTCAAACACCACCGCTTTGGCGATGTGGCTCAGGCCCAGCCCGCCCATCTCAAGGGAGGCGTGCGGGGTGAGCAGGCCCGCAGCGCGTGCGCGTGCCACCAATTCTTTGCGCAGATCTTCTGACGGGCCATGCGCGCCGTGCCGTGGGTCGGTTTCCAGAGGGATCACCTGTTCGGCGATGAATTGGCGGGTGCGCTCACGCAGTGCCGCAATGTCCGGAGGAATGTCAAAGTTCATGGCGTGGGCATATTTCGAGAATCGTTGAACGAAAGTGCATAAAGGTATTGGAAAGCTTGGTGCGTGCTTGCGCTGTCCGGCCTGCGACTCGCTGTCGCCCGGGTGCGCTCGCTGTTATGCCTTGTGCCGGGTTGTCATCTGCGCGCCAGCCCTGACCTTGGGTGGCTGTTAGCCTGCGCCCATGATCGACCTCTACACCGCCGCCACGCCCAATGGGCACAAAGTCTCCATCGCGCTCGAAGAGCTGGCGCAGCCCTACACGCTCAAGGTGCTGGACCTGTCCAAGGGCGAGCAAAAGCAGCCCGACTTTTTGGCCATTTGCCCGAATGGCCGCATCCCCGCCATCGTGGACCGCGGCGCCGATGACTTCGCGGTGTTCGAGTCGGGAGCCTGCCTGATTTACCTGGCCGAAAAAACCGGCCAGCTCATGCCGACCGATGCCAAGGGCCGCTCGCGTGTGCTGCAGTGGCTGATGTTTCAGATGGGCGGCATCGGGCCGATGATGGGGCAGGCCAATGTGTTCTTCCGTTACTTCCCGGAAAAGATCCAGCCCGCGATTAACCGTTATCAGGGCGAGAGCAAGCGCCTGTTCACGGTGCTCGACAGCCACCTGAAAGACCATGAGTACCTGGCGGGCGATTATTCGATTGCCGACATTGCCAACTGGGCTTGGGTGCGCACGCACCGCTGGTCGGGCGTTGGGGTGGACGACTTGCCGCATTTGCAGCGCTGGCTTGATGCGATCCGCCAGCGCCCTGCCGTGTTGCGCGGTATTGAAGCGCCGCCTTCCAGAATCAACCTCACCAAAGACGGCGACGATGCCGCCAAGAAGTTTTCAGAAGAAGCCCGCAAGATGGTCGAGATGGGACAAAACCAGAACACGCCCAACAAGGACAAGCCATGAAGCTCTACACCGCCCACCGCGCCCCCAGCCCCCGCCGGGTGTTGATGTTTTTGGTGGAGAAAAACATCACGGGCATCGAGATGGTCAACATGGACTTGAACGGTGGCGAGCACCGCCAGCCCGAGTACCTGGCCAAGAGCCCATTGGCCAAAGTGCCCGCGCTGGAGCTGGACGATGGCCGCGTGATCACCGAGACGCGGGCGATTTGCACTTTGCTGGAGGGCCGCTTTCCTGAGCCGAATTTGATGGGTGTGGATGGCGATGAGCGCGGTTTCATCGAGATGGCTGACCGGCAGGTGGAGCTGTATTTGTTGGGCGGCATTGCCAACGCGATCCGCCACAGCCACCCGGGCTTGGCCGCTTTGGAAAAACCGCAGTTCCCCGAGTTTGGCCGCTCACAAGGCGAGAAGGTGCGCGAAGTGGCCCGCTGGTTTGACCAGCGTCTGCAAAGCCAGCCCTGGATCGCGGGCGAGCGTTTCACCATCGCTGACATCACTGCGTTTTGCGCGCTGGAGTTTGCGCGGGGCCTGATGAAGTTCGTGCCCGGTGACGAGGGCATGAGCGCCTTGCAGGCCTGGCGTGACCGCATGAACGAGCGGCCTAGCGCCAAGGTTTGAGGGACGGATGTTACCCCGCGTTGGTCATGTGTCACCTCGGACTTGATCCGGGGTCCATGCCTGTTCAACCATGGATGCCGGATCAAGTCCGGCATGACGGTGGTTGTGTCATGCCCGCGTAGGCGGGTATCCACGCTCGCCAACCATGGATGCCGGATCAAGTCCGGTAGGCAGAGTTTCAGCTGAACACGCCGCCGTATTCCTTGCGCAGGTCGTTCTTTTGCACCTTGCCTGTTCCGCCCACGGGCAGCGATTCGAGGAACACCACGTCGTCGGGCACCCACCACTTGGCGACCTTGGTGGCCAGGAAGTCGAGGATTTCCTGCTTCTCCAGCGACTGCCCGGGCTTGCGCACGATGAACAGCAGCGGGCGCTCGTCCCACTTGGGGTGCTTGACGCCAATCACGGCGGCCATGGCCACAGCGGGGTGACCCACGGCGGCGTTTTCCAGGTCAATCGAGCTGATCCACTCGCCACCGGTCTTGATCACGTCTTTGGTGCGGTCGCGGATCTGCATGGTGCCGTGCGCGTCAATCGTGGCGATGTCGCCCGTGGGGAACCAGCCGTCCACCAGCGCGGTTTTTTCGGCTTTGTAGTAGCGCTCCACGATCCACTGACCGCGCACCATCAACTCGCCTTGCGATGTGCCGTCGCGGGGCAGGGTCGCGCCGTTTTCATCGACGATCTTGATCTCGATGCCTGATACGGTTTTGCCTTGTTTGGCCACGATGGCGTGCTGCTCGGCGGCGGGCTTGAGGCGGTCGGCCCGGCTCAGGTTGCTCATGGTGGCGACAGCCGTGGTCTCGGTCATGCCCCAGCCGTGGCGCACTTCAACCCCATAGTTGTCCATGAACTTGGCGATCAGCGCCATGGGCATGGCCGAGCCGCCCACGCACGTGCGTTTCATGTGGGCAAAGCGCAAGTTGTTTTGTTCGACGTGTTGGATCAAGCCCATCCAGATGGTGGGCACGCCCGCGCTGATGGTGACCTGCTCGCTGTCCATCAACTCGAACAGGCTGGCACCGTCAAGCTTGGGGCCGGGCAAGACCAGCTTGGTGCCCGCCACCAGTGCTGCATAGGGGATGCACCAGGCGTTGATGTGGAACATGGGGACCACGGGCAAGATGGTCTCTTGTGTGGACAGGCCCAGCACATCGGGCAGGCCGGCGGTGGTGGCGTTCATCACGATGGCGCGTTGCGTGTACAGCACGCCCTTGGGGTTGCCGGTGGTGCCCGAGGTGTAGCACAGCGCCGCACCGGTTTGTTCGTCCAGCTCGGGCCAGTCGAAGGCGTCGCTGTGGCCGGTGATCAGCCCCTCGTAGTTCATCACATGGGCCACGCCCTCGATCGCGGGTGTGTTGGCAGCGTCTGCCAAGCAGACCCAGGCGCGGACCTTGGGGCAATGCGCGGCAATGCCTTTGACCAGCGGCGCGAAGGTGGCGTCAAACAACACCACTTCGTCTTCGGCGTGGTTGATCACATAGATCAGCTGCTGCGGGTGCAGGCGCGGGTTGCAGGTGTGCATGACCATGCCGCTGCCCGAGACGGCGTAATACGCCTCCAAGTGGCGGTGGTTGTTCCAGGCAATCGAGCCGACCGCACTGCCGGCCTTGAGTCCCATGTGAGCCAGTGCGTTGGCCAACTGGCGCGAACGCTTGGCAGTTTCGGCATAGGTGGTGCGGTGCAGCGGGCCGTGCGTCTCGCGCGAGACGATTTCTTGGTCACCGAACTGCGCAGCGCCGTGTTCGAGGATGCCCGAAATGAGCAGGGGGCGGTTCATCATGAGGCCAGATGTGGACATGCCAGAAGTCTCCAGTGTTTTGAGTTGTTTACAGCAGCGCCGCGTACACGAGGTCGCGGAACAAGGGGCGATAGTAGTCCCTTTGGTTGGGCGCCTGGATCATCAGCATGGCGACCATGTCCAGCGCCGGGTCCACAAAAAACGTGGTGCCCGCGATGCCGCCCCAGTAATACAGGCCCACCGAGCCAGGCACGGGCGACAGGCCCAGCTGCGTGCGCACTGCAAAGCCCAGACCAAAGCCGTGGCCGGGCGGCAGCAGCATGCCATCGGCCGGGATGCCCCCCAAGTGGTCGGCGGTCATGTAGTCCACCGTGTGGGGGCCGAGCAGGCGCACGCCATCGAGCTCACCCCGGTTGCGCAGGCATTGCAAAAAGCGGGCGTAGTCCATGGCGGTGGACATCAGGCCACCGCCGCCGCCTTCCATGGCGGGCACTTGGCGCGGCTCCAGCACTTTCATGGGCACGCCGCCGTCGGGGTCGTGCGCAAAGGGTTCGGCAATGCGGTGCTGTTGTTCAGGCGGCACGGCAAAGCCGGTGTCCACCATGCCCAGCGGGCCCAAGATTTCAGCTTGCAAGAATGCGCCCAGGCCCTGCCCGCTGACCACCTCGACCAGCCGCCCCAACACATCGGTGGCGCGGCTGTAGGCCCACATGGTGCCGGGCTGAAACTGCAGCGGCACAGCGGCCAGCGTTTGAGAAAACTCGGCATTGGTGCGCTCGCGAGAGGCGATCTTCACCTCGCCGTATTGGCGCTGCACGGCCGAGTCGCCTAAAAATTCATACGTCAGCCCCGCCGTGTGGCGCAGCAGGTCTTGCACCGTGGCTTCTTGTCGCACGGGCTCCAAGCCCTTGGCCGTGGCCACCTGTTGGTTGGCAAATTCAGGCAACCAGCGGCTGACCGGATCGGAGAGCAGCAATTGCCCACGCTCAACCAGCATCATGACCGCCACCGACACGACCGGCTTGGTCATCGAATAGATGCGGAAGATGCTGTCGGTTTTCATTGGCGTGCCTGTGCCGGGGTCTTGCTGGCCCACGGCCTCGAACAAGCCGATCTGGCCGCGCCGGGCGATCATGGCCACGGCGCCGGGCAGTCGGCCACTGGCCACTTCGCGGCGCAGAACGGCCATCAAGCGCTGCGTGCGGTCGGGGCACAGGCCCACATCGGCGGGATGGGCGTGAGCAAGCGGGGTGTGGTTGGTGGTCATCAGGTGCTCCAGAACAAGAGCGTTTTGTACACCAGCGACCGACGATGGGGTATCACCTAAAGCAACCGGCGCACGGAGCTTAGAAGGCTTCAGTGACGAACACTCAAGCCCGCCGCCAAAGTCCCATCCCCCGCTGTGCCTTGCTCGCGTCGCTGGGCGTGAGCGCCACAGGGCCTTGGGGTGTCTGTCGCAGCACATCGGCCAGCGTCATCAGGGCCGACTCGGGGCCGCTGAGCAGTTCAAGCTCCAGCTCCAGCAGGGGCTCGCTCAAGTCGGTACCGGGCACATGGATGCGGCCTTGGTCCAGCGCCACTTCGATCTGGGCGTCTGCGTGCGTGACCACCCAGCGCTGGCGTTCAAAGTCGGTGCAAAACAGCGCCTTCAAATGCGGTCGCATCGCCACCAGCTCGGTGGCCTGCGCGACGTCATCGACCAGCGTGTCGAACTGCAAAGCGCCTGGTGTTGTGGGCGCTTCCCACTCTTGCCTGCGCGACAAACCGTTTTCGCTTCGCCCCGCCGTCTTGACGGTGAGCAGCCACTGATCGCCTGCCAGCCGCTCGCGCACGGCCATACGCCGATGCTGCAAGGCCAAGTCATTGGTGTCGAAATAGGTGTTCAGCAGTCGCTGTGCACTGCCCGTGGCTGCCAGCATCGGGTGGTTCAGCAGGCGCGGCAGGTCTGGTTCGGACAGGTTCAGTTTGAGTTCGGTTTCCATTCTGTGCGTGAGGGATGAAACCCTCAAATGGCAGCTGCCGAAAAGCGTTCGCGCAAATAAGCCACGATCGCCCCCGAATCTTTCAGCCAGCGAGTTTGGCCGTTGGCTTCGGTGATCTTCAGACACGGTACTTGGGTGGCCCCACTGCCTTGCAACAAGTCATTGCGGTTTGCAGCATGGTGCTGTGCATCGCGCTTTTCGATGGGCAGCGACAGGCGGCGCATTTCCTGGCGCACCTTGATGCAAAACGGGCAGGTACTGAACTGGTACAGAGCCAGGCTTTGGCACTGCTGGTCAATGGCAGCTTGCGCGGTGGGGGTACGTTGCACGCCAGCTGGGCGGGTCAGGCGCTCTTTGAGCAGCATGACGGGGCCGAGCACGATGCGCAGGGTTCTGAAGAATGCACGGATGAAGGTTTTCATAAGGGTCTCAACAATTCAAAAATGGATGAAAAAATAGGGGAAAGCCGCACCATCACAGCAAACGCGCCAAATAGTGGCCCGTGAAGCTCGCCTTGTTTTTGGCCAGTTGCTCAGGCGTGCCCTCGCCCAGTACGGTGCCTCCGCCCGCCCCGCCTTCTGGGCCCATGTCGATCAGCCAGTCGGCGGTTTTGATCACGTCGAGGTTGTGCTCGATGATGACGATGGTGTTGCCCGCGTCGCGCAGCTGGTGCAGCACCTTGAGCAACAAATCGATGTCGGCAAAGTGCAGGCCGGTGGTGGGTTCGTCCAAGATGTAGAGCGTGCGGCCCGTGTCGCGTTTGGACAGCTCCAACGCGAGCTTCACGCGCTGGGCCTCGCCGCCAGACAAGGTGGTCGCGCTTTGGCCCAGACGGATGTAAGTCAGGCCCACGTCGAGCAAGGTTTGCAGCTTGCGGGCGATGTTGGGCACGGCGCTGAAGAACTGGTGCGCCACTTCCACCGTCATGTTCAAAATCTGCGCGATGTTTTGGCCCTTGTATTGCACTTCCAGCGTTTCGCGGTTGTAGCGCATGCCGTGGCACACGTCGCAGGGCACGTACACGTCGGGCAGAAAGTGCATCTCCACTTTCACCATGCCGTCGCCTTGGCAGGCTTCGCAGCGGCCACCGGTCACGTTGAAGGAAAAGCGCCCCGGCCCGTAGCCGCGCTCGCGTGCGGCCGGCACTTCGGCCATCAGCTCGCGGATGTGGGTGAACAAGCCCGTGTAGGTAGCCGGGTTGCTGCGCGGCGTGCGGCCAATGGGTGACTGGTCCACGTTGATGACCTTGTCGAAATGCTCCAGCCCTTTGATCTCGTCGTGCTTGGCAGCCTCGTCGTGCGCTCGGTGAATCTGGTGGGCGGCGGCGGTGTACAGCGTGTCGTTGACCAGCGTGGATTTGCCCGAGCCTGAGACGCCTGTCACGCAGGTCAGCAGCCCCACGGGAAACTTCACGTTCACGTTTTTCAGGTTGTTGCCCGATGCGCCCACGATCTCGATGAAGTCCTTGCCCGCTTTGTGGCGCTTGGGGATCTCGATCTTCTTGCGGCCCGACATGTACTGGCCGGTGACCGAATCGGGCGCGGCCAAGATGTCAGCGCAAGTGCCTTGCGCCATCACACGCCCACCGTGCACGCCCGCCCCCGGCCCCATGTCGATCACATGGTCGGCCACGCGGATCATGTCTTCGTCGTGCTCGACCACCAGCACGCTGTTGCCGATGTCGCGCAGGTGTTGCAAGGTGCCAATCAGGCGGTCGTTGTCGCGCTGGTGCAATCCGATGCTGGGCTCGTCCAGCACGTACATCACGCCCGTGAGCCCTGAGCCGATCTGGCTGGCCAATCGGATGCGCTGCGACTCGCCGCCCGACAAGGTGTCGGCGCTGCGATCCAGGCTCAAATAATTCAGGCCTACATCGTTCAGGAACTTCAGCCGTAAGGCGATCTCGCGCACCACCTTGTCGGCGATCTCGGCCTTGGCCCCATGCATGGTGAGGCCCTGAAAATACTGCTGCGATTCGCCCAGCGTGATGTGGCTGATCTCGTAAATGGCGCGGGCCTGATCGCCTTCTCCAATGCGCACATGGCGCGCCTCGCGCCGCAAACGGGTGCCTTGGCAGCTGGTGCAGGCCTGCATGTTGCGGTAACGCGCCAGGTCTTCGCGCACCACAGCCGAGTCGGTCTCGAGGTAGCGGCGCGTCATGTTGGGGATGATCCCTTCAAACGGGTGCTTTTTGCTGACCTTTTTGCCTTGAGAGGCGCCTGACTCCATCGTGTAGCTGAACTTGATTTCTTCATCGCCCGAGCCATGCAGCAAAACCTGTTGGTGTGCGGGCGCAAGTTTTTCAAACGGTGTTTCGATGTCGAACTGGTAATGCTTGGCCAGGCTTTCGAGCATGCTGAAGTAAAAGCCGTTGCGCCGGTCCCAGCCTTTGATGGCACCGCTGGCCAAACTGAGCGAGGGGAAGGCGACGACCCGCTCCGGGTCAAAAAACGCCATGCTGCCAATGCCGTCGCAAGTCGGGCAAGCGCCCATGGGCGAGTTGAACGAGAACAGGCGCGGCTCCAGCTCGCTGATGGAATAGGTGCACACCGGGCAGGAGAACTTGGCGTTGAACAGGTGTTCTTTCCCGTTATCCATCTCCAGCGCCACGGCGCGGTGCTCTGCCAGGTGCAGCGCGGCTTCAAAGCTCTCGGCCAGTCGCTGGCGCAGCGCGTCGCGTGCTTTGGCGTCTTCTTCAGATCGCACTTTGATGCGGTCCACCACCACATCGATGTTGTGCTTCTCGGTCTTCTTGAGCGTGGGCAGGTCTTCCACTTCCACCGTCTGGCCATTGATGCGAAAGCGCACATAGCCGAGCGCCTGCATCTGCTCAAACACCTTCTCAAACTCGCCTTTTTTCTCGCGCGCAATGGGCGCGAGGATCATGAGTTTGGTGTCTTCGGGCAGGGCCAACACGGCGTCCACCATCTGGCTCACGGTTTGTGCTTGCAGGGGCAGGTTGTGGTCGGGGCAGTAGGGCGTGCCTGCGCGGGCGTAGAGCAATCGCAGGTAGTCGTGGATCTCGGTGACGGTGCCCACGGTCGAGCGCGGGTTGTGGCTGGTGGCTTTTTGCTCGATGCTGATGGCGGGCGACAGGCCCTCGATCAGGTCGACATCGGGCTTGTCCATCAGCTGCAAAAACTGCCGCGCATAGGCCGACAGGCTTTCCACATAGCGGCGCTGGCCTTCGGCGTACAGCGTGTCAAAGGCCAGGCTCGACTTGCCCGAGCCCGACAGCCCGGTGATCACCACCAGCTGGTTGCGCGGAATGTCGAGGTCGATGTTTTTGAGGTTGTGGGTGCGGGCACCCCGCACGCTGATGTGGGTTTGCCGCAGCGCTGACGCCAGATACCGCGCTTGTTCGGGTTCGTCGGGCAAGGAAGGAGAGTCAACAAGGTTCACGGTGGACGGCCAGATCAGCAAAACCTTTGATTATCCCCGTCGGCGCTGTTTTTGGCAGCGGGGCTGGCCAATCAGGGACAATCACCCTTTTCTCTGACCCTCTGCCCTTGGCTGTTCCGCGTGACCGAAACCCCTGAAAAGCAATCTGCTCCCTCGTCCGTGTCCATGACCCCCATGGAGCGTCGTGCCAGCGCCTCCTTGGCCGGCATTTTTGCGCTGCGCATGTTGGGCTTGTTTTTGGTGTTGCCGGTGTTTGCCCTGGAGGCGCGCAAGTACCCGGGCGGTGATGACCCGGCCTTGCTGGGCCTGGCCATGGGCATTTATGGTTTGACGCAAGGTGTGTTGCAACTGCCTTTCGGCATGGCCTCAGACCGTTTCGGGCGCAAGCGGGTGATCGTGCTGGGCCTGATCATTTTTGCGCTGGGCAGTTTTTGGGCGGCAGGTGCCACCGATCTGACCGGTTTGCTGGTGGGCCGCAGCTTGCAAGGCGCTGGCGCTGTTTCTGCCGCCGTCACGGCGTTGCTGGCCGATTTGACCCGCGACGAGGTTCGCACCAAGGCCATGGCCTTGGTGGGGGCCAGCATCGGGTTGATGTTCGCCTTGTCTTTGGTGGTGGCGCCTGTGTTGGTGGCCATTGTTGGCTTGTCGGGTCTTTTTGCCCTGACGGGTGTGCTGGCCTTGTTGGGCATTGCGGTGGTGGTCTGGGGTGCGCCCCCGGCACCCGCCCAGACGAAGGGGCAGGCCCGGGGGAGTCTCAAGGATGTGCTGCGCCATGCGGGCTTGATGCGCCTGAACTTCGGGGTGTTTGTGTTGCATGCAGTGCAGCTGGCCATGTGGGTGGCGGTGCCGGCCTTGCTGGTGCAATCGGGTTTGCCCAAGGCCGCGCATTGGCAGGTGTATTTGCCCGCCGTGCTGGGTTCTTTTGTTTTGATGGGCGGTGTTTTTGCCATGGAGCGGCGCGGCCACCTGAAAAAAGCGTTTTTGGGTGCGATTGCCTTGATCGCGCTGGTGCAAGTTGGCTTGCTGGTGCAATCGTCGGGCACCTCCAGCGTGATGGCCATGGCCGGGCTTTTGTTTGCCTTTTTCTGCGGTTTCAATGTGCTGGAAGCCACTCAGCCCAGCATGGCCTCCCGCATGGCCCCCAGCGCGGTGCGTGGCACGGCATTGGGCGTTTACAACACCTTGCAGTCGCTGGGTTTCTTTGTCGGCGGCTGGCTGGGCGGTTGGTTGGTGAAAACCTGGGGCAGTCCGGCCTTGTTTGCCTGCTGTGCCGTTGCCATGTTGGCGTGGTGGCTGGTGGCCTTGCCTATGCAGACGCCAGGGCGTGCTGCACCCGTTCAGGCCACCGCATAAAAGCCGCATAATCCGGACCTTATCGAGGAGTTTTCATGGCATCCGTCAACAAAGTCATCATCGTCGGCAATTTGGGCCGCGATCCCGAAACCCGCTACCTGCCCTCTGGCGATGCCGTGAGCAACATCAATGTGGCCACGACCGACCGCTACAAGGACAAAGCGACCGGCGAGATGAAAGAGGCCACCGAGTGGCACCGCATCAGCTTTTTTGGCAAATTGGCCGAAATTGCAGGCCAGTACCTGAAAAAAGGCTCGCAGGTCTACGTTGAAGGCAGCTTGCGCACCCGCAAATACACAGACAAAGACGGCGTTGAGAAATTTGCCACCGAAATCCGTGGCGAAACCATGCAGATGTTGGGTGGCCGTCAAGGCATGGGCGGCCCGTCCGATGACGGCGGCGGTGGTGGCGGTTATGCGCCTCGCCAGTCGGCCCCGGCGGCACGCCCGGCCGCAGCACCTGCCCAGCGCCCGGCGGCTGCGCCCAAGCCAGCGGCCAGCAGCTTTGACGACATGGACGATGACATCCCGTTCTGAACCAACGCAGATGTTGAAATTTGAGCCCACCGCACCTGTGCCGTGGGCTTTTTTCATGGGTTCAGTCCATTTTCAAAGGACTCGCCCGTGGCTTCTTAATTCACAATGTGCTGATGAATGAAATGAACGCCCGTTATTTGCCGTTGGACGATGACCAGCGGCGTCAACTTCACAACGAAGTGCATGCCCGGCCATCGGCCAGGGTCCGATTGCCTGCTTTGATTGTGTATGTGGCCGTGCTGAACGAGGGGGTTGCCCGCGAGCAGGAGTGGCAGCACCTGAAAAACCTGCCCGGCCATGCCGACCTGGCGCTGGAGCGCTTGAATGGCAACTTTTTGCGTCTGCGCTGCGACGGTTTCACCGTTAAATGGGAGCGCCACACCGAGTTCACCCGCTATTCGATCGTGCAGTCCTTGCCTGCGCACGCCGGGTGGGGTTCGGCATCGCCCGAGTTGGCCTCGCAAGTCGTGACGGGGGCGGCGTGGTTGCGCGCCATTCCGGGAAAGACCGTGGCCGCCATCCATTTGGGCATGCTGGCAGCCCCTGTGGATGCCCCCGATACCGTCGTGCAAGCACAGGCTTGGTTGGGCGAGGGCGCTGTGGTGGGCTCGCGCATGGGCAACACCACCGAAGGCTTGCCGCATTCCTGCGTGTTGACCCATTTCAGGCTGGGTGCCGATGGCTTTGAGCGCATGCTGGTGCTGGCCCCAGTGGACACCAGCGAGGCCCGTGCCGGGCGCATTTCACAGCGTTTGCTCGAGCTGGAAACTTACCGTCTGATGGCTTTGCGTGGCTTGCCTGTGGCCAAAGCCTTGTCGCCCGTGCTGTCCGATGCCGAAGCCCGCTTGGCTGACATCACGGCCAGGCTGGAGCGCAAGGACGACAGCGACCAGGCGCTGCTGGATGTGCTGGTGTCTTTGGCGGCCCGCATCGAACGGGCTACGGCAGAGCACGGTTACCGGTTCTCGGCCACGCGGGCGTATGACACGCTGGTGAGCCAGCGCATTGCCGAGTTGCGAGAACGGCCCATCGCCGGCACCCAGACGGTGGGTGAATTCATGCAACGGCGACTGTCGCCCGCCATGGCCACCGTGGCGGCCACGGCGCAGCGCCTGGCGTCCTTGTCTGAGCGGGTGTCACGCACCAGTGCTTTGCTGCGCACGCGGGTGGACATTGCCACCGAAACCCAGAACCAAGTCCTGCTTGAAAAGCTCACCAAAGGGCAAGCACTGCAACTGCGTCTGCAAAGCACGGTGGAGGGCCTGTCGATCGCGGCCATCTCTTACTATGTGGTGAGCTTGCTGCTTTATGGGGCCAAGGCACTGAAGGCGGTGGGTGTGCCGATTCAGCCGGAAGTGGCCGTTGGCGTGATGGTGCCCTTGGTGCTTTGGGGTGTGTGGCGTACCACCCGCAAAATCCACGAAAAACTGAAGGCTTCAGACAGTTGACCCACCAGGGAGCGGAAGCGGATGACCAGGTTCAGGTGGTCAAGGTCGGTGCCGAGTGGATCACACCCCCGCCCAGGCACACCTCGCCGTCATAGACCACGGCACTTTGTCCGGGCGTGACGGCCCACTGGTTTTCGCTGAAGTTCAACTCAAAACCGGCTTGCCCATCGGCCATGTGCATGTTTTGCAAAAGGCAAGGCGCATCGGCCTGCCGATAGCGGGTTTTGGCCGCATAAGCGCCAGGCGTTGGGGCCATGCCTGCACACCAGCTCACGTCGGTGGCTTGCAGCATGGGCGATTGCAGCCACGGATGGTCATGGCCTTGCACCACCCAGAGCGTGTTTTTTTCGATGTCTTTGCGGGCCACAAACCAGGGCGTGTGTTCGCCACCGCCGCGCTGCGCCCCTTTGGCCTTGATGCCGCCAATGCCCAGGCCCTGGCGTTGACCGAGCGTGTAAAAGCTCAGGCCTACATGTTGGCCAATGGTGCGGCCTGATGGGTCTTTGATCGGGCCGGGTTCTTTGGAGATGTAGCGGTTCAGGAAGTCACGGAAGGGGCGCTCGCCAATGAAGCAAATGCCGGTGGAATCTTTTTTGCGGGCGTTGGGCAGGCCGATTTCTTCGGCAATCCGGCGCACCTCGGTCTTGTGCAGCTCACCGACCGGAAACAAGGTTTTGGACAGCTGGGCCTGGTTCAGGCGGTGCAAAAAGTAGCTTTGGTCCTTGGAGGGGTCGAGCCCCTTGAGCAGCTCGTGCCGGCCTGTTGCGGCGTTCAGCCGCACGCGGGCATAGTGCCCGGTGGCAATTTTCTCGGCACCCAGCCGCATGGCATGGTCGAGGAACGACTTGAACTTGATTTCGGCGTTGCACAGGATGTCCGGGTTGGGCGTGCGTCCGGCCTGGTATTCGCGCAGAAACTCGGAAAAAACGCGGTCTTTGTAATCGGCCGCAAAATTGACGTGCTCGATTTCGATGCCCAGCACATCGGCCACGGCCGCCGCATCGACAAAGTCGATGTTGGAAGAACAGTATTCGCTGTCATCGTCATCTTCCCAATTTTTCATGAAGATGCCAATGACGTCATAGCCTTGTTGCTTGAGCAAATAGGCGGTGACAGCTGAATCGACGCCGCCGGACAGGCCGACGACCACACGAGGGAGTTGGGACATGCCCCAATTATCCCGTGACTGCCCATGCGGTCTGTCGGGGACAAAAATTTATAATGTGAAACTGGTCGAAATACATGAGCCGAACCTGCACTTGGTGCCAACACTTCAGAACATTCCTGCGCGATGTCGCGCATGGCTTGTTCATCATCACCCACAGTGGTTTGGCCATGGTGGGCCTGACCGTGGCTGCCTTGGTGCTGGCTTTATGGCTGCGGCCTGACTGGTTGCGCGCTACAGAGGGCGAGGTTTTCAATTGGCTGCGCGAGCGGCAGGTCCTGCTTTCCTGGTTGCCGGAGAACACCGCTGAACGCGCAACGGCCGTCGAGCTCAAGGATTTGCCTGCTGACCAAGCGGCTGTGGCGCAATGGTTGGGGCAAAAATACAGCATTGCACCAGAGCCACTGGCTGCTTTGGTGGCGGAGGCTCACGTCTTATCCAAGAAGCACAAATTTTCCCCATACCTGATTCTTTCTGTGATGGCGATTGAATCGGGCTTTCACCCCTATGCCCAAAGTTCGGCGGGAGCCCAGGGCCTGATGCAGGTGATGACGGACATCCACATCCAGCGCTATGCCCCCCATGGTGGACCCTTGGCTGCTTTTGACCCGATCACCAACATGCGTGTCGGAGCCGATGTGCTGGCTTATTGCATCCGAACCAAGGCGGGCGTTATGGAAGACGGCTTGCGTTATTACCTGGGTGCTGCAGAGTCCACCGACGATGGGGGTTATGTCGCCAAGGTCTTGTTGGAACAAGACAGACTGACGCAAGTAGCCAACGGCGTCAAGAGCGTACCGATGCAATGAATCGGCGGTTGGGCTGGAGACGTGGATTTCAGAACTGGGTGTCGCGAGCAAGCAGGGCGTTTTGCGTGGACACCCAAGCTTGTTGTTGATCGGCACCTGGGGCTGCTGCCTGAGCCTGGTTGAGCTGATTCAATAAGGGCGAGATGCTGTTGGCGATCGCCGCGTAATTCCTGGGGTGGTAGCGGTCTGCCGGTTGGAATTGGGTCAAATCAACGGTTTTGTCCCCACGCTCTCTTGCAACCGACGCCACCAATTCCCGTGCTTTGGGGTCATAAGGCAAAACCCAAACCCTTTCTTTGGCATTGAGTTCAGAGCGGATGCGTTGGAGGTTTTGGGTGATTCGCTCCGGTGTGTAGGACTTATTGACCGTGCTGTTGACGAAATCGTTGGTGCCCACTGAGATGATGGCCAGTTCGGCGTTCTTGACCCCAGCGTGTTTGTTCAGCTGGTCCAAAATCTGAGGGCTGCTGTGACCACCAACGGCGTTGACCGCCAAGCTGCCTTGGCTTTGCGTCAAGAATTTCCGGCCGGGTGCAAAGTCGGGTGTGATGCCACTTTGCTGGAGCATGGCACCACCAATGCCCACAGCGATGCTGTCCCCACGATGGCGACCTTGGGGCCTGTGCCCGCGGGCCATGAGGCGCTTGGCCGGGTTAAAGACGGTTGAAGTGTGGCCTTGTCTGGCTTTGTGGGGTTGCTCGTTGGTGTGCTGGCAAGTTCTCGGGACTTCAATCCCGAATGGGTGTCAGAGAACTGGGGGGCAGAGAAATTGAGGGTTTGCCCCACGCGTATCAGATTGGGGTTTGTCAGCGAATTGTTTTTGGCCACGGTCATGGCCATTCGATGAACTTCTGACGCATTGGCAGCTTGACCTTGCACATGCAGGTATTTCCGGGTAAGCCCTGTCAGGGTGTCGCCGCGTTGGACTTGAACGTTTTCTCTGTTCGTTGTGCCTGTGGGTTTGACGTGAGCGAGGGTCTCCCGGAAGGTGGTTGGCTTGAACTGGGATGAATGGTCAATCCTTGTTTTTGCGCGCACAGGCCTCCCTGCGTCCGCCAGAGCGGGCGCGGCAGCTTGAAATGGTCCCACGGACTTCATAGAAAGAAATTCAATTTCGTTACAACACAAAACATCGGTTATTCGATACTTGGATTGAAGTAAGCAATGTTCATGCCCAAGCTCTTGAGCTTTGGCCCTGAAACAGCAAGCCCCACTTACAATGCCAAATCGGCTTACGGGCTGGCTTGTGCTTTTGAATGCATCTTTCAGTGATTGGGTATGCAGCGCGACCACTTTCTATCCAGTTGGGTGCATCGGCTGACAAGGCTGGGCATCTTCGGCATTTTGTGTCTGATGCAGCAGCCGTCGGCGTGGATGGACGCGTTGGATGGTGCGGTGCCGAATCGTTTGGAGGTCGTGTCAGATGAATTCGACGCACGCGGACCAGTGGATGCTGTATTTGTAGAGCAGGTGTTCCAGACCATTTGCCAATCCGGGATTCGCCATCCTCGAATCGTCATGCGGCAAGCCATTTTGGAAACGGGCTGGTTTCGCAGTCCATTCCTGATGAGCCGCAACAACTTGTTTGCGTTCAGACGCGGTCATTACCTGCGGTTTGACCGGTTTGGGCACAGCATCCTGTTCTACAAAGCATGGCAAGACAAGAACATGCCGACTGGGGTGGATGACTATTATCGGTTCCTTGATCAGATTAAATATGGCACTCCCGACTACACTAGCCATCTCAAAAATATTACCTGGAACAGGGATTGCCTATCAATTCCTGTAGCCGATAGAGCAGTGACATGGTTTTCTCGAGCCTGACGTTTCTTTTTTTCTTTCTTCCCGCTTGTCTGATTTGTTACTACGCCTTTCCACAAAGGACTGTCCGTAATCTGATTTTGACGGCCTTTTCGCTCATTTTTTATGCATGGGGTGAGCCGATTTGGGTGAGTTTGTTGATCATTTCTTGTGTTTGGGACTTTTTCAACGGGCTGTTCATTGACCATTTTAAAAATCGCAAGGTCATCGCACGCTTGGGTGTGATCAGTTCGTTGACGGTCAATTTGGCATTGTTGGTCTCTTTCAAATATGCCGACTTCATTGTAGAGACGGTGAATGCTTTGACCGGTCTGGGCTTCAAGGCGCCGGGTATTTTGTTGCCAATTGGTATTTCTTTTTACACATTTCAAACCATCTCTTATACGGTTGATGTGTATCGGGGGGAGGTTCCTGCACAGAAGAATTTCTTGAACTTCATTTTGTTTGTCGTTTCGTTTCACCAACTGGTGGCCGGGCCTATCGTGCGTTATTCGCACATTGCCCGTGAAATCGAAGAGCGGGTGTTCAGTTTGCCTGATTTCAGCAACGGTGTGACCCGCTTTTGCAAGGGCTTGTTCAAGAAGGTGTTCATCGCCAATACCGCTGGAGAGTTGTGCCTGCAGTTTTTGGGTCAGGACATGAGCCACACCACGGTCGCAGGTGAGTGGTTTGGTTTGTTGATGTACAGCTTGCAAATTTATTTCGATTTTTCTGGCTACTCCGACATGGCCATCGGTTTGGGCTGGATGTTCGGTTTCCATTACCACGAGAACTTCAAGCATCCCTATACGGCCACATCCATCACCGACTTCTGGCGTCGTTGGCACATTTCGTTGGGCACGTTTTTCAGGGACTATGTTTACATCCCATTAGGCGGTAACAGAAGGTATCCCATCCGGAACATGTTCATTGTTTGGGGGCTCACGGGCATCTGGCACGGTGCCAGTTGGAACTTTGTGCTTTGGGGGCTGTATTTCGGTGTGATTCTCTGGTTTGAAAAGCAGGTGTTGCTGCGCTTACTGGACGCAATGCCCAACTTCGTGAAGCACGTGTATGCCATTTTCTTCATTGTTTTGGGTTGGGCCATTTTCTTCTTCACGGACTTGAGTCGTCTTGGTAGCACCTTGAAAGTGATGTTCGGGATGGCCGATGTGCCGCTGTATAACTTTCAGCTGGACGCAGCTTTCTGGGCCAACGCCTATTGGTTGGTGTTTGCCTTGGTCATGTGTGCTCCTCTGTATGCGCGTGCGCATGCCGGTCTCAAGCAACACTTGACTGCGATCACTTACCAGTGGGCCGTGGTCTTTCAGAATTTGTTGTTCCTTGGGGTCAGTGTGGTGCTTCTGGTGGGGCAAACCTACAACCCTTTCATTTACTTTCGGTTCTGACCATGCAGCAGCATCATTCCACCCCTTACATGGACTGGACACAAACGATCTTGTTCACAGGATTGCTGATCGGTTTGGGCGTGTTTTTTGTGATGACGCCCAAAGAAGCGGTGTCTGAAGGTGAAAAACGCAAGCTTGCACAGTTTCCGGAGTTCTCTTGGTCAGCCATGGGTCATGGGACATACATGAAGCAGATCGACGATTTTGTGGCGGACAACTTTGTCTTCAGGTATGCCTTGACCGATGTGGCCGGACAAATCAAGCAGTGGCGAGGATGGGCGCAAGACGACATCCAGGTGTTCTCGGACAAAGGCACTCATCAAGGCGGCGGTGCAACAACTGCAGCCCATGAGACGCCAGCTGCTGCTGTTCGCCCGCCTGTCGCTCCGGCCTCAAATCAGGCAAAGCCGTCGCAAACAGCGAGTGAAGGTGTAACCCAGACGCGTCGACCTGATGGTTCGACTGTTGGCGCTGGCGTTGAGGCTGCGGTGGTTTCGCAGTCAGACGACACGCCTTATCAAAATATCGAATCCGTCATCATTTATAAAAATCGGGCGGTGCAAATGTTGGGGGGCTCGCCTCAAATGGCGGTGCCGTTTGCCGCGGTGGTGGGGCGTTATCAACAGGAGTTGCCGCAGACCAACATTTATTTCATGCCCATTCCGATTGGCGCGGACTATTACCTGCCGGCCAAAGTCAACAAAGGGGTGATGCGGGAAAAGTTGGTCATCGACCATGCCTTGAGCTTGTTGCCGCAGCAGGTTCGGCCTGTACATGCTTATGAAAAACTTGCGCAACACACATCTGAATATGTGTATTTCAATACGGACCACCATTGGACGGGTCTGGGGGCTTATTACGCTTACACCGCTTTTGCAGAAGCAGCCCACATCACGCCCTTGCCATTGAATGCCCTGACCAAAAAGGAAATTCCCAATTTCCTGGGCACCCTCTACCATCGCACCTTGTCTCCGGTCCTCAAGAGCAAGGGTGATACGGTGGAGTATTACAAGGTGCCAGTTCAGACATCTGTCAAATTTTATGCAGCGGGTTCGCGTCAGGGTCAGCCAACGCAGCTGTACGCCGAATATGCTCGCGGGGCCGGTGCTTACGGCGTATTTTTGGGGGGTGATTACCCCATGATGAAAATCACCAGCGATGTCAAAAATGGGCGCAAGATCGTGGTGCTAAAAGACTCGTATGGCAATGCGTTTGTCCCTTATCTTGCATCGCATTACGAAGAGGTTTATGTGCTCGATTACCGTCATTTCAATGGCAACATCAAGACCCTGATCCAGCAAGAAGGAATCCAGGACTTGTTGTTTGCGCACAATTCATATGTATTTCTGAGTGGCTATACGGTGCAGCGCGAGCGCGGGTTCTTGACGGGTGGAGCTGCCGTGGCCCGCAAGGCGTCAGCGTCTGAGGCGGCGCAATGAAGAGGAATTCTTTCATGACGTTTTTGATTCGTGGTTTGTCCACGCGTGCTGTGGCCAGCGCGGCTGCTTGTGCTTTGTTGGTGGCTTGTGCAACCAATCAGGGCGAGCCTGTCAAGGCGGTGCCGACAATGCCTGCTTTGCCTGTGGTGAGCATCACGCCAGTAGCAACGCCCGCAGCCCCTCAGGTAGTCAAAAATGCGCCAGTCCCGCAACTCCAGCGACGCCCGTCACTTGCGGCTGCGGCAGAGGGCGCATCCAAGCCTGCATTTGGATGGAAAACTCTGCCAGAGCTCATCGGTGCCGAGAAGGCACAGCTTTTCTATACATTCGTCACGCCTGAAGTCAACACATTGGAGGCGGCCAATGTTCAGCTTTTACAGCGTTTGAGAGACAAGTGGGACGGGGCTGCACAAGGGCGCTTCACGGTGCTGCATTTTGGTGATTCCCATGTTCAGGGCGGGTATGGGGCTCAGATTTCCCGACACAAACTCCAATCGCTGATGGGCAGCGCTGGGCGCGGCATGGTGTTCCCCTACGCCATCGCCAAAACGTATTCGCAAAACGATTACAAATCCAGTTTCGAAGGTGAGTGGGTCACGGCCAACAGCATTCAGGTCTACCCCAAATTGCCCTTGGGGGTGTCTGGTTTCGTCGCGCGCACGGCCAGTACCCAGTCTGCCTTCACATTGCAGTTCAATCAGCAGTTCGAACCCGGTGCCAAAGTGCTGAAATTCATGTACCGCAGCACCTCTGCAGCGTACCGTTTGCGGATGCAATCGGGCGATTTGTTGTGGGAAAGTGAACTCCAAGGCGATGACGGGTCACAGGGGAGTTCCCGCATGGTCGAGATCGCAGTACCTCAACTGTTTGACGTTATCCGTTTTGATGTGGTGAATGCAGATCCCAAGCCCGAAGATACTTTCGAGTTGCATGGCTTGAGCATTGAAAACAAGACACCCGGCGTGATCTATCACAACCTCGGTGTGGGCGGGGCGGCATATGGGGCATTGCGCTCCCAGGCCTACTTTGAAGCGCAGTCGAGTTTGTTGGCGCCTGATCTGGTGATCCTGGATTGGGGTACCAACGATCTCATCTACAAAAACACTGTTCCTGAGCAGCTGAAGGCCACCATTGTGGAAACCATCCGGAAAGTGCGTGCCGAGCACCCGGATGCCCTGATTGTGTTGACCAGCGTCCAGGACACCTATTTTCGTAAACAGCCCATTACGGCTACTTGGGATTTTGCCCAATTGATCCGTCGTATCGCCCAGGAAAACGATTGCCTTTTGTACGACTGGTACCGTGTGGCAGGTGGCGCTGATGCCATGCGCACTTGGTATGCTTACGGTCTAGCCCAACCGGACCACGTGCATTTGAGTGGTACGGGTTACGCGATCAAGGGTGATTTGTTGGCGCAAGCGATGCTCAATGCCATGAGCTGGCGCAAAAATAATCCGGACAAAACCAGTTTGTGGGTGGACGCTCAACAAGCCGAAGTGCCCAGATCGGTTTCGGCTTGGCTCAAGGCTTTGCAGCCGTTTCAGCTGCGTCCTGATCTGATCCGTGTCAGTGCGCCCGTGAAAGCCAAAAGTAAAGCCACGGCAGCCAATGCCAAGACGGCCTCACGTCACGGGGCCAAGGCCAATCAATCCAAACCGAAAGCAGCGGTCAAATCGACCACCAAATCCAAATCGAGCAAGTCCCAAAAAACCCCATGAAGTGACTGTCGGGAACGCGGATGGATGGGCACGGCAGCCCATCATTCACCGGTCGTCGACGTTCCAGGGGAATCGTTTGTCCGGGGTGAATCAGGGGCGATTGATGCCTGATCAGGGCACGACTTGGTCCATTGGATCTTCCTCAAATGTTCCATGTAGCCTGCGCTGGCGTAACGGATGCTTTTCAGGAATTCGCCATAGTCTTTGTGCTCGTTGGCGTTGTAGTACTTGTCCTGCCAAGACTTGTAGTACGCGATGCTGTCTTGCCATTGATTGAAAATCAGATAGTTGGAATTTCTGAAACCAAACAGGTTCTGTCTCTTCATCAAAAAGGGTGCGCGCATCCAACCTGTTTCCAGAATGGCCTGTCGCATCACCGTGTCAGGTTGCTGAATGTTCAACCTGCAAATTTCAACGAAAACAGCCTCAACCAGATCTTGGTTGATCTTGCCTAAGGATTGAGCTTGCGTGCAGGTCGCGGTGATGGAGAAGATCACGCCAAGCCCAGTCAAAATGTGACGGCTCCAATTGCTCATGCTCATGCGCCCGTCAATGGCGTGTCGTGCGGGCGGTAAACCAGGTGTCGGGCATGGGGAGATTGGAGGTTATTGGCGTGGTATGCCTTCAGACTTGGGGGCATTGGGGAGCTTGACGGCGACATCGGTGTAGATCACGCTCAGCGGAAAGCGTTGACCCGCTAGGTGGTCTTCGATGCAGCGCAACACCAAAGGGCTTCGATGGCGGTCTGCACTGGCGCGCACTTCCTCGGGTGTCATCCAGAGGGTTCGGACGATCCCCTCATCCAGGCTCAGGTGGGGTTGCAGGTCGCCGATGTCACCGCAAAAAGCCATCCGCACATAGGTGATGTCTTCACCCGTTGCGGCGCGCTGAAAGCGTGACAAATAGATGCCAACCAAGGCCGTAGGGTTGAAGGGGTGGGCTGTTTCCTCCAAGGCTTCACGGGCACAGCCGTCGGCGGGTGATTCGCCCTCGTCCAGGTGCCCGGCCGGGTTGTTCAGGCGCAAGCCTTCCTGGGTGTGTTCTTCGATCAACAAATAGCGGCCATTTTTCTCAATGATGGCGGCCACGGTGACATTGGGTTTCCAGCGTGTGTCCATGGTGTGATTATCGGCTGGGCACCGAGTGGTGATGCTTGGGATTGACCTGATTCGACTGTCGTAAGTTTCAGTATATATTTAAGCGTTGATTTGCCCTGCCAGGCGCAAGTCCTGCGATTTCATCATCATCATCTGGAGACAAACCATGCGCATAGGCGTGCCGCGAGAGATATTCCTCGGTGAAAAACGGGTGGCCACTGTGCCCGATGCGGTCACCAAGCTGGTCAAGCTTGGCTTTGAAGTGGCGGTGGAACGGGGTGCCGGTGAGCTGGCCGACCTGTCGGACGACGCCTACGTCGAAGCCGGTGCCACCATTGCGCCCAGTGCCGCTGAACTGTGGCTCAGCAGCGACATCGTCTTCAAGGTGCGCGCGCCTACGCCCGATGAAGTGGCGCTGATGCACGAAGGCCAGACGCTGATCGGCTTTTTGTGGCCCGCCCAAAACCCCGATTTGATGCAGCAGCTCGCGGCCAAAAAAGTCACGGCGCTGTCGATTGACGCACTGCCCCGCACTTTGAGCCGCGCCCAGAAGATGGACGCGCTGACCTCCATGGCCGGCGTCAGCGGCTACCGCGCCGTGGTCGAGGCGGCCAACGCTTTTGGCCGTTTCTTCAACGGCCAGATCACGGCCGCAGGCAAGGTGCCCCCGGCCAAGGTGTTCATTGCCGGAGCCGGTGTGGCCGGTTTGGCCGCCATTGGCGCAGCCGCCAGTCTGGGCGCCATCGTGCGCGCCAACGACACCCGCGCCGAAGTGGCCGACCAAGTCGTGTCACTCGGCGGTGAATTCGTCAAGGTGGATTACGAAGAAGAAGGCTCGGGCGGCGGCGGTTACGCCAAGGTCATGAGCGAAGGCTTCCAGGCCGCGCAGCGCCAGATGTACGCGCAGCAGGCCAAAGAGTGCGACATCATCATCACCACCGCGCTGATCCCCGGCAAACCCGCGCCCAAGCTGATCACGGCCGAGATGGTGCAAAGCATGAAGCCCGGCAGCGTGATCGTGGACATGGCCGCCGAGCAAGGCGGCAACTGCGAGTTGACCGAGCCGGGCAAGGCCGTGGTCAAGCATGGCGTGACCATCGTCGGTTACACGGATCTGGCCTCGCGCATGGCGCGCCAGTCGTCCACGCTGTACGGCACCAACCTGTTCCGCCTGACGGAAGAGCTGTGCAAGACCAAGGACGGCGTCATCAACGTCAACATGCAAGACGACGCCATTCGGGGCCTGACGGTCATCAAGGATGGCGAGATCACCTGGCCCGCGCCCCCACTGGTGGTGGCGCCCAAGCCTGCGCCCAAGCCCACGGTGGCGGTGGCCGAGAAAAAAAGCGGTCACGGCCACGGCAGCAGCGGCCCCATGCCCGCCAAAACGCTGGCGGTGGTGTTTGGTCTGGGTGCCTTGGTGTTCTGGGCCATTGGCGCTTACGCACCGGCGGCCTTTTTGGGCCACTTCACGGTGTTTGTGCTGGCTTGCTTCATCGGCAACATGGTGGTCTGGAACGTGACACCCGCGCTGCACACACCGCTCATGAGCGTGACGAACGCCATCTCCAGCATCATCGTGATCGGTGCGCTGGTGCAGATCTTGCCGCCCGAGGCGGGCACGAATGGCCGGCCCGATCAGCTCATCCAGTGGCTGGCTTTTGCCGGCATTGTGCTCACGGCCGTCAACATGTTCGGTGGCTTTGCAGTCACCCGCCGCATGTTGGACATGTTCCGCAAATAAATGACTTCGGGGACGGATCTTTAGCTCGGTCCCCGACTGATTAATGACTTCGGGGACGGATTTTTAGCGCTGTCCTCGACTGATCAAGACAAGAAACAAGGAAAGACGATCATGTCTCAAAGTCTCATTTCTCCGAGCCTGGCCACGGCCGCCTACTTGGGCGCGGCCATCCTTTTTATCCTCAGCCTGGGTGGCTTGTCCAACCCAGAAACATCGCGTCGGGGCAATCTCTACGGCGTCATCGGCATGGCGTTGGCGGTGATCGCCACCATCGTGGGCCCGCGTGTGGCCGCTGCGGGCATCCCGTGGATCATCGGCGCGCTGCTGATCGGTGGCAGCGTGGGTTTCTACGCCGCCAAAACCGTCAAGATGACCCAGATGCCGGAGCTGGTCGCGCTGATGCACAGCCTGGTGGGCTTGGCGGCTTGCCTCGTGGGTTTTGCCAGCTACGTGGACACCTCGGTCCAGTACCAAGGCGCTGAAAAAGCCATTCATGAGGTGGAGATCTACGTCGGCATCCTGATCGGTGCGGTCACCTTCTCGGGCTCGCTGATCGCCTTTGGTAAGCTCAACGGCAAGATCGGCGGCAAGCCTTTGCTGCTGCCCGCACGCCACTGGCTCAACCTGTTGGGCCTGTTGGTGGTGGTCTGGTTTGGCCGTGAGTTCGTGAACGCGCACGATGTGCAAAGCGGCATGACGCCGCTGATCATCATGACCGCCATCGCCTTGCTGTTCGGCATCCACATGGTCATGGCCATTGGCGGCGCCGACATGCCGGTGGTGGTGTCCATGCTCAACAGCTATTCCGGTTGGGCCGCTGCGGCCACCGGCTTCATGCTCAGCAACGACTTGCTGATCGTGACCGGCGCGCTGGTGGGTTCGTCCGGTGCCATCCTGTCCTACATCATGTGCAACGCGATGAACCGCAACTTCATCAGCGTGATCGCAGGGGGCTTCGGTGGTGGGGCACCTGCTGCGCCCAAGGCCGACGGCGCTGCGGCCGAGCCGCAAGGTGAGGTGGTGCCTGTGAGCGCGACCGAGACCGCTGAGCTGCTGCGCGACGCCAAGCGCGTGATCATCGTGCCGGGTTACGGCATGGCAGTGGCCCAAGCCCAACACACGGTCAATGAAATCACCAAGACCCTGCGCGATCGCGGCGTCAATGTGCGTTTCGGCATCCACCCCGTGGCGGGCCGCATGCCCGGCCACATGAACGTGCTGTTGGCCGAGGCCAAGGTGCCCTACGACATCGTGCTGGAGATGGACGAAATCAACGACGATTTCCCGGACACCGATGTGGTCATGGTCATCGGGGCCAACGACATTGTCAACCCGGCGGCGCAAGAAGACCCGACCAGCCCGATCGCCGGCATGCCGGTGCTCGAAGTCTGGAAAGGCCGCACCAGCATCGTCATGAAGCGCTCCATGGCCAGCGGCTACGCGGGCGTGGACAACCCGTTGTTCTACAAAGAAAACAACCGCATGCTGTTTGGTGATGCCAAGAAAATGCTCGATGAAGTGCTGGTGGCTTTGAAAATGTGAACCCGGGAAATCCAGTAGCTCTGCGAGTCAGTTTGCCGTCAGTAGTGCGGTAGACTGGCTCACAGGAGAACCTGATATGAACTTGAATCCCGTTTGGCTGAACAGTTACCCTGAAGGCGTTCCAGCAGACATCGATCCCACCCAATACAGCTCTCTGGTGGGCTTGCTTGAAGAGAGTTTTTCCAAATACGCCACCCGTTCTGCCTACAGTTTTTTGGGCAAGGACATCACTTACGCCCAGACCGACCGCGAAAGCCTGGCCATGGCGGCGTACCTACAATCTTTGGGTTTGAGCACTGGCGATCGCGTCGCGATCATGATGCCCAATGTGCCTCAGTACCCTGTGGCTGTGGCAGCCATCTTGCGTGCAGGCTTTGTGGTTGTGAATGTCAACCCGCTGTACACCGCACGCGAACTCGAGCACCAACTCAAGGACTCAGGTGCCAAAGCGATTGTGATCATCGAGAACTTTGCCGCGACGCTTGAGAAATGCATCGCGCAAACGCCTGTGCAACATGTTGTGTTGGCCTCCATGGGCGACCGGTTGGGTTGGCTCAAGGGCAGCTTGGTCAACTACGTGGTGCGCAACGTCAAGAAGATGGTGCCTGCCTTCAATTTGCCGCAGGCTGTCCGGTTCAACGATGCTTTGTCCAAAGGCCGGCAGCAGGCTTTTCGCAAGCCCGAACTCTCGGCCAATGACATCGCCGTACTCCAATACACCGGCGGCACCACCGGCGTGTCCAAAGGTGCGGTGCTGCTGCACCGCAACCTGATTGCCAATGTGCTGCAATCCGAGGCCTGGAACGAACCGGTGATGAAACGCATCCCTGCAGGTGAGCAGCCCACCTCCGTGTGCGCTTTGCCGCTGTACCACATCTTCGCGTTCACAGTGAACATGATGCTGTCCATGCGTTCGGGCGGAAAGACCATCCTGATCCCCAACCCGCGTGACTTGCCTGCGGTGCTCAAGGAGTTGTCCAAGCACACGTTTCACAGCTTTCCGGCGGTCAACACCTTGTTCAACGGTTTGGCCAACCACCCTGATTTCAACACTGTCAACTGGTCCAACCTCAAGGTGTCCCTGGGCGGGGGCATGGCGGTGACGCCCAACGTGGCCAAGCTCTGGCTCGAGAAAACCGGTTGCCCGATTTGTGAGGGCTATGGCTTGTCTGAAACCAGCCCTTCCGCGAGCTGCAACCCGACCACCAGCACCGAGTTCACAGGCACCATCGGTGTGCCTTTGCCTGGCACCTGGATGAAGCTGCTCGATGACGAAGGCAACGAGGTGAGCGCGCCTGGCATGCCGGGCGAAATCGCCATCAAAGGCCCGCAGGTCATGGCGGGCTATTGGCAGCGCCCGGATGAAACCGCCAAGGTCATGACTACTGACGGCTACTTCAAATCGGGCGATGTCGGCATCATGGATGCGCGTGGCTTCTTCAAAATTGTGGACCGCAAGAAAGACATGATTTTGGTCAGCGGCTTCAACGTCTACCCTAATGAAGTGGAAGAGGTGGCATCTGCCTGCCCTGGCGTGTTGGAGTGTGCCGCGATTGGTGTGCCCGACGAAAAAACCGGGGAGGCGGTGAAATTGGTGGTGGTCAAGAAAGACCCGGCGCTGACCGAGGCGCAGATCATGGCCTATTGCCGCGAAAACATGACCGGCTACAAGCAACCCCGTGTGATCGAGTTCCGCGATGAGTTGCCCAAAACCCCGGTGGGCAAAATTTTGCGACGCGAGTTGCGCAACAAAACCTGAGTCGGTTGCCCGGCCTCATTGGGGCCTGCCCGATACACTTCAAAGCGGCCCTCGTGGCCGCTTTTTCAATCCAGTTTCGAAGGAAACCCTATGGCGGTGATCGGCATCATGAGTGCCATGCACGAAGAATTGTCCGCTGTGTTGGCGCAGATGTCGGACGAGCAATGTGTGTCGGTGGCCGGGCGTGACTTTTGGCTGGGACATTGGCATGGGCATGCTGTGGTGGCGGTGCTCTCGCGCATTGGCAAAGTGTCGGCCGCCACCACCGCCACGGTCTTGCTGGAGCGGTTTCATGTGGACACCCTGGTTTTTACCGGCGTGGCCGGTGGCCTGGGGTCGGGTGTGCGTGTGGGCGATGTGGTGGTGGCGACCGGGCTGGTGCAGCACGACATGGACGCATCTCCGCTGTTTCCCCGTCACGAAGTGCCCTTGTATGGCCGAGCCCGTTTTGAGACCGATATGGGCTTGGTGGCCCAGCTGGCCTCGGCCACTCGGCAAGTGCTGGGCGATGCCCGGCGGCATTTGGGCACGGAGACATTCACCCAATTTGAATTGAGCCAAGCACAAATGCACCTGGGCTTGGTGATCAGTGGCGACCGTTTTGTGGCCACATCCATGGAAAGTCGGGCCTTGAGCCAAGCCTTGCCCGATGCTTTGGCTGTTGAGATGGAGGGTGCTGCGGTGGCGCAGGTCTGCCATGACTATCAGGTGCCTTTTGCAGCGGTTCGCACGATTTCAGACCGTGCCGATGACGAAGCCCATACCGACTTCAGCCGCTTTATCCGCGAAGTTGCCAGCCGTTACAGCTTGGCGATTTTGTCGCAATGGTTGACCAGCCGTCAGCCGGTCTGAGCGGGTTTTATTTGAGCCAGCCGCGCCGACGGAAATACCACATGGGCACCACAGCGCTTGCGGCCATCAATGCGAGTGCATAGGGGTAGCCCCATTTTTGCGACAGCTCGGGCATGTACTGGAAGTTCATGCCGTACAGGCTGGCGATCAAGGTGGGTGGCAGCAGGGCGACACTGGCCACCGAGAAGATCTTGATGATCTTGTTCTGGTTGATGTTGATGAAACCCACAGTGGCGTCCATCAAGAAGTTGATTTTGTCGAATAAAAAAGCCGTGTGCGAGTCGAGCGAGTCGATGTCGCGCAGGATTTGGCGGGCTTCTTCAAACTGCTCGGCATTGAGCATTTTGGAGCGCATCATGAAGCTCACCGCGCGGCGGGTGTCCATCACGTTGCGTCGGATGCGCCCGTTCAGGTCTTCCTGGCGGGCGATGGCGCCCAGCACTTCACCGGCCATGGCGTCGGTCACGTCACCCGACAGCACTTTTTTACCCGCAGTTTCGAGCTTGTCGTAAATGCCTTCGAGCGTGTCGGCCGAGTACTCGGCATCGGCGTCAAACAGCTTGAGCAGCACTTCCTTGGCGTCTTCGATCAGGCCCGGTGCGCGGCGGGCGCGCATGCGCAGCAGGCGAAACACCGGCACGTCTTCGTCGTGGATGGAAAACAGCACGCCCTGACTTTTCAGGTTGGGGTTGTGCTGGTTGAGGATGAAGGCGCAGCGCACGGTGCGCGGCTCGTCTTCGTCAGCGATCAAGAAGTCGGAGCGGATGTGCAGCTCGCCGTTGTCTTCTTCGTAAAAGCGTGCGGATTCTTCGATGTCCTCGTCCATCGCGTCTTCCGGGATGGACAGGCCAAAATATTGTTTGATCCAGCGTTTTTCTTCCAGCGTAGGCGACTCCAAGTCGACCCAGATGGGCTGGAAACGGGAGAGTTCTTCCAGCGACTCGATCTCTTCCTGAAAGAGACGACCGTTGGCGAGAGTGAAGATGTTGAGCATGGCGAATCCGAAAAATGGCCAGTTGCCAAAAGTTCAATGGGGCGGCGAAGTGTTTTTGCAGCTTTCGAACGATGGGCCAGTTGCTCAGCGCGTTCGAAAGCTACCGACTCGGGGTAGTTTCCACGGCAGTGTGTCTCCAGAATGAATCGGCGGATTATCGCACCGGATGGCTGGGCTGGGGACTCAAAAAAGCCAGGATTTCATCGGCTCTGGCCTGCACGTCCGCTTGGCCGAGTGCCATCAAGGCCTGGACAAAGCCGGGTTCAAACAACAAATAACTGGCCAAAGCGGCACCGCTGCCTCGCAGGGCACCCAAGCCCTCCAGCACCCGGATGATCGGTTTGGGCAAGGCGTGGGCATGTTCTTGTGCCAGCGCATCCAGCGAAGCGCTGGGCTGCAGCGCCAAAACCTGAACCGACCGGAAGGGCAATTCGGCGCGAACGCTGTCGGGCAGCATGCTCAGTGATTGGTTGACGCGGTTGATTTGCGCCACATCGGCATCCAGCGTGTCGTGGAAAACACTGGCCATGGCGTGTCCCGCGATGGTGCCCAGCGAGGGTCGTCCGTTGGACGGCATGGGCGAGCCGAGACCCGCCCGCTGGGGCTGCCCCACGCCAATGGCCACTATCCGGTCTGCGCCCAGGTGCACGGCAGATGACAAAGGCGAAAGCTGCCGCATCGAGCCATCCCCAAAAAATTCCATCCCACCATCCACCCACAGCGGCGTGGATGGAAAAATGAAGGGGATGGCGCTGGAGGCCATCAAGTGCTCAATGGTGATCGGTTGTTGTTCTGCTCGCCTGCCGGGACGGCTCCAGGGTATGGGCTGGCCGTCACGGGTTTGGCAAAAAGTCCAGTGGGCCCCGCTGGAATAACTGGAGGCCGTGACGGCCAGCGCCTGCAACACCCCGTGTTGCAGGGCTGTATCGATGCGCTCCAGCGCAATCGCACCGTGCAAGGTGTTGACCAAGGCCAGACTGTCCATGAGTGCGGCAGATTGCCGGGCTGACAGCACCAGTCCAAGGGCCGTGGCCCATCGGCTGAGTTTGGCCAAGGGGGTTGGGGGCAGCTGGTAGACCGCCTCTGAGCGCAGCTCACCCCAAAATCGGGCCAGGTCATCCAGGCCGCGCAGACCCTCCATGGCCTTGCTGGCCAGGAATGTGGCGTTCAAGGCTCCTGCCGAAGTGCCCGCCAGGATTTGAAAGGGGAAGGGTTTGTCTGCGTTCGCCCCCCGGTTTCCCAATAATTTGCCGATGGCCTGCAGCGCGCCAGCTTGGTAGGCGGTGCGTGCACCACCCCCCATCAGCACCAGGCCATGGACCGGGCGGGCGTTTGTCGCGTGAAGCGTCGGCGTCAGGCTGTCGATGTGCATGGGCAGGGGTTGTGACGCGGGGTGTTAGATTCAGTCAATTCACTTGCATTGTTCCATGACACCTCATCTGACCCCACGGCGAGAGCGCTGGCTCCTCTTCACGCTGGCTGGCATCCAGTTCACCCACATTCTGGACTTCATGATCATGATGCCGCTGGGGCCGCAGTTCACGGCCCTGTTTGGCATCAGCAATGCGCAGTTCGGCTTGCTGGTTTCCGCTTACACCTTGTCTGCTGGCCTGTCCGGCCTGATGGCGGCCACCTACATCGACCGTTTCAGCCGCAAACGCTTGCTGCTCGTGATGTACATCTTGTTTGGATTGGCCACACTGGCTTGTGGTCTGGCACCCGACTATGTCTGGTTGATGGTGGCGCGCGTGGCCGCAGGCTTGTTTGGTGGCGTTTTGTCGGCCTTGTCCCAGACCATCGTGGCCGATGTGGTCCCGTTCGAGCGCCGGGGTCGGGCCATGAGCGTGGTGATGACCTCGTTTTCCGTGTCCACGGTGGCGGGCGTGCCCTTGGGGCTGTTTCTGGCGGCGCATTTGAGCTGGCATGCGCCTTTCTTTGGCATTGCCGTGCTGGTGGGCTTGCTCTCGCTCGGTGCTTGGCAAACCTTACCCCGTCTGGACGCCCACCTGCACCATCCCGAAAGGGTCAGCGTGTGGCGCGGTATTGGTCAGGTGCTGGCCGAGGCCAATCACCTCAAGGCCTTCGGGGTGTCGGGCCTGATGATGTTCGCGGCGTTCACTGTCATTCCATACATCACCATTTATCTGCAGTCCAACTCTGGCATGCAAGCGGCGCAAGTGCCTTGGATCTACCTGTGCGGTGGCGTGGCCACTTTGCTCAGTGCGCGCTATTTTGGCCGCCTGACGGATCGGGTGGGCAAGGTCAAGATGTTTCAACGCTTGGCTTTGGCGGTGACCGTGCCCTTGATGGCCACCACGCTTTCGCAAGGCCTTCCCTTGTGGGGCTTGCTGGCCATATCGACCCTGTTCTTTACCGTCATGAGCGGGCGCATGATTCCCGGCATGGCGATGATTTCATCGGCTGTCGAGCCGCGTTTGCGCGGCACGTTCATGACCCTCAACTCGGCGGTGCAGTCGGCGTCCATGGGCTTGGCGGCTTTGGTGGCGGGCCTCATCATTGGGCGAGATGCCCAAGGGCAGCTCACCTTGTATTGGGTGGCGGGTTTGTTGGGGGTGGCGGCCAGTTTGCTCAGTGCCTGGCTGGCAGGGCATTTGCGTTTGCATGGTGCGCCAGCCTACGTTGCTTGACGCAAGCATCGGAGGCATAAAACAGGAGGGCTTGCTTTGAGCTCCACTCCAAGTCAGACGATAGCACCGAAAAGCCTGTTTGGGTGCAATGGCCCGGGCCTCCGGGGGTTTACCTTGAGTTGCCTTGCTTTTCAATAAGGGGCGGCGCATAGTGGGGCTGAATCACCTGAACAGGTGGTTTCGGAGCCCCGCTTCGGCGGGGCTTTTTCTACCCTGAATCTATGGAGGCGACGACTATGAATTTAACCATCAGCGGGCACCATCTGGAAGTGACCCCGGCCTTGCGCCAGTACGTCACAGGGAAGCTCGACCGCATCACCCGGCATTTCGATCAGGTGGTCGACGTCAAAGTGCTGCTGACCGTCGAGAAGCAGAAAGAAAAGGAAAAGCGCCAGCGCGCTGAATGCAACATCCACGTGAAAGGCAATGACCTCTTTGCAGAAAGCGCCCACGAAGATTTGTACGCCGCCGTCGATGAACTGGTGGACAAACTGGACCGCCAAGTGGTCAAACACAAAGACCGCATCACCGACCACCACCACAGCGCGCCCAAGCGCATGATGTGATGGGGTTTCAACCGATCTGACTCAAGGCCGCCAAGAGCGGCCTTTTTCATGCATAAACGCGGCTGTAGGCTTGGCGTGGTGGCTGCGCATGCCCCCTTGGGCCTGTGGGCAGATACAACTTGCAAGCTTTGTGCCCCGGACGGGTGCATAATCCGGCCTCGACCATGAATCGCCTCTCATCCATATTGCCTGTTGCCCAAGTTCTTGTGGGGGTGGAAGCCACCAGCAAGAAACGTGCATTTGAAGAAGCCGGACTTCTCTTTGAGAACCTGCACGGCCTCTCCCGTGCGTTGGTCACTGACAGCTTGTTCGCCCGGGAGCGTCTCGGCTCGACAGGTCTGGGTCATGGTGTGGCCATTCCGCATGGTCGCATCAAGGGTCTGAAGGCACCGATGGCGGCTGTTTTTCAGTTGGCTCAGCCGATTGGTTTTGACGCCCCCGATGAGCAACCCGTCAACCTGCTGATTTTCTTGCTGGTCCCCGAGGCAGCCACCCAAAAACACCTGGAGATCCTGTCCGAGATCGCCGAGTTGCTGAGTGATTCTGCGCTGCGTGAGCGCATCAAGGGCAGCACGGTTCAAGGTGATTTGCATCAATTGATTGCCCAATGGCAGTCGGCTCAAACCGTCTGAGCTGGCGAAGGCCAGGGCTTTTGCGATGAAACCTTCCGTCATCAGCGCCGATGTCCTGTTTGAGGACCACCGTGGCAAACTGAAATGGCAGTGGGTTGCAGGTTTGGGCGCTTCAGAGCGGCGGTTTGACGAAGTGGCCGTGCGCGAAGCCCGATCGGGTGCCGATTTGGTGGGTTACCTGAACTACATCCACCCTTACCGGGTGCAAATTCTGGGGCCGCGTGAAGTGGCCTACCTGAGCAATGCCACGCCTGAAGACTGCGCACGCAGAATCGCACGCATTGTCACGCTGGAGCCGCCTGTGCTGGTGTTGGCCGATGGCCAGGTGGCGCCCGACGCGCTGCTGTCGATGTGCGAGCGGGCCCAAATTCCGATGTTCTCGACAGACCAGTCGTCGGCGTTCGTCATCGATGTGCTGCGTGCGTATTTGTCCAAGCATTTTGCCGACCGCAGCACCATGCACGGCGTGTTCATGGACATTTTGGGCATGGGCGTGTTGATCACGGGAGAGTCGGGGCTTGGCAAGAGCGAACTGGGCCTGGAGTTGATTTCACGCGGCAACGGTTTGGTGGCCGATGATGCGGTCGATTTGTACCGCATCAACCAAACCACCATCGAGGCGCGTTGCCCCGATTTGTTGCAAAACCTGCTTGAAGTGCGTGGCATCGGCTTGCTCGACATCCGGGCCATCTTTGGTGAAACCGCGGTGCGCCGCAAGATGCGCCTGAAGCTCATTGTTCACCTGGTGCGCCGCGAGACGCTGGAGCGCGATTACGAGCGCTTGCCCTCAGAGCCTCTGGTGCAAGATGTGTTGGGTATCCCCGTGCGCAAAGTCGTGATTCAGGTGGTGGCGGGTCGCAACATCGCCGTGCTGGTCGAGGCCGCTGTGCGCAACACCATTTTGCAAATGCGCGGCATTGACACCTACCAGGACTTCATTGAGCGCCAGCGGCGGGCGATGGAGTAGGCGCCTCGCTTCAGCTCAACCCTGACGGTGGGGGCATGGGTTTTGTGTGCAATGGGCATACAGGCTCAAGGCGTGGTCTGCGATCACAAAACCCTTGGCTTCGGCCACGGCTTGTTGCCGTGATTCGATTTCCGGGTCATAGAACTCTTCTACCCGACCGCAATCGAGGCAAACCATGTGGTCATGGTGTTGCCCTTCGTTGAGTTCATAGACCGCTTTGCCGCTTTCAAAATGGTTGCGACTCAAGAGGCCGGCTTGTTCGAACTGGGTCAGTACCCGGTACACCGTCGCCAGGCCGATGTCGATGTTTTCGCGCAGCAGGTGGCGAAAAACATCTTCGGCCGTCATGTGGCGTTGAGCGCCGCTCTGAAAAACCTCCAGAATTTTCAGCCGCGGCAGTGTGGCTTTCAGACCATTGTTTTTCAGTTCGTCGATTTGGGTCATGTGAAGGGTATCTGGGTATGCAAAACCGGGTTGGACATGAAGCTGCCGCTACAATGACCCGATCATATCGGCCCGCCTTCAACCATGACAGCTTTCCTGACTTTCCCCTTGACAGGCAACCGCCTGGCCATGCTCATTGTTTGCGCAAGTTTGGCGGGTTGCGGGAGCATGTCCAGCTTCACCAGCGACACCTTCAAGCCGTATGTGCCTGAGGTGGTGCAAGGCAACTTTGTGTCCAAAGAGCAGCGGCAGGCGATCAGCCTGGGTATGGCCCGCGCCCAAGTCAAAGACATTTTGGGCACCCCGCTGGTCACAAGCTTGTTTCATGCCGACCGCTGGGATTACGCGTTCAGCATTCGCCGCCAAGGTGTGCCCCCCCAGAGTTTCCAGCTCACCGTGTTTTTTAAAGGCGATGTGGTGGCATCTGTTGAAGGCGGTGACTTGCCCAGCGAGTCCGAATTTGTCGAGCGCTTGGTGCAGCAGCGTCAGGCTGCGAGCGTGCCCAATTTGCAGGCCAGCGAAGAAGACCTGAAGAAGTTTCCGGTGCAAAAAGCGTCTGGCGATGCCCCAGTTTCTGCCCCGCTGCCCGCCAGTTATCCCCCTCTGGAGCCAACACCCCGTTAACGGGGGGTCGGGTCATGTGCCCGATGGCGTGCGTATCTTTCATTCAAAAATGACATGACTCAATTGACCGACTTGCCCATCACCGTCGCAGGCGCCTCTGGCCGCATGGGACACATGCTCATCGAAGCCATCATGGCCTCTGGCGATTGCCGCCTGGCGGGCGCACTCGACATGGTCGCCAGCCCATCTCTGGGGCAAGACGCCGCAGCGCCTTTGGGCAAAACCAGTGGCGTTTTGGTCACGTCGGACTTGCATGCTGGCTTGAAGGATTCGGGTTGCCTGATCGATTTCACGCGACCCGAAGGCACCCTGGCGCACCTGAAGGTGTGCCGCGAACTGGGCGTCAAAGCCGTGATCGGCACGACCGGTTTCACGGACGAGCAAAAAGCCGAAATCGCTGAAATTGCCAAAGACATCGCCATTGTGATGGCCCCCAACATGAGCGTGGGCGTCAACGTCACGCTCAAGCTGCTGCAAATGGCAGCGCAAGCCATGTCGACCGGCTACGACATCGAGATCATCGAAGCCCACCACCGTCACAAGGTCGACGCCCCTTCTGGCACGGCCCTGAAAATGGGCGAAGTCATTGCCGAGGCCATGGGCCGTGACTTGAAAGACTGCGCGGTGTACGAGCGCTATGGCCACACGGGCGAGCGCGATCCGTCCAGCATCGGTTTTGCCACCATTCGGGGCGGTGACATCGTGGGCGACCACACCGTCTTGTTCGCCGGCATTGGTGAACGCATCGAAGTGACCCACAAATCCTCCAGCCGATCCACCTATGCTCAGGGCAGCCTGCGCGCCGTGCGCTACCTGGCCACCCAGCAGCGTGGGCTGTTTGACATGTTCGACGTGTTGAGCCTGCGCTGAACTAGCCAACAGCCCTGTCGCCATGAGCCTCAACGATTTTTTGCTGCACAGTGATCTGGTCAGCCGTTTGCTGGCCTTGGTGTTGCTGGTGCTGTCGGTTGGCAGCTGGGTGGTGATGGTCTGGAAGTGGCGCTTGCTATCGCGGGTGGGCCTGGACATGCGCCGCAGCATTGCGGCGTTTTGGCAGGCCCCGGCATTTGACGATGCCCGTCAGCGCGTGGCCCAGTTTGACCGAGACGCCTGCATCACCCCCTTGCTCGAAGCCACTTTGCTGCCCGTGGGCGGCACCTTGGCTTCTGCGGGAGACCGTCACCCCCAACTGACGCGGGTGTTGCGCGATGCCCTGCAAGGGGTGGTGCGTCGCTTGCAGTGGGGCCAGGTGTGGCTGGCCACGGCCGGGTCCATCTCGCCTTTTGTGGGTCTTTTGGGCACGGTTTGGGGCATCTTCAATGCCCTGACCGGCATGGCCGAAGCTGGGCAACTGACCATCGACAAGGTCGCGGGCCCCGTGGGCGAGGCCTTGATCATGACCGCGGCTGGCTTGGCGGTGGCCATCCCGGCGGTGCTGGGCTACAACGTATTGGGCCGCAAAGTGAACCAGATCGAGGCCGAACTCGAAGGCTTTGCCCACGATCTGCGTGGCTTGCTGGCCGATCCACAGGACTGAGCCATGGCCTTCGGTCGTCTGCAATCCCGCAAGCCGGACGCCCCCATGAGCGAGATCAACGTCACCCCCATGGTGGACGTGATGCTGGTTTTGCTGGTGATTTTCATCCTCACCGCACCGCTGATGACCAGCGCCATCCGACTGGACTTGCCACAAAGCGAAGGTGGCGAAGCAGGCGCATCGCCGCAAGCGGTGTCCTTGGTGGTCGATGCGCAAGGCGCCATTTACTTGAACGACAAACCCATCACCCCAGACGCCCTGCGCTTGCGCCTGGCGGAAGCCGCCAAACGCAACCCCAACACCGAGTTGGAATTGCGCGCCGACGAGTCCGTGCCCTACGGCCGGGTGGTCGAGGCCATGGGCTTGGCCCAAAAAGCAGGCCTGTCTCGCATCGGTTTTGTGGCGCAAACAGCCCCTGCGCCCGCGCGCTGAGTTTTCACACCCCTGACTTGCCTTGTGGGAGGCCGCCCCTGCGGCCGAATGCGTGCTCGTCCAAAGCGGCCATTCGCGAGCAGGGGCTCGCTCCCACAAGAGAATTGGCCTGCCTGGTTTTGCGGGGAGGTCGACCCGCCCCCTCTACAATCGCAGGCTATGCAAGACAAGTACAACCACCTCGAAGTCGAACCCGCAGCGCAGGCCCGCTGGACGGCCCGCGATGCCTACCGCGTCACCGAAGACGCCAGCAAAAAGAAGTTTTACGCCTGCTCCATGCTGCCCTACCCCAGCGGCAAGCTGCACATGGGCCATGTGCGCAACTACACCATCAACGACATGCTCACGCGCAGCCTGCGCATGAAGGGCTTCAACGTCTTGATGCCCATGGGTTGGGACGCGTTTGGCCTGCCCGCCGAAAACGCCGCCTTGAAAAACGGTGTGCCCCCGGCCAAATGGACGTACGAAAACATCGCTTACATGAAAAAGCAGATGCAGGCCATGGGTTTGGCGGTGGACTGGTCCCGTGAAGTGGCCACCTGCGACCCGACTTATTACAAGTGGAACCAGTGGCTGTTCTTGAAGATGCTGGAAAAAGGCATCGCTTACCGCAAGACCCAGGTCGTCAACTGGGACCCGGTGGACCAGACCGTGCTGGCCAACGAGCAGGTCATTGACGGCAAAGGCTGGCGCACAGGTGCTCCGGTCGAAAAACGAGAGATCCCGGGCTATTACCTGAACATCACGTCGTACGCGCAAGAGCTGCTCGACCATGTGCAGATTGGCAACGACAAGGCGACGCTCAACGGCTGGCCCGACAAAGTGCGCCTGATGCAGGAGAACTGGATCGGCAAGTCTGAGGGCGTGCGCTTTGCGTTCCCGCACGACATCCGCGATGCCTCGGGTGCCTTGATTGGCGAAGGCAAGATGTACGTCTTTACCACCCGCGCTGACACCATCATGGGCGTCACGTTTTGCGCGGTGGCCGCCGAGCACCCGCTGGCGCTGCATGCTGCGGCCAGCAACCCTGCATTGGCGGCCTTCCTCGAAGAGTGCAAGTCCGGCGGCACCACCGAGGCCGAAATGGCCACGCAGGAGAAAAAAGGCATGGCCACGGGCCTGTTCGTCACGCACCCGTTGACGGGCGCGCAGGTCGAGGTATGGGTGGGCAATTACGTGCTCATGAGCTATGGCGACGGTGCCGTGATGGGCGTGCCTGCGCACGACGAGCGTGACTTTGCGTTTGCTTTGAAATATGACTTGCCGATCCAGCAGGTGGTTTCCGTGAAAGACCGCGCCTTTGATACAGCCGTCTGGCAAGAGTGGTACGGCGACAAGCAAAACTGCGTGTGCGTCAACTCTGGCGAACTCGACGGCCTGAACCAGAAAGCCGCCGTCACCAAGGTGGCCGAGTTGCTTGCTGCCAAAGGCCTGGGCGAGAAGAAAACCACCTGGCGTCTGCGCGACTGGGGCGTGAGCCGCCAGCGCTACTGGGGCACACCCATCCCGATCATCCATTGCGACGAGCATGGCGCGGTGCCGGTGCCCGAAAAAGACCTGCCCGTGGTGCTGCCCCAAGACTGCATCCCCGATGGCTCAGGCAACCCCTTGCACAAGCACGAAGGTTTCCACGCGGGTGTGACCTGCCCGGTGTGCGGCAAGGCGGCACGCCGCGAGACCGACACCATGGACACCTTTGTGGATTCGTCCTGGTATTTCATGCGCTATTGCGACCCGAAGAACACTGAAAAAATGGTGGCAGAGGGCACCGACTACTGGATGCGCGATCAGAACCAAGCCACTGGCGGCAGCGGCATGGACCAGTACATCGGTGGCATCGAGCACGCCATCCTGCACCTGCTGTACGCACGCTTCTGGACCAAGGTCATGCGTGACCTGGGCTTGGTCAAGGTCGATGAGCCCTTCACCAAATTGCTCACGCAAGGCATGGTGCTCAACCACATTTACTCGCGCCGCACCGCCAAGGGCGGCAAGGATTACTTCTGGCCGCACGACGTCGAGCATGTGCTGGACGAAACCGGCAAGGTCATTGGCGCCAAGCTCAAGAACGAAGCCGACAGTGGCGATGGCCGTCTGCCTGTGGGCACCGCCATCGACTACGAAGGCGTGGGCACCATGTCCAAGTCGAAAAACAACGGCGTGGACCCGCAAGACCTGATCGAAAAATACGGTGCCGACACCGCGCGCCTGTACACCATGTTCACTGCGCCACCCGAAGTGACGCTGGAGTGGAATGATGCGGCCGTGGAAGGCAGCTACCGCTTCTTGCGCCGCGTGTGGAACTTTGGCGTCAAGCACGAAGCTACCTTGAAGGCGGGCATTGCGGTGGACCGCAGCCAGCCGGTGGCGTTCAGCAAGGCCGCCAAAGCGCTGCGCCTCGATATCCACACCGTGCTCAAGCAGGCCAACTACGACTACGAGCGCATGCAGTACAACACCGTCGTCTCGGCGGTGATGAAGATGCTCAACACGCTGGAAGACGCGGCCTTGTCGGCCAGCGCCGAAGACTCGGCCGCCTTGGCTGAAGGCTTCTCCATCTTGCTGCGCGTGCTGTACCCCGCTTGCCCGCACATTGCCGAGCAACTGTGGACCGAATTGGGCTACGCGGCCTGCTGCGGTGAATTGCTCGATGTGGCTTGGCCTGGTGTGGACGAATCGGCCTTGCAGCGCGACGAAATTGAACTCATGCTGCAAATCAACGGCAAGCTGCGCGGGTCCATCCTGGTGCCCGCCACTGCCGACAAGGCGCAAATCGAAGCCTCAGCGCTGGCCAGCGAAGCTTTCGTCAAGCAAGCCGAAGGTGCTGCGCCCAAAAAGGTCATTGTGGTGCCTGGCCGCTTGGTCAACATCGTGGTTTGACCCCGCCATGAAACCCACACGCCGATCCTTTTCAACCGCTTTGGGCTTGGCCTTGGTGACCGCTGGGCTGGCCGGCTGCGGGTTTCAACTGCGTCAAACCAACGACTTCGCGTTCAAAACCCTGTACGCCAATTTCTCAACCACATCGCCTTTGGGTGTGGAGTTGCGGCGCAACTTGTTGGGCGCAGGCCGCATTGAGCTGTTGACCGAGCCCAAGCAGATGCTCAAGGCCGATGCGATCCTCGACATCTTGAGTGAAGAGCGCCGACAAGTGGCGGTGGGTGTGAATGCAGCGGGCCAAGTGCGCGAACTGCAATTGCACTTGCGCGTGCAGTTTCGTTTGCGCACGCCCCAGGGTGTGGACCTGATCGAGCCCGTTTCCTTGGCTCAGCAGCGGGACTTGAGCTTCACCGAAACAGCGGCGCTGTCCAAAGAAATCGAGATGGGCATTCTGTACCGTGACATGCAAACCGACATCGTGCAGCAGATCATGCGCCGTCTGTCGGCGGTCAAACCCCGCAACTTGCCCGCGCCTGCGCCGGCCACTGTGCCCGAGGTAACGCCGGCCCCCGGGTCGGCGGCCAAGCCCTGATGGCCATGTCCTGAACGCACGCATGCAACTGGCCCTTCCTCAGCTGTCAGCGCACCTGCAAAAAGGGCTGCGCAGCCTGTATGTTTTGCATGGCGACGAGCCCTTGCTCATTCAGGAGGCCGCCGATGCGATCCGCGCCGCTGCGCGTGCCCAGGGCTACACCGAGCGCAGCGTACACACCGTGTCGGGCGCGCATTTCGACTGGAGCGAAGTGCTGGCCGCAGGGGGCTCGCTCAGCCTGTTTGCTGACAAGCAAATCGTGGAAGTGCGGGTGCCGTCCGGCAAACCTGGCAAAGAAGGCAGCACCGCCATCCAGCAATTAGCGGCATCCGCGCAGGGCAATGACACGACCCTCACTTTGTTTTTGTTGCCGCGTCTCGATGCCGCCACCCGCAAAGGGGCTTGGTTTGGCGCGTTGGAAAACTCGGGTGTGTCGATCCAGATCGATCCGGTCGAGCGCAACGCCTTGCCGCAGTGGATCGCGCAGCGCCTGCAGCAGCAAGGCCAGCGTGTGGTGGCGGGCGAAGAAGGCCAACGCACGCTGCAGTTGTTTGCCGATCGCGTAGAGGGCAACTTGCTGGCTGCCCATCAAGAGATTCAAAAGCTCGGTTTGCTCCACCCGCCCGGAGAACTCAGCCAGGAGCAGGTCGAGACCGCCGTGGTCAATGTGGCCCGTTACGACGTCTTCAAGCTGTCGGAAGCCGTGCTCTCGGGCCAGGTGGCCCGCGTGCAGCGCATGCTCGATGGCCTGCAGGCCGAAGGCGAGGCCGCCGTGCTGGTGCACTACACGCTGGCCGAAGACATCCGCGCCCTCAAACGCGTGAAAGACGCCATCGCCGCAGGCAAACCCATGCCCATGGCCTTGCGAGAGCAGCGTGTCTGGGGCCCGCGCGAGCGTTTGTTCGAGCGCGTGCTGCCCCGCATGACCGAAGCCCGCCTGAACGGCCTGCTGCAAGCAGCGCATCAGGTGGACGGCATCGTCAAGGGCCTCGAAGTGCCCGAATGGCCCACCGACGGCTGGCAGGCCCTGCAACGCCTGGCCGTGCGCTTTTCGCGCTTTTGCATCGTTCGTTGATTCGGCTGGCTGCCCATGTCATACCCGGCTTGACCGGGTATCCATGACAGCCGAAGGCATGGACCCCCGATCGAGTCGGGGGTGACAAAAACTTTGTCCGCATCTGCGAAAATGGCCGAATGACTGAATTGAACACCGCCGAACACGTCCATACGCTGGGCCAGCAGGCCAAAAAAGCCTCGGCCTTGATGGCCAAGGCATCGGCTGCCACCAAAAACAAGGCCTTGCGCCATCTGGCAGCCTTGCTGCGCGACAACACCGACGCTTTGCAGCTGGACAACGCGAAAGACCTGGAACGTGCCCGCGCTGCCGGGCTGGCCGAGCCCATGGTGGACCGCCTGAAACTCACGCCCAAAGTGCTGGAAACTTGTGCTCTAGGCTGCGAGCAGTTGGCGGCCATGCCCGATGTGATCGGCGAGATCATCGGCATGAAACAGGTGCCCAGCGGCATTCGAGTGGGCCAGATGCGGGTGCCGATTGGCGTGTTCGGCATGATTTTCGAGAGCCGTCCCAACGTGACCATCGAGGCAGCCAGCCTGTCCATCAAGAGCGGCAACGCCTGCATCTTGCGTGGTGGCTCCGAAGCCATCGAGTCGAACAAAGCCTTGGCCAAATTGGTGCAGCAAGCCCTGACCGACAGCGGCCTGCCTGTGGATGCGGTACAGCTGGTGCAAACCACCGACCGCGCCGCTGTGGGCCAACTGATCACCATGCCGCAGTTTGTGGACGTGGTCATCCCGCGTGGCGGCAAGGGCCTGATCGAGCGCATCAGCGCCGAAGCCAAAGTGCCCGTCATCAAGCACCTGGACGGCAATTGCCACACCTATGTGGACGACCCGTGTGACATCGACATGGCCGTGAAAGTGGCCGATAACGCCAAAACCAACAAATACAGCCCCTGCAACGCCAGCGAGGGCTTGCTGGTGGCGCGAGGCGTGGCTGCCGAGTTTTTGCCCCGAATTGGTGCTATTTATGCCGCCAAAGGCGTCGAAATGCGCTGCTGCCCCAAGGCCAAGACCATCCTGAGCCAAGTCGTCGGTGCCCAGCTGAAAGACGCCACCGAGCAAGATTGGTTCGAGGAATACCTCGCACCCATCATCAGCATCAAAGTGGTCGAAGGGGTGGATGAGGCGATAGCCCACATCAACCACTACAGCAGCCACCACACCGACGCCATCCTGACCCGAGACCACATGCACGCTCAGCGCTTTTTGCGCGAGGTGGACTCGGCCAGTGTCATGGTCAACGCCAGCACCCGCTTTGCGGATGGCTTCGAGTATGGTTTGGGGGCTGAAATCGGCATTTCGACCGACAAATTTCATGCCCGTGGCCCGGTGGGCATTGAAGGGCTCACATCACTCAAATATGTGGTCTTGGGCGAAGGCGAAGTCCGCACTTGATCTGTTTGTCTTGGGTGGTCGGGCTCACATGCCCTTGACTGCTGTCCGGTCAGTGCTTGCAAACGCGCCGACCGGCCCCATATGATTTCCTTGTTTTCGTCTCTTCAGCCCCATAAAGGTCGCCCATGGTTCCCCATCTTGTCACTGCCCTGAACGGCCCTATCAATGAGCTGGAGCAGCGCATCCTCGACTCCATGCCCGCGATCGAACGCTGGTTCCGCTTGGAGTGGATGGAGCACACCCCGCCTTTCTACACCTCGGTCGACATCCGCAATGCCGGCTTCAAACTGGCTCCGGTGGACACCAACCTTTACCCAGGCGGTTGGAACAACCTGACGCAAGAAATGTTGCCTTTGGCCGTTCAAGCGGCCCAAGCGGCCGTCGAGAAGATCTGCCCTGAGGCCAAAAACCTGCTGATCATTCCGGAAAACCACACCCGCAACACCTTCTACCTGACGAACGTGCTGCAGTTGCAGCGCATCTTCCACATGGCGGGCCTGAATGTCCGCATCGGGTCGATCAACCCCGAAATCAAGGAAACGACGACCATTGAGCTGCCCAACGGCGAAAGCGTCACCCTAGAACCCGTGGTGCGCAGCAAGCACCGCCTGGGCCTGAAAGACTTTGACCCCTGCACCATCTTGCTCAACAACGACTTGTCGGCAGGAGCCCCGGGCATCCTGGAAGACCTGCACGAGCAATACCTGCTGCCCCCCCTGCACGCAGGCTGGAGCGTGCGCCGCAAAACCAAGCACTTCCAGAGCTACGAAGAAGTGGCCAAGCGTTTTGGCAAGCTGCTGGGCATTGACCCTTGGCTGATCAACCCGATGTTCAGCCAGTGCGGCGACGTCAACTTTGCCGAAGGCACGGGCATGGACTGCCTGCGCAGCAATGTGGACGCGCTGCTGACCAAGATCAAGCGCAAGTACAAGGAATACGGCATCAATGAAAAGCCGTTTGTGGTGGTCAAGGCCGACAACGGCACCTACGGCATGGGCATCATGACCGTGCGTGACGTGTCCGATCTGGACGCATTGAACCGCAAGACCCGCAACAAGATGAACGTCATCAAAGACGGCCAGACCGTCAACGACGTCATCATCCAAGAAGGCGTGCTGACCAACGAGCGCATCAACGACGCCGTGGCCGAGCCGGTGGTGTACATGATGGACCGCTACGTGGTGGGTGGGTTTTACCGGGTGCATGCCGAGCGCGGCGTGGACGAAAACCTGAACGCTCCGGGCGCCAGCTTTGTGCCCTTGGCCTTTGCCGACACACCGCACCTGCCTCAGCCGGGCGTCAAACCCGGTGCCAGCGTGCCCAACCGCTTTTACATGTACGGCGTGATTGGCCGTTTGGCCATGCTGGCGGCCAGTTACGAGTTGGAAGCCACCGACCCTGAGGCTGAGGTTTACGACTAAAGTTGTTGCACTGCAACAAAATCCCCAAAGAGACGGTGACACGCGGCGGGAATCGGGCGCAAAATAGCCCACTTGTTTTACATCAGGCTTGACCCGCGTCAGGTCATCGCCCGTGTCCTCTACCCGTTCTTCACTCGTCGCACTGACTTTGGGCGCCATTGGCGTGGTTTACGGCGACATCGGCACCAGTGTGCTGTATGCGATGAAAGAGGTCTTTGGCTCCGGCCACGTACCGTTCACGCCCGACAACGTCTACGGCATCCTGTCGATCTTTTTCTGGACCTTGACCACCATCGTGTCGGTCAAATACGTGGTGTTGGTGCTGCGTGCTGACAACCATGGCGAGGGCGGGCTGGTGGCCATGTTGGCGCTGGCTTCGCAATCTGTCAAAGACCGGCCCCAGTTGCGCAAAGTGCTGCTGGTGGTGGGCATCTTCGGCACCTGCCTGTTTTATGGCGACGGGGTCATCACCCCGGCCATTTCCGTGCTCTCGGCGGTTGAGGGCCTGGAAGTCATTTCTCCCACATTCAAAAAATCGGTGATTCCGCTCACCTTGGTGATCTTGTTCCTGTTGTTTTGGGTGCAAAAACGCGGCACGGCGGGCATCGGTAAGTTTTTTGGCCCCATCACCTTGGTGTGGTTTGCCACCATCGCGGTGTTGGGTGTCTCGCACATTGTTCAACGCCCTGAAATCCTGTTGGCCATCAGTCCGCACTATGCCCTGGGCTTCATGTGGAACGAACCAGGTACCACCTTCATCATTTTGGGTGCTGTGGTCTTGTGTGTGACCGGTGGTGAAGCCTTGTACGCTGACATGGGTCACTTTGGCAAAAAGCCGATCCGTCTGGCTTGGTTCAGTGTGGTCATGCCTTGCTTGACCCTGAACTATTTTGGCCAAGGCGCCTTGTTGCTGGCCGAGCCCTCGGCCGTGAAAAACCCGTTTTACATGATGGCCCCCGACTGGGCCTTGGTGCCCTTGGTCGGCTTGGCCACCATGGCCACCGTCATTGCGTCGCAGGCGCTGATCTCCGGGGCTTTCAGCGTGACCAAACAAGTCATTCAGCTGGGCTATTTGCCACGCTTGCAGGTGCAACACACCAGCGAAACCGACACCGGCCAAATCTACATGCCCTTTGTGAACTGGGGCCTGTTTGTGGCCATCGTGTTGGCCGTGGTCATGTTCAAGTCGTCCAGCAACTTGGCAGCCGCCTACGGCATTGCCGTGTGCACCGACATGTTGATCACCACTGTGCTCACCTTCTTCGTCATCCGCTACGCCTGGAAGCTACCGCTGGCGCTGTGCATCGGTGCGACAGGCTTCTTCTTTGTGGTTGATCTGGCCTTCTGGGCATCGAACCTGCTCAAACTGTTTGACGGGGGTTGGTTCCCCCTGTTCATTGGCGCGGCTGTGTTCACGCTCATGTTGACTTGGCACGATGGCCGCCGCTTGCTCAATGACTCTTTGCGCTCGGATGCGCTGAAGCTGAGCGATTTTCTGGAAGCTGTTTTTGTGGCGCCCCCGACGAGGGTGGAAGGCACTGCGGTGTTCCTGACCGCCGAGACAGGCGCTGTGCCCAACGCTTTGCTGCACAACCTCAAGCACAACAAGATCCTGCACGAGCGCAATTTGTTTGTCACCGTGCGCAGCCACGAAGTGCCCCGCGTCGACGCAGACCAGCGCCTGGACGTGACACCGTTGGGCAATGACTGCTGGCAAGTCATCGTCAACTACGGCTTCAAGGACAACCCCGATCTGCCCTCTGCTTTGGCCACCATCGAAGGTGAAGGCTACAAGCTGGACCCGATGATGACCAGCTACTTCCTGTCACGCGACATCGTGATCCCGACCATTGGCGGCGGCATGGCCACCTGGCGCGAAAAACTCTTTGCCCAGATGCACCACAACGCCAGCGCAGCGGCCGAGTTTTTGAACTTGCCTACCAACGCGGTGGTGGAGCTGGGTTCGAAGATCGAAATCTGACCCTCCAATGTCACACCCGGCTTGACCGGGTGTCCATGACATCTGAAGTCTGGATACCCGCATTCGCGGGTATGACAGACGCAGCGGGTATGACAGACGCAGTGGGTATGACAGACGCAGTGGCTCCGTCAACCATTCGCGAGCAGGGGCTCGCTCCCATAAGAATCAATCGGGGTCAGATCCCGATGAATTCAACGCACCCATCGCCTCGCCCATCACGATCGGCCGGGTGGGCGTCCAGTCGGCGTTGAACTGCATAACCCCTTTGGGGAACAGCATCACCACAGTCGAGCCGAGCAAAAAGCGGCCCATCTCTTCGCCTTGCGCCAACGTGATGTTGCCCATTTCGTAGGCCCATTCGCGCACCGTGCCCGGGCGCGGCGGGTTAACCACCCCATGCCACACGGTGGCCATGCTGCCCACGATCGTGGCGCCCACCAGCACCATCACAAACGGGCCGTGCTCGCCTTCAAACACACACACCACGCGCTCGTTGCGCGCAAACAGGCCTGGCACGCCGCGTGCCGCGGTCGGGTTCACTGAGAACAGATCGCCCGGCACGTAAATCATTCGGGTCAAGCGGCCCGCGCAAGGCATGTGGATGCGGTGGTAATCGCGTGGGCTGAGGTAGAGCGTGGCAAATTCGCCGTCCTGAAACTGGGCGGCCAGCGCCGCATCGCCGCCCACCAGCGCCTGCGTGCTGTAGCTGTGGCCTTTGGCCTGGAACACCTGGTCGCCCACGATGGGGCCGCACTGGCTGATCGCGCCGTCCACGGGGCTGACACAATCAGCCGCAGCCAGCGGGCGGGCGCTGGGTTTCAGCGGGCGTGTAAAAAATTCATTGAAGCTCTTGTAGCTGGCCGTATCCGGATTGGCCGCTTCGGCCATGTTCACGTTGTAGCGCCGCACAAAGCGGTCGATGATGCCGGTGGTCACGCCCCCCCATTGGCTGCCCGCCACCCAGCCCGCAAAGACGGTCAAGGCTTGTTTGGGAATCAGGTATTGCGGCAAGACCGCCAAGCGGTCAGAAAAGGAAGGGGACATGAGGGGGCCGCCAAAGCGGTTCAAGACAATGCCCCGATTTTATCGGGCGCTGGCCGCGGGTTTCCCCTGTGAGAGGCAGCCTCGGCAGCCGAATGCTTGCGCCACAGCAGGCACAATCTGGCGATGAACACCCCTTTACTTTCGGTCGATCACTTGGTCAAACGCTACGGCGACGCCACGGTGGTCAACGACCTGTCTTTCCACATCGAGCCCGGCGAATGCCTGGGCGTGATTGGCCCCAACGGTGCCGGCAAAACCACCACGCTGCGCATGTGCCTGGGCCTCTCGCAGCCAGACGGCGGCGACATCGTGTACTTTGACGACCAGCAAATGCCGCGAGACGCACTGGCCATCAAGGCCCGGCTGGGCGTGGTCGCGCAAATGGACACGCTGGACCCGGACTTCACCGCCGAAGAAAACCTGCTGGTGTTTGGCCGTTACTTCGGCCTGCCCGACACCACCATCCGTGAGCGTATTCCCAAACTGCTGGAGTTTGCCGCGCTCACCCACAAGGCCAAAGCCAAGCCGGGTGAGCTGTCGGGCGGCATGAAGCGCCGCCTGAGCTTGGCGCGCGCCCTCATCAACCACCCCCAACTGCTCATGCTGGACGAGCCCACCACAGGCCTGGACCCGCAAGCGCGGCACCTCATGTGGGAGCGCCTGCAAGTGCTGCTGCAAGAAGGCAAATCCATCTTGCTCACCACTCACTTCATGGACGAGGCCGAGCGTTTGTGCAGTCGTCTTTTGGTCTTGGACCAAGGCCGCAAGATCGCCGAAGGCAAACCCCGCGATTTGATTGCCCAGCACCTGGAGCCCGAAGTGGTCGAGGTGTTTGGACAAGGCGCGGTGGCACTGGCGCAAGAAGCCGGTTTGAAAGCGCTGGCAGGCCGGGTCGAGGTCAGCGGTGAAACGGTTTTCTTCTACACCCACGACAGCCGTTCGCTGCTGGCGGCTCTGCAGGCCTGGCCTTCGCTGCGCACCCTGCACCGACCTTCCAACCTGGAAGACCTGTTTTTGAAATTGACCGGACGCCAGATCCGAGAGGAAGGCTGATCATGAGTCAAATTCAAAACAACATCTGGGCCGCGCCCCGTCTGTCCATGCGCTGGTGGCCCGTGTTTTTGCGCAACTGGCTGGTCTGGAAAAAACTCGCCATCCCCAGCTTGGTGGGCAACATTGCCGAGCCCTTGATGTGGCTGGTGGCCTTTGGCTACGGCCTGGGGGCCTTGGTCGGGCAGATCGAGCTGGGCGGCGAGAAAGTGCCCTACATCCTGTTTCTGGCCAGCGGCAGCATCTGCATGAGCGCCATGAACGCGGCCACCTTTGAGGCGCTGTACTCGGCGTTCTCGCGCATGCATGTGCAAAAAACCTGGGACGGCATCATGAACGCCCCGGTGCGATTGGACGACGTGGTGCTGGCCGAAATGCTCTGGGCCGCCTTCAAGTCGCTGTTCACCGTCACGGCGATCTTGGGCGTGATGATGGCCTTGGGCATCAGCCACAGCTGGAAGCTCTTGGTGGCCTGGCCCGTGCTGCTGGGCGTGGGCATCACCTTCAGCTGCATGGCGCTGATCTTCAACGCGTTGGCCAAGGGCTACGACTTTTTCACCTATTACTTCACACTGTTCCTCACGCCCATGATGTTCTTGTCAGGCATCTTTTTCCCGCGTGAACAACTGCCAGGTTTTGTGCGCGTGATCGCCGATTGGCTGCCGCTGTCGGTGGCGGTGGACTTGGTGCGCCCGCTGTTTTTGGACCGCTGGCCAGAGCATCCGCTGCGCAACGTGCTGGTGCTGGCGGGGTTTGCGGTGGTGTCTTTCTGGATTGCGCTGGCGTTGACGAGGAAGCGGTTCAGGAGCTGAGCCGCATGCTCGCATGAAACACTAAGTTTTTCTATCAATGTATATGTCATACTTGATATACTTTATTAGAAATTGATAAATTTCATGCCACAGGAGAAGCCATGGATCCCGTGAGAAACCCATTTGCCCCCGGCGCCGGAAGTAGACCGCCAGAGCTTGCCGGACGGGAAGCCATACTCCAAGACGCGCAGATCGCCATTCAAAGGGCGCTTTTGGGTAAACCCAGTCGCTCACAGATGCTGCTTGGCTTGCGTGGCGTAGGAAAGACGGTACTGCTGAACAAAATCGAATTGATGGCCGAAGCGGCGGGGCACGTGACATCTTCGATCGAAGCGCCAGAGGGAAAAGCGCTCAGTGAATTGCTCGTGCCCAAAATCAATCAAGCTTTGCGCAAGCTCTCGGCTTCAGAGAATGCGAAGGCTAAAACCCACCAGGCGCTTCGGGCACTTCGCTCTTTTGCTTCTGCGTTCAAGCTCTCGTATGGAGATGCATCAATTTCGGTTGATCCGGAATTAGGCGTTGCGGACAGCGGAGATATGGAGGCGGACCTGCCCGAATTGTTCGTACGTGTCGGCGAGGCGGCTAAGGCCGCGGGCAAAGCATGGAGCCTTCTCATTGACGAAGTGCAGTACCTGCGCTCTAAAGATCTGGCCGCTTTGATCGTGGCGCTCCACAAAGTGAATCAAAGAGATCTGCCTGTGTTGTTCTTCGGTGCGGGGCTGCCACAGGTTGCAGCTCTTTCGGGGGATGCGAAATCCTATGCTGAGCGGCTCTTTCATTACCCAGCGGTGGGTGCGCTGGAAGACGAGGACGTCGAAACCGCCATCAGGCAGCCCATCCAAGCTGAGGGTGAGGAGATAGACGACAAAGCGATCAGCGAGATTCTGGCAAAGACCAAAGGCTATCCCTACTTTTTGCAGGAGTGGGGCTATCAGTGCTGGAACCTCGCCGAGGGTCCGCGCATCAAGCTAGAGGATGCCTCGAAGGCGGCAGGAGAGGCGACAAAACGGCTAGACGAAGGCTTCTTTAAGGTGCGATTTGATCGCTTGACGCCAAAGGAGCGAGAGTACGTGATCGCTATGGCGAAGCTTGGCGCTGGGCCCTACAGATCATCAGACATCGCAGACGCACTGAAGGAAACCCATCAAAGTCTGGGGCCGCGTCGTGCGCAGATCATCAGCAAGGGAATGATCTACAGCCCATCTCACGGCGATATCGCCTTCACCGTTCCCTTGTTCAACGAGTACTTGATCCGCAACTACGTGCAAAAACCAAGCCAAGCGTAGCAGAGCGTTAGGTCACTGTGCCCACTGCTTGCGATGGACGATGGGTGCATTAGGCTGCTCGGTTGTTTGCCAACCCTTGCACCCACGCCATCTGCCCAGGCAGACAACGCGTCTCCAGATCGTAGTTTTCCACCGCAAATGCCCGCGCCTGCGCCCCCAGCCGCGCACGTTCTGCTGGGTTTTCGCACAAGTCAATCACCTGTTGCGCCAGCGCCGCAGGGTCAAAAAAGTCCACCAGTTGCCCGGTCTCGCCGTGGCGAATCGCTTCGCGCACCGGGGCGGTGTCGCTGGCCACGATGGCGCAGCCTGCGCTCATGGCTTCGAGCAGGCTCCAGCTGAGCACAAAGGGGTAGGTCAGGTACACGTGCACGGTGGACACCTGCAGCACGCGCAAAAAATCGGCATAGGGCACCTTGCCCACAAAGTGCAGACGCGATACGTCCAGATCGCCTTTGACTTCGTTCAGAAAAATATCGCGCCAAGTTTGGGGTTTGCCGTCGGGGCCGGGGGGCGGTGCCGCGCCGTAGCTGACCTCGTTGCCGCCAATGATGACTACGCGGGCTTTGGGGCGGGCTTTCAGAATGGCGGGCAGCGCCCGCATGAACTGGTGGTAGCCGCGGTAGGGCTCTAGGTTGCGGTTGACGAAGGTGATGACTTCGTCGCCCTGCCCCAGTTGCAATACGCCTTGCGCGGTTTGCACACGGATGCGGGCGCTGGGGTCAGGTCTGATCAGATCTGTGCGGATGCCGTCGTGGATGACGGCGATGCGCGAGGCAAAAGGCTCGGGGAACAGCGAGGCCTGCCAGTGTGTGGGAGCGATGCCCGCGTGCGCACGCGCAAAGTGCAGCTCGTAGTTGGCGTTTTTCATCTGCAGGCGGCAGGCGTTGTCGGTGTCCGGGTTGCCGAACTCCGGGTCAAAGCCGACGTCCGCGCCTTGGTGCTGGTAGAAAAATTCGCAATAAATGCCCAGCCGCGCTTGGGGCCAGACTTGCTGCAAGAACAGGCTTTCGCCCCAACCAGGGTGGGCCACGATCACATCGGGCACAAAGCCTTGTTCGCGCAGTTTCATGGCGGCTTGCCAAGTGGCTTCGCCGCGCAGGGTTTTGACCTCCAGGTCGGCCACCCAGCGGTGCGTGCCTTGGCCGGGTCGGCCCGCGACCGGGTAGCGCACCAGTTCCACGCCCGGCACAGGCGGGCAGGCGTTGATGTGCAGGGCCACCACGCGGTGGCCTTGGCGTGCCATGGCAGGGGCCAGGTGCTTGAACTGGCCCGGGAAATTCTGGTGGACGAAAAGGATGTTCATGGTGTCTTGCCTGAGCGCGAATCATCGCATGTCCACAGGGTGTCAGGGTGGCGTGAAGTCGCCCCGTTAAGATGGCTGTTGAACCCCTTTTATTCCGTTCTTTACCCCGTTTTCAAGGAAGTACAGCGATGAGCATTCAAACCGTAGGCATCATTGGCGCAGGCACCATGGGCAATGGCATTGCACAGGCGTGTGCGGTGTCGGGCATTCAGGTGGTGATGGTGGATATTTCAGATGCGGCCGTGGCCAAAGGCTTGGCCACCGTGGCCAGCAGCTTGGACCGTCTGGTCAAGAAAGAAAAGATCAGCGAAGCCGACAAAGACGCTGCGCTGGCACGCATCAAGGGCAGCTCCAGTTATGACGACCTGAAGGGCGCCCAGCTGGTGATCGAAGCCGCCACGGAAAACCACGAACTCAAGGTCAAGATCTTGAAGCAGCTCGACGGCATGCTGGCCCCGAACGTAATCATCGCGTCCAACACCTCGTCGATTTCGATCACGCAACTGGCCGCGGCCACGCAACGTGCGGACCGTTTCATCGGCATGCACTTCTTCAACCCCGTGCCGATGATGGCGCTGGTCGAGATCATTCGTGGCCTGCAAACCAGCGACGCCACCCACGACGCCGTGCACGACATGGCGCTGGCGTTGGGCAAGACCCCCATCACCGTCAAGAACGCACCGGGCTTTGTGGTCAACCGCATTCTGGTGCCCATGATCAACGAGGCTTTCTTTGTGTTGGGCGAGGGCCTGGCCGAGGCCGAAGCGATTGACGCGGGCATGAAGCTCGGCTGCAACCAGCCCATTGGCCCGCTGGCACTGGCCGACATGATTGGCCTCGATGTGTGTTTGGCCGTGATGGAGGTTTACCTCAAGGAATTTGGCGACAGCAAATACCGCCCCAGCCCCTTGCTCAAGGAAATGGTCGCTGCAGGCCGCTTGGGTCGCAAGACGGGGCAGGGTGTTTACAAGTACTGAACGTAGCCTTGCAGACCCCATCCGAGGTCCCTGCCCTCTCCGTCATCCCGGACTTGCTCCGGGATCCATGTGGGTCGCTGCCGTTTGCAACCGCCATGAAGATGGACCCCGGGTCAAGCCCGGGGTGACAGATGCAGGTGCCCGGAGTGACAAATGCAGGTGCCCGGAGTGACAAATGCAGGTGCCCGGGGTGACGTCACATTGGCTTGTCGCGTGGGTGAAACTTGGGAGGGTGAGGTTGGGCCTACCATGGCCCCATGAACACCCCACACCACCTCGAAGGCCAGATCGACTGCACCGTGCACGGTGCGGTCCTTCAGATTTGCATCAACCGCCCTGCTAAGCGCAACGGTTTCACACCCAAGATGTACCGTGAGCTGGGCGAGGCGTACACCCGGCTCGACGACGACCCCGCACTGCGCGTGGGGGTGCTGTGCGCGGCGGGCGACCACTTCACAGCGGGACTCGATTTGCCCACCATTGCGCCGCTGATGCAGCGTGGCGAAAAGGCCGTGCCGCTGGGTCTGGTGGACCCGCTCAACTTGGGCATGGAAGGCTACCGCCGACGCACCAAACCCATGGTGGTGGCGGTGCAGGGCATCACTTACACGCTGGGCATTGAGCTCATGCTGGCCGCCGACATCGTGGTCGCGGCCGACGACTGCCGGTTTTCTCAGCTGGAGGTGCAGCGCGGCATCATGGCCACGGGCGGGGCCACCTTGCGCATGGCTGAGCGCGCTGGCATGGGCAACGCACTCTTGCATTTGCTCACGGCCGATGTGTTTGACAGCGCCGAAGCCCTGCGCCTGAACTTTGTGCAAAAGGTGGTGCCTGCGGCAAGTTTGCTGGCCGAGGCCATGCGCATCGCCGACCTGATTGCCGCGCAAGCGCCGCTGGCGGTGGTGGCCACACGGCAAAACGTGCTCAAGGGTGTGGAGCAAGGCCCGCTGGTGGCCATGCACGACTTCATTTCAGTGCAAAAAGCGCTGTCCAACAGCGATGACGCGGCCGAGGGCGTGCGTTCGTTTGTGGAAAAGCGCACAGCCCGGTTCACCGGACGCTGAGCCGGGTCAAGCGCTCGGTCACAATCGACGCATGACCGAACCGAACGCTTTGCACCCTTATGCCGAACTCACCCCGGACCGGGTGATGGACGCTTTGACCGACCTGGGCTTGTGGCCCGATGGCCGTTTGCTGGCGCTCAGCTCTTACGAAAATCGCGTTTACCGTGCCCATCTGGACGAACCCGTGCAGGGCGCGTCGGCGGTGGTGCTCAAGTTTTACCGGCCTGGGCGCTGGAGTCGTGCGCAGATTCAGGAGGAACACGACTTCGCCGCCGAACTGCTGGCGGCCGAAGTGCCTGTGGTGCCACCCATGATGCTGAACGGCCAGACCCTGCACCAAAGTGCGGGCTTTGATTTTTCGGTCAGCCCTTTACGCGGCGGTCGCACGCCCGAGCTGGACGATTTTGAAGTGCTCGAATGGATTGGCCGTTTCTTGGCCCGAATTCATACAGTGGGCGCGGCCCAACCTTTTGCGCACAGACCCACGCTCGATATGCAGACCTTTGCGCTGGAGCCTGCCGAGTGGCTTCAAAAAAACCAGATGATTCCGCTGGAGGTGGAACGCGAATGGCGCGAGGCTTTGGCGCCTGCGCTGGCTTTGATTCAAGAAGCTTTTGCCCAAGGCGCAGCAGATCGCCGCTTGATTCGCCTGCATGGCGACTGCCACCCGGGCAACATTTTGTGGACGCCCTCTGAGCTGCCCGGTGGCGGCCCGCACTTTGTGGACTTGGACGACGCCCGCATGGGGCCTGCCGTTCAAGATCTGTGGATGCTGTTGTCGGGCGACCGGGGGCAGCGCACGCAGCAGCTGTCGGCCTTGCTGGACGGGTATGAACAGGTGCGCGACTTTGACCGCGCAGAGCTGCGCCTGATCGAGCCGCTGCGCACTTTGCGTTTGATCCACTACAGCGCTTGGCTGGCGCGGCGTTGGGAAGACCCGATTTTCCCGATCAACTTTCCGTGGTTTGGCACGCCCGACTATTGGCGCGGTCAGGTGCTCATGCTGCAAGAGCAGGTCGAGCAAATGCAGGAAACGCCGCTCAGCGTGTGAGCTCAGCGCCGCGCAGGCTGCACGCCCAGCGCCATGGCGCAGCCAATCAAGGCCGGTTGTTCGGCGCGGATGACGTAGGTCGGGATGCGCTTCATGTAGTTCTCGAAGCGGCCTTTGGCTTCAAACGCGGCCCTGAAACCCGACTGCGCAAAGTAGTCGCCTAAGCGCCCGATCACGCCGCCGCCAATGTAGATGCCGCCGCGTGCGCCCAGTGTCACGGCCAAGTTGGCGGCTGCGTTGCCCAGCAGGCGGCACATGCGGTCCAGTGCTTCTTCGCAAGCCACATCTTGGGTGGCCAGCGCTCGTGTGGTCACTTGCGCAGCCACCAGGTTTTCGGCCTCGGTGCCATTGAGTTCACAAATGGCGCGGTACAAGTTTTCGAGGCCCATGCCCGAGACCACGCGCTCGACAGACACATGGGGGTGGGTGCGCCACAAAATGCGCAGGATGTCGGCCTCTCGTTCGCAGGTGGGGGACATGCTGACATGCCCGCCTTCGCCTGCAATGGGCACCCAGTCGCCCTGACGCGAACGCACCAGCGAGGACACACCCAGCCCGGTGCCCGGACCGATCAGGCCTTTGGGCGCATTGGGCACAGGTTCGCCCGAGCCGATCTGTTCCAGATCGCTGCCCAGCAGGGCCGGTGCCGCCATGGCCATGGCTTCCCAGTCGTTGAGCATCAAGAGGCTGTCCAGCCCCAGCTTTTGGCGCGTGGCCTCGATGGAGAACTGCCAGTGGTTGTTGGTCATCTTCAGCGCATCGCCATCGATGGGGTTGGCAATCGCGATGCAGGCTTGGCGCACCCCGCGCTGGCCGACTTGCTGCAGATAGCTGCTTGCCGCCGCCGCCAGATCTGGGAACTGCCCGGTGGGCAAGGTGACTTCTTGCGTGATGGGTGAGCCGTCGCCATTGACCAAGGCAAAGCGGGCATTGGTGCCGCCGATGTCGCCCAAGAGGCGAGGGGTTTGAGCGTGGAGTGCGTTCATATGAGAAGGGTTCATGCAGCAGGGGTTGGCGACAGGGGCAATCGGATCGACACGCACAGGCCGTGGGGCAGCACTTCATCCAGCTGGACCTCGCCATGGTGGCGTTCCACGATTTCCTTGACGATGGCCAGGCCCAGGCCGCAGCCTTGGCCGATATCGCTGGCCCGCACAAAACGCTCAAACACCCGTTCGCGCTCGGCAGGTGTCAGGCCAGGCCCGGTGTCCGAGACTTGCAACAAAGCCTGAGGCGTGGTGCTGGTGTTGTCGGCCATCACCCGCACGGTGACCTGGCTGCCTGCGCCCGCATAGTGCAGCGCGTTGTCGATCAGGTTGGTCAGTGACTCGCGCACCAGCAGCTCGTTGGCTTCGACCCAAACCGGCACGGTGGCGCTGTCGTCCAGGCCCAAATCAATCTGGGCACGCAGCGCACGCGGCACCCATTCGGCCGTCAGGGTTTGGGCCAGTCGCTGCAGGTCAAAGCGTTTGCGGTCTTGCGCCATGACCGATTCGGGCTCGGCCCGGGCCAATGTCAGCAGCTGGTTGACCAAGTGGGCGCTGCGGGTGGCGCTGTCGTGCACGCGTTGCAGGCGAGCCCGCAGCTCGGGGTCGGTGGTTGATTGCAGGGCGATTTCGGTCTGGCTTTTGAGGCCCGCCAGTGGCGTGCGCAACTGGTGCGCCGCGTCGCCAATGAAGCGCTTTTGCGTGGCCACGGTGTTTTGTACGGCCGACAGCAAGGTGTTGATGGCGGTGGCCAGCGACCACAGTTCACGCGGGGCCGAGGCCAGTTGCAGCGGGGCCAGGTCGGTGGGGTTGCGGCCTTCCACTTGTTGGCGCAGGCGTGCCAATGGTGACAACCCGGCACGAATGCCCAGCCACACGATCAGCGTCATCAGCAGCACCAGGCTCGACATGGGCAGCAGCATGTCCACCAGAATGCGGCGCGCCAATTCTTCGCGGTTGGCGCTGCTTCGGGCCACTTGCACCAACATGGTTTGCGGCGCGTTGGCTTCGTCGCCAAAGCGCAGGTACAGCGCCACCAAGCGCAGAGGCTGACCCGTGGGTGCGTGCAGCGCGGCGCGGCCATTCACGGGCATGGTGCCGTCGTAAAAATAAGGGGTGTCCAGTGCGGGCTCGTCGGGCGCTGCATCTTGTATGGGCAATACCGGGGCGGGCAAAGACTGGTTGCCCAGAATGAACTGCCCGGGTGGTGAGCTGACCATGTAGAGCAGTTTGTCGGCCGGGTCGGCTTCGAGCACGTCTTGCGCGGCACGCGGAAAGTCGATCAGCAAACCGTTGCCAATGGGCTTGAGCTGCCGTGCCAGTGAGCGACTGGCTTGCAGCAAGCTGGCGTCGATCGCCTGGTTGGCGTAACCCGCTGCAAATCGGTAGGTGGCCACACCGCCCGCCATCCACAACACCAGTTGTGGCAGCAACAGCCACAGCAGCAACTGACGTGCCAGCGAGACGCCCGCTTGCCCTGCGTGGCTGGTCGGTACGTGGGCCTTTGCCGTCATGCGCGATGGCTCAGCATGTGGGGTGGTCCGTCACGTTTGGGCTTCCAGCAGGTAGCCCAGGCCGCGCACCGTGCGAATGACCAAGCCCGCATCTTCGAGTTTGCGGCGCAGACGGTGGATGTAGACCTCGATCGAGTTGCCGCCACCGGTCTCACCGCCCTCGTCGCTCCAGGCCTGGTTGATCTGTTCTTTGGTGACCACTTTGTCGCGCTGGTTGACCAGCAGCTCCAGCAGCGTCCATTCGCGGCCACTCAGTTCCAACGGTTCGCCGCCCACCACGGCGCGGCGTGATGTGGCATCCAGTGACAGGCGACCAAAGGGGGCTGAGGCGCTGGCCGGTTGTGTGCGCCGCAGCAGGGCTTGCAGACGGGCCAGCAGCTCAGGAAAGTCAAACGGTTTGGTCACGTAGTCGTCTGCGCCAGCCTGCAGCCCGGCCACCCGGTCGTCCAGGGCATCGCGGGCCGTCAGCAGCAGCACGGGCAAGGTGGGGTGGGTTTGGCGGACATGCTGCAACACCGCCAAGCCGTCCATCATGGGCAAACCGATGTCCAGCACGGCCATGTCGAAATGCTGCTTTTGGAGCAAATAGTCGGCCACCGCCCCGTTGGGGGCGTGTTCCACTTCAAAACCAGCCCCGCCCAATTGGGTGGTCAGGGCGTCGGCGAGCATGGCATCGTCTTCAGCAAGCAGCAATTTCATGCCCGAAGCTTAATGGATTGTTCAGCCTTTGACCTTCAAACCGGCAATTTCGGGCCTAGGGTTTAACCTAGTGTTAATTTATTAATAGAATATTAACATTCGGTCCGTCGAGGTTGATGTGGGCCCACCTGCATGCAGTTCTGCCGCCTCGCACACCCACTCAGGCCCTCAGTGGCCCTTACAAGGAGACTCTCTTGAAATCTGCTCAATTGTTCCAACGTTCGATCCTGGCCACAGCCGCCGTGCTGGCCTTTGCGGCCCATGCCGGCGAAGTCGAAGTGCTGCACTACTGGACCAGTGGCGGCGAAGCCAAATCGGCCGCAGCCCTGAAAGCCACGTTGCAAGCAAAAGGGCATGCATGGAAAGACTTTGCCGTGGCCGGTGGCGGTGGTGACAACGCCATGACCGTGCTCAAGTCGCGTGTGGTGTCGGGCAATGCCCCAGCAGCTGCCCAGATCAAGGGCCCTGCTTTGCAAGAGTGGGCTGCTGAAGGCGTGTTGGCCAACATCGACGACGTGGCCAAGGCCGAAAAGTGGGACAGCTTGCTGCCCCCCGTGGTCGCCAACGTCATGAAGTACAAGGGCAACTACATTGCCGCCCCCGTGAACGTGCACCGCGTGAACTGGCTGTGGGCCAGCAACGCCGCGTTCAAAAAAGCCGGTGCCAAAGTGCCGACCAACTGGGACGAATTCTTTGTGGCTGCTGAAGCCCTGAAAAAGGCCGGCATCATCCCCGTGGCGCACGGCGGCCAAAACTGGCAAGACTTCACCACCTTCGAGAGCGTGGCCCTGGGCGTCGGCGGTGCCGACTTCTACAAAAAAGCACTGGTGCAATTGGACCAAGCCACTTTGACCAGTGCCACCATGACCAAGGTGCTCGACACCTTCAAGAAGGTTAAAACCTACACCGACAAAAACGCACCTGGCCGTGACTGGAACCTGGCCACGGCCATGGTCATCAAGGGCGAAGCCGGTATGCAGTTGATGGGTGACTGGGCCAAAGGCGAGTTTGTGGCGGCTGGCAAAAAGCCCGGCGCTGACTTCACTTGCGCAGCCGCTCCTGGCACCGCCAAGTCGTTCACTTTCAACGTGGACTCTTTTGCCATGTTCAAGCTGAAAAACGAAGCCAACGGCCAGGCCCAAAAAGACTTGGCTGCTGCCATCATGTCGACCGATTTCCAAGAAGTGTTCAACCTGAACAAGGGCTCCATCCCCGTTCGCCTGAACATGAACCTGGTCAAGTTTGACGACTGCGCCAAGCTCAGCGCCAACGACTTCGTGGCCACGGCCAAAAACGGCGGTCTGGTGCCATCGGTCGCCCACGGCATGGCCATCGGCTCAGCCACATCCGGCGCGATTCAAGACGCCGTCAGCCAGTTCTGGAACGACGACAAGATGAGCAGCAAAGACGCTCAAGCCAAGATCGCTTCGGCAGCCAAGGTCAAGTAAGTCTTTGAACGGGTCAGTCGCGTATCGCGGCGGCCTGTTGTCTTTTTAGCCGCCGGGCTGCAGGTCACGAGCTTGCAGCCCGCGCTGGCCCTCGATTGGATCACCCATGTCTTCATCTTCCCCACAGCAAGCCGCTTGGTTGCCCAAACTGGTCATTGCGCCCAGCTTTGTGCTGTCGCTGCTGTTCATCTATGGCCTGATGGCCTGGAACGGTTACCTGTCCGTGTCCGCTTCACGCCTGTTGCCCAACTATGAGTTTGTAGGCTTGCAGCACTACAGTGCTTTGTTGGACAGCGACCGCTTTCGTGTCGCCATGACGAACATGGCGGTTTTTGGTTTTTGCTTTATCGGTGGTGCGATGGCTTTGGGTGTTTTGCTCGCCATCTTGCTCGACCAAAAGGTGCGTGGCGAAGGCGTCTTGCGCACCATTTATTTGTACCCGATGGCGATCTCTTTCATCGTCACCGGTACCGCCTGGAAGTGGATTTTGAACCCCGGCCTCGGGCTGGAGCACCTGATGCGCAGCTGGGGTTTCACCAGTTTCAGTTTTGACTGGCTCGTGCAGCAAGACATGGCCATTTACTGCGTGGTCATTGCCGGTGTGTGGCAAAGCGCGGGCTTTGTCATGGCGCTGTTTTTGGCCGCGCTGCGCGGCATCGACGACTCGATCATCAAAGCCGCCCAGGTGGATGGCGCGAGCTTGCCGACCATTTACTGGCGCATCATTTTGCCCAGCTTGGGGCCGGTGTTTTTCAGCACCTTGCTGGTGGTGTCGCACCTGGCCATCAAGAGCTTTGATTTGGTCATGGCTTTGACTGCGGGCGGCCCAGGTTACGCCACCGACTTGCCCGCCACCTTCATGTACGCCACCGCCTTCACACGCGGCCAGATTGGCGTGGGTGCGGCCAGCGCCACCGTGATGCTGGCCACCGTGGCCGCCATCGTGGTGCCTTACCTTTATTCTGAATTGCGAGGCAAACGATGAACCGCCTGAATTTTCATCGCCTGATCCTGTGGAGCATGCTGCTGTTGTTTGCTGCGTGGTTTCTGGTGCCCTTGTATGTGATGCTGACCACGTCGCTCAAAGACGCCGAGCAGCTGCGCACAGGCAACTTGCTGAGCCTGCCCACAGCCCCCACACTCGACGCCTGGTTCAAAGCCTGGGGCAGTGCCTGCACCGGGGTGCAGTGCGAGGGCTTGAAGCCCTTTTTCTGGAATTCGATGGTCATGGTCGTGCCTGCTGTGTTGCTGTCCACCCTGATCGGTTCGCTCAATGGCTATGTGCTCTCCAAGTGGAAATTTCGCGGCAGCGAGACCCTGTTTGCCTTCATGCTGTTTGGCGTGTTCATGCCCATGCAAGTGGTGCTGCTGCCCATGAGCCAGGTGCTGGGCTGGTTGGGCGTGGCCAGTTCAATCTGGGGCCTGATGCTGGTGCACGTCGTGGCGGGCATTCCGTCGACCACGCTGTTTTTCCGCAATTACTACATCGGCCTGCCGGATGAACTCATCAAAGCCGCGCAGCTGGATGGTGCGGGCTTCTGGATGATCTTCCGCCGCATCGTGCTGCCGCTGTCGCTGCCCATCTTGGTGGTCACGCTGATCTGGCAGTTCACCAACATCTGGAACGACTTTTTGTACGGTGTGGTGTTCTCGGGGGCCGACAGCAAACCGATCACCGTGGGCCTGAACAACCTGGCCAACACCTCGAGCGCCGTCAAAGAATACAACGTCGACATGGCCGCCGCCTTGATCGCGGCATTGCCCACCCTGTTTGTGTACGTGGTGGCGGGTAAATATTTTGTGCGCGGCCTGACGGCTGGCGCTGTCAAGGGTTAAAGGGAAAACATCATGGGCGCACTGGCCATTCGCAACATCCACAAGACCTATAACGAGACGGTCCACATTCTTAAAGGCATTGATCTGGAGATCGACGCCGGTGAATTTTTGATTTTGGTCGGCCCCTCGGGCTGCGGCAAATCCACGCTGTTATCGATGATCGCGGGCCTGGACCACCCCACCCGCGGCAGCATCCACATCGGTGAGCGCGAGGTGACCCATCTGCCCAGCAAGGACCGCGACATCGCCATGGTGTTCCAAAGCTACGCGCTCTACCCGAACATGACCGTGGCCCAAAACATTGCTTTTGGTCTGGAGATCCGCAAAGTGCCCAAGGATGAGCGCAAAGCGGCGGTGGACCGTGTGTCGGCCATGCTGCAAATCGGCCATCTGCTCGACCGCAAGCCCGGGCAACTGTCGGGCGGGCAGCGTCAACGTGTGGCCATGGGCCGCGCTTTGGCGCGAGACCCCAAGCTGTTTTTGTTTGACGAACCGCTGTCCAACTTGGATGCCAAGCTGCGTGTGGAAATGCGCGCCGAGATCAAGCTCTTGCACCAACGCACCCAAACCACCACGGTGTATGTGACGCACGACCAGGTCGAAGCCATGACGTTGGGTGACCGCATCGCCGTGATGAAAGACGGCCTGGTGCAACAGTTCGGCACGCCCAACGACATCTACAACCACCCGGCCAACCGCTTTGTGGCCGAGTTCATCGGCTCGCCCGCCATGAACATGGTGGACGCGCAGCGCGTCGGTCAAGCATTGACTGCCCACGGCGTGGAACTGGCCATCACCGACGCGCAACGCGCGGCGGTGCAAGCGCATGGCAGTGCCGAGCTGGTCTATGGCCTGCGCCCCGAGAGCATCGGCTTTGCCGCCACAGGCCTGCGCGGCAAGCTCAGCATGATCGAGCCCACCGGCCCCGAAACCTATGCCACGGTGGACACCGCCGCAGGCAAATTGACGGCCCGCGTGCCGGGCGTGTTGCAAGCGGCAGTGGGCGACGCAGTGCACTTGCAATGGGCTGCCGAGCAGTCGCATTTGTTTGACCGCGCCAGTGGCGTGCGGGTGGGGTGAAAAAAAGCCCCGTCAAACGCAAGTCTGACGGGGCTTTTTCTGGGGTCATGGATCCCGGATCAAGTCCGGGATGACCAAGTGGGAAGGTTCGGGATGACCAAGCGGGGAGGTTCGGGATGACGGGTTGTATCAGCTCAGCAAAGCATTCACCCGCTTCACATAAGCCGCAGGGTCCGCCGGCAAGCCGCCTTCGGCCAGCAGCGCTTGGTCAAACAGGATGTGGGCCAGGTCGTGGAAGTGGACCGAGCCGTCGAGCTTTTTGACCAAAGCGTGCTCGGGGTTCACTTCCAGCACAGGCTTGACTTCAGGAGCGCTTTGCCCTGCTTGCTTGAGCATGCGGGCCAGCTGCATGCTCATGCCGTCGTCGGTCACCACCAAGCAGGCGGGGCTGTCCACCAGGCGGCTGGTCACGCGCACGTCTTCGGCTTTGTCTTTCAAAGCTTCTTTGAGCTTGGCCAGCACGGGCTTGAAGGTTTCGGCCGCGTCTTCGGCGGCTTTCTTTTCTTCTTCGTCTTGCAGCTTGCCCAGGTCAAATGCGCCTTTGGCCACGCTTTGCAGCGGGGTGCCGTCAAACTCGTGCACAAAGTTCAGCGCCCACTCGTCCACGCGGTCGGTCATCAGCAAGACTTCGATGCCTTTTTTCTTGAAGACTTCGAGCTGCGGGCTGTTTTTGGCGGCGGCCAGGGTGTCGGCGGTGATGTAGTAAATCGCGTCCTGGCCTTCCTTCATGCGGGCTTTGTAGTCGGCCAAACTCGTCATGCCTTTCACGCTCACGGTGTCGCTCGATGAGGCAAAACGCAGCAGTTTGGACAAACGCGCCTGGTTGCCAAAGTCTTCGCCCAGGCCTTCTTTGAGCACCGCGCCGAACTCGGCGTAGAACTTGGAATACTGGCCGATCTTGGCTTTGTCTTCTTCGCTGAGAACGTCAGTGACCCCTTCAGTGGCTTCAGGGGCCTTGTCGTGTTTGGCCAAATCTTCCAGCATCGACAACACGCGCTTGGTGCAGCCTTCGCGGATGGCTTTGACGTCGCGGCTTTCTTGCAGTAGCTCGCGACTCACGTTCAGGGGCAGGTCGGCCGAGTCCACCACGCCTTTGACAAAGCGCAGGTAGCTGGGCATCAGCGCTTCGGCTTCGTCCATGATGAACACGCGCTTGACGTACAACTTGATGCCCGCCTTCTTGTCGCGGTTCCACAGGTCTTGCGGGGCTTTGCCGGGGATGTACAGCAGCTGGGTGTATTCGGTGCTGCCTTCCACGCGGTTGTGCGTCCAGGTCAGCGGCGCTTCAAAGTCGCGGCTGATCTGTTTGTAGAAGTCGGCGTATTGCTCCTCGGTGATGTCTTTCTTGGGGCGGGTCCACAAGGCGCTGGCTTTGTTGATGGTTTCCCACTCGCCGGTCTTGACCATGCCGCCGGGTTGACGGCCACCTTCTTCGTTGTTCGGCTCGATCAGCTCGCCGTCTTTCCACTCTTCCTTTTCCATCAAGATGGGCAGGCTGATGTGGTCGGAGTATTTGCCGACGATTTCCTTGAGCTTCCAGCTGTTGGCGTAATCCAGCGCTTCTTCGCGCAGGTGCAGGATGACGCTGGTGCCGCGCTCGGCGCGGGTGATGGTTTCGACCTCAAAGTCGCCCGTGCCGCCGCTGATCCAGCGCACGCCTTCTGCGGCTGCTGCGCCCGCACGGCGGGTCTCGACAGTGATCTTTTCGGCGACGATGAAGCCCGAATAAAAGCCCACACCAAACTGGCCGATCAGCTGCGCGTCTGATTTTTGGTCACCGCTCAACTTGCTCATGAAGTCTTTGGTGCCGCTCTTGGCGATCGTGCCCAGGTGGTCAATGGCTTCTTGCGCCGTCATGCCGATACCGTTGTCTGTGATGGTCAGCGTCTTGGCGGCTTTGTCGAAAGACAAGCGCACTTGCAGCTCGGGCGCGTCTTCGTACAAGGCGGTGTTGTTCAGCGCTTCAAAGCGCAGCTTGTCGCAGGCGTCCGAGGCGTTGGAGATCAGCTCGCGCAGAAAAATCTCTTGGTTGGAGTACAGCGAGTGGGTGACCAGGTGCAGCAGTTGTGCGACTTCGGCCTGAAAGGCATGGGTTTGTTTGCTCATATCGATTCAACAGGTAAAAAACAAAAGATCAAGAAACCAAAACGCCCCACAGTTTGGGGCGTCTGGCAGGGTTTCAAGAGGGGCTTATTTGGACAGGCTACCGACTTCCTTGTTCCAGCGCTCCAGCAGGCGGCGGCGCTCTGCGGATTTGCCGTACTTTTCAAAGTCGTATTTGATCAGACGGACGTTGTCCATGGACGGGATGCGTGGGTCGGGCTTGAAGGTTTTGTTGGCCGGGCTTTGCAGGCTGTCAGCTTTGGCGCCGATGCTTTGGCCGGACGGGCTCATCAGCCAGTCGTAATAGCGCTTGGCGTTGGCCGCGTTGCGTGCACCTTTGACCAGGGCGATGCCGCCGATTTCGTAGCTGGTGCCTTCGCAGGGGGCCACGGTGGCCACGGGGTATTTGTTGTGACGCCAGCCATCAAAGCCAAAGATGAAGCTGATGCCCACCGCCACTTCGCCTTTGGCCACATTGGGCGCTTGCGCGGTGCCGCTGCGGGTGTATTGCGTCACGTTTTTGTGCAGTGCTTTCATGTAGTCAAAAGCCGCGTCTTCGCCCATCATCTGCACCAGTCCGGCCAGTATCGTGTAGGCCGTGCCGCTGGACGCGGGGTGAGAAATTTCGACCTCGCCTTTGTAGATGGGCTTGATCACGTCAGACCAGCATTGGGGCGCAGGCAGCTTCTTTTTCTTGAGCAGCTCGGTGTTCCAGCCAAAACCAATGGCGCTGGTGTAGAAACCGCCCACCATGTTTTGTGTCATGGCGTACTGGCGCACGCTCCAGCCGTGCAGGTCGTTCAGGTAATCGGGCCGATACGGTGCCAGCAGGCCGATTTCGGCGGCTTGCAAAAACGGGTCACCCGTGCCGCCCCACCAGATGTCGGTCTTGGGGTTGGCGGCTTCGGCGCGCAATTGGGCCAGGGCTTCACCGGTGGCTTTGCGGGTTTGGTTGACGGTGATGCCCGTGGCCTTGGTGAATTCTTTGGCCGCCATTTCGCACCAGCTTTGGTCGGTGCTGCAGATGGCGTTGAGGCTGCCGGTTTGGGCCGACGCAGTACTGCCAGCCCAGCTGGCCGCGATGAAGCAAGCGGTGACAAATCTCAGTTTCATCGTGCGTCCTTTAAAACGATTCGTTTGGCCCCAAATACCGCCAAGTCCCCGCAGGCATTTGGCCCAGCTGCACGCCGCCCATGCGGATGCGTTTGAGGCCCACCACCTTCAGGCCGACTTGCTCGCACATGCGGCGGATCTGGCGCTTTTTGCCTTCGGTCAGCACAAAGCGCAGCTGCTCGGGGTTTTGCCAGTCCACCTTGGCGGGTTTGAGGGGTTTGCCGTCCAGACTCAGGCCGTGGCGCAGGCGCTCCAGTTGTGCTTTGGGGAAGACGGCTTGCACGTTGGCGCTGACCCGGTCGAAGTCGCCAATGGTGGTGAGTTGGTTGGCTTTGCCGCCATAGGTGGCTGAGGCGGCTGCGGCTGCGGCGGTGTTTTCGTGGCCGGTATAGGCCACGCGCACCAGGTACTCTTTTTCCATCTCGGAGTCTTCACCGATCAACTGACGCGCCACGCGGCCGTCTTGTGTCAGCACCAGCAGGCCGGTCGAATCAATGTCGAGCCGCCCAGCGGGGGCCAGGCCACGCAAGTGGGGCGGTGTGAAGCGCATCTTCGATGGATCACCCGCCCAGTGGCTGCGCGGGTTAATGAGCGTGATCGCGGGCTCGTGCCCGTCTTCGGCTTGGCCGCTCACATAGCCCATGGGCTTGTGCAGCAAGATGGTCACTTGCCGCTCTTGTTGTTGCTCTGCAGCTTTGTCTACCGTGATGCGGTCCGATAAGCTGACTTGCTGGCCCATGCTGGCGGGCTGTCCATTGACTTGGACCCAGCCTTGTTCGATCCATGCATCGGCCTCGCGGCGCGAGCACATGCGCAGCTCGGCCATGCGTTTGTTCAGGCGCGAGGTGCCGCTGGGCGCGGCCGTTTCGCCTTTGCCTTCGGGACGGGGAGCGCGTTTGAAAACCGGGGGCTGGGTCATGGGGTTTGTGCTGTCAAAAATGAGTCCGTTGATTGTCCGCTGTTTTGCCCTAAGAAAATTGGGCGGTCCGCAGTCCAGCAAGATCCAGGATGCGCAGGCCGCCGTATTCGATGCGAATCAGCTGGCGCGTTTGCAAGACTTTTAGCGCCTCGTTCACGCGTTGGCGTGACAGCCCGACCAGATACGCCAGCTCTTGCTGGGTGATGCGCAGCACCTCGCCCACGCCTGAAAACAGCACCGGGTTGAACAGGGTGGCCAAGTGTCGGGCCAGGCGCAGCTCGGGGTTGTTCATGCGGTCCAGTTCGCGTGCGGCGATGAATTGCCCCAGCCGCTCGTTGAGCTGGTTCATGATGAATCGGTTGAAGCCCAGCGAGTGGTCGATCAGCCAGTGAAAGGTCTCCAGCGGCAGGCCAGCCACCACGCTCGGGCGCAGCGGCTGGATGTTGTAGCGGTACACCTCGCGCTTGAGTGCGGTGCCCTCGCCAAACCAGCCCCCGGGTGGCACGCCGGTGAAGGTCATGGTCTGGCCACTTTCGTTGTCACTGCTCATTTTCAGCAAGCCCGAGATCACACCAAACCAGAAGGTCACCGGGCGACCGACGCGGCACACATAGTCGCCCACTTGGGGGTCGCTCACCACCAGTTGCGGTACGATTTCCAAGCGCTCTTGCGGGCTCAACAAGTGCAGCCACGGAATCATCTGAAGCTCGGTGTCGGTCGGTGCGCGGCGGCGCTGGTACACGCTGTTTTCTTGGGCCATGTTGGTAGGAGGTATTTGTCAGGAACCGGTCAGATGGGCTAGGGGTCTTCCCTGAATTGTCGTTCAAACGACAACTTGGCGTCAAATGAGTGCCTACGATGCGCCCAAGTTCAGTCGCATTGCATTCGATGCACCGTTTTTGGAGACAGGTCAGGTCATGCAAACAACGTTTCCCCGTTTGATGCTCAAGCACGCTGCCGAGCGCCCCACAGCGCCCGCCTTGCGAGAAAAAGAATATGGCATTTGGCAGGCGACCTCCTGGGCTGCTTTGTCCCAGTTGGTTGAGTCCATCGCTTGCGGCTTGCACCAGGCCGGCCTGCAACGCGGTGAGCACCTGATCGTGGTGGGCGCCAACCGCCCTCGGCTTTACGCCACCATGCTGGCCGCGCAGTCGCTGGGCGCCATTCCTGTGCCGCTGTACCAGGATGCAGCGGCTGCCGAATGCGTCTTCCCCATCACCAATGCCGAAGTCCGGTTTTGCGTGGTCGAAGACCAGGAGCAGGTCGACAAGATGCTGGAAGTGCGCGAAAAGTGCCCGCAGCTGACGCACATTTATTACGACGATCCACGCGGCCTGCGCAAGTACACCGAGGACGGCTTGGGCTCGCTCGAAGAGCTGATCGCCGCAGGCGCGGTGTTTGCCAAGCAGCACCCCCAATTTTTCTCTGAACAAGTCGAAACAGCCCAATACACCGATGTGGCAGCGATGTTCTTCACCTCAGGCACCACGGGCAACCCCAAGGGCGTGGTGCACACGCATGGCTCGTTGGCCGACCGTGCCGAAGCCGGTGCCGAATTTGACAAGCTGACCAACGCGGAAGACGTGCTCGCCTATATGCCACCAGCCTGGGTGGGGCAAAACATTTTCAGCTACGCGCAGTGGCTGGTTTGTGGCTACGTGGTCAACTGCCCTGAGTCGGCCGCCACGGTGACCATCGACCTGAAAGAGATCGGCCCCACCTATTACTTCGCGCCGCCTCGCGTGTTCGAGGGCATGCTCACCAGCGTGATGATCCGCATGGAAGACGCGGGTGCGTTCAAGCGCAAGATGTTCCACACCTTCATGGACGTGGCCAAAAAAGTGGGCCCCGCCCTGATGGATGGCCAAGCCGTGGGCTTGGTGGACCGCCTCAAATACGCACTGGGCAACTGGATGGTTTATGGCCCTTTGCGCAACAACCTGGGTTTCAGCCGCGTGCGTGTGGCCTACACAGCAGGCGAGGCCATTGGCCCGGACCTGTTCACCTTTTACCGCTCGATCGGCGTGAACATCAAACAGCTGTATGGCTCGACCGAGACCGCCGTGTTCGTGTGCCTGCAGCCTGACAACGAAGCGCGTGCCGACACCGTGGGTGTGCCGTGCAAGGGCGTGGAGATCAAGGTCGCCGACAACGGCGAGATCCTGGTCAAGTCGCCCGGTTTGCTCAAGGAGTACTACAAAAACCCTGCCGCTACGGCTGAGGTGCTGACTGCTGACGGCTGGTACCACACCAGCGATGCGGGCTTCCTAGACTCGCATGGCCACTTGAAGATCATCGACCGCGTGAAAGACGTGGGCCGTATCCAGGGTGGTGCCAATGACGGCGCGATGTTTGCACCCAAATACGTTGAAAACAAGCTCAAGTTCTTCCCGCACATCAAAGAAGTGGTGGCCTATGGCGACCAGCGCGAAAAAGTGTGCGTGATGATCAACATCGACTTTGACGCCGTGGGCAACTGGGCCGAGCGCCGCAACCTGCCTTATGCCGGTTACACCGATCTGGCGCAAAAGCCCGAGGTTTACCAACTCATCCAGGAGTGCGTGGAAAAGGTCAATGCCGATTTGGCCGAAGACGCCTTGCTGGCTGGTAGCCAAGTGTCACGCTTTTTGATTCTGCACAAAGAGCTGGACGCCGACGATGGTGAATTGACCCGCACCAACAAAGTCCGTCGCGGCTTCATTGCCGACAAATACAAACCGCTGGTGGATGGCCTGTACGAAGGCAAAACCGAGCAGTTCATCGAGACGGTGGTCAAGTTCGAAGACGGCCGCACCGGCAGCGTCAGCGCCACGCTCAAGATTTCAGACGCCAAAACATTCACACCCGTGAAGGCAGCAGCATGACCAAGAAAATCGGCGACGTCATCCTCGACGTCAAGAACATCAGTTTGCGATTCGGTGGCGTCAAAGCGCTGACCGACATCTCGTTCAACGTGCGTGAGCATGAAGTGCGCGCCATCATCGGCCCCAACGGCGCGGGTAAGAGCTCGATGCTCAACTGCATCAACGGTGTGTACCAACCGCAAGAGGGCAGCATCACCTTCCGTGGTCAAAAGTTTGACCACATGAACAGCCGTCAAGTGGCCGAGATGGGCATCGCCCGCACCTTCCAAAATCTGGCGCTGTTCAAGGGCATGAGCGTGATCGACAACATCATGACTGGCCGCAACCTGCGCATCAAAAGTAACCTGTTCATGCAGGCCTTGCGCATTGGTCCCGCCCAGCGCGAGGAAGAAGAGCACCGTGAATTTGTTGAGCACATCATCGACTTTCTGGAAATTCAGGCCTTTCGCAAAACCCCTGTAGGGCAATTGCCTTATGGCTTGCAAAAGCGAGTGGACTTGGGCCGCGCCTTGGCTATGGAGCCGCAAGTGCTGCTGCTTGACGAGCCCATGGCTGGTATGAACATGGAAGAAAAGCAGGACATGTGCCGCTTCATTCTGGATGTGAACGATGAATTTGGCTCGACCATCGTGTTGATCGAGCACGACATGGGCGTGGTGATGGACATTTCGGACCGCGTGGTGGTGCTGGATTACGGCAAAAAAATTGGCGACGGAACCCCCGAAGAAGTGCGCAACAACGAAGAAGTGATCAGTGCCTATTTGGGCACCAGCCACTAAGGAGAACAAGACATGGCATTTTTTCTGGAAGCTCTGCTCGGTGGCCTCATGGCCGGCATGCTCTATGCGCTGGTGGCGCTGGGCTTTGTACTGATTTTCAAAGCCTCGGGCGTGTTCAACTTCGCGCAAGGCGCGATGGTGTTGTTCGCAGCGTTGGCCATGGCCCGTTTTTCCGAATGGGTGCCCGGTTGGCTGGGCATTGAAGACAAGTTTTTGGGCAATGTGATCGCCTTTGCGCTGTCGGCGGTTGTCATGTTTGCACTGGCTTGGTTGATCGAGCGCTTGGTCTTGCGCCATCTGGTCAACCAAGAGGGCGTGACCTTGCTCATGGCCACCTTGGGCATCACTTATTTCCTGGACGGTCTGGGTCAAACCATCTTTGGCAGCGATATTTACAAGATCGACGTGGGCATGCCCAAAGATCCCGTGTTCCTGTTGGACTCTGTGTTCCCCGGCGGCGTGCTGGTCAACCTGGAAGACGTGTATGCGGCCTGCATCGCAGCCTTGTTGGTGGTCGTGTTGTCGCTGTTCTTCCAAAAAACCAGCACCGGCCGCGCCCTGCGTGCGGTGGCCGATGACCACCAAGCGGCGCAGTCGATTGGCATTCCGCTCAACCGCATTTGGGTGATTGTGTGGTTTGTGGCCGGCATCACTGCCTTGGTGGCCGGCATCATCTGGGGCTCCAAGATGGGTGTGCAGTTCTCGCTGACCACGGTGGCGTTGCGGGCCTTGCCCGTCATCATCTTGGGTGGCCTGACCTCGGTGCCTGGTGCCATCATCGGTGGCTTGATCATTGGTGTGGGCGAGAAACTGTCCGAGGTGTACCTAGGCCCCTATGTGGGCGGTGGCATTGAGATCTGGTTTGCGTATGTGCTGGCGCTGGTGTTCTTGCTGTTCCGTCCGCAAGGTCTGTTTGGCGAAAAAATCATCGACCGCGTGTAAGGAGAGAAAAGCATGTTTTACAGAGAAAACGGTCAATTCAAGACTTCCTACCGCGCTGACCAGCAAATTTTCGCCATCGCGCAAGACCGCTGGGCCATCCTTGCGCTCATCGCGTTTGCTTTCGTCGGCGTGCCATTTTTGGTCGACGAATACATGTTTCGCGCCATTTTGATTCCTTTCCTCATTCTGTCCTTGGCGGCTCTGGGGGTGAACATTCTGGTCGGTTACTGCGGTCAAATTTCCTTGGGCTCGGGTGCCTTCATGGCGGTGGGTGCCTACATGGCCTACAACACGTACATCCGTATCGAGGGCATGCCCTTGATCATTGCGCTGTTGGCGGGCGGCTTTTTTGCCACCTTGGTCGGCGTGTTTTTCGGCATCCCGAGCTTGCGTGTCAAAGGCCTTTACTTGGCCGTGGCCACGTTGGCGGCGCAGTTCTTTTGTGACTGGGCTTTTCTGCGCATTGGCTGGTTCACCAACAACAATGCGTCGGGCTCGGTGTCGGTGTCTAACTTGAATGTGTTGGGCTGGTCCATCGATACGCCTTTGCAAAAATACCTGTTCTGCTTGGCTTTCTTGGTGGTGTTTGGCTTGTTGGCCAAAAATCTGGTGCGCTCGGCCATTGGTCGCGAATGGATGGCCATCCGCGACATGGACGTGGCCGCTGCCGTCATCGGCATCCGCCCCGTTTATGCCAAGCTCACCGCCTTCGCCGTCAGCTCTTTCATCGTGGGTGTGGCCGGTGCCTTGTGGGGTTTTGTCCACTTGGGCTCTTGGGAGCCTGCAGCTTTCTCGATTGACCGCTCATTTCAATTGCTGTTCATGGTCATCATCGGCGGCATGGGCTCCATCATGGGCAGCTTTTTTGGCGCAGCCTTCATTGTGATCTTGCCGATTTTCCTGAACCAGTTTTTGCCCGCGGTGGGCGACATGGTGGGCGTCAGCATCTCTACTGCCACGGTGTCGCACACCGAATTCATGATTTTTGGTGCCTTGATCGTGTGGTTCCTGATTGTTGAGCCGCATGGACTGGCCAAACTCTGGTCGGTGGCCAAGCAGAAATTGCGTCTGTGGCCTTTCCCCCATTGATGCCTCACCTTTCCCTCAGTGCTTCTCATTTTTTTAACAGGAGACAATCCATGAAGCTTCGTCAACTCGCCCTCGCCACCACGGTGGCGGCTGCTGGTCTTGCCAGTGCGCTGGTCAGCACCGTGGCCACGGCCCAAACCAAAGAGCAATTTTTCCCTGTGCTGGTGTACCGCACTGGCGCATACGCCCCCAACGGCGTGCCCTTTGCCAACGGCTATGTCGACTACCTCAAGCTGGTCAATGCCCGCGGCGGCATCAATGGCGTCAAGGTCAGCTTTGAAGAGTGCGAAACCGGCTACGCCACAGACCGCGGCGTGGAATGCTACGAGCGCCTGAAGGGCAAGAACGGCGGCGCGACCGTGTTCCAGCCCCTGTCTACCGGCATCACTTTTGCCCTGACCGAAAAAGCCCCTGGCGACAAAATTCCTTTGATCACTGCTGGCTACGGCCGCAGCGAATCGGCTGACGGCGGCGTGTTCAAGTGGAACTTCCCCTTGGCCGGCACTTACTGGGTGGCTGGTGACGTCATTGTTCAAGACATTGCCAAGAAGCTCGGCGGTGCCGACAAGCTCAAGGGCAAGCACATCGCTTTGGTTTACCACGACAGCCCGTTTGGCAAAGAAGCCATTCCGATCTTGCAAGAGCGCGCGGCCATGCACGGCTTCAAGCTGAGCCTGTTGCCTGTGACCCATCCTGGTGTGGAGCAAAAGTCCACCTGGCTGCAAATTCGCCAAAGCCGCCCTGACTACGTCGTCAACTGGGGCTGGGGCGTGATGAACTCCACCTTGCTCAAGGAAGCGCAAGCCACAGGCTACCCCCGCGAGAAAATCTATGGCGTGTGGTGGGCCGGGGCCGAGCCTGACGTCAAGGACGTGGGCATGGGCGCCAAGGGCTACAACGCCATCACCATGCAGCACGGCACCGAAAAGGGCTCTGCGATCGTGAAGGAAGTGCTGGCAAAGTTGCACGCCAAGAACCAAGGTACAGGCCCCAAGGACGAAGTGGGTGAAGTGTTGTACATGCGCGGTTTGTTCAGCGCCATGTTTGCGGTGGAAGGCGTTCGCCAAGCGCAAGAGAAATACGGCAAGGGCAAAGTCATGACCGGCGAGCAAGCACGCTGGGGTTATGAAAACCTGAACCTGACCCAACCCAAGCTCGATGCACTGGGCTTCAAGGGTGTGTTGCGTCCCGTCTCCACTTCTTGCGCTGACCACATGGGTGCCAACTGGGCACGTATCCATACATGGAACGGCAGCAAGTGGGAGTTCTCCAGCGACTGGTACCAGGCCGATGAGCAGATCATCAAGCCCATGGTGAAGGCCGCTGCCGACAAGTATGCCGCCGAGAAGAAGATCACACGCCGCACCCCTGCGGATTGCCAGTCCTGATCGGTGACAGCCCGCCGCGCATGCGGCGGGCTTGCAGCTGCACAGTGGTTCGCACCACCGGCAGCTGCCAAATGAAACCTTTGCGTGCAGTGGTTTCATTTGGCTTGAACCCCAGAGTAAAGAAAAGGCACAGTCCATGAGCGAAAAAAACATTGTTCTGAACGTCAACGGCATTGAGGTCATCTACAACCACGTCATCTTGGTGCTCAAGGGCGTGTCTTTGCAGGTGCCTGAACAAGGCATCGTGGCTTTGCTCGGCGGCAACGGCGCAGGCAAGACCACCACACTGCGGGCGATTTCCAACTTGCTCAAGGGTGAGCGTGGCGAGGTCACCAAAGGCTCCATTGAGCTGCGCGGCGAGCGCATCGAGAATCTCTCGCCTGCCGACTTGGTCAACCGGGGCGTGGTGCAGGTCATGGAAGGCCGGCACTGCTTTGCCCACCTGACCATCGAAGAAAACCTGATGACCGGCAGCTACACACGCACCGACAAGGGCGAGATCGCCGCCAACTTGGAGAAGGTTTACAACTATTTCCCGCGCCTCAAAACGCGGCGCACCTCGCAAGCGGCCTACACCTCGGGCGGTGAGCAACAGATGTGCGCCATCGGCCGCGCCCTCATGACCAACCCCAGCGTGGTCTTGCTCGACGAGCCCTCTATGGGCTTGGCCCCGCAGATCGTCGAAGAGGTGTTCAACATCGTTAAGGATTTGAACGAGAAGGAAAAAGTGACTTTCCTCATCGCCGAGCAGAACACCAACATGGCCCTGAAGTACGCCGACTACGGCTACATCATGGAGTCGGGTCGGATCGTGATGGACGGCGCGGCCGAAGATCTGCGCACCAACGAAGATGTGAAAGAGTTTTACTTGGGCATGGGCGGCGGCGAGCGCAAGAGCTTCAAAGACGTCAAGAGCTACAAGCGCCGCAAGCGCTGGTTGGCTTGATGACTTCAAACCCACATTGACCTTTCTCCCCGCAGTTCCCCAGAAAGAAAACCATGTCTCAGCACTTTGATGCGTTGGAAACGCGTGCACCTGAAGTCCGCGAAGCTGCCCTGATGGCCGCTTTGCCCGCGCAGGTGGCGCATGCCAAAGCCCACGCTCCGGCATTTGCCGAGTTGCTGCGTGATGTGGATGCCGCCAATGTCAACAGCCGCGCTGCACTGGCCCAATTGCCCGTGATCCGCAAATACGAATTGCTCGAACGCCAGAAAGCGGCGCGTGCCACTGGCGGCAATGTGTTTGGCGGTTTCAGCACATTGGGCTTTGGTCAAGGCATGACCCGTGTGTTTGCCAGCCCTGGCACGATTTACGAGCCCGAAGGCACGCGCGCCGACTACTGGCGCATGGCCCGCACCATGTTTGCGGCCGGCTTTCGTCCTGGCGAGCTGATCCACAACTGCTTCAGCTACCACTTCACACCTGCGGGCTCCATGATGGAAACCGGTGCCCATGCCTTGGGCTGCACCGTGTTTCCGGGTGGCATTGGCCAGACCGAGCAGCAAGTGAGTGCCATGGCCGAACTGCAACCCGCAGGCTACATTGGCACCCCCAGCTTTTTGAAAATCATCATTGAAAAAGCTGCCGAGATGGGCGTGGCCCTGCCCAGCGTGCGCAAAGCGCTGGTGTCGGGCGAAGCCTTTCCGCCCAGCCTGCGCGACTGGATGACGGCGCACGGCGTCGATGCCTACCAGTGCTACGCCACGGCCGATGTGGGTTTGATTGCCTATGAAACCGCAGCGCGTGAAGGTCTGGTGCTGGACGAAGGTGTGATCGTCGAGATCGTGCGCCCCGGCACGGGCGACCCGGTACCCGAGGGCGAGGTGGGCGAGTTGGTCATCACCACGCTCAACCCCGACTACCCGCTGATCCGTTTTGGCACAGGCGACCTGTCGGCCATTCTGCCCGGTACCTGCCCCACGGGCCGAACGGGTTTGCGCATCAAAGGCTGGATGGGTCGCGCCGACCAGACCACCAAAATCCGGGGCATGTTTGTGCATCCCGGCCAGGTGGCGGAGATCGTCAAACGCTTTCCGGAGGTGAGCAAGGCACGCTTGGTGGTGACGGGGGAGATGGCCAATGACCAAATGGCCCTGCATGTGGAAACCGACCGCTTGACCGATGACGCGCTCAAGACGCGGGTGTCTGAAGCCGTGCGCGATGTGACCAAATTGCGCGGTGAAGTCCATCTGGTGGCACAGGGCAGTTTGGCCAACGATGGCAAGGTCATCGAGGACGCGCGCAGTTACCAGTGAGCGCGACGGGCCCCCAATGTGGGCCCATGACCTTGTTTCGAGCGGGAAATTAGGGAAAGCGTCTAAGTATTTTCCGCCATGGCAAACCCCAACTTTGGTTCTAGACTAGGAAATCACTTTTTGGGTATTGAAATGAAAAAATTACTTGCTTTGACCGCTTTGGCCGTTGTTTCAGTGGGGGGCCAAGCCCAGACTTTCCCCGGCTCCAAGCCTGTGTCCATCGTGGTGCCTTTCACCGCAGGTGGACCGACCGACCGTGTGGCCCGCGACTTGGCCGAAGCCATGCGCAAACAAATTCCCGGCAGCAATTTTGTGGTCGAGAACGCTGCTGGCGCAGGTGGCACGATCGGCGCCACCAAGGTGGCCAAGGCCGCCCCCGATGGCCACTCACTCTTGTTGTTCCACATTGGCATGGCCGCTACGCCTGCTCTGTACCGCAAGATCGCGTACAAGCCACTGGAAGACTTTGAGTTCTTGGGTATGGTCAACGATGTCCCCATGACGTTGATCGGCAAGCCTCAGCTGCCTGCCAACACTTACCGTGATTTTGAAAACTACATCCGTGCCAACGCGGGCAAGCTGAACATCGCCCACGCAGGTTTGGGTTCTGCTTCGCACATCTGTGGCTTGCTGTGGCAGTCTAATTTGCAGACCAAAGATGCGATGACCACCATCCCGTTCGGTGGCACAGCCCCTGCCATGACCGCCCTGATCGGTGGCCAGGTGGATGTGATGTGTGACCAGACCACCAACACCACACAGCAAATCGAGTCGGGTCGGGTGAAGGCTTTTGCCGTGACCACCGCCAAACCCCTGGCCGGTCACCCTGTGCTCAAGCACTACCCCAGCTTGCAGGAAATGGGTTTGAAGGGTTTCAACCTGACCATCTGGCACGGTTTGTATGCCCCCAAAGGCACGCCCGCAGCGATCACCAAGACCCTGAACGATGCCCTGAAGAAAGCCCTGAAAGATCCCGAGTTCATCAAGAAAAATGAAGGCTTGGGTGCTTTGGTGGTGACAGACAACCGCACCGATCCGGCTGAACACAAGAAGTTTGTGGCCGCCGAGATGGTCAAGATCAAGGCTGCTGTGGATGCGGCAGGCAAGTACGCCGACTGATCATCGGTCTGATCCATGAAAAAGCCGCTCACAGGAGCGGCTTTTTCTTTGGCTGCACCGCTACACGGTCGCCGAGTCTGACCCGTCTCATCTTTGGTTCTAGGCCCAATTTGTTATTGAGCAGACACGGGTCAAACCTAGGATGAACGCACTTGTCCTGATGGGAAAAAAATGCCCGCACACGTGCCGAAGTCAATCCAGGTCGCCACAAGGTCAAATGTGGGTTGAAATGAATTTTTCCACGGTGTGGATGTCGATGGGTTTGTACATGACATCGATGTTGTGCCGGCTGAACAATTCCAGATGTTGCGGCGACGTGTCTGCTGTCACGATGCACGCAGGGATGTCGTGGTTGAATTCTTCCCGCAATTGCTGGATGAAATAAAGACCATCTCTTTTGCCCAAGCGGAAGTCGCTCAAAATGAAATCCAACTTGGGCAGCAAGGCCAGGCATTCGTGAAATGCCTCTTCTTCATAGGGCACAGGGTGAACACAGTAGCCGGCTTGCGTGAAGTACTGTTGGTAGGCCTGCAAGAGCGCTTCATCGTTTTCAAGGATGCCCAAATGGCGGCTTGAAGCAGGTGCCTGCAGTTCCTGGTCGCGGCGGTCGGATGCCTCCCCTGTTGGTGGCGCAGGACGGCGCGGCTGACGGCTGATGTGTTGGACGGGAATGACGGCAAAACGGGTGTGAACGGTGAACACAGAGCCTTTGCCGACTTCGGATTGCACATGGCATTGCCCGTTGATTTTTTTCACGATCCGGTGAACGATGGCCAAACCCAGACCCAAACCATCGTATTGGGAACGGGAGTGATCAGAGCGGTAGAACTCGTTGAAGATCAAAGGCAAATCCTCTTCTGGAATACCACAACCGGTATCTTCGACAGAAAAGTGCAGTGCACCTGAGGTGGCATGGAAAGCCACTTCGATGTGTCCTTGATCGGTGTATTGAATCGCATTGGCCAGCAAGTTTCTTAAGATTTGCTCGAGCAAATGGAGGTCTCCAACGACCTGGTGCGTAGCGCCCTTGAAAGACAACTTGATTTTCTTTTCGGTGCACAGGTCGTTGAAACTGTCCTCCAAGCTGTGAACGATTTCGATCAGATTGAATTCGCGTTCTCTGACGACAAAATTAGAATCCAGCTTGCTGATGTCCAGTAGCGTATTGAACATCCGGTTCAACACCGTCACGCTTTTTCGCATCCGGTTGAAGATGGAGCCGTAACTTTCGTTCAACTGCTGCGTGTCAATCATGTCAATGAAAATATTGACGGACTGCATCGGTTGTCGCAAATCATGGCTGGCGGTGGCGATGAACTCGGACTTGGCCACATTGGCCGACATGGAAGCATTTTTTTCTTCGGTCAATTGGTCAATGAGGGCATCGTTTTTCAAACGCAGTGCATATGACTTCTCCCATGACGTGGAAAACAGGAAAGCCATTTTCAAAGCCAAATAAAAAGCAACCATGGAGCCCAGTGCAATGGGCCAAACGATTTGGTTGAAATTCAAAGCGATGAAAATGAGTTCAGGTGCCTTAAGGGGAACGATGAAGGCAAAAAAAGTCTTCCAGTTGATGCAGTAACCCACCATGCCGACAAAAAGAACCGTGAGGCTGATGATTTGATAGAGCAAATAGCTCACCATGTCGGTGGGCTGCACAAACACAAACCAGCCCAGTCCCCACATGAGTGTGACCAAGCCAATGGCGAGGTTCAGGACCTTGGCGTTTTGGGCCGGGTTGGATAAAGCGCGAATGGAACGCAGCAAGACATACCGCGTGATGACTGCCAGGGTCATGGCGGTAAACCATGCACTGAAGCGCAGCGTTTCTGTGTCGTCCCAATACAAGGGGAGGCACAACAGCGGTGCCAAAACAGTGGCAATGGTGCTGGATTTGGAGTAATCCAGCATGTATTGCAATTTTTCGAGAGCAATCAGTTGCTGATCACGGGGCCCTTCATTCAGCGGTATGCGGCCATGCTCAGGAGGGTTCATACCATCATCAGGCGTTGGGGGTGACGGTCGGGAGCAAGAGTTTTTGAGCCTTCAAGACGGCCTGGGTGCGGTTGAAAACCCGCAATTCTTTGAAAATTTGATTGATGTGTATTTTGACTGTTTGCTCTTTGATTTCTAACAGATCGGCAATGATCTTGTTGGGATGCCCCATCGAAATCAACGTCAGAACTTCCAGTTGCCGCTGGGTTAATCGGTACTCACTGGACGCATGCAATGGGCTTGGGGGCGCGTGCCATTGGGTGTCGTTGTACAGCGTTTTGATTCTTTTGAAGATGGCCGCTGACGTGTTGTTCTTGGACAAAAAAAGTGCTGCACCTGCGGATACAGCCCGTGGTTCCCAGGCATTGGGGTCGAGGCCAGAAATGGACACGACATGTGCAACGTTGGGTTTGCTCCTGAACACTTTGATGCCGGCCAAACCGCTCAAGCCTGGCATCAGCATGTCCAACAAAACAATCCAAGAATGGTTGGATTCATCCACCAAAGTCATGCCTTCGCTGGCGTTGCTGGCCGTTTTGACGTCCACTCCCAAAGCACTGAACTCTTTGGCTAAAGCTTCACCCAATGCTTCGCGGTAAACGGGGTGATCGTCAATGATGAGCAGAACATGCTGACTGGTCGCGGAAGCATTCATATGCGGTGAATGCTACTCTTGTAAGGGTTAATTTCAATGAAACTTAGGTTTTAGGACAAGGCGGGGTGGTCAGCATCAATAAGCAAACCGTTCGCTGCCCACAATGCCCAGTTTGGTCAGGCCTGCGCGTTGGGCACCTGCCAGCACAGCCGCCGCAGCTTCGTATTTGGCTTTGGCATGCGAGCGGATGTGCAGCTCAGGCTGGGGCTGCAAGGCGGCGGCTTCTGAAAGCTTGGCTTCCAGTGCAGATCTGTTAGCCAGCACCTGTCCGTTCCAGCGCATGCTGGCGTCGGCATCAATGTCGATCTTGATCACCAAGGGGTCTGTTTTGGGGGGTGTGGCTGTCGCGGCGGGCATGTCCAGATTCACCGAGTGCAATTGCGCCGGGATGGTGATGATCAGCATGATGATCAACACCAGCATCACGTCGATCAGTGGCGTGGTGTTGACGTCCATCATCACTTCGGGTTCGTCTTGGCTGTTGGAGCCCAGATTCATGGCCATGTGTGCTTCCTTGAGGCTTGCGGACGTTAAGGGGCCGGCTCGGTGATGAAGCCGACTTTGGTGATGCCCGCCCGCTGCACCGCGTACATGACACGTCCGACCGATTCAAAGTCGCTTTGTGCGTCGCCCCGGATTTGAACTTCGGGTTGAGGCTTCATGGCTGCAAACTTCTTCATGCGTTCAAGCAGGTCAATCGGATTCTTGACGGGGGTGTCGTACAAAAATATTTGTCCGGCCTTGTTGACGGAGATGATCACGTTCTCCGGTTTGGTTTCTCGCACCACGTTCGCCTCTTTGGGCAAGTCGACCTTGATGGAGGTGGTGACGACGGGAATGGTGATCAGAAAAATGATCAAAAGCACCAACATCACATCCACCAGTGGCGTGGTGTTGATGGTGCCCATCACCTCGTCTTCGTCGCTCGACCCCAAGCTGGGGCCCAGGTTCATGGCCATGGCGGGTTTCCGTTCAAAGAGATGACAGACTTACTTCTTGGCCGATGCCAACAACACGGCGTGCAGGTCTGCAGCAAAAGCATTGACTTCTTCCATGGCCGCCTTGTTGCGACGCACCAACCAGTTGTAGCCCAGCACCGCAGGCACGGCCACGGCCAGACCGATGGCGGTCATGATCAGGGCTTCGCCCACGGGGCCGGCCACCTTGTCGATGCTGGCTTGCCCGGACATGCCGATTTTGACCAGCGCATGGTAGATGCCCCACACGGTGCCGAACAAGCCGACAAAGGGCGCGGTCGATCCGACCGTGGCCAGCACCGCCAGGCCATCTTGCATGCGGCTTTGCACGGTGCCCATGGCCCGCTGGATGCTCATGGTCACCCAGGTGTTGAAGTCCACGGTGCCCAGCAAGCCATCGTGTTTGGAAGCGCCTTCCAGGCCCTTTTCGGCAATAAAGCGGAAGGGGCTGGCGGCGTCCAGTGCATCGGCCGCTTGGCGCACCGAGCCTGACTTCCAGAAATGGGTTTGCGCGGCCTGAGCGAACTTGAGCACCTTGGCTTGTTCGGAGAATTTGGTGAAGATCACATACCAGCTGCCCATGCTCATGATCACCAAAATCAACAGCGTGCCCTTGGCCACGGCATCGCCTTGGTCCCACAAGGCACTCAAACCATAGGGGTTGGCTTCGGCCGTGTGGGTGTCGGCCGTTAAGGTGGCTGCGGGCTGAGCGGTTGCCGTTGCGGTCACCGCGGGGGGCGTGGTGGTGTCGCTGCCCTCCTTGTTGGGGGCAGCCAGGCTGTGACCCGAGACCAGCAGGCTGGCCAGCAAAGCGGTGGCCATCAGGGTGTTTTTCAGGGCATTGATCATGAGGTGATTTCCTTTGCGCTTGTGTCTTGAAGGGGCGATGTTGGAGGCGATTACGGCCTTATTCCAGACGCCAGAGGTATTTGATGGAGGTCCAGGCTTGCTCGGGTTTGCCGTCGGCCATGGCCGGGCGGAACTGGCATTTCGCCAAACCGGCTCTGGCCGCTTCGTCTAGGCGCTTGTAGCCAGAGCTTTTTTCGATCTCGGACTGGATCACTTTGCCGTCAGTCCCCACCAGAAAGCGCAGCGTCACCGTGCCTTCTTCTTCCATGCGTTTGGACGTGATGGGGTACTCGGGCTTGTCACATTGGGCCATGTTGACACCCGCTGCGGTGCGTGCAGCGGGCGCAGTGCGCGGGGCGACCGCAGGTGCGGCGGTGGGGGCCGGCGCGGCCGGTGCGGTCACGGGAGGCGGTGCACTCGTCACGGCCGCGATGGCGTTGGGGGGCGCGACAACGGCAGTCACCTCGGGCGCAGGCACATAGGCTGGCGGTGGGGTGTTTTTCGGGGGGGGTGTTGTCGGGGCGGGCGCTGGCGTTGGGGCCGGAGGCTCAGGTCGTTTTTCTTCCAGCAAAAGCGCCTGCACCACGGGGGGCAGTTTGGGCGTCAAGGTGCGGTGCAGACCTGCCTGCAAGGCGACCAAGAGCAAGGCATGAAAAGCCACCACGCTCGCCAGAACCACGAGCGTACGCCGGGACTTGGGCTGAAGGTAAGTGGACGCGTTCATCGATTCAAGGCGGGAGACGATATGGCCTGTATTTTGAAGGATGAATCTGGCCGTCAACGCTCAGAGTTTGCGAAAGATCAAAAAGTGATGGCTGGGCTGGCCGGCCAAAGACCGTTGCCCCTCAATTTGCCGCCCACAGCCCTGAGCGGGCAAGCTGCCCTGCCAGGTGGCCGCGATGCGCTTGCCGTCGTGCGACTCTTCCAGGGTGAACTCGCCATCGTCCAAATCGGCGACCACCGCATGTGCTTGGTGGTCTCGCTGCAAGGTGCCGCGCAAACTGCCGGGGTGTTCCGGGTGCGGGCCCAGGTTCAAGGTCCACGGCGCTTCGCTGGCGATTTGTGCGATCCACTCACCTTGCAGCATGCCTGCAGACAGGTCTGCACCCGATGGGCAGATGGGGCGTGTGGGCAGCACTTGGCAAGCGCTCAGCGTCAGCAAGGCGATCAGGCTGGACAGTCGGGCAAGCGTGGGCGGTGTGTTCATGGTTTGGCTTGCGCCGCCGCATCGGCTGCGCGTTTGGCGAATTCGGCACGCAAGGCCTTGAGCTTCTCGCGCGGGTCTTCTTTGACGGTGTTTTCGTCCAGGCGCATTTCGGCAATGAAGCGGCTGGGCAGTGCGGCCACGCTTTCGCGGCCTTTTTTGCGGCGTTTGGTCCAGCTTACCGCCAAGCTGCGCTGTGCGCGGGTGATGCCCACGTACATCAGGCGACGCTCTTCTTGCAGGCGCAGCAAAATGCCCTCTTGGCTGGCCCCGGCGGTGGTGTCGTCGTCACCCAGTTTGAAGGGCAGCAAGCCTTCGTTCACGCCCACCAGTGTGACGTGCGGCCACTCCAAACCCTTGGAGGCATGCAGGGTCGACAGCGTGACCACGTTTTGGTCTTTCTCGCGCTCGCTCAGCGTGGAAATCAGCGAGATGGTCTGTGCCACCTCCAGCAGGTTTTTGGTGTCGGTGGCATCGGTGCCCGTGGCATCCTCGATCTCGCCGCCGCAACGTCCGGCCATCCAGTCGCAAAACTCCAGCACATTGGTCCAGCGGGCCGAGGCCACTTTCTCGTTGTCCTCACCGTCGTACAGGTGCGACTCGTAACCGATCTCTTTGAGCCATTCGAGCAAAAACGCCAGCGCGTCCGTTTTGCCCAAGGTGTGGCGGGCGCGGTGCTCCAGGTCGTTGATGTAGCGACCAAACTCGTGCAGGCCGTCCACGGCGCGGGTGTTCACCGCGCTGGGCAGGCTGCCCGCAAACAAGGCCTCGAACAAACTCAGTTTGTATTGCGTGGCAAAAGTGCCCAACTGGCCCAGCGTCTGGTGGCCGATGCCGCGTTTGGGGCTGGTGATGGCCCGCAAAAACGCCGGGTCGTCGTCGTTGTTGATCCACAGCCGGAACCAAGCGCACAGGTCCTTGATCTCGGCTTTGTCAAAAAAGCTCTGCCCGCCCGACACCTTGTAGGGAATGTTGGCGCGGCGCAAGGCCTGCTCAAAGGGCCGCGCCATGTGGTTGGCGCGGTAGAGGATGGCAAAGTCCTTGAACTCGCGGTGCTTGGACGGGTTGACCTGGCCACCACGGATCGACTGGATGCGGGCAATCGCCCGGTCGGCCTCGTGCTCTTCGTTCACGGCATCGACCACGCGCACCGGCTCGCCCTCGCCCAATTCCGAAAACAGCGTTTTGGGAAACAGCTTGGGGTTGGGCTGGATCACGTTGTTGGCCGCCCGCAAGATGGCACTGGTGGAGCGGTAGTTCTGCTCCAGCTTGATGACCTTCAGGTTCGGAAAGTCCACCGGCAAGCGTTTCAAGTTGTCCAGCGTCGCGCCGCGCCAGCCGTAGATCGACTGGTCGTCGTCGCCCACCGCGGTGAAGCGGGCCCGCTCGCCCACCAGGTGTTTCAGCACCTCGTATTGCGTGGCGTTGGTGTCCTGGTATTCGTCCACCAGCACATGGCCCATCTTGGCCTGCCAGCGTTCGCGCACCTCGGGGTACTCGGCCAGCAGCTTCAAAGGCATGCCGATCAGGTCGTCAAAGTCCACACTTTGGTAAGCCGTCAGCCGCTCTTGGTACAGCGCCATGATGCGGGCAATCACGCGGGCGTTGTCGTCAGGCGCTTGGGCTGCGGCCTGCTCGGCGTTCAGTCCCATGTTCTTCCACAGGCTGATGGTCCACTGCCACTGGCGGGCGGTGGCCGCGTCGGTGGTGCCGCCGCAATCCTTGAGGATGCTGGTCACATCGTCCGCGTCCATGATGCTGAACTGGGGCTTGAGCCCCAACACCTGCCCGTCTTCGCGCATGATGCGCACACCCAGGGCGTGGAAGGTGCAGACGGTCACATCTTTGGCGGCCTTGCCAATCAAATCTTTGGCCCGCTCGCGCATTTCGGCAGCGGCCTTGTTGGTGAAAGTGATGGCCGCGATGCGCTTGGGCTCCAGCCCGGCTTCAATCAGGCGTCCGATCTTGTGTGTGATCACCCGTGTCTTGCCCGAACCCGCCCCGGCCAGCACCAGGCAGGGGCCGGAGACATAGTTCACGGCTTCGAGTTGGGCGGTGTTGAGTCCGGCTGACATGGGCGTGGGGTGGGGAATGGGGATACGAAGCAAAGCGGGCCATCATAGCGGCCTGCGCTGGCCGGCTGACCAGAATTTCGCTGCACACGTCCGTTCGGAAGAACTTGTCGGCCAGGGGACCCCATGAGCGCCCAAATGCCACGACAATCGATGCATGCTTGAAGTCTTGCGCGTCACTTTCCCCTTCTTTGCCCTGGTTTTGTGTGGCTACCTGGCCGCCCGTAAAGGGCTGTTGCCGCTGGAGGCCATTCCCGGTCTCAACGGTTTTGTGCTGTTTTTTGCCCTGCCGTGCATGTTGTTCCGTTTTGGGGCCAGCACGCCGATTGCCCAGCTGCTCGATGCCGGGGTGTTTTTCACCTATTTGTTGTGTGCTTTGGTCATGGTGGCATTCAGTGTGGCCATCAGTTTGAACGAGCGCATTCGCTGGAACGATGCTTCGCTGGGGGCCTTGGTGGCGGCGTTTCCAAATACCGGCTTCATGGGCGTGCCCTTGCTGGTGGCTTTGTTGGGGCCTGAGGCCGCTGGCCCGGCCATCGTCACCATTTTGGTGGACATGGTGATCACATCTTCGCTGTGCGTGGCCTTGTCGCGCATGGACGCGGCGGGCGAGCATGGCGTGGCCGGTGCGGCCCACAAGGCCTTGGCCGGGGTGGTGCGCAACCCCATGCCTTGGGCCATTTCTTTGGGTGGCGCGTTTTCTTTTTTGAATTTGGAGTTGGTCGGTCCAGTGGCCAAAACCGTGGGTTTGCTGGCTGATGCGGCCTCGCCCGTGGCTTTGTTCACCATCGGGGCGGTGCTGGCGCGCTCGCAAATGCTGGCCCACGAACGCCCGCACGGGCCGCTGCGCTGGGGTGACTATTGGCCGATTGCGCTTATCAAGCTGCTGCTGCACCCTGTGTTGGTGTTGTTGGTGGCTGGCGCTGCGGTGCAAATGGGCGTGCTGCTCACGCCGTTCGCCTTGATGGTGATGGTCTTGGTGGCCGCTTTGCCCAGTGCCAGCAATGTGTCGCTGCTGGCCGAGCGCTTGGGGGCTGACAACGGGCGCATTGCGCGCATCATTTTGGTGACCACGTCGACGGCGTTTTTGACTTTCTCTGGCGCTGTGGCTCTGCTCAAGCCCTGAGAGGTGCAGTGGGGTGGCACTGACCCCAGCGTCAGATCGCCTGCGGGTCCACATCGACCAGCCATCGGATCACGCCTTTGTGTTCGGGCTGGCTGCGCACCTGGTGCAGCACGCTGTGCAGGTGCCACAGCATTTTTTGCAGCGCCATTCGGCTCGGGCTTTCAAGCAGCATTTGGGCGCGTTCCACGTCGGCCACGCGCTGCATGCTCATGGGCACGGCGGGGTACACGCTCACTTGCATGACCAGATCGGCGGTGGCGGGGTCGGCGCTCAGTTGTGCTTCCAGTGTTTCGCGGGCGGCGTTCAGCAGCGCCTGGGCGGCTTCTTGAGTGCGGGCATCGGCGCGCAGCAGCGCTTGGTGGCTGATGGGCGGCAGGTCGGCGGCGGTGCGCTCGGCCAGTTCACTGGCGGCAAAGGCCGGGTAATCGTGCTTTTTGAGCGCTTCAAACAGCGCGTGTTGCGGGTGAAAGGTTTGTACCCACATCTCGCTGCTGGCGCTTTGGGCCGCCTCACGTCCGGCGCGACCTGCCGCCTGCATGAGCAGGGCAAACAAACGCTCGGGCGCTCTGAAGTCGCTTGAAAACAGCGCCGTGTCGGGGTTGACAGCCGCCACCAGTGTGATGCGACGGAAGTCGTGCCCCTTGGCAATCATTTGGGTGCCCACCAGAATATCCACTTCACCCGAATGCACCGAGGCCAACTGGCTCTCCAGTGCGCCTTTCAACCGCGTGGTGTCGGCGTCGATGCGGGCGATGCGGATGGGGGCGCCGTCTGGGCGTTTCACATGCGCCAGGAGTTCGCCCAGGTGTTCTTCCAGCTGCTCGGTGCCGCGTCCAATGGGGGCGATGTCGGCATTGCCACATTCGGGGCATGCCCGTGGCACGCGCTCGGTCAGGCCGCAGTGGTGGCAGCGCAGCGTGCGGTCAATTTTGTGGAACACCCGGAACGCGCTGCAGTGTTGGCATTCGCTTTTCCAGCCGCAGTCGGCGCAGTGCAGCACCGGGGCATAACCTCGGCGGTTGAGCAGCAGCATGCATTGTTCGCCGCGCTCCACCCGCTCTTGCAGGGCAGCCACCAAAGGCGCGGACAGCACCGTGCGTCGCGGTTGTTTGTTCATGTCGACCCGCCGCACTTTGGGCAACAGGCCTGTGCCGATGCGCGAAGGCATCAGCAAGCGCTGGTAACGACCGCCTGGATCGTCGTCATGGGCCGGGCGGCTCAGGTGCCAGCTCTCCAGCGAGGGGGTGGCCGAGGCCAGCAGCACCGGGGCGTTTTGCAGACGCCCCCGATAGACGGCTAAGTCGCGGGCCGAGTAGCGTGCGCCTTCTTGCTGTTTGTAGCTGGGGTCGTGTTCTTCGTCGACCACGATCAGTTTCAGGTGCGGCATGGACGCAAAGATGGCCATGCGCGTGCCCAGCACGATGCGGGCATGACCCGCGTGGGCGGCCAACCAGCCTTTCAGGCGCTGGGCGGGCGTCATGCCGCTGTGCATGGAGACCACGGCGTCCGCGCCGAAACGCGCTTGCACCCGCTCTTCGAGCTGCGGCGTGAGGTTGATCTCGGGCACCATGAGCAGCGCTTGAGCTTGCGGGGCGGTGGTCAGCATCCGCTCCACGGCTTGCAAATACACCTCGGTCTTGCCGCTGCCCGTGCTGCCAAACAACAAGAAAGGCCCGGAGCCACTGGCCATTTGCGCCAGCACGGCGCTTTGCTCGTCCGACAGGGCGGGGCCGGGCGTGGTCTGCACGGTGCGCTCGGTGTTTTGTTTCTTGAGGCGGCGGGCCAGTTGTTCGTTGCTCAGGTCACGCAGCTGCGGGGGCAGTGCCGACAAGGCCACTTCTCCCAAAGAGCGCTGGTAATACTGCGCTGAGAACTGCACCAGCTGCCGCCACGCGGGGTCCAGCGGGGCCAAGCCTTCGAGCACGCCCAAGACATCGCGCACCGCCGATTCGGGCATGTCCGCAGGTGCGGTATCGCGAAGTGCCCAGACCACACCCAGCACGTCCCGTTTGCCCAAGGGCACACGTACCAGTTGCCCCGGTTGCACCACAAAAGGGCTGCGGTAGCTCAGCAGCCCCCCCACTTGGCTGTGGGCCGGGGTCTGGACGGCAACGTCAATCCAGTGGTGGGTGCTCACAATATTTCCGGGGTTTTTGGGTGAAATTACCAGTATTGGAGGTTAGCTGAAATCTTGAAACAAGATGTAAGTTGTTGATTTCAAAGTACTTTGAGCGCGATCCAGAAAATCTGTGGATAACTTTGTTGAAAACTCGGTCTAGATGGCCTGGAAGCCTTGAAAATCAAGCCTTCCACCAAATTGCCCATCCAATGTGCAAGATAAAAAACCCAATGAAATCAAGCACTTGCAAAATGGGTGATACATCGTTTTTGCTGCTTTGCAGCAAGTGCGCTTAGCTGGATGGGAGGTTCGCTTTTGTGCATAAGTCAAGCAGGTAAAGCCATTTATTTTGTAAAAAAAGCGCTTGGCCCCCTGATTTTTTATGCTAAGGGCCTGATGCGGTCAGGCCCATGGGTTCATTTTTGGCGCATGGCCCGTGAATGGCTGTGTACGGTTTCGACCAGGGCCGAGACATGCTCAGGCGGGGTGAACTGGCTGATGCCGTGGCCCAGATTGAAGATGTGCGTCGGCCCGGTGGTGCTCCGGTCGGTGTGCGGTATGCCAAAGCTGTCGAGGACGCGGCGCACTTCAGTGGCGATGTGCTCGGGCGGGGCAAACAGCACATTGGGGTCGATGTTGCCTTGCAGCGCCTTGCCGGGGCCGCCCACCTCACCGCCCACCAGGGCGCGGGCACGGCCCAGGTTCATCGTCCAGTCCAGGCCCAGCACTTCGCAGTCCAGACCGTTCATCTCGGGCAGCCACAGACCCCCGCCTTTGGTGAAGACGATGCGTGGGATGCGTGCGCCTTCGTGCTCGGTTTTGAGCTGGGCCAGCACGCGTGCGGTGTAGGCCAGGCTGAACTGCTGGAACGCGCCGTCGGCCAGCACGCCGCCCCAGCTGTCAAAAATCATCACGGCCTGGGCACCGGCTTCGATTTGCGCGTTCAGGTACTGCGCAACCGAGTCGGCGTTGATTTCCAGAATGCGGTGCATCAGGTCGGGGCGGCTGTACATCAGGCTTTTGACCTGGCGGTAATCGTCCGAGCCCGCGCCTTCGACCATGTAGCAAGCCAGCGTCCAGGGGCTGCCCGAAAAGCCGATCAGGGGCACACGGCCGTTCAGCGCCTTGCGGATGCTGGTGACGGCGTCGAACACGTAGCGCAGCTTGTTCATGTCGGGCACGGCCAGCTGGCTGACTGCCGCTTCATCGCGCACGTTTTTGGCGAACTTGGGGCCTTCGCCCAAGGCAAAGCTCAGGCCCAGACCCATGGCGTCAGGCACCGTGAGGATGTCGCTGAACAAAATGGCGGCGTCCAGCGGGTAGCGCTCCAGCGGTTGCAGGGTGACCTCGGTGGCGTAGTCCACATTGGTGGCCAGGCCCATGAAGCTGCCCGCTTTGGCGCGGGTGTCACGGTACTCGGGCAGGTAGCGACCCGCCTGGCGCATCAGCCACAGGGGGGTGTAGTCGGTGGCTTGGCGCAGGCAGGCGCGCAGGAAGGTGTCGTTTTGGAGGGGGGCAAAGGAAGAAGTGCTCATCCCCCAATTGTCGCAGGCCGGGCCGGGCACTTGGCGTTGGCCCGCGCCAAGCTGGTCGATACCTGCGGCTTCGACAGCCGCAGAAGGTGCGTTAGCGGACGGGCGGGAGCTTTTGCAATGCGCTCAGCACCTCTGCCACACTGGGCAGCTCGGACAAGAGCACCGGAGGCTGGCCGGGCGGATACAGCGCATAAACGGGCACGCCACTGCGGCCTAGCGCGGTGAGTGCCTGAGTGATGGCCGGATCGCGACGTGTCCAGTCGGCACGCATCAGCACCACTTGGCGGGCATCGAAGTCGGCCAACAGCGGTCCATCGGCCAGGGTGGTTTTCTTGTTGTATTGGCAAGTCACACACCAGGCGGCAGTGAAGTCCACAAACACAGGGCGACCCGCCTCTAGGTGGCTTTGCAGGGCAGCTTCGCTCCAGGCTTGCCAGCGTTGTCCGGGAGCGCCTGGGGCCGCGGCACTTGAGCCGGCGACCTCTGTCGGCGCTTCTCGCAAGGCGGTCGGCAGTGCGCTGCTGCCCAGCCAGACCAGCAGCACCAAGCTCAAGGAGCCCCATGCCCAACGGGTTCGCCCCGACAGACTCAGTGCCCAGACGAGCGCCGCCACGCTCAGCAGCCAAGCCAGCAGGGCACTGGCCCCATCGATGCCGGTTTGCTGCCCCAGCACCCAGACCAGCCAGACCACGGTGGCGAACATCGGAAAAGCCATGGCCTGACGGAACACCACCATCCACGCGCCTGGCCGAGGCAAGGCGCGGGCAACGGCCGGCCAAAGGCTGGCCGCCAGATAAGGTGACGCCATGCCCAAGCCCATGGCGGCAAACACCATGAGCGCTTGCCAAAACGGCAGCGCAATGGCCAGCCCCAGCGACGCCCCCATGAAGGGCGCTGTACAGGGAGAAGCCACCGCGACGGCCAGCACACCCGACAAACCAGCATTCACGGTCGGGTGCTGGCTTTGCCATGAGGCGAGCCCACTGGGCACCAGCATGCCGAATTCAAAAACGCCCGCCAAATTGAGGCCCAAGAGGGTGAACAGCAGGGCCAGACCCGCCACCACAGGCGGGGACTGCAGCTGAAAGCCCCAGCCCAGTTGCTCGCCAGCCGAGCGCAGGCCCAGCATCAGGCCTCCCAACAGCAAGAAAGACAGCACCACACCCACGGTGTACGCCAGGCCTGCAGCGCGGTGTTCATGTTGTTGAGCGGGTTGGGCAAACCCCAGCACCTTGATGGCCAGCACGGGAAACACACAGGGCATGAGGTTGAGTAAAAGGCCACCCAAAAATGCCCCCAGTACGGCCAGCAAGACGCTCAGTGGTGTGGCGCTGGCTGCGGCCAGGGGGTGGCTGGGTGCCTTGGCCGCGTTTTGGGCCAGCGCTTTGGCCAGCTCCGGCGACACGCCCGCTGGGGGTGTTTGGGTCAGTGCAGGCCATGTGCCTTCAATAGGTGTTTCAACTTCAAAGGCGGGGCCTTTGGGCGACGACTCGGGACCGACCGCGACCACCCAGCGCAGAGTGGCAGGGCTGTCGGTGCGCTCTTCAGTCACGGGAATGCTTGCACTCCAGACGGCACCTTGCCAGTTTTGCGTCCAGTCGGTGCCTTGTGCCGCGGCGTTTTGGACGATGCCCGCTGTGACCGGAAAGGCGCTCAGCGTTTGGCCACGCCAGTTCACGGGCAGGCCATGCACGCGCAGCTGCAAGCGTTGACCGTCTTCGCTCACACGGGTTTGACCACCGGTGACCCATGTGCCTGCTTGTTGCAATGGGGCCAGCGGTTTGGGGCTGAGTTGGTGGGCTGCGTCAAAAGCGGCGCCATAAAGGGCGGTGGCACTTTGTGCGGGCAGATTCAGGCTGAACTGCCCCTCTTGCGGAATGCATTCTTGGCGGCAGACCAACCACTCGGCGCGCAGAGCGATCTTGAGTGGACCCACCACCGGCGGTTTGAAGTCCGGACCCACAGTGACAGGGACGCTCAGTAACAACTTGCCTTCGTAACCGTAATTGGCCAAGGTGCCGATCGGAATTTTCTTGGGCAGTGGCCAGGCGATATCCCCTGCGCTGAGCCCTGCCGGCAAGGTCCAGTGCAGTTGCGTGGGCAAGCCCGAGTCGCCCGGGTTTTGCCAATAGGTGTGCCAGTGCGGCTGGTGCGTGATTTGCAAGCCCAGCCAAAAGGTCTGACCGGGCTGCAAGCCTTGCGGGGCATGAGCCACCAATTCAGCCAAAACCTGCTCAGTCTTGACGGTGCTGCTGGATGTTTGGGCGTGGCTGACGATGCCCAGCAGCAGCAGGGCGGTCAAGGCAAAACGGAAGAACAATTTCAGCATGCGGGGCAACAGTCTTGGTCAAGCGGTCGAAAAACAGCTGGCACTTTACACCTGCGCAGCTGCAGGGGCTGGGGCGATGACAGCAAGCCCGTGGGGATGGCACGCTCTTTGGACTGGCTGTCTATTAAGATGCGACCATGAACACACCTGTCCGTTTCTGGGCCGATCTGAGCACCACCGATTTTGCCGGGCTGGACCTGTTGCGCACCATCGCAGTCTTGCCGGTGGCGGCCACCGAACAGCATGGCCCACACCTGCCGCTCTCCGTAGACACCGATTTGGTCAACGGCGTGGTGGCGGCTTGCTTGCCGCACTTGCCTGCCGACTTACCGGCTTTGTTTTTGCCCACCCAAACGGTGGGCCTGAGCCCTGAGCATGCGCGTTTTGCAGGCACCTTGACGCTCAAGGCAGAAACTGTGATCCGTTTGTGGACCGACATCGGTGAGTCGGTGGCGGCCAGCGGCGTGAAAAAGCTGGTGCTGCTCAACGCCCATGGCGGACAAGTGAGCGTGATGGACATCGTGGCGCGGGATTTGCGGGCCCGGCTGGGCATGCTGGTCTACAGCGTGAGCTGGTTCAATTTGCCGCTGTGCGATGCGCAAGGCGCTGACGTGAATGCGCTGTTCCCACCCGAAGAACACCGTTTTGGCGTGCACGCGGGCGATACCGAGACGTCGATGATGCTGGCGCTGCGCTCCGAACAGGTGCGTATGGACTTGGCGCAAAACTTCCGATCCACCTCGCAAGACCGCGCCGAGCGGTTCGACATATTGGGCAACGGCAAAAGTGCCAAGCTGGGCTGGCAAATGCAGGACTACAACCGCCACGGTGCGGCGGGCAACGCCTTGGCCGCCACCGCCGAAAAAGGCCAGGCTTTGCTGAGCGCCTCGGGCCGGGCGCTGGCGCAGTTGTTGGGTGAAATTGACCGTTTGCCGCCCGACACCCTGAGCGATTCGGTGGGCTGAAAACGGCCGGTCTTCAGAAGCTGGGCAGCACCAACTCGCAGTGTTCGCGGCTCACGCTTTTGGGGTATTCGCGGGTGGTGTCGATGCAGCCGCCTTCGGCATAAACGCCTTTGGGGTCGCGCATGCGCAGCATGCGCTCCAAAACCTGGGTTCGGGCTGCTGGGTTGGCTTCGGTTTGCGCCACCAGAGCCTCGACCACTGTCTCATCCATCTGCAACGCACCTTGGGCGTCTGTATAGGCACCGTCTTTCCAGTGGAAGATTTCGATGGCTTTGGACTCGAGCGTGTAGGGCGTGTCGCGCTTCCAGAAGTTGCTGAACAAGCCGCCCCCCATGTAGAGGACCCATGAGCCTTCGTAGCCGGTGACGTCTGAGGAGCGCTCATCCGGGTTGCGAAACCACAGGCGGTCGCCCGGCACATAAAAGCGCCCAGGCAAGGGCGCTTCCATGCTGCCGTATTCGACCAGATAGACCTCATGGAATTGGCCCGATCGCACCGCGTGGACTTGGTTCAGGCTTTGCAACTGGGCCAGCAGTTCGGGGTTTTCGGATTTGAGCTCTTGCGCGATGCCCAACAAAATCACGTACTCGGTCGCCCGGTAACAAGAAAAGTCGTACAGCTTGCCCGTGGCATCGGGTTGGGTGGCTGCGGTCAGTGCCTCGACCAAGCAGCGGCCTGGCTGCAAAATGAATCCTGCGTCGTCGCCCCCGTCTTGCCAAAAGGCTTGTGGACGCTCGGCCGCATCGGTTTTGAAGGCCAAAGCGGTTTTTCGGGCGTCCAAGGCCATGTTGCGCCGCACCCGGATGTGCGAGGTCAGCGAGTCGAGGCTGGCAAACTGAAACCGGTGGGGGGAGCCGAGCAAGGCCACCCAGATTTCGCGCTCCAAGGCCCAGGCTTCGTCCGTTTGAGGGGTGTGGCCCAGTTTGTCGTGCAAGGCCAAGGTGTCGTGGCCCGGCATGCACCGCGCTCTGAAGTCGGGCCGCAGCGTGCAGATCAGTGCCACTTGTGACCCTTGCAAGGGAAGGGTCAAGGTCTGAACGGCTGATGCAAGCGCCCATTTGTCCAACAAAGCCACCAAATCGCGAGCCAGCCGGTCAGCATCGGCGGCTTGCAGGGTGGTGAGCTGGATGCCGCCCTCCAAGGACTGGAGGGCCAACCAGGCGGTTGAACTGTTCATGGTTTGATTCTGCCTGCAAACCGAAGGGGTATTTCCTAGGGAATGTACCTGTGCACCATGAACGTGCCCTGACATTGGCCGGATGTCAAAAAATGAGCCCGGCCTCCGGTTCAGGCGAACGTGACCCAGTCTTTGTGCGCGTCACTGTCCAGGTGCGGCAAGGTGTTGTAGGTCAGCAGCATGTGCCGCTTGGGGGTGAAGACGAACTCGGTGAGCGCCGTGTTGCGGATGCGCAGGTTCAGCTCGATGGTGGTTTCGGGCGGGGTGCCCAGAACCCGGCCCACGGCCGTCGAGATGGGGCCGCCGCTCGAGACAATCATCACGTCTCCGGTGTGTGACTGCCGCACATGGTCAAGCGCCGCTTCGATGCCGCCCACAAAGTCGGCATAGCTGGGCATGTCACGCGGCTGGGTGCGTCCGGCCATCCAGGCCTGCAAGGCGTCGCGCAGCAGGCGAAAGTGGTGACGGTAGAGCTCGGGCGTGTCCGGTTTGGCCAGCGGCTCGGGGTGGATGGACTCGATCAGCGCGTGGCTGTCGTATTCGTTCAGACCCTGCCACACGGACGGGGTGTGCGGCAGGCCCGCACCTTCGGCAATGCCTTCCCAGGTTTGGCGGTGGCGCTTCAAGCTACCCATGAGCACCGCTTCGAGCGGCTTGCCCTGCAGTTTGGGCCGCAAATACTCACCCAAGCGCACGGCCTGCTGGCGGCCCAGTGGGCTGAGTTGATCGTAGTCATCGGCCCCGAAAGAGGCTTGTCCGTGGCGGACCAAATAGAGGGTTCCCATGGGCTGCGATTGTGCGCAGCCCAAGGCTTTTCGCCTGTCGCTGGGGTGATCAGAGGGTGACGGTGCCTTGGATGCATCCGACCACATCGCCACCCACCCAGACTTGGCCGCCTTCGTCTTGTGACAAGAACACCTGACCGGCGCGGCCCCGCGCGGTGCCCTGGCGGGCGCTGTAGCGGGTGGGCATGTGGCCTTCGGCCATCAGCCATTGCGCCAGCGACGCATTGAGGCTGCCGGTGACCGGGTCTTCGGCGATGCCCACCGGGGCGGCAAAGGCGCGCACTTCCAGGTCGGTCAGGTCGTTGGCGATGCGGGTTGAAGCGGCGAAGGCGCGGGCCTCGCGGTTGGCGCGGCGGATCAGGCTGCCTGCGCTGACCTCTCGTTTGGCCGCCACGCCCACTTTGGTGTTCAGGCGCTTGAGCGCCGCGTGGTCCGGCTCCAGCGCAAGCAGGCTGTCCACCGAGTCGATCAAAATGCCCAGCCAATGCGGGCCGTTGTTCAGGTCTTGCGCGGCCAGCACCTCGTCGGCCTGCAGGCCCAGCGCCGCCAGCACCTCGGTCAGCAGCGCTGGCGCTGGGGTTTGGCGCTGTAAGGGCGGCGCAGCAAAGGCCCAGCGGCCGTCGACTGATTTCAAACTGACCAGACCCACGCCGCACTCCTGCACCAGCTGACCGCTTTGCCGGGGCTGGCCGCCCGCCTTGAGCCAAGCGTGGGCCGTGCCCAGTGTCGGGTGGCCCGCGAAAGGCAGCTCAGCGCCGGGCGTGAAGATGCGCACCCGGTAATCGGCCCCGCCCGCAGCCCCTTCGGGCGTGGGCGGCAGCACAAAGGTGGTTTCGCTCAGCTGCGTCCAGCGGGCAAAAGCCTGCATTTGCGCATCAGACAGATCTGTGCCGTTCAGCACCACGGCCAGCGGGTTGCCCAATAGTGCGGCATCGGTGAAGACGTCGACTTGTTGGAAGGCGCGGGTTTTCATGGCGTTGTCCTGAGGTGATAGGTCAGAGCGATTCGCGAATCGCTGCGGCCAGTGCCGTCATGCCCGTGTTGATCTGGTCCACCGTGGCGGTCACAAAGGACAGGCGCAGGGTGCTTTCGTCCGCGCCTTCGGCGTAGAAAGCCGAGCCGGGCACAAAGGCCACGCCTTTTTCCACGGCTTTGTCCAGCAAAGGAATCGCCTTGAGGCCCTGGGGCAGTTGCACCCACAAGAACATGCCACCCACCGGGCGGCTCCAGGTCAGGCCCAGGCCAGCCATCTCGCGGTCCATCGCCGCCAGCATGGCTTCGCACTGCTGTTTGTACAGGGCTCGGATGGTGGGCACATGGCGCTCGATGAAGCCGTCTTTGAGCACTTCAGCCACCACACGCTGGTTGAAGCTGGGCGTGTGCAGGTCGGCCGCTTGCTTGGCCTGCAAGAGCTTGGGGTAGAGCGCTTTGGGTGCGACCAGGTAGCCCAGGCGCAGGCCGGGGGCCAGAATTTTGGAGAAGGAGCCGAGGTACACGCTGCCTTCGGGATGGCGTGAACTGAGGGAGGGCGCGGGGGGCGCGTCAAACCACAGGTCGCCGTAGGGGTTGTCTTCGATGATCGGCAAGCCAGACTCGACAGCCACTTGGGCCACGGCGGCGCGGCGCGCTTCGGTCATGGTGCGGCCAGTGGGGTTCTGGAAGTTGGGCAGCAGATACACAAAGCGGGCTTTGTCGGCCCCGGTGCCCACTTTGGCGCGCAGGTCAGCGGGGTCGACGCCGTGGTCGTCGCTGCCCACGCTCACCAGCGTCGGCTCCATGGGGGTGAAGGCTTGCAGTGCGCCCAAGTAGGTTGGGGTCTCCACCAAAATTCGGCTGCCCGCGTCGATCAGGATCTTGGCCACCAGGTCCAGCCCTTGCTGGCTGCCCGTGGTGATCAGCACTTGGTCGGGGCTGACGTTCATGCCTTGCTTGAGCAGGTCGTGGGCCACCCATTCCCGCAGCGGCGCATAGCCTTCGCTGGCGGCGTACTGCAAAGCGGCTTTGCCGTCATCTCTCAGCACACGCTCGCTGGCTTCGCGCATGGCGTCGATCGGGAAGGTCTGCGGCGAGGGCAGGCCTCCCGCAAAACTGATGATGCCGGGCTTTTCAGTGACCTTGAGGATCTCGCGGATCACCGAGGGGTTCATTTTTTCGGCGCGTTGGGCCAGTTTCCAGTTCATGTTGTGCTCCTCAAACGTGTGTTCAGTTGGATTTTGGGGCGTTCGCCATGCGCCGCCCCATGAAAACCGTGGCTACGACCAGCAGGGCAAAACCCAGGGTCATGGCATCCAGTGATTCTCCCAGCAAAGGGACGGCTGCCAGAATGCTGATGAAAGGTTGCAGCAATTGCAACTGGCTCACCCGCAGCGGGCCGCCCAGCGACAGGCCTCGGAACCAGGCGAAAAAACCTGCCCACATGGAAAATACGCCCACATAGAGCAGGGCCATCCACGATGTTGGCGCAATAGATTGTTCGGGCCAGGTGAGCCAGGCTCCCGGCAATGTCACAGGCAGGGCCATCACGCAGACCCAGCTGATGACCCTCTCCGCCCCCAAGCTGGCTGTGACTTTGGCTCCGGCCACATAACCCAGCGATGCGGCCAGCACCGCGCCCACCAGCAGGGTGTCGGCCCAGGTCAGGCCAAAGCCGTGACCTATTTGTGAGGCACGCAGCAGGCTGTAGACCGCCACCAAGGCGCTGCCCAAAGCGGCAAACACCCAAAACCCCAAGCGTGCGCGTTGGTGCATGAGCCAAGCGGCCGCCGCTGCCGTGGCCAGTGGCAGCAAGGCGGTGATCACGGCGGCGTGGCTGGCCGTGACATGGCGCAGCGCCCAGCCCAGCAGCAAGGGGTAACCGATCACATTGCCCGCCAGCGAGAGCAGCAAAGGGCCACGCTGGGAAGGCGTGGGGCGTGGTGCACGCACGGCCAGAAGGTAAACGAACGACAGGCCCCCGGCCAGCGCCGCACGCGCCCAAGTCACAAACCAGGGTGACATTTGCGGTGCGTCCACCGTGCCTGTGGCCAGGCGCGTCATGGGCAAGGTGAGTCCAAAAATGAACACGCCCAGAAGCCCCAGCCAAAGGCCCAGGTTCTCACGCTGTTGAGGGGTGTTGTTCATTCGGGCATCAAGCTGCGCTTTGGCGCAAGCCGTTCAAAATCCAAAAAGCGGTCGCCACCAGTGCCACCGACATGCAGCGGTTGAACATCAGCAAGCGGCGACCGTGCGCCAGCCAATGCCGCAGCATCGAGCCTGCCACCGCGTAGGTCAGGTTGCTGAAAAAACCATAGGCCACCATGATGGGCAGCAGCACCAGCGTGCGGGCCGTGGCGTCTTCGCGCCCGGCCACCCAACCCGCCACGATGGCCAAGGCCAGCATCCAGGCCTTGATGTTGAGGAACTGCAGGCCCACGCCTTGCACAAAGCCGACTTGCAGTTTGGCGCTGTCGGCCTGCTGCAAGCTGCCGCTGTGCCACAAACGCGAAGCCAGCCACAGCAAATAACCCGTGCCCAGCGTCACGATGCCCCAGCGCAAAGGGGGAAAGGCCACCACCAAACCGCCCAAGCCCGTGGCGCATAGGGTGAACAAAATGCCCCAGCCGACGGGCACCGCGCACACAAAGCGCATGGCGCGGCGCAGGCCGTGGTTGGCGGCCATGGCGGTCGACAGTGTGGTGTTGGGCCCGGGCGTGAAGCTGCTCACGGTGGCCAGCACCAACAGGGCGCTGAGTTCTGAGGAGGTCATACCTTTGAATGTAGTGCCGAAATGAGTACAGTATCGGTACAGTTTGCGAGATCATTTTGAAAACTGTATTGCCCCGCCTGACCGCACACTTGTTTGAATGCAGCCCATGTCTTTGCTCAGCCGTGAATCCACCCAACCTCTGACCGAGCAGCTCGCGCAGCGCTTTGTGACGCGCATGCGTGACCAGTTGTGGGTCTCGGGGGCGCGTCTGCCTTCGGTGCGGCAATGCGCCCAGATGCATGGTGTGAGTGCCTCCACCGTGGTGGCCGCCTACGATTGGTTGGTGGCGCAGGGTTGGGTGGAGGCCCGCCCGAACCGGGGCTTTTTTGTGCGCGACCGGGGGCAACGCACACCGCCTTTACCAGCTGTGGCCGGGGGCGTTGTGCCCAGCCCGCCGCCTGTGAATGCCGCAAGCTTGATTCGCGGCATGTTCCATCAACCCAGCGCCGAGCCACAACCGGGCATGGGCGTGTTTCCTGCGGATTGGTTGGATGCCGATTTCTTGTCGGCGGCTTTGCGCAAAGTCGTGACCAGTCCAGCTTTGCGCGAGTCGTCCTTGCGTTATGGTGAGCCACAAGGGGACACTAGTTTGCGCGAAGCCCTCTCGTCCAAGTTGGCCAGCATGGGTTTGCACGCCGCGCCAGATCAGCTCATCACCACCGTGGGAGCGACCCATGCGCTGGACATCATCAGCCGCACCTTGTTGCGCCCGGGTGATTGCGTGATGGTCGAAGAGCCGGGTTGGGCCATTGAATTTGCCCGCTTGCAAAACCTGGGTGTGCGCATCCTGCCTGTGCCGCGCTTGGAGACGGGGCCTGACCTGGACGTGGTGGAGCGCTATGCCCAGTTGCATGCGCCCAAGATGATGGTCAGTGTGTCGGTCTTGCACAACCCCACGGGCTACGGTTTGTCCATGCCCGTGGCGCACCAGCTGGTGAACTTGGCGCACCGCTACCACTTCCATGTGGTCGAAGACGACACCTACGGGCACATGGCCCCGGCACATGCGGTGCGCTTGTCGGTGCTCGATGGCTTGCAGAAAACCATTTACGTCAGCGGTTACGCCAAGATCCTCGCGCCCAGTTGGCGTGTGGGCTACATGGCTGCTCCAGCCGACTTGAAAGATGCGTTCTTGGACACCAAGCTCTTGTCCACGCTCACCACCCCGGTGCTGTTTGAAAAGGCATTGGCGCTGTGCCTGGAGCAAGGCGCGATTCGGCGGCACACCGAACGCTTGTCGCAACGGCTGGAGGCCGCCCGCAGCCGCAGTGTGAAGCTGGCGCTGGCGCACGGTTGCCAGTTTGTGGCACCGCCGCAGGGCCTGTTTGGTTGGGTGGATGTGGGTGTGGACACCGATCTGCTCGCGCTGCGCATGCACGATGCCGGGTACCTGTTGGCACCCGGCTCCTTGTTCCATGCCGACCGCAGGCCGGGTTCTTTGATGCGGGTGAACTTTGCCAGCACCCAAGACGACAAGTTCTGGCGAGCCCTGGCCAAGACACGCACAGAACTGTTGTGAGCGCAGCAGTGCTCAGCGGGCTGACAAAATTTCCCAGCGTTCCATGGCCGCCAGCAACACATCGTCGATTTCGGTGTCGCGCTTGAACAGCTTCTGTGCCAGACCTGGGTCGCGCTGGTAAATGCTGCCGTCCGCCAATTGCGCGCGGGCCTCAGCTTGCTCTTTTTCCAATGCTTCGATTTTGGCGGGCAACTCGGCCAGCTCGCGTTGCTCTTTGTAGCTGAGCTTGCTGCGGGCAGCAGCGGCCGGGGCGGCGGTATTCGTGACCGGGGCTACCTCAGCCGCTGGCGTCGACCCACTTCGCTGCGCTGCTTGTGCCCGGATGGCTTGGCTGCGCTGCGACTGCACCAGCCAGTCTTGTACCGAGCCTTCGTATTCGCGCCAGAGGCCCGGTTGATCCGGGGCGCTTTCGCAGGCGATGATGCCGGTCACCACGTTGTCCATGAAGGCGCGGTCGTGGCTGACCAGAAACACGGTGCCTTCGTAAGTTTGCAGCAACTCTTCAAGCAGCTCCAAGGTTTCGATGTCCAGGTCGTTGGTCGGTTCGTCCAGCACCAGCACGTTGGCCGGGCGAGCAAACAGGCGAGCCAGCAAGAGGCGGTTGCGCTCGCCGCCCGACAGGGAGCGCACGGGCGAAGTTGCCCGCGCTGGCGAGAACAGGAAGTCTCCTAAGTAGCTTTTGACGTGTTGGCGCTTGTTGCCAATCTCGATCCATTCGCTGCCCGGGCTGATGAAGTCTTCCAGCGTGGCGTTCAGATCCAGGGCGTCGCGCATCTGGTCAAAGTAGGCCACTTCCATTTTGGTGCCGCGACGCACTTCGCCGCTGTCGGCTTCCAGTTCACCCAAAATCAGTTTGAGCAAGGTGGTTTTGCCGGCGCCGTTGGGACCCAGCAAGCCAATCTTGTCGCCCCGCAGCAAGGTGCCGGTGAACTTCTGAATGATGGTGCGCACAGAGCCGTCTGGCTGGGTGAAGCTTTTGCTCACATCGGTCAATTCCGCCACCAGCTTGCCGCTCGGCACGCCTGAGGCCACTTCCATTTTCACGTTGCCCACTTTTTCGCGGCGAGCAGCACGCTCGCCCCGCAGGTTTTGCAATCGCGTGATGCGGCTTTGACTGCGCGTGCGGCGTGCTTCCACGCCTTTGCGGATCCAGATTTCTTCCTGGGCCAGTAGTTTGTCGGCCTTGGCCTGAATCACCGCTTCTTGGGCGAGTTGTTCTTCTTTCTGCACTTGGTAGGCGGCGTAGTTTCCGGGGTAAGGGCGCAGCTTGCCCCGGTCCAGTTCGACAATGCGGGTTGCAATGCGGTCCAGGAAAGCCCGGTCATGCGTGATGGCGATCACGCTGCCCTTGAAGTCAATCAGCAGGTCTTCCAGCCAGGTGATGGCGTTCAGGTCCAAGTGGTTGGTAGGCTCATCTAATAAGAGCACATCAGGACGGGTCACCAAAGCCTGGGCCAAGGCCACACGCTTGCGCATGCCGCCGGACAGCGATTGCACGATGGCGTTAGGGTCGAGTTGTAAGCGCTGAAGCGTCTCATCAAGGCGTTGCTCCCAGCCCCAGCCGTCGCGTGACTCAATTTGGCTTTGCAGCGTATCGAGGTCACCCCGGCTGTGCGTGTAGTCGTCGATCCATTGCACCACTTCAGCCAAGCCTTCGCGGACGGCTTCAAAGATGGTGTGCTCTGCAATCAAGAGCGGTTCCTGGGCAACATAAGCAATGCGAACGCCTTGTTGCAGATGCAAGTTGCCGTCGTCCGGGCGCTCCATGCCTGCCAGAATCTTGAGCAATGACGACTTGCCCGTGCCGTTGCGACCAATCAAGCCGATGCGCTCGGACGTCTCCAGAGAGAAGTCGGCATGATCGAGGAGTGCGACATGGCCAAAAGCCAAAGACGCGTTCAATAGTGTGAGTAAAGCCATGGTCCCATTATCCGGGCCGGGCTGCACGAAATAGGGAAGATAGGTTCAAAAAACTTGTCAATCACCAAAAAACTGTGCCATAATCGAGGGCTTCGCCGCTCACAAGTGCGGTTTCAAAAGAAGCCAAGCAAGAGCAGTAAGTTGGTTGATGAAAAGATCTTGGTGATCTAAGAAATTTTCAAAAACTTGACGCAGCGCTAAAAACTGTGTCATAATTCAAGGCTTCGCTGATCGCAGCGTAGCAAGATAAGGCGATGAAAGTTGCCTAGGTTCTTTAAAAATATACAGCCGATAAGCGTGGGCGTTTGATGGTGATTGCCAAGTTCTTCGGAACTTAGCTTTAATTAGCTAACAAACGCTCATGAAGTAAAAAAGATGTGGAAATCAGAGATGGTGACCACGTCGATTCCAATTTATGAGTTGCTCGAAAGAGCGAAAAAAATCAAGATCGAACTATAGAGTTTGATCCTGGCTCAGATTGAACGCTGGCGGAATGCTTTACACATGCAAGTCGAACGGTAGAGGGGGCAACCCCTCGAGAGTGGCGAACGGGTGAGTAATATATCGGAACGTGCCCAGTCGTGGGGGATAACGTAGCGAAAGTTACGCTAATACCGCATACGATCTAAGGATGAAAGCGGGGGATCGCAAGACCTCGCGCGATTGGAGCGGCCGATATCAGATTAGGTAGTTGGTGGGGTAAAGGCTCACCAAGCCAACGATCTGTAGCTGGTCTGAGAGGACGACCAGCCACACTGGAACTGAGACACGGTCCAGACTCCTACGGGAGGCAGCAGTGGGGAATTTTGGACAATGGACGCAAGTCTGATCCAGCCATTCCGCGTGCAGGATGAAGGCCCTCGGGTTGTAAACTGCTTTTGTACGGAACGAAAAGGTCTCTCTTAATACGGGGGGCTCATGACGGTACCGTAAGAATAAGCACCGGCTAACTACGTGCCAGCAGCCGCGGTAATACGTAGGGTGCAAGCGTTAATCGGAATTACTGGGCGTAAAGCGTGCGCAGGCGGTTATATAAGACAGATGTGAAATCCCCGGGCTCAACCTGGGAACTGCATTTGTGACTGTATAGCTAGAGTACGGTAGAGGGGGATGGAATTCCGCGTGTAGCAGTGAAATGCGTAGATATGCGGAGGAACACCGATGGCGAAGGCAATCCCCTGGACCTGTACTGACGCTCATGCACGAAAGCGTGGGGAGCAAACAGGATTA
>NZ_NESN01000003.1 GCF_003063455.1 Limnohabitans parvus II-B4
AAGCACCTTGGATGGTGGTGGTAATGCACTGACGATTACCGGCGTTGCAGACATCGATGGCACGGTCTCTGGTGTTACGAATCTGAGCGTGACCGGTGCATCGAACATTGGCGCGGACATCACGACCAGCGGCACACAGACCTACGCCGGAGCAGTCACGCTCAGTGGTGGCGGCCGCACCCTTACCGCCTCCACGGTGCATACCCAGAGCACTTTGGTTGGCGGCGGCAATGCGTTGACGATCGCCGGTGCAGCAGACATTGATGGCACAGTCACCGGCGTTACGAATTTGAGCGTGACAGGCACATCGAATATCGGTGCGGACATCACCACCAGCGGCACGCAGACGTACTCTGGCTCAGTCACCTTGAGCGGTGGAAATCGCAATTTGACAGCGTCCACAGTGAACACTCAGGGCACCTTGGTGGGAGGCGGCAATGCGTTGACCATCTTGGCTGCGGCAGACATCGATGGCGCTGTCACTGGCCTCACCAACCTGAGCGTGACCGGTACATCGAGCATTGGTGCAGACGTCACCACCAGCGGCACGCAGACCTACGCTGGGGCAGTGACGCTCAGCGGTGGAAGCCGCATTCTGGCGGCCTCTGTTGTGAACACGCAAAGCACCTTGGATGGTGGTGGTAATGCACTGACGATTACCGGCGTTGCAGACATCGATGGCACGGTCTCTGGTGTTACGAATCTGAGCGTGACCGGTGCATCGAACATTGGCGCGGACATCACGACCAGCGGCACACAGACCTACGCCGGAGCAGTCACGCTCAGTGGTGGCGACCGCACCCTTACCGCCTCCACGGTGCATACCCAGAGCACTTTGGTTGGCGGCGGCAATGCGTTGACGATCGCCGGTGCAGCAGACATTGATGCGGCGTACACCGGCCTCACGACCTTGAGCATTAGCGGTGCTTCGAACATTGGTGCGGACATCGACACCAGTGGCACGCAGACCTATGCCGGCGATGTGACATTGAGTGGCGACATGCGAACCGACAGTGGATCAACAGGTGTTCTGGTAACAACTGAGTTCGGTGGCACGGCTATGGTCTATCCGGTTCGCATGTCCTCGTCCGCAGGTGATTTGAACTTTTTGGGCAAGGTCGATGGTGGTGTTTTCGCAAAAACCAATATGCGCAGTCTGCAACTCAATGCGGCCGGTCAGATCACCTTCAAAGACAAAGTGGGCTTTGATGCCGCGCTCGACAGAAGTTCGTCTTTGCTTGACAACTACACCCGCCACTTTGGCATTTATCGCCTCGATGTAACTGCTCCCATCATCAATCTCTTAGGTGATATTGCGGCGTATGAAGAAATTGCATTCAATGGTTCGACCTATGTGGGAGGCACAGCCTACAACGGTACTTATCGTCGCGTCTATTCGATGGATCCTAAAATCACGTTCAATGGTCCTGTAGATGGTTATGGCGGGACCGATGGTGTCTATACCCTGGATGCCCGTGCCATCAGTTTGGACATTCGTTTGCCTGAACCTGAAATCTTTTTTGCGGCCGATGTGGGGTCAAGAAGACAGTTGGCGGGGCTTGTCGCGACCGTGGCGCGTCTCGATGGCATTCTTCCGGATCGTTTCAGTGACCTTACTGGGGAACCACGTGACCAAGAGGTGCGGTTTGGCATGCCGACAACGCCGAATGTTGGGACCATCCGTTTCGCAGGCAATGTGGCGACGTCAGGTCTGCAAAGCTATTTGGCTAATCGCTTTGTGATTGATACATCTTCTGGTAGTACCGCTTTGGAATTCAATTCGACCTCTGGTGATGTGGGCTTTTCGGTGGGTCAAGGGGGTTTGGTGTCCGCCAGCGGAGGCGCGCCAAGGATCAAGTTTGCCAATCGACCCTCCTCGGCCACCATCAGTGCATTGAGGTCGTCAGGTGCTGTGATTGCATCGGAGTCCAATGAACTGTCTGAATGGGTCAAATTGCGCGAAATCAGCAAGGCGTCTGAAGCCAAGTTGATGGAACTCGATCTGGATCAGCGTGCTGGACAAGCGCCTACTGTTGAGGTGGGAGACCTGATTTCTGTCAATTGCACTTCAGTCGAAGAGGAGCGATGTGCGCCTGAAGCCAATGTCCAGAAATCAGTGAAAGATGCTGCGGTCATCCGTTGACAAAATTCGGTGCCCGTTTGTTCAAAAAGGCGTCCATGCCTTCTTTTTGGTCGGCGGTGGCAAATAAGCCGTGGAACATGCGGCGCTCGAACATCACACCATCCGACAAACCGCTTTCAAACGCGCGGTTGACGCTTTCCTTGGCGGCCATGGTGGCCAGTTGGCCGTAGCCGCAAATCATCAGGGCTGCGCCCAGGGTTTCGTCCATCAGCTTGTCCAGTGGCACCACACGGCTGACCAGACCGCCGCGCTCGGCTTCTTGGGCGTCCATCATGCGTCCCGTCAGTACCAGGTCCATGGCTTTGGACTTGCCCATGGCGCGGGGCAAGCGCTGGGTGCCACCGGCGCCGGGGATGATGCCGATCTTGATTTCGGGTTGGCCGAACTTGGCGTTGTCGGCGGCAATGATGAAGTCGCACATCATGGCCAGCTCGCAGCCACCCCCCAGCGCAAAGCCGGCCACTGCGGCGATCACGGGCTTGCGGATGGTGCGGATGGTTTCCCAGTTGCGGGTGATGAAGTCGTTTTTGTAGACCTCGTGGAAGTTGTATTTGGCCATGGCAGCGATGTCAGCCCCTGCGGCAAAGGCTTTCTCGCTGCCGGTGATGACCATGCAGCCGATCGCTTCGTCGGCGTCAAAGGCCTTGAGGGCCGCGCCCAGCTCGTCCATGAGTTGGCTGTTGAGCGCGTTCAGGGCTTTGGGGCGGTTCAGGGTGATGATGCCGACTTTGCCGCCTTCGGTGCGGACTTCGATGGTTTCGTAGCTCATGGAGTTTCTCCTGCGAATGAATCGGGCCACTATAACCAAGCTGTCTGCATGGGACCTGTCAAACTGGGCGCAGTCCAGCTTGAAACTAGGGGAAAACATTAACCAACCGATCGGTCGGTTAATGGTAAATTCGCTGATTGAGGAGAATTTCCATGACCGAAGCCGCCAACCCCACCGTGTTGTATGAAGCGCGCGGTGCTGTCGCCGTGATCACTTTGAATCGGCCGACAGCCCTGAACAGCTTCACCCGCCAGATGCACCACGATCTGTGGGCTGCACTGGATCAAGCCGAAGCCAATCCGGCCATCCGGGCTGCGGTCATCACCGGAGCCGGCCGTGGTTTTTGCGCCGGTGCTGATTTGTCAGACTTTGATTTCACCCCCGGCCCCAACCGTGTCGAGCGTGCTGATCCTGGTCCCATCATCGATCAGGCTTTCAACCCCAGCACGCGCCGTTTGCAGACGCTGCGCATGCCGACCATTGCGGCGGTCAATGGCGTGGCCGCAGGTGCAGGCGCATCGATGGTCATGGCCTGCGACATCGCCATTGCGGCACCTGGTGCCAGCTTCATTCAGGCGTTCAGCAAGATCGGTTTGATTCCGGATGCCGGCGGCAGTTGGCTGCTGGTGGAGCGTCTGGGTTTGGCTCGAGCCATGGCATTGGCCATGACGGGTGACAAACTCAGTGCGCAGCAGGCCAAGGACTGGGGCATGATCTGGGACGTGGCCGACGATGCCCTGGCCGCCGCGCTGGTGCTGGCCGAGCGTCTGGCGCAGATGCCAACCAAAGCCTTGGTGGCCACACGCGCCCTCATGCAAGCGGCAACCACGCGCACTTTGTCAGAACATCTGGATGCAGAGCGCGACACCCAGTCGGCCCTGGGTCGCACGCACGACTATTTCGAGGGGGTTCAGGCCTTTCTCGAAAAACGTCCTGCCCAATTCAAAGGCGAATGATGAGCACACCCGACCCTCAAACCCTTGCCCGCCAGGTGGGCGAAACCATGTTCGCCGTGGATGTGGCGTCCAAAGACACCATGGGCATGGAGTTGCTGGCCTGCGAGCCCGGCCGCGCCTTGATGCGCATGCTGGTGAAACCGCTGCACTTGAACGGCCACCAAATCTGCCACGGCGGTTTCATTTTCACGTTGGCCGATTCGACCTTTGCCTTTGCCTGCAACAGCTACAACAAGAACGCGGTGGCTGCGGGTTGCAGCATCGAGTTTTTGAAGCCCGGCAAGCTGGGCGATGTGTTGACCTGCGAAGGCATCGAGCAGACCCTGAGCGGACGTCACGGCATCTACGACATGAAAGTCACCAACCAGAACGGCGACGTGATCGCCATGTTCCGTGGCAAGAGCGCGCAGATTCCGGGCTCTGTGGTGCCGGAATGACTTGTGTCATGCCCGCGTGTCCTTTGTCATTCTCGCGTGTTGGCTTGTCATTCCCGCATGCCCTTTGTCATTCCTGCGTGTTGGCTTGTCATTCCCGCGCAGGCGGGAATCCATGCCTCCACGCGCCCCAAACTGAACACCGCCCCCATTGATTGTTGAATTCGGAGTCACAAATGACTGAAAAAGCCTTCCCCCTGGAGCCGATTGAAAAGGCCAGCATCGACGAGCTGCGCAGCCTGCAGCTCAAGCGCCTGCAACAGACCTTGCAGCATGCCTATGCCAATTCGCCCGTCTACCGCGCCAAGTTCGATGCCGCAGGCGTGCACCCGGACGACTGCAAAACGCTGGCCGACATCGCCAAGTTCCCCTTTACCACGAAGGCCGACCTGCGCGACAGCTACCCGTTTGGCATGTTCGCCGTGCCACGTGAAAACTGCGCCCGTATCCACGCGTCCAGCGGCACCACGGGCAAGCCCACGGTGGTGGGCTACACCCTCAAAGACATCGACACTTGGGCCAACGTCGTGGCCCGAAGCATCCGTGCAGGTGGTGCCAAACCCGGTGACATGGTGCATGTGAGCTACGGCTACGGCCTGTTCACCGGCGGCATGGGCGCGCACTACGGTGCCGAAAAACTGGGCCTGACGGTCGTGCCCTTTGGTGGCGGCCAGACCGAGCGCCAAGTGCAGCTGATCCAGGATTTCAAGTCCAACATCATCATGGTCACGCCCAGCTACATGCTGGCGATTGCCGACGAGTTTGAGCGTCAGGGCATCGACCCCAAGAGCAGTTCGTTGCGCATCGGTATCTTTGGCGCCGAGCCCTGGACCAACGACATGCGCGCCGCGATCGAAAAGCGCATGGCCATCGACGCGGTAGACATCTACGGTTTGTCCGAAGTGATGGGCCCCGGTGTAGCCAGCGAATGCATCGAGACCAAGGACGGTCCGACCATCTGGGAAGACCATTTCTACCCCGAGATCATCAACCCCGAGACCGGTGAGCCGGTGGCCGATGGCGAAATGGGCGAGCTGGTGTTCACCAGCCTGACCAAGGAAGCGCTGCCCATCATCCGCTACCGCACGCGCGACCTGACGCGCCTGCTGCCCGGTACGGCCCGCACCATGCGCCGCATGGAAAAGATCACGGGCCGCAGCGACGACATGATGATCATTCGCGGCGTGAACGTGTTTCCCAGCCAGATCGAAGAGCTGATCTTGAAACGCGCCGAACTGGCCCCGCACTACCAGTGCGTGCTGACCCGTGAAGGCCCAATGGACGATTTGAAGGTCGTCATCGAGACCAAGCCCGGTGTGTCACCCGACAGCATCGAAGCCCGCGCTGCCGCCAAGCTGCTGCAGCACGAGATCAAGGTGTTCATTGGCTCCAGCGTGGCGATTGAGCTCAAGGCCGAAGGCGGCGTCGAGCGCAGCCAAGGCAAGGCCAAACGCGTGGTGGATTTGCGCAAGAAGTGACGTTCGACATCGCCAGGAGGCCGGTTCCTGCGGATCCAATCAGACCGATGGCCAGCCCGTTTTTCGGCCTGCAGGCATCGCCAGTTTCCAGCCACTGGCCTGTTCGGGCACTTTCAGGGACAGGCGCAGCAGGCGTTTGTCGCGTGAGACCAGCGCCACCAGCTGGTGTTCTTTGCCCAGCAGCGCGGGCAGGTCGTCGAGTTTGTTCAGACGCCAGCTGCCACCTTGGGCACGCGCTGCAGGGCTTGCACACACATCCAGCCCCAGCCATTCGTCGCCAGCGGCCAGCCCTGCCGCTTCGGCGGCGCTGCCGCGCAGCACGCCCTTGACTTGCACGCTACCCCCGGCCTCGTTCACGCGCAGGCCCAGGCGTTGGGCCATGTTGGCGATCTCGGCGCTGACTTCAATGCCTTGCCCCGCCAGCAGCTCGCGCAGGGGCAGGTCGGTGGTGCTGTGCACCCAGGCTTTGATTTCAGCTTGCCAGCTGCGGCCCGTGAGGGCCTGCAACTCGTCCAGCAGGTCTTGTTCGCGCATGGGCCCTGCTTTGCAGCGCTTCCACAGGCCGCGCATCACGGCGTCCAGCGTCTGGCCTTCTTGGCGCAGTGCCAGGTCCAGGCAAAGCGCCACCAAAGAGCCCTTGGTGTAGTAGCTCACGGTGGCGTTGGGGGTGTTTTCATCTTGTCGGTAGTACTTCACCCAGGCGTCAAAGCTGGCCTGCGCCACGGTCTGCACATGGCGGCCCGGGGTTTGCTGCACTTGCGCAATGGTTTTGCCCAGCAGCTTGAGGTAGGTGGCTTCGTCTATGAGGCCTGCCCGGCGCAGCAGCAGGTCGTCGTAATAGCTGGTGAAACCTTCGAAAAACCACAGCAGCTGTGTGTAGTTTTCCTGGGTGTAGTCGTAACGGGCCAAGGCGTCGGGGCGCAGTTGCTTGACGTTCCAGGTGTGAAAGTACTCGTGGCTGATCAGGCCCAGCAAGGTGGTGTAGCCCTCGTTGGTGTGCGGGGTGGCATGCTGGTTTGTTTGGCGCGGCAAGTCGGCGCGGTTGCAGATCAGGGCGGTGCTGTTTTGGTGCTCCAACCCGCCGTAGCCGTCGTGCACGGCGTTGAGCATGAACAGGTAATTTTTGTGCGGGGCTTTGCTGCCCGCTTGTTTGCCCGTGCCGTGCCAGAAGCGGATTTCGGCTTCGCAGATCTTTTGCGTGTCGGCCAGCAGGCGGTCGCCGTCAAACGAGGGCAGGGCCCCGGCCACCACAAAGCGGTGCGGGATGCCGCAGGCCACAAAGCTGCCGCTCCAGAACGTGCCCAGCTCCACCGGGCAGTCCACCAGCTCGTCGTAGTGTGCGGCCTGGTACAGACCAAAGCCTTTTTTGTCGGTTTTGACCGGGGTCAGGCCCGTGGCGGCTTGCCAGTCGGCCTGGCCCTTGACGGGATTGAGCTGCAGTTGGTGCGGCTGTGTTTCTTGCCCGTGCACGCGCAGGCACAGGCTGGTGCCATTGAAAAAACCGCGTTGGCTGTCCAGCCAGGCGGTGCGCACCGAGTTGTCAAAGGCGTAGACCTCGTAGCTCAGCACCAGCGGCTGGCCCGGCTTGCAGGCCATCTCCCAAGTGCACTTGTCACGTTGGCCCACTGCCACCGAGCGGCGGCCTTGTTTGGCCGTCAGGTGTTGCAGGTTTTTGGCAAACTCGCGCACCAGATAACTGCCCGGAATCCAGACTGGCAGCGACACGGTTTGCTGCGTCGCCGGTTCGGGGATGGTCAGCGTGACCCGAAACAGGTGGGCATGCAGGTCAGCGGCTTCAACGGTGTAGTGGATGGCGGTCATGCGTGGCCGTTTTCAGGTTGCACCCGCTGCCAAAAAGCAGCTCAGGCTGGCCACGATGGTCAGCTGCAAGCGCATGGGCAGCCACGGTGCCAGCCCTGCGGCAGGCCAGGTGCGGCGGTCCATGACATAACAGCCGATCAACACAAAGCCCAGCAGTGGCAAGCCGGCAAACGCGGGCATCATCACCGCCACCCACGCCAGCAAGGTGGGCACCACACCCCAGGTGAAATGGATGCGTGGTGCGTTGGGGGTGATCAGCGCGTTGCGAAAACCCACGCCCCAATGGATGCCGCCCAAAAAGGACACGATCACCGCGCCGTAGCTTTGCATGGACAGCGCCACATAAGGATGAATGTCCGGGCCAACCGACCACAGGCACAGCGCCAAAAAGACAAACGGAATCAAACCGGCGTAGCCAAGGCGGCGGATCAGGTGCCAGGTGGGGTCTTCGGGGTGGGGGGTGTTCATCATTTGATTTCTGCCAGCATTTTTTCGACTTGTGCGATCGGCACGGCACCGGGCACTCGTGAGCCATCGGCAAACAGCAGCGTGGGGGTGCCCGTGATGCGTTGTTTTTTGCCAAATTCGACGTTGGCGTCCACGGCCGTTGTGTCACAGTTGGCCGCCGCAGGGGGCGTGCCGTTGATCATCCAGTCGTTCCAGGCCTTGGCCTTGTCTTTGGCGCACCAGATGTTTTTGGATTTGGTTTTGGAGTCGTCGCCCAGAATCGGGTAAAGCATGTGGTAAATCGTCACGTTTTCCAGCTTTTGCAGGTCTTTTTCAAAGCGCTTGCAGTAGCCGCAGTTGGGGTCGGCAAAGACCACCAGCTTGCGCTTGCCGTTGCCGCGCACCTGGGTGAAGGCGTTTTTCAGGGGCAATTGGTCAAATGGGATGGATGACAATTTTTCCATGCGCTCTTCGGTCAGGTTGCGCTTTTGCTTCACGTCGATCAGTGCACCCTGGATCAGGAAGTTGCCTTCGGCATCGCTGTACATCACATCGTTGCCCATGCGGACTTCGTACAAGCCGTTCATGGGGGTTTTGCTGATCTCGTCAATCCTGGGCAGATTGGCCAAGCGCTCGCTCAGATTTTTACGGATGGTGGCTTCCTGTGCCCAAGCAAGGCTGGCGGACAGGGATGCCAGCGCCACGAGCGACACCAGCATCAAACGGACAAACTTCATTGGATTTCTTTCGGGTTCAAAAAGTGGGGTTTCAGTGTGGGGTCAACGCGAACCAGGTGATTGCCCCATGGCTTGTTGTGTCATCCAGTTTTTCAGCGGGCCACTGCGGTCAAAGCCGCGCATGCCCCAGTTGCGCAGGTTTTGCCACAGCGGACTGGGTTGGGCAAACAGGCGCTGCAAGCCATCGGTCACCAGGCCCATGGCTTGCACGTCGGCCTGTCGGGCTCGTTCGTAGCGGCGCAGCAGTTTCAGATCGTTCAGGGGCCGCCAGAATTCCTTGGCCTTGATCACGCGCACCAGCTCGGCCACATCGGCCAGTCCTACGTTCAGGCCCTGGCCTGCCAGGGGGTGCAGGGCGTGTGCCGCATCGCCCGCCAGGGCAAAAGACTGTTTTGTCGTGCCCGGCATGGCACCGATCCAGCGCTCGGCGCGGGCCAGTTGCAGCGGCCACACGGCCCGCACGGCCGACAGGCTCATGCGGCCCAGTGCCAAACTGCAGGCTTGGCCCAATTCGGCCGCAAAGTCCTCTGAGTCCAGTGACATCAACGCTTGTGCCCGCAAGGAGTGCACCGACCAGACCAGTGCCACCTCGTGCCCGCCTTCGCCACCCAAAGGCAACAAAGCCAGAATTTCGGCTTGGGGCTGTGACAGACCGGGCACCTGGCCCCAGCCAAACCATTGCCGGGCGATGCCTTGGTGCGCCTGTTCGCAGACCAGGCGGGTTGCCACGGCATGCTGTTCGTAGTGGGTGATGTCAAAGCCCACACCCAGCTCGGCCCGGGTCTGGCTGGCGCGGCCTTCGCACACCACGGTGAGCGGTGCGGCCAGCGGGGCCTGCACCACTTCAATCTGGGGTTGAAACTTCACCGCTGCCGCCAAGCGCTCTTCCAGCACCGGCACATCCACCATCCAGTTGAGTTCGTCCACGCCTTGTTCGGTGGCACCAAAGTTCAGCTGGCCGCCGTGGTCGCCCCACACCTGCATCTGGTGCACGGGGGTCACGGCCGGACTGTCGGGCCAGCATCGCAGGTCTTGCAGCAAAGCCATGGCGGCACCATTGAGCGAGTAAGCCCGCACGTCAGCGGTGGCCGCTGGGGTGGGGGCCTCCACCAAGGCCACGTTCAGACGTTCACGGGCCAGTAACAGGGCCAAAGTGCGGCCCACAATGCCAGCACCACGGATGCAAATATCGGGAGGGTTTGCCATGCCAGTATTGTAGGTGGCAGCCCTTTGTTCGGTCTTTCCCTCCCGACACTTGCCTCGCCAGACTTAGACCTTTGTCACCCCCGACTTAGACTTTTGTCACCCCCGACTCGATCGGGGGGCCATGCCTGCTGCCTTCGGCCACCATGGATGCCCGCGTGCGCGGGCATGACAAAGTGAATGCCGACGTGGATGCTGGCAAAGTCAGCAGGGTCGGGCCACCCGTTAAAATCGCCAGTTGTTTCCCGAATCACCGAAAGCCTTCCATGAGCCTCAAATGCGGCATCGTGGGTTTGCCCAACGTTGGCAAATCCACCCTTTTCAACGCCCTGACCAAAGCCGGCATTGCCGCCGAGAACTACCCTTTTTGCACCATTGAACCCAACACCGGCGTGGTCGAGGTGCCCGATCCGCGTTTGCAGCAGCTGGCCGAGATCATCACGCCCGAGCGCATCGTGCCCGCCATCGTCGAGTTTGTGGACATTGCCGGCCTGGTGGCTGGTGCCAGCACGGGTGAAGGCCTGGGCAACAAGTTTCTGGCCCACATCCGTGAAACCGACGCCATCGTCAACGTGGTGCGCTGCTTTGAAGACGACAACGTGATCCACGTGGCCAACAAGGTGGACCCGATTGCCGACATCGAGGTCATTCAGACCGAGCTGTGCCTGGCCGACTTGGCCGCTGCCGAAAAGGCCATCCACCGCGTGAGCAAAATTGCCCGCTCGGGTGACAAAGAAGCCGTCAAGCAACTGGCGATTTTGGAAAAGTGCCAAGCCGCCCTGAACGACACCCAACCGGTGCGCACCATCGACTTCAGCAAAGAAGAGCGTGCTGAACTCAAGCAGTTCTTCTTCATCACCGCCAAGCCCGCCATGTTCGTGGCCAACGTGTCGGAAGACGGCTTCGAGAACAACCCTTTCCTCGACCGCCTCAAGGCTTTTGCGGCCAAGCAAAACGCGCCTGTGGTGGCCATCTGCGCCAAGATCGAAGCCGAGTTGTCCGAGATGGATGACGCAGACCGCCTGGAGTTCTTGAAGGAAATCGGTCAGGACGAACCCGGCCTGAACCGCCTGATCCGCTCGGCTTACACCTTGCTGGGCCTGCAAACTTATTTCACCGCAGGCGTGAAAGAAGTGCGTGCCTGGACCATCCATGTGGGCGACACCGGTCCACAAGCAGCGGGCGTGATCCACACCGACTTTGAAAAAGGCTACATCCGCGCTCAGACCATCGCGTTTGATGACTTCATCGCCTTCAAGGGTGAGCAAGGTGCCAAAGACGCGGGCAAGATGCGCGCAGAAGGCAAGGAATATGTGGTCAAGGATGGCGACGTGATGAACTTCCTGTTCAGCTCCTGATTGGGTGCTTTCGCCATGAAAAAACCGCTCCCAGGAGCGGTTTTTTCATGGGCATTCGGTGGCCATCCTCCCAAGGGCCATCCCGTGATGGCCTGCCATGTCAGTTCAGGAACGCTTTCACAGCCTGAACGGTCCGTTCGGGGTCTTCTTCCTGCGGCACATGGCCCAGCCCTTCGAACACCACATATTGGCTGCTTGCAATGTCCTGGTGAAAACGCTGGCCAGAGGGTTCGGTGATGAGCCTGTCCTGCGCACCCCACAGAATCAGCGTGGGCTGCCCAATGGTTTTGATCAGCCCGGCGGACAGGGCATCGGTCTCGCGCAGTTTCATGCGCTGAGTCAGGCTTTCGCGGTTGCCTGCGCGCAGGGTCAGTTCGTAATAGCGGTCCACCAGTTCGGGGCTGACCTTGTCCGGGTTGGCGTACACATTGCGAACACTGCCCTCGATCATGCGGCGGGGAAGGAGTTGTCGCATGACCGGTTTGAGCCAGTCGATCTGCGCCAGCCGAAAGCCCAGCGGTACCGAAGTCGATTGCAGCGGGTAACCGATGGCATCCACCAACACCAGGCGGCTGACCCGCTCGGGGTGCTGCACCGCCGTGCGCCACGCGATGCCGCCGCCCAGTGAATTGCCAGCCAATGCCGCCTGACGGATCTGGAGTTTGTCCATCAGGGCCACGATGAAGTCGGCATACCGCTCGATTCGGTAGTCGTTGTCCGGCGCGGGGCCCGTCAGACCAAAGCCGGGCAAGTCCATGCGGATCACGCGGTGTTGGCTTGTCAGGGCCGCCGTCCACCCATCCCAAGTGTGCAGGCTGGCCGAGGTGCCATGGATCAGCAAGATGGGCTCGGGGTCGTCCTTGGGGCCTTCGTCGCGCAGGTGCACCTGCATGCCTTGCACCTCCAAGAATTGGGAGGGCGCAGTTGCCCAGCGGGCCTTCAAGCTGTCTGCGCTGCGATCAGTTGCCCACGACAGGCCGATGCCTGCGGCCAATATCAAAAAAACAGCCAGAGCCAGCCACCGAAGTCCTTGGGAGATTCTCATGTCATCACGCCTTGAGGGAAAACCCAGAGCAATGCACCCGTCATGACCAGATAGCGCACGAATTTGCCGATGGCCATGTACAGCGAGCAAGGCCAAAACGGCATTTTGAGCCAGCCCGCCACGGCGCAAATCGGGTCACCCACAACCGGCAGCCAGGACAGCAAACAGGCTTTGGGCCCGAGTTTTTGAAGCCATTTCAGGGCCTGCCGGTCTGTGCTGGATTGTTTCCAGCGGTCCACTGCTTGGTGCGTACCCCAGCCCATCCACCAGCTGAGCATGCCGCCCAGCGTGTTGCCCGCAGTGGCCACCCCGATGGCGTACCAGAACAGTTCGGGGTTGAGTTTGACCAAGCCAAACACGGCAGGTTCCGAGCCCAGGGGCAACAAGGTGGCCGAGATGAAAGACACCACAAACACGGTGCTGAGGCCGTGCTGGGGCAGTGCCAGCCATTGCAGCAATTGATTGAGCCAGATTTCCATCGGACTCAGTGTAGCGAGGTGCACAAGGCGGTGGGTGGTGGGCGTTTGCGCTGCATCAGCGCTTAGCACATTCACATGTCAGCTGCTGAAATATTAAGCAACTACAATCGTGCCTCCTTTTTAAGCATTCCCCATTTCGGTAACCACCTCCAGTCATGCAGATTGGCTCCTTCCTTTTGCCCAACAATTTGTTTGTCGCCCCCATGGCGGGGGTGACGGACCGGCCTTTCCGCCAGTTGTGCAGGCAGTTTGGGGCGGGCTATGCGGTGAGCGAAATGGTGACCTCACGGCCAGACCTGTGGGCCTCGCTCAAAACCTCGCGCCGCGCCAACCACGACGGCGAGCCCGGCCCGATCGCGGTGCAGATCGCGGGCACCGAAGCGCAGATGATGGCCGACGCCACCCGCTACAACATCGACCGGGGCGCGCAAATCATCGACATCAACATGGGTTGCCCGGCCAAAAAAGTCTGCAACAAATGGGCGGGTTCTGCCCTGATGCAGGACGAGCCGCTGGCGCTGGAGATCATTTCTGCCGTGGTGGCCGCCGCCCAGCCGCACGGCGTGCCCGTGACCCTGAAGATGCGCACCGGCTGGTGCGACGCCGAAAAAAATGCCTTGAGCCTGGCCCGCGCTGCCGAAAGTGCCGGGGTACAGATGGTCACCGTGCACGGGCGCACGCGTGAGCAGGGCTACAAAGGCATGGCCGAATACGACACCGTGGCCGCCGTCAAAGCCGCTTTGCGCATTCCGGTCGTGGCCAATGGCGATATCGATTCGCCCGAAAAAGCCCGCGATGTGCTCCAGTTCACCGGCGCCGATGCCGTGATGGTCGGGCGTGCCGCACAAGGCAGCCCCTGGATCTTTCGCGAGATCGGCCACTTTTTGGCCACGGGCGAACACTTGGCGCCACCCTTGATGGCCGAGGTGCGCCGGGCCCTGCTGGAGCACCTGCAAGACCACTACGGCCTGTATGGCGAATACACCGGGGTGCGCTCGGCCCGCAAACACATCGGCTGGTATGTGCGCCATCTGCCCGGCGGCGACGCATTTCGTGAACACATGAACACCTTGAACACCGCCCCGCAGCAGTTGGCTGCGGTGGCCCATTACCTGGACGGCTTGGCCAGCCAGATGGACCGCTTGCCCGCGCAGCGTGCACAGCCGGTTTTGGAGACATTGCAATGAGCGAACCCCAATCGATTGAAACCTGCATCCGGGCCAACCTGGAAACCTACTTCCGCGACCTGGACGGCACCGACCCGACAGGTCTGTACGACATGCTGGTCAAGCTGGTGGAAAAACCCCTGCTTGACGTGGTGATGAGCCAGTCGGGCCAAAACCAGTCGCGTGCTGCCGAATGGCTGGGCCTGAACCGCAACACCCTGCGCAAGAAATTGCTCGAACACGATTTGTTGAAATGAATTTTGAAGAAAGTCCCCCCATGAGAGCCCTCATCTCCGTCTCTGACAAAACCGGCATCGTCGACTTGGCGAAAGACCTGCACGCCCTGGGCGTGAGCCTGATCTCTACCGGCGGTACCGCCAAACTCCTGGCCGAGCAAGGCCTGCCCGTGACCGAAGTGGCCGAAGTCACCCAGTTCCCCGAAATGCTCGATGGCCGTGTGAAAACCCTGCACCCCAAAGTGCACGGTGGCCTGCTGGCCCGCCGCGACACGCCCGAGCACATGGCCGCTTTGAAAGCGCACAACATCGACACGATTGATCTGTTGATCGTCAACCTCTACCCGTTTGAAGCCACCGTGGCCAAGCCCGGTTGCACACTGGCCGACGCGATCGAGAACATCGACATCGGCGGCCCCGCCATGGTCCGCTCTGCCGCCAAGAACTGGAAAGACGTGGGCATCGTGACCGACGCCAGCCAATACCCGGCCGTGATGGCCGAACTCACAGCCAACGGCAAACTCAGCGACAAGCTGCGCTTTGCGCTGTCGGTGGCCGCGTTCAACCGCATCAGCCAATACGACGGCGCGATCAGCAACTACTTGTCGAGCGTCAACTTTGAAGCAGAGAAACTGAGCGAAGAATATGTGCCCGAGCGTGCCCAGTTCAGCGGCCAGTTCAACGAGCAATACGTCAAGGTGCAAGACCTGCGCTATGGCGAAAACAGCCACCAACAAGCCGCTTGGTACCGCGACCTGGCCCCTGCGGCCGGTTCATTGGCCACGGGCGTGCAGTTGCAAGGCAAGGAACTGTCCTACAACAACATCGCCGACGCCGATGCGGCTTGGGAGTGTGTGAAGAGCTTTGATGGCTCGGCTTGTGTGATCGTCAAACACGCCAACCCCTGCGGCGTGGCCGTGGGTGCCAACCCGCTGGAGGCCTACAGCAAGGCCTTCCAGACCGATCCCACCAGCGCGTTCGGCGGCATCATCGCTTTCAACCGCCCCGTGGACAAAGCCGCTGCCGAGGCGGTGAGCAAGCAATTCGTCGAAGTGCTGATGGCCCCTGACTTCAGCGCTGAAGCGCTGGAAGTGTTCAAGAGCAAAGTGAATGTGCGCTTGATGAAAATTGCCTTGCCCGCCAACTACGGCGACGTGCGCAACGCACTCGAAACCAAACGCGTGGGCTCAGGCCTGTTGCTGCAAAGCGCGGACAACCACGAGTTGGCTCTGGCTGACCTGAAAATCGTCACCGTCAAACAACCCACGCCTGAAGAGTTGAATGACCTGCTGTTCGCCTGGAAAGTGGCCAAGTTCGTCAAGTCCAACGCCATCGTGTTCTGCAAAAACGGCATGACCATGGGCGTGGGCGCTGGCCAAATGAGCCGCCTCGACTCGGCTCGCATCGCCAGCATCAAGGCCGAAGCCGCCAAGCTGAGCCTGCAAAACACCGTGGTGGCGAGCGACGCCTTCTTCCCCTTCCGCGATGGCCTTGATGTGGTGGTGGATGCGGGCGCGACCTGCGTGGCACAGCCCGGTGGCTCGATGCGCGACCAGGAAGTGATCGACGCGGCGAATGAGCGTGGCGTGGCGATGGTGTTCACAGGCGTGCGGCACTTCCGCCATTGATTCGCGCCACTGATCGGACTATTTTGAACTTTAACCAACTCGGCTTGACCCCCGCGCTCTTGCGCGCTGTGGGCGACATGGGCTTGTACGCCCCCACCCCCATCCAGGCCGAGGCGATTCCTGCTGCCTTGAAATCTACCGACGTGTGGGCCACTGCGCCCACCGGCTCGGGCAAGACCTTGGCTTTTGCCTTGCCGCTGTTGCAACACTTGCTGGCCTCCCCGCGCCAGACCAACTTTCGCCGCCCCGTGCGCACGCTGGTGTTGGTGCCCACGCGTGAGCTGGCGGTGCAAGTGGGCGATGTGCTGGCCAATCTGGCTTACAAGCTGCCGCAGTCGCTCAAAGTGAACACCGTGTTTGGCGGCGTTTCGGTCAACCCGCAAATGATGGCGCTGCGCGGCGGGGCCGACATCGTGGTGGCCACGCCCGGCCGCTTGCTCGACTTGATCGACCAAAACGCCGTGCGCTTGGCCGATGTGCAGCACCTGGTGCTGGACGAAGCCGACCGCCTGCTGGATTTGGGTTTTTCGGATGAGTTGCAACGCGTGCTGGCGCTGCTGCCTGCCAAGCGCCAGACCTTGTTGTTTTCGGCCACCTTTGCGCCCGAAGTCGAAGCTTTGGCGGCCAAGTTGCTGCGCCAGCCCGTGCGCATCACCGTGGAGGCCTTTGAGGGTCACAAGCCCGACATCAGCCAACGCGCCATCGCGGTCGATGAGAAAAGCCGCACCGCCTTGCTGCGCCATTTAATTAAAGAAAACGTCTGGAAGCAGGTGCTGGTGTTTGTGGCCACGCGCTACGCCTGCGAGCATGTGGCGAACAAGCTCTACAAAGCGGGCGTGTTTGCCACGCCCTTCCACGGCGAGATGAGCCAAGGCGCACGCCAGGAAGTGCTGAGCGAATTCAAAGCAGGGCGCTGGGACGTGGTGGTCACCACCGACTTGGCCTCACGCGGGATCGACATCGCCATGCTGCCCGTGGTGGTCAACTACGACTTGCCACGTTCGGCCACCGACTACACCCACCGCATTGGCCGCACGGGCCGTGCCGGTGCGCATGGTGACGCGGTGAGCTTTGTCACCGCCGCCGCGCTGGCGCACTGGCAGCTGATTCAAAAACGCGAAAGCCTGGAACTGCCACTGGAGCAGGTCGCAGGCTTTGAGCAAACCGAAACCCCGCCACCGCCTTCACCCGGCAATGGGGGCATCAAGGGTTCGCGCCCCAGCAAGAAAGACAAATTGCGGGCTGCGGCAGCTGAGGCTTCGAACAAGCCCGATTAGGGCGAGGAATCGCCCCCTCCGGTTTTGTCATGCCCAACTTGATCGGGCATCCAGGGTTATGGGGTCATGGATACCCGCATGCGCGGGTATGACAGCTTCTTGTCATGCCCGGCTTGATCGGGCATCTAGGGGTTGGGGGTCATGGATACCCGTATCCACGGGTGTGACAGTTTCTTGTCATGCCCGACTTGATCGGGCATCCATTTCTTCGGGTTTTCTGAGGGTGCTAGCCTGGAAAATCAGGCGTTGTTCAGATCGTCGAAATGGTCTTCACCATCAGCTTGGTCTTGCGCTTTGAGGACGCGTACACCGTGCTTGCTCAAAATTTCCACATAGACCGACGTTGCGCCCGCCTTGGCTGCAGCGTCCACCGCCTCGATCACGGCGCTCACGCGCACCACCTCGGCGGTGTCGGCGTTCAGGCCCACTTTGCAGTCAAAGTCCCAAAAGTCCACGCCCTTGGGCACATCGCGGTTGCGCTCGCGTTTGAAGTATTTGCGGATCTCGTGCTTGACGGCTTCGAGCACGCGGTCGGGGTGCTTGCCTTCGGCTTGCAGGGGGAAGTTCTTTTTCATGGGGAGTCCAAGGGAATAGGCAAGCGCCCGGTCCGGACGTGAATGCAGGGGCGAATTATCGCCGGTTTAGTCGGCTTGCCCTGCGCGGTCAGGCCGATGGGCTTGTGCATATTGATGCATTCATGCAAAAATGTAGATATGCGCACTTCACTTGACATTCCTGATCCGCTGTTCAAGCACCTCAAAACCCGGGCCGCCCAAGAAGGTCGAACCCTGCGCGACCTGGTCATTGAGCTGGTCGAACGGGGTTTGACCGCCCGTGAGGTGGTGGACCCACAAAAGCGGTTTGAAGCCAGGCCCCCGGTCATTCCAAACCAGGGGCCATTGCAGCTGGATCTGAGCAAATTGACCAATGCCGATCTGTACGACCTGATCAACGAGGAAGACGATGAGCGAACCATCCAGCTCTTGGGGCGTGGCTGAGGCCTCTGCCAATTGGCGTCTGGCACCGGGCGATTTACCCGATGTGAATGTCTGGGTGGGGTTGTGCAGCGCAGCGCACCCGTTTCATGCGGCGGCCATGCGCTATTGGCAATCGGCTTGCGAGGCTGGAACGCCTTTGTGGTTTTGCCGTACCACCATGATGGGCTTGGTGCGGGTGCTCTCTCAGCCCCGTGCAATGGGGCCCAATGCTTTGAATTTGACGCAAGCCATGACCCTGTACCGGCAATGGCTGGACACGCCTGCAGTGGGTTTGTTGGCCGAGCCCCCAGGTTTGGATGACGCGATTGAGCAGCTGCTGGGGCGACGAGGCGAACCCCAACCCATTCGCTTGTGGACCGACTTGGGACTGGCGGCGACCGCCCAAAGTGCAGGCCTGCGCATGGTCACCTTTGACCGAGATTTCGAGCGTTTCGGTCTGGAGCGTTGCCTGATTTTGCAAAGGGAGTGAACCCCTTGGTCCTGGCCGGTCAGCGCCCCGACTGAAACCGGTACTTGAGCTGAAAGCTCAAAGCGCCATAGAGCCGGTCTTTCAGCGGTGGCACCAGCGCCACATTCAGGCCCCAGTGCCCGCTTTCCAGACTGGCGGTCGGGATGACGGCCAGGCGCTTCATGGTTCAGCTCAAAGGGTTTTGAACACGTCTGCCGCCACCCGCACGGTTTCAGCGATGTCGGCTTCGGTGTGGGCTGCGCTCACAAAACCAGCTTCGTAGAGCGCGGGGGCAATGTAGACGCCGCCATCAAGCAGACCATGGAACAGCATGTTGAACTTGGGGCTGTCGCTGGTCATGACCTTGGCGTAGTTTTGTGGCAGCTCGGGCAGCAGGAAAAAGCCGAACATGCCGCCTTGGCAGTCGGCGCTGAACGGCACGCCAGCCGACGCCGCAGCGCCTTTGAGACCATCCACCAGGCTTTGCGTGCGGGCGCTCAGGGCGTCCCAGAAGCCGGGCTTGGCGATCTCGCGCAGCGTGGTCAGGCCGCAAGCAGTGGCCACGGGGTTGCCACTGAGCGTGCCTGCCTGGTAGACCGGTCCGGTGGGAGCCAGTTGGCGCATGATCTCGCGGGGGCCGCCAAAAGCAGCCAGAGGCATGCCGCCGCCAATCACCTTGCCCAGCACCGTCATGTCGGGCTTGAAGCCGGGAATGGCTTGGGCGTAAACGCTTTGCGCGCTGCCCAAAGCCACGCGAAAGCCGGACATGACCTCGTCAAACACCAGCAGTGCGCCGTGTTCTGAGCACAGCTCACGGCAGCGCTTCATGAAGGGGACGCTGGCGCGAACAAAGTTCATATTGCCTGCAATGGGTTCGATCATCACGCAGGCCAAGTCCTTGCCGTGCAGGGCAAAGGCTTCTTCCAGTGCCGTGATGTTGTTGTATTCGAGGACCAGGGTGTCGCGCACCACTTCCGGGGGGACGCCCGCACTGGTCGGGTTGCCAAAGGTGGCCAAGCCCGAACCGGCTTTGACCAGCAGCGCGTCGGCGTGGCCGTGGTAGCAGCCTTCAAACTTGATGAACTTGCTGCGGCCTGTGGCACCGCGTGCCAGGCGCAGGGCGCTCATGCCTGCTTCGGTGCCCGAGCTGACCAAGCGCACCATCTCCATGGAGGGGACGTGCTTCAGGATTTCTTCGGCCAACTCGATTTCGCGTTCGGTGGGTGCGCCGAAAGAGAAACCGTCGAGCGCTGCTTTTTGCACCGCTTCGAGCACGGCGGGGTGGCCGTGGCCCAGGATCATCGGGCCCCAAGAGCCGATGTAGTCGATGTATTTCTGGCCGTTGGCGTCCCAAAAATAAGCGCCTTGTGCACGCTGCACAAAGCGGGGTGTGCCGCCCACGGCACGAAAGGCGCGAACGGGCGAGTTGACGCCACCAGGGATCACTTGGGCGGCGCGGTCAAAAAGGGTTTGGTTGCGATCGGTCATGTCAGGTCTCAAAGCTCAATGTTTGGTTTCGTTGAAGGGCACTTCAAAGTAATCGGCACCGGGGTGCACTTCTGGGCCTTCTTCTTCATCGGTTTCTTCGTCTTCAGGCAAGGCCCAAAACAGGCGGTCCGGAATGACTTGGCCCATGCCGGGCCGAAAACCTTCGTCCAGGCAGCGGTCAAGGTAATGCAGCGCTTCACTGGTGGCTTCGGGCAAGTCCATGCCGGTGGCCAACAAAGCGGCCAGCGCGGCGGTCAATGTGTCGCCAGCCCCGACAAATACGGCCTCGATGCGCTCGAATTTTTCGTGGTTCAGCACGGTTTCGGGGGAGGCCAGGGCGTTGTCGATGTGTTGCTCGGGCAGTGGCAGGCCCGTCACCAGCGTGTAGGGCACTCCCAATTCGGAGGCGGCTTTGGCGATGTCCCGGGGGCCGGGGTTGCGCTCGCCTGTCCATTCGGGCAACAACCAGCGGCGCAGGGTGCTGTGATGACCCACCAACACGCTGGTTTGTGGCAACAACAACTCACGGAACGCGTCCAGATAAGCGTCAATCTTGTCGTCTTCCCACCAGGACAGATTGGGCATGTAGGCCACGACCGGCACGCCGTCGTAATCGTCGGCAAGCGCGGCAATAACGGCCAAACTTTCAGGCGTTCCGACAAAGCCGACCTTGATCACTTGCACCGGCACGTCTTCGGCCACGGCGCGGGCCTGGTCGTTCACGGCTTCTTCGTCGAGTGGGTAGAAATCGGTGATGCTGCTGGTGTCGCGCACATAGGTGCCGGTGCAAACGGGCAGGCAATGCGCGCCCACCGAGGCCATGGCCGTGGCGTCGCAAGTCAGTCCGCCTGCACCGCTGGGGTCGTTGGCGTTGAAGGACAACACGCAGGCCAGACCGGCAGATTCATCCTCATCAAGGAGCATCTCGGTTTCAAGTGGGGATTCGGGTTTGTGATCGGTCATGGAAGGCGAATTGCAGGGGGCTTCAGATGGTCTTCAGCCGGGTACTCGGCTGGTCCCGATACAATCAAATCATTCTATTCGACTCTTTGATTGCGACACTGTGATGGAACACAAAACTTGGATGTGCCTGATTTGCGGCTGGATTTACGACGAAGCCGAGGGTGACCCCGAGCACGGCATTGCGCCGGGCACCAAATGGGAAGACGTGCCCATGAACTGGACATGCCCCGAGTGCGCTGCCCGCAAAGAAGATTTCGAGATGGTGGCGATCTGATCTGAACAGATCATCCACCCACACCCAGCCGTCTATTCAGACGGCTTTTTCTTGACCACCGCATACCTTTCCAGTGTTTTTTCACGGGCTTCGGCATGGTCCACGATGGGGTAGGGGTAGGTTTTTCCAATGACCACTTCGGCCGCTTGCAACTCAAGCGGCTTGGTCAGCCAAGGCGCATGCAGGTCTTTGGTGGACAAAGCGGCCAATTCGGGCACGTAGCGACGGATGAACTTGCCTTCAGGGTCAAACTTCTCGCTCTGGCTGATGGGGTTGAAGATGCGGAAATACGGCTGCGCATCGCACCCGCTGGAGCTGGCCCATTGCCAGCCGCCGTTGTTGGCTGATAGGTCAAAGTCGTTCAGGTGGGTGGCGAAGTACTTTTCGCCCCAGCGCCAGTCGATGCCCAAATCCTTGACCAAAAAGCTGGCCACCACCATGCGCAGGCGGTTGTGCATGTAGCCGGTCTGGTTGAGTTGGCGCATGGCTGCGTCCACCAAAGGGTAGCCCGTTCGCGCTTCGCACCAAGCGTCAAACAGTTTGTGGGCGTGCGGGCCGTGTTCCCAATGGATCGCGTTGTAGTCGGGTTTGAAGCTCTGGCCATGGCCCACATGGGCAAAGTTGTGCAGCACCTGCACATAAAAGTCGCGCCAGATCAGCTCGGACAGCCAAACACTGGCCCCTGTGCTGCCCGCCAGCATGCGCGGGTGCGCCTCGCGGGCCAATTGGCGAATCGACACGGTGCCAAAGCGCAAATGCACGCTCAAATAACTGGGGCCTTTGACAGCCGGGAAGTTGCGCGTGTCTTCGTATTGGTCGATGCGCGTCAAAAAGTCTTGCAGCAAGGCCTGGGCACCCGACTCGCCCGTCGGAATTTTCAGGGCTTTGAGGTTGGTGGGCTCAAACCCGATGGCTTGCAGGCTGGGCACGGGGTGCGCCAGGTCGTCAGGCCGTGGTGCCAGGCGTTTGGTCAGCGGGGCCACGTCAAAAGCCTGCAAGTCTTCAGGTGTGACTTTCTTCAGCCAGGCATTTTTGTAGGGCGTGAACACGCTGAAGGGCTTGGCCATTTGGGTGAGCACCTCGTTGCGCTCAAACACCACATGGTCCTTGAAGGTGTGCAGCACGATGCCGTGGTCGGCCAGGTGGCCGCGCACCTGAATGTCGCGTGCCAGCGCCAAGGGCTCGTCGTCGTGGTTGGCAAACACCGCTTGGGCTTGCAGGTGTTGGGCCAATTTGACGATTTTGTCTTGGGCCACGCCGTGGCGCACGATCAGGCCTGCCTGGGGGTGGCCGGCCAGCTCGCGCAATTGCACATCGACTTCGACCAGCGACTCGCGGATGAATTCGACCCGGCGGTCGGTGCGGGGCAGTGCGTCCAGGATCTCTGTGTCGAATACGAACACCACATGCACGCGCTGGCAGTGCTTCAGGGCCTGGTGCAGGGCGGCATGGTCACTCACGCGCAGGTCGCGCCGCAGCCAGACCAGACCACAAGAAAAAGGGGTTTCCATCAGGGTTTGCCAGGTTGGATCAATCAAGGCACCTTCAGCCCAACCCTCAGGGGCCAGACCGCTAAAATCGGTGCATGACAGATTGTGCCTCCATCGACCTCAAGCATCATTTCCTGATCGCCATGCCCGGGTTGGAGGACGAGACTTTTGCCCGCAGCGTGATCTATATGTGCGAACACAGCGCCCGTGGTGCCATGGGCCTGATCATCAATAAACCCGCCGACATCAGCATGCGCCTCTTGTTTGACAAGGTGGATTTGCCTTTGCGCCGCGAAGACCTGGTGCCAAACCCGGTGTCTCAGGGCGGCCCGGTGCAGACAGAACGGGGTTTTGTGCTGCACGACCCCGTGGTGGTGGAAAAGACCGAAGAGGGGGGGGGCTCCGTTTACGCCTCGACCCTGACCGTGCCAGGTGGTCTGGAGATGACCACTTCGCGCGATGTGCTTGAAGCCTTGTCTTCCGGGGCTGGGCCTCGCCGGGTGTTGATCACCTTGGGTTATTCGTCTTGGGGTGAGGGTCAGTTGGAGTCCGAGCTGGGCGAAAACACCTGGCTCACTGTGCCGGCGTCTGCCGAGGTGATTTTTGATGTGCCCATGGCCGAGCGCTACGATCGTGCGCTGGATCTGTTGGGCCTCAAAAGCTGGATGCTCTCGCCAGAAGCGGGGCACGCATGAGCGCCTTGCCTGAAAACACCGTTCCCGCCAATCAGCAAACCTTTCTGGCGTTTGACTACGGCCTCAAGCGCACAGGCGTGGCGGTGGGCAACCGGCTGATGAAAAGTGCCACGCCGCAAGGCACGATTGCCGCTGAGGGCGATGCCCGTTTTGAGCACATCGCCAAACGGATCAAAGAGTGGCAGCCCGACGCGCTGGTGATCGGCGTGCCTACCCACCCCGATGGCGGAGAACACGAGAACACCTTGCGTGCTCGCAAGTTTGGTCGCCAACTGCGTGGTCGATTTGGCTTGGTGGTGTACGAGGTGGACGAGCGTTACAGCACCACCGAGGCCCATTCGCAAGGCGCCAAAGACGCCGATGCCGCGGCGGCGGCCATCATTCTTGAACAATTTCTAAGGAGCCTCCCATGAGTGCCCTCGCTCTCAACGCCGAGGCGTTGTACCAAGAACTGCTGCGCGGGGCGCGCAGCCTGTGCCAGACCGACACCCGCTTGGTGGGCATCACCTCGGGTGGCGCCTGGCTGGCTCAGCGTCTGCAGCGCGACCTGGGCTTGGCCGGGGAATCAGGCCAAGTGTCCTCGGTCATGCACCGCGATGATTACGCCCAGCGCGGCCTGTCGGCCGGTGGTCAGACCAGCCTGCCCTTTGAGGTCGATGGCGCAGACATCCTGATTCTTGACGATGTGCTCTACACCGGCCGCACCATCCGCGCCGTGCTCAACGAACTCTTCGACTACGGCCGACCCGCCCGCGTGCAGCTGGCCGTGTTGGTGGACCGAGGTGGCCGCCAGTTGCCGGTGCAAGCCGACTACGCCGCCGCCCGAGTGGCCCTGCCCGAGACGCAATCGCTGGCGCTGGCCCGCGACGCAGAGGGGTGGTTCAGTTTTGAAGTGGAGAACAAAGCCTGACTGAGGTGAAAACAACATGCTCTACAAACGCAACAACCCCCAACTCAATAAAAACGGCGAGCTGATCCATCTGCTCTCCACCGAAGGCCTGTCCAAGGACATCCTGACCCACATCCTCGACACGGCGCAGGGCTTTGTGAGTGTCAACGACCGCGAGGTCAAGAAGGTGCCTCTCTTGCGTGGCAAGAGCGTGTTCAACCTGTTCTTCGAGAACAGCACCCGCACCCGCACCACTTTTGACATCGCGGCCACGCGCCTGTCGGCCGATGTCTACACGCTCGACATTGCGCGCTCTTCGGCCAGCAAAGGCGAGTCGCTGCTCGACACCATCGCCAACCTGAGCGCCATGGCCGCCGACATCTTTGTGGTGCGCCACAGCGAGTCGGGCGCACCCTACCTGATCGCCCAGCACGTGGCGCCCCATGTGCACGTGGTCAACGCCGGTGACGGGCGCCACGCCCACCCCACCCAGGCGCTGCTGGACATGTACACCATCCGGCACTACAAAAAAGACTTCTCCAACCTCACCGTGGCCATCGTGGGCGATGTGCTGCACTCGCGTGTGGCCCGCTCGGACATCCACGCGCTGACCACGCTCGGCTGCGCCGAAGTGCGTGTGGTCGGCCCCAAAACGCTGGTGCCCGCCGACATGGCTCAGATGGGCGTGCGTGTCTTCAACAACCTCGAAGAGGGCATCAAGGACTGTGATGTGGTCATCATGCTGCGCCTGCAAAACGAGCGCATGAGTGGCGCGCTGCTGCCCTCCAGCCAAGAATATTTCGAGAGCTTTGGCCTCACGCCCGAGAAGCTGCAACTGGCCAAGCCCGATGCCATCGTCATGCACCCCGGCCCAATCAACCGCGGGGTTGAAATCGACTCGGCGGTGGTCGACGGCCAGCAAAGCGTGATCTTGCCGCAGGTGACCTTTGGCATCGCCGTGCGCATGGCGGTGATGAGCATCGTGGCCGGCAACGAGGCATAAGGACAAGAACATGAAGATCCTGATTCAAAACGGCCGCGTCATCGACCCCGCCAGCGGCTTCGATAAAACCGCCGATGTGGCGATCGCGGCGGGTCGCATCGTGGCGGTAGGCCAAGCGCCTGCCGACTTCACGCCCAACCGCGTGATCGACGCCAAGGGCTGCATCGTGGCCCCTGGGTTGGTGGACTTGGCGGCGCGCCTGCGCGAACCCGGGCAGGAACACGCGGGCATGCTGGAGAGCGAAATGGCTGCGGCTGTCGCTGGGGGTGTGACCAGCCTGGTCTGCCCGCCCGACACCGAGCCGGTATTGGACGAACCCGGCCTGGTCGAGATGCTGCGTTACCGCGCAGAAAAACTGCACCAGGCCCGTGTGCTGCCTTTGGGTGCACTCACCGTGGGCCTCAAAGGCGATGTGCTGACCGAAATGGGCCAGCTCACGGCCGCCGGTTGCGTGGGCTTCAGCCAGGCCGAGGTGCCGATCGCCAGCACCCAGGTGCTGCAACGCGCCTTGCAATACGCCAGCACCTTTGGCTATGCCGTGTGGCTGCGCCCACAAGAGCTGCACCTGGGCAAGGGCGTGGCCGCCAGCGGACCGCTGGCCACGCGCATGGGTTTGTCGGGTGTGTCGGTGGCGGCCGAGACGATCGCCTTGCACACCATTTTTGAACTGGTCCGGTCCACGCAAGCCCGTGTGCACCTGTGCCGCATCAGCAGTGCAGCGGGCGTGGCGCTGGTGCGTCAGGCCAAAGCCGAGGGCTTGCCGGTCACCGCTGACGTGAGCATCAATTCGCTGCACCTGACCGATGCCGACATGGGCTACTTTGACAGCCGCGCGCGCCTGACGCCTGTGCTGCGCCAGCAGCGTGACCGTGACGCTCTGCGTGCGGGTCTGGCCGATGGCACGCTGGATGCATTGGTGTCTGACCACACCCCGGTTGATGCCGATGCCAAAGCCCTGCCATTTGCCGAAGCCGAACCCGGTGCCACTGGCATGGAATTGCTTTGGAGTCTGGCGCTCAAGTGGGGTCAGGATGCTGGCTTGTCCTTGACCCAGGTCATCTCGCGTATCACCGCAGATCCTGCGCGTGTGCTGGGCAAGTCGCTGGGCACTTTGCAAGGCTCTGTGGGCCAGTTGGCGGTGGGGGGCGTGGCCGACGTCTGTCTGCTGTCAGACCAAGGCCATTGGCCTGTGACTTCTGCTGCTTTGCGCAGCCAGGGCAAGAGCACGCCTTTCTCGGGTTACGAGCTGCCTGGCCGCGTTGTGGTCACCTTGGTCGGTGGCCATGTGGCGTTTGATGCGCATTGATCGTTTGTTTTGCGATTTCGGAGTGACATGCGAACGCTGAGCGCCATCTGGAAACTGGTGCGCGGCCTGTGGCATGTGCTGATCGGCATGTGGACGATTTACGTCCGATTTCCCCAGCTCGGCCCCGGGCAGCGTGAAATGCGGGTGCAAGCTTGGGCTTTGCAGTTCTTGGCGCTTTGGAATATTCACCTTCAGGTGCGGGGCAAGCCGGTGCTCAATGGTCCGGCATTGATCGTGTCCAACCACATTTCATGGTTGGACATTTCCGTGATCCATGCGGCCCGGCATTGCCGCTTTGTCTCCAAGTCAGACATCCGGGAGTGGCCTTTGGTGGGTACTTTGGCCACAGGCGCAGGGACTCTCTATATTGAACGCACCAGTCGCAAAGACGCCCTGCGCATGGTCAAGGACATGGCCGATGCCATGAAAAATGGCGATGTTGTGGCGGTTTTTCCTGAGGGCACAACCAGCGACGGTCGCGATTTGCTGCCCTTTCACGCCAACCTGATTCAGTCAGCGATTCAGGCCGAAGCCCCTGTGCAGCCGATGTCACTCCAGTTCATCGATGCCCAAAGTGGGCAGCCGAGTTTTGCGCCTTGCTACATCGGCGATGACACTTTGTTGGGCTCCATCTGGCGCACGCTGACCGCCCCGCGCATCACGGCGGTGGTCCATTTTGGTGAGTTGCAACATGCCGAAGGCCGTGATCGCCGCGCTTGGGCCCATGCCTTGCGCGAAGAGGTGATCCGATTGCGGGATGCTGTCAATTGAGGGCCATGACCTGCTCGTCAATGGCGCTGTTCAACAGATCCGTCGTGCGATTTTCTGAATGGGCGAGGACGGGTCAATGTCCAGCCATTCGTGCAGCATGCCTTGCCGAATCACCGCTTTGCCCGTGAGTATCGGGCCGGTGTAATAAGTCAAGTGCAAAACCCGGGCCATTTTCAAACGGTAATTGAGCTGAACTTGTGAGTGGATGGACAGGTGGGCTTACCGTCGCCTGTGGTTTGCGGTTTCTTGTAATCCAAGGCACTCCACACCGTTTTTCGCTCATTTTCTTCGGTGATGGATTGAGCGTCGATGTAGAACAAGCCTTGGTCATTGAGCATGAGGGCCTCTCACTTGGTGCTGGCCTCAGCGCCTCGACACAAGAAAAGCGACAAAACCATCAGGTCCGGCGGTTGAGCAATTGAGAGGCCAGCAGCACCATGGCCTGGCGGTGTGCGTTGTCTGGCAGTTGCATGGCGGCATCGATGGCGCGTTGGGCCTCCGATGCCGCGGCATTGCGTGTGGCTTCCAATGCGCCGGTTTCGCGCACGATGGCCGCGATCTCAGCCAACTGCTCGACGCTGCCGGTTTCGATGGCTTCGCGAACGGTCTTGCGCTGGGCCTCGCTGCCGCGTTGCATGGCCAAAATCAGCGGCAGGGTGGCCTTGCCTTCACGCAAGTCATCCCCCAAGTTTTTGCCCATTTCAGCGGCATTCCCGTCGTAGTCGAGCACGTCGTCGATGACTTGAAACGCCGTACCCAAAGCCTGCCCGTAGTCAGCGCAAGCCGCCTCAACAGCGGCCGAGCTGCCTGCCAAAATCGCCCCCAAACGGGCACTGGCTTCGAACAACTTGGCTGTTTTGGAGCGGATCACCCGCAAATAGCCTTCTTCGTCGAGTGAGGCGTCGTGCATGTTCATCAGTTGCAGCACTTCGCCCTCGGCGATCACGTTGGTGGCATCGGCCAGTGTTTGCATGACCCGCATGCTTTCGGCGTCCACCATCATCTGGAAGGCACGCGAATACAAAAAGTCGCCCACCAGCACGCTGGCCGGGTTGCCAAAGCTTTCGTTGGCCGTGGGACGGCCGCGTCGCAGGGTGGATTCGTCCACCACATCGTCGTGCAGCAGGGTCGCCGTGTGAATGAACTCAACCACGGCAGCCAGGTTGTGGCGTTGTGTCCCGGTAAAACGCAAGGCGCCGCAAGTCAACAGCAAAAGCACGGGACGCAGGCGTTTGCCGCCAGCTGAAATGATGTAACGTGCCACCTCGCCAACCAAGGGCACACCTGAATCCAGTCGCTGGGCGATAACCCGGTCGACTTCGGCCATGTCGGGTGCCACCAGTTCTAGAACGGTGGCGGTGCTGTGATCGGAGGCAGACAAATGGAATATCCGGCTGGGTTACCCGGCTGGGCCGAGTCTGGAAAGGACGAGGGTGGGACACGTTTTGAATGTGCACACATTATAGGGACCGCGTTTGTCAGTCCTGCTTTGAGAGATCGGCGGGGCCGCAGAATTTGCCTGATGGGTTGGATCGTGCTAGAATCTTCGGTTCCTTGGGGATTAGCCCTTGGAAACTTCCATTCAAAGAGGTCATTTATGTACGCGGTCATAAAAACCGGTGGCAAACAGTATCGTGTTGTCGCTGGCGAAAAAATTAAAGTAGAACAGATTGCTGCGGACGTTGGCCAGGAAATCGTGATTGATCAAGTTTTGGCCGTCGGTACCGGCGCTGAACTCAAGATCGGCACGCCCCTGGTGTCCGGCGCCACAGTCAAAGCCACAGTTTTGGCGCATGGCAAGCACGACAAAGTGCACATCTTCAAGATGCGCCGTCGCAAGCACTATCAGAAACGTCAGGGTCACCGCCAGCAGTTCACCGAACTGCAAATCGGCGCGATCTCTGCCTGAGGAGAATAGGTCATGGCACAGAAAAAAGGCGGCGGCTCTACGCGCAACGGTCGTGATTCCAAGCCAAAGATGCTGGGTGTCAAGGCTTTCGGTGGTGAACTGATCAGCGCTGGCTCGATCATCGTTCGTCAACGTGGTACCAAGTTCCATGCTGGCAACAATGTCGGTATCGGCAAAGACCACACTTTGTTTGCCCTGGTTGACGGCCACGTGTCGTTTTCCACCAAAGGTGAGCTCTGCAAGCACATGGTCAACGTGACGCCGGCTGTTTAAGCCTGTCTCGCCCATTGCGAAGAGGAGCCCCGCAAGCCGGGGCTTTTCGCATTTTGGCTCGCTGGTAATTTGACGGCAAGCCCCAAGCTACACTGGAAATCTCATGAAGTTCGTTGACGAAGCCTATATTGACATCTCCGCAGGTGACGGCGGGAACGGCTGCGTCTCGTTCCGCCATGAAAAGTACAAGGAATTCGGTGGCCCCAACGGGGGCGATGGCGGTCGTGGTGGGCATGTGTTCGCCTTTGCCGACATCAACCTGAATACCTTGGTGGATTACCGCTATTCGCGTCGCCACGAAGCCAAGCGTGGCCAGCACGGCATGGGCTCTGACATGTTTGGTGCTGCCGGAGATGACGTCACCCTCAAAATGCCCGTGGGCACCATCATCACTGACGCCGAAACCGGCGAAGTGCTTTATGAATTGCTGGTGCCGGGCGAAACCATCATGATCGCCAAGGGCGGTGACGGTGGTTTTGGCAACATGCGCTTCAAAAGCGCCATCAACCGTGCCCCGCGTCAGAAAACGCCCGGCTGGCTCGGTGAAAAGAAAGAACTCAAGCTGGAGCTGAAGGTGCTGGCCGACGTCGGCTTGCTGGGCATGCCCAACGCGGGCAAGTCGACCTTCATCGCGGCCGTCTCCAACGCCCGCCCCAAGATTGCCGATTACCCTTTCACCACCTTGCACCCCAATTTGGGTGTGGTCCGCGTGGGCCCTGAGCAAAGTTTTGTGGTGGCCGATGTGCCAGGTTTGATCGAAGGTGCGTCCGAAGGCGCAGGCTTGGGGCACTTGTTTTTGCGCCACTTGCAGCGCACCCGTTTGCTGCTGCATGTGGTTGACTTCGCGCCGTTTGATGAGAACGTTGACCCAGTGCAACAAGCCAAAGCCATCGTGGCCGAGCTCAAAAAATACGATCCAGGTCTTTACAACAAGCCGCGCTGGCTGGTGCTCAACAAGCTGGACATGGTGCCCGCCGACGAGCGTGAAGCCCGTGTCAAGGACTTCATCAAGCGCATGCGCTACAAAGGCCCGGTTTTCCAGATTTCGGCCTTGACACGCGAAGGTTGCGAGCCGCTGATCAAAGAAATCTACAAGCACATCCGTGCCCAGCAGATCATTGAGCAAGGTGTTGTGGACATTGACCCCCGATTCAAGGAGCAGGACAAGCCGCAAGAGCCCGATGCCGATGATCCACGGTTCAAGGCCATGCCTTCGGACTCCGAGTAACACGGCGTTTCGCGCCGGATTTTGCCGCCTGCTGTTTCAACGCCAAGCACACACCCGAGCATGACCTCTCCTGCCGTTTCCACCCTGTTGCGTGACGCCCGTCGCATCGTTGTCAAAGTGGGCTCCAGCTTGGTGACCAACGAGGGCCGGGGCTTGGACGAGGGTGCGATTGGTGAATGGTGTCGCCAGATGGCGCTGCTCAGCGCTCAGGGCAAAGAGGTGGTGATGGTCTCCAGTGGCGCGATTGCCGAAGGCATGAAGCGTCTGGGCTGGACCACCCGCCCGAGCGAAGTCCCCGCCTTGCAGGCGGCCGCAGCCGTGGGCCAAATGGGCCTGGCGCAAATGTACGAAACCAAGCTGCGCGAAAACGGCATGGGCAGTGCCCAGGTCTTGTTGACGCATGCAGACTTGGCTGATCGTGAGCGCTACCTCAATGCCCGCTCCACCTTGCTGACTTTGTTGCAGCACCGTGTGTTGCCGGTCATCAACGAAAATGACACGGTCGTCAACGACGAGATCAAGTTTGGCGACAACGACACCTTGGGTGCATTGGTCGCCAACCTGATCGAAGCCGATCTACTGGTCATCCTGACCGACCAAAAGGGCCTGTACACCGCTGATCCGCGCAAAGACCCTGCAGCCACCTTTGTGCACGAGGCCCGTGCCGGTGACCCGGCGCTCGAAGCCATGGCGGGCGGTGCGGGTTCGAGCATTGGCAAGGGCGGCATGATCACCAAAATCCTGGCGGCCAAACGGGCTGCAGGCTCTGGGGCATCCACGGTGATTGCCTGGGGGCGCGAACCCGATGCCCTGCTGCGCTTGTGTCAGGGCGACAACATGGGCACTTTGCTGGTGGCCCAAACCGCCAAGCAGCAAGCGCGCAAGCAGTGGATGGCCGACCACTTGCAGTTGCGCGGTTCGGTCACGGTGGATGCTGGGGCCGCCCACAAGGTGCTGAACGAAGGCAAGAGTTTGTTGCCCATCGGCATGAATGGGGTGTCGGGTGATTTTTCGCGCGGTGACGTGATCGCCATCCGCGATGAACAGGGCGCTGAAATCGCCCGCGGTCTGGCCAATTACGCCAGCGCCGAGGCCCGTTTGTTGTGCCGCAAGCCCTCGCACGAATACGAAGCTTTGCTGGGTTACACCGCCGAGCCGGAAATGGTGCACCGCGACAACCTGATCCTCAGTCGTTGACACCAACCATGACGGCTTGCCGCCGATGGCACGCAAAAAAGCCCACTTGAAGTGGGCTTTTTAATGTCTGCTCGCCTCGATCACCCTTGCGGATTGGGATCAAAGCTGGCACCCGGAGGCAACTCCATGTGCGGTGGAGGCTGCATTTCCATGCTGCCGTTGTCTGCATCCATGCCTTCGCGTGGACCACGAGAGCCGCCGCGCAAATAACGGTTTTGCCGGTCATTGCGAGGCAGAAAGCGCGCCAACTCGGTCAGCGCCATTTCGTACACGCCGCGCTTGAACTCCACCACCACATCCAGTGGCACCCAGTAGTCGTTCCAGCGCCAGGCGTCGAACTCGGGGTGGTCGGTGGCGCGCAGGTTCAAGTGGTGGTCGTGCGTGACCATCTGCAGCAGAAACCAGATCTGTTTCTGGCCTTTGTAAAAGCCGCGTGCATCCCTTCGGATGAAGCGGTCTGGCACCTCATAGCGCAACCAGTCACGGGTTCGGGCCACGATGCGCACATGCTCCGGGTGGAGCCCCACTTCTTCGTGCAGTTCACGGAACATGGCCTGTTCAGGGCTTTCACCCCGGTCAATGCCACCCTGCGGAAACTGCCAGCTGTGGGTGCGTATGCGCTTGCCCCAGAAAACCTGATTTCTCTGGTTGAGCAGAATGATGCCGACGTTCGGCCTAAAGCCTTCACGGTCAAGCATAATCAACCTCAAATTTTTAAATTGTGTCCATTATGCACGCCGCACCAGCGCTCGCTCTTGGATGTTTCCCTGATGCCCTTGTCAAGATAGTCTGCCGCGATGAAAGCCTCCCAGTTCCTCATTTCCACCCTCAAAGAAGCCCCAGCGGACGCGGAAGTTGTCAGCCATAAGCTGATGACCCGCGCCGGCATGATCAAGAAGCTGGGCGCAGGCATTTACAACTACATGCCCATGGGTTTGCGCGTGATCCGCAAGGTCGAGGCCATTGTGCGTGAAGAGATGAACCGCGCAGGCGCGATTGAGATGACCATGCCCGTGGTGCAGCCCGCCGAGCTGTGGCAAGAGACCGGCCGCTTTGACAAGATGGGCCCGGAATTGCTGCGCATCAAGGACCGCCACGGCCGCGATTTCGTGATCCAACCGACCAGCGAAGAAGTCGTGACCGACGTGGTGCGCCAGGAAGTGCGCAGCTACAAGCAGCTGCCCAAAAACTTCTACCAAATCCAAACCAAGTTCCGCGACGAGCGCCGCCCGCGTTTTGGCCTGATGCGTGGCCGTGAATTCATCATGAAAGATGCCTACAGCTTTGACCGCGACATGGTCAGCGCCAAGGCCAGCTACCAGGTGATGGCCGCCGCTTACCGCAAGATTTTTGACCGCTTTGGCCTGACTTACCGCGCCGTGGCCGCCGACAGCGGCGCCATCGGGGGCGACCTGAGCGAAGAGTTCCAGGTGATTGCCGCCACCGGCGAAGACGCCATCGTCTACTGCCCGACCAGCAGCTACGCCGCCAACATCGAAAAAGCCGAGGCCCTGGCACCCAGCCAGCCACGCGGCGCAGCCACCCAAGCTCTGAGCAAAACGCCCACGCCCGGCAAGAGCACCTGCGAAGACGTGGCCGCCTTGCTGAACGTGCCGCTGTCTACCACCGTCAAGTCGTTGGTGTTGGCCACCGACACCCTGAACGAGCAGGGCGAGATCGTCAAATCCCAAGTTTGGCTCTTGCTGCTGCGCGGTGACCACGACATGAACGAGGTCAAAGTCGGCAAGCTGCCCGGCATGGAAGGCGGTTTCCGTTTTGCCACCCTGGCCGAAATCGAAGAGCACTTCGGTTGCAAGCCGGGTTACCTCGGCCCCCTGAACCTGAAGAAGCCCGTGCATCTGGTGGCAGACCGCGACGTGGCCGTCATGGCCGACTGGATTTGTGGTGCCAATGAGCCAGACTTTCACATCACCGGCGTCAACTGGGGCCGCGACCTGCCCGAGCCCGCTTTGGTGGCCGACATCCGCAATGTGGTGGCAGGCGACAAGTCGCCCGACGGCCAAGGCGAGCTGGCCATTGAGCGCGGCATCGAAGTGGGCCATGTGTTTTATTTGGGCACCAAGTATTCCAAGGCCATGAACGCCACCTTCTTGGACGAAAACGGCAAGCCTCAGTTCCTAGAAATGGGTTGCTACGGCATTGGCGTGACACGCCTGCCCGCAGCCGCCATCGAGCAAAACCACGACGAGCGCGGCATCATCTGGCCCGACGCGATTGCACCTTTCACGGTGGTGGTCTGTCCCATCGGTATGGACCGCAGCGAAGCGGTCAAGGACGAGGCCGAGCGCATCTACGTTGCCTTGTTGGCCGACGGCGTGGACGTGATCCTGGACGACCGTGGCGAGCGCCCCGGAGCGATGTTTGCAGACTGGGAACTGATCGGTGTGCCGCACCGCGTCACCATTGGCGACAAGGGACTGAAAGACGGGTTGGTTGAATACCAGCACCGCCGCGATGCTGAAGCGTCCAAGGTGGCTGTTTCAGACATCTTGGCGCACATCAAGAGCCGCATGTCGGCTTGATCTGATCAGTCTTTGGTCGCGTGGCGCTGTACGCACGCGATATAGGCTTCGCCGTCAGGCATGCGCCCTGAGCGCTGGCTTTCGTGGACCATCCGGCCCAGGCAGTCCATGGCTCGGTGGTGGGCGTCGTGCAATGAGTTGAGTCGGTGTGTGAGCAATTCGACCGACTGACGAATTCCACGTGGTTGGTCAATGCTACATTGCTCGCTGATGGACAGGTGCATCGATAGGTGCAAAAACGCGTTTTCGCGGCTGGGATCGACATGGTGCATGCTGGCCAGCGCCGCATCGACATCCGCCAGTTCGGCATGGTATTCGGGGTGTTCGTCGATCCACTGGCTGACGAGCATTTCCATGGGTTCGAGCGGAGCAGCGGTCTTGGCCTTGGCATAGACGCCGCAAAAAAAGCGCCGGACATCGGCTTGTGAGGGTTGGATCAGCATGGGGGAATTGTCCTCTGTCTTGGCGGGGTAGCCTGCGGGCAGCGCCAGCCTCTGTTCAGACGGGTTAAGACCTAGAATCAATTCAGTCGAACACCGAAGCATGCAATAAAATGCATCCAACTTAATTCCGGAGACTTAAAACATGAACCAAGCCTACATTTGCGACGCCATCCGTACCCCCTTTGGCCGTTACGGCGGCGCTTTGAGCAGCGTGCGCACCGACGATCTGGGCGCCGTGCCCCTGCGCGCCCTGATGGCCCGCAACCCCAATGTGGACTGGGCTGCTGTGACCGATGTGCTTTACGGCTGCGCCAACCAGGCCGGTGAAGACAACCGCAACGTGGCCCACATGGCCAGCTTGCTGGCCGGTTTGCCCATCGACGTGCCTGGTGCAACCATCAACCGCTTGTGCGGCTCGGGTCTGGACGCCATTGGCACCGCCGCGCGTGCCATCAAGGCCGGTGAAGCCGGTTTGATGATCGCGGGTGGTGTCGAGAGCATGAGCCGCGCCCCGTTTGTGATGCCCAAGGCCGAAACGGCCTTCAGCCGCAACAACGCGGTCTACGACACCACCATTGGCTGGCGTTTTGTCAACAAGTTGATGAAGGCCCAGTACGGCGTGGACTCGATGCCCGAGACGGCCGAGAACGTGGCCACCGACTACAAAATTGAACGAGAAGCGCAAGATCTGATGGCCTACAACAGCCAGCTGCGCGCCGTGGCCGCCATCAAGGCCGGGCACTTGGCCCGCGAGATTGTGGGCGTGAGCATTCCCCAGAAAAAGGGGGACGCGATCATTGTTGACACCGACGAACACCCCCGCGAAACCAGCCTTGAAGCACTGGCCAAGCTCAAAGGCGTGGTGCGCCCGGACGGCACGGTGACCGCAGGCAATGCCTCTGGCGTCAACGACGGCGCTTGCGCCTTGCTGCTGGCCGACGAAGCCACGGCCGCCAAAAACGGCCTGACACCCAAAGCCCGCATCGTGGGGATGGCCACAGCCGGTGTGGCCCCGCGTGTGATGGGCATTGGCCCCGCGCCCGCAACGCTCAAGGTGCTGGCGCAAACCGGCCTGACCATCGACCACATGGACGTGATCGAGCTGAACGAAGCCTTTGCCGCGCAAGGGTTGGCCGTGCTGCGCATGTTGGGTCTGAAAGACGATGATGCCCGCGTGAACGCCTGGGGTGGTGCGATTGCTTTGGGTCACCCGCTGGGTGCATCTGGCGCCCGATTGGCCACCACGGCTATCAACCGCCTGCAACAGACAGCGGGCCGCTACGCGCTGTGCACCATGTGCATCGGCGTAGGGCAGGGCATCGCGTTGATCATCGAGCGCGTTTGATGCACGGCCCCCGGATCAAGTCCGGGGTGAAGTGACCTCTGGCCACCAGCCCCTTCTGGGGCTTTTTTGTGCCTGCTCGAGTTCTTCGGGGCTGACTTCGATTTCCATGCGCAAGAGGGCAGCGCCCATGGCTTTGCCCAAGTTGTCCAGACGCAGGTTGCGAGCGCCACCGCCTTGCAATGCGCCATGCAAAACGAACTTCATGGCCAGGATATTGGGCAATGGCCAAGCATCGACCTGGCCGGGCAGCCAGGGCGCAAAGTGGGCTTGTACTTTGGCGGCGGTCACTTCTCGTGCAAGGATGCGGTAGCCCGCTTCGTTCCAGGCGAACAGGCCAAAGTCCACCCAGTCGGCTTTGTCGCCGCTGCGGGCGTGGGCCAGTTGAACCAGCGGAATGCGCAGGGCGGTGTTCATGCTTGCACCTCCAGCATTTCAACGTGTGCTTTCACAAGATGTCGATCGATGAGCGTAGGCCAAATGCCCAACAATTCACTGCTGCTGTTCATGCCCTGAAAGCCGCAGGTGTAGGCCGGCCCACTCAGGGCCATCCAGGGAAAGAGCCTGCCAAAGCCATCCGCAGCGGTCTTGCTGGGTGTGCGCAACACCATGCGCACCCAGATCTCATGCCGTTCGTTGAGTTCGGCCGTGGTGGGCAAAGGTGCCAAAGCACCATGCGCGGAGTTCAGGCCTGGGTACTCCACAAACAATTCATCAAAAGGGATTTTTCGTTCACGCAACTGCGTGCGGACGATCGCTTCAGCCGCTTGCACTTTGTCCCAGGCATCAGGCCAAGAAAATCCCCAGGTGACGTCGGCTTTGAAGCCCTCTTTGAAGCCCGCCACGACCTTGAGCTGTGGAGTGGGTGCGCTGCCTTGAGCACCCGTCAAGCGCACGCGGTTGTCGCCCTCATCAGCCAATTCAATCTGCCCCATGTCGAGCACGACGTCGGGTGAAAAATAGGCGTGTGGGTTGTGCACTTCGTACAGCAGTTGTTGGCGCACGGTGTCAAAGTTCACCAAACCGCCTGTGCCGGGTGCTTTAGTGATGATGGCTGTGCCATCGGCAAAAACCTCGGCAATCGGGTAGCCGATGTGGCTCAGATCGGGGATGTTTTGCCAATGGCTTTGGTCGCCAAAATTGCCGCCGCTGCCCTGACCCGAACATTCCAATAAATGTCCCACCGTGAGGCCCTGGGCCAGTCGGTTGAAATCTTGCGCAGAAGCGGCGTCGCTCAGCTTCCAGCCCAGAGCATGGACCAACGGTCCCAAAAAAAGTGCTGCATCGGCCACACGCCCTGTGATCACGATGTCGGCCCCCTGGTCCAACGCGTCAACGATGGGTTGTGCGCCCAAGTAAGCGTTGCCAAAGACCAGGCGCTCGCGCACGCTGTTCACATCGGCACCGTTCATCATGTGGTCAAAGCGAGTCTGCCCATCTTGTAGCTTGTCCAGCACGTCGTCACCCGACACCACGGCAATGCGTGGATGCCAGCCTTGCGTTGCCAAGGCAGTGCGTACGGCATGTGCTGCACCCATCGGGTTCAAGCCCCCTGCGTTGCAAACAAAGCGAACACCACGCGATTGCATCAAGGGCCACAGACGCAGGAGCATGGGCACCACATCGCGGGCGTAACCCAGGCTCGGGTCTCGTTGCCGGTCTTTTTGCAGGATGGCCAGGGTGAGCTCTGCCAGATGGTCGCTGGCGATGAATTGCACTTCCCCGCGCTCGATGCTGGCGACCACGGGCTCCCAGTTGTCGCCATAAAACCCCAAGCCAGAACCAATGCGTATGGATTGCGTCATGCGCCCATCTTGCTGCCTCTCATGTGACTGTGGATGGGGGACAACCCCTAGGGTCAGTCTCGTGAAAGACATACACAATCGCACGACCGTTCGCAAATGCAGTTGCGGCTTTTCAAAGTCGCAACGTGCAAGGTAAAACGGCAGAAGTACAAAAAAGGAGACAAGCGTGCAATTGCTGCAACTGCTGATCAGCGGGATAGCTCAGGGCTGTATCTATGGACTCATTGCCCTGGGTTTTGTGCTGATCTACAAGGCCACTGAAACGGTGAGCTTTGCCCAGGGCGACCTGATGATGGTCGGGGCCTTCGCGGGCCTTGGCGCCATGACGTGGCTGGGTTTTCCGTTCTGGGTCTCGGTGCCTGCCGCCATCGTGGCCATGGGCGTGTTTGGCGTCTTGCTCGAACGCTTGGTCATTCGCCCCATCTTGGGGCAACCCGCTTTTTCCATCGTGATGCTGACCATTGGGGTGGGCTATGTGCTGCGCGGCCTGATCACCATGATCCCCGATGTGGGCACCGACACCCACACCATGCCCGTGCCCTATGCCGGGCAGGTCTTGCAGATGGGTTCATTGGTGGTCGCGGCCGAGCAGCTGGTGGTGATCGCCTTCACCACGGTGTTGTGCCTGGGCCTGTTTGCCATGTTCAAGTACAGCAAGCTGGGCATCGCCATGCAGGCTTCTTCTCAGAACCAGTTGGCGGCCTATTACATGGGTATTCCGGTCCAAAGCCTCAACGGCTTGGTCTGGGGCTTGGCGGCCGGTGTTGCGGCGGTGGCGGGTTTGCTTTTGGCACCCATCACCTTTGTGCACGCCAACATGGGCTTCATCGGTCTCAAGGCTTTTCCTGCGGCCGTCGTGGGAGGCTTTGGCAGTTTGCCGGGCGCCATCGTGGGTGGCTTGGTGATCGGCATCGTCGAATCGCTGTCGGGGTTTTACCTGCCCGAAGGCTTCAAGGACATCGCCCCCTACATCGTGGTCTTGCTCATGCTGGTGCTCAAGCCCAACGGCTTGTTCGGCGAAAAACTGCGCAAGAAAGTCTGAGGCCCGAGCATGCGATTCATATTCAAAACCCAATACAACCAAGACATCACGCTCGCCAAGCATGGTGGTCATGTCTTCTGGTACAGCTTGCTGGCCCTGTTCCTGATTGCGGCTCCTTGGGTAGTGGCCGAGTACTGGCTGGCCCAATTGACCTTTGTGTTGATCTACGCGGTGGTGGGCCTCGGGCTGATGCTGCTGGCAGGATTCACGGGCTTGTTCTCCATGGGGCATGCGGCCTTTTTGGGGGTGGGGGCTTACACCGAAGCGGTGATGGTGAATGCCGGTGTGCCTTTTCCGCTGGCGCTGATTTGCGCCGGGTTGTTCTCTGCCATCGCGGGTGTGGTGGTGGGCTTGCCCGCGCTTCGTGTCAAAGGCATTTACCTGGGCATGGCCACTTTGTCGTTTGGCTTCATCGTTGAAGAAGGCATTGCCCGCTGGGAACACATGACTGGCGGCAACGCCGGCCTGAGCGTCAACCCCCCGGCCATGCTGGGCTGGACACTGGACAGCACGGAAGAGTTTTATTTCTTGTGCTTGGTGGTGGCGGTGGGGGCCACGCTGGCCATCCTGAATCTGCTGCGCTCGTCCACTGGGCGGGCATTCGTGGCCATTCGCGATTCCGAAATCTCGGCGCAAAGCATGGGCATCCACCTGGCCCGCTACAAAACCTTGTCATTTGCCTTGTCGGCAGCGCTGGCGGGCATTGGTGGCGCTTTGTATGCGCACAAGATCCAGTTCCTCTCGCCCGACCAGTTCAACATCATTCAGTCGATTGACTTGCTGTTGATGGTGGTGATTGGTGGTTTGGGCTCGGTGCATGGGGCCTTCCTGGGCGCGATCTTTTTGATCGTGATGCCCCAACTGATTGCCATGGGCAAAGACTTTTTGCCCGCCGCCATCGGTGGTGCCACAGGCTTGCAGGGCACGGTCTACGGCATCGTGCTGATTGCCTTTGTGTTGTTTGAACCGCTGGGTCTGTATGGCCGCTGGCTCAAGGTGCGCACCTGGTTCCAGTTGTTCCCGTTTTACCGCCGTGGCATGTTCAAACGCCAGAAATCCTTCCAGAAGTCGGACCGCCTCAAATGAACGACGACATCCTCCTTTCTGCTCAAAACCTGAGCGTCCGCTTTGGCGGTGTGCTCGCCGTGAACAGCGTCAGTTTTGACGTCAAGCGCGGCGAAGTCTTCACCCTGATTGGCCCCAACGGTGCAGGCAAGACCACGGTGTTCAACCTGATCAGCCGCATCTACACCCCCACCACCGGCACCATCGACTATGCGGGGCCTGAGGGCACGCTGCGTTTGACCGACCAGCCGGCGCACAACATCGCAGGACTGGGCATTGCCCGCACCTTCCAGAACATCGAGCTGTTCGAGCACGCCACCGTGCTGCAAAACCTGTTGATTGGTCGCCACACGCACCGCAAAACGGGTTTGTGGAGCGAAATGTTTTTCAGCAGAAAAACCCGCGCGGCCGAAATCGAAGCGCGTGAAAAGGTTGAAGAAGTCATCGACTTTTTGGACCTGCAACACCACCGCGATTCAATGGTGGCGGGCTTGCCCTACGGTGTGCGCAAGGTGGTCGAGTTGGCCCGTGCCCTGTGCACAGAGCCCAAGCTGTTGTTGCTGGACGAGCCTTCATCGGGTCTGAACGTCGAAGAAACAGAAGACATGGCTTTCTGGATTTCTGACATCCAGCATGAACTCGGCATTTCGGTGCTGATGGTCGAGCACGACATGGGCCTGGTGTCCAAAGTCTCTGACCGCGTGCTGGCCATGAGCCAGGGCCAAGAGCTGGCCACGGGCACGCCCGCTCAGGTGCAAAGCGACCCCGGTGTCATCGAAGCCTATCTGGGCTCGGTGGACGATGTGTCCAGCCTGCGCCGCGAAAACCACACAGCGGAGGCCGCATGAACACCGCCGTGAACGACGACAACATCGTCCTCAAACTGCTCAACGTGGAAAGCGCCTATGGCCCGATCAAGGCCATCCGGGGCGTGAGCCTGCAGGTCAAAAAAGGCGAAATCGCCACCGTGCTGGGCTCCAACGGGGCGGGCAAGACCACCATCCTCAAAACCATCAGCGGCATCATTGATCCGCGCAAGGGCTCGGTGGAGTTCAAAGGCCAAAACATCACTGCGATGGACCCGGCGCTTATCGTGCAAAGTGGGCTCATGCATGTGCCTGAAGGCCGTGAAGTGTTCCCGCTGCTGTCGATCCGCGACAACTTGCTGATGGGCGCTTTCACCCGCAACGACCGCGATGGCGTGGCCCGCGACATGGAAGTGGTGTTCAATTACTTCCCGATCTTGCGCGAACGTGCCGCACAAGACGCAGGCTTGCTCTCGGGCGGCCAGCAGCAGATGTTGGCGATCAGCCGTGCGCTCATGGCCAACCCCGATCTGATCTTGCTCGATGAACCCAGCTTGGGCTTGAGTCCGAAGCTGACCAAAGAGATTTTTGAGATCGTGGTGCGCATCAACCGCGAACGCGGCACCACCATCTTGTTGGTCGAGCAAAACGCCAACATGGCGCTCAATGCCTCGGACTACGGCTATGTGCTTGAAAACGGCCGCATCGTGATGGAAGACACCTGTGCCCGCTTGCGTGAAAAGGACGACATCAAGGAGTTCTATCTGGGCATGAAGGAAGAAGGCGTGCGCGCCGACCGCCGCTGGAAAAAGAAGAAAACCTGGAGATAAGAGATGAGCAACCTCTGGGACGCCTCGGGCATTTTGCCCAACAAAAACATTGTCATGGCGGGTGAGACCATCCCCGCGATTTTCTGGAACGCGGTGGCTGCCCGTGGCCCCAACGTGTGGATGCGCCAAAAAGAGCTGGGCATCTGGCGCAGCTGGACTTGGAACGAGACCGCCAAGGCTGTGCGTGAGATAGGACACGGCCTGATGTCGCTGGGCTTTGAGCCCCACCACACCGCGTCCATTTTGTCGAACACCAACATCGAGTGGGTGTTGTGCGACTTGGCTGTGCTGAGTGCGGGCGGTGTGTCCAACGGCATCTACCCCACGGACGCCGCCGATCAGGTGCATTACCTGAGTGAAGACTCGGGCACCTCGGTTTTATTTGTTGAAGACGACGAGCAACTCGACAAGGCGCTGGCGGTGCGCGACAGGCTGCCACTTCTGAAGAAGATCGTCGTGTTCGACATGGATGGCCTGCGCGAGTTCAAAGACCCGCAGGTGATCAGCCTGGATGACTTGCGCGCTTTGGGCCGAGAGCATCTGGCATCGCACCCCGACATGCTGACGCAGCGCACCGCCGCTTGCCGACCCGAAGACCTCGCCATTTTGGTTTACACATCCGGCACCACCGGCAAGCCCAAAGGCGGCATGCACAGCCACCGGGGTTTGGTCTACAGCGTGCGGGGTTACAACACCCTGATTGCGCGTGACGAGACCGACGAGTGCATGTGTTTCTTGCCCCTGTGCCACATTGCCGAGCGCATGGGCGGTGAGTATTTCTCGCTGTACACCGGGGCCAAACTCAACTTTGTCGAGAACCCCGAAACTGTGCCTGAGAACGTGCGCGAGATTGCGCCAACCGTGTTCACGGGTGTGCCGCGTGTGTGGGAAAAGTTTTACTCTGGTGTGATGATCGCTCTCAAAGAAGCGGGCGGTTTTCAGCAAGCTGTTTATGGCTGGGCCATTGGTGTGGGCCAGCAGGTGGCTGAATTGGTGTTGCAACGTCAACCCGTGCCCGCGCACTTGAAACTGCGTTTTCATGTCGCCCGCTGGTTGGCACTCAACAACGTGCGCAAGATGATCGGCATCCACCGCGCCCGCTTTTTGGTCACGGGCGCAGCCCCCATCTCACCTGATTTGGTGCGCTGGTACTTGGCGCTGGGTCTGCCCATGCTCGAAGTTTGGGGCATGACCGAAACCTGTGGTGCCGCCACTGGCGTGCCCGCCAGCCACATCAAGCCTGGCTCGATTGGCCCGGCGGCCGACTTCAATGAGGTGCGACTGGACCCAGTGACCAGCGAAATCTTGGTGCGCGGCACCAACGTGTTCATGGGTTACCTGAACCTGCCTGACAAAACGGCTGAGACCATCGATGCCGATGGCTGGTTGCACACGGGCGATGTGGGCGTGGTGGATGAGGAAGGGTTTTTCCGCATCACCGATCGCATGAAAGACATCATCATCACAGCAGGGGGCAAAAACATCACCCCCAGCGAACTCGAAAACGAATTGAAATTCTCCCCTTACATCACCGACGCGGTGGTGATTGGCGATAAAAGGGCTTACCTCACAGTGATCATCATGATCGATCAAGAAAACGTGGAGAAATACGCACAAGACAACGATGTGCCGTTCTCCAATTACGCCAGCTTGACGCATGCAGCCGAAGTGCAGGCCCTCATTCAGGGCGAGATGGAGCGTGTGAACAAGAAGTTTGCCCGCGTTGAACAGCTCAAGAAATTCTGGTTGCTCGACACCCAACTCTCGGCCGAAGATGAAGAGCTGACCCCCACCATGAAGCTCAAACGCAAATTGGTGGAGAAAAAATACGCCCCTCAAATCGAGGCGATGTACCGCTGACCGATTCACCTTTCACTTTCAAAACAGGAGACAAAACCCATGAAAATCAAACTCAGTCTGATCGCTGCGGCGATGGCCTTGACCGCAGGCGCGGCCTCAGCCCAAGCCACTCAAGGTGTGAGCAAAAACGAACTCGTGCTGGGGTCCATTCAGGATTTGTCCGGCCCACTGGCAGGCTTTGGCAAGCAAGTGCGCCTGGGCATGATGCTGCGCGCAGATGAGGCCAACGAACAAGGCGGTGTCGGCGGTCGCAAGATCAAACTCTTGGTGGAAGACTCGGGCTATGACCCACGCCGTGCGGTGCTGGCCGCCCAAAAGCTGGTCAACCAGGACAAAATTTTCGGCATGATTGCCCACATCGGCACGGCCCAGAACATGGCCGCGATGCCCGTGCAGTTCCAGAAGAATGTGGTCAACTTTTTCCCTGTGACTGCAGCGCGCGAAATGTATGAGCCTTTCCACAAGCTCAAGTACTCTTTCGCGTCGACCTACTTCGACCAGATGCGTTATGCCGTGCCGACCATGGTCAAGGAAAAGGGTGCCAAGCAAATTTGCGCCATGTACCAAGACGATGAATTTGGTTTGGAGGTTTTCCGTGGTGCAGAAGCTGGCTTGAAAGACGCTGGCATGCAGTTTGCTGAAGTCACCACCTACAAACGTGGCGCGACCGATTTCGCCTCGCAGATGCAAAAGCTGGCTTCGGCCAAGTGTGACCTGGTGGTCATGGGCACCATCATCCGCGAAACGATTGGTGGCATTGCCACTGCGCGCCGCCTGGGCTTTAACCCGACCTTCATCGGCTCGAGCGCTGCTTACACCGATCTGATCCACAAACTGGGTGGCCCCGCCATGAACGGCTTTTATGCCACCATGACTGTGCAGCATCCCTACCTGGACGAAGCCGCGCAGAACATCCGTTTTTGGGCCAACAAGTACAAGACCAAGTTCAACGAAGACCCCACCGTGTTCTCGGTCTATGGCTACAACGCCCTGGATGCCTACTTGCGTGCGGTTGAAAAAGCCGGTGCCAACCTGACCACCGAAACCTTCATCAAGGCCATGGACACCATGAAGATCCCGACCGACATGTTCGGCAGCCCTGAAATGACCTTCAGCCCGACCAAGCGCCTTGGTAGCAACATCTCGCGCATGTCGCAGATCCAGGATGGTCGTTGGAAAGTCGTTGCCGACTACCCCAAAGCCAAGTGACCCATGCAGCTTCGGCTGCATGAAAAAAACCGCCAATGCCCGAAAGGGCTTGGCGGTTTTTTCTTGGATTGGATCAAATCCCCAATTGCTTGGCCGCCAGCTCTTTCATGATTTCTTCGGCGCCGCCGCCGATCATCATCACTTTCACTTCGCGGTAAACCCGCTCGCTCACGGTGCCTCTCATGTAGCCCATGCCGCCCAGCATTTGCACGGCGGCATCGGTGCAAAACTGCATCGTCTGGGTGGCGTGGTTTTTGAGCAAACACACCTGCGCCACCCACTCGGCACCGGTCTGGCCCGCATCGGCTTGCTGCGTGACGGCGTCCACCCAGGCTTGGGTGGACGAGATGCGCATTTGCATGTCCATCAACTTGTGGCGAATCGCCTGGCGTTCAATCAAAGCCGCGCCAAAGGTCTGGCGCTGGCGTGCCCAGTCCAGCGCTTCGTCAAAACAAGCCTCTGCAAAACCCAGCGCCATGGCCGACATGGCCAGTCGCTCGCCGTTGAAGTTGCCCATGATCATCTTGAAGCCCGCGCCTTCTTCGCCCAGGCGGTAACGCTGCGGCACGCGCACGCCATCAAAGTGCAGCTGCGCGGTGTCCGAGCTGTGCCAGCCCATCTTGTGCAGGCGCGTGCGCGTGATGCCCGGCGTGTCACCCGGCACCACGACCATCGAGATGCCGCTGGCCCCTTTGCTGGCCGGGTCAGTGCGCACGGCCAACGTGATCCAGTCGGCACGCAGGCCCGAGGTGATGAAGATCTTTTCACCGTCGATCACATAGTCGGCTCCGTCGGCACGGGCCGTGGTCCGCAGGCTGGCCACGTCCGAGCCGCCGCCGGGCTCGGTGATGGCGAGTGCCGCGATGCGCTCGCCGCGCAACACCGGCGGCACCACTTCGGCCTGCAGCTCGGCACTGCCGTGCGCCATGAGCGGCGGCAGGCCGATGTTGTGTGAAAACAAGCTGGCCATCACGCCACCGCTGCCACCGTAACGCGCCAGAGTTTGCGACAGCAGGTTGCGCGCGCGCCAAGGCGCGGGTGTACCGTCCAAGTGCTCGGGGTAGCCCAGGCCCAGCAAGCCCAACTGCGCGGCCTGGGTGTACAGCGAACGGTCAAACTGACCGGATTCTTCCCAAGCGGCCACATGGGGCGCGATGGCCTGCTTGGCAAAACGCTCGACTGTGGTGTGCAGGCTTTGCAGGTCGTCTGCAGTGAATGGGAGAGTGATATCGGCGGTGTTCATGCTGCGTCCTTCCATTGCACCAGCACCTGACCGGGGCTCACTTGTTGGCCTGTTGACACCGGCACGCTGTGTACCACGGCGTCGCGTGTGGCGGTCAGGGTGTGTTCGAGCTTCATGGATTCAATGACCAACAGCGCGTCACCTTGTTTGACGCTGTCCCCCTCACGCACATGCAGCGCGATGAGCTTGCCATTGAAGGGCGCCCGCAGCATTGTGGCCGCTTGTGCGTTGGGGCCGCTGGCAGGGGCGCTGTGGCTTTGGTCGCTCAGCCAGAGCTCCGCGTGGTGTGGGCCTTGCATTTGCACATGCCAACGCGCTGGCGTGCCGCCTGTGTTGACTGCCTGCGCTTGCCAATGCACACCGTTCAGGGTGATCAAGAGCGTGTGGTGATGGGAACCGCTGGTGTGTTTGTTGGGGGCATGTTGGATCTGTGCTGTGTGTGTGTCATCGCCTTGGTGCACCCGCACCCGCACCAGGCCGTGTCCAAGTTCATGCACTGCCGCTTGCCAAGCGTTGGCCTGGCCCGAAAAGCCCATGCGCACCGGACGCGCAAAGGGGCTGGCCATGTGCTGCGCGGGCGGGTTTTGGGCGTACAGCACCGCGAGCGCGGCCACGGTGTGTGCATCGGCGCTGGCTTGCAAGCGTTCACGCACGGTGTCGGCCTGCTCGGCCAGGAAAGGAATCAAGGCATCACCCACGCAGAAAACCGGGTGCTGCAAACATGCAGCCAAAAAAGCGCGGTTGGTGGGCAGGCCCAGCAGGGTGGTGCGCTGCAGGCCAGCGCTCAGGCGTTCAATGGCTTCAAGGCGGGTGGGCGCATGCGCGATCAGCTTGCCGAGCATCGAGTCGTAATGCGGCGTGACCACGGCCCTTGCATGCAGCGCATGGTCAAAGCGCAAACCTGTTGGCTCTGCAAAGGCCAACACCGTGCCAGTCTGCGGTGTGAAGTGTTCGTCTTCGGCGCACAGCCGCACCTCGATGGCGTGGCCTTGCATGCGCACATCGGCTTGTGCCAGCGGCAGCGGCTCACCGCGTGCGATGCGCAGTTGCCACTCGACCAAGTCGAGCCCCGTGAGCATCTCGGTCACCGGATGCTCCACCTGCAGCCGGGTGTTCATCTCCATCAGATAAAACGGTTTGTCCGCTTGGGCTTCGTCCAGCAAAAACTCCACCGTGCCCGCGCCCACATAGCCCGCCGATTGTGCGAGTGCGATGGCTGCTTGCCCAAGTTGCTCGCGCAGCGCAGCGCTCACGGCCGGGCTGGGTGATTCTTCAATGATTTTTTGGTGACGGCGCTGCACCGAGCAATCGCGCTCGCCCAAGTGTATGCAGTGGCCTTGTGTGTCGGCCATGATCTGCACTTCGATGTGGCGGGGGCGCAGCAAGGCGCGCTCCATCAGCAAGTCGCCGTTGCCAAAACCGGCCAGTGCTTCGGAGCGGGCGCTGTGCAGGGCGGGCAGCAGCTGGGCCATGTCGGTCACCAAGCGCATGCCGCGCCCGCCACCCCCGGCCACGGCCTTGACCATCAGCGGCAGTCCCAACTGCTCAGCTTGTGCGGTGAAGGTGGCATCGCTTTGGTCCGCACCAAAGTAGCCCGGCAGACAAGGCACGCCGTGCTGCAGGGCCAGTGCTTTGGCGGCCGACTTGCTGCCCAGGGCGCGAATGGCCGCAGGCGGCGGCCCGACCCAGGTCAGGCCCGCGTCGATCACGGCTTGTGCAAAGTCGGCGTTCTCGCTCAAAAAACCATAACCCGGATGCACCGCATCGGCCCCGGTGGCCAGGGCTGCCGCCAGCAGTTTGTCGATGCGCAAATACGAATCGGCCGAGAGCGTCCCGCTCAAGGCGAACGAGGTATCGGCTTCGTGCACATGCAAGGCGTCGCGGTCGGCGTCTGAATAAACGGCCACCGTCTGGATGCCCATGTGGCGTGCAGTGCGGATCACCCGGAGGGCGATCTCGCCTCGGTTGGCGATCAGCAGGCGGGTGACACTGTTGGGGAGGGTGCTGCTCATGGGTGTTTCTCTTGGCTCAATGTCCAGGGCGCGGGCTGTTTGCGTGCAAACGCGGCCAAGCCTTGGGCTGCCTCGGCGCTGCGCAGGCTGTGTGCAAAGGCCTGCGCAGCGGCATCGCGCAAATCGGGCACAGGGCCGCGCAAGCTGCGCAGCAGTTGTTTGGTGCTGGCCACTGCGCCGGGTGCTGCACGCATCAGGCGCGTGATTGTTTGTTGCCAGGCTTCATCGCTGTCCTCTTCGAAGACTTCGTTCACCAAGCCCACTTGGTGCGCTTGGGCAGCGGAGTAGCTCAGGCCTTGCAGCAGGCACTGGCATGCCGCGCTCTCGCCCAGGCGTTGCCACACAAATGGCGCAATCTGCGCAGGCGGCAGGCCCAGCGTGACCTCGGGCGTGCCCAGCACCGAACGTTTTGTGGCCACCACATGGTCGGCGCAGCACACCAGGCCAAAGCCGCCACCCATGGCCGCGCCATCCACCCGGCACACCAGCAACTGGGGCAGGGCGCTCAAGGCATGCAGCAGGTCACCGAATCCACGGTTCATGGCCAGCAGCGGGTCGGTTTGCCCCTCTTGCAAGGGTTGGCCAATCAGGCTGGCAAAGCCGCCCAAACTGCCGCCCGCGCAAAAGGCACCGCCTGCGCCGGTCAGCACCACAATGCGCAGCGAGGCGTCTTGTGCCGCCCGCGCACAGGCTTGCAGCAAGCCGTCCACCACGGCATCGCTCAAAGCGTTGCGTGTGGCCGGGTCGTTCATCGTCCAGGTCTCGACCGCACCCTGGCGCTCGATCAATAAAGTGCTGCTCATTTCTGGGGCCGTTTGGCAATACCCATCATCTTGGACAAGATGCCCAGCATCACCTCGTCCGCCCCGCCGCCAATGGACGCCAGTCGGCCATCGCGGTACATGCGTGAAACCTTGTTCTCCCAAGTGAAACCCATGCCGCCCCAGAACTGCAGGCAGGTGTCGGGCACTGTGCGGTTCAGGCGTCCGGCTTTGAGTTTGGCCATGGTCGCCCATTCGGTCACGTCTTCGCCTGCGATGTAGTGCTCACAAGCTTGGTAGGTCAGGGCGCGAAGGCACTCCACGTCGGCTTTGAGTTCGGCCAGCTTGAACTGCACCCACTGCTGGTCGGCCAGTGTGCTGCCAAACAGCTTGCGATCTTGTGCCCAGTCCACGGTCCACTGAATGCAGTTGGTCAACGACTGCAGCGTGCTGGCCGCGCACCACAGGCGTTCCTCCTGAAACTGCTGCATCTGGTAGATGAAGCCCTGGCCCTCGGCACCGATGCGGTAGCGCTGCGGCACACGCACCTCGTCAAAATAAATCAGGCCCGTGTCGCTGCTGTTCATGCCGATTTTTTTGATCTTTTTGCCCACCTCGATGCCGGGCAACAGCTTGCCGTTCTCGCGCATCGGCACCATGATGAGACTCTTGTTTTTGTGGATTGGCCCCTCGCCGGTGTTGACCAGCATGCACATCCAGTCGGCCTGCAGGCTGTTGGTGATCCACATTTTTTGGCCGCTGATCACGTAGTCGTCACCGTCCTTGCGGGCCACGGTTTTGATGCCCGCCACATCGCTGCCTGCACCCGGCTCGCTCACGCCAATGCAGCCCACCATGTCGCCCGCAATGGCCGGGGCCAAAAACTGTGCGCGCAACTCGTCGCTGCCAAAACGCGCCAAGGCGGGCGTGGCCATGTCGGTCTGTACGCCAATGGCCATGGGGATGCCGCCGCAGTCGATGTGGCCCAGCGCTTCGGCCATGGCCATGCTGTACGAATAATCCAAGCCCGCACCGCCGTAAGCCTCAGGCTTGGTCAGGCCCAGCAGCCCTAAGTCGCCCATCTTTTTAAAGACCTCGTGCGCTGGAAAAATCTCGGCCGCTTCCCATTCGTCCACATGGGGGTTGATCTCGGTCTCTATGAAACGCTTGAGCGTGTTCTGGATTTCGCGGTGCTCGTGGGTGTATTGCATGGCTTGTCTCCTGGTACTTTGTTGGGTTTCTGTTATGTCGGCTGACGCAAAGGCTTGTCATGCCGCGCATGATGCAAAAGCTTGTCATGCCGGACTTGATCCGGCATCCATGTGTGAACAGGCATGGACCCCGGGTCAAGCCCGGGGTGACAGAGAAGGTGGTCAAGCCCGGGGTGACAGAGAAGGTGGTCAAGCTCCTGGTGACAGGGAGTCTGGTCAAGCCGGAGGTGACAAAGCGGAATGTGCTTGTGAATGGTCATGGCGCTCACATTCGCGCCACGCCAAAACTCGTGGCGCGGGGTTGGCGGGCTGCACTCTCGGTACAGGTGTCGAGGCAAAAAGATAGCACGCTGCGCGTGTCACGCGGGTCGATCACGCCGTCATCCAGCACCAGGCCGCTGGTGTAGAAGGCATCGGCTTGCGCTTCAAACAAGGCCACGATCTTGTCGAACTGCGCCTGCAGTTTGTCGGGGTCGGGCGTGATGCCTTTGCGTGCCATGCCGGCTTCGGCCACGATCTGCATGGTGCGGGCGGCTTGCTCGCCGCCCATCACCGCCGTCTTGGCCCCCGGCCAGCTGAACAAAAAGCGTGGCGCATAACCCCGGCCGCACATGCCGTAGTTGCCCGCTCCAAATGATGCCCCGCATTGGATGGTGATTTGCGGCACCGTGGCACTGGTCACGGCCTGGATCATCTTGGAGCCGTGTTTGATCATGCCGCCTTGCTCGCTGTCTTTGCCCACCATGTAGCCGGTGGTGTTTTGCAAGTAAATGATGGGGTGGCCCAGCTGGCACATCCACTGGATGAAGTGCGTGGCCTTGTTGGCCCCGGCCACATCGATGGGGCCGTTGTTGCTGATGATGCCCACCGCATGGCCGCCGATGCGCGCCTGCGCACACACGGTGGCCGCGCCGAACAATGGCTTGAATTCCAGAAAATCCGAATCGTCCACCAGCCGCAAGATGACCTCGCGCATGTCGATCGGTTCGCGGTGGTGGGCGGGCATCAGGCCCAGCAGTTCTTCGGCATCCCAGCGCGGAGGCTTGGCTTGTCTTTGTGTTGAGTGCGCGGCCCAGTCCCAACGCGCCACCACATCGCGTGCCGTGCCCAGCGCGTGGCGGTCGTCTTCGCACAGGTATTCGCCCAGGCCCGACACACTGGTGTGCATCTCGGCACCGCCCAGCTCTTCTTCGGTGGCCACTTCGCCCGTGGCCGCTTTGAGCAAAGGCGGCCCGGCCAGAAAAGCCCGCGACCTGCCGCGTACCATGATGACCGTGTCACTCAGGCCCGGCATGTAGGCCCCGCCTGCGGTGCCCGAGCCGTGTTGTACTGTGAGCACCGGCAAGCCTGCGGCTGACAAACGGGCGAGGTTGCGAAACAGGCTGCCCCCCAGTACAAAGCCCTCGACCTTGTACTGCATCAGATTGGCCCCGGCGCTTTCGACCAGGTGCACAAAAGGCAGTTTGTTTTCGAGGGCGAGTTCTTGCACCCGCAAAATCTTTTCCAAGCCCCGAGCCTGAATGGCCCCGGCCTCGATGCCCGAGTCACTGGCCACCACCATGCAGCGCACGCCACTGATGAAGCCGATGCCCGCGATCATGCCGCCGCCGGGCACCGACTTGGCCGGGTCAGGCGTGTCTTGCATGAAGCCCGCCAAGGCGCACAGCGGCAAGAAGGGCGCACCGGGGTCGAGCAGCAAAGCCACGCGTTCACGCGGCAGCAACTGGCCGCGCTTGTCAAACACGGGTTTGGACTGGGCCGAGGCAAGCGCTGCGCGGTCTTGCAGGGCCTGCCACTGCGCCAAGCGGGACAGTGCTGCGTCGCGCCGTTGCTGGGCCACAGGGCTGTGCGGGTTCCAGGTGGATTCGAAATTCATTGGAAAACCTTGGGGGTCACGGCGCGGTGAAAGCCGTTAAAAGGTTTGACGGCGTCGCGTTCTTGCACATCGGCTTGGGCCACACCTTGTTGCCAGCCCATGCGCATTTGCGGGCGGGCACCGTCCACACGCAGCACGCTGCCGCTGATGAAACTGGCAGCGGGTGACAACAAAAACACAATGGCTGCTGAGGTTTCGGCCTCGGTGCCAAAGCGGCCTTGGGGAACCGTGTTGCGCATCTCGCGCAACATCGGGCCTGCCTCGGGCGGGTAGTGGTCCATGCCGCTGCTGGCGATGTAGCCCGGAGCCACGGCGTTGACGCGCACACCCTCTGCTGCCCACTCCAGTGCCGCGGTTTCCGTGAAGCTGACCATGCCCGCCCGCGCTGCGCCGCTGTGGCCCATGCCGGGCATCGAGCCCCACATGTCGGCCACGATATTGACCACCGCGCCGCCATGCTGTTGCATGCTTTGGTTGAAGCACTCGCGTGCCACCAAAAAGCCGCCGGTGAGGTTGGTGTCGATGACCGCCTGCCAGCCCTTGGCACTGGTGCTGGCTAAGGGCGAGATGTATTGCCCGCCCGCGTTGTTGACCAATCCGTGGATGCGGCCGTGCTGCTGCTGCACTTGCGCGACCATGGCTTTCACATCGTCTTCGCGTCGGATGTCGGTGCTGTGCCAGCTGGCTTGGCCGCCGTCGCCGATGATCTCTTGCGAGGTGGCGCTCAGCTTGTCGGGGTTGCGGCCCACCAGCACCACATGTGCGCCCAGGCTGGCCAGCTCGTGCGCAGTGCAGCGGCCAATGCCAGAGCCACCGCCGGTGACCATGATCACTTGCCCCTTCAGCAGGCCGGGGGTGAATACGGATTGGTAATGTGTGTGTGTGCTCATGCGGGGTCTCTCAAAAACAAGGCCAGCGCGGCCTCGGTCAGGTCATCCAAGGTGGCGCGTTGGTTTTTTTTGGCGGATGTTTTTGGGGACGGTGGCTGGTACCACTGCACCGACCAATTGAGTGCGCCAAAAATCATCAGCCGCGCCAGACCGACCGGCGCTTGCAGTTGACCGCTGTCGTGCAGGGCTTGCAGCACCGGTATCCAGACGGCTTCGTAGTCGTCCTTGATCTGCGTGATGGTCTGCCGCTGTTCTGCGCTAAGCGATCGCCACTCGTACAGCATCACCGGGATGAAATCGCTGTCTGGTCCCAGCAGCACATCGAACTGGTTGCGGATCAGCACGCGCAAACGGTCGCGGTCAGTTTTTTGTGCACTCAGCGTAGCGATGGCAGCGTTTTGTCGCACGGCGGCTTGCCTCATGCCCTCGACCATCACGGCCAACAACAGGTCTTGCTTGTTGCCGAAATGGTAGAAGGGCGAGCCGGGCTGCATGCCCACTTGCGCTGCGATTTCGCGGGTGCTGGTGGCGTCGTAACCTTTGCGGTGGAAGAGCTGCGCAGCGGCTGCAATCAGCGCCTGGCGGCGGTTGCCATCGTCGCGCTCGCCCTCGGTCTTGCGGGGGCGGCCGCGTGTGCGCTTGGGCGCAACGTGGGTGGGAGAGCTGATCATTTTTTAGCTGTCATGCCGGACTTGATCCGGCATCCATGTGCGAAGGGGGATGGACCCCGGGTCAAGCCCGGGGTGACGCTGTGACTTGTCATGCCGGACTTGATCCGGCATCCATGGGTGAACAAGAATGGACCCCGGGTCAAGCCCGGGGTGACAAAGGGAAGAGTCACGGCCGGAGTGACATATGAGGGGTGTGACACGGTGTACGCGCTTCAGCGCCCCGCCAAACCCATGCTGCGCGAGATCACTTCTTTCATGATCTCGTTGGTGCCGCCATAAATGCGTTGCACACGCGCGTCGGCATAGGCGCGGGTGATGGGGTATTCCCACATGTAGCCGTAGCCGCCGTGCAGCTGCACGCATTCGTCCATCACCTTGCATTGCAAATCCGAGCACCAGTACTTGGCCATGCTGGCGGTCGCAGTGTCGAGCTTGTCTTGCAGCAACAGCTCTGAACATTTATCCACAAACACGCGCGCCACCTGCACCTCGGTCTGCAACTCGGCCAGGGTGTAGCGGGTGTTTTGGTAATTGCCCACAGCCTGGCCAAACACCTTGCGGTCTTTCACATACTGCACGGTCCAGTCGATCGCCGCTTGCGCAGCCGCAATGCCGCCAATCGCAATTTGCAGGCGCTCCCAAGGCAGCTGCTCCATCAGGCAAATGAAGCCCTTGCCCTGCATGGCGGTGCCGCCCAGCAGTTGGTCGGCGCTGACCTTGACGTTGTCAAAAAACAGCTCCGAGGTGTCTTGCGCTTTGAGGCCCAGCTTTTTCAAGCGCTTGCCTTTTTCAAAGCCGGGCATGCCGCGTTCAATGAGGAACAAGCTGGTGCCTTTGGCGCCAGCGGCTGGGTCGGTCTTGGCCACCAGGATGACCAAGTCGGCGTGCCAGCCGTTGGTGATGAAGGTCTTGCTGCCGTTGATGAGGTAAGTGCCATCTGGCTGGAGCATCGCTGTCGTTTTGACGCCTTGCAGGTCCGAGCCCGCTGCGGGTTCGCTCATGGCAATCGCGCCCACCATCTCGCCGCTGGCCAGCTTGGGCAGGTACTTTTGCTTTTGTGCCTCGGTGCCGTAATGCAAGATGTAAGGGGCCACGATCTCGCTGTGTAAGCCGTAGCCGATGCCGCTGAAACCGGCGCGTGCAAGTTCCTCCATCTGCACCACCGAATACAGCTTGTCCGCGTCCGAGCCGCCATAGGCCTCGGGCAGGGTCATGCACAAAAAGCCGTTTTCACCGGCCTTGTCCCACACGGCGCGGTCCACGAAGCCCTGCTCTTCCCAGGCGTCGTGGTGGGGGGCGATTTCTTTGTCCATGAAGCGGCGAAAGCTGTCGCGAAAAGCTTCGTGGTCGGCGGTGAAGAGTGTGCGTTCAATCATGGTTTCTCCGGTCAAAGTCAGTGTGAAAGTGGTTCAGCGGGGCATGAGTTGGTAATAGTCAAAACCGGCGCTTTGACCGCCCAGGCAATCGGCAAAGAAGTCCTCGATCTCGCGCCACATGGTCAGTCGGTTTCGCCATTTGTTGATGCCGTGCCCCTCGTTGGGGAACACCAAGTAGTTCACCGGATGCTCACGCTGGCGCAACGCGTTGACCACATCGTCAGAGTCCTGTCGCAGCACACGGACGTCGTTGGCCCCGTGGATCACCAGCAGAGGTGCTTGGATCTGGTCGAGGTAGGACACGGGTGAGTTGCGCAGCAGGTCGGCTCGCTCGTCGGGTTTGTTCACGTCGCCGTAGGTGCGGGTGAAATAGTGGCGGTTGCGCCAGAAAGGTGGCAAATTTTCCATCACACGAGGCCAGTTCGCCACACCCACCACGTTCACGCCGCAGCGGTAGTTGTGTGGTTTCTGTGCCAGCTGCGCCAGCACGGAGAAACCACCGAAGCTGCCTCCCATCACTGCCAGTCGCTGCGGATCTGCCACACCTTGGTCCACCGCCCACTGCACCGCTTCAGCAATGTCTTGCTGCACCCGGCCGTTGGTTTGCCGGTTGGCGGCCTCCAAGTGCGCGCGACCATACCCAGTAGAACCTCTGTAATTCACCTGCAGCACCGCATAGCCTCGGTTGACCAGCAATTGACGGGCGTTGTAAGCGGCGGGCAGCCAGTTGTCACGCGCCCAAGGGCCGCCGTGAATTTCCACCACCATGGGTGTTGCGCCCTGCACCCCGCGTGGTCGTATCAGGTAACCCGCAATCTTGCGCCCGTCGCTGGCATTGAACTCGAAGGGCACCGTGGGTGAAAGCACCTCCGCCAGCTCTTTGAACTGCGAATTGAGCCGCTGCACGCTGCCCGTTTGGCGGTCCCACAACAGCTCGGCTGTGTCAAAGTCGCTCTGGCTGCGCAGCAAAACCCGGCGGCCGTCGGCGCTGCCGCTCCTGCGGACAAGGGTGGTGGGCGGGGCAGTCAGCAGGCCTTGTTTCAAGGCCTGCGCCGCCACCGCTTGAACCTCTTGTCCGAAGGCTGAATTCAGGTGGTGCACCTGCGGGTAGCCCGGCTCCACCACATAGCCCACCGGTCCGCCATGCCTGCCCTCAAACAGCACCTGGACCAGATCCACCCGCTCATGCTCGGCCAGCACACTCTGCTGACCACTGTCCAGGTTCAGTTCAATCAGCGCGGTCTTGTCTCGGCCCAAGTTGGACAAGGCCCAAACGCGCCGAGCCGAGTTGTCAATGCGCAGCACCCAGAAGCTGTCAAAGCCGCCCACAGTTTGCAAGACGCGCCACTGGCCATCTGGCAGCAGCAGCTCGACCACACTGTCTGAGCCGTCAGGTCTGGCGAGCTGGCGCACCCGCCCAGAGAGCTGGCCTTGGGTATCGATCAACCAGTGCAACACCAGACCATTGTTGCGGGCCACTTCACGCAGCGTGCGGCTGCCCGCATCGGCCTCGTACAGATCGAACGAGGCGCGGTCGCGCTGGTTGCTGGCCAAGAAGAACCGGGAACTGCCCTCTGGCCCCATGCCAACCACGAAGCTGCGTACGCCTTGCGCAGGCGTCAAAACCCAAGGCGCCAAAGTGCCTTGATCGGCATCCTGGACAAAAAGACGGATGTTCTCGTTGCCTTGCTCGTCTTTGCTGAACACGAAATGGCGGCTGTTGGGCAACCAGTTGTAATAACCACCACCACGTCCTTGATTGCCTACGGGGTAGGCCGTGACGGCTGCGTTGGCCTGCACAGCACGCACCACCAGTCCCGTGTCCAGTCCCACGGTCTGCGACCACAACAAGCGCTCGCCGTCGGGCGACATTACAAAACCACCGGTGCGCTCGGTATTGGCCACAAAAGCACGCACCGGCAACAAAGGCGCAAGCTGCCCGGCCACCTGGGCTGCTTGGAGTCTGGGGTGTTGTGGTGATACGGCACATGCTGACAACGCAAGGGCTATCACCAAAGCGCCCAGTCTGCCTGCAGTCCTGACCATCCATTGTGTTTTCATCATCTTGGTCCTCCTTAACGCTTTGGGGTGGGGTTCGCCAGTCGGGATCATTCTGGTTTGATTCCAGTGGACTGGATGCCCCATCTGTTTATTTATGCCAAGCATTTGCTTGGTAAAAGTTTATACTGTTTGCTACCCCCCCAATACAGGGCAAACCCCCTGATGACACCGAGGAGACAAACCCCATGAGCGAAGCATTTGTGTACGACGCCATACGCACACCGCGTGGCAAAGGTAAAAAAGACGGCAGCCTGCACGAGGTCAAGCCCATCAGCCTGCTCTCAGGCGTGTTGCGCGAGCTGCAAAGCCGAAACCAGTTCGACACCGCTGCGGTAGATGATGTGGTGATGGGCGTGGTCTCGCCCATTGGTGAACAAGGCTCGGTCATCCCCAAAGTGGCGGCGCTGGCAGCGGGCTGGGACTGGCGCTGCTCGGGCGTGCAGCTCAACCGTTTTTGCGCCTCGGGCCTCGAAGCGGTCAACATGGCTGCCATGAAAGTGCGCAGCGGCTGGGAAGACCTGGTGGTGGCCGGTGGCCTGGAGAGCATGAGCCGCGTGCCAATCGGTTCGGACGGCGGTGCCTGGGCGCAAGACCCCGAAACCAACAGCGCCACGCTGTTTGTGCCGCAAGGCATTGGCGCTGACTTGATCGCCACCATGAGCGGCTTCACGCGTCACGATGTCGATGCCTTCGCGGTTGAGTCGCAAAAACGTGCCACCGCAGCGCGTGCAGCGGGCTATTTCGATGGCTCGGTCGTGCCGGTCAAAGACAAGCTGGGCCAGATCATCCTGGCGCAAGACGAATTCATAAAACCCAGCACCACGGTGGAAACACTGGGCGGCCTCAAAGCTTCGTTTGAACAACTGGGTGCGATGGGTTTTGACGCCGTGGCTTTGCAACGCTACCCGCAGGTCGAGCGCATCCACCATGTGCACCACGCAGGCAATTCGTCCGGCATCGTGGACGGCGCAGCGGCTGTGCTGATCGGTTCGGAAGCCGCAGGCAAGACCCACGGCCTCACGCCACGCGCCCGCATCGTGTCGGTGGCTTTGTCGGGGGCTGACCCGACCATCATGCTGACAGGCCCCATGCCTGCTGCACGCAAGGCGCTGGCCAAGGCGGGCCTCACGATTGACCAGATCGATTTGTTCGAGATCAACGAAGCCTTTGCCGCCGTGCCCATGAAGTTCATGCAGGAGATGAGCGTGTCGCACGACAAGGTTAACGTGAACGGCGGTGCCATCGCCATGGGCCACCCGCTGGGGGCTACGGGCGCGATGATCATGGGCATCTTGATTGACGAGCTGCACCGCCGCAAGCTGCGTTACGGCATGGCCACTTTGTGTGTGGGCGGCGGCATGGGCATCGCCACCATCGTTGAACGCGTTTGACCTGGGAGACACCAAAATGATTTTGAAAACACTGCGCTACGAACTGGCGGACGGCATCGCCACCATCACCTTTGACGAGCAGGGCTCGCCGGTCAACACCATGTGCCTGCAATGGCAGGCCGATCTGACCCAGGCGGCTGAGCAAGTCCTCCAAGACAAAGCCCAGATCAAGGGCGTCATCCTGGCCTCGGCCAAGTCGACATTTTTTGCAGGGGCCGACCTCAAGGGCGTGATGCGCTCGCAAGCCTCGGACGGCCCGCGTGTCTTTACCGAGATCGAAGGCATCAAGAAAGCTTTTCGCACCATTGAAACGCAAGGCGTTCCCGTGGTCAGCTGCCTCAATGGCTCGGCCCTGGGTGGTGGTTGGGAAGTGGCCTTGATCGGTCACTACCGCATCGCCACGGCCAATCCCAAAACGCAGTTTGGTTTGCCCGAAGTCACGCTGGGCTTGATTCCCGGTGGCGGCGGCATCACCAAGATGACACGCCAACTGGGTCTTTTGGCAGCGCAGCCCTATGTGCTGGAGAGCAAACTCTTTGTCCCTGAAGAAGCGCAAAAGCTGGGCCTGGTGCACGAGATTGTGGCCAGCGACGACGAGCTGCGCCCCCGCGCTCTGGCGCACATTGCGGCAGCCCAAGGCCAGCCCGAAGCGGCCCAGCACCTGTGGGACCGCAAGGATTACAAAATGCCCGGCGGCACGCCCAGCAACCCCAAGATCGCGGGCATGCTGAGTGTGGCCCCGGCCGTGCTCAAGCAAAAAACACGCGGCCTGTACCCCGCGCCCGAAGCGGCGTTGGCTGCTATGGTCGAAGGCGCGATGGTGGACTTTGACACCGCCATGCGCATCGAAAGCCGTTACCTCGCAGGTCTCATGACCAGCCAGGTGGCGCGCAACATGATCAACACCTTCTTCTTCAACATGAACAGCATCAAGGGTGGCCAAAGCCGCCCCAAGGCTGCACCGCGCTACAAGCCACAAAAGGTGGGCATCTTGGGCGCGGGGATGATGGGCTCGGGCATTGCGTATTCACAAGCCAGCCGGGGCATCGCCACGGTGCTCAAAGACGTGAGCGTTGAAGCCGCAGAAAAAGGCAAGGCCTACAGCCACAAGCTCACACAAAAGCGCGTGGACAAAGGCCGCATGACCGCAGACAAACAAGCGGCCTTGTTGTCACTGATCCAGCCCACCGCCAGCGCCGCAGACCTGAAGGGCTGCGACCTGATCATCGAAGCCGTGTTTGAAAACCGCGAACTCAAGGCCAAGGTGACGCAAGAGGCCGAGCCCATGCTCGCCGAAGGTGGCTTCTTTGCCAGCAACACCTCGACCTTGCCCATCAGCGGCCTGGCCACGGCCAGCGCCAATGCGAATAAATTTGTCGGCATCCACTTCTTCAGCCCGGTGGACAAGATGCAGCTGGTGGAGATCATTCGCGGCGCACAGACCGACGACGAAACCATCGCCCGTGCGTATGACTATGTGCAGGCGCTGGGCAAGCTGCCGATTGTGGTGAACGACTCGCGCGGCTTTTACACCAGCCGCACCTTTGGCACCTTTGTGATGGAAGGCGCGGCCATGTTGGGCGAAGGCATCCCAGCCCCTGTGATCGAAAACCTGGCCATGCAAGTGGGCATGCCCGTCGGCCCGCTGGCCGTGCTGGACGAAACGGCCCTCTCGCTGTCGGTGCATGTGCTGGACCAAACCCGCGAAGACTTTGCCAAAGAAGGCAAAACGCACACCGCCACGCCCGGTGAGCTGTTTGTCGAGCGGATGGTCAAAGAACTCAAGCGCCCCGGCCGTGCCGCAGGCGGTGGTTTTTACGACTACCCCGCTGGCCAGAAAAAAGTGCTGTGGCCTGAGCTTAAAACCCGCTTTGAAAAAGTCGACGTGGCCTACAGCCAGCAAGATATCAAAGATCGCCTGCTGTACCGCCAAGCCGTGGAAACCGCCCGCTGCCTGCAAGAAGGCGTGCTGACCTCGGTGCACGACGGCAACATCGGCTCGATCTTCGGGATCGGCTTTCCGGCCTGGACGGGTGGCGCGCTGCAGTTCATCTATGGGCAGGGGGTGGATGCGTTCGCCAAGCGTTGCGCTGAATTGGCCGCGAAGTATGGCGCGGGGTTTGTGCTGACGACGGAAGTGATCGCCAGCTTGAAGCAGCATCAGCCGGTGTATTGAGCCTCAAGCCTGAGAAGGCTTGCAAGAAAAAACGCAGCGCCTGGGTTACTGGGCTGCTGCGTTTATTTATGGGGCTATGAAAGCGGTTGAGGCTTCTTGGGACGAAGAGAATCCGCCGTTCAAAAAGTTAAGTTCTCCGTCGGGTGTAGGCTGAATGCGGTCCACGCTGTTGTGTAATGAAACAATTCTGAAATTGCGTATTACTGTTAATTTGTAAAACTTTTAAGCTCTTTATAATTATACGAATGGCACTTAATGATGGTGTCATCGAATTCGTGGCCCAAGCAAGGCTGTCGTAGCGCAATACTTAACTTGCAGCAGGCGCTCTCCTATGAAGCTTATAGACGTCTCAAAAGACCTCCGTTATCTTTACATCCACACCGACGAGGGCACAAGGAAGCAGTCACTTGCTTGGCGAGGCGTTGAGCAACTTGAGCAGAAGTGCCGGTCTTTGATTGGCCAAGAAATCCGGCACGCGACATCAGGATCCTGGGACAAGGAGGTTTGGTTTCAGGACGTAATGTCAGTCAAGCCAGCATCGGCAGCCGTTGCAATGAATACGGCCATAACAGCTCCTTTGGCTAGTCCAAGCCAGTTTCCCTTGAACAGGACTTGGAGCACAAAGTCAGTTCGGCGCATCTTCGGCCCACCCGGAACCGGCAAGACCACTAGTCTTGTGAACATAGCCAAGACCGCCATTGCAGCCGGCATGCCTCCAGAAGACGTAGGCTACTTTGCATTCACCAACGTGGCGGCCGATGAGGCGAGGGACCGCATTGCCAAGGACTTGGACCTCGAACCGAATCGGTTCGCAAATTTTTCGACGCTGCACAGCCTCACGACGCGCATGGGGGGCAATGAAGGGAAGGGACTGTGCCAGAAGGAGCACTTCAAGGTCTTTGACCCTAGCATAGGCATTCGAGAGGAATGGCTTCGAGCAGGCGATGCGTCGAGCGTTGTAGTTCGGCCCGAACACCCAGTGCTCAGCGAGTACAGCATCATGTTCAACCGAAAACATAAGGTGCCATCCTTCTCGGGCAAGTCACTAGAAACAGCCAAACAGTGCTTAGGTCAATATTTCGGCCAGTCGCTCGACGAAGAAGATGTTCATGAGTACGCCGAAAAGTACTTTGGTGCCTACCAAGCATTCAAACATGGCAATAGGCTAGCTGACTTCAACGATGTGATCCTTTCAGTGGCTAATGATGCCTTTCCGGCGGATAGGATTCCGACATTCGAGCTGCTCATAATCGATGAAGCCCAGGACCTTAGTGCTCTGCAGTGGGACGTCGTCAACAAGCTCGCTGATAAGGCTCGAACAACCATCATTGCCGGCGATGATGATCAAGCAATCATGGAGGGTTTCGGGGCTGCACCGCACCTATTTAATGCATTCCCGACAACTGAACCTGATCAGGTGTTACCTGTCTCGTATCGACTGCCGAAAAACATCAAGAACTTCATCGACAAGGCGATCGTTCCCATATTGGCGCAGCGCGTGGGGCGCAAAGATAAGCAGTGGTCGGAACATATGGATGAACAGCACGGAGGAGAGGTGATTCAGTCGATTCAACTACCAGTGAAGGATGCATCCGGAAAGTCCACCCGCGAGTCCTTGAGCCTTAAAAGACTATTGCGTATGGTCGAAGCAGCTAAGAATGAGGAATGGCTCATCATGGCGCCTACGCGGGCCACTTGCGATATGGTTTCTGCTGGACTTGCCGCTTTGCAGATTCCGCATTTCTGCCACCGAAAGGATGTGCTGGGGACCGACAGCAAGATCCAAGTTCAGACGATACACACCTCCAAAGGAATGGGTATGGACAACACAGCCCTCGTATCTATCTCGCGTGGAGACAGCTACTTGCTGAACCACGATGCACGCTTGCTCTACGTCGCGCTCACCCGTTCTAAGAAGCGGTTGTATATCGCCAACAGGTAGGGCGCGCGATGACCTAACAGGAAAGCTTCGAAGCAATATCCAGCTTGGATGGACGGCCGCTTTCGTAGCATTCCAAAACTTCACCCTTGTAATTCGCCAAAAGTCTGGAAGCAGGCGTTCATAAGTCTCAGTTCAGTGATTGAGTTCGCTGAAAGCGGACTCCAGGCTTGCACGCAAAGAAGCGTAGGTCGGTGATTTCAAACATTAATCTTTACGTCTATGGACATCGAAACAATTCGGCGGTTGTCGCTTGCGCGGCACTTGTACCAACTGGGGAAGACAAGTCTTGCGTCACCAAACGACATGTACTTGTTCGCAGCTGTAAACCTTCTGCAAGATGCTGTTGAAGCCTTCTTGATCGCATTGGGTGACCACGTAAAGGCTGAAATTGATCAAAACACGAAGTTCGACAAGTATTTCCTTCAAATAAATGAAAAAATTTCCCCGAAGGAGCTTCCTTTCAAGAACAAGCTAATTCGTCTTAATCGCATCCGCGTGGATTCGAAGCACTATGGGATTCAACCTGCCCGCGACGAGTGTGAGCGGGTAGTTGTAAGCGTACGGGAGTTCTTTGAAGAGGCCTCAAGTTCGGTGCTTGGCGTTAACTTCTCTACCGTCAGCGCAATCGATCTGCTAGATGACGGAGAGATGAAAGATCTGCTGCTTGAGGCGAAGATGGCACGCGAATCGGACGATCTTGAGGCATGCGTTATCGGATGTCGGAAAGTGCTTTATGTAGCAGTGGAGCATAAGTACGACGTTTCGAAATTCAAAGAGGCAACGCCTCAAGGTATTTTCGCCGCACTCAGCTACGCCCCCTATTACGCGAGGGATCCGCAGTACATTCAAGAAAACGTTAAAGACCCAACGGACTACATAGTACGGGACCATAGTCGAATTGATCAGGACCTGCTCAAGGAGGGGGTTGACACCACAGCTTTTTGGAATGTTTGGCGGCTGACGCCGGAGGTGTATCGGTCTGAAGACAAGCAATGGGTGATCAAGCACGATTTCGGCAAGCTTGATGCTGCCACCCTTGCCGATACCGCAGAGTATGTGTTTTCCACTGTAGTGGATATGGCCTTGGCCATTCACGCTGTCCGAAGGGCGGTTAGATCAAAGCAGCATGGGCGCTACTTAGTCAAACTGGCTCGCGAAGGCGTGCCAGTCTATGAGAAGGCAGATATTGACTCTAAAGTGACCGCGACGACGCCCGTTGGTATGACTCAAATTGACACCGATTATCGAGTTGAAGGATTGAAGGGTGATGGTCCTTTCTGGCACGTGAGCCAAATGACCAACGGAACATGGCTATGGGGTTTTGTGTTCAATGAAGACGTTGCTTAAAAACCAGAAAAAAAGAAAACAGATCGTTAACGCAACCATGCTCTAACAAAGCGGTCTACCAAGCCGTTGCGGGTGGTTTTCCTGAACGGTTCATGTAGACCGTTATGTTGTCGTAATCTGACGTCCACTGACCTTGTGCGAAGGGGCCGCTCTCGCTGCAGAGCTGACGTTAGTCCCGTTGCGCTGAATCTTTGCTTGAAGTTGCCCCTCAAGGGCGGCCCATGTCAACACTTCGACAAGTGGCTATTCCTCGCAAGCAGTGCTTTCGGTGCTGTGTTCTGAAGTGGTTTAACGGTGAGTTCCATACTCAGCGCATTGAGCACGGACAGCAGCAGGCCAAGACCAATGTTCTCGGGCTGTTGCTCAAAAGTTCAGGTGCAGCACGGCGGTTTATTCGTAAAACAAATAAATGCCAAATATTCGGATAACCAATCAAACCGCTTTGACCCGCACCCCGCCAATCACCCCCGCTACCAGCAGCGCAATGCCCGCCAGCGTCAGCGGTTCGGGCCAGTGGCCGCGCAGCCAAAAGGCGTAAGCCAGCGCCGCCAAGGTTTCAAAAACGATCAATTGGCCCGCCAAGGCGGTGGGCAGCCGCTGGCTGGCGGCGTTCCAGCACAGGGTGCCCAGCCACGAGGCGAACAGGGCAATCGCCATCATCAGGCCGATGAATTCGAGGGGGCGCGGTCCCAGGGGCATGGGCAGCGGGTTGTTGGTGGCGCTGCTCCACAGCCAGAACGCGGCATAGCCCAGCAGGGCCAGGGGCAGCGTGGCCAGGCCTTGCGCGGTGGCCCACACGCGGGCGTTGCGGTCGGGGTGGCCGCGCAGCCAATCGGCATTTTTGAGTGGATACCAGGTCCAGCAAACCACCGCACCCACGGCCAGCACCGCGCCGGTGATGTAGCGGCCCGTATCGGCTTGCGGGTTTTGCAGTAAGGCGGCCCACTCCACATGATTGACACACGCAATCCCCAGCAAAATCAGCGCCAAGGGCGGAGCCAGTTTGATCCACGGAAAACGCCCGTCGCGCTGGTGGTTGAGCAAGTTGGCTGCGACCGCAATCACCACCGGCAGCGTGCCGATGATCATGGTGGGCAGCGCGCCGCCCGCACGCTGGATGGCGCTGGACAGGAACAGGTAATAAATCACGTTGCCGATGGCCGCCAGCTTGAGCGCGGCCAGCCAGTCGGCCCGTGTCAGTCGTTTGATTTCAGCGCGGTCGACAAACGCCAAGGGCAGGGCTATCAGGCCAAAGGCCAGGTAGCGACCAAAGGTGTGCAGCGCGGCGGGGTATTCGGGCAGCATCAGCGGGCCGACAAACACCAGGCCCCACATGAGTCCGGCGGCCAAAGAAAAGAAGATACCGCCCCAGAAAGCGTTGGTGTGGTTGGACATGCGTCTTGAGGAATCGGTTCAGGCACGCCAAGCGGGCAGTTGCCAGTTGCGCCAAAGCGCCAGCGCGCGCAAACCCACCGTGACCAACAGGCAGCCAAGCAGGGCCGCCCAGCCCGGCACGTCGGTGAACCACAAGCCCACATAAGTCCAGCCGCCCGCAAAGGCGCAGACCGCGTAAGGGCGATGGTCTTTAAAAGCCGTGGGGATTTCGTTGCACACCATGTCGCGCAGCACACCGCCAAACACGCCGGTGATGAGACCCATGAGCACAGCCACCACAGGCGGCATATTCGCTTGCAGTGCTTGGTGCACACCGGTGGCGGTGAACAGGCCCAGGCCCAGCGCGTCGGGCCAGAGGATGGCTTTTTCAGTCACTTCAAAATGTCGCTGTCGCATGAAGACCATGGCCAGCACGCACAGGGCCAACACGCCCCAAAGGATTTCGGTGTGTTGCACCCAAAAGAAGGGGCGTTGGTCGAGCAGCAAGTCGCGCAGCGTGCCGCCACCAAATGCCGCCAAAAAAGCGACCACACACACGCCCACCGCGTCCAGCTGTTTGCGCGCCGCTTCCATCAGGCCCGAGAGGGCAAAGGCGGCGGTGGCCGACAGCTCGACCAACAGGCGAAGCGTGTCTCCCCAGGATTGAATGGCATACATGCCAAGGATTATCAGGCCAGCCAGACTTGCCGATACCGGCCTTGTGCATCGTGGTCCTGGGTTTGTTTGGTGGGGTTGAAGCGCCGGCCCACACGCGGGTCGGTGCCCCGGCCGCTGACATACAGCCAGTTGCCTTGGTTGCTGCTCACGTCAAAGTCCACCAGCTGCGATTCGAACCAAGCCGCGCCTGCGCGCCAGTCGCAAGACAGGTCGTGCACCAAGAAGCTCGCCACAATTTGGCGCATGCGGTTGGAGGTGAAACCGGTGGCGGCCAGCTCGCGCATGCCTGCATCCACGATGGGCTCGCCGGTTTGGCCTTGGCACCAACGCTGAAAGTCTTTGGGAAAGTGCGAGGGCTTGGACAAGTTGGACAAACCCCGTGCCGCATAGAGTTGCGGGCCATGTTGCAAATGCAGCATGCGGAAGTTGTCGCGCCACAGCAGCTCAAACCAGAGCCAATAGGTGCCGTCGTTGTTGCCGTGGGTTTGTTCGTAGGCGTGGAGTTCTGCCCAAATGCGGCGCGCCGACACCGCCCCCGTGGCCAACCAGGGAGACCAGTGGCTGCTGGTGTGCTGGCCTTGCAGTGCGTTGCGGGTTTGTTTGTAGCGGTCGGGCCAAGGGGGCGTGAGGTAGCTTTGCAGGTGGGCCAAGGCGCTGGTTTCGCCGCCTCGGCACTGCGCTTGGGTGTACGGAAAGTTCGAGCGTGGGTGCGCGTCCTCTTGCGCATCGCCCTCGGTGTGGGCTTGCAGTAGCGTGAAGGGGCTGTCGGTCCAGCCGGTCAGAGTAGCCAAGTTGTCATGGGGCGGCGCGGGCAGCTGCGTGGGCGCAGGCAGTGGGGCCAGAGGTTGGAGCCGCGCCGATTCGATGCGCTGGCGAAACTCGGTGAAGACCTGCGGCATGGCTTCGGCCGAAAAGGGCAGGGCGTCGGGTTCGATGAGGCTGGACTGCCACAAGGTTTTGACGTTGAGGCCCGCGTTGATCAGGGCCTGCACTTGGGCTTCTTCTTCGGGCGCGGCGATGTCCTCGCAAAACACGGTGTCGGCTTGGACCAGGCGTGCGCAGGCGGGCAACACATCGGCCACGGGGCCGTGCAGCAATACCAGGCGCTGGCCCATTGTCTGCAGCGCTGCTTGAAGGTCTTGCAGCGTGTCGGCCACAAAACGTCTGCGGTGTGCGCCCATGCGGCGAAAGCCCCAGGCTGTGTCTTCGTCTTGCACGGGTTCGTGCACATAAACCAGCAGCAGGGCTTGTTGGTGCTCCTGAGCGTGCTCAACGGCGTGCTGGAGTGCGCGTTGGTCGTGTAAGCGCAAGTCGTTTCGAAACCAGTAGATGGTGGTGCGCATGCTTTTAAAAATCAAAGCCCAGCTGCTTGCTGGGTGGGGTGTTGTCTGAAGAGGACTTGGCCGACTTTCGGCGGCTGGCCTTGGGGGTATCCGAGTCGCGTGTGAACACGTCACGTTGTGCGCCGTTGCCATGTTTGCGCGAAGCGTGTTTTTCGACGATGGCTTTTTTGCCTGCCTTCACTCCAGGTTCGGCTCGGCGCTCGTGCAGCGCGGCTTTGGATTGGCGTGTGGCCTCGGCCAGGTCCACCACAGGCAGGGGGATGTCGGCCTCTGGCCCGCTGCCCACCGTCAGGCCGCAGTGGCGCTGCACTTCAGGGGGCATGAGCCAAGGCTCGAACAGCCAGGTGTCGGGTACACGCCGCATGTGAGGCAGCCAGCGGCGCACAAAAATACCTTTGGGGTCGTGGTCTTGCGCTTGCTTGATGGGGTTGTACACCCGTGTGGTGTTGATGCCCGTGGTGCCCGACTGCATTTGCAGCTGGCTCCAGTGGATGCCGGGTTCGTAGTCCAAAAACTGCGTGGCCAGCCAATGGCCCACGGGCCGCCAGTCCAGCCACAGCGGGTAGGCCGCCACCGACACCAGCATGGCACGCATGCGAAAGTTGAGCCAACCGGTTGCATAAAGCATGACCACACAGGCATCCACCATGGGCCAACCGGTACGGCCTGAGGTCAGGGCCGCAAAGTGCGCGTCGTTCCAGCCGTCTTCGCGCAGGCCGTCGTATCCACGGTGCATGTTGCGCCATTCGATCTCGGGCTCGCTTTCGAGCTTCTGGATGAAGTGGCAATGCCAATACAAGCGGCTCATGAAACCCACCAAGCCCGCCCGGTGGCGACTGGCTTGCGGCGGCAGGGCGTCCAGCGCAGCGCGGGTGGCCTGCACCACTTCGCGCAGGCTGATGCAGCCCCACGCAAGGTAAGCCGACAGACGCGAACACGCATCGGGCGCAGACAGCGGCGACGAGATGCCGCCGCGGTAGCCCAGCGCCCGTGCGTTCAAAAAACTGTGCAAGGTTTCCATGGCCAGGCGGCGTCCGCCCAGCTGCCGCTGCGCCGGGTTGTGGTGCAGACCCGCAGGGGCTTGCAGCAGCGCTGGGGTCAGATGGGGTGTGTGGCTTGGCGTGCTGACAAAGTGCAGGGCCGGCAAAACCGTTTGTGGCGTGGCCATGTGCGCCTCCCAGCGGCGTTGCCAGGTGTTGCGGTCTTTCAGGCGGCGCACTACGCCAAAGTGGGGCAGCTCGGTCCAACTCAGGTCGCTGCTGCGGCACCAAGCAGCCACCGCCAAGTCACGCTCATAGGTGAAGGCGTTGCCGGTTTCCATGTGCGAGACCAGCTCGGCAAACGGCGCTTGTTGGTGCAGCTCGGCCAGCACCTGCACGGCAGACCCCACACGTAGATGCAAGGCACCGCCCAGCGCTTGCAAGTCGGCGTGCAATTCGACCAGCGATTCGCGCACAAATTCGAAGTGCTGCAAGGCGGCATCGGGCTGCGCCCACAGTTGGGGCTCGACGATGTACAGGCACAGCACGGGCCCCTGCCGGGCCGCGTGTACCAGCGCCGCATGGTCGTGCAGGCGCAAGTCGCGTTTGAACCAGACGACACGGTAGGTCATGCCTTGGGCCTGGGCGTTACTGCGGCATAGCGGGATGCTTCGATGGGCATGCAGTCCAGCAGCGCTTGTGGCAACTGAGGTGCTTGCTGGTGTAGGTAACGCCGCACAAAATCGGCCGCCAACCAGGGTGATGTGGATCCGCTCCAAACCGCGGTCTCTTGTATTTTCCAGTGCCCGTCTACTTGACGCAGCACGACGATGCTGGGATTGAGGGTTTTGAATTCGACTTCGGCAAGGCCCCAATCCGCTTGCAGCTGCAACTGCAGCAGTTGGGATTCGAGTGAGTCTGGAAGACTGTGCTGCTGAATGACTTGCAGCACGGCCTGGGCGGTGGCACTGGTGGTGGGTTCATTTTGAACAAGGCGGCAGTCTTTGCGCAGTTGCAGCCATTGCTCGGCCATCCAGCCATGCGGGTCAAACGGCTGGCCGCTCACCTCCAGCAGCATGCCGTTGTCATGGCGTACCCAGTCGATGTGGCTGTCGATGATGAAAAAACCGAGCACACCCATCAAGGTGGCTGCGACGTGGCGTTTCATGTGTTGGCTTTGCGGGTGATCAGCTTACGCCGCTTCTTTCAATGAGATGCCTTCGTGCGTGGCCACCATCTGCAGTGCCTTTTCGAACAAGGCGCGCGCTGTGGCGGCCATGATGTTCAGTTGTGTGTGCAGTTCGGCGTCTTTGGGGCTTTGGTTCAGACAGTCGCGGCTGTAGTCTTCGAACCGTCCCAGCTGGCCAATGAGTTCTGCCACATGCCGGGGGCATTCGCAGAGCACCTGGCTGGGAATGTTGGCCACGCGTTGCAGAACTTCGTCCGAAAACTGGCGTGCCGGAATCGGGTTGGCGAGCTGGTCCAGTGCCCACGACGCAGCGGACAGCGGTGGGCGGGTGCTTTGGATGATGTCTATCAATGCGCTGTCGTTCAAAGGGTCTCGGTGTACCCCATAGCCTGCATGGCGCAAGCGCGAGACGGCAGCCGTTTGGCCAAATGCGTAGAGCACCACTGTTTTGCGCGCTGCGTGTTGCTGTGCCACGGCTTGAATCTGTTGTGCCGTGTGCTCATTCAGGCCATTGACCGACACCATCAACAGATCAGGCGCTTGGTCAAGAGGGTTGCAACTGGCCGCCGCCAGATCAACCCATACCTGCTGGATGGGTAGCGGCTGCCCCCAGCCTGTTGCGCTGAATGTGTCGGATTGCAGCCGATGGGCCAAGCCCTGGCCAATCACCGCCCATGTGCCTGTGGCCTGGCCCGGCGACTCGGGTGCTTGTGCCGTGGCAAAGCCAGAACCTGTTTGCAGCAATTGCTGCAATTGCGTGCTTGAAAAACCCGCAATTTGGCTGATGCCGTGGCCTTGGCTGGTCAGCGATTTCAACAACACCGCTTTTTTCACATCGTCTTCGTTGTACAGCCTGTGCTGTCCGAGCGTGGTGATGGGCGAAAAAGCGCCGTAGCGCGTTTGCCAAACGCGCAAGGTCGGCACGGGAATGCCGCTGAGCTTGGAGACCGCACCGATGCGGTAAAGCGCCGAATTGAGCGAGTGAGGTGTGTTCATGTTTTGTTAATGTATTGAATAGATATTTTATGGCATAAAAGTATTTTGAAAAAATAAAATATGTTTTGAATTGATTTTTTGGATTTAAACAATACAATTGCTGTGCGAATAAGGACAAGCCATGATCTTGAAGAAAACAGCCAAAGCCGTCGATATCGCGGTTTTCATCACTTCTAGGGCCACCGTGAAGCCTGTCACGACTGAAGAAATTGCTTCGGGTTTGGGCCTGTCTTGCTCTTACACAGAGTCGATCCTCAAGGAGCTGCGCGAAGCCGGTCTGATCAGGGCCCACCGGGGTCCAGGTGGTGGTTATCAAATTCGCGGCAACCCTGAAGACATCACACTGTGGGATGTGGTGAAGCACTTTGAGGTGGTGCACAGCTTTGACGAGGTGTACCCGGATGACGCGCATCCGATGAAGCAGTTGGAGTCCGAAATCCAGCGGCACCTGCAAGAGGCTTTGTCTGAACAAACATTGGATGATGTGGCGGTGCCTTACATGCCACGGGATTCCCGCGTCGCGTCCATGCTGGGTCAGTTCCGTCTGAAGCCCATGCCTGCGCCGGTCATGCCCAAAGCGCCCAACTCGGTATTCCAGCTGAGCATGATGCTCTGAGCCGCGTGGCATCCGGGCATGCCTTCAAGGTATAGGTCTTAGGGTGTAGCAAAACACACCGAAAGGCCCTTGTTGGGCAGCCGCAGAGCGGCATAGCATGGTGTGGTGAACATGCCTCATCATCGCCCCCGTTCTGCCGACTCTCACCACCCAGGGCCCACGCTTGACCGTTGGGCACATGCCCAGTTGTCGCCTTTTACACGAGGGGTTTCCACGGCCTCCTTGCGCATGGCGTTTGACGACTGGGTGACACATTTGTCCATAAACCCGGCTGAGCAACTCACATTGTTTCAACTGGCCTTGCAAAGCGTGCAGCAGGGGCTCAACTACGCCGTTCAATCGCAAAGAAACGACTGCAAGCCCTGCATCGAACCCATGGTGCACGACACCCGTTTCACGCATGCTGGTTGGCAGCAATGGCCGTTCAACGCGATCAGCCAGTCGTTTTTGTTGACGCAACAGTGGTGGCAAGACGCGACGATGGGTGTGAGGGGCGTTTCGCCGCACCACGAAGCCGTGGTCAACTTCACGGCCAGACAGTGTCTGGACATGCTGTCCCCAGCCAATTTTGTGCTGACCAACCCCGAAGTGCTGGAGCGCACCCAGAAAACCATGGGGGCCAATTTGCGGCAAGGTTTTCAAAATTGGGTCGAAGACCTCCAGCGCTTGCAATCGGGTGCTGCGACCAAAGGGGCCGAACTTTATGAGGTGGGACGCCATCTGGCCGTGACGCCGGGGCAGGTCATTTACCGCAACCACCTGATCGAGTTGATTCAGTACACACCCACCACGCAGCAGGTGAGACCCGAGCCAGTGTTGATCGTGCCCTCATGGATCATGAAGTACTACATCCTCGACTTGTCGCCGCACAACTCACTGATCAAATACTTGGTCGATCAAGGGCACACTGTGTTTGCCATGTCTTGGGCTAACCCCACCGCCGATGACCGAGACTTGGACATGGACGACTACTTGCGCATGGGCATCATGGACGCGCTGGAGGTGGTGTGCGCGGTGGTGCCCAGACTCAAAGTGCACGCTGTGGGCTATTGCCTGGGCGGAACGCTGCTGGCCATCGCTGCAGCGGCCATGGCCAGAGAGGCCGATGACCGCCTGGCCAGCATGACACTGATCGCCGCCCAAACCGATTTCACCGAGCCGGGTGAGTTGGAACTTTTCATAGACGACAGCCAGGTGGCCCATCTGGAGGACATCATGTGGGACCGGGGTTATCTGGACAGTGCGCAGATGGCGGGCGCGTTCCAATGGATGAACTCCAACGACCTCATCTGGTCGCGACTGCTCAAGAATTATTTGCTGGGAGAACGCACGCCGTTCAGTGACTTGATGGCTTGGAATGCCGATGGCACACGTTTGCCTTACCGCATGCACACCCAATATTTGCACCGCATGTTTTTGAAAAACGATTTGGCCAGTGGCCGCTACCCCGTCAATGGCAAGCCGGTGGCCTTGACCGATGTTCAATGCCCGATTTACGGCATTGGCACAGTGCGTGACCATGTTGCACCTTGGCGCTCGGTGCACAAATTACACCTGCTGACCCATGTGGACACCACTTTTTTGTTGACATCAGGGGGGCACAATGTGGGCATTGTCAATCCGCCAGGGTTGCCGGGGCGAAGTTATCAGGTGTTGACCCGCAGGCACGATGGCCCGTATCTCGATCCTGAAGCCTGGCTGCAAGCTGCAGTCCGCCATGAAGGCTCTTGGTGGCCGCATTGGCTGGCGTGGTTGAAAGCCCATTCGGGCGAAGTGGGGCCTTTGCCTGCCATGGGCGCACCCGACATGGGCTTGTCTCCCATGGACGATGCACCGGGTCAGTATGTGTTGCAAAAATGAAGGGTTGATGCCATGGACACTCCTCACCATCCATTTCATGAACTGTTTGCGCAACTGGGCTTGCCTTGTGATGGGTTGAGCATTGCGGCGTTTATCAAAACGCACACGCCACTGGCAGCTGACATTGCACTGCCCGATGCCGATTTTTGGACCTCGGCCCAAGCGGATTTTTTGCGTGAGAAATTGCTGGAAGATGCCGACTGGGCCAATCGCATCGACCAGTTGAGTGAGGCGCTGCGGGCCATCTGAGTCGCTTTTGAATGGGAGCGCGTTGGCGCTAGCACTCCCTGCATACGTTGCAGGTGACACGAAATATTCATACAGCAGACTTTTTCCTGTCATTGCTTTTGGGGACCATGGTGGCATGGATCACAAGGAGTTGTTGCCATGAAAGAGTTGCCAAATCCCACTTTTGCGCTATCGCCCGTGTATTTTCCCAGGGGGTCACTTCATCCAGGGCCAGCCAACCCCAATGTGGATTTTCTGCCTCGGCGTGTGCAAAGCACCATTCAAGTGGCTTGGGCGAAGCATCAGGATGAAGTTCGGGAGGCACAGCAACTGAGGTATTCGGTCTTCGCGACCGAGATGGGCGCAAGACTGCCCAAGACCTTGCCCGGTCATGACATCGATTTGTTCGATGACTACTGCGAGCATCTGCTGGTTCGTGACACCTTGCGCGGGCAGGTGATTGGCACTTACAGGGTGCTCACGCCCGCACAAGCCAAGCGTGCCGGCAGCACTTACAGCGACACCGAATTTGATTTGACCCGTTTGCGTGATCTGCGCAAACGCATGGTGGAGCTGGGCCGCAGCTGTGTCCATGCCGAGCACCGGCATGGCGGCGTGATCATGGCTTTGTGGGGCGCCTTGTTTGAGTTCATGGACCGCAACCGCCTGGACACCATGATCGGCTGCGCCAGCATTCCCATGCTCCACAACGGCGTGGTCACGGGCGACGCTGCTGCCAGCATCTGGCACCAGCTTCGTGAGACACACCTGGCCAATATTCAATACCATGTTCGCCCACGCTTGCCTTTGCCTGTGGACGAGCTGGGCCATGGTGTGCAGATCGATCCGCCTGCGCTCATCAAAGGCTATTTGAGGCTGGGGGCCAAGGTCTTGGGCGCACCGGCATGGGACCCTGACTTCAATACGGCCGACTTGCCCATGATGATGCGCACAGCAGATTTGCCTGCCCGGTACCGCAGGCATTTTTCGATGGGCGTGCCATGACGTCGCCGCTTGGGCCACTGCAAAAAAGCCCCCTGTTCAAGACCTCTTATGAGGGTTGGGACGAGACCTTGGTGGGGGAGCCACTGGGTGTCGTGGGGCGAATCCTGCCCCACGATGAAGAAGCATCGCCTGCAGACCCTCAACGGTTGCGGGCGGTTTTCATTTCAGACCTGCACATCGGGACACCGGGGTTTCAGGCCGAAGCCTTGCTCGACTTTTTGCGGCACCACCCCAGCGATGTGTTGTATCTGGTGGGCGACATTGTGGATGGCTGGCAGTTGCGCAGGCGCTGGTTCTGGCCACAAAGCCACAACGATGTGGTGCAAAAACTGTTGCGTAGGGCCCGCAAAGGGTGTCGCGTGATTTATGTGCCGGGCAACCATGATGAGTTCGCCAGGCATTTTGTGGGTCACGCATTTGGTGGTGTGGAGGTGATGCACGAAGCGGCCCACACCACCGCCAAGGGCCTCAAGCTGTGGGTGGTGCATGGTGACCATTTCGATGGTGTGATCCAGTGTGCCAAGTGGCTGGCCTATGTGGGTGACTGGTTGTATGAGCTGACCCTCAAGATCAATCGGCACTTGAACAGTTTCAGGGCCCGAATCGGACTGGAATATTGGTCTTTGTCAGCCTACCTCAAGCTGAAGGTCAAAAAGGCGGTCAACTTCATCAGTGATTTTGAGGTGGCTGTCTCGCACGAAGCCAAGCGCCGGGGCTTTGACGGCGTGGTGTGCGGGCACATTCACCATGCTGAAATTCGCGAAGTGAATGGCACTTTGTATTGCAACGATGGCGATTGGGTGGAAAGCCGAACCGCTTTGGTGGAACACCCTGATGGCCGGCTGGAGATCATCCACTGGGGTGGCCAGGCGGTGGTGCTCAGCCGTGCGCCTGTGGCTGCGGTGGTGCCTGTATGAAGCTGGCACTCATCACCGATGCCTGGCACCCCCAGGTCAATGGCGTGGTCACCACCTTGCATGAGTTGGTGCAAGCCATGGGCCCATGGGGCGTGGATGTGTCGGTCATGCACCCGGGCCTTTTCAAGAATCGAAGCTGTCCCGGTTATGCGGGCATTGATCTGGCCGTGCGCCCCTATAAAGCGCTGGCCGCGATGCTGGATGCGCTGCAGCCGGATGCGGTGCACATTGCCACTGAAGGCCCTTTGGGTTGGGCTGCACGCAAGCATTGCCTGAAAAGGGGGTGGAAATTCACCACCGCATTTCACACCAAATTTCCTGAAATCCTCAAGGCCGCGTTGCGTGTGCCTTTGTTCCTGGGCTACGGCTTGTTTCGCCATTTCCACCGCCCGTCTTCGGGGGTGATGGTGCCCACGCAAGGGGTGTTGAACATGCTGGAAAGCCGGGGATTCAAGTCGCTCAAGCCTTGGACACACGGTGTTGACCTGGATTTGTTTGACCACCACGCTTTGCCCCTGGACATCCCCGAATTACAGGGGCACCCGAGACCGTACACCTTGTTCGTGGGACGTGTTTCTTACGAGAAAAACATCGATGCTTTTTTGGACTTGACGCTGGAAGGCACGCGCATTGTCTGCGGCGTCGGTCCGCTGGAGGCGCAGCTCAAGGCGCGGTATCCGGACGTGGTATGGATGGGCGTGTTGCCACGCGATCAGCTGGCCAAGGTGTATGCGGCTGCCGACGTGTTTGTCTTTCCTTCGCGCAACGAGACTTTTGGCTTGGTCATGTTGGAAGCCATGGCGTGCGGCACCCCGGTGGCGGCGTTTCCGGTGGATGGGCCCTTGCAAGTGCTGGGTGATGCGGATGGGCAAATGATGGGCGGTGAGTTGTCCGAGGATTTGAATGCGGCGGTTTTGAAGTGCCTTTCGATTCACCGCGCAGAGCCGCGTCAGCGTGCCGAGGCGTTTGGTTGGCCCAAAACGGTAGAACTGTTCGTGTCGCATCTGGTGCCTGCATCTGGCGCGAGTACTGGTTTGCGGTTCATGAAGATGTCATTAAATTGACACGGTGGCTTCCTAGAATGATTTTTCAATTCATTACACAGTGCCATGGTTCATTCAAAAGACGTGACTTCATTTGCAGACGATCGGTACGCCTTGCTGGACCGGGATCTGAGCATTCTGGCTTTCAATGAGCGTGTGCTGGACTGGGCGCACCGCCCGGAAGTGCCCGTGCTGGAGCGTTTGCGTTACCTGTGCATCGTGTCGTCAAATCTGGACGAGTTTTTTGAGGTGCGTGCAGAGCCGCACGTGATGGGCAGTTTGCAGAGTTTGAAATCGGGACAGTACACCGCAGCGAGTCTGGCCGCCATTTCTGAAAAAACCAACGCGATGATCGCGCGGCAATACGCGCTGTACAACGACGATTTGCTGCCCACTTTGCAGCGCAAGGGTTACCGCATCCTGTCGCACGGCGAGCGCAATGCCGCGCAGCGCCAATGGGTGCGCAGCTATTTTCACCGTGAAGTCCAGCCGTTGCTGGTGCCTGTGGGCCTTGACCCCGCACACCCGTTTCCTCAGGTGGCAAACAAGTCCTTGAACTTCATCGTGCAGTTGTCTGGCAAAGATGCTTTTGGCCGATCCAATGAGATCGCGATCGTCAAAGTCCCGCGTGTACTGCCCCGTTTGATTCCCTTGCCTGCCAGAGTGTGCGATGGCAGCACCGCTTTTGTCATGCTGTCCAGTGTGATTCGGGCGCATTTGGCCGAATTGTTTCCGGGCCGTGAGGTTGGGCAGTTCTCGCAGTTTCGGGTCACGCGTAACTCGGATCTCGCGGTAGACGAAGACGAAATCGCCAATCTGCGCATGGCCTTGCGCCAAGGACTGCAGCACCGTCACTACGGCCAGGCGGTTCGACTGGAAGTGTCTGCCAACTGTTCACCCCGCTTGGTGGAGTTTTTACGCAAGGAATTTCAGCTGCCAGAGCCATCGGTGTTTCGGGTCAATGGACCGGTGAATCTGGTGCGCTTGATGCAGCTGATCGATCTGATCGATGCCCCCGAATTGCTGTTCCCGCCTTACAAAGCCAGTTTCCCAATACAAGTGCCGCAGCACGGTTCGATCTTTGCGCGCCTCAAAGACGGTGATGTGATGATCCACCAGCCGTTTGAGAGTTTCGATGGCGTGCTGGCGTTTTTGCGCGAAGCCGTCATGGATCCGAATGTGCTGGCCATCAAGCAAACGATTTACCGTGCAGGCAGCGATCCAACCATGATGGATTTGCTGCGCGAAGCCGTCCGCCGCGGCAAGGAAGTGACCGCGGTGGTGGAGTTGAAAGCCCGATTTGACGAAGAGGCCAACATCAACTGGGCTGAGCAACTCGAATCGATTGGCGTGCAGGTGGTTTACGGCATCGTGGGTCTGAAGACCCACGCCAAGATGTTGTTGGTCACGCGGAGCGAGGGGCGATCGCTCAAGCGTTATGGGCATTTATCGACAGGCAATTACAACCGCCGCACCGCAGCCCTTTACACCGATATCAGCTACCTCACCGCCGATGCCGACATCACCTCGGACATGGACCAGTTGTTTGGCCACTTGGCCAGCCAGAGCCGTTTGCCGAAAATGAAGCGTTTGCTGGTGGCCCCTTTTCAGCTGCATGCCGACATGCAAGCGCGCATCGCGGCCGTAGGCGACGCGGCGGCGCGAGGCGCTGTGGGGCGCATCGTGATCAAGATGAACGCTTTGACCGATGAGCCTCTGATTGAGGCTTTGCTGGAGGCGGGGCAAAAAGGCGCCAAGATTGACCTGATCGTGCGCGGGGCCTGCATGTTACCTGCCGGTGTGGCGGGCTTCAGTGAAAACATCCGGGTGCGCTCGGTCATTGGCCGCTTTCTGGAGCACTCTCGGGTCTTTTACTTTTGCGCAGATCAGGACGAATCGCTGTATTTGTCGAGTGCCGACTGGATGAGCCGCAACATGACCCGCAGGATCGAGTTGGCATGGCCCGTGACAGACCCAGTTTTGCGTCAACGCATCATTGACGAATGCCTGATTGCCTACCTGCACGATGGCCGCGATGCCTGGGATTTGGCCCCTGACGGTCAGTACCACCGTGTGGGTTTGACGGCGCCCGGCCATGGCGCTCAGAACGCTTTGATGCAACGCTACAGCGCCGCTACCCACCAGGAGTAACGCGATGGACTTGATTGTCTGGCGTCATGCCGAAGCCCACGAGGCTGGGCCGGGTGAAGACGATATGCAACGGGTCTTGACGCCCCGTGGCCGAAAACAGGCGGAGCGCATGGCGGTCTGGCTTGAAAACCAGCTGCCACAAGGCACCCGGATTTTGAGCAGCCCGGCCGTCAGGTCAGAGCAAACGGTGCGTGCCTTGGGTCGTAAATACAAAGTGCGTGATGCCTTGTCGCCGGGTGCTTCGGTTCAGGATGTTCTGGAAACTTCGGGCTGGCCTGATGCCAAGTACCCGGTTTTGCTGGTGGGGCACCAGCCCGCATTGGGCAGCGTGATCGCCCATTTGCTGAAAATGCCGGATGACGCATGTGCCATCCGCAAAGGCGCTGTCTGGTGGTTGCGCCGACGCAGCCGGGAAGGGCTGGACCAGACAGTGCTTTTGGCCGTGACCTCCCCGGAAAAACTGTAATAGACGTCAGTCTTTGGCTGGACGTCCGGTCTTGATGGTCGGAATGCTGGCCAAGGCCTTTTTGAATGATGCATCTGTCATTCCCGCCAGTGCACTCAAGCCTGCGCGAATCAGTTCGCTTTTCTTGACGCCAACACCCAGCGTCAATGCACGCTTTTTCATCTCGCCGATTTGCAGCAGCTCGGTTTTGGGGATGGTGAAACTGTCACGCACCACTTTGACTTTTTTGTCTTTCAAAGGTTTTGCAGGTGCTGCTGCCTGCTTTTTGAGTGTGGGCTTGGAAGCTGGTTTGGCAGCGGGTTCCGCAACGGGCTTGACAGCCTTGGCGACGGTCGCCTTGACTGTGGGTTTTGTGGTGGCTTTTTTCGCCACTGGCTGGGCCCGCTGTGTTTTGGCGGATGCCGCTTTCAACGGTGCTGCTGCTTTTTTGCGCGCGGGTGCGTGGGTGTTGCTCGATTTAGACGTTGGGGTGGCATCGACAGCAGGTGTGGATGGGGTGGAGGTGCGTGAGGTCATGTTCATGGCAAGTGAATTTTTAAAATTAACGGTGTATACAGTTTATACCGTTGATTCAAAAATGACAAGTCAGCAGGTTGGGGACGTCGTTACCGTTCCTCGTCGGGGCTGAAAACGCAGGCGCTTGTGTGCGCCTGCACGCAGGCAGATGTTCAATCTGTCTGAACTTGAAACGTCCAGTCGGTTTTTTGCCAGGCCGTTTTTTCTTCCCGCAGCAGGTGGGTGGACTGAGGCCAGAGTTCTGCCCAATCGGGGCTGATTTTCAGACGGGCTGTGCGTCGCAGCGCATCACAGCTGATGTCCAAACCCGACAAGTCGGGGTCACGTCGTGCATGGCACACAATCACGGCCAGTCGCAGGGCCATGAGTTGCTGCGCAAAACTGGCGTCTTCCATCTCGAGTTCAAGTTTGCGCAATTTGCCCCGGTGGCCCAGCACCAATTGGCTCAGGCGGTGCAGCTCGTCTAGGGTGAAGCCCGGCAAGTCGGTGTTGTCCAGAATGTAGGCACCATGCTTGTGGTAATCGCTGTGCGAGATGCGCAGACCGGTTTCGTGCAATTGGCACGCCCAATGCAGCTTTTGCAAATAACGCTGACGCTCATCAGTGGGTGTGTCGGCGTTGTCTGGAATCAGTGCTTGCAAAAGGCTTTGGGCCGTTCGGGACACTCTGTCTGCTTGCACTTTGTCAGTGCCAAAGCGTTGCGCCAGCCAATCGACCATCGAGGAACGGACATCCTGCGTGCCTTCACGGTCAATCAGGTCGTACAACGCGCCATGCCTGAGCGCGCCTTGGGCCACGTGCATTTCATTGATTTGCAGCAAGTCAAACACCGCTTGCAAGACCGCCAAGCCCCCGCCAATGACGGGTTTGCGGTCTTCTTTGACACCTTCGAGTCGCAGATTGTCTGGTTTTTGGGCTTTGAGCAAGCGGTCTTTAAGCCAAGCCAGTCCCTCGCGCGTAATTTGGCCTGGCGGCCATCCTGCTGCGGTCAACACATCCGACACGGCACCTACGGTGCCCGACGAGCCGTAACACTTGTCCCAGTGGCTCCGGTTGAACAAAATTTGGGCTTCGTCCAGCACGGCTTTGGCTGCGATTTCGGCTGACTTGAAGGCCGAGGGGGTCCACAAACCGTCGGGGAAAAACTTCATTGACCAGGCCACGCTGCCCACGCGGTAAGACTCCAGGGTGCTGGCGCTTTCGTGCTGGCCCAAAATCATTTCGGTAGAACGCCCGCCAATGTCCACCACCAGGCGGCGCTCATCGGACTGAGGCAACAGGTGCGAGACACCGAGGTAGATCAGACGGGCTTCTTCCTTGCCGGCGATCACTTCGATTGGAAAACCCAGAATGCGCTTGGCCTTGGCCAAAAACACATCGCGGTTGCGCGCTTCGCGCAGGGTTTGTGTGGCCACCGCACGCACATGGCTGGGCCTGAAGCCTGCAATGCGTTCGCCGAAGCGGGCCAGGCAATCCCAACCGCGCTCCATCGCTTCGTCTGTCAGGTTGCGCTCGGCGTCCAGGCCATTGCCTTGTCGCACGGTTTCCTTGATGTACTCCACGCGCCGCAACTGACCCGCATCCATTTGACCAATTTCGAGCCGAAAACTGTTGGATCCCAGATCAATGGCGGCGTAGAGAGACTTGGTTTGCATGAGGGCAGGCGTTGGTGACAAAGGGAAATTCAGATTATGTGACGGATGTATGTCGATTCAATGACGGGCGCTGGGTTCGGAACGCGATGCTGACAGCAAGCGCCTGGGTTCAACGTATCGCAGGCTCCGCTGTCCAGCAGTGGTCCGGCCCACAAGCCACAGGCGACATGTCAACGCAAGGAACGCCTTGGCAGCAGTGGTCTGTCAAAAATCCGACCAGGCTTTGCATGGCGGTCATGTCGGCGCGGTAACGCAAAAATCGCCCTTCGCGTTGCACGCTCACCAGGCCCGCATGGTGCAGTTCCTTGAGGTGAAAGGACAATGTGTTGGGTGGCAGTTCCAGCGCTTGCGACAGCTGGCCTGGCTGCATGCCTTCGGGGCCTGCACCCACGATGGCCCGGAACACGCGCAAGCGCGAGGTTTGTGCCAACGCCGCCAGGGCCTTGACGGCGAGGTCTTCGTCCATGGCGTTCAAAACGGTGTCTGTGCTCATGGGGTGCCTGTCTTTTCTGAGGGCTTGGTGTGTTCAAGCAAACCTACGGGCAGACGCAAGGTGGTCAGCCAGCACAGCAAGAGCATGAGCGCCGAACCCAGCAAGGCGTACAGCAGCCCGCCCCACTGGTACAACAGGCCCGACAGCAGCGTCCCCATGAAGCGGCCCAGTGCGTTGGCCGCGTAGTAAAAGCCCACGTCTTCGGCCGCTTTTTCAGAGCCCGCGTAGGCCAATATCAGGTAACTGTGCACCGACGAGTTGATGGCAAAGGCAAAGCCGAAGAGGCTCAGGCCTCCGACCACCCACCACTGCAGCTGCGGCGCTTGCAGCCAAACGGCGGCGGCAATGCCCAGTGGAATGAGCGTGAGCGCCGCCGACCACCAGCGGGCTGCAGGCACCTCGCGGCTCAGGCCGTCGACGCTGCGGCGCACCAGTTGCGGGGCCAGCGCTTGCACCAGGCCGTAGCCAATCGTCCAGGCGGCCAAAAAGCCGCCCACCATGGTGAAGGTCCAGCCCACCGAATACAAAAACACCGGCACGCCCACCACAAACCACACGTCGCGTGCGCCAAACAAGGCCACACGGGCAGCAGCCAGCGCGTTGATGCCTTCACTCTTGGCAAACAACTCACGCGCCGAACCCGAGGCTTTGCTCTTGCCCATCATGGGTGGCAAGCTGCTCACCACCCCGATCAACACCAAAGCCAAGAGGCCTGACATGGCCCAGAGTGAGCCCTGAAAACCCAGCGTTTCCAAAAGCAAGCCGCCCAAAAAGAAGCCAAAGCCTTTCATGGCGTTTTTGCTGCCGGTGAACCAGGCTACCCATTTGAACAATTGGCCGTTGCCTTGGTCTTTGGCTTGCGCCTGCGTGATCTTGATGGCCGACTTGCTGGCGGTTTTGGTCAGGTCTTTGGCCACACCGCACACCCCTTGCGCCAGCACCACCCAGGCGACCGACAGGTTGGCGGTCCATTCGGGTTGCAGTGCCGACAGCAAGCCAAAGCCAATGATCTGCGTGGTCAAACCCACGGTGAGCATGCGGGCAATGCCAAAGCGCGTGGCCAGCCAGCCGCCGATCAGGTTGGCCAGCACACCCGCCGCTTCGTACAGTAAGAACAAAAAGGCCAGCGTGAAAGGCGAGTAGCCCAGCTTGTAAAAATGCAGCAGCACCAACATGCGCAAAGCGCCATCGGTCAGGGTGAAGCCCCAATAGGCTGCGGTGACGATGCCGTAGTTGCGTTCAGCGGCGGTGACACCGCCGTAGTGGCGTTCAGCAGCGTTCATCTCAGATGCCGACTTCGTTCATGTGGCAGGCCAAATCCACCATGCGGCAGGCGTAACCCATTTCGTTGTCGTACCAAGCGTAAATTTTCAGCAGTGTGCCGTCGGTCACCAGTGTGGACAGCGCGTCCACGATGGCGCTGCGCGTGTCGCGGGCGTAATCCACGCTGACCAAGGGGCGTGTTTCGTAGCCGAGGATGCCGGCCAGCGGGCCTTGGGCTGCGGCGGCAAACAAGGCGTTGACTTCTTCAGCGCTGGTCTCGCGCTTCATCTCGAACACGCAGTCGGTGAGCGAGGCGTTGAGCACCGGGGCACGCACCGCGTGGCCGTTGAGCTTGCCCTTGAGCTCGGGGTAGATCAGGGCAATCGCTGTGGCGCTGCCGGTGGTGGTGGGGGCCAAACTCATCATGGCGCTGCGGGCGCGGCGCAAGTCTTTGTGCGGCGCGTCCACCACCAAGTTGGTGTTGGTCGGATCGTGGATGGTGGTGATCTGCCCGTGCTTGATGCCAATGGCTTCGTGCACCACCTTGACCACTGGGGCCAGACAATTGGTGGTGCAGGACGCAGCCGTGACGATGCGGTCTTTGGCCGGGTTGTACTGCGTGTGGTTGATGCCGACCACGATGTTCAGCACATCGCCCACCTTGACGGGGGCGGCCACGATGACGCGTTTAGCGCCCCGGTCCAGGTGGCCTTGAATGGTTTCGGGCGTTAAAAATTTGCCGGTGCACTCCAGCACCAAGTCAACGCCCATGTCGCCCCAGGGGATGTCGGCCGGGTTGGCGTGCGATGAAAAACCCAGTGTGCGTTCACCGATGCGGATCTGGCTCTCGCCTTCGGCTTCGATGTGCTCACGCCACTTGCCCTGCACCGAGTCAAAGGCCAGCAAATGCGCCGTGGCCGCTGCGCCGCCTTTGAGTTCATTCAGGTGCACCACCTCCAGGCGGTTGCCTGCGCGGGGGTCGTCCAGCTGGCGCTCGGCAGCGCCCATGGCCGCACGCAAGGCCAAACGGCCGATGCGGCCCATGCCGTTGATACCGACTTTCATGTTTTATCTTTCAATGGTTCTGGAAATGTAGTTTTCTGGATTTTGTCATGACTCTGTGACGATTCCGTGACGTTCAGGCACGGCAAACACCTCGTCTGCTCGTCTTTAAATTGTCAAAATAAAGCCATGAAATGGTCACATCAAAAACATGAAATCAGGTTTTTCTCAATGGAGCTGATGACCATGTCCAACCACGACCTTGACCCTGTTTGCAACACCTCTGACAACCTCCATTTCCAGGATGTTTTGACACAATCCTTGCAAAACCCCATGCGCCGTGGCTTGTTGCGCGGTGGTTTGGGCCTGGCGGGTCTGGCCATGTTGCCCGGCTGCGCGACCTTGACCTCCGGCATGGCCGCTGCGCCCACCGCGTTGGGTTTTGCGGCTGTGGATAAAAGCTTGCTCGACAACGTGATGTTGCCACCTGGCTACCAGTACAGCGTGCTGCACGCCACGGGGGATGCGTTGGACTCTGCTTTGGCTGCTTACTCCAACCGAGGCATCGAATCGGACGATTGGTCGCGCCGCATTGGCGATCACCATGATGGCATGGACATCTATTACATCGATGCGGATGGCCGCTACTCCGATAAGGAAACTCCCCGTGCTGTGCTGTGCGTGAACCACGAGAGCTCTGCCGATTCGCATTTCCTGCATCCCAACGGGCAAACCTCCAACAACGTGAGCGGCAAGAAATTTGACCAGTTCGGCGAATGGGACCTGGGCACCCGCCCCGAGTTGGAAGTGCTCAAGGAAATCAACCTTCACGGTGTTTCGGTGGTTGAAATTGTCAAAGGTCCACAAGGCTGGCGCATCCAGCAAGACTCACCATTGAACCGCCGCATCACGGCGCAAACTCCGGTGCGTGTCAGCGGACCGCGTGTGCACATTGAGCATGTTCGCAACTTCATGGTCAGCCGCTGGGACACAGCCGGAGCCATGGCCCGTGGCACGCTCAACAACTGCGGTCACGGAAAAACGCCATGGGGCACTTATTTGGGCTGCGAGGAAAACTGGGCTTATTATTTTCAGACAACGGGCGCGGGTGCGGCATTGTCTGTCAACGAAGTGGCATCGCGCAAACGCTATGGCGTGGCTGCTGCAGTGCCCGCTGCGGGGGTCAAAAAAGCCGCTGGCCAAGGCTGGCACACCGTGTCTGCAACAGACGACCGATTTGCCCGCTGGAACCTTGCTGCCTTGGGTGCCAACGCGGAGAAGGATTTCCGGAATGAGGCCAACACCTTTGGTTTCATCGTCGAGATTGATCCCTTGGCTCCCAACTCCACGCCAGCCAAGCGCACGGCCATGGGGCGTTTTGCCCACGAAGCCGCTGTGTGTGGCGTGCCCAAGGCAGGCGAGCCGCTCGCGTTTTACATGGGCTGTGATTCGCGCAACGAATACATCTACAAGTTCGTGACGACAGCTGTGTGGGATCCGCGTGATGTGGGCGGTGGCATGGTGGCGGGTGACAAATACCTGAGCGAAGGCAAGCTGTATGCCGCGCGTTTTGACGCCAATGGCCAGGGTGAATGGCTGGAGCTGAACATCGCTGACCCGCGCATTGCCCAGCACAGCGCCTACAAATTTGCCAACCAAGCCGATGTGTTGGTCAATGCCCGTCACGCCGCAGACGCGGTGGGTGCCACCAAAATGGACCGTCCAGAATGGGGTGCAGTCAACCACCGCAATGGCGAGATTTATTTTGCGTTGACCAACAACAGCGCCGCCAACCGCACGCCCACCAAGGTAGACCCGGCCAACCCCCGTGCTTACATGGATTTGGATGGCAAAAAAGTGGCTGGCAACCCCAACGGTCACATCATCCGTTTCAAAGAAGCAGGCCACAAAGGTACAGCCAAGGCTTTTACCTGGGACATTTTCTTGTTTGGTGCCGAAGACGACTCGGGCGATGCCAATTTGTCGGGCTTGACTGCCAAGAATGCGTTTTCTTCACCCGATGGTTTGTGGTTCAGCAAGGCCACCGGCATCTGCTGGATCCAGACGGACGATGGCGCTTTCACCGACGAAACCAACTGCATGATGTTGGCCGCCATTCCGGGACAGGTGGGTGACGGTGGCAAGGTCACCGTCAAAAACAAGATGTTGGTGGGCGGCATTGAACAAACCGGCACGCAAGAAACCTTCCTTGGCGCGGCTTTGGGCGAGGCCAAATTGCGCCGGTTCCTGGTGGCTCCCAAAGGCGCAGAAGTCACGGGCATCACCGAAACCGCAGATGGTCGCACTTTGTTTGTGAACATTCAGCACCCTGGTGAGTTGTCCAAGCCTTTGTCGTCTGGCGAAGCGCCTCAAAGCACCTGGCCTGGCAATCAAGGCTATGGTGTGGCGGGGCGTCCTCGTTCAGCCACCATCGTCATCACACGCAAAGACGGTGGTCTGATCGGCCTGTAAAAACAACAGAGTCGGTTTGCCCGTTTTCCGGGTGACGCCAAGGCCACGCCCCGTGCGTGGCCTTTTTTGTTTGCACTGTGCGTGGCTCATCGAAAAACGGCGCATTCACCACCAGCAAACTGAGCCAGGCCGCCGCAATGAGGGTGAACAGGCCTTGCAAAAACTGCATCGCAAAGGCCTTGCCACCCACCAGCACGGCCATCAATGCTTTGCTCAGGCTGTTGGCGCTCTCTTTCAGCCCCGATCAGCAAACCAATGCCCAAAGCGACAGAAAGATCAAAAAGAACCGAAACAGAGAGAAAGCTCGGCATTTGATGCTTTTTGAGAACAGAAAGGCTCATGAGCCTAGTCCTTTAGGCGGTTGAAAACTTGATTTGGACCCAGTTTTAGCGGATACGGCCAGTGTTCGTCATCAAAACAAAGGGTTTTCTGACACGGCATTGTCACAATCGGCGGATAAAGTTGAAACAGGTGCCGAAAAGCTCTCGTGAGCACCCGTCCGAATCCCGAATTTTTATCACCCTGAACCAGGAGTTGACATGTTGAAAATGAAACCTGCCATCGTTGCGATTGGCCTGAGTGTGGTGGCTGCCACCACATGGGCTGCTGACATCACAGGCGCCGGCGCCACATTCCCTTACCCCATCTACGCCAAATGGGCCGAGGCTTACAAAGCCGCCACCGGTGTGGGCCTGAACTACCAATCCATTGGTTCTTCGGGTGGCTTGAAGCAAATTCGTGCCAAAACCGTGAGCTTTGGCGCTTCTGATGCGCCCGTGTCTGGTGCTGATCTGGACAAAGATGGCATGGTCCAGTTTCCTGCCATTGTGGGCGGCACTGTGCCGGTTGTGAACTTGGAAGGCTTCAAGCCCGGCGAATTGCGCATCACCGGCCCTGTGCTGGCCGAGGTGTACATGGGCACCATCAGCAAGTGGAACGATGCCAAATTGGCGGCGCTGAACCCTGGCAAAAAGTTGCCTGACCAGGCCATCACCGTGGTGCACCGCGCTGACGGTTCAGGCACCACGTTCAACTTCACCGATTACCTGACGGCGGTCAGCAAAGCTTGGGCCGACAAAGTGGGCAAGGGTGCTGCTGTGAAGTGGCCTGCTGACTCTTCTGTCGGTGGCAAGGGCAACGAAGGCGTGGCCGCCAACGTGAACCGCGTCAAGGGCGCTGTGGGTTATGTGGAATACGCCTACGTCAAGAAAAACAATATGACTTTCCTGCAGTTGCAAAACGCTGCGGGCAAATATGTGAACCCTGACGACCTGACTTTTGCAGCCGCTGCTGCCGGTGCCGATTGGTTCAGCGTGCCTGGCATGGGTGTGTCCATGGTGAACGCTAAGGGCAACGACAGCTGGCCCATCAGCACCGCCTCCTTCATCTTGATGTACAAAAAGCCTGCCGACAAAGCGGCTTCGGACGAAGTGCTGAAATTCTTTGACTGGGCTTTCAAGAACGGCAAGAAACTGGCCTCTGATCTGGACTATGTGCCATTGCCAGATGCATTGACCAGCCAGATCCGCGCCAAAGTCTGGTCCGAGATCAAGTAAACCGAGTTGAAGCCTGCTGTACAGGTTTCACTGACCCCTTGCCCATGTGGGTGAGGGGTCTTGGCGTAAAACAGTGGTATTTGCTATGCAGTTGTCACAAGGAATAACTATGGGCTCGATCGAAACGGCCAGCCAAGTGCCCGATCAAAACATGCTGTCCGTCGTGAAGCGACAACGCATCCAGGATTTCTTTTTTCACAAGATCACGCTGGGCTTTTCCCTGCTGGTCTTGTTTGCCCTCTTGGGCATCATCATTTCTTTGCTCCTCAACGCCTGGCCGTCACTGTCTAAGTTCGGCTTTCAGTTCATCTGGCGCGTGGAGTGGGACATCGTCAATGACGAGTTTGGTGCAGCGATTGCGATCTTTGGCACGCTGGTCAGTGCGGTCATTGCATTGGTGATTGCAGTGCCTTTGTCGTTTGGCATTGCTTTGTTTCTGACTGAAACCTGCCCCACATATTTGCGCCGCCCCCTGGGCACGGCCATCGAATTGCTGGCTGCAGTGCCATCCATCATTTACGGCATGTTCGGTTTGTTCATCTTTGCCCCGCTCTTTGCCGAGTACGGACAGCCTGCCTTGCAGTCCACCTTGGGTCAGATGCCCATCATCGGCAGCCTGTTCGGTGGTGCCATGAACGGCGTGGGCATTTTGGCGGCTGGCATCATTTTGGCTTTCATGATCTTGCCCTTCATCGCCGCTGTGATGCGCGATGTGTTTGAAATCGTGCCGCCCATCTTGCGTGAGTCGGCTTATGGTTTGGGCTGCACCACATGGGAAGTGGTGCGCAGCATTGTGTTGCCCTACACCCAAAAAGGTGTGATCGGTGGCGTCATGCTGGGCTTGGGGCGTGCACTGGGTGAAACCATGGCCGTGACCTTTGTGATCGGCAATTCACAGCGCTTGAGCGCATCGCTGTTTTCGCCAGGCACCACCATCGCCTCTACCTTGGCCAATGAATTCGGCGAGGCTGCAGACTTCCATTTGTCCACCCTCTTTGCATTGGGCTTCTTGCTGTTCGTGATCACTTTCATTGTCTTGAGCATTGCCAAGATCATGTTGATCCGTGCAGAAAAAGCCAAAGGCACCAAAAGCTGAGCACCGCACAGGAGAAATTTGATGGATTTGAAAATTTACAAACGCAGGCAACTGGCCAATCGGGTCGGACTGAGCTTGTCCATGATGGCCATGGGTCTCGGCTTGTTCGTTTTGTTGTGGATCTTGTATGTGCTGTTCTCGAACGGCATCGCTGCGCTCGATTGGGCCATGTTCACGCAATCCACCCCCGCGCCCGGCTCGGAAGGCGGTGGCCTGGCCAACGCCATTGTGGGCAGCTTGATGATGGTGCTGGTCACGGCCTTTGTGAGCACACCGATCGGCATCTTTGCCGGGGTGTACCTGGCCGAATATGGCGACCAGAGCAAAACCGCCGAGCTGACCCGCTTTGTGACCGACATCATGTTGTCAGCGCCCTCGATCGTTTTGGGCCTGTTTGTCTATGCCATTTTGGTGGCGCAGGTGCAGCATTTTTCCGGTTGGGCTGGTTCGCTGGCCCTGTCGCTGATTGCCGTGCCGGTGGTGGTTCGCACCACTGAAAACATGCTGCGCCTGGTCCCGGGCAGCCTGCGCGAGGCGGCTTTTGCGCTGGGTGCACCCCGCTGGAAAGTGGCCACCTTCATCACGTTGCGTGCGGCCAAGTCGGGTGTCATGACCGGTTTGCTGCTGGCACTCGCGCGCATCAGCGGCGAGACAGCGCCTTTGCTTTTTACGGCGCTCAACAACCAGTTCTTTTCGACCGACATGAACGCACCCATGGCCAACCTGCCGGTGGTGATCTTCCAGTTCGCCATGAGCCCTTACGACAACTGGGTTCGCTTGGCCTGGGGCGGCGCTTTGCTGATCACCTTGACGGTGCTGATCTTGAACATCCTGGCGCGCGTGTTTTTCCGCGACAAAGCCCAAGCCTAATTTTTGAATGAATCGGAATTGACATGCCTGCAACTTCACCATTGCCATTGAAGAATGCGATTGAAATTCGCAATCTGAACTTTTTCTATGGTTCCTTCAAGGGCCTGAAAAACGTCAACCTTGACATCGCCGAGAACAAGGTCACCGCTTTCATCGGGCCTTCGGGCTGCGGCAAATCGACTTTGCTGCGCACGCTCAACCGCATGTACAGCCTCTACCCCGGCCAGCGCGCCGAAGGTGAGATCAACCTGCATGGCCAGAACGTGCTCGATGCCAAGCAGGACTTGAACTTGCTGCGCGCCCGGGTGGGCATGGTGTTTCAGAAACCGACGCCATTCCCGATGTCGATTTACGACAACATTGCCTTCGGTATCCGTCTTTATGAAAATCTGGGCCGAGCCGACATGGACGAGCGTGTGGAGTGGGCATTGTCCAAGGCGGCGATCTGGAACGAAGTCAAGGACAAACTTGGCCAAAGCGGTTTGTCGCTGTCCGGGGGGCAGCAGCAACGCCTGTGCATTGCCCGCACCGTGGCCGTCAAGCCTTCTGTGATTTTGCTGGACGAGCCGACTTCTGCGTTGGATCCGATTTCGACCGCCAAGGTCGAAGAGCTGGTGAGTGAGCTCAAGAAAGACCACACCGTGGCCATCGTGACGCACAACATGCAGCAAGCAGCTCGTGTGTCTGACTTCACGGCCTACATGTATTTGGGCGAGTTGGTTGAGTTCGGGCAGACCGAGCAAATCTTCATGAAGCCTGCACGCCAAGAGACCGAAGACTACATCACCGGCCGTTTCGGCTGATCAGGAGAAGTACCATGGAAAAACACATTTCTAGCCAATTCGATGCCGACCTGACCAACGTGTCGTCCCGCGTTCTGGAGTTGGGGGGACTGGTGGAGTCGCAAACGCGCCATGCCGTCTACTCTTTGGCCCAGTTCAGCATGGAAGTTGCCAACCAGGTCATTGCCACCGAAAAGCAAGTCAACATGCTTGAAGTGGAAATTGACGCTGAACTGGCTTCGATCATTGCCCGCCGCCAGCCGACTGCCCGCGATTTGCGCTTGCTGATGGCCATCTCCAAGATCACCGGCAACCTGGAGCGTGCGGGTGATGAAGCCGAGCGCATTGCCCGCATGGTCAAGCAGATTCTGGAGCAAGGCAGTCCTCGCAACCTGCCTTCTTCCGAGTTGCGCATCGCGTCAGATTTGGCCTCAGATTTGCTGCGCAAAGCGTTGGACGCGTTTGCCCGCCTGGATGTCAATACGGCACTTGTGATTCTCAAAGAAGACGATCTGATCGATGCCGAGTTCAATGGCTTTGTGCGCAAGCTGGTCACCTACATGATGGAAGACCCCCGCACCATTTCGGCCAGCCTGGATCTGTTGTTTGTGGCCAAGGCGATTGAACGCATTGGTGACCATGCCAAGAACATTGCAGAATTTGTGATTTATGTGGTCAAGGGTGCCGACGTACGCCACACGGCCCTGACGGACATCGAAAAAGCGGTCCAATGAGAAGCTTGCCCAGAATTCTGATCGTCGAGGACGAGGCTCCGATTGCCGAGTTGATCTCGGTGAACTTGCGCCACAACGGTTTTCAACCCGTCTGGGCCATGGACTCGGAGTCGGCGCAGCGTGAATTGGACGAAATCTTGCCCGATGTGATTTTGCTCGACTGGATGCTTCCGGGTGAAAGTGGGTTGGCATTGGCACGCCGCTGGAGGTCTGCTGCGCGCACCAAGGCCATTCCCATCCTCATGCTCACTGCGCGTGGTGATGAGGCCGATCGGGTCGCTGGTTTGGACGCAGGCGCTGACGATTACATCGTTAAACCGTTTTCGCCGCGTGAACTTCTGGCCCGAATCCGTGCGGTTCTTCGCCGCCGGGTCCCTGAGTCCGCTGGTGGTGCCGTGAAGATTGGCGAATTGCAACTGGATGCGGATACCTACCGTGTCAGCTGGCAAGACAAGCCGATCAAAGTCGGCCCGACCGAATTCAAGTTGCTGCAATACCTGATGCGCCATCCGGAGCGTGTGCACACGCGCGGCATGTTGCTTGACAAAATTTGGGGTGATCACGTTTACATTGAAGAACGGACGGTGGACGTGCATGTCAAGCGCTTGCGAGAGTCACTGGGTGATGCTGGCAGCATGATCGAAACGGTGCGCGGTGCAGGCTACCGCATGACCGGCTCTCCCGCGATTTAACGGTTGGCGTTTGAATGCTTGTCCCATTAATTAAGCTGTTTTTCTCAGTACTGGTGGTGGCTTTGGCGGTCTGGTGGTGGGCTGGCTTGACAGAAGCTGCCCTCGCTGCGCTGTTGGTCGTTTTGGTCTGTGCGGTTGGGGTGATCTGGAAAACTTACCGCATTGAACGGTGGTTGTCTGAATCTGATTTGCATACCCCCCTGCCCTGGAAGGGTGTCTGGTCGGAGATTGCTCATCGCATTCAGCGCTTGTTGCGCCAACGCGAAAATCAAGTGACTGCTGCAGAGCAGCGATTGCAGTATTTTTTGCAGGCCATTCAGGCTTCACCCAATGGCGTGACTTTGCTGGATGCGCAAGGCCGTATCGAGTGGTGCAACGCCACTGCATCCAGCCATTTGGGCTTGGATGTCAGTCGCGATTTAAAGCAACACATTGTCCATTTGGTTCGCGATCCTGTTTTTTCCAAATACTTCGCCGTGGACCAGCATGACTCGGAAGTGGTCATCGATGGTCGTGCCAGCTCCTTGGTCAAAACACCCAAGTTATCGGTGCAGCTTCATGCGTATGGCGAAGGTCAGCAGTTGTTGCTCACTCGGGACATCACTTCGGTCACCCTGGCCGATGCCATGCGCCGTGATTTTGTAGCCAATGTGTCGCACGAAATTCGAACCCCGCTTACGGTGCTCGGTGGCTTTGTGGAAACCTTGCAGTCCATCCCCTTGGAGGCTGATGAACAGCAACGTTACCTGCACTTGATGGCCGTTCAGGCCGACCGCATGCAAAGCCTGGTGGCTGATTTGTTGACTTTGTCTCAGCTCGAAGGCAGCTTGCCCCCCGGTTTGTACGAGAAAGTGAACTTGCCGGACTTGATGGGCCGCGTGGCCACAGATGCCGCGGCTTTGTCCTCGGTGTTGTCTGATCAAGAGGGTGACGAGCGGGTGCCTGTTCATGAGTTGATTTTTGAGCCGGTACCGCATTGGTCTTTGCTGGGTGTTCGGTCGGAACTGCTCAGTGCCATTTCGAATTTGGTGAGCAATGCCGTTCGGTACACACCTGCAGGTGGTCAGATCCGTGTGGCGTGGTCTCGCACGGCGGATGGTGCGATTTTTTCAGTCAGCGATACCGGGCTTGGTATTGCGCCTGAACATTTGCCGCGCTTGTCAGAGCGGTTTTACCGCGTGGATCGCAGCCGATCGCGCGAAACGGGTGGTACAGGCTTGGGCTTGGCCATTGCCAAACATGTGGTGCAACGCCACGGTGGGGAACTGCGCATCCAGAGCCAAGTTGGCAAGGGATCGACCTTCATGTTGGTGTTGCCTGCTGGTCGAATTGAGCCTTTGTCTGACTGAGGCAAAGGCCGTCAAAGCTGCTTCGCCCATGTCGGGGCATGCGCGGTGTCCGAGGTCCTTGCACCCATGTGAATCGCCATGGATGGTCTGGAATTCATGAAATACGTTGAATCCTTTTTAATCACTCGCGAGCAGGAAGGGGAATACCCGGATGTTCGATCCCTGGATGATTTGATACCTTAAGCGGCATCTGGCCCTCTACCGTCTTGAGGGTCGCAGATCCATTAGAGGAGACACATCCATGACCGCTGCGCAGATACAGAACGCGTTGGTGCTTTGCACCATTGTGGGTTTTGCAACCATGGAGTTTGTCAGTCGACGCTACAAACAAACCGTCCATGCGACAGGCAATGACACCAAACTTGAACTGTTGATGTTTCTGAGCGTGCTGGCTGTGACGCAGCCCTTGGCCATTTTTGTCACGGCGAAACTGGGTGCCTTGTGGGTGCCGCAATACAAGGGTGTGTTGGCCGACATGCCATGGTGGGCCATGGTGGGTGTTTTGCTGGTGTTCGATGACATGACGCAGTATTGGTGGCACCGTCTCTCGCACACGTCGTTCTTGTGGCCCCTGCACCGTGCGCACCACTCTGCTGAGTACATGAGCATTCGGGTGACGTTCCGCAACAATTTCTTCTATTACCTGATGATGCCGGGCCTTTGGTTTGCAGGCGCTCTGTTGTATTTGGGTTTTGGGGGCATGGTTTACGCGGGCTACATCGTGGTCAAGCTCTTTGTCATTTTGGGGGCGCACAGCGCTTGGCGCTGGGACGAGCCCTTGTACCGCATCCGCGCATTGCATCCGGTCATGTGGGTTCTGGAGCGGACCATTTCAACACCGGCAACGCACTGGGCGCATCATGCGATCTCCAATGCCGATGGTGTGGGTCACTACAAAGGCAACTTTGGCAACCTGCTGTTTTTGTGGGACATCATTTTTGGCAGCGCGCACATCACACGCCGCTACCCTGCGCAGGTCGGCTTGATTGATGACAAGTTGTTTGGTCAAGAGCGCTGGTACCATCAGATGTGGTACCCCTTGCTGCAATCCAAGCGTGAGCACACGGCCTTGAAGTTTGGCGGCAGTGTGTACGAAGGGTCAGAGGGGCAGGCACCACAAGCCTGATCGAGGTTCATCCGCCCACAGGTCAGAGTGTTTGTGCTCTGGCCTGTGGGCTTTTTTGTTTAAGCCGTGCTTCATCCACGATCTTTAATCTCTGAATTGAGATGCCATGAAAGGTCGAATCCATGATGAGCTTGAACAAAATTTCCTTTACAAAAGTGGCTGCCCTGGCCATCAGTGCCTTGATGTTGCCGCTTGTGGCTTTAGCGGCTACACCCCAAAGCGAATTGCTGCGTTGGCAGCAGGCGGCAGGGCAGCCGGGTGATGCAGACCGAGGACAGGTTTTTTTCGGACGGCGTCATAACGGTGAGTGGTCGTGCGCGTCATGCCACGGTCAACCCCCCACGCAGGACAGCAAGCACGCCTCTACAGGCAAGAAGATCTCTGCGTTGGCACCGGGGTTAAATGCCGAACGCTTCACCGACAGTGCAAAAGTTGACAAATGGTTCAAGCGCAACTGCAAGGACGTTTTGTCACGTGAGTGCACGGCCCTTGAAAAGGCCGACGTGCTGGCTTACCTGATCGGGTTGAAATGATGAAATCAATGTGCATCAAATCGGTGGTCTTGTTCTGTGCAGGTTGGAGTGGCTTGGTATCGGCATGGGCCGATGGGCGACTCATGCCTGCACAAGTGCCTGCCGTGTACAAACAAGAATGTGCGGCCTGTCACATGGCCTATCCGCCGGGCCTGTTGCCTGCGGCGTCTTGGAGACGCATCCTGCATGGGCTGGATCAGCACTACGGCAGCGATGCGTCGATGGAACCTGCACAAGTTCAGCAAATTGGGGCCTGGTTGCAAGCCAATGCGGGCACTTACAAACGCGTGCGCGAAGAGCCGGCCGATGACCGGATCACCCGATCGGCCTGGTTTGTTCGCAAACATCGCGAAGTGGAATCCTCGGTCTGGAAGCGGGCCAGTATCAAGAGTGCCGCGCAGTGCAGCGCCTGCCATACCCAAGCCGACGCGGGGAACTTTGATGAGCATCAGGTGCGGATTCCGCGCTGACAGTTCGCTTTACATCCCAGTTCTTCAAGCCATACGTCACACACATGTGTACAAGGAGTCCTTCAATGACGTCGAACATTTCTTCAGTTGCCGATGCGCGCCATGGCGTGCCCACACCCACTCGCCGCACCGTGGATGCTTTCACTCGGACCTTGCATGCCTTGCTGGCTTTGAGCTTTGTGGGGGCCTACGTCACAGCGGAAAGTGAGATTTTCAGATGGGTGCATGTGAGCTTGGGTTATACCTTGGGCGGCTTGCTGTTGGCTCGTGTGGTCTGGGGCGTGCTGGGGCCCCGTCATGCACGCTTTTCGGCCTTGTGGGGCAAGCTGCGTGGTTTGGTTAATTGGTTTCAGGGGCTGCGAGCAGGCCAGGCATCCTGGAGCCAAGCTCAGAATTTGTACATGGCGGTGTCGGTGGCGCTGCTCTTGTTGGTCATCGCACCTGTGGTGGTGTCGGGCTATGTGACCTACCAGGAGTGGACGGGTGACTGGATGGAAGAAGTGCATGAGTTTTTCGGTAATTTCATGTTGATGGCCGTGTTGGCTCACATTGTTGGTGTGCTGGTGCTCAGTTTGTTGCGCCGTCGCAATCTGGCTACGCCCATGTTCACGGGGCGCGTGCCTGGCGTTGGGCCGGATTTGGTCAAGCGCAACCATGCGGTTTTGGCGGCTGTGTTGCTGACGGCGGTGCTGTCATTTTGGGTGTGGCAATGGCAGTCGGGTTCACCATTGCAGACGAGCGGCGGTGCGGTTGGATCGCACTCGGTATCTGGCAAGGCACAATCTGAAGAAGACGATGATTGATGTTTTTCTGAATGGAAAGTCAGGTGCTGCACATGCGCGTTTTATTGGCTGAAGATGATCAATTGCTGGGGTCTGGCCTCCGGGCGGGTTTGCAGCAACAAGGTTTTCAAGTCGACTGGGTTCGAGATGGTGTGGCGGCTCAGCGAGAATTGTTGACCGGTGTTTATCAGGCTTGCGTGCTTGATTTGGGTTTGCCCAGACAGGATGGCATGCAATGTCTGGCCGCGGTCCGGCAACAAAAAATCACGACACCTGTGTTGATCCTGACCGCTCGTGATGGTGTGCCCCATCGCATCGCCGGGCTGGATGCCGGAGCGGATGACTACCTCGTCAAGCCTGTGGATTTGATGGAATTGGCTGCACGTTTGCGCGCTTTGGTGCGCAGAGCCCATGGTGTGTCAGAACCCACGCTGGAGGCAGGTGCCTTGCGAATGGACCCTGCTTCGCGACAAGTTTGGTTGGGTGATCGCTTGATCGACTTGTCTTTGCGCGAATATGAGGTTTTGCAAATTTTCATGCTTCATGCCGGGCGGGTTTTGACCCGCACCCAGATTGAGCAGCAGCTGTATCAGTGGGGCACCGAGGTCAGCAGCAACACGGTAGAGGTTCATATTTACAACTTGCGCAAAAAGCTGCGCTCGGATGTGATCGAAACTTTGCGGGGTGTGGGCTATATGCTGCCGCAGCAGGTCAAGCCTGCCCCAGTTACCGGCCACAAAGGCACGGCATGAAGTCCTGGTCACAATCTTCCTTGCAATGGCGGTTGACATTCAGCCTGTTGATGGCAACCGGCCTGATTTGGTTGCTGGTGTTGGTGATGACCTGGTTCAAGACGGAGCATGAGCTCAGTGAACTGCTGGATGCCCATCTAGCCCAAACGGCCGCTGTGCTCGCGGTTCAAACAGACGATGCGCATGACGATGATTTCACGACCGCAGCGGTACTGCACAAATACCAGCCGCGCGTCGCCTTCCAGATCTGGCACGACAAGGCTTTGATGGCGCGTTCAGCCGGAGCCCCGATAGCACCTTTTGCACCCTTGGGGCAAAGCGGTATTTCCGATCAATGGCAAGGCCAGAAGTACTGGCGGGTCTTTGCAACGCCCGGACGTGAAGAGGATGTTTGGGTGGTGGTGGCCGAGTTGCACTCGGCGCGCAACGATATTTTGATGGCCGGATTGCAGTCTGCCATCGTGCCCATGCTGCTGGCCCTGCCTGTTCTGGCTTTTCTGATTTGGGGCGCGATCTTCAAGTCGCTTGCACCATTGCGTCAATTGAGTCTGTCGGTGTCTCAGCGGCATCCCGATGCCCGGCAGCCACTGAGCGAGCAGGTTTCGGCAGAGGTCAAGCCTTTGGTTGAGGCGCTCAACCGTTTGTTTGAGAAGATGGCCTTGCAAATGGAGGGGGAGCGACGTTTCACAGCCGATGCCGCGCATGAATTGAGAACGCCGATTGCCGCGATCCGCATGCAGGCCCAAGTGGCACGCGGCGCACATGAGGACATTGACCGAAAGAGCGCCCTGGATGCCGTGTTGCAAGGCTGTGATCGCGCCACACGCCTGGTGGCGCAGTTGTTGCAGTTGGCCAGACTGGAGGCCGATGATGCCGCTGGAGGTGTGGGCCACTGCGATGCCGTGATGGAAACCCGCACGACTTTGGCAGACTTGGGGTCACAGGCTTTGGCCAGATGGCAGAACCTGAGTCTGAACGCACCAGAGAGTTTGCCCCTTGCCATGCCGCCTGGTTTGGTGGGGGTGCTTGTGGGCAACTTGGTTGATAACGCCCAGCGCTACAGTCCTGAAGGGGCGAGTATCCATGTGCAATGGCATGCCACACCACGGCCGCAACTGGTGGTGCAGGACAGTGGTCCGGGGTTGAACACTGCGGATTTGGCGCGCTTGGGTGATCGCTTTTTCCGTGTGGCTGCCAATGGTGCAGATGGCAGTGGCTTGGGGTGGTCCATCGTGCGGCGCTTGGCGCAGCGTTACCGCTTGCAGGTGGTGGTTGATCGGAGTGCCGAGCTTGGGGGCTTGCGTGTGGTGGTGACCTGGCCCGAGGTGTGAAGCAGAGCCGTTCGAGATGGCGATGTGGCTGAACGGATCAATGTGGCTCTTTGGATTTTTGTGGCCATGCTGCGACCACCCACTGCAAAACCGCGACGCTGATCAAACTGAGCAGACCTGAGCCCATGGCGATGACCGTGGGCCCAAGCGGTAAGGGCTCAAACTTCAAGGGGGTAGACAGCCAAGGCCAGTGGATGGCCAAAGCCAGAAATGCCATGGCCAAGCCGATCACGGCATAGGCTGTGCGGTTGGGGGTGCGCCAACTGCGCCAAAATTTTCCACCGCCAGCCCGGTTGGCCAAGATGAGCGCTGCATTGCCTGCGATCAAGGTGATGAAAACCATGGTGCGGATTTGTTCCACACTCAAAACGGCGGTAAACACCGAGCCATAACCGGCATGCGCCGCAAAAAATGTCAGTGCCACACTGGCCAATACGCACAAGCCCTGGCCCATGGCCAAAGCGATGGCATCGCCACCAAACAAGGGTGCGCGGGTGTCGCGTGGCGGTCTTTGCATCACGTCGGCTTCGGCAGGTTCGTTTTCAAATGCGATCGAGCATGCAGGGTCAACCACCAACTCCAGCAGGGCCACATGCAATGGCAACACCAAGGGTGGCCAGCCCATCACCATGGGCAAGAGTGCGATGCCTGCAATGGGAATGTGGATGGCAAAGATGTAACCCATGGACTTTTGCAGATTGCCAAAGATGCGTCTGCCGACACGGATGCCTCGTACGATGGACGCAAAGTTGTCGTCGACCAGGATCAGGTCTGCTGCTTCGCGCGCAACGTCGGTCCCGCGTGCGCCCATGGCCACACCCACATGCGCGGCTTTCAAGGCCGGTGCATCGTTCACGCCGTCGCCGGTCATGGTGACCACGTCGCCATCTGCTTGCAGCGCATGCACGATCCGCAACTTCTGGTGTGGTGAGATGCGAGCACAAACCGTCACACGGGGCAGGATTGTGCGCAATTGCACATCGCTCAGTTGGTCCAGTGCATCACCTGTCAGGGTTTCGCCATCGGGCAGGCCGGCTTGAGTTGCGATCACGCGCGCGGTGGTCGGATAGTCCCCGGTGATCATGATCACCCGAATACCCGCAGATTGGCATTCGGCCACGGCTTGGCGAATCTCAGCACGCAGCGGATCGGTCAAGCCCATCAGTCCCAGCCATTGAAAGTCGAAAGCATGTGGGGTTTCTGGCCAGTCGTCGCCCACAAAGCGGCTTTGTGCCACGGCCAAAACACGCAAACCTTGTGCCGCCATGTCATCTGCTGCGCGGCCCCAGATTTGGCGTTGTGCCTCTGTCAGATGGCACAGGTCCATCACTGCTTCGGGGGCTCCTTTGGCTGACACGCTGCGTGCAGGGCCGGCATCCATTTTCCAAATATGCGACATGGCTTTCAATGCAGGGCTGAGTGCGTAGGTTTGCACCAGCGCCCAGTCGCTGTGCAGGTGACCGGTGTCGCTCAAATGCTGCTGACCCATCGTGTGAAAAGCCGTTTCCATGGGGTCAAACGGTTCGGGGGCGCTGGCCAAAATGGCGTGCTCGACCAAAGCATGAAATGCTTCAGACAGTTCACCTGCCGCTGTGTTCCAAGTTACGACTTCTGCTGGCTCGGACGGGGAGTGGTTGGGGTCAGGGTATTTCGGTACCGCCAGTGCAGTCACTGTCATGCGGTTTTCCGTCAAGGTGCCGGTTTTGTCGGTGCACAGTACGCTGGTGGCACCCAGTGTTTCAATCGCATTGATGTGCCGGGTGAGCACGCCTTCATGTGCAAGGCGGTGCGCTCCCATGGCCGGGAAAATCGTGAGCACCACCGCATATTCTTCAGGCAGTATGGCCATGGCCAGTGCAATGCCAGACAGCAGTGCAGGCAACCATTGCCCTGTCCGTATGCCCAAGGTGATCACCATGGCCACACACAAAACACCCACGATGCCAGCCAGTACTTTGACCAGCCGTGCAGTTTGCTTTTGCAGTGGTGTGGCGTCTGTGTGCAGCTGGGCCAGTGACTGGCCGATGCGTCCGATCTGACTTTGGTTGCCCGTGGCCGTGACTTCGGCCAAGCCCTGGCCCCTCACGACAAAGGTGCCTGCGCTGACGGTGCCGCGGACTGAGGCCTTGCCATTGGCCAAGGGGGCTTTGTTGACAGGCACCGATTCACCGGTTAACAGGGATTCGTCGATTTGCAGATGATCAGAACGGATGAGGCGGCCATCAGCCGCGACCCGGTCGCCCTCTGACAACATCAGCCAATCTCCGACCACCACATCGCGCGCGGGCACTTTGAGGGCTTGGCCTGAACGCACCACTTGGGCATAGGCTTGGGTCAGGTCGCGCAAGGCCTGTATCGATTTTTCTGACTTGCCCTCTTGGTAAAACGTGAGTGCCAAAACGGCCAGCACAAAAACGGACAACGTCAGGCCCTCCGTCAAATCACCCAAAAAGATGTAAAGCAAGGCCGCGATGCACAGCAAGGCAAACATGGGCTGACGCAGTATGTCGAGGCTGCGCCGCCATAACGATCTTGGCGGTGTCTGCTGGATCTCGTTGGGCCCGTACGCGGTCAAGCGTTTTGATGCTTCGGTTGTCGTCAGACCGCCAAGAGTGTTAAGGTGATTTGCAGGCATAAGAGCACTGACTGTGCCGCGTTGGAGAATGTGCTGGCTTGATGCGGGTCAAGTCCCTTGAAGAGGGTGCCTGGGGTTGGTGCCCAATTTTTCTGAAAGACGATCATGAACGCCAATATCAATGAATTTCTGGAGCGCATCCGTCAATTGGAAGCCGATATGGAACAGGAAATTCAGCTTCGCAGGCAGCAACTGCAAGTGGACTTTGACCAACGCAAAGTGAAGTTCGAAAAGGAAGTTCTGGCCCAACAACGACGCTTCAAGGAGGGGCTGCTTCGCTATGTGTTGACAGCGGACTGGCGGCATGTGCTGAGCGTGCCTTTCATTTACCCCGTGCTCTTGCCCATGGTTTTGCTGGATTTCTTTGTCACCCTGTACCAATGGGTTTGCTTTCCTTTGTATCGGATTGCGCGTGTCAAACGGTCAGACTATTTTGTGTATGACCGAACACATTTGGCGTATTTGAATGTGCTTGAAAAAATCAATTGCGCCTATTGTTCTTATGCCAACGGCCTGATCGCTTATTGCCGCGAAGTGGTGGGCTTGACCGAGCAATACTGGTGCCCCATCAAGCACGCACGCCGGGTGATGCAGGCACATCCTCACTACCATGGGTTTGCAGATTATGGTGATGCCGAAAATTACCAAGCTGAATTGGCACGCTTGCGTGCCGAGTTGATGAACATGCGGCAGGGCGATGCCGGGTCAAACCTTTGAGGGGGGCTGTCTGAGACCGTAAACACAAAGCGGGTGAATACGGACCATGCCTTCAAACCCTGTCACGCTATCGACACCCCCTTGGGTGCAAGGTGAATACAGTTACCCCTATGAAAAAATTTGAAACATTGGCCGATTTGGCCGCCTGTGTCGGCCAGCATGTGGCTACCACCGAGTGGGTAGACATTACCCAGCAGCAAGTCAACCAGTTCGCCGAGGCGACAGGCGACCACCAATGGATCCATGTGGACGTGGAGCGGGCACAGCAGGGGCCCTTTGGTGCGCCCATTGCCCATGGCTTTTTGACGCTGTCTTTGTTGTCTCAGTTTTTTGACAAGACCATCGTGGTGTCCTCTGTACGCATGGGGGTCAATTACGGCCTGAACAAGGTGCGCTTCATGGCACCGGTGCCCGTGGGCAGCCGCTTGCGAGCGCATTTGCATTTGCATTCCGCCACCCCGATTGAAGGCAATGGCCTGCAATTGCAGTGGAACGTCACGCTGGAGCGTGAGGGCAGCGACAAACCCGTTTGTGCCGCCGAGTCGCTGGTGCGTCTTTACGCCTGAGCGTCGCCGCCGGCTTCCAGGCTGGCGCCCCCAAAACCGTTTTGACGCCATGCCTCGAACACGGTGACGGCCACCGCGTTCGACAGGTTCAGGCTGCGCTGGCCTTCGCGCATGGGCAGCTTGATGCGTTGCTCGGGCGCAAATTGCTCGCGCAACTCAGGTGCTAGACCTCGGGTTTCTGAGCCAAAAACCAGCCAGTCGCCTGGCTCGAACGCCACACCGTGCACAGCGCGGCTGCCCCGGGTGGTCAGGGCAAACATGCGTTGGATCGCAGGCTTTTCGTGGGTCAGGAAAGTCGCCCAATCGGCGTGACGGCGCAGTTGCGCGTATTCGTGGTAATCCAGACCTGCTCGGCGCATGTGTTTGTCGTCCATTGAAAAACCCAAGGGTTCGATCAAATGCAGTGTGCAGCCGGTGTTGGCAGCCAAACGGATGATGTTGCCCGTGTTGGGGGGAATTTCGGGTTCGACCAAGACAATGTGAAACATGGAGGGTATTGTGCCTTGGCCCTGCCTGCGCCTATGCCTCGATGGCAGCCTCGTGTGTGTCAGCCTTCCTGTTCGGCCTCTGTGCGCGCCAGCACAAGCGCGCAAATGTGCGCTGCACCGGCTTGTCGCAAAGCCAGGGCAGCGGTGTGCAGTGAGGCCCCGCTGGTCATGACATCGTCCACCAGAACCAGTCTCCGGCCTTTGATTTCGTGCGTTCGCAAGGGGTCAACAGCAAAGGCCCCTGCCAGATTGGACAGCCGCTCAGCCCTTGGCAGGGTACGTTGAGCCAGGGTGTGGCGTGTGCGCAAAAGCAAGCCTGCATCGGTTTTGTTCGGACTGAGCTGTTGGGCCAGCAGCAAGGCCTGGTTGTAGCCACGCTCGGAAAGGCGTTGTGCTGACAGCGGAATGGGCAGCACCCAGTCGGCGGCATCCAGCACGTCTTCAGCGCTGGTGGCGCTCACCATAAGGGTCGCCAGTGGACCTGCCCAGCCTGCGCCTTGGTGAAATTTGAAATCTGCGATCAGTTGGGTCCAAGGCCAGCTGTAGGCGGTCGCTGTCAGGCACTGGTCCAGTGGAGGAGGGGCGGTCAGGCATGCACCGCATCGTTGGGCCTTGCTGGGCAAGGGCAAAGCACAAGTGCGGCACCTGTGCAGCGGAGGGGCAAAACGGCTGATGCAGGTATCGCACAATGGGGCTTGCGGCCAACTGCGGCAGATGGCGCAGCGGCTGGGCAGCCAACCCCAAGCCCTGTCGGGGTGGTGTACTGCAGGCGTTGAGCCTATCCCCCTGAACCATTTGGGCCACATGGAATCAATATACTGCCGCCTTGGCTTGACCACAAGCGCGGCACCCCGATGTTTGTTGGAGGCCAGGCTTTTCTCTTTTTTGACCATGTCTGCACCCGAACGTCCTCCTTCGCTTGACCCTGTTGCTGCAGCCCGCTGGGCTGCGCATCCTGTGGGGGAGGCCTCCCCCTGGCTGCACGAAGAGGTGGCCTCTCGCATGCTGGATCGGTTGGACTTCATCAAGCAGCAGCCCCGTCAATGGGTCCATTGGGAGCCTTTGCGTGGCGGCTTGCAGGCTCATGAGGCTTTGCGACAGCGTTATCCGCAGGCGCAGGTCTGGCTCAGCGGTGACCAGTCTACTCAGACTTTACGGGCGAAGTCCTTGTTGAAATCGCGGTGGTGGCAAGTGGCACGCTGGACGGAGCCCCGCATTCAGACTGGTTCGCCACCTGAGGGGCAGGCGCAAATGTTGTGGGCCAACATGTTGTTGCACACGTCAGCCTATCCCCAGAATTTGCTGAAAACCTGGCATCAGGCGCTGGCCGTTGACGGTTTTTTGATGTTTTCCTGTTTGGGGCCTGACACTTTGCGGGAGTTGCGCGGTGCCTACGCGCAATGGGGCTGGCCTGAGCCAGCGCATGAATTCACCGACATGCACGATTGGGGGGACATGCTGGTGGAAGCGGGCTTTGCCGAGCCTGTCATGGACATGGAGCGCATCACCCTGACTTATGAGACGCCAGAACGCATGCTGGCCGAATTGCGTGAATTGGGCCGAAATCTGCATGTTCAGCGTTTTGCCGGTTGGCGGGGTCGCCGCTGGCGTGATGCACTGCTTGAGCTTTTGATGACCTTGGCGCGTCCAGAAGAGGGCGGGCGACTGTCGCTGAGCTTTGAAGTGGTGTATGGCCATGCCCTCAAACCCCAGCCGCGTGCCAGGCTGAGTGCGCACACGGAAATCGGACTGGATCAAATGCGACAAATGCTGCGCACCCCTGCCGGCATATCCGACAAAGTTTGAGTTAAATCAAAACCCCTTCGTAACTCGGGTAAAATCCGCCCGAATTTAGCCAGAATACGTGCCCAAGGGCATGTTAGGTTATTGAAAGTTGACGCGTGTCAAATCCCACTTACCAGTTTGCACAAGAGTCTGGCCCAGCCATTCATTGGCGGCTCAGGCGCAATTGCTCGGTGACGCCGGCCCAATTGGGGTGGCTTTATCTTTCGTTGTGTGCGCTGTCGCTGGGCATTGGCGTGTTCTTCTGGTTGCAGGGGGCTACTTTGGTGTTGGCCTTTGCAGGTTTGGAAATCACGCTGGTGGGTGTGGCCTTTTTGGCCTATGCCCGACACGCAGCCGATGGCGAATGGATTTCATTGCAGGGCGCAAGCCTTGTCGTGGAATGCGAATCCGCGGGGCGCCGTGAACGAGCAGAGTTTGCGCGTCAATGGGTGAGGGTCGAGCCAAAGTCTGGCGACCACAGTCTGATCGAGTTGTCAGGCCAAGGTCGTTCGATTGAGGTGGGGCGTTTCGTGCGTCCCGAGTTGCGCCAAGTGCTGGCGCGAGAAATCAGAAGGGCATTGCGCACTGCGTGATGCTGGTAGGCAAGATTGGCCTGTGCTGGTCTTGTCCATGGTGTGAGTTCAACAGAGACTTGGAAGTTAGTGAGAACCATGAAGAATATTTCCAACCAATTGGCTTCGCTGCTGTCGCGTGCGGGCATTTTTGTCGGCGCTTGGCTGGCCACTGCCGCCCACGCGGTCCAAGATTTGCCGGGCGGCCCTTCGGTCAACCAGCTCAACTTTGCCGCTCCGGTGACCAAGATTGCTGAAGAACAGCATTGGCTTCACTGGATGATGTTGATCATCTGCACGGTGGTTTTCATTGCCGTGTTTGCGGTCATGTTTTATTCCATCTGGAAGCATCGCAAATCAGTGGGTCACAAGCCTGCTACTTTCACCGAATCGGTGACGGTGGAAATTGTCTGGACTGCAGTGCCGTTTCTGATCGTGATCTTGATGGCGTTGCCTGCGACCAAAGTGCTGGTTGCCCAGAAAGACACCACCAACGCTGATTTGACTGTCAAAGTGACGGGTTATCAGTGGAAGTGGGGCTATGACTACATCAAAGGCGAAGGTGAAGGCCTGAGCTACATCTCGACACTTGATTCTTCCCAGCGCGCCATGTCCGATGCGGGCAAGCCAGAAGGCGACAACTATCTGTTGAAGGTGGACAACCCCTTGGTTGTGCCAGTGGGTCAAAAAGTGCGTGTGATCACCACCGCCAATGACGTGATTCATGCTTTCATGGTGCCTGCTTTTGGTATCAAACAAGATGCCATTCCTGGTTTTGTGCGTGATACATGGTTCCGCGCTGAGAAAACAGGTGACTTCTACGGTCAATGTGCCGAGTTGTGTGGCAAAGAGCACGCTTACATGCCCATCCATGTGAAAGTTTTGTCCGCACAAGACTACGCTGCTTGGGTCGTGGCCGAGAAGAAAAAACAATCTGCCAAAGCCGATGATCCAAGCAAAGTCTGGGCATTGGATGATTTGTCCAAGCGCGGTGAAAAGGTGTATGCGGCCAATTGTGCTGCTTGCCACCAAGCCAACGGCAAAGGTGCTGGTGCGATCAAGCCCGTGGATGGTTCTGCGGTAGTTCTGGATGCCGACAAGTCCAAGCAAATTGCAGTGTTGCTCAATGGTCAAAATAACGGCGCCATGCCCGCATGGAAGCAGTTGTCTGACACCGAGATCGCCGCTGTGATCACCTATACCAAAAACAACTGGTCCAACAAGACCGGGCAAATCGTGCAGCCGGCTGAAGTCCTGGCCGCCCGCAAATAAGCCGTACCGTATTCAAATCAAAGGAAATCAAGATGAGTGCCGTTCTAGACCATCACGATCACGCCCATGACGATCACGGTCACGCGCCTGCGGGCTGGCGTCGTTGGGTGTATGCCACCAACCACAAAGACATTGGTACTTTGTACCTGTTGTTCAGCTTTGCCATGCTCATGATTGGTGGCGTGCTGGCGCTGGGCATCCGTGCCGAGTTGTTCCAGCCAGGCCTGCAAGTGGTCAATCCTGAGCTGTTCAACCAGTTCACCACCATGCACGGCATCATCATGGTGTTCGGCGCGATCATGCCGGCCTTTGTCGGCTTTGCGAACTGGATGCTGCCCTTGCAAATCGGCGCGTCTGACATGGCCTTTGCCCGCATGAACAACTTCAGCTTCTGGCTGATGATTCCTGCTGGTGCCATGTTGGTGGGTTCTTTCTTCATGCCCGGCGGCGCACCTGCTGCGGGTTGGACCTTGTACGCACCTTTGACCCTGCAAATGGGTCCTTCCATGGACGCTGGTATTTTTGCCATGCACATCCTGGGTGCTTCGTCCATCATGGGTTCGATCAACATCATCGTGACCATCTTGAACATGCGCGCGCCTGGCATGACTTTGATGAAGATGCCCATGTTCGCTTGGACATGGTTGATCACTGCTTACCTGCTGATCGCTGTGATGCCCGTGTTGGCTGGCGCGATCACCATGACCCTGACAGACCGTCACTTTGGTACCAGCTTCTTCAACCCCGCCGGCGGCGGTGACCCTGTCATGTACCAGCACATCTTCTGGTTCTTCGGTCACCCCGAGGTCTACATCATGATCTTGCCGGCTTTCGGCATCATCAGCCAGATCGTGCCTGCTTTTGCACGCAAGAAGCTGTTCGGCTACGCCTCCATGGTGTACGCGACTTCTTCGATCGCCATTTTGTCGTTCATCGTGTGGGCGCACCACATGTTCACGACTGGTATGCCTGTGACCGGTCAGTTGTTCTTCATGTACGCCACGATGTTGATCGCGGTGCCGACTGCTGTGAAGATTTTCAACTGGATCGCCACCATGTGGCGCGGCTCCATGACGTTTGAAACCCCCATGCTGTTTGCTGTGGGCTTCATCTTCGTGTTCACCATGGGTGGTTTCACGGGTCTGATCCTGGCGATGGCTCCTATCGACATCCAATTGCAAGACACGTACTACGTGGTGGCTCACTTCCACTACGTGTTGGTGGCAGGCTCCTTGTTTGCTTTGTTTGCAGGCTTCTACTACTGGGTGCCCAAGTGGAGCGGCGTGATGTACAACGAAACACGCGGCAAGATCCACTTCTGGTGGTCGCTGATTTCCTTCAACGTCACTTTCTTCCCCATGCACTTCTTGGGTCTGGCTGGCATGCCCCGTCGCTATGCCGACTACCCCATGCAGTTCACCGACTTCAATATGGTCGCTTCTGTGGGTGCCTTCTTCTTCGGCTTTGCGCAGGTTTACTTCTTCCTGTTCGTCGTGGTGCCAACCATGCGCGGTCAAGGTGAAAAAGCACCTCAAAAACCTTGGGAAGCAGCCGAGGGTCTGGAGTGGGAAGTTCCATCCCCAGCACCTTTCCATACTTTTGAGAACCCACCCAAGCTGGACGCTACTGCGACCCGCGTGATTGGTTGAACCTCATGGCCATGACACCAGAGCAAAGAAAAAGCAATGTGCGCCTGGGCCTGATTTTGGCCTCGGTCGCTTTGACCGTGTTGCTGGGTTTTGTGGCCAAGTTGTTGTTGCTCAATTCTTGAGAGACCTAAGATGAACCTGCGCGGTGAAAATCTGAAGATGGTGGGCAAGCTGGCGGTGGTGACCGCAGGCATGTTCTGCTTCGGTTACGCGCTGGTGCCCATCTACAAGGCCATTTGTGAAATCACGGGCATCAACATCCTGTCGATTTCCGAGACCCAGATCCCAGGTAATGCCAAGGCAGGGAAAGCGGCCGAGGTCCTGCGCAACAGCCAAGTCGACACCACACGCACGATCACCGTCGAGTTTGACGCCAATGTGCGTGGTCCCTGGCAGTTCAAGCCTGAAAAGCGATCCATGCAGGTTCACCCAGGTGAGCTGAGCACCGTGATGTACGAGTTTCAGAATGTGCAAAACCGCCGCATGGCGGCGCAAGCCATTCCCAGTTATGCACCTCGTCAGGCAGCCAACCATTTCAACAAGCTCGAGTGCTTTTGTTTCAATCAATACACACTCGAGCCTGGTGAAAAGAAGTCTTGGCCAGTGGCATTTGTGATTGACCCCAAGTTGTCCAAAGACGTGACGACCATCACGTTGTCGTACACCTTTTTTGAAGTGGGTGGCAAAACGCCAGCTGCGCCGTTGGCATCTGTGGCTCAACCCATCTCCCCCGTGATCAAAACAGGGGTGGGTTCATGAGCATGCAACCACCAAAGACCTCGGAAAGAGCCAGTTTGTTGCGAACTGTTCAGGCCGTTCTTTGGTCATTTATCGGGGTTCGCAAGAATACCGATTACCAGCAAGATATTGAAAAGCTCAACCCGTTCTACACCATTGGTGTGGCGATTGCAGCTGTATTGTTGTTTGTTCTAGGGCTGATCGCCTTGGTCAATTGGGTCGTTGTCCAGCCAACTGGACTTTGATCCGCAAGATTAGATTTCGAAAGAAGAGAGAGCAGGAGTCACCATGAGTTCAGCAGCACACGGCACAACGCCTTATTACTACGTGCCACATGAGTCGCGCCATCCCGTGATGGCCGCCATTGGTTTGTTTTTTGTCATTCTGGGCGCAGGTCAATGGATCAATGGTGCCGATTGGGGCATGTATTCGCTCTATTTTGGACTGGTCTGGTGGTTGACCGTGTTGTACCAGTGGTTCAAAGAGGCGGTGGGTGAGAGTGAAGGCGGTATGTATGGTCGCAAAATCGACCTGTCTTACCGTTGGAGCATGACCTGGTTCATCTTCTCCGAAGTCATGTTCTTCGGCGCATTCTTCACTGCGTTGTGGTGGGCCCGTTCGCACTCTGTGCCCGCATTGGGCAGCCTCGAAAACGCCTTGCTCTGGCCAGACTTCAAAGCCGCTTGGCCAAGCCTGGTCGCTGGTGCGACGACATCGCCGGCGGGCATCATTGAGCCCTTCCAGACCATGGGCCCATTCTGGTTGCCCACAATCAACACGGCTTTGTTGTTGACTTCGGGCGTGACTTTGACGGTTGCGCACCACGCTTTGCAACACGGTGATCGCAGCAAGACCATCAAGTTCATGTGGATGACGGTGCTTTTGGGTGTGACTTTCTTGTTTGTTCAGGGTTATGAATACGCTCACGCTTGGGGTGACCTGAATTTGAAGCTTTCTTCGGGCATATACGGCTCCACCTTCTACATGTTGACCGGCTTCCACGGTTTCCACGTGCTGGTGGGCATGCTCATGCTGTTGTTCATCACTTTGCGCTTGCAAAAAGGCCATTTCACCAAAGAGCGTCACTTCGGTTTTGAAGGGGCGGCCTGGTACTGGCACTTTGTGGACGTGGTGTGGCTGGGCTTGTACATCCTGGTTTACTGGATGTAATGCACACAGCCAGCAACAAAAAAGCGCCGAGGCGCTTTTTTGTTGGTGCATCAAGAGGCCGTGTTTCAGGCGCCAGGTGGTATGCCTGTGGGTTGAATCCAGCCCATCTTCCATGAAATCAGCACACAAACAAAGAGCACAATCGACAAGCCCACACGCAAGGCCAAAGCGGTCGCCATGCTGCCTTTTGGCGGCGGTGCACCCTCTTCGCGAGGGGCTCGCATCATGTAGATCAAGGCCGAAGCCAAACTTGCCAAGATGGCGATAAAAGCGATTGCAACCAGAATTTTCATAACCGGCATTATCAATGAGTCAGCAAACCCCTGCTTGGCAACGCATCCTGGTCCTGATGGTGGCCCTGTTGGGCGTGGCTGTCACCGTGTCGTTGGGCCTGTGGCAATTGGGGCGTGGAGCCGAAAAAATGGCTTTGCAGCAGGCCAAAGACCAGCAGTCGGCTTTGGCGCCTCTGGATGGGCGTACGCTGGGCGGCATTTCGGATTCGGTGGCCAATCGACAAGGCGTGCTCTACCGTAAGGTGGTCCTCACAGGTCATTGGCAAGCAGAACACACGGCCTACCTGGAAAACCGCCAGATGCACGGAAGACCTGGATTTTTTGTCATGACACCGTTCAAGGTGGCCGAAACCGGAACCCTTGTGTTGGTCCAGCGGGGCTGGGCGTCTCGTTCGTTCACGGACCGGGCGGCTTTGCCTGCCATCGTCACCCCCGGCGGTGAGGTGCAAGTGGTCGGGCATTTGGCCCCATGGCCTTCACGGCTGTATGACTTTGGTGGTGTCGAGGAGGGCCCGATACGGCAAAATCTCGACTTGCCGTTGTTCAGGCAACAAACGGGCTTGCCCTTGCTGGAAATCAGTGTGCTTCAGCAAGGCGCTGCATCGGAAGGTTTGTTGCGTGATTGGCCCGTTGTGGCCAGTGGTGTCGAAAAGCACCACGGATATGCTTTTCAATGGTTCGGGCTCAGTGCCTTGATCGCTTTACTTTATGTCTGGTTTCAAATTGTCCAACCCCGTCGAAAAAAACGCACTGCCTGACGGCCCGCTCAGCATGACCGTGCATTCCATTCCGCAGCCTGGTGAAGTGGCGCAGGCAGATGGCCAGCGCACACGCGTGGGTCGATGGAAGATGGTGGCCTTGATGTTGGTGTGTGCTGCACCTGTCATGGCGTCGTACTTCACGTATTACGTGTTGCGTCCTGAGGCACGTCGCAATTACGGTGAATTGATTTCGCCGCAGAAAGATTTGCCACAGGCCGAGGCGATGAACCTGAAAGGTGAACGGGTGCCTTTGGCCGACCTGAAAGGCCAGTGGTTGCTGGTCACGGTGGCCCCGGGTGCTTGTGACGATCATTGCCAGAAGAATTTGTATTTTCAGCGCCAATTGCGTGAAATCATGGGCAAAGAAAAAGACCGGCTGGATCGCGTCTGGCTGGTGAGTGATGACGCGCCTGTGCCTGAAACTCTGATGCCCGCCTTGAGTCAAGCCCATGTGCTGCGCATGGCGCCTGCTGTGTTGCAGGCGTGGCTCAGTCCAGCGCCGGGCCATGCATTGCAAGACCACTTGTATGTGGTGGACCCGATGGGCAATTGGATGATGCGCTTCCCTGCGAACATGGATGTGGCCAGTGCGTCCAAGGCCAAGAAAGATCTGGAGCGCTTGCTGCGTGCCTCTGCATCTTGGGATCAACCAGGACGCTGAGCCATGACCGATGTCGAGTTGTACAACCTGCAGCCTGTCTTTCACCTCATGGGGGTGGGTTTGGCTGTGGCCGCCTTGCCCTTGGGGTGGCTGGCTTGGCGACAACGCCACGCAGCGCCTTCGCGCCGCCTGCAGGCCTTGACCGTGTTGACGCTGTTCCTCACTTTCGACCTGGTGCTGTTTGGCGCTTTCACGCGTTTGACCGACTCGGGCTTGGGCTGTCCGGATTGGCCTGGTTGCTATGGCAGCGCCAGCCCCGTGGGTGCCCAGGTGCACATCACTGCGGCACAGACCGCCATGCCCACAGGTCCGGTGACCCACGGTAAAGCCTGGGTTGAAATGATCCACCGTTATCTGGCGACGGGGGTTGGCGTGTTGATTCTGACCTTGGCCGCCATGACCTGGTGGCAGCGCCTGCGACAAACGACTTCGGCGGTCAGCCCTTGGTGGCCCACGCTGACGCTGGTTTGGGTTTGCTTGCAAGGTGCATTTGGTGCCCTGACCGTCACAATGAAGCTCTTCCCTTTCATCGTGACCTTGCATCTGATGCTGGGCATCGGCCTGTTGGCTTTGCTCATGGCTCAGGCCGTGCGTTATGACGGCTGGCAATCGCGCACAGTTTCCCCGGGTTTGCGCAAGGGCTTGTGGCTGGCTTTCGCATTGCTCGGGGTACAAATTGCCTTGGGCGGTTGGGTCAGTACCAACTATGCCGTGCTGGCATGCCCGGACTTTCCGACCTGCAACGGCCAGTGGGTCCCCGAAATGAACCTGCAAGGATTCGCTTTGTGGCGCGAACTGGGGCTCGCAGCAGATGGTCAAATCCTGCCATTCGCTGCCTTGTCGGCACTTCACTTTGTGCACCGCAGTGCCGCTTGGGTGGTTTTGGCGGTGTTGGTTGCGGTGGCTTGGCGTTTGCGCCAAGTGCCGGGCATACAACGCGCAGGACAGGTGTTGTTGGCTTTGTCGGCGTTGCAATTGCTCACGGGCGTGAGCAATGTGGTGTTCGAGTGGCCACTGATCGCTGCTGTGCTGCACACCGGAGGGGCTGCGGCCATGGTGATGTCATTGACCTGGGTGCTGGCCAGCAGCCGGTCAGGTATTTTTGTTGTTTCTGATGTGCCGTCCAAAGCGAGACATCCTTCTTTTGATTCAAGGCCTGCTGCATGACTGCTGCGACTGCTTCTCTATCGACTTGGCGCCAGTATTACGCGCTGACCAAACCCCGTGTGGTGCAACTGATCGTGTTTTGTGCACTGATTGGCATGGTGCTGGCTGTACCCGGTGCCCCTGGCCCGCAGGAATTGTGGCTTGGGCTCTGGGCTTGCGCAGGGATCTGGCTGGTGGCAGGCGCTGCCGCAGCGTTCAACTGCCTGGTTGAGAAAACGATCGATTCCAAAATGAAACGCACAGCTTGGCGTCCGACGGCCAAGGGGGAGTTGAGTGACCGCCAGGCCTTGTTGTTTTCAGGTCTGTTGTGTGCTGTGGGCTCGGCCGTGCTTTACGTGATGGTCAACCCCTTGACCATGTGGCTGACGTTTGCCACCTTTGTGGGTTACGCCATCATTTACACCGTGATCCTGAAACCGCTCACGCCGCAGAACATTGTGATTGGTGGAGCCAGTGGTGCCATGCCACCCGTGTTGGGTTGGGCCGCCATGACGGGTGATGTCGGCCCTGAAGCGCTGATTTTGTTTTTGATTATTTTCTTGTGGACCCCCCCGCACTTCTGGGCACTGGCCTTGTACCGCGTGGAGGACTACCGCAAATCGGGCCTGCCCATGTTGCCCGTGACCCATGGCAACGAGTTCACCCGCTTGCAAATTTTGTTGTACACCGTGGTCTTGATGGCCGCTTGTTTGATGCCTTTTGTGTACGGCATGAGTTCGTGGCTTTACCTCGGTGTGGCCGTGGTGTTGAGTCTCGGCTTCATGGCCTATGCCATCGCTTTGTATCGGGCCTATTCGGACGAGCTGGCCCGCAAGACCTTCCGTTTTTCCCTGATTCACCTGAGCGCCTTGTTTGCCGCGCTGCTGGTGGACCATTACCTTTTTTGAGTTGCCATGAACAAACGTCAATGCTTAGGGGCTTTGTGCCTGTGGGTTATGTTGGGTCTGAGCGGCTGCGGCAAAGACAAACCGGCTTTCAAAGGAGTGGACATCACGGGCGCTGACTATGCCCAAGGTTGGGAGCTGACCGATCACAACGGTCAGGTGCGGACCTTGAAAGACTTTTCAGGCAAAGCGGTGGTGGTATTTTTTGGGTACACACAGTGTCCTGATGTGTGTCCTACATCCATGCAAGAGATGGTGGAGGCCAAGCAGTTGCTGGGGGCTGATGCAGACAAGCTGCAAAGCGTCTTCATCACGGTGGACCCGGAGCGCGACACTACCGAATTGCTCAAAGCCTATCTGGCCAATTTTGGGCCCGATTTTGTGGCCTTGCGCCCCACACCCGAGCAGTTGACCAAGGTCACCAAGGATTTCAAGATCTATTTCAAAAAGGTCGAAGGTAAAACGCCAACCAGCTACACCATGGACCATTCGGCTGGCAGCTTCACCTTTGATCCGCAAGGGCGTGTGCGCTTGTACAACCGTTACGGCAGCGGCGCTGCGGCACTGGCCCAAGATGTGAAGATCTTGCTCAAGGGCCAGTGACGAGCCCCTACGGCACTGCAGGTCGGGGCAGTGCTTTCAGGGGCTTTGAATGTTCTGATTGCGGATGATTTGGCCCAGCGCTTGCGTGTCGGCCTCGATCCGGTTGCGTAAACCTTCTGGCGATGAGCCCACCACCTGCCAGCCCTGTTGAAACAACCTCGCGCGCATGTCAGGTGAACGCACGATTTCGCTGATCACGGCCGACAGCTGCTTGGCCACGGGTGTGGGCATCGAGACGGGGGCAGCCAAGGCATTCCAGATTTCCAATTGGTAATTCTTCACACCGATTTCTGACAGGCTGGGCACCTCAGGCGCTACAGAGCTGCGGCCGGTACTGGTGCTGCCGATGGCACGCAGCTTTCCGCCACGCACTTGCGCTGCTGCCATGGCTGGAGGGAGCAAGGCCAATTGAATTTGACCACCGATCATCGCTGTCACGATTTGAGGGTTGCCGGGGTAGGGCACGTGCACGGGGGCGATGTTCGCCTTTGTTTTCAGCAACTCCATGCCCAAGTGCGCCACAGTGCCCACTCCGGGTGAGGCATAGCTGAGTTGGTCACCCGCTTTTTGGGCTTGGCTCAGCCATTCTTGAGCTGTTTGTCCGGGCGCATTGGTCGGCACCGTCAGCACCAAGGGCGCTTTGCCAATCAAACTGATTGGGGCTAAATCTTTCAGTGGGTCATACGGCACCTTGGGGTTCAGGATGCGGGCGATGGTCATGTTGCCGTTGATCATCAGGCCCAAGGTATGTCCGTCGGTCGATTTCGCAACGAAGTCGGCGGCGATGTTGCCGCCAGCGCCGACCTTGTTTTCGACGATCACGTTTTGCCCCAAAGCTTTGGACAAAGGTTCCGCCAAAGCACGAGCCGTCAGGTCGGGGCTGGAGCCTGCCGGGAAACCGACCACCAGGCGCACCGTCTGTGTGGGCCATGGCGCATGCGTCGGGGCGGCCCATGCAGGGGCCAGTCCCAAAGCCAAAGCAGCGCCAAGGATTCGACTCAAATGGCGGCGAGAAAAACCTGTGGGGATGTGATCGGTCATGTCAGGATCTTTCAATTGAATGGCCCCGACTTTAGCGCACCGCAGACCAAAAAATACCCGAACCAGGCCGGGTATATGAATCCATGTTCGCCCACGGGCGCGATGGTCAGGCGAACTCGACCAGCGCCTTTTTCATCTTTTTCATGGCCGCGACTTCGATCTGGCGGATGCGCTCGGCGCTCACGCCGTACTCGTCAGCCAGGTCGTGCAGCGTCATACCGCCTGAGCCATTGTCGTTGACCTTGAGCCAGCGCTCCTCGACGATGCGGCGGCTGCGCTCGTCCAGTGCATTGAGCGCAGTGGCCAAGCCGTCGCTGGCCATCACATCACGTTGATGCGCTTCGATCATGGCGGTGGGCTCGTGGTTCACGTCGGCCAAATAAGCAATTGGGCCAAAAGACTGCTCGCCATCGTCGGAAGGTGCCGGGTCCAGCAACACATCGCCCCCGGACATGCGCATTTCCATTTCCATGACTTCTTCGCGTTTGACGTTCAGGTTGTGGGCCATCACATCAATTTGCTCGGGTGTCAGGGTGTCCCGGTGTGTACCGTCTTCGGCTTCGGCTTTAAAACCTTGCTTCATCGAGCGCAGGTTGAAAAACAGCTTGCGCTGGGCCTTGGTGGTGGCCACCTTGACCATGCGCCAGTTTTTCAGGATGTACTCGTGAATCTCAGCCTTGATCCAGTGCAATGCGTAGCTCACCAAGCGCACGCCCTGATCCGGGTCGAAACGCTTGACGGCTTTCATGAGGCCGACGTTGCCCTCCTGAATCAGGTCGCCGTGAGGCAGGCCATAGCCCAGGTATTGGCGTGACACCGACACCACCAAGCGCAGGTGCGAGAGCACCAGCTTGCGTGCCGCTTCGAGATCGTCGTTGGCTTTGAGTTGACGGGCTGCTTCTTGCTCTTCCTCGAGGGTGAGCATGGGCATGCGGTTGACCGCAGAAATGTATGCATCGAGGTGGCCGAGCGAGGGCACCACCGCCCAAGGATTGCTCAGCGTGATGGCTGTGGCGGGGGAACCAGTTTGAATGTTCATACCAGAACTCCTTTCAGAATACCGAGATATTAGCACTCTGGGCGGTCGAGTGCTAAAGGCGTCCCTGATGGCATGCTGAAATCAGGGTTTTCCCGAATTCTGAACTTAGGCGGGGCAGGTGTCTGTGTGCTTAAAGACAGGCTTTAGCTCAACAGTGCTTGGGCAAACTCCCGGGCATTGAAGGTTTCGAGGTCTTCCAGTTTTTCGCCCACCCCAATGAAGTACACGGGAATCGGCTTTTCGCGTGCAATGGCGCACAGCACCCCGCCCTTGGCGGTGCCGTCCAGCTTGGTCACGATCAGGCCCGTCAGGCCCAGCGTGTCGTCAAAGGCTTTGACCTGGGCCAGGGCGTTTTGACCGGTGTTGCCATCGATCACCAGCAGCACCTCGTGCGGGGCGGTGCCATCGGCCTTTTGCACCACGCGCTTGATCTTTTTCAGCTCTTCCATCAGGTGGGTTTGGGTGGGCAGACGGCCCGCCGTGTCCACCAGCACCACATCGCGACCGCGTGCGCGGCCAGCGCTCACCGCGTCAAAGCTCACGGCCGCCGGGTCTCCGCCTTGTTGGCTGACGATCTCCACCGTGTTGCGGTCGGCCCAGACGGCCAGCTGCTCTTTGGCGGCGGCGCGGAAGGTGTCGGCGGCAGCCAGCAGCACGCTCAGGCCTTCGTCGGCCAGGTGCTTGGTCAGCTTGCCGATCGAAGTGGTCTTGCCCGCGCCGTTCACACCCGCCACCATGATCACGGTGGGCTGGTGGTCGCCAATGGCCAGCGGTTTTTGCAAGGGTTGCAGCAGGTCGGTGATGGCGTCGGTCAGCAGGGTTTTCACCTGTGAGGGGTCGGTGGCCTTGGCTTCTTTGACGCGGCGCTTGAGGTCTTGCAGCAAATGCTCGGTGGCTTTGACGCCGGTATCGGCCATCAACAAGGCGGTTTCCAGCTCTTCGTACAGTTCGTCGTCGATGCGGGTGCCGGTGAAGACGGTCGTGATGCTGGAGCCGGTTTTGCGCAAGCCCGCCTTCAGGCGGTCCAGCCAGCCTTGGCGGGCGGCAGGAACGTTTTCAGCGCCGTTTGGAGGGGGTTCTGCTTGGCGGGCAATGGCAGGGTTGGCAGCAGCCGTGGGCTGCACCGCTGTAGTGGAAACCCCGGCGTCAGGCGTTTGCGCGGGCTGTGGCCATGGCGCAGTAACGGATTGGGCCTCTGGGGCAGGGGATTTTTTTTTGAAAAAACTGAACATGGTGTGGATTTCAAGGATCATGCATTCTATGAAACCGAACTTTCTTCTGGATATTTCTCTGGCGATGGCCCTGCTGGCAGCCTCCTGGAGCGCTGGGGCACAAGTCTCAATGGGCCTTGCAAGCCCTGTAAGTCCGGCACCGGGGGCTTCGAGCAGTCTGACCACGCCAGTTCACACCTTCACTTTAGCCAACGGCATGACGCTGTGGGTCAAACCCGACCGCCGCGCTCCTACAGCGGTGCACATGGTCTGGGTGCGTGTGGGCTCGATGGATGAGGTGGATGGCACCAGTGGCGTGGCGCATGTGCTGGAGCACATGTTGTTCAAGGGCACGCCCAGTCTGGCAGCCGGGGAGTTTTCTCGCCGTGTGGCCGCTTTGGGTGGGCGGGAAAACGCCTTCACATCCAAGGACTACACCGGTTATTACCAGCAAATCCCATCCAAGAAGCTCGAAGCCGTGATGCGCCTAGAGGCGGATCGTTTTGCCAACAACCAGTGGCCCGATGCGGAGTTTGCCAAGGAGCTGGAGGTGGTCAAGGAAGAGCGCCGTATGCGCACCGATGACAACCCCCGTGCCCAATTGCACGAGATGCTGTCGGCTACTGCCTTGTCTGCGTCGCCGTACCGCCGCCCCATTGTGGGCTGGATGAGCGACTTGGACGCCATGACGGCACAAGACGCACGCGATTTTTTCCGCAAGTGGTATGCGCCAGGCAATGCGGTGGTGGTGGTGGCCGGGGATGTCGATCCGCTACAGGTGAAGTCGCTGGCTGAAAAATACTACGGCACCATCCCCGCGCGGCCCGTAGCCGATCGCAAGCCCCAGCAAGAGCCCGTGCAGCAGGGTGTGCGGCGTTTGGAGTTCAAAGCGCCCGCCGAGCAGTCTTATGTGGCGCTGGCCTTCAAAGTACCGCGCTTGGCCAGTCTGGAGGTCACGCCCGAGCACGACGATGCCCTGGCCTTGACGGTGCTCGCTGCCGTGCTGGACGGCTACAGCGGCGCACGCCTGGAGCGCAGCCTGACCCAGGGTGACAAACGGCTGGCCGACAGCGTGGGTGCGCACAACGGGCTGATGGGCAGAGGCCCGCAGTTCTTTTATCTGGACGGTGTGCCCGCCAAGGGGCAAAAACCTGAAGCGCTGGAGGTGGCCTTGCGTGCACAGGTCCAGCGCGTGGCGACAGATGGTGTGACCGAGGCGGAATTGCAGCGTGTCAAAACCCAGTGGGTGGCCAGTGAAATTTACAAACTGGATTCGGTGTTCAACCAAGGGCGTGAATTGGGCGTGGCCTGGACTTTGGGCTTGCCACCGGATTACAGCGCGCAATTGATTTCGCGTTTGCGTCAAGTGACGCCAGCACAGGTGCAGGCCGTCGCTCAAAAATATTTTGGAGACGACAGCCTCACGGTCGCGATTTTGCGACCCCAGCCTTTGTCAGGGCAGCCGCGTGCACGACGTGCAGTTCCCGGTGCCCGGCATTGAGCCACCGTTATTTCATGAAAGTCAAAAGCAAAATGACCTTGATTCCTTACCCGTCGGTCATGTCGCGTTTTCTGGTGCACTCGGTTTTGGCGCTCTCAGGCTGGTGTGCTGCTGGTTGGGCGCAAGCCGCTTTGCCGATTCAGCACTGGACACAAGCAAGCGGTGCCCGTGTGTATTTGGTGGAAAGCCACGCCATCCCCATGGTCGATGTGCAGATTGACCTGGATGCCGGCAGCCGACGCGATCCCTCCACCCAAGCTGGTTTGACATCGGTGATGGCGGGGCAAATTTCCAGCGGCATGCGTGCAGACCTTGCTGGCAAGGGCCCCTATGCACAGGCGCTGGATGAAAACCAGATCGGGGAAGCTTGGGCTGATTTGGGCGCCAGTTTCTCGAGCAGCGCCAGCGCTGACCGTTTGAGTTTTGCCTTGCGCAGCCTGAGTTATCCGGATTTGCTGGGCAAGGCGGTGGCTTTGGCTGCCCGGCAAATGGCGAACCCGTCTTTTCCCGAAGACGTTTGGCTGCGCGACCGGGAACGCATGTCCGCCTCCTTGCGCGAGTCTTTGACCCAGCCAGGCACGCTGGTGCAAAACAGCTTCGCTGCCGCGGTGTATGGCCTCCATCCCTACGGATACCGTGTCACCCCCGAGTCTTTGTCACGCATCGATGTGAAAGACTTGAAGGCGCAGCACGCCAGGTCGCTGCGCGCTTGTCGCGCATCGGTCAGTGTGGTGGGTGCGCTGACCCGTGCTCAGACCGATCAACTGGTTCAGCGTTTGTTGGCAATGTGGCCTGCCGACGCCGCTTGCCAAGCATTGCCAGCGGTGCCCGAGGTTCAGCCATTGGCTGAACCCCGAAACCTGAATGTGGTTTTTGATTCCGCCCAAGCCCATGTCTTGATTGGTCAGCCGGGCTACAAACGCAACGACCCGGATTTTTTCCCGTTGCTGATCGGCAACCACATTTTGGGTGGCGGCGGCTTTGTGTCGCGCTTGACCGAACAGGTGCGCGAAAAGCGAGGACTGAGCTACAGCGTGTACAGCTATTTTTCGCCGGGCTTGCATGCGGGGGCTTTCACCGTCGGCCTGCAAACCCGGCCAGACCAGGCAGCGCAAGCCGTGACCGTGGCCAAGGAGGTGGTGCAGGCCTTTGTGAGCGAAGGTCCGACCGAGGCCGAGTTGCAGGCTGCCAAATCCAATTTGGTGGGGGGCTTTGCGCTGCGCATTGACAGCAACCGCAAGCTGCTGGACAACGTGGCCAACATCGCCTGGAACCGTTTGCCATTGAATTACCTGGACACCTGGACCCAGCAAGTGGAACGTGCCACCGTGACCGATGTTCGCCGCGCCATGGCGCGGGTGCTGCAACCCCAACGCATGGTCACGGTGGTGGTGGGGGCACCCACGCCCTGAATGTCAAATATGGGTCGCAAAATACGGTACGTGCCGCATGTGCAAGGTCAGCCCCAAAGCAGCCATGTGGTTGTCGTTGCGCCCCAAAATGGTCTGAGCCAAGGGTAAAAAATCCTGCTCCTCCAATTTGGCGTGAGCTTGGTAGCGCTGAACCAGTGATTCCAGCGCCAACACGTTCAGCGTTGTGTCTTGGCCTTTGGCGACTTTACGCAAACCGGGCTCCAGCGACTCCCACAGTTTCTCAAGCGCTCTGTGGTCGTGCGTCAGTTGTTCCACCAAGCCCTCTACCCGCAGGCGTTCGACACCTGCGTCAGCGCTTTGGCGAACAGCAGGGAAAAGGTCTTTTTCTTCTTCGCTGTGGTGGCTGTACATGGCTTTGCTAAAGAAGGCCAAGGAGTCTTCTGCGATTTTCCGGGCCTGGGCGGCAGGGCCCAGCAAGGCAGGCAGGTCCCCCACGCGCGACAGCTGGGCAAAAATACCCAAGTGGCAGTTGGAGAAGTGTGAAATAGGGGCTTCTGTATCAGATGTGTTCATGGGGGTTTCTCTTAAACGTCTATCGATGTTTCACTTTAGATTCAAGCCGCAATGCGGCCAAGCAGCAGTTTCTATTTTTTTGATGTAAGTCATGTTGACTCATGCAAAAAAAGAGATGACACCTGTGTGGGATGGGGCAAGGAAGTTGTAGGGGGTGTTTGCACAAGAAACATGGCGTTACAACTGCACGTCTCTGGCGGTCATCAGCGCACGATCGGGTCGCGTTGTAGTTGCAAGTTCAACAAGGTGTTGAACTGAAAACCTGAATCAAGGACATCTCTCATGAACAAGCTGCTCGCCACCCTCGTCGCCGGTTTCTTTGCTGTCGGTGCATTTGCCCAAGCCCCCGCTGCTGCGCCCACTGTGGCCGCGACACCTGCTGCAGCTGTTGCGCCAGCCAAGGTCGAGGCCAAAGATGTGAAGGCCGACGCAAAAGCCGATGCCAAAGTCAAAGCCGAGAAAAAAGCCGCCGCCAAAGCGGAAAAGAAAGCAGCCAAAGCAGCCGCCAAGGCTGATGCCCCAGCGGCCAAGGCCGAAGCCAAAGCGGATGTCAAAACCGCTCAACCCAAGTGAGCTGAATGGCCAGGCCTCGGCCTGGACGCAGGCTTCAGAAAAAGACCAGCTGCGTGCTGGTTTTTTTCTGTCTGTGTGTCGTGCAGGGTGCGGGTCTTCGTGGATGAGCCGGCAAATCGCCTGGCTTCATGGCCTTTACACTTGCTGCCTATGCCCTCATCCAAATCTTCACGGCAGTCGCCCAGCGGCAATGCCCGCAAACCTGATGCCAAAAAGCCGGTGCACCGTGCGCCCAAAGGCCCACCTTCGCACGAGATCCGGATCATCGGTGGGCAGTGGCGCCGCACTCGGCTCAAGGTGATCGACAAACCGGGCTTGCGCCCCACACCCGACCGCGTGCGCGAAACTCTTTTCAACTGGTTGGGCCAAGACCTGAGTGGCTGGCGCTGTGTGGACGCGTTCGCAGGCACCGGCGTGCTGGGCCTGGAAGCCGCTTCGCGTGGCGCAGCCCATGTGCTGATGGTCGAGCAAGACGCTGTGCTGGTGCGTGATTTGCAAGAGAATGCTGCGCGCCTGAAAGCCGACAGGGTCAACGTCCAGCGGGGTGATGCTGTCACGGCTTTGGGCCGCTTGCCTGCGGGCAGCGTGGACCTGGTCTTTCTCGACCCACCGTTTGACGGACCCTGGTTTGAGCCCGCCCTGAAAGCAGCGGCCAAGGCCGTGCCTGCGGGGGGCTGGATTTATCTGGAAGCGCCTGTGGCCTGGACCGCTGAAGCACTGGGTGTATTGGGGCTCCAATGTGAACGCCACCTCAAAGCAGGTGCCGTGCATGCGCATTTGTTGCAACGGGCCGCATAATTTGCCGGCCAAGCTACCTAAAACCCGTCCCCGTTTTTCAAGGACCCCACCATGAGCCGATCTGCCAACGCCGCTGTGACCGCCGTGTATTCAGGCACCTTTGACCCGCTGACGCTGGGGCACGAGGACGCGATTCGCCGCGCCGCTCAGCTCTTTGACCAAGTCATCATCGCCGTGGCCCGGGCGCACCATAAAAACACGATGTTCTCTTTGGACGAACGGCTGGCTTTGGCGCAAGCCGCGCTGGCCGATTGCCCCAACGTGAAGGCACTGCCATTTGATGGCTTGATTGTGGAGTTTGTGCGTTCGCAAAACGCCCAGGTCATCGTGCGCGGCCTGCGCTCGGTCACCGATTACGACTACGAAACGCAAATGTCGGGCATGAACCGCCATCTGGCCCCCGAGGTGGATACCGTGTTTTTGCACACCAGCGCGGGCGTGCAGCACATCAGCAGCACCTTGGTGCGCGAAATTTCCAAACTCGGCGGCGATGTGTCGGGGCTGGTGTCAGCCCCCGTGCTCAACGCCTTGCAAGCCAAGGTGGCGACCAAGCACTGAAGGGGCATGTCGGGGCTGAAGCCGCCGACCTACCAGAGACGCTCCCTGTAGGTCGGACCTTCAGGTCCGACGTTCTTCAAAGCTCAGCGCCTTCCACCAAAAACCGCACACGCTTTTGGCCCTGCCACTCGTCTGCGTCGAGCCGATAAGCCAGTTTCACACGCGCAGGCAAAGGCTCGGTGCGGCCGAACCAGATGCCGTCCACCGGCTGGCCTTGGTGCTTCATCTTGAGCGACAGGTGCTTTTCGCCCACCAGCCGCTGCGACACGATCTCGATCTCTTCGCAAAATACAGGTGGCGCAAAGCCCTGGCCCCAGACCTCGTGGTGCAGCATCTCGACCAGGTCCACCCGGCGGTATTCGGCAGGCAGCGGCCCATCCGTCTCCAGTCGGCGTTGCAGTGTGGTGGCGTCCAGCCATTCCAGCGCCACTTGGTTGAGCGTCTCCTCGAACACATCCAGATGCTCTTCGGCAATGGTGCAGCCTGCCGCCATGGCGTGGCCGCCAAAGCGCAGCAGCACGCCGGGCGCACGTTTGGCCACCAAGTCGAGCGCGTCGCGCAAATGAAAGCCCGCAATGGATCGGCCTGAGCCTTTGAGTTCGTGCTCTTTGCCCGGGGCGCTGCTGGCCGCAAACACAAAAGTGGGTCGGTGCAATTTGTCCTTGATGCGCGAGGCCACGATGCCCACCACGCCTTCGTGAAAATCGGGGTCGAACACGCAAATGGCGGGCGGCGGCTCGTCGCCTTCGTCAAACAGCGATTCGGCCATTTCCATAGCCATCTCACGCATGTCGCCCTCGATCACGCGGCGTTCGCGGTTGATCGCGTCCAGCTGTTTGGCCAGCTCGTCAGCGCGACCCGTGTCGTCGGTCAGCAGGCATTCGATGCCCAGCGTCATGTCGGCCAGACGGCCTGCGGCATTGATGCGCGGCCCCAAGGCAAAGCCAAAGTCAAAAGTCGTGGCCTTGGCGGTTTCACGGCTGGCCGCACGCATGAGCGCGGCCATGCCCGGGGGCAGCGCCCCAGCCCGCACACGGCGCAGACCTTGCGCCACCAGGCGGCGGTTGTTGGCGTCGAGCTTGACCACGTCGGCCACGGTGCCCAAAGCCACCAGTGGCAGCAGCGCGTCCAGGCGCGGCTGGTTGCTGGCGTCAAACACACCGCGCTGGCGCAGCTCGGCACGCAGGGCCAGCAGCACATAAAACATCACGCCCACACCCGCGATGGATTTGCTGGTGAAGCTGCAGCCGGGCTGGTTGGGGTTGACGATGACTTCGGCGGTGGGCAGTTCGCTGCCGGGCAAATGGTGGTCGGTCACCAGCACCTGCAGGCCCAGGGCTTGCGCCGCTTGCACGCCCGCCACGCTGGCGATGCCGTTGTCCACCGTGATCAGCACGTCGGCGCCTTGCGCGTGCACCCGCTGGGCAATCGGCGGCGTGAGGCCGTAGCCGTCGACCACGCGGTCGGGCACCAAGTAGCTCACGTTTTGGGCCCCCAGCATGCGCAGGCCACGTACGCCCACGGCACAGGCGGTCGCGCCGTCGCAGTCGTAATCGGCCACGATGCACAGGCGCTTGTTTTGCGCCATGGCGTCGGCCAGCAGCTTGGCCGCTTCGTGCGTGCCCAGCATGCCGGCCGGGGGCAGCAGCAGGTTCAGGGCGTCGTCGAGTTCGTCTTTGGATTGGACGCCACGGGCGGCATACAGGCGGGCCAGCAGGGGGTGGATGCCCGCTTGTTCCAGCGCCCAGGCGCTGCGGGGAGGCACATCTCGGGTGAGCAAATTCATGGGGTGATGAGGGCTTGAAGAGCCGCTGCAGGTGTGGCTTTGTTGAAGAGACGTTGGAATGCGCGTGTTGTGCGCTGGTGCCAGCCGGCTGGCTCTGCCGTGTAGGTGTGCGCCGCGTGTTCGCTGCACAGGCTCAGCGTGGCCTGGCCGGTGGCTTTGAAGTGGGCCAGCAAGTCGGCCACGGCCGTCGCATCGAGTTGTTGCCAGGCTTGTCGCCAGGCCTGCACATCGCCGCGCAAAGCACTGTGACGCAGGGCGTCGGGTATTTCCAAGTGGGGTGCAGAGATGGCCGCATCAACCGGCAGCGTGCCCGCTCCGTGCAGCCAAAAAGAATTGACGGCGATTTGCCTGCGTGCGTCGCGTGCATTGTTCACTGGGTGGTTGTACAGCAGCATTTGCATTTCGCTTTGCAGGCGTTGCAAGGGGCGTTCGGCCGTGCCGGTAGGCATCCAGTCCTTCACGTTTTGACCGATCACCCGGTCCAGGCAGGCGCAGCTCAGATCGGCCAGCATGCTGCCCTGAACATGCCATTTCAGCGCGCTGTGCCAGGTGACTTGCAGACCGTCTTCTTGCAAGAACGGTTGCATGGCCTGCAGCAATTGCTGCGATTCCTCATCTGACAGGGACAAACTGGCGGGGTCGAGCATGACCACCTGGTCCATACCAATTTGCCAATGACAGGGGGTCATCCAGGCTTGCGGTTCGGGGCTGCTTTGCCTAGTTTGCCAAGCGGCCCAGGGCAGGGTGGTCGCCCCTGTCCCCCAGCCCAAGGCCTGGGCATGCAGGCGCTCATGGGGCATGTGCAGAGGCGTTTCAGCGCCGTCTTGCAGCACCTCTTGGCGCTGCAAGACGGCCAGCAGGGCCCGCAAATTCGGCAACTGCAAGTGGGCCAAGGCCTCGGGGCTTTGCAGGCTGTGGCTGGCCGCATAGGGAATGATCAGGTGCATGGGGCCTGATTGTCGCAGGCCCCATGCACGCCAAGGTAGCGCGCGTTCAGCGCTTGAGGGCTGCCGCCTCTGCCGCGCAGTCGGACCGATCTGACTTGAGGCCTTTGGCACGGGCGGCGGCAATTTCGGCTTTGGCCAATTGCGCTTGTGCTTGAAACACCGGGTCGGCCTGCAGGCGCGCCACGGCGGCGGCACCCACCACGCGTCCGGCCTCCAGATCGCTTTGCCAGTGCACCCCGCACACCATGCGGCTGTCGCCAAATGCATGGGCGCGTTGCAACAAGGCATCTGCTTTGTCAGGGGCTGCGCCCGCCAAGATCAGCCCCCACGCCCAACCCAAGGCCGCATGGCCCGACGGGTAAGAGCCGTCTTTCGTCAATTGGGCCTCTTCTTTGGGCGCGCAGGTGCTTTCCCCCAACTGTGCAAAAGGACGTTGTCGCTTGTAGTGGTCTTTGGCCTTGTAGGTGGCCAGACCCGCATCGATCAGGGTCCGCCGCAGCAGCATGTTCAAGTGGGGCGTGGCTTCGTGCGAGATCGGCATGTCGAGTGCGCATGAAAACACCCCCGCTGCTTCTGGGAACTTGAGGTTCACATCCTTGGCGGCCTGTTCCCAGCGTGGCGTGTTGCGCAGGTTTCGGGTTTGTTGGTGCATTTCCAGGTCAGCCGCTTGGCGCGCCGAGCCCGGTGGGGGTGGTGGGGGCACCAAGGCCAGGCTATCGGGCAAGGCTTTGCGGTCGAGGTAACCGTTCAGGTAGCCCGAGCCTTTGCGGAATTCCCCCACCTCCTCGGCCGAGGTGGACGGCGCGGTGGGCTGGACAGGGGCTGTCTGGCAGGCGCTCAGCAGTGCGGCTGCGGCAATGGCACACAAGGTGGCGCGTGGATGGCTCATGGCTTGTCTCCTTTTGGCAAGTGATGCATGCGACCTTGACCCCAAGCCAACGCATGTCATGGTCCAAGATGCCAAAGTTTTGATTCAAAGCCATTCAAATACCGTCACTGCCGCGACTTTCTAAGTGAAAACACCATGCTTGCCAAATGTTTCTACGGTTTCATCGAGGCATTGACCGATTGGTCACAATAGCGGCCTATGGCATTTTTCAAAAACATTCCCTACGAGCTGGTGCTGGGCTGGCGCTACACGCGCGCAGGCCGGACCACCCGGCGCAACGGCTTCATTTCTTTCATTTCGGGCGTGTCCATGATGGGCATTGGCCTGGGCGTGGCGGCACTCATCATCGTGCTGAGCGTGATGAACGGGTTTCAAAAAGAGGTGCGCGACCGCATGCTGGGCGTGGTGTCACACATCGAGGTGTATGCCGCCGACGGCGCGGCCGTGGCCGATTTGCCTGCCTTGTTGGCCCGGCTGAAGGCCCACCCGCAGGTGGTGGGTGCTGCGCCCTTCATCACCGCGCAGGCGTTGCTGGCGCGGGGCGAGGACATGAAGGGCGTGCTGGTGCGCGGCATTGACCCGGCGCTGGAGCCGGAAGTCAGCGACTTGTCATCGGACAGCCAAGCCAGCGTGTTGTCGCGCTTGCAAGCGGGCGAGTTTGGCTTGGTGCTGGGGCGCGACCTGGCCAGCAACCTGGGCGTGCAGACCGGTGACCCAGTGACCTTGGTGTCGCCGTCCGGCCAAGTCACGCCTGCGGGCGTGGTGCCGCGCATGAAGCAGATGGGTGTGGTGGGCCTGTTTTCTTCCGGCCATTACGAATACGACTCGGCGCTGGCGCTGATGCATGTGGATGACGCTGCCCGCATGTTCCGGCTGGAAGGCCCCAGCGGCGTGCGCCTGAAGTTGCGTGATTTGCACCTGGCGCGTGCAGTCGCGCGTGACTTGCAATTGGATTTGGGCCCGCAGTTTTTTGTGCGCGACTGGACCCAACAAAACAAGACCTGGTTTGCGGCCGTGCAGGTCGAAAAACGCATGATGTTCATCATCCTCACGCTCATCGTGGCGGTGGCGGCTTTCAATTTGGTCAGCACGCTGGTGATGACGGTGACCGACAAACGCGCCGACATCGCGATCTTGCGCACGCTGGGGGCCAGCCCGCGCAGCATCATGGGCATTTTTGTGGTGCAGGGCGCGACGGTGGGCGTGATCGGCACCCTGAGTGGTTTGTTGCTGGGCCTGCTGGTGGCGTTCAACATCGACGTGATCGTGCCCGCGTTGGAAAAGCTGTTCAACGCCAGCTTTTTGCCGCGCGACATTTACCTGATTAGCCGCATGCCCAGCGAGCCGCTGGCCAGCGACATTTTGCCGGTGGCTATCATTTCTTTGGTGTTGGCCTTTGTGGCCACGCTCTACCCCAGCTGGCGGGCCAGCCAGGTCAACCCGGCGGAGGCACTGCGTTATGAATGACATGAACCCTGTGGTGCTTCAGGCCCACGGCCTGACCAAGCGTTTCACCGAGGGACGTCTGGATGTGACCGTATTGCAAGGCGTGGACCTGGCCGTGTACGCGGGTGAGACGCTCGCCATCGTGGGCGCTTCGGGTTCGGGTAAAAGCACCTTGCTGCATTTGCTGGGCGGGCTGGACGCGCCCACACAGGGTTCGGTGCAGCTCAAGGGGCAGCTGTTGTCGGCCTTGAGTGCGGCCGAGCAAGGCCAGTGGCGCAACCGCTACCTGGGTTTTGTCTACCAGTTTCATCACTTGCTGCCCGAGTTCAGTGCTCTGGACAACGTGGCCATGCCGCTGTGGATTCGCCGCCAGGACCGCGCCGAAGCCGCCGCCGTGGCCACGCAGTGGCTGCAGCGTGTGGGTTTGGGGGAGCGTCTGCATCACCGACCGGCCGAGTTGTCGGGGGGTGAACGCCAGCGCGTTGCCCTGGCCCGCGCCTTGGTGAACGACCCGGCCTGCGTGTTGGCCGACGAGCCCACCGGCAACCTGGACCGCGAAACGGCGGACGGTGTGTTTGCCATGATGTTGCAACTGGCCCGCGAGCGCGGCACTGCCTTTGTGGTGGTCACGCACGACCAAGCCCTGGCCGCACGTTGCGACCGGCAGCTGCATCTGGTCAAGGGTGTGTTGCAAGCGCCTGTCTGAATTTTTGAATGTGGATCGACACGCATTGCCATCTGGACGCTGCCGAGTTTGACGCCGACCGCGACGCCGTGCGCGCAGCGGCCCGTCAAGCGGGCGTGACGCGTTGCGTGATTCCGGCGGTGCACGCCAAGCACTGGACCGATGTGGCGCAGCTGGCCCAGCGGCACGGCGACGCTTACGCCTTGGGCATCCACCCTTTGTTTGTGCCGCACGCGCAGGACAGTGACTTGCTGGCGCTGGACCAGGCCCTGAGCGAGCGAGCAAGCGACCCGAGGCTGGTGGCGGTGGGCGAGATCGGGCTGGACTTTTTTGTGCCTGCGCTGTGCACCCCCGAAATGCGCGAACGCCAATGGTTTTTTTACACCGAGCAGCTGAAGCTGGCGCAAAAGCACGGCCTTCCTGTCATCTTGCATGTGCGGCGCTCGGCCGACCTCTTGATCAAAGGTCTGCGCCAGTACCCGGTGCTTTCCGGCATCGCGCATGCATTCAATGGCAGCAGCCAGCAGGCGCAGGCTTTTGTAGACCTGGGCTTTGCGCTGGGTTTTGGCGGCACGCTGACTTATGAGCGCTCTTTGCAGTTGCGCCGCCTGGCCCGCGATTTGCCTTTGAGTGCGCTCGTGCTGGAAACCGACGCACCCGACATTCCGCCGCAGTGGCTTTACCAAACCGCCGAACAACGTGCCCAAGGCGCAGCCCAAGGCCGCAACAGTCCGGCCGAGCTGCTCCGCATCGCGCAGGTGCTGGCCGATGTGCGCGGTGCGTCGCTGGCCGAGCTGGCCAGCGCCAGCACGGGCAATGCGCTGCGGGTCTTGCCCAAACTGGCTCAGATATGAACGGGCTTGTGCAGACCGATGCCTCGGCGTCCCTTCTTCTTCAAGGCTTGCCGCCACTGGTTTGCGCTGATACACGTGTGCTGGTGCTGGGCAGTTTTCCGAGCGTCAAGTCTTTGCAGTTGCAGCAGTATTACGCCCATCCGCAAAACCATTTTTGGCGCATCATGCAAGCCTTGTGGCCGCAGGCCCCTTGGCCTGGCGACAAAGACCATGCCCGCCGTTGCCAATGTTTGCTGGCGCAAGGTGTGGGCGTGTGGGATGTGTACGCGCAATGCGAACGCGAGGGCAGTCTGGACAGCGCGATCCGTCAGGCCCAATTGAACAATTTTCCGGCCCTGTTGCAACGCTGTCCCCGGCTGAGCGGTATCGCTCACAACGGGGGCGAGAGCTTTCGGCATGCCAAGGCGGTTGAAAAATCACTGCTGCAAGCCGGATTGGCTGAGCAAGTCACGCTGCATCGCCTACCATCGACCAGTCCCGCCCATGCTTCATGGACCTTTGATCAAAAACGCGTTGCCTGGGGCGCGGTCATGCAAGCGCATGGCCTGCTGTCTGGCGATGCCCCTGACCGACCCGATACACCTGACGCCTGAACGGCGCACCCGCACGGAAACCCTGAATGACCCGCAAAAAAGCCGCCGACAAAGCCATTGAACTGCCCGAAGTCAATTTCTCAGAAGATGGAAAAATCCGCTACCTGCACTTGGGCACCGAGTGGATTCAGGGCTCGATGTTTCTGGACAAGCCCTATGACATCGAACTGGAGTACGTGCAGCGCATGTTCGGCTGGCTGCTGTTTTTCCCGCACGACGAAGTCAAGGGGGCTCATGCCATGCAGTTGGGCCTCGGTGCCGGCACGATCACCAAGTTTTGCTACAAAAAGCTCAAGATGACCTGCACCGCGATCGAGCTGAACCCCGGCGTGCTGCATGCCTGCCGGGGCTGGTTCCGTTTGCCGCCCGACGACGAGCGCTTGCGCGTGGTGCTGGCCGATGCCGCGCTGGAAATCCAGAAGGACGAATGGCGCGGCACGGTCGATGCGTTGCAGGTCGACCTCTACGACGAAGAAGCCGCCGCCCCGGTGCTGGACACCCCCGACTTTTACCGCCATTGCCGTGAACTGCTCAGCCAACAAGGCTGCATGACGGTGAACCTGTTTGGCCGTTCGTCCAGTTATGGCGAAAGTGTGGAGAAAATTTGCGCCGCTTTTGGCGAAGACGCCGTGTGGGCATTCAAGCCCACACGCGAGGGCAACGCCATTGTGCTGGCGCAGCGAACCGCCAGCCGGCCTCAACGCGAAGCGTTGACCGCTGCTGCTGACAATATCGAGGAGAAGTGGGGCTTGCCCGCACCCAAATGGCTCAAGGTGTTCAAGCCCTTGGTTAAATGATCTTGCGGGCTGCACAGGCAGCTCGAACCGGCTTCGCATCAGGGTAAACCATGTGTTTGTCACCTCGGAAACATAGGTGTAACCCACATCGTTAAAACCAGATTGTTCACGCAGAATCTCGTCAACTCAAATCAGAGGAGATATCTCGTGAACATCAAGAGTCAAAAAGACTTTTTTTCCGGCCTGTTTTACACCGTGGCTGGCGCTGCCTTTGCTTATGGTGCGACCAACTACACCGTGGGCACCGGTGCCCGCATGGGGCCTGGCTACTTTCCGCTGCTGTTGGGCGTTTTGTTGGCACTGATTGGTGCCTTCGTCATGTTCAAAGCCTTGACGGTGGAGACTCAGGACGGTGACAAGATCGGTGCATGGGCCTGGAAGCCTTTGGTTTTCATCATTGCCGGCAACGTCTTGTTTGGCATTTTGCTGGGAGGCTTGCCTTCTTTTGGCGTGCCAGCCATGGGTTTGATCGTCGCGATTTTCGGCACCACATTGGTGGTCAGCCTGGCGGGTGACACCTTCAAGCTCAAAGAAGTATTGATTCTGGCCGCGGTCCTGTCGGCCGGCAGTTACGGCGCTTTCGTGCTGCTGCTGAAGCTGCAGTTCCCTGTCTGGCCCACATTCATCACCGGTTGAGGAGAAATAATTCATGGAACTGTTTGACAACCTTGCCCTTGGTTTTGGGGTGGCTTTCACCTTTCAAAACCTGATTTACGCCTTTATCGGCTGTTTGCTGGGCACACTGATCGGCGTTTTGCCTGGCGTGGGTCCTGTGGCGACCATCGCTATGCTGCTGCCCGCCACCTACGCGCTGCCCCCCGTGGCTGCGCTGATCATGTTGGCAGGTATTTACTACGGCGCCCAATACGGCGGCTCGACCACCGCTATTTTGGTGAACCTGCCGGGTGAAGCCTCTTCGGTCGTGACCATGATCGACGGTTACCAGATGGCCCGTAAAGGCCGTGCCGGTCCTGCTTTGGCAGCGGCGGGTCTGGGTTCTTTCTTTGCCGGTTGCGTGGGTACCTTGATTTTGGCGGCCTTCGCCGGTCCCTTGACCGAAGTCGCTTTCAAGTTCGGTCCTGCCGAATACTTTTCGCTGATGATTCTGGGCTTGATCGGGGCCGTGGTGCTGGCTTCGGGTTCCCTGATCAAAGCGGTGGGCATGATCGTTTTGGGTTTGCTCATGGGCCTGATTGGTACCGACGTGAACTCGGGTGTGGCCCGTTTCAGCTTCGACATTCCTGAACTGACCGACGGTGTGGGTTTCATCACCATCGCCATGGGTGTGTTTGGTTACGGCGAGATCATCTCCAACCTGTCCAAGCCTGAGGAAGACCGTGAAGTCTTCACCGCCAAAGTGACTGGCTTGATGCCCAATGCCGAAGACTTCAAGAACATGATTCCTGCGGTTTTGCGCGGCACGGCTTTGGGTTCGGCCCTGGGCATCTTGCCTGGTGGCGGTGCTTTGCTGGCGGCTTTTGCGGCCTACACCATCGAGAAGAAAACCAAGCTGCGCCCCGGCGAAGTGCCTTTCGGTCAAGGCAACATCCGTGGTGTGGCCTCGCCCGAGTCGGCCAACAACTCGGCCTCGCAGACCTCCTTCATCCCCTTGCTGACACTGGGCATTCCGCCTAACGCTGTGATGGCCTTGATGGTGGGTGCGATGACGATCCACAACATCCAGCCTGGCCCTCAGGTGATGACCAGCAACCCCGAGTTGTTCTGGGGCCTGATCGCTTCGATGTGGATCGGCAACGCCATGTTGATCATCTTGAACCTGCCTTTGATCGGCATCTGGATCAAGCTGCTGACGGTGCCTTACCGCTGGTTGTTCCCTGCCATCGTGCTGTTTTGCGCGATCGGTGTGTATTCGACCAACAACAACACCTGGGACATCTGGATGGTGGCCATGTTTGGTGTGATCGGCTACACCTTCATCAAGCTGGGCATGGAGCCAGCGCCCCTGCTGCTGGGCTTCATTCTGGGCCCGATGATGGAAGAAAACCTGCGCCGGGCCATGCTCTTGTCGCGTGGCGACTGGAGCGTTTTTGTGACGCGGCCTCTGTCTGCGGGCCTGTTGGCTGCGGCCTTGCTGCTGTTGGTCATCGTGGCCTTGCCCTCGATCAAGTCCAAGCGTGAAGAGGCTTTCGTCGAAGAATGACCGATTGATGCTTTGAATGCGAAAGCGGCCTCCTTGGAGGCCGTTTTCTTTGGTGCGTCCAAGGGGCATGTCACCAGAGGGCGTCATCCCGGCCTCAGCTCTGCCAAAATCACTTTTGCATGGGCTTGGGCCCTGTTTTTTTGCTTTTGGGGACTTCATGAAAAGACACGATGTGATCCATACCCTGCTGGCCGCTTTTGTGGGGCTGGTTTGTGCGACTTCCGTGCAAGCCCAGTCCTACCCGACCAAGCCCATCCGCCTCATCGTGCCATTCCCGGCGGGTGGGGCCACCGACTTGTTTGCGCGCACCTTGTCGCAAAAGCTGGGCGAAAAAATGGGCACAACGCTGGTGGTCGAAAACCGCCCCGGCGCGGGCGGCACCTTGGGCTCGGACCTGGCCGCCAAGGCCAGCCCAGATGGCTATACCTTGCTGCTGTCCACTTCCAGCACGCACTCGATCGGGCCCAACCTGAACCCGCGCATGCCCTATGACGCGGTCAAAGACTTCACTCCGATCAGCCAAGTGGGCAATGCGCCCAGCATCATGCTGGTGCCCAACAGCTCGCCCGCCAAAACCGTCAAGGAATGGATCGATCACGCCAAGAAGAACCCTGGCCGCTTGAACTATGCGTCGAGCGGCAATGGCACCATCGTCCAGTTGTCGGCAGAGTTGTTCAAGGCGCAGGCCGATGTGTTTGTCGTCCACATTCCCTACAAGGGCACAGCCTTGGCCATTCCCGATTTGGTCAGTGGCAAGGTGGATGTGCTGTTTGACAGCTTGCCCACCGGTTTGCCGCACGTGCGCGATGGCCGTTTGCGCGCTTTGGGCGTGACCACGCTCAAGCCTACAGCGCTGGCGCCGGGTGTGCAGCCCATCGCCGATGTCTTGCCCGGTTACGAGTCCAACACTTGGTTTGGTTTGTTTGGCCCCAAAGGGTTGCCGCCTGAAGTGGTCAGCCGCGTGAACATGGCTGCCAATCAAGTGCTGCAAGACCCCGAGGTGTTGGACAAGCTGCAACGGTTTGGCATTGAGCCTGTGGGGGGTACGCCAGCCCAGTTCACCGCCATGCTGGCGAAAGAATCGGCCAAGTGGAAAAAAATCATCACCGAGCGCAAGATCACTTTGGAATGACATGAACTTCAATCACCAGTTCCCCTACACCAGCACCCGTTTGCCGCTGTTCGCGCGCAACATCGTTTCCACCTCGCACCCTTTGGCCGCCCAAGCCGGCTTGCGCATGATGCTCAAGGGCGGCAATGCGGTTGACGCCGCCATTGCCGCTGCAGCGGTGATCACGCTGACCGAGCCCGTGAGTTGCGGTTTGGGTTCGGATGCTTTTGCCATTTTGTGGGACGGCAAAGAGTTGCACGGCCTCAACTCGTCTGGTCCTGCCCCTGCCACTTGGACGCCCGACTACTTTCACCGCAAATACGGCGCTGACGCAATCACACCGCCCAAGCGCGGCTTCGACTCGGTCACCGTGCCCGGCGCGGTGGCCGGTTGGGTTGCCTTGAGCGAGCGCTTTGGCAAGCTGCCTTTTGCTGACTTGCTTGAGCCCGCCATCGAGGTGGCCGAGCGCGGTTATTTGATCCCTGTGGTGGTGCAGCAAAAGTGGGCTGCGGCCACGCCCGAGCTGCAGTCACAACCCGGTTTTGCACAAAGTTTTTTGCCCTGGGGCCGCGCCCCCGAAGTGGGTGAGCTGTTTCAGTTCAAGAACGCGGCGCGTGGCCTCAAAGCCATTGCGGCCACCAAGGGTCAAGCCCTCTACGGTGGCGAGATTGCCGAGGCGATTGAAAAGTTCGCCAAGGAAAACGGCGGCAGCATCACGGCCAAAGACCTGGCCGACTTCAAGCCCGAGTGGGTCAAGCCCATTGCGCAAGACTACCGTGGTTACACCCTGCACGAGATCCCGCCCAACGGGCAAGGCATCGCGGCGCTGATCGCCTTGGGGATCTTGTCCAACTTCGACCTGGCCAGCCACGCGGTCGACGGCGTGGATTCGCAGCACCTGCAAATCGAAGCCATGAAACTGGCCTTTGCCGACGTGTACCGCTACGTGGCCGACCCGCGCTACATGGAGGTCACGCCCGAGCAGATGCTCGACCCGGCTTATCTGGCCAGTCGCGCCAGGCTGATCGACATGAAGAAGGCGCAAAACTTCCAAGCGGGCAACCCGGTCAAGGGCGGCACGATTTACCTGACGGCGGCCGATGAAAACGGCATGATGGTCAGCTTCATCCAAAGCAACTTCATGGGCTTTGGCTCCGGTGTGGTGGAACCGAACTACGGCATCAGCCTGCAAAACCGGGGCCACGGTTTCAGCACCAACCTGAACGGCCCCAACAAGGCCAACTTGGTGATGCCCGGCAAGCGGCCTTTCCAGACCATCATCCCCGCTTTCCTGACCCAAGACGGTCAGCCCGTCATGAGCTACGGCGTGATGGGCGGCAACATGCAGCCCCAAGGCCACATGCAAACCCTGGTGCGCATGCTCGACTACAAGCAAAACCCTCAAGCCGCATGCGATGCACCGCGCTGGCGTTACAACACCGGTATGAACATCAACGTCGAAGCCGCCATGAACAGCCAGACCGTGCAGGGCCTGATCGCCCGTGGTCACGAGTTGGACGTCATCAACGACTCCTACCAAGACTTTGGTGCCGGCCAGTTCATCTGGCGCATGGGCAATCCGGGCGTGGAAGGTTACATGGCCGCCAGCGACCCGCGCCGTGATGGGCAGGCTGTGGGCTTTTGATGCGCCAGGCGCTGTTGTTGCGTGGGGTTGTGCTGGTTGTGGGGGCATGGGCATGCGCTCTTGCATCGGCACAACCGCTGTCCTGTGCTGTGGTGCTCTTGCATGGCAAATGGGGCACAGCGCAATCGCCTTATCTCAAGCCCATAGCTCAAAAAATTGAACCCTATTGCCAGGTTCGGATGCTTGAAATGCCATGGTCACGTCATCGACTTTACGACCGCCCTTACGCCGACGCGCTGGCACAAATTCAGTCCACAGTTCTGGCCTTGCGTCAATCAGGCATCCAATGGGTAGCAGTGGGAGGCCAGAGTTTTGGTGCCAATGCCACACTGGCCTACATGGCCCAGGTTGGCGATGCGGACGCTGTCTTGCCTATGGCTCCAGGCCATGTGCCCGAGGTCTTTGACCAAGTGCCCGATGTGCGGCGCAGTGTCGATGCGGCGCGTCAGTTGGTGCAATCGGGTCAGGGCGACACCTTGATCGAGATGAACGACATCAACCAAGGGCAACGTCGCCCGATCAAAACCACTGCCACAGCTTTGTGGAGTTATTTCAACCCGCAAGGCTGGGGCAATATGGGTCTGAGTGCTGCCGCGTTTCGAAAACCCGTCCCGGTGTTTTGGGCGATCGGCAAGCAAGACATGCTGTACCCCTCTGCCTCAGCTGCGATTTATCAAAAATTGCCGCCACACCCTGACAGCCGGTATCTTGTGCTGAATGCCAACCATGCCAACACGCCCGAGCTGGCCGCGGACGAGGCTGTGCAATGGATATGGGGCCGGATTGGGCGTTGACGATGCAAGCACAAAGAAATGCCCATCTGACCACTGGCCTGATCATGGCCATGGCCGGTTCGATCGCCTTCAGCGGCAAAGCCATCATCGTCAAGTTGGCTTATCGCCATGGTGTCGATGCCGTCACTCTGGTCATGCTGCGCATGCTCTTTGCCTTGCCCCTGTTTTTGTGTATGGCCTGGTGGGCCGGACGCGGCAAACCCCGGATCGCCAAGCGTGACTGGCTGGGCATTTTGGGTCTGGGCTTCAGCGGTTATTACTTGGCCTCATTTCTGGATTTCTGGGGCTTGGAATACATCAGCGCTTCTTTGGAGCGCCTGATCTTGTACCTCAACCCCACACTGGTGCTGGTGCTGGGCTGGTTCTTGTATCGCCGCAAAATCAGCTACCACCAAGGGGTGGGCATGGCCATCAGCTATGCCGGTGTGATGCTGGTGTTCGGCCATGAAGCGGCACTCGACGGCAAAAACGCCGTACTGGGCGCGGCGCTGGTGTTGGGCAGTGCCATCAGCTATGCGCTGTACCTGAGTTACAGCGGGCAGATGGTGCAGCGGCTTGGTTCGCTGCGTTTGGCGGGCTGGGCCACCTCGGTGGCGTGTGTCTTGTGCATTGCTCAATTTGCGGTGCTGCGCCCGTTGTCGCTGGCGCAGGTTCCCGAGCCCGTGATCTGGTTGTCACTGCTCAACGCCACGGCTTGCACGGCGGTGCCCGTGGTCTTGGTCATGATGGCCATCGAACGCATCGGCTCGGGCCTGACGGCGCAGACCGGCATGATCGGCCCCATGTCCACGCTGCTCATGGGTGTGGTCCTTTTGGGTGAGCCTTTCAACATATGGATTGTGGGCGGCACCGTGCTGGTGCTGTCGGGTGTTTTTTGGGTGACACGCGCACCCAAAGTTTGAAATCAACAGGAGCGAAAATGGATTTGGGCATTGCAGGCAAGTGGGCTTTGGTGGGTGGCGCGAGCAAAGGCTTGGGCTGGGGTTGCGCACGGGCATTGGCGCTGGAAGGCGTGAACGTGGTCATGGTGGCGCGTGGCGCCGAAGTGCTGAACAAGGCAGTGGATGACTTGCGTGCCGAAACGGGTGGCAAAGTGCAGTTGATCGCCGTGGCGCAAGACATCACCACCGAAGCTGGGCGCGAAGCCATCTGGAACGTGGCGGGTGGCCCCGGCAAAGACTACGACATCGTGGTCACCAACGCAGGCGGCCCGCCACCCGGTGACTTTCGTGACTGGGACCGCGAGGCCTGGCTCAAGGCCATCGATGCCAACATGCTCACGCCGATTGAGTTGATCAAAGCCACGGTGGACGGCATGGCCGCACGCGGCTTTGGTCGCATCGTCAACATCACCTCCAGCTCGGTGAAGTCGCCCATCGACGTGCTGGGCTTGTCCAATGGCGCCCGCAGTGGCCTGACGGGTTTTGTGGCCGGCACATCGCGCAGCAAAATTGCGGGCCAGGGCGTGACCATCAACAACTTGCTACCCGGCAAGTTCGACACCGACCGCATCCGCTCGACGCTGCCCGCGATGGCGCAAAAGCAAGGCAAAACGGTGGAAGAAATGCGCGCCATCCAGCAAGCGCAAATCCCGGCAGGGCGCTACGGCAACCCGCAAGAGTTTGGTGCCATCTGCGCCTTTTTGTGCAGCCAGCACGCGGCTTACATGACGGGCCAGAACGTGTTGGCCGATGGCGGGGCTTATCCGGGGACGTTTTGACAGCGGTCTGGTGACTGAGCTGAAGTTTTGCAATGGCTGTCGGGCCATTGCTGTTGCCTTGGTTTGATATTTGAGCTTGCGGTCAGTGGTCTTTTTTTGGCTGGTAGCGGACATCCCGAGGCTGAGGCTGATGTTTGGCGCCTGCCATAACCGGTCGTTCGCTATGCAGTGCATCCAGTGACCGGTCTACAGCTCACAGCTGCATCCAACATGGCTAAATCACAGATGACGGAAGGCAATTGAATTCGCGCACAGAGTTTCAACGCTTTGTCTTGCTGGATCCTAGGGCGAACCACTAGCGCAAAGGTAGCCATATGTCGGTGTTTTGACATTCATGAACGATCACGCTCCATAAAATTAGCCATCGATCTATTGATGGCATTTGGCGTTACCGAATGCCCATTTATGCGTAAGGTACCTACATGCCCTCCAAAGACTCGCAATCGCTGAAAGTCGCCGACCCAAGTGCCCAATTTTCCGGTCATATCGGCCAAACGTTGCCAGAGTCCTCGCCAAGTTGGTCGCCTCGACTGGGTGCGCCACAAGGCAGTCCGAACATCATTGTGATCCTGCTCGACGACCTGGGCTTCTCCGACTTCGGTTGTTACGGTGGTGAGATTCAAACCCCTAACATCGACCGTCTTGCCGCGCAGGGACTGCGCTACACCAACTACACCACAGTGCCCATGTGCACGCCGGCCCGCGCGGCTCTGCTGACGGGCAAGAACCCGCACAGTGTTGGTTGTGGCTGGCTGACGCACAATGATCCGGGTTACCCGGGTTACCGTGGCGAAATATCCAGGGATGCGCCATTGATGTCCGAGTTGTTGCGCGAACAGGGCTGGTCCACCATGGCCCTGGGCAAATGGCACAACACTTACGACCGCAACCTGCACAGCGCCGCTGACAACAGTGGCTGGCCCCTGCAACGTGGCTTCGACCGTTTCTACGGATTCATGGGGGCCGAGACCAGCTACTACCAGCCCGATCGCATGCTCGAAGGCAACCAGCTGGCACAGGTGGATGGCTACCCAGAGGGCTACTTTGCCCCAGATGATTACACCAGCCGCGCCATCGCCTGGATTGCTGAAAACCGCGCCAGCGCGCCGGACAAACCCTTCTTCACTTACCTCGCATTCCAGTCGCCGCACACGCCGCATCAGGCCAAGCCCGAAGACCAAGCCAAATACAACGGTGTTTACGAGGCCGGCTGGGACGCCTTGCGGCTGGCGCGTTTCGAGCGCCAGCGGGCCATGGGGCTGATCGAACCCAACGCCGTACTGCCACCGCGCAATCCCGGCATCCCCGAGTGGGCAAGCTTGCCGGCCGAGCAGAAAGAACTTTACGCACGCTACATGGCGTGTTACGCAGGGCTGGTGGACAACGTCGATCAGAACGTGGGGCGCTTGCTGGCCTTCTTGGAAAAAAGCGGCCAACTGGACAACACGCTGATCATGATCACATCGGACAACGGCGCCAATTCCATCGGCGGTCCGACCGGCGTGATGAACCTGCAGGACCGTCGCCAGGGTTTTCCGGAAGACGCTGCGCTGGTGCGCCGCCTGGTGGAGACGAACGCCGTCGGCGACGACGCCACCTACGCGGCTTACCCCAGCGGGTGGTCACAGGTGTCCAACACGCCGTACCGGTTCTACAAGCGCACACCCATGGCCGGCGGCATCCGGGTACCTTTTGTCGCACACTGGCCCAAGGGCTTGGCCGACCCGGGTGGATTGCGCTCCCAATGGATCCACGTCACCGACTTGCTGCCGACCCTGCTCGACCTGACCGGTGGTCGCTATCCCTCGGTGCACAACGGTTACCGCACGCGTTCCATGGATGGCAAGAGCTTTGCTACCTCGCTGCGCCAAGTCGATGCCCCGGTGCAACGCCAGCGACAGTACTACGAGCTGCAGGGCAACCGCGGTTATATCAGTGGCGAGTGGAAAATCGTTTCGCTTCAACCGCCACTGCAACCACTCGATCTGAACAACTGGATGCTGTTTCACATCGCCAGCGATCCAACGGAGGTGAAGGACGTGGCCGCTAGCCAGCCCGAGGTGCTGCAACGTCTGATTGCTGAGTTTGAGGTCGAAGCCACGGCGAACTATGTCTACCCCATTGACAACCGCGATGACAGGCGCGCCATCACGTTACCGCCGCACGAGCTGGCACAAGCCCTTGTTCCGCGCGACTTCTATCGCGAGAGCGAAGCCATTCCCGGTGTGACTGTTTCGCCCATGATCGCTGACAGGGATTTCGTGCTCCGCGCACAGTTTGAATGGCGCACCGGCGACGAAGGTGTGATCGTGGCGCTGGGTGATCACTTTAGCGGTATGGTGCTGTTCGTTATGGACGGTGCGCTGCACTTCACCTACCAGCTCTGGTATCGCCCCATCGAGTTGATCCCGATCCTGTTGACGCCAGGTACACAGGACTTCGTGTTGAACTACCGAGCTCTCGGCGATCGCAAAGGCCAAGGCCACTTCAGCTTGAACGGACAGGTCGTTGCTGCGGGGGCAGACCTTTCGCCCACGATGGTGCGCCTGCCCTCGGGTGGTCTGAGCGTGGGCATCAACAAGCGCCGAGCCATCAGCGAACGCTACGCCGACCGAGGTGCGTTCCGCTACAGCGGTCAAATTGACCTGGTGAGACTTGAGCCCGGTGACCAACCTGCCGATTCGCCGATGGTGCTGGACGAAGCAGCCGTGCAAGCCCGACTGCGGGCTGCGGCCAGACAGAACTGATCAGCACCCTTGCAAGGATTCGTGCTGCTGTTTAGCGCTACAGTGCCGTGAAAAACTGAAACGGCACAGCGTTCCTCACGGCCCGAGCAGGGCGCGGGCTATGCTTAGAAGCCCCAACGCACATGTCAGTACGACGCTCACGCGTCGCGCTGTGTGGCCGCCGTAGCGGGCGAACAACCGGTTGCCGAGCGTATCGCCCAGCAATACCACTGGCAAGGCCAGAGCAAAGAGCAGCATCACCGGTGGTGTGATGTGGCCGCCAAACAGGTAGGCGCAGGTCGCCAAAAGACACACAGTCAACAGCCCCAGTGCAAGAGTCGCGCGGGCCTGGCCTATGTCGGTTGCGGTGAGCATGAACAACACCACCACCGGCGGCCCGGCAATGCCCACGGCACCTCCTAACACGCCTGAGGCCAGCCCTGCGAGCGCCAGCGCCGGCAGAGTCAAGGCTTGGTGACGGGGCGGTATCAGGAGCATGGCTGCCGACAACGCAAGTACCAATAGGCCCATAACCAAGCGCAGGCCCGCATCGCCCACCATGGTATGCAGCCAGTAACCCATCGGCGTACCTACCAGCCCCGAGAACAGCAAGGGCAAAAAAATCCGACGCGAGATCTGGCCTCGCATTGCCGGCACATTCTTCAAAGTGGCGGCGAGCGCCAGCAGGATGTTCAGCACCACCGCTTGTTCGGGTGGAAACACCAAACTCAGCATGGGGACCGCAATGATCGAGAAAGCCCAACCGGTCATGGCTCGAACAACGGAGGCCAACAGCACGGATGTTCCGAGCCACAGCAGGGCCACAGAACTGATGTCACCCATGAGCAAGCTCAAAGTCAATGGTGTATCGTAAACCCTCAGACACCGTGACGCTCCTTGGCCATGACCGTGCCGGTCGCGCCCCCCGTAATGAGGGCCACATGCCCACTGACCTGCATCGGTGCTTCAGTTCGGTTCGAGCTTCAGGTCTTTGACGACTTCGCTCATCCAAAGTACATCCGAAGCGATCTGCTGGCGGAATTCTTCCGATGTCTTGCTGGATTTCAGCGTCATGCCAAAAGGGGTCAGTTTCTCAACCACCGGGAGGGATACTCCCGCTGCCGCCAGTTCTCGCTGCAAGCGCTGCACGATGGCGGGCGGCGTATCTGGATGGACAGCAAAGCCAGACCAGATCCGCAGGGGCGAGACGTTCACGCCCGCTTCGACGATGGTGGGCACATCCGGAAACTCTTTGAGTCGGGTCTGATCGATCGCAGCCAGAACTCTTACTTGACCTTTGGGTGCGAACTGCATGGCGAAGATGGCCGGTGCCACAGTGAAATCCACCTCTCCACCGATGACGGCTTTGACCATGTCGGGACCACCCTTGTATGCCACATTCACGCCTGTGAAGCCTGCCGCTTTTTCCATCTGTGCGATTTTGAGGTGTTCAATGGCGCCCTGGCCTGGTGTTGCGTAGTTCAGCTTGCCAGGGTTGGCACGCCCAAAAGCCACCAGGTCTTTCATGGTTTTATGCGGTGAGTTTGGACCAACCATCAGCACCATGGGTGTATCGCCCGCGATGGTCAGTGGAATCAACTGCTTGTTCAAATCAAACTTCTTTTGCACCACCTGCACGCCCACCATGCCCAGATTCAGATGCATCACCGAGTAACCATCGGCTGGCGCAGACAGCACCGACTGCAAGCCCAGCATGAACAGACCACCTGGTTTGTTTTCGACCACCACGGGTTGTTTGAGCGACTTTTCCAACTCCAGCGCCATGGTGCGAACACCTACATCGGCTGCACCGCCGGCTGGCAAAGGAATGACGATCTTGATTGGACGGTTTGGAAAGTCGGTCTGCGCAAGCACTGGCAGCGCCGAACCAAGCAGCGATGCGCCAGCCAAACACAAGGCCAAGCGTCGGCAGATGAGTTGCTTTGTCATGGGGGATCCCTTTCGAATGTTTTGGTTCAACGTATCTGTCTTAGGCTTTTGCCCCGTGTGTCCAGCGTCCGGGTCGCGCGTCGGTGATGTGGCCGTTCTCGATCACGACCTGCCCTGAGACCAATGTGGCTACATAGCCCATGGATTTCTGGATCATGCGGCGACCGCCCATGGGCAAGTCGCGCACGATCTCGGGCATGGGTAAGGCGAGGCGATCGAAGTCGACGAGGTTGATGTCGGCCTTCATGCCCGCAGCGATGACACCACGGTCACTCAGTCCCATGTGCAATGCGTTGCGCTGCGTCAGCATTTGCACCACCTGTGGCAGCGCGATCTTTTCACCCCGTGTGCGTTGCAGCCCCCAATGCGCGAGCATCGTGGTCGAGATGCTGGCATCGCAGATGGTGCCCACATGGGCACCTGCGTCACCCAGTGAGCAGAGCACGTGGGGGTGCATCAGCATTTCGCGCACCCGGTCTAGCGAACCGTTGAGGTAGTTGTGGATCGGAAAATAGACCAAGTTGTTGCCATCGCCTTGCGCGAGGTGGTCGTACATCAGTTCGCGGGCAGACACTCCGCGCGCCTTGGCTTGGGCCCCGAACGACAGCTCGGGCAGCGGTTCATAGTCCATGCTGCCATCTGCACTGGGCAGCAATGGGAACAGTGTGAAGGCAATTTGCTCGAAGTGTTGGATCACGAAGTCTGCCAGCGGTGGCACCGACGAGCCTTCGACCGACAAACTCACCGGTGCTTCCGATAGGATGCGTGCCCGAGTGGCGGGATCGCGCAGTTGAGCTGCGCGATCCTTTGCCGGTAGATGCGCAATGGCTTGATAACTTGGGAATGCGGCCAGCAGGTTGAGCGTGGTGTCCAGCCCGTTGAATACGCCAATTCCGCGTGGTGAGGCCTGTAGCTTGACGTCGACTCCTTTGGCTGCGCTGGCCAGCGAAGCATCGCCCAACCATTGGCTTTGCTGAGGCGCGATGACGCGGTCCATCCAGGTGATGGAAATGGGCCGCCCAGCGACTTTGGCCATGTCTTCGAGCTTGGCGTACTCGCAGTCAAAGCGGGCTTTTTCTTCCGCAGGCGCACCCCGTGGGCTGGCGAAGTCGCTGATGCCTTGTAGCACGCGGTAAGGCAGGTCTTTGAGCACGGCGGCAAGGCTGTTGAGCTCGACCGGCGACACCTCAAACGATGGGGTCATCCGCCCTTGGGCTGTGCGATGTGTTTCAGTGCTGCCCACAGCCAGGCCACAGGCTCCGTCCAGCAGCGCTTGGCGCAGCAGGTCCTGCATCTGCACGATGTCATCGGCCGTGGCCGGCTCGCCGCGTGCAGCGCGCTCGCCCATCACATACAGGCGCAGTGTGTCATGCGGCACCAGCGTCATGAAATCGAGGGAATGCGGCTGGGCGTCGAGGGCTCGGCCATAGTCGGTAAAGCTTTCCCAGTTCCATTTCATGCCTTCGGTGAGCGCGGTTCCAGGGATCTCCTCCACACCCTCCATGAGGTCAATCAGGACGTCTCGATCTCCTGGGCGCACGGGTGCAAAGCCGACCCCACAGTTGCCCATCACAACGGTGGTCACACCGTGGTAAATACTCGGTGCAAAGGTTTCGTCCCATGAGGCTTGACCGTCGTAGTGTGTATGGATGTCCACAAAGCCAGGCAGCACGTGCAGGCCCTTGGCATCAATGGTGCGTTGTGCGGGTTCGTCGATTTGGCCCACGGCAGTGATTCGACCATCTCGAATGCCTACGTCCGCAACGAAGGGCTCGGTTCCGGTGCCGTCGATGACGGTGCCACCTTTGATGAGGGTGTCCAGCATGTTCATTCTGCTTTCAGTCCGAGTTTGACGACCATTGCTTTATTGACAACAAGTTCTTCTCGTATCTGAGTCGCAAAGGCGGCGGGTGATGGGTTGATTTCCAACTTGCCGCCCACCTTGCTGATCATGTCCACTAATGCGGGTTCGGCCACAGCGGCTTTCAGTGCATTGACGAGACGGTTGACTTGGGCATCCGGCGTTGCGGCAGCGACCACCAGTCCACCCCAAGGTTCATCCTGGTAGTTGCCAATGCCGCCTTCGGCCACGGTAGGTATGTTTGGCAGCTGAGGCATGCGCACGGCACCGGTGGTTGCCAGTGCTCGCAGTTTCCCAGCTTTCATTTGTTCCATCACCGCACCGGGTGGCGCAAAGACGAAGTCGATCGATCCACTCACTACGGCGAAAACGCCCTCGATCGCCCCCTTAAAGGGTACGTGCGTGGCCTTCAGTCCGCCTGGGAATTTTTCATCCATCTGCTCGAACATCAAATGGGTGGGCGAGCCCTTGCCGCCACTGCCGAAATTGAGTTTGTTAGGCGCAGATTGCATCGCCTTGATCAGGTCGGCCAGTGTGGTGTAGGGTGATGCGGCGGAAACCACCAGCACATGCGGAGACGAACTGACTTTGCCGATGGGCTTGAAGTCGCGCAACACGTTCATACGGCCTGTTATCTCTTGAACCGTCAGAATACCCGAGTGCATGTACAGGATTGCGCTTCCGTCGGTCGGACCGCTGGCCACGGCCTGCACCGCGAGTTGACCGGCAGCACCGGGCTTGTTGTCCACGATCACTGATTTATTCAGATTTTTGGCGAGTGCTTCGCCCAGCTTTCGGACAAACACATCCACGCCACCGCCTGCTGGCAGTGGCACAACAATCTTGTAGGTGTCGGGTCCAGCAGCAGTCTGTGCCATGGCCATCGGTGCAAGGCAAGCCAGTACCACCGCAGCGGTGATGCCAGTCAATGTTCGGCGATTTTTAAAAAATTTCATGCTTGTCTCCTGGTTGGTATTTATGTCAGCCCATCAATCGCGTTGCCGATGGATGTTCGCTTCAATCGAGTTGATGATGGAGCCTGGAGCCTGGGGGCCCGGTTCGATCACCACGCGGTCAATCGTCCCGGTATAGGGAAAGGTGCGCTTAGATGCATAGCGGTGCGATACACGCTGGCGGCGGTCCATGCCGATGTCAATACCCTCAACGTGGATGCCAATGATGGTGGGGGACATGCCGGTGTAGGGCACAGTCTCTATGCCGTTCACCAGCAGACGTCCTTCTCCGCGGCGTTGGCCTAGGGCGCGGTATTCGAGCACGACATCTTGTGCGCCCGCTACCAACGCAACTGGCGGCAGCTCCACTGGTGACATCCAGCGGTGGAAAACAAAATGCAGTTGCCCGTCCATGACATAGAGCACCAGGCCGACAAAGGCCTCGCCGATGGCGAAGATCACGCCCTCTTGGCCGGGCTGCCAGTCGAACCGGCTGCGGATGGTGAAGTGGCGGTCGCCCAGCAGCGGGGCCACGATGGCGCGCGCCACGGTCGGCGTGCCGGCGAAGAACGTGCGCGGCCGGTTGACCGTGTCGGCCATGAAGGGCGGTATCGTAACCGCGCGCTCCAGCGCCCGGTTGTCCAGCGGATAGACGTAGTTGGCGCGCGCATCGGCATCGAATGCGGCTGCCATGCGGGCCACCCGCTCGGGCTGCTGCGCCGCCAGATCGGTGGTCTCGCAAGGATCGGTCGCCAAGTCAAACAGCATCCAGTTGTCCAAAGAGGCGATCACGCCGCCGCGCGGCTGCAGTGATGCAATTTTCCAGTGACCCTCGATGTAGGCGCGGTTCACCTCCAGCTCGTAGTGCTGGCGGCTGCGCTGTGTGGGCGCACTGCCGTCCACCAACATGGGCGCGAAGCTCACGCCATCGGGCTTGCGGGCATCAAAGCCGTGGCTCGATTGCGGGTGCGCGATGCCCAACACGTCAAGCAGTGTGGGCGTGACATCGGTGACGTGAATCCACTCGCGGCGGATCGCGCCAGCATCCTTGATTTTGTCGGGCCAATGCAGAACAAAGGGCACGCGGATGCCGCCGTTCAGGGGCGTGCGTTTGAAAAAGCGGAACGGCGTGTTCGACACCTGCGCCCAGCCGGTCGGGTAGGCAGGCAGAGATTCGTCCTGGCCCAGGCTGCCATCGCGCGCCATTTGCAGCGCACGGGCGTGGTCAACTGGCTGGCCTTCGCGCTGGTCCACGTAGTTGGGCGTGCCCTCCAGCCCGCCGACGGCGCTGGCGCCGTTGTCGGAACTGAGCACGATGATGGTGTTGTCCAGCAGACCGGCCTCCTTGAGGAAACCGACGATGCGGCCCACATTTTGGTCGATGTTGTCCACCAGGGCGGCATACAACTCCATGTATTTGGCAAACAGCTCTTGACGCTCAGCGGGTAGGCTGTCCCATTCGGGTACACCAGGCGGCAAGGGGGCGAGCTGGTGGCGCTCGTCGAGCAGGCCCATGGCGCGCTGGCGCTCGAAGCGGGCCTGGCGAAATACGTTCCAGCCTTGGTTGTAGCGGCCCTTGTATTTGTCGATGTCCTGCACCTTGGCCTGGATCGGCATGTGTGGCGCGTTGAATGCCGTGTACAGAAAAAACGGGTGATCGGGCTCGCTGGCGTGGTGCTCTTTCATCCAACGGATGGCGCGGTTGGTCCAGTCGTCGGTGGCGAAGTGGTCGTCGGGATAAGCGTCCACTTCGACCGGGTTGTTGCCCTCGTACAGGCGTTCGGGCTGGAAGTAACTGGTCTCGGCATCCATGAAGCCGTAGAATTTGTCAAAGCCGCGTTGCAAGGGCCACGAGCTGTGGTCACCGGCTTCGTGAACGTTGTGGCTCCAAGTGTTGTGCCATTTGCCCACCATCATGGTGCTGTAACCCTCATCACCCAGAATTTCGGCAAGGGTGGGCGCATCGGGCGCGATCTCGCCCGAGTAGCCCGGGAAGCCCGGGTTGGCGTGTGCGATCCAGCCACAGCCCACTGAGTGAGGGTTCTTGCCTGTCAGCAATGCCGCGCGCGCGGGCGAGCACATGGGAACCGTCGTGTAGTTGGCAAATCGCAGGCCGCCTGCGGCGAGGGCATCAATGTGGGGCGTGGCGATTTCACTGCCGTAGCAGCCTAAGTCGGAAAAGCCCAAGTCGTCGAGGTAGATCACCACCACGTTGGGCTTGCCATGTACGCGTTGGCTCTTGGTCTGAGGCCACCAAGGTGTCGAGTCCTTGATGAGCTGCTCGATGTGGCCCTGGAAATGCGCCCCAGGGTCGCCGTTGCGTCTGTTGTCTGGCTTGGTCATGAATTGAGCTTTCCTGCGGAAGTGGGTTCGGCCATGAACAGCGCTTAGTCGTTCAGGATGAAATCCGCCGCGCGCTCGCCTATGGCAATGCAGATGGCGTTGGTGTTGGTGGAAGCGATGGAGGGCATCACGGAGCCGTCGGCTACGCGCAGTCCGCGGATGCCATGCACGCGCAATTGCGGGTCGACCACCGACTGCGCTGCGTCTGTGCCAATGCGGCAAGTGCCCACCGGATGGTAGGCCGTGGCACCAGTAGCGCGCAGATAGTCCACCAGGGCTTCGTCACTGGCCCTTTCTGGGCCCGGGCGCACCTCGCGCTTAATCAGCTTCGACAAGGGACCGGTCTCGGCGGTCTTGCGCGACAACTTGAGCCCCTGCAGACAAGCGTTCAGATCGTCTGGGTGGGTGAAGTGGTTGGACACCAGCACTGGGTCGGCTGCGGGGTCGCGGCTGCGAATGTGCGCATGCCCGCGCGAGCGCGGACGGATTTGGAAAGAGGCGAGGGTGATGCCATCGAAGGTGTCCAGCTCGATCTTTCCTGCGCCACGGTTTCCTGGACTGCTGACCTGTTGAATCTGGAGCTTGAGGTCGGCGTCGGTGCTGCCGGGCTGCATCGCTGCAAAGGCTTGAGCCGTGATGGTGACTGACGAGAGCGGGCCATCGCGTTGTGTCAACCAACGCAAAGCCAGTCTGGCTTGCCCGAGGGGGCTGCTCAGGTCTCGGTTCCAGCTCACGTCGCGCGTGGCTTCGTACATGACTGGGCTGTAAACGTGTTCGCTCAGGTTTTCGCCCACCATGGGTAGCTCGTGCAGCAGCGACACCCCAGCTTGCGCCAGCACCTCCCGTCTGCCCACGCCTGACAGTTCCAGCAACTGGGGCGAATTGAACGCCCCGCCGCACAAAATAACTTCGCGCCGCGCATGCAGGGTGACGTCGACCCCGTCGATTTTGGCCAACACGCCTGTGGCACGGCCAGCTTCGATGAGCACGCGCCCGACCAGTACGCCGGTTTTCAAGGTCAGGTTGGGCCGCCCGATGGCATCGTCGAGGTAGGCCATGCGGGTGTTGCAGCGCACGCCGTTGCGGGTGTTGAATTGCAAATAGCTGCCGCCATAACCGCGTTCGTTGTAGTCCTTCACGCGCGGCGTCACACCGGCCTGTTCCAGTGAGTCCAAGAAGGCGTCTGGTAAGGCATCTACCGGCTTGAACTCGGTGACCGTGACTGGCCCGTTGCTGCCTCGACGGTCCGGATCACCACCGGTGAAGCTCTCGATTTTCTTGAACCATGGCAGCAGGTCCGCATGGGCCCAGCCGGGGCAGCCGTCCTGCGCCCATTTGTCGTATTCGTGAGGCGTGCCATGCACCCAGATCATGCCGTTCACCGTGCTGGAGCCGCCCACTACCCAGCCGCGCGGCCAGTAGATCTTGCGGTCCTTCATCTGCGGATCGGGTTCGGTAAAAAAGTCCCGGATAACCTTGCCCTGCTGCAACACCTTCACAACCCCTGCAGGGATGCGGGTCCACAGATTGGTGTCTGCTGGACCCGCTTCGAGCAGCAGCACGCTGTGCTTTCCGTTCTCGCTCAGGCGCGCGGCCAACGGCGCGCCAGACGAGCCCGCCCCCACCACAATGAAATCGTAGGTGTCGGTGGGCATGTTCATGCGGCATCCTGGGCCAGCCAGTCTTGCAAAGCCAGTGCTTCATCACCCATGCGCGTGTACTGATTGGCTGGCAGTTCCCAAGCTTCAAAACCGTCCTTGGTCTGTTTGGGTACGGGCTCCACCATCAGCTCGACGAACACCGGGCCATTCATGGCCAGCAGCAGGGGAAAGCGCTCGGCCCAGGTTGCGCCATCGGCGATGCGCTCGGCGTGCACATAGCCGCACTTGAGTGCCACTTCGGCGAATTGGAAATCAGACGTTGGGGTCGACATGTTGTCGAGTCCAGTGAATTGCGTGCCGTTGTGCACCACGCAGTGGAGCAGGTTTTTCGGCGCCTGCTGGGCCACGGTGGCCAGGCCACCCAGCTCCATCAGCAGGCTGGCGTCGCCATCCATGACGATCACTTTTTTATCCGGCCGCGCCAGAGCCAGACCCAAGGCCAAGCCGGCGGCACCGCCCATCAGCGGTACCGAGTTGATGCGCCCAGCAAACGAGCCCTTGGCGGCTTCGGCGTGCGCGGGTTTTAGCACGGTCTTGATCTTGGCCACACCCAGGCCCAGTACCAGCCCGGCCTTGCCGCTGACCAGTGGTACGCCATTGGCATTGCCATCGGCCCCTTCAATGCGGTCAAATATGAACATGGCTCCCATGGTGGCGACGACGATGCCGTCCCCCTTACCCTTGGCGACCACACCTACAGCTTGCACAAAATTCATCATCGTCTCGCTCCTGCTTGTTTCAACGCCATGCCATGGGCGCGCCCACAAGCAAGACCACCGCCGTACGCTGTTGTTGTGCCTGTTCATAGGCCTGATCCAACTTCATCAGGTCCTCCTCCTTGTCCAGAAGGTGATAGGGTACGCCGATGGATGCAAGGAACGGTTCAGCAATGCGCACCATGCTTCGAGCGGACTCTGATGTGGGGTGGCCGATGTTGCTGAACTCGCGGCCGAACTGGCCGACCAGGAAAACCATAGGGATGTGCGCATCAAGGCAGACTGCGCGCAGGGTGTTGAAGCAGTTGTAAAGGCCTTGGTTCTGCATCATCACCAGCGGACGTTTGCCGCCAATGGTCAGGCCTGCGGCAACGGTGACGACTTGGTTCTCGTTGCAGGCATTGATCACGCGGATGCCTTCAACCCCCTTGTTCAGGCGATCGTGCAGTGACAGCTGGATCCAGTCCGGCACGGTCACCACATGGTCAACTTGATTGCGCGTGAGTGCCTTCACACATGCACTCGCAGAAATGGAAAATTCACCAAGACTCATGAGCAATTCCAGTTAATTAGTTGCTCAGAGTCTGGTTGATCTCACTCGTCAAGTCTGTCAGAACTCAGACAATTCGATCAAAAATTGGCACCAAGCCAAACTGAAGTGAATGGCACCTCGCCGGCAACAATCAACTTTCCGCAAGTTGTTTCAGCGCAGTCATGTTGGCGACAGAAATTCGGGAGTAGTGCAATCGCACCAGCCCCTCAGTCTCCATCTTTTTCAATGCGAAATTCACACTTTGACGGCTGATTCCGAGCATGTCTGCGACATCGGTTTGCGAAAGACCAATGTCGATGTCGGTAGCGACAACAGCCTCTTTCTTTGCAAAAAGATCTGCGCACATGCACAGCATATGAGCCAGTCTATTTTCTAAAACCCATGCTGGGTCGGCTGCCAAACGGTCATACATCAGTCTCATCCGTCGCACCAACAAACGTTCACAAGCCATGACCAAACTGATGTGTTGCTGACGCAAATTCGAAAATTCTTGTGCACTGAACTCCATGACCAATGCATCGTTGCGCGCAAGCACATCATGCAAATGCGCACCACCATCAATCATTCCTGTGAAGCTGATGAAGTCTCCGGGCAGTGCCAGTCCAACCAGGTGGCGATGACCATCTGACTGGATGCGGGCGATTTCTAGAACGCCATCAAGGAGCATGCAGACACGGGTGACGGGATTGCCCGATCTGCAAACGTATTCGCCCTTTGTAACTTCCTTGGGTCTTCCAATGTTGATCAATGCACTCAGTACTGTTTGCGAACATGTATTGAATGCAGGCGACCGCTCCAAAAGTTGCTGTGCAAGTTCTTGTGGAGATGACGAACCAACAAGCCCAAAGGGACCTTGACTTGCCTTCGCTTTGACAATTTTTTCCATCAAGAATCACCATCTTTAAATTCAATAAAGGCCACACTTTTGTTCGATTGCCACATATTTTCGGACTTTATTTTTCGAATTGCTATCAACAGCACGATCTTTTAGCTATCTGCTCAGCTTAACTCAGCTCGGTCCAACATCAGAAATTTCTGAAGCAGCTGTGCAAAACCCTTGCGGCTCATTGCCTGGCCGACACCACAATCCCGCCCACAATCAGCGAAAACGCCGCCACGTGGTACAGGTGCGGCAGCTCGCCCAAGAACGCGGCCGACAGGACTGCTGCAAACAGCGGCGTGAGGTTGGCAAAGAAACCTGCCACCGCCGGGCCCGCCTGCTGGATGCCCAGGCCCCAGAAGCGGTAGGCCAGCACAGCCGGACCCACGGCCACAAAGGCGAGGGTCGCCATCAGTGGCCAGTCCCAGGTGATGTGTGCATCGGTTAGGCCCCATTCGAGCCCGGCAAACAAGCCCGACCAGACCAGCCCAAACACCACTTGCGCCAGCAAAAAGGCAGCCCAGTCGTTGCGGATGGCTTCGGGTTCGTCGCGGCGGCTGAGCAGCCAGCTGTACAAAGACCAGCAGGCCGTGGCCAGCAAAATGAAGAAGTCGCCGATGACCCAACGTACCGCCAAGAGCTGTTGCCAATCGCCGCGAGACAGCACCACCAGTACGCCAGTGATGGACAGCATCGCCCCCAGCAGTTGTTTGCGCCGCACGGGTGCTTTGAAAAACAGCGCACCGATGACCAGCATCCAAAATGGCCCGCTGGCCGCGACCAGCGTCACGTTCAGGGGTGTCGAAGTCTGCAGCGCCAAGTATTGCAGCGCGTTGTAGCAGCCCACGCCCAAAAGGCTCAGCAGACCAAACCGTTGCCAGTGCGACCAGAGGCCACTGCCTGGGCGCAAAACTTTCCAGGCCAGGGGCAGCAAAATGAAGAAGGCGACCAGCCAGCGCAGGAAGTTGAGTGTGATGGGTGGGACCAGGTCCGTGACCAAGCGGCCCACCACCGCATTGCCCGCCCACATGAGCGGCGGCACGGTCAGCAGCAAGGCGGTGACTGGAGAGAGTTTTTGAGACATGCGGCACTGTATCGGTATTCGGGTTTTCCCGCTGTCGCAGAGCTGTCCCCACCCCACACGCAGTCATGAGATTCGTGGCAAAGTCACGCATCGTTTGCTTTCACCCATTCAGGAGAATTTTCCCATGAGCCTTGCCGTCCAGATCGACCAAAACGGTGGTCCCGAAGTCATGAAACTGGTCGATGTGACCGTGGGCGAACCTGGCCCCGGCGAGATCCGCATCCGTCACAAGGCCATCGGGCTGAATTTCATCGATGTGTACCAGCGCAGCGGCCTCTACCAGCTGCCCATGCCGCTCAAGCTGGGCATGGAAGCCTCTGGCGTGGTCGAGGCCGTGGGCGAAGGTGTCACTCACCTCAAAATGGGTGATCGCGCCGCCTACGCCAGCCAGCCGCCTGGCAGCTATTGCGAAGTGCGCGTGATGCCCGCCAAGTGCGTGTGCAAGTTGCCCGATGCGATCTCGTTCGAGACGGGCGCAGCCATGATGCTCAAAGGCCTGACGGCGCAATATTTGCTCAAGCGCACGCTGCCCCAGGGCGGGCTGAAGTCGGGTGACTTTGTTCTGTTTCACGCCGCAGCGGGTGGTGTGGGCCTGATCGCCTGCCAGTGGGCCAAATCCATGGGCCTGCGCTTGATCGGCACGGCCGGCAGTGATGCCAAGTGCGCGCTGGCTTTGGCCAACGGCGCCGAGTTTTGCATCAATTATTCGACCGAAGATTTCCAGGCCAAAGTGAAGGAAATCACTGGCGGTGCGGGCGTGAAAGTGGTTTACGACTCGGTGGGCAAGGACACCTGGGACAAGTCGCTCGACTGCCTGGCCCCGTTTGGTCTGATGGCCAGCTTTGGCAATGCATCCGGCGCTGTGGCCCCGTTTGCACCGGGCATCCTCGGCCCCAAGGGCTCGATCTATGTGACGCGCCAGACCTTGTTCAGCCACATCACCACGCGCGAGAGCACGCAAGAGATGGCCGATGATTTGTTCGAGGCTGTGACGAGCGGCAAGGTCAAGATCCACATCGACCAGACCTTCCCGCTGGCCAACATCCAGGACGCGCACATCGCGCTGGAAGCGCGCAAGACGACAGGGTGCACCATCATCACGCTGTAAAACGGGTCTGAATTGAAAAGCCCGCTACGGCGGGCTTTTTTGTGGGTGGATGCGAATCAGCGGCCGCGCCGCACCCGCAAAATTTCATCCAAGATCAGCAAGGCTGCGCCCACGCTGATGCCGGCATCGGCCACATTGAAAGCTGGGAAGTGCCAAGCACCCCAGTAGAAGTCGAGGAAGTCGACCACATAGCCGTGCAGCAGGCGGTCCACCACGTTGCCGATGGCACCGCCCAGAATGAGGGCGATGGCCAGGCTGAAGAGTTTTTGGCCCGCATGCGAGCGCAGCATCCAGACCATGAACAAGGCCGCAACCACGCCGATGCCCGTGAAGAACCAGCGCTGCCAGCCGCCTGCACCTGCCAGAAACGAAAATGCCGCACCGTGGTTGTGTGCCCGCACCAGGTTGAAAAACGAGGTGATCGGCGTGCTGTCACCCAACTGAAAAGCGCCCAGCACCAGCACCTTGGTGAACTGGTCGATCAGCAGCACCAGCAGGGCAATGCCCAGCCAGAGCACCATGCTTTGGCTTTTGCTGGAGCCGCTTTTGCCGAATTTTTTGGAGCTGGCCATGGGCTTGCCTTGTCTTTTCTGTGCGTGAAGTTCAGGCGATCAAGCGGGTTTCGCCCGCGCCGTGCAGGTTGCTGACGCAGCGACCGCAAATCGTGGGGTGTGCCGCATCCTGCCCTACGTCGTCGGCGTAGTGCCAGCAGCGTTCGCATTTGGTGGCTTGGCTGGGCGTTACTTGCACGGCCAGTTGTTCGCCAGTCTGCAAAGTCACTTTGGAGGTGATGAACACGAACTTGATGTCCTCGCCCAAGCTGGCCAACAGGGCGTGGTCGGCGGCAGGCGCTTGTAAGGTGATTTCGGCTTGCAATGATGCGCCCACTTGGCCTGCGGTGCGCAGGGTTTCGATGTCTTTGTTTACCAGATCGCGGATCTCGCGGATGCGTGCCCACTTGGCGAGCAGCGCCGCATCGGCCGAGCCGAAGTCGCTGAAGGTTTCCATGAAGATGGATTCCGATTTTCCGAAGGTGCCCCAGGCTTCTTCGGCCGTGAAGGACAGGAAAGGTGCCATCCACCGCAGCATGCCGTGGGTGATGCGCCACAAAGCGGTTTGTGCGCTGCGGCGGGCCAGGCTCTTGGGGGCGGTGGTGTACAGGCGGTCCTTGAGCACGTCCAGGTAGAACGCGCCCAGGTCTTCCGAGCAATAGATTTGCAGTTTGGAGACCACGGGGTGGAATTCGTAAGCGTCGAAGTGGACACGGATGTCGGCTTGCAATTCGGCCGCACGGGCCAGCGCAAAGCGGTCGATTTCCAGCAGTTGGTCGTCGGGCACGGTGTCGGTCGCCGGGTCGAAGTCGCTCACGTTGGCCAGCAAGAAGCGCAGGGTGTTGCGGATGCGGCGGTAGGCGTCGACCACGCGGGCGAGGATCTTGTCATCGATGTTGAGGTCGCCCGAGTAGTCGGTGCTGGCCACCCACAGGCGCACGATTTCGGCGCCCATTTTGGAGGTGATGGTTTGCGGCTCGACGGTGTTGCCCAGCGACTTGCTCATCTTGCGGCCTTGGCCATCGGTGGCAAATCCGTGGGTCAACAGACCCCGGTAAGGGGCGCGGTCGTACAAGGCGCAGCCCAGCAGCAGCGAGCTGTGGAACCAGCCGCGGTGTTGGTCGTGGCCTTCCAGATACAAGTCGGCCTCAGGGCTGGAATTGTCCGGGGAGCTGTGGAAAGGCGGCACGCCATACGCGTCTTTGTGGCTGCCGCGCAGCACATGCTGGAAGGTGCTGCCCGAATCGAACCAGACTTCCAAAATGTCGGTGCTCTTGGTGTAGCTGGGTGCATCGGCTGCGCCCAAGATGTCTTCCACCGTCACGCGGCTCCAAGCTTCGATGCCACCTTTTTCCACAATGTCAGCGGCCTGGTCCAGGATGGCCATGGTGCGCGGGTGCAGCTCGCCGCTGTCTTTGTGCAAGAAGAAGGGCACAGGCACGCCCCATGAGCGCTGGCGTGAGATGCACCAGTCGGGGCGGTTGGCGATCATGTCGCGCAGACGGGTTTTGCCATTCTCGGGGTAGAACTGCGTTTGCTCGATGGCGTCCAATGCCAGCTGGCGCAGGGTCTTGGGGGCTTTGTCTTGGGTGAAGACGCCCTCGCCCTCGTCCATGCGCACAAACCACTGGGCAGCGGCGCGGTAAATCACGGGGGTTTTGTGACGCCAGCAGTGCGGGTAGCTGTGGGTGATTTCCACCGTGGCCATCAAGCGGTCGCTTTGGCCCAGCACCTCGAGCACGCGGGCGCAGGCTTTCCAGATGTGCTGACCGCCAAAGAAGGGCAGCTCTTGGGCATACACGCCGTTGCCTTGCACCGGGTTCAGTATGTCGTCGTATTTCAGGCCGTTGGCTACGCAGGAGTTGAAGTCGTCCACGCCATAGGCCGGGGCCGAGTGCACGATGCCTGTACCGTCGGTGGCGGTCACGTAGTCGGCCAGGTACAGCGGCGATTTGCGGCGGTAGCTGTATTCGCCGCCTTCTTCGGCAGTCACGGTGTCGTGCAGCGGGTGGCGGAAGACCAGGCCGCGCAGCTTCTCGCCCACAGCGGTGGCGATCACGGTGCCTTGCAGCTTGTAGCGCTCCAGGCATTTTTCGACCAAGCTGGTGGCCAGCAGCAGCACGCCACGGGGCGTGTCCACCAGCGCGTATTCCAGCTCGGGGTGGGCATTGAGCGCTTGGTTGGCGGGGATGGTCCAGGCGGTGGTGGTCCAGATCACGGCAAAGGCTTTTTTGCTGCCCGTGGCCAGTGACTCGGGCAGTGCGCTCAGGCCAAAGGCCGCAGCCAATGCAGCGGTGTCGTCGGCTTCAAAGGCCACGTCCAGCGTGTCGCTTTTTTTGTCGGCGTATTCGATCTCGAACTCGGCCAGCGACGAGCCGCAGTCAAAGCACCAGTACACAGGTTTCAGGCCACGGTAGACAAAGCCGCGCTCGATCACGCGTTTGAAGGCGCGGATCTCCCCAGCCTCGTTGGCTGGGTCCATGGTGCGGTAAGGGCGCTCCCAGTCGCCCAGCACGCCCAGGCGCTTGAAGTCTTCGCGCTGCTGGTTGATTTGCTCGGTGGCAAAGGCGCGGCTTTTGGCCTGCATGTCGTCGCGGCTCAGGTTGCGGCCGTGCAGTTTTTCAATCGCGTTTTCGATCGGCAAGCCGTGGCAGTCCCAGCCGGGGATGTACTGCGCGTCAAAGCCCGCCAATTGCTTGGACTTGACGATCATGTCTTTGAGCACTTTGTTGAGCGCGTGGCCGATGTGCAGTTTGCCGTTGGCATAGGGCGGGCCGTCGTGCAGCACAAACAGCGGGGCACCTTGGCGGGCGGCACGGAGTTTCTTGTACAAACCACCGTCGTTCCACTCGCTCACCCAGCCCGGCTCGCGCTTGGGCAGGTCGCCGCGCATGGGGAAGGGGGTGTCTGCCAGGTTGAGCGTGGCGCGGTAGTCTGGGCTGGAAGGGGTGTTTTGTTCAGACATGAGAGAAATCCGAGGGGGCGGCCATCAAGCCGCTGGGAGCAAAAGGTGGGCAGTGCAAACGGGCCCAAGGAGGTGTGGCACTTGCGGTGCGCCGGGACGCGTGAGCGTCAAATTCGGTCGCGGGTGGTTTGGCGGCTGGTTTCACCATGGCGGGAGGCAAACCACGCTTGCGCGTCATCGCAGTCTTTGGCAATGCCCTTTGTCAGGGCGTCCAGACCGTCGTATTTGAGCTCGTCGTGTAGTTTGTGCAGCAGATCCACACGAATGATTTTACCGTAGCCCCCCTCGGCCCCCAGATGGGCGGGCCAGTCGAAGGCGTGGGTCTCCAGCAGCACACGCCCGCCGTTGACGTCATTCGGGTCCAGGGAGGGGCGGATGCCCAGATTGGCCACGCCCCGGATGGGCTGGTTGGCCAGGCCGTGCACCTGCACCACAAAGATGCCGCTGGCAGCCGGTTTCCAGTGCGAAAAACGCAAATTCAGGGTGCGAAAGCCGTCGCCTGCGCCTTCGGTTGTGGCGGCCAGCTCGCGCCCGAGTTTGCGCCCGTGCACCACATGCCCGCTGATGCTGTAGGGCCGGCCCAGCAGGGCTTGCACGTCTTGCAGGCGGCCCTGGCCCAGCGCGTCGCGCACGGCCGAGCTGGACACGCGCAGGCCATGCACCTCGTAGCTGTTCATGCGGGCCACATCAAAGCCCAGACGCTGGCCTGTGGCGTCGAGCATGGCGTAGTCACCCGCCCGCTTGGCACCGAAGCGGAAATCGTCACCCACCAGCACATAGCGCACGCCCAGGCCTTGGATCAGCACCCTCTGGATGAAGTCTTCGGGGGACTGACTGGCCAATTCGGCATCGAAGGGCACCACCACCACCTGGTCGACCCCGCAGCGCTCCAGCTCTTGCAGTTTGTCGCGCAGGGTGGCGATCCGGGCGGGGGCCAACTCTGGCTTGTTCAGGGCCTTGGCGAAGTAGTCGCGCGGGTGGGGCTCAAAGGTCATCACGCAGCTGGGCACGCCCCGGTGGGCCGCTTCGCTTCGCAAGAGCGCCAGCATGGCTTGGTGGCCGCGGTGCACGCCATCGAAGTTGCCAATGGTCAGGGCGCAGGCGGGGGCCAGATCAGGGTGGTGGAAGCCGCGAAAAACCTTCATGTCGTTTGGGGTGTCCTGTCCGGTGGGCTGGCCATGCGCCAGCCTTCACGGTTTTGTCAATGTAAGAGGGTATATTGTGACTGAGCCCGATCCTCTCAACCGGGGCCCCATGCCGGTGGCGCAGAATCGAGACGGAACTTTTCGTGTCAGTGGTCTTTGAACTGTTGGATGGAGGCGTCTGTGAAGGTTTTGAAACTCTCGGCCCAAGGCTTGCCGCAATCGTGGATCACTCTGGAGCAGGCGGTCACCCATTACGCAGCCGACGAGGTGCGTTGGGAGGCGGGCCAGCAAGTGGCGGTTTTTCATGGCGGTCACAACGCGCTCACGGGCGAGCAATCCATCATCACGGTCAACAGCATCATCGGCACCCAGGGGGTGCCCCGCATCAACCCGTTTGAGATGCGGTCTGGGTTGACCAACACCAAACTGTTTGTGCGTGACCGCAATGTGTGCGCTTATTGCGGTGGGCATTTTCATGAGGCAGACCTCACCCGTGAGCACATCGTGCCCTTGGCTCAGCGCGGCCCCGACCACTGGATGAATGTGGTCACGGCCTGCCGTTCGTGCAACCACCGCAAAAGCAACCGCACCCCCGAGCAGGCCCGCATGCCGCTGTTGTATGCGCCCTACATTCCCAGCCTGTGGGAAGACTTCATTCTGCGCAACCGCCGCATTCTGGCTGATCAGATGGCCTTCTTGATGGCGCATGTGCCCAAAAACTCCCGCTTGATGGGGTAAAGCTGCTAGCCCTTGATGGGGCCCTTGCACTGGCTGGCAAACAGTCGCATCATGGCTTTCTGAAAATAAAAGGCTCAGATTTCAAGATCCTGAGCCATCAGGGAGAACACCATGCGAACCAAGGCACACGGCTTCACACGTGTTGACGAAACAGCGCCAAGTTGGGCCATGACCCGACGGCAAGCCTTGGCGGTGCTGACCAGCATCCCCTTGCTCGCACCCAACGCCTCGGCCAATGAAGCGCCAGTGCAACTGGCCACATCTTGGCCCCCTGGTCGGTCGCCGCAAGGCTTTTGGGTGAGCGAAAAGTTCGACGGCGTGCGCGCAGTCTGGGACGGACAAGTTTTGCGATTTCGCAGTGGCCGTGTTCTGAGCGCTCCCGCATGGTTTGTGGCTGCCTTGCCCTCGATGCCACTTGACGGTGAACTTTGGATGGGGCGAGGGCAGTTTGACCGTTTGTCGGGTGTGGTGCGCAAAGCGGTGCCCGATGACGAGGCCTGGCGTGCGGTGAAATACCTGGTGTTTGACGTTCCCGGACACGCTGCCCCGTTCAAAGATCGGGTGCGCTTGGTTCAAACTACCGTGCAGGCAGCCCGAGTGCCTTGGTTGGTGTCGGTGACACAAGAGGCTGTGCAAGATGCCCCGGCTTTGCAGTCGCTGTTGCAACAAACCGTGCGTGATGGTGGTGAAGGCTTGGTGTTGCACCGGACCGACGCCCATTGGCGCTCAGGCCGTACCGAGGCACTGTACAAACTCAAACCCGAACCCGACGAAGAAGGTCGGGTGGTGGGGTACCAACCGGGCAAGGGGCGGTTGCAGGGGCAGACGGGCGCTTTGCTGGTGCAGATGCCCTCAGGTCAGCGGTTTGCCTTGGGCGCAGGCCTGAGCGATGCGCTGCGCCGTGATCCACCCCCGGTGGGCGTTTGGGTGACTTACCGCTACCGTGACCGCACGCCCTCAGGTTTGCCGCGTTTTGCCAGCTTTGTGCGGGTGCGTGAGGCGGAGTAAAGCGCAGAAAAAAGTGAGGTCGCCTGTGGGAGCGAGCCCCTGCTCGCGAATACTTGCACGCGATACCGCGAACATTCGGCTGCAGGGGCAGCCTCCCACAAAAAACCAAGGCCTGGGGTTGACCTCAGGCGAACACGCCAGCAGTCTCCTGCATGCGGGCTGAGACCTCACCCAGCTGGTGCAGGGTGTCGCCAAAGGTCATGTCCAGCTGCGTCAATTTCTTGAAATAGTGGCTCACGATGTATTCGTCCGTCACGGCGATGCCGCCATGCAGTTGGACCGCTTGCTGACCAATGAAGCGCATGGACACGCCCAGTTGGTATTTGGCTCGGGCCATCGCACGGCGGCGCTCTTCGGCTGGCGCATGCAGCTTGAGTGTGGCGTAGTAGCTCATGGAGCGGCCCAGCTCCAGTTGCATTTTCATGTCGGCCACACGGTGACGCAAAGCTTGGAAGCTGGCGATGTTGACGCCAAACTGCTTGCGCGTGTTCATGTAGTCCACGGTGATGGCCAAAGTCTTGTCCATCACACCAACGGCTTCGGCGCAAACGCAGGCAATGCCAATGTCCACGGCTTCTTCAAGGGCGACGAGGCCATTCAAGGTGATGAGCTGCGCGGGCGCTTTGTTCAACACCACTTCTGCAGCACGTGCGCCGTCTTGTGTGCCGTAGGCCTGGGTGCTGACGCCGCTGGCGCTGCGCTCGACCAAGAACAAGGCCAGTTGGCCATTGGCCATGGCAGGCACCACATAGGCATCGGCCTGATCGCCTGCAGCCACCACACTCTTGGTGCCCGTCACGGACCACTGTCCACCCGATTCGTTGGCCAGCGCGGCGCAGCGGTTCAGTTGGTAACGAGCACCACGTTCTTGGTGGGCCAGAACCACGATCGCTTCGCCCGCTGCCATGCGGGGCAACCAAGCGGCTTGCAGGGCTGCTGGTGCATGGGTCTGCAGTGTGGCGCTGGTGATCAAGGTCTGGGTCAGGGGTTCCAGCACGATGCCGCGGCCGAGTTCTTCCATGGTGACCATGGCTTCGGTGGGGCCCATGCCCATGCCGCCGTGGTCTTCGCTTACATACAGTCCCGTCAGACCCAATTCGGCCAGTTCACCGTAGGCGCTGCGGTCAAAACCGCCCGCCGCCACGATGGCGCGGCGACGCTCGAAGTCGTAGCCCTTGTCCACCCATTTGCGGACCGCGTCGCGCAGTTGTTCCTGGTCGTCAGAAAAATCGAAATCCATGTGTGTCTCCTTAACCCAGAACTGTCTGAGCGACGATGTTGCGTTGCACTTCGTTGCTGCCGCCGTAAATGGTGGTCTTTCGCATGTTGAAGTAGTTGGCGGCCAGGGGCGCATTGGCCACCACGCCGCCAGGGAAGTTGCCTTGCCAGCCTGCGTCCATCGCTTCAAAGATGAAGGGCAGGGCAAAGGGACCCGCCGCTTGCATCATCAGCTCGGTGTAGCGCTGCTGGATTTCGCTGCCCTTGATCTTGAGTAGGCCTGCGATGTCGAGCGAGTTCTTGCCGGACTTTTCGGCCGACAACACGCGCAGCACCAGCATCTCCAGCGCCACGATGTCCACTTCGAGCTTGGCGATTTCGTCACGGAAGCGCAGGTCGTCGTACACGCCTTCGGCTTTGGCGATGCGCTTCAAGCGCTCGAGTTCGCGTTTGGCACGGTTCACGTCGGCGATGTTGGTGCGCTCGTGGGCCAACAGATGCTTGGCGTAGTTCCAGCCCTTGTTTTCTTCGCCAATCAGGTTCTCGGCGGGCACTTCGACGTTGTCAAACCAGACCTCGTTGACTTCGCACTCGCCGTCTAGCAGTTTGATGGGGCGCACGGTGATGCCGGGCGACTTCATGTCGATCAAGAGGAAAGAGATGCCGGTTTGTGGCTTGCCTTCGGTGCTGGTGCGCACCAGGCAGAAGATCCATTCGCCATACTGGCCCAGCGTGGTCCAGGTTTTCTGGCCGTTCACGATGTACTTGTCACCCACGCGCTCGGCACGGGTCTTGAGGGACGCCAGGTCCGAGCCGGAACCCGGCTCGCTGTAGCCCTGGCTCCACCAGACTTCGCCGCTGGCGATGCCGGGCAAAAAGCGCTTGTGCTGTTCGGCATTGCCAAAAGCCATGATCACCGGGGCCACCATGACGGGGCCAAAGGGCACCACGCGGGGGGCGCCAGCCAAGGCGCATTCTTCTTCAAACAAATGCTTTTGCACCGCAGTCCAGCCGGGGCCGCCGAACTGTGTGGGCCAACCCCAGCCCAGCCAGCCTTTTTTGCCCAAAATTTTGGCCCAGCGCTGCATGTCGTCACGCGTCAAACGCATGGCGGCGTGCACTTTTTGTGAAATGTCAGCGGGCAAGTTGTCCTTGACCCAGGTGCGGATCTCGTCGCGGAACGCGAGTTCGTCGGGGGTGAATGCCAAATCCATGGGGGACTTTCTCCGGTGGGGTGATGGCTGCAGCAATGCGCAGTGTGAGCAAAATCAAACGGTCGTGCTTTTTATCATGCCCCACCGGGGCAGGCCTGTCCTGGTTGCGACAAAAATGAACCCGGTCGCTCGCCTACGCGCTGGGTTCATTCGGTTTAACGGCGCGGCGGTGCGGGGATAATCGGGCACAAACCATGAAAAACATTGTCATTTTGATTTCTGGCTCGGGCTCCAATATGGCTGCCATCGTGCGTGCAGCAGAGCAAGGCCGCTGGGGCGAGCGCTTGAACGCTCGCGTGGCCACGGTGGTGAGCAACCGTGCCGATGCTGAAGGGCTGCGTTTCGCCAAGGACCACGGCATAGCCACGGCAGTTGTGGACCACAAAGGCTTTTCCAGCCGTGAAGCCTTTGATGAGGCCTTGATGGCCGAGATCGACCGCTTTGAACCTGTCTTGGTGGTTTTGGCAGGTTTCATGCGCATCCTGACGCCTGCTTTTGTGGCGCATTACGAAGGGCGCTTGCTCAACATTCACCCTTCTTTGTTGCCAGCGTTCCCTGGGCTGAATACACACCAGCGCGCGCTTGATGCGGGTTGCCAGTTTGCGGGTGCCACAGTGCACCAAGTCACCGCAGAACTCGACCATGGCCACATTCTGGCCCAGGCGGTGGTGCCGGTACTGCAGGGTGACAGCGCGGAAGACCTCGCTGCAAGGGTGCTCACACAAGAGCACCTGATGTATCCGCGCGCCGTGGCTGAATTTCTGCGAAACCTGCCTTTGTAGGTCGACGGCTTCAGCCACCGATCTGCCAGGCCCTTGTCAATCCCCGACGCGTGTGAAGCGGGGTTGGACTTTCCCGTTGAATTCCGCCACATCTGCAAACATGGCCGCAGGTCTTACCCAGAGGCCTTGTTCCCCATAAAGGGCTTGGTACAGCGTCATGGCTTGCAGGTCTTCACTGTGCCGCACGGTCCCCAGCACACGGTACATCCCGCCTTTGTAGTGTTGGTACAGGCCTTTTGGGGTTTCGGTCAATGGTGGCAGTGGCTCGGACATGGGTGCTTTCTGGAAGAGGGTTCAATTTGCAAGGGCAGGGATGGGACAATACGCCTCATGCATCCAAAAGCCCTTTTAGACGCCTGTGCCGATCTGGTCAGGCTGGTTCTTCAATTTGAACATCCCGCCGACGCCGTCGTGTCGCGCTATTTTCGCGAGCACCGCTCGCTCGGTCCGCGTGAGCGGGCCACTTTGGCCGAAACGGCCTTTGCCGTTTTGCGCAAGAAATTGCTGTTTGAGCAATTGGCGCGCTCCGGTTCGGGTCCCAAAGAACGCAAGCTGGCCATTTTGGGCTTCTTTGGTCCGCGGGACTTTTTGGCTGCGGCCCTGAACGACACCGAAAAACAATGGTTGGCCACATGCGACGCCATACCTGCCGATGCCCTGATGGCCCCGCACCGCCACAACCTGCCTGAGTGGATGGCGCAGGCTTTGCAAGCCCAACTGGGCGAAGATTTCTGGGCCTTGGCCGAAAACTTGCAACAACCGGGCACGCTCGATTTGCGTGTCAACACGTTTCAAGCCAAACGCAGCGAGATTCAGAAAGAATTGGCGCAAGCGGGCATCCCCTCTACACCCACGCCGTACTCGCCATGGGGCTTGCGCCTTGAAGGCAAGCCTGCTTTGCAAAAGACCGATGCCTTCACCCGTGGCGCGATCGAGGTGCAAGACGAAGGCTCGCAGCTCCTGGCCTTGCTGGTGGACGCTCACCGCGGTGAAATGGTGGTGGATTTTTGTGCCGGTGCGGGCGGTAAAACGCTGGCGCTGGGTGCGGCCATGCGCAGCACGGGCCGCCTGTATGCCTTTGACGTATCGGGTCACCGCCTGGATGCGCTCAAGCCCCGCATGGCCCGCAGCGGTTTGTCCAATGTGCATCCTGCAGCCATTGCGCATGAGCGCGACGACCGCGTCAAGCGTTTGGCCGGCAAGATCGACCGCGTGCTGGTCGATGCGCCGTGCTCTGGTCTGGGCACCTTGCGTCGCAACCCTGACTTGAAATGGCGTCAAAAGCCCCAAGCTGTGCAGGAGTTGACCGAGAAGCAGCTGGCCATCTTGCAAAGCGCCTCACGCATGGTCAAGTCGGGCGGTCGCTTGGTCTATGCCACGTGCAGTGTCTTGCCGGAAGAAAATGAGCTGATTGCACAAGCTTTCAGCGCGGCCAATCCTGACTTTGTGCCCTTGAATGTGGCGCAAGAGCTGGAGCGACTCAAGGTGCCAGACGCCGCGAGCTTGTGTTCTCCTGCGCCATCGGCAGATGCCAGCCCTGACGCCCTACCGAGCGGCACATTCTTGCGCTTGTGGCCGCATCGCCATGCCACGGATGGTTTTTTTGCCGCAGCATGGGTTAGAAAGTAACCATTTAAGACGCTTTGCGTGCGGATTCGGTCGAAATAGCTGTCCTTTTGAGGACGGAAAACTTAAAATTGACAAATTGCCTGAAATCAGGCGCCAGTAGAAAGACAGACTCATGTTGTTGCCTGATTGGGCTTTTTTAGATGCGTTGGTTCAATGGATGGGCCACGGCCTGTTTGACTTGTCGTGGTGGCAAATGGTGCTGGTCACCCTGGGCTTGACCCACATCACCATCGCCAGTGTCACGATTTTTCTGCACCGTCACCAAGCGCACCGCGCTTTGGACTTGCATGCCATTCCCTCGCATTTCTTCCGGTTCTGGCTGTGGTTGACCACCGGCCAAGTGACCAAGGAATGGGCCGCCATTCACCGTAAGCACCATGCCAAGTGCGAGCAAGCAGAAGACCCGCACAGCCCGCATGTCTATGGCATCAAGACCGTGTTGTTCACCGGTGCCGAGCTGTATCGCAAGGAGTCCAAGAACCTGGAAACCATGAAGCGCTATGGCCACGGCACACCTGACGACTGGATTGAGCGCAATCTGTACACCCGCTTTTCATGGCAGGGTGTGGCGCTGATGCTGATCATCGACGTGGCCTTGTTTGGTTTTCTGGGCCTGACGGTCTGGGCGGTTCAAATGGCCTGGATCCCGATCACAGCAGCCGGCATCATCAACGGTGCGGCCCATTATTGGGGTTACCGCAACTTCGAGGCGCATGACGCCAGCACCAACATTTCCCCTTGGGGCATCCTGATCGGTGGCGAAGAGTTGCACAACAACCACCACACCTATCCCACATCGGCCAAGCTGTCGGTCAAGCCTTACGAATTCGACATCGGTTGGTTGTACATCCGTGTCCTCGAAACCTTGGGCATGGCCACCGTCAAAAAGACGGCGCCCCGTTTGGCTTATGGTGACATTCGCCCCGTCGCAGACGAGAAGACGCTCGAAGCCCTGATCGCCAACCGTTACGAAGTGATGGCAGGTTATGCACGCCATGTGCGCGCGGTGATGCAGCAAGAAGGCAGCAAGCTCAAGCTGGATGCCAACGCCTTGCAAGCGGCCCAGCGCTGGTTGCACCGCGATGCGGCCAAGGTCCCGGCAGCAGCACAGGCGCAACTCAAGCAAGCCCGTGCTGCGAGTCCGGTGCTCGACAAGATGGTGCAAATGCGCGAAGAGTTGAGCCAAATCTGGCTCAACACATCGCATTCACGCGAGCAACTGGCAGCCGATTTGCAAGCCTGGTGCCGCCGCGCTGAAGAAAGCGGCATCGCTGCTTTGCGTGACTTTTCCGTGAAATTGCGCGCAGTCCGTCAGACGGCCTGATCGTTTCAACGTTCAGTCAACAGCAGGGCCTTTGGGCCCTGTTTGTTTTGGACAATGGGAGGCTTTGGAGTAGACGTTTGTCATACTCCCGTGCCCATTTGTTGTGCCCGCGCCCGCATGTCATACCTGTTGCCGCATGTCATAGCTGTGCCCATTTGTCATACCCGCGCATGCGGGTATCCATGACGGTTGAAGCCACTTAGGCTCTGACGGGTTCGAATTGCCAAAGACGTATCCAGGCTGGCAGATTGAAGCTGTACGGCCCGGCACATTCACCTTGTTCAGGCATAAAAAAACCCGCTGTATCCAGCGGGTTTTTTGTGAGAAGGCTCAGACTGAATTACTTCAGCTTGATTTCCTTGTATTCAACGTGCTTGCGAGCTTTGGGGTCGAACTTCATGATCGACATTTTCTCGGGCATGGTTTTTTTGTTTTTGCTGGTCGTGTAGAAGTGACCAGTGCCAGCTGTGGATTCCAGCTTGATTTTTTCGCGTCCGCCTTTGGTTGCCATGGTGTATGACTCCTAATGTTCTGGGTTTAGGCTTGACCGCGTGCACGCAGATCTGCGAGCACGGCATCGATGCCGTTTTTGTCGATCAGGCGCAGAGCAGCGCTGGAAACGCGCAGACGCACCCAACGGTTTTCTGTTTCAACCCAGAAACGACGGTATTGCAGGTTCGGCAGGAACCGGCGCTTGGTTTTGTTGTTGGCGTGGGAAACATTGTTTCCCGTCATTGGGCCTTTGCCCGTTACGTCGCAAACGCGTGCCATGTGGACACTCCGATACTTTTAAAACAGCCGGTGCCGATGGGTCTCATGCAGACTTGCATGGGGCCTGGCGCTCCAGCCTCACCTCGCCAAGATGGGTGGCGGTATCCCAGATCGCTGACTCCGTGATCCCGAATGACAACCCGGGCAGTTCCAGCAAAGCCTTGAATTATAGCCTCAAAGCGATGGCTTGGATCGTTGCGCCAGTTGGTCCAGTGCTTAAAGGGCGACGTTTGCCCCTTGTGGGTTGTGAGATGGGGGTGCCTGCCGGGGTTCAGAGGCGCTTCGCTTTGCCACATCACCCCTGCAGGCACCCCCATCTCACATTGACTGTTAGCGGGACTTTCAATACAGCTGTGCTGAGGTTCCCGTCCGTGTCGAAGACGCGGGTGCGTTAACCGTTGTTCTGTTCCAGAAAGCGCTGAGCATCCAGCGCCGCCATGCAGCCCGTGCCCGCGCTGGTGATGGCCTGGCGGTACACATGGTCTTGTACATCGCCAGCGGCAAACACGCCAGGCACCGAGGTTTGGGTGGCAAAGCCCTTCAAACCGCCTTGGGTCACGATGTAGCCGTTTTCCAGCTCCAGCTGGCCCTGGAAAATCTCGGTGTTGGGGGCATGGCCAATGGCAATGAAGCAACCTTTGAGTTCGACGTCTTCCAGGCTGCCATCCACTGTGCTTTTCAGGCGCACGCCGGTCACGCCGGTGTCGTCACCCAGCACTTCTTCCAGAGTCTGGAAGGTTTTGAGCACGATCTTGCCAGCGGCCACCTTTTCCATCAGCTTGTCCACCAAAATCGGCTCGGCCTTGAATTTGTCACGGCGGTGAATCAAATAGACCGTGCTGGCGATATTGGACAGGTACAGGGCTTCTTCGACTGCGGTGTTGCCGCCGCCGACCACGCAGCACAGCTGCTCGCGGTAGAAAAAGCCATCGCAAGTGGCGCAGCCGCTCACGCCACGGCCCATGAATGCGGTCTCGGATGGCAGGCCCAGGTATTTGGCCGAAGCACCTGTGGCAATGATCAGGCTGTCGCAGGTGTAAGTGCCGCTGTCGCCGATCAGGGTGAAGGGGCGCTGGTCGAGTTTCACGGTGTGGATGTGGTCAAACACGATTTCGGTGTTGAAGCGCTCTGCGTGCTCCTGAAAGCGCTGCATCAGCTCGGGGCCTTGTACGCCATGCACGTCCGCTGGCCAGTTGTCGACTTCGGTGGTGGTCATGAGCTGGCCGCCTTGCGCCATGCCGGTGATCAACAAAGGCTTCAGGTTGGCTCGAGCGGCATAAACAGCAGCGGTGTAACCGGCAGGGCCAGAGCCGAGGATCAGGACTTGGGCGTGTTTGGGTGTGGCAGACATGGTGTGCAATCGGGTTAATCGGTCAGTTGAAAGACAAAGTGGATGCAGTACATCCAGTGCGGTGATTGTAAGAAACCACCAAAGGCAGGGGGCCGAGAGGGTTTCCGCAGGGCTTCTGCGCTGCCCGAGGTCGGCTTGATCGGGTAAGCTTGAGGCTTAATTTATGACCTATTCACTGCACACATTGACCAACCCCACGGCCCGTGCCCCGGAGGTTGAAGCGCCCCAGACTTTTTGGTCGCGATTTGCGCAAGAAATCGTCCTTTTGCTGGGCGGCACTTTGCTTTTATTGTGCCTGCTGGCTTTTTTGAGTTATCAACCCTCCGATCCCGCCTGGTCTACCTCGGGCAGCGGCCCAGTGGTGCGCAACTGGGTTGGGCGGGTAGGTGCCTGGTTGGCCGATTTGGCGTATTTCGGGCTGGGCTATTCGGCTTGGTGGTGCTTGGCCGCTGCGGGTCGTGCCTGGTTGGTCGGCTTGGCCCGCTGGATGCGAGGTCCATCAGGCGAAGACATGCCGCACTTGCCAGCTTATTGGCGGCGCAGCCGTTGGATTTTTTGGATCGGTTTGCTGGTTCTGGTTGCGGCCAGTGCCAGCATCGAGTGGGCGCGTTTTTACAGGCTTGAGTCCCATCTGCCAGGGCACAGTGGCGGTGTGGTCGGTTATTTGGTGGGGGCCACCAGCGTCCGATGGTTGGGCTTTACCGGTGCTGCATTGATGAGCATTGCGCTGGTGGTGGCTGGTGTCGCGATGGTGTTCCGCTTCTCATGGGGGCAGTTGGCAGAGCAGGTCGGTGCGCGCATTGATGCCTTGATTCAGTCGCGGCATGTTAAGCGTGAAATTCAGGAAGACTTGGCTTTGGGCCAGCAGGCTTTGCGTGAACGTGAGCAATCGGTGCCCATGCAGGCTATCGAACCACAGTGGGACATGGACCATTTGACGGCCCCCGAAGGGCAGTTGGACTTGGAACCCGTGCCAGTACCTGCTCCGTCACCCACGCCCATGGTCATCGAGCCGGCCGTTGTGGATGTGCCCCGCAGCGATCGGGTGGTCAAGGAAAAGCAAAAACCACTGTTCAACGAATTGCCCGACAGCAAGCTGCCGCAGGTGGATTTGCTAGATGCCATCACTTTGCGCCAAGAGACGGTGTCGCACGAAACGCTGGAGATGACCAGCCGTTTGATCGAGAAAAAGCTCAAGGATTTTGGCGTCGAGGTGCGCGTGGTGGCAGCGGCTCCTGGCCCTGTGATCACCCGCTACGAGATCGAACCCGCCACCGGTGTCAAGGGTTCGCAGGTGGTGAACTTGGCCAAAGACCTGGCACGCTCGCTCAGCCTGGTGTCTATCCGGGTGATCGAAACCATTCCGGGTAAAAACTTCATGGCGTTGGAGTTGCCCAATGCCAAGAGGCAGTCGATCAAGTTGAGTGAAATTTTGGGTTCACAGGTCTACAACGAAGCGAAGTCCATGTTGACCATGGGTTTGGGCAAAGACATCATTGGCAACCCGGTGGTGGCCGATCTGGCCAAGATGCCGCACGTGCTGGTGGCCGGTACCACCGGTTCTGGCAAGTCGGTCGGTATCAACGCCATGATCCTCTCCTTGCTTTACAAGGCAGAAGCGCGTGATGTGCGCCTCTTGATGATTGACCCCAAGATGCTGGAGATGTCGGTCTACGAAGGCATTCCGCACCTGCTGGCCCCGGTGGTCACTGACATGCGTCAGGCTGCGCATGGACTGAACTGGTGCGTGGCCGAAATGGAAAAACGCTACAAGCTGATGAGCAAGATGGGCGTGCGCAACTTGGCCGGATACAACCAGAAGATCGACGAAGCCACTGCTCGCGAAGAGTTCATCTACAACCCGTTTAGCCTCACCCCGGACGATCCCGAGCCGCTCAAGCGTCTGCCGCACATTGTGGTGGTGATCGACGAGTTGGCCGATTTGATGATGGTGGTGGGCAAGAAGATCGAAGAGCTGATCGCCCGACTGGCGCAGAAGGCCCGTGCCGCCGGTATCCATTTGATTTTGGCGACGCAGCGCCCCAGCGTGGATGTGATCACCGGTTTGATCAAGGCCAACATCCCGACCCGCATCGCCTTTCAGGTGTCGAGCAAGATCGACAGCCGCACCATTTTGGATCAGATGGGTGCCGAGGCACTGTTGGGCATGGGCGATATGCTCTACATGCCTTCGGGCACTGGCTTCCCCATCCGGGTGCATGGCGCTTTTGTGAGCGACGAAGAGGTGCACCGCGTGGTGAGCTACCTCAAGAGCCAGGGCGAGCCCGATTACATCGAAGGCGTGCTCGAAGGCGGCACGACTGATGATGATGGCGGGATGCTGGGCGAGGGGGATAACTCTGAAAAAGACCCCATGTACGACCAAGCCGTCGAAGTGGTGTTGAAAAACCGCAAGGCCAGTATTTCTTTGGTGCAGCGCCATCTCAAAATTGGTTATAACCGCGCCGCCCGCTTGGTCGAAGACATGGAAAAAGCCGGTCTGGTCAGCAGCATGAGCGGCAGCGGCCAGCGCGAAATTTTGGTGCCTGCTCGGGCAGAGTGATGAACATGAACCGTTTAGACCGTGCCCGCAGGCAAGTGGTGATGGGGCTTTTGTGTGCAGGGCTGTGCATGGCGATGCCCGCGCTGGCCGATGGCCTGGATGCCTTGACCCAATTCATGAAGCAAGCACGCAGCGGACGGGCGCAATTCAGCCAGTCGGTCACATCGCCTTCGAAAGCCGGCCAGCCGCCACGCGTCAAAACATCAAGTGGCAGTTTTGAGTTCCAGCGTCCGGGCAAATTCCGCTTTGACTACCGCAAACCTTTTGTACAGACCTTGGTGGCCGATGGCCAGACGCTGTGGTTGCACGATGTGGACTTGAACCAGGTCACGGCACGCAAGCAGGCACAGGTGTTGGGTTCCACCCCGGCCGCCTTGCTCACCGCTGCCTCTGACCTCGAGTCGTTGAAAACCGATTTTGTGTTCAAAACCGAGCCTGACCGTGATGGCTTGCAATGGGTCAGCGCGACCCCCAAAGCCGCCGAAGGCCAGATTCGGACTGTGATGGTCGGTTTGCGCGCGACCGACAAAGGTCCCGAACTGGCGGTGATGGATGTGCAAGACAGTCTCGGCCAACGCTCTGTGCTGACCTTCACCGCTTTTGAGCTGAATCCCGTTTTGGCCGCTCAGGCTTTTGTTTTTCGCGCGCCGCCTGGGGTGGACGTGATCCGCCCATGACCCCGCCCCTGTCGCCCCATGCCCCCTTGGCCGAGCGTTTGCGCCCGCGCCATCTGGGTGAGGTGATTGGCCAGCAGCATTTGCTGGGCGAGGGCATGGCTTTGCGTCTGGCGTTCGAGTCGGGCCAGCCGCACAGCTGCATTTTGTGGGGCCCTCCGGGGGTGGGCAAAACCACCATCGCCCGTTTGATGGCCGATGCCTTTGACGCACAGTTTCTCAGCATCAGTGCGGTGCTGGGCGGAGTCAAAGACATTCGTGAAGCCGTTGAAAAGGCCGAGGCTGCACGCACCGGCCTCCACCCGCAGCGCACCATCATGTTTGTGGACGAGGTGCACCGCTTCAACAAAAGTCAGCAAGACGCGTTTTTGCCGCATGTCGAAAGCGGCTTGTTCACCTTCATCGGTGCCACCACCGAAAACCCGTCTTTCGAAGTGAACTCGGCCTTGCTTTCTCGGGCGGCCGTCTATGTGTTGCAGCCTTTGTCGGAGGGCGACTTGCAAAACATCGTCGTGCGTGCGCAGGGCATTCAGGCCGTTCCGGGCATTGAGCCCGATGCACTGGCCCGCTTGCTGGCCTATGCCGATGGCGACGCACGGCGCTTGTTGAACACGCTCGAGACCCTGTCTATGGCGGCCAAACAAGAGGCCATTGACCCCGTGACAGACGCTTGGCTGATGCGGGTGTTGGGCGAGCGCATGCGCCGCTACGACAAAGGCGGAGAGCAGTTCTACGACACCATCAGCGCTTTGCACAAATCGGTGCGGGGCTCAGACCCCGATGCCGCACTGTATTGGTTCGTTCGCATGCTCGATGGCGGTGCAGACCCACGTTACATGGCACGCCGTTTGATCCGCATGGCCAGCGAAGACATCGGTTTGGCCGACCCACGCGCCTTGCGCATGGCGCTGGATGCGGCCGATGTGTATGAGCGTTTGGGTAGCCCCGAAGGCGAGCTGACCTTGGCGCAATGCGTGATTTACTTGGCCATGGCGCCCAAATCAAATGCCGCTTACAAGGCCTTCAACGAAGCCAAAGCCTTTGTTAAAAAGGATGGTACGCGCCCGGTGCCCATGCATTTGCGCAATGCCCCGACCCAGTTGATGAAAAATCTCGATTACGGCAAAGGCTATCGCTATGCCCATGACGAAGCCGATGGTTTTGCGGCAGGTGAGCGCTATTTGCCCGAAGGTATGCCCGAGCCTGGTTTTTACAGGCCGGTTCGCCGAGGTTTGGAAATCAAAATTGCCGATAAATTGGAAGAATTGCGAAAGAGAAATTCAGCCACAGGGTAATTCCCGAGCAAATTGAATGCTGACACGATCCTTTCTTTCACTACAATCCCGCCACCCCCGCCCAGACAAGAGCTGATCTGGCGGGGTTTTTGCTAGTTGTCAGGGGTTACCCAAAAAGTGACTCTTGATTTGATAACAACAACCGAAGCGCGACCCGTTATGAACAGGTCAAAACACGGAGAAATTTTATGGACGTCTTCTTCCAGCAGGTCATCAACGGCCTGGTCATGGGCAGCATGTACGCCTTGGTGGCCTTGGGCTACACCATGGTGTACGGCATCATCAACCTGATCAACTTTGCGCACGGTGAAGTGCTGATGGTGGGCGCTCTGACGAGCTGGACCGCCATTGGCATGATGCGAGACGCCATGCCCGGCGCACCCGGGTGGGTCATTTTGATTCTCGCCACCTTGATCGCCTGCGTGGTGGCGGTGGTCCTGAATTTTTCGATCGAAAAAATCGCATACCGGCCACTGCGCAACAGTCCCAAATTGGCTCCGCTGATCACTGCGATCGGCATGAGTATTTTGTTGCAGACCTTGGCCATGATCATCTGGAAGCCGAACTACAAGGCTTACCCGACCTTGCTGTCGAGCACACCGGTCAACATGGGGGGGGTGGTCATCACGCCCACCCAAATCATGATTTTGGGCGTCACCGCCGTTTCATTGGCTGTCTTGATGTGGTTGGTCAATTACACCCGTCTGGGGCGTGCCATGCGGGCCACCGCAGAAAACCCGCGTGTGGCAGGTTTGATGGGCGTCAAGCCAGACATGGTGATTTCGGCCACCTTTGTGATTGGTGCCATCTTGGCCGCCATTGCGGGTGTGATGTACGCATCCAATTACGGCACAGCACAACACGCCATGGGTTTTTTGCCGGGCCTCAAAGCCTTCACGGCCGCTGTGTTTGGCGGCATCGGTAACTTGTCCGGTGCTGTGATCGGTGGCATTTTGCTGGGCCTGATCGAAGCCATTGGCTCGGGCTACATCGGTCACCTCACGGGCGGTGTCTTGGGTAGCCATTACACCGACATCTTTGCGTTCATTGTTCTGATCATCGTGCTGACTCTGCGTCCCTCGGGCCTCATGGGTGAGCGTGTGGCCGATCGCGCTTGATGGAGGCAAATATGAAAAACAACAAAACACTTCAATACATCCTGATCGCTGCAGGGCTGATTGCATTGCCCTTGATCCTGCAAGTTTTCGGCAACGCTTGGGTGCGTATCGCCGACATGGCCTTGCTGTACATCTTGCTGGCCATTGGCCTGAACATCGTGGTCGGCTATGCCGGTTTGCTCGACTTGGGCTACGTGGCGTTCTTCGCGGTAGGGGCCTATATGTATGGCTTGCTGTCGTCCCCCCACTTGACCAACACCTTTGCTTGGATCGCCACGGCCTTTCCAGAAGGCATGCACATGCCCATCTGGCTGATCGTGCCTGTGGGGGCTGCGCTGGCGGGTCTGTTTGGCATGTTGCTGGGCGCGCCTACGCTCAAGCTGCGCGGTGACTACCTGGCCATCGTGACTTTGGGCTTCGGTGAAATCATCCGTGTGTTCATGAACAACCTGGACCACCCTGTCAACATCACCAACGGCCCCAAGGGGCTGGATCAAATCGATCCCATTTCGATTTTTGGTCTGAACCTCGGCAAAAAGCTGATGATTGGCGACTTCGAGATTGCCTCGGTCTCGCTTTATTACTACCTGTTCCTCAGCTTGGTGCTGGTCACGATTTTGATTTCGCACCGATTGGAAGTCTCCCGCATCGGTCGCGCCTGGATGGCGATCCGCGAAGACGAAATCGCGGCCAAAGCCATGGGCCTGAACACCCGCAACCTCAAGCTCTTGGCTTTCGGCATGGGCGCGACCTTCGGTGGCGTGTCGGGGGCCATGTTCGCAGGCTTCCAAGGCTTCATTTCGCCCGAGTCCTTCAGCCTGATGGAGTCGGTGATGATCGTGGCGATGGTGGTGCTCGGTGGTTTGGGCTATTTGCCCGGTGTGATTTTGGGCGCCATTTTGTTGTCCGCATTGCCCGAGGTGCTGCGCTATGTCGCCGGCCCACTGCAAGAGATGACTGGCGGCCGTTTGGACGCCTCCATCATGCGCCAGCTGCTCGTGGCTTTGGCCATGATCGTGATCATGTTGATGCGTCCTCGCGGGCTGTGGCCCTCGCCTGAGCATGGCAAATCGCTCAAGACGAAATGAAGGAGCAGAACATGAATCCAACAGCCAACAAAGACACCGTTCTCAACGTTTCCGGCATTTCCAAGCGATTTGGCGGTCTGCAGGCCCTCTCGGATGTGGGCATCACCATTCAGCGTGGTCAGGTCTATGGCCTGATCGGTCCCAACGGCGCAGGCAAGACCACGTTTTTCAACGTGATCACGGGCCTTTACACCCCTGATAGCGGCACTTTTGAGCTGGCAGGCAAGCCTTACCAGCCCACTGCCGTGCACGAAGTGGCCAAGGCCGGCATTGCCCGCACATTCCAGAACATCCGCTTGTTTGCCGAAATGACGGCCCTGGAAAACGTGATGGTGGGCCGCCATGTGCGCACCCACTCGGGTTTGCTGGGGGCGATTTTCCGCACACCCAGTTTCAAAGCCGAAGAGGCCGCCATTGCCCAACGCGCACAAGAACTGCTCGACTACGTGGGCATTGGCAAGTTTGCAGACTACAAAGCCCGCACCTTGTCCTATGGCGATCAACGTCGCCTGGAAATTGCCCGCGCTTTGGCAACCGACCCGCAGCTCATTGCGCTGGATGAGCCTGCCGCTGGCATGAACGCCACTGAAAAAGTGCAACTGCGCGAGTTGATCGACCAGATCCGCAAGGACAACCGCACCATCTTGTTGATCGAACACGATGTGAAGCTGGTCATGGGCTTGTGCGACCGCGTCACGGTGCTCGACTACGGCAAACAAATTGCCGAAGGCACGCCCGCTGATGTGCAGAAGAATGAAAAAGTGATTGAAGCCTATTTGGGCACGGGAGGACACTGAGATGGCCGACATCCTTTTGAAAGTCAAAGACCTGCAAGTTGGCTACGGCGGCATTCAGGCAGTCAAAGGCGTGAGCCTCGAAGTGCGCGAAGGCGAGTTGGTCTCATTGATCGGCTCCAACGGTGCGGGCAAAACCACCACCATGAAAGCCATCACCGGCACCTTGCCTTTGCAGGCTGGCGACATTGAATACCTGGGCAAGAGCATCAAGGGCCAAGGCCCTTGGGATCTGGTCAAGCAAGGCCTGGCCATGGTGCCCGAAGGCCGCGGCGTGTTCACCCGCATGACCATCACCGAGAACCTGCAAATGGGTGCCTACATCCGCTCGGACGCGGCGGGCATCGCTGACGACATCGAGAAAATGTTCACCATTTTCCCGCGTCTGCGCGAACGCAAGGACCAGCTGGCAGGCACCATGTCCGGCGGTGAGCAGCAGATGCTGGCCATGGGCCGCGCCCTGATGAGCCGCCCCAAGGTTTTGCTGCTCGACGAGCCCTCCATGGGGCTGTCGCCCATCATGGTCGACAAGATCTTCGAGGTGGTGCGCGACGTGTACGCCCAGGGCGTCACGGTGCTGCTGGTCGAGCAAAACGCCAGCCGTGCTTTGGCCATTGCCGATCGCGGTTATGTGATGGACTCCGGCCTCATCACCATGACCGGCGTGGGCAAGGACATGCTCGAAGACCCCAAGGTGCGAGCAGCCTATTTGGGCGAGTGATCGGAGTCAGTTTGCGTTCGGCACTCAACGCGTTCTGCCTGTCACCCCGGACTTGATCCGGGGTCCATCCCGACACCACCGTCGGAAAATGGATACCGGATCATGTCCGGTATGACAGCCATGTTGGCTCAATCTACCCGTGCGCCACTGGCCTTGACCACGCTCTCATAGCGTGCCAATTCTTTCTTCATGAACGCGCCAAATTGCTCGGGCGAGTTGCCCACAGGCTCGGCCAGGAGTTGCGCGAAACGGGTTTTCGTTTCGGGTGTTTGCAGTGCAGCGACAAACGCTTTGTTCAGCCGCTCCACCACATCGCGCGGCGTGGCGGCTGGGGCGACCAAGCCCCACCAGGTGTCGATCGAGAAGTCTTTCAGGGTTTCGCTCATGCTCGGGATGTCGGGCAGGGCGTTGCTGCGCTGGGCAGTGGTGACAGCCAAGGCCTTGAGCCGGCCCGCCTTGATGTTGGCGGCCGCCGTGGCCAGGTTGTCGAAGTTGAAGTCGACTTGGCCCGACAGCAAAGCTAACTGCGCGGGGTTGCCTCCGTTGTAGGGAATGTGCACCGCAAAAATGCCGGCGGCCCGCTTGAACATTTCACCGGCCAGGTGACCCGCACTGCCGTTGCCACCGGAGCCAAAGTTCAGCTTGGCCGGGTTGGCTTTGGCGTAGGCCACCAAATCGGCCAGGGTGTTGATCTTCAGGCGCTGCGCGGTCTCGGCGTTCATCACCAGCACATTGGGCACACGCAGCATTTGGGTGATGGGCGCAAAGTCGCGGCTGGCGTCATAGGGCATCTTGGCAAACAGCCAGGGGTTGATGGCATGCGTGGCCGTGGCCGCGATGCCGATCGTCAGGCCATCGGGCGCGGCCTTGGCGACCAGGTCAGCACCCAAGTTTCCACCTGCCCCGGGACGGTTCTCGATGATGACGGTGCCCAAGCTGTCTTTCACGCGCTCGGCCAAGGCCCGCGCCGTGACGTCGATCGGGCCACCGGGTGCATAGGGCACGATGATGCGGATGGGCTTGCCTTGCGCCCAAGTGGGCGCTGAAAGGGCAAGGGATGCGGCGGTGAATTGACGGCGGGTGATCAAAGTCATGGTGTGCTCCGGAAATAGGCGTTTCAGGCCTTGGCCTTGTCTGCCTCAGACGTGAAGGAGTCTGCGTAGAACTCTTCTTCGGGCAAACCGCCTTGCGCCACATAGTCACGCTTGGCCGAGTCCACCACGATGGGGGCACCACAGGCATAAACCTGGTGGCCTGACAGATCCGGGAAGTCCTGCAACACCGCTTGGTGCACAAAGCCGGCGCGTCCTGTCCAGTGGTCTTCGGCTTCGGCGTTCGAGATCACCGGCACATAGCGCAGGTTGGGCATCTCGGCTAAGCGGGCTTCCACCCAATCGGCCATGTACAGATCGTCCGGTCGGCGGCCGCCCCAGTACAGCGTGGTCGGGCGGGCGATACCCCGGTGCTGCATGTGTTCGATCAGCGCCTTGATGGGCGCAAAGCCTGTGCCCGAGGCCAACAGCACGATGGGCTTGTCGGAGTCTTCACGCAGGTAAAAGCTGCCATATGGGCCTTCGGCGCGCAGGATGTCTTTTTCCTTCATGGTGGTGAACACCGGGTCAGTGAATTTACCGCCGGGCATGTGGCGGATGTGCAGCTCCACCGTGGGCGGCGCGACTTCCAGCGTGTGGGGGGCGTTGGCCATGCTGTAGCTGCGGCGTGAGCCGTCGCGCAGCAAAAACTCGATGTACTGGCCAGCGTGGAACTTCATCACGTCGTTTGCAGGCAGTTGCAGCTTGAGTTCGATCACATCGTGTGACTTTTTCTCAAGGCTGACCACGCGCACGGGCATCTTCTTGACGGGCAAGCCGCCTTCGGCCGTCACTTGTTTGGATTCGAGCACCACATCGCTTTGGGCGGTGGCGCAGCAGGTCAGCACCAAGCCTTGGGCTTCTTCTTCGTCGCTCAGGGCTTTGGCTTGGTGGGGGCCGTGCACCACGGTGCCTGAGATTTTTTTGCACTTGCACGAACCGCAAGCGCCGTCCTTGCAGCCATAGGGCAGGCCGATGCCCTGGCGGATGCCTGCGGTCAGCAAGGTTTCGTTGTCGTCTGCAGTGAAGCTGCGGCCGCTGGGCTGCACGGAAATTTGAAAGCTCATCTTTTGGGTATCCTTGAGGGCTCGTTGTTGACCCGGAACCCCTGATTTTGCCTTCAAACCAAACCCCCTTGGGCGCACGGCCTGCCCGCTTCCGTCGCCAGCGTGTCCTGATCGTGGGCTGTGGCGATGTCGGCCTGCGCACAGCGGGCCAGTTGGGGGCCCCTCAAAGCCAGCGTGTGAAGCTGATGGCGCTGACCTCTTCACCTGAACGTGTGCGCTTGCTGCGGGCCTGTGGCATCACACCCTTGTTGGGCAATTTGGACGATTCAGCCAGTTTGAAGCGCCTGGCAGGCATTGCTCACCGGGTCATCCATTTGGCCCCTCCGCCGAGCGATCGTCGCGGTGATTCCGAACGCGATCCGCGCAGCCTGGCCTTGGTGCGTGCCTTGCGTTTGCGCACGCCGCCACAAGCGCTGGTCTACGGCTCAACCACCGGTGTTTATGGTGACTGCGCAGGCCTGCGCGTAGGTGAAACGCGGCCCGTCAAACCGCACACCCCACGCGCACAGCGCCGGGTCGATGCCGAGAGCCTGATGCGCTTTTTGGGCCGTAGCGGTGTTCGGGTGAGCGTGTTGCGCATCCCCGGCATCTATGCGCCCGACCGGGAGGGTGGCACCCCCCGTGAGCGCTTGCTCAAGGGCACGCCCGTGCTGGTGGCCAAAGAAGACGTCTATACCAACCACATCCATGCCAACGATTTGGCCCGCGCGTGTGCCGCCGCTTTGTGGCGGGGCAAACCCCAGCGCGTGGTCAATGTGGCCGACGACACCGATCTGAAAATGGGCGACTACTTTGATCTGGCGGCCAGCTTGTACGGATTGCCCAAGCCGCCCCGCATCTCGCGCCATGACGCCAACACCGCGCTGCCCTTGATGTTGTTGAGCTTCATGAACGAGTCTCGGCGTCTGGACAACACCCGAATGAAGCGGGAGTTGAAAATCCGTTTGCACTACCCCCACGTGCGCGACGGCCTGAGCCCTCAAGGCGCCTTGTTTTCGGTTTCGCGATGACATCCTTGCGCATTGACAAATGGCTGTGGGCGGCCCGTTTCTACAAAACCCGCAGCCTGGCCAGCGATGAAATCGGCAAAAACCGTGTGCAGGTCAACGGGCAAGACGCCAAGCCGTCCAAAGAAGTCAAACCCGGCGACACCGTGTGCCTGCGCCAAGGCGCTGTGGAGCGCACAGTGGTGGTGCAGGGCTTGAGTGGCGTGCGCGGCCCGGCTCCGGTCGCACAGCTGCTGTACACAGAAACCCCGGAAAGCATCGCTGCCCGCCAAAAAGCGGCGGAGCAGCACCGTCTGGCCCGTGAGCCTGCGCTCAGCATTGAGCAAGGCCGCCCCACCAAGCGCGACCGCCGACAAATCGAAAAGACTTGGGATAACCGGTGGAGTGCGGGGATCGATTGATCTGAAAAACCAAAAGAAAAAGCCGCAAGTTACTGGAACTTGCGGCTTTTTGTTTGGTGCCCGGGGCCGGACTCGAACCGGCACGCCTTGCGGCGGGGGATTTTGAGTCCCCTGAGTCTACCAATTTCACCACCCGGGCAGGTATTCGTGAAGACATGAATTATGGCACATTATTGGGATGATTTATCCAACTATTGAAGATGCAATCGGTAAAACACCTTTGGTGGCTTTGCAGAGGTTGGCCGCCACGGATCGGGCCGCTCGGCAGAACGTGATTTTGGGCAAGCTGGAGGGCAACAACCCGGCGGGCTCTGTCAAGGATCGCCCAGCTTTGTCGATGATTCGCCGGGCCGAAGAGCGCGGCGAGATCAAACCCGGCGACACCCTGATCGAGGCCACCTCGGGCAACACCGGCATTGCTCTGGCCATGGCGGCTGCCATCAAGGGTTACCGCATGATTTTGATCATGCCCGAGGACCTGTCGATCGAGCGTGCGCAGACCATGAAGGCCTTTGGCGCTGAGCTGATCCTCACGCCCAAGAGCGGCGGTATGGAATATGCCCGTGACTTGGCTGACAACATGGCAGCGCAAGGCAAGGGGCGCATTCTGGACCAGTTTTCCAATGCCGATAACCCGCGCATCCATTACGAGACCACCGGCCCCGAAATTTGGGAGCAGACCGGCGGGCGCATCACCCATTTTGTGAGCGCCATGGGAACCACAGGCACCATCACGGGTGTGTCACGGTTTTTGAAAGAAAAGAACCCGGCGATCCGCATCATTGGGGCGCAGCCCAGCGAAGGTTCGCGCATTCCGGGCATCCGAAAGTGGCCGCAAGAGTATTTGCCCAAGATTTACGACCCTGCGGGCGTGGACGAATTGGTTTATGTGAGCCAGAACGATGCCGAGGAAACTTGCCGTCAAATGGCCCGCAGCGAAGGTATTTTTGCGGGCATATCTGCCGCGGGCGCTTGTTGGGTCGCGCAGGAGATTGCGAAAACCGTGCAAAACGCCACCATTGTGTTCATCGTGTGCGATCGCGGTGATCGTTACTTGTCCACAGGCGTGTTCCCCGCCTGAACCCAGGATGCCCCATGGCTGAATTTCGTTTTTGCCCGCAATGCGCCACCCCTTTGGCTTGGCAAACCCAGATGGAAGACGGAGGCGAAGTCATGCGCCTGCGTTGCACCGCCTGCGACTTCACCCACTGGAACAACCCCACGCCCGTGCTGGCGGGGATTGTGCAAGTGGGCGATCAGATCTTGTTGGCCCGCAATGCCGCATGGCCTGGCCGGCGTTTTGCGCTGATCACCGGCTTCATGGAGGCGGGCGAAACACCTGAAGAAGGCATCACGCGCGAGATTGCCGAAGAAACCAATCTGAAGGTGTCAGCCCTCAAGTTGATTGGCGTCTACGACTTCCAGCGCATGAACCAAGTGATCATTGCCTACCATGCGGTAGCCGAAGGCGAGGTGCGTTTGTCGCCTGAGTTGGCCGAGTACAAGATGTTCGATTTCAAAGACTTGATTTGCTGGCCTGCGGGCACTGGCTACGCCTTGGGCGACTGGTTACGCACCATCGGCATTGAGCCGAAGTTCATGTCGTGGGAAGAGCGTGCCGCGCAAAGCCAAGAATCAAATCAGGACACATGATGCACATCGACAAGGAAATAGACACCAGCGGCCTGAACTGCCCTCTGCCCATTTTGAAAGCCAAGAAGGCTTTGAACGAGATGAGCAGCGGACAGGTGCTCAAGGTCATCGCCACCGATCCCGGCGCTTGGCGGGATTTTGAAGCGTTTGCACGCCAGACCGGCAATGATTTGGTTTTGCAGGAAAAGACCGAAACCAGTTTTGTCTTTGGCCTCAAGCGACGCTGATCAGAGGCTCAGTCCCTTGAGGTAGTCGCGGAACGAAGCACCCACTTGGGGGTGTTGCAGGGCCAGCTCTACCGTGGCTTCCAAGAAGCCTTCCTTGCTGCCGCAATCGTAGCGCTTGCCTTGGTACTGAAAGGCATAAACCGCCTCACGTTGCAACAGGCGGGCAATCGCATCGGTGAGTTGGATTTCGCCGCCCACGCCTGTGGGCTGGTTGCGGATCTCGTCAAAAATACCTGGCGTCAAGATGTAGCGACCGGCCACGCCCATGCGCGAAGGGGCTTTGTCTGGGCTGGGTTTCTCGACGATTTGTTCGACGCGTATCAATTGGCGGCCAGCGGGCTCACCAGCCACGATGCCGTAGCGCTTGACTTGGTCAAGTGGCACTTCTTGCACCGCCAGCACTGAGCGGCCTTGCTTGGTGTAGGCCTCGACCATCTGGGACAGGATGGAAGGGCCCGAGTTGACCATCAGGTCATCGGCCAACAGCACAGCAAACGGTTCATTGCCCACCAGGGGCTCGGCGCAGAGCACGGCGTGACCCAAGCCCAGCATGCGGTTTTGCCGCACATAAGCGCACACCATGTCGTCGGGCTGCACTGAGCGCACCAAGGCCAGCAATTCGTCTTTGTGGGCCGCTTCGAGTTCGCTTTCGAGTTCGTAGGCGGTGTCAAAGTGGTCTTCGATAGCACGTTTGCTGCGGCCCGTCACAAAGATCATGTGCCGCACGCCCGCCGCGTAGGCTTCCTCCACCGCGTACTGGATCAGCGGCTTGTCGACCACCGGCAGCATCTCTTTGGGCGCAGCTTTGGTCGCTGGCAAAAAGCGTGTGCCCAAACCGGCCACAGGGAACACGGCTTTGCGAATGACGTTGTGGCTCATGGTGTCTCCGAGGGTGAGGGCTGCATCAGCCCAAGCGTTGCAGTTGTTGGCGAATTTTGTCGAGTGTGGCGCCGAAGTCGGCCACACGCTTTTTGGTTTCGTCGAGCACGGCTTGTGGGGCTTTGGAGACAAACGCCTCATTGCCGAGTTTGGCGTTGGCCTTGGTGATTTCACCTTCCAAGCGTGCAGCTTCTTTGGTCAAGCGAATTTTTTCTGCGGCTGCATCCACTTCGATGAACAGGCACAAACGCGCTTCGCCCACCACGGCCACGGGGGCCGCTTGTGCGGCTGCGATCCATTCGGCTTCGGTGTCAAACACCTTGACTTCGCTCAGCTTGGCCAGCGACTGCAACACCGGTGCCACGCTTTGCATGAAGGCCGTGTCACCCAGCACATACAGGGGCATGCGCGTGGCGGGTGAGACGTTCATCTCGCCGCGCAGGTTGCGGCAAGCGTCCACCAGGGTTTTGAGTTTGGCCACATGGGCTTCGGCAGCCAAGTCGATGCGTTCGGGCTGGCTCACCGGGTAGGCCGCGATGCTGACCGACTCGCCCGGACGGCCCGCCACCACCGACACTTTTTGCCAAAGCTCTTCGGTGATGAAGGGGATGATGGGGTGCGCCAAACGCATGATGGTTTCCAGCGTACGGATCAGGGTGCGGCGGGTGGCGCGTTTTTGCGCATCGTTGCCGATGTTGATCTGCACCTTGGCGATTTCGAGGTACCAGTCGCAGAACTCGTTCCAGACAAAGTCATAGATCGTGTTGGCCACGTTGTCCAAGCGGTACTCGGCAAAGCCTTTGGCCACATCGGCCTCGACGCGTTGCAGGTGTGAGCTGATCCAGCGGTCGGCCTGGCTGAAAGACATGTAGCCATGAGCAGGTCCGCCCACTTCGCATTCAGCCTTGGTGTGCTCTTTCAGTCCGCAGTCTTGGCCTTCGCAGTTCATCAGCACAAAGCGGGTGGCATTCCACAGTTTGTTGCAGAAGTTGCGATAGCCTTCGCAGCGCTTGGAGTCAAAGTTGATGCTGCGGCCCAATGATGCGAGTGCCGCAAAGGTGAAACGCAGGGCGTCTGCGCCGTAGGCCGGGATGCCTTCGGGGAATTCTTTTTCGGTTTGCTTGCGCACCTTGGGTGCGGTCTCGGGCTTGCGCAGGCCTTGGGTGCGTTTGTCCAGCAGGGGCTCGAGCGTGATGCCATCAATCAAATCCACCGGGTCAAGCACGTTGCCTTCAGACTTGCTCATCTTCTTGCCTTGGGCATCGAGCACCAGGCCGTGGATGTAGACGTGTTTGAAAGGCACTTTGCCGGTGAAGTGGGTGGTCATCATGATCATCCGGGCGACCCAGAAGAAGATGATGTCGTAGCCGGTCACCAGGACGCTGCTGGGGAGGTAGAGGTCGTAATCGTTGGTTCCGCTGGCGATCGCACCGGTCTCGGCCTTGCTCCCACTCGCTTCGCTCGCAATGTCGCTGCGTCCGAGCCCGGCACGCTCGCCAGCTGCGGTGTTGGGCCAACCCATTGTTGAGAATGGGACCAAGGCGCTGGAGTACCAAGTGTCCAGCACGTCTTCGTCGCGCTTGAGTGTTTTGCCGGGGGATAACTTGTCAGCTTGTGCTTGCGCCTCAGCTTCGTTGCGGGCCACGTACACTTTGCCGTCTTCGTCGTACCAAGCCGGAATCTGATGACCCCACCACAGCTGGCGCGAGATGCACCAGTCGGTGATGTTGTTCATCCACTGGTTGTAGGTGTTGACCCAGTTCTCGGGCACAAAGCTCACTTCGCCAGATTGCACCGCGTCAATGGCTTTTTGGGCAATGCTCTTGCCGGTGGCGTCGCCTTGGCCGACTTGGTTCATGGCCACAAACCACTGGTCGGTCAGCATGGGCTCAATCACCTGACCAGTGCGGGCGCAACGCGGCACCATGAGTTTGTGTTTCTTCACTTCCACCAAAGCGCCTGCAGCTTCGAGGTCGGCCACCACGGCCTTGCGGGCCACAAAGCGGTCGAGGCCGCGGTATTTCTCGGGTGCATTGTTGTTGATGGTCGCGTCCAAGTTCAGCACGCAGATCATCTCCAGCTTGTGGCGCTGGCCGACTTGGTAGTCGTTGGTGTCGTGCGCGGGCGTGACCTTCACCACGCCGGTGCCAAAGTCCTTGTCCACGTAGTCGTCTGCAATCACGGGGATGGTGCGGCCGCAGAGTGGAAGGTTGACCTGTTGGCCAATCAGGTGTTTGTAGCGCTCGTCTTCGGGGTGCACCATCACGGCCACGTCACCCAGCAGGGTTTCGGGGCGGGTGGTGGCGACGGTCAATGAACCGCTGCCATCGGCCAAGTCATAACGGATGTGCCACATCGAGCCGTCTTCTTCGGCGCTTTCCACTTCCAGATCGGACACCGCGCTTTGCAGCACCGGGTCCCAGTTCACCAAGCGTTTGCCACGGTAGATCAGGCCTTGCTCATACAGCTGCACAAAGGTTTCGGTCACGGTCTTGGACAGTTTGGGGTCCATCGTGAAGTATTCGCGACTCCAGTCCACGCTGTCGCCCATGCGGCGCATCTGGCTGGTGATGGTGCTGCCGGACTCTTCTTTCCACTCCCAAACCTTGCTTACAAAGTTCTTGCGGGCTTCGGCAGGTGTGGGGCCCATGTCGTGGCGGCTGATGCCTTTGGCTTGCAGCTGGCGCTCCACCACGATTTGGGTGGCGATGCCCGCGTGGTCGGTGCCGGGAATCCATGCGGTGTTGAAACCCGACATGCGGTGGTAGCGGGTCAACGAGTCCATGATGGTCTGGTTGAACGCGTGGCCCATGTGCAGGGTGCCGGTCACGTTGGGCGGGGGCAGCTGGATGGCGAACGCTGGTGCGCCGTCTTTGGCCGCTTGGGTGCCACGGAAGCCGGCCACGCCATAACCGCGCTTTTCCCATTCGGGGCCCCAATGGGCTTCCAGTGCTGCGGGCTCAAACGATTTGGACAGGCTCTCAAGGCCGGGTTGGTTCACGGGAGTGACAGGCGCGTTGCTCATGGCTGGGGCTTCTTAAAAAGAAAAACGGCACCTCAGCAGATGCCGCGCAGGACGTTCTCAGTCCAAAAAAGGCATTTTACCTAGGCGGCAGCTTGCGATGGGTCAAGTCCGGCCTGATTGCTTTGCTCAATTTTCGTGATTGGTTCAATTGATTGGGCACTGGCTCGGGTCTGAGAGTAATCTGAGTTCCTCTGGCGATCCTGTCAGAGCATTCAAATTTCTAAATCCATTTAGGAGATCACCATGGCTGCACTCAAAGGCTCACGGACGGAGCAGTGCCTGAAAGACGCCTTCGCTGGCGAATCCCAGGCCAATCGGCGCTATTTGTACTTCGCGAACAAGGCAGACATTGAAGGTCAGAACGATGTAGCAGCTCTGTTCCGCTCTACCGCAGAAGGCGAGACAGGTCACGCCCACGGTCACCTGGAGTTTTTGGAGCAATCCGGCGACCCGGCCACGGGGCTGCCCATTGGCTCGACCCGTCAAAACCTGGCTTCGGCCGTGGCGGGCGAAACCCACGAGTACACCGACATGTACCCGGGCATGGCCAAAACCGCCCGCGAAGAAGGTTTCGATGAAGTGGCTGATTGGTTTGAGACGCTGGCCAAGGCAGAGCGCTCACACGCCAATCGGTATCAAAAAGCCTTGAACGAATTGGTGGATTGATCCTCGGTCAGTCCTGCACCCGCTGCATTGTGCAGCGGGTTTATCTCAAAGTTTGTTGCCTTGAATTTTCAGATAAGCCCCCCAAAAAACAGGCTGTTAACAGGAGCACACCATGGCCAAAGAAGGCAACCTCGAAGCCCCCACCCGGCACGCCCTGGACTGGCAAAACCCTGACTTCTACAACGAAGACAAGTGCCTGGACGAGTTAGAGCGTATTTTTGACATTTGCCATGGCTGCCGACGCTGCGTGAGTTTGTGCGGTGCTTTTCCTACCTTGTTTGATCTGGTCGATGAAAGCAGCACCATGGAAGTCGATGGCGTCGACAAAAAGGACTACTGGAAAGTGGTGGACCAGTGCTACATGTGCGACCTGTGCTACATGACCAAATGCCCCTACACCCCGCCCCACGCGTGGAACCTCGACTTTCCGCATACCATGCTGCGGGCCAAAGCCATCAAATTCAAAAAAGGCGAAGTCGGCACGGCCGAAAAGTTTTTGGCTTCCACTGACGTTCATGGTTCGTTTGCCGGCATCCCGATCGTGGTGCAGGCGGTCAACGCCATCAACAAAACCGAAACTGCGCGCAGCATCCTGGAAAGCGTGGCGGGCGTGGACAAAAACGCCTGGTTGCCTGCTTTGGCGACTCAAAAATTCCGCTCCAGTGCCCCGGATGCAAAGGCGTCCAAAGAGGTGGACGGCGAGAAAACACCCGGCAAAGTGGCGATCTTTTCCACTTGCTACATCAACTACAACGAGCCCGGCATCGGCCATGATCTGCTGAAGATCCTTGACCACAACGACATCCCTTATGTGCTGGTCGAGAAAGAAAAGTGCTGCGGTATGCCTAAGCTCGAGCTCGGCGACCTGGACTCGGTCAAGCAATCCAAAGAAGCCAATATCCCGGTGCTGGCCCAATACGCCAAAGACGGCTTTGCCATCATGGCGGCGGTGCCCAGCTGCGCCTTGATGTTCAAGCAAGAAATTCCGTTGATGTTCCCCGATTGCACCGACACCCAGTTGGTCAAAGAAGCCATGTGGGACCCGTTTGAGTACTTCATGGCCCGCAAGCGCGATGGCTTGCTCAAGACCGAATTTCCTCAAGCCTTGGGCAATGTGAGCTACCAAATTCCTTGCCACGGCCGGGTGCAGAACATCGGCAAAAAAACCGAAGAAATGCTCAAGATGATCCCGGACACCGAGATCAATACCATTGAGCGATGCTCGGGCCACGCGGGCACCTACGGCGTCAAAAAAGGCTCGCACGACATGGCCATGAAAATCGGAAAACCCGTGTTCAAGGCCATGGCCACCATGAAAGATGGCTCCAAGCCCGACTTCATCAGCTCCGACTGCCCGCTGGGCGGCCACCACATTGCCCAAGGCTTTGAGGTCAACGGTTTGGGTGCCCCCGAACTGAACCACCCCTTGACCCTGGTGCGCAAAGCCTACGGTCTCAAATAAGGAAAACCGCCATGCAACTGACCGGAAAAATCACGCCCGAGACCCTGATGTCTTTGGAGGCGTACACCAAGTGGCGCAAGGTCCGCAAGCCCGAGGTGATCGCCCACCGCAAGCTGCGCAGCGTGCAGTTGGGTGAACACATCAACGTGCAGTTTGAGAGCGAAACCACCATCCGCTACCAAATTCAGGAGATGCTGCGCATCGAAAAAGTCTTCGAAGAAGAGGGCATCCTGCAAGAGATCGAGGCCTATGCCCCGCTGGTGCCGGACGGCAGCAATTGGAAGGGCACCATGATGATCGAGTACACCGACATCCACGAGCGCAAGCGCGAGCTGGCCAAATTGATCGGCGTGGAAGACCGCATGTTTGTGGAGGTCGAAGGCCATGCCCGCGTGTACGCCATTGCCGACGAAGACCTGGACCGCGAGACCGAAGAAAAAACCTCAGCTGTGCACTTTTTGCGCTTTGAACTCACCCCCGTCATGTGCGCGGCCGTGAAGGCGGGCGCTGGCGTCAAGATGGGTTGTGACCATACCCACTACCCCTCTCACCTCGATATCGCTGCTGACACCCTGGCCAGTTTGGCGGGCGATCTCAAGTAAACGACTGCGTTCAGCCCACAAAAAAGCCGGAGCAGGCCGCAAGGCCCACTCCGGCTTTTGAACGTTTGGTGCTCAGTCCAGCTTGATGTTGGCGGCCTTGATGGCTTGCGTCCAGTCGGCGATGTCGCGGTCCAAAATTTTGGTCATCTCGGTGGGGGCGACAAAGCGCACTTCAATGCCAGCAGCATCGGCGCGTTGTTTGCTCTCGGGCAAGTCCAGGCTGCGCTTCACGGCATCGGCCAATTGGGTCACCACGGCAGGTGGTGTGCCCGCTGGGGCGTACAAAGCCACCCACGACTCGAGGTCAAAGTTGGGGTAACCGGCTTCGGCCATGGTGGGCACTTGGGGCATGCCTGCGTGGCGTTTTTTGCCCGTGACAGCCAAGGCCTTGAGCTTGCCGCCCTGGATGTGTTGCATCACCGAAGGCGGTGTGGTCATGAACACCTGCACCTGGCCGCCCAACACGTCCGCAATGGCTTGGCCCGAGCCTTTGTAGGGCACATGCACTAGGTTCACGCCGGTTTGCTGTTTGAAGATTTCGGTGCCGATGTGCGAGACCGAGCCATTGCCTTGCGAGGCGTAGTTCAGCTTGCCGGGGTTTTGTTTGGCGTAGGCAATAAACTCCTTCATGTTGTTGGCGGGCACCGAGGGGTGCACCGCCACCACGTTGGTGGCCACGGTGATCAGGCCCACGGGCGTCAGGTCTTTCAGCTCCCAAGGCAGCTTGGTCATCAGGATCGGGTTGGCAACGTGGTAACCCGAGTACGACACCAGCAGCGTGTGGCCATCTTTGGGGGCGCGAGCCACTTGCTGGTAGGCCAGGTTGCCACTCGCGCCGCCCTTGTTTTCCACCACGATGGACTGGCCGATCAAGCGGCCCAGCGGCTCAGAGATCAGGCGGGCCGAGGTGTCGACCAAGCCGCCGGGTGGCACGGGCACGACCAAGGTGATGGGCTTGCTGGGGAAGGCTTGCGCCATCAGGGCCAAGGGAGCGCACAGGCTGGCCACAGCCAGCAGTTTGGAAAATTGACGTCGGGTGTTCATTTGTCTCTCTCTTTTTTGGGGGGTGAAAATCAGCGCATGCCAATCTTGGCGTCGTTGAAAATGTTTTTGGCTTCGCGGGGCAAGCTGCGCCAGTACTGGTGTTGCGCATCAACGGTGCCGCCCAAGGCCACCGCCGCTTCCCAGCCCCAGCGCGGCTTGTACAAAAAGCTGCGGGCCAGCGCCACCAAGTCGGCGTCGCCACGCTGCAGCACGGCTTCGGCTTGGGCGGGCTCGGTGATCAGGCCCACGGCGATGGTGGTCAGGGCCGATGCTTCCTTGACTGCTTTGGCCAGGTGCACTTGGTACTCGGGGCCCAGGGTGATTTTTTGCAAGGGCGACACGCCGCCCGACGAGATGTGCACGAACTGCGCCCCGGCTTGTTTGAGCAGGACGGACAGCTGAGCAGTTTCTTCGATCCTCCAGCCACCATCCACCCAGTCGGTGCCCGAGATGCGCATGCCCAGCGTGCCGCCAAAGGCTTCGCGCACGGCTTTAAACACTTCCATCGGAAAGCGAATGCGGTTTTCAAACGAACCGCCGTATTGGTCGGTGCGCTGGTTGGAAATGGGCGACAAAAACTGGTGCAGCAAATAGCCGTGCGCGGCGTGCAGCTCTACCGCTTCGATGCCCAGCTCGTGGCTACGCCGGGCGGTGTTCACAAAGTCGGCCTTGATTTGCGCGATGTCGGCCAGACTCAGTTCGGTGGGCGCGGCTTCTTGGGGCAAGTGCGGCAGGGCGCTGGGCGCCACGGTCTGCCAGCCGCCGTTTTCGGGTGCGATCAACATGCCGCCGTCCCAGGGGGCGGCGCTCGAAGCCTTGCGGCCTGCGTGGCTGATCTGGATGCACACGGGCATGGCGGGGGCTTGGCGTCGGGCGCGGTGCAGTTTGTCGGCCAGCGCTGCCTGCGTCGCGTCGTCCCACAGGCCCAAACAACCGGGGCTGATGCGGCCCACGGCCGACACGGCGGTGGCCTCGATGGTGAACAAGCCCGCGCCGCTGTTGAGCATGTTGGTCCAGTGCGTCAGGTGCCAGTCGGTGGCCTTGCCGTGGTCGGCCGAGTACTGGCACATGGGTGCCACCACGATGCGGTTTGGCAAGGTGAGCGGGCCAGAGGGCGCGTTGAAGGTGAAGGGTGTGAAGAGCAGGCTCATGGGGGCTTGTAGTGGGTGTCGTTTTTTGGCTTGGCACGCGATGGCGTGCTGAGCCCCGGATCTTATGGAAAATCGCGAGGATGCTTATCCGTTGTGTGACAGTGATGACTTGCCTGTGCGATCCGGGATTTGATGCACACGCTTGTCACCTCGGATTTGATCCATACCCTCTGTCACCCCAGACTTGATCCATACCCTCTGTCACCCCAGACTTGATCCATACCCTCTGTCACCCCGGACTTGATCCGGGGTCCATGTATTGGTCTTTTGCACAGGACGGATGGCCATGCGGGGATGGATCCCGGGTCAAGCCCGGGATGACCTGTCCCCCCGGGATCACGTTTGAGGTGGGCAAGCGCGGGATGACATGCCGTCAGTCGCAAAAGCATCCCAAAGCCCCCACTCGCTCGGCATAGGCGATTCCAGTCGCAGCAACTCACCGCTGACCGGGTGGGGCAGTTCTAAACTTGCCGCATGCAACCACAGCCGCTGCAGCCCGAGCAAGTCGGCCACCGCCCGATTGAGCGGGCCTTTGCCGTGGGTGGCGTCGCCGATGATCGGGTGGGCGATGTGCTTCATGTGGCGTCGCAGTTGGTGGCGGCGGCCCGTTAGGGGTTGCAGCTGCACCTCGGCCCAGCGCAGGCTGTCAAAGTTCCCCTGCGCAATGGGCAGCTCGCCTCGCCGCAGCGTTTCATAGCGCGTCTGGGCGGACTGGATTTCTTCACGTTCAAGGCGCATGTCGTCGGGCATGCGCTTCAAGGGGTGGTCGATCAGGCCTTCTGGCAAAGGCCATCCCCGCACGATGGCGCGGTAAGTCTTGTGCAGACCCTCACCCGTTTCAAAGGCTTGCCCCAGCGTGCGGGCCACCTCGGCGCTCAGCGCAAACAGCAGCACGCCGCTTGTGCCCTTGTCCAGACGGTGCACGGGCCAGACGTGCCGCCCGATCTGGTCGCGCAGGGTTTGCAGCACAAAGCGGGTTTCACCCCTGTCCAGCGGGGTGCGATGCACCAGCCAGCCCGCAGGCTTGTGCACGATGGCGAGATAATCGTCCAGGTAAAGGATGTCGAGCATGTTGTTCTTATTGTCACCCGCCAAATCTTTGGACTACGAAACCCCCGCAGCGGGCGTGCCCCACACGCTGCCACAGTTCGTGCCGCAATCGCAGGCCCTCATTGAGGTGCTGCGCCAAAAGTCGCCCCAGCAAATCGCCGAATTGATGGACTTGTCGGACGCGCTGTCGGCCCTGAACGTGGCCCGCTACGAAGCCTGGACGCCCAAGTTCACCGCCAAGAATGCCAAGCAGGCCGTGCTGGCCTTCAATGGCGACGTGTACGAAGGTCTGGACGCCAAGACCCTGAGCGCCAAAGACCTGGACTGGGCTCAAACCCATGTGGGCATTTTGAGTGGCCTGTACGGCGTGTTGCGCCCGCTGGACTGGATGCAGCCCTACCGCCTGGAAATGGGCACCACACTGCAAACCGACAAGGGCAGCAACCTGTACAAGTTTTGGGGGCCGCAAATTGCCGACTACCTGAACGCCCAGCTGGCCAAAGACAAAACCCCGGTCATCGTGAACCTGGCCTCGCAAGAGTATTTCAAGTCGGTGGACCGCAAAACCCTCAAGGCCCGCGTGATCGAGTGTGTGTTTGAAGACTTCAAGGGCGGCAAATACAAAATCATCAGCTTCAACGCCAAGCGGGCGCGGGGCTTGATGGCGCGATTCGCCATCCAAAACAAAATCACCCACCCAGAAGGGCTGCTGGGTTTTGATCTGGAAGGCTACGCCTACGACCCGCAAGTGTCCGAGCCTGACCGTTTGGTGTTCCGCAGAAAGGTGCAAGCATGAGCATGAACTCCCCAGAACAATCCCAACTGGGCAAATCCAGCGCCTATGTCGACCAGTACGACGCCAGCTTGCTGTTCCCGATTCCCCGCGCCACCAAACGCGCCGAGATCGGTGTCACCGGGCAACCCGTGTTTTTTGGGGCCGATTTGTGGACCGCGTTTGAGCTGTCCTGGCTCAATACCAAAGGCAAGCCACAGGTGGCGCTGGCGCACATCACCGTGCCTGCCGAAAGCACGCACATTGTGGAGAGCAAGTCCTTCAAGCTGTATCTGAACAGCTTCAACAACACGCAGCTGGAGAGTGCCGAAGTGGTGCGCGACATGATCCGCCGCGACATCAGCGCGGCCATCTGGCATGGTGGCGTGGTGCAGGCCAGCGTGGGCGTGAAGCTGCTGCTGCAGGAACACTTTGACGCCGAGCCCGTGCACGAGCTCGACGGCTTGAACCTGGACCGCATGGACATCGAGTGCACGCGCTACCAGCCTGCACCGGAGCTGCTCAGCGCCAATGCCGAAGAACTGCCTGTGAGCGAAACTTTGGTCAGCCACCTGCTCAAAAGCAATTGCTTGGTCACAGGCCAGCCCGACTGGGGCAGCGTGCAAATTACTTACAGCGGCCCGCAAATCGACCAAGCGGGTCTGCTGCAATACATCGTGAGTTTTCGCAACCACAATGAATTCCATGAGCAATGCGTCGAGCGCATCTTCATGGACATCTGGACGCGCTGCAAACCCACCCAGCTGACGGTCTACGCCCGCTACACCCGGCGCGGCGGACTGGACATCAACCCCTGGCGCACCAGCGCCCCGGGCAAGTTGCCGCCCAATGTGCGCACGGCTCGGCAGTGAATCAAGTCAGTGGGGCCGCACCACCGACAAGTGCAGTCCGGTGGCGTTCAACACAGCCAACCAGGTTTTGAGTGTGGGATTGCCGCGTGGACTGAGTGCTCGGTACAGGCTTTCGCGAGGCATGCCCGCTCTCTCGGCCACCGCTGACATGCCTTGCGCCTCAGCAATGTGCCGCAAAGCTGCCAGCAGTGCTTGTTGCCCGCCGGGTTGATCCGCTTGATCCAGTGCAACCGCGAGGTACTCGTTGGCAAACTCAGGATCGGCTTTGAGCATCTCCACAACGGCTTCGTCATGCGGGCGGCTGGTCATGATGGTCATTTGAGCTTTCTCCTGTGTTGCCAGTCCAGCCAGTAACGGTGGGCTTTTTCAATGTCCGCTTGCTGTTTACGCTTGTCACCACCGACCAACAGCAAGATCAAGCGCTGTCCGGCCTGTGCGTAGTAAATCCTGTACCCCGGCCCCCAATCAATTCGGGCTTCCCAAACGCCTTCACCAACCGGTTTCACATCGCCAAAATTGCCGCTGGCTATTCGGCCAACCCGAATCAAAATTCGGGCCCTGGCTTGTCGATCCGCCAGTGACATCAACCACAGTGCATAAGGGTCTTCGCCATGTGCGGTCAGGTAATCTCGAACTTCAAACATGTGAATTATAAGTTACAAGACAATTCGACCGCATCACATGGCAGGTCGGCAGCCCAAAAAATCAAATGGCACGAAGGTGCTTCCACAATTAACCCCATAAGCGTTTTGATCTCTGCAAGTTTAGCGGCGCGAGTGATTTGTGAGTCATAAAGTATTTATTAAAAAATCAATAGACGATATGGCTTCTTTCGGCCTGACGAGCATGACGTGTTAACTTCTGACAACCGTGCCTGCTAGTGCTCTTTACTTGCTGGCCATCCCACCCCATTCCCAACATGACCCCCACCCGCCGCCGCGTTCTCCAGGCCCTTTTGTACGAGGCCATTGCCATCGCCGTGGTCGGGCCCGTGCTGAGCGTGGCCTTTGACAAGTCGCCCACCTCTACCTTGGGCCTGGCGGTTGTGTTGTCGAGCATTGCGCTGACGTGGAACTACGTCTTTAACTGGCTCTTTGAGCGCTGGGAGTCGCGCCAATCGGTGCGTGGCCGCTCCTTTGTCAGGCGGCTGGCCCACGGGGCGGGTTTTGAGGGCGGGCTGGTCATCATTCTTTTGCCCGTCATGGCGCTGTGGCTGGGCATTTCACTCACCACTGCCTTGCTGGCCAACTTGGGCTTGCTGGCGTTCTTTTTCTTCTATGCCATCGCCTTCACCTGGTGCTTCGACCGGGTCTTCGGATTGCCCGCTTCTGCCCAGGCGGGCGATGTCAAACAGGGCTGATCCTGTTCGCTGCGGCCAGAAAAGCCCAAGGGCTTTTGCCTTCTTACTCCGCAAACACTTCCTGCAGTGTGATCAGCGCTGCCGTCAACGTCTTGGCGGACACAGCGCCCAGTCGCTTGACCAAGCGCACCTTGTCAACCGTCCGAAGCTGATCCAGCACGATCAAGCCCTTGGTGCCAGCATGGGTCACAGGCACCCGGAACGGCGCGGCAAAACCCTTTGAGGTCATGGGCGCCACCATCACGGTTCGCAGGTTGTCATTCAACTCTGCCGGTGACATCACAACGCAGGGCCGCGACTTCTTAATTTCGCTGCCCACGGTCGGGTCCAGGTTCACCAGCCAAATGTCGCCGCGCTTCACCAGCCCAACTCCTCGTCGTCCAAGTTGCCGAACTCACCCATTAAAAGCGCATCACCACCTTTGGCGGACACGGCTGCAGCAGCCTCTGCCCAGCCAGCACGCACGGACTTGGCAGGCTTTCGCAAGACGATGGAACCGTTTTCCACTTCGATGGTGGCTGTGGCCTGTCCGTCCAGCCCAACCTGGGCCAGAAACGGCTTAGGCAACACCACGCCTTTGCTGTTGCCGATGTTTCGAATGGCAATTTCCATGATAATCCTCCAGTTGCAACAATGTTAATCCATGCTGAGTGGATGGGCAAGACCCAAAGTTGTAACAATGTGACCACATCATTGTGACGAAAAAGTCCCAGCACCTTTGGCCGACCAAGACACCACCCCCACTGCACATCTGTCTGTTGAACACGAGTTACGCCATGTGCGTGCGCTCATGCACCTTGAGCAACAGGAAGACCAGGCGCAGTTCAAGCTCAAAAACGCCAGTGCCAGCATCAAAGAGCGCCGTCGGCGTGGCCTGACTTGGTACCCCGTCACCATCACCCAAGAAGACATTGGCTTTGGCGGCAAGGTGGTGCTGGAGCTGGAGCGCCCGGCGCATCGGCAAGACCTGCATTTGTTTCAGGTGGGGGCGGCTGCTGCGCTGTTCAGCAGTGCGCCCGGCTACTCGGGGCCAGACCGGCCTGTGGTGAGTGGCGTGGTGACCCGCGTGCGGCGTAACAAGCTGGTGCTCTCCACCACCAAAGAAGCGCTGCCCGACTGGGTGCGGGACGGCAGCACCCTCAACGGCAGCACGCTGGGCATTGACCTGACCTTTGACGAGATCAGCTACCGCGAGATGAACCAGGCCCTGAGCGCGGTCATTGCCGCACACGGCAACCGCTTGGCCGAACTGCGCGACGTGCTGCTGGGCGCCCGGCAGGCAACTTTTCGCGAGCCCCAAGCCGACGACCTGTTTTACCCCAGTGCGCTCAACGACTCGCAGCTGGCCGCTGTGCGCCATGTGGTCACGGCGCAAGACGTGGCCATCATCCACGGCCCGCCCGGCACGGGCAAAACCACCACGCTGGTGCAAGCCATTTTGGAAACCATCCGGCGCGAGCGGCGCGTGCTGGTGTGCGCCCCCTCGAACACCGCCGTAGACCTGCTGACCGAAAAATTGGCCGAGCGCGGTGTGAATGTGATCCGCTTGGGCAACCCCAGTCGCGTGTCGGACTTGCTGCTCAAGCACACGCTGGATGCCGGGGTGATGGCCCACGCCAGCTACGCCAAGATGCACGCGATGCGCCAAACCGCTGAACAGCACCGCGAAGCTGCCAGCGAACGTGTGCGTAACTTTGGTTTTGAAGAGCGACAGCGCCGCCAATGGCTGAAGGATGAAGCACGCACGCTGCGCCAAGCCGCCGATGATTTGGAACGCTTCATGACCGAAGACGTGCTCGAATCGGTGCAGGTCATCACCTGCACGCTGGTGGGCGCCAGCCACCGCCACATTCGCCACCTGAGCTTTGAGACCGTCTTCATTGACGAAGCCGCCCAGGCCTTGGAGCCGGGTTGTTGGATTCCGATTGCCAAGAGCCAGCGCCTGGTGTTGGCGGGCGACCACCACCAGCTGCCACCCACTGTGAAAAGCGAAAAAGCCGCCCGCGAAGGCCTGCGCGAAACCTTGTTTGAAAAGTGCATCCAGCGCCAACCGGGCACGGCCCGCATGCTGAAGGTGCAATACCGCATGCACGAGCAGATCATGGGCTTCAGCTCACAGAAGTTTTATGGCGGCCAACTGGTACCGCACCCCATCGTGCGCCATGCCGACTTGGCCGCCTATGACCCACGCTTTAATGACCCGCGCTTTGCACCCGAATTGCCTGTGGAATTCATCGACACGGCGGGCTGTGGCTATCAAGAACTGGCCATCCCCGAAAGCCGGTCAACCGCCAACCCCGAAGAAGCGCACTTGCTGCTGGAGCGCCTGGCGCAGCTGCTGGCCAAACTGTCGGAACCAGGCGAACCCACCGACCCAGACCAACGCCCGCTGACCATTGGCGTGATCGCGCCTTACCGCGCCCAAATCAACTATTTGAAAGACGCCATCGAAGACAGTGCCGTGCTGAACGATTTGCTGCTGCAACGCAGGCTCAGCGTGGGCACCGTCGATTCGTTTCAGGGCCAAGAGCGCGACATCATTGCCATCACCTTGACACGCAGCAACCCCCAAGGCGAGATCGGCTTCCTGTCGGACATCCGCCGCATGAACGTGGGCATGACCCGCGCACGGCGCAAGCTGCTGCTGGTGGGCGATTCGTCCACGCTTTGCAGGCATCCGTTTTTTGGGGAGTTGTTGGCTTATGTGAAGGGGGTGGGGGGCTACCGTACAGCCCATGAGGTGGGCAAACAGATTTGAATCATGGCCATCGCGGCGAATAGGACACGCGGATTTTTGGTCCCCACGGCCTGCGGGAAGCAGAGCTTGAGCTCTGGCGGCGAATTAGAAAATTAAATTGAAGGAGAAGCGAGCGAGAGCAGTGACTGAGATGCTGTCTGCATGACCTTGGCGGACAAGTCTGCGCCGGAGACATCCTCGTAGCGGGCTGGAATGCGTTCCTTCAATCTGAATAGCCGCTGGTGCGCCGAGCGGGTGAGTTGCCCATAGGAGACTGCTTGAACGCGGCCCCTTAGCACCTTCTCCTCCATCAGCTCCTTTTCGCGTATGGTCTTGGGCGCGATTTCGTGGCCGACGACGAAAGCACGAAACATTGGCGTGCCGTCCAACGCTCCACTTCCTAGAAAGTCTTGGACGTAACCGTCCGCTTGATTCATTTCCTCGCGGCCAATAGCGAAGCGGCCCCGTTTTAGTTCAATGATCAAAACACTTTGGATGCGCGTCAACGTTGGATCTGCGGCATCGAACCCTTCGGTACCTACGATTGAGCATGTTGCATCGCCGAGGACCATGATGTCTGGGCGCTGCTTGGCATTGATAAACGACTCGCTGGATACACGCTTGTTGAAAATCTTCTCGGCCGCAGTCTTCAAGCTCACGTTGGATGAGTATTCGCTGCTGTCGAACTCAGGACCGAAGAGCCAACGCGCCTGTGTCACAAGCGGATGAAGCGTGTGGAGCTCGTCAGCAGTTTCGTCCCCGGACAGTTTCTCAATGGCCGCGATCACTGCCAGCCGCTGGTCGATCTCATCCAGCACCGCTAGCGCATCGCGCACGGTCCATTGGCTCAGCAACCTATCGAGCCCGTCAATGTCGGACTCGCCGAGCTTGGTGAGCTTCTCAAGCAGCCTCGTGCCACCGCGCGCCTTCTCCAAGTTGATGACGGCTTGGACTGCTGCAGTAAGGAAATCCTGCGAAACGGTTGGCGTTGCTTTCACGAGGTCGCGGGCGAAACTGGCCACTTCAGCCCGTCCCAACGGAGATAGCCCCTTGAAATCCTCGCGATTCTTTATCAAGGCTTCTTCTGAGCTTTCCTCGACCAAAGTCACCGAGAGCTGGGAGAAAACTTTGCGGGCATATCCGCGAGATGCTTCGAATAAGGCATCAACCTTGGGGCTGCTTTTGAAACGGACCCAGTCCTGTTCGATCTCAGTAAGCCAGTCGTCAGCTTTTATCACGATTGAGTAGCGCTTGGCGAATCTCGCGCGGCCATCGATGACGGCCTCAGTGCCGACTACCCAACTTGGAGAGCCGACCAAACGCCCATTCACCCAGAAGGCGATGCCCTGATAGATAGTGGATTTGGCGGTCCGCGTTGAATCGACTACATAGGCCTCAGCAGACTGGCACCCTTCGATTTCTAGGTCCATCCGCTCAATGAGGCCGGACTGATCCGCCAAGGCAACAGAAATACCATTGACGCGAACCACAAATTGGGGGTCGTGGATGAAACGCGCCGCGAGGATTTCCCTTATCCGATCTGGATCGGGCAAGTGCCGCTCCACTATGACGGAGACTCTAGTCCCGTGACCATTCCGGATGAACGAGCCCTCCCTCTCAATTTTGAAGGGGTTCTCCTCGCTATTGGTGCCGATGTCGAAACTCGTGCCCTTGTCATCGCGCCAAGTCTCGACCGAATACTGATCGGCGAAGCACAGCAGCCCATGCCGACCCACGCCATTGCGGCCATATGCTTTGCGACGCCAGCCCTTGCGCGCGGGAGGAAACTCAACAATCGCGCTTTGATGCTTGACGCGGTCATAGCCGAGCTTCATCCAGCGGCCTTTGAACTGCGCGGGAGTCATGCCATGACCATCGTCTTCGATTGTCAGGACTAGTGCGTTGACCGGTGGGATCGTCAAGTCAACAAGGGACGCACCTGCATCCCACGCATTGGCAACGAGCTCTGTCAGTGCGATCTCGGAATCTTGGGCGATACGTCCAAGCGTGCGAACCAGATAGTTTTCTTCGAAAAGGGATCCTGTGAACCCTTCCTGTTTTCGTTTCGGTTTTGCCATGCCATTCCCCTATGTTGTTTCTGCTTCCCTGATCAGTAAAGAAAAGCGTTGAAGGCTGCGAAAACCTTTTCCGCCTTACCAAGAGTGCTCAGAACTGAACTATCCCGCTGCTTCCTCTGTCGGCACGAAGAGGTCTTTCGCTCGTGAGTCGTAAACCGTTTCTGTCAACTCAGATTTCAAGATGTCCTCGTTCAGGAGCTTGAACAGGTACCGCACACTGTTCCTCGAGCTCAGTTGAATCTTTCCGTCAACGACGTGCAGTCCGTAAGTTGGGTGGTTTTCGACGAAGGCGATGATGGCTTGGGACTGCATTTGGAATACCGGGCTGTGCTTAGCCCGCAGGACATGTTTTTTGGGCAAATCGAGATTGCTCAAATAGCCTTTGGCATCGTTGACCAAATCCATCTCGACAACTGTCTGCACCACGCCTTCCATAGCCTTCTTGGCAATTCGCTCAAATGAAAAGTCTTTCTCGAAGTGTGGGAGGCTGGAAATGTAGAACTCATCGTCCATCAGCATCACATCGAAGCCGGGCAAAATCTTCAGAACATCTTCATTGAGGACTTCGAAACGATCCGTGCGCCAGCTGAGGAGGATCTGCTCGCGTCGTACCACAGAGAATGGGAAGACCTGCTTGTAAAAGGTAGCCGAAGCTGTTGAAGAGGAGACCTTCACTACCAGCGACTTGACGTCGGAGATCGCACGATTCTGAAAGGTAAAAAGCGCTGGCTCTTTGCCCTCATGCAGATCCCGGATGGCTCCGAACTCCTGGGGTTGCTCTTCTAGATCGTAGGCATAAAGGGCGTTCGCGCGCTCATCAAGTCGAGATAGCTCTAAGGTCTCGAGATCCTTGGTATTGAAGTAGTTACGCAGGCCACTCACGAACTGCTTGCAGAGGATGGCAGCATCCTCCGGCGAGACATTGGCCCGCAGGTACACGCGCTCGGGATGTCTCCCGACGCCCAAGTACACCCTGATGTTCAAGCCCTCACCGAGAATTTCCTCGAGACTATTTCCTAGTTCTTTGACTGTCTTCACGAGAAACCTTTATCGCTAACGTTGCAAAGTAGATATTCCTGTCCAGCTTGAGCACGTTGACCGCATCATCTTTTTCAAGACCAGTGTTTGCAATGAGTACGGCAGGGCCGTCCTTGAACGTGACATTGAAGATGCGAAAACCAAGCAGGGCCAGCGTAGGGTTCGCATAGAAGAGATTGGTCCGGACATATAAGGCGCCGAGAAGACCTAGCGTGATGCCGAGATTGATCATCTGTCGGACGTTGTCGAGGCCAAATCCTACTAGGGGCACGACATAAGTTGCCAGGAAAACGAGGTGCTCGGCGTTTTTGTCCTCAATAGACTCAATGACCATCGGACCATCCTGCGCCCCTGCAATGAGGTGCCTGAAGCGCAAGTAGCAAGCTATCGAGATCAAAAGCAACCCAGCGCAGATCAAAGGCAAAACGTTCGCCTTGAGGATTTCAATCAACTCCAATCTGTTTGCAAGCTTGCAGTCGAGGCATATCTCAATAGACACCTTGTTGACGAAGATAAGCACGAACAGCAGCCACAGCGAGAGCAAATACATCCCGACTTTGATGGGCTGGCGCATGTGGGCACTACTAGTCCTCATAACTCCCCCGTGTCCGGTGCCAATGGATGACTGACGGCTTTTGCTCCATAGACTTCGCTAAGGCAGACGCTATACCTTCATGCGAAGAGCCAATTTTGGGAGTTCGATTAGGTTGACTAGGACATGGAATTAACTGATTGGTCATGGCAATCAACTTTCTATGACCTTGGGCGTTCGCGTTTTCTTGACAGCTGGCGCGGGTAGCAAGCTGGTGATGCGTTGGTACAGCTCGAACAGGAAGGCCACGCGTTCGGCGTCGGAGGCGTAGGACTTTTTGCCGCCGCTGGGTTGGTAGGCGGCGTCTACGGCGGTGTCTAGTTTTTGGTGGGCCTTGAGCAGGGCCGGGGGCATGGTCAGTGGGTCGTAGAGGTCGGCCAGTGACGAGGAGCTTGCAAATTGGGCGCGGGCGTCGAGCACGCATTGGGCGGCTTGTTCGATGGCGGTGCGGTGTTTGTCGCTGAGCGCCTCGCCAGCGAAGCCGGGCCAGGGGTAGTTGTTGTAGACGATGGTGTTGGAGTAGCTGTAATCGCTTTTCAAGCGTCCACAGGTGTATCGCATCCACGCGTTGTGCATCGTGCTGGTGAGCACCCCAAAGGTGAACAGTGAGGCATCGTCGACAAAGAAAATTTTGTCGCCACAGATGACGTCAATGTCCAGATAGCCGATGGGGATGAATTGGCGGCGTTCGGAAGAAACCTTTGGGATCGCCAAATAGCGTTTTGACTTTGGATGGCGAATTTCACCGAACAGGGTTGGTGTACTTGCCAGCTCTTTGGTAGTTGCGCGTGAACTGGCTAGGCGTGTTTCGCGCACCATTTCGACGCGCTTCATCACGTGTGGCATAGATCGAAGCTGTGAGGGTGAACAATTAACAAGCCACAAGCACCAGCGCGGGGTGTTATTGATGAACTCTTCCCCCATCGAAAACGGCTTGATCCACTCTTTCGCGTTTGGCTGAAGATGTAGGAGTTCTTCCTTTTCTGCTTGGCTAAACAGCAGTTTTCCGCCGTCGTTGGGCATGTTGCCGTTTGTCATTTCAGGCACTTCGCAAATCGGTGTGCGGCGTTTGTTCAGCAACACATCTGGCGCGTCTACCAAGTGGGCATTGATTCGCTTAACAGGCACGGCATGCGGTAGGCCTTTGATGTCTTCGTATTCGTAAATGGTTTTAACGGCTTGATCTTCGGGGCCAAAGCCCAGGATGACGCAATGCACGGCAGCGTTGCCTTTTGCTTCATTGCTCCATTGAAATGTCCGATGGGCAAAGTGGATGTGCATTCCCAAGCGCTGCATTTCGCCCCATAGCACGGCCACTTGTTCGCCTTGAGTGATGCTGTTGGTGGATACAAACGAGACTTGCGTACTGGTGCAGCCCTGCAGGTATTGCCCAGCCAAGATATACCAGCCAGACACAAAGTCCAATACACCTCCACCTTTGATGTCATGAACCACACGCGCCAAATCGGCTTTCTGTTCTGGCGTTTGGTATTGCTTTCCAAGGAACGGCGGATTACCCAGCACATAACTGCACCGCTCCGCAGGCAGCACCTCGTGCCAGTCCAGCCGCAGCGCGTTGGCGTGGCGAATCTGCGGTGAGCTTTTGAGCGGGATGCGGGCAAAGTACAGGCCAAACTCCACGCTCACGCGCAGGTTCATTTGGTGGTCCACCAGCCACAGGGCCACTTGGGCAATTTGCGCAGGAAACTCTTCGATCTCGATGCCAAAGAATTGGTCCACGTTCACGCCGATCAGGCCATGCACGTCCACCGTCAGCTGGCCTTTGTGTGCGCTCAGTTCGTGGTCGGCACGCAGCACCTTCAGCTCCAGCTCGCGCAGTTCGCGGTAGCTGATGACCAAGAAATTGCCGCACCCACAGGCAGGGTCAAAAAACGTCAGCTGGCGCAGCTTTTTGTGAAACTCAAACAGCTTGTTGCGGTGGCCTTTGACGCGCTCAAACTCGGCGTGCAGTTCGTCCAGAAACAGGGGCTTGATCAGCTTGAGGATGTTGGCCTCAGACGTGTAGTGCGCGCCCAGGTTGCGGCGGGCCTTCTCGTCCATGATGCCTTGGAACAGGCTGCCAAAAATCGCCGGGCTGATGGCCGACCAGTCGAGCGCACAGGCGTCCAGCAGGGCTTCGCGCATGGCGGTGCTGAAGTCGGCCATGGGCAGGGTTTCTTCAAACAGACGGCCGTTGATGTACGCAAACTGGCCCAGCTGTTCGTCGATGTTTTTGCTGCGTTGGCTTTCGTGCGTGTTGAGCACCTGAAACAGTTGCCCCAGGCGCGGCCCCAGGTCCGAGCCGTCGGGCGCGGTGCGTTCTTCGACAAAGTCTCTGAACGATTGCGCGGGCTGAAAGATGCCCGTGTCGTCGGCAAACAAACAAAACAGCAGGCGCACCAGCAGCACCTCGAGCGCGTGGCCGCTGTAGCCACTGGCTTTCAGGGCGTCGTGCAGGCGGCCCATGCGTTCGGCGGCCTTGATGTTGACCGGGTCTTCCGAACGGATGTCTTGCACCTTGTAGCCCGCCAGCAGGCCAAAGAGCTTGACGTGTTTGTGCAGGTGCTTGAGTTCAAACTCCACCGTTTCGCCCGTGGCCAGGCGCCGCACCCGAAAGCGGGCAAAGTCGCACACCACCACCAGCTGGGGCAGGTCGCGCTCGGGCAGGTTGTGCAGGTAGCCAATGGCTTGGTCCACCGCGTCGTCCAGGCTTTTGCCGCGCGACTTGTGCTCCACCAACAGCACGCCGGGCCAAAACAGGTCCACAAAGCCTTGGGCGCCGCCGAGCTTTTTGACGTTCAGCTCAAAGGTGGCGACGCGTTTGTTGGTGATGCCAAAGATTTCAAAGAAGTCGATCCAGAAGGGCTTGGCCTGGCTGTCTTCGTTGCAGGCGTCGGCCCAGGTTTTGCTAAAAAGCAATGCCCTAGATTTGATTTCGTTCCAATTAAGACCCATTTGGTGCTCATAAAGTGAGCTTGGATGTTAATGGAAAGTTCTCGGTTTTTTGGCTTGGGTAGTGCTGGGGGAGTAACTAAAGGGTCTGTGGCGGGAGCGGCTGGAATTGACGATGGCTTGCTGGACGCACTTGCCAAATTGGCGCGATTGTTTAAAATCGCGCCAATCATGACAGATTTCAACGCCCAACTCTTGACTGCCATTCAGGCTCAGCCAGATGGCTTATCGCTTGGGGATGTTTCTGCAGAATGGCCCGATGTGCCGCGCCGCAGCTTGCAAAGAGCTTTGGCAAAGTGGGTGACAGAAGGCAAAATCGCGCCAGTTGGCAAGGCACGTGCTACCCGTTATGTGGCTAATTCCGGAATCGCGCCAAAAGTGGTGGCTTACGCTTTGCCCACTCAAGACGGGTTGTCAGAGTCAGCCACTTGGCTGGCCGAAGAAGAACTCTCCACGGGCCAGTGGCTGCTCTCGCCCGACAGCAAAGACATCCGCGCCTATCTGGCCCAGCCCTGGAGCACCCGCAAACCGGTGGGTTACCAGTCTGAGTTTTTGCAGGCCTATCAGCCCAACGTCACGTTTTATCTGCCCCAGCCTGTGCGGGCGCAGTTGCACCGCATGGGCCGCACCGGGCCGGGGCCGCAACCGGCGGGCACTTATGGCCGCGCCGTGCTTGACCGTTTGTTGATCGATTTGTCTTGGGCGTCCAGCCACCTGGAGGGCAACACCTATTCGCGCCTGGACACCCGCGCCCTGATCGCCCACGGCCAGCAGGCGCAAGGCCACGGCGTGACCGAGACGCAGATGATCCTGAACCACAAGGCCGCTATCGAGTTGCTGATGGACAACGTGGCCGCGCCGCAGCTGAGCCGCTATGTGCTGATGAACCTGCACAGCGCTTTGTCAGAAAACCTGCTCGAAAGCCCCGAGGACGAAGGCCGCTTGCGTCTGCACCCGGTGCAAATTGGGCAAAGCAATTACCAGCCGCCATCGGGCCAGTCGCTGATTGGCACCTTGCTGGATGAAGCGCTGGCCAAATTCAACGCAATTGAAGACCCGTTTGAGCAGTCGTTTTTTGCGATGGTGCACTTGCCGTATTTGCAGCCTTTTGCCGACTGCAACAAACGCACGTCGCGCCTGCTGGCCAACTGGCCGCTGCTGCGGGCCAACCTGTGCCCGCTGACGTTTTTGGGCGTGTCGCAGGACTGGTACACCGCATCGGTGCTGGGCGTTTACGAGATGAACCGCGTGGAGCTGCTGCGCGACTTGTTCATGTGGGCCTATGAGCGCTCGACCAAGGAGTACCTGACGGCCAAGTCCAGCGTGGTCGAACCAGATGTGCTGCGCCTGACTTACCGCGACGCCATTCGCCACATCGTCAAGGCCGTGGTGCAAAACCCCGAGCAAGACCCGCTGGCGTTGGTGGCCACCCAAGTGGCCCTGGCCGTGCCTGGGCCGGACCGTGAAAACGTTCGGGCCTTGGTCATGCAAGAGCTGCGGCGATTGCACGAAGGCGTGTTGGCCCGCTATGGCCTGCGCCCGGCTGAGCTGGAGCGCTGGCGCAGCATTCAGGGGTGATCAGCCGCGCAGCCCTTCGAGCACGTTCACCGTGTTCACGCCCAAATCTGCCGCAGCGTAGCCACCTTCGAGCGTGAGCACCGTCGGCAAACCCAGCTGCGCTATCGCTCGGCCGACCTGCAAATAATCCGCACTGCGCAACTTGAAGCCCGAAATCGGGTCGCCCTCAAAGGTGTCCAGCCCCAGCGGCACCACCAGCGCTTGCGGCGCAAAGTCGCTCACGGCCTGAATGGCGGTTTGCAGCGCGGCCCACCAGACTTCAAACCCGGTGCCACGCGGCAGCGGCAGGTTCAGGTTGTAGCCCTCGCCAGCCCCCGCGCCGCGCTCATCCGCATGGCCTAAAAAGAACGGGTATTCGGTGCGTGGATCACCGTGAATGGACACCGTCAGCACATCGCTGCGCTCGTAAAAGATGGTCTGCGTGCCGTTGCCGTGGTGGTAGTCCACATCCAGCACAGCCACACGCGCCAGCCCGCCGTCGCGCAAGGCCTGCGCGGCCACGGCGGCGTTGTTGATGAAGCAATACCCGCCCATGTAGTTGGGGCCTGCATGGTGGCCTGGTGGGCGGGTCAGCGCCATGGCAAAGCGTTCGCCACCCAGCACCGATTGCGCGGCGGCCAGCGCACAGGCCGCGCCCTCGCGTGCGGCGGCCCAGCTGCCCGCCATCAAGGGCGTGCCCGAGTCAAACGCGTACTGCCCCAGCCGCGCCGCAAAGTTGAGCGGCGGCATATCGGTGCGAAAGCCGTGCCGAGCGGCCAGCGGCCAGACCGAGGGCAGGGCGTCCACCAACGCATTGCCCGGGTCCAGCGCCACCCAGTCGCTCCAGGCGTGCGCCAAAAAGTCCAGATAGTCGGCGCTGTGTACCCGCCGCAAAGCCGCGTCCAGCGGCAGGTCGGCTGCTGGTTGCACCAAGGTGCCGACAGGGCGCTTGTTCAGTTCATCGAGCACATGCTGCAAGCGCTGCGGCACTTCGTGGCAATCGACCAAGCGGCCTCGGAACATTTCTTGGCGGCCAGCGTGCTCAGCGTGATGGGTGTTGTGGAAGATTTTCATGGCGGGTTACTTTGCTGTCCTGCCGGTGGTTTTTTTGCTCTGGCTTTGACTCAACAGCCGCAACTGTTTGGCGTTTTGTGAGCTAATCACTTTTTTGCCCGTCTCAGCCTCCAGCTTGAGTCGCGCCTGCTTGGCAACCCCGCCACCGCGTTTGGCCACATCTTCGTGATCATCGAGCGTCTGGGGCTGCACGGCTTCTGAAATTTCCTTGGTGGACAACTCGGCCAGCATGCTCATGATCAGCTCTTTGTTGGTCATGTTGTCACGCAGGTTTTCTTTTTTCAGGCCCTTGTGCTGCTTGTATTCCTTGGCTGTTTTGTCGGCCCAGGTTTTGTAAATCACATCGGTCAAAAAAGCGAACTCTGGCCCCTCTTGCAAGCCGTGCTTTTTCCACTCGTCGGTCAGCTCTTTGCGAATTTCAATGCTCTTGAGCCGCTGGTTGATCCAGTTGTCCGAATAGCCCAGCCGCTTGTAGTCGAGCATGGCTTGCTCGATGCTGAGCTCGGGGTCTTGCAGCTGGTCTAGACGTCGGCTGCCCACTTTGGCCAACCAGAGCTTGAAAGGTTCGGCCTTTTTTGAGGGGATGGATTGGACAATACGCAGAAGCTGTTCGGTATCGGCCACATCGGTAATACGCAATTTGCCATCGGCTGCCTTCATTTTCAAACCGTGACAATTTGTCACGGTTTCGTTGCCCTCAGCCTTCAGGCGCTGTTTGAGCTTGCGCCAATAAGCTGTGGCATCCACACTTTCTGTCAGCGTTGCCACCACATCCACGATGGAAAACCACCACTTTTCTTCGCCTTCATCCCATGCCGTGCGTATGTGAACGGAGTCGAAAAATTGCACTTTCACGGGGCGATCATTGGGCATGGGTTTCTCCACCGACATCTAAGTGGATATTTTCGCATTAGGCGTTGGCAAAGCGCTTACCAACGCTTCACCCAAATTCCCTAAACCCCTTGAGCGCAGGCAGCGGCGCGAAGTTGGCTTCGCGTTTTTGTTGCATGGCGCTGATGGCTTCGCGCACATTGGCGTTGCTCCAGATCGCGCCTTGCAGCCAGCCCATGTGGCGCAGGCTGTCTTCGGTGCTGTGGTCGCGGGCGTAGTGCAGCACTTGTTTGGTACCCCAAATGGCCACGGGTGGTTTGCTGGCGATTTCTTTGGCCGCTTGCAAGGCGGCGGCCACGGTGGCTTCGTGGGTGGGCAGCACCTCGTTCACCAGGCCGTGGGCCAGCGCCTTGTCTGCGCTCAGGCGACGGCCTGTGTAAGCCAGTTCTTTGACCAGCGCCATGGGCAGCAGTTTGGGCAGGCGTTGCAAGGTGCCCACGTCGGCCACCATGCCGATGTTGATTTCCTGGATGCAGAAGAACGCATCGGCCGAGGCGTAGCGCATGCAGCAGGCGGTGACCATGTCTACCGCGCCGCCAATGCAGCCGCCGTGGATGGCCGCGATCACCGGGATGCGCAGCTCTTCAAGCAGGGTGAAGGTGTGCTGCATGTCGGTCAGCAGGTCGTACACGGCCGAGCGGCCTTCGGCGCTGGTGTCGTCCATCTGTATGGCGCTGCCAAAGGTCTGCAGGTCCATGCCCGCGCTGAAATGTTTGCCCGTGCTCGAGATCACCAGCGCCCGGGCGGTGCCCGCTTTGTGGATGTCGGTCAGCACCTCGTGCAGCTCGCGCCAGAAGGTGGGGTGCATGGTGTTCATCGCCTCGGGGCGGTTCATCACCAAATGGGCAACGTGGCCTTCAGTCGTCAAAGAAAAGCAGTTGAGTTTGTCCATGGTCATTCGCTTGGGGTGGTGGGGTGGCAATGGCTTCACTGTAAGACGCCCCGGGGGCAGGCGCTGTCCCCGCCTTGACCAGCGAGCCCACCCGCACGCCCAGCAGCCGAATGCGACGCGACAAGTCCACGCGTTTAAGGCACTGGCCCGCCAATTGGCGGATGCGCTTGGCGTCAGCCGTGTAGCCGTCAATGCTTTGGTCGCGGGTAACAGCCTGGAAGTTGTCATAGCGCAGCTTGATGCCGATGGTTTTGCCTTCGTAGCCTTTGCGCTGTAAATCGGCCGCCACTTGCTCGCACAACCGAGTGAAGACGGCCCCCAACTCGGCGCGGTCGCGCACGGCGTGCAGGTCGCGCTCAAAGGTGGTTTCGCGGCTCATGCTGACGGGTTCGCTCTCGGTTTCAACCGGGCGGTCGTCGCGGCCCCAAGAGGCTTCGTGCAGCCAAGCGCCGTAGCTTTTGCCAAAGTTCGCCATCAGCCAAGGCAGCTCGCGTGCGGCCAGGTCGCCGATGGTGTGGATGCCAAAGCCTTTGAGCTTTTCATCTGCCTTGGGGCCTACGCCATTGATCTTGCGGCAAGCCAGCGGCCAGATGTGGGTTTGCAGGTCGGCCTCGTGCACGATCGAGATGCCGTTGGGTTTATTGAACTCGCTGGCCATCTTGGCGATCAGCTTGTTGGGCGCCACGCCCACCGAGCAGGTCAGGCCCGTGGCGTCAAAAATGCTTTTCTGGATCAGCCGCGCCAGCACGCGCCCGCCTTCACGCTGGCCGCCGGGCACCTCGGTGAAGTCGATGTAGACCTCGTCCACGCCCCGGTCCTGCATGACGGGCGCGATGTCGGTGATGATGCTTTTGAAGGTGCGCGAGAAGTAGCGGTAGCGGTCAAAGTCCACGGGGAGCAGGATGGCTTGCGGGCAGAGCTTGGCGGCTTTCATCAGCCCCATGGCTGAGCCGATGCCAAATTGCCGCGCCGCGTAGGTGGCGGTGGTGATCACGCCGCGCCCGGTGTAGCCATTCAAGCGCGGGAAGAAGTCGACCGGGATGCGGTCCAGCCGCTCGGCAAAGGTTTCTTCGGTCCATTCGCCATCGGGGTAGGCCGCTTGCAGCTTGCCCAGCAGGTCGTCTTCTTTGCGCCTGCCGCCGCCAATGACGACCGGCATGCCCTTGAGCTGCGGGTAGCGCAGCAGCTCGCAGGATGCGTAAAACGCGTCCATGTCGAGGTGGGCGATGCGGCGGATGGGCTGGGTCATGGAAGGGTGCTCAGAGCCATGATGACATGAGGCCGAAGGGTATCGTCAACCTCGGACTTGATCCGAGGATTCAGCCTCCCAAAGATGGATTCCCGATCAAGTCGGGAATGACAGCACTGTGGTCCGGGAATGACAGCACTGTGGTGCGGGAATGACAACGCTGAGGTCCTGGCATGACACTGCTGCCGTCATACCCGCGAATGCGGGTATCCATGCCTTTAAAACCATGGATTCCCGATCAAGTCGGGAATGACGAGGGAGGCGTTTGGTTTTTCGATCGAGTCGGTAATGACCGAGAAGGCGTCAGGCCGTCGGAAAAGTGCCCGGCAGCAAAATGCTTTTGTCCACGGTCTGGATGTCGGTGCGGCCGCAAAAGGCCATGGTCACGTCCAGTTCTTTGTGGATGATTTGCAGGGCTTTGGTCACACCCGCTTCTCCCATGGCACCCAAGCCATAGACCATGGCGCGGCCGATCATCACGCCTTTGGCCCCCAAGGCCCAGGCCTTGAGCACGTCCTGGCCGCTGCGTATGCCGCCGTCCATCCAGACTTCGATCTTGTCGCCCACGGCTGCCACGATGGCTGGCAAGGCTTCGATGCTGCTGGGCGCGCCATCCAATTGACGTCCGCCGTGGTTGCTGACCACGATGGCATCGGCACCGCTGGCCACGGCCAGTTGGGCGTCTTCCACGTCCATGATGCCCTTCAAGATCAGCTTGCCGCCCCATTGCTTCTTGACCCAGGCGACGTCTTCCCAGTTGAGCGTCGGGTCAAACTGTTCATTGGTCCACGAGGCCAGCGACTTCATATTGGTCACGGCTTTGACGTGGCCCACCAGGTTGCCAAAGGTGTGGCGGCGGGTAGCCGCCATGCCCAAGCACCAGCGCGGCTTGGTCATCAGGTTGATGATGTTGGCAATGGTGGGGCGGGGTGGGGCGGTCAGGCCGTTTTTCAGGTCTTTGTGGCGCTGGCCAATCACTTGCAAATCGAGCGTGAGCACCAAAGCGCTCACGTTGGAAGCCTTGCAGCGGTCGATCATGCGGGCCATGGCCTCGCGGTCGCGCATCATGTAAAGCTGAAACCAAAACGGCGCTTGCGTGTGGGCTGCGATGTCTTCGATGGAGCAAATGCTCATGGTCGACAGTGTGAAAGGGATGCCGAACTTCTTGGCCGCCATGGCCGCGTGCATTTCGCCGTCGGCGTGCTGCATGCCGGTCAGGCCCACGGGGGCGATGCACACGGGCATTTTGGTGTCGATGCCGACCATTTGGGTGGCGGTGGTGCGGTTTTCCATGTTCACGGCCACGCGCTGGCGCAGCTTGATCTTGTGAAAGTCGCTTTCGTTGGCGCGGTAAGTGCCCTCGGTCCAGGAGCCGCTGTCGGCGTAGTCGTAGAACATGCGCGGCACGCGCTTTTCGGCCAGAACGCGCAGGTCTTCGATGTTGGTGATCACGGGCATGCTGAGGGTCTCCGGGGTTTGGACTTGGGTCTTAATCTTTCAGATCGTAGTCCACCCCTGCCGCGCAGCTTGTGAAACTTGAGACAGTCGTTTTGAAATTTCTTGAGGTGGTTTGGCAGGCGCTGGCCTGAACCCACCCCATCGCCAGCAGGGAAGAAACGGCTTCAGCTGCTGCAGCTGACGCTGCCGCAACCTGACATGGTCACGTTTTTGATGGCCGACGGATCGGCCAGGGTTTCGGTCACGCTGTCAAAACCCACCGATTTCAGGTGTGCGGCCAGTCCGGCGTCCATGCTGGCGGCATGGCCCGGGAACCACTCGGCCAGCGCTTCGGCCAGGCGGGTGATGATTTGCTTGTCGGTGTCCAGGTAGTGGGCTTCGACCACGCGCATGGTCTCCAAAATGGTGGCGTGGTGCTCGGCGTGGCAGTTGTCGGCTGAAAAGCCGGTGGCCAACATCCAGCGTTCTTCCTGCGCAAAGTGCTCCACCGTGTGGGCCAGAAACGCTTTGTAAACCGGCAATTGCTCGTCTTCAGGGGTGGCCAGGATCTTGTTGATCATGTCCATAAATTCCTGATGGGTTTCGTCCATCCGTTCGTCACCCGTGTTGAGTGAATCGGTCCAGGGCATCAGGGTGGGGGTGGCAGTGGTCATGGTTGGGGTGCAGGTGGGGCGCAAAGTGATGGCCCAAATTATGGCGGATCACCGTGCCGGGCTGGATGCCGCCTGTCAATGCGCAGTGTTTTTACGGGAGCGTGCCCCTGCTCGCGAATGGCTTCTGGCACCAAAACGCACATTCGACCGCAGGGGCTGCCTCCCGCAAAAGCAGCAAATGGCCGGTCAAGGCTCGGTCACCCGCAGGTGCGCCAGCCCGTAAAGGGGGCCGCCCATGAAAGTTCCCCAGAGCATTTCGGCCCAGAGTGCCCCCCAGCCGTAGGCCTCGGACACGCTGTGCTGTGACAACAATTCCAGGCGGGGGTGTAGCTTGGCAACTTCCAGTCCGTTGTGCACCCCCCAAACGAACGGGGCACCTGTTTCGCTTTTGTGCGCCAGCATGGCAGTCGGCCCTACGGTCAAAGGCGACACAAAGTCCATGACCAACTCCGAGCCCTCGGGGGCGTTTTCTCCTATTTCACGGATGATGCTGTGCACTTTGCATGGCTGCAAATACATCAACACCCCTTCACAGACCACAAACACAGGACGCTTTTGATCGCGCTCGCGCAAGGCTAAACGGTTCCACCAACCGGGTAGCGTGATGTCCATGGCCTGGTTGTGGCAGAGCGAAGATGACTTGGGAATGAACGACTGACGCAAATCGATCACCTGCTCCAGGTCGACATCCATCCATGTATTTTTGCCGTTACCAAGCCATTGAAAATAATGCGCCAGACCTGCGCCGAGATTGATACCCGGACTTTGAGGGGCGCGGGAGAAAAAATCTCTGCCCAGCGTTTTGATCAGGCCTGTACGCCAAAGTACATTGACAAACGTGGGGGCATCATGACCAAAGGTTTCCACCTCTGCTCGCATGGCCGTGAGCAGTTCTTGGGCATAGCGATCGTGTGGGTCCAGCAGGGGGAACGAAGCGCTCGCTTGAGCGCGGGCTACCAAAGGAATCAGCAAGGTGCGTGGCACACCCGTCAGGTTTTCGATCAGAGATGAGTGGGCGCTGAACTGCATGGCGTGATCTCCTTGGGTCTCATCTGTCTTCTCAAACCGAGAGAACGGGTTGGCGCCTTGGCGCCTCAAAGTGTCGAGTCTTGCGCGTTGGTTTGCTGCCGTCTGTGCGCGCACTCACCCTGGGATCTGCCGTGGACGTTGTTGTGGACGAAATCAAGACAGGTTGACGGGCATCAATGCCAACCCATGCGCGTCTAATTTTGAATACTTAATGGTGATTAAAATGGCCCATGATGTTCACTGACGATTTCTGGATTTGGGTCCAAATGCCGCTGACCTGGATCAAATGGGCCAAAGACCAAGGCCTTTGGGACTTCATCACCGCGGGCTCGGGTTTGCTGATTTCAGCCTTTGTATTGGGCGGAAACAAAAAGAAGATCCCCGAGTTTTCAGTGCACCTCACGTATTCGATGGGGACGGGGCACAAAAACTACCCCAATGTGCTCAACATCGAGCTGCGCAACTTGATGGACGCGCCACTGGTGATTGGGCGGCCCAATTTCAAGTTCGCGCCCGGCGTGAAGGCGGGGCGATATGCCCATGGCAATACCGCCACGGGGGACTATGAAATCAAATTTCGCCCCATTGGCACCGATGGCCAGCCGATTGAAGGTTACAGCTACACCCATGTGATGCTGCGCCACCGCGAGCAGGCTTACAGCTACCTGCCATTGACCGACGAGTGGGATGAACAAGCCCTTTTGGCCGCCATTGCGCCCAAGCGGCGTTGGGGCATCTTCAAGACCGAAAAAGGCTTGGGCACCTTGTTTTTGAGCGTGGTGCTGCTCAAAGACGAAAAGCCCCGTGTCATCACCATGGCGGTGCCAGTGATCCGCCTGCACAAAGGCGTGTCAGCGCCCAGATTAGGGCGAGAGTGGGGGTGATTCAGCGCAGCAGACTGCGCCGAATCGTTTTCAGGCCAAGCGGGCGCGGTGGCGTGCGATCTGCACCCGCACTTGCGCAGGCGCTGTGCCGCCCAAGGTGTTGCGGGCGTTCAGAGACCCTTGCAGGCTGAGCGGCCCGAACACATCGGCTTCGATGCGGCTGTCGAACTTTTGCAGAGTTTCCAACGGCAGCTCTGACAAGTCCACGCCCAAGCCTTGCGCGGTTTTGACCGCGTGGGCCACCACCTCGTGGGCGTCGCGGAAGGGCAAGCCTTTTTTAACCAAATAGTCGGCGAGGTCCGTCGCGGTCGCATAGCCCTTCTTAACAGCCGCTTCCATCGCGGCGGCGTTGACGGTGATGCCGCCTTCCTTTTGGCCTGTGGCGGGGTTCACTTGGCCGCCGACCATTTCGCTGAAGATGCGCAGGGTGTCTTTGAGCGTGTCCACCGTGTCGAACAGCGGCTCTTTGTCTTCCTGGTTGTCTTTGTTGTAGGCCAGGGGCTGGCCCTTCATCAGGGTGATCAGGCCCATCAGGTGGCCGACCACGCGGCCGGTCTTGCCGCGTGCCAGCTCGGGCACGTCGGGGTTTTTCTTCTGCGGCATGATGGACGAGCCGGTGGTGAAGCGGTCAGCGATCTTCACAAAGCCGAAGTTCTGGCTCATCCACAAGATCAACTCTTCAGAGAAGCGGCTGATGTGCACCATGCACAGGCTGGCGGCTGCAGTGAACTCGATGGCAAAGTCGCGGTCGCTCACGCCGTCCAGGCTGTTTTGGCAGACTTGTGGGTGGCCTGCTTCATCGACCATGCCCAGGGTACGGGCCACGCGTTCGCGGTCCAGCGGGTAGGTGGTGCCGGCCAAGGCGGCGCTGCCCAGGGGCAGGCGGTTGGTGCGGCGGCGCACGTCGACCATGCGCTCGGCGTCGCGGCTGAACATTTCCACATAGGCCAGCAGGTGGTGCGCAAAGCTCACGGGCTGGGCCACTTGCAGGTGGGTAAATCCGGGCAGGATGACTTCGACGTTTTGCTCGGCCACATCGACCAGCGACTTTTGCAGGTCGACCAGCAAATCGATGATCAGGTCCATCTCGCTGCGCAACCACAGGCGCACGTCGGTGGCCACTTGGTCGTTGCGGCTGCGGCCGGTGTGCAGGCGCTTGCCCGCGTCGCCCACCAGCTGGGTCAGGCGCGCTTCGATGTTCAGATGCACGTCTTCCAGGTCAAGCTTCCACTCAAACGCGCCGGATTCGATCTCTTGCGTGATTTGCGCCATGCCGCGCTGGATGTCGGCCAGGTCGCTGGCGCCAATGATTTTTTGCGTGGCCAGCATCTCGGCGTGGGCCAGCGAGCCTTGAATGTCGGCTTGCCACAGGCGCTTGTCAAAGAACACGCTGGCGGTGTAGCGCTTGACCAACTCGCTCATGGGTTCAGAAAAGAGCGCGGACCAGGCTTGGGATTTTTTGTCGAGTTGGTTTGTCATAGGTGGGGGATTTTATCGGGCGGCAAGTGGCTACCCGAAAACCGGTCATCAACCCGTATTCCGCAGCCCTGCCGCAATGCCGTTGATCGAGATGTGAATCCCGCGCTGCACACGCTCGTCGGCCAAGCCGGCCCGGTAACGGCGGATCAGTTCGACCTGCAGGTGGTGCAGTGGGTCGATGTAGGGGAAGCGGTGGCGGATCGAGCGGTCCAGTGCCGGGTTGCTGGCCAGGCGGTTCTTTTCGCCGGTGATCTGGGCGAGCGCGTCGGCGGTGCGGTGCCATTCGGCCTCGATCGCGGCAAAGATCTTTTTGCGCAAGCGGGCGTCACTCACCAGTTCGGCATAGCGCGAGGCCAGGGCCAAGTCGCTCTTGGCCAGCACCATGTCCATGTTGGACAGCAGGGTGCGGAAAAACGGCCACTGGCGGTACATTTTTTGCAGCAAGGCCAGCGCCGCTTTGCGCTCGGTCGCATCGGGCTTGTCCAGATAGGCGGCCACGGCCGAACCAAAGCCCAACCAACCGGGCAGGGTCAGGCGGCATTGGCCCCAGCTGAAACCCCAGGGAATGGCCCGCAAGTCTTCGATTTTTTCAAGCGCTTTGCGCGATGCGGGGCGTGAGCCGATGTTCAGCTGGGTCAATTCCTTGAGCGGGGTCGCGCCAAAGAAGTAGTCGGTGAAGCCGGGGGTCTCGTACACGAGGGCGCGGTAGGCGTCCATGCTGGCTTCAGACAGTTCGGCTGCCACGTCCAGAAAGGCCCTCGTGGCGGGCTTGGTGGGTTGCAGCAGTGTGGCTTCGAGCGTGGCGGCCACCAGCGTTTCGAGGTTGCGGCGGCCGATTTCGGGGTTGGCGTATTTGGACCCAATGACTTCACCCTGCTCGGTCAGGCGGATCTGGCCACGCACGGTGCCCGGCGGTTGTGCCAGGATGGCTTGGTAGCTAGGCCCACCGCCTCGGCCCACGGTGCCGCCCCGGCCGTGGAACATGCGCAAGGTGATGCCGTGGCTGCCTTTGAGTTTGTCAAACAGTTCAACCAAAGCGATTTCGGCGCGGTAAAGCTCCCAGTTGCTGGTGAAGATGCCGCCGTCCTTGTTGCTGTCGGAATAGCCCAGCATGATGTCTTGTTCGCCACCGGAGCGTTGCAGCAGTGCGGCCACGCCGGGCAGGGCATAAAAGTCGCGCATGATGGGCGCGGCGTTGCGCAGGTCTTCAATCGTCTCGAACAGGGGCACCACGATCAGGTCGTTGTGCGCTTCGCTGTCCAGCGTGCCGCGCAGCAGGCCCACTTCTTTTTGCAGCAGCAGCACTTCCAGCAAGTCGCTCACGGTTTCGGTGTGGCTGATGATGTAGTGGCGAATGGCCTGTTTGCCAAAGCTGGCCAGCATGCGTCGGGCCATTTCAAAAATCGCCAACTCGGATGTGGCGTGGGCGCTGTAGTCGGCACCCGGCACGCGCAGCGGGCGCGCATCGTTCAGCAGGCCCAGCAGCAGGGCTTGTTTGGCATGTTCGTCGAGCTGGCTGTAGTGCTTTTCGACCCGTGCCGTGGTCAGCAGTTCAGCCACCACTTCTTCGTGCTTGTCCGAACTTTGGCGCAGGTCCACCGTGGCCAGGTGAAAGCCAAACACCTCCACTGCACGGATCAGCGGGTGCAAGCGCTGCGCGGCCACGGCTTCGGCGTGGTGGCTGCACAGCGACGTCTCGATGACGCGCAGGTCGGCCAGAAATTCTTCGGCTCTTGCATAAGGGTTTTGCGGTGCCACGGCGTGGCGGGCGGCTTCGCCTCCGGTCAGGTGGGTCAGCGTGGCGGCCAGGCGGGCGTACATGCCTGTCAGGGCACGCCGATACGGCTCGTCCTGGCGGTGTTCGTTGGTGTCGGGCGAGCGCGCAGCAAGTGCCTGCATTTCGGGGCCAAAGGGCACCAGCATGGCCGACAGCGACAGCTCGCTGCCCAGGTAATGGACTTCGGTCAGGTAGTGGCGCAGGGCCACATCGCTTTGCCGGGTCAGTGCGTGTTCCAGCGTTTGTGCGGTCACGTTGGGGTTGCCGTCGCGGTCACCGCCAATCCACTGGCCCATGCGCAAGAAGCTGGCAATGGGCTGGCCGGGCAGCGCCTCTTCCAACTCGGCATAGAGCTTGGGGATTTCGCGCAAGAACGTGGCCTCGTAATAGCTCAGCGCGTTTTCGATTTCGTCGGCCACGGTGAGTTTGGTAAAGCGCAGCAGGCGTGTTTGCCACAGCTGCATCACGCGGGCACGCATTTGCAGCTCGTTGGCGGCCAGCTCTTTGGGCGTCAGCGCGTCTTTGGCGGCATTGACCGCAGCGGCACGGGCCTTGATGGCGTCGCGCTCGGTCAGCAGGTGGGCGATGTCGCGCTCGGCGTCCAGGATGCTTTTGCGCTGCACCTCGGTCGGGTGGGCGGTGAGCACGGGCGATACATAGCTGGTGGCCAGCATGTCCGAGATGCTTTTGGGCGTGATGCCCGCCCAGCGCAGGCGCTGCAGCGCCACGTCGATGCTGCCTTCTTGTGTGTGGCCAGCGCGCTCGTGGATGGCGCGGCGGCGGATGTGGTGGCGGTCTTCGGCCAGGTTGGCCAGGTGCGAAAAGTAGGTGAAGGCGCGGATCACGCTCACGGCCCGGTCGCCCGGCAGATTTTTCAGCAGCTTTTTCAGTGCCTTGTCGGCCTCATGGTCGGCGTCACGGCGGAAAGCGACAGAGAGTTTGCGGATTTGCTCCACCAACTCGTAAGCCTCTGGGCCTTCTTGCACGCGGATCACGTCACCCAGAATGCGACCCAGGAGGCGAATGTCCTCCACCAATGGGCGTTCGCTGTCGCGCTTTTCTGTGCGGGGTGTGGCGCGGGGCAGTTTGGCTGCGACGTGGTGGTCTGTGGAGGCCTGTTTCATCGGGATGGGTTCGGTGAAGGGGTGGTTTGGCTGAGGCGTGTCGAGACTTGTGGCCTCGTTGCCTCATGCTAGCATCGCCCAGACCCTATTAATTACCAACTGGTTTCATCGTGGTGAGGCCTTTTTGACGAGAAATTCAACGTGTCTTCGACCTCTGCTCCCTCCATCGTGATCGCCACCCGTGAAAGCCGTTTGGCGCTGTGGCAGGCCGAACACGTCAAAGCCTTGTTGCAAGCGCGCGGCTGTCAAGTCACGCTGTTGGGCATGACCACTCAGGGCGACCAGATTCTGGACCGCAGTCTGAGCAAAGTCGGCGGCAAAGGTTTGTTTGTCAAGGAACTCGAAGTCGCGCTGCACGAAGGCCGTGCCGACATTGCGGTGCATTCGCTCAAGGATGTGCCCATGGACATGCCCGAAGGCTTCGAGTTGGCTTGCGTCATGGAGCGCGAAGACCCGCGTGACGCTTGGGTGTCGGCAGCTTATGCCCGCCTGGAAGACCTGCCGCAAGGCGCGGTGGTGGGCACATCAAGTTTGCGTCGCACGGTGTTGCTGCGCGCTTTGCGCCCTGATTTGAAAATCGAGCCTTTGCGCGGCAATCTGGACACCCGTTTGCGCAAACTCGATGAAGGCCAATACGCGGGCATCGTGCTGGCAGCGGCGGGCCTCAAGCGTCTGGGCCTGTCCGAGCGCATTCGCCACATTTTTGAGACCGACCAGATGTTGCCCGCCGCAGGCCAAGGTGCTTTGGGCATCGAGATCCGCAGCGACCGGGCCGACTTGCGTGCCTTGCTGGCGCCGCTGGCCGATGCGCCGTCGTGGCGTCGGGTGGCAGCCGAGCGTGCGGTGAGCCGTGCCATGGGGGGCAGTTGCTCCATGCCTTTGGCGGCGCACGCCACGATCGAGGACGGCGTGCTGCAACTGCGCGCCGCCTGGGGCGACCCACAGGGCTCGACCCAGTTGGTCACGGCCCATGGCCACGCCACCGCCACGGACTTGCAGGCGGCAGAGGCTTTGGGCCTGAGCGTGGCCCAAGCCTTGCGCCAGGCTGGCGCGCATTGAATTTTCAGGCTTGGCATGGCTGAAGCCCTTGTGGTGATCGTCACCCGGCCTGAGCGTGAGGCCGCATCTTGGGCTGCGGGTTTGCAAGCCCATGGTGTGCGCACCGAAATGATTCCCCTGATCCAGATCGCTTCTTTGCCCGATGCCTACGCCTTGCAGGCGGTGTGGCAGCAGGTGCCCCAACATTTGGCAGTGATGTTTGTCAGCGCCAATGCGGTGCGGTTTTTCATGGCCGCGAGACCCGATGGGCTGGATTTGCGAGCTTGCCGTGCCTGGTCTACCGGGCCAGGCACTCAGGCGGCCTTGCTGGATTGCGGCTGGCCAGCCGATCAGATCGATTCGCCGGATGCCGATTCAAGCCAGTTTGACTCGGAAGCTTTGTGGGACCTGGTGGCGGCGCGAGTGGCGGCGCAAGTGGCGAAGATGGATCACGCCTCGGTGCTGATTGTTCGCGGCGCAGACGCCCAAGGGCAGATAGCTGGGCGGGACTGGTTGGCACAAAAGTTGGCCGAAGCGGACGTTCAGGTGGTGCAAGCCGTGGCTTATGTGCGGCAAACCCCCGTGTTGTCGGTCAGTCAGCAACAAAGGGCGGTGCAAGCCATGACCGATGGCAGCTGGTGGTTGTTCAGCAGCTCCGAGGCGGCCCAGCACCTGTTGCAGGCCTGTCCCGGTCTGGCTGTGGGGCAAGCCAGAGCGCTGGCCACACACCCGCGCATTGCCCAGCGCCTGCGCCAGACCGGTTGGGGCCGGGTGGAGACGGTGCCCGCTGGCCTAGAGGTGCAAGCGGTGTCTATAAAATCGCTGACATGACCTCCACGCCCGAAACACCACCGTCCTCTGTTGCGACCCGTCAACCTGTGCGCCGACGCGTCTGGAGCCTTTGGGTGCCCTTGGGTGTGGCTAGTCTTGCTTTGCTGGTGTCGGTGTTGCTGTGGCAAAAGCTGTCACGCATTCAGGAGCAGTTGGCACGCCAAAGTGCCGATGCAGGGCAGCAATCGCTGGAGGCCAAAGCCTGGGCCAGACAAGCGCAAGAAACCGTGAAAGACAGCGCCGCACGCCTGACGCTGATGGAAGCCCGCTTGGGTGAGGTGGCGTTGCAGCGTGGGCAGCTGGAAGAGTTGATCCAAAGCTTGTCGCGCTCGCGTGATGAAAATTTGGTGGTCGACATCGAAGCCGCTTTGCGCATGGCGCAGCAGCAGGCGCAATTGACGGGCAGCATGGAGCCCTTGCTGGCGGCACTCAAGTCGGCCCAGGTGCGAGTGAAACGGGCGGCGCAGCCCCGGCTGGCCCCGGTGCTTCGGGCCGTTGAAAAAGACCTGGATCGACTCAATACGACGCCAGCGTTCGATTTGCCGGGCTTGCTGATCAAGCTGGACGAAGGGGTTGCTTTGGTCGATGGCTTGGTGCTGGCCAACCAGGAGTTGCCCACTGCCGCCATGACCCGGTCTTTGGCCGAAGCAGGCAGCACGCCCACCCCGCCATCTTGGTGGATGGCGGGCTTGATGCAGTTTGCCGAGCAACTCAAGGGCTTGGTGCGCGTGAGCCGCATCGAGTCGCCAGAGGCTGCTTTGCTGTCCCCGGAGCAGGGGTTTTTCTTGCGTGAAAATCTCAAACTCAAATTGCTCAATGCCCGTTTGGGCTTGCTGGCCCGTCAAAAAGATGCGGCCCGTGCAGACCTGGCTTCGGCATCCGTGATCGTGCGCCGTTATGCCGATGCGTCTTCGCGCAAGACTGTTCAATTGCTTCAATTGCTGGAGCAATCAGGCGGGCAGTTGAAAGCCAGCGAGACCCCTCGTCTGGACGGTTCATTGACCGCTTTGGCCACAGCGGCAGCAGGAAGGTAAGACCTCATGCGCGCAGCTCTTTGGCTCATCAGTTTGTTTTCTTTGGCCGTGGCTACGGCCTGGCTGGCTTGGCACAACAACGGCACGGTGACGTTTTTCCTGATGCCATACCGGGTCGACTTCTCACTCAATCTGGTGCTGTTGATGCTGGGTTTGGTGGTGCTGGTGGTGGTGTTGGCCCAGCAGGCTTTGTCGGCCTTGCTGTCTTTGCCCAAGCAAGCCCAGCGCTGGCGCTTGCAGCAAAAAGAAAGGGCCGCCCATGCGGCCTTGCTCGAATCGATCAGCAACTTCATGGCCGGACGTTTCTTGCGCGCCCGCAAAGCAGCGCAATCGGCCCTTGACAAAGAAGCGCGCCTGAAAGATGCCGGCCTGCAGCTTGACCATGCGGTGGCTTTGCGCACGGTCGCGCACATCATGGTGGCCGAATCGGCGCACGCTTTGCAAGACCGCCATGTGCGGCAAACGCACTGGCAAGAAGCCTTGGAGGCGGCCAAGGCGGGGCAGTCTTCCGAGCGCCAGGCTTTGACCGAAGGCGCTCAACTGCGCGCAGCCCGCTGGTTGCTGGATGACCGGGATGCCGCAGGCAGCCTGAGCCTCTTGAAGAGTTTGCCTTCGGCCTTGGGGCGTCGCATGGTGGCCATGCGCATGCAGCTCAAGGCGGCCCGATTGGCTGGCCAACCTGCCCAGGCTTTGGACACGGCCGTGTTGCTGGCCAAACACCGCGCCTTCACGCCAGCAACCGCTGACAGTCTGGTGCGCGGCCTGATTTTGGAATGGTTATCGCATTTGCACGATCCAGAGTCTGTCCAGCGTTTGTGGCTCCAATTGACTTTGGCGCAACGTGCCATGCCTGACTTGGCCGCAGAGGTCGCTTTGCGCTTTGTGGCGTTGGGCGGCTCGGGGGGCATGGCCAAACCCTGGCTTCAGCCTTTGTGGGCACCTTTGCAATCGCCACAACCGAAGTGGACACCTGACCAGCTGGCGCGCATGGTGCAAGCCATGGAAGTCTGCCTGGCAGACGCGCAGGCTGCCGATGCACGGCAGTGGCTGGCCCGGGTCGAAGCGGCGCAACAAGCCCACCCGCAAGATGCGCGTTGGCAGTATTTGGCGGGCATGGTGTGTTTGCGTCACCAGCTGTGGGGCAAGGCGCAAAGCCTGTTGGCTCAAGCGGTCAAGGGTTTGCAGAGCCCGGCTTTGAAGCGCAAGGCCTGGTGCGCCTTGGCCGAGTTGGCTGAGCAGCGCCAGGATCCTGCCGCCGCCGCGGCCGCCTGGAAGCAAGCCGCACTGGTTTCCCAGAGCTGACCCATTCCCGTTTGTTGCTCGGTGTGTGCCTGACATGAACCACCCGGTGCCGTTGCACGGAATCACGCTGGGTGAACATCCTCCGACCCGACGAAAGCTTGACGTTTCGTCGACTGAAACAACAAGCCGTGGGTCAGTTTTTGCTGCAGGGTTTGATGGTTTTGAGGCGAAAAAAAAGCGGGCGAATCGCCCGGTTTTTCGAAGCACCAAGGGCGCTTGACCTTGAGGGTCAGAACGGCACGTTGAGTTGCTTCAAGTCTTTGCGTGTTTCCACCAGAACCAATGGGCCTTCATCCAGCACCACAGCTGGCGGACGCTCGCGCGGCACGCGGACCGGCTTGGGTTCGGCAGCGATGGCGGCCTGGACAGCAGCAACCTTGTCGGCATCCGAATTCACCCAGACCAGGCCAGAGCCTTGCGCCACTTGGTGCAAGCTGTCGATCTGCAAGGTGTAGTGGGTCACGGAAGGCAAGCCTGCGCGTGCAGCCGCAGGTGCTGCTGTTGGCGCTGCCACGGGGGCTGGCGCCACAGGTGCTGGAGCCGCAGGTTTAGCCACTGGTGCCACAGGGCTTGCGACCACAGGGGCTTCTGTCGCAGCGGCAGGTGCAAGTGTCGACACAGCTTCCGTTGCCACAGCGGCAGGTGCCTCGGCAGCAGGGGCGGCTGAGGCTTGCTGCGCACGCTCAAAATAAGAGCGTGGTGCAGGGCGGTCTTCACCTGTGGCTTCGGCGGCAGCGGCAGAAGCGGGTGCAGTGTTCACATCGGCTTGGGTGTCCTCGCCTGTGCTGTCCTGGCGGGGTTCGCCTGCGCGTTCACGTCGGTCGCGGCCATAGCGGTCACGCGAGCGGCGCTCACGGCGTTCGCCGTTGTTTTCGGACGGTGCCCCCCCTTCTTGGGCTGCTTGGGCTTCTTGTCCTTCGGCGACGATCACCTCGGCTTCAGGGGCGCTGTTTTCGTTGAAGGCGTTGTCGCCCTGGCGGCGCTCGCCACCGCGTTCACCACGCTCACGACGGCCTTCACCACCGCGTTCGCCACGTTCACGGCGACCCTCGCCACGACCTTCGCCGCGCTGTGCGCGTTCGTTGCGCACTTCGGTGCCATCGGCGTTCAACTCGGGCGCTGCATCGCTGCGACCTTCGTTTCGGCCTTCGCTGCGGTTCTCGCCACGACCATCGCGGCGGCCTTCACGGGGAGGACGGTCGCCGGCAGGACGTTCTGTTCGCTCACCACGCTCACCACGCTCAGTGCGTTCGCCGCGTGCCGGGCGGGCTTCGCCTTCACGCAATTCGTTGCGACCTTCACCACGGCGGCCACCTTCGCGGGGTGCGCGGATTTCGCCTTGTGCAGCACCTTCGCTGCGTTCACCACGGCGGCCATCGCGACCACCACGGCGGCCATCACGGCCCCCTTCACGGCGTTCGCCATCGCGGCCGCCTTCGCGACCCTCGGTGCGGCGCTCGCCATTGCGGCCTTCGCGTGCTTTTTCATCCTTCTTGCCAACAGCCGCTGGCGCTGCTTCGGGGGCACTGCCGCCGAACAGGTTCTTCAGCCAACCGAAGAAACCACCCGTAGCTGCCGGAGTTGCCACGGGCGCTGCTGCGGCCTTGCGTGCAGGCTTGGCTGCTGCCACCGGGGCTTCTGGCTTGACCGGTGCAATCGGCGCGGGTGCGTCAGGCAGCACGCCCTTGATGACCGGCGTTTGCTTGTTGGTGGGCTCTTGCGAGCGGCGCGTCACGGTGGTGGCGTCTTCGATCTCTTCGGCCATCTTGTAGCTGGCTTCGATGCGGTCCAGGCGCGGGTCGTCGTGCTTCAAGCGCTCGAGCTTGTAGTGCGGTGTTTCCAGCGACTTGTTGGGCACGAGCAGCACGTTGATGCGTTGCTGCAGCTCGATCTTGGCGATCTCGGAACGCTTTTCGTTGAGCAGGAAAGACGCGACTTCGACGGGCACTTGGGCGTGCACAGCGGCGCTGTTGTCCTTCATGGACTCTTCCTGAATGATCCGCAGGATCTGCAGCGCCGAGCTTTCGGTGTCGCGGATGTGGCCTGCGCCGCCGCAGCGAGGGCAAGGAATCGAAGCGCCTTCCGACAAGGCGGGTTTGAGGCGCTGGCGACTCATCTCCAGCAAGCCGAACTTGCTGATCGAGCCGAACTGCACACGGGCGCGGTCTTGGCGCAGCGCGTCGCGCAGGCGGTTTTCCACTTCGCGGCGGTTCTTGCTCTCTTCCATGTCGATGAAGTCGATCACGATCAGGCCGCCCAGATCGCGCAATCGCATCTGGCGGGCCACTTCGTCGGCGGCTTCGAGGTTGGTGCGGGTGGCGGTTTCTTCGATGTCGCCGCCTTTGATGGCGCGGGCCGAGTTGACGTCCACCGACACCAAGGCTTCGGTGTGGTCGATCACGATGGCACCGCCCGATGGCAGTTGCACGGTACGGGCGTAGGCCGATTCGATCTGGTGCTCGATCTGGAAGCGGCTGAACAGCGGTGCGTCGTCGCGGTAACGCTTCACACGTGGCGCGAACTCGGGCATCACGTGGCTCATGAATTGCTGAGCTTGTTCGTAGATGTCGTCGGTGTCGATCAGGATGTCGCCGATGTCGTTGTTGAAGTAATCGCGGATAGCGCGAATCACCAAGCTCGATTCCTGATAAATCAGGAAAGCGCCTTTGCCCTGGGCGGCGCCGTCAATCGCGGTCCAGAGTTTGAGCAAGTAGTTCAGGTCCCATTGCAACTCGGGCGCGGAGCGGCCAATGCCCGCGGTACGCGCAATGATGGACATGCCCTTGGGGTATTCCAACTGGTCCATGGCTTCTTTGAGCTCGGCCCGGTCATCGCCCTCGATGCGGCGGCTGACGCCACCACCACGGGGGTTGTTGGGCATGAGCACCACATAGCGGCCAGCCAAGCTGACGAAGGTGGTCAGGGCGGCGCCTTTGTTGCCGCGCTCTTCCTTCTCAACTTGCACCAAGAGGGACTGGCCTTCTTTGATGACATCCTGGATGCGCGCTTGGCTGACGGACACGCCTTCAGCAAAGTATTGGCGCGAGATTTCCTTGAAAGGCAAAAAGCCGTGGCGGTCTTCGCCGTAGTCCACAAAGCAGGCTTCGAGCGAGGGCTCGACACGGGTCACCACCGCTTGGTAGATGTTGCCCTTGCGTTGTTCGCGGCCTTCGATTTCGATTTCGTAGTCGAGGAGTTTTTGTCCATCGACGATGGCCAGGCGGCGCTCTTCAGCTTGCGTGGCATTGATCAGCATCCGTTTCATGATGCGTTCCTTCTCTTGTCAGCGTTGACCCCAGTGCAGAAAAATGCCTGCTGTCTGGAACCTGTTTACACAACTGGCTCTGGATTCCTGGGAATCTCAAAGCCTCCGTTGCCGGAGCTGACGCCTGAAACGAAGGGAATTGCCGAGGGTGATCACCATTCAGCTGCGCGTGAGCACAGGAATGGGGATCGTGGCGCGTGGATGGGGCGAGGCAAAAGGCATGCAAAGATTCGTCCACTGCCGGGGGCTTCCCCCGGTGTCCAAGACAAACTGCCGGGCACAAGGCGTGACTGTGGAGCGAGGCTTCGTGAGCCACTCCAACCACATCAGCAAAGTTCCGAACAACACAACCATCTCGCTTTGATCCGCTCAACAGCCTGGAGGGCTGTTGAACTTGGGGTATTCCGTATCTGGGTTTCTGGGCGTCGGCCCAACCTCCGGGGCGATTGGCCACTGTTGGCGTTGGCCTTCAGTCTGCAAATCGTGCCGGGGGTGGCATCGACCATCTGGTTTGGCGCGGTGGTGGTGGACTAAACTCCCGTCTTCAGAAATTCATTTCCATTTGAATCAACCACTTACAGCCAATTGCCAGTGAATCACATTATAGGGGCCAAGTCCGCCACTGCGACGCCTGCCGTCAAATGGTTGTTGGTGGACGAAGAGTCTGCCGGTCAGCGTTTGGACAACTTTTTGATGCGTCACCTCAAAGGGGTGCCCAAAACCCACGTTTACCGCATCATCCGCAGCGGCGAAGTGCGCATCAACAAGGGCCGTGCCTCGGCCGAGACCCGGGTCGAAAACGGCGACGAGGTGCGCTTGCCGCCCGTGCGGGTGTCCGATAAAGTGGCCGAAAAGGCCGCGCATCCTGCGCCGGGGCGTGAATTTCCGGTCTTGCTGGAAGATGACAGCCTGATGGCGATCAACAAACCGGCGGGTGTGGCGGTGCACGGCGGCTCGGGTGTGAGCTTTGGCGTGATCGAGCAATTGCGTCAGGCCCGGCCTCAGGCCAAATTGTTGGAATTGGTGCACCGGCTGGACCGCGACACCAGCGGCATTTTGCTGGTGGCCAAAAAGCGCAGTGCCCTGAAAAACCTGCAAGACCAGTTTCGCGAACGCGAAACTGGCAAGACCTATCTGGCCCTGGTCAAGGGTGACTGGCCCGCCAAATTGAAGGTGATCGACCAGCCGCTGCACAAATTTCTATTGCCCGATGGTGAACGGCGGGTCAAGGTCACCACCCCTGAAGACCCGGACGGCATGCGCTCGATCACCTTGGTCAAGGTGGCGCAGCGATTGCCTGGCGCCACTTTGTTGGAGGTGACCATCAAGACCGGGCGCACCCACCAGATCCGGGTGCACCTGGCCTCGCAAGGGCACCCGATTGCCGGAGACGACAAATACGGCGATTTCGACTGGAACCGCCAATTGCAAAAACCGGGTGCCAGCCCGGGCCTTAAACGCATGTTTTTGCATGCCTGGCGCTTGCAGTTCAACCATCCGGTGACCGCCGAGCGCATGGCCCTGCAAGCCGATTTACCCTCCGAATTGAAAGCGTATGTTGACCATGCCCAACTCAAGACCCCGCCAGTTTGACCTGATTGCCTTCGATTGGGACGGCACGCTGTTCGACTCCACGGCCATCATCACCCGCTGCATCCAGCGTGCGGTGGTGGATGTGGGTGGGCAAGAACCCACCCGCGAAGCGGCTTCGTATGTGATTGGCATGGCCCTCATGCCCGCGTTGGCCCACGCTGCGCCGGATGTGCCCAAAGACAAGTACCCGGCTTTGGGGGAGCGTTACCGCCACCATTACATCCGGCACCAAAACGACATCAGCCTGTTTGAGGGGGTGCTCGATTTGCTGGATGACCTGAAAGCCCGGCACCATTGGGTGACGGTGGCCACAGGCAAAAGCCGCCACGGACTGAACGAGGCGCTACAGGCGGTGGAGCTGCGCCACCGTTTTGATGGCTCCCGCACCGCCGATGAAACCGCTGGCAAACCCAGCCCCTTGATGCTGCATGAACTGATGCGCGAATTTGGTGTGGAGCCTGAGCGTACCCTGATGATTGGCGACACCACACACGACCTGCAAATGGCCGTGAATGCGGGTTGCGCCAGTGTGGGGGTGAGTTATGGCGCACATGAGCCCGAGGCATTTCATGCACTGAACCCGCGCCATGTGGCGCACAGTGTGCGTGATTTGCACGACTGGCTGCTGCAACACGCTTGAAACAAGGAGCGCTCATGGAGCCCATGGTCCCTTTGTGCAACAGCGCCGACCTGGTCAATGGCGGTCGTGCTGTGCCTTTTGACATTGTTTACGCTGGCCAGACTTGCCGCGCATTTGCCATCCGTTATCAAGGCCAGGTGCATGCTTACCTGAACCGTTGCACCCATGTAGCGATGGAGATGGACTACCAACCCGACCGCTTTTTTGACGACACCGGGCGCTGGTTGATGTGCGCCACGCACGGTGCCACTTACCAGCCCGATACCGGCGCTTGCTCGGGCGGCCCTTGCCGCGGAGGCCTTGTGAAAATAGACCTTTCAGAGCGGGACGGTGTGGTTCACTGGCATACTGCCTACAACTTGAAACCCCTTGAATTTTGACCATGCAAGACCCACAGGACAACACGTCCGCCCCGGCCTCCACCCCATCTGCCGTGCCCACTCAACCGGGTTGGGAGCGGCAGGCATTGGAGCAACTGGCTTTTGCCGCCCTGCGTGAACAGCAAACGGCCCGCCGCTGGAAAAGCGGTTTGCGTGTGGCCTGGCTGGTGTTTCTGTCGGTGCTGTTCTGGCAGGCTTTCAGCTTCAACACGCCCACCACCAACCCCAGTTTGCCGCACACGGCCATGGTGTCGATCCGAGGTGAAATCGGCTCCGAAGGCGAAGGCAGTGCCGAGAACGTCATGGCGGCCATGCGCAACGCGCTGGAAGACTCGGGCTCGCAGGCTTTGGTGCTGCTGATCAACTCCCCCGGTGGCAGTCCGGTGCAGGCGGGTCTCATCAACGATGAGATTCGACGCCTCAAGGCTTTGCACAACAAGCCCATCTATGTGGTGGTGGAAGAATCGTGTGCTTCGGCAGCTTATTACATTGCGGCAGCCGCTGACAAGATTTACGTGGACAAGGCCAGCATCGTGGGCAGCATTGGTGTGCTGATGGACGGTTTTGGCTTCACAGGCTTGATGGACAAGCTGGGCATTGAGCGTCGGCTGATGACGGCAGGGGCCAACAAGGGTTTTCTGGACCCGTTCAGCCCGCAGACCGAGGCGCAGCGCAAACATGCCCAGGCCATGTTGGACCAAATTCACGGCCAGTTCATCGAGGTGGTGAAAAAAGGACGGGGTGACCGTCTGAAAGAAACCCCTGAGATGTTCAGTGGCTTGTTCTGGAGCGGGCAACAGGCGGTGGACATGGGTTTGGCCGATGCCTTGGGCAGTCTGGACGGCGTCGCCCGTGACGTGGTCAAGTCCCCCGATGTGGTGGATTACACCCAGCGTGAAAATGTGGCCGAGCGTTTGGCCAAGCGCTTTGGTGCGGCGGTGGGTGAGGGGGCTGTACATGCCTTGCGCATGGGTTCAAGCCTGCGCTGAGGTTTTTTCTGTACCGATTCAAAGGGGCCCTTTTGGGTCCCTTGGTTTTTCAGGGGCCGATCGCATAGACCGCTGGTGTGTGACCATCCGGGCCCTTTTTGCCTTTTTTCCATTGCGTCACGGTGTGGCTCTGGATGCTGACAGAAGGCAGCGTCAGCCCGCTGGCAATCGCCAGGCGCGTGTTGGCCTGCAGGCTTTGCAGCAGGCCGCTGAGCATGGCCGCATTGCGGTAGGGCGTTTCGATCCACAGCTGGGTTTGGCCGGTTTTCAGCGCCAGTGATTCCAGTTGTTTCAGGCGTGTTGCGCGCTCGGCTGCGTCTTGCGGCAGGTAGCCCACAAATGCGAAGTTCTGGCCGTTGAGCCCACTGGCGGCCAAGGCCAGCAACAAGGACACCGGGCCAACCAAGGGCACCACGGTCAAGCCCAGATCATGCGCCGCACGCACCACTGAGCTGCCGGGGTCGGCCACGGCAGGCATACCGGCTTCACTGATCAGACCTACGTCGTGGCCCTGCAAAGCCGCTGCCAGCAAAGGTTTGCCGTCAAAGCCCGACTGGTGATCGCCTTTTTTGTGCACATGGCGTGGCAGTTCGGCGATGCTTTGCTCGGGCAATGGGGCGATCAGCGGATGGGTTTCACCCACGCGCTTCAAGAAGGCACGGGTGGTTTTGGCGTTTTCGCAGACCCAATGCTGGATGCTGGCAGCCTTGGCCAAGGTGTTGGTAGGTAGCACATCGGTGATGGGCGCTTGTTCGGTGCAGCCAAAGTCCAGCGGCGTTGGCACCAAAAACAGGCGACCTTTGAGTGGCTTGGGTGTGTTCACAGCAGTTTCACTCCAGCCTGGCGCAGCAGGCGGGCTGTGCGGATGAGGGGTAAGCCGACCAAAGCGGTCGGATCGTCGTTGTCGATGGATTCCAGCAAGGCAATACCCAGGCCTTCACTTTTGGCACTGCCTGCGCAGTCGTAAGGTTTTTCGGCTTGCAGGTAGTTTTCAATTTCGTCGTCGCTCAGGTCCCGAAATACCACCTTCACTTCGGCCAGATCAACTTGTTCAAAATTTGTGGCCAGGCAGACCACGGCCAATGCCGTCTGAAAAATCACGGTTTGACCGCGCATTTGGCGCAGTTGTTGCACGGCGCGGTCGTGTTCACCGGGTTTGCCCAAAGGCTGGCCCGCCAGATCGGCCACTTGGTCGGAGCCGATGACCACCGCCTCGGGGTGCAATGCCGCTACGGCCTTGGCTTTGGCCAGGGCCAGGCGCAGCGCCAGTTCGCGCGGAGATTCGCCGGGTGCAGGGGTTTCGTCCACGTCGGGCGCGGTCACACTGAACGGGATGCGCAGGCGTGTGAGCAACTCGCGGCGGTAGCGTGAGGTGGAGCCCAGCACGACTTGTCGGCTGGATGGGCAGAGAGGGGAGGCGGGGGCGGAAGTCGGTGTCAAAACGCAAACCCAAGGTGAAATTCGGATAGGTGATTCTCTTACACTGCAGCCATGGAAAAAAAATTGGACCCCCAACACCTGGATGTGGTGTCGTTTGCCCGTGATGCCATCAGCCTGAAGGGCGAGGGCTTTTTGGCCGACTGGATGCGGTTGGCAGAAGAGCAATGGGGCACAGCCATGCCCGCTGGCCCGGTGGTTTGGGCTTTGCAAGGCCGTTTGGTGCCTCAATCGGGCGGTGCGGACCAAATCTGGCTGGATTTGAAGGCTTCGGTGGCTTTGCCAATGCAGTGCCAGCGTTGCCTGACGCCTGTGCTGGAAACGGTGGAGGCCGAGCGTTCGTTCCGTTTTGTGGCCGATGAGGCCACGGCAGCGGCACTTGACGACGAGGCGGAAGAAGATATTTTGGTGATCAGTCGCGACTTTGATGCTTTGGCTTTGGTCGAAGACGAGTTGATCTTGTCTTTGCCTTTGGTTCCTTTGCACGAGGTTTGCCCCGAAACCGTACCCATGTCGGCGGCCGATCCCGAGTTTGAGGTGGCTGCCGAGCGACCTAATCCGTTTGGTGTTTTGGCGGGACTCAAGAAAGGCCCATCCAAATAAGCCGTTGATCGGGCACTTCCAATGGGCTCCCGCTTAGGCTATAATCGATGGCTTCGCCCGGTTTGTCGGGTGACATTCTCATTAACCAGACGCTGCGTCTTCATTTGCGCGGCCTCCAAGCTTCCAAGGAGCCATCATGGCTGTTCAGCAAAACAAAAAGTCGCCTTCCAAGCGCGGTATGCACCGTTCGCACAATGCCCTGAACGTGCCGGGCATCGCTGTCGAGCCAACAACAGGCGAAACACACCTGCGTCACCACATCAGCCCCAACGGTTTTTACCGTGGTCGCCAAGTGTTGAAGAACAAGTCAGAAGCCTGATCGGCGTCAGCCCTCAAGCCTCAAGAGGCCCGGCGCTACTTTCTAAGTAGCCTCGGGCTTTTGTTTTTGTGGCTTTTGCTTTGTATTGTCCGGTTTTGAGCCCAAGGATTTCATGATTTCGCCCACCCCGATCACCCTGGCTGTCGATTGCATGGGCGGCGACCACGGCCCCCGCGTCACGCTGGCGGCTTGCCGCCGTTTCTTGTCAACGCACCCCGATGCCCGATTGTTGCTGGTGGGTCGTGCAGAAGCGTTGGCAGGTTTTGCTGATCCCCGAGTCGAAGTGGTGGCAGCCACCGAAGTGGTGGAAATGGACGACCCACTTGAAGTGGCGCTGCGCAAGAAAAAAGACTCTTCCATGCGCGTGGCCATTGAGCAGGTGCGCGATGGCAAAGCCGCTGCTGCCGTCTCGGCAGGCAACACGGGTGCTTTGATGGCGATTGCCCGTTACGTGCTCAAAACCATGGACGGCATTGACCGTCCGGCCATTGCGGGCCAGATGCCCAACTTCAAGGGTGGTGGCACCACCATGCTCGATCTGGGCGCCAATGTGGATTGCACGCCGGAGCATTTGCTGCAGTTTGCGGTCATGGGTTCGGCGCTGGTGTCGGTCTTGCAAAACAAGCAAAATCCGACGGTCGGCTTGCTCAACATTGGCGAAGAAGCGATCAAAGGCAACGAAATCATCAAAAAATCGGGCGAATTGCTGCGATCTGCGGCCAGTTCGGGTGATTTGAACTTCCATGGCAATGTGGAAGGCAACGATATTTTCAAGGGCACGGTTGATATCGTGGTCTGTGATGGTTTTGTCGGCAATGTGGCGTTGAAGGCCAGCGAAGGTCTTGCCACCATGATTGGCGGCTTTCTGAAAACAGAGTTTTCTCGCAACATCTTCACAAAAATTGCGGCACTTTTGGCTTATCCGGTGCTATCTGCATTCAAAAATCGTGTGGACCACCGCCGTTACAACGGTGCCGCTTTGCTGGGCTTGCGCGGTCTGGTGTTCAAGAGCCATGGCTCCGCCGATGAGATCGCTTTCGAGACGGCCTTGAACCGGGCTTATGATGCAGGCCGAAACCAATTGCTGGACCGCGTTCGTGAACGCATCGCGCATGCCGCGCCCTTGTTGATGGGCGCGCAGGCCGAGCGCTCAGAAGCGGTCACCTCCTTATGAGAATTTATTCACGCATCATTGGCACAGGCAGTTACCTGCCGGAAAAACGCCTGACCAACGCCGACTTGGCCGCCGAACTGGCGCAGCAAGGTGTTGAAACCTCTGACGACTGGATCGTGGAGCGTACGGGCATCCGTGCCCGCCACTTTGCTGCCGACAACCAGGGTTGCAGCGATCTGGCCACCGAAGCCGCGCGCAAAGCATTGAATGCTGCCGGTTTGGCTGCGAGCGACATCGACCTGATCATTGTGGGCACGTCGACACCCGACATGGTGTTCCCGTCGGTGGCGACCATGGTCCAGCACAAGCTGGGCACTGCGGGTTGCCCAGCGTTTGACGTGCAAGCCGTGTGCAGCGGTTTCATTTATGCCTTGACGATCGCCGACGCCATGATCCAGACGGGATCGGCCAAGCGGGCACTGGTCATTGGTGCTGAGATTTTCAGCCGCATCCTCGACTTCAAGGACCGCACCACTTGCGTGCTGTTTGGTGATGGCGCTGGCGCGGTCATCCTGGAGGCTTCGGATCAGCCCGGTATTTTGGCCACCGATTTGCATGCCGATGGCAAATACAAAGACATTTTGTGTGTGCCCGGTCACGTCAACCGGGGCGGGATTTTGGGTGATCCAGTGCTCAAGATGGACGGTCAAGCCGTCTTCAAGCTCGCCGTGGGCGTGCTCGAAGAAACCGCCCGAGCCAGCCTGGCCAAGGCGAACTTGACCGATGCCGACATTGACTGGCTGATCCCTCACCAGGCCAATATTCGCATCATGCAAAGCACGGCCAAAAAGCTCAAGATGAGCCCCGACAAGGTGGTGGTGACGGTGGACCAGCATGGCAATACGTCGGCAGCCTCGATCCCGTTGGCGCTGGACACCGCTGTGCGCGACGGGCGCATCCAGCGTGGCCAGACCCTCATGCTCGAAGGCGTGGGCGGCGGCTTCACCTGGGGCTCGGTGCTCCTGCGGTATTGATGCGCTGTTGATTTGACAGGCCCGGGTCAGCGATGCGCGGCACTCTGACCCCATTCTTCTTTGATAAAAAAATTTGCACATGACCTCATTTGCTTTTGTTTTTCCTGGCCAAGGCTCCCAATCGGTGGGCATGCTCGACGCCTGGGGTAACCACCCCGTGGTGCTCGAAACCCTCAAAGAAGCCTCTGACGCCTTGGGCGAAGATGTGGCGAAGCTGATCCACGAAGGCCCCAAAGAAGCGCTGGCGATGACCACCAACACCCAGCCCGTGATGCTGGTGTCGGCTGTGGCTGCTTACCGCGCCTGGCTCGCCGAAGGCGGGGCCAAGCCGTCCGTCGTGGCCGGTCACTCGCTGGGCGAGTACAGCGCCTTGGTGGCTTCGGGCGTGTTGACGCTGACGCAAGCTGCGCCACTGGTCCGTCTGCGCGCAGCCGCCATGCAAGAAGCCGTGCCTGTGGGTGTGGGTGCCATGGCCGCGATTTTGGGTCTGGCCTCGGACAAAGTGATCGAAGGCTGCCAAGCGGCGCAAGCAACCTTCGCCGCAGGCAGCACCGAAGTGGTCGAAGCCGTGAACTTCAACGACGCGGCGCAGACCGTGATCGCGGGCAGCAAGGCGGCGGTCGACAAAGCCTGCGAAGTGCTCAAAGGCATGGGGGCCAAGCGTGCGCTGCTCTTGCCCGTGTCGGCGCCCTTCCATTCGAGCCTGATGAAGCCCGCTGCCGAAAAGCTGCGCGACAAGCTCGCCACCCTGACTTTGGGCGTGCCGCAGATCCCGGTGCTCAACAACATCGACGTGGCCATCGAAACCGATGCCGACCGCATCCGTGACGCGCTGTACCGCCAGGCCTTTGGCCCGGTGCGCTGGGTTGAGTGCGTGCAGGCCATCAAGGCCCGTGGTGTGACCACGCTGGTCGAGTGCGGCCCCGGCAAGGTGCTGGCCGGCATGACCAAACGGATTGATGCGGAATTGAACGGCGTGGCGCTGTACGACCCCGCCACCTTGGCTGAAGTGAAAGGACTCCTCGCATGAGCGAAGCACAAAAACAAGTTGCCCTGGTCACAGGGGCGTCCCGTGGCATTGGTGCATCGATTGCCCTGCATCTGGCTCAGCAAGGCTTCGTGGTCATTGGCACCGCCACCAGCGATGATGGCGCAGCCAAAATCAGCCAAGCCTTGTCGGCCTTCCCCGGCAGCCGGGGTGCCAACCTGAATGTCAACGATGCCGCCGCTGGCGAAGCCCTGATCGACGCCATCGTCAAAGAGCACGGCGGCCTGCAGGTGTTGGTCAACAACGCGGGCATCACCCGCGACACGCTGGCCATGCGCATGAAAGACGACGACTGGGACGCGGTGCTCGATACCAACCTCAAGGCGGTGTTCCGCATGAGCCGCGCCGTGATCCGCCCCATGATGAAGCAGCGCTATGGCCGCATCATCAGCATCACCAGTGTGGTGGGCGCTTCCGGCAACCCCGGCCAGGCCAACTACGCCGCAGCCAAGGCGGGTGTGGCGGGCATGACCCGTGCGCTGGCCCGTGAGTTGGGCAGCCGCAACATCACGGTCAACTGTGTGGCCCCCGGTTTCATCGAAACCGACATGACCGCCAGCCTGCCTGAAGAACAACAAAAAGCCTTGCTGGGCCAGATTCCTCTGGGCCATTTGGGCAAACCCGATGACATCGCACATGCCGTGGCCTACCTGGCTGGAAGCCATGCAGGCTATGTCACCGGACAAGAATTGCATGTCAATGGTGGCATGTTCATGGCCTGATTTTCGGAAACCCCTTCCGGACAGGTAAAATCTTCATTTTTCACAACCCTCAGAGGGACCCCATGAGCGATATCGAAGCACGTGTCAAAAAAATCATTGCTGAACAACTCGGCGTTGAAGAGTCACAAGTCACCAACGAAAAAGCCTTCGTGGCCGATCTGGGTGCCGACTCCCTGGACACGGTGGAACTGGTGATGGCACTCGAAGACGAGTTCGGCATCGAGATTCCTGACGAAGACGCAGAAAAAATCACCACAGTGCAAGCGGCGATCGACTACGCCCAAAGCAAGAAGGCCTGATCGACGATGACCCGGCGCCGCGTTGTTGTCACGGGTTTGGGATGCATCAGCCCCGTGGGCAACACGGTGGCGGATGCATGGTCCAACCTGCTTGCCGGTCAGTCCGGCATTGGTCCGATCACCCGTTTTGATGCTTCAGCGATAGCCTGTAAGTTCGCGGGTGAAGTCAAAAACTTTGATCTCGAGTCCTACATCAGTGCCAAAGAGGCACGGACGATGGACCGTTTCATTCATTACGGCATTGCTGCTGCAACCCAAGCGATTCAAGACGCTGGATTGCCCACAGGCGATGCCTTGAGCGAAGACGAGGCCTGCCGTATGGGTGTGGTGATTGGTTCGGGAATTGGCGGTTTGCCGCTGATCGAAGACACCCACACCGAATATACGGCGCGCGGTGCGCGTCGGATTTCCCCATTTTTCGTCCCGGCCTCGATCATCAACATGATCTCGGGCCATGTGTCGATGCGCAGCGGTTTCAAAGGTCCCAATCTGGCCGTTGTCACTGCTTGCACCACAGGTTTGCACAGCATTGGCGAAGCCGGTCGTTTGATCGAATACGGCGACGCGGATGTGATGGTGGCCGGTGGCTCAGAAGGCTGCGTTTCGCCGCTGGGTGTGGGTGGCTTTGCCGCCATGCGCGCTTTGTCGACCCGCAACGATGACCCCACAGCCGCGTCCCGCCCTTGGGACAAAGACCGCGACGGTTTTGTACTGGGTGAAGGTGCTGGCGTGATGGTGCTCGAAGAGTACGAACATGCCAAAGCCCGTGGCGCAAAGATTTATGCCGAGCTGGGTGGCTATGGCATGAGCGCTGACGCTGGTCACATGACCGCGCCCAGCATGGACGGCCCACGCCGCGCCATGATCAACGCGATGCGCAATGCCGGTGTCAATGCCGACCAGATCGACTATTTGAACGCCCACGGCACCTCGACGCCGCTGGGAGACATCAACGAAACCAATGCCATCAAGGCGGCGTTGGGCGATCACGCTTACAAAACCGTGGTCAGCTCAACCAAGTCCATGACCGGTCACCTTTTGGGTGGCGCGGGCGGCATTGAGAGTGTGTTCACCGTGTTGGCTTTGCACCATCAAAAAGTGCCGCCGACCATCAACTTGGCCAACCCCGACCCCGAGTGCGATCTGGACTACTGTGCCAACACGGCACGCGACATGAAAATCGATGTGGCCCTGAAAAACAACTTTGGTTTTGGTGGCACCAACGGTTCGCTGGTGTTCAAACGCATCTGATCTGCCATTCAGCAAGGTCACCCCCATGCACAACGCCCCACCTGTGGTTTTCCCGGTGGGGCGTTTTGTTTGGGCCCGCAGGCTGTTGTGGGTGTTGGCTTTGTGCGGTGCCTTGGGCTTGGTTTTTTGGCAAGCGAACACGAACTCTTTTGGGGTGAAGTGGGCTTGGGCTTCGTGGGGCATTTGTGTTTTGGCTGCCACATACGCCAGTACAAGCGATATTTTGCTTGGGGGTTACTTGGTCTGGACGGGTGAAGTCTGGTTGTGGCGTGATGCCAAAGGCCGAGAAATGGAGATGCAGCTGCATGTGCTGCTGGATGTCGGATCGGCGCTTGGCCTTGTCCTACGCTGTGCCGATGCGCCATGGTATTTTCCCCAGCGCTTTGCCTGGCTGGAGGACCGCGATATGCCCCAGATGTGGCATGGTTTGCGGTGCGCGGTATATTCGCGACCCAAGGCCGTGCGAAAGCCTGGCGATCATGTCAGTGACGCGTTTTGAAGTCTTGAAGTCGAGAGAATCGCCACGATCTGTGTGCACCTGAGCAGATGGTTTTAACAGCCCAAGGAGGCAAGTGTGTTCAAAGATATTTGGAATAAAAGTACAGCCACTGTGCTGGTGACGGCGGGTTTGCTTGGGGCATTGGGCATGGGTGTCTCTGGCTCAGTCATGGCGCAAGGGGCTGGGGCTGTCGTGCGGGGCTTGCCGGACTTCACCGAATTGGTGGAGCAGGTTGGGCCTTCGGTGGTGAACATTCGGACGCTTGAGAAAGCACGCCCAACAGAAACCATGCCGGGCGGCACAGATGAAGAGATGCAGGAATTGTTCCGGCGCTTTTTTGGGGTGCCCATTCCCAACGCACCGCGTCAAGCGCCACGTCAAAACAGACCACAGGAAGAGGCTCAACCGAAAGGTGTGGGCTCAGGCTTCATCTTGAGCGCCGATGGTTTCATCATGACCAATGCGCACGTGGTCGATGGTGCAGACGAAGTGTTGGTGACCTTGACCGACAAGCGCGAGTTCAAGGCCCGCATTGTGGGTGCCGACAAACGCACCGATGTGGCGGTGGTGAAGATCCAGGCGACCGGATTGCCCGCCGTGAAGGTCGGTGATGTGAGCCGTTTGCGCGTGGGGGAATGGGTCATGGCGATCGGCTCGCCCTTTGGCTTGGAAAACACGGTCACTGCGGGCATCGTGAGCGCCAAGCAGCGAGACACAGGTGACTACTTGTCGTTCATTCAGACCGATGTGGCGATCAACCCCGGCAACTCCGGTGGACCCTTGATCAATATGCGCGGTGAGGTGGTGGGCATCAACAGCCAGATTTACTCCCGTTCGGGGGGCTTCATGGGTATTTCGTTTGCCATTCCCATGGACGAGGCGATGCGTGTCAGTGAGCAATTGCGCGCCAGTGGACGCGTCAGCCGTGGACGCATCGGGGTTCAGATTGCGCCAGTGACCAAAGAGGTGGCTGAGTCCATTGGTCTGGGCAAGGCGCAAGGTGTCCTGGTGCGTGGTGTCGAAGAAAGCTCACCTGCAGAAAAAGCGGGCTTGGAAGCCGGCGACATCATCACGCGTTTTGATGGCAAGGTGATCGACAAACCTGCAGATTTGCCGCGTGCGGTCGGCAACACCAAGCCTGGCAGCAAAGTGGGCATCACGGTGTTCCGTCGTGGTGGCCACAAGGACTTGAACATCACAGTGGCTGAAATTGAGCCCGAAAAAGTGGCAGCGGCATCGGCTGAGAAAAAAGCACCAGCGACCACCGGGCAGCCTTGGGGTTTGGCGGTGAGTGATTTGACCGAGGCGCAAAAGAAAGAGTTTCGCGTGCGAGGGGGAGTGCGTGTGGACGCTGCCACCGATATGGCCGCCCGGGCAGGCATTCGCGAAGGGGATTTGATCTTGGCCATTGCCAATGCGGAGGTGACCTCGCTCAAAGAGTTTGAGTTGATCATGTCGCGTGTTGACAAAAATCGGCCCATCAGCGTGCTCATTCGCCGTGGCGATGGGGCGCAATATGTGCTGATCCGACCTGGTAAGTGAAGCCGTGGACTTGTCAAGAGTCCACAGCACTTGGCAGGGCATTGGGCTCAATTCAGGGCTTTCAAAGGGGCACTTGCAAAAGTTTTTGTCTTCTTTAAAAAGATTTTTAAAGTTTGCGCCAACTAACTTTATCGCTCGCTCATAACGAATTTAGATAAAATTGGTGGTCTTGACCATGAATTGATGGCATAAAGTGCAGGGCTGAGTTCACGATGCGAGATTCCACACAGGAGTCCACCGGTGATCCACAGACGACCCACAAGTTGTTCAATCAGATATTAACTAGGCTGTCGATAACTTGTGCATAAAGTCCATGTTGCAAAGCAGCAACGACCTGCCAATCGTGTTTTTGGGGCTGTGCGTATGGGCCAATTTGCCTACAATGAAGCTCCAACTATCGCAGTTGCCATAGATTGTTGGTTCAGGGCGCGTCTCCACCAGACGCGCCCTTTTTTCTTTTACGGATCCTTGATCCACAAACACTTGCAGACGTTGCTTGATGAATCACATCAGAAATTTTTCGATCATTGCCCACATTGACCATGGCAAATCCACGCTGGCCGATCGCTTGATTCAACGGTGTGGTGGTCTCGAAGCGCGTGAGATGGAAGCCCAAGTGCTGGACTCGATGGACATCGAGAAAGAGCGTGGCATCACCATCAAGGCGCAAACTGCTGCGTTGCACTACAAGGCCAAAGATGGTCAGGTTTACAACCTCAACTTGATCGACACACCTGGTCATGTGGACTTCTCTTATGAAGTGTCGCGTTCACTGTCGGCTTGCGAAGGCGCACTGCTGGTGGTTGATGCCAGCCAGGGCGTTGAAGCACAAACCGTGGCCAACTGCTACACCGCGCTCGACTTGGGTGTGGAAGTGGTGCCCGTGCTCAACAAGATGGATTTGCCCAACGCCGATCCGGACAATGCCCGGGCCGAAGTGGAGGATGTGATCGGCATCGACGCTACCGATGCGATTCCCTGCTCGGCCAAGACCGGCATGGGCATCGAAGAAATCCTTGAAGCCGTGGTGGCCCGCATTCCGCCGCCAAAGGGTGACCCTGATGCGCCCTTGCGCGCCATGATCATCGACAGCTGGTTTGACAGCTATGTTGGCGTGGTCATGTTGGTGCGCGTCGTTGATGGTCAGTTGATCAAAAACGAGCGTATCCGCATGATGGCCAGCAATGCCGTTTATGAAGCGGGCAGTCTGGGCGTGTTCACGCCCGCCAACGAGCCGCGCCAGTTGCTCAGGGCAGGCGAGGTGGGTTACATCATCGCGGGCATCAAAGAGTTGCAGGCGGCCAAGGTCGGCGACACCGTGACGCTGGAAAAAAAGCTGCCCAACAACATGGGCCCCGCTGCCGAGGCCTTGCCTGGCTTCAAGGAAATTCAGCCGCAAGTTTTTGCGGGTTTGTACCCGACCGAAGCCAACCAGTACGACGGCCTGCGCGACGCGCTGGAAAAACTCAAACTCAACGACGCTTCTCTGCATTACGAACCCGAAGTCTCGCAAGCTCTGGGCTTTGGCTTCCGCTGCGGCTTTTTGGGTTTGCTGCACATGGAAATCGTGCAGGAGCGTCTGGAGCGCGAGTTTGACCAGGACTTGATCACCACCGCGCCCAGCGTGGTGTACCAAGTAGTCCAGCCCGGTGGCGAAGTCGTCATGGTGGAAAACCCCTCCAAAATGCCAGACCAAGGCAAGTTGCAGGAGATCCGGGAGCCTATCGTCACCGTGCATCTGTACATGCCGCAAGACTATGTCGGCCCTGTGATGACGCTGGCCAACCAAAAACGCGGTGTGCAGATGAACATGGCCTACCACGGTCGCCAGGTCATGTTGACCTATGAAATGCCGCTGGGCGAGATCGTGCTGGACTTTTTTGACAAGCTCAAATCGGTCAGCCGGGGCTATGCCTCGATGGATTACGAGTTCAAGGAATTCCGGGCCTCAGATGTGGTGAAGGTCGACATTTTGCTGAACGGCGAAAAGGTCGATGCGCTGTCCATCATCGTGCACCGCTCGCAGTCACAGTACCGGGGTCGTGCGGTGGTGGCCAAGATGCGTGAGATCATCAGCCGCCAAATGTTCGACGTGGCGATTCAGGCCGCCATTGGTGCCAACATCATTGCCCGTGAAAGCATCAAGGCCTTGCGCAAAAACGTGCTGGCCAAGTGTTACGGTGGCGATATTTCGCGCAAGCGCAAGCTGCTTGAAAAGCAAAAAGCGGGTAAAAAGCGCATGAAACAAATTGGGTCGGTCGAGGTGCCTCAAGAGGCATTCTTGGCCATTTTGCAGGTGGAAGATTGATGCAGTTTTTAACGTCTTTGGTGCTGGCCGCTTTTGTGGGCTATGCCGGTGCTTGGTATACGGGTTTCATCGAGGGCAACTTTGCGCTGCTCTTGTTGTTGGCCACGGTGGTCACAGGCATTTATTGGCTGGCCGAGCGCTTTGTGTTTTTGCCTCAGCGCCAAAAAGCTGCCGTGCAACTGGAAGCCGAAACAGCACAGCGCCGTGCAGATTTGGCCAAGATGGGCATAGACAAGGTGGATACCGATACGAAGGACGCCCAAGAAAAATTGCTGATGCAACCTTGGTGGCTGGACTGGACTGCGGGCTTGTTTCCGGTCATCGTGGTCGTGTTCATCTTGCGCTCATTTTTGTTTGAGCCATTCAAGATTCCGTCCGGTTCGATGATCCCGACCTTGCACATTGGTGATTTGATCCTCGTGAACAAATTCCATTACGGTATTCGTTTGCCCGTGGCCAACATCAAGGTCACGCAAGGCACGCCCGTCCAGCGCGGTGATGTGATGGTGTTCCGTTACCCGCCCAAACCCACGGTGGACTACATCAAGCGTGTGGTGGGTGTGCCTGGTGATGAAGTGGCCTATCTGAACAAGAAGCTCACCATCAATGGCAAAGCGTTGCCCACTCAGGCCTTGCCCGACTTTTTCGACGAGTCGACCATGCGTTACTTCAAGCACCGCAGCGAGACGCTAGGAGCCAAGCCGCACCAGACCATTCAAGACGATGACCGCCCCGCATTCGTGCCGGGTGCTGATCCGTTTGCCGGTCGTGAAAACTGCAACTACACCGTCGAAGGCGTGACCTGCAAAGTGCCAGAGGGGCATTACTTCATGATGGGTGACAACCGCGACAACTCTTTGGATTCGCGCTATTGGGGCTTTGTGCCCGATGCCAACATCGTGGGCAAAGCTTTTTTTGTGTGGATGAACTTTGGCAACCTCAAGCGCATTGGCGCTTTTGACTGAGGTGAGCGTGGCCACATCTCCTGCACTGTCTGAACTGCAAATCCGCCTGGGCTATGCCTTTCGCCAAGCGGCGCTGCTGCAGCAAGCGGTCACGCACCGCAGTTTCAGCGCAGACCACAATGAGCGCTTGGAGTTTTTGGGCGACTCGGTGCTGAACCTCTCGGTTGCACACTTGCTGTACACCCAGCTGGCCAGCTTGCCCGAAGGCGATTTGTCGCGTGTGCGGGCCAATCTGGTCAAGCAAGACACCTTGCACCAACTGGCCAAAACCCTGGATTTGTCCTCGGTGATGCGGCTGGGCGAGGGCGAAATGCGCTCAGGTGGTCAAAACCGCCCCTCCATCTTGGCCGACGCGCTGGAAGCGATCATTGGTGCCGTGTACCTGGACGGTGGCTACAAGGATGCACAAGTCTTGGTCGAGCGCCTCTTTGCCCAGGTCGACATCAAACCCGACATGCAGGCCGTGGGCAAAGACCCCAAGACCGAGCTGCAAGAGTGGTTGCAAGGGCGCAAGTTCGCGCTGCCCAAATACACCGTGGTCGGCACATCCGGCGCGGCGCACCGCCAGCAGTTCGAGGTCTCGTGCGAAGTGACCGAATTGCGCCAAACCCAACAAGGCTCGGGCGCATCGCGTCGCGCTGCCGAACAAGCAGCGGCTGCCGCCATGCTGCTCACCTTGAAATCCGAAAGCGCCGCATGAGCACCGATAAAAAAATGCCTGAAACTGAACGCACACCGCAAGAGCAAACCATGCGCCGCCCTGTACAAATCGCGGGTGTGACCATTCAGCCTCGATCCTCTGCTGAAAATGCGTCGGAAGACGCCGCCTTGCCCCCGGTTGCAGCTGCCCCCGCGCCTGTGCCGATGGAAGGCCAGCGCTGCGGCTTGGTGGCCATTGTTGGCAAACCCAACGTGGGCAAGTCGACCTTGCTCAACGCCTTGGTCGGTCAAAAAATCAGCATCACCTCGCGCAAAGCGCAAACCACGCGCCACCGCATCACCGGCATCCGCACCCAGGGCGCTGCCCAATATGTGTTTGTCGATACCCCTGGTTTCCAGACCATCCACGGCACCGCGCTCAACAAGTCGCTGAACAAAACCGTGGTGGGTGCCGTGAGCGATGTGGATCTGGTTTTGTTTGTGGTCGAGGCCGGTAGCTTCACCACGGCCGACGCCAAAGTGCTGGCGCTGCTCAAGCCCGGCATTCCGGTCTTGTTGGTGGCCAACAAACTCGACAACGTGCACCGCCGTGGCGACATCGCGCCCTGGCTGCAAAGCATGCACGAGCGCCATGCCTTCACCGAGTTTGTGCCCATGTCGGCCAAGCAGCCCAAAGACATCGAACGCCTGCTCGGTATTTGCGAAAAATACCTGCCCGAGCAGCCCTGGTGGCACGCCGAGGACGAACTCACCGACCGCAGCGAAAAGTTTTTGGCCAGCGAAATGGTGCGTGAAAAACTCTTCCGCCTGACAGGTGACGAGTTGCCCTATACATCCACCGTGGTGATCGATAAATTTGAAGAAGAAGCGGGCCGCACGTCCAAGCGCATGTTGCGCATTGCCGCCACCATCGTGGTCGAGCGCGAAGGCCACAAGGCCATGGTGATCGGTGACAAGGGTGAAAAGCTCAAGCGCATCGGCACCGAAACCCGCGTGGAGCTGGAAAAACTGCTCGACGCCAAGGTGTTCATTGAGCTGTGGGTCAAAGTGCGTTCAGGCTGGGCCGACGACGAAGCGCGTGTGCGCAGCTTCGGCTACGAGTAAGCCCTGCGTCCATGGCCACCAAGCGGATCGCAGACGAGCCAGCCTATGTGCTGCACCGCTACGACTGGAGCGAAACCAGCCTGATCCTCGAAGTCTTCACCCGCCACCATGGCCGGGTGGCTTTGGTGGCCAAAGGGGCCAAACGGCCCACATCCAGTTTTCGCCCGGTGCTCTTGCCGCTGCAGCCTTTGTCGCTGGCGTTTGGGGGCGATGGTGATATCCGCACCCTCAAATCGGCCGAGTGGGTGGGTGGTTATGTCATGCCCACGGGCGAGGCGCTGCTGTCGGGTTATTACCTCAATGAATTGCTGATGCGCCTGACGGCGCGAGACGACCCCCATCCGCATTTGTTTGAGGTGTATGCCGCCGCCGTGCGCTTGCTCGCCAGCGGTGACCCCGATGCACTGCAATGGGCTTTGCGTGCGTTTGAACTGCTGTTGCTTAAAAACATGGGCTTGCTGCCTGCGCTCAACTTGCAAACCCTGACGCTCAAGCCGCTGGAGCCTGAAGGTTTCTACACCTTGGTGCCAGAAGCGGGGCTTCAATGGGTGCCCGAGGGCAGCCGACACGCTTTGCAGGGTGCGCAATGGCTGGCGCTGCAAGCGGCACTCGACGACCCCAGTCCGCTGGCCGCCTTGCTGCGTGAATGCGCCGACCTGCTTGTGCAACTGCAGCGCCCCTTGCGCTTGATGCTCAACTACCATTGCGGCGTGGGCGCTTTGCGTACCCGCCAGATGATGCTGGACTTGCAAACCTTATGAACACCTCCTTGACGACCACCCCCCAACGCGTGGCCCTGTCGGTCAACGTCAACAAAGTCGCGCTGCTGCGCAACTCCCGCCACCTGGGCATCCCCAGCGTCACTCGCGCGGCCGAGCTGTGCCTGCAAGCGGGCGCGCAGGGCATCACCATCCACCCCCGGCCTGACGAGCGGCACATTCGTGCCAGCGACGTGCCCGAGTTGCACGCCCTCATGCAGGCCTGGCCCGACCGCGAGTTCAACATCGAAGGCAACCCCTTCCACAACCTTATGGACCATGTACGCGCCGTGCGTCCGCACCAGGTGACCTTTGTGCCCGACAGTGAAGGCCAGTTCACCAGCGACCATGGCTGGAGTTTTCCGCAAGACGCCGAACGACTGAAACCCCTGATCGACGAGTGCAATGCTCTGGGCGTGCGCGTGAGCCTGTTCATGGACCCGGTGCCTGAGCAAATGGCCGGGGCCCGCGCTGTGGGTGCCGACCGGGTGGAGCTGTACACCGAGCCCTATGCCGCCAGCTGGGGCACGCCAGACAACGCCGCGCAGTTGCAGCGTTACGCCGATGCCGCACTGGCCGCAACGCAAGCGGGGCTGGGCTTGAATGCCGGTCACGACCTCAACCGTGACAACCTGCCCGCCTTTGTAGCGGCCGTCAAAGGCCTGCAAGAAGTCTCGATTGGCCACGCCTTCATGGCCGACGCGCTGGAGCTGGGCTATACCGCGACTGTGCAGGCTTACCTCGCTTGCCTGAAAAAATGATCTACGGCATCGGCACCGACATCTGCGACATCCGCCGCATCAAAGCCAGCCTGGAGCGGCACGGTGAGCGCTTTGCCGCCAAGGTCTTGAGCGACACCGAGATGGCCACCTGGAAGGCCCGCAGTGCCCGCTGGCCCGAGCGCGGTGTGCGCTACTTGGCCACCCGCTTTTCGGCCAAAGAGGCTTTCAGCAAGGCCATTGGCTTGGGCATGCGCATGCCCATGACCTGGCGCCTCTGCGAAATTGGCAAGCTGCCCAGCGGTCAGCCGTTCATCGTGCTGCACGGCGAACTGAAAACATGGTTTGAAGCCAAAAACCTCAGCGCCCACATCACCGTGACCGACGAGTCCGAATACGCCGCCAGTTTTTGCGTGGTCGAGACCGCAAGCGCACCACACCCTTGATTTGCCGCGCTGGCGCCCCACATTGAATGGACACCCCATGACACAGCACGCCCCCCTGATCATCGACATTGCCGGCACCACATTGACCGGCGTGGACCGCCGCCGCCTGGCGCATCCGCTCGTTGGCGGCATGATTCTGTTTGGCCGGAACTGGCACAGCCGTGCGCAGCTGACCGCGCTGTGTGCCGACATCAAAAACCTCCGACCCGACCTCTTGATCGCAGTGGACCACGAAGGCGGTCGTGTGCAGCGCTTTCGCACCGACGGCTTCACCCATTTGCCACCCATGCGCGCCCTGGGCGAGATTTGGGGGCAAGACGACAAGGGGCAACCCGGCTCGGGCGTGCTCAAGGCCTGCGAAGCGGCCACGTCGGCGGGCTTTGTGCTGGCGAGTGAGCTGCGCGCCTGCGGCGTGGACTTCAGCTTCACGCCCGTGCTCGATCTGGACCACGGTGAGAGCGGCGTCATAGGCGACCGCGCCTTTGCCCGCGACCCCCGCGTGGTGAGTCTGCTCGCCCGCAGCCTGATGCAGGGCCTGCTGCAAGCGGGCATGGGCAACTGCGGCAAGCATTTCCCCGGGCACGGCGCCGTCAAGGCCGACTCGCACGTGGCGCTGCCCGTGGACAAACGCGGCCTCAAAGCCATCTTGGCCGATGACGCGCAGCCTTACCGCTGGCTCACCAGCGTGCTCACCGCCGTCATGCCCGCCCATGTCATCTACAGCAAGGTCGACAGCCGCCCGGCAGGCTTTTCGCCGCGCTGGCTGCAAGACATCCTCCGCGCTCAGCTGGGTTTTCAGGGTGTGGTCTGCACCGACGACCTGTCGATGGCTGCCGCCCGACAGATGGATGGCCGCACGCTCAGCTACACCGAAGCGGTGATCACTGCGCTGCAAGCCGGATGCGACCTGGCGCTGTTGTGCAACCGTTCTGCGGTGAACGACGGCACCGAGCTGGACGAGGTGCTGGACCAGCTGGCGGAAGCCCAACTCAAAGGCCACTGGACACCCAGCGACATCAGCGAAGAGCGGCGCTTGAACCTTTTGCCCCGGTCACCCGCCCGCCCTTGGGACGAGCTGGTGCGCTCTGCCGACTACATGCAGGCACTCGACCGCCTGCCTTGAACTGAACAGGAAACCTGAATGAACTGGATTGCACGCATCATCATGGGCTTGCTCGGACTGGGTTTCCTGGCGGCCTTGCTCTTTGGTTTGCTCTGCTACATCGTCTTTGCGACGGTGCGTTGGTTGTTGACAGGCCGCAAGCCGCAGGTGGTGATGGTTTGGCAGCAGTTCAAGGCCATGCGCCAGGGCTTCCAGCAGGGTGGTTTCCGCGCAGGAACAGGACAAGGCTTCGAGCCTCCCAGAGGTCAAGGCGCCCCATTTCCCCATGATGATCAGGTGGTGGATGTGGAAGTGCGTGAGGTCGTGGAAGATGCGCCTCGCTTGCCACCCCGCCAGCAGGGGTAAATTTAGTTTTTAAATGACAAACGCGGCCTAGGCCGCGTTTGTCATTGGGGCTCGGTGAACTTACTCCTGAACGTGGCGAAGGGCCGGGAACAGGATCACATCGCGGATGCTGGCGCTGTCGGTCAGCAGCATCATCAAGCGGTCAATGCCGATGCCGCAGCCGCCTGCGGGGGGCATGCCGTATTCGAGGGCACGCACAAAGTCGTGGTCGTAGTACATGGCTTCGTCGTCGCCGTCGTCTTTAGCGGCGACTTGGGCTTGGAAGCGTGCGGCCTGGTCTTCGGCGTCGTTCAGCTCACTGAAGCCATTGCCGAACTCGCGGCCGGTGATGTAGAGCTCAAAACGCTCGGTCACTTCGGGGCGGGTGTCGTTGGCGCGGGCCAGCGGGCTGATCTCGGTCGGGTGCTCCATGATGAAGGTCGGCTCCCAGAGCTTATCTTCCACGGTTTCCTCGAAATAAAACACCTGCAGGCTGGCCAGGCTGCGGCTGGACAGCTTGTCCTTGGCTTCGCTCATGCCCAGCTTTTTCAGGGCGTTGATCAGCCACTCGGCGTTGTCCACGTTGTCACCCGCTTCGGTGTGTTTCACGATGGCTTCGCGGATGGTCATGCGGTCAAACGGCTTGTTCAGGTCCACCGGCTTGCCGTTGTACGTCAGGTCCAGCGTGCCTGCAGCGGTCATGGCCGCGTCGCGGATCAGGCTTTCCGTGAAGCCCATCAGGTCCTGGTAGTTCCAATACGCCGCGTAGAACTCCATCATGGTGAACTCGGGGTTGTGGCGCACCGAGATGCCTTCGTTGCGGAAGTTGCGGTTGATCTCGAACACGCGCTCAAAACCGCCCACCAGCAGGCGCTTGAGGTACAGCTCGGGCGCGATGCGCAAGAACATTTCTTGGTCGAGCGCGTTGTGGTGCGTCACAAAGGGTTTGGCGTTGGCGCCACCGGGAATGGGGTGCAGCATGGGCGTTTCGACTTCCAAAAAGCCGTGCTGGACCATGAACTCACGGATGCCGCTGACGGCCTTGCTGCGTGCCATGAAGCGCTTGCGGGCGGCTTCGTCGGTCATCAGGTCCACATAGCGCTGGCGGTACTTCACCTCTTGGTCGGCCACGCCGTGGAACTTGTCGGGCATGGGGCGCAGGCTCTTGGTGAGCATGCGGATACCGGTGGCATGGATGGACAGCTCGCCCGTGCGGGTCTTGAACAAATGGCCTTCCACGCCCACGATGTCGCCCAGATCCCAGTGCTTGAACAGCGCGTACAGGTCTTCGCCCACATCGTCGCGGGTCACATAGACCTGGATGCGGCCCGTGGCGTCTTGCAGCGTGGCAAAGCTGGCCTTGCCCATCACGCGTTTGAGCATCATGCGGCCTGCCACCTTGGCGGTGGTTTTGGCCACGCCTTCGCCATTCAAGGCTTCCGCATCTTTATCGCCATGCGCTTGGTGCAGGTTGGCGGCGTGGTGCTCGGGCTTGAAGTCGTTGGGAAATGCCACGCCTTTGCCCTCAGCCTGCGCCTGGCGCATGGCCTTGAGTTTTTCGCGGCGCTCGGCGATCAGCTGGTTTTCATCTTGCGGGGCTGGCGCGGTTTGGGCGTTGGCGTTCGTGTCGGACATGGCGGGCGGTGGTTGGGCTGGGTGCGCTGGGCACCTGAGCCGGGGTTGCGGGGGAGATGTGACTGCGCCAAGGCGCAAAGCCGTCTATTTTAAGAGTTTGCCGAGGGCTTTTGGCCGGAGCCGGTCGGGTTCTTTGTGGCTGGGTCAACCGGGGCCACCAGATCGCCCACCAACTCCAGGCGCATCAGGGGCTCTTGCAGGGCAAACAGCCGGTATTTCATCTGCAAAGGCAGCGGCATCAACTCGCCCCAGCGGTGGGACAGCCAGCTGCAGTCCTGCAGTCGCCAGGCTTCGTTCCATGGTGGCACCACACTGGGCTGGGCGCTCAGCTGGGTCAGGGCTTCGTGCATTTGCGCCGAGAGGTGCTGCAGGTCTTCGGGCACTTGCACGGCGGGCTCGGGCGGTAAGGCATGTACCCGGCCCAGCCACAGGCCATCGCTGCGCTGTTGCGTGGCCTCGATGTGAAATTTATCCAGCCCACGGCACCAGACCATCACCACACCGGGCTGAGGTCGCTCGATGCGCTCGATCTGCACTCGGGTGCCCATGACCTCGAATTGCTCGGCGGCTTCGCCGGGGCGGTGCACTTCGCGGCCCTGCGTGAGCGTGACCACCCCAAAACCAGTGCCTTGCCGCTCGCATTCGCCAATCATTTGCAGGTAACGCAGTTCAAACAATTGCAAAGGCAGCAAAGCACCCGGGAACAGCACGGCGCTCAAGGGGAAAAGGGGCAATTGCGTCAAGGCTTGCGGGGATGGGGCGTTGTGCTCAGGCATCTGGGTATCATCGCACGAGCAGGAGAAAAATCGATGTTGTTCCAGATGGTGAGCTTGGTGTTGGATGTGGTGGCGGGCCTGATTGCAGGCACCTGTTTGCTGCGCTTTTTGATGCAGTGGCAGCGCATTTCTTTTCACCAGCCTTTGGGCCAGTTTGTGTTTGCGGTGACCGACTGGTTGCTGTTGCCGCTGCGCCGGGTGATTCCGGCATGGTCAGCCTGGGATTTGTCGAGTCTGGTCGGGGCGTTTCTCATCAAGCTGGTGCAGTACACGTTGCTGTGGTTGGTGGCGGGCGGGCATGGCGCTTTGGGCTTGCTGCCGCTGGTCAGTCTGGTGGGCATGGCGCAGCTGATGGTCTCGGCCCTGAGCGCGTTGGTGCTGGTGATGGCGGTGCTGTCCTGGGTCAACCCCGGCTCGCCCATGTACAGCCTGGCCGCACGCTTGTGCCAGCCGTTTTTGCGCCCGTTTCAGCGGGTGGTGCCCCTGATCGGCGGGGTCGACTTGTCACCCATCGCCTTGCTGCTGGGTTTGCAACTGGCGGGTATGCTGTTGGCCCAGCTTCAAATGAGCTGGATGTACTGAACGCGGGCCAAACTTGTTCAATTCCCAAGCCGGGGCATGTCTCGGTTGTTTTGTTTGTCATACCCGCGAATGCGGGTATCCATGACTGCTGAAGGGATGGACCCCCGATCAAGTCGGGGGTGACAACTGTCAGTGGTGCTCGGCGGTGATCAAGCTCAAAGTCGTGTGACGTGCGACCCCGGTCAGCTCACCGCATCGGCGGGTTGGCGCTGCAACATGGCCAGGGTGCTGGCGATGGTTTTGCGCAGTTCGCGGCGGTCGCAGATGAAGTCCACAGCGCCTTTGGTTTGCAGGAATTCAGCGCGCTGGAAGCCTTCGGGCAAGGTCACCCGCACGGTGCTTTCGATCACGCGAGGACCGGCAAAGCCGATCAGGGCTTTGGGTTCTGCAATGACCACGTCACCCAAAAAGGCAAAGCCCGCCGACACACCGCCCATGGTCGGGTCGGTCAGCACGCTGATGTAGGGCAGGCCCTTTTTGGACAGCCGGGTCAGGGCTGCATTGGTCTTGGCCATTTGCATGAGCGAGAGCAGGCCTTCTTGCATGCGCGCGCCGCCTGTGGCGGTGAAGCACACGAAAGGCACTTTTTGCTCGATGGCGGTTTCGACGCCGCGGACAAAACGCTCACCTACCACGGAGCCCATGGAGCCGCCCATGAAGTCGAACTCGAAGCAGGCCACGACCAAAGGAATGCTGAGCACAGCACCACCCATCACCACCAGGGCGTCTGTTTCGCCCGTGTTGTTCATGGCTTCTTTCAGGCGCTCGGGGTACTTGCGGCTGTCCTTGAACTTCAAGGCATCGACAGGGACCACTTCCTGGCCGATTTCGTAGCGACCTTCGCCATCGAGGAAGCCGTTCAAGCGTGCCCGTGCGCCGATGCGCAGGTGGTGCGAGCAGCCGGGGCAGACGTTCTGGTTCTCTTCGAGGTCGGTCTTGTAGAGGACGGTCTCGCAGCTGGGGCATTTGACCCACAAGCCTTCGGGCACAGAGCGGCGGTCAGCCGGGTCGGTGTGTTGGATCTTGGGGGGGAGTAGTTTTTCTAGCCAACTCATGAGGGTTCTCCTTCGGTGGCGAATTATCGTTGAAACGGCACAGGGGGCATTTCACATGGCGAAGGGTTGAGGGCCTGCGTCCGGAATTCGGAGCAGGCCCGTCCCTTTAGGCGTCCAGTGCTTGACGGATGCCAGACAGGAAGTCGGCTGCGACCGTGTTGACCCGGTCGGCCGACTCGTTTTCAATCAGCTGGATCAGGCGCGAGCCGATCACCACCGCGTCGGCCACGCGGCTGATGGCCTTGGCTGTGGCCGCATCGCGGATGCCAAAGCCCACGCCCACCGGCACGCTCACGTGCTGGCGGATGCGCGGCAGCATGGCTTCCACGGCGTCGATGTCCAGGGCGCCCGAACCGGTTACACCCTTGAGCGACACGTAGTACACATAGCCACTGGCCACCCGTGCCACCTGCTGCATGCGTTCGTCGGTGCTGGTGGGGGCCAGCAAGAAGATCAGGTCCATGCTGTGGGCGCGCAGCTTGGCGGCGAATTCCTCACATTCTTCAGGCGGATAGTCCACGATCAGCACGCCGTCCACGCCAGCAGCGCAGGCGTCGCGAATGAAGCTGTCGGTGCCATGCTTCTGGTCGTAACGCTCCACCGGGTTGGCGTAGCCCATCAGGACCACCGGGGTGGTGGTGTTGGTTTGGCGGAATTCGTGCACCATGGCCAGCACCTGCACCAGGCCAATGCCCATGGCCAAGGCTTTGTCGCCCGCCTTCTGGATCACTGGACCGTCGGCCGAGGGATCGGAAAACGGCACCCCCAACTCGATGATGTCGGCCCCAGCGCCCGCCATGGCGTGCATCAGGGCCGGGGTGCAATTGGCGAAGGGAAAGCCTGCCGTGACAAACGGAATCAGGGCCTTGCGGCCTTGTGCCTTCAATGCAGAGAGGGTTGAATCGATTCGGCTCATGTTCCAGCCCTCACTTCACAAAGTTCACAGCCTGCTCGCCACCTTTGACCGATTGGCCTTGGCAGCTGGGGCGGCAATAAAAGTCAGCGCTCGACAGGTCGGCCACAGTGCCGATGTCTTTGTCGCCACGGCCCGACAGGTTGACCAGAATGGACTGGTCAGCGCGCAGGGTTTTGGCCAGCTTCATGGCGTAGGCCACGGCGTGGCTTGACTCGAGGGCGGGGATGATGCCCTCTGTGCGGCACAGGTAGTGGAAGGCTTCGAGCGCTTCCTTGTCGGTGATGCCCACGTACTCGGCGCGGCCGATGTCCTTGAGGAATGCGTGTTCGGGGCCAACGCCAGGGTAGTCCAGGCCCGCGCTCACGCTGTGGGTTTCGGTGATCTGGCCGTTGTCGTCTTGCAGGATGTAGGTGCGGTTGCCGTGAAGCACGCCGGGACTGCCCAGCTGCAGCGAGCACGAGTGTTTGCCCGAATCCATGCCTTCGCCCGCAGCTTCCACGCCGATCAGCCGGGTGTTTTCTTGGGCGATGTAGGGGTAGAAGATGCCCATGGCGTTGCTGCCGCCGCCCACGCAGGCAATGACCGCGTCGGGTTGCTGCTCTGCCATGTGCAGGCTCTTGAACATCTCAGGCATCTGCGTCAGGCACTCTTCGCCAATCACGCTCTGGAAGTCGCGCACCATCATGGGGTAGGGGTGGGGGCCCGCCACGGTGCCGATGATGTAGAAGGTGTTGTCCACATTGGCGACCCAGTCGCGCATGGCTTCGTTGAGTGCGTCCTTCAGTGTCTTGCTGCCCGACTCGACCGGGATCACGGTCGCGCCCAAGAGCTTCATGCGGTAAACGTTGGGGCTTTGGCGTTTGACGTCTTCGCTGCCCATATAGACCACGCATTCCAAGCCGTAGCGGGCGCAGATGGTGGCGGTGGCCACGCCGTGCTGGCCTGCACCGGTCTCGGCAATGATGCGGGTTTTGCCCATGCGTTTGGCGAGCATGGCCTGGCCGATCGTGTTGTTGATCTTGTGGGCACCCGTGTGGTTGAGGTCTTCTCTCTTGAGAAAGATCTGCGCGCCACCCATTTCGCGACTCATGCGGGCCGCGTGGTAGACAGGGGAAGGGCGGCCGACAAAGTGCGCCAGCTCGGACTTGAATTCGGCGATGAACTCAGGATCGTGCTGGTACTTGGCGTAGGCGTCTTTGAGCTCGTTGATGGCGTGGGTCAGGGTTTCACTGACGAAACTGCCGCCGTAAATGCCGAAATGCCCCTTGGCATCGGGTTGTTGGTAGTCGTACATTGCAAATGGTGCCGGGTTTGAACCCGGATAGAAATTCAAAGGAGGTCAGCATCGGCGGCACGCACGGCCGCCACGAATTGCTGGATTTTGTTGGCATCTTTCAGGCCCTTGGCGGCCTCGATGCCGGAGCTCACGTCAACGGCCAGTGACAGACCGTGCGTGCGCAGAGCTCGAATGCCATCGCCCACGTTTGCAGGTGTGAGTCCACCAGACAAAACGAGGTGAGCATTGACGTTTGGTGGCAGCAGTGACCAATTGAATGTTTTCCCGCCGCCGCCGTATCCGTCGACATGGGCGTCGAGCAAGAGGGCTTGGGCTTGCTGGTGGAGGAGCGCAAATTCTAGCAAGTCGAAGTCGGCCACCTCGGACAGGGGGATTCGCGCTGCTTTCAGGTGCGGACGGCCTGTGGCCAGGCTCATGGCTGCGCAAAACTCGGGGCTTTCATCACCGTGAAATTGGAGCAAGGCGCCGGGCACCGCCGAGCAGGCTGACTGGATGCGCTCGGGCGTGTCGTTGACGAACAGCAGCACGGGCATCACAAACGCGGGCAGCCAGCGGGCCAGTTCGGCCGCACGTTCAATGCTCACGCTGCGTGGGCTGGGTGGGTAGAGCACAAAACCAATGGCGTCTGCCCCGGCAGCACAGGCGGACAGCACGTCGGCTTCGCGGGTGAAGCCGCACATCTTGATGCGGGTGCGTTGTTGCGGCGTCATGGCAACCAATCAAAAGCGGGGGTGGTGTCGGGCAGGCCCCATTCGGGACTGTAGATGGGCCCGGCAAAATACAGGCCGTCAGGCGAAAACGTGGGGGCGGCTGCATCGCGGCTTTTGGCGTGCAGCACCTCGCGCATCCAGTCCGGCGTCTGGTTGCCTTGGCCAATGGTGACCAAGCAGCCCATGATGTTGCGGATCATGTGGTGCAAAAAGGCGTTGCCTTCAAACTCAAACCGCCAGTAAGCACCATGCTTGGAAATTTGGATGTGACGCAGCGTCTTCACGGGCGACAAGGCCTGGCAGCTGCTGGCTCTGAATGAAGAAAAGTCGTGTTCACCCAACAAATGCAAGCTGGCCTGGCGCATGGCTTCTTCGCTCAGCGGTCGGTAAACCCAACCCACGCGGCCTGCTTCCAGGCTGGGGCGGACAATGGAGTCGAGCAGCACATAGACATAGCGCCTGCCGGTGGCACTGGCGCGGCAGTGAAAGCTGTCGGGCACCACTTGGGCCCATTGCACCGCGATGTCGGACGGCAAATACCGGTTTGTGCCGCGCACCCAGGAGTGCGTGTCGCGGTCGATGTCGGTGTCAAAGTGCACCACCTGCATGAGGCCGTGAACGCCTGCATCGGTGCGGCCAGCACACAAGGTGCTGACCCGAGGCACATCGGCAAACTTGGCCAGGGCTTTTTCGAGCTTGTCCTGGATGGTCAAGCCTGTGCTTTGGCTTTGCCAACCCTGGTAAGCCGTGCCCGAATAGCAGATGCCGAGCGCGAGTCTCACTGGCTTGAACCCGGTGCGTTGTGGGGCACCTGTGGGGGTGCTGTCTGGGGGGCGGTGTCGGGTGTCGGTGTCAGGTTCAAGTCCAGACCCGCAAATTGAGGCGGCAAGCCCGAGGGGAATGGCGTGAGCTGGGGCTCTTGAGTCGTCAACTTGTCCGTGCCAAATAAATCCGTGGGATGGGCGGGGCGGCGTCTGACCCACCACACCAAGCCTGCCATGGCCGCCAGCAGCGCCACGACCCAGGCTCCGACGGAGGGGTTGCGGCTGATGGCGTCCAGCAAAGGCGCGGAGGCCGCTTCAGCCGCCGCAGTGGGCACGCTGGGTTTCAGGGGCGAGGGCTCAGCGGGGCTTGTTTTCTCGGGTGCGGGACTGGCCGACAAGGACTTCAAGCTTTCTAGGTTTTTTTTCAGCGCCCCAAGCTGCTCGGTTTTATCTTGAATCTCACGCTCTACGGCCAAGCGGGCCTCAGCATTGTCGGCAGTGATCTCTCGCTTGCTCAGAGTCAATTTGTCTTGCGCTGCCTGGACGGGGGGCGGTGCTGGCACTTCAGGCTCGACTTTGCCCGTCATTTCACGGCTGGCCGTGTCTGTGGCCTTCAAAGTGGATTGCGCCAGACGCCGGGCATAGGCCATGAAGTCTGCGGTTTGTGCAATCACCGTTTGCCGCGCCTCTTCGGCGGATATTTGTGCAGCCTCTTGCGCATCGGGCAGATGGACTTGAGCGCCTTCACGCAGCAGGTTTACATTGCCTTCAATGAAAGCTTCGGGGTTGGCACGCACCATGGCCAGCAGCATTTGGTCGAGTGACACGCCTGCAGGGATTTTTCGTAAAACCAGCTTGGTGGCGGTGTCGCCCGCACGCACCGTGATGGCGTCTTCGGCGTTGCGCACTGCACTGTCCACCGCGGGAGCCGCTAGGGCTTGAGTGGAAACCACGGGCGTGATGACCGCAGAGGTGACGGGCGCATCGCTTGGCGATTTGTCTGATCGGGGTTTCAATGCGCCCACGGGTGAGACCAGCACGGTGTAGTTCATGGCCAATCGGCCAGAAGGCCATTGGGCCTCGACGATCACATCCACAAAGTGCTCGTTGACCGGTGCTTGCCCGGTCAAGGCGATGTAGGGCTTGCCGTCGCCGCGAAACTCCAGCCGAGCTTGCAGGCCTTGAAGGGCCGGGTGAAAGGCCATGCCCGCTTGCTCAAAACTGGCAGGCTCTGCCAGTTGGACCTTGAGCTTGCGAAGGTCTTCAACCTTGTATTGCGTGATTTCAATGGCAGCTCGAAGCGGTTCGCCCAGACCCGACTCGATTGAGAACTGTCCCAGTGTCAGCGCTTTGGCCGACAAGCTGGCGCAGGCCAGCAGGCACGCCAAGGCCCAAGCTCGGGTCAGAGCTTGGGGTTGGTGCAGGGCGCGGGTCGTGTGCAGCATGTTTTTCGTGGCGGCCTGGGTCAGCGGATGGTCACGTACAAAAAGCATGCTGCGTTCGGGCATCAAGCGTCCAACAAGATGCGCAGCATGCGGCGCAGCGGCTCGGCCGCGCCCCACAGCAGTTGGTCACCGATGGTGAATGCACCCACATACTCTGGGCCCATGGCCAGTTTGCGCACGCGACCCACGGGAATCGTCATGGTTCCGGTCACGGCCACGGGGGTCAGGTCTTTCACAGTGGCTTCGCGGGTGTTGGGTACCACTTTGACCCACTCGTTGTCGGCGGCGATCATGGCTTCGATGTCGGCCACGGGCACGTCTTTTTTGAGCTTGAAGGTCAGTGCTTGGCTGTGGCAACGCATGGCGCCCACTCGCACGCAGAAGCCATCGACCGGAATGGCGGCGGAGTTGAACCCTTCGCCCATGCCCAGAATCTTGTTGGTTTCGGCCATGCCTTTCCACTCTTCCTTGGACATGCCGTTGCCCAGGTCCTTGTCGATCCAAGGGATCAAGGAGCCGCCCAGTGGCACGCCAAAGTTGGCGGTCTCAGCTGCCGTGAGGGCGCGTTGTTTGGCCACGACCATGCGGTCGATTTCCAGAATCGCGCTCTTGGGGTCGTCCAGCAGGGCTTTGACTTCGGCGTTCAGGGTGCCATATTGGGTCAGCAGTTCGCGCATGTGCTGCGCACCACCGCCCGAGGCCGCTTGGTAAGTCTGGGTGCTCATCCACTCGACCAGACCGGCTTTGTAGAGGGCGCCCACGCCCATCAACATGCATGACACGGTGCAGTTGCCGCCCACCCAGTTGTTGCCGCCGTGTGCCAAGGCGTTCTTGATCACGGGCATGTTGACTGGATCGAGAATGATCACGGCGTCTTTTTCCATGCGCAGGGTCGAAGCCGCGTCGATCCAGTGACCGTTCCAGCCGGCAGCGCGTAGCTTGGGGAAGACTTCGGAGGTGTAGTCGCCGCCTTGGGCCGTGATGATGATCTCGCAGCGCTTGAGCTGCTCGATGTTGAAGGCGTCTTGCAGCGTGGTTTCGTTCTTGGCCATCGAGGGGGCTTTGCCGCCCGCGTTCGATGTGGAGAAGAACAATGGCTCGATCAGGTCAAAGTCTTTTTCCTGAATCATGCGGTCCATCAGAACCGAGCCGACCATGCCGCGCCAGCCGACCAAACCTACTAACTTGCTCATTTCAACGCCCTTTCAGTTTTTAAAACAGTGTCAGACCAGACTGTTTGCCCGGCTCGTCTGGCCGGGAGGGGCGCACGACGAACCAGGCCGGATCAGCCCTTAATGGTCGTGGTTTTTGTGGAAGTTGCACGCGCACCAGCAGCCACTGCAGCGGCAGTGATCAGGTTCAGGGAGAACAGGTGGGCGTGGAACATGGCCGAAATTGTAATGGATGCTGCCTGAGTGCTTCCTGACAGCATCCTTGGGGTACTCAACCCAGCGCTTTGACCACCGCATCACCCATTTGCGCGGTGCCCACCTTGGTGGTGCCTTCGCTCCAAATGTCGCCTGTGCGCAGGCCCTGGGCCAGCACTTTTTGCACAGCCGCTTCGATGCGCTGGGCAGCTTCGGGCTGGTTCAGGCTGAAGCGCAGCATCATGGCGGCGGACAAGATGGTGGCCAGTGGGTTGGCGATGCCTTTGCCCGCGATGTCGGGGGCGCTGCCGTGGCTGGGCTCGTACAGGCCTTGGTTCTTCGTGTTCAGGCTGGCTGAAGGCAGCATGCCGATGGAGCCCGTGAGCATAGAGGCTTCGTCGCTCAGGATGTCGCCAAACATGTTGCCTGTGACGACCACGTCAAAGCGCTTGGGTTCCTTGACCAGTTGCATGGCGGCGTTGTCCACATACATGTGGTCCAAGGCGATGTCAGGGTATTGTTGGCCGACTTCGGTGACCACGTCTTTCCAGAACTGGAAGGTTTCCAGCACGTTGGCTTTGTCCACGCTGGTCACTCGGCCTTCTTTGCCAGCGGCTTTGCGCTTGCGGGCGGCTTGGAAGGCGACGTGCGCGATGCGCTCGATCTCGGGTTTGGAATAGCGCATGGTGTCAAACGCTTCTTCCGCTCCGGGGAAGTGGCCATCGGTGGCGATGCGGCGGCCGCGCGGCTGGCCGAAGTAGATGTCACCGGTCAGCTCGCGGATGATCAGGATGTCCAGACCCGCGATCAGCTCGGGCTTGAGGCTCGATGCGCCGACCAACTGCTCGTAACAGATGGCGGGGCGGAAGTTGGCGAACAGGCCCATGTTCTTGCGCAAGCCCAAAATCGCTTGCTCGGGGCGCAGAGGGCGGTCGAGCTTGTCGTATTTCCAGTCGCCGACCGCGCCAAACAGCACGGCATCACTGTCCATCGCTAGCTTGAGCGTGGCTTCGGGCAGGGGGTGGCCATAGGCGTCGTAGGCGGCGCCGCCGACCAGGGCGGTTTCCATCTCGAACTTCAGGTCGAGAACGTTGAGGACTTTGACGGCTTCAGCGACGATTTCGGTGCCGATGCCATCACCGGGGAGGACTGCGATTTTCATGGGGGTTCCAGTTTTTATTGGGGAGCTCAGGCGTTGACGGCGGTGTGGGCCAGCCAAGGCTTGGTGGCCAAGCGCTCGGCTTCAAAGGCCTTGATCTTGTCAGCGTGGCGCAGGGTCAGGCCAATGTCATCCAGGCCGTTGAGCAGGCAATATTTACGGAAGGCTTGCACTTCAAACGGGATTTCCTGGCCTTGGGGGCGCACCACCACTTGGCGTTCCAGGTCCACTGTCAGTTCGTAGCCGGGGAAGGCAGCGACTTCGTCGAACAGCTGGGCCACCACGGCTTCGGGCAGCACGATGGGCAGCAGGCCGTTTTTGAAGCAGTTGTTGAAGAAGATGTCGGCAAAGCTGGGCGCGATCACGCAGCGAAAGCCGTATTGGTCGATGGCCCAAGGCGCGTGTTCGCGCGATGACCCGCAGCCAAAGTTCTTGCGGGCCAGCAAAACGCTGGCACCCTGGTAGCGAGGCTGGTTCAGCACGAAGTCCGGGTTGGGCTTGCGGCTGGCCGGGTCCTGGCCGGGAAAGCCCACGTCCAGGTAGCGCCATTCGTCGAACAGGTTGGGGCCAAAGCCGGTTTTGCGAATCGACTTGAGGAATTGCTTGGGGATGATGGCGTCGGTGTCCACGTTGGCGCGGTCCATCGGGGCCACCAGGCCTTTGAGGAGGGTGAATTTCTGCATGCTGTGATTCCTCGTACGCTTTAGGCGAATTTGCGAACGTCAACGAAGTGGCCGTGCACGGCCGCGGCAGCTGCCATGGCGGGGCTGACCAAGTGGGTGCGGCCACCCGCGCCCTGACGGCCTTCGAAGTTGCGGTTGCTGGTGGACGCGCAGCGTTCGCCGGGCTCCAGGCGGTCGGCGTTCATGGCCAGGCACATGGAGCAGCCGGGTTCGCGCCATTCAAAGCCTGCGGCCTTGAAGATTTCGTGCAGGCCTTCAGCTTCTGCTTGTGCTTTGACCAAACCGGAGCCGGGCACGACCATGGCCAGTTTGACATTCTTGGCCACTTTTTGACCCAGTTTTTTGACCACAGCAGCGGCTTCGCGCATGTCTTCGATGCGGCTGTTGGTGCACGAGCCGATGAAAACTTTGTCGATGGTGATGTCGGACAGTGCTTTGCCGGGCTGCAAGCCCATGTAAGTCAGTGCACGCTCAATGGCGTCGCGCTTGACGTCGTCTTTTTCTTTGTCAGGGTCGGGTGTGTGGCCGTCAATGCCCAGCACCATTTCGGGCGAGGTACCCCAGGTGACTTGAGGCACGATGGTGCTGGCGTCGAGTTCAACCACGGCGTCAAAGTGCGCACCGGGGTCAGTCTGCAATGTCTTCCAGTAAGCCACGGCTTGGTCCCACTCGACACCCGTGGGCGAGAGCAAACGGCCTTTGACGTAGTCGATGGTTTTCTCGTCCACCGCCACCAAGCCCGCGCGTGCGCCGCCTTCGATGGCCATGTTGCAGACCGTCATGCGGCCTTCCATGCTCAAAGCGCGGATGGCCGAGCCTGCGAATTCGATGGTGTAGCCGGTGCCGCCCGCGGTGCCGATCTTGCCGATGATGGCCAGCACAATGTCTTTGCCCGTGAGGCCTTTGGCCAGCGTGCCTTCGACCTTGACCAGCATGTTTTTGGCTTTTTTGGCCAACAGGGTTTGCGTGGCCATGACGTGCTCGACTTCGGAGGTGCCGATCCCGTGAGCCAGTGCGCCAAATGCGCCGTGTGTCGAGGTGTGCGAGTCGCCGCAGACCACGGTCATGCCGGGCAGGGTGGCACCGTTTTCAGGGCCAATGACGTGGACGATGCCTTGGCGCTTGGACATGAAGGGGAAGAAGGCGGCGGCGCCGTATTCCTTGATGTTCGAGTCCAGCGTGGTGATTTGTTCTTTGCTGATCGGGTCGGTGATGCCGTCGTAGCCCAACTCCCAGCCGGTGGTCGGTGTGTTGTGGTCGGCGGTGGCCACGATGGAGCTGACGCGCCAGACCTTGCGGCCAGCTTGGCGCAGGCCTTCAAAGGCTTGGGGGCTGGTGACTTCGTGCACCAGATGGCGGTCGATATACAGGACGGAGGTGCCGTCTTCTTCGGTGTGGACGACGTGTTCGTCCCAGATCTTGTCGTAAAGCGTGCGTGCCATGGTGCTTCCTTGCTGTGCAGCCTGCCATTTTATGCGGTTCGCAGGTCCTGTTTGTCACTTCGGTGTGTCCATGAAAAAAGCCCGCACAAGGCGGGCTTTCGGGTTCGGTTGAAAACCTATCAACGCATCACGGCGCGGCGCGGGGAGCCGGTGAACAGTTGACGTGGGCGGCCGATTTTGTACTCGGGGTCGCTGATCATTTCGTTCAGTTGGGCGATCCAGCCGACGGTACGGGCCAGAGCGAAAACGCCGGTGAACAAGTTCACTGGAATGCCGATGGCGCGTTGCACGATGCCAGAGTAGAAGTCCACGTTGGGGTAGAGCTTGCGGCTGACGAAGTAGTCGTCTTCCAGGGCGATCTTTTCCAGGGCCTTGGCCAGCTTGAACAGGGGGTCGTTTTCCAGGCCCAGTTCTTTGAGCACTTCGTCGCAAGTTTCTTGCATCAACTTGGCGCGGGGGTCGTAGTTTTTGTAGACGCGGTGACCGAAGCCCATCAGCTTGACGCCAGAGTTCTTGTCTTTGACTTTCTCCATGAACTCGCCAACCTTGGAGATGCCGCCCATGCGTTGGATGTCTTCCAGCATGTTCAGGCAGGCTTCGTTCGCGCCGCCGTGGGCAGGGCCCCACAGGCAGGCTACGCCCGCAGCGATGGCGGCGAACGGGTTGGTGCCGGACGAGCCGCACAGGCGCACGGTGGAGGTCGAAGCGTTTTGCTCGTGATCAGCGTGCAGTGTGAAGATGCGGTCCATGGCGCGCTCGAGCACGGGGTTGACCTTGTACTCTTCGCAAGGGGTGCCGAACATCATGCGCAGGAAGTTGCCCGCGTAGGACAGTTCATTGCGGGGGTACATGTAGGGCTGACCCACGCCGTATTTGTAAGCCATGGCCACCAGCGTAGGCATCTTGGCGATCAGGCGGATCGCAGCGATGTGGCGATGTTCAGGGTTGTTGATGTCGGTGCTGTCGTGGTAGAAGGCCGACAGGGCGCCGATTAAGCCAGTCAACACGGCCATGGGGTGAGCGTCTCGGCGGAAGCCGCGCAGGAAAAACTGCATTTGCTCGTTGACCATGGTGTGCTGGTTCACGAGCTTGTGGAAGTCCTTGCTTTGCTGGCCTACGGGCAATTCGCCGTTCAAGAGCAGGTAGCAGGTGTCGAGGTAGTCGGCCTTGTTGGCCAGTTGTTCGATGGGGTAGCCGCGGTACAGCAACTCGCCTTTGTCGCCATCGATGTAGGTGATGGCCGACTGGCACGATGCCGTGGACAGGAAGCCGGGGTCATAAGTGAACATGCCGGTCTGTGCGTACAGTTTGCGGATGTCGATCACGTCGGGGCCGATGTTGCCCGAGTACACGGGCATATCGACGCTGGGGCTGCCGTTGGAGAACGACAGGGTGGCTTTGTTATCGGCGAGTTTCATGGCGGGTTTCCTCAAAAATTCAGGTGTGATTCAGTTTGGATCACGCTCTCAACATGTCCAGGACTTCGCGCACCTCTTCGGTGCTGATCTCGGGCTGCAGTTCCTTGCGGCGCAACAGTAAGTCCATGAGATCGTTGTCAGACAGGTCCATCAGCACATACATGCCCCGGGCTTGACCCACGGTCAAGCTGGCGTCATGCCGAGCGAAGAAGCGTTCGATGAACAAATCGTTCTCGAGCAAACCGCGGCGGCTGCGCCAGCGCAGTTTGCTGAGTGACCGCTCGCTCAAGGGGGCGTGGCGGTCAGCGCCGAACAAGGACGCGTCTTCGAGCAGTGCTGTTTCAGTCATCAGACAGCGCGGCGGACCATCATCTCTTTGATCTTGCCGATCGCCTTGGTGGGGTTCAGACCCTTGGGGCAAACATCGACGCAGTTCATGATGGTGTGGCAGCGGAACAGACGGTAGGGGTCTTCCAGATTGTCCAGACGCTCAGACGTCGCCTGGTCGCGGCTGTCGGCGATGAAGCGGTAGGCTTGCAACAGACCGGCTGGGCCCACGAACTTGTCAGGGTTCCACCAGAAGCTAGGGCAGCTGGTCGAGCAGCTGGCGCACAAGATGCACTCGTACAAACCGTTCAACTCGTCACGTTCTTCAGGCGATTGCAAGCGCTCGGTCTGAGGAGGTGGGGTGTCGTTGATCAGGTAAGGCTTGATCGAGTGGTACTGCTTGAAGAACTGGGTCATGTCCACGATCAGATCGCGCACAACCGGCAGCCCTGGCAGAGGCTTCAAGACGATGTCGCCTTTGAGCGTGTTCAGGTTGGTCAAGCAGGCCAAGCCGTTCTTGCCGTTGATGTTCATGGCGTCAGAGCCACACACGCCTTCGCGGCAAGAGCGACGGAAAGACAATGTGGGGTCCACGGCCTTGAGTTTGACCAGCGCGTCCAGCAACATGCGTTCGGTGCCGTCGAGCTCGACGTCGATGGATTGCATGTACGGCTTGGCGTCGGTGTCCGGGTCGTAGCGGTAGATCTTGAAGGTACGTTTTGCCATTTTTCAGATTCCTTGTGTTCGTGCGTTCCGCTCAGAAAGTGCGTGGCTTGGGAGGCACGGTTTCGGCTGTCAGGGGCTTCATGCGCACGGGCTTGTAGCTCAGGCTGTTGTTTTCGCTGTGCCACAGGGTGTGCTTCATCCACTCGGCATCGTTGCGGCCCAATGGGCAAGTGGGGTGGGTCACATCGTGTTCGTAGTCGCGCACCAAGTGAGCACCACGGCATTCCTTGCGGGCAGCAGCACTTTCGATGGTGGCTTGTGCGGCCTCCATCAGGTTCTCCACTTCCAGCGCTTCGATGCGGGCGGTGTTGAACACTTTGGAGTTGTCTTGCAGGCCGATGTTGGCCACGCGAGCGCGCAGTTCGGCGATCTTCTTGACGCCTTCGTCCATGACTTCTTGGCTACGGAACACGCCGGCGTGGGCTTGCATGATGGCGCGCATGTCGTTGGCCACGTCTTGGGCGTATTCGCCACTTTGAGCGCTTTCGAGGCGGTTCAGACGAGCCAATGTCAAGTCTGTGGCGTTGGCCGGCAGATCAGGCACAGCGGTGCCGGGCTTGTTGTTGGCAATGATGTGGTCGCCAGCGGCTTTGCCGAAGACCAGCAAGTCCAGCAGCGAGTTGGTGCCCAAGCGGTTGGCGCCGTGCACCGACACGCAAGAGCATTCGCCCACAGCGTAGAGGCCAGTGACCGGACGGTCTTCGCCGTTGACGGTGTGAACCACTTGGCCGTTGATGTTGGTTGGGATACCGCCCATCTGGTAGTGGATGGTTGGCACAACCGGGATCGGCTCGCGGGTCACGTCCACGTTGGCGAAGTTGACGCCGATTTCGTAGACCGAAGGCAGACGCTTGTGGATGGTGTCGGCACCCAGGTGGTCCAGCTTCATGTGGATGTAGTCCTTGTTGGGACCGCAGCCGCGACCTTCCAGAATTTCCTGGCCCATGCAGCGCGACACGAAGTCACGGGGTGCCAAGTCTTTCAGTGTGGGCGCATAGCGCTCCATGAAGCGCTCGCCATTGCTGTTGAGCAAGATCGCGCCTTCGCCACGGCAGCCTTCGGTCAGCAACACGCCTGCACCGGCCACGCCAGTAGGGTGGAACTGCCAGAACTCCATGTCCTGCAGCGCGATGCCTGCGCGGGCAGCCATGCCCAGGCCGTCACCGGTGTTGATGAAGGCGTTGGTAGACGACTGGTAAATGCGGCCTGCGCCACCGGTGGCCAGCAGCACGGTTTTGGCTTGCAGGGTGTAGACCTCACCGGTTTCCATTTCGAGGGCGGTCACGCCCACGCAGTCACCGGCTTCGTTGCGGATCAGGTCCAGTGCCATCCATTCCACGAAGAACGTGGTGCGGGCAGCCACGTTAGCTTGGTACAGCGTGTGCAGCATGGCGTGACCGGTGCGGTCAGCAGCAGCGCAGGCGCGCTGCACGGGCTTTTCGCCAAAGTTGGCGGTGTGGCCACCGAACGGACGCTGGTAAATGGTGCCGTCAGGGTTGCGGTCGAAAGGCATGCCCATGTGCTCCAAGTCGTACACGACCTTGGGCGCTTCACGGCACATGAATTCGATGGCGTCCTGGTCGCCGAGCCAGTCGGAGCCCTTCACGGTGTCATAGAAGTGGTATTCCCACTTGTCTTCGCTCATGTTGCCCAGCGAAGCGGACACGCCACCCTGCGCTGCCACGGTGTGCGAGCGGGTGGGGAACACTTTGGACAGCACCGCCACATTCAGGCCCGCACGGGCCAGTTGCAGCGAGGCACGCATGCCGGAGCCGCCAGCACCGACGATCACGACGTCGAACTTGCGGTTGGAGATTTGGTCTTTGGTATAGCTCATGGTTATTTGTCTTTGTGTGAGTTCAACGCAATCACAGGCGCCACAGGGCCTGAACAGCCCAGCCGGCACAGCCGACCAGCCAGACGAGGGTAAAGACGTGCAAAACCAGGCGCACGGCCAGAGGCTTCACGTAGTCCATCCAGATGTCACGCATGCCCACCCAGACGTGGTACAGCAGGGAGAGGATGACCGAGAAAGTCAGGACTTTCATCCACTGGGATGCAAAGATACCGGCCCATTCCTCGTAACCGATGGGGCCGGAGGTGAAGATCACCTGGGCCAGCAAGATCACAGTAAAGAGGGCCATCAGTGTGCCGGTCACGCGCTGGGCAAGCCAGTCACGAAAGCCGTAGCCAGCACCGGTCACGATGCGTTTGGAGCCGTAGTTGACGGACGACATAGGTCAGTTTCCTTTTGTTGTTTTGTGGGGCTGATCAGTACAGGCCAAACATCTTGGCACCCAACACGGCGGTGAGGCCGATGCTCAGTACCAATGTGACGATGGCCGAGGACTTGCCGAATTCTTTGGTCACGGCGTGGCAGACGTCCATATACAGGTGGCGCAAACCGGCAATGAAGTGGTGCAGGTAAGCCCAAATCAGAGCCAAGGCCACCAGTTTCATGAACCAGCCCGGCACAAAACCGAGGCCCACATTGAAAGCAGCCGAGAGTTTCGCGAAAGAAATTTCGGAGGTGATGGAGCTGTCAAACATCCAGATGATGAGTGGCAGGAGCGCGAACATCAGGAAACCGCTGATGCGGTGCAGGATGGACACAATGCCGGCCGCCGGGAGGCGGTAAGACGGGAGGTCTTTCAGGGCGTTGATGTTGCGGAATTCAGGCCGCTTTCGAGCGAGTTCGGTCATGTGGGTACTTTCTGGGTGTAACGCGTTCGTAATTTGGATGACAAACCGGTGGATTCTATTGCAACGCAACAAACTGACATGAGCATTGCACATGGCTCGGGGTGGGAGATTTTTCCATTGCCCCGCGCAGGTCAACTCAAGGCGTTGTGGTAGTGGTGACTTTCGGTGCGGTAAAAGCCGCGACGCAGCTCCATGGGGGTGTCGTTGTAGGTGTAGGCAATGCGCTCTACGCTCAATAAAGGGGTGCCTGCTGCGACCTGCAGCAATTGGCTTTGGCTTTCGTCGGGCAGCACGGCCCTGATTTTTTCATCGGCCCGGACCATGCGCACGCCAAATTCGGTCTCAAACAGGGCGTACATGGGGCCGTGGTAATCGGCCAGGCGCTCTGCGGTCAGGCCTTTGAAGGGGCCACCGGGCAGCCACAGGTCTTCCAAAATGGTGGGGACGCCTGCAAAAGACAGCACACGCCGGACTTGCAAAACGGCATCGCCGGCCCTCAAGGCCAGGGCGCGGGCAATGTCGGCCGTGGCGCGCAGTCGCTTGCAATCGACAATTTCACGTTGAGCCGGGCCTTCGGTGTCGGGATTGCCGTTGTCCGGGACCAATTTCAGAAACCGGTATTGAACATGGTGTTCGGCGTGGGTGGCCACAAAAGTGCCTTTGCCTTGGCGACGCACCAGCAGGTTGTCGCCGGCCAGCTCGTCGATGGCTTTGCGGACGGTGCCTTGGCTGACCCGATAGCGGGCAGCCAACTCCATTTCGCTGGGAATTGACTCGCCAGGCTTCCACTCGCCAGACTGCAGGTTTTGCAGGATCAACCCCTTGATTTGCTGGTACAGCGGGCTGAACGCAGGCGTTGGCGCTGAGGTGTCTGCCGCAGAAAAGCTGCTGTCGGCCAATGGGGAAGTGTTGTTCATGGGGTTGAATCCGGCGTGCGGGTCAGTTGCACGTCAGGTGCGCCATCATATCTTATATAAGACATAAGACAAATTGACGAATCAGGGTTTTCGCGGGTACACTCCAAAGCTGTTTGCTTGCGGTCATCTCAACTTTGGTCGGGATTGATGCGCGGGTCCGGTGCGCCGGACAGACCTGCTGACAAAAGTTGTCGGCCAGGGACTGCGACACTTGTTTTCAACACTTCTGGAGTTATCCACCATGAGCAAAAAGCCCGTCCGCGTTGCCGTTACCGGCGCAGCAGGTCAAATTGGTTACGCATTGTTGTTCCGCATCGCTTCCGGCGAAATGTTGGGCAAAGACCAGCCCGTCATCCTGCAATTGCTCGAAGTGCCCGTCGAAGGCCCACAAAAAGCGCTCAAGGGTGTGATGATGGAACTCGAAGACTGCGCATTCCCATTGCTGGTCGGCATGGAAGCCCATGGCGACCCCATGACTGCCTTCAAGGACGCTGACTACGCCTTGCTGGTCGGTTCGCGTCCACGTGGCCCAGGCATGGAACGTGCCGAATTGCTGGCCATCAACGGCGCCATCTTCACTGCTCAAGGCAAGGCTTTGAACGCTGTGGCTTCGCGTGACGTGAAAGTGCTGGTCGTTGGCAACCCCGCCAACACCAACGCTTACATCGCCATGAAGGCCGCTCCTGACTTGAAACCCGGCAACTTCACCGCCATGCTGCGTCTGGACCACAACCGCGCTGCCTCGCAAATCGCTGCCAAGACGGGCAAAGCCGTGGCCGACATCGAAAAACTGTGCGTCTGGGGCAACCACTCGCCTACCATGTACGCCGACTACCGTTTCGCCACCATCAAAGGCGAATCCGTCAAGGCCATGATCAACGACCAGGAATGGAACGCCAACGTGTTCTTGCCCACCGTCGGCAAGCGCGGCGCAGCCATCATCGAAGCCCGTGGCCTGTCCTCGGCTGCCTCGGCTGCCAATGCCGCCATCGACCACATGCGCGACTGGGCCTTGGGCACCAACGGCAAGTGGGTCACCATGGGTATCCCGTCGCAAGGCTGGTATGGCATTCCTAAAGATGTCATGTTCGGTTTCCCCGTCACCTGCGAAAACGGCGAATACAAAGTCGTTGAAGGTCTGGACATCGACGCGTTCAGCCAGTCTTGCATCGACAAGACCCTGAAAGAGCTGACCGACGAGCAAGCTGGCGTTGCTCACCTGATCTGATTCTCAGCAGAGAAACAGAGTGAGTCATCCGCGCAACATTTTGCTGGGGGCGCAAGCCGGTAGCGTGCAGCTGCCGGTTTGTGACCATTACAGCGGAGTGGAAGCGCGGATGCGCAAAAGCCTGCAACTGCAGGCCGAAATGACGCAGGAGTTCGGCACCTGCGTCTTTGATGTCACCTTGGACTGCGAAGATGGCGCACCCGTCGGTGGCGAAGTCGAACACGCTGCACTGGTCACCGAACTGGCCCTGACCACCACCGCAGCCACACCTGACGCCCGCATCGCGGTGCGCGTCCACCCTGTGGACCACCCCAGTTTTGAAGCCGACATGGCCCACGTCGCAGGCCGTGCTGGCCGGGTTTTGACGCACATCATGGTGCCCAAAGTCGAAACCGTGGCCGATGTCGCGCTCGCCCAAGCTGCCTTGCTGGCCGCCGGTGCCCCTGATCTGCCTTTGCATGTGCTGATCGAGTCGCCCGCCGCCGTGCATCGTGCTTTTGACATCGCAGCCCATCCCCGTGTGCAGTCGATCAGCTTTGGCCTGATGGACTTTGTCTCGGCCCATGGGGGGGCGATTCCGGCCGATGGCATGGGTATCCAGGGCCAATTCACCCACCCGCTGGTGTTGCGCGCCAAGATCGAGATCGCCAGCGCCTGCCACGCCCACGGCAAAGTGCCATCGCACTGCGTTGTGACCGAATTCAAGAACACCGAAGCGATGCGCATGGCGGCCCAAAAAGCCGCCCGCGAGCTGGGTTACACCCGCATGTGGAGCATCCACCCCGACCAGATCCGCCCGATTCTGGAGGCCATGGCCCCCAGCGAAGCGCAAATCGATCAGGCCAGCGACATCATTTTGGCGGCGCAAAACGCGCAATGGGCGCCCATCAGCCATGCAGGTCAGTTGCACGACCGCGCCAGTTACCGCTTTTTCTGGCAGTTGCTCGAACGAGCGCACCACACGGGGCGCCGTGTGCCTTCGGAAATCCAGTTGTTTTTCACAGGCTACGGCAAAAAAGCCGATCTTGTCTCATGATGAAGTCCATTCATGCGGGGGGAACTGAAATGCAAAAAATGACCGCCATCCTGTTGCTTGCCTTTTTGGCCTTGCCTGCTTGGTCGCAAGTTCCGGCAAGCACGTCCAAGTCGGCGCAAGCCAAGCCTGCACAAGCCAAATCCAAGCCAGGTACAAGCAAAACCCAGGTGGCTCCCAAGGCCGAACCAGAGACCCCCATGGGGCCTGATGAGTTGGCCATTGCCGATCGCGTGCACAAAGGCCAATTGCCTTGCGAACTGGGCGCCACGGTGCGTCTGGAGGCCGATGCTGCGCAACCCGGTTATTTCTATTTGCATGGCAAAGGCTTTCGCTACCGCATGCACCCCGTGGCCACGACCACCGGTGCAATCCGCCTGGAAGACCGCAAAGCGGGTGCTGTCTGGCTGCAGCTGGCCAACAAATCCATGTTGATGGACCAAAACAAAGGCCGTCGCCTGGCAGATGAATGTGCCAATGCCGAACAAGTGGCCTTTGCCGAGAACATGAAAACCAATCCCCCGCCCAGCCTGATCGATACGTCGGGCACAGGGCGATAACACTTGAAACTTTGACTGACCGGAGAAAAAACCATGTTGAAAGCCTACCGTGAACACGCAGCCGAACGCGCTGCTCTTGGCATCCCCGCGCTGCCCTTGGACGCCAAGCAAGTTGCCGACTTGATTGAACTGATCAAGAACCCGCCTGCAGGCGAAGATGCCTTCCTGATGGACTTGCTGACCCACCGCGTGCCACCCGGCGTGGACGATGCGGCCAAAGTCAAAGCCTCTTTCCTGGCCGCTGTGGCCCACGGTGAAGTCAAGGTCGGCCTGATCTCCAAAGCCAAAGCCACCGAGCTGCTGGGCACCATGGTGGGCGGCTACAACGTGCACCCCCTGATCGAGTTGCTCGACGACGCTGAAGTCGCTGGTGTGGCCGCAGAAGCCCTCAAGAAAACCCTGCTGATGTTTGACTTCTTCAACGACGTCGCAGAAAAAGCCAAGGCCGGCAACGCCAAGGCTAAAGAAGTCATGCAAAGCTGGGCCGACGCCGAGTGGTTCACCACCCGTCCTGAAGTCGAGAAAAAAATCACCGTCACCGTGTTCAAGGTGCCCGGCGAAACCAACACCGACGACCTGTCGCCAGCGCCTGACGCGTGGAGCCGTCCGGACATCCCGCTGCACTACCTGGCCATGCTCAAGAACACCCGCGAAGGCGCAGCGTTCAAGCCCGAAGAAGACGGCAAGCGCGGCCCGATGCAATTCATCGAAGACCTGAAGAAAAAAGGCAACCTGGTGGCCTACGTCGGTGACGTGGTCGGTACCGGTTCCAGCCGCAAGTCGGCCACCAACAGCGTGATCTGGGCCACCGGCCAGGACATCCCGTTTGTGCCCAACAAGCGCTTTGGCGGAGTGACTTTGGGCGGCAAGATTGCCCCCATCTTCTTCAACACCCAGGAAGACTCCGGCTCCTTGCCGATCGAAGTCGACGTGACCCAACTCGAAATGGGCGACGTGATCGATGTCTTGCCCTATGACGGCAAGATCGTGCGCAACGGCGAAACCGTGACGACCTTCCAACTCAAGAGCGATGTGCTGTTTGACGAAGTGCGTGCCGGTGGCCGTATCAACCTGATCATTGGCCGCAGCTTGACCGCCAAGGCTCGTGAGTTCTTGGGTCTGCCAGCATCCACCGTGTTCCGCTTGCCTACTGCGCCTGTCGCCACGAAAGCTGGTTTCACCTTGGCGCAAAAGATGGTCGGTCGTGCGGTTGGTTTGCCAGAAGGCCAAGGCGTTCGCCCCGGCACTTACTGCGAACCCAAAATGACCACCGTCGGCTCGCAAGACACCACCGGCCCGATGACCCGCGACGAGCTGAAAGACCTGGCCTGCCTGGGCTTCTCGGCCGACATGGTCATGCAATCGTTCTGCCACACTGCCGCTTACCCCAAGCCCGTGGACGTCAAAACCCACCGCGAACTGCCTGCTTTCATCAGCAACCGTGGCGGCGTGGCTTTGCGTCCAGGCGATGGTGTGATTCACTCTTGGTTGAACCGTTTGTTGTTGCCTGACACCGTCGGTACTGGTGGCGACTCTCACACTCGTTTCCCTATCGGTATCAGCTTCCCCGCTGGTTCTGGCTTGGTGGCGTTCGGTGCTGCCACAGGCGTGATGCCTTTGGACATGCCTGAGTCCATCTTGGTTCGCTTCAAAGGCGAAATGCAACCAGGCGTGACATTGCGCGACTTGGTGCACGCCATTCCTTTGTACGCGATCAAGCAAGGTTTGTTGACTGTGGCCAAGGCCGGCAAGATCAACGAATTCTCTGGTCGCATCTTGGAAATCGAAGGCTTGCCAAACCTCAAAGTGGAACAAGCGTTTGAATTGTCTGACGCGTCTGCTGAGCGTTCTGCTGCCGGTTGCTCAATCAAGCTCAACAAAGAGCCAGTGGCTGAGTACCTCAAGTCCAACGTGGTTCTGATGAAGAACATGATCGCTGACGGTTACGCTGACGCACGCACTTTGGCACGCCGCATCGAAAAAGTGGAAGCCTGGTTGGCTGCGCCTGAGCTGCTCGAAGCCGACAAAGATGCTGAGTACGCACACATCATCGAAATCGATTTGACCGACATCAAAGAGCCCATCGTGTGCTGCCCGAACGACCCAGATGATGCCAAGTTCTTGTCTGAAGTCTCTGGCACTCACATCGACGAAGCCTTCATCGGTTCTTGCATGACCAACATCGGTCACTTCCGTGCAGCTGCCAAGTTGCTCGGCGGCCAACGCGACATTCCTGTCAAGTTGTGGGTTGCACCTCCAACCAAGATGGACGAGAGCGAGCTGATCAAAGAAGGTCACTACGCTGCATTCGGCACAGCCGGCGCACGCACTGAAATGCCAGGCTGCTCGTTGTGCATGGGTAACCAGGCGCAAGTGCGTGAAGGCGCAACTGTGGTGTCTACATCTACACGTAACTTCCCCAACCGTTTGGGTAAGAACACTAACGTGTATTTGGCTTCTGCTGAGTTGGCCGCCATCACATCGAAGATGGGCAAGTTCCCTACAGTAGCCGAGTACCACGCTGCAATGGGTGTGGTCAACAGCGACGGCGCAGCCATCTACAAGTACTTGAACTTCAACCAGATCGATGAGTACGTTGAAACTGCCAAAGGCGTGACAGCCTGATAGACGTTGATTTGTCTGTCACAAGCCCCCGCGCTGAAAAGCCCGGGGGCTTTTTTGTGATCTCCACACAGGTGACAGCTTGAGGCGTGACTTGGCGTTAGCCTCTGTGCTTCGATCATTGATGTGAAGGCCTCCATGCAATTGAGTTCCATGGGCAAAAGCCCCTTGAAAGTTTCCCGGCTGTGTTTAGGCACCATGATGTTCGGTGACCAGACATCGCTTGAGGATGCGCTTTCCATTGTGGGCGATGCACAAGAGAAAGGCTGCAATTTCATCGACACCGCCGACGTTTACACGTCGGGCAAATCCGAAGAGATCGTGGGCCAAGTGCTCAAGGGACAACGCCATCGCTGGGTCTTGGCCAGCAAGGTGGGCAATGCCATGTCGTCTTTGCCCAACGAGTCGGCTTATTCGCGCAGCTGGGTCATGCGGGCTTGCGAGGGCAGTTTGCGCCGTTTGGGCACCGACCATCTGGACATTTATTACCTGCACCGTGACTACAACGGCATGGATCTGGAAGAGCCTTTGCGCGCCATAGAGACCTTGCTGCGCGAGGGCAAGATCCGTTACTGGGGTGTCTCCAACTTCAGGGGCTGGCGCATTGCCGAGATGGTCAACATGGCCCGACAAATGAACATGCCTGGCCCCGTGGTGTGCCAACCTTATTACAACTTGCTCAACCGCATGCCCGAGGTCGAAGTGCTGGAAGCTTGCGGGCATTACGGGATGGGTGTGGTGCCTTACAGCCCTATAGCCCGTGGTGTGCTGACGGGTAAATACGCACCCGGACAAGCACCTGCCGAAGGCAGTCGCGCTGCGCGGGCCGACAAGCGCATCATGGAAACCGAGTTCCGCGAAGAGTCCTTGCAAATCGCCCAAACGCTGCAGCAGCACTGTGAGCGCAAAGGGGTGTCGCTGGCGCACTTTGCCACCGCCTGGGTGCTGGCCAACCGCCATGTCAGCGCGGTCATTGCAGGCCCGCGCACACTGGCGCAGTGGCAAGACTACGCGGCGGCGTTGGACGTGGTCATCACGCAAGAAGACGAAGCCGTGGTCAATGGTTTGGTGTCGCCAGGGCACCCATCGACGCCCGGTTACAACGACCCTGCCTACCCATTGAACGGCCGCTGAATTTGGCAGCGGGGGGCTGTGTCTTCAGAACATCCGCGCAATCAAAGCGCCTTCGGCAGGGCCGTCCATCGGAATCCAGACCTTGAGCGGGCTGCCCGGTGCGACGCTGATGGCTTCGCCTTTTTCGCTCTTCATCTGCGTCAGCGGCACTTTGCGGTTGCCGCTGGGGTGGATGATCTCGATCGTGTCGCCCACTGAAAATTTGTTCTTGGTCTCGACCAAGGCCCAGCCGTCGCCGACCGAGCGCACCTCGCCCACAAACTGGCTGCGGTGGCCCACCGAGTGGCCGGTTTCGTAGTTTTGATAATCCTGCGCGGGGCGGCGCTCCAAAAAGCCCGAGGTGTAGCCGCGTGAGGCCAAGCCATCGAGTTCGGTGATCAGTTCGGGGTTGAAGGGGCGACCGGCCACCGCGTCGTCGATGGCGCGGCGGTACACCTGCGCGGTGCGGCTCACGTAATACAGGCTCTTGGTGCGGCCTTCGATCTTGAGCGAGTCCACACCGATCTTGACCAAGCGCTCGATCAACTCCACCGCGCGCAAGTCCTTGCTGTTCATGATGTAGGTGCCGTGCTCGTCTTCCATGATGGGCATGAGCTGACCGGGGCGACCGGCCTCTTCAATCAGGTACACCTTGTCGGCAGCAGGGTGGCGTTGGCCGTCGCCGCAAGCCGAGAAGTTTTTCTCGGCGGCTTCTTGCTCTTGCTCGAAGCTGAAGTCGCCGTCCATACGGGTAGGTTTGACCTCGCCCGAATCGGTTTCGTCGGTGGCCTCTTGTGTGCCGTAGCTCCAGCGGCAGGCGTTGGTGCAAGTGCCTTGGTTGGGGTCGCGTCGGTTGAAGTAGCCCGACAGCAAACAGCGGCCCGAATAAGCGATGCACAGCGCGCCGTGCACAAAGACTTCCAGCTCCATGTCGGGGCATTCCTGGCGGATTTTTTCGACTTCGTCCAGGCTCAGCTCGCGGCTCAAGATGATGCGGGCCACGCCCATTTTTTGCCAGAACTTCACTGCCGCCCAGTTCACAGTGTTGGCTTGCACCGACAGGTGGATGGGCATCTCTGGCCATTTTTCGCGCACCATCATGATCAACCCCGGGTCGGCCATGATGAGCGCATCGGGCTTCATGGCGATCACGGGCTCGATGTCGCGCAGGTAGGTGCGCACTTTGTCGTTGTGCGGCAGCAGGTTGCTGGTCACAAAAAACTTTTTACCCCGGGCGTGGGCTTCGGCAATGCCGATGCCGATTTGCTCCAGCTTGAATTCGTTGTTGCGTGCCCGCAGGCTGTAGCGCGGCTGGCCTGCATAAATCGCGTCGGCACCAAAGTCGTAGGCGGCGCGCATTTTGTCCAAGGACCCGGCAGGCAATAAAAGTTCAGGAGATTTGATCGTCGTCATAGCCTCCAATTGTCCAATTTTTTGGACGCATCTCGGCCGGGGCACAATTGACGCATGACAAGAAAACAGCTGGAACAGGTAGTGGTGAGCGGTGGCGGCATTGGCGGCTTGGCGGCGGCTTTGGCCTGCGCCCGACAGGGTGTGCCGGTCCAGCTGCTTGAGCGTGCCGCGCAACTGAGCGAGGTGGGTGCAGGCATTCAAGTGGGCCCGAATGTGACGCGCATCTTGCAGGCCTGGGGCTTGGGCGAGGCGCTGGCTCAGGTGGCGGCCTTCCCCGGGCGATTGCAAGCGCGCGATGCACAGACGGGCCAGGTGCTGGGCAGCTTGCGTTTGGGTGAACGGGCGCAAGCGCTTTATGGTGCGCCTTATGCCACGATCCACCGAGCTGATTTGCAGGCCTTGCTGCACGCCGCCGCATTGGCCGCAGGCGTGCAGGTGCGCTTGGGCCAGGCGGTGCAAGGCTGGCGAGAGACCGCAGAGGGCTTGCAGGTCAACACCACCGATGGCCTCAGCCTGCAAGCCGATGCTTTGGTGGGGGCCGATGGCGTCTGGAGCGCCGTGCGCCAACAGTTGCTGGGCGATGCCCCCGCTCGTTTTAGCGGTCACGTGGCCTACCGGGCGCTGGTGGCGCAGGCCGATTTGCCTGTGCATTTGCGCTCGGATGAGGTCACCGTCTGGATGGGGCCGCGCCTGCATGTGGTGCATTACCCGGTGCGCAGTGGGCAGTGGCTGAATTTGGTGGCCATCGTGCAGGGTGAACAACCTGCGCAGGCCGACGTTTGGGACGGCGCTGCTCACACCCAGGCCTTGATTCAGGCCATGGGTTCGGTGGGCATAGACCTGCATGAGCGGCTGGCCACGGTGCCTGCTTGGCGGCAATGGGCTTTACACGACCGCGCGCCCGTGAACGCGGCAAGCCAGATGGCGCAAGGCCGCGTGGCCCTGTTGGGGGATGCCGCGCACCCGATGCGGCCTTACCTTGCGCAAGGTGCGGGCATGGCGATCGAAGACGCACAGGCGTTGGCGCAATGCCTGAGCGCAGAGGCGGGCAGCGTGACCGCGAAATTACAAGCCTACGCCGAGCAGCGTTGGGCACGCAATGCCCGCGTGCAGGCCCGGGCGATCCGCAATGGGCGCATCTTTCATGCCACTGGCCCTGTGGCTTGGGGGCGCAACCTGTCGATGCGCCTGATGGGCGAGAGGCTGATGGATGTGCCTTGGCTGTATCGTCGGCCATCCCCTGTACATTCGCCTGCTTAGTTGGTGTGGCCCACACGCGGCGACACCGGTTCAACACTTCATGGAAATGGCTCATGTTCAAACATCTTTCATCACCACGGCAGGCCGCTGGTAGGGGTGCGCGCCTGAAGCCGCTGGGCATGACTGGGCGCTGGGCCGCTGTGTGCATGGCTTGGGTCTTGGCTGTGCCCCCTGCGGGCGCGCAAAGCACCGATTTGTCGGCCTGCATGGCCGAGTTGCGCCCAGCTGCTCGCAGCGGCAAAGTGAGCGACGCCACTTGGGCGCGCCACACGGCGGGGCTGCAGGCGGACTTCAGCGTCATTGAAAAACTGAACTTTCAGCCGGAATTTCGCACCCCCATATGGGACTACATGTCGGCCTTAGTGGACGAGGAGCGTGTGACCGATGGCGCGGCGCGTTTGGCTCAGCACCGCCAGGCGCTGGAGCGTGCCGAAGAGCGCTTTGGCGTGGACCCGGCCACGGTGGTCGCGGTTTGGGGTGTGGAGAGCACTTTCGGGCAGACATTTGGCAAATACCCGCTGGTGCAAGCGCTGGGCACACTGTCATGCCATGGGCGGCGGCAAAGTTATTTCCGAGGTGAGTTTTTTGCGGCGCTGCGCATTTTGCAGGCCGGTCATATCGCACCCGAGCGTTTGGTGGGTTCGTGGGCGGGGGCGTTTGGTCACACCCAGTTCATGCCGAGCGCATTCGAGCGCTTGGCGGTGGATTTTGATGGTGACGGCCGCGCTGACTTGATGGACAGCAGCGTCGATGCGCTGGGATCGACCGCCAACTTTTTGGCCCGTGCAGGTTGGCAGCGCGGCTTGCCTTGGGGCATCGAGGTCAAATTGCCTGCAGGCTTGTCATTGGCCGGAGAAGGCCGCCGCAGCAAACGTCCGGTGGCCGACTGGGCAGCGCGGGGCGTGCGCCGAGTGGATGGCGCAGCCTTGCCCGCCAGTTTGGGCAACGTGGGCTTGCTGACGCTGGCAGGAGCCAACGGCCCGGCGTTTTTGGTCACGCGCAACTTCGATGCGCTCTACAGCTACAACGCAGCTGAAAGCTATGGTCTGGCCATCGCCCACTTGAGTGACCGTTTGCGCGGTGGTGGCCCATTGGTCACACCTTGGCCGACCGATGACGCGGGCTTGTCACGCGCAGAGCGGCGTGAGTTGCAGGGCTTGCTGACCATGCGCGGCCACGACATTGGTCCGGTGGACGGGATGCTGGGCGACGCTTCGCGCCAGGCGATCCGCGCCGAACAGCAGCGCCTGGGCCATGAGGCCAATGGCCGTGGTGGCCAAAAAATCCTCAAGGCTTTGCGCGGGGGCTGAGCTTAGACGACCAAGGGCAAAGCCCGTTGTCGCTTGCCTGTGAGGGCAAACAGCGCGTTGCCCACTGCGGGGGCGATGGGCGGCACAGCCGGTTCGCCCACCCCAGCAGGGTGACGGGTGCTGGGCACGATGTGGGTTTCCACTTGCGGGGCCTGGCTGAGCGAGACCATGGGGTAGCTGGGGAAGTTGCCTTGCTGCACCACGCCGCCCACGATGTCGATCTTGCCGAAGAGTGCGGCGCTCAAGCCATAGATGACGCTGCTTTCCATTTGCTGGGCCACGGTGCCGGGGTTGACCACTGTACCGCAGTCGATGGCGCAGACCACGCGGTGCACGCGGATCTGGCCTTGCTCGAGCGAGACCTCGGCCACTTGCGCCACGATGGAGCCAAACGATTCGTGCAAGGCGATGCCCCGCGCACGGCCTGCGGGCAGGGGCGTGCCCCAAGCCGCTTTGTCGGCGGCCAGTTTCAGTACGGCGGCGTAGCGTGGTGCGTCTTTGAGCCAGTTCAAGCGGAAGGCCAAGGGGTCTTGCTTGGTGGCGGCGGCCAGTTCGTCGATGAAGCTTTCCGAGAAGAAGGCGTTGTGCGAATGGCCGACCGAGCGCCAAAAGCCCACGGGCACGCCGGACTTTGTGGCCACATGGCTCATGTGCTGGCTGGCAAAGCCATAGGGCAAATCGAACAGTCCTTCGGAGGCGGTTTTGTCGGGCATGTCGATGGGCCCGGACAGGTGGGGCGCAGCACGCGCCATCCAGCGTGGGGTGATGGCGTCGCCGGCCGACTTGATGCGCAGGCTGGTGACTTCGCCTTTGTCGTCCAGCGAGGCTTGGAACTTGGCCAGGTGCATGGGGCGGTAAAAGTCGTGCGTCATGTCTTCTTCGCGTGACCAGCTCAGTTGCACGGGCAGGCCCTTGCAGGCCATGGCCACTTGCACCGCTTGGCCAATGAAGTCGACTTCCAGGCGACGACCAAAGCCACCGCCCAATTGGGTGACATGGACGGTGACTTGGTCTTTGTCCACCTTGGCCACTTTGGCGGCCATGTCGCGTGCCATTTGAGGCACTTGTGTGGGCGCCCAGATCTCGACCTTACCGTCTTTGACTTGCGCGGTGCAGTTCATCGGCTCCATCGTGGCGTGGGCCAGATAGGGGGCTTGGTAGAGCGCATCGATGCGGGTTGCGGCGGCTTTTTCGGCTTGGGTGGGCACGCCTTGTTCGTGGAAGGTGAAGCCGCTTTCGGTGTTCAGGGCCTTGAGCAGATCGGCTTGGATGCGAGCGGTGTCTGCCAGCGCTGTGCTCGGGTTTTGCCACTGGACTTGCACAGCTTGGGCGCCTTGGCGGGCATGCCAGGAGCTTTTGCCAACGACGGCCACGCCACCGGTGCCTCCCCCCCAAGCGTCGATTTGCACGACGTTTTCCACACCAGCGATGGCCAAGGCGGCTTGGGTGTCCATGGACGAGGCCGTGCCTGCCAGGACTGGGCTCATGTGCATGGCGGCAAACAGCATGCCGGGCAGGCGCACGTCCAGTCCGAACTGGGCTTGTCCCGTGACTTTGCTCGGGATATCGGTGCGCGCGGTGGATTGACCGATCAGCTTCCAGTCTTGACGGGCCTTGGTGCTGATGTCCTGGGGTTTGGCGCCCGCAGCTGCAGCGGCCATGTCACCGAAATGCGCGGATTTGCCAGAAGCGTGTTGCATCACACCATTGGCGACAGTGATGTCCTTGGCGGGTACTTGCCAGGCCGAAGCCGCTGCTTGCACCAAGCTGGCCCGTGCGGTGGCCGCTGCCATGCGCATGGGGTCCCACAGGTCGGCCATGCTGGACGAACCGCCCGTGGCGTTGATGCCCAGTTCGCGGGCCAATTTGCCCACGACCCATTCGGCCATCTTGATCTTGGTGGGCTTTTCGCCACCTTCGCTGTCCAAAGGGTGAAAGGGCAGGCTGGCGACCAACATGGCCACGTTGCCGTAAATGCTGTCTGCACCGGCTTGTTCCAAGCGCACGCGGCTCAAGGGCACATCGAGTTCTTCGGCCACCAGCATGGCCAGCGCGGTGTGCACGCCTTGGCCCATTTCGCTGCGGGGCATGGCCAGGATGACCGCACCATCTTTGGCGATTTTGATCCAGCCGTTCAGGGCGACATCGCCTGCTGTTTGGAGCATGAGTTCGGGTGAGCCCATGCGCGATCGTGCGGGCAGCACGCCCCAACCGACGACCAATGCGCCAGTCGCGCCCAAGGCGCTGAGTAACCAGGTGCGGCGTTTCATGCGGCACCGCCTTTCTTCATTTGGGCCGCAGCGCGGTGGATGGCGGCGCGCACGCGCTGGTAAGTGCCGCAGCGGCACAGGTTGGTCATGGCGGCGTCAATCTCGGCATCGCTGGGGTTGGGTGTTTTATCCAACAAGGCGGCGGCAGCCATCAGCATGCCGCTTTGGCAGTAACCGCATTGCGGCACTTGTTCGGCGATCCAGGCCGCTTGCAAAGGGTGGGGCTTTTCAGCCGTCCCCAAAGATTCGATGGTTCGGATTTTTTGATGGGCCACGGCAGACACGGGCATGACGCACGAGCGCACGGCTTGGCCGTTCACGTGCACGGTGCAAGCCCCACAAGCGGCGATGCCGCAGCCGAACTTGGTGCCCGTGAGATTCAATTCATCGCGCAGTACCCACAGCAAGGGCATGCTCGGGTCAGCGTTGGCGGTGCGGCTTTCGCCGTTGATGTGCAGTTCCAAGGTGTCTCTCCAGTGATGGAATGAGTCATATTAGTGCAAATGGATGGCCATGCGAGTCACCCGTGCAGCGGTCATGCGTGATTGAACTCACAGTTGTGTGCGCAGTGTCCAGATTTCGGGGAAGAGCACGGTGTCGAGCATCTTGCGCAGGTAGCTCACGCCGCCCGTGCCGCCCGTGCCGCGCTTGAAGCCGATGACACGCTCCACTGTGGTGACGTGCCTAAAGCGCCACAAACGAAAAGCGTCTTCCAAGTCGGTCAGCTCTTCGCCCAGTTGGTACAGGTCCCAGTGTTGCTTAGGGTCTCTGTAGACCTCGAGCCAGGCGTTTTCGACTGCCTCGCTGGCGGGGTAGGGCTGACGCCAGTCGCGTTGCGTGTGGCCTTCTGGCACGTTCAGACCACGCCGCTTTAAGAGGCGCAAGCATTCGTCGTACAGCGAGGGTGCTTCGTAGGCCGCCTGCACGATGGCCGAGAGGTCGGGGCGATGCGCGTGGGGCTGCAGCATGGCGGCGTTCTTGTTACCCATCGAAAACTCGATGCAGCGGTATTGCCAGCTTTGAAAACCACTGGACTGTGCCAAGTAAGGGCGAATGGCGCTGTACTCAGGGGGTGTCATGGTGGCGAGCACATCCCAAGCGTGGACGAGTTGCTCCATGATCTTGCTGACGCGGGCGAGTTTTTTGAAGGCGTCGGGCAGTTCGTCGGTCGCGATGTTGTGGATGGCCGCTTGCAGCTCGTGCAACATCAGCTTCATCCACAGCTCGCTGGTCTGGTGCTGCACGATGAACAGCATCTCGTTGTGGTCGGGCGAGAGCGGTTTTTGCGCACTCAGGATGGCGTCGAGCTGCAGGTAGTCGCCGTAGCTCATGCGACCGTCAAAGTCGAGCTGGGCTTTTTCTTCTTGCACGATGCGCTCGCCTTGGGCGGCGCTGCTCTGAGTGGCGGAGGAGAAAGGGCAGGAACTCATGACAAGCCTTTCAGGTCACGGCGTTTTTTTGGGCAAAGCGGGCGTCTTGCCATTCGCCGCTTTCCATCACCTGGCACAGGTGCTCAGCGGCTTGCCACACATCGGCGTAACCGATGTACAGCGGCGTGAAACCAAAGCGCAGGATGTCGGCGTGCTGGCCGCCATCGCCTGCCCTGAAGTCGCCAATCACGCCGCGCGCAATCAGGGCTTGCACGATGGCATAAGCGCCTTCGGCTCGGGTCAGGCTCACCTGCGAGCCGCGCAGGGCTTCTTCGACCGGGGTGGCGATGCCAAAGCCGTGGCCGTGCAAGCGGGTGCGCACCAGCTGCATGAACAGGCCCGTGAGGGCCAACGACTTTTGGCGAAGCGCGGCCATGCCGCCCAGCGCCTCGGCGGCCAAAAAGGCGTCGAGCCCGCAGTCGATTGCCGTGAGGCTCAAGATGGGTTGGGTGCCGCACTGGTAGCGCGTGATGCCTTGAGCAGGTTGGTAGTCGGGTGTGAAGGCAAACGGTGCGGCGTGGCCCCACCAACCGGCCAGCGGCTGCCAAAAGCGGTCGGTGTGCTGCGGGTGCACCCACACAAACGCAGGCGCGCCAGGGCCGCCGTTCAAGTATTTGTAGCCGCAGCCCACCGCAAAGTCGGCCCCAGACCCGTTCAGGTCGACGGGCACGGCACCTGCGCTGTGCGCCAAGTCCCACACGGTGAGGATGCCTTGGGCGTGGGCTTGCGCGGTCACGGTCTGCATGTTGTGCATGGCCCCGGTGCGGTAGTTCACATGGGTGAGCATAAGCACCGCCACATCGGCTTGCAGCGCAGCCGCGATCTCATCGGCTTCGACCAGTTGCAGGGTGTAGCCGCGTTCTTTGCACAAGGCTTCTGCGATGTAGAGGTCGGTGGGAAAGTTGCTGCGCTCGCTGACGATTTTGGTTTTGTGCGGGTGGTCGGCCTTGGCAATGTGCAGCGCGGCGGCCAGCACTTTGAACAGGTTGATCGAGGTGCTGTCCGCCGCGATCACTTCGCCCGGCTGGGCACCGATGACGCGGGCAATCTTGTCGCCCACGCGCTGGGGCAGGGTGAACCAGCCTGCGGTGTTCCAGCTTTTGATCAGGTCGGTGCCCCATTCGTGCGTCACGGCATGGGCCACGCGGGCCGGGGCGGTTTTGGGCAACACGCCCAGCGAGTTGCCGTCCAGGTAAATCACGCCGGGGGGCAAATCGAACTGGTTGCGCAGGCCGCGCAGCGGGTCTTGCGCGTCCAGCAGTTCGCAGTCTTGCAAGGTGGGGGTGAGGTTCATCATGGGCTTGTCTTTCTAGGGGTGTTCAAAGTTCGCGCAAGACCGCACGTACGGGGCTGGCGTCGGCGGTCATGAGTTTCAGGGGCAGGGCGATCAGCTCGTAATCGCCTTCGGGCACGTCGTCGAGCAGCAGGTTTTCCAGCACGCGCAGGCCGCGTTGGCGAATGGCTTGGTGGCTGGGCAGCTGCTTGCTGTCGGCCGGGTCGATGCTGGCGCTGTCGGTGCCGATCAGCAGCACGCCCAGGTCGGCCAGGTGCTGCACGCAGGCGGGGTCAAAGGCGGTGAGTTGTGTGTCGAAGTGTTGGCTCGGAAACTGGCGGTAGGTGCGCACCAGCAGCCGCTCGGGCACATCGTTCAGGGCGCGCTGCAAATGGGCGATGGCGATCAAGTGGCCCACATCGATGGCGTGGATGACGCGGCAGCGGCCCAGAAAAGGCAGCAGGTCCAAAGCGCCGACGGCAGCGCCTTGTGGGTCGTAATGCAGTGGGGCATCGGCATGCGCTCCCACATGAGGCGACAGGGTGATGGCACTCACGTTGACCGGGCATGCATCAGTCAGCGTGGCGGCCCATTGCTGGGTGTAGGGTGTGTCGCCCGGAAACACCGGGCTTTGCGCATCGATAGGTGGGGAGATGTCCCAAAGTTTTTTCATGGTGTGCGAAGGTAGCACCTCGCAAAAAACCGTGGTGTCGGTTATTTCCAACACCCATCAAAAAGACTTCAGACGTTCAGCGCTGGCAGGCCATGGCGGCGACGCGCTTGCTCGCAAGCAGGGCTGCCTTCTTCAAACTCGCGGCAGGGCGATGGCCGCCATTCGTAAATGCCGCAAACGGCTTTTTCGCCCGTTTTGCCGTAGAGCGCAGCGCAGCGCGGCGGGCTGTGGTCGGTGCCCCGCATGCGGCAGGTGTGCTCGGTGATGGGCGAGGCCAGCCCAGCGGGCACATCGCCGCCGCCTTCTTCGTATTCGTAGACGGAAAAGTCCACCCGAAAGCTCACGCAGCAAGCGCCGCAGGTGGTGCAGTTGGACATGGGGTGAAGAGGGGAGTGGACCCCGGATCAAGTCCGGGGTGACAGGTGAGTGGGTCTGGGGTGACAAATCAGGCTTGAACGCGGCCCAGCAGCAAGAACTCCATGAGCGCCTTTTGCACATGCATGCGGTTTTCGGCTTCGTCCCAGACCACCGATTGCGGGCCGTCGATGACTTCGGCGCTGACCTCTTCGCCGCGGTGGGCGGGCAGGCAGTGCATGAACAGGGCATCTGGTTTGGCGATCTGCATCATGGCTTCGTCCACGCACCAGTTGGCAAAGGCTTTTTTGCGGGCCTCGTTTTCGGCCTCGTAACCCATGCTGGTCCACACATCGGTGGTGACCAGGTCGGCACCTCGGCAGGCTTCCAGTGGGTCGCTGAAGAGCTTGAAGTTGGCCTTGCCCTTGAGGGCCGCCACGCTTTCGTTGACTTCATAGCCGCTGGGGGTGCTCACATGCACTGTGAAGCCCAGCAACTCGGCCGCCTGCAGCCAGGTGTTGGCCATGTTGTTGCCGTCACCCACCCAAGCCACTGTCTTGCCCTGAATGGAGCCCCGGTGCTCGATGTAAGTGAAGATGTCAGCCAGGATTTGGCAAGGGTGGAATTCGTTGGTCAGGCCGTTGATGACGGGCACGCGCGAGTGCGAGGCAAAGCGCTCGATCTTGTCTTGACCGTAGGTGCGGATCATGACGATGTCGGTCATGCGGCTGATCACGCGAGCGCTGTCTTCGATGGGCTCGGCGCGGCCCAACTGGCTGTCGCCCGTGGTCAGGTGCACCACCGAGCCGCCCAATTGGTACATGCCGGCCTCAAAGCTCACACGCGTGCGGGTGCTGGCTTTTTCGAAAATCATGGCCAGTGTGCGGTCGGCCAGTGGGTGGTATTTTTCGTAGGCCTTGAACTTGCGCTTGATTTCGGCAGCGCGGCTGAGCACGTGTGCGTATTCGTCGGCGCTCAGGTCGGTGAATTGCAGGTAATGCCGCACGGGCGCTGGGGCGGATGCACTCATGATTTTTCTGCCAAAAAGGTTTTGATCAAGGGCGCCAAAATGCTCACGACCTCGTCGGCTTCGGCCTCGGTCATGATCAGTGGAGGTACCAAGCGAATGACACTGTCGGCGGTCACGCTCAGCAGCAGCCCAGCTTCGGCTGCGCGGCTCCAGACTGCGCCGCAGGGGCGGTCGAGTTCCACGCCCAGCATCAGGCCTTGCCCCCGGATTTCCTTGACGCCTTGAACGCCAGCAAGGGCTTTCTCAAGGGCACCGCGCAGATGGTCGCCGACCTTGGCTGCGTTGGCCATCAGACCGTCTTTCTCCATGATGCGGATGGTCTCGACCCCGGCGCGCATGGCCAGAGGGTTGCCGCCGAAGGTGGTGCCGTGGTTGCCGGGCTGGAAAATGTGGGCAGCCTTGGGGCCAGCCACGACCGCGCCGATCGGCACACCCGAGCCCAGACCTTTGGCCAGCGGCATCACATCAGGCACGATGCCAGCCCATTGGTGGGCAAACCATTTGCCGGTGCGGCCCATGCCGCACTGCACTTCGTCGATCATCATGAGCCAGTCGTTCTGGTCACACAAGGCGCGCACTTGTTTCAGGTATTCAACGCGCATGGGGTTGACACCGCCTTCGCCCTGAATGGTTTCCATGAACACGGCCACCACGTTCGGGTTGCCTTGCGTGGCTTTTTTCAGTGCCTCGATGTCGTTGACCGGCACGCGCACAAAGCCTTCAAGCATGGGGCCAAAGCCTGTTTTGAGTTTCTCGTTGGCGGTGGCGCTCAGCGTGGCAATGCTGCGGCCATGGAAGGCTTTCTCGTAGACCACGATTTCGGGTTTGTCGATGCCCTTGTCATGCCCAAATTTGCGTGCAAGCTTGATCGCCGCTTCGTTGGCCTCGAGGCCCGTGCAGCAGAAGAACACATTGGTCATGCCCGACAGTTCGACCAATTTGGCCGCCAGCACTTCGGCGTTGGGCACATGGAAGTAGTTGCAGCTGTGGATCATTTTGCCCAGCTGGTCTTGCAGTGCCGGTACCAACTCGGGGTGGTTGTGGCCCAAGGTGTTCACGGCGATGCCGGCCAGCGCGTCGAGGTACGACTTGCCATTGATGTCCCAGACTCGGCAACCTTGACCATGGCTGAGTGCAATCGGCAGTCGGCCATAGGTGTTCATGGTGTGCGGTGAGGCGGCTTCAATGAAAGCAGACATGCGTGAACTCCTGAAATAAAAATCGGCCCAACGAAGAGGGCCGCTGAAACCAGATTTTAGAGGCACTTTGATGACGAGCCAGTGACGCCTGTCACGGGGTTGAAGTCTTATATAAGATAGAATACCCGGGTAAACCAGAGGTCGGCGATCCCGAACTCTGTGCTCTCTTGACTAACCCCTCTATCCGATGGTCTCCAACTCTGCCAAAGAAGTCTTTATCCTGGGTCTGACCCAGGACGGAAAGACATTTCGCCCCAGCGACTGGGCTGAACGCTTGGCAGGCGTGATGAGCCAGTTTCGCCCCGGCGGGGCGATCCCCGGCAGCCACTTGAGCTATTCGCCTTGGTGCATTCCCACCACGATGGGCAACGCGAAATGCGTGGTGGTGCACCATGACCTGCGCGATTACGACGTGATGGCCTGGGACTTCGTGATGAACTTTGCCCGCGACAACCAACTGCAAGTGGCCGAAGCTTGTTTGTTGCCCGACCCGCCCACCAAAAAATAAGACCACACGACCAACCGCCTTCGGGCGGTTTTTTATTGGGCACGAGCTGTTGGTGGTTTGGATTGATGCACTGATGAATCTCGCTGAGTTGGGGGTATCGCCGGGTGACGATTTTTGCGAGCGAAGCGAGCCATGAGGAGCCCGGCGATACCCCCAACTCAGCTGCTTTTGAATCCACCATGAAAAAACCGCCAAGGTTTGCACCAGGGCGGTTCAGTTTTCGCGGACAGCGCACCCGTTTCAAACGGCAGCGAGGACAGAGCCTCGCCGGGCTGTTGATCTGGTGGAGCGGATCAGGCTGCGGCGAGGGCCAAAGTCTTGACTTTGGCGCTCAGGCGGCTCTTGTCACGAGCAGCCTTGTTTTTGTGGAAGATGCCTTTGTCGGCAATGATGTCCACCACGGTTTGCATTTTGGCAAACAACTCTGTGGCTTTGGTCTTGTCGCCAGCTGCAACGGCTTTTTCGACGTTTTTCACAGCAGTGCGGTATTTGGAGCGCAGCGAAGAGTTCGCAGCGTTGATTTTGATGTCTTGGCGGACGCGTTTACGGCCGGAAGCAAGACGGGGGTTTTTCTTTTTGGGTTTAGCGGATGCCATATATGTATTCTTTCAATGTCTGAGGATGATGTCCAGCGAACCCGGCATTCTAGCAGATGTGCGATGCCTTGCGCCCGCCTGTTCTGGGGCCACGGACAAGTCTGAGCCGCAGGACCGCTACACTCGCCCTCTGTGAGCCTCTTACGTTCTGCCTCTGTTGTGTCGTTTTTTACCCTGGCCTCTCGGGTGACGGGCTTGGTGCGCGAGCTGCTCATTGCCTCCGCTTTTGGTGCCAGCGCCTTGACGGACGCCTTCAATGTGGCCTTTCGCATTCCCAATTTGTTTCGGCGCTTGTTCGCTGAAGGGGCTTTCAGCCAAGCTTTTGTGCCCGTGTTGGCGGCCAGCCGTGCCCAGCACGGTGACGAAGCCACCAAAGAAGTGATCGACAGCGTGGCCACGGCTTTGGCCTGGTCGGTACTGGTGGTGTCCCTATTGGGTGTGTTGGCCTCACCCTGGTTGGTTTGGGCTTTGGCCAGTGGCTTGCAGCAAGACCCCCGGGGCTACGGCACGGCGGTCAACATGACACGCTGGATGTTTCCCTACATCGCCTTCATGTCCATGGTCGCCTTGTCAGCCGGGGTCTTGAACACCTGGCGACGCTTTGCTGTGCCGGCGGCTACGCCTGTTTTGTTGAACGTGAGTGTGATTGCCGCCGCCTGGTGGTTGTCACCTTGGCTGGCCCGTCAAGGGTTTGAAGCCATTTATGCATTGCCCGTGGGCGTCATGGCGGGTGGCTTTCTGCAACTGGCCGTGCAAATTCCGGCGCTTCATCGTCTGGGTTTGTTGCCCCGGCTGGGCTTGGGGCCCGCTGCGGTCAAAAAAGCTTGGACCAACCCGGCGACGCGCAACATCTTGCGTCTGATGGCACCCGCTTTGCTGGGCGTTGGCGTGGCGCAGATCTCCTTGCTGATCAACACCCAAATTGCTTCACACTTGGCTCCTGGAAGCGTCAGTTGGCTCACCTACGCTGACCGTTTGATGGAGTTTCCGACCGCCATGCTGGGGGTGGCGCTGGGTGTCGTACTGATGCCCCAGTTGGCTGCAGCCAAAGCCACTGGAGACAGCGAGCGTTATGCCGCCATGCTCGATTGGGGTTTGCGCATGGTCCTGTTGTTGTCCTTGCCTTGTGCAGCAGCTTTGTTGGTGTTTTCGCAGCCACTGGTTTCGGTGCTGTACCACTATGGCGCGTTCACCGACCGGGATGTTCAGCAAACCACTTTGGCTTTGACGGGCTATGGCGTGGGCTTGCTGGGCCTGGTGGCCATCAAAGTGCTGGCACCTGGTTATTACGCCAGCCAGGACATCCGCACACCGGTGCGCATTGCCGTCGTGGTGCTGGTGCTCACGCAAGTGTTCAACGTGCTTTTGGTGCCTCATTTGGCGCATGCAGGGCTGGCGCTTTCGATTGGTTTGGGCGCGCTGGTCAATGCGGGCTGGTTGCTGGTGGGCCTGCTGCGCAGGGGTAGTTACAAGCCCCAACCGGGTTGGTTGCGTTTTGTGTTTCAGGTTTTGCTGGCCACAGGCTTGCTGACGGGCTTGCTGTGGTTTTCTGCCCAGGCCCTGCCGTGGGTGCCCATGCGAGAGGCGGCTTGGCAGCGCATCGGCTGGATGGTCTTGGTGATGGCCGCTTCCGCCGTGTTGTATTTTGGGGCGCTGTGGTGCACGGGCTTGCGGCTCAAGGCTTTTTTGAAGCGGTGAGGGGAGGAAGACTTCATGCATTTGAACTTCGACACACCGTCGCCTTTGGATTATTTCGCCAGTCTGGTGCAAAGCGATGCGCACTTTCCTTTGTTGGAAGCGGCGGCTTGCTTGGCCCAAGACGAAGAGCCTGATTTGGATGTGCAAAACGTGCTCGACGATGTGGCGCGTGTAATCAAAAAAGTCCAAATTCGATTGCCTGTGGATGCCGACGATCTGACGCGCTTGGCCATGCTGACGCAGGTCTTCTACAAAGAAATGGGTTTTGGCGTCAATGCCAACAATTATTACGCCCCGGAAAACAGTTACCTGAATGAAGTGCTGCGCACCCGAATGGGCCTGCCGATTTCGCTGGCCGTGATCTGGCTCGAATTGGCCCAAGGGCTTGGCTTGCATGCCCAAGGTGTTTCATTTCCGGGTCATTTCTTGGTCAAGATCACGCTGCAGGGGGGCTTGGTGGTGCTGGACCCCTTGACCGGGGATTCGTTGGGCGTCGACAACCTGGCCGAGCGGCTGGGGCCTTATCGCGGTGCAGAGTACAAAGCATCTGCTGCTGATCTGGACGATGGTGAAACGCCTTTGGGCCTTTATTTGCAGCCCTGTCCACCCCGAGATTTGTTGGCGCGCATGCTGCGCAACCTCAAAGAAATTTTTCGTTCACAAGAAGACTGGCCACGCATGCTGTCTGTACTGGACAGACTGGTGGTGCTCTTGCCCGAGGGTTGGTCTGAACGGCGTGACCGTGGCTTGGTGTTGGCCGAACTGGGCCGCAAGCACGAGGCTTTGCAGGATTTGCAAATGTATTTGCAAGCCGAGCCTTTGGCGCCCGATCAGGATGCGCTGAGAGACCGCATCAGCGAACTCTCAGGCACCTGACTTTTTGCGGACTCAGGCCACCACGACCTGCGCGCCACTGCCTTGAGGCGCAATCTTGCCGATGACGTGAACCTGCTCGCCGGCCGCACGCAAAGTCTTGGCGCATGCCTCGGCTTCAGCGGCATCCACCACCACCACCATGCCGATGCCGTTGTTGAAGGTGCGGTTCATCTCGACGTCGTCGATGCCTGCCGTCTTTTGCAGCCAGGCAAACAGCTCGGTCTGAGGCCAGCTGCCTTTTTGCAGGTGCGCAGCCAGGCCTTCGGGCAGCACGCGGGGGATGTTTTCGAGCAAACCACCACCCGTGATGTGGGCCAAGGCCTTGATGCCAGAGGCACCTTCCTTGTTAGGATGCTTGGCCAGCGCGGCCAGCACATTCAGCACGTACAAGCGGGTGGGCTCCATCAGAGCTTGCTTGAAGGGCTTGCCGTCCAGCGTCACAGGGGCATTGCTGCCCGCGCGCTCGATGCATTTGCGCACCAAGCTGAAACCGTTGGAATGCACGCCGCTCGACGCCAGGCCCAGCACCACGTCACCGGCTTGGACGTTCTGGCCGGTCAGGATCTTCGATTTTTCGACCGCGCCGACCGCAAAACCTGCCAGGTCGTATTCGCCAGCAGGGTACATACCTGGCATTTCGGCGGTTTCGCCACCGATCAGGGCGCAGCCTGAGAGCTCGCAGCCTTTGGCAATGCCGCCGACCACGGCGGCAGCAGTGTCCACATCCAGCTTGCCGCAGGCAAAGTAATCGAGGAAGAACAGAGGTTCGGCACCTTGCACCAGCACGTCGTTCACGCTCATGGCCACCAGGTCGATGCCCACGGTGTCGTGCATGTTCCATTCAAAAGCCAGCTTGAGCTTGGTGCCCACGCCGTCGGTGCCACTCACCAAAACAGGCTCTTTGTAGCGCTTGGGCACTTCAAACAGGGCGCCAAAACCGCCGATGCCTGCCAGCACACCTTCGCGCATGGTTTTCTTGGCCAGCGGTTTGATGCGCTCGACCAAGGCGTCGCCTGCAACGATGTCGACACCGGCGTCTTTGTAGGAAAGTGGAGTTTGACTCATGGTTTTCGCCCGAAAGGGCAGGTAAATGGGTAACAGGGGCCAATAAACGGGCTGGCAGACTTAAAATCAGGGTCTATTTTAAGGGTTGACCCTGACCGATTTGGACAACCCACTGCAAAAGACGAGACCCACGTGCAAGCACCCCTTCCATTTTTAATGACCCGTCTGGCCGCTTGGCTGGGTGTGGCCTTGGTCGCTGCCTTGGTTTTCTGGCTGCTGGCGCCGGTGTTGGCGCCCTTTGTGGTCGCCGCGGTCATGGCTTATGTCCTGCACCCCTTGGTGCTTCGGTTGGAAAGTTTTGCTGGGGTGCGGTTGCCGCGCGCTTTGGCCGTGCTGTTGGTGGAGATTTTGGCCATTCTGGCGCTGCTGGGCGTCTTGTTGCTTTTGGTGCCCATCTTGGTCCGGGAGTGGCCCCTGCTTCAGCAGCAATTGCCTGTGTTGCTTGACCGTTTGGGCGATGCCGTCAACCCCTTGTTGACTCAGTTGGGTTTGAATGTGTCGCTCGACTTGCGCGACTTGAAAACCCAGTTGGTGGCTTATTTGAGTGCCAACCGCGAAGACTGGTGGGCACCGCTCATGTCTTCGCTCAAGCTCGGGGGAAGCGCGGCTCTGGCCTTCATGGGTTACGTGGTGTTGGTGCCCGTGGCCTTGTTTTATTTGCTGCACGACTGGACGCGGATGGTGAATGCCGTGATCGAGTTGGTGCCGCCTGCCTGGCGTGGAAGTTTTGACGGTTTCATGCAAGAAAGCGACTCGGTGCTGGGGGAATACCTGCGTGGGCAATTGCTGGTCATGCTGGCATTGGCGGTGTTTTATGCCGTGGGCTTGAGGCTGTTTGGCCTGGACTTGGCCTTGCCCATTGGCGTGTTCACGGGCCTGGCCGTGTTTGTGCCGTATCTGGGTTTTGGTTTGGGGCTGGTGCTGGCTTTGCTGGCGGGCCTGCTGCAATTTGCATCTGCCCAAGCGGTGGTCATGGTGGCTGTGGTGTTTGGCTTGGGCCAGTTGATCGAGAGTTTTGTCCTCACGCCCCGCCTGGTCGGTGAGCGCATTGGCCTGCATCCTTTGTCTGTTATTTTGGCCTTGATGGCGTTTGGACAGGTGTTGGGCTTTGTGGGGGTGTTGATCGCTTTGCCCGCCAGCGCTGTCTTGCTGGTGGCACTGCGCCGCCTGCGCGTGCGTTATTTGCAAAGCGATCTGTACCAAAAAAGTGGTTCAGGTGATGCCGGGCAGGGGCCTGATCCCGCATGAAGCAACTGGCTTTGGACATCGGGCTGGCATCCACGCCCACGCTGGACAATTTTTTCGCCGGGCCCAATGTGGCGGCAGTGGCGCACTTGCGCTTGTGGACTGCCTCCAGCAGCCGTTCACCCGTGCCCAGTTACCTTTGGGGCGAGAGTGGTTCTGGCAAAACCCATTTGTTGCATGCGGTTCACCATGCCTTGAAAGAGCAGGGCGCTCAAGTGGGCTGGCTGGATGCACATACGTTGAACCCGCCCGAGTTCAATGACGAATGGACGGCCGTGTTGATGGACGATGTTCACCTGTACAACAGCGAGCAACAACACACGGCTTTCAATTGGTTTGTGAATGCGCTCACACCCCGCACAGGATCACCACGCTGGGTGTTGGCCGCCGGTGCTTTGCCGCCAGCCGATTTGAAATTGCGCGACGATCTGCGTTCGCGCTTGGGATGGGGCCACATCGACGCTCTGCAAGTGCTGGACGAGCCCGAGCGCCGAGCCGTGTTGCGCCAAGAAGCCGATGCGCGGGGCCTGTTTTTGAGCGATGAAGTCATGTCTTACATGCTCAACCGCTTTTCGCGTGATCTGGGCAGCTTGATGCAATTGCTCGACAACCTGGACCAATACGCCTTGCAAACGCAGCGCGCTCTGACCATTCCTTTGGTGCGCGCCATGCTGGAGAACGAATGAAACTCGCCTTGTTCGACCTGGACCACACTTTGCTCCCGCTGGATTCGGACCACACCTGGGGCGTTTTCACGACCGAGATGGGCTGGAACGACCCGGCGGTGTTCAGCCAGCGCAACGACGAGTTTTATGCCCACTACCAGGCGGGCACGCTCGACATCCATGATTACGTGCGATTTGCCACCCGTGCCGCTCGCGAGCGTGGTGCGACCGCTGCAGCGCAGGCCCATGCACGCTACATGGACGATGTGATTCGGCCCCGCATCACGCCCGAGGCGCTGGCACTGGTACGATCGCACCAGCACGCAGGCGACACCGTCATGATCGTGACGGCCACCAACGAGTTTGTGACCCGCCCGATTGCCCAGGCTTTCGGGGTGAGCGAATTGATTGCGGTGGAACTTGAACGCGATGCCGCGGGCTGGATCACCGGTGAAATCAAGGGCACACCTTCATTCAGAGAAGGTAAAGTCACCCGGGTTGCGCAGTGGCTGACCCAGCAGGGCTTGGACTGGGACGATGTAGAAATGACGTTCTACTCGGACTCCATGAACGACCTGCCGCTTCTCGAAAAAGCCCACCATCCGGTGGCAACGAACCCTGACGCTCGGTTGCGTCAACTGGCCACAGAGCTTGGCTGGCGCATCCTCGAACTCTTTCAAGAATGATCAAACAATTCATCGACAAGCTGATGGGCAAGGCGCCTAAAAGCAACAAGCCCCACTTTGGTCGTCGCACAGAAGTGCCTGCATCGGTGCATGGCATCGACCCGAACTTGGTGGACGATCGCGCCATCAACGTGACCCGCACCTTGCAGCAAGCCGGGTTTGAGGCCTATATCGTCGGTGGCGCCGTGCGCGATCTGCTGCTGGGCTTGCGCCCCAAAGACTTTGATGTGGCCACCGACGCCACGCCCGAGCAGGTCAAGGGCCTGTTTCGCCGTGCATTCATCATTGGACGGCGCTTTCGCATCGTGCACGTGGTCTATGGCCGAGGACGCGACAACGAAGTGATCGAGGTTTCCACTTTCCGTGCCCACCTGGACAACGCTGCTGCCGAACAGGTCAAAGGCAATGAGCGCACCAGCAAGCGCCAACTTGAAGGCATGCACCACGCAGTCGATTCATCTGGACGTGTGCTGCGCGACAACGTCTGGGGGCCGCAAGACGAAGACGCGACCCGTCGTGATTTCACCGTCAACGCCATGTATTACGACCCTGAGTCGCAGATCGTGGTCGACTACCACGGCGGTATTCCGGATGCCAAAAAGCGTGTGTTGCGCATGATCGGTGACCCGGTGGCGCGCTATCGCGAAGACCCGGTCCGCATCATCCGTGCGGTGCGTTTTGCCGCCAAGCTCAGCCCTTTGGGCTTCAAGCTGGAGGCCAAAACAGCCAAACCCCTGACGCAGTCAGCGACCTTGTTGGCTGATGTACCGCAAAGCCGCTTGTTTGACGAAATGCTCAAACTGCTGCAAACCGGGCATGCCTTGGCGTCCATTGCGCAGCTGAAAAAACTGGGGCTGGCCACCGGCATTTACCCCTTGCTTGACGTCGTGGTGGAGCGGGCTGAAAGTGCTTTTGTGCAAGTGGCCTTGGCCGATACCGACCGCCGAGTGGGTGAGGGCAAGCCCGTGGCCCCGAGCTTCTTGCTGGCTTGTGTGTTGTGGGCCGATGTGCGCGAAGGTTGGGCCAAGCGCCTGGCTCGCAAAGAACACCCTTATCCGGCTCTCCAAGACGCCATCGACGAGGTGTTTGATGCCCGCATTGGCGATGTCTCCGGCCGTGGCAAGCTGGCTGCTGACATGCGCGAGATCTGGATGATGCAACCGCGCTTTGAAAAGCGTGTGGGCAGCACGCCCTTTGGCTTGGTCGAGCAGCCGCGCTTTCGGGCCGGATTTGACTTTTTGCGCTTGCGTACCGACATCGAAGAGGTGGATGTGCGTTTGGCCGACTGGTGGCAAGAGTTCAGCATGGCCAGTGATTCAGAGCGCGAAGACTTGGTGCAGGCGGCGAAAGCCGAGCAACAAGCTTCGCAAGTGGGCAAACCCCGCGTGCGCCGCGCGCCCAGGCCTGAAGGTGCTGCGGCACCCCGGTCCTCAGCAGGCCAAAGCGAAGTGAGCCCCGCAGCAGCTTCACCCGATGCGGGTGATGACGGTGCGCCCAAAAAGCGCCGCCGTCGCCGTCGCAAGCCCGGTGCAGCCGTGGACCAGGCGGGTGAATCGGGCAGCGCTGAATAAGCCTGCGCCTTCCCACCCATGAAGGCCAACTTTCGAGACGCCGTGACTGCCTATGTGGCGCTCGGGGCCAATTTGGGCGATGCCTTGCAGACGGTGCTGCACGCGCTGAATGCGCTGGCGCTGCTGCCCGGTACGCAGGTCACGGGTCGGTCCCGGCTGTACCGAACGGCTCCGTATCAAGCGCAAGGACCTGATTTCATCAACGCGGTGGCGCAGATCCAGACTCGCTTGAGCGCCCCCGATTTGCTGGATGCCTTGCAGGCCATCGAAACCCAGGCCGGGCGTCAGCGCCCTTACGTCAACGCACCGCGCACGCTGGATCTTGATTTGCTCATCTATGGCCAGGTCAGCATGAGCAGCCCGCGTTTGACCTTGCCTCATCCGCGTTGGCGCGAGCGGGCTTTTGTGCTGTACCCCTTGGCCGATTTGTCGCCCGGCCTCGTGACCGCTGAAGACCGTGCGCGCGTTTCAGACCAGTCCATCGATGTTTTGCCGGAGCCCCAACCATGACGGTTCTCACCAGCTTGCCGATTTCCTTGCAGACGATTTTGCTGTTGCTGGCCAGCAATGTCTTCATGACTTTTGCCTGGTATGGCCACCTGCGCAACATGGCCACGGCACCTTGGTACGCGGCAGCCTTGGTGAGCTGGGGCATCGCTTCGCTGGAATACCTGTTCCAGGTGCCCGCTAACCGCATCGGCCACACCCAATTCAGCGTGGGCCAGCTGAAGATCATGCAAGAGGTGATCACCTTGAGTGTTTTTGTACCCTTTGCGATCTTTTACCTCAAAGAGCCCTTCAAGCTGGACTACCTGTGGGCGGCTATGTGCATGGTTGGGGCGGTTTACTTCATTTTCCGCAATGCATAAGTATTTCTCCGCTGCCCGGTGCAAACCGAGCGGTTAAACTTGCCGCTGTCGCAAAACTGTCACTTTCTCCCCTTTTCCGTTATCAGGAGCTTCCCATGCTGTTTGGCAAATTGCTGCCCAAAGAAGGCAACTTCTTCGAACTGTTCAATCAACACGCGGAGCGCATTGTCGAAGCGGCGCGGGCGTTCTCGAACCTGGTGGCCAATTACAACGACGTGCACCTGCGTGAAAAGTACAACCGCGATGTGGACAATGCCGAGCACGCTGCAGACCGCGTGACCCAGGAAGTCAACCGCCTGATCCACACCACCTTCATCACGCCGATTGACCGTGAACAGATTCATGCCTTGATCAACCTGATGGACGATGTGGCCGACCTGATTCAGGATTCGGCGGAAACCATGGCGCTGTACGACGTGCGCCACATGACTGAAGAGATTACGCGTCTGACCGATCTGTCGGTGCGTTGCTGTGAGCGTGTGCAAGACGCCGTCAAATTGCTGGCCCGCATTGGCGAGCCTGCCGTGGCCGAATCGGCCCTCAAAACCTGCGAGGAAATTGATCGGCTGGAGTCAGATGCCGACCGCGTGATGCGCAGCGCCATGAGCAAGCTGTTTCGCGACGAACCCGATGTCCGCGAGATCATCAAGCTCAAGGCCATTTACGAGCTGCTGGAAACCATCACCGATAAGTGTGAAGACGTGGCCAACCAGATCGAGGGCATCGTCCTCGAGAATTCCTGATCTGAACCGGACGTCCTGACTATGGAAACCGTACAAGCCGCCTTGTGGGTGGTGATCTTGCTGGTCGCCCTGGCGCTGATTTTTGACTTCATGAACGGGTTTCATGATGCCGCCAACTCGATTGCGACCGTGGTCTCCACGGGGGTGCTCAAGCCCGCTCAGGCGGTGGTCTTCGCCGCTTTTTTCAACTTCATCGCTATCTTTATTTTCCATTTGAGTGTGGCGGCCACTGTGGGAAAGGGCATCGTTCAGCCAGGCATTGTGGACACCCATGTGGTGTTCGGCGCCTTGGTGGGTGCCATCACTTGGAACATCATTACCTGGTACTACGGCATTCCCAGCAGCTCTTCGCATGCCCTGATCGGCGGCATTGTGGGCGCTGTGATTGCCAAGGCGGGTGCTGGTGCGTTGGTGTCCACGGGCATCATGAAAACAGTGGCTTTCATCTTTGTTTCGCCCTTGCTCGGGTTCTTGCTGGGTTCTTTGATGATGGTGGGAGTAGCACACATCTTCAGGCGTTCTAGGCCCTCGAAGGTGGATAAATGGTTCCGCCGCTTGCAGCTTGTTTCGGCTGGGGCATACAGTTTGGGGCATGGCGGTAATGACGCTCAAAAGACCATCGGCATCATCTGGATGATGTTGATTGCGACCGGTTATGCCACCTCGGCTGACACATCCCCTCCAGGTTGGGTTATTGTCTGTTGTTACATGGCCATCGGTCTGGGTACCATGTTTGGTGGCTGGCGCATCGTCAAAACCATGGGCCAAAAAATCACCAAACTCAAACCTGTGGGTGGTTTTTGTGCGGAAACGGGTGGTGCCATGACCTTGTTCTTGGCCACGGCCTTGGGCATTCCTGTCTCTACCACCCACACCATCACAGGCGCGATTGTGGGCGTGGGATCTACCCAGCGCGCCAGCGCAGTTCGATGGGGTGTCGCGGGCAACATTGTGTGGGCTTGGGTGCTGACCATTCCTGCCAGCGCTTTTGTGGCCGCAGTGGCTTATTGGGTCAGTTTCCGGGTTTTCGACTGAAATTCGGATGGCTTAAGCTGGTTCAGCTGAGTCTGATTTCCAAAGTTTAAAAACCGCCTGAAGCCATTCAGGCGGTTTTTTTATTGACTGATGAGCCTTGCCGCTTCGATCTGGTATTCGAAATACCGCTGGAAGCTGAAAGCCAGGCTAGACATCAGCACAGCGGTACCAATCAGCAAAGCGATGGCGATGCCGATGACCGTACCCCAATGGGTCTGCCCGGGTGTGGCCAGTGCATCGGCTTGGGGGTTGAATTTGGCATTCCACTTTTCAATTGGCGTGAGGCCATAAATGATGGCATTGAGGGCGCAACCCGCAATGGTGAAGCCCAGCAAGGGAATCAGCAGCCAGCTGAGCGTGTCGTCTTGTCCCAATTGTTGGACCCGCTCCACTCCGTAAAGGCCAAGGGCTGTCGGGATGGGCAGCAGCCAGGCCGGCATGTCTGCAAAACCGTACAGGTAAAAGCGGTGCAAGCCCAAAGGCCCCCCAAAAAAAGCCAACCAGGTCGCGCGTGTTTTGTTTTTCATGGTGCCGATTATTGCGGAGCGGTGCTGTCGCCAACGCCCAAAGGTTTTTCCATCATCACGACATCGAGCCAGCGGTCGAACTTCCAGCCGCATGACTTGAGGATGCCGACATGGCTGAAGCCCACGGAAGTGTGGACACCAATTGATCCGGCGTTGGCCGAATCGCCAATGACAGCCAGAAACTTGCGCACACCTGCTTGTTCGGCTTTGGCACACAACTCGGCCAGCAAGGCTTTGCCCATGCCTTTGCGGTGAACGTCTGGAGCCATGTAAATCGAGTCTTCGGCAGAAAAACGGTAGGCCGGACGGGGTTTGAACCAGTTGCAATAGGCAAAACCGATCACACGGCCTGCATCTTCGACCACCAAGTAGGGCAGCCCTTTGGCCAACACGTCAACTCGGCGACTGGCCATGTCGGCTTGTGTGGGTGGGTCGATCTCGAAAGTACCGGTGCCCGTGAGCACGTGGTGGCGGTAAATGGCGGTGATGGCGGCGATATCTTCGTCGCGGCTGGGGCGGATTAGAGGCAAGGCAAGGCTCCCGTTGTATAATGGTGGGCTTTTCAGTGTGTCACTGGCCGGGTGGCCAGTTGCGTGTCTCAAACGCTGAAAGATACCGGGTGTCTCGGCAATTGTTCCGAAGATACCCAACCACCCAAGGATAAATCATGGTTGTTATTCGTTTGAACCGCGGCGGCTCTAAAGCACGTCCTTTCTTCAACATCGTCGTTGCTGACAAGCGCGTGCGTCGCGATGGTCGCTTCCTCGAGCGCATCGGTTTCTACAACCCCACAGCCAAAGGTGGCGAAGAAGGTCTGCGCATTGCACAAGACCGTCTGACCTACTGGAAGAGCGTTGGCGCCCAGGCTTCCCCCACTGTGGAACGCCTGATCCGTCAAGCTGGCAAAGCAGCCGCCTGATCGGCTCGCCTTGGCCATGCGTCCGCCTTTGGAAACAGCCGCACTGCCGGCTGACGCCATTGAAATCGGGCGCATAGCCGATGCCTGGGGCATCAAAGGCTGGTTCAAGGTCTTGCCCCACAGCGCCTCTCCTGAGGCGCTTTTTTCTTCCAAGCGCTGGTTTTTGTTGCCGCCCGACCGGCCCATGAAACCCAAGCGCGCGACCGAAATCGCAGCATCCAAAACCGAACAAGTGGCTTGGACCGAGCCATTGCTGTTGTGCGTCAAGGAAGCCAAAGATCATTCGGATACCGTGGTGGCCTGTGCCCAGGACATCAACGACCGCAACGCCGCTGAGGCTTTGCGTGGCGCACGTATTTTTGTACCGCGCTCGAGCTTTCCGACCGCTGAAGAGGGCGAGTACTACTGGGTCGACCTCATCGGCCTGCAAGTGGTCAATCGTGAAGGCCTTGACCTTGGCCAAGTGCGCGATCTCATGTCCACCGGGCCACAAACCGTATTGGTCATTGAAGCAGCCCCAGAGTCAGAAGGCGGCAAAGCGCTTGAGCGCATGATCCCTTTTGTCGATGCTTTCGTCGATGGTGTCGACTTGCCAGGCAAGCGCATCACGGTGGATTGGCAACCCGACTACTGATCGGCCTCGGCCGTGGAGGGCCATCCCCATGCGCTTTGACATCATCACCCTGTTTCCCGAGCTTTTTGAGCCGCTTTTGACAAGTGGCATCACCCGCCGTGCTTACGAAAGCGGCTTGGTGGATGTGCATTTCTGGAATCCACGGGACTACGCGGAAGGCAATTACCGTCGCGTCGATGACCGCTCATTCGGCGGTGGTCCTGGCATGGTCATGTTGGCTGAGCCCTTGTTCAAATGCCTCACGGCGATTCGTGCTGAGCGTCAGGAGGCCAATCCGGCCCCTTTGGTGCTGTTTTCGCCTATTGGGCAGGTTCTGAACCACTCTGTGGTGCAAAAGTGGTCGCACAGCACAGGGGCTGTGTTGTTGTGTGGCCGCTATGAAGGTGTCGATCAGCGATTCATTGACCAATATGTCGATCAGCAAATCAGTCTGGGGGATTTTGTGCTCTCAGGTGGAGAAATTGCAGCCATGGCCCTGCTGGATGCCGTGGCCCGTTTGCAGCCCGGTGTCCTCAATGATGAAGGCAGCCACCAGCAAGACAGCTTTAATCCTGCATTGGACGGTTTGCTGGACAGTCCGCACTACACCCGTCCAGAGGTTTGGCAAGATTGCGCTGTACCGGCGGCGCTCATGTCGGGCCACCATGCCCAGATTGCTCGTTGGCGACGCGAACAAAGCCTGCGCCAAAGTGCATTGCACCGCCCTGAATTGCTGGAGCAGGCCCGTCTGTCAGGCAAGTTGAGTCGTCAGGATGAAGTCTTCTTGAAGCAGTTGTCGCATGGCTCGACCGCACTCGGTCGCGATACGGGGCCGAAAAAGCTATAATCAAGGGCTTTTCGATCCTCTACCCGCCGCGATCTGGCTCAGTCATGCGCATGCATGGCCTTTACAGCACAGAACGCCCCTTGTGTAGCGAGGCATGATCGGACGGAGTTCAAAAAATGAATTTGATTCAAACTCTTGAGCAGGAAGAAATTGCCCGTCTGGGTAAAGTGATTCCTGATTTTGCCCCCGGCGACACCGTGATCGTCAGCGTCAACGTGGTTGAAGGTGCGCGCAAGCGTGTCCAAGCCTACGAAGGTGTTGTGATCGCCAAGCGTAACCGTGGCCTGAACAGCGGCTTCACCGTTCGCAAGATCTCCAGTGGCGAAGGCGTGGAACGTACGTTCCAAACTTACAGCCCTGTGATCGCCAGCATCGAAGTCAAGCGTCGTGGTGATGTTCGCCGCGCCAAGCTGTACTACCTGCGTGACCGCAGCGGCAAGTCGGCACGTATCAAAGAAAAGTTGCCACAGCGCAAAGCAGCTCCTGCTGCCAAAGCGTAAAGCCTTTTCGGCCATACGAAAAAACCGCCCGGGTTTGCGCCTTGGCGGTTTTTTTATGGTCGGCTCAAAACGGGCAACCTATCCATTCGTTAGCCCATAAAAAAAGGTCTTGCCGGTGAGGGCAAGACCTTATCGATGGCTCAAAGTCCAGGGCTTGAACCCTGGAGTGTGATCAACCGCGTGTGATTTTCAGCACACGGGTGCCACCACGCTTGCCTGCAGGGCCTTCGCCTGCAGCATGGGGCTTGAAGTTGCTGGCACCAAACTGCTTGGGACCACGGGCGAACTTGTCACCTGCAGCGCCGCGAGGGGCAGGGCGGGCGGCGTTGCGGTTGTCACCTCCACGGTCTTCCCAGCGGCCGCCTTGACGTGGACCGTCCTGGCGTGCGTCTTGACGCGGTGCGCCACGGTTGTCACCACGATCCCATGGGTGGGCTGGTGCAGCGCGTTGTTCAAAGCGGTCACCGCCACGGGGGGCTTCAAAACGGCCACCGTCTTTGCGGGCATCGAAGCGGGGTTCGTTGCGCTGCTCAAAGCGGGGCTGCTCGTCACGGAAGTTGCCACGCGGGGCGCGGTTGTCAAAGCCACCGCCGTCGCGGTCACGGTTGCCACCGAAGTCGCGACCACCTGATGAGGGACGGCCACCACGGAAGCCACCGCCTGCATTGGCGTAATTGCGCTCACCACCAAAGCGGTCACCGCCACGGCCCATCGGCTTGCGGGCTTCGGGCATGCGCACTTTGGGTTCGAGGCCTGGAATCACTTCGGCTTTGAAAGGCTGACGTGTGTAGGACTCGATGTCACCGATCTTGCGACGGTCACGGATTTCGGCAAAGGTCACGGCCAAACCGTCACGACCGGCGCGGCCTGTGCGGCCAATGCGGTGGGTGTAGTCTTCGGCCTTCATCGGCAAACCGAAGTTGAACACGTGCGTGATGGTGGGCACGTCGATGCCGCGAGCGGCCACATCGGTGGCGACCAAAATCTGTACTTGGCCATTGCGCAAAGCCATCAGGCGGCGGTTGCGCATGCCTTGGCTCAGGGCGCCGTGCAGGGCGACAGCAGAAAAGCCGTCTTGCTGCAGGTCAGCAGCCAGACCGTCACACTCGATTTGGGTGCTGGAGAACACGATGGCCTGGTCGATCGTGGCGTCACGCAACCAGTGGTCGAGCATCTGGCGCTTGTGTTGGGCATTGTCGGCCCAGAACAGCACCTGCTTGATGTTGTTGTGCTTTTCCTGGGGGTTGTCGATCTGGATTTTCTGGACCGAAGAACCACCGTCGTGCATCACGCGCATGGCCAGTTGCTGAATGCGCGGTGCAAAGGTTGCACTGAACATCATGGTCTGGCGACGCTGGCTGGTCATGTCGTTGATGTCGGCCAAGTCGTCCGAGAAGCCCAGGTCGAGCATGCGGTCGGCTTCGTCCACCACCAAGAATTGCACCTTGTCCAGCTTGATTTGCATGGAGCGCTGCAGGTCGAGCAAACGGCCGGGGGTGGCCACGACCAAGTTGGCGTTTTGCAGCTTGGCAATTTGCAGCTGGTAAGGAATGCCGCCGACCACGTTGGCCACCCGCAGACCGCGTGTGTGCTTGACCAGCTCGATGGCGTCTTGCGCCACTTGCTGGGCCAGCTCGCGAGTGGGGCAAAGGATCAGGGCGCCGGGTGTCGGTGCCTTGAAGTTGCGTGGATTGGTGGGGTCTTTGCGCTTGGCACGCTTGGGGGCAGGTTCGCCTTTGGCAGCAGCGTCGGCGCAGGCTTGTTCAAACTCAGCGCGCTCTGCGGCTTCCTGTTCGGCCATTTGCTGAATCAGGGTGTGCAGCACGGGCAGCAAGAAGGCTGCGGTTTTGCCGCTGCCGGTCTGGCTGGAGACCATCAGGTCGCTGTAGCCATTGGATTGGCCGTCCTTGGAGCCACCGGCTGTGGGCAGTGCCAAAGGAATGGCACGCAATTGCACAGCTGTGGGCTGGGTGTAGCCCAGATCGGCCACGGCTTGCACCAGCTCGGGGGCCAGGCCCAGTTCAATGAAGCCATTGGGCACGTCGGCGACGGCTTCCGCTTCTTCGGCAGCTTCAGTGGTGAATTCAGCGGCTGGCTCGGGGGTGATTTCGGCCGCTGCGGCGGCCATGATTTCAAGGGCCAAGTTGTTTGCTGCAGGTTGTGCAGTCGACTCGGTGGTCATGGATGTGATTTCGGCAGGCGACAAGTCGCTCTGCACTGGGTTCAAAGTGTCAGTCATGTGTGTATAAAAACTCGCACGGAACAACGACCGCCAACAGAAAATTGTTGCATTGGGTCTTAGCACCGCAAGGTTGAAAAAACATCAACCATCAAACGGTGCTCGCGAGAGGCGCTGGGCGTGGAGCCTGGCCGCTGTGAGTGACCCTATCGTTGGGTCAAGGCGTGAAGGGAGATGTATGAAACGCCGCACTCTTGTGCAGCGAGCCGCGAATTATGGCACGGATCAGAAAAAAACGCTAGGGTTTTCCCTGAAAAATTCACAATCGGATGAAATGCTCGCGGTAATGCGCCAATTCATCGATGGATTCGTGCACGTCGGCCAGCGCGGTGTGCTTTTGCTGCTTCTTGAAGCTGGAGTACACCTCAGGCTTCCAGCGGCGTGACAGCTCCTTGAGGGTGCTCACATCCAGGTTGCGGTAGTGAAAGAAGGCTTCCAGTTTGGGCATGAACTTGACCAGAAAGCGGCGGTCCTGGCTGATGGTGTTGCCGCACAAGGGCGAGGCACTTTTGGGCAAGTACTTTTTCAGGAACGTCAGAATTTGCTCCTCGGCATCGGCCTCGCTGTTGGTGGAGGCTTTGACTTTGTCGATCAAACCGCTTTTGCCATGTGTGCCCTTGTTCCACTTGTCCATTTGGTTGAGCAGCTCGTCGCTTTGGTGAATCACCAGCACAGGCCCTTCGATGCGCGGCGTGAGATGCGGGCCAGTCACGATCACGGCGATCTCCAGCAGGCGTTCTTTTTCGGGGTCGAGGCCCGTCATTTCGCAATCGATCCAGACCAAGTTTTGGTCAGACTTGGGCAGCTGTGCCGCTTCTTGGGGGGGGGGTTTCACATCAGACATGAGCAGATTGTCGCTGATGCTGGCCTGCTGCATGGGCACGCAAGCCCTTGCCAAGCTCAGCCAGACAAGGCCGCTTCTACAATACGCCGATGAATCCTTCCCTGACTTTGACCCTGACTCTGGTGGTGGCCTTGCTGGCCCATGTGGCGCTCAAGTTTTGGCTGAACGCCCGCCAGGTGCGGCATGTAGCCCGCCACCGCGATGCGGTGCCGCCGGCTTATACCGACACCATGACCTTGGCCGACCACCAAAAAGCGGCCGATTACACCCTGGCTAAAGCGCGACTGTCGCAAATCGACATTGCTCTGGATGCCGCCGTGCTGCTGGGCTGGACGCTGCTGGGCGGGCTTGATGCGCTCAACCAGGTGCTGCTGGACTGGATGGGCCCGGGCATGGCGCAGCAAATCGCGCTGGTGCTGGGCTTCACGCTGGTCGGCGGTCTGATTGGATTGCCCTTGTCGCTCATGCAAACCTTTGGCGTGGAGCAGCGCTTTGGCTTCAACAAAATCACGGCCGCTTTGTGGCTGGGCGATATGGTCAAGGGCTTGGCGCTCGGTCTGGTGCTGGGCCTGCCGCTGCTGTGGGTGGTGCTCTGGCTGATGCAAGCCGGGGGCCCCTGGTGGTGGCTGTGGGCTTGGGGCGTGCTGGTGGGCTGGCAGCTGTTTTTGATGGCCATTGCGCCCAACGTGATCATGCCGCTGTTCAACAAATTCACCCCCCTGGAAGACGAGTCGCTCAAGGCCCGCGTGAAGGGCCTGATGCAACGCGCAGGCTTCACTGCCAAAGGTTTTTTTGTGATGGACGGCAGCCGCCGATCGGCACATTCCAATGCGTTTTTCACAGGCTTTGGGGCCAGCAAGCGGGTGGTGTTTTTCGACACCTTGCTCAAGCAACTGAGCCCGGCCGAAATGGAAGCGGTGCTGGCCCATGAGCTGGGTCACTTCAAGCACAAACACATCGTCAAAATGATGGTGACCAGTTTTGCCATGACGCTGGCCGGTCTGGCGCTGCTGGGTTGGCTGGCGCAGGAAGTCTGGTTTTACACGGGCCTGGGCGTGATGCCCAATTTGTCTGGCAGCAACGATGCGCTGGCGCTGGTGTTGTTCATGCTGGTCACGCCCGTGTTTACTTTGTTCTTTGCCCCCGTATCGTCCTGGCGCTCGCGCCAACAGGAGTTCGAGGCCGATGCCTATGCCGTGTCGCAAACCCCGGGCAAGTATTTGTCCTCGGCCTTGCTCAAGCTCTACCAGGACAACGCCTCCACCCTCACGCCCGACCCTTGGTACGTGAAGTTTTATTATTCGCACCCCCCGGCCAGTGAGCGTTTGCTGAGGATGAGAACCGCATGAGCACCCCAGAAGTCAGGGCCCTCAAGCCCACCGAGGTGATCATGGCGCTGGGCCAGATTTCAGACTGGCGATTGTCGGGCGATGGCGACAACATCGCCATTGAAAAGACCTTTGAATTTGCCGAACACACACATGCATTGCTCTTCATCAACAGCGTGGGCTGGTTGTCTGAAAAGCTCAACCACCACCCCGAACTGGTGCTGACCTACAAGCGTTGTGTGGTGCGCTGGAACACACACGATGTGCGTGGCCTCAGCCGCTTGGACTTTGAGGCCGCGACCCAGACCGACGCCTTGTTACAGGCATGATGCGTCATGAATAAACCCAAAGCGCGCCCAGCCTTGCCCCAAGCGCAGGATCTCGAGCCGGGCTTGGTGGTTGCCACCTATGGCCGCCACTGCCTGGTCGAGACACCAGAAGGTCGACGCTTGATTTGCCACCCCCGCGGCAAAAAAAACCAAGTGGTGGTGGGCGATCAGGTGCTCTGGCAAATTGCGGGTGACGAAGGCAGTATCGAAAAGTTGCAGGACCGTCGCAACCTGTTTTACCGTCAAGACGAAATCCGCACCAAATCTTTTGCCGCTAACCTGGATCGCGTGTTGATCTTGATCGCCGCTGACCCCGAGTATTCGGAAAGCCAGCTGTCTCGCGCCCTGGTGGCGGCCGAAGCTGAGCGCATCACGCCCATCATCGCGCTCAACAAAAGCGATCTGGCGCAACCCTTCGCCCAAGCCTGGGAGCGCCTGGCCCCTTACCGCGCCATGGGTTACAGCGTGATGCCCATCAGCCTGAGCCCGCGCAGCCCGGTGGCCGATGACGGCGTGCAGGCTTTGTGCGCGCATTTGCAGGGCTTGACCACATTGGTGCTGGGGCCGTCAGGCAGCGGTAAAAGCACACTCATCAACCGTTTGGTGCCCGATGCGCAGGTGGAGACTGGCGAAATTTCGCTGGCCCTCAACTCGGGCAAGCACACCACCACCAGCACCCGCTGGTATTGGGTACCCGCACTCGACACGCCCAACGCAGCACATGCCGATAGAACGGCCTTGATCGATTCACCCGGATTTCAGGAGTTTGGTTTGCACCACATCGAGCCGACCCGACTGGCCGACTGCATGCCCGATTTGCGTGCGCATGTCGGGGGGTGCAAGTTCTACAACTGCACGCACTTGCATGAACCCGGTTGTGCCGTGCTGGCGCAGGTCGAGAACGAACACCAAACCGGCACCATCAGCGTGCGCCGTCACCGGATCTACGCGCAATTGTTTGAAGAGTTGAGCCAGCAGCGCTGGTGAGGGATTGTGCGTCAGCCCACCAAGTTGGCCATGGTGAGCAAGGCCACCAGCACCAACCACATGATCACCGTGCGCCAAACCAAGCCGACGACTTGGGCAAAGTGCGCCACTTCGGGAGTGCGACCTGGTGTGCTGCTTGCGCCTGCGGTGTCGTTGGGTTCAAGCTCATCGCTGGGGGCCTGCAATGCGGCACCTCCCAAGCGGATGTTGATGGCACCGGCTGTGGCCGCCAGGATCACGCCATCGTTGTCGTTCGGGAAATTTTGTGCATGGTTGCGCCAGCCATCCATGGCATCTTCAAAGCTGCCCACAATGGCAAATCCAAGAGCGGTCATGCGCGAGGGCAGCCAGTCCATGGCCTGCCATGCCCTTGACGCGACCGATTGCAGCGCCTCACTCACCACGGAGCCATCTTCGGTGGGCTCTTGCCAGCGGCGTTGCGCCAATTCAGTCAGGCGATAAACCACCGCGCCGACAGGCCCCAAACCAATGATGGACAAGATTGCGTACCAAAAGAACACGCCAAAGACATGCCGGTGGGCTGCGATCATCGAGTACTCGATCACGTGGCGAACGATTTCGCTGCGCGGTATGTGACCCACTTGGACTTGTTGCCACTCGGCCAACAGTTCTCTGGCCTTGGTTTCATCGCCGTCTTCCAGCGCTTCGCGTATGGCGGTGAAGTGGTGGCTGAATTGCCGAAACCCCAAGGTGACGTAGAGCAGCGCCACGTTCCAGACGACGGCAAACAGCCAGCCCAAACCAAACTCAAGCAACCAGTGCACCGCCATGGTCAAAAGCGCAGGGCCGATCACCGTGATGCCCCAAGTGATCCAGGCCTGGTGCCGCACACCGGCATCAAACGTGCGGGCCACCCAGGCGACCCAATGCGCGATGGTGGTGTAGAGCCAATTGACTGGATTGAGCGGCCGAGCTTGCTCTAAGACCAAGGCCAACAGGATTGCAAAAAAACTCATGGTGTTCTCATTGCGCGGGATGAACCACTAGAAACCTATAGAAGTTACGAAGCATAGCGGCTGTGGCACCCCAAATGAACCGCTCCACCAGATCGACCTGGCCATTCGCGGAGGATCGGGACTCCTGGTAGGGCATTGAAAACCATTGCCGCTGGGCCCCTTGCCATTCAAATTGGTGCCGCCGGTGGTGTGCCGGGTTCATCAGAAAAGCCAGAGGCACCTCAAAAACGTCTTGCACTTCGTCGGCGTTCGGGGTCAGCTCAAAGCCGGGAGAAACCAGGGCAATGACGGGGGTGACCCAAAAAGCTGTACCCGTCACGTAAACGGGCAATTCACCAATGACTTCTACGTGCTGGGGGTGCAGTCCCACTTCTTCGTAGGTTTCCCGCAGTGCTGTGGCCTGTCTGTTGGCGTCTTGCGGATCGACTTTGCCCCCGGGAAAAGCAATTTGTCCCGAGTGTGTGGACATGTGGTTGGCCCGCTGGGTGAGCAAAACCGTGGACTCCGAGAAGTCAGGCCCGCGCATCACGATGGGCACCAGAACGGCCGCATGGGCGGGGGCTCGTGTGGAAAAAGACGTTTCCCGCTCAACCTCGGGCTGCCAGATGGGGGGCTGCGCGAACCGAGTTTTGAGTGCGTCTGGTCGAAAATGCGCAGTCGGCACCGCCGGCATATCGTGATCGATGCGCCAAATCGGAACATTACGGGGGTCAAAAGACAAAGGGCTGGACACAGGCAGTATTTATAACCGACAGATGGGTTCGCCGCTTTAGAATGGCCGACGCTGCACTTTTTAGCAGCGCTATTTTTATCGGTATAGGTTGACACCATGAAGCGTGATTATTTTTCTCAAAACACCCCGTCTGACCGCCGTTTTGGCGAACACCGTTCCGGCACGTGCATGGCCTTGATCGATGGTCGTTTCTTGATCTGGATGGCCCAGCAAGGTGCTGTGGGCACCACTGGCGAGTCAGTGAACCGTCAAGGCTTGCTCAGCTTGTTGTCGCAAGCATTGCAGCATTCCGGGCTGGACGTCGATTTGCGGCGCATTTACTGGTACAGCGATCGTTCGGACGGTTTGATCATCGACGACCAAATCGTGCGTCTGGTGCAAACGCACGATGCCGATGGCGGCGCATCCTTGCTCCGATCTTTGGGGCACGACCTCAAGCAATTGGCCGAGCACCATGCCTGCGACCATGTGTTGGTGGCCAGCGACGACGAGCGCTTTTTGGCCACCATTGATGAAGCTCAGCTGAGTGGTTTGAGCGTGCACCTGTTGGCCGATGAGTCCGCGCGCAACATGCCTCAAATGGTCCGCACCGATCCGGGCTGGGCCCGTTTGTTGGCGCAGGCGGATCGCCGGGTGGTGGTCAATTCGCAAGCGCTGGCCGACATGCTGCAAGGCAAAATGCCCACAGGCATGGGGCTGGCTGTTGAAGACGTGGAAGAGTTGCGCAAGTCGATGCACGAGGTCATTACCGCTTGGTGGGCCGACGAACCCGAAGACCTGCGAGAAGACCTGCGTGATGCTTTGCAGATCAGCCGTGGTATTCCGCAGGAAGTGGATCGCCAACTCTTGTTGCGCATGCGCCAGCGCCTGGCACGTGCCTTGAGCTTGCCCGAGAAAAAAATGTTGCGTGAGACCCTGCGTGCCGTGGTGTCTGAACCGGCGGTGACGGCCTCGCCTGTGCCCGTTAGCGATGGATTTCCGCCAGACAGCGACGAGTAAATCAAGTGGCAGGCCGTGGCTTGCCGCCAACAGTGTGAAAAGGCCCCTGACACGCAAGTGTCAGGGGCCTTTTGTCTGTGACTGCATTGAAGCCGTACTGGTTGGTCTAGGACGGTCAGCCTTTCGCGTGGTATTGCGTCACACGCTCGACCTCGTTTTTGGAGCCCAGCACCACGCTCACGCGCTCGTGCAGTTGGCCCGGTTGCAGGTCCAAAATGCGTTGCTTGCCGTTGGTCGATGCGCCCCCCGCTTGCTCGATCAGCCAGCTCATGGGGTTGGCTTCATACAACAAGCGGAGTTTGCCGGCTTTGTGGGGTTCGCGCTTGTCCCAGGGGTACATGAACACACCGCCACGGGTCAGGATGCGGTGCACATCGGCCACCATAGAGGCGATCCAGCGCATGTTGAAGTCCTTGCCGCGCGGACCCTCTTTGCCTTGCAGGCATTCGTCGATGTAGCGGCGCACGGGTTCGTCCCAGTGGCGCATATTGCTCATGTTGATGGCGAATTCTTTGGTGTCTGCGGGCACTTGAACATTTTCTTGCGTGAGCACGAAAGACCCTTGTTCGCGGTCCAAAGTGAACATGGCCACGCCATCACCCACAGTGAGCACCAACGTGGTTTGCGGCCCGTACACGCAGTAACCTGCGGCCACTTGCTGGTTGCCCGGTTGCAAGAAGTCTTGCTCGGTCACGCCTTGGCTGTCTTCGGGTTTTTTGAGTACGCTGAAAATGGTGCCAATGCTGACGTTGACATCGATGTTGGACGAGCCATCCAGTGGATCAAACAGCAACAGGTATTCGCCTTGCGGGTAGCGGTTGGGCACCAGATAGATGCTGTCCATCTCTTCAGACGCCATGGCGGCGAGGTGCCCGCCCCATTCATTGGCTTCCAGCAGGACTTCATTGGCAATGATGTCGAGTTTCTTTTGGACTTCGCCTTGCACGTTTTCGCTTTCGGCGCTGCCCAACACGCCGCCCAAGGCGCCTTTGTTCACGGCGTGGCTGATGCTTTTGCAGGCGCGGGCCACCACTTCGAGCAGCAGGCGCAAGTCAGCCGGGATGTGGCCTTTGTCGCGTTGTTGCTCGACCAAGTAGCGGGAGAGGGAAATTTTGCTGCTCATGTTCGTTCCTTGGGTTCAGATGCTGCTCAGGGCACGGCTGATGACTTCTCGCACGTCGTTGGACAGGTCGGCTTTGGCGGCCACGCGTTCGATGGCCACTTTGGCTGCGCTGCGGTAGGGCTCGGCCAGGCGGCTCCAGCGGTCCATGGCGCGCGCAAGTCGGGCTGCGACTTGCGGGTTGATGGCGTCCAGCGCCAGCACCTGCTCGCTCCAGTAGACATAGCCTGCCGCGTCGGCGCGGTGGAAGGCCGCCGGGTTGGCGCTGCAATAGCTGAAGATCAGGCTGCGGGCGCGGTTGGGGTTGCGCAGGCTGAAGTCGGGGTGTTGCATGAGCTGGCGCACACGCGGCAGCACATCGCCAGCGCGGTCGGGGGCACCGGCCTGCAAGGCAAACCACTTGTCGATGACCAGGGCTTCGTGCTGGAACATTTTGTGGAACAGGGCCAAGGCGTCTTGCGCCAGCGCGTGGCCGCTGACCACCAGCGCCGACAAGGCGTTGAAGCGGTCGGTCATGTTGCCAGCGTCCTTGAACTGCTGGTACACACGGCCGGGCGTGACGGCATCACCGTTGTTCACGGCGGCCACGCACAGCATGGTCATGGCCAGTCCGGCCAAAGCGCGGCAGCCACTCGACTTCGCGTCGGGTGAGTAAGCCCCATTGTTTTTGTGCGCGTCCCAAGCCCATTGCCAGTCGGCTTGCAAAGCGGAGGCCAGTTGCAGTCGCATGTTCTCGCGCAGAGCGTGCACGCGCTGCGGGTCCACCACGTCCAACTGGTCGGCGATGTAGTTCTCAGATGGCAGCGTGAGCGCCAGGTCTTTGAAGGCCGCGTCCAGTCCTGGGTGACGCAGCACATTGCGCAGCGCCGAGATCAGTTCGTTCGACAGCACGGGCTGACCCGTCAGGTCCTTGTTTTGCTGGATGGCATCCAGAGCGCTTTGCAACATCAGGCGCTGGCCTGCTTCCCATTGGTTGAACGGATCGCTGTCGTGGGCCAGCAAGATCAGCAGGTCGTCAGCGTTCAGGCCGTCTTCGAGCACCACGGGGGCGCTGAAGCCGCGCAGCAGTGAGGGCACGGGTTCGCTGTCGATGTTGGCAAAGGTGTAGCTGGCGCTGGCTTCGGTGAGCACCAGGGTTTGCTGGGGCACCACATCGGATGCATCGGCCAGTTGCAAGGGCAGGGCAGCGCCATCGCGGCTGAGCAGGCCCAAAGCGACGGGGATGACGAACGGTGCTTTGTTGTCCTGGTCGGGTGTGGCAGGGCAGCTTTGGCTTAGCGTGAGGGTGTAGGTGCGCTCGGCGGCGTTGTAGCTGCCGGACGCTTGCAGGCGCGGGGTGCCCGCCTGGCTGTACCAGCGCTTGAAGGTGCTCAGGTTTTGCGCCAAGGCGGAGCCGAGGTTGGCGTCGGCAATGGCTTGCGCAAAGTCGTCGCAGGTCACGGCTTGGCCATCGTGGCGCTCAAAGTAAAGCTTCATGCCCTTGGCAAAACCATCGCGGCCTTGCAGGTCGTTGGGCGTGGCCACCAGGGTCTGCATCATGCGAACGACTTCAGAGCCTTTTTCGTAGATGGTGACGGTGTAGAAGTTGTTGATCTCCACATAGCTGTCGGGCCGCACGGGGTGGGCCATGGGGCCGGCGTCTTCGGCAAACTGCACGGTGCGCAGCACGCGCACGTCTTCGATGCGCTTGACGGCGCGGGCACTGGCCTCGCCCGCCATGTCCTGGCTGAACTCTTGGTCGCGGAAGACTGTCAGGCCTTCTTTCAGCGAGAGCTGGAACCAGTCGCGGCAAGTGATGCGGTTGCCGGTCCAGTTGTGGAAATACTCGTGGCCCACGACGGATTCGATGTTGCCGAAATCCATGTCGGTGGCGGTGGCCGGGTTCGCCAACACGTATTTGGTGTTGAAGATGTTCAGGCCCTTGTTTTCCATCGCGCCCATGTTGAAGTCGCTGGTGGCGACGATCATGAAGCGCTCCAGGTCCAGCGGCAGGCCAAAGCGCGCTTCGTCCCAGGCCACGCTGGCCATGAGCGAGTTCATCGCGTGTTCGGTTTTGTCCAGGTCGCCGGGGCGCACAAACACCTGCAGCAGATGCTCTTTGCCGCTGCGGCTGATGATGCGCTGCTCACGCGCGACCAGCTGGCCCGCCACCAAGGCGAACAGGTAGCAGGGCTTTTTGTGCGGGTCAACCCACTTGGCAAAGTGGCGACCGTCTTCCAGAGTGCCTTGATCGACCAGATTGCCGTTGGACAGCAGCACGGGGTACTTGGCCTTGTCGGCGCGCAGGGTGACGGTGAAGCTGGCCATCACGTCTGGACGGTCGAGGAAATAGGTAATGCGGCGGAAACCCTCGGCCTCGCACTGGGTGAAGAACGAGTCGTTGCTGACGTACAAGCCCATCAGCTGGGTGTTTTTCTCGGGGTTGCAGGTGGTGAAGATCTCCAGATCGAAGGCATCGGTGCCTTCGGGCAAGTTTTCCAGCACCAGCTGGTTGTCGTCCATTTTGAACGAGGTGCCACCGCCATTCACCAGCACGCGGGCCAAATTGAGGTCTTCGCCATCCAGACGCAGCGGCTGGGCCGCCACATCGGGGTTGCGGCGCAGGCGCATCTTGTTGAGCACGCGGGTTTTGGCCGGGTCCAGATCAAAGGTCAGATCGACCGTTTCGATCCAGAAAGCCGGGGCGGCATAAGCCTCCCGGTGAATCGCGGTGGGTTGTCCTTCACGCATCACTAACTCCGTTTTGGTTGAGGTCTGAGCAGCTCAGAGGCCTTGTTTCAGTGAGGCTTCGATGAACGCATCGAGGTCGCCATCGAGCACCTTTTGGGTGGCCGAAATTTCGACGTTGGTGCGCAAATCTTTGATGCGGCTGTTGTCCAGCACATAGCTGCGGATCTGGTGACCCCAGCCCACATCGGTCTTGGTGTCTTCCAGCTTTTGCTGCTCTTCCAGACGCTTGCGCATCTCAAAGTCGTACAGGCGCGAGCGCAGGCGTTGCCAGGCCACATCGCGGTTGCTGTGCTGGCTGCGGCCGTCCTGGCACTGCACCACAATGCCCGTGGGGATGTGCGTCAGGCGCACCGCCGAGTCGGTCTTGTTGATGTGCTGACCGCCCGCGCCGCTGGCGCGGAAGGTGTCGGTACGCACGTCAGACGGGTTGATGTTGATCTCGATCGAGTCGTCGATCTCGGGGTACACAAACAGCGAAGCAAAAGACGTGTGGCGACCACCCGACGAGTCGAAGGGGCTCTTTCGCACCAAGCGGTGCACGCCAGTTTCGGTGCGCAGCAGGCCAAAGGCGTATTCGCCCTCGATCTTGATGGTCGCGCCCTTGATGCCTGCGGTGTCGCCTGGGGTTTCGTCTTCCACAGTGGCCTTGAAGCCTTTGCGTTCGGCGTACTTGATGTACTGGCGCAGCAGCATGCTGGCCCAGTCGCAGGCTTCGGTGCCGCCTGCGCCGGCCTGGATGTCGACAAAGCAGTTGAGCGGGTCGGCCTCGTGGCGGAACATGCGGCGAAATTCGAGGTCTTCCACCAGCTTGGCCAGTTTGGCGGCTTCGGCTTCGATGGTTTGCAAGCCGGCATCGTCGCCTTCTTCCTTGCTCATTTCAAAGAGTTCAAGGTTGTCGGCCAACTCGCTGGTCAGGTTGGTGATGGTCACCACCACGCCATCGAGGGCTTTTTTCTCTTTGCCCAGTTCCTGGGCTTTTTTGGGGTCGTTCCAGACCGAGGGATCTTCGAGGGATGCGTTGACGGTTCTCAGCCGTTCAGATTTGGCATCGTAGTCAAAGATACCCCCGTAACTCGTGGGTACGAGCGGTCAGGTCTGAGAGGGATGCGCCGATTTGGTTGATGTGTTCTGCGTCCATGGGGAAAGTGTCCGGTTCGGTAAACCGGGCATTTTCTCATGAGTTGGCGCCGCGCACGCCTGCCGGGTGGCTTAAAACTGTCGCCCGTAAGAGAACATCATGGCGGCGGTGCCCAAAAACTTGATCTGAACCGAGTCGTGCTGCGTCAGCTTGTAGCCCACGGCCGGAATGATGGCGGGGTTGAAGCCTTTGTAGTTCAGGGGCACTTTGTTCTCATAGGGGTCCACATAGCCGTACATCAGGCCGCCCGTGACTTTGGCGAACAGTTGCGGCACACCGAACAGGTTGTTGAACTGCTGACCTGCGTACACGTACACCGATGGTTGCCCAAACGAGTTGCTGAAAAAGCTGATGCCGCACAAACGGTCGCCGGGCAATTGCTCGTCGATCGCGACCAGAACCACATGCTTGTGCTCCGGGTTGTTGCTGAAGTGGTAGGTGTAAGGGGAAAAGGTCAATTCACCCCGGTGAGCGGGTTCCGGGGCACCTTTCACGGCCAACAGGTCGGGGCAGTAGCGGTTGGTGCTGTCGGCATGTGCCAACGAAAACAGGGCAGACAAGGCCAGAGCCAGAAAAATACGAAAAAAGTGTGCGGGATGCATGGCAAATGATCATCGATATTAAAACGGTGTGATTTTAGGGCCTCTCACCGGATGAACTTTTCGATCATGGCGGCCAGCAGTTGGGGTTGGTCGTGGTGCAGCATGTGGCCTGCGTCCTGAATCAAGGCTTCTTCAAGCACCGGAACGGCCTTCAAACGCTCATGAAATTCGGCCAGCGTGTATTTTCCTTTCCACCACATGCCAAGCGAGTCGTCAGAGGCCTCCACCGCCAGCACGGGTGCCGCAATGCGGCGGTATATCTCCAGCGCTTCGTCGACATGGAACAAATAAGGGTTGATCACCTTGTGCGCCGCATCGCCCAGAATGCGCCACTGCCCATCGTTTCCGGGTTGCGCCCAATGTTGCGCCAGCCAGTTGGCTTTGTCTGCCCCCAGGCGGCGGTTGGTTTTCATCAAGCGTGCCGCAACACCTGCGGCATCGGCATAAGCTTTCAGGTCGTTGGCGCCCTCGCGCTGGGCTTTCAGCTCATCCAGCCATTGGCCCATGCGCCCGGGTGCTTGTGCTGGGCGTGTGGCGGGCATGCCAAAGCCTTCCAAATTGACCAGTCGGCGAATGCGCTCGGGGCGTGATCCCGCGTACATCATCACCACGTTGCCGCCCATGCTGTGGCCCACCAGGTCAATCGGCCGCCCGGGGTACAGCTGGTCCAGCAAGGCATCCAGGTCGGCCAGATAGTCGGGAAACCAATAACTGTCGGTGGCTGGGGCCTCGGTCAGGCCATAGCCGCGCCAGTCCATGGCAATGATGGGGCGCTGGCTGACAAAAGCTTCGCTGAAGGCGTCCACCATGAATTGCCAGGAGGCGGCCACGTCCATCCAGCCGTGCGCCAGCACCAGCGGCGTGGCGCCGGGTGTGGGTGTGCCCCATTGGCGGACGTGGTAACGACAGCCGCGCAGCGGCACCCAGGAGCTTTGTGATTCGCGTTGAACTTGGTACATACTTTCGATCATAAGGAGACAAACGATGAGCGTCAGTCGCAACCAGGACCGCCCGAGCCCTGCCACCCCTGACCGCTATGCGGCCATTCACCAAGGTTTCGGTTGGAAAGTGCCTAGGCGCTTCAACATGGCGCAGGCTTGCTGCGGGCAATGGGCTGCACAACCCGCCACCGCCAAACGCCAGGCCATACGCGAGCATGTGGCGGGGCAGGGTTTGGGCCGCAGCTGGACCTTCGGGCAGTTGCAAGACGACGCCAACCGCCTGAGTCGGGTGCTGCGAGCTCAGGGCGTGCAGCGCGGTGACCGGGTGGCGATCGTGATGCCCCAGCGCTTTGAGACCGCCGTGGCCTACATGGCGGTGCTGCAAATGGGGGCGGTGGCCATGCCGCTGTCCATGCTGTTTGGCCCCGAGGCGCTGTCGTTTCGCATCAACGACAGCCAGGCCCGTGTGGCGGTGTGTGACGAATCGACCCTTGACGCTTTGCGGCAAGCCCGGCCTGACTGCCCAGGCTTGCAAACCCTGATCGGGGTGGGTCAGGCCGGGGCACTGGCCGACCTGGATTGCGCCCGCGCCATGCAGGCCAGCGAAAGCACCTTCAAACCCGTGAGCACGTTCGCCGAAGACCCGGCGGTGCTGATCTACACCAGCGGCACCACTGGCAACCCCAAGGGCGCACTGATCCCGCACCGGGCGCTGATCGGCAACCTCACGGGTTTTGTGTGCAGCCAGAACTGGTTCGGCTTTGACCCGTTCAAGGCCGATCGTCCGTCCCAAGCTGTGTTCTGGTCGCCCGCTGATTGGGCGTGGACGGGCGGCTTGATGGACGCCTTGCTGCCCAGCCTGTACTTCGGCCGACCCATCGTGGCCTTCAACGGACGGTTTTCACCCGAGGCTGCGTTCGAGATATTGCAAAGCCACAGCGTCACGCACACCTTTTTGTTTCCCACGGCGCTCAAAGCCATGATGAAGGCGGTGCCCGAGGTGAAAGGCCACTACCGCCTGAAGCTGCAAGCCATGATGAGTGCGGGTGAAGCGGTGGGCGATGCGGTGTTTGGCTATGTCCAGCAGCAGCTGGGCGTCACGGTGAACGAGATGTTCGGCCAGACCGAAATCAACTACGTGGTGGGCAACTGCACGCGCTTGTGGCCGGCCAAACCCGGCAGTATGGGCAAGGGCTACCCCGGCCACCAGGTCGCGGTGATCGACGATGCGGGCCAGCTGTGCCCCGCGGGCATGCCTGGCGAGGTGGCCGTCAACCGTTTTGACGTGCACGGCCATCCCGACCCGGTGTTCTTTTTGGGCTATTGGAACAACGACAAAGCCACGCAGGCCAAATACACGGGCGACTGGTGCCGCACAGGCGACATGGCCATGGCCGACGAAGACGGCTACCTCTGGTACCAAGGCCGCACCGACGACATGTTCAAGGCGGCGGGTTACCGCATTGGCCCGGGCGAGATCGAAAACTGCCTGGTCAAACACCCGACTGTGGCCAACGCTGCTGTGGTGCCCAAACCCGACAAAGATCGGGGCGCGCTGGTCAAGGCTTATGTGGTGCTCTCGCCCGACTGGCGAGGCCGCAGGCCTGCAGGGCCAGGACAAGCCGCCTTTGACGACGAGGTACGCCGCGAGCTGCAGGCCCATGTGAAGGGTTTGCTGGCCCCTTATGAATATCCCAAAGAGATCGAGTTCATCGACCAGTTGCCCATGACCACCACTGGCAAAGTTCAGCGGCGTGTGCTGCGTCTGCAAGAAGAGGCCAGGGCTTTGGCGACAGGGCCGCGCACGGCTGCATGACAAAATAAGCGCTGATCGGTCGATAGGCTCAGCGCGTTTTTCTGGCCTTCCCGCGACCCACGGCTCCATTCAGATTCCCCGTTTTTCCCTCCGTTTTTCACCGACAGGACACACCATGAAACTCGTTCAACTCGGCCAGTCCGATTTGCAAGTGACCCCCATCTGCCTGGGCACCATGACCTTTGGCGAGCAAGTCAACGAGGTTGACTCGCACGCCATTCTGGACCGCTCACTCGAGGCCGGCATCAACTTCATCGACACCGCCGAGATGTATGCCGTGCCCGCCACCGCCGCCACCTGTGGCTTCACCGAAACCTACATCGGCAACTGGTTTGCCAAAAACCCCGGTGCCCGCCAGAAACTGGTGCTGGCCACCAAGGTGGCAGGCCCTTCACGCGGCATGCCCTGGATTCGCGAAGGCTCTGGCATGACCGGTCAGGATATTTTGAATTCGTGCGACGCCAGCTTGCGCCGTCTGCAAACCGATGTGATCGACCTCTACCAGATCCACTGGCCCGAGCGCCATGTGCCCGTGTTTGGCATGACCTATTTCGACCCCGCCAAAGACAAATCGGTCACCTCGATCCACGAACAACTCGAAGCCCTGTCCAAATTGGTCAAGGCGGGCAAGGTGCGTTACGTGGGCCTGTCCAACGAAACCCCTTACGGCGTGCACGAATTCGTGCGCCTGGCCGAGCAGCATGGCCTGCCGCGCGTGGCCACGATTCAAAACCCGTATTGCCTGGTGAACCGCACCTATGACAACGCGCTGGACGAAACCTGTCACCGCCTGAACGTGTCCATGTTGGCTTATTCGCCGCTGGGCTTTGGTTTGCTGACGGGCAAATACGACAACGTCGATCTGACGGGTCCCCTGCTGCCAGAGGGGGGGCGCATTGCCCGTTACGACTCCATGCGCAAACAGCGCTGGGGCCGACCTGAAGCCTTGGTGGCGGCACGCCGCTACAACCAATTGGCCCGCGACAACGGCATGACGCCCACCCAGATGGCCTTGGCGTTTTGCTACCACCGCTGGAGCGTGGCCAGCACCATCATTGGCGTGACGTCGGTCGCGCAATTGAACGAAGACCTGGCCGCCTGGTCGACCGAGTTGTCGCCGGACGTGCTCAAGGCCATTGACGCGATCCGGTGGGACATGCGCGACCCGGCTTTGTGATGCTGGCCCATGGCCAAAAAAGACAAAGTCAGCGAAACCCCGGCCACGGCGCTGTTGCGCCAGCACGGGGTGAGCTTCACCGAGCACCCCTACGAGTACCTAGAGCACGGCGGCGCCCAGCACAGCGCCCAAGTGCTGGGCATGGACCCGTTCAGTGTGGTCAAAACCCTGATCATGCAAGACCAAGACGCCAAACCGCTGGTGGTTCTGATGCACGGCAACCGCAAGGTGTCCACCAAAAACCTGGCGCGGCAAGTGGGGCTGAAATCCATCGAGCCCTGTGCGCCCGAGGTGGCCAACCGCCACAGCGGTTACTTGGTGGGCGGCACGTCGCCCTTTGCCACGCGTCGGCAGATGCCCGTGTTCATCGAGGAAACCATCCTGGCCTTGCCGTGCATTTGCATCAACGGTGGTCGGCGCGGTTATCTGGTGGGCATTGACCCGCAGGTGTGCGTGCAGTTGCTGGGGGCGCAGCCTGTGAATTGCGCACTGGCAGAATGACGCCCGTACAAGAACAAGGGAGCTTTCGATGGATTTGTTGATTCCGGTGGCCGTGGTGTTGGCCAGTTATTTGATGGGTTCGCTCAGTTTTGCTGTCATCGTCAGCCGACTGATGGGCCTGAACGACCCGCGCAGCTACGGCAGCAAAAACCCCGGTGCCACCAACGTGCTGCGCTCGGGCAGCAAAAAAGCCGCCATTTTGACCTTGCTGCTGGATGCGGTGAAAGGTTGGTTGCCGGTGGCTCTGGTGCTGAGCTTTGGCCCTGAACATGGTTTGGGCGTCAGTGTGGCGGCGCTGGCAGGGCTTGCGGCATTTCTGGGTCATCTGTACCCGGTGTTCTTTGGTTTTGTGGGCGGCAAAGGCGTGGCCACGGCGGTGGGCGTGCTGGTGGGCGTCAATGGCGTGCTGGCGCTGGCCACGGTGCTCACCTTTGGCATCGTGGTGTATTTCAGCCGCTATGTCTCGCTGGCATCCATGGTGGCGGCGGTGTTTGCGCCTGTGTTTTATGTATTTGGCGACGGCGTGTCTTGGGATGCGAACGCGACCGAGGTTTTCTGCCTGGCCGTGATGGCTTTGTTGCTGGTCTGGCGGCACCGAGAGAACATCAACCGCTTGTTCGCTGGCACCGAATCCAAATTGGGAAAGAAAAAAGAATGAACCCGGACATCCAGCGTTTGCATGTGGCGGCCCGCTACAGCGAGGCGGCCATTTTCAATGGCGTGGTTTATTTGGCAGGCATGGTGCCCGAGTGCGAAGCCACCGACATCCGCAGCCAGACGGCCGATGTGCTGCGCCAGATCGAGCAGCGACTGATCGAGGCCGGCAGCGACAAAACCCGCATCTTGCGCACCCAGATTTACCTGAAAGACATCACCGACATCACCGCCATGAACGAGGTGTGGGATGCCTGGGTGGTGGCAGGCAGTGCGCCGCCGCGTGCCACGGTCGAGGCCGCACTGGCCGACCCGGCCTATTTGATAGAGGTGGTGGTGACGGGTGCCGTGGCAGCGGTGTGAGACGGCATCCGCTCAGCCCGCTGCCATGCCGCCTGACCAATTTTTATTTGTCATACCCGGCTTGACCGGGTATCCACGGCAGCCGAAGGCATGGACTCCCGATCGGGTCGGGGGTGACAAAGTCAAAAAGGCATGGACCCCCGATCAAGCCCAGGGTGACCAATCGGGGAGCTTGTCATGCCCGCGAATGCGGGTATCCACGGCAGCCGAAGGCATGGACTTCCGATCGGGTCGGGGGTGACAAAGTCAAAAAGGGATGGACCCCCGATCGGGTCGGGGGTGACAAAACACCCGGATCACATGCGCTCAAAAATCGCCGCAATGCCTTGACCGCCGCCGATGCACATGGTCACCAGGGCGTAGCGGCCGTTCACGCGTTGCAGCTCATAGAGGGCTTTCACGGTGATCAGTGCGCCCGTGGCACCGATGGGGTGGCCCAGCGAAATGCCCGAGCCGTTGGGGTTGACCTTAGCCGGGTCTAGGCCCAGCTCGCGGGTCACGGCACAGGCTTGGGCGGCAAAAGCTTCGTTGGCCTCGATCACGTCCAGGTCGTTCACGCTCAGGCCGGTTTTTTTGAGCACGGCTTGTGTGGCCGAGATCGGGCCCACGCCCATGATCTTGGGGTCCAGACCGGTGTGGGCGTAACCCACCAAGCGGGCCAGCGGTTTGGCACCACGGGCTTTGGCGGCCCCGGCTTCCATCAACACCACGGCAGCGGCGGCATCGTTGATGCCGGAGGCGTTGCCCGCAGTCACGGTGCCGTTTTCCTTGACGAACACGGGCTTGAGCTTGGCCATGTCTTCGAGCTTGCAGCCGGGGCGGAAGTGCTCATCGGTGGCGTAAGCGACTTCGCCTTTTTTGCTTTTCAACATGACCGGCATGATCTGGTCTTTGAAGTAACCAGCTGCCGTGGCGCGCTCGGCACGGTTGTGGCTTTCCACAGCCAGCGCGTCCTGCATTTCGCGGGTGATGCCGTATTTGGCGGCCACGTTTTCAGCCGTTACACCCATGTGGATGGTGTGGAAGGGGTCGTGCAGGGCACCGACCACCATGTCGACCATCTTGGTGTCACCCATGCGGGCACCCCAGCGGGCGCTCAGAGAAGCGTAAGGGCCACGGCTCATGTTTTCAGCGCCGCCGCCAATGGCGATGTCGCAGTCACCCAGCATGATCGACTGGCTGGCGCTCACGATGGCCTGCAGGCCCGAGCCGCACAGGCGGTTCACGTTGAAGGCGGGCGTGCCTTCGGCACAGCCGCCATTGATGGCCGCCACGCGGGACAAATACATGTCTTTGGGCTCGGTGTTGACCACATGGCCGAACACCACATGACCCACATCTTTGCCGTCGGTGCCCGCGCGGGACAGGGCTTCGCGCACGACTTGTGCGGCCAGCTCGGTGGGCGCAATGTCCTTCAGGCTGCCGCCATAGGTACCAATGGCGGTGCGCACACCGCTGACAACAACAACTTCACGGCTCATGGGATGTCTCCAGAATTTAAAAATAGGGATGGAATAACCCGCACAGTGTCAGTGGCAATAGCTACAGTGACCTGACAGCCTTTGTCCGAAAAACACAGCCGGATCAGTCCCGCACGTCGGCGACCGGGTTTTGGCCAAAGTCGGCTCTGGCCAGAAAGGCAAGCACTTGGCTGGCCGCTTGGGGCGCGGAGCTGAGCAAGCCTTTCTCCTTGAGCTGGGCAAATTTGGCTTGGTCCGGGAAGGCGTTGTTAGCCGCCCCACGCAGCTGCACCTGCATGTCGGTGTCGATGACGCCGGGGGCCAAAGAGCAGACTTGGGCACCTTGGGGCTTGAGGGCTTCGTCCAATGCCATGCAGCGGGTGAAATGGTCCATGCCCGCCTTGGCCGCGCAATAACCCGCCTGAGAAGCCATGGCGCTGCGCCCCAAACCGGATGAGATGTTGAGCACCTTGCGGGGCATGCCCCAGTCCTCGGTGGCCCCCAGAAACGCCGCGCACAGCTGCATCGGCGCTTCCAAGCCGACGCGCAAGGCTTGCGCCAGATCGTGGGCATCGGCTTGGCTCAGTGGCCCAATGCGCGGGATCACGCCTGCGTTGTTGATGAGGGTGATGCTGGCATAAGCCGCTGTGTCCAGGCGCTCAAGCCAGTCGCGCAGGCGCTGGCTGGCACCTTGCCCATCGGTCAGGTCATGCGTCCACTGCGTCAGCGGGACATGGCGCTCTTGGGCAGCAACGGCCAGCGCGTCGTTGGCGTGGCGCGAGATACACAGCAGGCTGTTGCCGGGTGTGAGCAATTGCTGCGCGATGGCCAGGCCCATGCCCCGGGATGCGCCTGTCAGGATGTAGAGGTGTTGTGTCATGCCCGAAATGGTAGCGGCGTGACCCCTGCCAAGAGGTGCCGCACATGACAGACTGAACCGAGCGCTCAGCTCCACACGCATTCGGCCGCAGGGACTGCCTTCCTCAGACGCAGAGGTGCGCTGGTGAGTGGGTTCAGTTGCCCTGCGCGGCCCGGATGCGGTTGACTTGCAGGGGCGTGACTTCGCTGGCCTGGTTGCCCCACTGGGTGCGCAGGTGGGTGAGCACGGCCGAGATGTCTCGGTCGTCCAGCTCCAGCACCGCTGGCGGCATGCCAAAGGGGCGTGGGTGCAAGGCGGTGGCCGGGCCATAGCCGCCATACAAGACCATTTGCACCAGGTTGGTCGGGTCGTTCAGCAGCACGGCGCGGTTGCCCGCCAGCGCGGGGTAGGCCGTTCGGCCGGCTGCCGTGGTGACGCCTTGGCCTTGTTCGCCGTGGCATTGCGCGCAATGCCGGTCGTAAATCTGCAGGCCTTTCGAAGCCACGGTCAGGCTGACTTTGGCCCGCACGGGTGCAGGGTGTGCAAGGGCTGCCGTGGCGGCTTTTTGTGCGCGGGACTGCAGATACACCGCCATGGCGTGCAAGTCGGCTTCGGTCATGTGTTGGGTGCCGTGTTGCACCACTTCGGCCATCGGGCCGCTGGTCTGGGCTTGGCCTGACTCTCCCGTGCGCAGCAATTGCACGATGTGGGCCAAGGGCGTTGTGGCCAGACCGGTTTCGCTGTCGCGGGTGAGGTCGGGCGCGTACCAGTTGACCACGGGCATCAGGCCGCCCGACAAATCATCGACAGCGCCACTGGCCCCCAAGGCGTTGCGCGGGCTGTGGCATGCGGCGCAGTGGCCCAGACCGGTCACCAGATAAGCGCCCCTGTTCCACTCGGCCGTTTGCGCTGGGTCTGCTTTGAACGGCGCGGGGCTGAAAAACAGGCTGCGCCAGACCGCTAATGCAGCTTGTGTGCCCACGGGCCACATCAGGGTGTGGGGCGGGGTGGGCTGGTTCACGGGCGCAAGACTTTGCAGCCAAGCCAGCAGATCGTCGCTGTCTGCGCGGGTGATGACGCTGGTGTGGTTGTAGGGGAACGCGGGTGTCAGCAGTCGGCCGTCTTTGGAGCGTCCGTGGTGCAGCGCTTGCCAAAAGTCCTGAGGGCTCCAGGTGCCGATGCCGGTGGTCGCGTCGGGCGTCAGGTTGCTGCTGAAAACGGCACCAAAAGGCGTGTCAATGCGCCGGCCCCCAGCCATGGGTGCAGCCCCCCGTGCACTGTGACAGGCCACACAGTTGCCCGCACGGGCCAGGTACTGACCACGTTCAATCTGCGCGTTGTTGTCCACTGGGCGGGCCGTGTCGTGGGGCACTTGACTGGCGGTCGTGCTGGCGGATGTGGTCCATGCGTCAGCCCAGTTGTCCCAAACAACATAGGCGGTCAATGTCAGAAGGGCACAGGCCAAGCCCCAGCCGATGCGTGATGTCTTCATGGCTGGCCTCCCGCTGTGCTGGACAGTTCGGGCGCACTGCCGCAGCGCAGTGCCGCGGGCAAAGGTGGGCCGGCCGGGGGGTGAGGGGCAGGGTGCGTGTCCGCAGGCAAAGCTTGGCGAGCGAGCCAGCTGGACACCGCAATCAGCTCATCGGCCGGGATGCGCTTGACCACTTCGGCCATGCAGTCCGGTGCATGGGCCTTGCGTTGACCCGTTTGCCACGCGCCCAGTTGAGCATTCAGGTAATCCAGTGGCAAGCCCAGCAAGCCAGGCACGTTCGGTTGTACGCCCGTCAAGCGCACGCCGTGGCATTGGGTGCAGGCGGGCAAACCCCGCGATGCGTCGCCTTGCGTCACCAGTTGCTGGCCTTTGGCCAAGCGCTGCGCCGAAATTGTGTTGTTGGCGCTGGGTTTCGGGTAGGGCAACTCCAGAGAAGAAAAATAACGCGCCATGTCGCCCAGATACGCGTCTGTGAGCGGATCGATCAGCCGCGTCATCAGCTCGTAATGGCGTCGGCCTTGGGCAAAGTTGCGCAGTTGGTTGTGCAGATAGCCCGCAGGTTTGCCTGCCAGACGAGGGTAATAACCATCCGGTCCGGCCCGCCCTTGGTCGCCATGGCAGGCTGTGCAGGCCTTGGTTCGTTCGGCCATGTTGTCTTCAAAACGAGCGCGGGGCGAGGGTACAGGGGCCGTTGCGGACGTTGGGGCAGTCAAGTTTTGGGCTGGCACAACAGCGCAAGCGGCCCAGAGCGCCAGCGCAATCCAAGCTTTGGAGGGTTTCAAGGGGTTCAGTAGCTTCCACATCCCTTGAAGATAACCGAAGCAGCGACAATACAGGGTTTGACTTTGGGCACGACCGCCCATTGATCTTGTTGTTTTTTCATTCCCATTCAAGCCATGTCCGATATCCAAGTCCGATTTGCCACCCAACAAGACGCCACCACTGTGGCGGCCTTGCACGCCAGCGCCTGCCGTGCTGCCTATGCAGGCCAAGTGCCTGAAGCCCACTGGGACGCCACCCCCATGCCCAAACGCGTGTCCTTCTGGAAAGAAGCCATCGAATACGGCGAACCCCAAGTCATGGTGGCCACAGACGGCAAAGAAATCGTTGGTTTTGTCGGTTTTGACCGCTCGCGTGATCCCAAGTCCAAAAACACCACAGGTGAAATCTGGGCCATTTACGCCGCCCCTGACCGTTTGGGTCAAGGCGTGGGTCTGGCCCTGTGGGACGCGGCCCGTGAAGGGCTGGAAGACGAAGGCTGCACCGACGTCACGGTCTGGCTGCCCTTGTTGCACGAAAAAACCCTGCGTTTCCACGATCTGGCGGGCTTCAAACGCGAAATGAACACCGCCCGCACCGTGCCTTTGGGCGGGGTCAAGGTCGAAGAAGTGCGCCTCAAGCGCAAACTGGCCTGACGCCTTGACCGCATGACCATGGGCCACCTGGGGGCGCGTGTCTTGCTGGCCCCCATGGAGGGGCTGCTGGACCACACCTTGCGCGACATGCTCACCCGAGTGGGCGGTGTGGATTTGTGCGTGTCCGAATTCATCCGCGTCACCAACACCGTGCTGCCGCGCCGCGCCTTCATTCGGGTGGCCCCTGAGTTGCTGAACAACAGCCGCACTGTGGCAGGCGTGCCCGTCAGGGTGCAATTATTGGGGTCTGACCCCGATTATTTGGCGGCCAACGCGGCGGCTTTGGCCGAGCTGCAACCTGCGGGCATTGATTTGAATTTTGGCTGCCCTGCCAAAACCGTGAACCAGCACCGGGGTGGTGCGGTCTTGCTCGACGAGCCCGAGTTGGTGGGCCAGATCGTGGCGGCGGTGCGCCGGGCGGTGCCAGCGCACATTCCTGTGTCGGCCAAGATGCGTTTGGGCTTCAACGACGACAGCCGCGCCGAAGACTGTGCCTTGGCCATTGAGGCCGCAGGGGCCAGCGATTTGGTGGTGCACGCCCGCACCAAGGCCCATGGTTACAGGCCGCCAGCTTATTGGGACCGCATTGCCGATTTGCGCCAGCACGTGCGCCTGCCCATGGTGGCCAATGGCGAAATCTGGACTTTGGCCGATGCCCTGCGTTGCCGCGAAGTGACCGGGTGCGATCGGCTGATGATCGGGCGCGGCATGGTGGCCGATCCGGGCCTGGCGTTGGCCATCACGCGACACGACGCCCTGTCGGATGGCAGTTTGACCGGCGAGGCGGTGACCTGGTCGCACATTGTGGTGTTGATGCGCTTGTTTTGGCAGGGCATCAGCCTGCGCGTTGCCCCCAGGCACCGTGCTGGACGACTCAAACAGTGGCTCAATTATTTGCGTCGGGTTTATCCAGAGGCGCAAGAGGCTTTTGACCAATTGCGGCTGCTGCACGACCCCGCGAAAATTGACCAGTGGCTGGCCTCTCAGGCCGTGGGGTGAAGCGTCAGGTGAGTGGCCACTTCGGTGCGCAATTGCTCCAATTGAGGAGCCAGACGGCTATAAGCCGCACGGATTTCTGAAGACTCACCGTGTTTGCTCAGGTGTTCGACCGACACGACCAGCTCAACCAGGCTGTCCACACAAAACACGGGTGTGAAGCCTTTGAGCTGGTGCAACAAGCGGTTGGCACCATGCATGTCGTCCTTGTCCAGCAGGGCCTGGATGCGTGGCAAATCCTCGCCCAGCGTCTGGTGCAGGGTTTTGAGCAGTGACAGAACGCCGCTGGCATCGCCAATGAATTCCATGGCCCGTTCAACAGACAGGTAAATTGGCTCAGCGGGTTGGCTCATACAGTCAATTGGCGTATCAAGGCGTTCAAAAGTTACAAATTGTAATTCGCCCAATTTTAATCAAGCAAAGCGGCTAAACCCAGCTCGGGCTCAAAACGCTTGTTTTTAAACAGCAAACGTGTAGGACCTGGAAATACCGCTTGCGAAACCGAGTGCCGAGGGTCGCCGGGGTAGCAAATGGTGCGGACACCGTCCTGGTCAAAGGGTTCGGGCTCGACCACGGGCGGCTGGCGGCTCTGGGCTTCGGTCAGTGCACTGTGGGTGTCCGGGTGCCGGGCCAGCTGAACCAGGCCCATGATTTGGGGCGGTGCCAGTTCAATCTCATGGTCCCAATAGCGGATCAAGGCCTCGCGCGGGGTGGTCCACAGGGTTTCGGTGGCCTCAAAATTGTCGTGCTCGGCGGTTTGGCCTTCGGGCACCCGGGTGATGAAAAAGCGGGTGTCAAAGCGTTTGTGGGTCACCGACGCCTGGCGCGGGGTGATCCACCGGGTCCAGGGCACCAAGGCATCGGTGTGCAGTTGAAGCGACAGGTTTTGAAATGCCTGCGCCCAGCTTTGCCCGCTGGCCAAGGCATTTTGCAAAGCTGGCAGGTCGGGGGTGTCGGCCCCGGTTTGGCCCAACAAAATGCGGCATTCCTCAAACGCTTCGCGAATGGCCGCTACAAACAGGCCCGCTGCACGTTGCGGGGTCAGCTCGGGCTCGGCCAAGCGCTGGTGCAAGGTGACGGCATCCTGGCTGAGCTGAGACAGCAGGGCCGGGTGTTGGTCTTCCGGATCGAGTTTGCCCCCTGGAAACACATAAGCCCCGCCCAACACGTTGGATGCCTGGTGGCGCCTGAGCAGCAGCACTTGCATGCCCTGCGCAGTGTCGCGCAGCAGGACCACCGAGGCGGAGTCCAAGGGCGGGGTGGTGATGATTTCGGTGTTGAGTTCCATGTCGGGTGTCAATCGTGCAACACAGCCAATGCGCTGGCTGTTTTAAAGTAGGGCAAGCTTTCAATCGACAGCCAGATTAGCAGATGGTGCCCAAACGCCCTGTCACCCATTCACAAGCATTCAATCAAGGAAAACCCATGAGCATCGATTTCAAAGGCCGCGTCGCGATCGTCACTGGCGCAGGTGGCGGTTTGGGCAAACAACATGCCCTGGCCCTGGCGGCGCGTGGCGCCAAAGTGCTGGTGAACGACCTGGGCGGCGACGTGCACGGGGTGGGCGGTTCGGTGTCGGCGGCGCAAGCTGTGGTCGATGAAATCCGTGCAGCAGGCGGCGAAGCCATGGCCAACGGCGCATCGGTCACCGACTTTGAGGCCGTGAAAGCCATGGTCCAGCAGGCGGTGGACGCCTGGGGCCGGGTGGACATTTTGGTCAACAACGCCGGCATCTTGCGCGACAAGAGCTTTGGCAAGATGGCGTTGGCGGACTTCAAACTGGTCATGGACGTTCACGTCATGGGCGCTTTCCATTGCACCCAGGCCGTCTGGCCGATCATGCAGGCGCAAAACTACGGCCGCATTGTCATGACCACATCGTCCAGCGGTTTGTATGGCAACTTTGGCCAGGCCAACTACGGCGCGGCCAAGATGGCGCTGGCGGGTCTGATGCAAACCTTGTCGATCGAAGGCGAAAAACACCACATTCGCGTCAACTGCCTGGCCCCCACCGCAGCCACCCGCATGACCGAAGGCCTCATGCCCGAGCAAGTGCTCAAGGCCCTGGAGCCCAGCGCCGTGGTGCCCGCCATGCTGGTCATGGCAAGTGTTGACGCGCCCAACCGCACCATCATCTGCGCTGGCGCAGGCAGCTTTGAGGTGGCGCACATCACCCTGACGCAAGGCGTGCACCTGGGCACAGGCCCGGACACCGCCGAGCGCCTGCTTGCAGCCATGACGCAGGTCACCGACCGCCAAGGCGAGACCGTGCCGCGCTCGGGTTCAGAGCAGGGGACGCTGGAGGTGGGCAAGGCGATGAAGGCGCATGGGGCTTAAGACGGTCGGGCGTTGATTCGAGTGTTGCTGGGTTGACTGGCGCTGTGCGGTAAATTCCACCCATGGACTCAGCACAACTTCGACAAATCGCTCAAAGCAAACCAGACCAATGCACCTGCGCCCTCAAGGCTTGCCAAGGTTGGGAGAGCGTCACTGACGACCGTTGGCCCGCAGAGCAGATGCGCCTGGTGGGGTCTTTGCGAAAACCACCGCAAGACGATCAGACTGAATTGACTTTCGAGGAATTTCACCCCGACGGTACGAGGTATGAATCGGCCAACGCCCCCATCGCCTCGGGATATTTCCCGTTCAACCGCTGCGATGTGCATTCATGCACCCAATGCGGTTGTGCGGTGCTCAAGTACACCGAGTTCGGTGGTTATTACGTGGACCACCGGGCCCGTTTGGTGGATGCGGATCTGGTGGTGGATTGCTGAGCGGAAGGCGCGCGAACCACCGGAGGTGGTACTGATTTACGCTGTGCGAGCAGAAGGGCAACTCAGCAGCAATGATTGAGCGTCTCTACAGCCAGTTGACGGCAACTATGATGACGGAGCGGGTGGCTTGATGTAGTGGGTTGATTTTAAAAATTAGATATGTATGATGAAGATCGTACAGAGCTAACAAACGTCTTCTAAAAACATGAAAAATACAATCACATTAACATCGATAGCAACTGCCGTCGATATGCTTGCGGCTTGCGGTAGCGGCGGGAAAACTGGATTTACTGTTAATTTTAAATCTGTAATATAGTCATATTGCCAATGAGATGTAAATTAAAAATGTTTAAAAAATTCAATTTAATATTTATTTTGGGGATGTTAACTTTGACAGGTTGTGCCTCCATTACAGGTAGCACTAATCAAAATATTTCAGTTCAAACAAAAGAGCCAACTGGTACTGAAGTGGTAGGCGCAAATTGTGAATTAACAAACTCTAAAGGTAAATGGTTTGTTGTGACGCCTGGAACCGTTGGGATTAGTCGTTCAAACGATAACATGCAGCTTTTATGTAGAAAAGACGGTTATGAACCAGGCAGAAATGGCATTGTTTCGGATACAAAAGGAATGATGTTCGGTAATATGGTTTTTGGTGGTGGAATTGGTGCGATTATTGATCATTCCTCTGGGGCGGCATATGAGTATCCATCTATATTTCAGATAGTTATGTCTAAAATTCAAGGGGTTGATAATTTAAATTTAAAGGCTGCTGATGCTACCAAGTCGCAGAACCCGATTTTCGTACCAGTTGATAATTCATTGGAAAAAAAGCTTTTGGAGTTAAAAAGTCTTTATGATAACAAACTTATAAGCAACGATGCTTATTTGGAGCAGCAGAGAATCATCCTGCAAAAACAATGATTTAAACTTAAATTCAAATGAAAAAATTAATTATTTTGGCTTTTTTCGTAGCTTTGGTGTCGGGATGTGCGCACCCGTTAAATATTTCTCCAGACATTGCCGCTATTAATCAAGGCTCAAGTGTTGAAAAATTTGATAAAAATTTCAGTTATTATTTTTCTGAGGATTTGGAAAAAGAAGTTACTACGCCAGGTGGGGGTGGTGATAGTGTGAGATATAGGCCATACAAAGAGTTGGATATGGGGATTTATAAAGTCTTTTCAGATAAGTTTAAAAATGTTGAAGTGTTGAAAAAACCTGGTGGAAATAATAATTCTGACTACTTGGCAGAAGTGACGATTTCAACCAATTCTTCCTCCTCAAGTGCTTTAACATGGCCCCCAACATTGTTTGGTGTTAATATAACTGCAGAGTTTTTTAACTTGAAGTCAGGTCTCAAGGAGAAAATTTATGTTTCTGGTGAAGGGCGTGCGGAATTTTCAGAGTTCAAATCAAATTTTAATCTTTCGGCCAAGCGTGCCTCTGAGGATGCACTCAAAAAATTAACTACTGCGCTATCCAACTTAAAAATGCTCGCTAATGAAGTCGTTATTGATTCATCCACTAAAAAAGCACCCGAAGTTAGCAAGGAAACAAGATTGCGTGATTTGAAGCGGTTGTTTGATGGAGGACTCGTTGATATTAATATTTATAATGAGAGACAGAAAATTATTTTACAGGATTAAATCATGAGAAAAATATGTTACGGCCTATTTTTTTCGTTATTTTCACTTCTCGCAGGTTGCTCAACTGTTGCGCCAGAATATGCTGGCTCAAGAAAAAATGTAGAAGCAATAAAAAACTTGGGTGATGTAAAAATAATGGTCGGTAAATTTTTAGATTCCGAGGATTCTAGCAATAAAAAACAACTAACCATGAGGGCTAACACGTTAACATCACCATACGGACCCACTTTCTCAAGTTATATTGAAAATGCTGTTCGTAAAGATTTGATTTTGGCTGGTAATTATTCAGATAGTTCAAAAATAGTTATTGGTGGTATTTTGCACAAAAATAATATTGATGTTAACGGTTTTAGTGTTGGTGCGGGGATTTGCGAGGTTGAATTTAATGTCTCAAAAGATTCTGTGGTTTTATTTAATAAGAGAATCAATCAAAATCATCAATGGGAGTCTTCGTTTGCTGCGGCAGTTGCCATTCCGAAAGCCATTAATGAATATCCTATTTTAATTGAAAAATTGCTAAATAATTTATTTATCGATGGGGGCTTTATTAAGGCAATTGGCGGTGAAGGTAAAAAATAACTCCTGCTTTTAAATGGCGGATTCAAGTACGAGGTGCAACAAAGATGAACCCAGTGATGGGTGGCTGAGGATGTCAAGGCATCATGGCCACTCAAACCGCCAAGTCCAAGTTGCCAGATGTACAAGCATGTTGACGCCGATCCACTTGGTGGGCTGTCAAGGTGTCGTGTAAAACGACACCTTCGCCGCTTGATCTTCACCTGAATTGCTCAAACCCAACCCTGCCGCCACACGCTGTCGTCTTGCAGTTCTCGCCAAGCGATGACCTGCGTGGCCTTGGAGAACACCGCTTCGATTTCCACCGATTCAATCGGGTCGGTGGGCTGCCCGGGTTGAATCACCCGGCTGACCAAAAAGTGCTTTTGCTTGGCCACGGGTTTCACCGCCGTCCATTTGGTCAGCAGCAGTTTTTTGGGGTTCAAGGGGTTCATGGTTTGACCACCTTCACGGCTTGCTTAGCACTTCCCGCCTCACCGCTTCCGCCAGCTCAATCACCGCCATCGCGTAATAGCTACTCCAGTTGTAGCGGGTGATGGCATAGAAGTTTTCGGTGCCCGCCACATAGCTCGGCGCGGTGGGGCCGTTGCGCAGCTCGATCAGCGCCAGCGGGCCGGTGTGGCCGAGTGCGGCACCTTCCAGTGCAGCCCCTTTGGCCACAAAACTGGCCACACTGAAGGTGGGCAAGATGTCGGGTGCCATCAGGGTGTCCATGTCGGTCTGGCCCGGGCTCAGGGTGACGGGGTAATGGGTGGGCATGCCGGGGCGCCAGCCAAAGGCCTTGAAATAATTGGCCACCGAGCCGATGGCGTCTGCAGGGCTGCCAAACAGGTCGATGCGGCCATCGCCATCAAAGTCCACCGCAAACTTGGCCCAGCTGGACGGCATGAATTGCGGCAAACCCAAAGCGCCAGCGTAGCTGCCCCGGATGGCCAAGGGGTCGGCACCGCTGCGCGAGGTCAGCAGCAAAAATTGCTCCAGCTCGCTGCGAAAGAAGGATTGGCGTTCTGCGGCTCTGGGGTGGGCTTGCGGAAAATGAAAGGCCAAGGTGCCCAAAGCGTCCACCACCCGGAAGTTGCCTGTGTTTTGGCCATACAGCGTTTCGACACCGATGATGCCGACGATGATGGCTGCAGGCACGCCGTATTCGCGCTCGGCTTTTTCCAGCGCTGCGCGGTGCTTCCGCCAAAATTGCAATCCGGCTTGAATGCGCACGGGCTCGATGAAGCGTGCACGGTAAGCGCCCCAATCTTTGGCCACAGGGCTGGTGGCTGGCAGCACCAGCTTTTCCACCAAGGGCAGGTGGTGGGCATGTTGAATGGTTTTTTGCACCCAGTCCGGGTCGAGTTGCAAACGCTGTGCGGCGTCTTTTGCCCAGACCGACACTTCGGGGTTTTGGCTCAGGCTCAGGCTGGCGCCAGGTGCTGCAGCGGCTTTTGGAGTGCGGTGTTTGCGGGCTTCAGGCGCGCTGGTTTTTTTCTTGGCTTTTTTGCCTGCGTGCTGATGGTGCTTGGCGGGCGGGGTGTTGGCTGCTTGTGCCTGGGCCGTGTTCAGACATGCCAGTGAAAAAGCCAGACCCAACAGGCCAGTCAAGACGGTTTTCAGGTGCAGGGGGCAGAGGCCGCGTGAGGGGTATGAGAGAAAATTCATGCTGCGGTCAGTTTAATCGCCCCAGGCAGGTTCATCCGGCAAGTGCATCTGAAAGTACACGGGAAAGTGCATCGGAAAGTACAGGGTCTGGGGGCGGCTTGGCGTGATAAGCTGAAAGCAGAAAATGTGCAGTCATTCAAAAAAATCAACAGATTTGACAAGCTGTTGAGCATGCAGGAAGACAAACCGTATGGGTGCGACAGGTTATTTCACACATCCCACTTGCTGGAAACACGAAATGGGCGCGGGGCACCCGGAGTGCCCGGAGCGGTTGGGGGCCATCGAAGACCGCTTGCTGATCACCGGCCTCGACATGGCCTTGCAGCGCAGAGAAGCCGGGCCTGCGGCTTTGGCCGACATCGAGTTGGCTCATGGGCGCATGCATGTGGCGGCTTTGCGGGGCTTGGGCGATGCCTTGCGCGAAGACATCGCGGCGGGTGGCCCCCGCCACACATCGCTGGACCCGGACACGCTGATCAACGCCCACACCTGGGATGCGGCTTTGCTGTCTGCTGGTGCGGCCATCGATGCCACCGATGCCGTGCTGGCGGGTGAGCTGGAAAACGCCTTTTGTGCGGTACGTCCACCGGGTCACCATGCTTGTCGCGACAAGGCCATGGGGTTTTGCTTCTTCAACAACGTGGCCATTGCCGCCAAACATGCGCTGGAGCGCCACGGGCTCAAACGCGTGGCGATTGTGGACTTTGATGTGCACCATGGCAACGGTACAGAGGACATTGTGGCCGGGGATGAGCGCATTTTGATGGTCAGTTTTTTCCAGCATCCGTTTTACCCCGAGGGCGGTTCGCAATCGAATGCGGCCAATTTGGTCAATTTGCCTGTCCCGGCCTACACCAAGGGCATGGACATTCGCGAGTTGATCGAGATGATGTGGATACCACGGCTGGAGGCGCACAAGCCCGAGCTGATTTTCATCAGCGCAGGCTTTGACGCGCACCGCGAAGACGACATGGGGCAGATGGGTTTGGTTGAGCAGGATTACGCCTGGATCACCCAGCGCATCAAGGACGTGGCGCTGCGCTATGCCAAAGGCCGCATCGTCAGTTGCCTGGAGGGCGGCTACAACCTGAGTGCTCTGGGCCGCAGTGTCGAAGCGCACCTGCGCGTGCTGGCCGACGTGTGACGCGCCAGTTTGGGCACAATCGGGCACATGACCGATTTCACTGCCCCAGACCCCACTGACTTGCTGCTGCACCAGCGCGATGCGCGTGGTGTGCACCGCTTGACCTTGAACAGCCCCGCCAGCTTCAACACGCTGAGCGAGGCCATGCTCGATGCGCTGCAAAAAGCCTTCAACGCCATCGCCCAGGACGCGCAAGCCCGTGTGGTGGTGCTGGCCGCTGCAGGCAAGGCCTTTTGTGCCGGACACAACCTCAAAGAAATGCGGGCGCAGCCCGAGCTGGCTTATTACCAAAAGCTGTTTGCCCAGTGCAGCCGCATGATGCTGTCGATTCAAAATTTGCCAGTGCCCGTGATCGCCCGCGTGCAGGGCTTGGCCACGGCAGCCGGTTGCCAGCTGGTGGCGCAGTGCGATCTGGCGGTGTCGGTGGACAGCGCGAGCTTTGGCGTCAACGGCATTGATGTGGGCTTGTTTTGCGCCACGCCCAGCGTGCCTTTGGTGCGCAACATGCACGCCAAACAGGCCATGGAGATGCTGCTGACGGGGGGCTTCATTTCGGCCGAAGAGGCCCGCAGCCGTGGGCTGGTCAACCGGGTGTGTGCAGCCACCGAGCTGGATGCTCAGGTCGATGCGCTGGTGAACGCCATTTTGGGCAAGCCTCGCGAAGCGGTGCGCCTGGGCAAGGCCTTGTTTTACAAGCAGCGCGAAATGGGTGTGGAAGCCGCTTACCAATTGGCAGGCCAAACCATGGCCTGCAACATGATGGATGACGTGGCCCAGGAGGGCGTGCAGGCCTTCATCGACAAAAGGAAACCTTCATGGCGAGCGTGAAATCTTTGAACATTGCCGACCCGTTGGCTTGGTTGGATGCTTTGGCCCGTGCCGAGTCGCTTCAGGTGCTGGGGGCGTTTGCCGTTTGCGTGGCACTGGCCTGGCTGGCCGTCTGGCTCGTTCGCCAAGCATTTGCGGCGCAAGACTTATCGGTTTTGTTGGGCAAGCGGCTGGTTGATGGGGTCTTGTTCCCCACGGTCTTGCTGGGCTTGACTTTCGTCGCCAGAGCCTTGCTGACCGGTGACCACCCGGTGGCTTTGTTTGGTATTTTGTTGCCTGTCTGCATCTCGCTGGCCTTGATTCGCTTCGGCGTCAAGGTGTTGCAGGTGGCGTTCGGAGAGGCCCCGTTTGTGCGCGTGCTGGAACGCACGATTTCGTGGATCGCCTGGTTGGCGGTGGTGTTGTGGGTCACGGGCATCTTGCCTCTGGTGCTGGATGAGCTGGACCAGATTCGCTGGAAGGTCGGTGGTTCCATGCTGTCGGTGCGCACCCTGATCGAGGGGGCGCTCACAGCGGGGGCGGTGTTGATCTTCACGCTGTGGATTTCTTCGGCACTGGAGTCGCGCTTGCTCAAGTCGGCCACGGGCAGCGACTTGTCGCTGCGCAAGGTGATCAGCAACACGGTGCGGGCCTTGCTCATGTTTGTGGGCTTGCTGCTGGCCCTGTCTTCGGTGGGCATCGACCTGACGGCCTTGTCGGTGCTGGGCGGTGCGGTGGGCGTGGGCATCGGTTTTGGCCTGCAAAAGCTGGCAGCCAACTATGTCAGTGGCTTCGTCATCCTGGCCGAGCGCAGCATGCGCATCGGAGACCTGGTCAAGGTGGACAACTTTGAAGGCCGCATCACCGACATCAAGGCCCGCTACACCTTGATCCGTTCCCCCACGGGGCGAGAGTCCATCGTGCCCAATGAGATGCTGATCACGCAGCGGGTGGAGAACTTGTCGTTGGCCGATGCCAAGGTGGCGCAAAGCACCATGGTGTCGGTGGCCTACGACGCGCCAGTGGACCAGGTGATGGCATTGCTGCAGCAAGCTTGCCAGGCACAGCCCCGGGTGCTGGCCGATCCAGCTCCTTTGGTGGCCTTGTCGGCCTTTGGTGCCGATGGGCTGGAGTTCACCGTGAACTATTGGTTTGAAGACCCAGCCAGTGGCCAACTCAACCTCAAATCGGACATCAATCAGGCGATCTTGAAAACGCTTCGTGATAACGGCATTGAGATTCCGTATCCTCAGCGTGTGGTACATATGCACTCCAAGCCCTGAGAGCCACTGACTTTTGGGCTGACCATGAAAAAAGGCACACCTTACGGTGTGCCTTTGACCTTGGAGCGTTTCCTGCTCATTCCATCATGGATGGCAACCACAGGCTCAAGCCAGGGAAGGCCAGCAAGATGCCCAGCGTAATGACCAGCACCAGCACCAGCGGCCACACACCACGGAAGATGGTGCCCAGACCGACCTTGGGGAGCAAGGTGTTGAGCACAAACAGGTTCATGCCGACCGGCGGTGAGATGAGACCGATTTGAATGACCATCACGATCAGCACACCAAACCAGACCGGATCAAAACCCAGTTGCACCACGATGGGGAAGAACAGGGGGATGGTCAGTAAGACCATGGTGAGTTCTTCCATCACCGTGCCCAAGAGTACATAAATCAGCATCATGGCCCCCACGATCATGATGGGCGACAAGCCAAGGCCAGTGATCCAGTCTTTTAACTCAAATGGCAAACTGGTGTAGTTAACGAAGTTGGCAAAAATTGTGGCAGCAATCAGCAAAGTGAACAACATGGCAGTTGTTCTGGCGGACTCGATGAGCACCTGAAGAAGAACTTCTTTGCTCAGTGCTTTGCGCGCCAGGGCGAACAGGAAGGCCCCCATGGCGCCCATGCCGGCACCTTCTGTAGCGGTGAAGAAGCCGCCATAAATGCCACCCAGTACAACGAAGACCAACAGCAATACGCCCCAGATGCCGCGCAATGCAGCCCACCGTTGGCTCCAGGTGAATTTCTCCCCTGGAGGCGCATGCTCGGGGTCGCGAGAGGTCATGATCACCACGGCGACCATCATCAAGATGGCGGTCAGGATGCCTGGAATCACACCTGCCGCAAACAGCTTTCCGATGTGCGTTTCTGTGATGATGCCGTAAATCACCATGATGGTGGAGGGCGGAATCATGATCCCGAGGGTGCCACCTGCCGCAATCACACCCGTTGAAAGTGCGTCGCTGTAGCCGATCTTTTTCATGGACGGGTAGGCCACTTTGCTCATGGTGGCTGCCGTCGCAATCGACGAGCCACAGATGGCACCAAAACCAGCACAAGCCGCAATGGTGGCATGCGCCAAGCCGCCTCGGCGGTGGCCGATGAAGGTGTAGGCGGCATGAAATAGTTCATGGGCCAAACCTGCACGGGCCACGAAGTTACCCATCAGGATGAACAAAGGAATCACCGAGAGTGTGTAGGCAAACCCGGTTTCATGTACGACTTGGGCAGTGCTGGCCAGTGCGGGCATCCAGCCTCGCGTGAGGCCAATGCCCACGATGCCCACTAAACCCATCGAAAAAGCCAAAGGCATGCGCATGAGGGCCAGCACAAAGATGGCCAAAAATCCAAGCAGGGCTTCGGTCACAGGGTGCCTCCTTCAGCCGACTCTTCGTCAGATTGCCAAAATACTTTGAGCAGATGAACCAATGCGGTCAGTCCACAAAGCAACCCCATGCCTTGTATGAATGGGGCTTTGGTGATTTTCAGTTGAGCTGTCGTTTCTCCTGTGACAGCGAATTCGGCCCCTGTGTTCCACATCAGGTACGCCAGCCCCATCAGCAATGCTGCGCAAACGATGTCCACCAAGGCGCGCTGAAGGCGCTGAAACCATGCAGGCAGCACGGCATCTAGGGAGTCGAACACCACGTGCTCGCCTTTGAGTGAGACCAAAGGGAGGGCGCCAAAAATGACCACCACCATCAGCAACTCGGTCAATTCCAAAGACCCGGTGATGGATTGGGATAACAATTTTCGACCCGAGACATCTAAAAAGGTCAGCAGCATGATGGCCAATAAAGCCAATCCTGCCAAAGTTCCACAGATGATTTCAAGAGACTTTTTCAAATCACACTCCTAAAAAAAACGGTACCTGCGCTCTTTGCAGGTACCGTTGTTTCACCACGCTTGGTGACTTGACCAAGGCGAAGGTGGTTTATTTTTGCTTTTGCAATTTAGCGATTTCGGCACGGAAATCAGACAATGCACCAGAGGGGTCTTTCAAGCCTTTGGCTTTAGCCGCTTGAGCCCAGTCGCGCTCGAGCTTGCTGACGCGAACTGTCACGCCGCTGATGAAACTGTTGTTGGCTTTGATGACCTTCACGCCGTTCTTTTGCATGTTGGCCAAGGCAAGGTCGTCAACGCGGTCCCAAGATTTGCCAAAGCGGCTGGCTACGGCGTCACCTGACAATTCATCCACAGCTTTTTTGTCTTCAGCCGACAGGCTGTTGTACTTGGCAGGGTTCATCATGAACACAAAGCTGGTGTTGTAGAGGCCGCCTGGGAAAGTGGTGGCGTGCTTGATGATTTTGTCGATTTTGAAAGAGTCAGTCGATTCAGCAGGGAACAAAGTGCCATCCATGACACCGCTGGACAGCAACTCATAAGAGTCTGGTGCGGGTTTGAGTGTGACGTTCATGTCCAGTGTTTTGGAGATTTCGTTCACCATGCCGCCACCAACTCGGAACTTCAGGCCCGACAAGTCTTCTACTTTCTCAATGGGTTTTTTGGTGTTGAACACGATGCCTGGGCCATGTGTGAAATAGCCCAACACTTTCACGCCTTGGTGCTCGGCTGTGAATTCAGGGTGTTTGCTGGCAATGCGGTTGAAGGCCACAGAAAGTGGCTCGGCCCGGTCACCCAAGAATGGGAACTCGGCCATTTGGGTCAATACAAATCGACCGGGTGTGTAGCCATGGACGGTGAAGGAAACATCAACCAAGCCATTTTTGACCGCATCAAAAGTACCGGGGGCGGGCGTCACGGCACGTGGCAAGATGTTGCAACGAACGCGATTGGCTGTTTTGGCGGTCAGTGCGTCGCACCATTCTTTTTGCGCAACAGTCAAACCATGCGTTGGAGGAACCCAGCTGGAAACAGTCAGCACTGTCTGAGCTTGGGTAAGACCAGACAAGCTGGTCAAGGCCACTGCAGCTAAGGAAATCAGGGTTTTCTTCATGCGTCAACTCCGTTTAATTGGTTACAAAACATAATCTAATCTGGATTCGGCCAGAACGCACTCCATGCTAACCCTGATTCGCCAACCGATTGGTCGGTGAATTCCCGGGGTTAGGATGCTGAAAAAATGCCAAAATGCGGCCTGAAAAATTCGAACGACCGTGCTTTTTTGCCGATAATTCATTGTTTTAAAAGTGTTTTGATGCACAATTGACGTTTACGTTAACGTCAATTGGTTTCCCTCAATGGCGTGTTTCAAAACGTCGCTGGTTTTGATCTATCAATGGAGATGCTTTCATGAAAATTCTGGTTCCCGTGAAACGGGTCGTGGACTACAACGTCAAAGTTCGTGTGAAATCCGATGGTTCGGGCGTGGACATTGCCAACGTCAAGATGAGCATGAACCCCTTTGACGAAATCGCCGTTGAAGAAGCTGTTCGCCTCAAAGAAAAAGGCTTGGCCACCGAAGTGATCGCTGTCTCTTGCGGCGTGACCCAGTGCCAGGAAACCCTGCGCACCGCCATGGCGATTGGTGCCGACCGCGGCATTCTCGTTGAGACGCCAGCTGACTTGGACCTGCAGCCCTTGGCTGTGGCCAAGCTGCTCAAGGCCCTGGTGGACAAAGAACAACCCGGCCTGATCATCTTGGGCAAGCAAGCCATTGACGACGACTGCAACCAAACTGGCCAGATGCTGGCTGCTTTGGCCGATCTGCCTCAGGCCACCTTCGCTTCCAAGGTTGAGATCGTGGACGGCAAGGCCCAAGTGACCCGCGAGATCGATGGTGGTCTGGAAGTGCTGAGCATCAGCCTGCCTGCGGTGGTGACCACCGACCTGCGCCTGAACGAGCCGCGTTATGTGACGCTGCCCAACATCATGAAGGCCAAGAAAAAGCAGCTCGACACCTTCAAGCCCGAAGACCTGGGTGTCGATGTGGCTCCCCGCATCAAGACCCTCAAGGTGGCCGAGCCCGCCAAGCGCAGCGCCGGCATCAAGGTGCCCGATGTCGCCACGCTGGTGGACAAACTCAAGAACGTGGCCAAGGTCATTTAAACCACTTGTTTTTGTAGGAGCCAGCCCTGCTGGCGATATGCCGGTCGTGGCCCGCAAGCCATCGCTTGCAGGCAAGCTCCTACAACCATCCCTATCCCTCAAGGAACTGACATGACTTCTCTCGTGATTGCAGAACACGACAACGCCTCGATCAAAGGCGCAACTCTCAACACCGTCACAGCCGCTGTGGCGTGTGGTGGCGATGTGCATGTGCTGGTGGCTGGCCACAACGCCGCTGCTGCCGCGCAAGCTGCCTCCAAAATCGCCGGTGTGGCCAAAGTGATCCACGCCGACAGCGAAGCGCTGGCCCACGGCTTGGCTGAAAACCTCGCAGCCCAAGTGCTCGCCATCGCTGCCAACTACAGCCACATCCTGTTTCCAGCCACTGCCGCTGGCAAAAACGTCGCTCCGCGTGTGGCGGCCAAGCTGGACGTGGCCCAGATCAGCGACGTGACGCAAGTCATCTCGGCCGACACCTTCGAGCGCCCGATCTACGCTGGCAACGCGATGGCCACCGTGCAAAGCACCGACGCCACCAAAGTGATCACCGTGCGCACCACCGGCTTTGACGCCGCAGCCGCCACCGGTGGCGCAGCCGTTGTGGAAAGCGCAGCAGTCCAAGCCGATAGTGGCAAGAGCAGTTTCACACGCAGCGAGATCGCCAAGAACGACCGCCCTGAGCTGACGGCAGCCAAGATCATCGTCTCGGGTGGCCGCGCTTTGGGGAGCTCGGAGAAGTTCAACGAAGTGATGACGCCGCTGGCCGACAAGCTGGGCGCGGCCATCGGTGCCAGCCGCGCTGCAGTCGATGCCGGTTACGCCGCCAACGACCTGCAAGTGGGTCAAACCGGCAAGATCGTCGCGCCTCAGCTGTATGTCGCTTGCGGCATCTCGGGCGCGATCCAGCACTTGGCCGGTATGAAGGATTCCAAGGTGATCGTGGCGATCAACAAGGACCCCGAAGCGCCAATCTTCAGCGTAGCGGACTTTGGCTTGGAGGCCGATCTGTTTGCCGCGGTGCCTGAGTTGACCCAGGCCCTCTGATCCATCAGCACATCGAAAAAGGCATCGTTCGCGATGCCTTTTTTGTACCCTCACACAGACTTACCGGAGACTTTCATGAGCTACACCGCCCCCCTCAAGGACATGCTGTTCAACATCGAACACCTGGCCCGCATCGACCAAATTGCACAGATTCCCGGCTTTGAAGATGCCGGACTGGAAACCGCGCAGGCCGTGCTGGAGGAGTGCGGCAAGCTCAACCGTGATGTGATCGCACCGCTGAACTGGGAAGGTGACAAGAACCCGTCGTTTCACAATGGCAGCGGCGTCACCACCACCCCCGGCTTCAAGGAAGCCTACAAACAATTCACCGAAGGCGGCTGGCAAAGCCTGCAGCACCCGGCCGAGTTTGGTGGCCAGGGCCTGCCCAAAACGATTGGTGCGGCTTGCGGCGAAATGCTCAACTCGGCCAACATGAGCTTTGCGCTCTGCCCCATGTTGACCGATGGCGCGATCGAAGCGCTGCTGACGGCGGGTTCGGACGAGCTCAAATCCACGTACCTGGAAAAGCTGATCTCGGGTGAATGGACCGGCACCATGAACCTGACCGAGCCGCAAGCCGGTTCTGACCTGGCCGCTGTGCGCACCCGCGCCGAGCCGCAGCCTGACGGCACCTTCAAGGTGTTTGGCACCAAGATCTACATCACCTACGGTGAGCACGACATGGCCGACAACATCATTCACTTGGTGTTGGCCCGCGTGCAGGGCGCGCCCGAGGGCGTTAAAGGCATCAGCTTGTTTGTGGTGCCCAAATTCATGGTCAAGGCCGATGGCTCTTTGGGTGATCGCAACGACGTGCACTGCGTGAGCATCGAGCACAAGATGGGCATCAAGGCCAGCCCGACTGCCGTGTTGCAGTTTGGCGACCACGGCGGGGCGACGGGTTTCCTGGTCGGCCAGGAAAACCGGGGCCTCGAATACATGTTCATCATGATGAACGCTGCCCGCTATGCTGTGGGCGTGCAGGGCATCGCGATTGCCGAGCGCTCTTACCAGCGTGCTGTGCAGTACGCCCGCGACCGCGTGCAAAGCCGCCCGGTGGACGGCAGCTTGCCCGCCGCAGGTCCCATCATTCACCACCCTGACGTGCGCCGCATGCTGATGACCATGCGCGCCTACACCGAGGGTTGCCGCGCCATGGCTTCGACCGCTGCGGCCGCTTATGACGCCTCGCACCATCATCCTGACGCCGAAGTGCGCCAACAAAATGCAGCGTTTTACGAATTCATGGTGCCGCTGGTCAAGGGCTACAGCACCGAGATGAGCCTGGAAGTCACCAGCCTGGGCGTGCAGGTGCACGGCGGCATGGGCTTCATCGAGGAAACCGGTGCCGCTCAGTACTACCGCGATGCCAAGATCCTGACGATTTACGAGGGCACGACCGCCATCCAGGCCAACGATTTGGTGGGCCGCAAGACTGCCCGCGACGGTGGACAGACCGCCAAGGCCTTGGCCGCGCAAGTGGCGCAAACCGAAAGCGAACTGCTCGCTTCGGGCAACACCGACGCGCAGGCCGTGGCCAAACGCCTCAAAGCCGCCCGCGAAGCCTTTGTGGACGTGGTCGAATTCGTGGCAGGCAACACCAAAGCCCACCCGAATGACGTGTTTGCAGGCAGCGTGCCCTACCTCATGCTCGCCGGTAACCTGATGGCGGGCTGGCAACTGGGCCGTGCCCTGCTGGTGGCGCTCACACCCGAAGCGCAGGCGCAAGACGCTGCCTTCATGGCCGCCAAGATCACGACCGCCCGTTTTTATGCCGACCACATTCTGTCGAAAGCCACTGGCGTGCGCGACAGCATCGTGGAAGGTGCTGGCAGCGTGACGGCGATGGCGCTCGACGCTTTTTGAATTTCGCTCCACCGCTGAAGCTTGACAGGTCCAAACCTTTGGGATGGCTTGTCGGCTTTTGGCGGTTTCATGCTGGTTGGCGTGTCCCCACGCCGACAGCCATTCCTTTTCCGGTCTTACACAATCAGTCGATCATTTGAGGAGACCCCATGTCCAAGCTGCCCCCCGTTCTTGCCCATCTGCCATTCCCTGCCATCGCATCGCCCTTGTTCATCATCAGCAACCCCAAGCTGGTGATTGAGCAATGCAAGGCGGGCATTGTGGGTTCCATGCCCGCCCTGAATGCCCGGCCTGCTGCACAGTTGGAAGAGTGGTTGATCGAAATCACTGAAGCCTTGGCCGCCTACAACGCTGCCAACCCGGACAAGCCTGCCGCACCATTTGCCATCAACCAGATCGTGCACAAAAGCAATGACCGGCTGGAGCATGACATGGCCCTGTGCGTGAAATACAAGGTGCCGATCATCATCACATCGCTGGGTGCCCGTGAAGAAATCAATGCCGCCGCACACAGCTACGGTGGCGTGGTGTTGCACGATGTCATCAATAACAAGCATGCACACAAGGCGATTGAAAAGGGCGCAGATGGCCTGATCGCCGTGGCTGCGGGCGCTGGTGGCCATGCGGGTGTCAAAAGCCCGTTTGCCCTGATTCAGGAAATCCGCCAGTGGTTCGACGGTCCGGTGGCTTTGTCGGGCTCGATCGCTTCAGGCGATGCCATCTTGGCCGCGCAAGCCATGGGGGCTGACTTTGCCTACATTGGCTCGGCTTTCATTGCCACCCACGAGGCACGTGCCGCTGATGAGTACAAGCAAGCCATCGTCGACAGCAACTCGGACGACATCGTTTACAGCAACCTGTTCACCGGGGTGCACGGCAACTACTTGGCGCCGTCCATCCGTGCGGCAGGACTGGACCCTGAGAACCTGCCCGAGTCTGATCCGACCAAAATGAATTTTGGCGGCGATGCCAAAAAAGCCTGGAAAGACATCTGGGGTTGCGGGCAAGGCATTGGTGCCATCCAGGCCGTTCAAAGCACGGCCGAGTTGGTGGCTCAGTTCAAGGCCCAGTACCAGGCGGCTCGCGCTCGACTGGCGCTGTGATCTGCTTCACACGGGCGTGAGCCTCACTTTGCCGACAGCCGCGCAGCGCCCTTTGGGGCGCTCTTTTTTGATCGATGTGATCAAGGCTTCAGGCTGCTTGCTGATCGTGCTGCACCACATGGCGTTTTATGGACCCATGTCCGATGTGGTGGCCACAGCCTGGCCTGCTGTGATGGATTGGCTATATGAACACGGCCGTTTGGCGGTGCAGTTTTTTCTGGTGTGTGCAGGTTTTTTGACGGCCGGAAGTCTGGCGCGTTTTGAAGAGCTGACTTTGCCCGAGGCCCTGAAACTGGCGTGGCAGCGCTATTTACGTCTGGCCATTCCCTTGCTGGCGGCGCTCAGCTTCACCGTTCTGGTCTCCGAATGGCTGCGTCCGGACTTTGACCATGCCAGTTTGTCAGCCACGCCAGAGTGGGGGCAAGCGTTGGCGCACATGGTGCTGTTGCAGCATGTTCTGGACATGGAGGCTTTGTCTGCGGGCATCTGGTACGTGGCGATCGATTTCCAGTTGTATGCCATGACCTTGCTCAGCCTGATGGTGGTGAAAGCCTGCCGTTCTGCGCATGCGGTGCATTCGGCTTGGACTTTGCGTTGGGGACTGTGGTTGGGCCTGACCTGTGCTTCCTTGTGGGGTTGGAACTTGCACGCTGATCTGGATGACCATGGTGTTTATTTTTTTGGCTCCTATGGTTTGGGCTTGCTCGCTTGGGAGGCCCGTCGGCATGCCAACGTGGGCATGTCTCGTGCAGACCTTCAGCGTTGGACTGCGTGGGCTGCGCTGCTGGTGATCGGTGTTGTTGCTTGGTGGCTGGAGCCGCGCTGGCGTATTGCGACGGCTTGGGGTGTGGCCTGTTTGTTGATGGGGGCACCTGAGGCGTGGTTTTCTGGTGGAGGCCTCCGCGCTTCATGGTGGCGGCAAGCGGTGCAGTGGTTGTCCACCGTGTCGTATTCGGTCTTTCTGATCCATTTTGGCGTGAACCTGGTGGTCAGCGCAGGGGTTGCTGCAGTGTGGCCCGATGTGCTTTGGGCGAACACGCTGGGCATGCTGGTTTCCCTGCTGTTGTCAGTGGCAGGCGGGGCGTTGCTTTACCGTCTGGTGGAGCGCCAGTCAGCGACCTTGTGGCGATGGTGGCTGTGGGTTAGTCTGTTCGAGGCCAGTGTGGCACTGGCCATGTTCATGAGTCCTACAGTCTGAGTTCAGACGCCGCTGGCCTTGACCTTCTCGGTGATGTAGGCCAAAGCCTCTTCCACCTGGTCGATCAGGATCAGGCACAGGTCACCCGCTGACAGGCGGCTCAAGGCTGTGTCAATGGCGTTGAACTCACCCTGAATGTCTTGCACGTAAGTGGTCCGGGCTGCGCCTTGCAAGCCTTCGCGCAGCAAGGCAATGACTTCACCGTCTTCGCGCCCGCGCTGGCAGGCGTCTTGGTAGAGCAAGACTTCGTCGAAAGCCTGTCCCAGAATTTTGGTCTGGTCGCGGATGTCCTGATCGCGTCGGTCACCTGCGCCGCTGATGACCACCATGCGTTTTTTGGCGGGCATGTTGTCCACGGCTTGCACCAGCGCCTGAATGGCATCCGGGTTGTGACCGTAGTCGGCGATCAAGGTGGCACCCCGGTAGTCAAACACATTGAACCGGCCGGGCACACCTTGGATGTCGCTGATGAAGGTGGCGACGCCTTGGGCAATGGCATCCCACGGCACACCCACAGCCCAGGCTGCCCCAATGGCAGCCATGACGTTTTCGGTCTGGAACCCGATTTGGCCTTGCCGGGTGAGCGGCACTTGTGCCAATGGAATGCGAAGAACCTGTTTGCCTTTTTGGGCCACGATGTGACCGTCTTCGGTGAACACCACGCGCTTGCCCTGGGCACGGTGCGTGGCCAGCACAGGTTGGTTGGCGTCGAGCGCAAAAAATGTCACATCACCCGGGCAGTGCGGTGCCATCGAAGCCACGGCGGGGTCGGCTGCATTGAGCACGGCCATGCCGCTTTGTTCCACGTTGAGCACGATCACGCGCTTCAAGACGGACAGGTCTTCGAGCGTGGTGATGTAGTTCAGACCCAAGTGATCGCCACCGCCCATGTTGGTCACGATGGCCACGTTGCAGCGGTCAAAGGCCAAGCCTTCGCGCAGCAGGCCGCCACGTGCGGTTTCAAAAACAGCGGCATCCACATCGGGGTGCATCAACACATTGCGGGCGCTGCGCGGGCCGCTGCAATCGCCCGAGTCGGTCTGGCGACCGTTGACGTAAACGCCATCGGTGTTGGTCATGCCCACACGCAGGCCTTTGGCCTTGAGCAAGTGCGCGGTCAGGCGCACTGTGGTGGTTTTGCCGTTCGTGCCCGTGACCGCAATCACGGGGATTCGACCGGTTGCGCCGTTCGGAAACATTTGGTCGATCACGGCGTTGCCCACGTCACGGCCCTTGCCGTAAGACGGGCTGATGTGCATGCGCAAGCCGGGGGCGGCATTGACTTCGACGATGCCGCCGTTTTGTTCTTCCAAGGGGCGCAAAACAGATTCGCACACCACGTCCACGCCACAAATGTCAAGGCCCACCATTTGGGCGGCTTCAATCACACGGGCTGCAACCTCGGGGTGTACATCGTCGGTCACGTCGGTGGCGCTGCCGCCTGTGGACAGGTTGGCGTTGTTGCGCAGGATGACGCGGCGGCCTTTTTCGGGCACCGATTCAGGCTCCAGATCCTGGGCGTGCAAACGACCGATCGCGATGTCGTCAAAACGGATCTTGGTGAGCGAGGTGGAGTGACCCGTGCCGCGACGCGGATCAGCGTTCACCAGATCGACCAGTTGGCGCACGGTGTGCTTGCCATCACCCACCACCAAAGGGGGTTCGCGGCGGGCTGCGGCGATGAGCTTGTTGCCCACCACCAGCAGGCGGTAATCATGGCCGGGCAAAAACTTCTCGACCATCACGGTGCCATAGCGCACGGCGGTGGCATAGGCGTTGTCAAAGGCTGTGCGCTCGGTGATGTTGACCGTGACACCTTTGCCCTGGTTGCCGTCTTGCGGCTTGACCACCACGGGCAGGCCCACTTCCAGGGCGATGGCCCAGGCTTCGTCCGGGGTTTGGGCCGGACGGCCCAAGGGCACGGGCACACCGGCTGCGTGCAGCAGTTGTTTGGTCAGGTCTTTGTCTTGGGCAATCGATTCGGCAATCGCACTGGTCGAGTCAATCTCAGCTGCTTGAATGCGGCGCTGCTGCGAGCCCCAGCCAAATTGCGCCAAGCTGCCGTCCGTCAGACGCCGGAAGGGAACGCCTCGCGCCACGGCGGCATCGACAATCGAGCCGGTGGATGGGCCTAAGCGCACGTCTTCGTCCAATTCGTGGAGTTGGGCCAAAGCGCTTTCCAAATCAAACCCATGACCTTTCATCGCGGCTTGGCAAAGCTTTTCAGCCAGTTCCAGCGCCAGGCGACCTACGGCTTCTTCAGAATACTGAACCACGACCTGGTAAACGCCCGCTTCTTCGGTGGCTGTGGTGCGGCTGAAGGTGACAGGGCAGCCTGCTTGGGCTTGCAGGGCCAGTGTGACCTTTTCCAGCGCATGGGCCATCGATGGCGCTTGGCCTGATCGGCTGCCCTCGATGGGGCCGACTTCGGGAAAGATGCGGCGCAGACGCTGCTCGATCGGGTGGTTGGCCGACAGGCTGCGTTCGGCCTCCGGGCAGGTCACGATGGCTTCAATGGCCGTGTGACGGCTCCACAAATTGGGACCGCGCAGCGCGCGAATTCTTGACACTTCCATGAACCAGGATTCCTGTGATGCGGTAAGGCCGAGGGGCTCGTCGGGTGTTAATGGGAGGTGTGCTGGCCGAAGCTTTTTACACCGGCACGGATCAGGTCCGTGCTGATGTCCAAAGCCCAAGCCACACAGGCTGCGATCAGCATGTCGTCGGTGCCGAGTCGGCCATCTTGCAGCAGGCGGGACACTGCAGGTCGTTTGTTCGACAGCACGAGCGACTCGCGTGAGCCTTCGCTCAGCACCAGTTGCCCGTCACGCCAAAAAGCCACTCGGCCACCTTCTGCAAGGTGGGCGACAAGACGCGGGTTTTTTTCGTCATCGGCATAAAAAATCACGCTGCCGTCGCAGTGGCGAGCCAGATCGGCCACTTGATCGTCGGCTGCATTCAGCACGGCTGTGCCATGCGACAAGATCACGTCGATTTGTGTGCGCACGTAGCCCGGCATTTTCTCGTCGCTGCCAGCGTACAAGTCATCCAGACCTTGGGCCTTGGGCATGCGTGTGACCACGCCCACTTGGCAGCGGTCATAAGGCAAACCTTCGGCCAGCAAATGGCGGGCATCGCTTTCAAACACAGCGGCCTGAACCGACCGGTTGATCAAAAGCCGCTGGGCGTTTTCCCAGTTCATGCCGCCGTGGCTTTGCAGCCGGCGTTGGTTCATGAACAAGCCGTCTGCGCAGGCCAGGCCGGTGTAGAGCCCTTTCAGGTGCAAAAGCCAGGAGACCAATGTCGCGGGTCGTGTCGTGTCGCCATCACCTATGAGGCCCACCACCGGAATGCGGCCGGTATCTGCAGGTTTGAACAAGTGATTGGCAATGGCCTGACCGACGGGGCGCGGCTGACCCACAGCGGGTTTCAGGTGCATCAACAAACCGGGGCCGGCATTGACCTCGACAATCGCGCCACCTTGTGCGGCCAAGGGCTGTGAAATGTCTTGCGCGACCAGATCAACGCCTGCGATGTCCAGGCCCACGACGCGTGCGGCCAGCACGGCTTGTGCGGCCACATCGGGGTGAACTTCATCGGTCACGTCCAGCGCCATGTTGCCGGTGCGCATGATGAGCACGGAGCGGCCTGCCTCAGGCACGCTCTCAGCGGTCAGGCCCTGGCGTTTGAGTTCGAGCACCGAAGTGGTGTGTTCGTCCAGGCGGATGGTGTCGAGCGGAAAATCTTCTTCTTCGCCGCGTCGGGGGTCGGAGTTGATCTGAAGCTCGATCAACTCGGACACGGTGTGCACGCCATCGCCCACCACGCTGGCGGTTTCGCCTTTGTTGGCTGCGGCCACATGGTCGCCCACCACCAACAGGCGATGCTCTTCACCCAAGATGAAGCTTTCCACGATGACTTCGCTGCCTTCTGCCAGCGCAATGTCGTAGGCGGCTTCGATGTCTTCTTGTTTGGACAGTTCGAGCGAAACGCCACGCGCATGGTTGCCGTCGGTCGGTTTCACGCACACGGGCAAGCCGATGTCTTGTGCTGCTTCCCAAGCCGCAGCAGGGCTGTCCACAATTTGACCTTGCGGCACAGGCACGCCGCACATGCTGAGCAGCTGCTTGGTCAGGTCTTTGTCTTTGGAGATGCCTTCGGCAATTGCGCTGGTGCGGTCGGTCTCAGCTGTCCAGATGCGGCGCTGCTGGGCACCGTGGCCGAGTTGCACCAGGTTGCCATCGTTCAGGCGAATGGCGGGGATGCTCCGCTCACTGGCCGCGTCCACGATGCTGGCGGTGCTGGGTCCGATGCACAGGCTGTCGACCATCTGCTTGAGGCGGTTGATTTCAGCCTTGACGTCAAAAGGACGGTCTTCGATGGCGGCCAGAATCAGGTCGCGCGCGGTCTCGAGAGCGCTGCGGCTGACGGCTTCGTGGCGTGTGCGAATCACGACTTTGTAGATGCCCCTGGGGCCGGCCTCGCGGGCCTTGCCAAAGCCGGTTTGCATGCCGGCTTGGGTTTGCAACTCCAGTGCAACGTGTTCCAGCACGTGGCCAGCCCAAGTGCCTTCTTCCAGGCGTTGCAAGAAGCCACCGCGTTCACCCACGCTGCAGCGGTGTTCGATCAGACCGGGCAGCCAGGCTGTCAGGCGTTGGTTGAATCCGGGCAAAGTGTTGGAAGGGAAGTCTTCCAGTGCGCCAATGTCAATCAGCGCCTCCATGACAGGACGGTAAGTCCAGATGTTGGGACCGCGCAAATGGGTCATGCGCAGAAATTGGATATTTTTGGCGTTCATGAATGAAAAGGGCGGCTATACAATGACCGGCCCGTCATGGCACGGGTAGATTGCTCTGGATTCAAAAGAGTCATGGGCAGTTCATGTGCCGTCGTGTGCGACATCAATGGTTGTTTTTTTGTCTCGTCGGCCGCCGTGGTCGTTCGAGTCGCTTCCGGTTCATCCTTCAATGACATCAACTTCTTCTTTGGCCTCTGCATCCCGTCAGGTTTTGCCCGACGCTTGGCAGGTTGAAGTCCATTCTTGTCTGCAACCTGATGAAAACGCAACAGCCTGGTTAGAGGTTGACCTTGACGGCAGCTTGCGATTTGCCAAAAGTGCCATCATTTTGACCGATCAGCGGGTCTTATCCCGCCTTGAAGGCGAAAAAAACTGGTCCAGCTGGGCTTTGCAGCCGGTTTTGTCTCTGAAACTCACTGACCATGCGGGTGTGGGGTGTTTGGCACTGACCAGCCCAGAGGGGCAATTGGCGGTTTGGCGTTTCACGCTCGGCTTGCAGGCCGCCGTGGCCCGCTGGGCGGCACAGTTTGAAAGCCAGTTGGCGCAGCAGCTGACGCCATCGGGCGGCCCCTCAGAAGGCCGTCCATTGCAGGCGGTGTTGTCAGGCTCGGTGTGCCCGGTCTGCCAGACTGTCATGAGCGATGACGACGAAGAATGCCCGAGCTGTGGCCGGGAAGACCTGGCACCGCCGTCCACTTGGACACTGTTCAAGCTGTGGCGTTTTGCGCGGCCTTATCAGCGCTCTTTGCTGGCGGGTTTCTCGCTCACTTTGGCGGCTACGGCGGCCACTTTGGTGCCGCCCTACCTGACCATGCCGTTGATGGACGACATCCTGATTCCCTACCAGAACGGCAAAGAAATCGACCCCACGCTGGTGTCCATGTATTTGTTGGGCTTGCTGGCATCGGCCTTGCTGGCCTGGGGTCTGGGCTGGGCCAAAACCTACATCTTGGCGTTGGTGTCCGAGCGCATTGGCGCTGATCTGCGCACCACGACCTATGAGCATTTGCTCAAACTCTCTTTGGAGTATTTTGGCGGTCGGCGCACGGGCGATCTGATTGCCCGCATTGGCAGCGAGACCGACCGCATCAACGTGTTCTTGTCGCTGCACCTGCTGGACTTTGCGACCGATGTGCTGATGATCTTGATGACGGCGGTCATCTTGTTCACCATCAACCCGACCTTGGCCTTGGTCACCTTGCTGCCTTTGCCCTTCATTGCCTGGCTGATCCATGTGGTGCGCGAAAAATTGCGCACAGGTTTTGAAAAAATTGACCGGGTCTGGGCCGAAGTGACCAACGTGCTGACCGACACCATTCCCGGCATTCGGGTGGTCAAAGCCTTTGCGCAAGAAGACCGTGAAGCCCAGCGCTTCAAAGACGCCAACAAACACAATTTGCAGGTCAACGACCGCTTGAACCGGGTGTGGTCGCTGTTCTCGCCCACGGTGACCTTGATGACCGAGATCGGCTTGCTGGTGGTCTGGGGCTTTGGCATCTGGCTGGTCTCGGACGACCAGATCACGGTCGGTGTGTTGACCGCATTTTTGGCCTACATCGGCCGTTTTTACAGCCGTCTCGATTCGATGAGCCGCATCGTCTCGAACACGCAAAAGGCGGCTTCGGGGGCCAAACGCATTTTTGACATTCTGGACCACGTGTCCAGCGTGCCCGAGCCTGTGAACCCGGTCGCTTTGCCGCCCCAGGTGCAAGGCCGCATCACGGTGCGCGATGCGGGTTTCCGTTATGGCAACCGTGCGGTCATTCGTCAGCTCAACCTCGATATCCAGCCTGGCCAGATGATCGGTCTGGTGGGCCACAGCGGTTCGGGCAAGAGCACCTTGGTCAATCTGATTTGCCGTTTTTATGACCTGACCGATGGTTCGATCGAGCTGGACGGTACCGACATCCGTCAGTTGAAAGTGGCCGACTACCGCCGCCAAATCGGCTTGGTGTTGCAAGAACCGTTCTTGTTTTTCGGCACCATCGCCGACAACATTGCCTATGGCAAGCCCGAAGCCAGCCGCGAAGAAATCGTCGCGGCGGCCCGTGCGGCGCACGCCCATGAATTCATCTTGCGCATGCCCCAGGGCTATGACTCGCTGGTGGGTGAACGCGGTCAGGGGCTGTCCGGCGGTGAGCGTCAGCGCATTTCGATTGCCCGAGCCTTGCTGATCAATCCCCGCATTTTGATTTTGGACGAGGCCACTTCGGCAGTGGACACCGAGACCGAAAAAGAGATTCAAAGGGCGCTGGACAACCTGGTGCGTGGTCGCACAACCATCGCCATTGCCCACCGCCTGTCGACCTTGCGCAAGGCCGATCGCCTGGTGGTCATGGACAAAGGCGTGGTGGTGGAAGAGGGCACGCACGACGCGTTGATCGAGGCCCAGGGTGCTTATTGGCGCCTGTATGAGGCCCAGCAGCGGCAGGCCGAAACCGAAGCGGTTTTGGGCGCTAGCCTCGACGCATCAGAACAAAAGGTGAGCGCATGAGCCCGTTTGACTTGCAACGCGATGCCTTTGGCCGCTGGGTGCTGGAGATGCCAGATGGCACGCGCCATGTGCCTGTGACGGCTCTGCGTGCTTATCCTGTCTCGGCCCCCGACTCGGGTGTGGCGCTGATGGACGCAGATGGACATGAGATCGTCTGGATCGATGAGCTGGCGCAGTTGGACGCACCGCTGCGTGCGAAGGTGGTGCAAGCCTTGAATGAGCGCGAGTTCTTGCCCGAAATTTTGCAGCTGACCGATGTCAGCAGCTTTGCCACACCCAGCACCTGGTCGGTGGTGACCGATCGGGGCGTCACGCAGTTTTTACTCAAAGGTGAAGAAGACATCCGTCGCCTGACCGGTACGGTGCTGCTCATCAACGATGCCAATGGCGTGCAATTCATGATCCGCGACTTGGCGGCCATGGACAAACACTCGCGCAAGCTGCTCGACCGCTTTCTTTGATAGGCCTCAAAGTGGCCAGACCGAACCGTGCTCGGGCACCAGCGCACGCCATTTGATCTCGTGTTCGATGCGCTGACGCAACATGTCAGACGCCTCGCGCTCGCCATGCACCACATACACCTGCCCCGGTGCACAGGGCATTTTGTGCAGCCAGCTCAGCAGCTGATTGGCATCGGCATGGGCCGAAGCCGATTCGATTTGGGCCACCTCGGCCCGCACCGCGACATCTTGCGCATGGATGCGAACCGTGGTGTGGCCGCTGGCCAGCGCTGCACCTCGCGTGCCGGGCGCTTGGTAGCCCGTCAGGATGATCATGTTGCGGTGATCGCCCGCGTATTGCGCCAAGTGGTGCAGCACGCGTCCACCTGTGGCCATGCCGCTGGCCGCCAAAATCACCATGGGGCCGTGTCGGCGCGCCAGTGATTTCGATTGCTCGGGCGTTTCCAGCATGGTGGCCGCATGGTCCATGTTGCGCACTTCCTGCACGCTCAAACGGTGCTCGCCCGGGTGGCGTTCAAACAAGGCCGTGGTGTGGATCGCCATCGGGCTGTCCAGGAAAATCGGCAAGCCCTTGGGAATTTCTCCAGCCGCCTTGAGCTGTGCGATGGTGTGCAGAACAGCCTGCGCCCGCCCCACGGCAAACACCGGCACGACAGCCACACCGCCGCGTGCGGCCAGTTTTTTCAAAAGCGGCCCAAGCTCTTCAAACACTTTTTCTTTGGGGTGTTGGCGGTCGCCATAGGTCGACTCGATCAACACCGTGTCGGCCTGTGGCGGTGGCTCGGGCGGGTTCATCAGCGGGTCATCGGGACGACCCAGATCGCCAGAAAAGAGAATGCGCCGACCGCCTACATCCAGCAGCAAACTGGCTGCGCCCAGAATGTGGCCAGCAGGCTGAAAGCGGGCCTTCCAGCCGCGGATGGGTTCGAACCACTGGCCCTGATGCTCTGCGTGCAAGGCCTTCAGGCTCTGAATGGCCTCTTGCTTGGTGTACAGCGGCAGGGCAGGTGCATGTTTAGAAAAACCGTGCCGGTTGGCGAAAAACGCGTCTTCTTCCTGGATGTGCCCGCTGTCAGGCAACAAAATGCTGGCCAGATCGCAAGTGGCCGCTGTGGCATGCACCCGGCCGCGAAAGCCGTTTTTGAACAGCAGGGGCAAATACCCGCTGTGGTCCAGGTGCGCATGGGTCAGCACCACCGCATCGATGTGCGCCGGGTTGGCAGGCAGCGGGTTCCAGTTGCGCAAGCGCAGTTGTTTGTAACCCTGAAACAGCCCGCAATCGACCAACAGCCGCTTCTGGTTGTGCTCGATCAGGTACTTGGAGCCGGTGACGGTGTCGGCTCCGCCGAGGAAGGTGATGGTGGCGCTCATGCTGGCATGCTGCGCTCAAAATAAACAAGGGCGTTTGAGGCAAGTCATGTTGACGCTTGTTTTGCCAAACCGACGCACTATTGTCATACCCGCGCCCTAACTGTCATACCCGCGCATGCGGGTATCCATGGCAGCCGAAGGCATGGACCCCCGATCGCGTCGGGGGTGACAAAGGTAAGTCAGATCGCAGGTGACAAACGCCGCTCAACCGCCGAAAAAGCCTTTGAGCTTGTCGGTCCAGCTCTCGCCGCTGGGTTGGTGTTTGCCGCCGCCTTTGGTGAGCGATTCGTCAAACTCCTTGAGCAACTTGCGTTGGTGCTCGGTGAGCTTGACAGGCGTTTCCACCGTGATGTGGCAATACAGGTCGCCCGGATAGCTGCCGCGCACACCCTTGATGCCCTTGCCGCGCAGGCGGAACTGCTTGCCCGTCTGAGTGCCTTCTGGAATGTCGATGGCCGCTTTGCCGCCCAAAGTGGGCACGTCGATTTCGCCGCCCAAGGCCGCTTTGGTGAAGCTGATGGGCACTGCGCAATGCAGGTCGTCGCCGTCGCGCTCAAAAATCGAATGCTTCTTGAGGCGAATCTCAATGAACAGATCGCCCGGAGGGCCACCGTTGGTGCCTGGCTCGCCGTTTCCAGCACTGCGGATGCGCATGCCGTCGTCGATGCCGGCCGGGATTTTGACTTCCAGCGTCTTTTGCTTCTTGAGCCTGCCTTGTCCATGGCAAGTGCCGCAAGGGTCAGGGATGATCTTGCCCGTGCCACGGCAGTTGGGGCAGGTCTGCTGCACACTGAAAAAGCCCTGGCGCATCTGCACCTGACCTTGACCATGGCAGGTCGAGCAGGTCTTGGCGCTGGTGCCCGGCTTGGCACCGGTGCCGCTGCAGGTGTCGCAGGCGTCCCAGCTGGGGATGCGCAACTGCGAGTCCTTGCCGTTGGCCGCTTCTTCGAGCGTGATTTCCATCGCGTAGCTCAGGTCGGCACCGCGGAAAACCTGTCGTCCACCACCGCGACCGCCACGGCCTTGGCCCCCAAAGATGTCACCAAAGATGTCGCCAAACGCGTCACCAAAACCGCCAAAACCTTCGGCACCGCCGCGCATATTGGGGTCGACACCGGCGTGGCCGTGCTGGTCGTAGGCCGCACGTTTTTGTGCGTCCGACAGCATTTCGTAGGCCTCTTTGATCTCTTTGAACTTGGCCTCGGCTTCTTTGGCCTTGGCGTCTTCACCCTGGTTGCGGTCAGGGTGGTACTTCATCGCCAGCTTGCGATAAGCCTTTTTGATGTCTTCGTCTGTGGCGTTTTTGGCAACGCCCAGCACTTCGTAAAAATCTCGTTTTGTCGCCATGACTTTGAATCCTGGCCTTCAGGCCGTTTCATGCAAAAAGCGTCCCGGGCAAAGCACGGGACGCTGCAGCTGGTTTGTGGGAGGCCGCCCCTGCGGCCGAATGCACTCGCGAGCGGCGGCTCGCTCCCACAGCATCACACTGGGCATCAGCCCTTTTTGACTTCCTTGACCTCAGCGTCCACGACGTTGTCGTCTTGGGGCTTGGCTTCGGCTGCACCGGCCGCGCCGGCACCCGCAGCGGCTTGCTGCGCTTGCATCTCGGCGTAGACCTTCTCGCCCAGCTTCTGGCTGGCCGTCATCAGGGCTTCGGTTTTGGCTTCGATGGCGTCTTTGTCTTCGCCCTTCAATGCTTCTTCCAGGTCCTTGGCGGCCGCTTCGATGGCTTCTTTCTCAGCCGCTTCGATCTTGTCGCCATGCTCGGTCAGGCTCTTCTTGACGCTGTGCGCAGCGGCTTCACCGGCGTTGCGGGCTTGCACCAGTTCGAGCTTTTTCTTGTCTTCTTCGGCGTTCAGCTCGGCGTCTTTCACCATTTGCTGAATTTCGGCTTCGGACAGACCGGAGTTGGCCTTGATGGTGATCTTGTTTTCTTTGCCGGTGCCTTTGTCTTTGGCGCCCACATGCAAGATGCCGTTGGCGTCGATGTCAAAAGACACTTCGATCTGAGGTGTGCCACGTGAGGCGGGTGGAATGCCTTCGAGGTTGAATTCGCCCAGTAATTTGTTGCCGGATGCGATGTCGCGCTCACCTTGGAACACCTTGATCGTCACGGCCGGCTGGTTGTCTTCAGCGGTCGAGAAAGTCTGTGCAAACTTGGTTGGGATCGTGGTGTTCTTGGTGATCATCTTGGTCATGACACCGCCCATGGTCTCGATGCCCAAGGACAAAGGTGTCACGTCGAGCAGCAACACGTCGGTGCGGTCGCCGGACAACACTTGACCCTGGATCGCAGCGCCCACAGCCACGGCCTCGTCGGGGTTCACGTCTTTGCGTGGCTCCTTGCCGAAGAACTCTTTGACCTTTTCTTGCACCTTGGGCATGCGGGACATGCCGCCGACCAGGATGATGTCGTCGATGTCACCGACCGACACGCCAGCGTCCTTGATCGCCATGCGGCAAGGGGCGATGGTGCGCTCGATCAATTCCTCAACCAGCTGCTCCAGCTTGGCGCGGGTCAGCTTGACGTTCAGGTGTTTGGGGCCGGTGGCGTCTGCTGTGATGTAAGGCAGGTTGACGTCTGTCGAGGCCGAGCTGGACAGCTCGATCTTGGCTTTCTCAGCGGCTTCTTTCAGGCGCTGCAGGGCCAACACGTCTTTGGCCAGATCGACACCGGATTCTTTCTTGAACTCGGTGATGATGAAGTCGATGATGCGCTGGTCGAAGTCTTCGCCGCCCAGGAAGGTGTCGCCGTTGGTGGACAACACTTCAAATTGCTTTTCGCCATCGACGTCGGCGATTTCGATGATGGACACGTCAAACGTGCCGCCACCCAAGTCATACACCGCAATCTTGCGGTCGCCTTTTTCGGTTTTGTCCAAACCGAACGCCAAAGCAGCAGCGGTAGGTTCGTTGATGATGCGCTTGACGTCCAAGCCTGCGATGCGGCCTGCATCTTTGGTGGCTTGACGTTGTGCGTCGTTGAAGTAAGCGGGCACCGTGATGACGGCTTCGGTCACTTCTTCGCCGAGGTAGTCTTCGGCGGTTTTCTTCATCTTGCGCAGAATTTCAGCGCTGATCTGTGGCGGGGCCAACTTGTTGCCGCGCACTTCCACCCACGCGTCGCCGTTGTCGGCTTTGGCAATGGTGTAAGGCATCAAGTCGATGTCTTTTTGGACTTCTTTCTCGGCAAACTTGCGACCGATCAAACGCTTGACCGCGTAGAGGGTGTTGCGTGGGTTGGTGACCGCTTGGCGCTTGGCGGATGCACCGACCAGGATCTCGCCGTCTTCCTGATAAGCAATGATCGACGGGGTGGTGCGAGCGCCTTCGGCGTTCTCGATCACTTTGGTCGTGTTGCCTTCCATGATGGCCACGCACGAGTTGGTGGTGCCCAAGTCAATACCGATGATTCTTCCCATTTTGATGCTCCGAAATTAAGTAAAAGTGCAGATGTTTTGCAGTTGGGGCGGGGTGAGCGCTTTTCAAGTCCCCTTACGCTCAAAAAGGTCATGCTGGCTGTCATCCCGGCCCCCGAGCCGGGATCCATGCGTTTGAAGTCATGGACGCCGGATCAAGTCTGGGGTGACAGTTTGGGTGGAAAGCGGGGTTTATTTGGGCGCCGTGACCGTGACCAGGGCTGGGCGCAACACCCGGTCGGCGATTTGGTAGCCCTTTTGCAGCACCGTGACCACCGTGTTGGGTTCCTGCTCGGCAGGGACCACGCTGATGGCTTGGTGGTGGTGTGGATCGAACTTGGTGCCCGCTGCAGGTGCAATTTCAATCACTTTGTTGCGCTCCAGTGCACTTTTGAGCTGACGCAATGTGGCTTCGGAGCCTTCGCGCATTTGCTCAAGGGTCACGTTGGGGATGGCCAGACCGGCTTCCAGGCTGTCCAGCACGGGCAGCAAGCTGTCGGCAAAGCCTTCAACAGCGAACTTGCGAGCCTTGGCGATCTCGTCGTCGGCACGGCGGCGGGCGTTTTGCACATCGGCCTGGGCGCGCAGGTACTGGTCGGCCAGATCGGCATTTTGTGCCTTCAGGTTGGCCAGTTCGGCCTGGGCATCGGCCAGCGGGTCGAGTGACTGGGCGGCCTCAGCGGCGGTGGATGGCTCTTCGGCAGGGTTGCCTTGGGGAATGGGTTGAGTGGGTTCAGACATTTTTCGATGTTTTTATCAATGATTTCAATCAGTTGGGGGTGTCAATCCCTGTTTTCAAGAGGGGCTTTGCTGAAAATTCAGTGCACCCAATGGATTCTTTGGGCTTCTTGGGTGTTCAGAAACTTTTTCAGTCGGGCGTAGGGCAAGACCACATCACCGTAGCACGCCTGTACGACGTGCGGTCCCGAATACATGACATGCAGACCTTGGGCACCTAAACCCAAGGTGTCCTTTTCAAGGAGCCTGATGTCGTCGCGTTTCAGAACCCGAAGGCATTCGTTTTTCTGGTCTGTCGGCTGGCGTCCAGCGATCAGGGCTTGGCGAATCAGTGTCCGAATTGCCGGCAAAAATTCAGCGCCGTCAGGGCCGTTTCGTGTGATGGCATAAAGCCTCAAGGGGTTGTAGTGTTGACCTGTTGCCAAATCGAACACCAGGGCATTTTCTGCAAACGCAGGATAGGGGCCAATGCAATGGATGTTCAGCCGCTGGACGAGTGAGTAGATTTGCGGTGTGTCGAGCAGCACCTCGTAGCGAAGCTCGAATTCAGCCACCAGGGTGTTGCTTTTTTCGCGGGCATTGACCCCGGCGACATCTTTGGCGCACTCTCTGGCCATCGCCAGCTGTTGCCTGTCCCGCTTTGCCAAACTTTGAGACAAGGTTTTGGCTGCTGCTGTCGATGCAGGCTGTGACTGTGGCCTTGGAATCGACGGAACGTGAAGGGTTTCTGCCAAGACGGGGTTGAAGTCAATCAATGCCCACGCCAAGAGCAAGCCACACACGCTCCGCCAAAGGCTCAAGTCAAGCGGCATGTCCTGTCGAATTACTCGACTGCCAGCAATTCCACGTCAAATTTCAGGGTGGCGTTCGGCGGAATGACGCCGCCAGCGCCGCGTGCACCGTAACCCAACTCGGCGGGGATGATCAGGGTCCGTTGGCCACCGATCTTCATGCCAGCCACGCCTTCGTCCCAGCCCTTGATGACCATGCCTGCGCCCAAACCGAACACAAAGGGGTCGCGGCGGTCGCGGCTGGAGTCAAATTTGGCACCTTGCACGCCGTCTTTGTAGAGCCAGCCGGTGTAATGCACGGTGACGTCTTGACCAGGGGTGGCTTCAGCGCCTTCGCCCACGACGGTGTCTTCGTATTGCAGGCCGGAGGGTGTGGTGTTCATGGAGTGGCTTTCTGTCAGTGGTGCCCTGTGCCTTTAAGGGGGATGTCCCATGGGGACTGGCGCAGGGCGAAAAGCCAAAATTATGCCAGCAGCCCCCGTTGTGCCAGATCGCGCATCAATTGCCGTGTGCCATAGACCCATGGGACGGCCTGGTCCGAGGTCGTGACACGGTTGACCAATGTGCCCAAGAGTGGGGTGGAGACGCTCACCACATCACCCACCACGTGCGTGAAGCCCTGGCCCGGACCATGGCGGTCCTGCGTGGGGGCAAACATGGTGCCCAGAAACAGCAGCATGCCGTCCGGGTATTGGTGGTATTTGCCCATGGCTTGGGCCACCAGGTTCAGCGGGTCGCGGCTGATCTGGCTGAGTGAGCTGCTGCCTTGCATCACAAAGCCTTCTGGGCCTTGCACTTGCAGGCTCAGATCGCACTGGCGGACATCGTCGATGCCGAAGTCGGTGTCAAACAAGCGGATGAATGGGCCGATGGCGCAACTGGCGTTGTTGTCTTTGGCTTTGCCGAGCAGCAAGGCGCTGCGACCTTCAAAGTCACGCAGGTTCACGTCGTTGCCCAAGGTGGCCCCGACCACCTCGCCACGCGAGTTGACGGCCAGCACGATTTCGGGTTCGGGGTTGTTCCATTGGCTGCCAGGGTGAATGCCCACTTGTGATCCGGGGCCCACGGCACTCATGGGTTGCGCTTTGGTGAAGATTTCAGCATCTGGCCCGATGCCCACCTCCAGGTATTGCGACCACATGCCTTGGGCGAGCAGCACCTCTTTGAGTTTGGCGGCCGCGGGTGAGCCGGGTCTCACGCTGCGCAGGTTGTCGCCGATCACCGCCACCACGGCCTGACGCACCGCTTCGGCCCGGCTGGCATCGCCTCGGGCTTGCTCTTCGATCACGCGTTCGAGCATGCTGGCCACAAAGGTGACGCCCGACGCTTTGATGGCTTGCAAATCGCAAGGGGCCATGAACCAAGGCAAGGCTGGGTTGCGGCTGGGCTCGTCGCTGTTGGCCAAAACGGCTGAGGTTTCGGCCAATCGGGCGGCTTGGCCGGAAGCGATGAATTGCCGAACCTTGACCGCTGCTTGATCTTGTTCCAGCAAATCGCTGCAGGTCGCGGCAAGTCTGGACAGGTCGAGCACGTCATCGGGGGTGACCGCGACCAAGACCGGGCCGAGGCTGGGTTGCCAAATGCGGCCAATGAGCAAGGCACGGTCGCTGAGGGTGGGTAAGGTGGTGTTCATGGGGGGGTTAACAAATCAATGGCGTATATCTTGCCAGATTGGCCCGGCGCAAGCTGTCACGCACAGGCTTGGCGTGTTGGTGGGGTCAGAAGGTTTGTCGCAATTGCTTGCAATTTTGTGCGCTGCAGTACGGTCATGGCGGTGCATTCGGCTTAGAGTTCACGCCATGGATTGAAAGGACCCTCCAGATGAACCAGCCAATTTCCTTGAAAGCCTTTGGCGCTGCGACTTGTGCAGCAGCCATTTTGTAGACCGGTTGCGCCACGGCCACGCCGGAACAAAAGGGGGCGGGCACCGGCGCATTGATGGGTGCGGTCGCAGGTCAGATTTTGGGCCGTGACACGAAATCCACGGCCATTGGTGCCGGGCTGGGCGCTTTGGGTGGCTATGTGTGGTCCAAGAGCATGGAAGACAAAAAGCGCGCCATGGAAGCGGCGACCGCTGGCACCGGCACGGTGGTCACACAAACACCTGACAACCAGCTCAAACTCACCATCCCGAACGATATTTCTTTTGACTCGGGACGTTATGACATCAAGCCGAACCTGCGACCCATCCTGGACCAGTTTGCACAAGGCTTGTCGCAGCAGCTCAGCACGGAGGTGCGCATCATCGGCCACACGGACAATGTGGGCAGTGACGCATTGAACAATGCCTTGTCGGTGAACCGGGCACAAAGTGCGCGCGATTATTTGGTGGCGCGTGGTGTGAATGCCAGCCGCATCGCCATTGATGGTCGGGGTGAGCGTGAACCAATTGCAGACAACAACACCGAAGCAGGCCGTGCCCGTAACCGCCGGATTGAAATCTTTTTGGCTGAGCGCGGTCAGAGGTAAATTTTTTGCAGCAGCGCCAGCAGCGTTTTTCGCTGTATTGGCGTGAGCTTGGCGGTTTTTTCTATTTCCAGGTCGCTGGCGGTTTGCTCGGCCTGCACCATCAAGGCCTGGCCTTTGGGGGTGGCGTGCAGGCCTACGGCGCGGCCATCGTGGGGATGGGGTTTGCGCTCGATCAGGCCGCGAGACTCCAGCGACTGGATCAAGCCCACCAGATTGGGGGGCAGCAGGTTGAGCGTGGCGCACAGTTGACGCGAAGTCACGCCGGGGTTGTGCTGGATGGTGGACATGACCGAAAAATCCACCGGTTTCAGGCCATAGGGTGCCAGTCGCTCCAAAAACAATTCGATGATGCTCAACGCTGCACGTCGGGCGTTGTAGCCCATCAGGGTTTGCAGATAAGCCGTGTCCACCTTGTCGACCGCCGGGCCCGCGCTGGGCTTTTTGGAGGAGGCCGTGCGCGGCGCTTTGCCCTTCAGGTTCTGCATGGCACGGGTGCGCGCCTTCACCGAGCTTGTTGCAAGTTTGGTTGGCAGGAGTTTTTCGGGGCTGGACATGGCGTGGGTGCTTATGCCGCTGCCGCTGTGCATTGCTGCACGATGATGAAGGTGCGCATCTGAAACTCGGGCAGCACCCAGCTGCGCAAGGCCTTAGCCGGGGCCAGCCAGCGTGCGGCGGCATTCGGGGTGTTGGCATCGACACCGGCTTCAATCCGCAGCCAGGCCCAGTCCATCAGCACCAGGGCCACGGCACGCAGGTAGTCGTCGGCCACACGGAAGGCCAAGGCGGCGTCTTGCGGCGCGGCCTTGACGATCTGCTCGGTCACGGCGCGCAGCGTCTGGATGCGGGCTTGCGCTGCAGTACTGGCTTTAGCGCCGTGTGGCAAGTCGGCCGCGATCGTGTCCAGCAGCGCGTTCATGCTCTGGCCACCATCGGCCAGCACCTTGCGCACCAGCAGGTCAATCGCCTGGATTTCGTTGGTGCCTTCGTAGATCATGGCCACGCGGGCGTCGCGCACGATCTGCTCGATGCCCCATTCGCGTACATAACCGTGGCCGCCAAACACCTGCAGGCAGTCGCTGCCGCCATGGAAGGCCTGGTGGGTGAAGACCGATTTCATGACCGGCGTGACCAAGGCGCACCAGTGCTGGGCTGCGGCTTGGGTGTCGGCATCTTGGCTGTGTTTGATCAGGTCGAGTTCGAGCGCGGTGCGGTAGGCCAGCACGCGACCGGCATCGACCCAAGCGCGTTGCGTGTCCAGAATGCGGCGCATGGCGGGGTGCTCGCCAATCAGGTCGGCTTCACCCGCGCTTTTGCCTTTGCCCGGCGCACGCATCTGGCGGCGTTCTTGCGCATAGGCGTCGGCTTTTTGCCAAGCAGCGTCCAACAGGCCAATGCCTTGCAGGGCCACATGCAATCGGGCCGCATTCATCATGACGAACATGGCGTTCAGGCCCTTGCCGGGCTCGCCCACGATCGCGCACACCGCTTCGTCAAAACGCATCACGCAGGTGGGGCTGCCGTGCAGGCCCATTTTTTCCTCGATGCGGTCGCAGTGCACGCGGCTTCGCGAGCCGTCGGGGTAGAACTTGGGCACCAGGAACAGTGACAGGCCTTTGGGGCCGGGGGGCGCGTCGGGAAGGCGGGCCAGCACCAGGTGCACGATGTTGTCGGTCAGGTCGTGTTCGCCACCCGAGATGAAAATTTTGGTGCCGCTGACGGCGTAATTGCCGTCGGGCAGGGGCACGGCCTTGGTGCGGGCCAGGCCCAGGTCGGAGCCTGCATGCGGCTCGGTCAGGCACATGGTGGCCAGCCATTCGCCGGTGGCCACTTTCTCTAAATACTGCGCTTTGAGCTCATCGCTGGCGTGGTGCTTGATGCACTCGTAAGCGCCATGCAGCAGGCCGGGCGCCATGGTCCAGCCGTGGTTGGCGGCGGACAGCATTTCGTAGAGCATGGCTTCGAGCACGCTGGGCAGGCCCTGGCCGCCGTCTTCGGCACTGGCAGCCAACGCAGGCCAACCCGATTGCCAGAACGCTTGGTAAGCGTCCTTGAAGCCCGGCGGCATGTTGACCGCGCCGTCTTTCCACTGCGCGCCGATTTCGTCGCCGTCGCGGTTGAGCGGGGCGATCACCTCACCCACGAACTTGCCCGCTTCGTCGAGCACTTGCTGCATGAGTCCAGGGTCCACCTCGGCAAAGGCGGGCAGGGCTTGCAGCTGGGCGGGCGCGTTCAAAACGCGGGACAACACAAACTGCATGTCGTCGGTGCGGGGTTGGTAGGCGTTCATGCTCGATCCGGTCAATTACTTTTTGGCGGCACCCAAATAGGTGTCGATCACGCGGGGGTCTTGGGCCAGGTCGGCGGATTTGCCGTGCAGTCCAATTTCACCCATTTCCAGCACATAGCCATCGTCGGCCACGGCCAGCGCGGCGCGGGCGTTTTGTTCTACCAGCACGATGGTCACGCCGGTTTGGCGCAGGGTTTCGATGATGGTGAAAATTTCCTTCACGATCAGCGGGGCCAGGCCCAGGCTGGGTTCGTCCAGCATCAACAGCGATGGGCGCGACATCAGTGAGCGGCCCACGGCCAGCATTTGGCGTTCACCGCCCGAGAGCGTGCCTGCTTCTTGCAGGCGACGCTCCTTGAGGCGGGGGAACAGGTCGAACACATCGTCCAAGCGGCTGCGCCACTGCGCGTTGCCCAAGCGCATCTGGCGGTAGCCGCCCAGCACCAGGTTGTCTTCCACGCTCATGGTGCCAAAAAGCTCGCGCTTTTCAGGCACCAGCGAAATGCCTTGCATCACGCGTTCTTCGAGCGTCAGGTCGGTGATCGACTGGCCATCGAACTCGATCTGGCCCCTGGCGGGCAGGATGCCCATCAGGCTGTTCAAGAAGGTGGACTTGCCAGCGCCGTTGGGGCCGATCACGGTGATCACGCTGCCCTTGTCGGCTTGCAGGCTCAGGCCGTGCAGCACTTCGGCTTTGCCGTAGCCCGCACGCAGGTCGGTGACTTTGAGAAGAGGGGTCGACATGTCAGTGTTCCGTTCCAAGGTAAGCCGCACGCACGGCAGGACTGGCCTGAATTTCAGCGGGGGTGCCTTGGGTCAGCAGCGTGCCGAACTCCATCACCACCAGATGGTCGCACACGTCCATCACCAGGCCCATGTCGTGTTCGACCAGCAAGATGCTCATGCCCTCGCTTTGCAATTGGCGCAGCACGGCGGCCAAGGCTTGTTTTTCCTTGTGGCGCAAACCGGCAGCGGGCTCGTCCAGCAGCAGCAGCGCAGGATCGCAGCACAGGGCACGGGCGATTTCCATCAGGCGTTGTGGGCCCATGGCCAGGTTGCCGGCCTGCTCATGCAGGTAAGCGCCCATGCCGATGCGTTCGAGCTGACGCTGGGCTTCTTTCATCAGGCTTTGCTCTTCGGCCTGGTTGGTGCGCAGCATGGACGAGACCACCCCACTGCGACCACGGGTGTAGGCACCCATGGCCACGTTTTCGAGCACGGTCATGTCGGGGATCATCTTCACGTGCTGGAAGGTGCGGGCCATGCCCTGGCGCGAGATGTCGCGTGAAGGCATGGCGCTGATGTCGCTGCCACGGAACAAGACCTGTCCGCTGGTTTTGGACAACACGCCAGTGATCAGGTTGAAGGTGGTGGATTTGCCCGCACCGTTGGGGCCGATCAGGCCCACGATCTGTCCCGCAGCGATGTCGAAGCTGATGTCGTTGACGGCGGTCAGGCCACCAAATTGTTTGCGGATCTTGTCCACTTGCAGCACCACATCACCTTGCGCGGGCTTGCTGCGTGCAGGCAAGTCGGCTGCATGCTGCCAGTCCACGCTGCGCGGTGCTTTGGGCAGCTTGCGTGCCACGACCGACCACAGGCCGTCAGGCAAATACTTGAGCACCAGCACCATGGTGATGCCAAACACAATCACTTCGTAACTGCCGCTGGTGCCGATCAGCGCGGGCAAAGCCACTTGCAGGTAGTCGTCGAGCAGCTTGATGAGTGCTGCGCCCACAATGGCCCCCCAGACATGGCCTACGCCGCCGATCACGGCCATGAACAAGTACTCTATGCCCATCTTCAGACCAAAGGCGGACGGGTTGACGGTGCGCTGGAAGTGCGCCAGCAACCAGCCCGAGACGCAGGCGAACAAGGCCGCGATGACGAAGATGGTGACTTTGTAGCGGAAGGTGCTGATGCCCATGGCCTCGGCCATTTGCGAGCCACCCTTGAGCGAGCGGATCGCGCGGCCAGGTCGCGAGTCCAGCAGGTTGAGCAGCGCAATCGCCCCGGCCAGCAAAATGGCCCAAGTCAGCACAAAGAACAGGCGACCTTGGCCGATGTCGATGCTGCCAATGGAAAGGCTTTTCAGACCCAGCAGGCCGTCGTATTTGCCCAGGGCATCCAAGTTGCCCATGAGGTAATACAGCGCCAGGCCCCAGGCGATGGTGGCCAGCGGCAGGTAGTGGCCCGACATGCGCAGCGTGATCAGGCCCACGACCATTGCGCTGACGGCGGTGAACCCTAGGCCCACAAACAAGGTCAGCCAAGGCGACATGCCGGTGTTGAGGGTGAGCCAGGCGGTGGTGTAGGCGCCGATGCCCACAAAGGCCGCTTGGCCAAACGAGGTCAGGCCACCCACGCCAGTCAAGAGCACCAGACCCAGGCACACCAGGGCATACAGCCCGATGTAGTTGAGCTGGGCGATCCAGAAGTCGGGCAGGGGGGCCAGGGCAATCAGCGGGACCGCTGCGGCCAGCAAAAGCAAGGCGATGTTTTGTTTTTTGAGCATGATCAATGGTCCTCGTCCGAATGGCCACTGCGCAAAGAGCGCAGGAGGAGGATGGGCAAGATGAGGGTGAAGACGATCACTTCCTTGAAGGCACTGGCCCAGAAAGCGCCAAATGCTTCGACGATGCCGACAAACAGGGCTCCCAACAGCGCGCCGGGGTAGCTGGCCAGGCCGCCAATGACCGCTGCCACAAAGCCCTTGAGGCCAATCAAAAAGCCCGAGTCGTAAAACACGGTGGTGGTGGGTCCAATGAGCAGGCCTGACAGGGCTCCGATCAGTGCGGCCATGAGGAAGGTCAACTGGCCCGAGGTGTGGCTGGAAATGCCCATCAGACGGGCTCCCGTGCGGTTGACAGCGGTTGCACGCAAAGCCTTGCCGCGCATCGAGCGCTCAAAGTACAGCCACAGCAAAACAATCAGGGCCAGCGACACGCCGAATATGATCACCGTCTGACCGGACAACATGACCGGCCCAAGCGTGAAGCGCTCGTCCCAAAATGGCGGGTTGCGAAAGCCTTCTGCACCAAAGAACAACAAGCCCAGACCGGTCATGGCAAAGTGCACACCGACCGACACGATGAGCAGAACCAAAGGTGTTGCGGCCTCTAAAGATTGGTAGGCCACGCGGTACACCAGGGGGCCAAATGCGGTGACGATGGCCACGCTCAGCAAGGCCTGAGCCCACAGCGGAAACATTTGCGGCGCTGACCAGATGGCGAGCAGCGACACGAGGACGGGAAACACCAAGGTCTTGAGGGCTGAGCGCAAAGCGCGCAGCAGCTTGCCATGGTGACGCCAACGCGCGATCAACTCCATCAAGGTGGCCACGCCCGCCAATATCAACAGCAACCACACGGTGCCGGGCGTTTTGCCGGTTTGCAGCATGGCAAGGGTCAGTGCGCCATAGGCGACGAATTCGCCTTGCGGGATGAAGATCACGCGGGTCACGGTGAACACCAGCACAGTGGCCAGCCCGAGCAGGGCATAGATCGCACCATTGGTGACGCCGTCGAGCAGCAAAATGCTGGCGATGGAAAAGTCCATGGGAAGCCTTGGAGAAAAACAAGAGGAGCCCTGGTGAAGCTGTGCTGCCCCAGTCATGGGGCAGCACAGCGTCAAGCGTTGCAGAGGTGGGCTCCCAAAAAGAGAAGCCCCTGCAAACGGTGGCGGGTCTTATTCGACCTTGAACTTGCCGTCTACCACTTTGGTCATCACGCCTGTTTCCAGTGTGTAACCCCAGTGGTCAGCCGGTGTCCAGTTCATCACGCCATGGGCGAACACGGTGCGGCCCATGGTCTCCAGGCTGTCACGAATGGCGGCGCGGAACTCGGGGGTGCCGGGCTTGGCTTTCTTCAGGGCCAGGGGGATGGCTTTCTCGGTGGCCACCTGGAAGTCGTAGGAGTGACCAGCAAACTGGTTGCGTGAGTTGGCACCAAATTCTTTTTCAAACTTCTGCACGAAGTCCAAGGCCAATTTCTTGGAAGGGTGGTTGTCGGGCAACTGGTCGCCCAAGAGTGCAGGACCGGAGACCACAAAAGTGCCTTCCACCGATTTGCCGCCCACGCGGGACAAGTCAGGTGTGGCAGCGGCGTGTGTCTGGTAGACCTTGCCTTTGTAGCCGCGCTCGACTAAGCCCATTTGGGGCATGGCTGCGCCCGAACCCGAGGCCACCACCAACATCGCATCCGGATTGGCGGAGGTCAGCTTCAAGGCTTGTGGGGTCACGCTGGTGTCGGTGCGGGCAAAACGCTCGGTGCCCACCAGCTTGATGCCGGCCTTGTCCAGCATGGGGCCGACCGCGTCCAGCCACTGCTGGCCATAGGCGTCGGTGTAGCCCAAAAAGCCGACGGTCTTGACGCCCTGCTTTTTCATGTGCTCGACTACTGCGTGGCCCATCACGGTGTTGGACTGGGGCAGGCGGAACAGCCATTTGTCTTTGCCTGGGGGCACGCCCACGGGAGAGCCTGCGATTTGCACCGTGCCAGCTTCAGAGGCGATGTCGGTCATGGCGGCCGCCACAGCGGTGATGCAGGAGCCAAAGATCAGGTCGACCTTGTCTTCGGTCACAAAGCGGCGGGCATTGGCTGCGCCTTTGCCGGGATCGGTGGCATCGTCCAGGATGATCAGCTGTACTTTTTCACCGCCCAGGGTCTTGGGAAACAGTTGCAGCTGTTTTTGCATCGGGATGCCCAGGCCGGAGCCGGGACCGGTCAGCGACAGGCTTACGCCGATCTTAATATCAGCCAGCGCAGCGGTGCTGGACACGGTGGTGATGGCCAAAGCCAGCAGGGTTTTCTTGAGTTTCATGCTTGTCTCCTCGGAGGGTGGGTTGGAAAACACAGGTTAGGGGAAAACGAAAGGGTTGAACAGCGCAAATGCCCGGGTCAGGAGCACAAGGCCTTGATGTCTTCGGGCACCGGGATGGCTTTGATGCGGTCGGGATCATCGGGGTGCTTGATGCAGAAGGCGCGTACTTCGGTGCCTTCGCACAAGACGGTGTCGCCGCGCATGACCACATGCTTGTGCACGATGACTTTCTCGCGCCACTCTTGCACGCTGGTGTGGACCTGAATGGTTTCACCATAGGTCGCGGGGCGGATGAACTTGGTGTTGATCTCCAGCAGGGGCGTGCCGATGATGCCGCGTGTCTTGACCAGCTCGCGCCAGGGCTGCACGCCGCATTGGACAAAGAAGTTCAAAGACGAGGCGTCCATCCACTTGGAGAAGTTGGGGAAGAAGACGATGCCTGCGGGGTCGCAGTCACCGAACATCACTTGCACTTCGTAAACAACGGTTTTACTCATCAGGCTTCTCTTAGTTGGCGTGAACACGATTCTCAGCTGTCATGCCCGACTTGATCGGGCATCCATGCGCATCGAAGGCATGGATACCCGCCTGCGCGGGTATGACAAATGTGTGAGGTGCACGCATGTTGTGGTGGTTTTAGCGTGGGGCCATGCGCAGGGCACCGTCCAGGCGGATGATTTCGCCGTTCAGGTGGTCGTTGTGCACGATGTGGCACGCCAGCTCGGCAAATTCGCTGGGCTTGCCCAGGCGTGCGGGGAAAGGGATGCTGGCCGCCAGAGACTGCTGCACAGGTTCGGGCAAGCTGGCCAAGAGAGGCGTCTTGAACAGGCCGGGGGCGATGGTGCACACGCGGATGCCGTGTTGTGCCAGGTCGCGGGCCATGGGCAGTGTCATGCCCGCCACACCCGCCTTGGAGGCGCTGTAGGCCTGTTGGCCAACCTGACCGTCAAAGGCCGCGACCGAGGCGGTGAACACCATCACGCCACGTGCACCATCTTCCATCGGGTCGAGCTTGGCGCAGGCGGCGGCAAACAGGCGGGCGGCGTTGTAGGTGCCGATCAGGTTGACGTTGATCACCTTGGCGAAGTCTTCCAGCGGGGCGGCGTTGCCGTCTTTGCCGACCACGCGCTTGGCCGAGCCAATGCCGGCGATTTGCATCAGGATGCGGGCGGGGCCGTGCGCAGCGGCAGCGGTCTCGATGGCTTGGGCCATGCTGTCCGGTTCAGAGACGTTGCACTTGACCGCAACGCCGTTGATTTCTTTGGCCACGCGCTCGGCGTTGTCCATGTTGAGGTCGAGCACCGCGACCTTGGCGCCTAGACGGGCCAGTTCGCGAGCCGTGGCTTCGCCCAAGCCGGAGCCACCGCCGGTGACCAGAGCTGCTTGTCCTTGGATGTTCATGTCAGTACCTTTCTGTTGTCGCTGAATTTGGTTTTGTCATGCCCGACTTGATCGGGCATCCATGCGTAGCAATGCCATGGATGCCCGCGTTCGCGGGAATGACAATACATAGGGGGGATTGCCGCGCTTCGCTCGCCATGACAAGTCCATGATCATTCAACAGTGCCTTCCGGGTTTTCAATCAGCAGCGCAATGCCTTGCCCACCGCCCACACAGGCGCTGGAGATGCCATAGCGCAAGCCGGAGCACTTGAGTTCGCGTGCCAGTGTGATCGTCAGTCGCACGCCAGTGCAGGCCAGCGGGTGGCCCAGGGCAATCGCGCCGCCGTTCACGTTGAGCTTGGCCAAGTCCAGGCCCAGTTCGCGGCCCACGGCCAGGGTTTGTGCGCCTTGGGCTTCGTTGATCTCAAAGCGGCCAATCTGGTCCAGCGTCAGGCCGGTGCGCTCCAGCAGCAGTCGGATGGCCGGTGCCGGGCCAATGCCCATGATCTCGGGCGGCACGCCCACAGCGGCAGCAGCCACCACGCGGGCCAGCGGCTTTTTGCCATGGGTTTTGGCATATGCACCCGATGTGACCACGCAAGCCGCAGCCGCATCGACCAGGGCTGCGCTGTTGCCACCGGTTTGCACGCCGCCTTCGTACACGGGCTTGAGTTTGGCCAGCACCTCGATCGGGGAGATGCGGGCGTGGGTGTCGGTGCTGACCTCGGTCACTTTGCCTTGCAGCTTGATGCCCCGGGCCTTGTAGCCTTCGAGTTCAAACTTTTCAGTGACCACAGGCACGATTTCGCCCGCATGGAAACCGGCTGCTTGGGCGGCCACGGCCTTGGCAAACGAGTCGGAGGCGAACTGGTCCACCTCTTCGCGGGTGATGTTGTATTTTTTGGCCAGGTTCTCGGCGGTCTGGATCATGTTGATGCCCGCGGCCGGGTCCTTCAATGCTTCCCACATGTAGTCTTTGAAGCCCACGGGTGCGCCCAGCTTGAAGCCGGTGCGGTGGTCAAAGGCGGCAATCGGGTTGCGTGTCATGCTCTCGGTGCCGACGACCAGCGCCGCCTCGCACACGCCCGCTTCAATCTGTTCACCCGCTTGGCGGAACAGCTCAAAGCCGGTGCCACAAATGCGCTGGGTCATGATGGCGGGCACTTCTTGGGGCACGCCGGCATACAAGCCGATGTGGCGCGGCAAAAAGAACTGGTCAAAGTCGCCAGGGGCCATGTTGCCGGTGATGACCGAGCCGATCTCGGTGGGTGCAATGCCTGCGCGCTTCAAAGCTTCGCGTGCCGCCTTGATGCCCAGGTCCGTGGGGGAGATGTGACCCAGTGCGCCGCAGTAATCGACCATGGGCGTGCGCACGCCTTCGTGCATCCACACATCGGCAAACGCGTTGAAAAATCCTTTGGCTGTCATTTTTTTCCTAGGGTTTTGTCATGCCCGACTTGATCGGGCATCCATGTTCATCGAAGGCATAGATACCCGCGTTCGCGGGTATGACAAATGAATGGTTTATGTTTGGGGTTTGACGATGTAGTGCAGTGTGTCGGCGTGCAGCGCCGCCACCGTGTCGGCGCGGTGCGTGAGCACCGAGCGTTGGTTGATCGAGCCTTTGTCGGTGATCTCGCCCTTGTCAATGGTGGGTGGCTCACTCAGCAGGCACAGGCGGGCAATGCGGTTGGCGCTGCCGGTGCCGGTTTTGGCCAACTCGTTGACGATGTCCTGGAACTTGGCCAGCACCGGGGCGGAGGCCAGCACGTCGGACATGGGCACGTCTGCGCCCAGACCGCTGAGCGCACGCACAGCCGGTGTCGGGAAAATCATGGCACCGACTTCCTTCATGTTCAGGCCAGTGAGCACCGCGTCCTGGATGTAGGGTGCGCCTGCGGCGATGATCTTGCCGCGCAACGGGCCCACGCTCACAAAGGTGCCGGTGGCCAGCTTGAAGTCTTCGGCAATGCGGCCGTCGAACTTCAGGCCCAGGTGCACATCGGTCTCGTCGATCCACTTGACCGCATCGCCGGTTTTGAAGAAGCCTTCTTCGTCAAAAGCGCCAGCAGTTTCTTCGGCGTTGCGCCAGTAGCCGGGGGTGATGTTGGGGCCGCGGTAGCGCACCTCGGTTTTGCCTTGCATGTCCACCAGCTTGAGTTCCAGTCCGGGGGTGGGCACGCCCAAGTCACCGGCATGCACAAAGGGGTTGGTCACGAAGATGCCGAACGGGCCCGACTCGGTCATGCCCAGACCTGTGCCCATGACGATGCGCTCGCCCACTTCGCGCTCTTGTGATTCGTAGAGGCTGTCCCAGATGGGTTGCGCCAAAGCGGCACCGGCGTAGAAGAACATCTGCACGCGCGAGAGCAGCGTTTTGCGCAGCTGGTCGTCGGTTTTCATCGCGTTGGCAATCGCTTCAAAGCCGGTGGGCACGTTGAAGTACACCGTGGGCGCGATCTCGCGCAGGTTGCGCAGGGTCTCACCGATCAGGGCGGGCGTGGGCTTGCCGTCGTCGATGTAGAGCGTGCCGCCGTGGTAGATCGTCATGCCCACGTTGTGGTTGCCACCGAAGGTGTGGTTCCAGGGCAGCCAGTCGACCAACACCAGTTCCTTTTCGGCCAGCACCGGCATGGACTGGGCCATTTGCTGCTGGTTGGCGCACCACAGGCGCTGGGTGTTGATGACGGCCTTGGGCAGCTTGGTCGAGCCGCTGGTGAACAAAAACTTGACGATGGTGTCGGGGCCTGTGGCCGCAATCGCCGCGTCCACTGCAGGCGTGGCCGCAGTGGCGCACAGGCTGTCAAATGGGGTGACTTGGCGGCCATCCACACCGCCTTCGACCAACACCACTTCCATGTCGTCGCTCACGGTTGCGGCAATGGCTTTGGCGTATCGGGCATCCGATGCGAACACCATGCCGGGCGTGACGGTCTTGAGGACGTGCTTGAGCTTGTCGTAGTCCACACTCACCAGCGAATAAGGCGGCGAGGTGGGCACATAAGGCACACCGGCCAGCATGCAACCCAGACCCAGCAGCGCGTGCTCCAGGCTGTTTTCACTCAGGATGACCACCGGGCGATCGGCACTCAGGCCGCGGTTGATCAGGCCTTGTGCAATGCTGCGCGCCGTCTGCCAAGCTTGGGCGTAGGTGATGTGTTGCCAGTCGCCAGTGGTGCCGTCAGCTTGTTTGACGCGGCGCGCCATGAAGCTGTGCTCGGGCTTGGTTTGTGCCCAATGTTGCAGGCGGTCGGTCATGCGTTCGGCAAAGGGCTGCAATGGCTGCTCGGCCGTCAGGTAATGCGTGCCGGGCACACCGTCGCGCAGCGTGACGCGGGTGACGCCGAACTTCAGGGGGCGGAATTTGGGGGCGTTCATGCTTGTCTCCGTTCGATCTGTGTCGTGTCATCCCCGTGAAAACGGGGATCCATTTCTGGAATGGATTCCCGCGTGCGCGGGAACGACATCTTTTCCTTAGCTTTTTTGAACCTTGGCAGCCTTGCCTTCGAGGAAGGCGCGCACACGGGCTTTGGCTTCGGGGGCGGACTGTGCAATCGAAGAGATCAGCGCCTCAGTGAAGAAGCCGTGGTCAGCCGGTTGCTCGGCAATGCGCGGCAGGGCGTGCATGAGTGCAAAGTTGGTCAGGGGGGCGTTGGTGGCAATGCGTGCTGCCAGTTCAATGGCTTTGGGCAACGCCGAGCCAGTGGGCACCAGGTATTGTGCAAATCCCACGCGCTCGCCGTCTTGTGCGTTGTACACGCGGCCCGTCAGCATCATGTCGGTCATGCGGGCTGCGCCAATCAGCTTGGGCACGCGCACCGAACCGCCGCCACCCACAAAAATGCCGCGTGTGCCTTCAGGCAGCGCGTAGAAGGTGCTTTCGTCGGCCACGCGGATGTGCGAGGCACTGGCCAGCTCCAGGCCGCCGCCGACCACAGCCCCGTGCAGGGCCGCAACAACGGGCACGCGGCCTTGCTCAACCGCATTCAGGGCAACGTGCCAGCCGCGTGAGTGGTGGATGCCTTCGCCCGCATCGCGCTCTTTGAGTTCAGACAAGTCCAATCCGGCGCAGAAGTGGTCGCCTTCGCCGTGAATGACAGCGGCACCGGCTTCCGTTGGCAGGTTCTGGAACACATCGCGCAGCGCTTCGATCAGGCCGTCGTTCAGGGCATTGCGCTTGGCAGGGCGACACAAACGCACCACGGCGACAGCGCCTTGCATCTCCAGAGCAACGCCATTGGCGGCTGCACGGTCAAGGATGGGATTGCCTGGTTTTGTCATCGGTGTGTCCTTCAGAAGACTTGACCCAATGGCCAAGAAGGTTATTATTGATAACGATATTGTGGGCAGGTTAATGCAGTTTGTTTCTTGGGGATTTCCCTAGGTTTGACCGAAAAATTCTGGCTGAATGCTTGCAAAAATCATCTCGAACGTGTGCCATCGGCTATCGTTCATTGACCCAACGGAGACCGCAAGACATGAAACACCAAGACCTGATCGCCATCGACATCCACACCCACGCGGAAGTGAGCTGCTGGAACCCGTTTGACAATTACGGCGAGGAATACGACCGCGCTGCCGACAAATTCTTTGGCAGCAACCGCCGCCCGACCATCGAAGAGACCGTGGCCTATTACCGCGAGCGCAAGATCGGTCTGGTCATGTTCACGGTGGACAGCGAATCGCAATTGGGCCGCCGCCGCATTCCCAACGAAGAGATCGCCAAGGCCGCACGCGAGAACAGCGACATGATGGTGGCCTTTGCCAGCATCGACCCGCACAAGGGCAAGATGGGCGCACGCGAAGCCGAGCGCCTGATCAAGGAAGAGGGCATCAAGGGCTTCAAGTTCCACCCCACGGTGCAGGGCTACCACCCTTACGACAAGATGGCTTGGCCGATTTACGAGGTGATCAACGAATACAAGCTGCCCGCGATCTTCCACACCGGCCACAGCGGCATTGGCTCGGGCATGCGTTGCGGCGGCGGTTTGCGTCTGGCCTACAGCAACCCGATGCACCTGGATGATGTGGCGATCGACTGGCCCGACATGCAGATCGTTATGGCACACCCGAGCTTTCCGTGGCAAGACGAAGCGCTGAGTGTGGCCACGCACAAGCCCAATGTGTGGATTGACCTGTCGGGCTGGAGCCCCAAGTATTTTCCGAAGCAGTTGATCCAGTACGCCAACACGCTGCTCAAAGACCGCATTTTGTTTGGCAGCGATTACCCGCTCATCACGCCCGAGCGCTGGATGAAGGATTTTGAAGTCGCCGGCTTCCGCCCCGAGGTGATGCCTGGCATCCTGAAAGACAACGCGGTGCGTTTGCTGGGGCTGGACAAAGCCGCCTGAACTCGCTGCCCTGCGCCGCTGTGCAGGGTGTGCGTGTGCACTGATCTGGATCAAGCTTTTCGGCATCTTGTCTTGCAGTTTGTGCTGTCTCTCCTAGACTGGCACATTTGCGAAAGCGGCAAATCCATGAAAAAAATTTGGGCCATCCTGCTGTTGTTTTTTTCAGCCCACAGCCACGCCTATGACGGTTTGAGCAGTGAGTTGAGCCATGCGGTTGGCGGTGCATTGCTGGCGGGGGCCGTGACCAAGATCTACAGCGAATCGGAAAACCGCGCATGGATAGGCTTTGCCGTGAGCACGGCCGCGGTGGTGCTGGAGCAAGGCTACGAAATTTCGCGTGGTGCCAACCGCAACAGCCAGATCAAGGACATGGCTTGGCATGCCTTGGGCTCAGCGCTGGGCGCTTGGGCCACCGACAAGTACCTTTTGGTGCCGGTGGTGACCCGCACTTCTGTGGGCTTGGTGATGGTTCGCCCCTTCTGATCGGGGCGTTCACTCAGTCTTTGCGGGCCGAGCCCCAAGGCGTGATCTTCACAGCAGCTGCGGTCACCAGACCGTACAGCACCATGGCCAGCGCCACCAGACCATAAAAATGGTCGGCAGTCCCTTGGTGTTGTGACAGCCCGTAACCCGCACCTGCCACCAGAACCAGCCGCACCGTGCCTGCCAGCACCGGGCCAATCACCTGGCCTGCACCTTGCGATGCAAAGTAGAGCGTCAAGCCAAGCCCAAAGAAGGGAAATGCAGGCCCCGCTGTGACCAGGTATTGCCGTGCATAGCCCAGCACGGCAGGGTCTTGCGTGAACAGCCTGGCCCACACATCCGGTGCCAGGGTGACGACGGCCCCAATCAGGCCCAGGTTGAAGGCGGACACCGCGCCAGCCACCCAGGCCACGCGCCGCGCACGGCTCACGTTGCCCGAGCCCATGGCCATGCCGACCATGGGGACCGAGGCCACGCCAATGCCAAAAGCGATGGGGATCAACAAGAACTCCAGCCGTTGGCCGATGCCGTAACCGGCCAAGGCCTCGGTGCCCAGTTGAGCCAACAGACCGGTAAAAATCAAAATGGCCAGCACCGATTGCACAGGCGACAAGCAAGCGATGGCACCGACTTTGAGGATGTCGGCAAACATGCCTCGTTGCATTGCAAAGCTGTTCAAGTGCAGCGTCAGGCGGCCTTGGCCAGTGATCAAATACCAGAGGAAATAGAGCACGCCAGCCGCTGTCGCGATGATGTGCCCGAGGGCCACCCCCACCATGCCCATGGCGGGCACAGGACCGGCCCCCAAAGAAAGCACCCCGCCCAAAATGATTTGCAACAACGCTGTGGCCACCAGCGCCACGGAGGGGGTCCGCATATTGCCCGTGCCGCGCAAGACGGACGCCAGCGTGTTGATGAGCCAGACCAGCAGGGCACCGCTGAACAAAATGCCGGAATAAGCCACTGCTTCTTCGAGCACGCCCCCCCGGCCGCCGAGCAGTTCGTAAAAGTGGGGGCCGAAAGTCAGAAAAATCGCGCTGTAGATCACACCCGCACCCACGCCAATCACCAAGGCATGCAGCAACAATGTTTGGGCGCGTGGGGTGTCCGACGCCCCCAAGGCACGGCTGATCGCCGCCGAAACGCCGCCGCCCATGGCCCCTGCAGACATCATCTGTGTGAGCATGGCAAATGGAAACACCAGGGCCATGGCGGCCAGCGGTGCAGTGCCCAGACGGCCCACGTAGTAGGTCTCGGCAATCCCTACCAGCACAGTCATCACCATGGCCAGCACATTGGGTGCCGCCAGGCGCAAGAGGGTTGGCAAGATGGGGGCGGTCAGCAGGCGTTGCAGGTCGTTGTGGGGTGGGCTCATGGCTGCATCTTGGCAGCTTGCAGCGTGAAAGAGGTGACTTAGGCGACAGGGCTGTTGGGTGCAGGCGTCTGCAGCAGCTGGTCCATGGGCCAGTTGAGCAATTCCGCCAGGCGGCACACCACCCAGCGGGCTTCGGCAGGGATGACCACCGAAGGCTCGGCCAGCAGACCCGCTTCGCATTGCTGCAAGACCAGGTCTTCGGTGATGCCCAGCGTGAATTGCATGTTGGCCGCTTTTTCTGTCAGCAAGTTGGCCAGGTCTTCGCACAGCTCGTAGCGTTCGGCCATGTCGCGCTGGCCCAGGGTGGGCTTGATCTTGCCTGGCGGCACGTAAAGGGCCATGAAAGATGGCGGGATGTGGATCTGGAATTCTTCGGTCATGGTGGTCAGTGGCTGCAGGGGTGAATTAACGCACAGACGCCAACCCGGCGATTTTTTAAATTGACGGCAACGCTGCCCACTCGGCGCATCGGTCGCTGGTGACCGGGTCCAAACAGGCAGGGTTATCCACTTTGAAAGGAAATCGATATGCGTATGCTTCCCCAACTTTCTGCCCTGACTTTGGCATTGCTTGCTTTGTGTGCAGGCCAGGTCATGGCGCAAAACCCTGCCGGACCCAAAACCCGTGAGCAAGTCAAAAACGAACTGAAAGAAGCCATCCGAACAGGCAATATGCCTGCCAATGACGAGTCAGGTCGCATGCTCAACGAGGTGAACCCCTCCGCCTACCCGCCCAAACCGACGGTGCCCTGCAAGACCCGCGAGCAGGTCAAGGCAGAACTGGCAGAGGCTCAGCGCACGGGCAACATGATCGCGCCAGGAGAGTCGGGTTGTTTGCTCAACGAACTCAATCCTTCTGCTTATCCGCCCAAGCCGGTGGTGCCTTGCAAGACCCGTGAGGAGGTCAAGGCGGAACTGGCCGAGGCGCAACGCACGGGCAACATGCCGGCCAACAGCGAAACGGGTTGCATGCTCAAAGACATGTACCCAGACCTTTATCCTAAAAAATAAAGAGCAGGTGAACACTCGCATGCAGGCCTGTCCCGTGTGGACATAGGTCTGTTTTGTGGTGTTCAGATCAGACCTTTTTGACGAATTCGGTTTTCAGTTGCATGGGGCCAAAACCCTCGATCTTGCAATCGATGTCGTGATCACCTTCGATCAGCCGGATGTTCTTGACCTTGGTGCCCACTTTGACCACCGAGGATGAGCCTTTGATTTTCAAATCCTTGACCAGGGTCACGGTGTCCCCGTCTTGCAGCACATTGCCGTTGGCGTCTTTCCAGACTTTGGCCGCTTCGGCTGCGGGCGCTTCGGCCGGGTTCCATTCATGCCCGCAGCTGGGGCAGATCAACAGGGTGCCATCTTCGTAGGTGTATTCGTCGTGGCATTTCGGGCAGGGGGGCAGGGTGCTCATGGGGGTTTAGATATTTGGTAAAACCCGCTGATTGTCCACCCTTAGCTTGGTGTCTTAGTCTGGACGCGATTAACATCGCAGCATGAGTGAACACAACTTGCTGATCAACGGCGCTGCGCCAGGCCCTTCTTTCGCGTTTGCCCCCAGCCAGCGCTACCCCGATCCACGCGTCGAAGTGCTGGAGCCCTCGTTTGCTAAATACCGCATCTTCAGCAGTACGGTTGAGATGCTGGGCAGCGGCATGCGCTGGGCCGAAGGGCCGGTGTGGTTTGGCGACGCCCGCTCTCTGCTGGTCAGTGATATCCCGAACAACCGCATCATGCGTTACGACGAGGCCACGGGCGCTTGGGGCGTGTTTCGCGCACCGTCCAACTTTGCCAATGGCCTGGCGCGGGATACGCAGGGGCGTTTGCTTACGTGCGAACACGGTGGGCGCCGGATCACACGCACCGAATACGATGGGCGCCTCACCGTGCTGGCCGAACGGTTTGAAGGCCAGCGACTGAATTCGCCCAACGACATCGTCTGCCAGTCCAATGGCGCCATCTGGTTCACCGATCCGCCCTTTGGCATCGGCGGGCATTGGGAGGGTGAAAAAGCCCAGCCCGAGCTGCCGCATGCGGTTTACCGCATCGACCCGGTCACCGGAGCGCTGCAGCAGGTGCTGACCGATCTGGCCGGGCCCAACGGCCTGGCCTTTTCGCCCGATGCGCGGGTGCTCTACATCGTCGAAAGCCGTGCGCAACCGCACCGCAAGGTGTGGGCCTATGACGTGGACGCTTCGGGCGGTCTGTCGGGCAAGCGTCTGGTGATCGATGCGCAGGGCCCTGGGGCGCTTGACGGCATCGCGGTGGACGAGGACGGCAACCTCTGGTGCGGTTGGGGCAGCAACGGCAGCCTGGACGCCCGGCCTGAAGACGCGCCGGACGGTGTGCGCGTGTTCAATCCGCAGGGCCAGGCGATTGGGCACATTCACCTGCCCGAGCGCTGTGCCAACCTGTGTTTTGGTGGGGCAGGGCGCAACCGCCTGTTCATGGCGGCGAGCCATTCGCTGTATGCGCTGTACGTCGAGGTTCGGGGCGCCTGAGCCCTGAATTAACAAGACATCGTACAACTTGAGGGCTCAATGGCCCCCGCTGCGGGCCTTGCGCAGGCGGTCGCGGCTGTTGGATAAGTGGGTGCGCATGGCCGCACGGGCGGCCTCGGTGTCGTGGTTGCGAACGGCGTTGAAGATGCTTTCGTGCTCGGCGTGCACGCGCTCCAGATAGGCTTGTCGGCCCTCGGGTGCCTCATCGGCCGTCTTGATGCGCGTGCGCGGAATGATGTGCGTGCCCAGGTAGGTCATCAGGTCGGCAAAGTGGCGGTTGCCGGTGGCCTGGGCAATTTCCATGTGGAACTGAAAATCGCTGGGCACGGCATCCGACTGACTGTCGATCGCGCTGGCAAAGCCGCGCAAGGCTGTGGCCATGGCGCTCAGCTGCTCGGGGGTGGCGCGTTGGGCGGCCAGCCCGGCGGCCTCGGTCTCCAGGCTGATGCGCAGCTCCAGCACGGCAATCACATCGTCCAGCGTGGCCATGTCCTGCTCGGCAATGCGGAAGTTGTGCGTGGTGGGCGCTTCCAGTGCAAAGGTGCCGATGCCGTGCCGCGTTTCGACCAAGCCTGAAGCTTGCAGTCGCGAAATGGCCTCGCGCACCACGGTGCGGCTGACGCCCAGCTCGTCCATCACGGCCGCCTCGGTGGGCAACTTGTCGCCTGGCTTGATCTGCCCAGCCTGGATCAACTGCTGCAGGTGCTGCACCACTTCCTGCACCAGCCCCCCGCGGCGGTTGCGCGGGGCGGGTGGGGGGGCAGATGGGGTGGTGGCGGTTGGAGGGCTGTTCATTTTTTTCATCCCGGTTCTTGACAACAGTTTTGCAAGCATACAGAATTGCCAGTCATCAGACAACTAACAACTTATCGGTTCCCTCAAAATGACCATTCCATCCCATCACACGCTGCTCATGACAGGCGCCGCTGGCGGACTCGGGCAAGCCATGCGCGCCAGACTCCAGGCCAATTGCCAGGTGCTGCGCTTGAGCGACATCGGTGCGATGGCGCCCGCGCAGGCGGGTGAAGAAGTGGTGCAGGCCGATTTGGCCGACGCGGATGCGGTCAAATCGCTGGTTGCCGGTTGCCAGGCCATCGTGCATTTCGGTGGCGTGTCCACCGAGCAGCCCTGGGGGCCCATTCTGCAAGCCAACATCATTGGCGCCTACAACCTGTACGAAGCCGCCCGCATCCATGGCGTCAAGCGCGTGGTGTTTGCCAGCTCCAACCATGTGATGGGTTTTTACCGCCAGAGCGAAGTGGTCGATGCCCTGAGCCCGCCGCGTCCGGATGGCCTGTACGGCCTGAGCAAAGCCTTTGGTGAAGACCTGTCGCGCCTGTACTTTGACCGCTACGGCATCGAGACCGCCTGTGTGCGCATTGGCTCTTCCTTCCCCGAGCCCAAAGACCGCCGCATGCTCGCCAGCTGGATGAGCTACGACGACCTGCACCGCCTGATCACGGCTTGCCTGACCACGCCGGTGCTGGGCCACAGCATCATTTACGGCACGTCCGACAACAGCGTGTCCTGGTACGACAACCACCTGGCGCGTCACATCGGCTACCGCCCGCAAGACAGCTCGGACACTTACCGGGACGCTGTTTACGCACGCACCCCCGAGCCTGATTTGAGCGACCCTGCCGTGCAGTTCCAAGGCGGCGGCTTCGTCAAGATCGGCCCGCTCTGAGTCGCGCCCCCATTTTTTCTTTCTGACCACCCCCTCTTTTCACAAGGACCTTCCGAGATGAATCCGCAAGAACTCAAAGCCATCATGTCCCACGGCCTGCTGTCGTTCCCCTTGACCGACTTCCATGCCAACGGCGACTTCAACAAGCAAGGCTACATCGACCGCCTGGAGTGGTTGGCCCCCTACGGCGCCACCGCTTTGTTTGCCGCAGGCGGCACGGGCGAGTTCTTCTCGCTGACCGGTGAGGAGTACCCCGAGATCATCAAGACCGCTGTGGACACTTGTCGTGGCAAGGTGCCGATCATTGCCGGTGCCGGTGGCCCGACGCGCTTTGCCATTCAGTGCGCCCAAGAGGCCGAGCGTGCCGGTGCCCACGGCATCTTGCTGCTGCCGCACTACCTGACTGAAGCCAGTCAGGAAGGCTTGATCGCGCATGTGGAAGCCGTCTGCAAGAGCGTGAAGTTCGGTGTCATCGTCTACAACCGCAACGTCTGCAAGCTCACCCCCGAATCGCTGGCCATACTCGCTGAGCGTTGCCCCAACCTGATCGGCTTCAAGGACGGCTTGGGCGACATCGAGCTGATGTCTTCCATCTACATGAAGATGGGCGACCGTTTTGCCTACCTGGGCGGTTTGCCCACGGCCGAGGTGTATGCCGCTGCCTACAAGGCGCTGGGCACCCCGGTGTATTCATCGGCCGTGTTCAACTTCATCCCCAAAACCGCGATGGCGTTCTACCACGCTGTGGCCAATGACGACATGGCCACGCAGCACAAACTGCTTCGTGAATTTTTCATGCCTTACCTGGCGATCCGCAACAAGATGCCCGGTTATGCCGTGAGCATCGTCAAAGCCGGTGCCAAGCTGGTGGGCCACGACGCAGGCCCTGTGCGCGCACCGCTGACCGACCTCAAGCCCGCCGAGATGGAACAACTCGACGCGCTGATCAAGACCTTGGGTCCTCAATAAGCCTTTTCCCGTTTTTCACCCGGCAGTCCTTTCAAAAACCACTCAGGAGATATTTCATGACATTCAAGACTTCCTTGCTGGCTGCAGCCGCCGCACTGTCGCTCAGTGCCCATGCCGTCGAGTTCCGTTCGGCCGACATCCACAACTCCGACGACTACCCCACCGTGGTCGCGGTCAAGCACATGAGCACCGTGCTCGAGAAGTTGTCGGGCGGCAAGCACAAGATCAAGGTCTTCAACAAAGGCGCTTTGGGTTCTGAAAAAGAAACCATCGACCAGGTCAAGATCGGTGCGCTCGATCTGGTGCGTGTGAACGTGGCCCCCATGAACGGCATTTGCCCCATGACCATGGTGCCCACCATGCCCTTCTTGTTCCGCTCGGTGGACCACATGCGCAAGTCCTTGGACGGCCCCGTGGGCGCTGAAATTCTCAAAAGCTGCGAGTCCGTCGGTTATGTCGGCCTGGCTTTTTACGACAGCGGTGCCCGCTCCATCTATGCCAAGAAAGCGATCAAATCCGTGGCCGATGCCAAGGGCCTGAAGATCCGCGTGCAACAGTCCGATCTGTGGGTGGCGCTGGTCAGCGCCATGGGCGCCAACGCCACACCCATGCCTTATGGCGAGGTGTACACGGGCCTGAAGACGGGCCTGATCGACGCCGCAGAAAACAACATCCCCTCGTTTGACACCGCCAAGCACGTGGAAGCCGTCAAGGTTTACTCCAAGACCGAGCACTCCATGGCGCCTGAAATTTTGGTGATGTCCAAAGTGGTGTGGGACAAGCTGCCTGCCAACGAGCAAGCCATGGTCCGCCAAGCCGCCAAAGAGTCGGTGGCGGTTCAGCGCAAAGCCTGGGACGAAGCCGAGGGCAAATCGCTGGCCAACGTGAAGGCTGCTGGCGCCGAGATCGTGGACGTGGACAAGCGCTCCTTCCAGGCCGTGATGGGTCCGGTGTACGACAAGTTCATGACCACGCCTGAAATGAAGCGTGCGATCAAAGCGATCCAAGACACCAAGTAATTGACCTTTCCCCTGTGCCCCTGACCTTGCGTCAGGGGCTGGAGTTTTTTCATGTTCACCAAATTTTGTGCGACGGTCTCCAAGATCTGCATGGTGTTGGCCGTGATCGGCCTGATCGCTGTGATCTTGTGTGTGCAGTGGCAAGTCATCGGTCGCTACGTGTTCAATGACACGCCGACCTGGGCCGAAGCCCTGGCCATGCTGATCGTCTTGTTTGTCACCGCCTTTGGGCTGGCCGTGGGCGTGCGCGATGCAGGCCACATTGGTCTGGAGTCTCTGGTGGTCTTGTTGCCCGAAAAATGGCAGCACCGCATCGAGGTGCTGATCCATGCGCTGGTGGGCCTGTTCGGCTTTTTGATGGTGCAGGGCGGCTGGCTCTGGGCCAGTGCCAAGTGGGGCGAGAAAAAGCCCATGCTGCCGGTGCCCGACGGCATCGACTACGTGCCGGTGATCATCGCGGGTGCTTTGATTTTGTTGTTCTCCATCGAGCACATCGTGGCCTTGCTGCGCGGTGAAGTGGTTGAGCCTGTCTGGGAGTGAACATGGAATTGACCGTCCTCGCACTGAGCTTCACGCTCCTCTTGATTCTGGGCGTGCCGGTGGCCTTTGCCATTGGCCTGTCCTCGGTGGCCACCATCGTGGTAGCCGGTTTGCCGGTGGCCATGGTGTTTCAAAAAATGGTCGGCGGCATGCAGGTGTTCTCCTTCCTGGCCATTCCGTTTTTTGTGTTCGCCGGTGAGCTGATGCTCTATGGCGGCATTGCCGACCGCATCGTGCGCTTTGCCAACAGCCTGGTGGGCCATGTGCGTGGTGGGCTGGGCATGAGCAATGTGATCGGCTGCACCATCTTTGGCGGGGTGGCGGGCTCGCCGCTGGCCGATGTGTCGGCCATGGGCTCGGTCATGATCCCTCTCATGAAGAAAGAGGGTTACGACGCCGACTACGCGGTGAACGTGACCACGCACGCCGCGCTGGTGGGCGCCATCATGCCCACCTCGCACAACATGATCATCTTCACGCTGGCAGCTTCTGGCCTGGCCTCGGTGAGTGTGCTGGGTTTGATTCTGGCGGGGCTGGTGCCTGCCATCATTTTGACGCTGTGCAATTTGGGCGCGGCCTATTGGGTGGCGGTGCGACGGGGCTACCCGATCCACGGCAACTTCCCGGGCTGGCTTGAAGTCATCAAGTCCTTTGGTGCCGCATTGCCGGGCCTGTTTGTGGTGGTCATCATTTTGGGCGGCATCTTGTCAGGCGCCTTCACCGCCACCGAATCGGCGTCCATCGCAGTGGCTTGGGCCTTGTTTGTCACGGTGATCGTTTACCGCACCTTGACCTTTCAGAATTTCCTCAAGGCTTGTGCTAAGGCTTGCAAAACCACCGGTGTGGTGTTGCTCTTGATTGGCATCTCCAACGCCTTCGGTTATTTCATGGCCTTGTACGAAGTGCCGCAAATGACCGGTGCACTGATGCAAAAGATCAGCAACGAGCCTTGGGTCATTTTCTTGATGATCAACATCTTGCTGTTCATCCTGGGCACCTTCCTCGACATGGCGGCCACCATCTTGATTTGCACGCCGATCTTCATGCCCATTGCGATGCACTTTGGCATGGACCCGATGCAGTTCGGCATCATGCTGCTGATCAACTGCGCTTTGGGCCTGAACACACCCCCTGTCGGATCGGTGCAGTTTGTGGGCTGCGCGATTGGCGGCATCTCGGTGGGGCAGGTCATGCGCACCATCGGGCCTTTCTATGGTGCGTTGACCCTGGCCATGCTGCTGGTGACCTATGTGCCGCAGTTCACGCTGTGGCTGCCCAATCTGCTCAAGTAAAGCGGTGCCATGACCCTTGCCATCCGCCACGTCCGCGTCACGCCCATCGCATTCCGTGACCCGCCGCTGCTCAATGCGGCAGGCATCCACGAGCCCTGGGCGCTGCGCTCCATCATCGAGATTGAAACCGCCTGCGGGCGCGTGGGCATCAACGAGACCTATGGCGATTTGCCCATGCTGGACGCGCTGGCCAAGGCCGCACCGGCATTGCAGGGTCTGTCGCCCTGGGACCTGAACACCATGGAGGATCGGGTGGCCGCCTTGGTGTCCCCCGCCAAAACCGGTTCCGAGTTTTTGGGTGAACAGATTTCTTTGGCGCCCGGTACGCATGTGTCCAAGAATGTGGCCAAGGTCATCAGTGCTTTTGAAGTCGCCATGCTCGATCTGCAAGGTCAGCTGGCCGGTGCCCCGATCGTGGACTTGCTGGGCGGCGCTGCACGCGATGCGGTGCCTTTCAGTGCTTACCTGTTTTTTAAACATGCCGAGCACATCGACAAGACCCGTACCGAATACCTGCCCGACCCCTGGGGCGAAGGCATCACCCCCGAACAGATGGTGGCGCAGGCGCGCCGCATGATCGATCAGTACGGTTTCAAGAGCATCAAGCTCAAGGCCGGAGCCTTGCCGCCCGAGCAGGAAGTCGCTGCCATGCTGGCGCTGGCCCAGGCCTTTCCGGGCGCACCGCTGCGCATCGACCCCAACGCCAACTGGACCGTGGCGACCAGCCTCAAGGTGGTGGAGCAGCTGCGCGGCGTGCTGGAGTATTACGAAGACCCGGCACCGGGCCTGGACGGCATGGCAGCGGTCGCACGTGAGAGTGATGTGCCGCTGGCCACCAACATGGTCGTGACCGACTACAAAGAATTTGCAGACAACGTGCGCCTGGGCTGCCCGGTGCGCATCGTGCTGTCAGACCACCACTACTGGGGCGGCCTGCGCACCACGCAGCAGCTCGCGTGCCTTTGCCAGACCTTTGACATGGGCTTGTCCATGCACTCCAACTCGCATTTGGGCATCAGTCTGACAGCGATGACGCACCTGGCCGCTTCGGTGCCGCACCTGGCTTATGCCTGCGACACGCATTACCCCTGGCAAGACGACGAAGTGGTGCAGGGTGGCCGCCTGAAGTTTGAAGACGGCAGCCTGCGTGTGCCGCGCACACCGGGCCTGGGCGTGCAGATTGACCCCGAGGCGCTGGCCCGTCTGCACGACAACTACCAGCATTGCGGCATCCGCAACCGCGATGACCTGGGCCAGATGCGCAAGTACGACCCCACTTTCACGGGCAAGCAGCCGCGTTATTGAGTGAAGTGAACACATGAGCACACCTACCCGACCCCTGGCCATCCGCATGCATGCAGATGACAACGTGGCCATCATCGCCAACGATGGCGGCTTGCCCGCAGGCACCGTCATGCCCGAAGGCCCCGCTGCGGGCATCACCTTGCGTGACAAGGTGCCGCAAGGCCACAAGGTGGCCCTGAAAGACATCGCCGCAGGCGCTGCCGTGTTGCGCTACAACGTGCCGGTGGGCTTTGCCCGCGAAGCGATTGCCGCAGGCAGCTGGGTACATGAGCGCTTGCTAGACATTCCGCCCGCCCGCGAACTGCAAGGCTTGCCGATGGCGACGAAACCGGCACCAGCCTGGCCACCGCTGGACGGCCACACCTTTGAGGGCTATGTGAACGCCGACGGCTCGGTCGGCACGCGCAACCTGCTGGCCATCACCACCACGGTGCAGTGTGTGGCCGGTGTGGTCAAGATTGCCGTGGAACGCATCGAACGCGAGTTGCTGCCGCTCTATCCGAATGTCGATGGCGTGGTGGGTCTGGAACACAGTTACGGCTGTGGCGTGGCGATCGACGCGCCCGGTGCCGAGATCCCGATCCGCACGCTGCGCCACATCAGCCTGAACCCCAACTTCGGCGGCGAAGTCATGGTGGTGAGTTTGGGCTGCGAAAAACTGCAACCCTCGCGCTTGCTGCCGCCTGGCAGTTTTCCGATTCACGATGGCCGTGAAAATGACCAAGGCCCCGACCTCGTTTGCCTGCAAGACGATGCGCATGTGGGCTTCATGTCCATGATCGAGGGCATTGTGCAAAGTGCCAAACCCCACTTGGAACGCTTGAACGCACGCCGCCGTCAGACCGTGCCCGCGAGTGCGCTGGTGGTCGGTGTGCAGTGCGGCGGCAGCGACGCGTTTTCGGGCGTGACCGCCAACCCTGCCGTGGGCTACATGGCCGACCTGGTCGTGCGCGCAGGTGGCACCGTGATGTTTTCGGAAAACACCGAAGTGCGCGACGCGGTGGAGCAACTCACCAGCCGCGCCGCCACGCCGCAAGTCGCGCAAGACGTGGTGCGTGAACTCGGCTGGTACGACCAGTACCTCGACCGTGGCCGCGTGGACCGCACCGCCAACACCACGCCAGGCAACAAGGCGGGTGGCTTGTCCAACATCGCCGAAAAAGCCATGGGCTCGATCATCAAGAGCGGCAGCGGCGCGATTGCCAGCGTGCTCGCGCCCGGCGACAAGCTCAAGCCCGATCAAAAAGGTCTGGTGTTTGCCGCCACGCCCGCCAGCGACTTCATCTGCGGCACGCTGCAGTTGGCCGCTGGCATGAATGTGCATGTATTCACCACCGGCCGGGGCACACCCTATGGTCTGCAGGCCTGCCCGGTGGTCAAGGTCGCCACGCGCACCGACTTGGCCCGGCGCTGGCATGATCTGATGGATTTCAACGCCGGGCAGATCGCCGATGGCGCGATGACGATTGAAGACGCAGGCTGGGCGCTGTTTCGCATGCTGCTGGAAACCGCCAGTGGCAAACGAACCTGGGCCGAGCACTGGAAGCTGCACAACGCGCTGGTGCTGTTCAACCCTGCACCGATCACCTGAAACCCCAATGTTCCATTTTTCCTTTTCTACACGACAACACCAGGAGACAAAAATCATGAAAAAACGCCAACTGCTGACTGCGATCGGCCTTGCTGGTCTGAGCTTGCTCAGCCAAGGCCAGGCGATGGCCCAAGCCGATTACCCCAACAAACCGATCAAGCTGATCGTGGCCTTTCCGCCCGGTGGCACCAGCGATGTGATGGGACGCCTGATGGCGGAAGAACTGGGCAAGGTGCTCAAACAACCCGTGGTGGTCGAGAACATCGCCGGTGCGGGTGGTGTCGTCGGCACTGACCGTGCGTCCAAAATGGTTGCCGATGGCTACACCATCATCCAGACCGGCGTGGGGCAGAACGCGGTGGCGCATGGTTTGGATCCGAATCTCAAGTACAACTCGCTGACCGATTTCATCCACCTCACGCAGGTGCATTCGGGACCCAATGTGCTGTTGGTTCATCCCTCGCAGCCTTTCAAGACCGTGAAGGATTTGGTGGACTACGCCAAGAAAAATCCAGGCAAGCTGGACTACGGCTTCACCCACGCGGCCTCAGGTCACATGGCGATGGAGCTGTTCAAGCAAACCACAGGCGTGTTCATGACCGGCATCCCCTACAAGGGCGGTGGCCCCATGCTCAACGACCTGTTGGCGGGTACCATTCCCATGATTTTTTTGAACCAAGACGTCGCGTTGCCGCACATCAAAGCCGGGAAGCTGCGTGCTTTGGCGGTGACCAGCAAAGAGCGCAATGCGCTTTACCCCGATGTCCCCACCATTGCCGAATCGGGCTACAAAGGCTTTGAAGCCCTGTCTTGGTCGGGCTTGTCGGTGGCCAAAGGCACGCCTCAGCCCATTGTGGACAAGCTCGAAGCGGCCATGGCTCAAGCCATGCAATCGGCCAACTTCAAACAGCGCCTGACCTCTACCGGTTTTGTCATCCCCGCACTGGGCAGCAAGCCTTACACCGTTTTTGTCAAATCAGAGCTGGACCAATGGACCCGCGTCATCAAGGCCGCTGGCATCAAGCCTGAATAAGAAAGAAGCTCCCATGTCCGACGCCATCTCCTGGGTCAAAGTCTCCGCCTGCACTTTGCCTCTGGCCAACCCCATCAGCGATGCCAAGGTGTTGACGGGTCGGCAAAAGCCGATGACCGAAATCGCGCTGCTGTTTGTCGAAATGAAAACCCGCGATGGCGCAGAAGGCGTGGGCTTCAGCTATTCCAAGCGTGCTGGTGGCCCCGGCCAGTTTGCGCATGCCAAGGAAATTGCACCGGTCTTGATCGGCGAAGACCCCAACGACATCGCCAAGCTTTGGGACAAGCTGTGCTGGGCGGGCGCTTCGGTGGGCCGCAGCGGCCTGTCGGTGCAGGCCATTGGCGCTTTCGATGTGGCCTTGTGGGACATGAAAGCCAAACGCGCCGGATTGTCCTTGGCCAAGTTGCTGGGCACGCACAGGGACAGCGTGCGCTGCTACAACACCTCGGGCGGTTTTCTGCATACGCCGCTCGACCAGCTGATGGTCAACGCCTCGGCCTCGGTGGCCCAAGGCATTGGCGGCATCAAGCTCAAGGTGGGCCAGCCCGACTGCGACAAGGACATCGAGCGCGTGAGCGCTGTGCGCCAGCACCTGGGCGACCGGTTTCCGATCATGGTCGACGCCAACCAGCAATGGGACCGCCCGACCGCGCAGCGCATGTGCCGCCGCCTGGAGCCGATGAACCTGATTTGGATCGAGGAGCCGCTGGACGCCTACGACCACGAAGGCCACGCCACACTGGCCGCGCAGTTTGACACCCCGATTGCCACCGGCGAGATGCTCACCAGTGTGCAGGAACACTGGGACCTGATCCGCCACCGCGCCGCCGATTACCTGATGCCCGACGGCCCCCGCGTGGGCGGCATCACGCCATTTTTGAAGATCGCGCAGCTGGCCGAACACGCAGGCGTCATGCTGGCTCCGCACTTTGCGATGGAACTGCACATCCACTTGGCGGCCACCTACAAGACCGAACCCTGGGTCGAGCACTTTGAATGGCTGGAGCCGCTGTTCAACGAACGCATCCAGATCCAAGACGGCCGCATGCTGGTGCCGACCTTGCCTGGTTTGGGCGTGTCGCTTAGCGAGCAGGCCCGCCGCTGGACCACGGCCAGCTTCGAGGCCACGGCCTGATCCTTTTTCCATTTCTATAAGCAGTACAACATGAGCACACTCCAATCGTTCAACGCCCGCACTGGCCAGGCCTATGGCGCGGCCTTGCCCGCCACCACCACAGCAGAACTGAACACCGCCATCGACAAAACCGGTGAGGCTTTTGACGGCTGGCAAGCCAGCGATGGCGCCAGCCGCGCGAACTTGCTCAACGCCCTGGCCGCTGCTCTGGAGCAGGACCGCGAAAAATTGGTCGAGCTGGCCGATGCCGAAACTGGCCTGGGTCTGCCCCGCCTGAACGGCGAGTTGGACCGCACGGCTTTCCAGCTGCGCCGCTTTGCCACCATCGCGCAAAGCGGCGATGTCTTCGCTTTCACCGACGACCCGGCTGTGGCAGGTAGCCCGCCCGCAGGTCACCCGGCCATGATGCGCGTGCGTGTGCCGCTGGGGCCGGTCGCCATGTTCTCGGCCAGCAATTTCCCGTTCGCGTTTTCCGTGTTGGGTGGTGACACCGCATCGGCGCTGGCAGCTGGTTGCAGCGTGGTGGTCAAGGCCCACTCGGGCCATTTGCACACCTCGGCCCGCGTTTATCAGCTGGCGCGCCAAACCCTCGCTGCGCTGGGCCTGCACGAAGGCCTGATCCAGATGGTGCAGGGCGCAGGCAGCCAAGTCGGTGTGGCACTGGTCCAGCACCCCACCATTGCAGCGGGTGCCTTCACAGGCTCCACCCGTGGCGGCGCGGCGCTGCGCGATGCCGCACGTGCCCGTCCGCGTCCCATCCCGTTCTATGGCGAACTCGGCTCCATCAACCCGGTCATCGCCACGCCTGAGGCTTTGCAAAAAGGCGGCGACGCTTTGGTGCAGACCCTGGCTGGCTCCATCACCTTGGGTTGCGGCCAGTTTTGCACCAACCCTGGCTTGCTGGTCTTGCAGCGCAGCCCTGAAAGCCAGGCTTTTGTCGTGGCACTGACCGAAGCGCTCAAGGCCATCCAGCCGCACGCCATGCTGACCCAAGGCATGCGCCAGGCGTTGGATGCGGGCACGGCCAAGCAGCTGGCCGCTGGTGCTAAGGCGCTGCTGAACAACCCCGTGCCCGATATCGCGCCTAAGCCTTTCTTGGCCGAAGTCGATGCCTCCACCTTCATGGCCGACCACCAGTTGCAAGAAGAAGTGTTTGGCCCCGCCAGCCTGATCGTCTGGACCGATTCGGTGCAGCAGACCCTGCAGGTGCTGCAGACCGTGGGCGGCACGCTCACCGTGACTTTCTGGGGTGCGGACAAAGACACGCCCGAAGTGCGCCGCCTGGTGCGCGGTGCCACGGCCATTGCCGGTCGCGTGCTGTTTGCCGGTGTGCCCACGGGCGTGGCCGTCACAGCTGCGCAGCAGCACGGTGGCCCTTGGCCGTCCAGCACCGAGCCCATGACCACCTCGGTGGGCGATGCCGCCATGGACCGTTTCCTGCGCCCTGTGTCTTTGCAGGACATGCCCGCCTGGCTGGTGCAGCGCCAAGGCCGCCCTTGCTGATGACTGATTTTTCCGAGAGATTGACATGACCACTGCTTCCACCCCCGTCATCACCGCCATGCGCGTCATCCCCGTGGCCGGGCGTGACGGGATGTTGCTCAACCTGAGCGGTGCGCACGCGCCGTTTTTCACCCGCAACCTGCTGGTGCTGACCGACAGCCTGGGCCACACCGGCGTGGGCGAAGTGCCCGGCGGCGAAACCATCCGCAAGACGCTCGAAGACGCCCGTGAATTGGTCATAGGCCAGCCACTGGGCAGCCATCTGGCCGTGTTGCAGCGCATGCAGCAGACCTTTGCCGACCGCGATGCCGGTGGGCGTGGCCTGCAGACCTTTGATCTGCGCACCACGGTGCACGCCGTTACTGCTGTAGAGTCGGCCTTGCTGGATTTGCTGGGCCAGTTCCTCAACGTGCCCGTGGCCGCCTTGTTGGGCGAAGGCCAGCAGCGCGACGCGGTGGAGATGTTGGGTTATCTCTTCTACGTGGGTGATCGAAAGAAAACAGACCTGCCTTACGCGAGCGAACCCGATGCCGACAACGCCTGGTTCCGTGTGCGCCACGAAGAAGCCATGACGCCCGAAGCCATCGTGCGCTTGGCCGAAGCGGCCTATGAGCGCTACGGTTTCAACGACTTCAAGCTCAAGGGTGGTGTGCTGCGCGGCGAGGAAGAAGTCGATGCCATTCGTGCGCTGCACGAGCGCTTTCCGCAGGCGCGCATCACGCTCGACCCGAACGGCGGCTGGTCGCTCAAAGAAGCGATCCGCCTGATGCGCGACATGCACGGTGTGGTGGCTTATGCCGAAGACCCTTGCGGCGCGGAGCAGGGCTTCAGTGGCCGCGAGGTGATGGCCGAGTTCCGCCGCGCCACCGGCCTGCCCACGGCCACCAACATGGTCGCCACCGACTGGCGCCAGATGGTGCACGCTTTAAGCCTGCAAAGTGTGGACATCCCGCTGGCCGACCCGCACTTCTGGACCATGGCGGGCAGCGTGCGCGTGGCACAAACCTGCCGCGACTGGGGCCTGACCTGGGGCTCGCACTCCAACAACCACTTCGACGTGTCGCTGGCCATGTTCACCCATGTGGCTGCGGCTGCACCCGGCAAGGTCACGGCGATCGACACCCACTGGATCTGGCAAGACGGCCAGGGCCTGACCCAAGAGCCGCTGCAGATTGTGGGCGGCATGGTGCAAGTGCCCAAGAAGCCTGGCTTGGGCATCGCGCTGGACATGGTCAAGGTCGAAGCCGCGCACCAGCTGTACCTGCAACACGGCCTGGGTGCACGCAATGACGCGCAGGCCATGCAGTATTTGATTCCGGGTTGGACATTTGACAACAAGCGGCCTTGCATGGTGCGCTGAGCGCAAGAGACACGAGGAGACAAACATGAACAAACGCCTTTTCACCATCGCCCTGAGCGCTGCGTTAACTGCCTTCGCCTTGCCGGTGGTTGCACAGACCTACCCCGCCAAACCCATCAAGATCGTGGTGCCGTTCCCGGCAGGTGGCACCTCGGATGTGCTGGCACGCATCCTCGGGCAAAAGCTCACTGAAAGCTGGGGCCAGCCCGTGGTGATCGAAAACCGCCCCGGGTCGAGCGGCAACTTGGGTGCCGACGCGGTGGCCAAAGCCGCGCCCGATGGCCACACCCTGGTGTTGATGGACGTAGGCAATCTGGTCATCAGCCCGGCCTTGTTCAAGCTGCCTTTCAACGTGGCCAACGACTTTGCGCCCGTGGCCATGGTGGCTTATTCGCCGCACCTGCTGGCCGTGAGCACCAAGGTGCCCGCCAACACCCCGGCCGAGTTGGTGGCCTATGCCAAAGCGCAAAAGGGCAAGCTCAACTACGCGGTGGCGGCAGGCATGGGCAGCGCCTCGCACCTGGCGGGCGTCATCTACGCACAGCGCAACGGCATCGAGTGGGGCTATGTGCCCTACAAAGGCGGCGCACAAGCCATCACCGACTTGATCGGCGGCCAGGTGGACGTCATGTTCAACGGCATGGTCGCCACCTACCCGCACGTGAAGGCGGGCAAAATCAAACTGATCGCCATATCCAGTGCCAAACGCAACACGCAAATGCCCGACACCCCCACCGTGGCCGAAAGCCTGCCGGGCTTTTTGACCGGCAGTTTTCAGGGCCTTCTGGCCCCGGCGGGCACACCCAAAGCGGTCATCGACAAACTGCATGCCGAAGTGCAACGCATCGCCGCCATGCCCGAAGTGCGCGAACGCCTGACTACGCTGGGCGCCGAGCCATCAGGCATGAGTCCAGCCGAGTTTGGCAACTGGCTCAAGGCCGAAATCCCGGCCATGGCCAAGATCGTGAAGGACGAGAAGATCACGGTGGAGTGAGGGGGTTGGGTTGTTGTTCGCTTGTTGTTCACAGGCTGTTGAGCAGCGGGAGCTGCCCGCCAGCACCTGGCCGTCTATGGCTGCAACCGGCCACATGCAGCCCGCTGCACTGCAAAGGCCCGTTCGGGCCGAACGTGGCCATGAGCACGTATCCGCCGGGCTTGACTGAGCCTCGTACCAGATCAACATATGCCTGCCGAGCGGCTGGATCGGTCAAGAAATGAAACACCGCACGGTCGTGCCAAAGGTCAAACTTCTTGTCTCCGAAGTTGTAGCGCGTGATGTCCCCAACATGCCAGTTCACTTGCTGAGCTTTCGCGCCTAGACGGCGTTTGGTGAAATCGATCGCAGCTGCGGAAATGTCGAGCACCGACAGGTCAAGGCAGTGACGGTGCAAAAGATCATCCACCAAGGTGGACCCACCTCCACCAACATCGACAATAGCCGCAGTCTTGTCTGGACACAGTTGTTCAATCAGGCGCAGTGACTCGCCCAGATGAGGCGCGTACCAACTCACCGCATCAAAACTTTTACTTCGATAGACGTTTTCCCAATGGTCGGTTGGATGAACCATGTAGCACCTGACTGTGGATGCGTTGCTTGAGCAATAATATTAGACATCGCTTATGGAATATGCAACTATGAAAAAACTACTCTGCACCGCAATGCTCATCCTGTTGGCTGGTGCGCCTGCTGTCGCCAATGACAAAGCCAAGCTGATGGACGAATTGTCAGGCTACCTGGAGTTTGTGGATTACGGTGGCGGCACCATTTTTGCAGAGCAAATTCCCAAGAGCGAGTACAGCAAGATGATGATCATCGACGCACGGGACGCCGCGCAATTTGCCAAAGAGCACATGCTTGGGGCGGTCAACATCGAGTGGCGCCAGGTCCTGGCCAAGAGTTCAAGCATCCCTAAGGACAAAGCTGTGCTGATTTATTGCAACACAGGCAGTCTGTCTGCCCAGGCAGGCTTTGCGCTGCGCGTGTCGGGCTGGGAAAACGTCAAGATTCTCCAGGGTGGATACGCCGAGTGGAAAGCCAAAGGTGGTCTTGACGCCAACGCACGAGCCAGTGGTGCAGCGCCCAAGCACTGACTTGATCGCTCAAGACTAACAGTTATTGACACGCATGCGTGCAACTGATCGCTCGCATGTCTTGGCTATAGCCTTCAGCTTGGGACTGCATGCGGCGGTCTTCGCTCTGGCCAGTGGTTATCAATTTGGCTTTCGCACCACACAGAAAGCGCCGCCTGATACCCAAGTCGTCTTCATGCAAATCTTGCCGCCGCCGCAAGAGCAAGTGCCTTCCAAGGATCAAGAACATTCGCCAGTGGCGAAGCCATCGGCCGAGAAACCACCAGTCATTACTGAAGCCGCTGACTCGCAAGATAAGCCACCGCCAGCTAAAGAACCAGCCCGCATGGCTGCCCCGCCCGCGCCCACGGCTGACGAATGGGCCTTTGCGGCCAAATACACAAACAAAAACAGCAAGGGCTACCGCTACAGCTGGGGGCAACAGGTTCGCAGCATGATGGGGCCGGCGGTTGAGGGCCCTGATCAGGGCTTCGTGCGTTTCAGAATAGAGATTGCGCCTGATGGCACGCTCGCCAAACTGGAAACGCTGTGGACGACCTCTGAAGTGGCCGAGCGATTGGCCCGACAGGCAGTCGAGTCCATGCCTGCCTTGCCTCCTACTCCTACCGGTAAGCCCTTGATATTTGAAAAAACTATTTCGTTCACACCCTTCGCATCAGACGGTCCTCCAAGCTACAAGGAAGACTGCTTGCCAGACCCGCCTGTATTCCGTAACCCGTTCGCATGGGATGGCAAATCACCTCAAGTACGGGCAAAGCCACAAAAGGTCGAAAAGCTGGACCCGCAGGCTCTGGAGGAATGTTTGAAGCAACTTCCCCAAGACTCGATTGAGGCTGAAACAGCGCGCGACCAGCGCATCATGGATCAATGGGGTAGCAGCAAAACTGGTCGCTAATGTTTTACAAATAAAACGTAGCTCTCCTAAGTTAATCAAGAGAGCGTCCCTCACCTTTTTCCTCCACCGTCTGTCCATCACGAATGTGATAGATGCGCTTGAAGGTTGGGATGATCTTTTCGTCATGTGTCACCACGATGATGGCCGTCTGTGCAAGACGGGCCATGTCGTTGAGAATTCGAATGACAGACAGCGCCCGCTCACTGTCAAGAGGTGCGGTTGGCTCATCAGCCAAAATCACTGGCGGCTTGTTTGCCAATGCACGGGCGATTGACACTCGTTGCTGCTCACCACCAGATAGCTGAGAAGGTTCAGCCTTTGCGCGATGCAACACATCCAAAGAGGACAACAATTCAAGTGCTCGTTTTCTAGCAATTTCATTGGGAATGCCAGCCAGCATAGGCAGCAATGCGACGTTATCAGTGACGTTCAAAAAAGGAATGAGGTACGGCGCTTGGAACACAAATCCAATCCGATCGCGTCGTAAGGTTCGTAAGTCTGGGATCTTCCAGCCGTCTTCGAAAATCACTTCGTTGCCTAAAGTCATTCGGCCCGACGTAGGCTCGATGATGGCACCTAAACATTTCAGTAAAGTACTTTTGCCTGAGCCAGATGGTCCAACAAGTCCAACCACCTCACCTGGAGAAACTTGCATATTGACGCTTTTCAAAGCCTCTACAGCCGTGTCTCCATGTCCATAGACTTTGCGCAAATTCTCGATACGGATGCCACCTGTTTGGTATGTCATGTCGTACGCCTCAACTGATGGCCTGCGCCGGATCAACACGCAAGGCCACTCGAATAGCCATCGTGCTGGCCAGTGCACAGATGAGCATCGTTGCCCCAAAACCAACAATCGCATCTTGCGTCAAGAGCAATACAAACTTAGGAAACACTGGTGCCCAAATCGTGGCAGCTACCTTGCCGACCACAAAGCCGATCACCCCTAGGCCTAGTGCCTGCTGCAAGATCATGGCCGCAATGGTGAGGTTGCGGGTGCCGATCAGCTTAAGCACTGCGATCTCGCGGATCTTGCCCAGCGTCATGGTGTAGATGATGAACGCCACAATCGCCGCACTCACCACCGTCAGGATGGCCAGAAACATGCCGATTTGTTTGGCCGAGGTGGCAATGAGTTTGTCCACCAGGATGTCTTCCATGTCTGCACGAGTGAACACGGTCAGGTGCTTCCAGTGCTGGATCGGCTCGGCCACACGCTCTGCACTCCAGCCATCGGCCACTCGCACCAGCACGGCATTGACGTTGCGGCTGCTGGTCTGCAGGTTCTGTACTGCATCAAGCATGCCCGGCACTGCCGGCCGATTGAAGGCGGGGTTGGCGGCTGTGCGCACCCGGTCGTTCACGATGGCGTCGTTGTCCTTGAGGAACTGCGCTTCCTGCGCGTCCTTGATGGGGATAAACACCATCGGATCCCCTCCGGATGAGACCATGCGGCGCGTCAGGCCTACCACCTCGTAGGTGTGACGCCGGATTTGCACCTTATCGCCCAGCGTCAGTCCGGTCTTGATGTCCACAACTGCCTCGTAGTGGCTGCGTGTGAGATGCCGGCCTGCCAACAAATGGCCCGGTTGTCCAGGCAAACCGGCGATTCCAGGCGCGATCCCTACAACCATGGCCCGGGCTTCCTTGCCCCCCACGGCCTTGACCTGCATGGTGAAGTAAGTGATGTTGGCTGCCATGGCCACCCCTGGCATGCCCGCAATGCTGCGCACCACATCGTCCTTCAGGCTGGACGATTCTGCGTACGGCCCCTGCGTATCCTTTTGAACCACCCAGAGGTCGGCACCGCTGTTGTTGAGCAGGGCCTGCGCATCGTCAACCATGCCGCGAAACACACCTGCCATGGTCAACGTCACGCCAATGAGCAAACCCAGCCCCAACCCGGTGAGCACGAACTTGGCCCAGCTGTGCTGAATGTCGCGCGCAGCCAGGCTGATCATGGCTGGGCCTTGTTAACCAGCGAGTTCACCACCTTGAAGCGGGTTCCGACCGACAAGGGCCTGTCGCTGTAGACCACCACCGTGTCGCCCGAGGCCAGGCCGCTCAGTGCCTGCACGCGACCGTCCGGGCTGGACGCGCCCCACTGAACGGACACAAAGTTCAGCGCGCCGTCTTTAAGCCGCCACGCGCCTGTGCGGCCTTGGTGCGTCTGCACACTGGCCTGCGGCACCACCAAAGCCGGGTCTGTCTCTTGTAACTGAAGCGTGACTTCGGCCATCTCACCGATCGACAGCGCTGCTGGAATCTGGTCGAACATCACTTGTGCGATGCGCTCCTCGGTCACTGCATCGGCCTGCAGCTCCACCCGCTCCACCCGGCCGGCCAGCACCTGCTGCATCCGCGAGCGTAAGGTGATCTGGGCCGGCAAACCCACTGCGAGACCGCTTGAGCGCGCCTGGTCCACACGCAGCTTCACCCAGAGGCTGGCGGGATTTGCCAACCGGACCACGGCCTGGCCCGCCACCACCGTGCTGCCGGCTTCGGCATCGCGGCTTAGCACCACCGCATCGGCGGGGGCGATCAAGCGGGTGTTCTGTTTTTGCTGCACGGCGGCAGCGCGCTCGGCCTGCAAGCGCTGGGCGTCCTGTCGGCTTGCTTGCAAGTTGGCCTGGGCTGCTTCGAAGGCAGCCTGAGCAGACTTGAGTTCCTGCTCGCGCCCCTCTAGCGCAGACGGGCTGATGAAGTTCTGACGGGCCAGTTCCTTTTGCCGGTTCAGATTGGTGGTGGCCAGATCGCGCCGTGCTCTGGCATCGGCCAGTTGTGCCTGAGCTGCTGTCTGCACACTGCTGGCCTTGGACAAGGCAGCTTCTTGCGCCTGCAGGCGCTGGTCCAGGTCCACCGGATCCATCTCGGCAAGAAGCTGACCTGCTTTGACCGATTGCCCCACATCGACATGCACGCGCAAGACACGCCCAGCCATCGTGGGTCCCATCAACCAGCTCTGACGAGCTTCGACAGTGCCAACACCGAAAATTGAGGGTCTCAAGCTTTCACTCTTGACTTGTATTACTGTGACATTGATGGGGGCGAGTGGCCCCACATTAGTCGCAATAAATCCTACAGCCATGAGCACCATCACTACACCGGTCGCGACCAAGACTTGCCGCTTATTGATTTTTCTGAATGTCATCGGTGCTACTTTCGTCAGTTTCTTTGTTTGGGCAAGAGACCTGCCTCATAGAGGTTGAATACGGCTTTCCCCTGGCTCGCTAAGTCGCGCAGCTTGCCAGTAACCAGAGACTGAATGACGAGTCCCTGAACTGCTCCCATGAAGAGGACCACAGCTGACGCGGGGTCCACCTCGGATGCCAGTAGACCCTCTTCACGGGCTCGGGTCAGCAATTGGGCGATCAAAGTCCGGTAGTCGGCCATAAGGTGCTGCACCCTTGTCTTGAGCGGGGTGGTTTTGGCATGCTGCAGCTCCTGAAAAACAAGACGTGGAACGCCCGGGTACTGCTCCACAAAATTGATGTGGGCCATGAACACGGCCCGCAGAGCCTGCAAAGCGTTAGCCTGACGAGTTTGAGCTGCTTGCTGTAGCCGCTCCATCAAGGTCTCGTGCGCCCAATCGACAACAGCCAGCCAGATGGTCTCTTTGCTGTCGAAATGCCTGAAAACTCCCCCTTGGGTGATGCCGATTGCCAAAGCCAGATCACCCGTGGTAATTTCGGTCGGGCTGCGCTCAGCAGCTAACTCCAAGGCCGCCTGGATCAGTTCTGCCTGGCGGTCTTCGGTTTTGAGCTTAACTCTTGTAGGAGGGATCATAAATAAGTAATTGATGAATTACTTTAGCATAATTTGCGAGCCAAGCAAAATTAGCCTAGAAGCACACTAGCGAATCAAATTGCAGTGGGGCTTGATATGCCTTCATAGAAAAGGACCGCGCGATTGACTGCTTTGTCGCAGCCCCGATGACGGCTTGGGGTCGTCTGCGGTCGGTCAATAACCCACTACGGCAGTCCGCTCCCCGCCTGAAGCCGACACCCAACTGAGCTAAGCGCTGAGCGAACCCAACCTCATACCCACTGCACCCCCATCCCCACCAGCGCACAAACTGCCAGTACCCGCACCACCGGCCACTGCCGCGCAATCAGCAGCCATGCTGCCGGGGCCGTGAGCGCCAATGCAGGCCAGTCGGGCTGCGACCATTGCGCCGTGGGCCAGCCCGTGTGCCATGCGAAAGTGCCAGCCAGTTGCAGCATCACGCCAATCACCGCCGCGCTGATGGCTTGCAGTGGTCCGTTCAGGGTGGGCACATGCCGACTTGATTCGACCAGCGGCCCTCCTGCGAGGATGAAAATGAAAGAGGGCAGAAATGTGAACCAGGTGACCACACACGCTGCCGCGATGCCGCCCAGCAGCGGATCGCCCAGCAGTGCCTGACCCTGGCCTCCCAGAAAACCGACAAAGGCCACCACGATGATGAGCGGTCCAGGCGTGGTCTCGCCCAAGGCCAGGCCGTCCATCATTTGTGTGGCGCTGAGCCAGCCGAACTGTGACACCGCCGCCTGCGTCACATAGGGCAGCACCGCGTAGGCGCCGCCAAAGGTCAGCAGTGCCGCTTCGGTGAAAAAGCCGCCCATGCGCACCAACGTGTGACCCGCGCCCAGCCAGAGGGCCAAGCCGCCCAGCGTGAACGCCCACAGGGCCAAGCCGATGCCTGACGTGCGCAGCAGGCGGCCGGTGGTGTAGCGTGAATGTTCGGGTGTGGGGGTGTGGTCGTCGATCAAGGCCGCTGTTGCTTCTTGCGCTGCGCCGGTCTGGCCGTGAGCGCTGCCCTGCATGGGGCGCTGGCGTGCCATGGCCCAGCCCACCAGCGCAGCAGCGGCCACCAGCCACGGAAAACCCACGCCGACCAGCGTGCCCAGCAGCGATGCCCCCGCCAGAGCCCACAGCCACGGTGCTTTGAGCGTGCGCTTGGCCATGCGGTGCACGGCTTGCAGCACCAGTGCCGTCACGGCAGGCTTGAGGCCCCACAGCAGCGCCTGCCCCCAGGGGTGTTGGCCCCACACGGTGTAGGCCCAACTCAGCGCGATCAACAGCACCAGCGATGGCAGCACAAACAGGGCCCCTGCCGCAATGCCGCCACGTGTGCCGTGCATCAGCCAGCCGGTGTAGGTGGCCAGTTGCTGTGCTTCGGGGCCGGGCAGCAGCATGCAGTAGTGCAGGGCGTGCAGGTAGCGCTTTTCAGAAATCCAGCGGCGGCGCACCACCAGCTCTTCGTGCATCAGGGCGATCTGCCCCGCCGGGCCACCAAAGCTGACGCAGCCTAGCCAGAGCCAGAACTTCAGGGCCTGCGCAAAGCTGACCGGGGCAGGGCGATGGGGGTGGTTCAAGGCGCGTTCCAGTGTTCGCGAAGGGCTTGGGCAAATGCGGGTGTACCGCTGATGCTCAGGCTCAGCGTGATCTCATCGCTGGGCAATGACGACAGCGCCAGTGTTTGGTTTGAGCTGTTCCAGTGGGCGGATATTGGGGCGTTGCCAACACGGATGTGCAGGTCAAAGTCCCAATCTGCGCCGTCTTCGATGGGGCCGGGCGCTTGCGGGCCAAAGCGGTCTGCCCAGGCCAGCAACTGCGTCACCTCGTGCAGCAGGGCGGGGGTGTGGTGTGCGGCGGGTTGGGCCAGCGCGTCCCAGCAGACCACGCCTTCGCTGTCTTCGCTGCAGTCGAATTCAAGAAATTGCAAATCCATGGGGGTTGTTTCTTCCAATGACTTGATTGTCGCTGTGGGGCTTGGCTTGTCTCGTTGGATACATCAGATCGAATTTTTGCTTAAAACTTGAGCAAAAAACGGGGTTTCAAGGGTTTTCTGTATACATTGATGGCCCGGGCGGTGGTTTAATCCATTTTTTATCGATTGGCCCATGTCCGCATCCACCGTTCGCCTTGTTGACTCTGACGCCGAAGGCGGCTCCCAAGCCGTCAAGGCGCAGCAGCGTTTGCGCGAGTTGATCTTGGCCGGTGACTTGCCCGCAGGGGCGCGCATTGCCGAGTTGGCGCTGGTGGAACGCTTGGGCATGTCGCGCACGCCCATCCGCGCAGCGCTGATGCACCTTAAGCAAGAGGGTTTGCTGGAGCCACTGTCTGGAGGTGGCTATGCGGTGCGCACATTTTCTGAACGCGAAGTGGCCGATGCGATCGAGCTGCGTGGCACGCTGGAAGGCTTGGCTGCGCGCCTGGCCGCCGAGCGCGGTGTGCGGCCCGGCTTGCTGGCCCAAGCGCGCGAATGCCTGGCTCAGATCGATCTGGTGCTGCGCGACTCGGCGCTGGACGACGAGACGTTTTCAGCCTATGTCGAACTCAATGGCCAGTTCCACAAGCAGTTGTCTGAGATGGCCGACAGCGCGGTGCTGGCCCGCGAGATTGAACGCGCGGCCAGCCTGCCTTTTGCGTCGGCCTCGGGCTTTGTGGGGGTGGAGATCCATAACGCGCAAGCCCGCGACAACCTGGTGGTGGCGCAGCACCAGCACCGTCAGGTGCTGGACGCCATCGAGCGGCGTGAAGCCGGTCGGGCCGAGGCCATCATGCGCGAGCACTCGCGCATTGCGCGCCAAAACATGCAGGTCGCCTTGCGCGACCCGGCGGCATCGGGCACGCCCGGTGTGCAACTGATCAGACCGTCCTGAACCGATTTTTAACGAGGAGATAGAGCATGCATAAACGACAATTTCTGAGCGCCATCGCTTGCGCTTCCTTGGCTTTGACCGCATCAACGGCCATGGCGCAAGACAAATTCAAGATTGGCTTGATCTTGCCCATGACCGGCCCGTTTGCCTCCACGGGCAAGCAGATCGAAGCCGCAGCGCGCCTGTACATGGCGCAAAACGGCGACATGGTGGCGGGCAAAAAAGTCGAGCTGATCGTGAAAGACGACACCAGCGCGGCCGATGTGACCAAGCGCTTGGCGCAAGAGATGGTGGTCAATGAAAAAGTCAGCGTGCTCGCGGGCTTTGGTTTGACACCGCTGGCCTTTGCCACCGCCCCGATTGCCACCCAGTCCAAAACCCCCATGGTGGTGATGGCTGCGGCCACTTCCAGCATCACGCAAGCCTCGCCCTTCATCGTGCGCACCAGCTTCACGCTGCCACAAGCGGCCGTGGCCATTGCCGACTGGGCACCCAACAACGGCATCAAAAAAGTAGTGACCCTGGTGTCTGACTATGGCCCCGGCATCGATGCCGAGAAGTACTTCAAGGACCGCCTGACCTTCAACGGCGGCCAGGTGCTCGACACCTTGCGCGTGCCCATGCGCAACCCGGACTTTGCCCCGTTCCTGCAAAAAGTGCGTGATTTGAAGCCCGATGCGGTCTATGTGTTCGTGCCCTCGGGCGCAGGGGCAGCGCTGATGAAGCAGTTTGCCGAACGCGGCATGGACAAGGCCGGCATCAAACTGATCGGCACTGGCGACATCACCGACGACGATATCCTGAACAGCATGGGCGATGTGGCCAATGGCGTGGTCACTTCGCACCACTACTCGGCATCGCACAACTCGCCTTTGAACAAGAAGTTCGTCGCTGCATTTGAGAAAGCCAACAACGGCTTGCGCCCCAACTTCATGGCCGTGGGCGGTTACGACGGCATGCGCGTGATCTATGAAGCGGCCAAAACCACCAAAGGTGCTGGCGGGCAGGCCCTGCTCGACGCGATGAAGGGCCAGGTGTTTGAAAGCCCCCGTGGCCCGATGTTCATCGATGCGCAAACCCGCGACGTGGTGCACAACATCTACATCCGCAAGGTGGAGAAGGTGAACGGCCAACTCTACAACCAGGAATTCGCGACCCTCAAGGACGTGAAAGACCCGGGCAAAGCCCGTTGATTGGACAGATGACTGTCATGCCCGACTTGATTGGGCATCCATCTCTTGCAGGCTCGCGCTGCACATCTGCCGCGTGAACTGCCCCCAACTTCAAAAAACATGTTGACCATTCTTTTCGATGGCATTGCCTACGGCATGCTGCTTTTCATCCTGGCGGTCGGCCTGTCGGTGACCATGGGCTTGATGAACTTCATCAACCTGGCGCACGGGGCCTTTGCCATGGCGGGCGGGTATTTGACGGTGGTGCTGATGCAGCGCTGGGACGTGCCCTTTTTGTGGTGCCTGCCCCTGGCGTTTGTGGGCGCTGCCTTGCTGGGTGCGCTGCTCGAGCGCACGCTTTACCGGCACATGTACCGCAAGCCGCACCTGGACCAGGTCTTGTTTTCGATCGGACTGACCTTCATGTCGGTGGCCAGCATGGATTACTTCATGGGCTCGCAGCAACAGATCATGCAATTGCCCGAGTGGCTGCGTGGGCGCACCGAGCTCTGGGATGGGGCGTTGGGGATGGGCCACTACCGCTTGTTCATCATCGCGGTGTGCGCTGCGCTCACCGTTGGCCTGCAATTCATCTTGGCAAAGACCCGCTTTGGCAGTCGCTTGCGGGCCAGCGTGGACGATGCCCGCGTGGCCGCAGGCTTGGGCATCCGCGTGAATCTGGTGTTTGCCGCCACCTTCGCGGTGGGCTCGGGCCTGGCCGGTTTGGGCGGGGCGCTGGGCGCCGAAGTGTTGGGGTTGGACCCGACTTTTCCGCTCAAGTTCATGGTGTACTTTTTGATCGTGGTCGCGGTGGGCGGCACGTCATCCATCACCGGGCCGCTGTGGGCGGCATTGCTTTTGGGCATTGCCGATGTGGCGGGCAAATACTACATGCCCAAGCTCGGCTCTTTCATTGTTTACTCGCTCATGATCGCGATCCTGATTTGGCGTCCGCAAGGGCTGTTTGTGCGCAAAGGAGGCCGCTGAAATGGATGCTCGTCAACAACTTTTAGCCAGTGCCCGCATTCGGGGCTGGGAGCCGCTGGTTTGGCTGGTAGCTTTTGTCTTGCCTTTTGCCTTCCCCGGTCATGCCCTGATCGTCAACGAGGTGGCCATCGTCGCCTTGTTTGCGGTGTCGCTCGACCTGGTGCTGGGCTACACCGGCATCGTGTCGCTGGGCCATGCGGCGTTTCTGGGTTTTGGCGCCTATGCTGCGGCCCTGTTTGCCAAGCATGTCATGCCCGATCCCTTGGCCGGTCTGATTTTTGGCACCTTTTGCGCCACGCTGCTGGGCGCGGTTTGCTCGCTCACCATCTTGCGCGGCACCGATCTGACGCGCCTCATGGTCACGCTGGGCATGGCGCTGATCTTGATGGAGCTGGCCAACAAGCTCGACTGGCTCACGGGCGGTTCGGACGGTTTGCAGGGCGTGATGATGGGTCCGGTGCTGGGCCGTTTTGAATTCGATCTGTACGGTCAGACCGCCGCCTGGTATTCGCTGACGGTGCTTCTGATCTTGTTTGCATTGGCGCGGCGTTGGGTGAATTCGCCCTGGGGTGCCACGCTCATGGCGGTGCGCGACAACCCGCTGCGCGCCATGGCCATTGGCATCCCGGTGCACAACCGCCTGGCCGTGGTTTACACCGTGGCCGCAGCCCTGGCTGGCGCTGCGGGTGCGCTCATGGCGCAGACCACCGGCTTTGCCTCGCTCGACGTGTTTGCACTGGAGCGTTCGGCCGACGTGATGCTGATGCTGGTCATCGGCGGCGTGGGTTGGCTCTATGGCGGGGTGGTCGGTGCGGTGGTGTTCAAGCTCATGCACGACGTGATCTCGGGGATCACGCCGCAGTACTGGACCTTTTGGATTGGCCTGTTTTTGGTGGTGCTGGTCATGGTGGGGCGTGAGCGTTTGATCCGCCCTTGGCTGTGGTTTGGCCGCGCTGCCGATCAAAAAGGCGGTGCGCAATGAATTCAGCTGTCATGAACGCCCCCGCCGTCTTGAAGGCCCAAGGCCTGGTCAAACAATTCGGTGGCATCACCGCCACCGACAATGTGAATCTTGAATTGCGTTTGGGCGCGCGCCATGCCCTGATCGGGCCCAATGGCGCAGGCAAAACCACGCTCATCAATTTGTTCACCGGCGTTTTGCCGCCCACCTCGGGCCACATCGAGTTGCTCGGCGAAGACATCAGCCAGCTCGCACCCTACCTGCGTGTGCGCCGGGGCATGGTGCGCACCTTTCAGATCAACCAGCTGTTTGCCAGCATGACGCCTTTGCAGACACTGGCCATGGTTGTCTCGCAGCAGCGAGGCCTGGGAGGGCGTTGGTGGTCGGTGTTGGGGCAAGACCAGGCGGTGGTCGAGCGCTGCGAGGCTTTGCTTGAATTGTTCCGCCTGACCGAAGTCATGCACCAGCGCACCGAGTACTTGGCTTATGGCAAACGCCGTTTGCTGGAGATGGCGATTGCGCTGGCTTGCGAGCCCAAGGTGCTGTTGCTCGATGAACCGGTGGCGGGCGTGCCCGCAGGCGAGCGCGAAGAACTCTTGCAGACCGTGGCGGCTCTGCCTGCCGATGTGTCGGTCTTGCTGATTGAGCACGACATGGACCTGGTGTTTGAATTTGCCGACCGCATCACGGTGCTGGTCAATGGCGCAGTGCTGACCGAAGGCACACCCCAGGCGATTGCGGCCGATCCGCAAGTCAAGGCAGTGTATTTGGGGCATGGCGAGGAGGTGGCTCATGGCTGAGTTGTTGAAAGTCGAAAGTCTGAGTGCAGGTTATGGCGAGGCGGTGGTGCTGAACGATGTGAGCCTGTCGCTGGGCGAGGGCGAGACCCTGGCTTTGCTGGGCCGCAACGGCACCGGCAAGACCACGCTCATGGACACGCTGGCCGGGGCCACTCGTCAGCATGGCGGCCAGATCATTTTGGGTGGCCAAGCGCTGCACACCTTGCCCTCGCACGAGCGCGCTGCCGCAGGCATTGGCTGGGTCCCGCAAGAGCGCAACATCTTCAAATCGCTCACGGTGCACGAAAACCTGACGGCGGTGGCACGGCCTGGGCGTGCAGGCCACGCCAGCCGCCCCTGGAGCCCCGAGCGTGTGTACGAGATGTTCCCGCGTCTGGCCGAGCGCAAGACCAATCTGGGCACGCAGCTGTCGGGCGGCGAGCAGCAGATGCTGGCCGTGGGCCGGGCCCTGGTGCTGAATCCGCGCTTGCTGTTGCTCGATGAGCCGTTGGAAGGTCTGGCCCCGATCATTGTGGAAGAGCTGCTGCGCGCGATTGCCCGCATCACCCGCGAAGAGGGCCTGTCGGCCATCATCGTGGAGCAGCACCCGCAAGCGATTTTGAAGATCAGTCACCGCGCCGTGGTGCTGGACCACGGCAATGTGGTGCATGCCAGCGACGCCGAAACGCTCCGCGAAAACCCCGAATTGCTGGACAGCTTGCTGGGTGTGGCCCGCAAGCTTTGAATTCATTGGCTCCAAGAGGTGAAACATGTTCATTAAAAACACTTGGTATGTGGCCTGTTCTCTGGCCGATCTGACCGCGCTGGGCGACAAGCCTTTGGGCCGCACCATCTGCAACGAGCAAATGGTTTTCTTCAAAGGCCCGGACGGCAAAGTGGCTGCGGTCGAAGACTTCTGCCCGCACCGGGGTGCGCCTTTGTCGCTGGGCAAGGTCTGCAATGGCAAGCTGGTGTGCGGCTACCACGGCCTGGAGATGGGCTGCGAGGGCAAGACCGTGCACATGCCCGGCCAGCGCGTGCGCGGCTTTCCGGCTGTCAAGGCGTTTGCCGTGGTCGAGCGCTATGGTTTTGTCTGGGTTTGGCCCGGCGACCAGGCCAAGGTCGACGAATCGCAGATGCCCGTGTTCGAGTTTTTTGACAACCCCGCTTGGGCTTATGGCGGCGGGCTTTACCACGTCAAGGCCGATTACCGCCTGATGATCGACAACCTGATGGACCTCACGCACGAAACCTATGTGCATGCCAACAGCATCGGCCAGCCCGAGATCGACGAGACGCCCTGTGAAACCAAGGTCGATGGCGACAAGGTCATCTTGCAGCGCCACATGGAAGGCATTCAGGCGCCCCCGTTTTGGCAAATGGCCATGAGCGCCAATGGCCTGGACCCGCAGGCCAAGGTCGACCGCTGGCAGATTTGCCGCTTTTCCCCACCCAGCCACGTCATGATCGACGTGGGTGTGGCGCTGGCAGGCAAAGGCGGGTTTGACGCGGCACCCGAGCACAAGGCCTACAGCGTGGTGGTGGACTTCATCACGCCGGAAACCGAGACCTCCCACTGGTACCACTGGGGCATGGCGCGCCAGTTCAAGCCGGAAGACGCGGCCTTGACCGACAAGATTCGCACGGGGCAAGGCGGTATCTTTGGTGAAGACATGGAGATGCTGCAATTGCAACAAGCCAACATCACCAAGTGGCCAGAGCGCAAACTGCTCATGCTCAACATCGATTCAGGGGGCGTGCAGTCGCGCCGCATCATTGACCGCTTGCTGGCTGAAGAAAACGAAACCGGAGTCACCGCATGAACACCAGAGACCTGAGCCAGACCCCCATTGCTGCTGACGGCACGTTTGAAGTGCAACTGCAAAAAAGCGGCCAGACCCTGCAAGTCAGCAAAGACCAATCGATCCTGAAAGTGTTGCAGGACGCCGGACACGACGTGCCTTTTTCATGCTCGGAAGGCATCTGCGGCACTTGCCTCACCAAGGTGGTTGCTGGCCAGCCCGACCACTGGGACATGTACCTCACCCCTGAAGAGCAGGAAAAGGGCGACTGCATCATGGTGTGCTGCTCACGCAGCCAGACGGCGAGGTTGGTGCTGGATTTGTGAAACAGGGCGGGTGCTATGCGCATCTGCAATAGCAGTCAGTGCTCTATCGCCAGCGGGCAGGGCTGGCTTTGCCGGACAATCGGACATGGCCGCCGGATGTGTCGGGGGCCGAACAGACCTGACTGAGCGATGAATTCCACCTTTGAGATCTTGGGCATCACTGGCCCGATTTACCTGGCGATTGTGCTGGGCTATTTCTTCACCCGCCGGGGCGTGTTTGCCAGGGCCGACATGCAGGTCTTTGGCAAATTCACGATCAACCTGGCCTTGCCGGCCTTGCTGTTCAATGCGCTGTCGCAGCGCAGCATCGGCGAGATTCTGAACGCCCAGTATCTGCTGGCGTATGCGCTGGGGTCGATAGCGGTTCTTCTAGGGGGCTTGTTCTGGGCGCGCAAGGTGCAAGGCCACACGCTCAGCTACAGCAGCATGATGGCCATGGGCATGTCTTGTCCCAACAGCGGTTTTGTGGGTTACCCGATCATGCTGCTGACCTTGGGTCCGGTGGCGGGCGTGGCGCTGGCGCTCAATATGGTGGTTGAAAACCTGCTCCTGATCCCGTTGCTGCTGGCCGTGGCCGACAGCCAGGGCCAGCCCGGGCAGTGGAAGCAGGCTTTGCTGCAGACGCTCAAAGGCCTGGTCAAAAACCCGATGATCATCGGCATCGTGGCCGGTTTCCTGTTTTCGCTGTCAGGCGCTCAGATGCCCGCGCCCTTTGCCCGCACCATCAACCTGTTTGCGCAGGCCAGTGCGGCCTTGTCGCTGTTCGTGATCGGGGGCTCGCTGGTGGGGCTCAAGGCTGGGGGTCTCAAGGGGACGGTGTCGCAAATCGCCTTTGGCAAATTGTTTTTGCATCCGCTGGCCGTGTGGGTGGTGCTGATGTGGATGGTGCCGATTGCCGATCCGGCCCTGCGCTCTGCGGCCTTGCTCACCGGGGCCTTGCCCATGCTGGGCATCTACACCATCCTGAGCCAGCGCCATGGGCATAACGCCATCAGTGCGGCCACGCTGCTGGTGACCACGGTGGTGTCTTTTTTCACGCTCAGTGGCTTGCTGTGGGTGTTGCAACACCACCTTTTGTGAGCCATCTCGGGTGATGGATCACGAAGTCAACCATTCATGCGCCACTTCGTTGATCAGCGCCAAAGTCGCTTGCTGGGTGAGCGTGGTGGGACGCAGTGAACTCACCGCCGTGGTCAGCTGAATGGTCAGTGCAGGTTCAGACACTTGCCGCACCACAAATGCCGAAGGCCGCACCGAGCGCATGACGGCGTTGCGCGACAGGATGGCGTAGCCCGCGCCGTCGGCCACCAGGTCCAGGATGGCGCTCACGCCGTCGATTTCCAGCGCAATTTGGGGTCGGCAGCCCATGGCGGCCATTTCGGATTCGACGTGCATGCGGATCGCGTTGGGGCGGGTGGGGATCACCAGGGGCAGGGTGGCCACTTCTTGCAGGCCGATGGGCGGCGGCGGTGGGTCTTCTTGCAGGCCCGGCGGGCGGGGCTGCACCAGCAGCAGTTCTTCCTGGACCAAGGGCGTGTGCTCAATGCCTGCGACTTGGTTCGGGTTGTAGAGCACGGCAATGTCCAGGCGACCGTTTTGCAGGTTCTCCTGCATGGCTGTTGACAAACCTTCGCTGATGGACAGCTGGGCCTCGGGCATCTTGAGGCGAAATGCGCGGGTCAAGGGCACCGTGAGCACCCGCGCCACGCTGGGCGGCAGACCCAGTGCCACGCGGCCTGTCAACCCCGTGCGCACCCGACCCAGTTCTTCGCGGGCGCGTTCGACCTGGTGCAGGATGCCCCGGCCGTGTTCCAGCAGCAATTGCCCGGCCTGGGTGGGGGTGGCGCCACGGCCATTGCGCACCAGCAGGTTTTGCCGCAGCTCGACTTCGAGCAGGCGCACCTGGCGGCTGAGCGCCGGTTGGGCAATGTTCAGGGCCTGCGCGGCCCGGGTGAAGCTGCCCAGTTCGGCCACGCGCACAAAGTATTCCAGCTGTTTGAGGTCCATGGAAACCCTTTCTGTTGGCGTAATTTTGTCATAGCCATGGTTTGGTTATGCAAATTTGTTCTATCTGGTAGTTGCGACGGAGGCTGGGCGTTCAAGGGGTGAGCCAGCACAATGGGCGCTTGAATTTTGCAGGTCGGCGGCTTCAGCCCTGACATGTGTCACCAGTGCACTTTGTCGGGGCTGAAGCCGCCGACCTACAAAACACCCATCATTGAGGAAGCAGACATGAGCCAAACCCAGCCCTTGATCATCGATGTGCACGGTCACTACACCACCGCCCCCAAGGCGCTGGAAGACTGGCGCAACAAGCAAATTGCAGGCATCAAAGACCCCGCGTCCATGCCCAAAGTGTCCGAGCTGAAAATCAGCGACGACGAACTGCGCGAGACCATCGAGACCAACCAGTTGGCCAAGATGAAAGAGCGCGGCTCGGACATCACCATCTTCAGCCCCCGTGCCAGTTTCATGGCCCACCACATTGGCGACTTCAATGTCTCGTCCACCTGGGCGGCCATTTGCAACGAGCTGTGCTACCGCGTGGCGCAACTTTTTCCCGACCATTTTGTGCCAGCGGCCATGCTGCCCCAGTCTCCCGGTGTGGACCCCACCACCTGCATCCCAGAGCTGGTCAAGTGCGTCGAGCAATACGGCAACGTCGGCATCAACCTCAACCCCGATCCGTCGGGTGGTCACTGGACTTCGCCGCCTTTGTCCGACAAAGCCTGGTACCCCATCTATGAAAAGATGGTCGAGTACGACATCCCCGCGATGATCCACGTGAGCACCAGCTGCAACAGCTGCTTTCACACCACCGGCGCGCACTACCTGAACGCCGACACCACCGCTTTCATGCAGTGCCTGACCAGCGATTTGTTCAAGGACTTCCCCACATTGAAGTTCTTGATCCCGCACGGTGGCGGCGCGGTGCCTTACCACTGGGGCCGTTTCCGCGGTCTGGCGCAAGAGCTCAAAAAACCTTTGCTGTCCGAGCACCTGCTGAACAACATCTTCTTTGACACTTGCGTGTACCACCAGCCGGGCATTGACCTGCTGACCAAAGTGATCCCAGTCAAGAACATTTTGTTTGCGTCCGAGATGATCGGTGCGGTGCGCGGCATCGACCCCGAAACCGGCCACTATTTCGACGACACCAAGCGCTATGTGCAAGCCACGGCCAACCTGAACGAGCAAGAGCGTTACATGGTCTACGAAGGCAATGCCCGCCGCGTGTTCAAACGTCTGGACGATCAGCTGACGGCCAAGGGCAAGTAAACGGCGGTCTGTCTTCTATCCACGACTGCCATGCGCGCCCATTTTTTGTCGGGCCAGACCGTTTTTTGTCAGGCTCGACAGTTTTTGTCAGGCTCGACAGTTTTTGTCATGCCCGACTTGATCGGGCATCCATGCCTCTGGATCCCCGCCTTCGCGGGGATGACATTCTCAATTTGAATCAGGAGAAAACCATGTACGAACTCGGCGTTGTTTACCGCAACATCACCCGCGCTGACCGCGCAGCCACCGACGGTCTGGCCGCTTTGGGCTCGGCCACGGTGCACGAAGCCATGGGCCGTGTCGGCCTCATGAAGCCTTACATGCGCCCCATCTATGCGGGTGCGCAGGTGTCCGGCACGGCCGTCACGGTGCTGCTGCACCCCGGCGACAACTGGATGATGCATGTGGCGGCAGAGCAGATTCAGCCCGGCGACATCGTGGTCGCGGCCATCACCGCCGAATGCACCGACGGCTATTTTGGCGATCTGTTGGCCACGTCCTTCATGGCCCGTGGCGCTCGCGCCCTGATCATCGACGCCGGTGTGCGCGATGTGAAAGAGCTGACCAAGATGGGTTTTCCCGTCTGGAGCAAAGCCATCAGCAGCAAGGGCACGATCAAGGCCACGGTCGGCTCGGTCAACATCCCCGTGGTGTGCGCCGGAATGATTGTCCACCCCGGCGACGTGATCGTGGCCGATGACGACGGCGTGGTCTGCGTGCCTCAAGCCATCGCCGCCAAGACGCTGGCCACGGCGCAAGCCCGCGAAGCCAATGAAGGCGAAAAACGCGCCAAGCTGGCATCCGGTGTGCTGGGTCTGGACATGTACAAGATGCGCGAGCCGCTGGCGGCAGCGGGTCTGAAATACATCGATTGATCAAACCTAACAACAAAGGACAAGAGGCTGTGCGGCCCTGTTGGGGCGATTTGCTGGCCGAAGGACTGATGAGCCCCGGCAGGGCCGTGCAGCCTCTTGTTCGTTCATGATGGAGCCAAGATGAGCAAACCTACAACCGGTGACTTCACCAAAACCGCAGGCTGGATGGACTGGTACACCGGTCCGGCCAAGCCCACTTTCAAAGTGCCCGCAGGCGCTGTTGATGCGCATTGCCACGTGTTTGGCCCTGGCGCAGAGTTTCCTTATGCGCCCGAGCGCAAGTACACGCCCTGCGATGCGTCCAAGCACCAGCTGTACGCCTTGCGCGATCACTTGGGTTTTGCCCGCAACGTGGTGGTGCAGGCCACCTGCCACGGCGCTGACAACCGAGCCATGGTCGATGCACTGGTCAGCTCTGGCGGCAAGGCGCGTGGCGTGGCCACGGTCAAGCGCAGCGTGAGCGATGCCGAATTGCAAGCCATGCACGACGCTGGTGTGCGCGGTGTGCGCTTCAACTTCGTCAAGCGTCTGGTGGACTTCACGCCCAAGGACGAGCTGATGGAAATCGCCAGCCGCATTGCCAAGTGGGGCTGGCACGTGGTCATTTATTTTGAAGCCGTGGATCTGCCTGAGCTGTGGGACTTCTTCACCGCGCTGCCGACCACCGTGGTGGTGGACCACATGGGCCGCCCCGATGTGTCGCTGCCCGTGGACGGCCCGCAGTTTGCGCTGTTCCAGAAGTTCATGCGTGAACACAAAAACGTCTGGAGCAAGGTGTCCTGCCCCGAGCGTTTGTCGGTCACCGGCCCCAAGGCTTTGAATGGGGAGCAAAACGCTTATCAGGACGTGATCCCCTTTGCCAAGCGCATCGTGGAAGAGTTCCCCGACCGCGTGTTGTGGGGCACCGACTGGCCTCATCCCAACCTCAAAGACCACATGCCCGACGATGGCCTGCTGGTGGACTTCATCCCGCACATCGCCCCCACGGCCGAGCTGCAAAAGAAGCTGCTGGTGGACAATCCGATGCGCTTGTATTGGCCAGAAGAGGTGGCGTGATTTTTCTGTCATCCCGGGCTTGATCCGGGATCCATGGATTCTCGCTTTCGCGGGAATGACAACATTCTGAAAGGTATTCGATGGCTTTAGAAAAACCCTACACCGACGTGCCCGGTACCATCATTTTTGATGCCGAGCAATCGCGCAAAGGCTACTGGATCAACCAGTTTTGCATGTCGCTCATGAAAGCGGAGAACCGTGAAAAGTTCAAGGCCAATGAGCGTGCTTATCTGGACGAGTGGCAGATGACCGAGGAGCAAAAGCAGGCCGTGCTGGCCCGTGACCTCAACTGGTGCATGCGCACCGGCGGCAATATTTACTTCCTGGCCAAGATCGGTGCCACCGACGGCAAGAGCTTCCAGCAGATGGCAGGCTCCATGACCGGCATGACCGAAGAGGAATACCGCAACATGATGATCCAAGGCGGTCGCAGCGTCGAAGGCAACCGCTACATCGGCGAAAACGGCGATGCACAAGCGCAAAACCAGCCGCAAGGCGCAGCCGGAAAGAAAGCATAAACATGGCCAAAATCACCGCATCCGTTTTCACCTCGCACGTGCCCGCCATCGGCGCGGCCATGGACTTGGGCAAGACACAGGAAGACTACTGGAAGCCGCTGTTTGCAGGCTACGAATTCTCCAAACAATGGATGAAGGACAACAAACCTGACGTGATCTTTCTGGTCTTCAACGACCACGCCACGGCGTTCAGCCTGGACATGATCCCGACCTTTGCGATTGGCACTGCTGCCGAATACACGCCTGCCGACGAAGGCTGGGGTCCACGCCCTGTGCCCAAAGTCAAAGGGCATCCCGAACTGGCCAGCCACATCGCGCAATCGGTCATCCAGCAGGACTTTGACCTGACCATCGTCAACAAGATGGACGTGGACCACGGCCTGACGGTGCCCCTGTCGCTGATGTGCGGCGAGCTGGACCCGGTGAAAGACGCCTGGCCTTGTCCGGTGATCCCGTTTGCGGTGAACGTAGTGCAGTACCCCGTGCCCAGCGGCCAGCGCTGCTTCAACCTGGGTCAGGCCATCCGCAAAGCGGTCGAGAGCTACGACGAAGACATCCACGTGCACATCTGGGGCACGGGCGGCATGAGCCACCAGCTGCAGGGCGCGCGTGCGGGCCTGATCAACCGCGAGTGGGACAACGCCTGGCTGGACCAGCTGATCAACGACCCGGTCGCGGCTGCGGCCACTCCGCACATTGACTATGTGCGCGAAGCGGGCAGCGAAGGCATCGAGCTGGTCATGTGGCTGATCGCCCGTGGCGCGATGAGCGACATCAACGATGGCAAGGCCACAGGCCCCACGCCGAAGTTGCGTCACCGCTTCTACCATGTGCCTGCGTCGAACACGGCAGTCGGTCACGTGATCCTCGAAAACCCCTGAACGGCACTGTCATTCCCGCGCATGCGGGAATCCATGAATGCATGGACCCCGGATCAAGTCCAGGGTGACAAGTCATCTTGAAAATCCCTTCATTGGAGAAACCATGAGCAAAACCATCAAAGTCGCCCTGGCGGGCGCAGGTGCCTTTGGCATCAAACACTTGGACGGCATCAAAAACATCGATGGCGTGGAAGTCGTCTCGCTGATCAGCCGTGACATCGAAAAAACCAAAGAAGTCGCTGCCCAATACGGCATTGCCCACGCCACGACCGAGCTGGACGAAGCCCTGGCTTTGAAAGAAGTCGATGCCGTCATCTTGTGTACGCCCACGCAAATGCACGCCAGCCAGACCCTGGCCTGCCTGAAGGCGGGCAAGCATGTGCAGGTCGAAATTCCGCTGTGCGATGTGTACAAGGAAGGCCAGGAAGTGCTGCGTGTTCAAAAGGAAACCGGGCTGGTGGCCATGGTGGGTCATACCCGTCGCTTCAACCCCAGCCACCAGTGGGTGAATAACAAGATCAAGGCTGGCGAGTTCAACATCCAACAAATGGATGTGCAGACCTACTTCTTCCGACGCACCAACATGAACGCGCTGGGCCAGGCCCGCAGCTGGACCGACCACCTGCTGTGGCACCACGCTGCCCACACCGTGGACCTGTTCGCCTACCAGTGCGGCAGCCCCATCGTCAAAGCCAATGCGGTGCAAGGCCCGATCCACCCCGCTTTGGGCATCGCCATGGACATGAGCATCCAGCTGAAAGCCGCCAACGGTGCGATCTGCACACTCAGCTTGAGCTTCAACAACGATGGCCCATTGGGCACTTACTTCCGCTACATCGGCGACACCGGCACTTATTTGGCCCGTTACGACGACCTGTACACCGGCAAGGAAGAAAAGATCGATGTGTCGCAAGTGGCTGTGTCCATGAACGGCATCGAGCTGCAAGACCGCGAGTTCTTTGCTGCGATCAAGGAAGGCCGTGAGCCCAACAGCTCGATTGCCCAAGTGTTGCCTTGCTACCAGGTCTTGCACGATCTGGAACAACAGCTGAATGGCTGACCTGTGAGCACACTGCAAGCTGAGCGCAACAGCTTGCGCGTGATGGGACTGGCGGGTTTCGCCAGCATGGCGTCCATGCGCCTGTGCGACCCGATGCTGGTGGTCTTGGGACAAGAGTTCCAGGTCACCACCGGTGATGCGTCGCGTGTGGTGGCGTCTTTCGCCATCGCTTACGGCGTGTTGCAGTTGTTTTATGGCCCGCTGGGTGACCGCTTTGGCAAGTTGCGTGTGATTTCGTTGGCTGTGCTGGCCTGCGCCGTATTCAGCGCCATCACCAGCATGGCGTCTGACCTCACGCTGCTGGTCGTCATGCGTGCTTTCATGGGCGCAGCGGCGGCAGGCATCATTCCTTTGTCCATGGCCTGGATTGGCGATCAGGTGGCCTATGACCGCAGGCAGGAAACCTTGGCCAAGCTGATGGGCTACACCGTCAGCGGCATGATGGCCGGGTTGTGGTTTGGCGGCTTTGCAGCAGAACATCTGGGCTGGCGCATGGCGTTTGCGGTGGTGTCTGCACTGTTTGCCTTGGCGGCATTCATTCTGTGGCGCAAGTTGCGCAGTACCCCTGTACCGGCTGTGACCGCCGGTGCCCCTGGTTTCATGGCGTCTTTTGCCGCCACGTTCCAGATGCTGCGCGTGGCGCGTGTGCGTCAGGTTCTTGCCGTGACGGCCATCGAAGGCGCTTTGGTCTTCGGTGCCATGGCGTTCATCCCCACCCATTTGCACCAGCAGTTCGACATGAGCGTGGTCTTTGCGGGCTCGGTCATGATGCTTTATGGCGTGGGTGGCTTGCTTTACAGCCAGTTGGCGCGTCGCTGGCTCGGCTGGCTCGGGGGCGAGCGGGGGCTTGTCAAAACCGGCGTAGTTTGCATTTCTGCAGGGCTGCTGACGCTGGCTTGGGCTCACCATCCCGCCTTGGGCATGCTGGGCTGCTTTGCCACCGGCTTTGGTTTTTACATGCTGCACAACACGCTGCAGGTGCAGGCCACGCAAATGGCTCCTGCCTCACGCGGCACAGCGGTCACGTTGTTTGCCTGTTTGCTGTTCTTTGGTCAGTCGAGCGGTGTGGTGCTCATGGCCGAAAGCGTGGACCGGGATTGGCTGCCCTACACCCTGAGCTTGGCCGCGGTGGGTGTGGCCCTGTTGGGCTATTTTGTGAATCGGCTGGTGGGGCGGCACTGAGTCCATCCAGTCAGGTTGTTTGGGTCTTGAGGCGATAAGATTGCAGCCTTGTTTGCTGGAAACTTTTTCATGACCGACCGTTACGCCGTCATCGGCAACCCCATTGAGCAGAGCAAGTCGCCGCTCATTCATACCGCTTTTGCTCAGGTTACGGGCCAAAACATCGATTACACGAAGCTGCTGGCCCCTTTGGGCGGTTTTTCAGCGGTGGTAGACGCGTTTCGCTTGGCTGGTGGGCGAGGCATGAACGTGACGGCACCCTTCAAACTCGATGCCTTTGCCTATGCCACCGAACTGGCGCCCAGCGCTCAGATGGCCGGTGCCGTCAACGCCATGAAGTTTGAGGGCGGCAAGGTGTATGCCGAAAACTTTGACGGCGTGGGCCTTGTGCGCGATCTGGTGCACAACTTGAATTGCCCGTTGCAAGGGCGACGGGTCTTGATTTTGGGGGCAGGCGGTGCCACGCGCGGTGCCTTGTTGCCCATCTTGGCGCAAGGACCAGCCGAGTTGGTGATTGTGAACCGGACTGTCGCCAAGGCTCAGGAATTGGTCGAATTGGCCCGCAAACACCAAAGCGGTTCGGTGCCGGTTCGGGGCATCGGCTATGCCGATCTGGGCGATCAAAGCTTTGACGTGGTGTTGAATGCCACCTCGGCCAGCCTCACGGCTGAATTGCCCCCTTTGTCTGCGTCGGCCTTTGCATCCGGTTGTTTGGCTTACGAGCTGGCCTATGGCAAAGGCCTCACCCCTTTCCTGAAACTGGCCAGCCAAGCCGGTGTGACACGCTTGGCCGATGGCGCGGGCATGCTGGCCGAGCAGGCGGCCGAGGCTTTTGCGTGGTGGCGCGGCGTGCGGCCGGACACTGCTGCAGTGATTGAAAAACTGACTGTGCCCTTGGTCTGAGCCTGACTTCAGCCACGGTGCACGAGCTCGGGCATGACCGTGCCTGACATCCCAAATTGATTCCTTAAGGAGAAGCATCATGAACAAGCCATATTTCAGCCGCCGTGATTTCTTGACTTCCGGCGCAGCCAGCGCATCGGGTCTGTGGTTGCCTGCTGCGTTGGCTCAGTCGGCCTGGCCTGCCAAGCCCTTGCGCCTGGTGGTGCCATTTGCGACGGGCGGAAGTTCCGAGATTGTGGCCCGTGCCGTGGCTGGCGAGCTGGGCAAAACCATTGGCCAAAGCGTGTTTGTGGACAACAAACCCGGTGCAGCAGGCAACATCGCCATGCAGGAAGTGGCGGGCAGCACCGATGAGCACACTTTGATCCTCGGCCACATCGGCACCTTGGCCGTTAATCCGTACATCTTTCCGAAATTGCCGTACGACGCCAACCGCGATTTCGCCCCTGTTACCTTGGTGGCCAAAGTGCCCAGCTTGTACGTCGTGCACCCTGACTTGCCGGTGAAGAACCTCAAGGAATTCGTGGCCTATGCAAAAGCCCGCCCTGGCCAAATGAACTATGGCTCTGCAGGCAATGGCAGCGCTGGTCATCTGGCCTTTGAATACCTGAAGATGGCCACTGAAACCTTTGTGCTCCACGTGCCTTACCGCGGCACAGGGCCGATGTTGACCGACCTGATGGCTGGCCGCTTGCAGGCTGCTTCTGTGGGCGCTCCTGCACTGTTGCAATTCATCAAAGCGGGCAAGTTGCGCTGCATTGCCACAGGGACTTCGCAGCGGCTGCCCCAGTTGCCCGACGTGCCCACCGTGGCCGAGCAGGGCTTCAAGGGTTTTGAGATGACGCAGTGGTACGGCTTGCTGGCACCTGCCAAATGGGCCAAGCCCAATATGGCCAAGCTGGAGGTGGAATCCATGAAAGCCGCCCGCAGTGCTTTGGTGAAAGAAAAGCTGGCCAATGAAACAGCGCTGGCCGTGGGCAACACCGGTGCCGAATTTGAGGCGTTCATCAAGGTCGAGCAGGCCCGTTGGAAGCAGGTGATTGCGCGCGCGCAAATCAAACCTGAAGGCATGGGTTGAATTCCACATGCCACGCATTCAGTTTGCTCTTCCTGATCATTTTGTTTTTGCCACCGACATCCAGATCTACATCAGCCACGTCAACCAGGGCGGGCACCTGGACAACGCCCAGCTGCTGACGCTGGTGTCTGAGGCGCGGGTGCGTTTTTTCAAATCACTGGGGTACGCCGAGGGCAATGTCGCCGGCTTCCCCATCGTGGTGGGCGACATGGTGGCGCAATACAAATCAGAAGGCTTTCACGGCGAAACCATGCGCGTGAGCATGGTGCCGCAGGATCCTAATAAATACGGCTTTGACCTGGTCTACCGCATGGAATGCCTGGACACTGCGCGCGAAGTGGCGCGCGGCAAGATCGGCATCGTGTTTGTGGACCGCCAGACTCGGACAGTGGCGGCGGTGCCTGAAGTGTTTTTGCAAAAGGTGAATGACTTGAAGGCCATTTGAGCCCATGCTGTTGCCGCGTATCGACACCGAGCGTTGCACCGGTTGTGGCTGGTGCGTGGCAGCGTGTCCACCGCGTGTGTTGAGTTTGCAGGTTGTGGCGTGGCGCAAGCATGCGCTGCTGCACGATGATTCAGGCTGCACGGGCTGCAGCAAATGTGCAAGGTGTTGCCCGTTTGGGGTGATCTCGATGGTGCCAGCGACCAAGTCTGACGAACGTCAGGCTTGATCGTTGGTGTGCTGTGCTTCAAGCCTTGAAGTGCGCGCTGTCCATGACCTTCAGGTCTTTGGCTACCAGTGGTGGGAAATCCATTTGGTCCAGCACGTCGCGTTGCAGGTCGACGCCGGGGGCGATCTCGAACAGCTCGATCCCTTGGGGTGTGAGGCGAAAGCTGGCGCGCTCGGTCAGATACAGAACTTCCTGCTGGCGGACCAGACCTTGCGGGCCAGAGAAAGTGATCTGATCCACTTTCTTGACCAGCTTTTTCACAGCCCCTTGTGCGGCCACCCGCATCTGACCGTCGCCGGTTGCCAGCTTGACGCCCTTGGCCGCCAGCGTGCCGCAGAACACCACTTTTTTCGCGTTCTGCGCGATGTCGATGAAGCCGCCAGGGCCGACAGTGACGCCGCCCAAGCGTGAGACGTTGACCGAGCCTTCTTCGTCGAACTCGCCAAAGCCCAAAAAGGCAATGTCCAGACCACCGCCGCCGTAGAAGTCGAACTGCGTGGCGGCGTCCAGCATGGCCGTCGCGTTGCGCGCAGTTCGATTTTGCTGGACAGGGTGTACGAAGTGAAAGCCCGCAAGTCATACGACTTCAACCATGCATCAATGAAGGCCTCGTCGCTGTAGGCCAACATGATCATGCCCGCTGCTGTCACCTGCGTGGGCACGCGGGTGCCCGTCATGTACCCGCTGGCCATGTGCCTCTGCAACCCACTGCGAGCGATGAAAATCGTGTCGCCGCCATCCAGCACGCCCAGGTAAGCGATTTCTTCGGTGCCCGCCGTGATGCGCTGTAAAAAGGGTTGCACTAGGCGCGGCAAGCGTGCCGATTCCAGGTAGGCATGGCCCAGTCGCAAGATGCGTGGCATCAGCCAGTACAGCTTGCCGTCTGTGCCGACATAGCCCAGATGGACAAGTGTTTTCAAGTACCGCCGTGCCGCAGTACGGGTCATCCCGCAGCGCTCCCCCATTTCGGTGGCGGTCAAGCGTGGGTGTGCGGCGTCAAAGCCCTCAATGATGTGCAAACCTTTTTCAAGGCCAGCAATCCAGTCGCGTGGATCCAGAGTATTTTCAGAAATTGACATGGCCACTCAACCCTTTAGAAATTGAAGCCGTGAATTGTCGATTGTTTTCGTGGGTGCTTTCAAATGAAATCCATGATCGACTCCAGCAACACTGACACACCAAATTCATAGGGCTTGTCCTGATCAAGACGCGACACACATTCGCCTATACTGCCCAAATGAACCAATTGGTACATTTCGAGGCATCTCAGCCATTGACACCAGATGCGGCCAGAGAGTCAGGGCGCACCAACGACCCGGCCCGCACCATGGCCGAGATCTTGGCCGTGGCCACGCACGAGTTTGCCGACAAAGGCCTGACCGGTGCGCGCATCGACGCCATCGCGGCGGCCACGCGCACCAGCAAACGCATGATCTATTACTACTTCGGCAGCAAGGACGGCCTGTACCTGGCGGTGCTCGAAGAGGCTTATCGGCGCATGCGGGCCATTGAATCGGATTTGCATCTGGGGGATTTACCTCCCATGGAGGCACTTCAAAAGCTGGTGGAGTTCACCTACGACCACCACCGGGACAACGAAGATTTCATCCGTCTGGTGATGAGCGAGAACATCCAGCGGGGCGACTACTTGCGCCAAAGCAGCAACATCCAGCAGTTGAACCAGAACGCCATCCGCTCGGTGCGCGACGTGTACGACCGGGGCGTGGCGCAGGGCGTGTTCAGATCCGGGCTGGATCCGGTGGACATCCACTCGGCGATTTCAGCGTTCACGTTTTTCAATGTCTCGAACCGCCATACCTTTGGGGTGATCTTTCAGAATCGGGCCAGCCAGGACAAGGCCGATACCCTCAAACGCGAACATGTGGTGGATTTGATTTTGCGTTTTGTAAGTCATCAAATTTTGATATAGCAGGTAGCTGTTTATTCAATTCCTGGATTAGGGAAATTACCTATCTTGGAAAACTAACCAGTTCGTACATTAACGGTAGACCTTTTCAGGAGATGTGTGATGGTTCAAAAATTCATTGACGGGTTTTGCAAAGCGCTGAACGTTGTCATTGCGGTGTGTCTGGCCGTGATGGTGGTGCTGGTGTTTGGCAACGTGGTCATGCGCTACGGCTTCAACTCGGGCATCACCTTGTCCGAAGAGTTGTCGCGCTGGTTGTTTGTCTGGATGACCTTCATGGGCGCGATCGTTGCATTGCGTGAGCATGGTCACCTGGGTACCGACATGTTGGTGGGAAAACTCGGTCCTGCGGGCAAGAAGTTTTGTCTAGGCTTGTCGTATGTGGCCATGTTGTTCATTTGCTGGTTGCTGTTCAGCGGTGCCTACCAGCAAGCCGTGATCAATCTGGACAGCACCAGTGCGGTGATGGAAGTGTCCATGGCCTGGATTTATGCGCCGGGTGTGGTGTTCGCGGTGTTGGGTGGCTTGATCTTGTTGACCGAGCTGTTTCGCTTGCTCACTGGCCAAATGCGTGACGAAGACCTGGTCATGATCCAGGAATCCGAAGAGTCGCCCCATGGCGGCGCTGACAAAGCCTGAGTGACTGGAGACTGACATGACGATTGCTATTTTTGTTTTTTCATTGATCGGTGCGATGGCCATTGGCATCCCGATCGCGTTTTCTTTGCTGATCTGTGGTGTGGCCCTGATGTGGCACATGAACATGTTCGATGCCCAGATCCTGGCGCAAAACCTGCTCGAAGGCTCGAACAGTTTCCCTTTGCTGGCGGTGCCGTTTTTCATGTTGGCCGGTGAAATCATGAATGCGGGTGGTTTGTCCCGCCGCATCGTGAACTTTGCGATGGCCTGTGTCGGCCACATCAAAGGCGGTCTGGGTTATGTGACCATCATGGCGGCCGTGATCATGGCCGCCTTGTCCGGCTCTGCCGTGGCCGATGCAGCGGCGCTGGCTTCTTTGCTGTTGCCCATGATGGTGGCTGCAGGTCATGACAAAGGCCGCTCGGCTGGCTTGATCGCATCGGCCGGCATCATCGCCCCGGTGATCCCGCCCAGCATTGGCTTTGTGATTTTTGGCGTGGCGGGCAACGTGTCCATCTCGAAGCTCTTCATGGCCGGCATTGTGCCGGGTATCCTGTTGGGTGCATCGCTTTGGATGACCTGGTGGTGGCTGGCGCGCCGTGAAGTAGTGCAAGTGCCGCCCCGCAAATCCATGGCCGAGATCATGGTGGCCATGCGCGAGGCCACCTGGGCCTTGGTGCTGCCCTTGATTGTGGTGTTCGGCCTCAAGTTCGGTGTCTTCACACCGACCGAAGCCGCGGTGGTGGCCGCCGTGTATGCCTTGCTGATCTCGACCTTCATTTACCGCGAGCTGAGCCTGAAAGACCTATTTCCCTTGTTTGTGGCTTCTGCCAAGACCAGCGCGATCGTGATGTTTTTGGTGGCAGCGGCCATGGTCTCGGCCTGGCTGATCACGGTGGCCAACTTGCCGGGCGAATTGATCGCCTTGTTGCAGCCCTTGCTCGACAGCCCCCGTTTGCTCATGCTGACGATCATGGTTATCACCATGGTGGTGGGCACCGCGCTGGACATGACGCCGACCATCTTGCTTTTGACACCTGTGTTGATGCCTGTGGTCAAAGCCGCAGGCATTGACCCGGTTTATTTCGGTGTGTTGTTCATCATCAACAACGCGATTGGCTTGATCACGCCCCCTGTGGGCACGGTGCTCAATGCGGTCGCCGGTGTGGGCAAGATCAGCATGGACGAAGTGACCAAGGGGGTGATTCCTTTCATGATCGCTCAGTTCACGATCATGTTTGCGATGGTGGCTTTCCCCGCTTTGGTGATGGTGCCAGCCCGCTGGTTCTATTGATTCCCGGCCTTGTCGTCTGACCGGGTACGCCAGACGACAAGCCTTTTGATGGTGGCGTACGTCCGATTCACTTTATTTTCTGGAGACATTTCATGAAACGTGTATTTATCAAATCCCTGATCGCTACTGTCGCTTTGGCGGCTGTGGGCGTTGCTTCGGCCCAAGACAAAGTCATCAAGTTCGCCAACCAGAACACGGCCGGTCACCCCATCGTGTTGGGCATGGAAAAGTTCAAGGAAATCGTCGAGAAGAACTCTGGCGGCAAAATCAAGGTCAATGTGTTCCCCGGCGGCGCCCTGGGCAGCGACCAGGCCAACGTGTCTGCCATCCAGGGCGGTACCCTGGAGATGGCCTCGATGAACTCCGGCATCTTTGCCTCGCAGGTCAAGGAATTCGCGATTTTTGATTTCCCCTTCATGTTCGGCTCCGGCAAAGAAGCTGATGCCGCCGTGGATGGTGCATTCGGCAAGAAGCTGCACGCCAAGCTGGAAGACAAGGGCATCATCGGCCTGGGTTTTTATGAGCTGGGTTTCCGCAACATCACCAACAGCAAGCGCGCCATCAACAAGGTCGAAGATCTGGAAGGTCTGAAGCTGCGCGTGATCCCCAACCCGATCAACGTGGACTGGGTCAAAGCCTTGGGTGCCAACCCCACACCCCTGCCATGGCCTGAGGTGTATGCCGCTTTGGAGCAAAAAGCCGTGGACGGCCAGGAAAACCCTGTGGCCACCATCAACGGTGCCAAGCTGTACGAAGTTCAAAAGCACCTGGCCCTGACCGGTCACCAGTACAACCCCCAGTCGGTCATCATCAGCAAGAAGTTCTGGGAAAAGCTGTCGGCTGCCGAGAAGAAAATCGTGTCTGACGCGGCCACCGAATCCGCCAAGTTCCAGCGCGAGAAAGCACGGGCTCTGGAAGCCAGCATTCTGGAAAACCTGAAGAAAAACGGCATGCAAGTGTCGCAGTTGCCTGAGTCCGAAATGGCCAAGCTGCGCGACAAGATGCGCCCTGTGACCGCCAAGTACGGTGTGACCGTGGGTCAGGACCTGGTCAAGGAGCTGCAAGCTGAAATCGACAAGGTACGTTCCGCTGCTGCGGCACCTGCCAAGAAGTCGGGCAAGTAATTGCGCGCCAAGGCTTCGCCGCATGTGTGGCGAAGCCTTCTTTGTTTAACTAAAGGATTTGTCATGAAAGTCTTGATGCTGCACGGTGTGAACCACAACATGTTCGGCAAACGCGACCCCAAGCAATACGGCACCATCACCCTCGATGAAATCAATGCCAGCTTGCAGCAGCTGGGCCAAGAGCTTGGCACGCAAGTCGAGTGCTATCAGACCAACCATGAAGGTGACATGTGCGAGCGCATCCACCAAGCGTACTTTGACAAGGTCGATGCCGTGCTGATCAACGCCGGCGCTTGGACGCATTACAGCTACGCCATCCGCGATGCGCTGGCTGTGTTGACTTGCCCCATCGTGGAGTTGCACATGTCCAACATCCATGCCCGTGAAGAATTCCGCCACAAGTCGGTGTTTGCCGAAATCGTCAAAGGCCAGATTTGCGGCTTTGGCGCAGACAGCTATTTGCTGGCACTGCGCGCTGGTGTCTCGGCTGCGCATGGCCAAGGCTGACACACGCGTGTTCAGCTTGGGTGATTGTCGGTAAGTAGAAACCCTTTTTACGTTCAATGATCGCACGCTAATGAGCGGTCATTGGATATTTATAGCCCAATCCAAACCGTGTCAGGCGAGAGTGCCTCGGACAATCGCGATCTGGAAGACAGTGAACTAACCCAGCAATAGCAATGATCAACGGCAACACAGAAATCATCGCCCACATCGGCTACCCCACGCACACCTTCAAGTCGCCGATGATCTACAACCCGTACTTCGAAGAAGCGGGCATCAACGCTGTGGTCGTGCCCATGGGCTGCAAGCCCGAGAATTACCCGACATTCCTGAAATCGGTGTTCACGCTGGAAAACATCCGGGGTGCGCTGATCACCATGCCGCACAAAGTTACCACCGTGGGCCTGCTCGACGACGTCACGGCGACCGTTCGCGTGGCAGGTGCCTGTAACGCCGTCAAGCGTTTGGCTGACGGCCGCTTGGTGGGTGACATGTTTGACGGTGCAGGTTTTGTGCGCGGAGTGCAGCGCAAGGGGTTTGACCTGACTGGCAAACGTGTGTTGGTGGTCGGCACCGGTGGTGTGGGTTGTGCCATTGCAGCTTCGCTGGCGGGTGCAGGCATTGCCGCCATCAGCTTGTTCGATGTGAACACCGCTGGGTGCCAAGCCCTGGCCAAACGCCTCAAAGACAACTACCCGCAGATCGACGTGCGCACCGGTTCCAACGACCCGGTGGACCACGACTTGGTCGTCAACGCCACGCCCATGGGCATGAACGAAGGTGATCCGTTGCCCATGGATGTCTCACGCTTGTCGCCCGACACTTTTGTGGGTGAGGTCGTCATGAAGGCCGAGACCACCGCGTTTTTGGCCGCTGCCCAAGCCCGAGGCTGCCGCACGCAGGTGGGCACCGACATGTTGTATGAACAAATTCCAGCATATCTGGAATATTTTGGTTTGCCCACCACCACCGCAGAAGTGCTGCGCCGTGGTGCCAAACTGAGCTACTGAACCCCTTGCGTTTGAATTCCCCAGATGGAGTGCACAGATGAGCCTGAACAAAGTTGACCGCGAAGCCGTTCCTGAAATGCCCAACCGCTTGGGGCTTTCGGGCATTGAGTTCATCGAATACGCCACCAGCCGCCCGCAAGCGCTGGGGCAGGTGCTTGAGAACATGGGCTTTCGACCTGTGGCTCGCCACCGTTCGCGTGAGGTGACCTTGTACCGTCAGGGGGCGATGAACCTGGTGGTCAACGCCAACCCGGACGACGCTCGCGTGAGTGGCACGGTCGATGGTCAGCCGGTGATTTCGGCCGTGGCTTTTCGCGTGCAAGACGCATTGAAAGCGCACAACCGCTGCATGGAACTGGGCGCCTGGAGTGTGGGCAGCCACGCGCAGGCGATGGAGCTGCACATCCCGGCCATTCATGGCCCGGGCGGCAGCCGCTTTTACTTTGTAGACCGCTGGCAAGAATTTTTGATCTACGACATTGACTTCAAGCCCATCCCCACCGTGGACCCCAACCCGCCAGCGCTGGCGGGCATGAGCTATTTTGGGGTGGTGCAGTACATCGGCGCGGCTCGCAGTGCCGATTGGCAGACTTATTACGAACACATGTTCGACTTCAGCTCCATTCCTGACGAAGAGCGCTTTGGCATTCTGCCCAAGGGCAAGCTGATGAAAAGCCCTTGCGGCACCTTCTTGTGGCAACTGGTGGAGCCCGATGTCTGGATGGACGGCGATGACAGCCCCGAGTGCCTGCAGCGCATGGGCTTTGGCGTGCCGAACGTGGCAGAGGCTGTGGCCGCGCTCAAGGCGCGTGGCGTGGAGTTCGTTGAATCGACCCAGCTGCACCCCGAAGACCGCGGGGCCTTAACGCGCAACACGCTAGGTTCTGTTGCGTTTGAACTCGTCCACAAATAAGCCAGGAGCTGTTATGAACTTGCTCGACGGCTACGGCATGGACACCATCACCATGGCCGGCACCCTGGAGGCCAAACTGGCCGCCATGAAGGGCGCAGGCTTTTCTCAGGTGATGCTGATGGCCCGTGATCTGGTCACGCACCCTGGCGGCGTCAAGGCCGCTGTGGCCGCTGTGCACGCCAGCGGCATGCGGCCCACAGGCTTTCAGGTGCTGCGCGACTTTGAAGGGCTTTCGGGCCATCTGCACAGCTACAAGCTGGACATCGCCAAGTCGATGCTGGAGATGTGCGCGGCCACCGGCAGCAAGGTCTTGCTGGCCTGCTCATCCACCTCGCGCCACGCCACACAAGACCTCGATCAAATCGCAGCTGATTTGAAAAAGCTGGCCATGTTGGCGGTGCCACTGGGCATCAAAGTGGCCTACGAGGCTCTGTCGTGGGGCCGCACGGTCAACGAATTTCCTACCAGCTGGGACGTGGTTTGTCGCGCCGACTGCCCCAATCTGGGCATTGGTCTCGACTCCTTCCACATCTTTGCCGCCAAGACGCCTCTGGACGCCATTGAAGAGTTGGACCCGTCCAAAATTTTCTTGGTGCAGCTGTCGGACTTCATGTGGCAGGAAACCCCAACCTTTGAAGAGCGCATGACCACAGCCCGCACTTTCCGTGTGTTTCCGGGTGAGGGCGTGCACAGTGAGCAGCTGGCCGATCTGGTGCTGCGACTGGACCGTATTGGTTACCGGGGCGACTACAGCTTCGAGGTTTTCAACGACGACTACCAGCAACTGCCGCTGGAAACCGTGGCCGAACGTGCCCGCAAGAGTGCGACCTGGCTGCACCAAGACGTGTTACACAAGTCGGCACCTCTGCCTGAATGGGCGCGCCAGCGGGCTTGAGGTCTGCGCCGATCGCACAGACATAGACTAGCTTGGCTAGCGGAACAAGCTGGGCGGCGAGACCACGCCAAAGTCAGGACCGATGCCGCCTGATGGGGGCTGCGGGCACTGCGTGCTCAGCTGAATGGTGATGGTTTTTTTCTTCTTCGATGCGTCAACAATCCGCGCGCAGGCAAAGCTGGAAATGGGCCGGTCTGCATGCGCTGCGATGCTGGTGACCATGGGCAAAGTCACGTATTCACATGATTTGTCGTTGGCGGCACTGCAGGCACCGACCGTATCGAACAAGGTGGTTTTGGAACCGGGCTCGATCCATATTTTTTCACCTATGCTCAATTCCACCGGGTTCCTGTCTTTCACCAAATTTCTGAAGGTCGTGACATCGTTTTTATCGGCCAGCAGTGACGTCCATTGGAAGGTTTTGCAGGGGTCGGCGGGCTTGTCATCGAAGGCCATCAACACCAGCAATTTGGCTTGTCCCGATGAATCAGTCATCGGGCCTGGCGGGGTGGCGGTGCTGCTCCAGTAGGTGTCATAAACACATTGGCTGACCACCAGCGGAAACAAGCCACCGGGTTCAATGGTGCCGGGACTCGTGATGCCCGCCACTGCCGTGACGGAAACCGGAGTGGAAAAAATATTCCAAAGGCGAGCAAAAAAAGTGGCCACCTCGCCGTCGTTTTGCCCAGAGCCTTTGGTGAGCGTGACCTGAACGGCTGGCACATCGTTGGCTGCCGGTGTCATCGGCAGCAGTTGCAGTGCCGCATTGACTTGCTTGGGGTTCCAGTAGCCCGATTGCACGGTACCGGTCGACAGCATTTTTCCATCCGCCGCATTGAATGCGATGGCGTCGAATGCCCTTGTCTCAGCGGTGGACCACTGTGGTGTGGTCGACGTGGTGCCGCGCAAATGCTGGGCACCCGCGAGCGCGGCGGCATCGGCGTCGTTTTGCAGCTCATTGCGAACGATCTGCACATAGGCCAGGTCGATCACCAGGGCTGCAATGCCTAGAAACACCGGAATCATGAAGGCCACCAACACGGTGACTGCACCTCGTTCGGCGCGTGGGTGTGTTTTCATCATTCCCTCACCATGACTGTGGTGGATGTCAATACCAGGGGTGAACCCATGGCACTCAGTAAATTGCCCAAAGCCAAACCCCTGAAGGTGTAGCTCACGCGGACGGCCAGATGCTCGGGGTTGGTCTGAACAGGAAAGTCAACCGTGATCAGACTGGCCGCACCCAAAGTCAACAAGGCGTTGCCCGTGTAGTTCAACACGCGTGTCGAGATCTCGTTGGTGCTGACGGGTGGCACCCGCAACACAATGCCTGCACGCGCCCCTTCACGACTGGCGTTGGTGATCACAGCTTTGTCATAGAGCGCCATGCCGAACTCAACAATGCCCGAAAAGATCAACAGCAGCAAGGGCAATAACAAACCGAATTCAACCGTGGCCGTGCCCCTTTGGGCATGTGCCAGCTTGTGGGGGGGCGATAGAGGGCGGATGAATGAGAGCCCCCGAACATCAACCATGCTTTGCGTCATTGGTGAAATCCTTTTGTCATAGACATGATGGGTTGTGGGCAGCCGGACGATTGGCGAGCCCCAATGCAAACCATATGAAAAAGCAGGCCAGACACCGTGGTCTGTCGCACGAAAATCAAAAAATGTGAGCATTGCACGCCACAACAGTGCCCTGTGCAACAGACGGCTGCATCAGCCGCTCATAAATTCATGACCACACAGATGCAGCAAGTGTCTGTGTTGGAGGGGCACTCTGCTCGACCATCTCTGCCATTCAAGGGCAATCACGAAGAGCGGAATCTGCACTCAATTTTTCAAATCAAAAAAGGAGTTTTGTCATGAATCATGTCATGCGCGTATTTAAGAATTTCACCCTCGATGAGGGTGGGGCGACGGCCATTGAATATGGCTTGCTTGCGGCACTGGTGGCCTTGGGCATTGCCGTGGGTGCAAGCGCATTGGGCGCTGAATTGGGTTTGTTTTTTGGTCGCATTGCCACACGGCTTTCTACGGCCGCATGAAATAAGAGCTTCGCCGATGTGCGTGAACCTGCCCATCTTTGCCAATGGGTACGGTGGCTAACAGACGAGAGGCATTCTTGTTTTTAAAGTTCAAGCACGGTGATCCAGAAATGAGAACACCGTTGCAAAGAAGGCGTCTTTGTTTTTGATGAGCGCAGAGCGCCATCGCTGGCAAGTGAACGTCGCTTGAAGTTCATCAACCTTGATCTGGAGTTAGTCAATATGAAAACGAAAATCCAAAACTTTATCAACGACGAGTCTGGTGCAACGGCCATTGAATACGGCTTGCTCGCCGCTTTGTGGCCACGGGGATTCGCCCCAAGTTTGTGCAGCGCCTGAAAACACGCGGCATTCAATTGCGAGAAGACTTGTTTGATCCTTTGAACATTCGAGGTGCATGATGGACTTGGCCTATTGGTTAATTTTGGGCTCGTGCGGCATCGCCAGTTTTTTGATGCTGTTGGGCTTGTACGAGGCTTGGCGTGTTCACTGGAGCCCCCGTCAAAAATTGCTCGACCACAGGATGCACCAGATGTTCAGGCACGAGCAGCAACATGCTCATACGCCCATTGTTCACAGACGTACACTGAGTCGTTTCGACACGCTGGATCGTTGGTTGAGTCAAGTGCCTGGCATAGACGTTTTTGACCGTTTTCTTCGTCAAACCGATTTGCCCCTGGATGTTTCTCAGAGCCTGATGACGGGCTTGATGTTGGTTGTGGCTGCTGGCCTTGTGGGTGTGGGGCTGCACTTGCCTGTGCTTTTGACGGGCCTGTTGGTGCTGGGTACTTTGAGCGGCGCCCTTTATTACCTCAAGTACCGGGGCGTGCAAAGGATCATCGCCATCGAAAAGCAACTGCCCGATGCGCTCGACCTCATGGTTCGGGCTCAGCAATCGGGCCATGCCTTTATCAGCGCCCTGCAGATCACTGCGACCGAGTCCCGCCCGCCCATTTCGCTGGAGCTGCGCAAGGTATTTGATGAGATCAATCTGGGCATGAGTGTCCAGTCGGCCATGAACCATTTGGCCGAGCGCATCGACAGCAAGGAGATCCGCTATTTTGTGGTGGCTGTGCTGATTCAAAACGAGACGGGCGGCAATCTGGCCGATGTCTTGCGCAAGACAGCCACTTTGATCCGGGAGCGTCAAAAAATAGCGGGCGTGGTTCGGGTCTTGTCCGCCGAGGGCCGTATCTCTGCCTGGATCTTGTCTGTCATGCCATTTTTGCTGGCATTTTTGTTGCACCTCATCAATCCCGAGTTCGTTGCGGTTCTCTGGAAAGACCCGATGGGTCTGGCCATGCTGGGTGTTTCTTTGGGCTTGATTTTGGTGGGAATTTTCTGGATGTCCCGACTGGTTCAAATCAAAGTCTGAAAGCGTGTCATGGCCACCTTGAATTTTCTGTTTCTGGGCTTTTTGTTCCTGCTTGTAGCCTCTTTGGTTTATCTCGCCTTGAACCAATGGGCCTCCGATGATTTCGAAAAGCGTCGATTGGGCTTGGTTCAACCCAGCCGACCTGCAGAACATGCTTGGCTCAAGCGCATGCAATCGAAGATGATGGCCTTGCTTTTAAGGATGAGCCCCTGGGCTGGCACGGCGGCACCAGAAGATGCTATGCAGCCAAGCGCTTTGCAGATGCGGCTTTTGAATGCGGGCATTCGGTCAGGTCTGGCGGTGCCGGTTTTTCTCGGCTTGAAGACATTTTTGACTTTTTTTCTGCCCGCGTGTTTCGTGATGCTGACGTGGTTGTTGCAGTTGTCGTGGTCTGAGCTGATGTTTTGGACCGGCCTCATGGCTGCGGCTGCTCTGGGGTACTACACGCCCAATGTGGTTTTGCACCAGCTGGTCAAGAAGCAGCAAAAAATCTTGTTTCATGCCGTGCCGGATGCACTGGATTTGATGCGTTTGTGCGTGCAGGCCGGCTTGGGCTTGGATGCCGCCATTGAAAGGGTGGGGCGCGAAATGCGTTTGTCTTATCCGCAGCTGTCGGACGAGTTTGCCTTGACGGGGCTGGAGCTGCGTGCTGGATCTTCACGCGCAGAAGCACTGCGCCATCTTTCCCAGCGCATGGGTTTGCCCGATATCGAGGGTCTGGTCTCGATGCTCATTCAGGCAGACCGGTTTGGCACCAGCATTGCGGAGTCACTCGAGGTGCATTCAGATGCACTCAGAACAAAGCGCCGTCTGATTGCCGAAGAAGCTGCGGCCAAGTTGCCCATCAAACTGTTGATCCCCTTGATTTTTTGCGTTTTCCCCTCGTTGATGACTGTCCTGTTGGGGCCTGTGGTGATCAGCATCGCGCAACATTTGTTCCCCTTAGTCAATGGGTGATGGTCATCAATTCGAGACGCGCAATGGCATGGGCTGTCAGTTATGCATGTTGATGACCTCACCACAACGTGAATTTATTGACTCAATTGGCCGATACAGCGGGTCATCCTGATCATTCTTTATGTAGGTGCTCGCCAATGGTGTTATTTGAAATTTCGGTTCAAGTGTTGCTTGTTAATTCAGATCAGGTGATGACGAACCTTTTGACCAAAGAGTTGGGGTCTGAAAATGATATTCAATTGCTCTGCGTTGCCCAAAGCCGTCGTGAAGGTAAACGGCTGATTGAAAACAAGAATTTCGATGTCATGCTGATCGATCCCGTTTTGAAGGATGGCAATGGTTTTGATCTGATCAGTTATGCCAAAAAAATAAGGCCATTGTGTGAAGTGGTCGTTGCCGGACGCGATGAAGGAGAAGACGCTATGCGCGCCTTCGCCTCTGGGGCGATGGGTTACGTACCTTGCACAGGTGCAGAAGGACGGTATGCCCACGCGGTCAAACAGGTGGCCTGTGGTGGGGCCTACATGACACCCCGCATGTCACGAGAGGTTCTCTGTCAATTGGAGAGCAAGTCAGCACTGGTGGATCGTCGTCGTGAAATGGAGCGACTGACGCTGCGTGAACTGCAAATTTTGAGGATGGTGGCCGATGGGCACACCAGCTTGCCTCTGGGTAGGAAGCTGGGGATTTCATGCCAGACCGTGAATGCACACGTTAAGAATATTTTGAGAAAGTTGAATGTTCGAACCCGAGCGCAGGCGATCGCCAAAGCCTATGAGCAAGGTGTTTTGTAGCGAGCTTCATTGTTTTTTATTTCAACAATCGCCACATGGGTGGCAGCAAATCGTACAAAGCAGTGGGTTCGCGTCGAAGCCAGAAAGGGGGGGTGGGTTTTGAGGAAGATGGCACGGAAGAGGTCAGGTCGATGTCTTGCAATTGCTGCATCCAGGCGAGATCAATTTGACCGTCTGCCGTGACCCTGGCATAAATAAGCCGTAACATTTTTTCTGCTTCCAGACTGCCCGCGCTGGCCGCCATACTGTAAAGGCGCAAGGCTTCTGTGTAGTTTGCCGGAACCCCTTCACCTTTGTGTTGTTTGCGCGCCTGTTTGAGCAGTGAGTTTGCATTTGAGGCAAGTGGATGGTTTTTGACGGGTGCGTTCAGGTCGGCTGTTTGTTTAAGTCGATCCATCATGATTTTGGCATTGCCAGCTGCCACGTTCGACTCCTTGGCCGCTGAATTGAAATAGGCCAAGGATTCGTTGAACTGCATTCTGGCTGCACTGTCAATGCCCAATTCAATGCGAGCTTGTACATCTCCTTGGCGAGCGGCCTCAAGAAGCAAGGCCTTGTAGGGCAACGGTTTCGAGACGAATCCGCTGTCTGGCTCACTTGTCATGGTTTCTTTGCGGCCACGGTCCTGCAAGCTGCGGGTTCGATGAGTCAGGGTCAGCCATTCCAAATAGAGTGCACGAGACGCATTGATTTTTCGCAATTGCTCAATCGACACTTCTGCCGCAATGGGGTCATGTGGTGCGAGGCATTCTTCGATGGCGCACCAAGCCAATCCTGCATGCGCCAGAAAAAAACCTTGGTCAATGGCTTGCTTGAACCATTTTTTTGCCAAGTCAGTGTCGATGGGCATGGCAATACCATGCAATGACAAGAGTCCCAAAATCCAGGCAGCTTCAGCAGATGTCATTGGTTTTATTTTTGCTGAGAATTTTTGTGATGGGTTTAATTTGCTTTCTCCTCGGGCGAGAGATTGCAAACGCGCCAGTTCATTCCAATGCAATGAGGTCACACCACTTGTTACATCGCTTGGGTAGACATTTTCATGGGTTCTGCCCAGTTGCACGTTGGGTCCAAAAATCTCCAGGGGCAAGGCTCTAGTTGCCGCGTACCGGTCGTTGGCTTGGGTTGGGATATTGCCCTGAGATTGCGCGGAGCCGATCACACAGACGGTCAACCACAAACAGTGACGCCCCCAGCTTTGAAATACCGAACCTCGGAGGACGCTTGTCTGTGGCATGGCGTGTACCTGCTTGTGAATCAACGCGACAGCGGTGCGGGCGGCGAAGTAGCTGGAGGTGGCGAAGAGGGGGGCACGACGCGGCGTGCTCCGACCTGCCAAGCCAAAGTGCCCGATGTGAATCCGGTGCTCCCCAATAATGACTCATACATGAGGGTCACTTCGTTCAAACTCCGAATGCCTTGGATCGGCGTCAATGCGGGGCCCTTTAATGCATCGGGCAAGCGGCTGTTGACATCTGTGTCTGTTGCCATGCACATAAGCTCTTCTTTTCCTGGTCCGGATGTTTCCAGGACGTAACCTGGATTAGGACTCATCCAGTCAGGCAGTCGAATGGCCTGATTAGCACTGATGTGCGCGTTGGGTGTCACAGGATTGGGCAGCAAGCGCATGACTTGTCCTGCGGCGCTGGCTAGGTAGCATGCCAGATGCGATTGTCGTGAAACGGTCAGTGACAAGAAAACTTGCTCCCCAACTTCGAATTGCTGGCGCCCCATCAGGATATTTTCAATTTGGAGGTCGATGCTGCGTGGTACCTCATTGACACCATAAACTTTGTCCGAGAAAGGGGGAGGCAAGGCGTCATCCTTGTTCATCGCTTGAGGTTCGGCAGATTGGGATAGCCAACCATAGCGGACCAATTGACCTTGCGCGTTCAGGGTTACATAGTCTCGAAGGACACGTTCATAGGTATTGAAATCTACAACGCCAGTGACCACCATGCCGCTGTCAGCTTGAAATTTTGCCAACGCCATGCGCAATGCCTGTGTTCCAGGTCGTTGTGTGCCGTTGGGGGGCAAATACCCTTTGCTGACCAGTGATTGACGCACCAATGCCTCATGAACGCCAATGCTGCCCTCGTCATACCAGTCCCGCAATTGGCGTTGGAAGTTGGGATGGGTTTGTTCCATGGTCAAACATTGCCAATACGGTACACGTGCCCATTTTCCTGTCAGTTCGATCATGGCCAATTCCACCAGTGTTCGAACAGCTGCCCCGGATCCTTGTGCATAGTCACGACCCACGTTGAATTGCCAGCCGTAATCTCGGATGCGGCCGGCCAAATCCAGGCCCTGACCACCATTGCTGATGATCACTTCGTTGGCGGAATCCAAACCGGGAATCATGGTGCGTGTTCGGAAATCCCCCATGTGCATTTCCAAGCCGATGATGGTCACGGTTCTGTTTTGGCTATAACCGGTTTCAAAACGGGCGGCCGATGTGCCTGCGTCAAAACGGTTGTTCAGTACGTTCTGGTCTACAAAAGCGACTGAACCGGAAACATATAGAGAGGGGCGCTGTAATTGAATTTGGTTGTTGTTCAGCAAGATGTTGGTTAAATTTTGCACGGTGTCTTGCCGTGCAATGTCCACTTCGTAATCGACATACCTGAATGCATTCGAGAGTCGCGACATTTGAAGTAATGCTGTGATCACCATGTCTTTGGTTGCGACAGGGACACGGGTAGAGAAATCGGGTATTTGCTTGCTGGTGATCAGCGTTGTTGGTATCTGCGCATCGCGCATCATCCGATCCATGCATTGCAAGGAGTCAGAGAAACTCGACATGGAACGCACCGGCCTTTGTGTAGGGCGATCAGCGGCATGACCATAGCTTTGAAAGTTGGCGTCTTTGCGTGCATCCATGGGGGTGCTGCAGCCCGTCAAGCCGATCATGAGCGCCAGCAGAAATGCTGCGCAGGAAATTTTTTTGGGCGAACCCCATAAGACCAGTTGATGAGAGCTGAGGAGCATGGTCGTTACCAGAAAATGAACACCCATCAGGTGTCCAGAAATTGAAATGGAAAATTGAGCTCGGGCGCAGGGATCAATTGCAGATGTTGACCAGATCGCCACGCAAAACCACCACCTGTGGGTCGTTTTGAGGTCCATAGCGTCCTGAGGTTGCGCCTGTCGAACTGCTGCTGCCTACTTCTTGTGTGCAAACTTTTCTCAAGCCTTGATTTGCGGTTGATGTCACAACCGATTCATCTGTGATGATGCCGGTGGTGTCTGCGGAAAATGCTTTGGCTTGAAATCGGGCCAATTTGGCCTGTACCCATCCAGGTATTTCTTGCGAATTGGTCATGACAGTCGAGCGCATGGCATTGTTTAAGGGCAGCATGTTGTAGGTCACGTGCTGTCGCAATACAACAGGATCCTCGCCTGGTGCCAGTTGTGCATACGTGTACGTCGTGAAGTACATCGCCATCGCTTGGATGGTAAAAATCAAAACAACATTGAATTTCATGAAATTCTCCTGACGGCAACGGGATGGTGACTGCTGCATGCAGCAGCCACCATTTCTTCATGACTCAGATGGATCAGTCTGAGCAGGTCAGGCAGTTGCTGTTGGAAGACAGGTTCTGCAACGCTTTGGCACCAAAGCTGGCCTTGTTGATGACTGCGGAGTCTTTGATGAAAGCAACTTGGTAAGTCGCAGATTTAAGACCTTCATGGCCGATGTTGGAGGCGATGTTTTGCTCAGCCTGGCCGCCAAATCCGCTGTTCATGATCAGTGAATTTTTTGCCATCACCAATTGCAGCTCGGTACCGTTGGGCGTGAAACTGCCCACATTGGATGCCAAGTTTTGTTGGGCGCTTCCACCCGAACCAAATGCGCTGTTAATTACAGCTGTATTGACCAGCATCGTCGCTTGCATGGTAGGGTTGTTTTGTGTCGTTTGGCCGCCGTTGCCGTTGCCGTTGCCATTGCCGTTTCCATTGCCACCACCACTGTCGCTGGCAAAAGCGGTTGTGGCAAGTGTTGCCAAAAGGATCAGAGTGATTTTTTTCATGATGATTTCCTTGAAGAGATGAAGTGAAGTTGTGCCATTAGCTTTTTAAAAATTCAGCTTTGGCCCTTTAGATTCATTGGATGGGTGAAAACCACGGTGAAGGTTTTCGCCCTTTCCTTTGA
>NZ_NESN01000004.1 GCF_003063455.1 Limnohabitans parvus II-B4
GGCGGCGTGGTACAGGCGGCCCATTTCGCGGCCCGAGAGCACGATGCGGGCGGTGCGCGCCACGCGGGAGCGTTCGTACAAAGCCAGCGCTTTCGTCCAGTCGTTGTGGTTCACACGCAGGGCTTCGCCCAGAGTGACGGCGTCTTCCATCGCCATGCAGGCACCTTGCGCCATGTACTGCGTGGTGGGGTGGGCGGCGTCGCCCAGGATGGTGGCGCGGCCAAACACCCAGGTGCCGATCGGCTCGCGGTCGGCCGTGGCCCAGCGTTTCCAGGTCTTGGGCAGCTCAATCAGCTGTCGGGCCTTGGGGCTGATGCCCTGGAAGTAGCTCTCGACTTCTTCCTTGGAGCCATCGGTCACGCCCCATTCTTCTTGTTGGCGGCTGTGGAAGGTCACGACCACGTTGTACTGCTCGCCGCCGCGCAGCGGGTAGTGCACCAGGTGGCATTTGGGGCCGGCCCACAGGCTGGCGGCGTTCCACTGCAGGTCCAGCGGGAAGTCTTTTTTCTCGACCACGGCGCGGTAGACCACATGGCCGGTCACGCGAGGGGGGTCGTTCACATACTGCCGGCGCACCACCGACTTGCCGCCGTCGGCACCGATCAGGGCCTGGCCGGTCCAGCGCTTGCCGTTCTGGTCGATGGCGGTGACGGTGTTGTTGGCTTCGTCCTGCTCAATCGAGACGATACGGGTGTTGGTGTGGAACTCGACCTTGCCGGTCTCCTGAGCGCCTTCGAGCAGCGACAAGTGCACGTCCACGCGGTGGATCACGGCGTAGGGGTTGCCAAAGCGCTTGCGAAAGGCCTCGCCGGTTTCGATCTTGCCGACCTGCGACTCGTCGAGCGCGTCGTGCATCACCATGTAATCGGTGTAGACGGCGCGGCCACGGGCCTTGTCGCCCACGCCCAAAGCGTCAAATGCGTGGAAAGCGTTGGGGCCGAGCTGGATGCCTGCACCGATCTCGCCGATCTCGGGCGCTTGCTCCAGCACGGTGACCTGAAAGCCCTGGCGCACCAGGGCGAGCGCGGCGGCCAGACCGCCAATGCCACCGCCTGCGACGATGACGGGAAGTTGAGAAGGCGCAGTGCTCATGGAGACTCCAACAAGTTGACAGTGAAGAAAGTGGTGAGATTATATGCATGCATATCAATTTCACAAAACCCTGTTAATCCCATCATTTTCTAAGTGAAAACCCTTAATTGGATGGCGTGACCAAAGGCCGGGCCACCGCTTCCAGCTGCTGGCGCAGCCATTGGTGGGCCGGGTCTTGCTGGTGGCGCTGGTGCCAGATCATGTACATCGGCATGTCGGGGCAAGGCACGGGCACCGGGGCGCTGGCCAGATCGCGCATCAGGTGGTTTTGAAGCAAGCCGGGTACGGTGGCCAACCATGGCGTGCCCGCAATGAACGAGGGCAGCCCCGAAAAGCCCGGCACCTGCACCGCAAAGCGCCGCACCACGCCACGTGAAAGCAGCAAAGCGTCCAGATCGAGCGGGCGCTGGGGCGTATAGACCACGGTGACGTGTTCGGCGGCCAAATAGTCCTCCGCCGTGGTCGGGGCGCTGCGCACGGCCGGGTCGTAAAACACGCGGTAGCGGTCGGCAAACAGACGCTTTTGCAGGATGTCCGCCCCCTCGGGCGGGCGCGGGCTGATGATGAGCTGGCAGTGTTGCTGGCGCAGCATCTCGGGCGTGGGCACGTCCGAGGGGATCACGCGCAGGCTCACACTGGGCGCTGTTTCACGCAGGCGCTGCATCAGGGCGGGCAGCAGCGCGTCGCGCTGGAAATCGTTGGCCGCGATCGTCACGGTACCGCGCCATTGGGCGGGGTTGAAATTTTCCGAACGCGCAAAGCGCTCCAGCTCTTCCAGCAGCGTGCGGGCCCTCGCGGCCAGCGCCTCGGCCCGGGCGGTGGCGACGATGCCCCGCCCGGACTTGGCAAACAGCACGTCACCAGTGATGCCGCGCAGCTTGTCCAGCAGGTGGCTCACGGCCGACTGCGTCACGCCCAAGCGCTGGGCGGCGGCCGTGATCGAGCCGGTGTCCACCACCGTCACCAGCAGGCGCAGCAGTTTGGCATCCAGATCCAACCAATCGAAATTGTTCATGGGTTATATGAGTATTCATCTGTTTATTTATAGGGATGGTATCCCGATACTTCCAACCAGTCACCGCTTTTTGGAGAAACTCAGATGACCCAACCCACCCGCCAGATCGAAGGCACCACGCCGTTTGACGGCGACATGGCCCGCAAAGGCTATGCCCTCAACAAAATGTGTTTCTCGTTCAACTCGGCCGACAACCGCGCCGCGTTCAAGAACGACGAAGAGGCCTACATGACCCAATACGGGCTGACCGAACCGCAAAAAGCCGCGATCCGCTCGCGTCAGGTGCTTGACTTGATTGCCGCAGGCGGCAACGCCTATTACTTGGCCAAGTTCGCGGGCATTTTCGGCCTCGACATGCAAGACATCGGTGCCCAGCAGACGGGCATGACCAAGGACGAATTCAAGGCCAAGCTCAAAGCTTACGCCTGAAGGATAAGGAATATGCAGGTCGGCGGCTTCAGCCCCGACCTGCAACGCGAAATTGAAAGGACAAAACCATGGCTCAACTCATCGGCGGACTCGCCACTTCCCACATTCCCGCCATCGGCAATGCGATCCACAAAGGTCTGCAAAACGCCCCCTACTGGGCACCGTTTTTTGCCGGTTACCCGCCCGTGCAACAGTGGTTGGGTGCGCAAAAGCCCGACGTGGTCGTCATGTTCTACAACGACCACGGCCTGAACTTCTTCCTCGACAAGATGCCCACTTTTGCCGTGGGCGCTGCGGCCCAGTACAACAACGCCGACGAAGGCTGGGGCATCCCGACGCTGCCACCGTTCAAGGGTGAAGTCGATCTGTCGTGGCAGATCATCAACACCTTGGTGGGCCAGGACTTTGACATCGTGACCTGCCAGGACATGCTGGTGGACCACGCCTGCACCTTGCCGCTCAAACTCTTCTGGCCCGAGGGCGAAGCGCCCGTGACCATCGTACCGATCAACATCAACACGGTGCAATTTCCGCTGCCGTCGGCCAAGCGCGTGTACGCCCTAGGCAAGGCCGTGGGCGAAGCGATTGCGGCTTGGGACAGCAGCAAAAAAGTGGTGGTCTGCGCCTCTGGGGGCCTGAGCCACCAGCTCGACGGCGAGCGCGCCGGTTTCATCAACAAGGCGTTTGACCTGCAGTTCATGGACAGCCTGGTGAGCAACCCCGAATGGGCCACCCAGTTCAGCACGCTGGACTTGGTGGAAAAAACCGGCACGCAAGGCGTGGAACTGCTGATGTGGCTGGCCATGCGCGCCGCTTTGTCGACCGCTGGCCCAAGCGTCAAGGAAGTGCACCGCAATTACCACATCCCGATTTCCAACACGGCCACAGGCTTGATGGCGTTCGAGGTGGCTTGACGATGCCCCGCTCTCTTTTTCTGTGATTTGATCTGTCACCCCGGGCGTAGACGCCAAGTTATTACCCCGGCCGAAGTCCTTGAGTTGTCACCCCGGGCGAAGACCCGGGGTCCAGGGCTTCGTTGCAGGTGTAGATCCCGCATCAAGTGCGGGATGACATTGGGGTCGCGGTGATGTTGTTGGGCTCGGCGCGGGTTGTGGCGGCGTGTCATGGGCTCGGCGTGTTGTGGGGGCAGCGTGTCTTGCGGCGGAGCATCGGGGAAATCCCTTGTCAGTTCTTGGGCGCAGGCTGGCACAAAGCGCATAGAATTAACCGACCGCTCGGTTGGTTAATTCTGATGGCCGAGCTTTGTTCTTTTCTGAAAGCACTTTCCCATGTCCCAAGTCCTGCAAAGTTTCATCGGCGGCCAATGGATCGGCCAGCAAGGCGCACAAAACCTGCGCAGCGCCATCAACGGTGCCACGGTATTCCAAACCCATGCCGAGGCGATTGATTTTGGTGACGCGGTGCACTACGCCCGCACCGTGGGCCTGCCCAATTTGCTCAAGCTGGACTTTCAAGAACGCGCCCAGCGCCTGAAGGCCCTGGCCAAGTACCTCGGCGAGCACAAAGAACAGCTCTACGCCATCTCTGCCCACACGGGTGCCACGCGCGCTGACAGCTGGGTGGACATCGAAGGCGGCGCAGGCACGCTGTTTGCTTATGCGGGTATGGGCAGCAACGAGCTGCCCAGTGGCAACCTGATCCACGAAGGTCCGGCTTTCCCGCTGGGTAAAAAAGGCGGTTTTGCGGGCACGCACATCCTGGTGCCACGCGGCGGCATCGCGGTGCACATCAACGCTTTCAACTTCCCCATCTGGGGTCTGCTCGAAAAGTTTGCACCCAGTTTTTTGGCGGGCATGCCTTGCATCGGCAAACCCGCATCATCGACCAGTTACCTGACCGAAGCCATGGTGCGCTTGGTGGAGCAATCGGGCATCTTGCCTCCAGGCGCGCTGCAGCTGGTGATCGGCTCCACCGGTGACCTGCTCGATCGTTTGAATGGCCAGGATGTGGTCACCTTCACCGGCTCGGCCGACACCGCCGCCATGCTGCGTGTGCACCCGAATGTGGTCAAACACAGCATCCCCTTCAATGCCGAAGCCGACTCGCTCAACTGCGCCATCCTCGCGCCCGATGTGACGCCCGACGACGAAGAGTTCGACCTGTTTGTCAAAGAAGTCGCCCGCGAGATGACCGTCAAGGCGGGTCAGAAGTGCACCGCGATTCGCCGCGCCATCGTGCCGCGCCAGCATCTGGACGCCGTCGCTGAAAAGCTCAAAGCGCGTCTGGCCAAAGTGGTGGTGGGCGACCCGTCGGTCGAAGGCGTGAAGATGGGGGCCTTGGCCTCACATTCTCAACAAGCAGATGTGGCCGAGCGCGTGGCCCTGCTGCGCCAAAGCGCCGAGCTGGTGTTTGGCGGCGGCGTTGATTTCAATCCCGTGGGGCAGGGCGTCGAAGGCGGCGCCTTCTTTCAGCCCACGCTGCTGCTGTGCCAAAAGCCGCTACAAACCGACAGCGTGCACGACGTGGAAGCCTTTGGCCCCGTGAGCACGCTCATGGCGTATGACGGCATTGACGAAGCCCTGCAACTGGCCGCACGCGGCCAAGGCAGCTTGGTCGGCACGCTGGTCACCAAAGACCCACAGATTGCGGCTCGCATCATTCCGGTGGCTGCTGCGCTGCACGGTCGCTTGCATATTCTGGACCGGGAATCGGCGGTGGAGTCGACCGGCCACGGCTCACCTCTGCCCCCGCTCAAACACGGTGGCCCCGGCCGCGCAGGTGGCGGTGAAGAACTCGGCGGCATCCGCGCCGTCAAGCACCTGATGCAGCGCACCGCGCTGCAGGGCTCGCCCACCATGATCGCTGCCGTCACAGGCGAGTACATGCGGGGTGCCAAGCTGATCGAGACCGAGGTTCACCCCTTCCGCCGCTACTTTGAAGAGTTGCAGATTGGCGAGAGCCTGCTCACCCACCGCCGCACCGTGGGCGAGGCCGACATCGTGGCCTTTGGGGGGTTGTCGGGTGACTATTTCTACATGCACTTCGACGAAATCGCAGCCAAAGACTCGCCCTTTGGCAAGCGCATCGCACACGGCTACTTTGTGCTGTCGGCCGCAGCGGGCTTGTTTGTCTCGCCCGCGCCCGGCCCGGTGTTGGCCAACTACGGTCTGGATACCCTGCGCTTCGTCAAGCCCGTGGGCATTGGCGACACCATCCAGGCCCGACTGACGGCCAAGCGCAAGATCGACCGCAACAAGAAAGATGCCAACGGCGTGGGCCAGGGCGTGGTCGCTTGGGATGTGGAAGTGACCAACCAATTGGGCGAGGTCGTGGCCAGCTACGACATCTTGACGTTGGTGGCCAAGAAGGGCTGAACTGGCTTGGCACTGCATTCTTGGGGCATCGGCCCCGAGGGGGTGCCATGAGCAGAGTGGGCGCTTGGCCTACAGCTTGGGCCATGCTGCGTCCGTTGCGGTGAAAATGACCGCATGAACTTCTACGACCAACACGTTCTGCCCTACCTCATCGACTTCGCCTGCGGTCTGCCCATGGTGCAGGCGCAGCGCCGCCAGTTGGTGCCACAGGCGCAGGGCAGGGTGTTGGAGATTGGCATGGGCACAGGCCGTAATCTGGCGTTTTACGACCGCAGCCGCGTCACACGCTTGGTGGGTGTGGACCCGGCCATGCAGATGCACCGCCTAGCCCAAAAGCGCAGCCAAAAGGCAGGCATCGCCGTCGAGCTGATGGGCCTGTCGGCCGAGCAACTGCCCACGGCCGATGCCAGCTTTGATACGGTGGTCTGCACCTACACCCTGTGCAGTATTCCGGATGCGCTGCAGGCCTTGCGCGAGATGCGCCGGGTGCTGGTGCCGGGTGGCCAGCTCTTGTTTTGTGAACATGGCCGTGCCCCGGATGCGGGTGTGCGCCGCTGGCAAGAGCGCTTGCAGCCCCTTTGGGGGCCGCTGGCCGGAGGTTGCCAACTCGGGCGCGACATCCCCGCCTTGCTGCAAGAAGCGGGCTTTGCAGCTCAAACCCAATCGGCCTATCTGGCCGGGCCGCGCCCCATGACGTTTCACTACTGGGGCCAGGCGCAAGCAGCCTGAAACGGCAGCAAGTGAGGGTTAATCCACCATTTTGACGATTTGCAGGGTTTGTACGGGTGCTGGAATCCATTCAGATTGTTAACAATCTGAATGTCATTCAAAAATTCAACCATGCAAAAAATTTACTCTGAAGTCAGTGGCAGCATCTGGAAGGTCGAAGTGGTGGCGGGGCAAACCGTCGCGGCGGGTGATGTTTTGATGATTGTCGAGTCCATGAAAATGGAAATTCCGGTGGAGTCGCCGAGTGCCGGAACTGTTCGCGACTTGTTGGTGGCCGAGGGCGAGGCGGTGCAAGACGGGCAGTGGCTGCTGTCCTTGGATTGAGGGCGTTGTGATGAATACCCACGATTTGCCCCCAGAGTTATTGCGTGACTTGGAGGGTGCGGTGGCGTTTCGCCTCTTTGCCGACCAAGACGAGCCGACCCTGACGGTTTCAGAACAAATTGCATCCCGTGTGGGTGAACGCATCCTCAGCGGGCAGTTGGCCCCGGGGGCGCGCATCGGCGAGCAGGAGTTGGCCGACGAATTCAAAGTCAGCCGGGGCCCGGTGCGTGAGGCCCTGCGTATTTTGGAGCGTGAGGGCTTGGCCACTTTGCTGGCGCGTCGCGGTGCGATCGTGACCGACCTGAGTGCGCAGGAGTTGTCCGAGTTGCTGGACATCCGCGCTGGCTTGTTTGAGGTGGCGGTGCGCAAGCTCATGGCCCAACCCAGTGCCCAACTTTTACCCCTGATGCGGGCAGGCACCGAACGCCTGCAAACCTTGGCTGGGCAAGATGGCGCGGGCGAGCTGTACGCCCAAACCACCTACCGGCTGCTGATTTTGGTGGCCCGCCTGACCGGCAACCGCCGTTTACAGCGCATGCTGACCTCGATTTCTTTGCAGACGCTGCGCTACAGCAAATTGGGCTTGTCTTCGGTGGCGCGACGCCAGCGCTCGGTGTCGCTTTGGCAGCAAGCCATTGTGGCCTTGGAGGCTGGTGATGCCGATCGTGTGGTGCAGCTGACCCGTCAGCGCATTGAAGAGTCTGCCCAAGAAGCGGTGCAGCAATTGGACCTGAAGGGCAAACCATGAACACCAAGTCGAACACCGACCAGAACGCAAGCCCGCAGCGCCAAGGCCCGCTGACCGATCTCAAGGTGATCGAAGTGTGCAGCACGATTGCCGGGCCGGCCTGCGCTCGTTTGTTGGCCGACTTCGGTGCCGACGTGATCAAGATCGAGCCGCCCGATGGTGACCCGGTGCGGCAAATGGGGCAGCATGTGGGTGACGTGTCTTTGTATGCAGCTTCCATCTTGCGCAACAAGCGCTCGATTGCCCTGGACCTCAAGTCCGAGCAGGGACGGGCCTTGGCTTTTGAGCTGATGGTGCAGGCCGACATCGTGGTGGAAAACAACCGCCCGGGGGTGATGGAGCGCCTGGGCTTGGGTTATGAGGCCTTGACGGCACGCAACCCCGGTTTGGTGATGGTGCGCATCAGCGGTTTTGGTCAAGACGGCCCCTATGCCGAGCGACCCGGCTATGGGGCGATTTGTGAAGCCGTGGGGGGCGTGCGCCACATGACGGGCGATCCTGACCGGCCCCCAGCTCGGGTGGCTTTGGCCACCACCGATTATTTGTCTTCGGTCTATGCCGCGTTCGGGGCCATGGCGGCCATTCATTCGCGCGCTCAGACGGGCCAAGGGCAGGTGGTGGATGTGGCTTTGTACGAGGCCGCGTTCACCCAGATGGAGCCAGTGGTGCCCGCACACGACAAGCTGGGCGTGGTGCCCATGCGGGAGGGCTCGAACCTGCCTTCTATGGCCCCCAACAGCTCTTATCCCACCCGTGATGGGGCTTGGGTGCTGATCGCCGCCAACAGCCAACCGATCTGGAAACGGCTGGTGTCCCTGATGCAACAACCCGAGTTGCTGACGGACCCGCGTTTCGAGACGATCCAGGCGCGTGGCCTGCCCGAGCACATGCGTGCCATCGACGCCATCGTCTCCGACTGGAGCCGTGGCCATGAGGCGGCTCAGCTTTTGGCTTTGCTGCACAAAGCCCAGGTGCCCAGCACCTTGATTTACACCATTGCCGACATCTTCAAAGATCCCCATTTCCAGGCGCGTCAGATGCTGCAGCAGGTGCCCCACGCGCAGCTGGGCCACACCACCCAAGCCGGGGTCGTGCCCAGGCTGTCAGCCACACCGGGCGGCATTTACCGCAGCGGCCCCAACTTGGGCGCAGACAGTTTTGATGTGCTGCAGCGCGATCTTCAACTCAGCCCTGAACGTGTACAGGCCTTGGTGGCCAGTGGTGCGGTGGTGCTGCCTTCTTCATCTGTCTGAAAGGAAACCGTCATGCAAGCTCACATCAACCGCCGTCAATCGCTCGGCCTGATCGCAGGCGCTAGCCTGGCCCCCATGGGTTGGGAGGCGCTGGCGCAAGACAGCAGCTGGAAACCCACAGAGATGATCCGCTATGTGATTGGCGTGGCTCCGGGCGGCTCGGTCGATTTGTATGCACGTGGCATCAAGCAAATGCTCGAGTCGCAGCAGCGCCTGCATGGGCAAACCATGCTGGCCGAAAACAAGCCGGGCGCGGCGGGTTTGCTGGGCTTGCAGCAACTGCAACGCAATCGGGGCAACGCGCACCACCTGGGCACCTTTCACACGGGCAGCATTGCGGGGCAAGCCACGGGCATGCTCAAGGCCGACATGCGCGAATTTGTGCCCGTGGCCATGATGGTGGAAGAAACCTCGCTGGTGGCCGTGCGGGCCGACAGCCCGCTGCGCAATGTGCAAGACCTCGTGGCACGTTTGCAGCGCGATGTGTCCTCGGTCAGCTTTGCGGTGGCCCCTGTGCGGGGCCTGAACACGCATTTGGCGATTGCCAAACCCCTCAAAGTCGCGGGGCTGGCGGTGGACAAACTCACGGTGGTGCCTTTCCGCTCTTCGGGGGATTCCATGGTGGCCTTGCTGGGGGGCAATGTGGATGTGGTGTCCGCCACCGGCCCCACCGTCATGCCGCAGGTGCAAGCTGGCAAGGTGCGTGTGTTGGCCAGTGCTTCGCCGCAACGCGGCACGGGCTTGATGGCTGCCGTGCCCACTTGGCGTGAGCAGGGCGTGGCGGCCGACTACATCAGCTACAACGGCGTTTTGTTGCCCGGTGGTGTGGACGCTGAACAAATCCGGTTTTGGGAAAACGCCTTGCGCCAAGTGGCCGAGTCGGCTGCCTGGCAAGCCATGGTCGAAAAATCGGGCAACCGCCCCATGTTCAAAGGCTATGTGGATTCACACCGTTACCTGGAAGCCGAGTTGTCTGAAACGCGCGCCTTGGTCACCGCCTTGGGCTTGGGGGCTGCATGAGCCAGTGGCCTGTTTTTGAGCCTTCGGGCGAGTGGGCAGCTGAACTCACTGAGTTGCAGTTGCGCCGTGCGCAGGCACGCGCCATGGGCGGAGCAGAGGCGCTGGCCCGCTTCAAGGCCAGTGGTCGCCTGAACGCACGTGAGCGCATCGATCACTTGATGGATGCGGGCAGTTTTCGGGAACTGGGGGCGCTGGCGGGCAAAGGCCATTACAGCCGAGAGGGGGCCTTTGAGCGAATGGACCCCACCAACGCCATCGTGGGGCTTGGCCGCGTGCAGGGCCGCAAAGTGGCGGTGCATGCCGATGACTTCACGATCCGTGCGGGCTCGTCGGAAGCCTCCATTGCTGACAAGTGGATTTACATAGAGCGCATGGCGCACCAGTTGCGCATGCCGCTGGTGCGATTGGTCGATTCGGCGGGGGGTAGCGTCAAGCTTTTGATGCAGATCGGCGGGACCAAAATCCCCGAATACCCCAGCTGGCCTGCCAACGAGTTGCTGCAAACCGTGCCCGTGGTGGGGGTAGCCTTGGGCGCATGTGCAGGGCAGGGGGCGGTCAAAGTGCTGTCCTCGCATTTCTCGGTCATGGTGCGTGAGCAAGCACAAGTCATGGCGGCTGGCCCGCATGTGGTGCGTCAGGCTTATGCGCAAGAGGTGGACAAAAACGACCTGGGCGGTCACCGGGTGCACCGCAAAAGCGCCTTGGTGCACAACGAGGCCGAGGACGAAGCCGATGCCTTGGCGCAGGTGCAGCAGTTTTTGAGCTACATGCCGCGCAGCGTGCACCATTTGGCGCCTGTGCTGCCGACACAAGACAGTCCTACACGCGCAGACGATTGGCTCAAAGACGCCATCCCCCGCGAGCGCCGCAAAATTTACGAGCCGCGCAAAATTTTGGCTTCGGTCATGGACATGGACTCGGTGTTCGAAATCGGTCGCTACCAAGGCGGCTCGGTCATCACGGCCTTGGCACGTTTAAATGGGGTGCCCGTCGGTGTGATTGCCAACGACCCCAAAGTGCAAGGCGGCGCGATGACGGTGCAAGCGGCCTACAAAATGGAGCGGCATGTGAAGCTGTGCAGCTTGTTTGGTTTGCCCGTGGTGAACTTTGTGGACCAGCCGGGCAACCAAACAGGCTTGGAGGCCGAGCTGGGCGGGACTTTGTTGGGGGCCATGCGAGTGGGGGAGGCCCTCAACGCTTGCCGCTCGCCTTGGGTGTCGATCTTGGTGCGCCGTTGCTTTGGCATGGCCGGAGCCTTGCACGCGCCCAAATATGGCGAAGCGCTGAACCTGCGCTACGCCTGGCCATCGGCGCGTTGGGGATCTATCCCGATTGAAGGCGGCGTTATGGCCGCGCACAAGGCCGAAATCGATGCCGCGCCTGACCCCGCAGCCAAGCGGGCAGAGCTGGAGGCTTTCTACCTGAACATGACATCGCCGTTTCGCACAGCCGAAAAGTTCGGCATTTTGGACATCATCGACCCCCGTGAGACCCGTGCCATCTTGTGTGACTGGGTCGAGGATGCGCGTGAGCTGGTTAAGCTGAGCCGCGTGGGCGAGAGCGAGGGGTGAGGCTCGGATGACGCCCACATCCGGGATAATCCGCCCCATGAGATCTCCCATTGCTGTTGTTGACGTTGACCGTTGTGAAACTTGGACCCGCTACAAAGCAGGTTTGTGTGACACCTGTGCGGCCAATTGCTGCACCATGCCGGTCGAGGTCAAGATGACTGATCTGGTGCGGCTGGGCATGGTCGATCCGTTCGAGGCCGAGCACGAAGACCCCAAGCAAATTGCCAAGCGCCTGACGAAAGCGGGCGTGATTGACCATTTCAATTTCAAGAACAGCATCTTCAGTTTGGCCCGGCGTGCCAGCGGCGATTGTCATTTGCTGGACGCCAAAACGCGTCGTTGCACCGTGTACGACAAGCGGCCCAATACCTGCCGTTTGCATCCCCAGGTGGGGCCTCGCCCCAACCATTGCCCTTACGGCAACAAGGCCCAATCACGCTGAGCCGCGGGCATTGATCAGGCGCCGGTGGCGCCGCCATCAAAAAAGCCTCCTTGCTTTGCAGCAAGGAGGCTTTGTTTTTGCAGACTGTCAGGCTTACATCGTGTCAATGAAACTGCGCAGTTTGTCCGAGCGGCTAGGGTGCTTGAGCTTGCGCAGCGCCTTGGCTTCGATCTGGCGGATGCGCTCGCGCGTCACGTCAAACTGCTTGCCCACTTCTTCCAGCGTGTGGTCGGTGGACATCTCGATGCCGAAACGCATGCGCAGCACTTTGGCTTCGCGGGGTGTGAGGCTGTCCAGAATGTCTTTGACCACGTCGCGCAGACCCGCTTGCAATGCCGCGTCAATGGGCGCTGTGTGCGTGCTGTCTTCGATGAAGTCACCCAAGTGGCTGTCGTCGTCGTCGCCGATCGGCGTTTCCATCGAGATCGGCTCTTTGGCGATCTTCATGATCTTGCGGATCTTGTCTTCCGGGATCTCCATCTTCTCGGCCAGGATGGAGGCATCGGGCTCAAAGCCGAATTCCTGCAAGTGCTGACGCGAGATGCGGTTCATCTTGTTGATCGTCTCGATCATGTGCACCGGTATACGGATCGTGCGGGCCTGGTCCGCGATCGAGCGGGTGATGGCCTGACGGATCCACCAAGTGGCGTAGGTCGAGAACTTGTAGCCCCGGCGGTATTCGAACTTGTCCACCGCCTTCATCAGGCCGATGTTGCCTTCCTGGATCAAGTCGAGGAACTGCAGGCCGCGGTTGGTGTACTTCTTGGCGATCGAGATCACCAGGCGCAAGTTGGCCTCGATCATCTCTTTCTTGGCATCGCGTGACGAGCGCTCGCCGGCGTTCATGCGCTTGTTGATGTCTTTGAGCTCATCAAGCGGCACCACAACTTGCGATTGCAGGTCCATCAGCTTTTGCTGCAGGTCTTGCACGGGCGGGATGTTGCGGCCCATCACGGCGCTCCAGCTCTTGCCGGCAGCGGCTTGTTTCTCAATCCACTTGAGGTTGAGCAATTGTGATTCCACGCGCTTGCCGTTTTTATCACGGCCGCTGAAGTCAGCGATGAAGTTGTCTTGTGGGTAACCGCATTTGTCCACAATGATGCGGCGCAGCTCGCGCTCTTTCTTGCGCACATCGTCGACCTGGCCGCGCACCATGTCGCACAGCTTTTCAATGGTTTTGGCGGTAAAGCGGATGGTCATCAGCTCTTCCGACAAAGCGGTTTGCACCTTGACATAGGCGGGGGTGCCCCAGCCTTCCTTGTCGTACACCTTGTGCACTTTTTCGAAGTATTCGGTGATCCGGTCAAAGCGTTCCAAGGCCTGGTTCTTCAACTCTTCGAGCTTCTTGGTCAGGGCTTTGGAGCCGCCTTTGCCATCGTCGTCATCGGCTTCGTCGAATTCGTCGAAGTCTTCTTCGGCCACATAGTCGTCGGCCTCGTTCAGGTTGGCGAAACCGTCCACCACGGTGGAGATCACGACCTTGCCTTCACGGATTTCGTTGGCCATGCGCAAGATTTCGGCGATGGTGGCTGGCGACGCGCTGATCGCGGCCATCATGTCCATCAAGCCGCCTTCGATGCGCTTGGCAATCTCGATCTCACCTTCACGGGTCAGCAGTTCCACAGTGCCCATTTCGCGCATGTACATGCGCACGGGGTCGGTGGTGCGGCCGAATTCGCTGTCCACGGTGGACAGGGCGGCTTCGGCGGCTTCTTCGGCTTCTTCTTCGGTCGAGCCCGTGGGCGCGTTGTCGGTGATGATCAGGCTCTCGGCGTCGGGCGTTTGCTCGTACACCGCCACACCCAAGTCGTTCAGGGTGGCAATCACCACTTCCAGGGTTTCGGCATCGACCAGCTTGTCGGGCAAGTGGTCGCTGATTTCGCCGTTGGTCAGGTAGCCGCGCGTCTTGCCAAGCTTGATCAGGGCCTTCAGGCGGTCGCGGCGCTGCTTCATCTCGGCTTCGGTCAGGACGGTTTCGTCCAAGCCGAATTCCTTCATCAAGGCGCGTTCTTTGGCCTTGCTGATCTTCATGCGCAGAGGTTTGACCTTTTCAGCGGTCTCGGAGCCTGCTTCGACGACCGGTTCGCCTTCGAGGTCAGCTTCAATGTCCAAATCGTCATCCAGGCTGGGCTCGGCAATGCTGCCCTTTTTCTTGGGGCCACGCTTGGCGCCGGTCACGGCTTTTTTGGCAGCAGGCTTTTTCTCGGCGGCAGGCGCAGCGGCTTTGGTCGCTTTGGTGGTTTTCTTCACTTCCACTTCGGCCACAGCTTCCTTGGCTTTGGCGGTGGTTTTCTTCACGATCACTTCAGATTTCTTGGCGGGCACGGAGGCGGCTTTCTTCACAGGCTGAGCAGGGGTCGCTCGGGTCGCTGTTGCTTTGACCGCGTTGGGGACTGCTTTGGCTGCTGGTTTTGCTGCCGGTTTGGCAGCAACTTTGGCAGGCACCTTGGCCTTGCTCACCACGGGGGCGGGCTTCTTGGCGGGTGCTTTGGCAGTCACTTTGCTGGCTGCTTTGGGCTTGGCGACGGGCGCGGGGGCTTTTTTGGCAACGACGGTTTTTGCAACGGTTTTGGATTTGGCAGGGGCCTGGGCAGGCTTCTTCGACTTTTGAGCAGGCATGAACACCTCAGAACATCAAAACAGACAAGGAAACGGACACAGTCAGCGCCAAATACATCCCGGCGCGGGCTTGTAGGACACAAATCAACACCCTATATGGGCGTCAAATTTGCAATGGCAAGATGGTGGGCGAACATTTGGAATGCAGTCCTTGCGGAACGGTGACCGGCCCGCATGGGGGCATCGCGCTGTTGGCGGTGGTCTAGCCGGAGGTGCTGCTGTCGCTCTTGCCGAGAAAATGGATTATACCGAAAGTCAAGCCTGGTTCTCACAGTGTAGAAGTGCCAAGCAGGTTTGCCGGAGCTTGTCTGCAAGCGATGTCTGCAGAGCGCAAGCGTCCTTTAGCGTGCAGGTCGGATTGCTGTTTTAGGACGGAAGGCTTTGCAGACCTCGTCGCGGGTTTCCATGTAAGGCCCCCCAATCAAATCGACGCAATACGGCACGGCCGCAAAAATCCCATGCACCACAGCTTTGCCCTCGGCGTCTTTCAGCCCTTCCAGGGTTTCGGCAATCGATTTGGGCTGGCCGGGCAGGTTGATGATCAGGCTTTGGCCTCGGATCACGGCCACTTGGCGCGACAAGATGGCTGTGGGCACGAATTTCAGGCTGATCTGACGCATTTGCTCGCCAAACCCTGGCATTTCCTTGTCGGCCACAGCCAAAGTAGCTTCGGGCGTCACATCGCGCAGGGCCGGGCCTGTGCCGCCAGTCGTCAGCACCAAGCTGCAACCGACATGGACCAACTCGATCAAGGTGGCGCTGATGCGCTCTTTTTCGTCCGGGATCAGGCGGGGCTCAAAGGTGATGGGGTTGTGCAGGGCTTTGGTGAGCCACTCTTGCAGTGCGGGCAGGCCTTTGTCTTCGTAGACACCCGTGCTGGCCCGGTCGCTGATGGACACGATGCCGATCTTGATCGGGTCAAACAAGGATTCACTCATCTTCGGTCTCGTCGGGGGTGTTGTCACTTTCACCGTTGGTCAGCACGCTGCGCACCAGCTTGAACAGTTCGCGGTAAGCACGGCCTTGGCGTGGTGCCAGGCCTTGCGATACCGCAGCGTTGGTGACGGGCACAGCGTCTTTGCGGGCTTGGCGCACCAGGGCGCGCAGCTGCTGAATATCGGTTTGCGGGTAATGCGCAATCCATTCACCCACCGCCGCATCGTCGGCGATCAGGCGGTCGCGCCAGGCTTCAGCCAAGTGCAGGGCTTGGGTGTCTTTGGCGCTGCCCAAGCGTTGGATGTCCAGCGCTTCGCGCACGGCTTGCAGGGTTTCGGGGCTGAGCAAACGCATTTGTTTGCCAATGAATTGCATCTGGCGGCGTTTGCCTTCAAAGTTGGTGATGCGCTTGGCTTCGGCCAGACCATCCACCAGCTTGTCGGGCAGGCTCAGGCCTTCCATGAGGTCTTTGCGCAGGGTCAGCAAGGCTGCGCCGAGTTCTTGCAGTTCGGTGCTTTCGCGCTTGAGCTCGGTGCGACTGGGACCTTCCAGGCCGCCTTTGAGCTCGCGCTTGTACTCCAGGTCAAGTTCGCTGCCTTCGGCAACAAATTGACCACGGACGAAATAGCCTTTTTTGGGTTTACGGGACATGACTGGGGGAACTCGTTCTCAAGGACAGCGCACAGGCTGGGTGGCAAGTATCATAGCGGCCACTGCGAGCCTGGCGCTCGCCATTTTTTTCGAGACCCCTTCCGTGAAAAAAAACGCTCCTGTCTCCGCATCCACTGCGCACCCCCATGACGGCTTCAGTTACTCGCGTGACCATTTTGAGGAGCTGGTCGACATCGCCCTGCACCACGCCAAAAAGCTGGGTGCGACCAACGCGGGTGCTGAAGCGTCTGAAGGCTGTGGCCTGTCGGTCAGCGTGCGCAAGGGCGAGCTGGAGAACGTGGAGCGCAACCGCGACAAATCACTGGGCGTGACGGTCTATGTGGATCACCGCCGCGGCAACGCCAGCACTTCTGATTTTTCCAAAGCAGCGATCGAGCGCACCGTGCAGGCCGCTTACGACATCGCCCGTTTCACAGCCGAAGACCCCACAGCCGGTTTACCCGACGAAGCCGACATCGAAACGAACCACCGCGATCTGGACTTGTTCCACCCCTGGTCCATCAGCAGTGAAGAAGCGGCGCGCATCGCCCTGCAGTGCGAAGCGGCAGCCCTGAAAACCAGCCGCCGCATCACCAACAGCGATGGCGCGGCCGTGTCGGCTCAGCAGAGCCATTTCTTCAGTGCCCACACGCACGGCTTCAGGGGCGGTTATGCCAGTTCACGCCACAGCGTGTCGGTGGCGCCCATTGCCAAATTGCCTGGCCGCAACGCCGAAATGCAGCGCGACGCCTGGTACACCTCGATGCGTTCAGCCGACGAGCTGGCCTCGCCCGAAGCCGTGGGGCGTTACGCGGCCGAACGCGCGTTGTCACGCCTGGGGGCTCGCAAGATCGCCACCACCGAGTGCCCTGTGTTGTTTGAGTCGCCCGTGGCTGCGGGCTTGTTGGGTGGTTTTGTGCAAGCCGTGAGTGGTGGTGCCTTGTACCGCAAGAGCAGTTTTTTGCTGGATTCATTGGGCAAAAAAGTGTTCCCCAAGCACATTGACATCGATGAAGACCCTTTCCTTTTGCGCGGCAAAGGCAGCTCACCTTTTGACGACGAAGGCGTGCGCTCTGCACCCCGCAAAGTGGTCAAAGGCGGGCGCGTGGAAGGCTACTTCCTGAGCAGCTATTCGGCCCGAAAGCTGGGCATGAAGACCACCGGCAATGCGGGCGGTTCGCACAACCTGACGCTGACCTCGCGCTTGACGCAAGCGGGCGACAACCTGGATGAAATGCTCAAAAAACTGGGCACCGGCTTGTTTGTGATCGAGCTGATGGGCCAGGGCGTGAACTACGTCACAGGCGACTATTCACGCGGGGCCAGCGGCTTCTGGGTTGAGAATGGTCAAATTGCTTACCCTGTGCACGAAATCACCATCGCGGGCAACCTCAAAGACATGCTGATGGGCATCGAGGCCGTGGGTGCAGACACCTACAACATGGGGGCCAAAACCACCGGCTCCATTTTGGTCAATCGCATGAAGCTGGCGGGCAGCTGAGGCTCGCTGCGCTGTGCAGGCTGAACTCCTTGCCGCTTTGGCCGCCCTGTCTTGGGCGGTGGGCAGTTTGTTTTCTGCGGCAGCTTCCAGCCGTATGGGCGCATTTGCCTTTACACGCTGGCGCTTGTTTTTTGCGCTCACCTTGCTGTGGGCGTTGGCGCTGTTCACCGGGCAATGGCGCACGCTCGATGCGTCCAATGTGGCGCTGTTGGCTTTGTCGGGCTTCATCGGCATTTTCATTGGCGACACGGCCTTGTTTGCCTGCATGAACCGGCTGGGCCCTCGCCGCAGCGGGGTCTTGTTTGCCACGCATGCCATTTTTTCCACCCTTTTGGCCTGGTTGTTTCTGGGCGAAACCTTGTGGGGCTGGACTTTGCTGGGCGGCAGTTTGCTGGTGGGCGGGGTGATGGTGGCCATTGTTTGGGGTCGCCGCGAGAGCGAAACCCACGCCTGGGAGAAGACGCAAGGCACTTTGATGACCGGTGTCTTGTTGGGCCTGTTGGCTGCGGTGTGCCAGTCGGTGGCGACCTTGATGATCAAACCCTTGATGACTTCGGGTGTCGACGCCGTGGCCGCCTCTGCGGTGCGCACATCGGCCAGTTTTTCAGCCCATCTGGTGCTGCTCTGGGCGGGCGCGCAGGTGGCTCGGGTGCAAACCCCGTTGTCGCTGAAAACCTTGTGGAACACTTGGGCCAGTGCCGCTGTGGCGATGGCCTTGGGCATGACCTTGATCTTGCAGGCCCTGAAAACCGGGCAGGCCAATCTGGTGGGAATCTTCTCGTCGTTGACCCCCATCTTGCTGCTGCCGCTGCTGTGGGGGGTTTACCGCCGCAGCCCCGCTTGGGGGGCTTGGGGTGGGGCGGTCATGGCGGTGCTGGGTTCCGCCTTGATTTTGGGCGCCTGATCGTTGATCAGGCGGTGGCCGTTCAGCCTGCCAATGCGGCTTTGACCGCAGCTGACACTTGGCCCATGTCGGCCTTGCCTGCCAGTTTGGCCTTCACAGCGCCCATCACTTTGCCCATGTCGCCAGGACCTTTGGCCCCCAATTCGGTCACGATGGCCTGAACGGCGGCGGTGACTTCTTCGGCCGACATGCGCTCGGGCAGATACGCCAGCAGCACGGCCATTTCGGCCTTTTCCTTGTCGGCCAGGTCTTGGCGTGCGGCTTGTTCAAAAGCGGCAATGGAGTCTTTGCGTTGTTTGATCAGCTTGTCCACGATGGCCACCACAGCCACATCGTCGAGTTCAATGCGTTCGTCGACTTCTTTTTGCTTCATGGCCGACAACAGCAAGCGGATGGTGCCCAGACGCTCGGCGTCTTTGGCCCGCATGGCGTTCTTCATGTCTTCGGTGATCTGGTCTTTCAGGCTCATGGGAGGCTCCTGGTGGGTGACAAAGAGGGGGGTAGAAACAACAAAGCCCGCCTGAGCGTCCTCCAGCGGGCTTGTTTGCAGACCCTTGCGGGTCATACAAAAAGAAGATCAATACATCTTCTTGGGCAATTGCATGCTGCGAACGCGCTTGTAGTGACGCTTCACGGCAGCCGACTTCTTGCGCTTGCGCTCGGTCGTTGGCTTTTCGTAGAACTCGCGGGCGCGCAGGTCTGTCAGCAGGCCGAGTTTTTCGATGGTGCGCTTGAAGCGACGCAGTGCAACGTCAAACGGCTCGTTTTCTTTCACGCGGATGGTGGTCATTGAATCAATTTTCCAAAAAATGTGCCGGCTGCAGTGACAAGGGAGATCGGGCCCTTGAAACCCAGTTTCGGCGGTTCCCCGTCACGAACTAGTATTTGGCAGACGGGGGTTTGCCAGCAAAGCCTGAGATTATAGCGCCTGCAAGACGACGACTTGCCGACTTTGTGTGTCAGAAAGCACATCTTGGGGCAAATGTTGAAACGACTCTGTGGTTGGCCCCTTTGCCGTCAGGCTTGCAAGAGGGCTGAGTACCTAAAATGCAACACAAATGAAGCTCTTTTTTGCCAATTCCCTCAGCCACTTGACCCGAACCCAACGCTTTGCAGCACTCGTTTTGAGTTTGATGACCCCTTGGTGCTGGGGGCAAGCAGCGCTTTCTTTGCCAGTTGCAGCGTCACCCGGCATCCCCTCGGTTGTGGTGGTTTTGGCCGGTGGCGGGGCCAAAGGCTTTGCCCACTTGGCGGTGTTGCGTCAATTGGAGCGAGACCGCATTCCCATCGCCCGCATTGTCGGCACCAGCATGGGGGCAGTCGTGGGGGGCTTGTATGCCAGCGGCATGAGCACCGACGACATTGAACGCATGGTCGGCGGGCTTGACCCGTCCAAAGTGGCGTTGGACCAACTCAACCGGTTGGAGTTACCTTCTCGCACTCGGGCCTACCAACAAAAATACCCGGTTGAGTTGGAGTTCGGCATCAAAGATGGCGGCGTCAGCTTTGCGCGGGGCGTGAGCGATGGCCAGCGGTTTCTGGCGTTGCTGCAAGCCTTGACGGCGCATGTGCCGCCGAATGTCCACTTCAATGATTTGAAAATCCCGTTCCGTGCCGTGGCCACGCGCTACCGCGATGGCGAGATGAAGGTTTTTGATCAAGGCGCTTTGCACCTGGCCATCCGTGCCAGCATGGCGGCTCCCGCAGTTTTTGCCCCGGTGGAAGTCGATGGTGAGACGTATGTCGATGGTGGCTTGGTCGCCAATTTGCCGATTGAAGTGGCGTTGCGCGAGGGGGCCGATGTGATCGTGGCCTCGTTTTTGGGTGCTGGGGCCGGCGAGGATAAAACAGAAGAGGCCAGCCACGCGCTGGTGGTGGCCAACCGGATGCTGGACATCCTGATTCGCCAAAACGAAAAACGGAACCTGGCCCTGTTGCGCCCCGGGGATGTGCTGGTTCAGCCCGCTGTGCAGGACATTGGATTCGCCGATTTCAACCGTGCGACCGAAATCGTTCAGCGTGGCCAGCAGGCGGTTGGTTTGGTGCAAGACCGACTGGCGGCGTTGAGTGCTGCAAATGCAGCGCAGCCCTTGCCGGCCACCACCACGCGCCTGTCGTTTGACCAGCGGGAAAAACGCATCGTGGCCATCGAGGCGCAAGGCCACAAGGATGTTTCGGAAACCTATATCCAGGCGATGCTCTCGCCCATGCTGGAGCAGGAGTTCTCGCCTCAGCAGGCCGAGCGTTACATGGATGAGCTGTACACCAGCGGGTACTTTGATCTGGTCAGTTACACCCTGGAGCAACAGCGGGGTGATCGGTACAAACTGATCGTGAAGGTGCGTGAAAAGCCCTACAGCCCTCATTTTTTCAAGAGCACGCTGGGCTTTTCCACCGAAGTGGATGGCGTCACGCAATTCACGGCCGGCTTCGGTTACCGCCGACCCTGGTTGACCCCATCAGGTCTGGAGTTCTCGTTGGATGCCCGCATGGGCACGCAGTCTGAATTGGCCGTTCGCCTGTACCAGCCGTTGTCACGGGGATGGAGTGTGGAAGCCGGTGCCTCATGGGATCGGAACTATTTGCCCTTGTACCGAAGCGCCATTTTCAGGGACGAGGAAGGCAACCAGAAGTTGGCCTATTTCAACCAGACAGTGCAGAGCATAGACGCGCAGCTGGTCTATGACTTTGAGCGCAAGGCGAACATCAAGATGGGGGTGACGTCCAGCGCCATTCGCAGAACCTTTGACACCACGACGGATTTGGCGGAAATATCGAACACCGATTTGGTCAAGTACAACGGTGTCAAGGCACAGTTTCAGATCGATCAACTCGACTCCTTGAGTTTTCCGACACGCGGCTACTTTTTGGGGGTCAGTCTGGAACAAGGGGTTTCGGGTGCCCTTTACAACGGCGGACGCCTGACCGCCAAGTGGGCCCATTCGGTGGGGCCGCATATTGTCAATTTGGGTCTCAATCTGGCACAAGACCGTGTCACGCTCGACTGTGCCAACTGCCGCTCCCCCAGTCAGTTGATTCTGGGGGGCTTTCAAAACATGGGTGCTTACCGCATGGGCCAATTGGCCGGTGACCAGCTGGCGCATTTGCAAACCACCTACATGTACCGGCTGACCGACGGGGGCCTGTTCAATCAGAAAACCTATGTGGGCACCGTGCTTGAAGCGGGGGATGCCTGGTACAAGGGCGACGCGATGCGCTGGCGCTACAGCGGCACGCTCTTTGTCGCGGTGGACAGCAAAATCGGCGACATCTATCTGGGTGCTGCCAGAGGCACAGGCAATGCCTACAACCTGTTTTTGCAGCTGGGCAGGCGCTTCAGCTTTTGATCGGTGCGGGCAAAGCCTGGGCGCAGGCATGGGCACTGGCCCAGGCCCATTGGAAGTTGTAGCCGCCCAACCAACCGGTCACGTCAACCACTTCACCGATGAAGTACAAGCCGGGCTGTTTGGACTCCATGGTCTGCGAAGACAGGTCACGCGTGTCGACCCCGCCCAGCGTCACTTCGGCTTTTTTGTAGCCTTCGCTGCCGGTGGGAGTGAGCGTCCAGCTGGACAGCGCTTGCGCCAGTTTGTTCAGCGCTTTATCGGGCACCTCGGCGGCCGTGCGTTGCAGCGCCGGGTCCTGGCTGACCCAGGCTTCAGCCAAGCGGCTGGGCACCAAGCTGGCCAGTTCGTTGCCCAGCAGTTTTTTCGACCGCAACTTGGCGTCTTGCAAGCGCTCAGGCAGGTTGACCTCGGGTGCCAAATTCAGGCGGATGGCGGTGCCGTCTTGCCAATAGCTCGAAATTTGCAGCACGCCTGGGCCTGACAGCCCCCGGTGCGTGAACAGCAGGTCTTCGTCAAAGTGCATGCGGGCTTTTTTCTCGCCTGTCTCGATGCCCACGGGCAAAGCCAGACCGGCCAGTTGGGCATAAGGCGCCCAAGCGGCGCCGTCAAAAGTCAAAGGCACCAGGCCCGGCCGGCGTTCGATCAGGCGCAGACCAAATTGAGTGGCCACTTCGTAGCCCCAGCCCGTGGCACCGATCTTGGGGATGGACAAGCCCCCCGTGGCCACCACCAGCGAGGTGGCTTGTACAGGGCCTTTGTCGGTTTCCAGAACGTAATGTGTGGTTTGTGCGCCTTGTGTGTGGTGCCGCACAGACTTCACGCTGCAGCCGGTCCATAGCGTCACGCGGCCCGCTTCACATTCGGTCAGCAGCATGCGGATGATGTCTTCGGCCGAGTGGTCGCAAAACAGCTGACCCTTGTGCTTTTCATGGAAGGCGATGCCGTGTTTTTGCACCAGATCGATGAAGTCCTGCGGCGTGTAGCGTGACAGGGCCGAGCGGCAAAAGTGCGGGTTCTGGCTGATGAAGTGCTTTTGCGGGGCTGAGGCATCGAGCAAGCGGTTGGTGAAGTTGCAGCGCCCGCCGCCAGAGATGCGGATTTTTTCGGCCACCTTGTCGCTGTGGTCAATCACCAGCACCTTCAGTCCGCGCTGGCCCGCCACGCCTGCGCAAAACAAACCGGCTGCGCCAGCCCCCACGATCACCACATCCCATGTATTCATGGCTCAGGAGTGTAAGGGGCAGGGCGGTGACCCGCTGTTGTTGCCATGTGGGACTGTCTTGTCTTGAATGGAATGGTTGTCTTGTGTGGGAGGTCGCTCCTGCGGCCGAATCCCCGATCCGCCAAAAGCACCAGTCCAACGCACCATTCGCGAGCAGGGGCTCGCTCCCACAAGGGGCATCAGCTCAAGCGGTCCGCTGGGCGGCGGCATGGGGCTCGGCCTGCTGCCACGCCCGTGCCCCTCGCACCACATCGCCGACCACGATCACGCTCGGGCTTTGCAGTCCTTCGTGTTGCACGGTGTCCACCAGTTGGTCCAGTGTGGTCAGGGCTTCGCGTTGGGTGGGCAGGCTGGCGTGCTGAACGATGGCCACGGGCGTGTGGGCGGGCAGGCCTTGCAGCAAGCCCTGGCTGATGTGATCCAAGCTGCTCACGCCCATGTAGATCACCAGCGTCAGCTTGGCCTGGCGTGCGGTGGTGGCCAGTTGCGCCCAGTCGGTGCCGTTGTCGCCGGGTTTGGCGTGGCCGGTCACAAACACCACGCCGTGCGCATGCTCGCGGTGGGTGAGCGGCGCGCCCAGGCTGCTCATACCCGCCAAGCCCGAGGTGATGCCGTTGACCACGGTCACATCGATGCCTGCTTGGCGCAGGTGCTCGACCTCTTCGCCGCCCCGGCCAAAAATGAACGGGTCGCCGCCTTTGAGTCGCACCACATGCTCACCTTCTTGCACAGCGGTGATCATCAGCTTGTCGATGAAGGCCTGCGGCGTACTTTTGCAGCCACCGCGTTTGCCCACGTGCACGATGCGGGCGGTGGGCGATGCGTGTTCGAGCACGGCGTCGTTGACCAGGTCGTCCACCAGCAGCACGGTGGCGCTGGCAATCGCCTTGACGGCTTTTAGGGTCAGCAGCTCCGGGTCGCCCGGGCCTGCGCCGACCAGGGTGCAGCGGCCTTGAAGGGGTGTGTTCATGCTTGCACCTCGCGCAGGATGTGTTGGACTTGCAGCGCAATGGCTTGGGGAACAGGCAGCAGGTTTTGTAAAACGTGCTCAATGTAGAGTGCCGTGGCGGCTGCGTCGGTGCCGGGCAGTTCGGGCATTTTGGCGAGCGAGCCTTCTTGCTGTTCCTGCACGCGCAGGGTTTGACCGTTCTTGAAAACGTCCATCGCCGGGGTGCGCCGGGCATCGGCCACAGCTTCGCCTTCGGTGCCGCGCAGCAGCAGGGCATGTTGACCGGTCAGGGCGAAGGTGGCCGACATGGACAGTAAATATTCGGGGTGCGTGTAGCTGCTCACCACCAGCGAGGGACCATCACAGGGGTTCATGAGCTTCACCAAGCTGTGACCCGGGTTGCGAAGACCCACCACGCGGCGCACCCCCAGCAGCCGGTCCAGTCCGGCATGCAGAACACCTGTTGGGATGAACTGCACCTGACCTGCTGCCGCAGGTGCGACTTGGGCGCGTGCCTCAATGCCCAGGTGCGCAAACACCGCCTGACTGCTCACCCGTTTGTCTTCGGTGGCGCTGCCGTGAACCACCACCGCCACGCCTTCGCGTGCCAGCAGCAGGGCCAGCAGAGGGGTGAGCACCGGCAGCTTGCGTGCCCCGTTGTAACTGGGCAGCACCACCGTAGGCACCTGGCCTGCAGGAACCTTGTTCAGCCGAGCGTGCGTAGCGTCCAGAAAACCGGCCATTTCTTCGGGTGTTTCGCCCTTGATGCGCATGGCGATGCAAAACGCACCCAATTCGAGGTCGCTGACCTGCTGGTCCAGGATCAAGCCCATCAGGTCGGCGGCTTGTGCGCGGCCCAGCGCACGCGCGCCTTCTTTGCCGCGGCCGATGTCCTTGATGTAGTTGCTGATTCCCATGCCCGCAATTGTGCGGGAAATCAGATAACTGCTGGTTATATGGGTATGGCTTCAGGCCGGGTCCATGCCGTGCTGGCGCTTGAGCGCGTCGCACGCGGGTGATTGCCAGAAGGCCAGTAGCGCACGCATGGCGTCCGGCTGGTTGCAGGTCGCAGCCACCGAGCCCGAGAACGTGGTGATGATCTCCACCGCCGGGGGCAGGCCGCCCACGATGGTGATGCCCTGCACGCCCAGCATTTCGCTCAGCTGCTGAAAGCCCAGCGCCACTTCGCCCTGTGCCACCAGCGAGCCCACCGGCACGCCGGGCTTTGCTTGCACGATGCGCGGCGAGATGGTTTCGGCAATGTCCCAGGCCTCGAACTGTTTGGCCAGTTGCACGCCGCTTGGGCCAGTCGAATAGCCCAGCGTGGGCGCGGCCAGGATGGCGGCCTTGAGGGCGGCTTCGGTCGAGATGTCGGGCACGGGTTGGCCCGCAGGCACGGCCACCGCCACGCCCGAGCGCACCAGGTCGGCGCGGCTGCCCGCCAGCACATGGCCGCTGGCGACCAGTTTGTCGATGGCGTCGCTGGCCAGCACCACGCCGTCAAAGGCTTCGCCCGCCTGCACACGTTTGGCGGCATCCACGCCGCCGACCGATTCGATCTGCACCTGGACGTCGGGGGCTTGCGTCTTGTAAAGCGCCACCAGATCGGCCAGCAAGGGTTTGGTGGCCATGGAAGAAATCAGTCGGAGAGTGGTCATGGTGGGGCTTCGAAGTGCGTGGTCGTCCTGCCGAGGATTATGGCCAAGCCGCCAGAGGCGGCCCATGCCCCGCTTAAACTACCTGTTATGCGAATTTTGGGTATCGAATCATCCTGCGACGAGACGGGCGTGGCCTTGGTGGAAACCACGGGCGATGCACTGCCGCGCCTCTTGTCACACGCGCTCTACAGCCAAATCGAGATGCACCAGGCCTATGGCGGCGTGGTGCCCGAGTTGGCCAGCCGCGACCACATCCGTCGGGTGCTGCCGCTCACGCGCCAGGTCATGAGCGAGGCCGGGGTCAGTTTGAGCGATGTCGATGTGGTGGCCTACACCCGGGGGCCGGGTTTGGCCGGGGCGCTCTTGGTGGGCTCTGGCGTGGCCTGTGCACTGGCCGCGTCTTTGGGCAAGCCTGTCTTGGGCGTGCACCATTTGGAGGGCCATTTGCTCTCGCCGTTTTTGAGCGCCGATGCGCCCGAGTTCCCCTTCATCGCCTTGCTGGTGTCGGGTGGTCACACCCAGCTGATGCGGGTGGATGGCGTGGGGCGTTACGAGCTGCTGGGCGAGACGATTGACGACGCCGCTGGCGAGGCCTTTGACAAGTCGGCCAAGCTCATGGGCTTGCCTTATCCCGGTGGCCCGGGCCTGTCGCGTCTGGCCGAGCAGGGCAATCCGGCCGCTTACAAGCTGCCGCGCCCGCTGCTGCACAGTGGTGATCTGGATTTTTCGTTTGCGGGCCTCAAAACGGCGGTGCTGACCCAAAGCCAGAAAATCGGCCCTGCCGCCCACACCGAAGGCGCGCCCGAGCGGGCCGACTTGGCCGCATCGACCCAGGCGGCGATTGTGGAAGTGCTGGTCAAAAAATCGATGACCGCTTTGAAAACCACAGGCATGAAACGCCTGGTGGTGGCCGGGGGCGTAGGGGCCAATCGCGAGTTGCGCGCCCAGCTCAATGCCGCTTGCGCCAAAGCACGGGTGCGGGTGCACTACCCCGAGCTGCACCTGTGCACCGACAACGGCGCCATGATCGCCATGGCCGCTGCCATGCGTTTGCAGTCGGGGGCACAAGTGGCCGAGGCGCGTTACAGCTTCGACGTCAAACCGCGCTGGCCGCTGCACGAGCTGGCTTGAAGAGACATTGAGCTGGCGCAATCGGGTGTTCATGCCTACGGCGCAGATGGATCCCGCATCAAGTGCGGGATGACATTGTTCGTGAGGGTGGGCACTGTTCGAGAGGATGGCACTGTTCTTGAAGGATGGCACTGTTCGTGAAGGGTGGCACTGTTCTTGAAGGATGGCACTGTTCGTGAAGGGTGGCACTGTTCGTGAAAGGTGGCACTGTTCGTGAAAGGTGGCACTGTTCGTGAAAGGTGGCACTGTTCGTGAAAGGTGGCACTGTTCGTGAAAGGTTGCACTGTTCATGCGGGGTGAAATAAGACTTGTCACCCCGGGCGAAGACCCGGGGTCCATGTCTTGCCGACCTTGCGCAAAGACCCGTTACACTGCGCCCCTTTCGTGTCGCAACCCGCTGCAAAACGGGTTCTGTTTTTCATATGCGTTTGCCCCTTATTGCCTCCCGTCGTGCGCTGGTTTCTCTGGCTGCCGTCTTTTGCTTTGCACCCGCTTGGGCGCAATCGCCAGCGCCCATCAAATTGGCCTTGATCGAGGGCTTGAGCGGGCCCTTTGGCAACACGGGTGAGGCCGTGGTGCGCAACATCGCCTGGGCGGTTGAGCGGGTCAATGCCCGGGGCGGCGTCAAGACCGCGCAGGGCATGCGACCCATGGTGCTGGAGCGTTACGACAGCAAAGGCCAAAGCGAAGAAGCCTTGTCGGCCCTCAAATCGGCCATCGACGATGGGGCGCAGGTGGTGCTGCAAGGCAACTCCTCGGCCAATGCGGCAGCTTTGATTGACGCGATCAACAAACACAACGAGCGCGAGCCGGCCAAGCGTGTGCTGTTTTTGAACTACTCGGCGGTGGACCCTATCCTGACGAACGAGAAATGCAGTTTTTGGCATTTCCGTTTTGACGCCCACGCTGACATGCGCATGACCGCGCTGATGCAGGTTTTGCAGGCTGACAAAAAAGTCAAATCGGCTTACCTGATCGGACAAGATTACAGCTTTGGTCAAGCCGTGCTGCGCGAGGCCAAGCGCCAGTTGGCCGATAAACGCCCCGATGTGAAGGTGGTGGGCGACGAGTTGCACCCCATGGGCCGGGTCAAAGACTTTTTGCCCTACGCCGCCAAGATCAAGGCCAGCGGGGCGCAAGCGGTCATCACCGGCAACTGGGGCAATGACCTGACCTTGCTGGTCAAGGCCGCCCGTGAGGCGGGTTACGAAGGCAAGTTCTACACCTTTTATGGCAATGCGCTGGGCGCGCCTGCGGCTTTGGGAGATGCGGGTGTGGACCGTGTGATTGCGGTGGCCGACTGGTTGCCCAATGTGCCGGGCAAAGCCAGCGAAGCGTTTTACCAGTCGTTCCGCCAGCGTTTCAGCAAGCCCTCGGAAGACTATGTGCATGTGCGCATGCAGCTGATGGTGGAGGCCCTGGCCCAGGCCGTCGAAAAAGCCGGTGGCACCGATCCCGTGGCCGTGGCGCTGGCGCTGGAGAAAGCCCGCGTGAGCATGGCCGGGCAAACCGGCTTCATGCGCGCCGAAGACCACCAATTCCAGCAGCCGCTGGTGGTGGGTGTGATGCAACGCCAAGGTGTGCCCGGCGTGCCCTTTGACGTAGAGGGCTCGGGCTACGGCTTCAAGGTGGTGCGCCAGATCAAGGCCGAGCAGGCCCGCCTGCCCAGCAGCTGCCAGATGGTGCGCCCCGGTTGAGGTGGATAGCCCTGCATCCGTTTTTGTGGGAGGTCGCCCCTGCGGCCGAATGTCTGCAAGCCCATCGCTGTTGACAGGGCCGTGTGGTTTACAAGCCTTCGCGAGCGGGGGCTCGCGCCCACCTGATTTATTCAGCGGCCTGCGCTGCGGTCGATGCTGAAGCTACAGCCCGTGATTTGACGACTGAAGTTGGGTTTTGCGCTGACTGGCGTTCGGATTTGAGCCGGGCACGGTAATCCCAGGGTGGCTCCGGGCTGGCCGAGCCTTGCCCTTGCCACAGGCCCAAACGTTTTTCCCGCGCAGCCCGTTCAGCCGCGTCGTAAACGATGCGGTCTTCGGGTGCTTGTTCTTTTTGGTATTGCTTGTAATGCCAGGCCAAACCTGCCTGCAGCTGCTGCAAATTGGCGTCTTCGCCGCGAACCCGCACTTGCCCAACGATGCGGCCATAGCGGTCGCGCTTGTCGAACGTGATGGCCACTGTTTGCCCAAACACGGCTTGCGACAAATGGGCTTTGGACTTTTGCCCGTAAGGCTGACTTTTTTCAGGGGCATCAATGCCTCCCAACCGAATCACATGCTGCTGGCGCTGGGCATCGAGCACCGTGATGGTGTCACCATCAGCCACTTTGACCACGCGTCCTTGCAGTTGATCTGCCAGGGCGAGTGAGCCCCAGCTGAGCAGCAGCCCGCCGATCCAGCTGGCTTGCCTGAATCGCCAGGCCGAGCGTTGATCACGCATGCGCATCAGTCAGCAGAAGCTGCACGCCATTCCGGTGCGCAGATCAATGCGCTTCACCCACAGCGTCCTTGACGCATTTTTTGATGTTGCTGTTTTTGGCAGCACCTGCCAGTTTGCGTTCAGCGGCGGCGGCTTCGCACTTGGCGGTGGCGTCTTTTTCGCATTTTTTCAGGAACGAATTTTTGGCGGCGCCAGCCAATTTCTTTTCAGTGGCGGCAGCCGTACAGCTGGTGTCCTGAGCGTGCACGGAGGTGAACAGCACAGCCGAGGCCAAAATTGCAAATAATTTAGACATGATGATTTTGGTGATTGATTTGACAAAATCATATCCAATATTCATCTTGATGAATTTGTGGCGAGCTTGTCCCGCATTTGCCAATCGGCTGCGGCTCGGCCTGCTAATCTGCGTCCATGAGCTCATCCACCGCTGCCGCTGAACACCTGATCGACTCTGCTTATGCCGCACGGCGTTTGCTGGTCACCCTGGCCTTGATGACCTTGGGGGGCGCGAGCATGTATGTGGTGGCCGTGGTTTTGCCGGCTGTGCAGGCCGAGTTTGGTGTCAGCCGGGCCGATGCGTCGATCCCTTACACCTTGATGATGCTGGGCTTTGGTCTGGGCGGTCTGTACATGCGTCGCTGGGCCGACCGAGCGGGCGTGCATGTGCCATTGCTGTTGGGTGGTGTGGGCACGGGCCTCGGGTTCATTGCGGCGAGTTTTTCAAGCAATATCTGGTGGTTTGCGCTGGCGCACGGCTTGCTGTTGGGGCTGATCGGCAGCTCAACCACCTTTGCACCCTTGGTGGCCGACACGTCTTTGTGGTGGAAAAAGCGTCGCGGTATTGCGGTGGCGGTGTGCGCCAGCGGCAACTACGTGGCGGGTGCCTTGTGGCCGCCTTTGGCCCAGCACGGGGTCGAGACCGTGGGCTGGCGCAGCACCTACGTTGCTTTGGGGCTTTTTTGTGGCTTCGGCATGGCGCTGCTCAGCTTGCTCATGCGCCAGCGGCCGCCCTTGTTGCAAACCCCGGTCGCGGGCAGTGCCCAGGCCCAGCAGTCACAGCGGCCTTTTGGCTTGAGCTTGAACAAAGCGCAATTTTTGTTGTGCGTGGCGGGCGTGGCCTGCTGTGTGGCCATGGCCATGCCGCAGGTGCACATCGTGGCCTACTGCACCGACCTGGGCTTTGGCGCAGCTCGTGGTGCCGAAATGCTCTCACTCATGCTGGCCAGCGGCATTGCCAGTCGGCTCATTTCGGGCTTGATCTGCGACCGCATTGGCGGCTTGCGCACCCTGGTGCTGGGCTCGGTTTTGCAGGGTGTGGCCTTGTTGCTGTTTTTGCCATTCAACGGGTTGGTGTCGCTGTACGTCATCTCGGCCTTGTTTGGCTTGTTTCAAGGCGGCATCGTGCCTGCTTACGCGATCATCGTGCGCGAGTATTTTCCGGCCAAGGAGGCGGGTTCGCGCGTGGGGGCCGTCATCTTTGCCACCCTGATCGGTATGGCCTTGGGCGGCTGGATGTCGGGCAAGGTGTTTGACCTCACGGGTTCGTACCACGCGGCCTTCATCAACGGGGTGTTGTGGAACGCGCTCAACCTGAGCGTGGCCTTGTGGCTGCTGTGGCGCGTTAAGCGGGCGGCGGTCGTGAGCGCCTGATGCCCCTCAGCGCGTCTCGCGCGTCACGTCTTGCTCAAAACTGGCGTTCTGCAGCGGGTCGTTTTCCGCCATCCAGCCTCGGTAAACGGTTTTGAAGTCGGCCACGATCTGTGCCAGTGGCATGTCGTCAAAGGTGCCGCGCTGGTTCACGTACTCCATGTGCCGGTTGCCTGCCTTGTCAAAGGGGTGGTAGATCGAATCGTTGTGCCCGTCAAACTCCAAAGGCAAAAGGCCAAACTTGTCGCACAGCTCGATGTTGAAGGCGGGAGTGGCCTTGACCCATTGGCCGTCCAGCCAGATGTCGGCATAGCCGTGCCAGATGAACACATCGGTCTGCATGGTCTGGCGCAAGCGCTCTGTGCTCAGGTGGTTGCGCACATCGGCATAGCCCAGGCGTGCGTGCAGACCCACGGCACGGCATACCGCGGCCATCAACGCCGCTTTGGGCACGCACCAGCCCGAGCCTTGGGCCATGACCGAGCTGGCACGCATGCCTTGGGGGGACAAGTCAATGCGGTAAGGGTCGTATCGGAACTGGTCACGCACCGCCAGATACAGCGACACGGCGCGTTCGCGGTCGTCTTGGCCTTGTGCGTGTTGGCGCGCAAACGCCATCACGTCCGGGTGGTCACTGTCGATCAGGGCGGTGGCTGCAAGGGTGGCGTCAGAGGGCAGGGTGTTCATGCCATGACTGTAGCCTGTGTCTCAGCCATGCGCCGAGCACAAAAAAACGCCCCAAGCTGAAAAGCCGGGGCGTTGAACCGGAAAATGTCAGGCAACTGCAGGAAGCATGACCCGTTCAGTATACTGTAAATATAAACAGTGCTTTATTCCCTTCTGAGTGGGTCCACAGATTGAACGCCATGCCTTTGCCAAGACGCCGCCGCGATGATGTTGACGACAGTCGGGTTCACGAATACCCGCAGCACTTGCGCGCAGCCATAGAAGACGCCCCCACCGGCGCGGGCGTTTACACCTTTCATGGCCAAGAAGGCGACTTGCCGCTGTACATCGGCAAAAGCATCAACATCCGTGCCCGGCTGCTCTCGCACTTGCGCACGCCCGACGAAGCCCGCATGCTGCGCCAGACCCGGTGCATCAGCCACATCCGCACGGCGGGCGAGATCGGTGCCTTGCTTTTGGAGGCGCAAATGATCAAGGCCCAGCACCCGCTGTTCAACCAGAAATTGCGCCGCAACAAGCAACTGTGCAGCCTGCAAATGGCGGGCGATGTGCCCCAAGTGGTCTATTCCAAAGACATCGACTTTGCGAGTGAGCTCGATCTGTATGGCCTGTTTGCCAGCCGCCACGCTGCGCTCGACGCCCTGCGGGCGATCGCAGACCAGAACAAACTTTGCTACGGTCCGCTGGGCCTTGAAAAGCTGCCGCTCGGCAAGGCCTGTTTCAGAGCCGCGATCCACCAATGCGCGGGTGTGTGCCGGGGCGATGAAAGTCAAGCCGAGCACCGCGAACGCTTGTTCTCCAGTCTGCTTGCACTGCGCGTGGCATGTTGGCCTTACCCCGGCGCGGTGGGCTTGGTCGAGCGCGACGAAGCATTCACGCAAATCCACGTTGTCAAGCACTGGTGCTATCTGGGCAGCGCCCCCACCCTGGACGAAGCGCGTCAGCTGAGTCAAATGACGAGCCAGGTGGCTGCAGGTTTTGACGCCGACGGTTACAAGATCCTGTGCAAGCCGCTGCTGACTCAAAGCGTGGACGTGCAGGTTTTGTAAGCCGGCTGGCACCCGGCCCCAGCATTGGCCCTCAAGCCAAGGCGGGTATTGCAAGCACGCGCGCAGACCCGCTGCTAGACTCAGCCAGTTCAAAAAATACAACGCAGGCATGCCTCACGATTCGCCCATCGACATCGTTTATTTGTGGGTTGACGGGAACGATTCGAGCTGGCGGGCCAAACGTCAGGCCGCCCTGCAGCAACTCCCCAGCGATTCCAGCGCCGCCATGGCCCGCTACAGCAATGTGGAAGGCCGCTTTCGGGACAACCACGAACTGCGCTACAGCCTGCGTGCGCTGGAAAAGTTTTTCCCCGAACACGGTCATGTCTACATCGTCACCGATGCCCAAGCGCCCGATTGGTTGCGTCCGTCGGACCGCCTGACGCTGGTGGACCACCGTGACCTCATGCCAGAAGCCTCATTGCCCACCTTCGATTCCGGGCACATCGAGTCCTGGATTCACCACATCCCCGGCCTGTCCGAGCGGTATTTTTATTTCAACGACGATGTGTTCTTTGGTGCGCCGGTGCAGTTGAGCGACTGGTTTCATCCCGATGGTTTTCACGTGACGTGGTCCGATGAACCCGAGGTCACGGACGAGGCCATGCGCATGGACGCCACGTCGCTCGAAAACGCTTGCCGCCTGTCGATTCAATGGCTCACCGACAAAGCCCGCTCGGGCACGCCCGCACTGCGCGAGCAAGACCCGCTGTACCAAAGCACATTTCGCACCTTCGCGCATTCGCCCCGGCCCATGCTCAAGTCGATCCTGCTGGAGCTGGAAGACACCGCCCCTGAATTGTTTGCGGCCGTGCGCTCGACCGTCTTTCGCAGTTGGGACAAGCCCACCATCATTTCGGATTTTGTATTGCGCTGGGCCTTGGCGCACGGGGTGGCCAGCATCAGGCCTTACCGACACCGGTATGTGTCGACTGGCGAAGGCGATCAGCAATCGCAACTCCAAGCCTTGGTGGCCGAATTCGGTGCGCTCGAATTTTTTTGCATCAACGACACCACCGACGATGCGCAGACCAATGACCCGCGTCTGCAAAACGTGCTGAGTGTGTTGCAGTCGATCCTGCCCCAGGCCTCGTGTTTTGAAAACACCGCATCGCCCGAGCCTGCGCACGCCCATGCGTCCACGGCCTCGCCAGATTTTCAAGCGCACGCCACCTTGGCCGATGCCCCATGGCCGCCCAATGCGCCGGGGCTTCAGCAACGCGCTTGATGGCGCATCGCGGGCCAGATCTTGGCGCTTTTCAGCGCAATGACTCGCGGGTCAGAGGCGAAGGGGGCAAGGGGTACAAATCATTTTCGGCATCCGCCATGGCTTGACGCACGGTCGCTGCCGATGCCTGATGGCCAAGCCCCAAGTCTTGGCTGGTGAGCTTGGATTGGTGTTTGCTTGCCCGACCGCGTACCCGCGTGCGCCACACCTTGAATGAGCCGGCTTTCAGGTGTTTTCGCATCAAGGCGATGACCTCGCTTTCGCTCAATCCCAACTGCGATTGGATGGCTTCAAAGGGGATGTCATCTTGCCAAGCCATGGCGATGAGGGGGGACACATCGGCTTCAGCCCAAGGGGTGAGCTGCGCAAGGCCAAGGTCAGTTTTTTTCATTTTTGATCATGCCAGTGGCCAAGAGACGGTATCTGGAAGACGTCTGTAGCGCTTCAGCTGAGCGCGTTCGCCAGTTGAACCGCCGACCCAAACGCCAAAGTGAAGCCCAAAGCGCCTTGCCCGGCGTTGATGAAAAGATTGCCCGGGCCCGTGGCTTGGCGGCCGATGATGGGCAAGCCCGTGGGCGTGGCCGGGCGCATGCCAGCCCAGGGCTGGATGTCGGTGTAGCGCGAGCAATCGGGAAACAGGGCTTGCGTGGCTTGCTGCAAGGTCTCAATCTGGCGGGTTTGAACGCGGGCATCTTGGCCCACCAACTCCACCATGCCCGCTGCCCGCAGCCGCTGCCCCAAACGTGCAAAGACAATTTTGCGGGCACTGTCGGTGATGCTGACCTGCGGCGCCAAGCCCTGTCCATCGGTGGCCACCGTGATGCTGTAACCCTTGAGTGGATACACCGGCAAGTGCACACCCGCAGACGCCGCCAAAGCCGCCGCCGTGTGACCGGTGCACAGCACGAACGCATCGGCCGAAATTTCATCGCCATTGGCCAAGCCGATTGCCCTGACGTTCTCGCCCGAGCGGACCCAGCGCTGAATGTCCTGACCCAGACGCAAAGTCACACCCCGCGAGATCAGGATCTGCGCCAAGGCTTCGCACACCTGTTTGCAATCGGCCGCGCATTCGCTTTCGGTGTAAATCGCGCCCGAAAAAGGTTCGCGCTGGTGCACCAAAGCAGGTTCAATGGCGCAGGCTTCAGACGCAGTGACCGCCTGTTGTGCAGCACCCCCCAATTGCTGTTGCAAGCCCATCTGTTGCCGCGCCGCTGCAAATGAGGCTTCTGAGCGAAACAGCACCAGCTTGCCCGATGCCGCAAAGTCACAGTCGATGTTTTCGCGCTCGCGCAGCGCGTCAAACACCGCGCGGCTTTGCGCGGCCAGGATCAGCAATTGCGACGTCGTGTGTTGCGACTGCTGGGCATTGCACGCACGCAGAAACTGCCACACCCACATCCATTGGCGCGTGTCCCATTGGGGCCTGATCTTGAGTGCAGAAGAAGGCGACAGCAGCAGCTTGGGCAACTGCGCCCAAATGCCTGGATCGGCCAAAGGTTGTACATAGGAATAGCTCAGTTGTGCGCCGTTGCCCCCGCTGGCGCCTGCAGCCGGTGCCGTGCGGTCGACCACGGTGACCCGGTGACCGCGCTGTGTCAACTCGTAAGCCGTGCTCAGTCCGATGATGCCAGCGCCCATTACGCACACATGCATGGGTTTCCTTTATGCCGATAAATGCCCACACAAGCGGGTGATTGACCCAAAGGGTTAGGGGCATCGATATCAGAGTCTACCCTGATGTCGGCTCGATTTTTGTCCTCATCAGGCACAAGTTGTGCTACAAATGAGCTCTCAGTTTCTTTAACGCACCAAAGAGGAATCACATGAAGCGTCGCCATCTGTTTTGGGTCTTGGGTTTGGCTGCTGCCATGACCGCACCTGTGCAAGCACAGCAATTTTTCCGCATCGGCACCGGTGGTACCGCAGGCACTTATTACCCCGTGGGCGGCATGATCGCCAACGCAGTCAGCCAGCCCGGCAAGATCGTGGCGACAGCGCAAGCGACCAACGGCTCTGTGGCCAACGTCAACGGCGTCGCCGGTGGTGCCATGGAGTCCGGGTTTTCGCAGTCAGATGTGGCCACCTGGGCCTACACCGGCACCGGCGTTTACGAAGGCAAGCCTAAAGTGACCGACCTGCGCATGATCGCCAACCTCTACCCTGAGAGCATCCACCTGGTGGTCAAAAAAGGTTCGGGCATCAAGTCCGTGTCTGACCTCAAGGGCAAGCGCGTGGCGCTGGACGAGCCAGGCTCGGGCACCTTGGTCAATGCCCGCACTGTGCTGGCCGCTTATGGCGTGAAAGAAAGCGACATCAAGCCCGAATACATCAAGCCCAACCAGGCTGGTGACAAGCTCAAAGACGGCGCACTCGACGCTTTCTTCTTTGTGGGTGGTGCGCCAGCGGGTGCAATTGCCGAGTTGGCTTCCAGCGGTGCAGGCATTGAGCTGGTGCCTTTGGCTGGTCCACAGGCCGATGCTCTGCGTAAGTCCAACCCCTACTTGGCGGTGGACACCATTGCTGCAGGTACTTACAAAGACGTGCCTGCCGTGCAGACCATGGCCATGGGCGCCCAGTGGGTGACCAGCGCCAAGGCCGACACTGAAACGGTGTACCAGATCACCAAAGCGCTCTATGGCAAAGCCGCCCAAGATGCACTGGCGGCCGGTCACGCCAAAGGTAAATTCATCACCAAAGAAAACGCGGTCAAGGGTGTGGGCATTCCTTTCCACCCCGGTGCCGAGAAGTTCTACAAAGAAGCCGGTGTGCTGAAGTGATGCAGGCTGCACAGAGCGCCACGACGCTCTGTGTTGTTTTGGACAAGGGTGCATTGCACCCCTCAATGTGAAACAGGGCGCATGTGCGCCCTGTGCTTTGAAGGACAGGTATGACCGAAGCCCGCGAGCGCGACATGCGCGATTTGCAGGAACTTGAAGAAAAGTTTGACCCCGAGATGCGCTTTCGGCCCACGCTGCCGCCCGCATCGGTGATCGTGAAATGGCTGTTGGTCATTTTGTCGGGCTTCCATTACTACACGGCGGGCTTTGGCTTGTTGCGCGAAACCACCCACCGCGGTGTGCACCTGGCCTTTGTGCTGGGCTTGATTTTTTTGGTGTTTGCAGCCTTCAAATCGGATGCAGACACCACCGTCTCCAAAAGCCGCCTGAGCATTGGCGGCGTGCCTCTGGTGGACTGGTTGCTGGGCCTGGCTTGTGCGGCCAGCGTCATGTACATCCCTTATGTGTTTGATGACCTGGCCTTCCGCGTCGGTAACCCGGACACGCTCGACGTGGTCATGGGCTCCATCTTGTTCATCACCTTGCTCGAAGCCACCCGCCGCTCCATGGGTTGGCCCTTGCCCTTGATTGCGCTGGGCTTCACGGCTTACGCGCTGGCTGGCCCTTACTTTCCGGGTTTGCTCAAGCATGCGGGCGCGAGCTGGAGCCAGATGATCAACCACCAGTACCTGACCAGCCAAGGCATTTATGGCGTGGCAGTCGGGGTGGTGGCCACCTATGTTTTTCACTTTGTGCTGTTTGGCGTGCTGGCCACGCGCATTGGTTTGGGCCAGTTGTTTCTGGACATCGCCTCCACCGTGGCCGGGCGTTATGCCGGTGGCCCGGCCAAGGTCAGTGTGTTCGGCTCGGCCATGTTCGGCATGCTCAGCGGCTCGTCGGTGGCCAATGCGGTCACGGTGGGCTCGCTCACCATTCCGGCCATGATCCGGGTGGGCTACCGCCGGGAGTTTGCAGGCGCGGTCGAAGCCGCGTCGTCCACAGGCGGGCAGATCACGCCGCCTGTCTTGGGCGCAGCCGCCTTCTTGATGGTTGAATTTTTGAATGTGTCATATCAGACCATCATCGCGGCGGCCATCGTGCCCGCCTTCATGCACTTCTTTGGCGTGTTCATGCAGGTGCACTTCGAGGCCAAGCGCTACGGCCTGCGTGGTCTGACCGACGAAGAAATGCCCAAGTTGCGCGAGTCTTTTGTGCAGCGTTGGCCCACCTTGATTCCCCTGGTCTTGTTGATCACCATTTTGGTGTCTGGCCGCACCCCTTATCTGGCCGCATTCACCGGCATCACCTCCTGCATGATCGTGGGCCTGACCACCACGGTGTGGGGCAACCGCAGCACCAACTGGCTGTTGCTGGTGGTGCTGCATGTGCTGCTGGCGCTCGTGGCGTTTGTGGACTGGGGCAGCGACGGCGAGACCATCAAGCTGGGCTTTTTGGCGCTGGGCGTGGCCCTGATCTGGGCCGGCCAAAAGTGGCTGGGTGTGATTGGTCGCATCGACAACGCCGTGCTGCTGGAGGCCTTTGAAACCGGGGCCAAATACGCGCTGGCCGTTGGCGCAGCAGCGGCCACCGTGGGCATCGTGATCGGTGTGGTCACGCTCACGGGCGTGGGCTTCAAGATCAGCTTCATCATCACCGGCTGGGCGCAGATGATTGCCGCCTTTTTGATGGACTGGCTGCCCGCCTTCATGGCCGATGCCAAGTCCTTGACTCTGCTGGCGGCGCTGTTCATGACCGGTATCGTTTGTATCCTCATGGGCTGCGGCATCCCGACCACGGCCAACTACATCATCATGGTCACCGTGGCGGCCCCCACCTTAGTGCAACTGGGTGTGGAGCCCTTGGTGGCGCATTTCTTTGTGTTTTATTACGGCGTGCTGGCCGACATCACACCGCCCGTGGCGCTGGCCGCTTATGCGGCTGCAGGCATGGCGGGCAGCGACCCATTCAAGACCGGCAACATGGCCTTCCGTTTGGGGCTGGCCAAAGCGCTGGTGCCCTTTGTGTTCGTGTTTTCGCCTTCGCTGCTGTTGGTGGCCAAAGGCTTCACCTGGGCCGACTTTGCCATCACCTTCACGGGCTGTGTGTTGGGCATCGTCGCGTTGGCGGCTGCGCTCAGCGGCTACCTCATGGCCGAGATGAAGCGCTGGGAGCGCACTCTGTGCGCCTTGGGGGCTCTGTGTCTGATTGCGCCGGGTCTCAAAATCAGCTTGTTGGGTGTGGCCTTCATGCTGCCCGTCTTGATACACCAATGGACAATGAGCCCCTCTCGCAAACGCGCAACGCTGGCATGACGGAAAAAACAGGGGGCTTTTCAGCCCCCTGTGGGGTTTCGGTGTTTGAGCCACTACACTGGCGGGCCTTGGCGTCAGGCCCGCCGGTTTTCGCTGCAGCTTGGCCTTTGTCCCGTTGACCTTCTTTGATTGCCCATGAAATTCAAAATGTCTGAAAAGTCGCTCTTTGCGGCTTTGTTACGCGCCCCGTGGTGGGTGAGTTTTTTGGTGATGTTCGCCGTGGCCTTGGTGGCTGGGGCTTTGCTGCCTGAGGCCTACAAAACAGCGGGCATGCTGGGCGCCTTTCCATTCTTTGTGATCGGTGTCATGGCGGCTTGGCGACAAAGAAACGCCATCTCGCCCAGCCGTATCCAGGAACTGGTTGAACAGGCCCGGGTCATGGGTTGGCGTGATTTTTCGGTGTTGGTCGAAGAGGCGCTCAGACAGCAGGGCTTTGTGGTGACCCGCTTGAACGAAGGCCCAGCCGATTTCCAAATCGAAAAAAATGGCCGTGTTACCTTGGTCAGTGCTAAGCGCTGGAAAGCGGCCACCGTGGGTGCCGAACATTTGCGCGAGCTGCTGGCGGTCCGTCAAAGCCGCGACGCTTTTTCGTGCACCTGCATGAGCTTGGGCGTCTTCAGCCAGGCCGCCATTGATTTGGCCAACGACAGCCCCATGCAGTTGCTGGGGTCAGCCAACATCGCGCAACTCATGCACGATGGGGCCAATGCCCTCCAAGCCTGAAAACGGGCCCATTTTCCGATCCCTATTTTCGGCACCCCAAGGACTCCCATGACCCGACCTCTTTTGACCGAATCGGCCATTCATCCAGCCATCCGCCAACGTATAGCCGAGCACCACTTGCCCGTGATCCAGCAAGTGCAAAACGCCATCGCCCAACACGCGGTGGTGGTGGTCGGCTTGTCGGGCAACCCTTTTGTGGGCAAAGCCCGCAAGGCGCTGGTCGCTGCAGGCGTGGCGCACGAGTACATCGAATTTGGCAGCTATTTCTCGCAATGGCGCCTGCGCAATGCCCTGAAAATGTGGACCGGCTGGCCCACTTTCCCGATGGTCTTTGTGCGCGGCACGCTGGTCGGTGGGGCAGATGACTTGCGACGCCTCATCGACAGCGGCGAACTCCAGACCTTGCTCCAAGCCTGAGCGACATGGCGCTACTTGCAAAACCCGAGCTGTGGCGCACCGAGGTGGGCGATGCGGTGGCTGTGCTCAACATTCCCGGCGCATTGAAGCGGCCACGCACGTTTGACATCGATGTGAGCCTGCTGGTGCGCGTGCCCGAAGACCATGCCGAGGCTTGGCACGCCTTGACGCTGGAGGTCGACGGCAAGCAGCAATGGCACCGCCGGATCGCCAGCAGCTGCCCGGGGCAGACCGATGGGCTCGATTACCACTGCCGCGTGGTGCTTGAAGCCGGTCCTGCCTTGCGCATCCGCGCTGTGGCGGGCACCCGGGGCGCGGTGGTGCAGCGCCTGCTGATCGAAGCGCGAGAAGACGTGCAAGACTAGCGCTGGGTGCTCTGTGCCTCAGGTGACGCCCTGTGGCGTTACCCCTGCGCTGTCCTGGCGCCAAGCCTCACTTGGGCAGGTCTCGGGCACCGCTCTCGGGACGGTACATTTTGAACAGCTGCTCCGGCCCGATGGTGAAGTAATCCGCTGCGCCGCCCCCGCGCAAAATGTGCCCGGCATTGGCTGTGTCATACACCCCGCCTTTGAGCAGGCGCTGGTCAATGTGAATGCCCACCACTTGGCCAAACACCATCCAGGTCTCGACTTTTTGGCCCTGCAGGTCTTGCAGTTGCAGGATCTGCGTGCAGCGGCACTCAAAGCTCACTGGGCTTTGCGCCACACGCGGCACGCTCACAACCTTTGAAGCCTCAGGCGTCAGCCCAGTCAGGTCGAATTCGCTCACCTCGGGCGGCACAGCCTCGCAAGTTTGGTTCATCACCTCGGCCAGATCGCGGGTAACCAAGTTCCACACAAACTCGCCTGTGGCCTCAATGTTGTTGAGTGAGTCCTTGCGCCCGATGCTCGAAAACCCGATCACGGGCGGCACATAGTTGAACGCGCTGAAAAAACTGTACGGTGCCAAATTCAACACCCCGCTGGCGCTGCGGCTCGACACCCAACCAATGGGGCGAGGCCCCACGATGGCATTGAACGGGTCGTGCTTGAGGCCGTGGCCCAGGTGGGGTTCGTAGAAATGCATCATGGCTGCACTTTAAGGGGAGGCCGGGGGCAGGCCAGTCATGTGCATGACAAAGCCCCCATCGGCTCACATCAAGAAATAAAAGAACACGATCATCTGCATCCTGCGCAGACCGTCGGCCCGGCCAATCGGGCGGCCCGAGCCGTCGTAGAGCCGTTCGCCATCCATGCGGCCCATGGGCGAGCCCGAAGCGCTGTACAGGCGATCGCCATCGATGCGGCCAATCGGGATGCCCGAAGTGTTGTAAACCCGATCACCATCAATGCGCCCCAAGGGTCGCCCGGAGCCGTCATAAATTCGCTCACCGTCCACGCGGCCAATCGGTTGGCCAGAGGCGTTGTAATAACGCTCGCTGTCCACGCGACCAATGGGACGGCCACTCCCGTCGTACATGCGTTGGGCAAAAGCGGTCGGCAAGAGCAGCAGTGACAGAAGCAGTGCGGCGGCAAGGCGGTGCAAATTTTTCATGGAGGCTTCATCGTGGGGTTTTGGGGGGCGATTGTGTCTGTTTTTCAGCCAAGTCACCCTTTGAACTCGGTCCGGGGTGCCCCCGGGTATCCCCAAACCCCGTGCCCAAAGGTGTGGATAAGTCCATGAACAACTGCGCCAGGGCGCATCCTGTCTGGCTTGGGCGGTGTTGCTTAAAAAATGGGCAGTTTGTGGCTCATCCACTGAGCCTGAACCCGCGTAGATTGCGGCTATTCTTGACGCCTCACGGTTTCGCTTTGTCTGTACCCGCTCCCCCCGTTGCCTGCATGCCTGCATCCTCCATTTCGCCCGGCTTCATTGCCCTGCACAGCCACCGCTCTGAGGTGCTGGCCGACACCCTCACGGCTTGGCTGCGAGCGCACCCTTTGCTGCCGCTCGAGAGCGAAGTGGTGCTGGTGCAAAGCAACGGCATGGCCGAGTGGATCAAGATCGAACTGGCCCGTCAGGGTGGCGTGTGCGCCGCCACGCGGGTGGAGCTGCCTTCGCGCTTTTTGTGGCGCACTTACCGGCAGGTGCTGGGCAAGCACAACGTGCCACCCGACTCACCGCTCGACAAACTGCCCATGACCTGGCGGCTGATGGCCTTGCTGCCAGGCTGCCTGAGTGATCCCGTGTTCCAACCCGTGGCGGGTTTCTTGAGAGGCGACGAGCCGGACCGCCTGTTGCAACTGGCCAGTCGCCTCGCCGACCTGTTTGACCAGTACCAAATTTACCGCCCCGACTGGCTGCAAGACTGGGCCGCTGGGCGCAACGCGCTGCGCAAAGCCGCTGGGCATGATGAGCTCGGCGAAGACCAGCTCTGGCAGGCCGAACTTTGGCGGCGCGTGCTCGACACTTTGGATGACAGTCAGCGCCAAGCCACCCGCCCGGCGCTGCATGCGCGGGCGCTGGCGCACCTGCAGTCGGGCCAGCCGCTGGCCAGCCCCGTGGCGCGGCGCGTGTCGGTGTTTGGCATGAGCCACATGCCCGGGCAGCTGCTGGAGATGCTGGCGGCACTGGCCGCGCACAGCCAGGTGCTGCTGGCCGTGCCCAACCCTTGTCAGTACCACTGGGGCGACATCATCGACGGGCGCGAGTGGCTGCAGGCCGAGCGGCGACGTCACGCCTACCGAGGCGAGGCATTGGCTGGCTTGCCGCTGGCGCAGATGCATTTGCACGCGCCCACGCTCTTGGCCGCTTGGGGGCGGCAGGGGCGCGACTTCATTCGCCAGCTCGACGCTTTTGACGACCTGCAGGCGGCCCAACAAGTCACGCAGTGGCCGCGCCTGGACTTTTTTGACGATGTGCCTGTCGAAGATGGCACGCGTTTGCTCGCGCAGTTGCAGCGCCGCATCCGGGACCTGGAGCCGTCTAGCGGTGGCACCCCAGCCTTGCCTTTGCGCCAGGACGACCACTCGGTCACGTTCAGCGTGGCGCACAGCCCGGTGCGCGAACTCGAGGTGTTACACGACCAGTTGCTGCAGTGGTTCCACACCGCGCCCGAGCCTTTGTCTCCACGCGATGTGGTGGTCATGGTGCCCGACATCGAAGTCATGGCCCCGGCGATACGCGCCGTGTTTGGTCAATACAAGCGCAGCGATGCGCGTTTCATCCCCTATGACATTGCCGACCTGGGGGCGCAGGCCATCAGCCCGTTGATCCATGCGGTCGAATGGCTGCTGGCCCTGCCGCAGCAGCGCAGCCGCATGAGCGAGCTGGTCGAGCTGCTCGAAGTGCCCGCGCTCGCAGCCCGCTTTGGCCTGAAGGACGAACACCTGCCCACGCTCACGCGCTGGATGGCGGGCTCGGGCATCCGCTGGGGCCTGTCGGCCGAGCACCGTGCTGGCTTGGGTCTGGGCGTGTGCGGCGACGACAACTCGGCGCTGTTTGGCGTGCAGCGCATGCTCATGGGTTATGCCTGCGGTGCCGACCCGGTGGACGATGAGGTGTCATTGGGCGTGTCGCCTTACCCGGAAGTGGGGGGGCTCGATGCCGAGCTGGCCGGGTCGCTCGCGCACCTGCTGCAGGCCCTGATCGATTGGTGGCAAATCTGCACGCAAAGCGCCACGCCCGCAAAGTGGGCCGAGCGTTGCCGCGCCATGCTCGCGGCGCTGTTCAAGCCGCGTGACGACAACGACCGCAATGCCCTGGCAGCGCTCGACCAAGCGCTCAACGACTGGGTGCGGGCTTGCGGTGAGGCGGGTTTTGCCGAAGCCGTGCCGCTGGCCGTGGCCCGATCGGCTTGGCTTGAAGCTTTGAAGGCCCCCCGGCTGGAGCAGCGCTTTCGGGCCGGGGGTGTGACGTTTTGCACATTGATGCCGATGCGGGCGATCCCGTTCAAGGCGGTGTGCCTGCTGGGCATGAACGATGGCGACTACCCGCGCCGCAGCCCGCGTGCCGACTTTGACCTGATGGGCCTGCCCGGCATGACGCGCCCCGGCGACCGCTCACGCCGCGACGACGACCGCCAGCTCATGCTCGAAGCGCTCTTATCGGCGCGTCAGGTCTTGTACGTGAGCTGGAGCGGCCGCAGCGTGCGCGACAACAGCGAACAACCGCCTTCGGTGCTGGTCTCGCAGCTGCGCGATGAGATTGATCTGCTCTGGGGCAAAGACACGGCCAAAGACCTGACCACCGTGCACCCGCTGCAACCGTTCAGCCGCGCTTACTTTGAAGTGGGCAGTGGTTTGTTGACCTATGCCAAAGAGTGGCGGGCGGCGCAAGATGTCCAGCGTGGTGATGGGGCCAGCGAGACGGGCACGCCATCGTCGGCTCTCGCGCTGTTGTCGCCACTCATGGCCGCGAACGATCAAGCCCCGGTCATCTCGCTTGCCCAACTGGCCCGCTTCCTGCGCAAACCTGTGGGTGCGTTTTTCCGCGAGCGGCTGCAGGTGCATTTGGAAGACGAGCGCAGTGAGCTGCATGACGAAGAACTGTTTGGCTTGGGCGGGCTGGACTTGTACCAGTTGCTCGACCACGAACTGCAGCACGTGCCTGCGGATTTGAGCGCAGACGAACTGCCCAGCCATGCAGCGCGTGTGGTGCAGTACTTGCGTGAGGCCGGGGCCTTGCCGCTGGCGGGTGTGGGCACACTCGAAGCGCAAAAGCTCACCCACATCCTGCAAACCCAACTGGCCGCTGCTCTGCACGAGCGCGGGGCCTACCCCGAAGCGGCCGAGCGCGTGCTGGTCGACCAGGTAAACCCGCAAGTGAGTTTGCAAGACGCTTTGGGCGGCGTGCTGGCGGGTGAGGGTGGGCAAATGCTTTTGAGTTTGCGTGCCAATGACGTGGCGGATCTCAAACCCAAAACACCTTTGGCCAGACCTGAAAAACTCATCGACATTTGGCTGCAGTCGCTGGCCGCTGCCGCCATGGGGCATTCAGTGCGCTGTGTGGTGGTGGGCCGCAACGCCGTGGTGCGTGCAGAACCGCAAGACCCTGAGGCCGCCCGCACCCAGTTGCAGACCTTGCTGGCCACCTGGGCCGAGGGCATGCGCTGGCCGCTGCCCTTGCCACCCGGTGTGGCTTTGCAGTGGCTCAAGGACAAAGAAAACACCAATGCGCTGGCCGATGCCTACGAAGGCAGCGACTTCAAGAGCGCAGAAAAAGACAAAGACCCGGCGCTGTCCCGCACCTACCCCACGGTGCAAGACTTGCTGGCCACGGGTGCACTGGATCGACTGGCGCAGGCGGTGTATGCGCCGCTCAAAGCTTGGGCTGCAGAGGCCGAAGTCGAGGCCTTGCCCGATGCGCCTGCAGACGATGAGGGGGACGAGGCATGAGCACCGCACACGCTCTCAACGCCCACAGCTTTCCGCTGCGCGGCAGCCACCTGATCGAGGCGAGCGCAGGCACGGGCAAGACCTGGACGATTGCCGCGCTGTATGTGCGCTTGGTGCTGGGCCATGGCGATGCGGGCACCGCACCCGTGCGCCCCATGCTGCCGCAAGACGTGCTGGTGATGACCTTTACCCGCGCCGCCACGCGTGAGCTGTCAGACCGCATCCGCGCCCGCCTGACCGAGGCGGCGCAGGTGCTCCGGGGCATCGCCCCAACGGACGACGCCTTCCTGAACCAACTCAAAAGCGAATACCCCGAAGGTGAGCCCCGCGAACAAGCGGCGTATCGGCTGGCGCTGGCCGCGCAGGCCATGGACGACGCGGCCGTTTACACCATCGACGCTTGGTGCCAGCGCATGCTGCGCGAGCACGCCTTTGACAGCGGCAGCCTGTTTGAAGAAAACTTGGTCGGTGACGAAGCCGCGCTGCGCCTCGAAGCCGTGCAGGACTACTGGCGTCAGCAGCTCTACCCCATGGCCACACCGCTGGTGGTGCAGGTGCAGCGCGTCTGGCGCGACGTGCCAGCGCTCGACAAGGACATGCGTGCCCTGATGGCGGTGCCGCTGGCCGACCCCGCCCCCGGCACGCTGGCGCAGGTGTTTGGTGAGGCGATGGCCGAGCGCGATGCGCAACTGGCGGCGCTCAAGCAGGGCTGGGTGGAAAAGGCCGACAGCTTGTTGGGCTGGATCGAGGGGCAAATTGAGCACCACAAGTCGAGCTGGGATGGCCGTAAGTTGAGCTACAAAAATTGCGAAGCTTGGCTGGGTGTGCTCAAAGCCTGGGCGCAAAGCGCAGACGAGCCCAAGGTGCTGCAAAAAGACATGAAGACAGGCTGGGACCGCTTCACGCCCAAAGGCCTGCTGGCTTGCCGCAAACCCGGCGAAGCGCCCTTGGACTTGCCGCCCGAATCGCAAGCCTATGCCGATCTGCAAGCCGCTTTGTTGGCCTTGCCCGAACCCGCACAAGCCGCCCGCCTGCACGCCCGCACCCATGTGTTGCAGCGCATGGCTGAGCTGAAAAAACGCAGCGGCCTGTTTGGTTTTGCCGACATGCTGCAACGCCTCGATGTGGCGCTGGCCGACCCCGAGTCGGGCGAGCGTCTGGCGCAGCGACTGCGCGAGCAGTTTCCGGTGGCGATGATCGACGAGTTCCAGGACACCTCGCCGCTGCAGTTCCGCATTTTTGACCGCATTTACCGCACAGCCGAGAACCGGCAAGACGCTGCGCTCCTGCTGATCGGGGACCCCAAGCAATCGATCTACGGCTTTCGCGGTGCCGACATCCATGGCTACTTGGCCGCACGCCGCGCCACCGAAGGCCGTCACCATGTGTTGGGCACCAATTACCGATCCACCCAAGCTGTGGTGGATGTGGTGAATCGCTGGTTTGAAATCCCGAAAGACGCCTTTGGTTACCAACGCGGCGATGAAGATCCGCTGCCTTTCCAGGCTGTTAAAGCCAAGGGCCGCATCGAAGTGTTCACGACCTGTGATGGTGGCGTGAAAGCCATGACCTTGGTGCATGACGCCAAGCTGCGCAGCCAGCGTGATGCGCTGACGCACTTGTCGGCCCTGTGCGCTGAGCAGATCGTGGCTTGGCTGAGTGACCCGCAGGCCCGCTTTGTGGACCTGAGTAAAGGCGATCCGGACAAGGGCGATAAGCCGCTGCAGCCCAAAGACATCGCCGTGCTGGTGCGCACGGGCAAAGAGGCCGCTGCCGTGCGCGACGCTTTGCGTGTGCGGGGCGTGGCCTCGGTTTACCTGTCAGACCGCGACTCGGTGTTTGCCAGCGACGAAGCGCAGGACCTGTGCCTGTGGATGCGCGGCGTGGCCGAGCCCCAAAACATGCGCCGCGTGCGTGCTGCTTTGGGCACGCGCACCGTGGGCCTGTCGCTGGCCGAGTTGTACAGCTTGGCCACGCAAGATGAGTTGCTGGACCAACGCGCTGAGCAGATGCGTGACCTGCGCGGGGTTTGGCAAGGGCAGGGCGTGTTGGCCATGCTGCGCCAGTCCTTGCATGTGTTGCAACTGGCCGGGCGCTGGCGTGGCCAGAGCGATGGCGAACGCCGCCTGACCAATGTGCTGCACCTGGCCGAACTGCTGCAAACCGCCAGCAGCCAGCTGGATGGTGAGCAGGCCCTGATCCGCTGGCTGGCCCAGCAGATCGAGGAGGTCAAGGCGGGGGGCGCAGGCGACAGCGAAGAACAGACCGTGCGACTGGAGAGCGACGAAGACCTGGTCAAGGTCATCACCATCCATGCCAGCAAAGGCTTGGAGTACCCGGTGGTGTGCCTGCCCTTTGCGCACAGCCACCGCATGATGGAAGCCCACAAAACCCCGGTGTTGCAGCTCGATGACGGCCAGGGCGAGCGGCATTGGACCTTGGACTTTGACAAGAACGACACCGAGACTGCCGATCACGACCGCCTGCGTGAAGACCTGCGCCTTTGGTACGTGGCGCTCACGCGTGCGCGGCATGCGCTGTGGGTGGGCTGGAGCCCGGTCACGCGGGGTTCGGGCAAAAGCTGCGTGAACCACAACAGCGCTGCAGGCCATTTGTTGGGCGGTGGTGACGCCATCGATGAAGCTGGCTGGTTGACCAAGCTGCAAGCACTGGAAACCGATGCGCATGCGCAGCGCTTGTCGGTGCAGTTGGTGCCCGCGAGTGAAGGCGTGCCGCTCACGGTCTGGCAGCGGCCCGCCCGCACCACTGAACTGCGCGACGCGCTGGTTTGCACCGCCCGCATCGACAAGTCGTGGACCATTGCGAGCTTCTCGCGCCTGACGCGAGACCTGTCTTCGCAGCCTTTGGCGCAAATGAGCCTGCACATGGCCACACCGCGCCCGGCTGATGACGAACCGCCCGAAGATGCACAGGTCCTGCCCACCCCTGCAACCCCTGTGGGTTCTTTGGCCCCGTGGCACGGCTTTGCCAAAGGCCCGACGGCAGGCAACTTCTTGCACGACCAGCTCGAGTGGTTGGCGGCTGATGATTTTGTGCTCGACGCACCCAAGGCTGAGCGCCTGAAAAAGCGCTGCGAAAACGCAGGCTACAAAGCCCAAGCCGATGTGGTGGTGCAGTGGCTCACCCGTGTTGTGGCGCAGCCCCTGCGTGGGCCAGGTAGCCCGCTGAACGCGCTGAGCACCTTGCTGCCCGAGATGGAGTTCTGGCTGCCTGCCGAGCGGCTGCACGCCCGCGAGGTAGACGCGCTGTGCCAGCAGCACCTGCTGCCCGGCGTGAGCCGCCCGCAACTGCCCGACGCGCAGCTGCACGGCATGCTGATGGGCTTTGCCGACTTGGTTTTTGAGCACGAAGGGCGTTACTGGGTGCTCGACTACAAATCCAACCACCTGGGTGCCGATGACGCGGCCTACACCGCGCAGGCGCTCGATGCCGCCATGGCCCACCACCGCTACGAGGTGCAGGCCGCGCTCTATATGCTGGCGTTGCACCGCCTGCTGCGCAGCCGACTGGGCGTGGCCTACAACCCAGCACAACAACTGGGCGGCGCGGTGTACCTGTTCTTGCGTGGCATCGACGGGCCTGCGGGCGGCTGCTGCACCTTGCCTGCTCCGCTCGAATTGCTCGAAGGCTTGGACGCCATGCTCCATGCCGAGGTGAAAGCATGAGTTTCAAAAAGCCCTCGCGCACGATGTCTGTCCCCACCACGCAAATGGATTGGCTCAACGACCTACCAGCCCAAGGCCTGAGCGCCCCGCAAACGCTGCAATGGCTGCAGTTGTGGACCGAGCAAGGCCTGCTGCGCCACATCGACAGTGCCCTTGCAGCGCAATTGCTGCGGCTCGATGGCCAAGCCAGCCCCGCGCTGCTGGTGGCGGCGGCCATACTCGCGCAAATGGAAGGCCGTGGCCACACCTGTTTGCCCTTGGCTGACCTGTGCGCACCGCCTGTGGCGATGTTGGGTTGGCCCACCGTGGCGGTGGACGGGCCGCAAGGCTTGCGTGCGCTTTGGGCGCACCTGCCCGCCATGCTGGCCGACTGGCAAGCCGCTTTGCAAAGCAACACATCCCGAGCCTGTTCGCGTCTGAGCGATGCACCCGACCAAGGCCAGCCGCTGGTGCTGGGCGGCACGGCCCATGCCCCGCTCCTTTACCTGCGCCGCTATGCGGGTTATGAAAAGCGCGTGGGCCAGGGTCTGTTGCAGCGGGCCAGCGAACCGTTGCCTGTGCCCGAGGCGGTGGCCCGCCAATGGCTGGACCGTTTCTTTGTGCCCAGTACAGAAGCACCTGCTGACACCGATTGGCAAAAGGTGGCCTGCGCCGTAGCGCTGCGTGCGCGTCTGTCGGTCATCACGGGCGGGCCGGGCACAGGCAAGACTTACGCCGCTGCACGCCTGTTGGCATTGCTGCTGGCGCTGCACGAGGAGGGCAGCCCCTTGCGCGTGGCATTGGCTGCGCCCACAGGCAAAGCGGCGGCGCGGCTCAAGCAATCCATCGACAACGCGCTGACCAGTCTGCAAGATCAGGTGCCAGAGGGCAGCGGTCTGGACCTGAACACGCTGATCGCCCGCATGGGCCCGGCCCGCACCTTGCATTCGCTGCTGGGTGCACGGCCCGACACGCGCCAGTTCAGGCACCATGCGGCCAACCCGCTCGATGTGGATGTGCTGATCGTGGACGAAGCCTCGATGGTGCATTTGGAAATGATGGACGCGCTGCTGCAGGCCCTGCCCGCCACGGCGCGGCTGGTGCTGCTGGGCGACAAGGACCAGCTGGCCTCGGTGGAGGCGGGCGCGGTGCTGGGCGACCTGTGCCGCGACGCCGCCGCAGCCCGCTACAGCGCGGACACTGCGCAGTTTGTGCAGACCGTGGCCGGGCAGACCTTGCCTGCCGAGTATCGGTCTGCGGGCGCTGCGCCTTTGCTCGCTCAACAAACCGTGATGCTGCGGCAAAGTCGCCGCTTCAAAGGCGCCATCGGCCAATTGGCCTTGGCCGTGAATCGGGGTGACACCCATGCTGCGCGTGCTGTGTTGTCGGGGGCTTTGGTGGACGACAGTCCTCGCTCGCGAACGCCCGCTGAAGGTGGCACCCCGCATGAAGCCAGCGCACTGCTCGCCCTGCAACCTGCGAGCCCACAAGCTGTCTGTGCTTTGGCGCTGGGCAGTTCGGCCAAGCCGTCCTACGCCGACTACCTGCGCCTCATGCAGCAGGTGCCGAGCGGGCAAGACGCCGAAACCCATGCCAATTGGGTGCGCAGCGTGCTCAAAGCTTTTGAGCGTTTCCGAATCCTGTGCGCCGTGCATCAGGGCGAATGGGGCACCCAAGGACTCAACGCCGCCGTGCAAAAAGCCTTGGCCGATGAAGGGCTGCTCAAAGTCACGGGCGAATGGTTTGCCGGTCGCCCGGTCATGGTCACCCGCAACGATGCGCAGCTGGGCGTTTTCAACGGCGACGTGGGCGTGGTGCTGCCCAACACCGAAGGCACGCTCAAGGTCTGGTTTCTTGACGGCGAGACGCTGCGCTCGGTGAGTGTGATGCGCTTGGCGCAGGTCGAAACGGCTTTTGTCATGACGGTGCACAAGAGCCAGGGCTCGGAGTTCGAGCACACCGCGCTGGTCTTGCCACCGGGCGGTGCTGAAGTGCTGAGCTGTGAGCTGGCCTACACAGGCATCACTCGGGCGCGTGAGCAGTTCACCCTGATCGAGGCTGAGGCCGGATTGCTTGAAGCGGCCATTGACCGCCCGAGCGTGCGGGCCAGCGGCTTGGCTCAGTGGTGGCTTTGACTGCCTGAAATCGCCCCGGGGGCGGGGCTCCCACATCCCTTGTAGGAGCGGCGCCCCCGCCGCGATGACGTTTAACTGGCAAACCCCTCGCAAGCTCCAGCATTGGCCTTGCCCCGGCATTCGCGTAAAAGACGCTTGTCCCGCTCAGCCTTGCTCTCGCCCGTGTTGGGGCTGACGGGCGGTTTGGGTGCTTTACTTTGTTTCGGTTTTTTGGTCTTCGCGGGCTTGTCGGAGGCCGTGACGGCTGTGAAGTTGTCTACCGCATGGCTGGCTGGCGCTATGGCCATCAAGCAAAGCCCCAAACCCGCGCTGGCGAGCGCAGTCATCCAATGCCGTGTGTTCATGGCGGTCTCCCTGTCTGTTGTTGTGCCGTTCATCATAGGCAAGCGCAGCGCTTGTGCAAGGGGTGACAGCTGCCGGGCAGGCCAGCCGTTACGATGAGGGCATGAACAAAAAAACCGCTCCTTTCATGCGCCAGGCCGTCATGGACCTGGAAGAGTCCCGCATCCGCGAAGTGGCCAACGCAGGCATGGGTCGGCCCGATGTGCTGGCTTTCTGGTTTGGCGAATCCGACGAAGTCACGCCCGACATCGTGCGCCAAGCGGCCATCGATTCGATGCAAAAAGGCGAGACCTTTTATTCGCACAACCTGGGCCTGCCCGAGCTGCGCCAGGCCGTGTCCGACTACATGTCTGCCTTGCACGGACCCATTGGTGTGGACCGCCTGGCCATTACTTCGGGCGGCGTGAACGCCTTGATGCTGGCGGCGCAAGCCCTGATCGACGCGGGCGACGAAGTGGTCGCTGTCACGCCCGTCTGGCCCAACCTGACGGCGCAGGCTTTGGTGATGGGCGCGAATTTGAAGTGCGTGTCGCTGCGCCCGGTGGGTGGCCAATGGCAGCTCGACATGGCCGCGCTCAAAGCCGCCATCACCCCCGCCACGCGTATGCTGATCGTCAATTCGCCCAATAACCCCACGGGCTGGACGCTCAGCCGGGCCGAACAGTCCGAGATATTGGCGCACTGCCGCAGCACCGGCACTTGGGTGCTGGCCGATGAGGTGTATGAGCGCCTGTATTACGAAACCGACACGGCCAATGGCTGCGCCCCGTCTTTTCTGGATGTGGCTGAGCCCGACGACCGCCTGGTCGTGGTGCACAGCTTTTCCAAGAGCTTTTTGATGACCGGCTGGCGTCTGGGTTGGCTGGTCATGCCTGCCGCCATGACGCCTCACATGGGCAAATTGATCGAGTTCAACACCTCGTGCGCTTCGGTGTTCACCCAAAAGGCGGGTGTCGTGGCCTTGCAAAACACAGCCGACATCACACCCCGTGTGGTGGCCCACCTCAAAGCCTGCCGCGACACCCTGGTGCCGCTGCTGCAGGCCGTGCCCGGCGTCCAATTGGCCTCGGCCAAAGGCGGGATGTACGCATTTTTCAAGCTCGAAGGGCATCCGGACGCGGTGGCCACTGCGAAACGGCTGGTCGCCGAAGCCGGTCTGGGACTGGCCCCCGGCGAAGCCTTTGCCCCCGAAGCGGCGGGTTGGCTGCGCTGGTGCTTTGCCTCCAAAGACTTGGACAGGCTGAGCCAGGGCGTGGAACGGCTCAAGGGCTGGCTGGCCGAGAACTGATGGAATGTCTTTAATCTGAATCTGACCCTCATTAATGTTTAATCGGAATCTGATCCTCATTAATGACCCTCATTAACGGGGATCTGACCCCCATTAACGCTATTGTCATCCCGGGCGAAGACCCGGGATCCAGGTATTCGACTGCGCTTGTCGGGGTTGAAGCCACCGACCTACAAATCCCGCCGAGAGCAGGAGTGCGGCTGTTATTTGGGGTCACTTTCGGGCTATAATCCGCCTGTTTTGCGATTTGCAAAGCGCACGCCATCCGCTTTTCCGGCAGATGGCGCAAGTCATTAACCCGCTGATATTCCTCAAGAATTCGGCGAAAACAAGGAAATACCATGATTGCATCTTCAATCAAGGCCGAGGTCGTCAAGGCCAACGCACGTGCTGCCAATGACACTGGGTCCCCAGAAGTCCAAGTGGCTTTGCTGACAGCCCGTATCAACGAGCTGACACCTCACTTCAAAACACACGCCAAAGACCATCACGGTCGCCGCGGTCTGCTGCGCATGGTGAGCCGTCGCCGCAAACTGTTGGACTACCTCAAGTCCCGTGATGCTGACCGTTACGTTGCGCTGATCGCCAAGCTTGGCCTGCGTAAGTAATCGTCTCTCCAGATGAAAAGCGCCTGAGTTAGTTCACTAGCTCAGGCGCTTTATTCTTTTTTTCAGTCGGAATTTGTCACAAAGAACCCGCGCTGTGTCATTCCACAAGGCTTTCAAATCAAGGTTTTGTGGAATGGCATCGAGTTCAGAGCGTCAACTTCCGGGCCCACAGTGCAGCCTCATGCGCTTTTGTTTTCAGGAGTTCTGAACATGTCCATTTTCAACAAAGTTACCAAAACCTTCCAGTGGGGCCAGCACACGGTCAAGATGGAAACCGGCGAAGTGGCTCGCCAAGCGGGCGGCGCTGTGCTGCTCGACATGGAAGGCACCGTGGTGCTGGCCACTGTCGTGGGTTCCAAGATCGCCAAAGCCGGTCAAGATTTCTTCCCCCTCACGGTGGACTACATCGAGAAGACTTACGCCGCAGGCAAGATCCCTGGCAGCTTTTTCAAGCGTGAAGCCAAGCCCAGCGAGCACGAGACCCTGACCAGCCGTCTGATCGACCGTCCGATCCGTCCTCTGTTCCCCGAAGGTTTCTACAACGACGTTCACGTGGTCATCCACACCGTGTCTTTGAACCCTGAAGTCGACGCCGACATCGCTGCGATGATCGCCGTGTCTGCCGCCTTGTCCATCTCGGGCATCCCATTCAACGGCCCCATCGGCGCCGCTCGCGTGGGTTACATCAATGGCGAATACGTCTTGAACCCCGGCCAGACCCAGCGCAAAGACAGCGTGATGGACTTGGTTGTGGCTGGTACCGAAGCCGCTGTGCTGATGGTCGAATCTGAAGCCCTGCAACTGTCCGAAGAAATCATGTTGGGCGGCGTGGTGTATGGCCATGAGCAATCCGCGATTGCCATCAACGCGATCCACGAGTTGGTGCGCGAAGCTGGAAAGCCTGTGTGGGACTGGCAAGCGCCTGCCCGCGACATGGCTTTCGAAGCCAAGCTGGCCTCTTTGGCTGAAGAAAAGCTGCGTGCGGCTTACCAGATCCGCAACAAGCAAGCCCGTACACACGCTTGCCGCGAAGCCTACGCTTCGGTCAAAGTCGCTTTGGCCGAAGAGGGCGTGGCCTTTGACAGCGTCAAGCTCGACGGCCTGATGTTCGAAATCGAAGCCCGCATCGTTCGCAGCCAGATTTTGGCGGGTGAGCCCCGTATCGATGGTCGCGACACACGCACTGTGCGCCCCATCGAAATCCGCAACAGCGTGCTGCCCCGCACACACGGCTCGGCCTTGTTCACACGTGGCGAAACCCAAGCTTTGGTGATCACCACTTTGGGCACCGAGCGCGATGCGCAGCGCATTGACGCATTGGCTGGCGAGTTCGAAGACCGCTTCATGTTCCACTACAACATGCCTCCCTTTGCCACTGGCGAAGTGGGCCGCATGGGTTCGACCAAGCGCCGCGAAATCGGCCACGGCCGTCTGGCCAAGCGCGCTTTGGCCGCTGTGCTGCCGAGCAAAGAAGAGTTCCCTTACACCCTGCGTGTGGTGTCCGAGATCACCGAATCGAACGGTTCGTCGTCCATGGCTTCGGTCTGCGGCGGCTGCTTGTCGATGATGGACGCGGGTGTGCCAATGAAAGCCCATGTGGCCGGTATCGCCATGGGCCTGATCAAGGAAGACAACCGCTTTGCGGTGTTGACCGACATCCTGGGTGACGAAGATCACCTGGGTGATATGGACTTCAAAGTGGCCGGTACCACCAACGGTATCACTGCACTGCAGATGGACATCAAGATCCAGGGCATCACCAAAGAAATCATGCAAGTCGCTTTGGCCCAAGCCAAAGAAGCCCGCATGCACATTCTGGGCAAGATGCAAGAAGCGATGAGCGAAGCCAACACTGAAGTGTCTGATTTCGCACCCAAGCTCTTCACCATGAAGATCAACCCCGAGAAGATCCGTGACGTGATCGGCAAAGGCGGCGCGACCATCCGTGCCCTGACCGAAGAAACCGGCTGCCAGATCAACATCTCCGAAGACGGCACGATCACCATCGCGGCCACCGACGGCGAGAAGGCCGAGATCGCCAAGAAGCGCATCGAGCAGATCACCGCTGAAGTTGAAATCGGCAAGGTCTACGAAGGCCCTGTGACCAAGATCTTGGATTTCGGTGCTTTGATCAACCTGTTGCCAGGCAAAGACGGTTTGCTGCACATCAGCCAGATCGCCCACGAGCGCGTTGAAAAAGTGACCGACTACCTGAGCGAAGGCCAGATTGTCAAAGTCAAGGTCATGGAAACCGACGAAAAAGGCCGCATCAAGCTGTCGATGAAGGCTTTGCTGGACCGTCCTGCTCAAGGCTAAACAGCGTTGCTTCGGGTGATCAGCGATCACCCGACATCGCGTGGATTCACCATGAACGTCATTGAAATCCAAAGCTACGGTGCCCCTGAGGTGCTGGTCCCTGGCTCCCGCCCTGACCCCGTTGCAGGGGCAGGGGAGTTGCTCATTCGTGTTTCGGCCAGCGGCATCAACCGCCCCGACGTGCTGCAACGCTTGGGCAATTACCCTGTGCCACCCGGTGCTTCGGACATTCCGGGCCTGGAAGTCGCGGGTGTGGTGGTGTCTGGCGATGCAGCGGCTATGGCCGAGGCGGGCTTGGCTGTGGGCGACCGCGTGTGCGCTTTGGTGGCTGGTGGGGGTTATGCACAGTTGTGCGTGGCACCCGTGGCCCAATGTTTGCCAGTGCCCAAGGGCCTGACGGACATTGAAGCCGCTTCGCTGCCAGAGACGTTCTTCACAGTCTGGAGCAATGTGTTTGACCGCGGGCGCTTGCAAGCGGGTGAGACCCTGTTGATTCAGGGGGGCACCAGCGGCATCGGCGTGACCGCCATCCAAATGGCCAAAGCAGCCGGTGCGACGGTGATCGCCACGGCGGGTTCTGACGACAAATGCCAGGCTTGTCTGGCTTTGGGTGCGGACCATGCCATCAATTACAAGACCATCGACTTCGTGGCTGAGGCCAAGCGCATCACCGGCGGTGTGGGTGTGAATGTGATTCTGGATATGGTCGCGGGTGACTACGTGGCGCGTGAAGTCGAGGCCTTGGCCGAAGATGGCCGTCTGGTCATCATCGCGGTGCAAGGCGGTATCCAAAGCGAGTTCAATGCAGGCTTGGTCTTGCGTCGCCGCTTGACCATCACGGGTTCCACCCTGCGTCCGCGTCCAGTGGCTTTCAAGGCGGCAATTGCCCAGTCTTTGCTCAAAACGGTGTGGCCTTGGATTGAATCGGGCCGCATCAAGCCGGTCATCCACAGCGTGTTTGCTGCGGCAGAGGCGGGCGGTGGTTTGCCATCGGGTGCGGCGCAAGCCCATGCCTTGATGGAGACCAACCAGCATGTGGGCAAATTGGTGGTGACTTGGTGATGACGATGCACAGCAAGTTGATGGTCGGCAACTGGAAGATGAATGGCAGCTTGGCTGCCAATGCGTCTTTGTTGTCGGATGTGCTGGCGGCTATGGCTGATCTGCACTGCCGTTCTGCGGTATGCGTGCCCTCGGTTTATCTGGCGCAGGTGCAAAGCTTGCTCGTGGGGTCGTCCATCGGCTTGGGGGCGCAAGATGTCTCTGCCCATGACATGGGGGCCTACACAGGAGAAGTGTCAGCCGACATGCTGCGTGATTTTGCGGTGCGCTATTGCATCGTGGGTCATTCGGAGCGCCGTCAGTACCATGCTGAGTCAGATGTGTTGGTGGCCCGCAAGGCACAGCGTGCGTTGGCTGCGGGCATTACACCCATCGTGTGTGTGGGCGAGAGCCTGTCCGAGCGCGAAGCGGGTCAGACCGAAGCTGTGGTCAAGCGCCAGTTGGCTGCGGTGATCCATGCCAATGGCCATTGCATCAGTGAAATCGTGGTGGCCTACGAACCTGTCTGGGCCATTGGCACCGGATTGACTGCCACACCTGAGCAAGCGCAACACGTGCACGCCGTTTTGCGGGCACAGTTGCAAGCGGCATCGTCGCATGCGGATCGGGTGTCGATTTTGTATGGCGGCAGCATGAATGCCGCCAACGCTGCCGAATTGTTGGCCCAGCCCGATGTGGACGGTGGCCTGATCGGTGGTGCGGCGCTGAAAGCGCCTGACTTTTTGTCCATGTTGAAGACCGCTTCGCGCTGAGTCTTTGGCCCACTTTTGATTGATTTTTGGAGATACAGATGAGCATGGTGTTGACTTTGATTTTGGTGGTGCAGATGTTGTCGGCCCTGGCCATGATCGGTTTGATCCTCATTCAGCATGGCAAAGGTGCTGACATGGGCGCAGCCTTTGGCAGCGGCGGTTCGGGCAGCCTGTTTGGCGCGACCGGGGGTGCCAACTTTTTGTCGCGCACCACGGCCGTTTTGGCTGCGGTATTCTTTGTGTGCACTTTGTTGTTGGCTTATTTCAGCAACGCCCGCCCAACGGCCCCCACTGGCAGCGTCCTGGAAGGCGTCGCGGTGACGGCTCCCGCAGCGCCTGTGGACAGCAGCACTGCAGCACAAATTCCGGGCAACGCCCCCACGGCCAAGCCTGACAACAGCGTGCCACCGGCACCCGCCAAGTAAGCTGACATTCAGCTTTGCTGCTCTGCACAAATTTCCCGTTTTCTGAAAGGAAATGGCAGGTTTTTCGGAGTAAACTACGGGATTGTCCGGAGAGCTAAATGCATCGTTTGATGTACCTCATGCAACCTGGTCAAAAGTATCCTGCCGTCGTGGTGAAATTGGTAGACACGCTATCTTGAGGGGGTAGTGGCGAAAGCTGTGCGAGTTCGAGTCTCGCCGACGGCACCAGACAAACAGAAAAGCCCAGGTTGTAAAGCCTGGGCTATTCATTCGGTGATACCGTCAGTCTCAAGATGAACCTCGAACAATACCTCCCCATTCTCTTGTTCATTTTGGTCGGCATTGCTGTCGGCATCATTCCCCAGGTTTTGGGCTACATCCTTGGCCCCAACCGACCTGACGCGGAAAAAAATTCCCCCTATGAGTGCGGCTTTGAGGCTTTTGAAGACGCTCGCATGAAGTTCGATGTGCGCTACTACCTGGTGGCCATCTTGTTCATCTTGTTCGATCTGGAAATCGCGTTCCTGTTTCCTTGGGCTGTGGCGCTCAAGGAAGTGGGTGTGGCGGGCTTTGTGGCCGTGGTGATTTTCCTGGCCATTCTGGTCGTGGGCTTTGTCTACGAGTGGAAAAAAGGCGCTCTGGACTGGGAATGATCTTGTCAAACACAACAGCATTCAGCCTGCTTAAGGACTCAAAATGATTGAAGGCGTGATGAAAGAAGGCTTCATCACCACGAGTTACGACTCGGTGGTGAATTGGGCCAAGACCGGCTCGCTCTGGCCCATGACCTTTGGTCTGGCGTGCTGCGCGGTTGAAATGATGCATTCGGCGACCGCCCGTTACGACTTGGCCCGCTTTGGTGCTGAAGTTTTTCGTGCCAGCCCACGCCAAGCCGATTTGATGATCGTGGCCGGAACCCTGTGTAACAAGATGGCCCCGGCCTTGCGCAAGGTCTATGACCAAATGTCCGAGCCGCGCTGGGTGATCTCCATGGGGTCGTGTGCCAATGGCGGGGGTTATTACCACTACAGCTATTCGGTGGTTCGCGGTTGCGACCGCATTGTGCCAGTCGATGTGTATGTGCCGGGTTGCCCGCCGACAGCCGAAGCGCTGATCTACGGCATCATCCAGCTGCAGCAAAAAATCCGCCGCACGCACACCATTGCGCGTGCTTGAGGGAAAGAAGACGATGACCGATTTCGCCATCCGCCCCGAAGACCTGCAAGACACCTTGGCTGCGGCTTTGGGTGATCGGGTTCAAAGTATTTCGATCGCTCTGGGGGAGGTCGCTGTTCATGTGAACGCGCAGCATTACCTGAGCGTGATGCAGACCCTGCGCGATGCCGCTGGCTGCCAATTCGAACAAATGATTGACTTGGCTGGTGTGGACTATTCCGCTTACCGCGAAGTCGGCACCGACGGCCCCCGCTTTGGCGTCACCGTGCACCTGCTGTCGGTCAGCCTGAACCAGCGCGTGCGCGTCAAAGTGCTGTGCCCAGACGATGATCTGCCTTTGGTGGCGTCTGTCAACGACCTCTGGAACTCGGCCAATTGGTACGAGCGCGAAGCCTTTGACCTGTACGGCATCGTGTTTGAAGGTCACAACGATCTGCGCCGCATCTTGACTGACTACGGTTTCATTGGCCATCCGTTCCGCAAAGACTTCCCGCTGTCGGGTCACGTCGAAATGCGTTACGACGCCGAGCGCAAGCGTGTGATTTATGAGCCCGTGAGCATTGAGCCACGCGAAATCACGCCTCGCATCATCCGCGAAGAAAACTATGGAGGCCTGAACTGATATGGCCGAAATCAAGAATTACACGCTGAACTTCGGTCCACAGCACCCGGCTGCGCACGGTGTGCTGCGCTTGGTGCTCGAGCTGGACGGCGAGGTCGTGCAACGCGCCGATCCGCACATCGGTTTGTTGCACCGTGCCACTGAAAAGCTGGCCGAAAGCAAAACCTATATCCAGTCCTTGCCCTACATGGACCGACTGGATTACGTGTCGATGATGTGCAACGAGCACGCTTACTGCCTGGCCATCGAAAAGATGCTGGGCCTGGAAGTGCCGATGCGTGCGCAGTACATCCGCGTGATGTTCTCCGAAATCACCCGCATCCTGAACCACCTCATGTGGCTCGGTTCGCACGGCAACGATTGCGGCAGCTCCACCATCCTGATCTACACCTTCCGCGAGCGTGAAGACCTGTTCGACATGTACGAGGCCGTTTCTGGCGCGCGCATGCACGCAGCCTATTTCCGTCCCGGTGGCGTGTACCGCGATCTGCCTGACAGCATGCCGCAGTACAAGGTTAGCAAGATCAAGAACGCCAAGGCCATCGAGCAGCTCAACAAGAACCGCAACGGTTCCTTGCTGGACTTCATCGACGACTTTACGCAGCGCTTCCCCAAGTGCGTGGACGAGTACGAAACCCTGCTGACCGACAACCGAATCTGGAAGCAGCGTACCGTCGGCATTGGCGTCGTGCCACCTGAGCGCGCTCTGAATTTGGGCATGACCGGCCCCATGCTGCGCGGCTCGGGCATTGCCTGGGACTTGCGTAAAAAGCAGCCCTACGATGCGTACGACCAAGTCGAGTTTGACGTGCCCGTGGGCAAGACCGGTGACAGCTACGACCGCTATTTGGTCCGAATGGCCGAGATGCGCGAGTCGAACCGCATCATCCAGCAGTGCGTTGCGTGGCTGCGTGCCAACCCAGGTCCGGTCATCACCGACAACCACAAGGTGGCACCGCCATCTCGCGAAGGCATGAAGTCCAACATGGAAGACTTGATCCACCATTTCAAGCTCTTCACCGAAGGTTTTCATGTGCCCGAAGGTGAGGCCTACGCAGCAGTCGAACACCCCAAGGGTGAGTTCGGCATCTACATGGTCAGTGACGGTGCCAACAAGCCTTACCGCCTCAAAATTCGCGCCCCGGGCTTCGCCCATCTGGCCACCCTCGATGAAATGGCCCGAGGCCACATGCTGGCCGATGCGGTCGCGATCATCGGGACCATGGACATCGTTTTTGGAGAGATTGACCGATGATCTCTGAGTCAACCAAAGCACGCTTTGCGCGTGAAGTCGCCAAGTTTCCTGCAGAACAAAAGCAGTCGGCCGTCATGGCTTGCCTGTCGATCGTGCAGCAAGAACAAGGCTGGGTCAGCCCCGACAGTGAGCTAGTCGTGGCCGAAGTTTTGGGCATGCCCGTGATGGCCGTGCACGAAGTCACCACCTTCTACAACATGTACAACCAAAAGCCGGTGGGCAAGTTCAAGCTGAACGTCTGCACCAACCTGCCTTGCCAGTTGCGTGGCGGTGCTCAGGCGCTGGCCCATCTGGAGCACAAATTGGGTGTGCACGCCGGTGAAACCACCGCAGATGGCTTGTTCACATTGCAACCCAGCGAATGCCAAGGTGCTTGCGCAGATGCACCCGTGCTCTTGGTCAATGACCGCCACATGTGCAGCTTCATGAGCCACGAAAAATTGGACCAACTCGTCGACAGCCTGAAGAAAGCAGAGGCCGCCTGATGAAAGTCGAACAAATCCTGAGCCAATTCCAGGCCACCGGCGTCGAAACTTGCTTCCATGATCGCCACATCAATCCGCAAATTTATGCGGGTCTGAATGGCCAAAACTGGGGCATCAAAGACTACGAAGCACGCGGTGGCTATGCCGCATTGCGCAAAATCTTGGGCAAAGATGGCAGTGCGCCGAACGCTGAAACAGGCGTGGCGGGCATGACACAAGACCAAGTGATCGCCACCGTCAAAGAGTCCGGTCTGCGTGGTCGCGGCGGTGCGGGCTTCCCCACGGGTTTGAAGTGGAGCTTCATGCCCCGCCAGTTCCCCGGTCAAAAGTATTTGGTCTGCAACTCGGACGAAGGCGAACCGGGCACGTGCAAAGACCGTGACATCATGGAGTACAACCCCCACACGGTGATCGAAGGCATGATCATCGCCGCTTATGCCATGGGCATCAGCGTGGGCTACAACTACATCCACGGCGAAATTTTCCACACCTACGAGCGCTTTGAAGCGGCTCTGGAGGAAGCCCGTGCAGCAGGCTACTTGGGTAACAACATTTTGGGCAGCACCTTCAGCTTCCAGTTGCACGCCTCGCACGGTTTTGGCGCATACATCTGCGGCGAAGAAACCGCCTTGCTCGAATCGCTCGAAGGCAAAAAAGGTCAGCCACGCTTCAAGCCGCCGTTTCCAGCCAGCTTTGGTTTGTACGGCAAGCCCACCACGATCAACAACACCGAGACCTTCGCAGCGGTGCCTTGGATCATCCGCAACGGTGGTCAGGCGTATCTGGAATGTGGCAAGCCCAACAACGGCGGCACCAAGATCTTCTCGGTCAGTGGTGACGTCGAGCGTCCTGGTAACTACGAAGTGCCCATGGGCACACCGTTTGCCAAGCTGCTCGAACTTGCTGGCGGCGTGCGCGGTGGCCGCAAGCTCAAGGCCGTGATCCCCGGCGGCTCGTCTTCTCCGGTTGTTCCCGCCGATTTGATGATGAAGCTCACCATGGACTACGACAGCATCGCCAAAGAAGGCGGCTCGATGTTGGGTTCGGGCGCGGTGATCGTCATGGACGAAACCCGTTGCATGGTCAAGGCCTTGGCGCGTTTGTCTTACTTTTACTCGCACGAGTCCTGTGGCCAATGCACGCCTTGCCGTGAAGGCACGGGCTGGCTGTGGCGCATGGTCGATCGCATTGAAAACGGCCAGGGCCGTGCCAGCGACATCGACATGCTTGACAGTGTGGCTGGCAACATCATGGGCCGCACGATTTGCGCCTTGGGCGACGCAGCGGCCATGCCGGTGCGCGGCATGCTCAAGCATTTCCGTCACGAATTTGTACACCTCATCGAGCACAAGACCTCCATGGTCGGTGCCGATGCAACAACGGTGAAGACCCATGGTTGAAATAGAACTCGACGGTCAGAAAGTGGAAGTTGTCGAAGGCAGCATGGTCATGCATGCCGCTGAAAAGGCCGGCACCTACATCCCGCATTTCTGCTACCACAAGAAACTCTCCATCGCGGCGAACTGCCGCATGTGCTTGGTTGAGGTCGAAAAGGCCCCCAAGCCCATGCCCGCCTGCGCCACGCCCGTGACGCAAGGCATGATCGTGCGCACCAAGAGCGACCGGGCCATCGCCGCCCAGAAGTCGGTCATGGAGTTCTTGCTCATCAACCACCCGCTCGATTGCCCGATTTGCGACCAAGGCGGTGAATGCCAGTTGCAAGACTTGGCTGTGGGTTACGGCGGCACGACCTCGCGCTACGAAGAAGAAAAGCGCGTGGTCTTCCACAAAGAAGTGGGCCCGCTGATCTCCATGGAAGAGATGAGCCGCTGCATCCACTGCACACGTTGCGTTCGTTTCGGTCAGGAAGTGGCCGGTGCCATGGAGCTGGGCATGTCCCACCGTGGCGAGCATGCCGAGATCGAAACCTTCTTGGGTCAGACCATCGATTCCGAACTGTCGGGCAACATGATCGACATCTGCCCCGTGGGGGCTTTGACCAGCAAGCCGTTCCGCTACCACGCCCGGACGTGGGAGCTGTCGCGCCGCAAGTCGGTGGCCGCCCACGATTCCTCGGGTGCCAACCTGATCGTGCAGGTCAAAAACAACCAGGTCATGCGTGTCGTGCCTCTGGAAAATGAAGATGTCAACGAGTGCTGGATCGCCGACCGCGACCGTTTCTCGTACGAAGCCCTGAACGGCACTGACCGCTTGACCCAGCCCATGCTCAAGCAAGGTGGCGAGTGGAAAGAAGTTGACTGGCAGACCGCGCTCGAGTATGTGGCCAATGGCTTGCGCAACATCCAGCGCGACCATGGTGCCAACAGCATCGGCGCACTGGTCAGCCCGCACAGCACCGTTGAAGAGATTTACCTGGCCGGCGCTTTGGTGCACGGCCTGGGTTCGGACAACATCGATTACCGACTGCGCAACGCCGAATTTGGCGCTGCTGAAGGTGTGCGCACGCTGGGCACATCGGTTGCATCGCTGTCCACTTTGCAGCGCGTGCTGGTCGTGGGCTCTAACCTGCGCAAGGATCATCCGCTGTTTGCTCTGCGCGTGCGCCACGCCGTGCGCCATGGTGCACAGCTGAACGTGATCACATCGCCCGCCGCTTTCAACCACGCCGACGCTTGGGCCATGCCCGTGGCGCAGGTCGTGTTGGGTGACGCTGCCGCTTGGGCGCAAGCCCTGGCTGATGTGGCAGCCGCCATCGCAGCAGAGAAGGGCGTTAGCGCCCCAGCCGCTGGCAACATCACAGCCCAGGCTCAAGCCATCGCCAAGTCCTTGCTGGGCGGTGAACGCAAAGCCGTGTTGCTGGGCAACGCCGCAGCGCACCACGCCAACGCTTCGTCCTTGTTGGCCCTGGCCAACTGGATCGCCGAGCAAACCGGTGCCAGCGTGGGCTACCTGACCGAAGCGGCCAACACCGTGGGTGCGCAGTGGGCCGGTGCACAGCCTCAGACCGGTGGCAAACACGCAGGTCAGATGCTGGCCGGTGGCCTGAAAGCTGCCGTTTTACTCAACACTGAACCCGAGTTCGACAGCGCCGCAGGTGCTGCCGCTGCTCAAGCCTTGGGTCAGGCCGAGATGGTCGTTACGCTCAGCCCGTTCAAGGCCAACATGGCTTTCAGCGATGTGCTGCTGCCCATTGCACCGTTCACCGAAACATCGGGCAGCTTCGTCAATGCCGAAGGCCGTTTGCAGAGTTTCCATGCTGTGGTCAAGCCTTTGGCTGAAACCCGTCCGGCCTGGAAGGTGTTGCGCGTGCTGGCCAATTTGCTCGAAATTCCGGGCGTGGCCTTTGAAACATCGCAAGAAGTTTTGGCCCGTGCCACGGCCAAGCCACTGGCTGCATCCAACGCCACACGCGCTGCGATCAACTTGGCTGCAGCAGCGGGTACGCCTGCTGTGGCATCCATTTACCAGCTCGACAGCATCGTGCGCCGTGCGCCCTCGTTGCAGCTGACTGCAGACGCACGCCAGGAGGTGGCCCCATGATTGACGCTCTGTACAACGGCGGCCTGAACCTGGTTGCCGCCACTTGGTGGGCCACTTTGGTCTGGCCGGTTTTGTGGATTTTGCTCAAGATCGTCGCCATCCTCGCGCCTTTGATGGGTGCGGTGGCTTACCTGACGCTCTGGGAGCGCAAGCTGCTGGGCTTCATGCAAGTGCGCCACGGCCCCAACCGCGTGGGTCCCTTTGGTTTGCTCCAGCCGATTGCCGATGCGCTCAAGCTATTGACCAAGGAATTGATCAACCCGTCCGCCGCCAGTCTGGGCTTGTTCCGCTTGGGTCCGATCATGGCCATCATGCCCGCCTTGGCGGCGTGGGTGGCGATTCCTTTCGGACCGGAAGTCGCATTGACCAACATCAACGCCGGCTTGATGCTGGTGATGGCCATTACCTCGATCGAGGTGTACGGCGTGATCATTGCGGGCTGGGCCTCCAACTCCAAATACGCCTTCCTCGGTGCTTTGCGTGCCTCGGCCCAGATGGTGAGCTACGAAATCGCCATGGGCTTTTGCTTCCTGGTGGTCTTGATGGTGTCGGGCAGCATGAACCTGACCGAGATCGTTCTGTCGCAAGGCAAGGGTCAGATGGCCCACATGGGTCTGGGTTTCTTGTCGTGGAACTGGCTGCCGCTGCTGCCCATCTTCGTCGTCTACCTGATCTCCGGCGTGGCCGAGACCAACCGTCACCCGTTTGACGTGGTCGAAGGCGAAGCCGAAATCGTGGCCGGTCACATGGTCGAGTACTCGGGTATGGGCTTTGCGATCTTCTTCCTGGCCGAGTACGCCAGCATGTGGTTGGTGTCCATTCTGGCCGTGATCATGTTCCTGGGCGGTTGGTTGTCGCCCATCGACAGTGCCTTGTTCAACATGATTCCGGGCTGGATCTGGTTGGGCCTGAAAACTTTCCTGGTCGTGTCCATGTTCATCTGGATCCGTGCCACTTTCCCGCGCTTCCGTTATGACCAGATCATGCGTCTGGGCTGGAAGATTTTCATTCCGGTCACCCTGGTGTGGCTGCTGGTGGTGGGCGCTTGGTTGTTCTCGCCCTGGAACATCTGGAAATAAGCGGTTCACGACCATGACAACAATGACTGCTTCCTCCTTTTCGATCAAGGACTTCTTCAAGAGCTTCATGCTCGTGGAGTTGCTCAAGGGCATGGCCCTGACCGGACGCTACGCTTTCGCCCGCAAGGTGACGGTGCAGTTTCCGGAAGAAAAAACACCGCTGTCGCCGCGTTTTCGTGGCCTGCATGCCCTGCGCCGTTATGACAACGGTGAAGAGCGCTGCATCGCTTGCAAACTGTGCGAAGCCGTGTGCCCCGCGATGGCCATCACCATCGAAGCTGGCCAGCGTGAAGACGGCTCACGCCGCACCACGCGTTACGACATCGACCTGACCAAGTGCATCTTCTGCGGTTTCTGCGAAGAAAGCTGCCCGGTGGACTCGATCGTCGAGACCCATATTTTTGAATACCACGGTGAAAAACGCGGTGACCTGTACTTCACCAAAGACATGTTGCTGGCCGTAGGCGACCGTTACGAAAAAGAGATCGCAGCCAACAAAGCTGCCGATGCTCCTTACCGTTGAACGCCCCCCAGTCCTGAACATTTAAAAAGACAGACCTATGGACGTCAAGACCGGTTTCTTCTACCTCTTCTCGGTGGTGCTGCTGTTTGCAGCCTTCCGGGTGGTGACTGCGCGTAACCCCGTGCACGCTGTGCTGTACCTCATGCTGGCTTTTTCGCAAGCCTCTGCGGTGTGGTTCCTCCTAAACGCCGAATTCCTGGCCATTGTGCTGGTGCTGGTGTATCTGGGTGCCGTGATGGTGCTCTTCCTGTTCGTGGTGATGATGCTGGACATCAACATCGACACCATGCGCAAGGGTTTTTGGAAAAACTTTCCGTTGGCTGCAACTTTGGGGGCCATCGTGGCGCTTGAAATGGCTGCGGTGTTGTTGTCGGGTTTTCGCTTGTCCCAAGCACCTGCCATGTTGGCAGGTGCTGTGCCGGTCGATAACGGCAAGGCCTTGGGCATCTTGCTGTACACCGAATACCTGATGCCGATCCAGATCGCGGCTTCCATCTTGTTGGTGGCCATGATCGCGGCGATTGCCTTGACGCTGCGTGAGCGCAAGGACAGCAAGGCGATTGACCCGTCCATCCAGGTCAAAGTACGTGCGGCAGACCGCATGCAATTGGTCAAGATGGGTGTCACACAACCGGCACCGGCACCGGCACCTGTGGCTCCAGTGGAGGAAAGCAAATGATGACACTGACCCTGGGACACTTCTTGTCGCTCGGCGCCATGCTGTTTGCATTGGCCGTGATCGGCATCTTCCTGAACCGCAAGAACCTGATCGTCTTGCTCATGGCCATCGAATTGATGTTGTTGGCTGTGAACATGAACTTTGTGGCGTTCTCTCACTACCTGGGTGATATGCACGGTCAAGTGTTCGTGTTTTTCATCCTCACTGTGGCTGCGGCCGAATCGGCCATTGGCCTGGCCATCCTCGTGCTGTTGTTCCGCAATAAGAACAGCATCAACGTGGACGAACTCAATTCGCTCAAGGGTTAATAAGAATATGAGTCAAACCCTCAACGCAAGCACGCTGCTGGCTGTGCCCCTCGCGCCCCTGATGGGCTCGGTGCTCGCCGGTGTCCTCGGTACCCAATTCGGTGGCAACTGGATGGGTCGCCGCCTGTCTCACACCCTGACCATTCTGGGTGTTTTGGTGGCCTTCATCCTGTCGGCCATGACACTCAAGAGTGTCATCGACGGGGCCCGATTCAACGAGACGCTCTACACCTGGATGGTGGTCGGTGGCCTCAAGATGGAAGTCGGCTTTTTGGTCGATGGCATCACCGCCATGATGATGTGCGTCGTGACCTTCGTGTCGCTGATGGTGCACCTATACACCATTGGCTACATGGAAGAAGACGAAGGCTACAACCGCTTCTTCGCCTACATCTCGCTGTTCACCTTCTCCATGTTGATGCTCGTCATGAGCAACAACCTGTTGCAGCTGTTCTTTGGCTGGGAAGCCGTGGGTCTGGTGTCGTATTTGCTGATCGGCTTTTGGTACAACAAACCGACCGCCATCTTCGCCAACATGAAGGCCTTTTTGGTCAACCGTGTGGGTGACTTCGGTTTCATCTTGGGCATTGGCCTGATCGTGGCCTACACCGGCACGCTCAACTACACCGAGTTGTTTGCCAAAGCCAATGAGCTGGCCGCCATCAACTTCCCTTGGTATGTGTTTGGCCTGGACGGCATGCTGATCACCGTGATCTGCATTTGCTTGTTCATTGGTGCCATGGGCAAGTCGGCCCAGTTCCCGCTGCACGTGTGGTTGCCTGACTCGATGGAAGGCCCGACCCCCATTTCCGCGCTTATCCACGCCGCCACCATGGTGACGGCTGGTATCTTCATGGTGGCCCGTATGTCGCCGCTGTTTGAGTTGTCCGATGCGGCCCTCAACTTCATCATGGTGATTGGCTCCATCACGGCCTTGTTCATGGGCTTTTTGGGCATCATCCAAAACGACATCAAGCGCGTGGTGGCTTACTCCACCTTGTCGCAACTGGGTTACATGACGGTGGCTTTGGGCGCATCGGCTTACTCGGTCGCTGTGTTCCACCTGATGACGCACGCGTTCTTCAAGGCGCTGCTGTTCTTGGGTGCCGGTTCGGTCATCATGGGCATGCACCACAACCAGGACATCCGCTGGATGGGTGGCGTGCGCAAGTACATGCCCATCACCTGGATCACCTCGCTGCTGGGTTCGCTGGCCTTGATCGGTACACCGTTTTTCTCGGGTTTTTACTCGAAGGACAGCATCATCGAAGCCGTGCACGAAAGCCACTTGGCTGCCGCTGGTTTTGCCAACTTCGCCGTGCTGGCCGGTGTGTTTGTCACGGCTTTCTATTCGTTCCGCATGTATTTCCTGGTCTTCCACGGCAAAGAGCGTTACGACCAGAACCCTGACGCGCACCATGGTCACGATGACCACCATGGGCATGACGATCACGGGCATGACAAACCCCACGAGTCGCCTTGGGTGGTGACGGTGCCCTTGGTCCTGTTGGCCATACCCTCGGTGCTGATTGGCTACATGACGATCGAGCCCATGCTGTACGGCGATTTCTTCAAAGACGTGATCTTTGTGAACGCCGACAAGCACCCGGTCATGGTCGAAATGGCCGAAGCTTTCCACGGCCCAGTGGCCATGGCCAAGCACGCGCTGACCACAGCACCGTTTTGGCTGGCTCTGGCCGGTGTGGTGACGGCTTGGTACATGTACCTGGTCAACCCCAAAGTGCCTGCGTTCTTTGCCCGCACATTGCGTCCGCTGATCGTGGTCATGGAGAACAAGTACTTCATGGACTGGATCAACGAGAACATTTTGGCCAAGGGTGCGCGTGGTTTGGGCACCGGTCTGTGGAAGGTGGGCGACCGCGCCATCATCGACGGCTTCTTCGTCAACGGTTCCTGGAAAGTCGTGGGCATGGTGTCTGGCGTGGTGCGCTGGTTCCAGTCGGGCTTCCTGTACCACTATGCCCTGGTCATGATCCTGGGTGTGTTTGTGCTGATGACGTATTTCGTCTGGCTCGCTTAACGATTTTGAGGACGATATAAAAATGGGATTGTTAAGCCTTGCCATCTGGATGCCGATTGCTTTCGGCGTCATCTTGCTGGCCTTCGGTCGTGACAGCCAAGCCCGCGCCGTGCGCTGGCTGGCCCTCATCGGCTCCGTCGTCAGTTTCCTGGTCACATTGCCTTTGTATTCGGGCTTTCAGCTTGGCACCTCGGCCATGCAGTTCGTCGAAAAAGCGCCGTGGATCGAGCGCTTCAATGTGCACTACCACTTGGGCGTGGACGGCATTTCGCTGTGGCTCGTGTTGCTCACAGCGTTCATCAACGTGATCGTGGTCATTGCAGGCTGGGAAGTCATCACCCGCAAAGTCAACCAGTACATGGCCGCCTTCCTGATCCTGTCGGGTCTGATGATCGGTGTGTTCAGTGCGCTGGACGGTATCTTGTTCTATGTCTTCTTCGAGGCGACCTTGATCCCGATGTACCTGATCATTGGTATTTGGGGTGGCCCGAACAAGATTTATGCGGCGTTCAAGTTCTTCCTGTACACCCTGATGGGGTCCTTGCTCACGCTGATTGCGCTGATCTACCTGTACACCGCATCGAATGGCAGCTTCGACATCCTGACCTGGCACAAGCTGCAGCTGTCGGGCACCGTGCAAACGCTGTTGTTCTTTGCTTTCTTTGCGGCCTTCGCCGTGAAGGTGCCCATGTGGCCCGTTCATACCTGGCTGCCCGATGTGCACGTCGAGGCGCCCACAGGCGGCTCCGCTGTGCTGGCGGCCATCATGCTCAAGCTCGGTGCTTATGGTTTCTTGCGTTTCTCGATGCCCATCGCACCCGATGCGGCACGTGAGTGGGGCATGTTCATCATCGTGCTGTCTTTGGTGGCCGTGGTCTACGTGGGTTTGGTGGCCATGGTCCAGCAAGACATGAAAAAGCTGGTGGCTTACTCATCGGTCGCGCACATGGGTTTTGTGACCCTGGGCTTTTTCATCTTCAACCCGCTGGGCGTGTCCGGCGGCATTGTGCAAATGATCGCGCACGGTTTTGTGTCCGCCGCCATGTTCTTGTCGATCGGCGTGTTGTACGACCGCGTGCACTCGCGTGAAATTGCCAGCTACGGTGGCGTGGTCAACACCATGCCCAAGTTCGCTGCTTTTGCCTTGTTCTTTTCCATGGCCAACTGCGGCTTGCCAGGCACAGCCGGTTTTGTGGGCGAGTGGATGGTCATTCTGGGTGCTGTGAAATTCAACTTCTGGATCGGTGCTTTGTCGGCGTCGGCCCTGATTTTTGGTGCGGCCTACACCCTGTGGATGTTCAAGCGCGTATACCTCGGCCCCGTGGCCAACGATGACGTCAAAGCACTGACCGATATCAATGCCCGTGAGTTCCTGGTGATGGCCTTGCTGGCTGCTGCTGTGCTTTACATGGGCGTGTACCCCAAACCTTTCACCGACGTGATGGACACTTCGGTGGCCGACTTGCTCAAGCACGTTGCCTTGTCCAAGTTGCCTTGAGCAACAGGCATTGAACGTTTCGCCTGATTAGAAGAATTGAGAGAACACACATGATGGACACCTCCAGCTGGATGACGATTTATCCGGAGATCGTGTTGCTGGTCATGGCCTGCGTGATTGCGCTGGCCGACCTCTTCGTGAAAAGCCCCAAGCGCACCGCCACCTACGCCCTGACATTGTTGTCACTGGGCGGTGTGGCCTGGCTGCACGCCATGTACGCCGATGCAGGGCAGACGCTTTACGGTTTTGGCCGCCTGGTGGTCAGTGACCCGATGGGCCATTGGCTCAAGTGTTTTGCCACGATCGCCGTCATGGTGACCTTGGTTTATTCGCGCCCTTATGCCGCAGACCGCGACATGTTGCGTGGTGGTGAGATTTTTAGCCTGAGCATGTTTGCTTTGCTGGGCATGAGCTTCATGATCTCGGGGCAGAACTTCATTGTCATCTATTTGGGCTTGGAGCTGTTGACCTTGTCGAGCTATGCCTTGGTCGCGCTGCGCCGTGACCACACGCAAGCCACCGAAGCGGCCATGAAGTACTTTGTGCTGGGCGCCATGGCTTCGGGCTTCTTGTTGTATGGCATGTCCATGATGTACGGTGCCACGGGCAGCTTGGAGCTGTCGGCTGTCTTCAAAGCGGTGGCTTCTGGCCATGTGAACCACCAGGTGCTGGTGTTCGGTTTGGTCTTCATTGTTGCGGGCCTGGCTTTCAAGATTGGCGCAGTGCCTTTCCACATGTGGATTCCCGACGTGTACCAAGGTGCCCCAACGGCCGCCACCCTCATGATTGGCGGTGCCCCCAAGTTGGCGGCTTTTGCGATCATGATCCGCTTGCTGGTGGAAGGCTTGTTGCCTCTGGCTTTCGACTGGCAGCAAATGCTGTCGTTCCTGGCCATTGGCTCACTGGTGGTGGGTAACCTGGCCGCGATTGCACAGACCAACCTCAAGCGCATGTTGGCTTATTCGACCATTGCGCAAATGGGCTTTGTCTTGCTGGGTTTTGTCGCAGGCGTGATCAACGGGCAGACCCTGTTGGCGGCCAACGCATACAGCTCGGCCATGTTCTACATCGTCTCTTATGTGTTGACCACATTGGCCAGCTTTGGCGTGATCATGTTGCTGGCGCGCCAAGGCTTCGAGAGCGAAGAGATCACCGACCTGGCTGGTTTGAACCAACGCAGCCCTCTGTACGCGGGTGTGATGGCGATCTGCCTGTTCTCCATGGCCGGCATCCCGCCCATGGTGGGCTTCTATGCCAAGTTGTCAGTGCTGCAGTCGCTGATTGTTTCGGGTCAGAGCTTCTACATCGGCTTGGCGATCTTTGCTGTGCTCATGTCGCTGATCGGTGCTTTCTATTACCTGCGCGTCGTCAAGGTCATGTACTTTGACGAACCCGTCACGGCCACCACCGTGTCGGCCACCACCGATGTGCGTGTGGTCCTGTCGGTGAACGGCTTGCTGGTGCTGGTGTTGGGCATTGTCCCAGGTGCCTTGATGGCCCTGTGCGCAGACGCCATTGCCCGCATGTTGGCTGTTTGAGCCAATCCGCATGATCGCCGCCTGGCAAATGGGTTTCTTGATGGCACTGGCTTTGCTGGCTGCTAACTTGCCTTTTGCCAATCAACGCATTTTGCTGGTTGGGCCCTTGCGGAGCACCAAGTCACTGGCCATTCGGCTGGCGGAGTTGGTGCTGTTGTATTTTGGGGTCGGTGCCGTGGGCCTGGCGCTCGAAAATCATGGTGGCCAGATCGCTCCCCAGGGCTGGGAGTTCTATGCCATCACGGGCACCCTGTTTGTGACCTTGGCGTTCCCCGGCTTTGTGTACCGCTACCTGATGCACCGCCCGCATTGACCGCCTGCTTGTGCACCGTTTTGCATGTCTGACGATCACCTGATCGAACACCGACTCAGCCAGGAAGAATTGCTGCACGGCAACTTCCTGCACGCTTTTCGCGACACCGTTCGCTTGCCCAATCAAAGTCTGGCCACACGGGAGTACGTGGTCCATCCTGGCGCGGTCATGGTCATTCCGATGCTTGAGACACCCGATGGTTTGCGTTTGGTGCTGGAGCGCCAATACCGTTACCCGGTCGGCCAGGTGATGATCGAATTCCCGGCGGGCAAGCTCGACCCGGGCGAAGACCCGTTCTTGTGTGCACAACGCGAGCTGATGGAAGAAACCGGCTACACCGCACGCCAGTGGGTGAGGGCGGGCGTATTGCACCCGGTGATCGCGTATTCGACAGAAGTCATCGAAATCTGGTTTGCCAAAGACCTGACGCTGGGTGAACGCCAACTCGATTCAGAAGAGTTTCTGGATGTGTTCACCGCCACACCCGCAGAGCTGATGGCCTGGTGTCGAGACGGCCAAGTCACCGATGCCAAAACCCTCACGGGCGCGCTTTGGTTGCAAAATGTGCTGGCTGGCGATTGGCCGCTGACCTGGCAAACCTTGCCCTGACATCTTCCGCCCATGAAAGTCCTGGACCTTCAATGTTCGCAGGGTCACAGCTTTGAAGGCTGGTTTGGCTCTCAAGACGACTACGACGCACAGCGTGCGCGGGGTCTGCTCACGTGCCCGGTGTGCAACGACAGCGAGATCGTCAAAATGCTCTCGGCTCCCCGCTTGAATCTGGGGCATGGCGTGGGCCCGGTGGCGGCCGCGTCTGAAACGTCGGGCAAAGACAATGCCAGTCCTTCGGGCCCCCCTGCTTTGCCGGATACGGCCGCTGCGCATGGCTTGCAACACATGCAAGCGGCCATGCTGAACATGGTGCGCCATGTGATCGCCAACACAGAAGATGTGGGCCCCCAGTTTGCCGAAGAGGCCCGCAAGATCCATTATGGTGAGCGCGAAGAACGCAACATCCGTGGCCAGGCCACCCGAGAAGAAACCGAAGCCTTGCTGGAAGAGGGCATTGACGTCATGCCCTTGCCCGTGCCCGAAAACCTCAAGGGTCCGCTGCAATAAGTGCAGAGCCCGCGCTCCATACGGGATGGCGGGGCAAATGACTGTGTGGGAGCGAGCCCCTGCTCGCGCATGATGAAAGAGCCCCTAATCCGATGAAACACGCCCTGCACATCGACGATGCCGAAGTGGAACTGAGTGCCATCCGGGCGCAAGGCCCAGGAGGACAAAACGTCAACAAAGTCTCTAGCGCCATCCAGCTGCGCTTTGATGTGGCGGGCTCATCCTTGCCCGACGACGTCAAGCAGCGCTGGCTGCAGTCGGGCGACGGCCGCCTGACGCAAGAGGGGGTGTTCATCCTCAAGGCCCAGCGCCACCGAACCAAAGAGGCCAACCGGGTGGATGCTTGGGCCAGGTTGTACGAAACGCTGGACCTCTACGCCAAGCCCCCCAAACCCCGCAAGGCCACCAAGCCCACTTATGGCTCGGTCCAGCGGCGGCTGGAGGGCAAGGCCATGCAGTCGAAGATCAAAAGCGGCCGCCGCAAGGATGCGGCCGATTAGCGCAGGCTTTCTAGGGCGATGCGCTGAACTTGCGCCAGCGGCTGATGTCCATCGGCCTGCACCACATGCCGCGTCGGCATGCTGCGCATCCAAGTGATTTGGCGCTTGGCCAGCTGTCGGGTGGCAAAGATGCCGCGCTCCCGGATTTCGGCTTCGGGCCAGCCCGCATCCAGCCCCTCCCAGGCTTGTCGATAGCCCACGCAGCGCATGGATGGCAAATCAGGATCCAGGTCGCCGCGTGTCTTGAGCCGCTTGACCTCGTCCAGAAAGCCTTGCGCCATCATTTGGTCAAAGCGCAGTGCAATGCGCTGGTGCAGCCAGCCGCGATCTGTGGGCTCCAGGCTGATGACCGGGATGTGCCAGTCGGGCGCATGGGCTTTGGCGCTTTGGTGAAAGGACGACAGGGTTTGGCCGGTCGAAGTCCACACTTCCAGGGCGCGACCAATGCGCTGGCTGTCACCCGGGGCCAGGCGAGCGGCGGTGATCGGGTCCACCTGGGCCAGCAGGGCGTGCATGGCTGGCCAGCCCAGGCTTTCGGCTTGTTGCTGGATGTGGGCACGAACCTCGGGGTTCGCTGCGGGAATGTCGTTCAAGCCTTCGAGCAAGGCCTTGAGGTAAAGCATGGTGCCGCCCACCAGCAGCGGGGTTTTGCCGCGCGCACGGATGTCCCGTATCAAACGCGTCGCATCTTTGGCGAATTCGGCCGCGCTGTAGCTTTGCAGCGGGTCGAGGGTGTCGATCAGATGATGGGGTACAGCGGCCAACTCTTCGCGGTTGGGTTTGGCTGTTCCGATGTCCATGCCCCGGTAAAGCAGCGCGGAATCCACGCTGATGATTTCGGCCCCGCCTTGTGTCTGGAGTGCCTCGGCCAAGGCCAGGGCGGCTGCCGTTTTTCCGCTGGCGGTGGGGCCTGCGATCGCGATGGCGTCGATGGGTTTGGTGTGCATGGGGCTTTGTCTGCTCATGCCGGTTGCGCGGCCACAGGCTCCGGGCGGCCATGGCGTTGCACAGCGGTCCAGGCCACGATGGTGATGATGCAAGCCCACAGCAAAATGCCATGTGCCAGTGCAAAAACGGGTCGGTCCATGTGTGCGCCCAGCCAGCCGCCCATGAAGAAAGCGCCCAGCATCATCAAAAAACCGTTCAGGGCCGAGGCGGTGCCTGCCCGGTGTGGGAAGGGCGCGACCGCACCGCTTTGTCCGCAAGGTTGGTGCACACCGTGGCCCAGCATGAAGATGTACATCGGCCCCATCACGGCCCAAGCCCCATACCAGTCCTGGCCCTGGCCCGCATAAGCCAGCGCGGCCATGCTCACGCCTGCCGTGATGGTCAGCACTGCCGCGATGCCCACAGTGCGGTGCACGCTGGTGCGCCGCAGCATCCAGCGGCACCAGAAGGTGCCCACGATGTAGGACAGTGACATGCTGAGCATGAGAAAGCCGTAAGCCGTTTTGCTGTAACCCATGAAGGTGACGAAGACAAACGACGAGCTGGCCAGAAAAGTGAACAACCCCAGGTAAGAAGCGGCCGACAGGGTGCACCAGGTGAGGAACACGGGATGGCGCAGGATGTCGAGGTTGGCACGGATCAGTGGCTTGGCGCGCAAGGCCTGCGCATCGGGCTGAGCCAGGGTTTCTTCAAACCGCCAATACAACAAGGCGAGTGTGGCGGCACCGAACACGGCGAGCATGAGCAAAGCGATGCGCCAGCCCAACCAGTCGGTCAGCATACCGCCCAGCGGCGCACAAGCGCAGGCGATGATGCCCAGGCCGGTCAGGCCTTGCGACATGACGGTGGCCCCTTGGGCAGGTTGGAACAAATCACGCACCACGGCGCGTGCGGCCATGACGCCTGCACCCATGGCGATGCCTTGCACGGTGCGCCCCGCGATCAGCCAGGCCATGTCGGGCGCAAACGCGCAGGCCACCGAGGCCAGGGTGTAGGCACCCATGCCCCACAGCAAAATCGGGCGGCGGCCAAAGCGGTCAGACAGTGGGCCCCAGACGAGTTGCGACAGCCCAAAGGCCAGCAAAAGGGCTGTGAGTGTGAGCTGGGCCTGGCCCATGCCCGCGCCAAAGCCTTGGGTGATGGCGGGCAGGGCGGGCAAGTACAGGTCGGTGGTGACGGGTTGCAGGCCGAGCAGCAGGGCGAGAATGAGGACGATCAGTTTTTGCGGCATGCTGCCTTTGTGGTGGTTACTTCATGAAGCGCGATGGGCGAGGCTGGTGCGCGGCTGCCCTCATACTCGCTTCGCTCGCCAAATCGGGCAGTCCGCGCACCGGCCTCAACCATCGCTGTGTGGTGGTTCAAAGTCTGCTGTGTCTTTGAGCCCACTGACGCAGAGTCATGGGGGCGTGCCGCGCGGAGCTCGCGATTTGGCGAGCGAAGCGAGTATGAGCGAGACCGCGTGGCGGGCCCCCAGGACTCGGATTCAGACTGAGGTGATGAAAGACCCATCACCGACCCCGCAAAAACAGTGCATCCAGATCCCGCATCGTCATCTGACGCCAGGTGGGGCGGCCGTGGTTGCACTGGTCAGAGCGTTCGGTTTCTTCCATCTGGCGCAACAAGGCGTTCATTTCGTCCAGCGTCAGTCGGCGGTTGGCGCGTACCGCGCCGTGACAGGCCATGGTGGCCAGGATCTCGTTTTGGGCGCGTTGCACCACGGTGCTGGCGTCGTGCTGGGCCAGCTCCGCCAGCACGCTGCGGGCCAGCTCGACCGCATCGCCTTGCGCCAGGCTGGTGGGCACGGCGCGCACTGCCAGGGTTTTGGCCGACAGGGGCGAGATTTCCAGACCGAGTTGCTCCAGCGCCTCGGCGCAGGCCTCGGCCGTGGCCACTTCGGTGGGCGTGGCGGCAAAGGTGGCCGGTATCAGCAGCGGCTGGCTGGCGATGCGCGGGCCTTCGTCATCGGCGGCGTTGAGCTGGTTTTTCAGGCGCTCGTACACGATGCGTTCGTGTGCGGCGTGCATGTCCACCACCACCAGGCCTTGCTTGTTTTCGGCCAGGATGTAAACGCCGTGCAGCTGGGCCACGGCGCGGCCCAATGGCCAGTCACCTTCGGGTAGGGGTGAGGCAGGTGTCTCTGTGACCCTGTAGGAGCTTGCCCCTGCAAGCGAATCCCCTTCGGCCGCAGGGGTAGCCTCCCACATTCCTGCTGCCTCTGCGGCGTGCGGTGAGGGCTGCCACAACGCTTTCAAGTCGGCCATGGCCTGTTCGCCGTCCACACGGGGGCGCAAAAAATCGGCCGGTTTGTAGGCCGGGGCGTTGAAGCTGGACGGGCCGGGACGCTCAAAGGCCATGCCGCCTTGTTGCCAGCTGGCCGATTCGGGCAGGGCTTTGGGGGCAGGGCCGTTCTTCAGATCAAAGTCCGGGGCTGCATTGGCGGCTTCGTCCGTCAGATTCTGCGATCGCGGTGCGGCCAGTGCGTTTTCCAGGGCGTGGCGCACGGCTTGGTGCACGGCGCGGCTGTCCCGAAATCGCACCTCGATCTTGGTGGGGTGCACGTTCACATCGACCAGCGTGGGGTCGATCTGCATGAACAGGGCATAAGCCGGTTGTTTGTGGCCGTGCAGCACGTCTTCGTAGGCGCTGCGCGCACCGTGCATGACCACTTTGTCGCGCACAAAACGGCCGTTTACATAGGCAAATTGGTGGTCTGGGCGCGAGCGGGCGGCGTCGGGCAGACCGGCGCGGCCGATCACCTTGAGCGGCCCGGCGTTGTATTCCACGGCGATGGACTGCGCCACAAACTCTTCGCCCAGCACATCGGCCAGACGCTGCTCCAGCCCAGCAGCACCGGGGTGCACGCGCCACTGCTCGACCAGCTTGCCCTCGTGCCAGATGGCAAAGCCCACATCGGGTCGGGCCAGCGCGTGGCGGCGCACCGCCTCGATGCAGTGCGCCAGCTCGGTGCTGTCACTTTTCAAAAACTTGCGGCGGGCGGGGGTCGAGAAAAACAGCTCTTTCACCTCCACCGTGGTGCCCACGGCGCGGGCTGCCGGGCGAATTTCGCCGGTTCGGCCATCCAGGGCAAAGGCGGTGGGCTGGCCGTCCATGCGCGAAAGCAGGGTCAATTCAGACACCGAGTTGATGGCGGCCAGTGCTTCGCCCCGAAAACCCATGGTCATCACGGATTCCAGCTCGTCCAGGTTGCCGATCTTGCTGGTGGCGTGGCGTTTGAGGGCTGTGGCCAGCTCGTCCGGGGCGATGCCGCCGCCGTCGTCTTCCACCGAAATCAGCCGGGTGCCACCACCCATCAGGCGCAGCGTGATGCTGCGGGCCCCTGCGTCCATGGCGTTGTCCACCAGCTCGCGCACGACCGATGCGGGGCGTTCGACCACCTCGCCAGCGGCGATTTGGCTGATCAGTTCATCAGGGAGTTCGCGGATGGGACGGCGCGCGGAAGCCGGGGTCTGTTGGGAAGTCACCGTCTGATTTTAGGGGTTTGCGGTAGGCACATCTCTTTGTGGGAGGCTGCCCCTGCGGCCGAATGTCTGCGGGGATAATCGGCGCATGGACATCTTGTTGCAACTCGTCGATTTCATCCTCCATGTGGACCGTTATCTGGAGGCCTTTGTGGGGCAATATGGCGCTTGGGTTTATGCCTTGCTGTTCGTGATCATCTTTGTGGAGACCGGCTTGGTGGTCATGCCGTTTTTGCCCGGCGACTCGCTGCTGTTCATCGTCGGGGCGATGTGCGGTGCGGGTTTGATGAGCCTGCCGCTGGTGATGGGCTTGCTGCTGGTGGCGGCCATTTTGGGTGACCAGACCAATTACACGATCGGGCGCTACTTTGGCCCCAAAGTCTTCCAATGGGAGAACTCCCGGTTTTTCAACCGCCAGGCCTTTTTGCAGGCCAACGCCTTTTATGAGAAGTACGGCGGCATCACCATCATCCTGGCCCGTTTCATGCCGTTTATTCGCACTTTTGTCCCGTTTGTGGCAGGTGTGGCCGAGATGACCCGCCGCAAATTCACCACCTACAACGTGGTGGGCGGTGCCATTTGGGTGGTCGGGCTGACGCTGGCGGGTTATTTGTTTGGCAACTTGCCGTTTGTGCAAACGCACCTGTCCAAGATCATTTGGGCTTTGATCATCGTGCCCGGCCTGATCGCCATGTTGGGCGCTTGGAAGGCGCGTCGTGCTGGTTGATTGGCCTCTGGTTCGTGCGCGATCCAGTCTGTGCCGAGGATTATTCAGTTTGACGTTGGGTATCCAGTCTGTTGTAGGAGCCAGCCCTGCAGGCGACAGATGTCCCATAAAGTTCACCCATCGCTTGCAGGCAAGCTCCTATACACCCCTGCAACCCTGAGCGCTGCTCGCGCTGACAAGTAGATCTGACTTCAAAACGCCAATACCTCAGCCCGTGTCGGTGGCTGGCAACCTTGGCGGGTGCAGTTGATAGCAGCGGCTTTCATGGACAAATCGAGTGTGCTGGCCACGCGCCCAGCGGCACCGTCAGGCTGCAAGGCCCATTCGGCCAGGGTGTTGCCCCAGAAGGTGTCGCCTGCGCCCACGGTGTCGGTCACGGTGATGCGGGGCACGGGCAGGCTGTGGGTCCGGCCTTCGATGTCCAAATAAGCGCCGTCGCCGCCAAAGGTCAGGGCCACGCGGCTCAAGGCATCCGGTGCCACACCCGCACGCAATTCGTGCACCAGACGTGCAGATTCACCAATACCGACATTCGCAAAACCCATGGACTCCAGGTCTTCGTCGCTGGCTTTGAGCCAGTCGGTCAGGGTGATCACTTCGTGCAGGGCCTGCACATACGCGGTCAGGTCATGCGCCACTTTGGGCCGCAGGTTGATGTCCACGCTGATGGTCCAGCCCATCTCGCGTGCTGCCTTCAAAATGGCCACGACTTTGTGGTGTTCCGGCGGGATCAGCAGCAAGGAGCCTGTGTGCAGGATGCCCGGCGTTTTTTGCTGGTGCAGCAAAGCCACGATGCCGTCCACGGTGTAGTCGCGGTCGGCAATGCTTTCACGGTAAAACCCGTAGCTCGGTTGACCGTTTGTGACCTGCACCACCGCCAGCGAGGTGGGCAGGCGGCTGGTGCCGCCTGGCAGCTGTACGCCGTCACGCTGCAGCAGCTGCGCCATGCCCTGGCCGAACAGGTCGTTGGATAAGGGGTTGAGGTAAGCCACGTCGGCACCGCGCAGCGCGGCGGCGCGTGCCATGTTGAAAGGGCTGCCGCCCATGAAGGGACGCAATTGACCATCGGGCTGGGCGATGCAGTCCATCAGGGCTTCGCCGAGCACAAAAATTGGCGTGGTCATGGGCATCGGTGGGGACAGTGGTGTGGCCTGAAGAATCAGGCCACAGGGTTAAAGAGGAATGAAAAACGGACGATGTTGCGAATTTTGCTTATTTTTTGAGCAAATGCTTGCGGCGCACCACGTCGATCCACACGGCCACAATCACCACCGCACCAATCGCCATCATTTGCTTGAACTGGGAGACCTCCATCAGGTTCATGCCGTTGCGGATCATGGTGATCAGCACCGCGCCCAGCAAGCTGCCCCAGATGCTGCCGCGCCCGCCAAAGAGCGAGGTGCCGCCCAGAATGACTGCCGCGATCGCGTCCAGCTCGAACATTTGCGCCATCTTGCCGCTGGACGAATCCATGCGGGCCATGAGCACGATCGCCGCCAGCGCGCAGCACAGGCCCGAGATCACGTAAACGCCCAGTTTGTACCAGCGGATGTTGATGCCCACTTGGCGGGCACCCATTTCGTTGGAGCCCATGGCGTACACATAACGGCCGATTTTGGTGCTCGACAACACAAAGGCCATCACCACAAAAAAGACGCCGGTGATCAGCGTGGGCATGGGCACACCCAGCACATCGCCATAGCCGATGAAGGGCAGGGGGTCGGGCAAGCCTGCGTTGTCAAAACCGCCCGTCAGGTCAAAGGCCAAACCGCGCCACAGCGTCAGGCCACCGAGTGTGACGATGAACGCCGGAATGCCGACAAAGGCCACCAGATAACCGTTGAAAATGCCCACCGCTGCACCAATCGCCAGCGCCACGAGCATGGCCAGATAAGGATCGATGCCCATTTTGATCATCATGTGACCGGCCACGGCACCCGCCAGCGCGGTCAGTGCACCCACGGCCAGATCAACGCCACCCGTCAGGATCACAAAGGTCTGTCCACCCGCGAGCAAGGCGATCACCGAGGCCTGCACCAGGATGTTGGACAGGTTGCCGGTGGTTAGAAAGTAGGGCGAGGCGAAGGTGAGCAAAACGCCCAGCACGAGCACCGCTACCAAAGCGCCGTACCACTCTTGTCGGGTGATGGATTTCATAAATTTCTCAGTATTTCAAAAAGATAAGCCCGGACCTGCAGGTCCGGGCTGGCCCTATCGCGGCCTTGACTTATTTGGCCTTGACTTTCATGAACTGGCCCACGCCGGAGTCGGCAGCGAACTTGTCCACGTTGGCAGGCAGCACCAGGAAGGAGCCGGTGTCGATGCGAGCTTCGACCTTTTTGCCTTGCGCAGCGGCAATGGCGGTTTCCACGCCCACTTGACCGATTTTGGCCAGCATTTGTGCGGCGTTGGCTTGTTGCCAGCCTTGCTTCATCATGTCCAAGCCACCAGGGGAGCCGTCAAAGCCAGCGATTTTCACGTCGCCGGGCTTTTTGCCAGCGGCCATCAATGCGGCTTTGGCACCCAAAGCACCGCCATCCCATGCGCAGGCGATCACCTTGGCATTGGGGTTTGCGCGCAAAGCAGCTTCCACACCGTTTTGGGCCATGGTCTGGTCCCAAGTGGTGGCGACTTCGACGATCTTCACGTTCTTGCGGCCAGCGTTCAGGGCGTCCACAAAGCCTTTCTTGCGCTCTTGGCCAGTCGACTGACCTTGGTCGCCCGTCACATAAATCACGGTGTCACCGTCTTTGATCTCGCCTGCAGCCCATTTGCCTTGCACGTTGGCGGCTTTGATGTTGTCGGTGGCGACGTACGAAGTGATCTTGGAGCCGGTGATGCCGGTGTCCACAGCGACCACAGCGATGCCAGCGGCCAGGGCTTTGTTGATGGCGGGGGCGATGCCAGCGGAGTCGACCGGTGCGATGGCGATGGCGTTGACTTTGCGGGTGATCATGTCTTCCACGATGGCCAGCTGGCGAGACAACTCACCTTTGTCGGCGGCCAACTCGATGAACTTCACGCCTTTGGCCTGACCGGCTTTCTTGGCACCGCCGTTGATCAGCGTCCAGCCTTCGTTGGTGTTGCCGTTGGTGATGTAGGCCACCGTCACGTCAGCGGCCATGGCCGAGGTGAACAAAGTGGCAGCAGCTGCAGCGATGGCCAAACGGCCGAATGTGCGTTTCGTGATCATGGGTCTTATCTCCGTTGTTGATGAGGGTTCCGGCCAAAAAATACTTTTCCTTGACCGCGAACGGATTGGAAACGAAAAACCAGACTAAGTAAACCTAGTAGTTTTACTAATGCGGTAAATCTTGAAATGCGCGATGCTTGCGCCCATTCACAGTGAAAGCAGCCGACATGTCCACCTCCACACCTGTTCTCGAAATCCAGCAACTGACCAAGCATTACGGGGGCGTCAAAGCCCTGACCGATGCGCAATTTCGCCTCTTGCCCGGTGAGCACGCCGCCATCGTGGGCGACAACGGCGCTGGCAAAAGCACCTTTGTGCGCCTGATCACCGGGGCCGAGCAGCCCAACACCGGTGACATCCTGCTGGACGGCCAAAAGGTCCATTTCGAGTCGCCGCTGAACGCCCGTGAGCAGGGCATTGAGACCGTTTACCAAACGCTGGCGCTGGCCGAAGACCTGGATGTGCCGGCCAACATCTTTCTGGGCCGCGAGATCACGCGCCTGAATTTGGGCCCGCTGTCCATCCTCAACCACAAGGCCATGCGCGACAAGTCGGCGTCCATGCTGGCCACCACAGGCGTGAAGATCCAGGACATGTTCGAAAGCCTGCGCGGCATGTCGGGCGGGCAGCGCCAGTGCGTGGCGATTGCCCGCGCTGCCGGGTTTGCCAAAAAACTCATCATCCTGGACGAGCCCACCGCCGCTTTGGGCGTGCAAGAGACGGCCCGGGTGGAAGAGATCATCAAGGGCCTCAAAAAGCAGGGCATCCCGCTGATCATCATCAGCCACAACCTGCGCCAGGTGTTTGATCTGGTGGACCGCATCTGGGTGTTCCGCCAAGGCCGCATCATTTGCAGCCGCCTGACCCGCGAAACCAGCCCCGAGCAAATCGTGGGCTTGATCACCGGGGCCATTGACCCGGCCAGCCTGCCTTCCTCTGAAGTTCAAGAGGCCGCCACATGCTGAAAGGGATCGACCCGCTGCTGACGCCTGAGCTGCTGATGCACCTGTGCGCCATGGGCCACGGTGAGTGGGTGGCGGTGGTGGACGCGAACTTCACAGCCGACTTTCTGAGCCAGGGCAAGCCGGTGGTGCGCCTGCCCGGCCACAGCCTGGAGAGGGTCAGCCGCGCCGTGCTGTCGGTATTTCCGCTGGCCGCCGATGTGACGCAGCCTGCCGCCTTCATGCGCGTGTGCCACAGCGCAGAGGGCCACCGCACGGCGGCCCAGCAAGCGGTGGTCGATTTGGTGGTGGCCGAAGGCTTCAAGCCCGAACAGGTCGAGCCGGTGGAGCGCTATGCGTTTTACGAGAAAATCAAAGGGGCCAGCCTGATCGTGCAAAGCGGCGAGGGCACGGCCTACGGCAACGCCTTGTTTTGCAAGGGCGTGATTCTTCTCTGAAACATCCAAAGTCCCGCAACGCCATGAACAGCGCTCCCCCCACTTCTGCCATGCGTGGTTCCAACCACGTTGGGATGCGCCAGTTCAACGAGCGCATTGTGTTGCAGGCCATCCGGCACCACGGCGCTATCCCCAAGGCCGATCTGGCGCGCCTGACCCAGCTGTCCACCCAGACGGTGGCCATCATCGTGGGCCGATTGCTCGATGACGGTTTGCTGGTCAAGCAAGACCGGGTGCGCGGCAAGATTGGCCAGCCTTCGGTGCCGCTGTCGCTCAACCCGCAAGGCGCGTTCAGTGTGGGCATTCAGGTGGGGCGGCGCAATCTGGAGTTGCTGGTGGCCGATTTCACGGGTAAACCCGTCGAGCGCGTCGAGGTGCTTTACGACTATCCCGATCCCGATCACCTTTTTGCCTCGATGGCACAAGGCCTGCAAACCCTGCAAACGCGCATGGGCGATCTGTGGCCCCGCACCGTGGGGGTGGGCCTGACGGCGCCGCTGTCGCTCCACAAATGGGCCGATTTGCTGGGCGGGCAAGCGGCGCAAGCGCTCGCCCGATGGGAGCACATCGACCTGACGGCCGAGGTGCAGCGCCTGACCGATTTGCCTGTGGTGTTTGCCAAAGACACCACCGCCGCCTGCGTGGCCGAGTTGCTGCAAGGCCATGGCCGCAGCGTGCGCAGTTTTTTGTATGTGTTTGTGGGCACCTTCATCGGCGGTGGTCTGGTGCTGTCGGGCCACATCATGAACGGCGAGCGCGGCAACGCCGGGGCGATTGGCTCGCTGCCAGTGGGCTTGGCATCGACTGGCTCAGGCATGCCGCCGCAATTGCTGCAAAAAGCCTCGGGCTGGCAGCTCGAACAAGCTTTGCTGGCCGCAGGGCAAGACCCCTTGCTGATCCACCAGCCTGCCATCATGGACGCGGCTTACACCGAATACACCGCCCCGTGGATCGCGCAAGCCAGCCAGGCGCTGGCCATGACGGTGGCGAGTTCCGCCGCATTGCTCGATCTGGACGCGGTGGTGATGGACGGCTCTTTGGGTGCGCCGCTCATGACCGCTTTGATGGCGGCCACACAAGACGCGCTGACCCAATACCGGTTTGACGGCATGCACCAACCGCAGTTGTTGGCCGGGGAGGTGGGCGCCCACGCCCGTGCCTTGGGCGGGGCCTTGCTGCCCTTGCACAGCCAGTTTTTCCCGGACAAAGATATTTTTCTGAAGCAGGACGCTGCATGAAGTTCTTCCTCGACTCGGCTGACGCCAGCCAATGGACCTTGCCTGCGGGTTGCCCGCCCGTGCAGGGTGTGACGACCAACCCCACGCTGGTCATGCAGGCAGGTTTGCCGGTCAGCTTGCCGGGCTACCTGCAACTGGTGGCGCAGGCTGGTGAGGCTCGCATCCCCGAGCTGATGCTGCAACTGCCCCGCGCCGATGTGGGCGAAGCTGCGCAATGGCTCGAAGTGTTGCTGCCCGCCGCCGTGCAGGCCCGTGTGCGCCTGACCATCAAACTGCCGTGCCACCCCGATTGGCAGCCGGTGCTGCGCGAGGTGCAGGCTTGGGGCGTGCCCACGCTGCTGACGGGTTTGTCCAACCCGGTGCAACTGCTGTGGGCGCGCGCGCAAGGGGCCCATTTCGTCGCGCCCTATGTGGGCCGCCTGCAAGCCGACGGGCGCGATGTCTGGTCACTGATCGAGGCCTGCGTGGCGGTGCAGGCCGATGGCTTGCAGTTGCTGGCAGCCAGCATCAAGTCGGCCGATGTGCTCTCGCGCCTGATCGCTTGCGGCGCGCATGCCGTGACGGTGCGGCCCGAGTTCGCGGCCGGTCTGGCCACCGACCCGCTGACGCTTGCAGCGATGGCGCAGTTTGACCGGGATGTGGAATCCAGCCAGACGCCTTAAATGCTGCGGTTGCGCGCCAGCGGTGGGTTGCGCGAGAAATACTGCAAGATGCCGCGCATCAGCGCGTCAGTCAGTTGCTTTTGGTAGGCGTCGCTGCGCAGTTTTTCTTCTTCTTCCGGGTTGCTGATGAAGGCGGTCTCCACCAGCACGCTCGGAATGTCGGGCGCTTTGAGCACGGCAAAACCTGCTTGTTCCACCCGGGGTTTGTGCAAACGGCCCACGCCGCCGATCTCGCGCAGCAGGCTGCTGCCCAGCTGCAGGCTGTCCTTGATTTGCGCTGCCGTGCTCATGTCGAGCAGGGCGCGTTGTACCTGGGCATCCTGACTGCCCAGATTGATGCCGCCGATCAGGTCGGCCTTGTTTTCTTTTTGGGCCATCCAGCGGGCCGCACTGCTGGAAGCCGCCCCTTGGCTGAGCGCAAACACGCTGGCACCGCTGGCCTGCGGCGTAAAAAACGCATCGGCATGGATGCTGACAAACAGGTCGGCCTGCACGCGCCGGGCTTTTTGCACCCGCACATGCAGGGGCACAAAAAAGTCGGCATCGCGGGTCAGGTAGGCCCGCATGGGGTTGCCGTTGACGCTGCTGGCGTTGATGCGGTCGCGCAGCAGGTGGGCAATTTTCAGCACCACGTCTTTTTCGCGGGTGCCGCCGGGGCCTACGGCGCCGGGGTCTTCGCCGCCGTGGCCGGGGTCGAGCGCGATCACGATCAGCCGGTCGGTGGTGCCGGTGCTCGCTTGCCGTGGCGGGTGATTCGGGTTGTCCATCACGGCCGAGGGGGTGGGCTCAAAGTCCTGCTTGCGGGTGGTGGGGGCCATTGGCGTTGGCGCTGGCTTGCCGCTGGCTTGGCCTTGCTTGGAGATCAACTCGCCCAAGGGGTCGTTCACCGGCCCAGCATGGGGCAAGGCGGAGGCCGTTGGCTCAGCCTTGGCTGTCGCCCGCTCCTGAATCAGTTGCTCGAGTGGGTCCGCCGCTTGCGCGGGGTACAGATCGAGCACCAGCCGGTGGGCGTAGGCGGCGACGGGTTGCAAGGTGAAGACTTGGGGCGCGATGGGGCGTTTGAGGTCAATCACCAGCCGCACAGTGCTGGCATTGAACTGGCCCACGCGGATGCCGGCGATGTTGGGGTCCGAGGCTTGCACCTTGCCCACCAGTTCGCGCAAGGCGGCATTGAGTTCCAAGCCTTCAATGTCCACCGCCAGCCGGGGTGGCGAGTCGATGAAGGTTTGCCGGGTCTTGAGTGCGGTGTCCGACTCGAGCGTGACCCGGCTGTAATCGGGCGCGGGCCAAATGCGCACGGCCAGCATGCTGGCACCCCGGGCCAGCTGCGCTGCGCCCAAGCTGAGCACCAGCAGGCCGGTTTTGATCAGGCGGCGGCGGTCAGCCTGCATGGTCGGCCTCCGGAGGAATTTTTGCCCATGTTTGCAGCCAATTCAAGCCTCTTGGTGTGCCTGCGCTGATGTGTACGCGACGCTGGTCCTCATCGATCGCGTCCAGCGCAATCACCCAGTCGGGCGGCGGCAGTTGACCCGCCACCTTGTCTGGCCATTCCATGAGTTTCAGGCCCGGCCCGGCAAAGATGTCGCGAAAACCCGCCTCTTCCCACTCTTGGGGATCGTTGAAGCGGTAAAAATCGAAATGCCAGATGGGCCAGGCATCGTCGCCATCGCCAGCTTGGTGCGGCTCGACCACGGCATACGTCGGGCTTTTGATGCGGCCTTGCACCCCGGCGGCGCGCAGCAGGTGGCGCACCAGGGTGGTTTTGCCTGCGCCCAGGTTGCCCCGCAACTCGATGCAGGCATCGCGCCCGCCCGGCCAAGTGGTCAGGGCTTGGGCCAGTTGCGCGGCAAAGGCTTGTGTGGCGGATTCGTCGGCCCACACGCCCTCCCAAACCAGGGGCAAGGGCGGGGTTGTAGCGGGGCTTCCTACAATCGGTGGGTGACTGCTCAACGTACTCAAATCGACCTTCTTGAACTGTGGCCCCAGATCCAGATCTGGGCGCGTGAACTCGGATTGTCCCAAATTGGCGTGACGGGCATTGATTTGACCTCGGCCGAGCCCGGATTGCAGGCCTGGCTGGCCGCTGGTTTTCACGGCAGCATGGGCTACATGGCCAGCCACGGCCTCAAACGCGCCCGCCCCGCCGAGCTGCAGCCGGGCACGGTGAGCGTGATCACCGCCCGCATGGATTACTTGCCACAGGGCTCTCCGCCCGATTGGTTGGCCCGCGAGACGGCGCGGAGCCTGCAGCCCGGTGAGGCGGTGGTGTCGCTCTATGCCCGGGGGCGCGATTACCACAAGGTTTTGCGCAGCCGTTTGCAAAAACTGCAGGACCGCATCGCCCAGGCCATTGGACCCTTTGGTCACCGCGTGTTCACCGATTCGGCCCCGGTGCTCGAAGCCGAGCTGGCCACCCGCAGCGGGCTGGGCTGGCGCGGCAAACACACCCTGGTGCTGAGCCGTGAGGCCGGGTCGATGTTTTTCTTGGGTGAGTTGTTTGTGGACTTTGCCTTGCCCGAAACCCCTGCCGTGTCGGCGCACTGTGGCCAGTGCACCGCCTGCATGGACTTGTGCCCCACAAAGGCCATCGTGGGGCCATACCGGCTGGATGCGCGGCGCTGCATTTCGTATTTGACGATCGAGCATGCCGGGCCGATTGACGAGGCCCTGCGCCCGCTGATCGGCAACCGCATTTACGGCTGTGACGACTGCCAGCTGGCCTGCCCGTGGAACAAGTTCGCACAGGTCAGCCCTTTGCCCGATTGGCAAGCGCGCGAAGGTTTGGGCGCCGGCAGCCTCGTGCAGCTCATGGCCTGGAGCGAGGCTGAGTTTTTGTGCCGCACCGAAGGCAGCGCCATCCGCCGCATCGGCCATGCCCGTTGGCTCCGTAACTTGGCGCTGGCGGCGGGCAATGCCTTGGCGTCCGAAGTCATCACCGCGCCAGAGCGGCAAGCTTTGCAACAGGCGCTGGCGGTGCATCTGGTGCACACCGACCCCGTGGTGCAAGAGCAAGTGTCTTGGTCGCTGGCACAGGTTTGAGTGGGATGGTCATTCTTCCCTTGTCATACCCGTGAACACGGGTATCCATGGCAGCCGAAGCCATGGACCCCCGATCAAGTCGGGGGTGACGGTTGCTGATGTCGGGGGTAACGAATCGCTAGCGCAGCACCCCCAGTGCAAACGGCAAACTCAACATGCCGGACAGTGTGGACAGCGTGACCAGCCCCGCTACATACGGCCCGTTGTAGCCCATGCGTGCGGCCAGCACATAGCAAGTCGATGCCGTGGGCAAGGCCGAAAACGCCAGCAGTACGGTGGCTTGCATGGCGTTGAGTCCAAACAGTTTGGACATGCCCAGTGCGATCAAGGGCAGCAGCAGGTGCTTGACCATGAGCACGCTCATGGCCAGCAATTTGCCTTGACGCAAGGTGCGCAGTTCCATGCCGGCCCCCGCTGCCATCAAGCCCAAAGCCAAAGAAGCCGCGCCGATGCGGCTGACGCTGGGGTCCAACCAAGCCGGAATACTGAAACCCATCAAGTTGAAGGCCAGCCCAGAACTGGTGGCGATGATCAAGGGGTTGCGGGCCAGTTCACGCAAAAAACCGGTATTGGCATGGCGTGCCATGGGCCAAACGGCCCCGATGTTGAACAACGGCACACAAAACCCGATAAGCACCGAAATCAGCAGCAAGCCTTCTGGGCCCGCCAAGCGCTCGGCCAGAGCCAAGGCAATGAACGAATTGAAGCGAAATCCCACTTGAGCGCTGGCCGCATGGTCACGTTTGTCCAGCCGTTTGCCCAGAATCGGCCAGTAAGGCAAGCTGTAAGACAGTGCAATCGCGCAGACCCCCAAACTCAGGCCTGCGCCAATCAGGCTTGACGCGGCTTCCAGATCGAGCGGACTTTTGACGATGGACCGAAACAACAGCACCGGGAACAGGAACAGGTAAACCAAGCTGTCGACCTGTTGCCACACCGAGCGGTTCAGGGCGGTGTAGCGGCAAATCAGGTAGCCGCACAAAATCAGCGAGAAATCTGGGAAGAGGAGTTGGGCAAAGTTCACCCAATGAGCATAACGGCTTCAACAAGCCAGATGTCGGCGGCTTGTCACCCAGGGGTAAGGGGGTTGGGGCTTGAGATGCCCGGATTTTTAACGGTTTTGTGGGTTTATCCTCTCTCAAGTCACCCGCTTTATTGCATATCATGTGCACACTTTTTAGGAGTTTGGACATGAAACGTCGCAGTTTGGTTTCGGCAGCTGGTTTGGCTGTCACCGTTTTGGCCAGTGGTTCGGTGTGGGCTCAGGCTTACCCCAACAAACCCATCAAATTGCAAGTGCCTTTTGCACCTGGCGGCACCACCGACATCGTGGCCCGCGTGATCTCTGAGCCCCTCGGTAAAGCCTTGGGTCAAAACGTGATTGTTGAAAACAAAGCCGGTGGCGGTGGCGTGGTCGGTGCGACAGAAACCACCCGCGCTGCTCCTGATGGTTACAACTTGGGCATGGCCACGGTGTCGACCACCGCCGCCAACCCGGCCATCAACCCCAAGATCCCATACAACGTCTTGACCGACTTCACGCCCATCATCAACATTGCGGCCACGCCCAATGTGATCGCGGTGCACCCCAGCTTTCCAGCCAAAGACTACAAAGGGTTCTTGGCTGAGTTGAAGAAAAACCCTGGCAAGTACTCGTACTCATCTTCGGGCACGGGCGGTATTGGCCACTTGCAAACCGAATTGTGGAAAAGTCTGGCGGGCGTGTTCATCACCCACATTCCTTACCGCGGCGCAGGCCCGGCCCTGAATGACACCGTCGCAGGTCAAGTGCCTATCATTTTTGACAACCTGCCTTCGGCATTGCCATTTATCCAAACAGGTAAGTTGATCCCGATTGTGGTGGCTGCACCTCAGCGACTGCCCCAGTTGCCCAATGTGCCGACCTTCAAGGAAATTGGTTTGGAGCCCGTCAACCGAATGGCTTATTACGGCATTTTGGGCCCTAAGAACCTGCCCAAAGAAGTGGTGGAAAAAATCAGCGCTGGCGTGAAAAAAGCCCTTCAAGAACCCGGTGTGACCAAGCGCATCAACGACACAGGCTCTCTGGTCATCGCCAACACGCCCGAAGAGTTCAGTGCTCAGATCAAGGCCGAGTTCGAGGTGTACAAGAAAGTTGTGGACCAGCAAAAACTCAAGCTGGACTGATTCCAGTCCATGCACGAGGCCAGCCAGAACGCCATCGACCGCTTTGCCGAGGCCCTCTGGCTGGAGGACGGTTTGGCCGCCAACACCTTGGCGGCCTACCGTCTGGATTTGTCGCTCTACGCCACCTGGCTGTTTTTAACGCACAGGCTGGCGCTGGCGGCGACCCAAGAACACCACCTGCAGGCGTACTTTGCAGAGCGGCATGACCAGACCAAGGCCACATCGGCCAACCGCCGGCTCACGGTGTTCAAGCGCTTTTTCAGATGGGCGCTGCGCGAACGCCTCACGCAAGCAGACCCCACCTTGCGCATGCTGGCCGCCAAACAGGCGCTGCGCGTGCCCAAAACTTTGGGTGAGGCGCAAGTCGATGCGCTGTTGTCTGCGCCCGATGTGGCCACGCATCTTGGTTTGCGCGACCGAGCCATGTTGGAGCTGATGTACGCCAGTGGCTTGCGGGTGAGCGAGTTGGTCACACTCAAAACCTTGCATGTGTCGCTCAATGAAGGCGTTCTGCGCATCATGGGCAAAGGCAGCAAAGAGCGCTTGGTGCCTTTTGGCGAAGAAGCGCGTGAATGGTTGCAGCGCTACATGGGCCAAGCCAGACCGGCCATGCTGGGCCAACGCCAGACCGAAGACCTGTTTGTCACCAGCAGTGGCCCCAAGCCCGGCACCGGCATGTCACGCGTCATGTTCTGGAGCCTGATCAAGCGCTACGCCATCGCGGCAGGCATCACCGCACCCTTGTCGCCTCACACTTTGCGCCACGCCTTTGCCACGCATTTGCTCAACCACGGGGCAGATTTGCGGGCCGTGCAAATGTTGTTGGGGCATGCCGACATCTCCACCACCACCATTTACACCCATGTGGCGCGTGAGCGGCTCAAGACGCTGCACGCGCAGCACCACCCTCGGGGTTAGCTCAGCGCGGCCAACTCTGCTTCTTCAAACCCCGCCAAGCGCCGAGCCGCCATGTTGAAAGGCGGGCGCAATTTCGGGGCGTCGTATTGGGCGATCAATTCGGCATAGGTGCGCACCGGGTCGAGGCCGCGCTCGGCGCACAGGTAGCGGTACCAGCGGTTGCCTGCGGCCACATGGCCGATTTCTTCTTCCAGGATGATGTCCAGGATATCGCCCGCCCGGTGGTCGCCCACGCTGACCAGTTTGTTTTTCACGCCCGGTGAGGCGTCCAGGCCCCGCGCTTCCATGGTGCGCGGCACGATGCCGATGCGGGCCAGGACGTCGTCCTTGGTGCGCTCGGCCATGTCCCACAGGGTGTTGTGTGCGGGAAAGTCGCCGTAGTCAAAACCCATGCCCACCAGGTGGTTGCGCAACAAGGTGAAGTGCTTGGCTTCTTCTTGCGCGATGCGCACCCAGTCGGTGTAAAAAGCCTCGGGCATGCCCGCAAAGCGCCAGACCACGTCGAGTGCCAAGTCGATGGCGTTGAGTTCGATGTGGGCAATCGAGTGCACCAGCATGGCACGGCCTTCGGGGGTGGCCATGGATTTGGCTTTGAGCTGGGTGTGGGGCACCAGCTCGGGCTTGGCTGAGCGTCCGGGGCCTGCACTGGGCGATTGCAGGGCTTCGTCGGCGCGCACTGGCAGACTCAGGTCCAGCGCCAAAGTGGCCTGGGCTTTCAGCACGGGGTCGGTTTGGCCCCAAGGGGCCAGGGCGGCAGCGCGTAAAGACAAGGTGGTCACAACAAAATTGGCTTGGATTCAGGAAATGGTAGCAATGGCCTACGACAGGCCGCCAGCCTCCCTACAATTGTAGGTTTCCCTGATTCGGAAACAACTCGGCAACATCCAGGAGACTTCCATGGCCATTTACCAACTCGATAACCACATCCCCGCTGTGGCCGACTCCGCTTGGGTTGCCGACACGGCGCAGGTGATCGGTGCGGTCCATATCGCCGCCGATGCCAGCGTCTGGTTTGGAGCCACGCTGCGCGGTGACAACGAGCCGATTCAGATTGGCGAGGGCAGCAACATCCAAGACGGCAGCGTGCTGCACAGCGACCATGACAAGCCACTGTTGATCGGCAAGCACGTCACGGTGGGACACATGGTCATTTTGCATGGCTGCACGATTGGTGATGAATCGCTGATCGGCATGGGGGCCGTGGTGCTCAATGGCGCCAAAATTGGCAAGAATTGCCTGGTGGGGGCGGGTGCGTTGGTCACCGAGGGCAAGGAATTTCCGGATGGCTCGATGATCGTTGGGTCGCCTGCCAAGGTGGTGCGTGAACTGACGCCGGAACAAATTGAAGGTCTGCGCCAAAGTGCTCGCAGCTACATGCAAAACGCCCGACGCTTCAAGACGGGCTTGAAGAAAATTGGCTGACTTCGGCAGTCCAGAAAAACCATTTAACTTGTGAGGATCAGCCCGAGCGGCTGTTGATTGAACTGTGTCCGAACTCCATAAATTCATTTTTGAAGGCCTGCCGGTGCGCGGCATGCTGGTGCGCCTGACCGATGCCTGGCAAGACATCCTGGCGCGTCGTGCGGCCAATTCCGAGACCGGAGCCTACCCCGCGCCCGTGCGCCAGTTGCTCGGCGAGATGGCCGCTGCAGGCGTGCTGATGCAGGGCAACATCAAGTTCAACGGCGCTTTGGTGTTGCAGATTTTTGGCGACGGCCCGGTCAAGCTGGGTGTCGTCGAGGTGCAGCCTGATTTGAGCCTGCGCGCCACCTGCACCCAAGTGGGCGATGTGGCCGACGACGCGACATTGAGCCAAATGGTCAACGTGAACAACGAAGGCCGCTGCGCGATCACGCTCGACCCGCAAGACCGTTTGCCGGGCCAGCAGCCCTACCAGGGCGTGGTGCCGCTGTTTGGTGACCGGGGCGAAAAGCTGGAGAACATCAGCGAAGTGCTGGAGCACTACATGCTGCAGTCCGAGCAACTGGATACCGTGCTGGTGCTGGCGGCTGACGACAAGGTGGCGGCGGGCTTGTTGATTCAGCGTTTGCCCATTGAAGGCGAGGGCAATCTGGCAGGTAAAACCGATTCACTCATGCGCGAGTCGGTCTTGGGCCAGAGCGAAGATTTCAGCCGCATTTCGATTTTGACCAAAAGCCTCAAGCGCGAAGAGCTGCTGGGGCTGGACGCCGAAACCATCTTGCACCGCCTGTATTGGGAAGAGCCACTGGCCCGGTTTGAGCCCTTCATTGGCGAGACGGGGCCGCGCTTTGCCTGCCGCTGCAACCGCGAGCGCGTGGGCAACATGATTCGAAGTCTCGGCACTGAAGAGGTCGAGGGCATCATCGCCGAGCAAGGCCAGGTGGAAGTGGGCTGCGATTTTTGCGGTGCGCAGTACCGCTTTGACCCGGTTGACGCGGCGGGCCTGTTCACAGGGTTGCCCGCCGATGTGCCGGGCGGTTCGGTGCACTGATCTGCAAGTGTCTTGTAGGAGCTTGCCTGCAAGCGATGGCTGGCAGACCTTTTGGGGTTGCTTCAAGCGATAACGCCAAACCACCTCTTCGGCCGCAGGGGCGGCATCCCACAGAGTCCCTGAATTCGCAGCAGCGATCCCTGCCCCCGAAGGGCCGCTGACCTATCGCTTGGCCAGCAGCCCTGTGAAAAGTCGGTGCTCGCAATCCGGGTCGCTGCATTCGTTGCATTGCCACACGGTACGGCCTTGGTTGATCGCAAATTGGGCGTTTTCTCGGGTCATGCGGGCAGCCTCGTCTTCGCTTGACAAGCCCATGGCCAGCAGTGCGTTGTTCAGCCTTTTGTGCCCTTGCCCGTACACCACGCGGTACGCGATGCCCGCTCGCTCCAGTGCCTGGCGCACCAGGGTGTCCACCGGGCCGCGCACATGGGGGCCATCGCGCTGCAAGCCATCGGCCACCCAAGGCAAATCGAGGCCCGTGATCAAGGTGGCGTCGTAGAGCGCTTGGTGCGCCAAAGCCATGGGGTACAGGCTGTCGTCATCAAACAGCATGTGGCTGTAAACCGCCGTCATGATGGGGGTGGTGTCCGAGATGACCCAGCCCCGGGTGATTCGCGCCACGGCCTGGGCTTGTGCTTGGGCGATGCCCATTTGTTCGTGCGGCAGGGGCGTGCGGCCTTCGCGGTCACACCAAGCGCGCAACACCTCATCCACTGTGCTCACCGCATGCCCGCGCATTTGCATCACACCCGCCAAGGCTTGCGTCAGCCAGGATTTTCCGGTGCTTTCTGCCCCCAGGATGGCCACACGCCGAACGCGGTTCATGTGGCTTGCTTGGGCAAGCTGTGACGCCAGGCGCGCCAACCCCAGACGCTCATGAGGGTGAACAGCACATAGAGCACACAGGTCAACCACAAGCCTTTGTAGGCAAACAGCGCCACGCTGATGGTGTTGACCACCAGCCAGATGAGCCAGTTTTCGATGTATTTGCGGCCCAGCAAAGCCTGACCGACCAGACTCAAGGCGGTGGGCAGGGCATCCCACCAAGCCACATCGCTGTCGGTGAAGTGCTGCAAAAGCAATGCCAAAGCAGGCCACAACACCGCACTGGCGATCACCACCAGCCACCAGCCCCGCGTCGACAAGCGCTGGATACTGAGGGCTGGCTGGGCGTCATCGCCTTTGCGCAGCCATTGCCACCAGCCCCAAAAAGCCAATGCGGCAAAGACCAGTTGCAAACCCGCCTCACCATAGAGCAGGCTGTCTTTGAATACGAAAAAGTAAAGCAAGGAGCTGATGATGGCCAAGGGCCAGCTCCAGTGCAGCTCGCGGATGCTGCAGACCACCATCACCAAGGCCAGCACGAAACCGGCGATCTCGGTTGCGGACATCATTTGGCGATTTGAACGAAGATTTCGTTGGGTTTGACCATGCCCAACTCGTTGCGTGCCCGCTCTTCGACCATGTTCAGGCCTTCCTTCAGGTCATTAACCTCCGCGCTGAGCTGTTCAATTTTGCGCAGGGCCTCCTGGTTGGCCACTTTTTGCTGCTGCAGCTCACGCTCCAGCTCCGCAACGGTAGGCACACCGCCCCGACCAAACCACAGCTGGGCCTGCACGATCGCCAGCAGGGCGATCAGCACGATCGGAACGAGGCGGTTGCCCATGGCGTTCAGCGCAGGTTGTAGAAGGCGGCGAGACCAGGGTACACAGCCACTTCGCCCAAGTCTTCTTCGATGCGCAAGAGCTGGTTGTACTTGGCCATGCGGTCCGAACGGCTCATCGAGCCCGTCTTGATCTGACCGGCGTTCAGGCCCACCGCGATGTCGGCGATGGTGCTGTCTTCGGTCTCGCCTGAGCGGTGAGAGATCACAGCGGTGTAACCGGCACGCTTGGCCATCTCGATGGCTTCAAACGTTTCGGTCAAGGTGCCGATCTGGTTGATCTTGATCAGGATCGAGTTGGCGATGCCTTTGTCGATGCCTTCTTTGAAGATCTTGGTGTTGGTCACAAACAGGTCGTCACCCACGATTTGCACGTTTTTGGCCAAGCGGTCGGTCAGCACTTTCCAGCCGTCCCAGTCGCCTTCGGCCATGCCGTCTTCGATGCTGATGATGGGGTACTTGTCGCACCAAGTGGCCAGCATGTCGGTCCACTGCTCAGACGTCAGGCTGATGCCGCCTTCACCGGCCAGCACGTACTTGCCGTCTTTGTAAAACTCGCTGGCCGCGCAATCGAGGCCAATGGCGATTTGCTCGCCAGCCGTGTAACCGGCTGCGGCAATCGCGTCGAGCACCATCTGGATGGCCGCTTCATGGCTGTCCACGTTGGGGGCAAAGCCGCCTTCGTCGCCCACGGCAATGCTCATGCCCTTGTCGTGGATGATTTTCTTGAGCGCGTGGAACACTTCAGCGCCCCAACGCACAGCCTCGCGGAACGATGGTGCGCCCACGGGGATGATCATGAACTCTTGCAGGTCCAGGTTGTTGTTGGCGTGCGCGCCGCCGTTGATGACGTTCATCATGGGCACGGGCAGTTGGTTGCCGTTCATACCGCCAAAGTAGCGGTACAGCGGCAGGCCGGACTCTTCGGCCGCAGCGCGGGCCACGGCCATGGACACGGCCAGCATGGCGTTGGCACCCAAGCGGCTCTTGTTCTCGGTGCCATCCAGGTCAATCAGGGTGCGGTCCAAAAAGGCTTGCTCAGAGGCGTCCAGGCCCAGCACGGCTTCAGAGATCTCGGTGTTGATGTGCTCGACGGCTTTGAGCACGCCTTTGCCGAGGTATCGGCTTTTGTCGCCGTCGCGCAGCTCAATCGCTTCGCGGCTGCCGGTCGATGCACCCGACGGCACAGCCGCACGGCCCATCACGCCGGATTCCAACAACACGTCGCATTCGACGGTGGGGTTGCCACGGCTGTCGAGGATTTCACGGCCGACGATATCAACGATTGCACTCATTTTTGAACTCTCTCAATTGAAAAATAAAACGGGGTTTCAAGCTCAGGTCAAAGACCTTCGACCACGACCATGCGCATGATGGCGGCGCCTTCTCGGGCTTCTCGGGCTTTCAGGTATTCGGGTGTTTCGTAAAACGCCTTGGCGGCATCGAAGGTCGGGAACTTCAGAATCACGATCCGTTCCGGGGTCCAGTCACCCTCCAGCACTTCCACTCGGCCGCCACGCACGCAGACTTCAGCGCCTGTGGCCTGCATGGCTGCGGTAGACCACTTTTTGTACTCTTCGTATTGGGTGGGGTTGGTCACCTGAACGTGGGCAATGATATAGCCGCTCATGCGAAATCATCCTCTAACAGAGGGTTCTTTTTGGTGACGGAATCGAGTTGCACCAAGGTCTCCAGCAGGGCCTTCATGCGGCCCAAAGGCACCGCGTTAGGGCCGTCAGACCAGGCCTCGGCGGGTTTTGGGTGGGTTTCCATGAACAAACCCGCCACGCCTGCTGCTACGCCTGCACGGGCCAGCACCGGCACCATCTCGCGAGCTCCGCCGCTGCTGGTGCCCTGGCCGCCGGGCTTTTGCACCGAGTGGGTCACGTCAAACACCACCGGCGCACCGGTTTTGCGCATCTCGGCCAGGCTCGACATGTCGGCGACCAGGTTGTTGTAGCCAAAGCTCACACCACGCTCACAGGCCAAAAAGTTGTCTTCGGGCAAGCCGGCTTCACGCGCTGCGCTGCGGGCCTTGTCGATGACGTTTTTCATGTCCCAAGGGGCCAAAAACTGGCCCTTCTTGATGTTCACCGGCTTGCCCGACTGGGCCACGGCACGGATGAAATCGGTCTGGCGGCACAAAAAGGCGGGGGTCTGCAACACATCGACCACACTGGCCACGGTTTTGACCTGCGATTCGTCGTGCACATCGGTGAGGATGGGCACACCGATTTGGCGGCGCACTTCGTCCAGAATTTTCAGACCCGCATCGATACCGACACCGCGCTGGGTGCTGCCCGAGGAACGGTTGGCCTTGTCAAAGGAGCCCTTGTAGATCAAGGGGATGCCCAGACCCGCGCAGATTTCCTTGAGCTGTCCGGCCACATCGATGGACATCTCCAGCCCTTCGATGGAGCAGGTGCCCGCGATCAAAAAGAAGGGTTGGTTCAGGCCAACGTCAAATCCGCAAAGTTTCATGGAGCTGTCCTTGGGCGGATATTTCAGGCGGCAGCCTTGTGCTCAACCGCCGCCTTGACGAAGGCGTTGAACAGGGGGTGGCCGTCCCAGGGGGTGGACTTGAATTCAGGGTGGAATTGCACGCCCACATACCAGGGGTGCACAGTTTGCGGCAGCTCGACAATTTCGGTCAGCTGCTCGCGCTGCGTCAACGCCGAGATCACCAGACCGGCTTTGCGCAGCTCGTCCAGGTAATTCACGTTGGCCTCGTAGCGGTGGCGGTGGCGCTCTGTGACCACGTCGCCGTAGATTTGGTGGGCCAGTGTGCCCTTGGCCACGTCGGAGCTTTGCGCGCCCAATCGCATGGTGCCGCCCAAGTCGGAGTTGGCGTCACGCACCTGGATCGAGCCGTCCGCATCTTTCCATTCGTTGATCAGGGCGATCACGGGGAAAGGCGTCTCGGGCTCGAACTCGGTGCTGTTGGCGTCCTTCATACCGGCCACATGGCGGGCGTATTCGATGGTCGCGACCTGCATGCCCAGGCAGATGCCCAAGTAAGGCACTTTGTGGGTGCGGGCGAATTGGGCGGTTTCGATCTTGCCTTCGACACCGCGCTTGCCAAAACCGCCGGGCACCAACACGCCGTCGTAGTTGGCCAAGCTGGCCACGGTTTCGGGGGTGATGGTTTCGGAGTCGATGTGCTCGATCTTTACGCGCACATGGTTGCGCATGCCCGCGTGGCGCAGCGCTTCGTTGACCGATTTGTAGCTGTCCGACAGCTCGACGTATTTGCCGACCATGGCAATGGTGACTTCGCCCTTAGGGTTGGCGGTCTCGTACACCAAGTCGTCCCAGCGCTTGAGGCTGGCAGGCGGTGTGTTCAGGCGCAGCTTGTCGCAGATCAGGCCGTCCAGGCCTTGCTCGTGCAGCACGCGGGGTACTTTGTAGATGGTGTCCACGTCAGGCATGGAGATCACGCCCCAGCTTTGCACGTTGGTGAACAGCGAAATCTTGTCGCGCTCGTCGTCCGGGATGTAGCGGTCGGCACGGCACAGCAGCGCGTCAGGCTGGATGCCGATTTCGCGCAGTTTTTGGACGGTGTGCTGGGTGGGCTTGGTTTTGAGCTCACCCGCTGTGGCGATCCAGGGCAGGTAAGTCAGGTGCACAAAGGCGGTGTTGTTGGGGCCCAGACGCAGGCTGAGCTGGCGCACGGCTTCCAGAAATGGCAAAGACTCGATGTCACCCACAGTGCCGCCGATCTCGACGATGGCCACATCGACCGCTTCAGGGGTGTCAAAACCGGCGCCGCGCTTGACGAAGTCCTGAATTTCGTTGGTGACGTGGGGGATGACCTGCACGGTCTTGCCCAGGTAGTCGCCTCGGCGCTCTTTTTCGAGCACGCTTTTGTAAATCTGACCGGTGGTGAAATTGTTGGCCTTCTTCATCCGGGTGTTGATGAAGCGCTCGTAATGGCCCAGGTCCAGGTCGGTTTCAGCGCCGTCGTCGGTGACAAACACCTCGCCGTGCTGGATAGGCGACATGGTGCCAGGGTCGACGTTGAGGTAGGGGTCGAGCTTGATGAGGGTGACAGAGAGGCCGCGCGATTCGAGGAGTGCGGCGAGCGATGCGGAGGCGATTCCCTTGCCCAGGGAAGACACCACACCGCCGGTGACGAAGACGAATTTGGTCATGTCCAAGACGGGAGCCTTGAGCTCCCGGTAGGTGGAAATCGTGATTATAGACAGTCGCGTCTGCTACATTCCCCGGCATGAGCACATTGGCTGGAAAACACATCGTTCTGGGCTTGTCCGGCGGCATCGCGGCCTTCAAGTCGGCTGAACTCTGCCGCGCCTTGGTCAAGGCGGGCGTCACGGTGCAGGTCGTGATGACCGAGGCCGCCGAGCAATTCATGACGGCCGTCACCCTGCAAGCCCTGTCGGGCAGACCGGTCTACACCTCGCAGTGGGACCCGCGTGAGGCCAACAACATGGCCCACATCAACCTGAGCCGCGAAGCCGACGCCATTGTGGTGGCCCCGGCCAGCGCCGACTTCATGTCCAAATTGCTGCACGGTGGAGCCGATGAATTGCTCAGCCTGATGTGTCTGGCCCGTCCGATTGACAAAGTGCCCTTGATCGTGGCCCCGGCCATGAACCGCGAGATGTGGTCCAACCCCGCTACCCAGCGCAATGTGGTGCAACTCAAGGCGGACGGCGTGCATGTGCTGGACGTGGGGCAAGGCGATCAGGCTTGTGGTGAAACGGGCGACGGTCGCATGCTCGAAGCCGAAGAGATTCTGGAAGACCTGGAGGCGTTTTTCAGCCCCAAGGTGCTTGCGGGCAAGGCGGTTTTGGTCACGGCAGGCCCCACCTACGAAGCGATTGACCCGGTGCGCGGCATCACCAACTTGTCGAGCGGCAAGATGGGCTTTGCCGTTGCCCGTGCGGCGCGCCTAGCGGGGGGCGATGTGACCTTGATCGCTGGCCCGGTGAGCCTGGCCACGCCCCGGGGCGTGAAGCGCGTGAACGTGCGCTCTGCCCGCGACATGCTCCAAACCGTGCAAGCCTATCTGCCAGAGCGGGGCGTGTTTGTCGCCACAGCAGCGGTGGCGGACTGGCGCCCGGCCAATTCGGCCGACCAAAAAATCAAAAAAGACGGCTCAGGGCAGACGCCCGAGCTGAGCTTTGTGGAGAACCCCGACATTTTGGCCACAGTGGCCCAGTCTGCGGCTGCGCAAAAAGGTGAGCTGTTTTGCGTCGGTTTTGCCGCAGAAAGCCATGACTTGCTGGCCCACGCCACAGCCAAACGGGTGCGCAAACAGGTGCCACTGCTGGTGGGCAACATCGGCCCTGCCACCTTCGGGCAAGACGACAACGCCTTGCTGTTGGTGGACGCCCATGGCGCCCGCGAACTGCCGCACACCAGCAAGCAGGCGCTGGCCGTTCTACTCATTCAAGACATTGCCCAAAGACTGGGCGGAGCACAAGCATGACCATGGACATCGACGTCAAGATCCTCGATGCGCGTATTGCCGCGCAAATGCCCACCTATGCCACCCCTGGCAGTGCAGGTTTGGACCTGCGCGCCTGCCTGGACGCGCCGCTGACCTTGGCGCCCAACGCCTGGCAGCTGGTGCCCACGGGCATGGCCATCCACCTCAAGGACCCCGGTTACGCCGCTATGCTGCTGCCGCGCTCGGGCTTGGGCCACAAGCATGGCATCGTGTTGGGCAATTTGGTGGGGTTGATCGACAGCGACTACCAGGGTCAGCTCATGGTCAGCTGCTGGAACCGGAGCGAGCTGGCGTTCACCATTGAGCCTTTGGAACGTATTGCGCAGATGGTGATCGTGCCTGTGGTGCAGGCGAGATTCCATGTGGTGAGCGAGTTCGATGCTGCGACCGAACGCGGTGAGGGCGGTTACGGCTCCACAGGCAAAAAATAATGCCCCATTAAAAAAACCGCCTGCATCGGTCGATGCAGGCGGTTTTTCATGCGTGAAGTGGATGTGCGCTGGCTCAGTGCAGTGTGTTTAGGGTCGAATCGCCGTCACCGCCGACTTCAATTTTGAAAAAGCCGGTGCCGCAGCTGCCGCTGCCCACTTCAGACTCGGTCGGCTCGCGAACCGATTCGACTTTCAGGTGCAAGCGCAAGGCGATGCCCGACAGCGGGTGGTTGGCATCCAGCACAACGTGCTCGGGGTAGATTTCGGTCACGGTGTAGAGCGCGTTGCGTGGGGCATCCGGGTTGCAACCCTCTGGCAAAGCAGTGCCTTCGATCGTGAGGCCCGGCTCCAGGCCCTCGGGAAAGAGGGCCAGCGGCTCTAAGAAAAGCAGCTCTTCATTGAAGTCGCCAAAGGCGTCTTCGGGCTCCAGGTGCAGGTCGACCTTGGCGCCACGTTCGTGGCCTTGCAGGGCTTCCTCGATCTTGGGCAGCAGGTCTTGGCCGCCAATGAAAAATTCCACAGGCTCGTCCAGGGTGTCCAGAACTTCGCCCAGCGTGTCTTTGAGTGTCCAGGTCAGTGCGACCACAGAAGGTGTCTTGATTTCCATAGGACAATTGTCGCAGTTTGGCGGCCACTTTTTGGCTGCCCCGGCTTTGAGATGTGAGAACCCGCGATGAACACAGAACAACCCTTGGCCCTCTTGGGCGGCTTGACGCCCAGCCAATTCATGAAGCGCCACTGGCAAAAAAAGCCTTTGCTGGTGCGCAATGCTATCCCTGGTTTTGTGCCTTGTGTCGGGCGTTCAGGATTGGTGACGTTGGCTGGGCAGGAGGGGGTGGAGTCGCGCTTGATCGTTGATTCTCCCAAAGGGTGGAAGATGAAGCATGGGCCATTTCCGAAGCGCAGCTTGCCGCCCTTCAGTCAGAAAAAATGGACTTTTCTGGTGCAAGGTGTGGATCTGCACCACGACGGCGTGCACGCGCTGATGCAGCAGTTTCGATTTGTGCCCGATGCGCGGCTGGACGATTTGATGATCAGCTACGCCACCGATGGCGGCGGCGTGGGGCCGCACTTTGACAGCTATGACGTGTTTTTGCTGCAGGCCCATGGCCAACGCCGCTGGCGCATTGGCCGCAACAAAGATTTGACGCTGCAATCGGGTGTGCCGCTAAAAATTTTGCAAAACTTCGAGACCGAAGAAGAATTTGTGCTCAATCCGGGTGACATGCTTTATTTGCCACCCAAATACGCACACGATGGCGTTGCCGTTGGCGAATGCATGACATGGTCCATCGGCTTTCGTGCACCCCAAGAGGGCGAGTTGGCACGGGAGCTTTTGCTGGGCCTGGCCGATGAGTCTTTTGAGGGGCTGGGTGATGCGCTTTACCGTGATCCCAAACAAACGGCGGTGTCGTCTCCTGCTGCCATTCCACAGGCTTTGTCTGGCTTTGCACGCCAAGTGGTGGATAAAGCACTCAAAGACCCGCATTTGCTGGACAGCTTGTTGGGTGAATACCTGACCGAACCCAAATCGAATGTCTGGTTTGAAACCTCAGAGAACGAGCCTGATTTGTCGGCGGGTGTTCAGTTGGATCGACGCACCAAAATGATGTACGACGATCGGCATGTGTTCATCAACAGCGAAAGCTTTCGCGTAGGCGGCAAGGATGCGCGCTTCTTGCGTCAATTGGCCGACAAGCGCACGCTTTCTGCGGCTTCATGCGCCATGTTGAGTGATGCGGCTCGCGAGGCCTTGCTCGACTGGATGTCGGCTTCGTGGATAAAACCTCTTGAGGATTTCCTTGTGTGAGGAGCCGTCCGAAGGTTTCGTGTCAGGTTCGTGCGCTTGTTTTAGGATTTACTAGGGAAAACGCTATAATAGTGCGCTGAGTGCAGAAGAGCTCGAGTGCTTTTGTCTCGGTCAGAGCAACCGTCAAGGTTGTTTCGACAATTTCCGGAAATTGTTTTTCAACCCCTATAAGGAAAAATCATCATGAACAAGTCCCTCGTTTTGGCCGCCATCATCGCTGCTGCTGCTTTGTCCGCTTGCGGCAAAAAAGAAGAAGCCGCTGCTCCTGCTGCTCCAGCACCTGCTGCTGCCGCTCCAGCTGCTGACGCTTCTGCAGCTCCAGCCGCTCCTGCTGCTGACGCTTCTGCAGCCAAGTAATTGGCCAGCGCTTTCCCGGTATGTGCCGGGAACGCATCAAAAAACCCCGCATTGCGGGGTTTTTTTATGGGTGATCGCCAATGGCCATCAAAGGCTGAGGCAACAGGCCTTTGTGGGCCTGCTCCCAAATCAGCGCAGTTCGTTGGCCAAGAGCTTGAGAATGCGCTCGGCATTGCCCGAGGTCTCGGGTTGGCCATTGGCATCCAGCACGCGGACCATGCTGGCATTGCCTTTGTCGGTCAGCGCAATGCGGTAGCGTGACAAAGGCGTGGGTTCTGTTTTGCTGCTGAACAGTTTGGCAAAGAAACCTGGTTCTTTGTTGGTAGAGCCTGGTGTCACGTAGCGCACAAAATAAATGCCTTTGGTGCGGTCGCGGTCTTCGACCGTGAAGCCTGTGCGGTCCAGCGCCACACCTGTGCGACGCCATGCGCGGTCCAAGGTGTCGTTGAGCACAATGGTGGGTTGGCCGTCAACGGCCGTCACGCTGGCCACTGCCAGAGGCGTTGCGTCAGCGCTGGCTGTTTTGGTGGCTACTGGAGAGGCGCCCAGCTTCACCATCAGGCGACGCAAGAATTCGATTTCAAGCTCGGCATCGCTGGCGCGGGGTTGCCAGACCGTCGATTCTTTTTGTGCACTGGTGTAGTTTTCGACCATGCCGCGGTGGGTGATGTAAATCTCCACGCCGCCTTGCGCATTGCGCTCCACCCGGGTGCGGAACTTGTCTCGCTCGCCCGACGAATACAGCGAATCGAGCACTTTGCCCAAAGTCTTGCGGATGATGTCTTGCGGAATCTTGGCGCGGTTTTCCGCCCAATCGGTTTCCATGATGCCCACGTCAGGCGAGTCGGTGATCAGGACAAAACCGTTGCTGGTCCAGAACTCTTTCAGCGGTTCCCACACCTTGTCAGCTGGGCGAGCCACCACCAGCCAACGCTGGTTGCCTTGGCGCTCCATGCGCACATCGCCCAAATTGTTGGCTGCGGTGCCTGCATCGGCCACACGTGCACTGGCACTGTTGAAACCCGATGCTGTGGCCGAGTTGCTTTCAATGGCGTAGCGCGAGTCACGGCGCAATTGGCTCAGGTCGGGCGGGATTTCCAGTGTGGGGGCCTTGGCGGCGCTTTTGTAGTCAATCTTGTCTTCTTCCAGAATGGAGCAGCCGCTGACCAAAATGGCCAGAGCCGCGACAACGGCGGTGCGTTGAGCCGTTTGGAAAGACGTTGAGCGAGGGGACAATTTCACAGGCAATCCTTAGGTGGAAATCAAATCAGGCCGCTGGCCTTGAGCGCGGCTTCAACCACGGGGTGCTGCGACTCAGACAGTTCGGTCATGGGCAAACGCAATGTAGGGCCGCACAGGCCCATGCGGTTCATGGCCCATTTCACAGGAATCGGGTTGGCTTCGACAAACAGGTTTTTGTGCACGGGCATCAGCTGGAATTGAATCCGCATGGCTTCTGCGATGTCGCCACGGATGGCCGCCATGCACAAATCGTGCATCAGCCGCGGTGCCACGTTGGCCGTCACGCTGATGTTGCCGGCGCCGCCGCACAGCATCAGGGCGACCGCTGTGGGGTCATCTCCTGAATAGACCGCGAATTCCTTGGGCAGATCACGGATGAGCCATTGGGCACGTTCGATGTTGCCGGTGGCTTCCTTGATGCCGACAATGCCTGGCACTTGCGCCAGACGCAGCACGGTCTCGTGCTGCATATCGGCCACGGATCGACCGGGCACGTTGTACAAGATCACGGGCAAGTCCGGTGTGGCTTCGGCAATGGCGCGAAAGTGACGGTACTGGCCTTCTTGAGTGGGCTTGTTGTAGTAAGGCACCACTTGCAGTTGGCAGTCGGCCCCCACTTTTTTGGCGAACTTGGCCAGCTCAATGGCTTCTGCCGTGGAGTTGGCGCCGCAGCCGGCCATGATCGGCACGCGACCTGCAGCTTGCTCGACAGAAACGCGAATGATTTCGCAGTGTTCATCGACCGTGACCGTGGGTGATTCGCCCGTGGTGCCCACCACGCCGATGCAATCTGTGCCTTCGGCCACATGCCAGTCGATCAGTTTTCGCAGAGTGGGGTAATCCACTTTGCCGTCTTCGAGCATGGGGGTGATCAGGGCAGGAATGCTGCCTTGGATGGGGCGAAATTCGGTGGTCATGTCAGGTGTTTCTGAACAGAAAAAACCCATTCTAACGAGTCAACACCGGGTTTCGGTTTCACAAGTCTGGCGAATCTGAGCCGATGTGACAGAAAACCCTCTGCTGAGCTTAATTCGACTGCAATGACCAGCGGGTGACATGAGGGCTTGGCAAAGGGCGCACGGCCACAATGCGTTGCACAAACCGGTCGGGTGAAGCCTCAAATCCGTCTTCATAGGCCACAATCCGCAAGCCTTCGGTCGCCTTCAACAATTCGCCGGGCTGCAGTAAAAAGTCCGGACGCGAGGGTTTGCCCACGGATTCGTTGCCTGCGGCAAAGGTTTCGTAAATCAAGACGCCGCCCGGAGCCACGGCCTGCACGATGCTGGGCAGCAGCGGACGCCAGAGGTAATGGGTCACCACGACACAGCCAAAAGTTTGACCGGCGAAAGGCCAAGGGCCGTTTTCGATGTCCGCGCAGGTGACCTGCCCGAAAGCTTGTGCCAGTGCGATGGCTTCGGTGTTGCGGTCAACGCCCTGCGGGAGGTGACCTTGGGCTGCCAGCCAACGCATGTGGCGACCTGCGCCGCAAGCGACATCCAGGACCCGACTTTCAGGGGCGATCAAGTGGCTCCAACGCTGAAGCCAAGCAGAAGGGTTTTCGGTGCCGTGCATAGGGAGGGTGTTCAAAAAATCAGAAACAAGACCACAGTTGTTCGGACAACATGATGACCACATCGGGTTGTGCATAGAGCCAAAACGTCAGGCCAAGCACAGCGACCACCGATAAAAGGGTTTTGATCCGGGTGGTCATGCGGCGCGCAGGGGGTGGCGTTCGATTGGGCTTTCACGCACGGGCAGATTCACGAGCGCGGCAAACACGCCCAAGGCAATGGCTAAATACCAGACGATGTCGTAGCTGCCGGTCTTGTCATACAAATAGCCCCCCAGCCAGACGCCCATGAACGAGCCGATCTGGTGGCTGAAAAAGATGAAACCGCTCAGCATGGACAGGTGCGAAATGCCAAAAATTTGCGCCACCACCGCGTTGGTGGGCGGCACGGTGGACAGCCACAGCAAGCCCATGAAGGCCGAGAAGATATAGACGCTGGTGGGTGTGAGCGGTGCCAACAAGAACAGCACGATGGCCACTGAGCGAGCGGCGTAAATGAACGCCAGAATTTTTTTCTTCGCCATTTTCTGGCCCAGCGTGCCCGCCATGTAGGTGCCAAACACGTTGAACAGGCCAATCAAGGCCAGCGCATAACTGGCCACCTGGGGGGCCAGGCCGTGGTCTTTCAGGTAGCTGGGCATGTGCACGCCAATGAACACGACCTGAAAGCCGCACACAAAATAACCCGCCATCAGCAGCTGAAAGCTGGGGTATTTGAAAGCTTCTTTCAAAGCTTGAGCAATCGTCTGGTCGCGTTTGACCTGGCCGGGGGCATTCAAGGCGGGTTCGCGCAGGCCCAGAGCCAGGGGGATGATCAGCATGGCTGCAGCGGCCAAGGTGACCAGCGCGGTTTGCCAGCCCATTTGGCTGATCAGCAGGCCTTCTACTGGCACCATCAAAAACTGGCCGAAACTGCCTGCTGCAGCTGCCACGCCCATGGCCCATGAGCGGCGTTCGGCCGGCACGTTGCGGCCAATGACCCCATAAATCACGGCATAGGTCGTGCCCGCTTGCGCGGTGCCAATGATCACCCCGGTGAACAGGGCAAACACCCAAGGGTTGGTGGACCAAGCCATGCCTAAAAGGCCGACGCCATAGACCAAGGCGCCCAGCGCAATGACCCGGAACGCCCCAAACCGGTCGGCCACCATGCCCGCAAAAATGCCCATGAAACCCCAAGACAGGTTCTGGATGGCCATGGCGAAGCCAAACTCCTGACGGCCCCAGCCCTGGGCCTGGGTGATGGGCTGCAGCCAGAGGCCAAAGCCGTGGCGAATGCCCATGGACAGGGTGACAATGGCCGCGCCGCAGGCCAGCACTTGAAACAGGGAAAGGGGTTTGTGTTGCATGCTCCGACTTTAACCAATCTCCTTGCCGCGTGTGGCTCGCCAGAAACCACTGGTTTTGCATCCAGTAAGTCGGCGTAAATCCCACTACAATCCGCCACCATGGCCACCCAATCTACTGTCAAAACCTCCAACGAGTATTCCGAAGGCTCGATCCGCGTCCTCAAGGGCCTAGAGCCCGTCAAACAACGCCCGGGCATGTACACCCGCACCGACAACCCCCTGCACATCATCCAAGAGGTGCTGGACAACGCTGCCGACGAGGCGCTGGCGGGCTACGGCAAAAAGATCAAAGTCATCTTGCATGCCGACGGCTCGGTCAGCATCGAAGACGATGGTCGGGGCATCCCTTTTGGCTTGCACCCCGAAGAAAACGCCCCGGTGATCGAGCTGGTGTTCACCCGTTTGCACGCGGGCGGCAAGTTCGACAAGGGCAAAGGCGGTGCGTACAGCTTCTCGGGCGGCCTGCACGGCGTGGGTGTGAGCGTGACCAATGCGCTGTCCAAGCGTCTGGAAGCCACCAGCTACCGCGAAGGCCAAGTGGCGACACTGGTGTTCTCAGGTGGCGACGTGACCGAGCCGCTGGTCAAACGCGCCACAGGCGAGGGTGATCGCAAACAAGGCACCACCGTGCGTGCCTGGCCTGACGCCAAGTATTTCGAATCCAGCGCCCTGCCCATGAACGAGCTGACGCACCTGCTGCGCAGCAAAGCCGTGCTCATGCCGGGCGTGACGGTGACCTTGGTGAATGAAAAAACCAAGGAAACCCAGCAGTGGCAATACAAAGCCGGTCTGCGCGACTACCTGACGCAAACCCTGAACGGCGACCCGGTGATCCCGCTGTTTGAAGGCGAAGGCTTTGCCGACGGCAACAGCGAGAGCTTTGCAGAAGGCGAGGGCGCTTCGTGGGCCGTGGCCTTTACTGAAGACGGTGCGCCTGTGCGCGAAAGTTATGTGAACCTGATCCCCACCAGCGCTGGCGGCACGCACGACAGCGGTTTGCGCGACGGCTTGTTCACGGCGGTCAAGAGCTTCATTGAGCTGCATGGCTTGCTGCCCAAGGGCGTCAAGCTCATGCCCGAAGACGTGTTTGCCCGCGCCAGCTATGTGCTGAGCGCCAAAGTGCTCGACCCGCAGTTTCAGGGCCAGATCAAGGAGCGCCTGAATTCACGCGACGCGGTGCGCTTGGTCTCCAGCTTCGTGCGCCCGGCCTTGGAGTTGTGGCTGAACGAGCATGTGGATTACGGCAAAAAACTGGCCGAACTCGCCATCAAGGCCGCGCAAACCCGCCAAAAGGCTGGTCAAAAGGTGGAGAAGCGCAAGAGCTCGGGTGTTGCTGTTTTGCCCGGCAAGCTGACCGATTGCGAAAGCAAAGACATCCTGCACAACGAGGTGTTTTTGGTGGAGGGCGACTCTGCCGGGGGCAGCGCCAAAATGGGCCGCAACAAAGAAAGCCAGGCCATCTTGCCCCTGCGCGGCAAGGTGCTCAACACCTGGGAAGTGGACCGCGATCGCTTGTTTGCCAACAACGAAATCCACGACATTTCGGTGGCCATCGGCGTGGACCCGCACGGGCCCAACGACAACCCCGACATGAGCAATCTGCGTTACGGCAAGGTCTGCATCTTGAGCGATGCGGACGTGGACGGCTCGCACATCCAAGTGCTGCTGCTGACTTTGTTCTTCCGCCACTTCCCCAAGCTGATCGAAGCCGGGCATTTGTATGTGGCGCGGCCACCATTGTTCCGGGTTGATGCACCCGCACGCGGCAAAAAACCTGCCTCCAAAGCTTATGCGCTGGACGAAGGCGAGCTGACCGCCATCATCGACAAGCTGCGCAAAGACGGCGTGAAAGAAGGCGGCTGGAGCATCAGCCGATTCAAGGGCTTGGGCGAGATGAGCGCCGAGCAGCTGTGGGACACCACGCTCAACCCCGACACGCGCCGCCTGCTGCCCATCGAGCTGGGCCCGCTGGACAACGCCGGCACCGAAAACCTCATGACCCAGCTCATGGGCAAAGGCGAAGCCGCCGCCCGCCGCGAGCTGATGGAACTGCACGGCGACAGCATCGAAATCGATGTGTGATGGTCACTGTCATGGCCGCGAACGCGGCCATCCATGCCTGCTTGACTCGGGCCGAATGGTTCCTGGGCCAGAGCGTTCAACCTGTCGGTTGAAAAAATTTGAATACGTCATTGAAAGTAAGCCATGACTGTTGATTTGTTAACCCCCGAACCCACCGCCGCACCCGAAGGTGACCACCTGGGTGCCTACGCCCAGCGTGCCTACTTGGAATACGCGCTGTCCGTCGTCAAAGGCCGCGCTTTGCCCGACGTGTGCGACGGCCAAAAGCCGGTGCAGCGGCGCATTTTGTATTCGATGGACCGCATGGGTTTGTCCTACAGCGGCCCGAACAACAACACCGCGGCCAAGCCCGTCAAAAGTGCCCGTGTGGTGGGCGATGTGCTCGGCCGTTACCACCCGCACGGCGACACGGCGGCGTATGACGCGCTGGTGCGCATGGCGCAAGACTTTTCGCAGCGCTATCCGCTAATCGACGGGCAGGGCAACTTTGGCTCGCGCGACGGCGACGGCGCAGCCGCCATGCGTTACACCGAAGCGCGTTTGTCGCGCATCACCAGCTTGCTGCTCGACGAGATCGACATGGGCACGGTGGACTTCATCCCCAACTACGACGGCTCCACCGAAGAGCCGCGCCAGCTGCCCGCGCGCTTGCCCTTCAGCTTGCTCAACGGCGCCAGCGGCATTGCCGTGGGCCTGGCCACCGAGATCCCCAGCCACAACCTGCGCGAAGTCGCCGACGCCTGCGTGGCCCTGATCCGCAACGACAAGCTGAGCGACAGCGAGTTGATGGCCATCATCCCCGGCCCCGACTACCCAGGTGGCGGCCAGATCATCAGCCCGGCCAGTGACATTGCCGATGCGTACCGCACCGGTCGCGGCAGCCTGAAAGTGCGCGCCCGTTGGAAGATCGAAGAGTTGGCCCGTGGGCAATGGCAACTGGTGGTGACCGAGTTGCCGCAAGGCGTCAGCTCGCAGCGCGTGCTCGAAGAAATCGAGGAACTCACCAACCCCAAGGTCAAGGCTGGTAAAAAAGCGCTCAGCGCTGACCAGCTGCAGCTCAAAGCCAGCATGCTGGCCGTGCTCGACGTGGTGCGCGACGAATCGAGCAAAGACGCTGCCGTGCGCCTGGTGTTCGAGCCCAAAACCAGCCGCATCGAACAGCAAGAACTCATCACCGCCTTGCTGGCGCACACCAGCTTGGAAACGTCTGCGCCGATCAACATGACCTCGGTCGGCATCGACGGCAAGCCGATTCAAAAGTCCCTGCGCCAGATGCTGGTGGAGTGGATCAGCTTCCGCCAGACCACCATCACCCGGCGCAGCCAGCACCGCCTGAACAAAGTGCTGGACCGCATCCATATCTTGGAGGGCCGCCAGCTGGTGCTGCTGAACATCGACGAGGTGATCCGCATCATCCGCCACAGCGACGAGCCCAAGCCCGCGCTGATCGAAGCCTTCAAGCTCAGCGACCGCCAAGCCGAAGACATCCTGGAGATTCGCCTGCGCCAATTGGCCCGACTGGAGGCCATCAAGATCGAGCAGGAGTTGTCTGAGCTGCGCGAAGAACAGGGCAAGCTCGAAGAGATTTTGGGCAGCCCCGCCGCGCTGCGCCGCCTGATGATCAAAGAGATTGAGGCCGACGCCAAAACCTTTGCCGACCCACGCCGCACGCTGATCCAGGAAGAGAAAAAAGCCGTGGCCGAGGTCAAGGTGGTGGACGAACCCGTGACGGTGGTTGTGTCTGAAAAAGGCTGGGTGCGTGCCCGCACCGGTCACGGCCACGACGCCACCAGCTTCGCCTTCAAGGCGGGCGACGGTCTGTATGGCACCTTCGAGTGCCGCACCGTGGATCAGCTCATCATCTTTGGCAGCAACGGCCGCATTTACAGCGTGCCCGTGGCCACACTGCCCGGCGCACGCGGCGACGGCCAGCCGGTCACCACGCTGATCGAGCTGGAGCCCACCACGCAAATTGCGCACTACTTTGCAGGCCCGGCCAACGCCACGCTGCTGCTCAGCGGCTCAGGCGGTTATGGTTTCATGGCCTCGGTCGAGAACATGATCTCGCGCAACAAAGCGGGCAAGGCCTTCATCAGCCTGGGCGACGGCGAAACCGTCTGCGCCCCCAGCCATGTGAGTGGCTCCAGTGCCACTGTGCCTGCCGACAAACAGCCCATGCCCGCAGCCAACAGCGTGTGCTGCGCCAGCACGGGCGGCCGGGTGTTGACGTTTGAGATCAGCGAACTCAAAACCATGGAAAAAGGCGGCCGGGGCCTGATGCTGATCGACCTCGAAGCCAAAGACACCTTGGCTGGTGCTGCGGCTTACACCCGCAGCGTCAAGATCGAAGGCATCGGTCGCGGCGGCAAAGAGCGCGAAGAAACGCTCGAAATCCGCAGCCTCAACAACGTCAAAGTCGCTCGCGCCAAGAAGGGCAAAGTGGCCGATCTGGGCTTCAAGCCGAATCGTGTGACGCGGGTGGAGTGATGCTTTTTTAAGCATGCCCCGCCAGCCCTTGCGGGGCATGCCTTTCGAGGCTTGTCCCTGTAGTTGTCCACAGCTTTGGGCACGCTGTTTGGGGACAATTGGCGGGCATCATCCCGCCAGCAAGGCAAACAACTCGCTTTTGAAGTGGATGCCCAGCCGCGCAAAGGCGCGGTTGCGGTAGGTCTTGATGGTGGGTAGCCCCAAGCCCAGGTCAAGCGCAATGCCTTCTTGCGTCATGCCGGTCAGCAGGCGGGCGCAGACCTCCAGCTCGCGCGGTGTCAGCGAGGGCTCAAACTGTTGCAATTGGCACACCCATTCGGCGGTGTTGCGTCTGGCCAGCCGTGGGCGGGTGAGTTCAATTTGTTTTTGCGCCAAGGTCAGCAGTGCCGGTGCCAGCGATTCAAAGTCGGAGAGTTGGCCATCGCTGAAGGGGCGCTGGTGTTCATGCCGGTAAAAGTTGATCGCAAAAATCGCCGTGTTTTGGCGTTGCACGATCGAGACCCGTTCTGCCATGCCATGCGCTTCGTACACGCGGGCGCGGTGCTCGGCGGGCACTTCTGGGGCGGTGATGTGACACAGCACCATGCTGTCAGCCGATGCGTCTTGCACAGCCAGTGTGCGGTCACTTAAATAGGGGCCAGACAGGTAAGCGTTCCAGCATTCGCGGGTGGTGTCTGGAATGCCCAGACTGGCCGACATGAACCGGGTGGGGTCGCAGCCCCGGCCGATTTGGTAAATCGAATACGAGGCTGCGGGCACCAGCGGGTGCAGGTGACTTAAAAGCGAGGTTTCAAATTCGCGCTGGCCCATCAGGCCGATGAGGCCTTGCAGCACCTGAACGGAGCTGCTGGAGCTGGAGGGGGTCCATTGGCGCATGAAGGGGCTGGTTCAAATGGGCTTGCGCCGAGGGCGCTGTGAGCCAAGGTTCGGGTTTTTCCGTCATCTTAAGGGAGGACAGACGCTCTTTGCACTTAGGAATACCCTTGGCCAATGCCCAATTTGCCAACGCCTCAACTGAAATATTTTGCCGATCTGTCTGTCCAGGTAGACAAGCCCCAGGAGGTTGGCCAAACCCATCATGGTGTGCGTCGCCTGATCCCGATCCTGGGTGGACAAGTGCAGGGCGAGGGTTGGACGGCGCGTGTGCTGCCCGGCGGGGCCGATTTCCAGTTGATCGTGAACGAACGCATGGCCGAGCTGGATGCCCGCTATGTGATCGAGACCGATGGCGGCGACTTGATTTATGTGCAAAACCGCGCGGTACGCACGGCTGCCCCCGAGGTGATGGCGCGGCTGGTGCGAGGTGAGTCGGTGCCGCCCGAGTCGGTGTATTTCCGCTGCAGCCCGAGTTTTGAGACGGCCTCCAAGTCGCTCGGCTGGATCAGCGAGCGCTTGTTTGTGGGCACCGGCGCCCGCCATCCGGACCGGGTGGTGATGCGCTTTTTTGAGGTGGCCTGAAGCCCTGTTTGTCCATTGATCCGGCTAAGAGCCGCATTTTGACTGCCGCATTTTCAAGGAGATTCCTCATGCATCCCACCTCATTGCACCGCACCCTTCAGGGCTTGGGTGTGCTCTCTGCGCTCGGCGTGCTCGTCGCTTGCAGCACTTTGCCAAGCACCGCTGTTGCGCCCCTGAAAGCGGCCACAGGTGCCAGTTTGGCCCAATGCGAGGCCTTGGCGTCCAAGCTCCAGCTGCCCCATACGCGCATCGAGTCGGCCGCTTCGGTGGCTGCTGGTGCTATCAAGCAAGGCGATAAAGCGGTGCCCGCGCACTGCCTTGTGAAAGGCCGCATGCACGAGCGCAAAGGCAGCGATGGCCGCGACTACGCCATGGGCTTTGAGATGCGTTTGCCTGTGGCCTGGAACGGCCGCTTTTATTACCAAGGCAACGGCGGGCTGGACGGGGCCGTGGTGCCCGCTTTAGGCGCGTTGGGTGGTGGGCCGCTGACGGGCGCACTCATGCAGGGCTTTGCCGTGATCAGCTCGGACGCCGGGCACAGCGGCCCGCAAACCACCGTGTTTGGTCTGGAGCCACAGGCCCGGTTGGACTACGGCTACCAAGCGGTGGAAAAACTCACACCCATGGCCAAACAGCTGATTGCCGGGGCTTACGGCAAAGGGCCAGACCGTTCTTACATCGGGGGCTGCTCCAACGGCGGGCGTCACGCCATGGTGGCTGCTGCGCGTGTGGGCGACCAGTACGACGGTTATTTGGTCGGCGCACCGGGCTACCGCTTGCCGTATGCGGCTCTGGCGCAAATCTGGGGTGCCCAGCAGTGGGCACCGCTGGCCACACCCGGGGCCACGGTCAAAAACCCGCTCAACCCCAACGGCACTTTGCCCGATCTGGCCAGCGCCTTCACCACGAAAGAGCGCCAGACGGTGGCGAAAGCAATTGCCGACAAATGCGATGCGCTGGACGGTGCCAAAGATGACATGGTGCAGGCCACACAAACCTGCCAAGCCACCTTCAACGTGAAGACCGATGTGGCCACCTGCACCGGCGAGCGCAACGGCGCTTGCCTGACGACAGCCCAAAAAGAGGTGGTGGCCCGCGTGTTTGGCGGTGCGCACACGGCGGACGGCCAGCGCATTTACGCCAGTTTCCCTTACGACACGGGTGTGGCGGGAGCCAACTGGGGCACTTGGAAGTTTGTGGATTCGCTGATCCGTGATCCACTGGCCATCGGCACCATCTTCAGTGTGCCGCCTGCGCCAGTCAAACCACTGGAAGAAAACGTCACCCAGCGCCTGGCCATGTTCTCGGCCACCAACGACACTTACCGCGAATCGGGCTGGTCGCTGATGACACCGCCCGGAGAGGCCAACCCCGCCAATATGGCCGCTTTGCGTGCGCGGGGGGCCAAGGTGGTGATGTACCACGGCGTGAGCGATGCGATTTTTTCTGCAGACGACACCCGCCAATGGGTGGAACGCCTGAACCGCGCCAACGCCAATCCGGGTTCGGACTTCGCGCGTTACTTCCCGGTGCCCGGCATGAACCATTGCAGCATGGGCCCGGCTGCTGACCAGTTTGATTTGCTCGGTCCGCTGGTGCAGTGGGTGGAGCAGGGTGTGGCACCGCAGGCCGTGGTGGCCAGTGTGCGCGGCGCAGGCAACGCGGGTGGCGTGAACACCGAGCTGCCTGCCGACTGGTCTGCCCAACGCACGCGCCCGCTGTGTGCCTACCCCACGGTGGCCACCTACAAGGGCAGCGGCTCCTTGGAGGACGCCAGCAGCTTCTCCTGTAAATAAGAATGAAAGACAATGCCATGCAACAGATAAACCACATCTTCGCCGCAGTGGGAACGCTGCTGACCGTGAGCGGTGCGGCTTGGGCGCAAACGTCGGACTGCGCTGCTTTTGCGGCCACGACCTTGCCGGGCATGAGCCTGAAAACCGAAGCAGTGGCGGGTGACAGCACACGCCCACCGGGCGCCACAGCAGGCCCCATGCTGGTGGCGCATTGCAAGGTGAACGGCAAGATGGCCGAGCGCATGGGCCAGGACGGCAAGCCCTACCACATCGGTTTTGAGCTGCGTTTGCCCACGGCCTGGAATGGCCGCTTTTTGTACCAGGGCGGTGGCGGTAACGACGGCGTGGTGCGCCCCGCCGTGGGGCCGCAGGCCGCACCCGGCTACGCGCTCAACCGGGGCTTTGCGGTGGTCACCACCGATGCCGGGCACCAAGGGCCTACGGCCGATTTCGGGTTCGATCCGATCGCCCGCACCGACAACGCTTACAACGCACACGACAAGGTGGCAGTGACGGCCAAAGAGCTGATCCGTCAGTTCTACAGCAAGCCCGCCGACAAGTCCTACTTCATCGGCTGTTCGGGCGGCGGGCGACAGGCCATGATGTTCACGCAGCGCTTTCCCAGTTACTTTGACGGCGTGATCGCCATGGCCCCGGCCATGCGCGTGTCCAAAGGCGCGACCATTGCGGCGGCATGGGATACGCAGGCGCTGCATGCCATTGCACCCAAGGGCGCTGATGGCCAGCCAGTGCTGAGCCAGGCTTTGAACGACGGCGATCTGGCCTTGGTGCGCAAAGGTGTTCTGGATGCTTGCGATGCACAGGATGGCGTGGCCGACGGCCTGGTGTCCAACCCAGCGGCCTGCAAATTCGATGTAGCGGCCTTGCAATGCAAAGGGGCCAAAGACGACAGTTGCCTGGCACCTGCCCAAGTGGGTGCGCTGAAGAAGATGTTCACAGGGGCCAAGAACTCCGCAGGCCAGCCGCTGTATTTTTCATGGCCACTGGACCCCGGCATGGGCCACCCGCAAAACGACTGGCGCATGTGGAAACTGGGCAATTCGCCCACGGCCAAGGCCAACTCACGCCACGTGTTCCTGATGCAAGATGCGCTGCAGGGCTACTTTGTGACGCCGCCCGATCGCAGTTTGAGCATCTACAAGTTCGACTTTGACCGCGACCCGCAGCGCATGGACGCCCATTCGTGGATCTTCAACACTGACAGCGACGTGAAGCTCGCGGGCTTTCAAGCCAAGGGCGGCAAGCTGATGTTCATCCACGGCCTGGCCGATCCGATCTTCTCGGCCGACGAGATGGTGGACTACTACCAGCGCCTGACGGCACAAAATGGCCCTAAAACCAATGCGTTTGCGCGCCTGTTCCTGGTGCCCGGCATGGGCCACTGCGCAGGCGGTGCAGCCACCGACAGCATCGATGGTCTGGGCAGCTTGGTGGACTGGGTCGAAAAAGGCCAGGCTCCGCAAAGCGTGCCAGCCAGCGGCACAGCGGTCTACCCGGGCCGCACACGCCCGCTGTGCGCTTACCCGCAATATGCGCACTACAAAGGCTCAGGCAACCCTGAAGACGCGAGCAACTTCAGTTGCCGGTGAGTCTGAAGGCGCAGGGCTTCAGTCCTGCGCACCCAGCAGGTAATCCACCTTGCCCACGTCCACGCCGTTGTGGCGCAGGATGGTGTAGGCCGTGGTGATGTGGAAGTACATGTTCGGCAGCATCCAGCCGCTCAGGTAGTCCTGACCTTTGAGTGTGCGGGTTTTGCCGGGGCCTGCGGGGAAGGTGATCTCTTTGTCTTCAGTGCCGTCCAGCGCTGCGGCAGGCACGGTGGCGATGAAGGCCAATGTTTTTTGGATACGCTCTTGCAACTGGGTCAAGGTGGTCTCGGTGTCTTCAAACTTGGGGGCTTCTACCCCCGACAGGCGAGCCACGCCATTTTTGACAGCGTCGCAGGCGATCAGCACCTGGCGCGTGAACGGGAACATGTCAGGTGCGAGTCGATAGCTTGTCAGTGCCGTGGGGTCGATCTTTTTGGTTTCGACAAACTGCTCAGCCTTGGACAGGATGTGGCTCAGGTTGGTGAGCATGCGGGTGCAGACGGGCAGGCTGGCGCTGGACATGGAAATGGTCATGGGTTGTCTCCGTTGGGTTTGTTGAATTCAGGTCTCGGCCTTGGGGTGCGTTAACGTGGTTGCGCAGCCAGCTGGCCGCGTTCTTTTTCATATGGGTCGTGGTGGGGTAGGGCTTTGCTGGGGGCTGCGCCTGTGCCCACGGCTTTGGCTTTTTCTTGCGCACGGATCTCCTCGTACACGGCTTGCGTCGAAACGAGGCTGCAGCCCGATAGGCTCATGAGCAGTGCGAGGGTGATGTGCGCGGGGTTCATGGTTTGCGCTGATTGAATTTCGACCAATACTGGAACTCGTCTTCACGCACTTCGTACTCCAGATCTTCCACGCGCATGAGCATGCGTTCCTTGGCATCGCTCACGGCACGGTTGTAGATGCTGGGGCCGATTTCTTCCAGGACAAAACCGAGCAAGGCACCGGCAGAAATGTTGCCGATTTTTTGTTCGAAGTTGTCCAGAAAATAGCGCTCAATGCTGGCAATGGCCTGTGCTCGGTCTTCTTTGCTCAGTTCGATGGCCATGGCCGTGTTCAGCCGATTTCGGCGATCAATTCGATTTCGACACAAGCCCCCATCGGGATTTGGGCCACCCCAAAAGCGCTGCGTGCATGGGCGCCGGCTTGCGGGCCAAACACCTTGCCCAGCAGCTCGCTGCAACCGTTGGTGACCAAGTGCTGTTCCGTGAAGTCACCGGTCGAGTTGACCAAGCTCATCACTTTGACAATGCGCTTGACCTTGTTCAGATCGCCCACGGCCGCGTGCAGCGTGCCCATCAGGTCAATCGCCACGGCGCGGGCGGCTTGTTGACCTTCGGTCGTGTCGATGTTTTTACCCAATTGACCGACCCAGACTTTGCCGTCCTTTTTGGCGATGTGGCCCGACAGAAAGACCAAATTGCCGGTTTGCACAAAGGGCACATAGGCTGCGGCCGGCACGGCCACTGGGGGCAATTCGATGTTCAGGGATTTCAGGGTGTCGTAAATGTTCATGGAATTTCCTTTGAGGGTGTAGCGTATTCTTCTGTTGTCGTGCGCGGTGCTTCGCGACTTGGATCTGTGCCCAGTCTTGAAAGACTCCACTGTACCGTGTCATTTCCTGGCTTTCCGCTGCCTCCCCCTTTTGAGGGATAGATTCATTGGGGAAGCATCCGTTTCCATGCGACTGGCTGCGCAGCTTTACCGGATCAATCTAGCCTGCCGTGCTTGGGCCTCATTGAGGACTTGTTTGCGTCGGGATGCCAAATCAATGACGATGTACTCTTCCCCCACCGCATTGCCACCGCAAGCCGGTGCATCGATGATGACCACGACAGGTTTTCCTCGGAATTGGCCGCACACCATGTCCGTGTAGCAGCTGGGATGCAGCTGCACAGTGGCGCTGTCGTTGATGCTCACAATGGGGCTGTAATTGGCGGGAGCCCATCGGACGCCTCGAGCAAACTGAACGGCAGTGCCATTGCAGTTCAGGCGCTCAACTGTGATTTCTTCGTTGGAAACAAACTTGCCGCCGTTCAATCGCGCATGGGTTTGTGCAGCGGCGAAAGATGGCATGAGGACGGCCATCATGCAGCTGAGGAAAAAGCTTTTGGTCATGGGGTGTTCCTGATCTTCATGTCATCGGGTCATTCAATAGGCCTTACCGTCACGGCCACTTCGAGCGTGTGCGCTCCACCACCTTGCAAGACCCCCCGCAATGGCGAGACATCGGCAAAGTCGCGTCCGACAGCAAGGCGCACATAGTCCAGTCCTGGGCTGGCCAGGCCAACGCGGTCATTGGTCGGATCCAGATCGAGCCAGCCTTGGCATGCGTGGTTGGCCAACTCAGGCAGGTAGACCGAGGCCCAAGCGTGTGAAGCATCGCTGCCCACCAGCCGTGCTTGCCCAGGGGGTGGCTGGGTCAACAGGTACCCGCTCACATAGCGAGCAGATAAACCCAATGAGCGCAAACAAGCCAACAAAATGTGCGCAAAGTCTTGGCAGACACCGCGCTTTTTTTCCAGGGCTTCGAGTGCAGGGGTGTTGATGTCGGTGCTGGCGGTTTCGTAGCGGAAGTCCCGGTGCATGCGTGTGGTCAATTCTTGAGCCGCTTGCATCAGGGGTTTGCCAGGCGTGAAGCTGCTTTGTGCGTAGGTCAGAAAGGCTTCATGCACAGGCGCGTGGTGCGAACCAAAGACAAAGCCGCTGTGCACATCGCCCGGGTGACCACCTCGGTAGTGGAAATGCTCGCGCACCGACTCCCAGCTTTGGCTGGCGCTGGCTGCAGGCACAGCCGCCGTCTCGACTTCACTGTGCGCTTGCACCCGCAAACCGTCGTGCGGACTCGTCAGAGCCCAATAGACCGTGTGGTTTAAAAAAGCATCGATGCGGTGCTGCACAGAGGCCGCAGGCGTCACTTGCAGCGAGTGGCTGATGACCTTTTGGCAGGGGGTGTGGGCGGGTTGCAGGTGCGCCACATGTTGCGCGGTTTGGACCGACGGGTTGTAGCGGTAACGGGTTTCGTGGGTGATGGCCAGGCGCATGGTGTGGGGGGCTGGTCAGGCGCCAACGCTGTAGCGGGCTTCGCCGCTGTGGGTGAAAAACAGGCTGCACAGTCGGTCAGAGACCTCGTGGGCTGCGCTCTGGCAATGGGCCAATGCGGCATGCAGTGGCAAGCTGCTGTCGCTTCGGTTTGCTGGGACGTTTTCGGGCCAAAGTGATGCGGGGGGCAGGTCGATGAGTTGGGGTACCCATTCGGCCAAGGGCAAGGTGGCGCCATCGGCCAACTGACCCATGCGCAGCAAACGCGACCGCAAGGTGTGTGCGACCCAAGCCAGTGAGCGTGGATTGTCGGAATGGGTCACCAGCAAATCCATCAGGGCCTGAGGTGTGCGGCTTTGCTGGTACTGGGCGTGGAAGCTGATGGTGCTGTCAAACAGGTCGAGCACGGCATCAAAGCCCGCTTGTTCGCCGAGCAGACCCCACTGCACGGCTTCAGACAGGGCGCTCGATAAAAATTGCAGACGCTCTATGTGGCGACCGATCGAGAGTAAACGCCAGCCGTCATCACGGCTCATCCGGTCGGTTTGTGCGCCAGTCAGTGCGGCCAGCATCTGGCTCGTGTCGGCCAAGAGCCTTTGCACGGCCAGTGTGTCGGGTGCGGCGCTCAGGTGCTCGGGCCTGAAGAATCGCGATTCGGCTTGTTCGAGCAAGCGCCAATGCTCGGGCGAGAGGCGTTCGCGCACCGAGGCGGCCGCCAGTCGAACGGCGCGCAAATTGAAGCCGACGCTGGTCGCCAGTTCCTTGTCCCACAGCCCGGCAATGAGCGAGCGTTCAAAAACGCGATGTGCTTGCGATGCGGCGGGTACGCCCGCTCGCACCAGGCCGTGCTGTGTGGCCATGCGGGTGATGAAGTTGAGCAAGCCTGGTTGGTTCTGGTTCTCACTGCCCAAAATTTCCAGACTTAGGCGGACCAGGCGCAAGGTGTTTTCGGTGCGTTCGGTGTAACGGCCCATCCAAAACAGATTTTCTGCGGCACGGCTGGTGACCAGGCGTTGCCGCTGGGAAGAGGCCCCCGATGAGGTGTTGGGTGACTGAGACTGAGACTGAGACGGTTCAGGTGCATCGCGGGTCTGGCTGCGCTCGGCCCTTGGGCTTTGCACCCACACGTCGGCGCTGCTGCCACCGCGCTGCATGGAGGCAATGCCTGTCTGTGTGCCCAAGCGAGCCAGGCCACCCGGCAAGACTTGCCAGTGGCCTTGGGCATTGGCCACGGCGAACACGCGCAACACCACCGGCCGAGACTGGATGGAGGCGGCTCCATCCGAATCGGTTTGCCAGGTGGGTTGGTGCGACAACGGCAGCCACGACTGCAGCGTGTGCGCATCTGGGTCGCGCAAGATGCGGCCCGCCCACTCGTCTTGCTCACGACGCGAGAGCGTGTGACCCAGAACTGGCTCAAAGCTTTGGCGGTCGGTGTTGTAGGGGTAGGTGGGTTTGATCACGCACTGGCCGATGCGTGGCAACACATCTTGCAATGCAGCGGCTTCGCCGCACCACCAGCTCGGTATGGCGGGCAGTTGCAGTGCTTCACCCAGCAGGTCGCGTGCCAGTGCGGGCATGAAGCCCAGCAGCGCGTTCGACTCCAGAAAGCCCGAGCCAGGTGTATTGGCCACCAGCACGTGGCCACGGCGCACCGCTTGCAGCAGGCCCGGCACACCCAGAGTGGAGTCGGCTCGCATCTCCAGCGGGTCAAGCCAGTCGTCATCCACGCGCTTGAGCAGGCCATGCACGGGTTGCAGGCCTTGCAAGGTTTTCAAATAGAGCTTTTCGTCGCGCACGGTCAGGTCATTGCCCTGCACCAGACTCAGACCCAGATAGCGTGCGAGGTAGGCGTGCTCAAAATACGTTTCGTTGTAAGGCCCCGGGGTGAGCAGTGCAATGTGGGCTGAAGCCCCGGCAGGGCTGCGAGCCTTGATGCCGTCGATCAGTGTTCGGTAGGTTTCGGCCAAGCGTTGCACCGCCAGAGCCTCAAAGGCTTGCGGAAACAGGCGCGAAACAATCTGCCGGTTTTCAAGCAAATAACCCAGACCCGAAGGAGCTTGCGTGCGCTGTGACAGCAGCCACCAGCAGCCGTCAGGCCCGCGTGCCAAGTCAAAAGCGGCCAAGGACAAATAGCGCCCACCGACAGGAGGCACGCCGTGCATGGCGGGCAGGTAGGCCGGGTGGCCCTGGACGAGGGCTGCGGGGAGTTGGCCACTGAGCACGAGTTTTTGCGGCCCATAAGCGTCGGCCATGATGCTTTCGAGCAGTTGCATGCGCTGCATCACGCCCGCTTCAATTTGCTGCCAGTCCTTGTGGCCCAGCATCAGTGGAAACAGATCGAGAGACCAAGGGCGCTGCGGCTGATCGGCTGCTGCATACACGTTGTAAGTGATGCCGTTGTCCCGCACTTGCCGCTGCAGGTTGGCCATGCGGGTGTTCAGGTCCGACTCTTGGCCTGTGCTTTCTGACGCCAGTGGGGCGATGAAGGTTTGCCAAGGCTCGCTGATCGCTGCGGCGGTTTTTTCCGCATGGACTCGATGCGGGGTCTGATCAGCGGGGGTGACTTCGCCCCGCAATTCGTCCCAGTGCCCGGCAGGTGCGCACTCTTGCTGAAGCCCCAGCCATTTCACGGCTTCAGCTGAGCGGTCCTGATAGGGCGAAGTGTCATTCATCAAACCATTGTCGCTGATCAGGCCCGTCGCAGATCCAATGTGTACGGAAACTCTGCGCTGGCATGCAAGCCGGCGTTGGGGCCGAGCGCTGCCAGGTTGCGCATCGTGCCCGGGGTGTGTCCCATGCGGAAGAAACGCGCCAGGCGGCGGCTTTCGGCCTCGTAGGCATTGACCGGAAAGGTGTCGTAGTTGCGTCCGCCCGGGTGCACCACATGGTATTGGCAGCCGCCGAGAGAGCGCTTCATCCACGTGTCCACCAGGTCCACCGTCAGTGGCGCGTGCACACCGATGCTGGGGTGCAGCGACGAGGGCGGGTTCCAGGCCTTGTATCGCACGCTGGCCACGTATTCACCCACCACGCCCGTGGGCTGCAGGGGCAGGGCTTTGCCGTTGACGGTGACGCAATGGCGTGAAGGGTTCATGCCCGTCACATGCACCTCAATGCGCTCCAGCGACGAATCCACATAACGGGCGGTGCCGCCCGCCGAGCTTTCTTCGCCCATGACGTGCCAAGGCTCCAGCGCATTGCGCAGGGTGAGCACGGCGCCATCGACCCTGATTTGGCCGACCAGCGGGAAGCGGAACTCGAAATGCGGTGCAAACCAGGCGGGATCGAAATGGCAACCCGCGTCGCCCAGTTCCGTGAGCACGTCGTCAAAGTCTTTGTGAATCCAGTGCGGCAGCATGAAGCGGTCGTGCAGCTCGGTGCCCCAGCGGGTCACGGGGGCGGCATAGGGCTCGTCCCAGAATCGGGCCACCAGCGCCCGCAGCAGCAGCTGCTGCACGATGCTCATGCGGGCGTGTGGCGGCATCTCGAAGGCCCGCAGCTCCAGCAGGCCCAAGCGGCCCGTGCTGCTGTCGGGCGAGTACATCTTGTCGATGCAAAACTCGCTGCGGTGCGTGTTGCCGGTCACGTCCACCAGGATGTTGCGCAGGGTGCGATCGACGACCCACGGGGCCATGTCGGTGCCGAATTTTTGCCGGTTTTTCACGATCTCGCGCAGGGCGATTTCCAGCTCATAGACCTGGTCGTTGCGGGCTTCGTCCACGCGCGGGGCCTGGCTGGTCGGTCCGATGAACATGCCGCTGAACAAATAGCTCAAGCTGGGGTGGTTGTGCCAGTAAAGGATCAGGCTGGCCAGCAATTCGGGTCGGCGTAAAAACGGGCTGTCTGCCGGGGTGGCCCCGCCCATGACCATGTGGTTGCCGCCGCCCGTGCCCGTGTGGCGGCCGTCGGTCATGAACTTTTCGGCCGACAGGCGCGTCTCGAAAGCGGCTTTGTACAAAAACTCCGTGTGTTCGACCAACTCTTTCCAGTTGTGGGCCGGGTGGATGTTGACCTCGATCACGCCGGGGTCGGGTGTGACCTGCAGCAGTTTCAGGCGCGGGTCGCGTGGCGGCGGGTAGCCTTCCATGACGATTTTCATGCCCAGCGTTCTGGCCGTGGCTTCGACGGCACTCACCAGCGCCAGGTAGTCTTCCAGCCGGGCCAGAGGCGGCATGAAGACGTACAACACGCCAGATTTTTCACCTTGCTGTTGCGCCTCGGCCTCGACCTTGGGGCCGTTGGCACGGCGCGGGTCGCGCACTTCCACACACAGGGCGGTGCGCACCACAGAGGCGTCGGACTCGAACTTGGCTGCCGGACTTGCTGGAGCCGTTGCCTTTTGGACGTGGCGCGGCTGCAGGGTGATCGGGGCGGCCGCTGGCAAGGCGCTGCGGGGCGAAAACGGATCTTGCTCGATCATGTGCCAGCGGTCGGTCGGTGCTGCCCACGGCAAGGAGTCGAGTGGCAAGCGCCAGCCCATGGGGGAGTCGCCGGGCATGAGGTACATGCGCTCGTCGCGCAGGAACCAGCGGCCGGTTTGCCAAGGTGCCCCGCTCAGATTGGGGGTCTTTGACGAGGTGGCTTGCTCAACGGCTGGTTCAGCAGCTGGTTCAAAAGGCTGCAGCGGCAGCACATAACCCACAGGCTGGTCCAGCCCTTGGCTGAAGATGCGACGCAAACGGATGCGCTCCATCTCGTCGTCCAGTTTGGCGTCAAACGGGTCGACGTTCACGGGCAGGCGGCGTTCGCGCCACAGGTAATACCAGGTGTCCTCAAACCCGGGCAGCACGGTGTCGCCGGGCAGGCCCAGCTGCTCGGTCAGCCCTTGCATGAAGCGCTGGGCATCGGCGCTGGTGTACTGGCTGGGTTCGCGTTCGTCGGCAAACACGGCCGGGTCTTGCCAGCAGGGCGTGCCGTCGGCGCGCCAGTAAATGGACAGCGCCCAGCGCGGCAGCTGCTCGCCCGGGTACCACTTGCCCTGGCCAAAATGCAAGAAACCGCCCTGGCCGTATTGCTGGCGCAGCTTGTGCACCAGCTCAGTGGCCAAACCGCGTTTGGTGGGGCCCAAAGCGTCGGTGTTCCATTCCGCGCCGTCACGGTCGTGGGTGGACACAAAGGTGGGCTCGCCGCCCATGGTCAGGCGCACGTCTTGCGCTACCAATTGCGCGTCCACCTGGTCGCCCAGGGTCAGCACATCGGCCCATTGTTCTTCGCTGTAGGGCTTGGTCACGCGGGGTGATTCGTGGATGCGCGTGACGCTCATCTCATGGTGAAACTCGACCTCGGCTTTGTCCATCACGCCTTCAATGGGGGCGGCCGCAGAGGGCTGTGGTGTGCAGGCCAGCGGAATGTGGCCTTCGCCCGCCAGCAGGCCCGAAGTCGGGTCCAAGCCCACCCAGCCTGCGCCGGGCAAATACACCTCGCACCAGGCGTGCAGGTCGGTGAAGTCGACTTCGGTGCCGCTCGGGCCGTCGAGCGATTTCACGTCCGGGGCCAGCTGGATCAGGTAACCCGAGACAAAGCGGGCCGCGATGTTCATGTGGCGAAACAGCTGCACCAGCAACCAAGCCGTGTCGCGGCACGAGCCGCTTTTCAGGGTCAGGGTTTCCTCGGCCGTTTGCACGCCCGGCTCCATGCGGATGGTGTAACGGATGTCCTGGTGCAAGCGTTGGTTGATCTGCACCAAAAAGTCGATGGTGCGCTGGCGCTTGCGGTCCATGCTGGCCAGGTATTTTTTGAACAGCGGGGTCTTGTTGTCTTTGTCCAGATAGGACTGCAGTTCTTCCTTGACGGTGTCCGAGTACTTGAAAGGCACTTCCTCGGCCGAGGGTTCCAGAAAGAAGTCAAACGGGTTGAACACGGCCATCTCGGTGACCACGTCGACCGTGACTTTGAAGGCCGTCGTCATTTTGGGGAACACCAGCCGCGCCTGGTAATTGGCAAAGGCGTCTTGCTGCCAGTTGATGAAATGCTCTTCGGGCTCGACCTTGAGGCTGTACGACAGGATGCGGCTGCGGCTGTGCGGGGCAGGGCGCAAGCGGATGACTTGCGGGCCGAGCTGCACGGGGCGGTCGTATTCGTAATGGGTAACGTGGTGCAGGGCAACGTGTATCGACATATCTCGTTCAGCGCAACAGGGGCTGCACGCATGACAAATGCAGCTTGGGCGGTTACAACTAGCAAGACACGCGCCAGGAATCTGGACAAGACAGGGCAAAGACCCACCGATGACTCACCCAGCCAAATCAGGGAGGCTGCCATGAAGCGAAAGTGCATGCAGGGGGCCTGCGGGTCGACTGTCCGGCAGGCTTGGCCATGTGGTCACTGAAGTGGGGCCATGGTTTGGGTCTGGCTTTGCTGGCTTGGTGCGCTGGTGTGGCCGTTCAACTGCAACAAGAGGTGCTTTGGCCTGTCTGGGGCTATGCCGCAGGGCTGTGCCTGGCTTGGGGTGCTGGCCTGGTCTTGCGCCGTTTGGCCTTGTCTGTGGGTTGGCGTGCCGTGGTCCTGTGCCTGGTTTGGGGGTCTGCGTCCTTTGCTGTGACCGGCTTGCACGCCTTGTCCCGCTCGCACAGCATCGACCCTGCGCTGGAGGGCCAGGACCTGGATGTGGTGGGGGTGGTCCAGGCCATGCCGCAACGCCAGGACTTGGGGTGGCGCTTTCGCTTTCAAATCGAGCAAGCTTGGCAAGTCGACAAAACGGGCATGGCCCGAAGCGTGGATCTTCCGGCATCGTTGCCTTCGCAGGTGTATCTGGGCTGGTATGGCCAGGAGGGCACAGACGACAGTGGTTGGAACACTTCGGCCTTGCCCGAGCCGGTGAAGGCGGGTGAGCGCTGGCGCTTGCGGGTGCGCCTGAAAGCGCCGCACGGCAACCTGAACCCTCGGGGGTTTGACTACGAGTTGTGGTTGTGGGAGCAGGGCATTCGCGCCACTGGCTATGTGCGCACGGGGGGCAAAGACCCGGCCCCGCTGCGGCTGGCCGCCACTTGGGCGCACCCGATCGAGGGCTGGCGTCAGGCCGTGCGTGACCGTTTGCTGACGCATGTGTCATCGACCACTTTGCCGTGGACCGGGGCTGCTCAGTCAGCCCCGTTGGCGGGCGTTTTGGCGGCATTGGTCACGGGTGATCAGGCGGCCATTGACCGTGCCGATTGGGATGTCTTCCGGGCCACGGGGGTGGCGCACTTGATGAGCATTTCCGGGCTGCATGTGACCATGTTCGCCTGGCTGGCTTCGGCAGGCTTGGCTTGGGTGTGGCGCAAGTCGGCCTTGTGGGGTTTTGCGGGGGCTTTGCGGTGGCCAGCGGTCCATGTGGGGGCGCTGGCAGGCTTGGTGTTGGCAGGGTTTTATGCCTTGTTCAGCGGCTGGGGCGTGCCAGCACAACGCACGCTGTGGATGCTGGGGGTGGTGGCCTTGCTCAAAATGTCGTCTCGTCAATGGCATGGATCGCTCATTTGGCTGTTGGCGGGTGCGGTGGTGTTGGGGCTGGATCCTTGGGCTTTGTTGCAGCCGGGCTTTTGGTTGAGCTTTGTGGCGGTAGGGGTGTTGATGGCGTCTGGCCAGCACCGTGCGCAGGATCGGGTGATGCCAGCGGAACTTGTTGAACGCGATGCGCGGCAAGGCCGCACCGAGTTGGTGCTGAATGCTGGAAGGCACCGATGGGGTGCGCTTCTGCCCCCTGTTTGGGGAATGGCTTTGCTGCGCGGGGCTTGGGGCTTGCTGCGTGAGCAGGCCGCGATCACCTGGGCTTTGGCCCCGCTGACCTTGCTGTTTTTTGGCCAGGTGTCTTTGGTGGGCTTGTTGGCCAATTTGCTGGCGATTCCCTGGGTGACTCTGGTGGTCACCCCGCTGGCCATGCTGGGGGTGGTTTGGTCGGGCGCATGGGTGCTGGCGGCTTGGGCGCTGCAGCCTTTGGTGGGCTGGTTGGGGTGGCTCGCAGCCTGGCCGATGGCCAGCGTGTCCACGGCCACACCACCCTGGACTTTGGCCATGCTGGCGCTGCTTGGGGTTGTGGGCCTGGTGCTCAAGCTGCCGCTGTCCTGGAAGCTCCTGTGCCTGCCGCTTTTATGGCCTGCGCTGTTTTGGGTGCATCCGCGTCCGGCGGCCCCTGCGTTTGAACTGTTGGCCGCCGATGTGGGGCAGGGCAACGCCGTGTTGGTGCGCACTGCCACGCACAGTTTGTTGTACGACACCGGCCCCCGCTATTCGGCCGAAAGCGATGCCGGCCACCGTGTGCTGGTGCCCCTGTTGGCGCAAATGGGCGAACGGTTGGATGTGTTGATGCTCAGCCACCGCGACAGTGACCACACAGGCGGTGCAGCGGCCGTGTTGGCCATGCAGCCCCAAGCGCGTTTGTGGTCATCGCTGGAGGACGAGCACCCCTTGCATGCGATGCGCCCGGGCTGGACGCGTTGTCAAACCAGGCAATCTTGGGTGTGGGACGGCGTGCTGTTCGAGGTGCTGCACCCGCCAGCCATCACGGCCGTGCAGGTGGGTGGGGCGGCCCCCAAACACCCCAAACCCAACGAGGTCAGCTGCGTCTTGCGCATCAGCAGCGGTCAGGCCTCGGCCCTGCTGACCGGTGACATTGAAGCTGCGCAGGAGTCGGCTTTGGTGCAGGCGGGCGTAGCGCCTGTCGATGTGCTGTTGGTGCCACACCATGGCAGCAAGACCTCTTCCAGCCTGCCCTTTTTGCAGGACTTGCAACCCCGGCTGGCGCTGGTGCAAGCCGGCTACCGCAACCGCTATGGGCACCCGGCAGAACCTGTCCTCGCTCGCTACCGCACTCAGGGCATTGCGCTGGTGGAATCCGCCCGTTGCGGTGCCGCCAGCTGGCGCAGTGATGTGCCTGGGCAGGTGCAGTGTGAACGGGCACTGTCCAAGCGCTATTGGCACCACGTCATTGCGCCCTGATGCGGTGGTCATACCCGGCGCTCATGTCATACCCGGCGCTCATGTCATTCCAGCGCTCATGTCATACCCGTTTCTTTTGTCATACCCGGCTTGACCGGGTATCCATCAGCGTCGAAGGCATGGACCCCCGATCAGGTCGGGGGTGACAGCGTTTGGGTCATCGCCAGTGCCCGTGTTCATGTCATTCCAGCGCTCATGTCATGCCCGGCGCTTTTGTCATACCCAGCGCTTTTGTCATACCCGGCTTGACCGGGTATCCATCAGCATCGAAGGCATGGACCTCCGATCAGGTCGGGGGTGACAGTGTTTGTTGGACGTGACAAGTCTGCTCGACACGGCAAGTCTGCTGGACGTGACAAGTCTGTTTGGGGGTAACAGATCTGTTGAGCGCAATGCGGATCGGTGGATTTGACCCGAATCAATCGCGGCGGGTACGCATCTTGCTAACTTGTCCTCAGGAGTAACGAGCCATGCGCCAATTCGATGAAATGTACAGCCGCTTGCCTGCCGCAGGCGATGCCGGAGAAGTCAGAGACCATTACCTGGCCTATGCCCGCTGGTTGCAAGCGCAAGACAGCCAGACCATGGCTTCGCGCCGTGAAGAAGCCGAGATGATTTTTCGCCGTGTCGGCATCACCTTTGCCGTCTACGGAGACAAGGACGAAGACGGCTCCGGCACCGAGCGCCTGATCCCGTTTGACCTGATACCCCGCGTGATCGCCGCCCAAGAGTGGAAAAGCATGGAGGCCGGTCTGGTGCAGCGCGTCACCGCCCTCAACCGCTTTATCCACGACGTCTACCACGACCAAGAGATCCTGAAGGCGGGTGTGATACCGCGCGAGCAAATCGAGGGCAATGCCCAGTTTCGCCCCGAGATGGTGGGGGTGGATGTGCCCAACAACATCTATTCACACATCAGCGGCATCGACATCGTGCGTGCCCCCGACAGCGCGGGCAAGGGCGAGTACTACGTTCTTGAAGATAACCTGCGCGTGCCCAGCGGTGTGAGCTACATGCTCGAAGACCGCAAGATGATGATGCGGCTGTTCCCCGAGCTGTTCAGCCAACACCGCGTGGCCCCGGTGGCGCATTACCCTGATTTGCTGCTGGAGACCCTGCGCGCCAGCAGCCCCGCCACCACGGCCGAGCCCACGGTGGTGGTGCTCACGCCCGGCATGTACAACAGCGCCTACTTCGAGCACGCCTTTTTGGCGCAGCAAATGGGCGTGGAACTGGTGGAAGGGCAAGACCTGTTCGTCAAGGACAAGTTTGTCTACATGCGCACCACACGCGGCCCGCAGCGCGTGGATGTGATCTACCGCCGGGTGGACGATGACTTTTTGGACCCCAACGTGTTCCGCCCCACCTCCACTTTGGGATGCGCGGGCCTGATGGACGCCTACAAGGCTGGCCATGTGGCCATTTGCAACGCGGTGGGCACAGGCGTGGCCGACGACAAGTCGATCTACCCCTATGTGCCCGACATGATCAAGTTTTATCTGGGCGAGACGCCGATCCTGAAAAACGTGCCGACTTATCAGTGCCGCAAGCCCGATGACCTGCAGTACACCCTGGCCAACCTGAAAGACCTGGTGGTCAAGGAAGTGCACGGCGCGGGCGGCTACGGCATGCTGGTGGGCCCGGCCTCGACCAAGGACGAAATCGAGCGTTTTCGCGGTGCCTTGCTGGCCAACCCCGAGGGCTACATTGCGCAGCCCACGCTGAGTTTGTCGAGCTGCCCCACCTATGTGGACAGCGGCATCGCGCCACGCCACATCGACCTGCGCCCCTTTGTGCTGAGCGGTCGCACCGTGCAGATGGTGCCCGGCGGCTTGACCCGTGTGGCGCTGAAAGAAGGCTCTTTGGTGGTGAACTCGTCACAAGGCGGCGGCACCAAGGACACCTGGATATTGCAGGACTGAGGCGCACTTTGTCATACCCGCGCACGCGGGTATCCATCTGCGCAAACGTGACAAAACCTGGACACCCGCCTGCGCGGGTGTGACAAACACTGAAAACATGGATGCCCGCCTTTGCAGGCATGACGCACTAAGGAAAGAAATATGCTGAGCCGCACCGCTGATCACCTCTTCTGGATGTCCCGCTACATGGAGCGGGCCGAAAACACCGCCCGCATGCTCAATGTGAGTTACGAGACATCGCTCCTGCCCCAGTCTGCTGCCGCTGTCGAAGCCGGTTGGGAAGGCATCTTGTCCATCAGCGAGCTGTTGCCCGCCTATTTGGCGCTTTACAAGACGATCAACCCCCGCGATGTCATGGCGTTCATGGTGAAAGACGCAGACAACCCGTCTTCCATCATCTCTTGCCTGCGAGCCGCCCGTGAAAATGCCCGTGCGGTGCGCGGCACGCTGACCACCGAGGTCTGGGAGACGCAGAACCAGACCTGGCTCGAAGTCAACCGCATGCTCAAAAGTGGCGAGTTCGAGCGCGATCCGGGCCAGTTTTTTGAGTGGGTCAAGTTCCGCTCGCACCTGTCACGCGGCGTGACGGTGGGCACCATGCTGATGGACGAGTCGCTTTATTTCATGCGCATGGGCACGTTTTTGGAGCGGGCCGACAACACGGCGCGGCTGGTGGATGTGAAGTTCCACGCCATGCAAAACGACTTCTTCGGTGCCCCGCAATACGGCGCACCTGAGACCGAGAGTGCGCAGGAATACGACTTCTACCACTGGAGCGCGATTTTGCGCAGCGTCAGCGGTTTCGAGGTGTACCGCAAGGTGTACCGCGATGTGATCCGCCCCGAGCGTGTGGCCGAGTTGCTGATCTTGCGCCCGGACATGCCCCGCTCGCTGCACGCCAGCCTGAACGAGGTGCTGTCGAATTTGAAAATGGTCTCGCACGACCCCGACAGCGACACTTTGCGCCACGCCGGGCGCTTGCGCTCGGAGCTGGCCTTTGGTCGCATCGACGAAATTCTGGCCACAGGCCTGCACGCTTACCTGACCCAGTTCCTGGAGCGTGTGAACGTGCTGGGCGGCCGCATCAGCCGTGAATTCTTGATGCCGCAAGCGGCCTGATTTTTTGTCATCCGCGCGAAGGCGCGGGTCCATGACAGCCGAAGACATGGACCCCCGATCAAGTCGGGGGTGACAAATATGAAATCGGTGACAAATATGAAAACAGTGACAAATACGGCAGCAGTTGTGAATATGGAAGCAATGGCCCCTTTGTTGTCATGCCCGCGAATGCGGGTATCCATGACAGCCGAAGGCATAGACCCCCAATCAAGTCGGGGTGACAAAATCAATTGGCCAGCGTCAGCACCACCGGCGCATGGTCGCTCGGTCGCTCGTTCTTGCGAGGCGACCGATCGATCACGCACGCACTGGCACGGGCTTTGAGCGCTGCAGAAATCAAAATGTGGTCGATTCGCAGACCCCGGTTGCGGCGAAAAGCAAACTCGCGGTAGTCCCACCAGCTGTAGCTTTTCTCGGGCTGCTCAAACAGGCGAAAGCTGTCGGTGAGTCCCAGGTCGGTCAGGGCTTGGAGTTTTTCGCGCTCGGCCACCGTGCAGTGGATCGTGTCTTTCAGTCCCACCGGGTCCCACATGTCGAGTTCGTCAAAAGTGATGTTGTAGTCGCCCAGCAGCACCAGCTGGGGGTGCTTTTGCATCTCGCTGGCCACCCAGTCGCGCAGCGCATCGAGCCAGCGCATTTTGTAGACAAATTTGTCGCTGTCGGGCGCTTGCCCATTGGGAAAGTACGCACCGATCACCCGCACCGTGCCGCCTGCACCATCGGGGTAGGTGGCTGCGATCACGCGCGACATGTCGTCTTCAAAGCCGGGGATGTTTTTCACCACATCGGTGCCTTCGGCCTTGGAGATCAGTGCCACGCCGTTGTAGGTTTTTTGGCCGAACCATTGCGCCTGGTAGCCAGCTTCCGTGAACGCCGCCAGAGGAAACTTGTCGTCGGTCAGTTTGAGCTCTTGCAGGGCCAGCACATCGGTGGGGTTGGCCGCCAGCCAGTCCAGCACCTGAGGCAGGCGCACCGACAACGAGTTCACATTCCAGGTGGCGATTTTCATGAAGGACTTAACAAATGGAAGAACTTAAATGTGGAATGCGGCCAAGCCGCCAATCACCACACCCACTGCACCCGCGCCATACATGACGTATTCGAGCCATTTTTTACGGGTCAGCAGAGCAATCGCCGCCATGGCGATGGCCACTTGCAGCACGGTGGTGGCCTGCGCCCAGCGGTGGTGCTGGTGCATTTGCTCGTCAGATTGTTCGTCCCAATGCTTCGATTCGGCTTCGAGTTTTTCAGCGGCTGCCTTGATCTCGGCCTTTTCGCCCTTGTAGCGCTTGATTTCGTCCTGATAGAACTCTCTTTTAGCGGGGGTCAACTCCATGGCCAGCTCGCTCAGGTTTTGCTTGCTGCTTTTGGCCTGGTAATAGTTCCACTGGTTGGACGCTTCGGTCTTCTTGATGGCGGCATTGTTTTTGTACAGACCGGCATTGGCCTGGGTGGCCCCGCCCATGTAACCAAACAGCGCACCCACCGTGGCGATGATGGCGGTGAACATGGCAATGCTGCTGGTGTGCCCGTCGCCGTGACCTTGCGCTGCGTGCTCCAGCTCGTGGTCATGGGGACCGTGAACGTGAAAACCGTGTCCTGACATGCGTGTCTCCTCAGATGGCTTGTTGGTATGTGACAAAACTGAATGGCAGGCCATTGGCCGCCACATGCGATTCGCGCTGGACTTCGGCCCAACCTGCGCCTAGCACAGGGGCGAAGGCATCGCCGTCAAAGTCGGCGTCGATCTCTGTGACGACAGCGGTGCTGGCCAGGGGCTCGGCTTGGCGGTAGATTTCGGCGCCGCCCATGATCCAGGCGTCGGCCACATCGCCGCACAGGCGCATGGCCTCTTCGATCGAGCTGGCCCGCAACGCACCTTCGGCCTGCCAGTCGGCTTGGCGAGTGACGACGATGTTGACGCGGCCGGGCAGGGGCCTGAATCGGGCTGGAAGCGAGTCCCAAGTCTTGCGTCCCATGATGACGGGCTGGCCCAGCGTGACGCGCTTGAAATGCGCCAGGTCTTCGGGCAGATGCCAAGGCATCTGGTTGTCTTTGCCAATCACGCCGTTCCGGGCGCGGGCATAAATGAGGTGCAGCTTCATCCCGCTGGGCCTCAGACAGCCACGGGCGCTTTGATGGCCGGGTGGCATTCGTAGCCCACGACCTCGAAGTCTTCAAACTCGTAATCGAAGATCGACGCTGGCTTGCGTTTGATGTTGAGCGTGGGGTAGGCCATGGGCGCACGGCTGAGCTGCAATTCCACCTGCTCGTGGTGGTTGCTGTAAATATGGCAATCCCCCCCCGTCCAGATGAAGTCACCCACATCCATGTCGCATTGCTGCGCCACCATGTGGGTCAGCAAGGCATAGCTGGCGATGTTGAAGGGCACACCCAGAAAGATGTCGGCGCTGCGCTGGTAGAGCTGGCAGCTCAGGCGCGGCTTGTCTCCTGCTTTTTGCGGTGGCGCCACATAGAACTGGAAGAACGCATGGCAAGGCATGAGCGCCATCTGGTCCAGCTCGGCCACGTTCCAGGCGCTCACGATGATGCGGCGACTGTCAGGATTGTTTTTGAGCGTATCCATGACCTGCTGCATCTGATCAATGTGACCGCCGCCCGGGGTCGGCCAGCTGCGCCACTGCACGCCATAAACGGGACCGAGCGAGCCGTCTTCGCGAGCCCACTCATCCCAAATGGTGCAGCCGCGCTCTTGCAGCCACTTCACATTGCTGTCGCCGCGCAGAAACCACAGCAACTCCACAATGATGGCCCGCAAAAAAACCTTCTTGGTGGTGACCAGCGGGAAGCCCTCGTTCAGGTCAAACCGCATCTGGTGGCCAAACACGCTGCGCGTGCCGGTGCCGGTGCGGTCTCCCTTTTGCACGCCCGTCGTGTAGACGTGGCGCATGAAGTCTTCGTACTGGCTGCGAACAGGGCGGAGATGGGGCTGGGCAGGGGTGTTCATGGTCGCTGAGTTTAAGTCAATAGGACGTTGTATCCTTGATACCGAATTTCTTGTTTGGCTGAAAGGTGAAGGATGTTTCGAAAGCACTGGATGAGACGATGGGGGCTGACAGCCACTTGCTTGTTTGCGTTTGCTTCTCAGGCCGCCGACGCCCCAGTGGCCGTGGTCAACGGCGTGTCCATCGCTGCCCGCCTGATGGACCGCAATGTGCAAGCGAACGTGGCCCAGGGCCAAAAAGACACGCCCGAGTTGCGAGCCGCGCTCAAACAAGAGCTGGTGGCGCGTGAGCTGATGGTCCAAGAGGCACAAAAGCGTGGCCTCGACAAATTGCCCACCACACAAGACGCCTTGCTGGCGATGCGCCAAAACCTGTTGATCGAGTTGGTGTTGAACGACGAGTTCACCAAAAACCCGATCTCCGAGGCAGAGCTGAAGACCGAATACGAGCGCCAGGTCAAAGCCTTGAAGGCGGCGGGCGACCTGCAGCAGTTCCAGATCTCGACCATCGTGCTGGCCACCGAAGCCGATGCCCGTTCGGTGATGACGGCCATGCGCTCAGGCCAGGCCTTTGATGACTTGGCCAAGTCCCGTTCGATGGACCCGAGCAAAGACAAAGGCGGTGACTTGGGCTGGTTCTTGCCCGATCAGATTGCCCCGGCCATTTCCAATGTGGTGGTCAACTTGGCACCCGGCGCGGTGTCGGCCGCCCCGATTCAGGTCGGCCCTTACTGGCATGTGGTCAAGCTGGCGGGCAAGCGCCCTTACCAGGTGCCGGGTTTTGACGAGAGCAAAAACCTGCTGCAATCCGCCGTGGTCCAGAACCGCCGCACTGCTTTGCTTAAGAAGTTGACCGATGCGGCTGTGGTGAAGTGAGCTTTTGGGTGGAGAGGGGGTTTCAGCGTCAAACGCCCCCTGAGTTAGGTGGGAGTTTGTCTTCAATGGATATTGCAATGCTCACGATTTCCGGTGGAGAGTTGCCACGAAGGGCGCAAGAATTGGTTCTTGATTGGGCTGAACTGCATCAGCAAGAATTGTTGGAAGATTGGCGTATGTGCATGGAAAAGCAACAGCCAAAACCTATCGCACCACTGAAATAAGGTCACACATGGATTGGGATGTTATCTCTGTCAAACCTGTGGCGCATTTGGCGCTCATGGTTCAATTTGCAGATGGCACTGAGGGAGGGGTGCGGTTTGAACCTAGCCACCTGACTGGTGTGTTCGCCACACTTAAAGACCCATCGGTTTTTGCGCAGGCCTTTGTAGATGGTGGCGCGGTCTCTTGGCCCGGGGACTTGGATTTGGCCCCCGATGCGATGTATCAGGCCATTAAATCCCACGGTGAGTGGGTGCTGCGCTGACCTAACTTATTTTCCCAGCACCCGCCCAGGGTTGAGCAGGTTTTGCGGGTCCAGGGCTTTTTTCACCGCCCGCATCATGGCCAAGGCCGTGGGGTCTTTGTAAAGCGGCAGCTTGTTCACTTTTTGCTCGCCAACGCCGTGTTCGGCACTGATGGAGCCGCCAAAGCGTTTGACTTGGTCAAACACCCAAGTGTTCACCTTGTCTTCGAACTCGCGTAAAAAGGCTTGGCCATCGGCCCCTTCGGGCGCTTGCACGTTGTAGTGCAGATTGCCATCGCCCAGGTGCCCAAAATCCACCATGCGCACGCCGGGCACTTCGCGGGCCAGCAGGGCATCGGTCTCGGCCACGAAGGCCGGGATTCGTGAAACCGGGATGCTGATGTCGTGTTTGATGTTCAGGCCTTCTTGGGCCTGCGCCATCGTGATGCTTTCGCGGATGTGCCACAGGCCTTTGGCCTGCGTCAGGTTTTCGGCGACCACGGCGTCGGACGCGTAGCCTTGTTCCAACGCGGCTTCGAGCAGGGCTTCAAATTGGCTGCGGGCGTGTTGTTCGTTTTCGCTGTCGGAGTTTTCGAGCAGCACACACCAAGGGGTGCCTTGCCACAAGGGCACGCGCAGTTGGGGGTAGTGCTTGTCGACCAGACCCAGGGCAAACTGGTTCATGACTTCAAACCCCGTGAGGCCCGGGCCCAGGCGCTGGTGCGCCAAGCCCAGCAGTTGCACTGCTGCTTCCATGCTGGGCACAGCGGCCCAAGCGGTCAGCTGCGCGGCGGGCTGGGGGTAGAGCTTCATGGTGGCGGCGGTGATGATGCCCAGCGTGCCTTCGCTGCCGATCATCAGGTTGCGCAAGTCGTAGCCGGTGTTGTCTTTGCGCAGGCCGCTCAAGCCGTGCCAGATGTCGCCTTGGGCGTTGACCACTTCCAGGCCCAGGCACAGCTCGCGGGTGTTGCCGTAGCGCACCACCTGTGTGCCGCCTGCGTTGGTGCCCAGGTTGCCGCCGATGGTGCAGCTGCCTTCGGCGCCCAAGCTCAGGGGAAACAGAAAACCTGCGGCCTCGGCGGCAGCTTGCAGGTTTTGCAGCACGCAACCGGCTTCCACGGTGATGGTGAGGTTGGCTGGGTCGATGGCCCGCACGGCGTTCATGCGGGTCATGCTCAAAACAATTTGTGTGCCCGAGCCGTTGGGCACCCCCCCCACCACCAGCCCGGTGTTGCCGCCTTGCGGCACGATGGGGGTGTTGGCCGCTGCACAGGCTTTGACCACGGCGGCCACTTCGCTTGTGTTGCCCGGACGCACCACGGCCAAGGCACGACCTTTGACGCGTTTGCGCCAGTCTTGCTCCCACGGGCTGAGGTCGGTGGCCGGGTCTTCGTGGGTGAGGACGTTGGCGGAGCCACAAATCTGGCGCAGCTCGGTGATCAGGGGTGTACTGGGCTGGGGGCTTGTGGTCATGGCTGGGCTCGGGGTTTGAACAGGGTTCAGTCACGGGGCACGGGAACGAAGTTGCCCGTGGCTTTGGCGGCTTTGAATCGGATGCGCACATGCAGGGCGCAGGCGACAAACAAGGTGGTGCACAACAGGGTTTGCAGGCCTGCCAGCGCGTTGGAGGGCCAGGCATCGCCCCAGGCACGCACCACGCCCTCAATGAAGTACAGCCAGACCAGCATGCTGACCCAGCGGTAGGTGTACATGCGGTTTTTGAGCAGACCAGACAGCGGAATGCACAAAGGCAAGACCTTGATGGCCCACCAAGAGCCGCCGGGCCGCAAGGGGGCCAACCAAAGCTCCCAAAGCAGGCCCAAAACAATCAGGCCGAGCAGGCTGCCCACGGCCATCCAGCGTGTGAAATCGACGCCAGCGGGTGTGTTTTCTGTGTGTGTGTTCATTGCGGTGGCATCATACCGGGCATGCAATCTTCCTTGTCCAAGTCCACTTTGCGTGCGCATTTCGCACTTTGGTGGCAAGAGCTGTCTGTTTTTCCGTGGCGTCAGATGGCGGGCGTCCTGGCCGAGCGCTTTCGCGATGCCCGTTTGGGTGTGAGTGCCAGTTCGCTCACCTTCACCACCGTGTTGGCTTTGGTGCCCTTGTTTGCCGTGGGTTTGGCCGTGTTTGCGGCGTTCCCAGTGTTTGGCAAGTTTCAGGACACGATCCAGCGCTGGTTGATCGAGAGCCTGGTGCCCGAGAGCATTGCCCGACAGGTGCTGAGTTACCTGACCCAGTTTTCCCGCAAGGCCAGCCGTTTGGGCTCGGCGGGTTTGGTGGCGGTGTTGCTGTCGGCGGTGTTTTTGATGGTGACGATCGAACGCACCTTGGGCCAGATCTGGCGCTTGCGCCGCCAGCGGCCTTTGCCCCAAAGGGTGCTGTTGTATTGGTCGGCCATCACTTTGGGGCCTTTGCTTTTGGGCGGCAGTTTGGCGATCACCTCTTATGTGGTGTCGGCATCTCGCGACGTGGTGGATGTGTTGCCGGGCTCGATCCGCTGGTTGCTCGACAGCTTTGAGTTCTTGTTGCTGACCGCTTGCGTGAGTGGTTTGTACTTTTATGTGCCCTACACCCGCGTGCGTTGGCGTCATGCCATGACGGCGGGGTTTTTTGTGGCGGGGGCTTTGGAAATCGCCAAAAAGTTGCTGGCCATTTACCTTTTGCAGGTGCCGACCTATTCGGTCATTTACGGGGCTTTTGCGGCACTGCCGATTTTGCTGGTCTGGATTTACGTGACCTGGGTGATTGTTTTGCTGGGCGCGGTATTGGCCTCCAGCTTGCCTGAGTTAGGCCGGCAGGCGTGGCGAAAACCCGATGGCGCGGGCTGGGCTTTCCGCTTGGCCTTGGAGGTCCTGGCCGAGTTGAGCGGCGCTAAATCGTCCGCGCATCGCGGCTTCAGCACCGACGATCTGGCTGAGCGCTTGCGTGTAGAGCCGAGCGAGCTTCGGCAAGTGTTGGAGGTGTTGCAAAGTTTGGACTGGGTGGGCCGCTTGACCGAGCAAAACGACCAAGGGCAAGCACGTCAAGTGTTGTTGATCGACCCCGCCCAGGCGAGCGTGGCACCGTTGGCCGACCGGCTGTTGGTGCTCAGGGCTTCTGCGTCCGATCCAGTTTGGGTTCAGACGGGGATGGGCCAAATTCGGGTGGCGCAGTTGCTGCCGGAGCCCACAGCCTGATGTCATTCCGGCGCATGTGTCACCCCCAACGCATTCGTCACCCCCGGCACATGTGTCATACCCGGCACATGTGTCATATCCGGCACATGTGTCATACCCGGCTTGACCGGGTATCCATGGCTGACGAAGGCATGGACCCCCGATCGAGTCGGGGGTGGCAAGTCAAGGGCAGTCGGGGGCGGCAAGGTTTTGTCATACCCGGCTTGACCGGGTATCCATGGCCGCCGAAGGCATGGTCCCCCGATCAGGTCGGGGGTGACAAGTCAAGGTGAGTCGGGGCTGACAAGTCAGGGTGAGTCGGGGCTGACAAGTCAGGGTGAGTCGGGGGCGTCAAGTCAAGGTGAGCCGGGGGTGATAAATTTTCAAAAATTCACCCGTCCGCGCCACATGTCGCGGTACATGACCCAGTCGCCCATGAAGCTGTAGAGCGGGCGTTTGAAGCTGGCGGGCTTGTTCTTCTCGAACACAAAATGCCCGATCCAGGCGCAGCCGTAGCCGCACAGCAAGCCATACAGAAAGTACTGGGGTTTGCCGGTCACGGCCAGCATGGCCAGACACATCAGACTCAATGTGCTGCCCACAAAATGCATGCGTCGGCAGGTGCGGTTGCTGTGCTCGCTCAGGTAAAAGGGGTAGAACTCGGCAAAGCTGGTGTGCTGAGGCGCTTGTGTTTCGGTGGTGTCCATGGCTTGTCTCCTGGTGCTTATTGGATTGAAAACGGCGCGTGCAAGAAGCCGCGAAACCTCGCCCGGCCTCCGCGCATGGGCGTTTGGGTGAGTTGGTAGTCGGGAAAGCGTTGCAAAAACCGTCCGATGGCGATGCGCCCCTCCAAACGCGCCAAACTCAAACCCGCACACTGGTGCACCCCAAAGCCAAAGGCCAGGTGCTTGTTGCCTGTGCGGCGCAGGTTCAGTTGTTCGGGGTTGTCGTAAACGGCAGGGTCGCGGTTGGCCGCACCAATGCACAGCGTGACCAAGGCGCCTGCGGGCAAGTCCATGCCGTTGACCTGGGTGGCTTGAACCGCGCGGCGGTTGCTCAGTTGGTTGGACGATTCAAAGCGCAAAAACTCGTCGACGGCCAAACCCAGAATCTGTTGGCGCTCTTCTTCAGTGCCCGCCTGCGTCAAGTCGGCCTGCAGCTGTTTGCGCTGCTCGGACCATTCCTGCAGGCTGATGAGCGCGTTGCCGATCAGGTTGGTGGTGGTCTCATGCCCGGCATTGAGCAAAAACACGCAGTTTTGCAGCAGCTCGACCTCGCTCAAGGCGTCGCCATTTTCCTCACCCTGGATCAAGCGGGTCAGCACATCGTGCTCCGGGTCACCGGGTTGCAATCGCCGATCCGCAACCAACTTGCGCAGATAAGCCAGAAACTCGGTCACGCTGCGATTGCCCAGCGCTTCTTGCTCTGGGGTGAGGGATGGCTCCAGCGCCCCCAAAATGGCCAGCGACCAGCCGCGCAGCGGTTCGCGCTCGGCGTGCGGCACACCCAGCAGGTTGCCGATGATCTCGACCGGAATGGCCGAGGCAAAGTCTTCGATCAGGTCCCCGCCGCCTTGCGCCTCGATCTTGTCCAGCAGGCTGTCGACCAGCTGTACCAGGCCTGGCTCCATCGCTTCAATGGCCCGGCGAGTGAGGGCGCCCATGATCAGGCGGCGCACCCGGGTGTGCAGGGGCGGGTCGTTGAAGACCAGGCTGCTCGTGTGGTGCTCAAACAGCGGTGCCATGCCACTCGCTGTGGCAAATGGTGGCTGGTTGAAGGGGGCGTGGTTGTATTTGGGGCCGAACTCGACTTGCTTGTCGGAGCTGAAGACCTTGGCGTCGCGGTACACCGCTACCAGATCGGCGTGGCGCGTGAGGAAATAGGAGCCATCGGGCATGCGCTTGAAGGGCTCGGCTTCGCGCAGCGCGGCATAGACCGGGTAAGGGTTGTCCAGAAAGTCGCGCGGCAAGGCCCGCAGGTCTAGGTTTTGGGCCAACTCGCGGGCCCTTTCTGCCGACAGGGGCGGGGTGATGTGGGCGTTCATGGGTTCAAAAAATCTTTAAGGGCCTGCAAAACGCCTTCGGGCGCTTCGGTCATGAGCGAATGGCCTGCAGGCAGCTGCACCACCTTGGGCTGGGCGCACAAATCGATCAGGCTTTGTGCAGCTTTGGGTGGCGTCATCTGGTCGGCGCTGCCCAGCACGAACAAGGCGGGGCAGGTCACGCGGGGCATGGCCGCTTCTGCACCCCGGTAGTCGTCGCAGGCCTTGAAGCCGGTGTGGAACACATTGACTTGCGTGTTGCTGGCCAACACCCGGCGCATCAGCGCCTTGCTGCCGCCATACAACCAGGTGCCAGGGCCCAGCGCCGAAGGTGGCGGTGCCAATGTGGAATGCGAAAAGCTGTTGACCATGTCAATCGCCTTGAACGGGGCGCTGACGGATAAATCGAGCAGGGCGGGCGAGACGCGCATGGGGTAAGCGGTGCCCACCATCACCAAATTGCCTACGCGGCCTGGGTGCGCCACTGCATCGCGGGCGGTGGCTTCGAGGGCAATGAGCGAGCCAAAGCTGTGGCCGATCAGTGCGGCCTTTTCAATCTTCAGGGCATCGAGCAAGGCGATGACGGTGTCGGCCGCTTCTTCCACGCTTTGGGGTGGGGTGCCTTCGCTTTTGCAATGCCCCGGCAGGTCAATGGCCAACACGTTCCAGCCGTGGTGCGCCATGTAGCGTGTTTGCAAGATCCAGACGCTGTGGTCGTTGAGCACGCCGTGGATGAACACGGCGGTGGGCTGCGCGGGGTTGAAGGGCTTGCCGCCGGTGTAGGCGTAGAGCGTGTGGGTGGGCAAAGAGACGATCATGACTTGAGGCTCAGGTGATGAACTTTTCCGTTCAAGAAAGGACAAACGCTCGACATGTCACCCCGGACTTGATCCGGGGTCCATGGATTCCCGCATGCGCGGGAATGACAGTGGGTGCTCGGAATGACAGTGGGTGCGCGAAATGACAGGGGTTGCGCGAAATGACAGGGGTTGCACGGGAATGACAGGGGTTGCGCGGGAATGACGGTGGAGGGCATGGGCAGCTTGCGCAAATTTCAAGCGGCCTTTTCCGCGGCTTTGAGGGCTTTTTTCAGATCGTCGATCAGGTCGGCCGGGTCTTCCAGGCCAATCGACAAGCGGATGGTGCCGGGGCCAATACCGCCAGCGGCCAGTGCTTCGTCCGTCATGCGGAAATGCGTGGTGCTGGCCGGGTGGATCACCAGGCTGCGACAGTCGCCCACATTGGCCAGGTGGCTGAAGACTTTGAGGGTTTCGATGAACTTTTGGCCTTGGGCGCGAGTGCCTTGGATGTCGAAGCTGAACACCGAGCCCGCGCCGCGTGGCAAGAGTTTTTGTGCCAAAGCATGCGAGGGGTGGCTTTCCAGAAGTGGGTGTCCCACACGGCTGACCAGCGGGTGCGCGGCCAAAAATTCGACCACTTTGGCGGTGTTCTCCATGTGCCGGGCCATGCGCAGCGGCAGGGTTTCGATGCCTTGCAAAATCAGCCAAGCGGTGTGCGGGCTCATGCAAGCGCCAAAGTCGCGCAGGCCCTCGCGCCGCGCCCGCAGCAAGAAGGCACCCACGGTGCTTTCTTCGCTGAACACCATGTTGTGAAAGCCTTCATAGGCCTGGCTCAATTCGGCAAATTTGCCCGATTTGTCCCAGTCAAAACTGCCGCCATCGACCACCACACCGCCCACCACCGTGCCGTGGCCCGACAAAAACTTGGTGGCCGAGTGGTAAACGAGGTCTGCCCCGTGGTCAAAAGGCTTGATGAGCCAAGGCGAGGTGAGGGTGGAATCCACCAGCAGCGGCACACCCGCTTCGTGGGCGATGGCGCTCACGGCCTCGATGTCCAGCACATCCATGCCGGGGTTGCCCACGGTTTCGCCAAAAAAGAGTTTGGTGTCGGGTTGCACAGCGGCACGCCAAGCGTCCAAGTCGCCGGGTTTGACGAAGGTGGTGCGGATGCCAAAGCGGCTCAGGGTGTAGTGCAGTAGGTTGTGCGAGCCGCCGTACAAAGCCGACGAAGCCACGATGTGTGAGCCCGCGCCCATGAGCGTGGCGATGGCCAGATGCAAGGCCGCCTGGCCGCTGGCCGTGGCTATGGCCCCAATGCCGCCTTCAAGCGCTGAAATTCGCTGCTCCAAAACGGCATTGGTCGGGTTGCTGATGCGGCTGTAAACATGGCCAGGGCGCTCCAGATTGAACAGGGCCGCGGCTTGGTCGGTGGACTCAAAGACAAACGAGGTGGTGAGGTGGATCGGAACCGCCCGTGCACCGGTTACCGGGTCGGGGGCTGCACCCGCATGCAGGGCCAAAGTGTCAAAACCGGGATCGCTGTAACCAGCCATGAAGGGTCTCCGAAAAAAGAAAGTGTCCGGCAAGCTTGAAGCCTTACGCTTGGCGTTCATTGTGGGCTATATTGATATCCAATCTAACCCGGATCGACCCTCAGGAGACACACCATGAAAGTCAGCGACATCCTCCGCGTCAAGGGCGGCACCTTGTTCACCGTGCAGTCCGACGAGCCTTTGTCTCTCGCCATGAACGACATGGCCGAAAAAGACCTCGGTTCTTTGGTGGTCATGGCCAGGGGGGCGCTGGCGGGCATGCTTACTTTCCGCGAGGTGATCCGGCAAATCGTTAAAAACGGTGGGCAAGCCGGTTCCTCTTTGGTGAGCGATGCCATGGACAGCCAACCCTTGACCTGCACGGGCGAGACCGATATCGACGAAGTGCGCCGCATGATGCTGGAGCACCACGCCCGCTACATGCCGGTTATGGAAGGCACGATGCTGATGGGTGTGATCAGCTTCTACGACGTGGCCAAGGCCGTGGTGGACGGTCAGAACTTTGAAAACAAGATGCTCAAAGCCTACATCCGCGATTGGCCCGAAGGCTCGGCCTCAGATGCCGAAGACGTCAAGCTCTGACAGGCGGCTGCGCCGCTCTGGGATAATGACTCCATGAGCGGCAATACATTCGGAAATCTCTTCTCGGTCACCAACTTCGGTGAATCCCACGGCCCGGCCATTGGCTGCGTGATCGACGGCTGCCCCCCGGGCATGCCCTTGAGTGAGGCCGACATCCAGCCCGACCTGGACCGTCGCCGCCCCGGCACCAGCAAATTTGTCACCCAGCGCAACGAGCCCGATGCGGTGCAGATCCTCTCGGGCGTGTACCAGGGCCTGACCACCGGCACCCCGATTTGCTTGCTGATCAACAACACCGACCAGCGCAGCAAGGACTATGGCGACATCCTGCAAACCTTCCGCCCAGGTCACGCCGACTACACCTACTGGCGTAAATACGGCCTGCGCGACCCGCGTGGCGGTGGCCGCTCTTCGGCCCGTTTGACCGCGCCCATGGTGGCTGCCGGAGCGGTGGCCAAAAAGTGGCTCAAAGAGAAATTTGGCACCACGTTTGTCGGCTGCATGACCCAGATCGGCGATGTGCCGATCGGCTTTGAGAGCTGGGACCATGTGCCCAACAACCCGTTTTTTGCCCCGGTGGCCGATGTGTCGGCGCTGGAGGATTACATGAATGTGCTGCGCAAGTCCGGTGATTCGTGTGGTGCCCGCCTGCGGGTGGTGGCGCGTGGCGTGCCCGTGGGCCTGGGCCAGCCGCTGTTTGACAAGATCGACGCCGACATCGCCTTTGCCATGATGGGCATCAACGCGGTCAAGGGCGTGGAGATTGGTGCAGGCTTTGGCTGTGTCACCCAAAAGGGCAGCACCGCAGGTGACACGCTCACGCCCGAGGGCTTTGTGGGCAACAACGCAGGTGGCGTACTCGGCGGCATCAGCACTGGGCAAGACATCGAGGTGTCCATTGCCGTCAAACCCACCAGTTCCATTTTGATTGCCCGCGACTCGATTGACTCAGAGGGCAAGCCCACAGAGGTCATCACCAAGGGGCGTCATGACCCGTGCGTGGGCATCCGCGCCACCCCGATTGCCGAGGCCATGCTGGCTTTGGTGGTCATGGAGCATGCTTTGCAGCACCGGGCCCAATGTGGTGATGTGGTCCATGACTTTCCACCCATCGCTGCGGCCAAGCCCTGATGCACCATGGCCTGGTCATACCCGCGCATGCGGGTATCCATGCGCCGATCCGTTTCGGCCGTGGTGATGTTCCACTTTGTCATACCCGCGCATGCGGGTATCCATGCTTGGAGTCATGGATGCCCGATCAAGTCGGGCATGACAACTTCTGGGGCCAGGGCATGACAACTTTGAGGTGCAGGGCATGACAACTTTGAGGTGCAGGGCATGACTTGCTCTTGTCGCTACGGCCAAGCCCTGATGCCCCATGGCCTTGTCATACCCGCGCATGCGGGTATCCATGTTGGGGGTCATGGATGCCCGATCAAGTCGGGCATGACAGGCTCTGGGTGTCGGGCATGACGGCTTTGCAATCAGCTTCTGGTGCACGCAAACAGCTCCTGCCCTTTGCCGCGTTGTCGGCCAGTTATTTCGCGCACATCGGGTTCTTCAACCCCTATTTGCCACTGTGGTTGCAAGACATGGGGCTGAGCCTCTTGACCATCAGTGTGCTCACGGCCGTGCAGGCGACGACCCGCCTGTTTGCCCCATATGCCTGGGGCGCCTTGAGCGACCGCACGGGCGAGCGTGTGAAGCTGCTGCGCATTGGCGCAGGGGTGGCGTTTGCGTCGGCTTGCCTTCTGTTTTGGGATTGGGGGCCTGTGGGCCTGGGCTTGGTGCTGCTGGTCATGTTCACCCACACCAGTTCCATGATGCCCATGAGCGAAGCGGCCATGGCCCACCTCGTCAGTCAGGGTGGCGGGTTCGATGCCAAACGCTATGGCCGTGTGCGCCTGTGGGGCTCGCTGGGTTTTCTGGTCACAGTGTTTGTGGCCGGGGCCTGGTTCGAGGCCTTTGGCATGCAGCATTTCCCGGGCTGGACGGTGGTCAGTTTGGCAGCGGTCTTGCTCAGCGTCTGGTGCTTGCCCGATCTGAAAGAGGCGCAGCACCACACCGATGCCCATGTGTCTGTGGGACGCGTGTTGCGGCAAAAAGCGGTGCGCTGGTTTTTTGCATCCACATTTTTTCATGTGCTCTCGCACATCGGCATTTATGTGTTTTTCTCGCTGTACCTCGATTCGCTGGGTTACAGCAAAACCATGATCGGCGTGTTCTGGGCCGTGTCGGTGGTGGTCGAGATTGGCTGGTTTTACAGCCAGTCGCGCTGGTTGCCCCGCCTCCCGCTGACGGGCTGGTTGGTGGTGTGCTCGGCAGCCATGGTCTTGCGCATGGGCCTGACGGCCTGGTGGGCAGATGTGCTGTGGGTGCTGCTGCTGGCGCAATGCCTGCATGCGCTGACCTTTGCCACCCACCACACCGCCTGCATCGCCTTGCTGTCGCACCATTTCCCGGGGCGTTTGCGTGGGCGGGGGCAAGCCCTGTACACCGTGATTGCCTATGGTTTTCCGGGCGTGATCGGGGGGCTGCTGGGTGGTGTGCTCAGTGAGCGCTGGGGCCTGGTGTCGGTGTACCACGCCAGCTTGGTGACCAGCATGATCGCCACGGCAGCCGCTTATAAGGTCTGGCGCTTGCAGCACCCCAGACGGCCCTTGCCACGTCTTGACCCCACTGAATGACCATGACCGCTGGTGACAAAAATGGGCCCTTGGCTGTGGCGACGCCAGCCGCTTTGCCTGCATTTTTGCCATCTGAATTGGCAGTGGCCCTGGCAGGCGGGGAGCGTTTCGTCACCCATTGGGAGGGTGCCGGCACGGTCTGGCATGTTTGGGGGGAGGCACAGCATCCGGCAGTGGTGCTGCTGCACGGCGGCAGCGGCAGCTGGACGCACTGGGTGCGCAACATCGCGCCTTTGCGCGACGCAGGCTGGCGCGTGCTGGTGCCCGATTTGCCAGGTTTTGGCGACTCCGATTTGCCCAGCGGCTGCACCGATGTGGACGCTTTGCCAGCGCATCTGCACGCAGGTTTGCAGCAATTGCAGCAATCGGGTCAGTGCGCAGACGAAGTCAGCGTGGTGGGTTTTTCGTTCGGGGGCATGGCCGGGGCTTTGTGGCTGGCCGAACATGCGCAAGACGCCCAGCGTCTGGTGCTGGTCGGCGCTCCGGGCATGGGCCTGACGGTGCCTGAGCGCATCCCGCTCAAGGGCTGGCGGCATTTGCCCACCCCCGAAGCCCAAGAAGTGGTGCACCGCCACAACCTGATGGCGCTCATGCTGCAGAACCCGAACAGCCTGGACGACTTGGCCCTCAGCCTGCATGCAGCCAACGTGGCGCGTGACCGCATGCCGCGCAGGCGCATGTCTTCCACCGACATCGTGGCCCAAACCCTGCCCCAATTGCAGGTGCCTGTCAGCGCCATTTATGGGCAACACGACGCCTTGTACAAAGGACGTTTGCCCGAGTTGCAGGCCGCCATGCAGCGCCAGGCAGCCCATTGGGAGCAGTGGCACACCGTGGCCGGGGCGGGGCATTGGGTGCAGTACGAGGCGGCGCCAGCGTTCAACACTGCTTTGCTGGCGCAAATTTCCTCGGGCGGTTGATCGGGACTTACTCGGCTCCCGCTACAGGTGTCACGACACCTTCGTTGATCCAGCGCACCAGGGCTTGTCCCACGGCTTCGTGACGTTCATCGTAGCTGTGGTAGCTGGCTTTGCCACAAGGATCGGACCATCGGTTTCCGCCCACCACCGTGATCAGCCGGTTCGGGCTGCCTTGACGCTGTGCAAATCGGTAGGGCGTGAAGCGGCACAGGTCATCGCGGTGGTGCAAGTAGACAAAGGGCACACGCACTTGCTCGTGGGGGAATTGGTCGATGCTTTTGGCGTAACCCGTGAAGGGGCCACCTCCCGCGATGGATTGGGTGGCGGAATGGATGGCGCCAGCCAGGTGATCTGGCAAACGCAAAGACAGCCAATGGCTGCTGATGGCGCCGTAGCTGTGCCCCATGGCAAAGAAGCGGGTCAATGTCTGCTGGTTTCGCACTTGTTCTATGAGGCGGCGCACGTCATCGGCGTAAGCCTCAGAGCTGCGAAATTCGTCATCGCAGGCGCTCGGGTTGGGGCCCCGTTGCCCCCATTGGTCGGTCGGACAGTCCACGGTCAGCAAGGAGATGCCAGCGGCAAGGAGCACCGGACGCATGCGCTCAACGTGTTGCTGGAGGTAAAAGAAGGCGGGTTGACCGTTGCGCAGCTCGATCCGGGGAATGCCAGGCCAACCCGGAAAAACCATCAGAACGTTGCCATTGGCTTGGGGGGCTGTGTCCAGTAAACCCCGGATCACGACTTTTTGCTCGCTTTTGCTGCGGGCGCTCAATGCCTCCACCACTTGCCGCTGGGTATCTTGGGCTTGGGCATTGGGCAACAGGGCCAGCGCCATCCACAGACCCATCAAAAGCTTGAGTGTTCTCATTTTCAGTCCTTTCAGTCATCAGTTTGTGGGTGTTTTCAGGGCCGATACGGCTGCGCGCAGTCGGCCTGTGACCCCAGCGCCAGGCCCATAGCCCTGACTTGGGCCTTGATTACATCCCGCGTGTTGGTGCCGAGTAAGACAAGGACGTTCATGTTGGCGAGCCTTGGTCTATGGGAACCGGGGGGATGAAGGAAGCTGTCTGCGATTGTCGGTGATTTGCGGCAAGATAAGGCATTGGTTTTGCCTTGAAAGTTGCTGATGACCCCCCTGAAAATCGATTTCGTTTCCGACATTGCCTGCCCCTGGTGCGCCGTGGGCCTGGGTGCTCTGGAAAAAGCCCTGGAGCGCCTGGACGGCCAGGTGCAGGCCGACTTGCATTTCCAGCCCTTTGAGCTGAACCCGCACATGCCCCCCGGCGGGCAGGACCTGGGCGAACACCTGACCGAAAAATATGGCTCCACCCCCGAGCAGCAGGCGCAAATTCGCCAGACCATTGCCGCCCGTGGGGCCGAGGTGGGTTTTGAGTTTCACCCGGGCGGTCGCGGCCGGGTTTACAACACCTTCAACGCGCACCGCTTGCTGCACTGGGCCGAGGGCCAAGGCGCGGGAGCGCAACACGCCCTGAAGAAAGCCTTTTTGCAGGCCTATCAGGGCCGGGCCGAGTGCATGGAAGACCCGGAGGTTTTGCTCGCGGGCGTGGCCGAAGCGGGGCTGGATGTGGCCGCCGCACGTGAGGTGCTCAGCAGCGATGCGCACACCGCCGAGGTGCGTGAGCGCCAGCAGTTCTACACCCAGGCAGGCATCCGCTCGGTGCCTGCGGTCATCATCAACGACAGGCATTTGATCTCGGGCGGCCAGCCGGTCGAGGTGTTCGAGCAGGCACTGCGCCGCATCGCTTCGGGCGAAGTGTCCTGAGGCGCAGTGGATGACACCTAGCACTCGCGTTCCTGCTGGTGTGCCTCGCCGCACGGCCCTGGCCCGTTTGGGGGCGACCTTGGTCGCGCCATGGCTGGCCAGCACACCTGGCTTGGCTGGGACGAAGTCCGCACAGCCTGCGACGCGGGCGCAGTTGTTGGCTGTTTGGCGGCAAAGCGGCGGTGTGCTGCTCATCCGCCACGCCGCCACCGAATCGGGGATTGGCGATCCGCCAGGGTTTGTGATCGGCCAGTGCCGCACGCAGCGCAACCTGAGCGAGGCGGGGCGTCAAGCTTCGCGGGCCTTGGGAGCTTGGCTGCAAGTGCAGAACTTCAAGCCCGACGCGGTGCGCAGCAGCCAGTGGTGCCGCTGCCAGGACACGGCGCGGCTGGCTTTTGGCGCTTTCGAGGACTGGACCGCGCTCAACAGCACGTTTGCCGGGCAGGGCGATCCGGCGGCTCAGCAGCAGGCTTTGCGCGAGCGCTTGCAGGCGCTGCCGGCCGGGCGCACCGAGGTCTGGGTCACGCACCAGGTCATCATGACCGGCTTGACCGGGGCGTACCCGGGCCTGGGCGAAGGTTTTGTGGTGGACCGCCAAGGCCGCTTGGTGGCCCGTGGAGACCTGGCCGCATGAGCACGCTGCACCGCTTGACGGTTTACTTTGACGGCTCTTGCCCCTTGTGCCGCCGCGAAATCGCGATCTACCGCCGCCTGCCTCAGGCGACGAGTGTCGATTGGGTGGATGTGAGCACGGGGGCCGAGTTGGGCTCGCTCAGTTGTGCGCAGGCCATGGCGCGTTTCCATGTGCGCGACGCGCAGGGCCGCTTGTTCAGCGGTGCGGCGGCGTTTTCGCAGATGTGGCGGCTGTTTCCGGGCTGGCGTTGGTTGGGCTGGTTGTCGGCTTGGCCACCGATGTCGTGGGTGTTCGAGGGGGCTTACCGTTTGTTTTTGCCGCTGCGCCCGCGCCTGCAACAGTGGGTGCGGCGCTGGGTGGGCGAGGAGAAAGTGTGATGAAACTGCAGGGTGTTTCTGTTGTGCTGCTGGCCAGCTTGACCACGCTGGGCGGGCCTGTGGCGCAAGCCCAAACGGGTCAAGCCTCGACTGAAAAAGTGCCTGACAAAGTGCCTTTGGGCGACTGGGCCATCGACCGCACCGAAGTCACCATCGGACAGTTCGGCCGTTACGTGCGTGCCACAGGCACCGTGACCCGCGCAGAAAAAGAAGGTGGCGGCTTTGAGTACGGCGCTGGCTGGGAGCGTCGCCCCGGCTGGTCTTGGCGTTACCCCGACGGTCGATCCGATGGCGTGCCCGTCAGCCCGGATTTGCCCTCTGTGCACCTGGACTTTGCCGAGGCACAAGCGTATTGCCGCTGGGCCGGAGGGCGCTTGCCCACCGGGGCCGAGTGGCAAAAGGCCGGCTTCACCGAGCTGCGCGATGCGCCGCCTGCACCTTGGGTCAAGGGCCGCACCTACCCCTGGACCACGGGTGACAGTCCGCAAGGCACCAACACCAGCGATGCCGACCCGTGGCCTAGGGCCGCGCCCGCCGGGGCCACGCGCCAGGGCGTGAATGGCCTGTACGACATGGGGGCCAATGTGTGGGAGTGGACCACCGATGCCCGGGGCGCTGAGCGGCGCACCGTCGGCGGCTCTTGGTGGTACGGCGCGTTCAACATGAAGGCCGATGTGCAGGCTTACAAACCCGCTGATTTTTACGCGGTCTACATCGGCTTTCGCTGCGCCTATGACCTCAAGTCGCCAGGCAGCAAGCCCAGCAAGGCCCGGCCATGATGCATTCCCTGCCTGAGGGCTACCGCGCCTTGGTGATCGGTGCGAGCGGTGCCATCGGCAGTGCCTTGCTGCAGCAGTTGCAAAACGACCCGCGCTGCGAGCTGGCGCAGGGGGTGTCGCGCCAAAGTTCGCCGGGGCTGGATCTGCTGAATGAAGCGAGCATCGCCGCCTGTTCGCAAGCGCTGGCTGCGCAGGGGCCGTTCCATCTGGTGCTGGACGCCACGGGCGCACTCACTGTGAACGGGCGCGGCCCTGAAAAACGCCTGGACGAACTCGATGCCACGCATCTGTTGGCATCCCTGCAGCTCAATGCCGTGGGGCCTGGCCTTTTGCTCAAACACTTCGCACCCTTATTGGCGTCGGGTGAACGGCTCATCTGGGGCAAGTTGTCGGCGAGAGTTGGCAGCATCGAAGACAATCGCAAAGGCGGCTGGTACGGCTACCGAGCGGCCAAGGCCGCGCTCAACATGTTGTTGCAAACCGCAGCCATCGAAATCGCCCGGCGCAGGCCTTTGGCGGTGGTGGCCGCTTTGCAGCCGGGCACGGTGCAATCTGCATTGAGTCGACCCTTTGTGGGCGACGACGCTCTACACCCAGAACAGGCCGCGCAGCGTTTGCTGGCTGCCCTCGACGCCTTGCAGCCCACAGGGCGTGCCCACTTTGTGGACCACCAAGGGCAAAGCATTCCTTGGTGACCTGACAAACGAAGATGTGGGTCCGAGCTTGAAGGACAATCCGGGCACATATTGAAATACAGGGATGACAGGATGAGCGTGCAGTCGTGGTGGATGTTTGTCGTGATGACCTTTGTGATATCAGCCACCCCGGGGCCCAACATGCTCTTGGTCATGAGTCACGGTGCGCGTTTTGGTCTGCGCCCCGCCATTTGGACTATGGCGGGCTGCATGACGGCCCTGATGGGCATGGTCAGCATTTCAGCGGCCGGGGTGGGGGCTTTGCTGCACAGTTTCCCTGTGGTCTTTGATACGCTGCGCTACCTGGGTGCGGCTTACCTGGCCTATCTGGGCTACAACTTGTGGCGTGCAGGTGTGCCCACGGGAGACGAGCCTGTCATTGCTGCCGTGGCGGAAACGCCGCAGCGCAGCGCAGGGTCTTATTACCGGCAGGGGCTGGCGGTGGCAGCCAGCAACCCCAAGGCCATTGTTTTTGCGGCGGCATTTTTCCCGCAGTTCATCCAGGCCGATCGGCCTGCGGGTTTGCAGTTTGCAGTGTTGTTGATCACCTTCACCGTCATCGAGGTCAGTTGGTACCTGATCTACGCCCTGAGCGGTCAGAAGTTGTCGCGTTTTTTGCAGCAAGCCCATGTGCTGAAAAACTTCAACAGGGTCACGGGTGGTGTGTTTGTAGGCTTTGCGGCCTTGATGGCCGCCAGCCGCTGATCTTTTCTGGGCTCTGCCGAACACTGGCCCGGTTTACCCCTGTCAACTGTGCGCCAAGCTGTGGATAAGTGCATGAACAAGCCCTGAGAGCCGCATGCCTGTTGGTTTGGCAGCGGTTGCTTGTTATTTGAGCAGTCGTTTCAGCCGAGCGCTTTGGCGATCTTGTGTCGCGGCACGGTGGTTTTGGGGCACTGCCCCTTGGGCAGCTCAAACCACTGGCGCACATCGTTTTCTACGCCCACGCCGTGCATGAAGTTGTAGATGGCTTTTTTCAGGCCCTGGCCCAGCAGGTCGTGGTCCACGCCCGGGGGCATGGGCGTCGGGTCGACAAAGCCCACATCGTTTTTGGCAAAGGTGCCTTCGGGCAGGGGCAATAACGTCACGCCATAGGCCTCGGGGTTTTGGCCCACGGGGGAATGCACGGTGCAGACAAAGCGGTGGAAAAAGCCGCTGTGGATGCAGCCGTTTTCAAACAGCTGGCGCACGTATTCGAGCGCGTCCACCGTGTCCTGCACGGTTTGAGTCGGAAAGCCGTACATCAGGTAGGCGTGCACCAGCACACCCGCATCGGCAAAGCCTTTGGTCACTTGCGCCACCTGCTCGACCGAGACGCCTTTTTTCATCAATTGAAGCAAACGGTCAGATGCGACTTCGAGCCCGCCCGACATGGCGATGCAGCCGCTTTGGGCCAGCAAGTCGCACAGCTCGGGCGTGAAGGTTTTTTCAAATCGGATATTGCCCCACCACGAAATTTGCACGCCTCGGCGCAACAGTTCTTCGGCCAAGGCTTTCAGGGCTTTGGGGGGCGCGGCTTCGTCCACAAAGTGAAAGCCGGTCTGGCCCGTCTCGGCCACGATCTGTTCGATGCGGTCCACCAGGGTGCTGGCTTGTGCGGTCTCGTAGCGGCTGATGTAGTCCAGGCTCACGTCGCAAAAGCTGCACTTCTTCCAGTAGCAGCCGTGCGCCACGGTGAGCTTGTTCCAGCGCCCATCGCTCCACAGCCGATTCATGGGGTTGAGCATGTCGAGCAGCGACAGGTATTTGTGCAGCGGCAGGCCGTCCCAGGTGGGCGTGCCCACGTCTTCAAAGGGGATGTCGGGCTCTTGCATATTGATGTACTGCACCTGGCCTGCGTCGTTACGGATGAAGGTGCGCTGCAGGCGCTGCATGCTGCGCTGGCCTTGCAGGTGCTCGATCAGGCTCAGCAGCGGGCGTTCGCCACCGTCGAGCGTGACGAAATCCACATGGTCAAACACGCGGGCGTCTTTGAGTTCGCGCAGCTCGGTGTTCACAAAGCCACCGCCCAGGCCAATGCGGATCTGCGGGTACGAGCGCTTGATGCATTGGGCGATGCGAAAGGCCGCATAGACCGAGCCGGGGAAGGGCGCCGACAGCAACACCAGCGTGGGCTGGTGGCGCTCGATGGCTTGCAGTGCCAAGCGCTCCAGTGTGAGGTCGATCAGGTTGGGGGGCTGGGCCAGTGCTTCGGCCAACGCGTCAAAGCTGGGTTGGCTCGCGGCCAGGCGCTCGGCGTAGCGCACGAACTCAAAGCCTTCGTCCACGGCATCGCGCAGCACATCGGCCAAATCGTTCAGGTACAGCGTGGCCAAGTGCCGGGCGCGGTCGGTCTGGCCCAAAGCACCAAAGGCCCAGCCAATCGGGTCGCCCGTGCCGTCGTCTTCGTAGGCGTCGAGTGCCGAAAAGCGCGGGCCTTCGGGCAAAAATCCCCGGCCTGCAATGCGGTGGCTCAGGGTGCTGTCGCGCCCTTGCAAAAAGGCGATGACCGGGTCGATGCTGACGGCGTAATCGTTGAAGTGGTCGAGGAAAAAATTCACTGGCCCCGAGCGGTCTTCGACGGGCAAAGCGAGCGCTGCATCGCGCAGATCGGTCAGGCCTTGTTTGTTCAGCAAGGCCAGCACGGTGGCCAGCGCCAAATCCTCTTGCACCGCATCGAAACCCCGCGAACGCAAAAAACCCGTCAGGTAGGCCGTGGACGGGTAGGGCGTGTTGAGCTGCGTCATCGGCGGGATGAGGCTGAGCACTTTGAACGGGTTGGGGCTGGGCATCAGGCGGTGGCTTGTCGGGTCAGATGGGGGATTATCAACGGCCTCGGGGGCGTTAACATCCATCAGCCCAGCTGCCTTGCATGAATTGACCTTGAGATGACCCCTTTGCCCGAAGCGCTCCCCGACACCGCACCTGCTTTGTCCACCTTGATGGTGCAGGCATCGGCCAAAGCCAAACTCACCCCTGCTCAGCAGCGCTTCAACGACTTGTTGGCCCGGATCGAGCTGCTGTCGGGCCACATTCAGCGGCTAGAAAGCTGGTCAGACCGGCACCGCTATGGGCACATTCAAGCCCTGCGTGAATGGGTGCAGCAAGCGCAGGTGCACCGCAAGAGCCTGCTCCTGTTTGTGCACGAACGCTTGCAAACCACCGACTTCACCGACCGCCAGCAGCGGATGGCCAGGGGCCTTGTGCGTGGCTTGATCGACCAATTGGCCGCCAGCGCTGATCCGCAAGTGCAGGCTTTGTCTGACTTGTATGTGAGTGAAGAAGACACGCAGGAAGCCGCCGAGGAGCAGGCCGAAGCCGCCCGGCAGCTGCGCGAGCGCATCGAGGAAGCGCTGGGCCAGCCGCTCAACAAGCCCAGCCAATACCAAACGCCCGAAGAGATGATGCAGGCGGGCATGCGCCAGTGGCAGCAGCAGCAAGAGGCCAATGAGGCCAAAAAGAACGCCAAGCGCACAGCCCGAAAAGCCGAAAAACAAGCGAAAAAGAAAAGCGCGGCTGCCGAAAAAGGCGAAGTGCCCGCCGCCATGCTGCGCGAGCTGGACGCCAAAAGCGCCATCCGCACGGTATTCAGGCAATTGGCCAGTGCCCTCCACCCCGACCGCGAGCCCGATGAGCAGGAGCGCCTGCGCAAAACCGGTTTGATGAGCGAGGTCAACGCCGCTTATGAAAAAAACGACCTGACTACCTTGCTTCGCCTGCAAATGCAGGTCACGCAGGGCAGCCCCCAAAGTACCGCGGGCATGGCCGATGACAAGTTGATGGCCATGTCGGTGTTGCTCAAAGAGCAAGTCTCAGCGCTCGAAGACGATCTGGACCAATTGCAAAGCCGCCTGAGCCGCGAGTTGTGTGTGCCCGTGCGGGCAGACGCGGACGAGGCTGTCATGGCCCAGTCGCTGCAGCGCCTACAGGCCGATCAACGCTACATCACGGAGAGCTTGGAATCGGATTTGCGCCGCATTCAGAACGAAGCCGAACTCAAGCGCTGGCTGAAAGAGCAGTGGCAGCTGGCTAAAGCCACTTCTGCATGAAGCTGGCTTGGCCTGCTGCCGGGTCCAGGGCATAGGGCTCAAAACCAAACCCGAGGTAACTCTTCAAGGCCCGTGTGTTGCCTGTCAGTACTTCGAGCGTGAGCTTGCAGCAGCCACGCGCTTGGGCGTGTCGCTCGGCCGCCGCCAGCAAAGCCTGACCGACCCCAGCACCCCGGTGCTCGGGCAGCACGGCGATGTCGTGGATGTTCATCAGGGGCCGCGCTTTGAAGGTCGAATACCCCTCGATGCAGTTGACCAGTCCCACAGGCGCAGCGTCCAACCAAGCGATGAAGCTGGCCGCATCGGTGCGTGCGGCCAAGTCATCGCACAGCCGCGCTTTCACATCCTGCGCCAATGGCTCGCCCCCGCCCATCGGGTCTTGGGCGTAGGCGTCCAGCAACATCACCAGCGCCGTGCGGTGGATGGGGTTCTGGTAATCAACGGACAGGATGTGAAGTGGCATGGTCAGACGGCTGCAGGGGTCATGAAGGAGCGCACATTGTCCTGCATCGCTGCCATCACATGGCCCGCCAGTTGGTGCGCCGTGATCGCACTCAGCGTCCAGCCCAAGTGGCCATGCCCTGTGTTGTAGAACACGTTGGCTTTCTTGCCTGCACCCACACGCGGCAGCATGTTGGGCATCATGGGGCGCAGACCCGCCCAGGGCTCGACGCGGCGGGTGTCCACGCCGGGAAAGCATTGGTTGACCCAATTGACGAGTGGCTTGATGCGGTCGGCGCGGATGTCCAAGTCAATGCCGTTGAACTCGGCGGTGCCCGCCACGCGGAAACGGTCAGTCCCCAAACGGCTGGTGACCAGTTTGGTCTCGTCGTCCAACAGGCTCACCTGTGGTGCGGCGGCTTGGCTGGCGGCGTCGTTCAAGCCCACGGTGATCGAATAGCCTTTGACAGGGTAGATGTTCAAGCGGTCGCCCAGTTGCTCGGCCAGTTTGCGTCCATGCACGCCAGCACAAATCACGATGCTGTCAAAGCTGAGGGTCTCGGTCTGGCCTTGGTGCTGCACCTGCACCGTCGCGGTTTGCCCGTTGGATGCGACATTCAGCACCTGGTGCTCGGTGAGGATTTTCACCCCCAGGCGCTCGCAAGCCTTGGCCAGACCAAAGGTGAACTTGTGGATGTCGCCCGTCGAATCGCTTTCGGTGAAATAGCCGCCGTAATACTGGCCTTGCAGTGTCGGCTCGATGGCCTTCATTTCGTCGGGCGTCACGGCGCGGCGGGGCAGGCCGCCTTGGGCCAGCAGTTTGGAGACTTCGCCTGCATGGTCAAAGCCTTTTTTGTCGCGGTAGATGTGCAGGATGCCTTCGCGCTTGTGGTCGAAGTCGATGCCTTCTGCCTTGGCCCAGGCGAAGTGGTGCTCGCGCGATTCGATGGCCAGTTGGGCCGTGGCAATGGTGTTGTCTTTGTACTTGGGAATGGCGGCCACAAACTCGGCCATCCAGCTGAGTTTGTGCCATGTGGGCGCGGGGTTCATGAGCAAAGGGGCATCGCTCTTGAGCATCCATTTGAGGCCCTTGACGATGGTGGAGGGATGGGTCCAGACCTCGGCGTTGGAGGCGGACAGCTGGCCGCCGTTGGCGTAGGACGTTTCCATGCCGGGGTAGCGGTTTTTCTCGATCAGGGTGACTTGAAGGCCTTGTTGGGCCAAGGCGTAGGCGGAGGTGACGCCAGTGATGCCGCCGCCAATGATGACAATGTGCTTTTTCATGAAGCTACTCTCTTTGATGCGTCTCAAACGGGTAGACGAACCGCACACCGGATGTGTGCAGAACGACCCCCTCTGTTTGAAACCTGAGAGATTCACCCTGCCTGTGGAAGGCTTGGGGCTTGCTCCTGCGGTGTGCCGGGGGACGAATCCCGGCAACTCTTCAGAGTGCTTTGTTCACCACGGTCCTTTTGCCTGAGAGTTTCCGGGGTGGTTGCTCCTTCGGCGTTGAGGGCCTTTGGCCCCCAAGCTCTCCCACAGTGAACGTCGGACTGGGTCCGACTCGGGGTGACGGTTGCAAAACCGGCGTCACCCTGTGTTTCAGATTCTACGGCCTGAATCCCAGTCTGACAGGCCCATGACAAAAAATCAGTCGGTCAACTTCTGGTAACTGGCCTCGTCGTGCAAGGCGTCCAGGTCCGACAGCTGAGTCAGCTTGACCTTGAAGAACCAACCGGCGCCCAAAGGATCGGAATTGGCCAAAGAGGGGTCGGCACGCAGGGCTTCATTGACCTCGATGATTTCGCCTGCGGCAGGCATGTGCACGTCGGCAGCGGCTTTGACAGACTCCACCACGCCAGCGACTTCGCGCGCTGCAAAAGTTTTTCCGATGTCGGGCAAATCGACAAACACGATGTCGCCCAGGGTGTCTTGGGCATGGACCGTGATGCCCATCACGGCGGTCAGGCCATCGTCATTGCGCTGGAGCCAAGTGTGGTCTTCGGAGTATTGGATGGACATGGTGTGTAACAAAAAGGCCTGGCCCTCAAGGGGCCAGGCGGTGTGAGAATGCGGGAAATTCTAGCTTTATTTGGCGTAGACCAGATCCCGCAAAGTCAAGGACAGGGCGGGCACATAGCTCACCACCATCAAGCAGACCAGGATCACCAGGACGAAGGGGATCAAATCTTTGATCATCCGGTCCAGCGAAATCCGCGCCACCGTACATGCGGCGAACAGGTTCACACCAAAAGGCGGTGTGATCATGCCCAAAGCCAGGTTGACCACCATGACCAGACCAAAGTGAACCGGGTCGATGCCGAAGTGCACGGCCACTGGGGCCAAGATGGGGGCCAGCACAATGATGGCTGCGCTGGTTTCGATGAACATGCCAATGAAGAACAAAGCAGCGTTGACACCCAACAAGAAGTAAGCGGGTGACTTGAGCACGTCTTGCAACCAGTGGCCAATCGCTTCAGGCACACCAGCACGGGTGATCAAGAAGGCGAACAAGCCCGCGTTGGCAATGATGAACATGATCACCGCGCTGGACAGCACCGATTTGCGCATGATGATGGCCAGGTCTTTCAGCTTGATCTCACGGTAAATCAAGGTGCCCACAATCAGCGCGTAGAACACCGCCACGGCAGACGCTTCGGTGGGGGTGAACACCCCGCCGTAGATACCGCCCAAAATGATCACAGGCATCATGAGCGCCCAGCCGGCTTGCCAGGAGGCCTTGCCAAAGCTCAGACGGCCTTCGCCGTCGTTCTTGCCCCAACCTTTGTATTTGCAATAAATCCAAACCCAGAACATCAAGGCTGCGCCAATGAACAGGCCAGGACCGAAACCGGCAATGAACAATTCGCCAATTGAGACTTCGGCACTGACGCCGTACAGGATCATGGGAATCGAGGGCGGGATGATCACGCCCAACTCGGCCGAGGTGGCTTGCAAAGAAGCCGCGTAGGTGGTGGGGTAGCCGTGCTTGATCAGCGCCGGGATCAGGATGGTGCCGATGGCGAAGGTGGTGGCCACCGACGAGCCCGAGACGGCTGCAAAAATCATGCAGGTCAGCACGCAGGTCATGGGCAAGCCACCTTGCACGCCGCCCACAATGCTCTTGGCGAACTCCACCAAGCGGCGCGAGATGCCGCCGGTTTCCATGATGTTGCCCGCCAAAATGAAGAAGGGGATGGCGGCCAGCGGAAATTTGTTGATCGAATTGAACATCTCCTTGACGGAGATGAGCATGTTGGCGTTGCCGATTTGGATACCGACAATCGCCGACAAACCAATGGACACGGCCACCGAGATGGTGAGTGCAAAGCACAGCACCATGGTGCAAAGCATGACGACGCTCATTGTGCGGTCTCCAATTCAAGGCGCTGGGGGTCCAGCCAATTGCCAATGATGCTGATCACGCTGAAACACGCACCCACAGGCAAAGCCATGTAGGCCCAAAACATGGACACGTCTTCCAGACCAATCATGGACTGGACCTTGCCCCGGTTGGCGTAGTCCCAGCCCCACCAAATGATGATGCAGACCAAGGTGAGTGCAGCCAAAGCCACGGCGGTGTCCAGGAATTTTTTCATGCGTGGGCCGCTCCAGCGGTAAAGCACGTCGACGCTGACCATCGCGCCCTGACGGAAAGCCATGGGAATGCCCATGAAGACCATCCAGATCAGGCTGAAGCGGATGATGACTTCTGTCCATTCAACCGGAACTTCCAGTACAAAGCGGGTGAAAATTTGCAGCATGCCCAGACTGGCCGCGACAACCAGCATCAAACAGGCCACGAACATGGAGAAAGCGGTGGTCCACTTTTCTATGCTCAGATAAAGCGAGCGCATAAAAAATCCTTCACGACAAAATCAAAAAACGCCCGCCAATCCAGGATTGGGCGGGCGTTTCCACAAACTTCAGATTACTTGTAGTTGCGGATGCGGTCCAGGTTGGCTTTGCCGAACTGCTTTTCGAACTCGGCCATGGCGGGGCCCATGGTGGCCAAGAATTTGGACTTGTCCACGTTCTCAATGATGTTCATGCCTTTTTTGCGCAGCTCAGCCACGCCGTTGGCATCGTCTTTGTCCACGCGTGCACGGTTGGCCTTGACCGCTTCTTTGGCTGCGTCCAAAAAGATTTGCTTGTCCGCGGCGCTGAGTTTGTCAAACGAGCCCTTGTTCATCAGGATCACCACGGGTGAGTAGACGTGGCCAGTCAGTGTCAGGTGCTTTTGCACTTGGTCAAAGTTGGAAGCCATGATCACCGACAGTGGGTTTTCTTGACCGTCCACGGTGCCTTGTTGCAAAGCGGTGAACACTTCAGGGAACGCCATGGGGGTGGTCACGATGCCCAAGCTCTTGTAAGCGGCCACGTGCACAGGGTTTTCCATGGTGCGCATCTTCAGGCCCTTCAGGTCGCCCGGCTCATTCACCGCACGCTTGCTGTTGGTCATGTGGCGCACGCCGTTTTCACCCCAAGCCAAAGCCTTGAAGCCTTTGGAGTCAAACTTGGTCAGCAACTCTTGGCCAATGGGGCCGTCCAGCACGGCGCGAGCGTGTGCTTTGTCACGGAACAAGAAGGGCACGTCCAAGATGCGCGACTCGGGCACAAAGTTGGGCACAGGACCGGTCGATGTGGTAGCCAATTCTTGGGTGCCCAGTTGCACAGACTCGATGGACTCGCGCTCACCGCCCAAAGAGCCGGAGTAGAAGTTCTGAATCTTGATGCGGCCGTTGGTGCGCTTTTCGACTTCTTTGGACAGGGTGTCGATGGCCTCGCCTTGGTGGGAATTCTGGCCCACAGAAATGCTGTTGCGCATGGTGATTTGCGCAGAAGCGGTAGCCATGACACCAACAGCCAAACTCAGGCCCAACATCAATTTGCTCAATTTCATTCGATAGCTCCTCGTGGATCAGTGGACGACAACAAGCTGCGAATCAACTTGTCATACAAGTTTCATTATGGAGGTCTCTTTGGTCAGATAGGCTACGGGTTTTCGCGGGGGTGGTGATGCCAAGGTGACGCCAAACAATGCATCGGGTCAAACCAAAAAAAGAGGCCCCTCAGGGCCTCTTTAAAAAACAGGGCAATCTCACATGCCTGTGTAGTTCGGACCGCCGCCACCTTCGGGCGTGACCCAGACGATGTTTTGCGTCGGGTCCTTGATGTCGCAGGTCTTGCAGTGCACGCAGTTTTGCGCGTTGATCTGCAGGCGGTCCGAGTGGTCTTCGTTTTTGACGAACTCGTACACACCCGCTGGGCAGTAGCGGCTCTCGGGGCCGGCGTACTTGGCCAGGTTGATGCTGACGGGCACCGAAGCGTCTTTGAGCGTCAGGTGGGCAGGCTGGTTTTCTTCGTGGTTGGTGTTGCTGATGAACACGCTGGACAGGCGATCAAAGGTCAGCTTGCCGTCCGGTTTCGGGTACTCGATCTTCTCGCACTCGGCCGCAGGCTTGAGGTAAGTGTGGTCGGCCTTGTCGCGGCGCAGCGTCCAGGGGATGTGTCCGCGCAGCACGAACTGCTCGAAGCCGTTCATGAGTGTGGCCACGGTCAAGCCCTTCTTGAACCAGGTCTTGAAGTTGCGTGATTTGTTGAGCTCGGTGTAGAGCCAGCTGGCTTCAAAGGCCTCGGGGTAGGCACTCAGCTCGTCGTGCTGGCGACCGGCCACGATGGCGTCGTAAGCGGCTTCTGCGGCCAACATGCCGGTTTTGATGGCGGCGTGGCTGCCTTTGATGCGGCTCACGTTCAGGTAACCGGCGTCACATCCCACCAAGGCACCACCTGGGAACACGGTCTTGGGCAGGCTCATCAGGCCGCCTGCCGTGATGGCGCGGGCACCATAACCGATGCGCTTGGCATTGACCTCGCCCTTGTCGTTGGTGAAATACCACTTGATGTTGTTGTGGGTTTTCCAGCGTTGGAACTCTTCAAAGGGGCTGAGCCAAGGGTTGGCGTAGTCCAGGCCCACCACATAACCGATGGCGATCTTGTTGTCTTCCATGTGGTACATGAAAGCGCCGCCATAGGTGTCGTTGTTCATGGGCCAGCCGGCGGTGTGCATGACAAAACCGGGTGTGTGGCGTGAGGGGTCGATCTCCCAAACTTCCTTGATGCCGATGCCGTAGGTCTGCGGATCGCGGCCTTCGTCGAGTTGGTATTTGGCGATCAACTGCTTGCCCAGGTGGCCGCGTGCGCCTTCGGCAAACACCGTGTACTTGCCGTGCAGTTCCATGCCCAGCTGGAAGTTTTCGGTCGGCTCGCCGTCTTTGCCGATGCCCATATTGCCGGTTGCCACGCCTTTGACGCTGCCATCTTCGTTGTAGAGCACCTCCGCGGCGGTGAAGCCGGGGAAGATTTCCACGCCCAAGTTCTCGGCCTGCTGTCCCAGCCAACGGGTGAAGTTGGACAGGCTGATGATGTAGTTGCCGTGGTTTTGTGCGCACTCGGGCAAAAAGATACCGGGGGTGCGGGTGGCGCCGGTTTCGCTCAAAAAGCTCCAAGCGTCATCGGTCACGGGCTGGTTCAGTGGTGCGCCCAATTCTTTCCAATTGGGGAAGAGTTCGGTCAGGGCCTTGGGGTCCATGATCGCGCCCGACAGGATGTGGGCACCGGGCTCGCCGCCTTTTTCAAGCACGACCACCGACACATCCTGGCCTTTTTCGGCGGCCAGTTGCTTGAGGCGAATCGCTGTGGACAGGCCGCCAGGGCCGCCGCCGACCACGACCACGTCGTATTCCATGGATTCGCGGGGGCCATAGGTGCTCAGGATTTCTTCGGGGCTCATGAACGTCTCTTGTGAAGTGGTGAATTCGGGGCCGACACGCAGCGTGTCGGCCGTGTGACTCATTTTATGCGGCACAAAGGCCTTTCCCCCGCACAATGGTGTCACCCGTTGTCAGAAGCGGATACGAACCCCTTTGAAGGATTTGCCATGGCTTATGAAATTGATTTGTCGGGCCGCGTGGCCTTGGTGACCGGTGCATCAGGTGGTTTGGGCGCTCAATTTGCCAAAACCCTGGCCGCTGCCGGTGCTGGCGTCGTGTTGGCCAGCCGCCGGGTTGAAAAGCTCAAGGACCTGCGCGCCGAAATCGAAGCTGCAGGTGGTGACGCCCATGTGGTGGAGCTCGATGTCACAGACCGCCACAGCATTGCTGCCGCAGTGGCGCACGCCGAGACTGAGATGGGCAGCATCGACATCTTGGTGAACAACTCGGGCGTCAGCACCACCCAGCGTATCCAAGATGTGACGGAAGAAGACTACGACTTCATCATGAACACCAATGTGCGTGGTGCATTTTTTGTCGCGCAAGAGGTGGGCAAGCGCATGTTGGCCCGTGCCAAGGGGGCCGCACCCGGCAGCTTCACGGGCGGTCGCATCATCAACATCGCCTCGATGGCCGGCCTGAAAGTCTTGCCGCAAATTGGCGTTTATTGCATGAGCAAGGCCGCTGTGGTGCAGATGACCAAAGCGTTTGCCGTGGAGTGGGGGCGTTTTGGCATCAATGTGAACGCGATTTGCCCCGGTTACATCGACACCGAGATCAACCACCACCACTGGCAGACCGAACAAGGCCAAAAACTCATCAGCATGCTGCCGCGCAAACGCGTAGGTCAGCCCCAAGACCTGGACGCGTTGTTGATGTTGCTGGCGAGCGATCAGAGCCATTTCATCAATGGCGCGGTCATTTCGGCTGACGATGGATTTGCTGTTTAAGGAAGCACCCGATGAAGCTGGAGTTGCCTGAGCATAAAAAACTCGTTCATCAGATGGTCATTCCCATTCGCTGGGGAGACATGGACGCCATGGGCCACGTCAACAACACGGTCTATTTTCGGTATCTGGAGTCGGTACGGATCGATTGGTTCGATCAAATTGGCTTTGATCTGAACCCTCAGGGCGAGGGGCCCGTGATTGTGAATGCGTTTTGCAATTTTTACCGGCAGTTTGAATACCCGGGTGACATCCTGGCCAAGATGTATGTGAGCGACCCGGGACGTACCACTTTTGAAAGCTGGTGCACGCTCGAACGGGTGAACCAACCCGGTCGCGTGGACGCAGCAGGCGGAGCAACCACCATTTGGGTGGATTTCCCGAAGCAAAAAGCGGTGAATTTGCCCGACTGGGTGCGCGAAAAAGTCACCCCCTGACAAGCGCCGGGCAGACCTTGGCGCTGCCTCTTAGGCCTTGGCCCCCACCGCCGTCCATTGGTTGGCATGACGGGTGAGCCAGTCATGGGCTTGGGTGGGATGGCCCACCTGCATGGGGTGAAAGTCTTTGCGCGTGTATTCCCACACGGGCTTTGCCACACGCCAAACCATGCCGTGACGCCCGAACAGGAATTTGCCCGCTGACCACCAGGTGGCGGGTTTGAACAGCGTCTTGTCGTGCCAGAGGTTGTTGATCGTTTGGCGCAGCACGTCTGTGCTGAACTGGATCGTCACGTACCAGAACCAGCGCATGCGCCAGCTGTGGTTGCCGCCCAAGCGTTGGTAGAGGTCAAAAGCCACGCATTTGTGTTCGGACTCTTCGGCCGCATGCCATCGCCACAGGGTTTTGAGGGGCTCTTCGGCGCCCGCAAACCAGTCGCCTGCTTGGTCCATCCGTTCCAGCGTCAGGTCGCCAAAAATGGATGTGAAATGCTCAAAGGCGGCGGTGATCGCCAACTCGTGCAGGTAACCCTTCTCGCTTTTGCTGAAAAATTCGTCGCGGCCTTTTTTGAGGCGCTGCTCCGCGCGTGGCCCCCAGTGGTTGACCAAGCCTTGTTTTTCAAGGTGTGCGTTGTAGAGCGCGTGCAGGTGGCGGTGGGTTGCTTCTTGACCCACAAAACCCTTGGCGATGTGCTTGAGTTCTGCGTTTTCTGGCGTGTCGGGCAGGTTTTTTGCGCCTGCTTTGACCGCGTCGATGAAGGACTGTTCTCCCACAGGGAAACTCATGGACAAGGCATTGGCATAGGCCGTCAAAAACGCATCACCGCCATTCCAGTGGCGAGAAAAGCCTTGGCTCAAGTCCACGCTGAGTCGGCGAACTGTCAATTCAGTGGGGGCTGCAGGGTATGTGCTCATAGGGTGTGCCTTGGGATATCGGTCAGAATGTGAGCATTGTTCAGGTTTTGCAAAGACCTTGCAACTCGCGATCTGCTCACATTTTGGAATGGATTTTTCCGATGCCCAGCCCGAAACCCGATAAAGCAAACTCTCCGCTGCGAGGCCCATCCAGCCTCAGGCGGCAGCCTTCACAAGCCCGCGCCCAGCAAACCATGCAAACCTTGTTCAAAGCGGCTGCTCAGATTTTGGACAAGGACGGCGAGGCCGGTTTGACCACCAACAAAGTGGCCGCCGCTGCAGGTTTTTCGATTGGTACGCTTTATCAGTACTTCCCGAGCAAAGAGGTGTTGGTGCGTGCCATGGCCGCACGCGGGCAAGAGATGGTGCTGCAAGCCCTTGAGCAATACCTGGCCGCGCTGGAGTTGCGGCCCGATGTGTCCACGATGGACCCGCAAGACCTGTTGCGTCAAGCCATGCGCATCTTGCTGCAAGGGTTTGCCAGTGGAAAAGGCTTTAGCCAAAGCCTGATTCGCTTGGGTTGGATGATGGAGCAACCCCAGGAGACGGCCAGCGTGGTGCGCCAAGTGGCCGATCGCTTGGCGATCTTCTTTGAGCGCATCAATCATCCTGAATTGAAGTCACCATCTCCCGCGCAGTTGTTTGTGCTCAGCCGCTCGGTGATCGGCACTTTGCGAAGTGCCAGTCTTGAAAAGTCACCGCTCTTGGGCAGTGCGGCGCTCGAAGACGCGCTGGTGCAAGTGGCTTGGGCCTTGTTGGCCCGGCAGCATCTGTTGTACCCGGTGTGAGCGGTTATTCATGGCTATCGAAGGCATGGACCCCCGATCGAGTCGGGGGTGACAAATGTGCCGCATGCCCCAGCCTGTCGTGCCCCGGCCAGTCATCCCCCGGCCAGTCATCCCCCTGCGTGTCATAGCCCTGCGTGTCATAGCCCTGCGTGTCATCCCCCTGACTGTCATGCCCGCGCATGCGGGTATCCATGGCCGCCGAAGGCATGGACCCCCAATCAGGTCGGGGGTGACAAAGGGGAAGTCAAGCCGCTGGCTTGGCCTTGGGCGCGCGGCCCATCAGGTAGAACTCGGGGTTGGGCATCATGCCGCTGAAGCTGGCCATGCGGTTACTCAGGCCAAAGAAGGCGGTGATGGCCGCGATGTCCCAGATGTCCTCGTCATTGAAGCCGTGCGCGTGCAGGGCGGCAAAGTCGGCTTCTTCCACTTGGTCAGACTGGTTACAGACCTTGAGCGCAAAGTCGAGCATGGCGCGCTGGCGTGGGCTGATGTCGGCCTTGCGGTGGTTGATGGCCACCTGATCGGCCACCAAAGGCTTTTTCTCGTAAATGCGCAAGATCGCCCCGTGCGCCACCACGCAATACAGGCAGTGGTTGGCCGCGCTGGTGGTGGTCACGATCATCTCGCGCTCACCCTTGGTGAGGCCACTCTCGCGCCCCACCGACTCGGGCACCATCAGGGCGTCGTGGTAGGCGAAAAACGCGCGCCATTCGGCTGGGCGGCGGGCAAAGGCCAAAAACACATTGGGCACAAACCCGGCTTTTTCCTGGACTTCGAGCACCTTGGCTTTGATGTCTTCGGGCAGGTCATTGATGTCGGGGGCGGGGTAGCGTGTGTTCATGGCGTTCCTTTTGGGTGTCATACCCGCGAATGCGGGTATCCATATCTGATGGGCTTTGGCTGTCTTGGGCGCAGCCACTTGACAGATTATGCTGATGAACTTTTCAGGAGCCTGTCATGTCCAACACACCCGCACGTTCACCCATCGAGCAAGCCCGCGAGGCTCGCCCCGATGACGCCAACTTTCAAGCGGGCCTGACCACCCGCTCCCAGGTCATGGGCCCTGAGTACGTGGACCGCGCCTTGGGCGCTGCCACCGACTACACCATGCCCATGCAGGAGTTCATCACGGCCAATGCCTGGGGCAACGTTTGGCAGCGCCCGGGCCTGGACCTGAAGACCCGCAGCTTGATCACTGTGGCCATGCTCACGGCCCAGGGCAAGCAGCACGAACTCAAGGCCCATGTGCGCGGCGCGCTCAATAACGGCGCGACGCCCGAGGAGCTGCGCGAAGTGATGCTGCACGCCACCGTGTACTGTGGCTTTCCTACCGCCATCGACGCCTTTCGCAGCGTCACCGAGGTGGTCGAGTCCATGGCCTGAGCGATGTCGATCAGGAGGCGGGGCGAGTAACGAACGCAACAGGGCTGCATTGACGGGTCTTGGCTTTTCACCGATTCTCGGATGAGGAGACAAAACCCATGGAATTTTCAGAACTCATCAAGGCCCGAAAAAGCGTTCGCGGCTACCTGCCCAAACCCGTGCCACGCGAGGTGATCGAAGAGATCATCGAGGTGGCCAAGTGGTCGCCTTCGTCGATGAACACCCAGCCTTGGCATGTGCATGTGGTCACGGGCGAGCCCTTGGACCGCATTCGCCGGGGCAACACCGAGAACATGGTCAAGGGCGTGCCGCCCAAGCGCGACTTTCCGATGAAAGAGGCCTACGACGGTATTCACCGCAAGCGCCAGGTCGACATCGCCATTCAGCTGTTCGACGCCATGGGCATCGCCCGCGACGACAAAGAGCGGCGCACCGATTGGGTCATGCGTGGCTTTCGGCAGTTCGATGCGCCTGTGTCGCTGGTGCTGACCTATGACAAATACCTCGAACCTGCGGCCATCAGCCAGTTTGACCTGGGCGCTTTGTCGCATGCGCTGGTGCTGGCTGCATGGGAGCGCGGCTTGGGCAGCGTCATCAACGGCCAAGGCATCATGCAGTCGGCCGTGGTGCGCGAGCACGCGGGCATTCCTGACGACCAGAACATCATGATCTGCATCGCCATGGGCTACCCGGACGAAGACTTTGTGGCCAACAGCGTGAAGTCGGTGCGCGAAGACGCCGCCAACTTTGTGCGTTACGTCGGCTTCTGAACCCACTTTTGACCCAGGCGCCATCAGGCGATGGCGGCCGCCTCTGAGAGCGATGACCCCATGAACTTGAGCAAAGACGAACTGGAATTTCGTGACGAAGTGCGCGCCTTTTTGGCGGCCGAGTTGACCGACGAGATCCGTCTGGGCGGGCACCGCACCTCGGGCATTTTTTCAGACTATGAGGTCGGCATTCCCTGGCTGCGGATTCTGGCCAAACGCGGCTGGGCTGCGCCGCACTGGCCGGTGGCGTGGGGTGGCTGCGGCTGGACGCCCAGACAGCATGATATTTTTGCCAGCGAGATGTCGGCGGCCGATGCCCCCAAAGTCTCGCCGCTGGGCCTGGTGATGGCCGCGCCCGTGCTGGTGGCGTTTGGCACGCAGGCCCAAAAAGAGCGTTGGCTCGCGGACATCCGCAACGGCGTGAGTTACTGGTGCCAGGGCTACAGCGAGCCGGGGTCGGGTTCGGACTTGGCCTCGCTGCAATGCCGCGCCCGCCGCGAAGGCAACGAGTGGGTGATCAACGGCTCCAAAATCTGGACCACCCACGCCCACCGCGCCACGCACATGTTTTGTCTGGTGCGCACCGACAACAGCGGCAAGCCGCAGCAAGGCATCAGCTTTTTGATGTTCGAGTTGAACAATCCGGGCATCCAGATCCGGCCGATCATCAGCATCTCGGGCGACCACGAATTCAACCAGGTCTTTTTTGACGAGGCCCGCGTGCCCGCTGACGCCCTGATCGGCGAAGAAAACCAGGGCTGGACCATTGCCAAATTTTTGCTGGAGCACGAGCGGGGTGGCTCGTCTGCGCCGTTCTTACGGGGCCGTTTGGCCCGCTTGCGCGAGTCCTTGCAAGAAGCCTTTGCGCAAGGCGCGTCGGTCACCGAGCACGAAGACATCGCCCTGAGTTTGGCCAACGCGCAGTGCCGCATCGACGCCTTGCACGCGTGGGAACAACAGGTGCTGACCGCCCGCATTGGCGGCGGCACGCAACCTGCTTGGATGCCGGCTGCGCCGTCCATGGGCAAGGTGCTGGCCACCGAGCTCAAGCAGCACCTGACGGAGCTGGGCCTGGACATTGCAGGTCCCTATGGCGCCAGCAGCCTGACCATCGAGGAGGCTGCTGCCCATGCGCTGCCTGTGCCCGAAGAGTCGGTGTTTGCGACCCGTGCGTATTTGAACGACCGCGCTGCGTCGATTTATGGCGGTACCAACGAAGTGCAGCGCAACCTGATAGCCCGCCACGTTCTGGGGGCCGAAGTGGTCGAGCCTGTGCTGCCGCTGGACGAGACGCAGGCCATGCTCGTGGCCAGTCTGCAAGGCTGGCTGCAAGACAAATGGCCCTTTGACAAGCGGGCGCAAATGATCGCCACCCCAGAGGCGATAGGGCCGCTGTGGCAAGGCCTGGCCCACGAGCTGGGCCTGTTGGGTGCGGCATTGCCAGAACACCTGGGCGGCATGGGCGGTGGATTGCCCGAGCAGCTGCTGATCTGCCAGGCCCTGGGTGCGGCCCTGGTGGCCGAGCCTTACAGCAGCTCGGCGGTCTTGGGTGCCAACTTGCTGCAGGCGCAGGGTGACCCGGCAGCCGATGCGCTGTTGCAAGGCCTGGCCGAAGGCCAAGTGCGTTTGGCCGTGGTGGCCTTGGAGCCTGCCGGGCGCACGGATTTGAGTCGGGTGCAGACCCGTTTGCACAAGTCGAACGGCCAGGTGCACATCAGCGGGCGCAAAGCCCTGGTGCGTGGCGCACCCGGAGCCACGCATTGGCTGGTCAGCGCACGAGACGACGCGGGCCAGCTGCGCATCTGCCTGCTCGACCCCGCAGCCAGCGGCATGCAGCGGCGTGATGTTCGACTGATCGACGGTGCCTGGGCGGCTGAGTTGGCTTTTGACCAAGCGCCCGTGCAGGCGCTGATCGGTCAGGGCGATGCGCTGGCCGCGCTCTCGCAAGCCTGGGATGCGGCCACGCTGGCCGCAGGTGCCGAAGCCGTGGGCGTGATGCAGACCCTGATGCGCGACACGCTGAACTACACCAGCCAGCGCAAACAGTTTGGCCAGCCTCTGGCGGCCTTCCAAGCTTTGCAACACCGCATGGCCGACATGTACATGGCGCTGGTGCAGGCCGCAGCAGCGGTGGGTGCTTGTGCCGATGTGCTGGGCGACAGCCCCGAGCGCCGCGCCGAGCGGGTGTCATCGGCCCATGTGACGGTGCTGCGTGCGGCGCGTTTGGTGGGGCAGGGCGCGGTGCAGTTGCACGGCGGTATGGGTATGACCGACGAGCTGGCTGTGGGCCACGGCTTCAAGCGGCTGACAGTGATCGAGCAGCAGTTTGGCGGGGTGGCGCAGCATCTGCGGCGGGTGGCGGGTTTGGCTCGAGCCTGAGCATGAATGCTCACCCCCGCATCAACTTCTGAATTAAATCCGCAGCCCCTGAGGCTTGGTATTTGCGCATCAGCTTGACGCGGTAAATTTCTACCGTGCGGTGGCTGATGCCCAGGGCTTTGCCAATCTCTTTGCTGGTCAGGCCGTCCATCAGGTGGGCGGCGACTTCCCGCTCGCGGGCGGTGAGTTCGGCTTTGACGGGTTTGCGGGCCGAGAGGTCTTCAAAGGTCCAGATGCCGGCTTCGTGCGGGGCGTCGCGGTTGAGCGCCCGTCCGGTCACATGGCACCAAAAAGTCTCGCCTTTGAAGCGGCCGTCCACGCGTTTCATCACGCGGTCGTCGGCGTACACGCCCTTGGCGTTCAAGATGGGCGTGATGCGCTGGCCGGTGCGCTCGTACTCGTCGGCGCTGGGGTAGAGCAGCTGGAAGGTTTGGCCGATCAGCTGTTCGCGGGGCACGCCAAACATCTCGCACACGCGTTGGTTGCAGTCGACCATGGTGCGGTTGCGCGAGAGCACCATGCCGATGGGGGCCAGGTCAAAAGCGAGGCGGTAATCGATGTCGTTGGCAGTGGTGGAGGTATTGGGCATCAGGGCACACCATTACGAAAAACTACGTATTTGAATACGTAGTATCGTAGCGTTTTGATCCTCTATCTGGAGATTGGCGTGAACAAGATTTATCCCTCCGCAGCCGAGGCCTTGAAGGGCATCGTGGCTGACGGGCAACTGATTGGCGTGGGCGGCTTTGGCCTGTGCGGTATCCCTGAAGCGCTGATCGACGCGCTCAAGGAGAGCGGCGTGCAAAACCTCACAGCGGTGTCTAACAACGCGGGCGTGGACGATTTCGGTCTGGGCAAACTGCTGCAAACACGTCAGATCAAAAAAATGATTTCTTCATACGTGGGCGAGAACAAAGAGTTCGAGCGCCAGTACCTCGCGGGCGAGCTGGCTTTGGAGTTCACCCCCCAAGGCACGCTGGCCGAGAAGCTGCGTGCGGGCGGCGCGGGCATCCCGGCCTTCTTCACCAAGACCGGCGTGGGCACGCTGGTGGCCGAAGGCAAAGAGCTGCGCGAGTTCGATGGCGAGACCTACGTGATGGAGCGATCGCTGGTGCCCGATGTGTCGTTGGTCAAAGCGCACCGCGCCGACAAGTCCGGCAACCTGCAATTCCGCTACACCTCGCGCAACTTCAACCCCGCCGTGGCCATGGCCGGCAAGATTTGCGTGGTCGAGGTCGAAGAGATTGTGGAAACCGGGGCCATGCACCCGGACAGCGTGCACCTGCCGGGCATTTATGTGCACCGCATCGTGCTGAACCAGCACCCTGAAAAGCGCATCGAAAAACGCACGATCACTGAGAAAGCAGGAGTCTGATATGAGCTGGAGTCAAGACCAAATGGCCGCCCGTGCGGCCCACGAATTGGAAGACGGTTTCTATGTGAACCTGGGCATTGGCATCCCCACGCTGGTGGCCAACTTTGTGCCTGCAGACAAAGAAGTCTGGTTGCAAAGTGAAAACGGCATGCTGGGCATTGGCCCGTTCCCGACCGAAGACGAGGTCGATGCCGACCTGATCAACGCCGGCAAGCAGACCGTGACGACCATCAAGGGCTCGTCGATCTTTGGCAGCGAGCAGTCGTTTGCCATGATCCGCGGCGGCAAGATCAACCTGTCCATCTTGGGCGCGATGCAGGTCAGCGAAAAGGGCGATCTGGCCAACTGGATGATTCCCGGCAAGATGGTCAAGGGCATGGGCGGCGCCATGGATTTGGTCGCTGGCGTCAAGCGCGTGATCATCTTGATGGAACATGTCGCCAAGAAAAAAGACGGCACCGAAGACATGAAGATTTTGCCCAGCTGCACCCTGCCTTTGACGGGTGTGGGGGTGGTCGACCGCATCATCACCGACCTGGCCGTGATGGACGTGACGGACGCGGGCCTCAAAGTGGTCGAGTTGGCGCCGGGTGTGACACCTGAGGCACTGCAGGCCAAGACGGGTGTGAAGCTGATCTTCTGATCGGCGCGCTTGCCCTGAAAAAACCAAAGGCCCCGCGAGGGGCCTTTTTCATGATGGCTTGAACGCCGTGTTCAGTGCAGCTGCGCTTCGAGTTCTGCCACGCGATCGCGCAGGGCCTGGTTTTCGGCGGTCAGCGTGGCCACGCGTTCTTGCAGGTGGCTCACTTCGTTACCCTGCGAGGCCTTGGGTTCTTGCGCATCTTCTCTCACCGTTTTGCGGCTGACTTCGCGGACTTTTTGGGCTGCTTGCTTGAGTTCGTCCTTGCCGCCCAAGGCCGCTTGTTTTTGCTCTTCGGCAGGCAGTGTGGCCACGGCGGCTGCGGCATTGATGGATATCGTGCCTGCTTTGACGGCGGCCACCAATTCGGGTGCGGCTTGCTTTTGGATTTTCTCGATGTTTACCACCTGGCTGCTGCTCAGTCTCGCGGCCTTGGCAATGTCTGAGCGGCTTTTGAGCGGATTGCCCCCCATGTGGAAGGCGCTGTCGCTGGCGTCCACTGACAGTGCTTCGGGTAAATCGGTCGCGCTGACTGCATTGGCTGCTTGTGCGCGGCGCTCGCTCAGGATCTCGCGCTTGCGCAAAGCCAGTACGCCGCGCTGAAAGTCCGATACGCTGCGACGCCCCAGGTGCTGGTCGATCATCCACAGGTGCACGTCTTCTATGGACTTGAACCGCGTGTTTTGTACCGTCTGAAAAGACAAGCCATGCTTTTGGCAAATGCCGTAGCGGTTGTGTCCGTCCACCAACACATCGCCCCACAGCACCAGGGCGTCACGGCAGCCCTCGGCCAGGATGCTGCGCTCCAGCGCCGCGTGCTCATCAGGTGTGAGCGGGTCGATGTAGGCTTTGAGTTCTTCGTTGACGGTGATGTGCATGGCGCGCTGTACAAATGCAGAAGGCCCCTTGCGGGGCCTTCTTTGAAGCTGGAGCGGGTGAAGGGAATCGAACCCTCGTTATTTGCTTGGGAAGCAAAAGTCCTACCATTAAACGACACCCGCGAAGCCGTGTAGTTTACTTCAGGATGTCGCCCACACAGAGGTATTTGATCTCCACATAGTCGTCCATGCCGTGGTGCGAGCCTTCGCGTCCCAGGCCTGACTGCTTGACGCCCCCAAAAGGCACATGCTCGGTGGCCAAAATGCCCACGTTGATGCCGACCATGCCGTATTCGAGCGCCTCGCTCACTCGGAAGATGCGACCCACGTCGCGGCTGTAGAAGTAGCTGGCCAGACCAAACTCGGTGTTGTTGGCTGCAAAAATGGCGTCTTGCTCGGTCTTGAACTTGAAGATGGGGGCAAAGGGGCCAAAGGTTTCTTCGCGGGCGCAGACCATGTCAGCGCTCGCATCGGCGATCACCGTGGGTTCAAAAAATTGTCCGTCCAGACGCTTTCCGCCAGTGAGAACGCGCCCGCCCTTGGCGATGGCATCTTTCACATGGCGCTCGACCTTGTCGAGGGCCGAGGGTTCGATCAGCGGGCCTTGGTTCACGCCGTCGGCAAAGCCGTTACCCACTTTGGCGGTTTTGACTTTGGCCGCGAACTTGGTGGCGAACTCTTCGTACACCGACTCCTGCACATAAAAGCGGTTGGAGCACACGCAGGTCTGGCCCGCGTTGCGGTATTTGCTGGCAAAAGCGCCTTCGACGGCGCTGTCGATGTCGGCGTCGTCAAACACGATGAAGGGCGCGTTGCCGCCCAGCTCCAGCGACATCTTTTTGACGGTGGGGGCCGACTGCGCCATCAGGATGCGGCCCACTTCGGTGGAGCCGGTGAAGCTGATGTGGCGCACCACATCGCTGGCGCACAGCACTTTGCCGATGGCGATGCTTTGCGGGCCGTCAGCGGTGATGATGTTGAGCACCCCGGCCGGGATGCCCGCACGAATTGCCAGCTCAGCCGCTGCCAAAGCCGTGAGCGGGGTTTGCTCGGCGGGTTTGATGACCACAGGGCAACCTGCTGCCAGCGCCGGGGCCACCTTGCGGGTGATCATGGCCAGCGGGAAATTCCAGGGCGTGATGGCCGCGCACACGCCAATGGGCTGCTTGAGCACCAGCAGACGGCGGTTGTTGTCGAACTGGGGCAGGGTCTCGCCGTTCACTCGCTTGGCTTCTTCGGCAAACCACTCCACAAAACTCGCGCCATAGGCCACTTCGCCACGCGACTCGGCAATGGGCTTGCCGTTTTCTGCAGTCATGAGCCGGGCCAAGTCTTCGGTGTTGGCGATCAGCAGGTCAAACCACTTGCGCAAGATGATGCTGCGCTCTTTGGCGGTCTTGGTTTTCCAGGGGCCCCAGGCGGCGTTGGCTGCGGCAATGGCGGCCTCTGCCTCGGCGGCGCCCAGGTTGGCCACGTTCGCCAAGTGCTGGCCAGTGGCCGGGTCGGTCACCTCAAAACGCTGACTACCCGGCACCCATTGGCCGTTGATCAGGGCGTCGGTCTTGAGCAAAGTCGGGTCGTTCAGCAGGGCGAGGGGTGATGTTTTCATGTCTATAGGGTCTCCGGATATTATTTAACCTGTTAAATAAATTGTGCCATGGTTTGCACGATATCGCAGTTGCTTGGGGTCGCCTGTCACGCAAACAACTGAGGGTGGGGGCAAACTTATAATGTTCGGTTGCATCTAAAGCAAAGAACACCATGAGCCAACCCGTTATTTCCGTCGCCGACATCCGCAAGACTTTCCTGGACTTTTTCGAGTCCAAGGGCCACACCGTGGTGGCGTCCAGCCCCTTGGTGCCAGGCAATGACCCCACCCTGATGTTCACCAACTCGGGCATGGTCCAGTTCAAGGACGTGTTTTTGGGCTCGGACAAGCGCTCGTATGTCCGTGCCGCCTCTGTGCAAGCCTGCCTGCGGGCCGGTGGCAAACACAATGACCTGGAAAACGTGGGCTACACCGCGCGCCACCACACTTTCTTCGAGATGCTGGGCAACTGGTCGTTTGGCGACTACTTCAAGCGCGAGTCGCTGGAGTGGGCGTGGGAGCTCTTGACCCAGGTCTACAAGCTGCCTGCCGACAAGCTGTACGCCACGGTCTATATGGAAGACGACGAGGCCCATGGCATTTGGGAAGGCATTTTTGTCAAAGCCGGCTGGACCCCTGAGCGCATCAAGTCAGAGAACCGCATCATCCGCATCGGCGACAACAAAGGCGGGCGTTACAAGTCAGACAACTTCTGGATGATGGCCGACACCGGCCCTTGCGGTCCTTGCTCCGAGATTTTTTACGACCACGGCGCACACATCCCTGGCGGCCCACCCGGCAGCCCCGATGAAGACGGCGACCGTTTCATCGAAATCTGGAACAACGTGTTCATGCAGTTCAACATGGACGAAACCGGTGCCGTCACGCCGCTGCCTGCGCCTTGCGTGGACACGGGCATGGGCCTGGAGCGCCTGGCGGCCATCTTGCAGCACGTTCATAGCAACTACGAGATCGACATTTTTGACGCGCTCATCAAGGCGGCATCGCGTGAAACCGGCTGCACCGACCTGAACAACAAGTCGCTGCGTGTGATCGCCGACCATATCCGCGCCACCTCGTTCTTGGTGAGCGACGGCGTGGTGCCCAGCAACGAAGGCCGTGGTTATGTGCAGCGCCGCATCGTGCGCCGCGCCATTCGCCATGGTTATTTGCTGGGCCAAAAGACCCCGTTCTTCCACAAATTGGTGCCTGATTTGGTCAAGCTCATGGGCGCGGCTTACCCCAACATGGCCGATCAGGCCGAGCGCATTGCCGACGTTTTGCGTGTGGAAGAAGAGCGCTTCTTTGAAACGCTGCAAAGCGGCATGCAGATTTTGGATGCGGCTCTGGACGGTGGCGTGAAAGTGCTGCCGGGCGAAGTGGCCTTCAAGCTGCACGACACCTACGGCTTCCCGCTCGACCTGTCGGCCGATGTGTGCCGCGAACGTGGCCTGAGCGTGGATGAAGCGGGTTTCGCCACCGCCATGGAAAAGCAAAAAGCCCAGGCCCGCGCGGCTGGCAAGTTCAAGATGGACAAGGCGCTCGACTATTCGGGCGCGGGCAACGATTTTGTGGGCTACGACGACCTGACGGCCAACGCCAAAGTGCTGGCTTTGTACGCCGACGGCAACGCCGTGACCGAGCTGAAGGCAGGTCAAGCAGGCGTGGTGGTGTTGGACACGACCCCGTTCTACGCCGAGTCCGGCGGTCAAGTGGGCGACCAGGGCATGCTGCACAACGCGGGCGGCCAGTTCAACGTGGCCGACACGCTCAAGATCAAGGCCGATGTGTTTGGCCACCATGGCGAAATCAAATCCGGCAGCCTCAAAGTGGGCGACGCGGTGCAGGCGCATGTGGACCTGGCTGTGCGTGCCGCCACCGTGCGCAACCACAGCGCCACCCACCTGATGCACAAAGCCCTGCGCGAAGTGCTGGGCAGCCATGTGCAGCAAAAGGGCAGCTTGGTCAATGCCGAGCGCACCCGTTTTGACTTTGCCCACAACGCCCCTGTGACCGATGCCGAAATCCGCCAGATCGAAGCCCAAGTGAACGCCGAAATTTTGGCCAACGCTGCGGCACAAGCCCGTGTGATGGACATCGAAAGCGCCCAGAAAACCGGCGCCATGATGCTGTTTGGCGAGAAGTACGGCGAGACCGTGCGTGTGCTCGACATTGGCTCCAGCCGCGAGCTGTGCGGCGGTACACACGTCAAAGCCACGGGCGACATTGGCCTGTTCAAGATCGTCAGCGAAGGCGGCGTGGCCGCAGGCGTGCGCCGCATCGAGGCGGTGACGGGCCAAAACGCTTTGGCTTACCTGCAGTCACTCGAAGACACCGTGACCCAAGCAGCAGGCACGCTCAAAGCCCAACCGGCTGAGCTGAACGCCCGCATTGCGCAGGTGCTCGACCAGGTCAAGGCGCTGGAGAAAGAATTGGCCGCAGCCAAAGGCAAGCTCGCTTCGGCACAAGGCGACGAGCTGATGACGCAGGCTGTGGACATCCAAGGCATCAAGCTCTTGGTGGCCAAGCTCGAAGGCGCAGATGCGAAGACCCTGCGCGACACCATGGACAAGCTCAAGGACAAGATGAAAACCGCCGTGATCGTGCTCACGGCTGTGGACGGTGAGAAGGTGCAGATCGCTGCGGGCGTGACCGCAGACACCACAGGCAAAGTCAAGGCGGGCGAGTTGGCCAGCTTTGTGGCGGGCCAAGTGGGCGGCAAAGGCGGCGGCAAGCCCGACATGGCCATGGCCGGTGGCACCAATGCAGCGGCCTTGCCTGCTGCGATGGCCAGTGTGCAGGCTTGGGTGACCGAGCGGCTCTGACCGGGGTCCGGCTTGGAACTTTTTTTCAAGCTTCAGGCGGCGTCATGTTGAAAAACGGACGCCGCTTTTTCTTGCGCCTGTGCCTGGCTTTGCTGGCTTGTCTGGGGCAGAGCTTGGCGCATGCCCAGTTCGACAAAACCCCCTGGCCCCGCTCGCAGGCCACACCCGCCATCGACCTGGTGGACCTTCATGGCCAGCACTGGACCGGCGCTGCGCTGAAAGGCCGGGTGGTGGTGCTCAACTTCTGGGCCACTTGGTGTGGTCCATGCAAAGAGGAAATGCCGTCTTTGCAGGCCTTGCACAAAGACCCAAGCCCAGGCCCAAGCGACGCGCGTCCAGCGGTCGTGATCGGTATCAATGTGAAAGAAACGCCCAGCACGGTGCGCCGATTCATGGCGGCGCAGCACCTGGATTTGCCGGTGGTGCTGGACCCTCAAGGCGATTTGACGCGACAGTGGGGCGTGCGCATTTACCCGACCACAGTCTTGATTGGGCCGGATGGCCGGGCGCGTTGGCGGGTGGTGGGTGATCTGGACTGGAATGGTCCCATTGCACGGGCTTGGTTGAAGGACTTGCAAGCCCTGCCCGCGACATCCCAGTCCGCCTCCAAGTAAAGCGCTGGGTCCCGCACCCGTTCAAACAGGCCGACGTGGTCGGTCATAATCGCCGGGCCTTGCGCGCTTTGTGCCGGGCGACCTGCCTTCGGGGCATTGGCGTTTTCTCAACGCCTTGTGTGTGCCGACAGGTCTCATCCTTATTTCGGAGTTCTTTCCATGACCACCGCTCGCCGCTCTTTGCTCAAAGGAGGCGCCGCTCTGGGCGCCATGATCGCTGCACCCACTTGGTTGCACGCCCAAACCACGGCCCCGGCTGAACGCCGCTTTGCCCCCGAAGCGGGCACTTGGCGCACCTTTGAGGTGACCACCCGTGTTGAAATCGCCGACCCACAGGGTGCAACCCGCGTCTGGTTGCCCGTGCCCAGCATGGACACCGCTTGGCAACAATCTTTGGACACCCGCTTCAGCAGCAACGGCACCGCCCGCATGGGCAGCGATCTGGTGGAAGGCGCGCGTTTTGTGTCGGCCGAATTCGCCGCTGGCGTGCGCCCTGTGATCGAGGTCACCAGCCGCGTGAGAACCCAAAACCGTGCCGCTGAGATGAGCGCGGGCCGCGTGTTCGTGGCCGAAAGCGCCGACACCTTGCGCCACTACACCCGCCCCACACGTTTGCTGCCCACCGATGGCATCGTGCGCACCACAGCCATGGCGGCCACCAAGGGCGCGAAGACCGACGAGCAAAAAGCCCGTGCCATTTACGACTGGGTGGTGACCAACGCTTTCCGCGACCCCAAGACACGCGGCTGCGGCGAAGGCGACATCAAAACCATGCTGGAAACCGGCAACCTGGGTGGCAAGTGCGCCGACTTGAACGCTTTGTTTGTGGGCCTGTGCCGCGCGGTGGGTTTGCCTGCACGCGATGTCTACGGCATCCGCCTGGCCCCATCGGTTTTTGGCTACAAAGAACTGTCGGGCAATCCGGCCAGCCTCAAGGGCGCGCAACACTGCCGTGCCGAGGTGTATTTGCAAGCCCGTGGCTGGGTGGCGATGGACCCGGCCGATGTGGCCAAAGTCATGCGTCTGGAAACCGCCGAGTGGATCAAGAAGACCGATCACCCTGTGGTGGCCCCGGTGTACAAGCATTTGTTTGGTGGCTGGGAAGGCAACTGGATGGCTTGGAACAGCGCACACGACGTTAGCCTGCCCGGCGCCAAAGGCGGTGTGGCCAATTTCTTGATGTACCCCGTGGCCGAAACCGCAGAAGGTCGTTTGGACTCTTACACGCCCGACGCGTTCAAGTACACGATCACGGCCACCGAGATCAAAGGCTGATCAAAGCGCCAATTGCAGCTGGCTCTCAAACACACGGGCTTGGCCCGTGTGGGGGTCGGTGAAGGCGATCGATTGCGCCAGCAGTTGCAAGGGCTGGCTGAAGTCTTCGGGCGCATCCGGGCCGCGCAAGACTTCGGGGTAGAAAGCGTCGCCTTCAATCGGCAGACCCAAGGCGTTCATGTGCACCCGCAGCTGGTGGCGTTTGCCTGTCACGGGTTCGAGTTGGTACAGCGCCCGCTCGCCTTGCGTCTTTAACAGCCGTATGCGGGTCTCGCTGTTGGCTGGGCCTGCCACTTCCTTCGTTCTGAAAAAGGGCTCGCCGGGCACCAAGCGGCTGGCGTACACCGCAGGTAAGGCCATGTCACGGGGCGCAGCGGCGACCGCGTGGTAAGTCTTGTGGATGTCTTTGTCGCGAAACAGCGCGTGGTAAGCGTCACGGTCTTGCAGGCGTTTGCCCAGCAGCACCAGGCCCGCAGTTTCTCGGTCAATGCGGTGCAGCGGCACCAGATCGGCGCAGCCCGTCAGGCGCTTGAGTTGTACCAACAGGCTTTGCTGCACATAACGACCCGAGGGCGTCACGGGCATGAAATGCGGCTTGTCGGCCACCAGCAAGTGCGCGTCTTCAAACAGGATGTGCGCCTGAAACGGCAGGGCCGGTTCATCGGCCAGATGGCGGTAGTAATACAGGCGCTGGCCGGGTTGGCAGCTTTGGTGGGGCAGGGCGGTTTGCCCGTCTTCGTGCAGCACCAGTCCTTGGGCCAAGCGCTCGGCCCATTCGCTGCGCGAGATGCCCGGCATGCGCTGGGCCAAAAAATCGAGCAGGTTGGCTGCGCCCTGGGGCACGGAGACGACGCTGGGGCTCACGCCATTGCGCATGGGCAATTGAACGCTCCGCATGGGCAACTGAATGCCCCGCATGGGCAAGGGGACGGCGTGCCCTGCTTCGCGCATGTCAGACGCGGCGGAACACCAGATCCCACACGCCGTGGCCGAGTTTCAGGCCCCGGTTTTCAAATTTGGTCAGGGGGCGGTAGTCGGGCTTGGCGGCAAAGCCATCGGCGGCGTCGCTGGTGTTGACCAGCAAGGGCTCGGCACGCAGCACGCCCATCATTTGCTCGGAATAGGGCTGCCAGTCGGTGGCCAAGTGCAGGTAGCCGCCGGGTTTGATGTGCTGGGCCAGGCGCTGGATGAACGGCGACTGGATCAGGCGGCGCTTGTGGTGGCGGCTTTTGTGCCAAGGGTCCGGAAAGAAAATGTGCACGCCGTCCAGGCTGTCCGGGCCGAGCATGTTGTCCATGACCTCGATGGCGTCGTGCTGAACGATGCGGATGTTGCCAATGCTTTCCTCACCGCAGCGCTTGAGCAGTGCGCCCACGCCCGGTTCGTGCACTTCGCAGCACAAAAAGTTGTCGCTGGGGCGCACGTGGGCGATCTTGGCGGTGGCGTCGCCCATGCCAAAACCGATTTCCAGAATCAGGGGAGCGCTGCGGCCAAAGGCGGCTTGCACATCCAGACGCGCTGCGCTGTAGGGGATTAGGAACTTCGGACCAAACTGCTCAAAGGCCCGCACCTGGCCCGAGCCCATGCGCCCGGCACGCAGCACATAGGTTTTGATTTGCCGCATGAAGGGCGCGTCAGAGGAGGCCTGTTCGGTGGCGGATTCGAGGGCAGGCTGCTGAGGAGATTTTTCAGGCGTCGTCATGTCGGGTGTCGCGTGGTGTCGGGGTGCTTGGCAAAGCCTGCCATTATCGCGGCTGTGGCTTTGAGTTGCGCACGAACACGGTGGTCCATTGGGTCAGTGCTTGGGCAATTGGCGTGTGCTCAGGCATTGCGGGCAGGCCCAGTGCCTGCGCCGCCGCATTGAGCGCCCGAAGTGGGTGTTGCAAATCCAGCGCCATGGCCCCGTTTTGTTTGCTGAGCTTTTCGCCGTTGTTACCCAGCACCAAAGGCGTGTGCAGGTATTGAGGGGTGGGCAAGTCCAAGGCCTGTTGCAGCAGAATTTGCCGGGCGGTGTTGTCGGCCAAGTCTTCGCCGCGCACCACATGGCTGATACCTTGCGCGGCGTCATCGACCACCACCGCCAGCTGGTAGGCCCACAGCCCATCGGCGCGGCGCAGCACAAAGTCGCCCACTTCTGCGCTCACGTTTTGTTGCTGCGGCCCCAAACGCCGGTCTTGCCAAAGCGTGGCCAGCGGCAGATCCAGTGCGGTTTGCACCGCCTGCACGTTCAGGCGCCATGCTCGGGCTGGCTTGCCTTTCAAGCCGGCGCGGCAAGTGCCGGGGTAGACCGCGGCTTGGTGGCGGGCCACAGACGGCGCTTGCGTGGCTTCGATGGCGGTTTCAATGTCTTTGCGTGAACAGCCGCAGGGGTAAGCCCAGCCGCGCGAGATCAGTGTGTCCAATGCAACTTGGTAAGCCGCTGTGCGTTGGTTTTGCCACAGCACGGGTTGGTCGGAGACCATGCCGCAGGTGGCCAGTTGTTGCAAGATGGTTTGGTCCGCGCCAGGCACACAGCGTGGCGTGTCCACGTCTTCGATACGAACCAACCACTGGCCGCCACGGGCGCGGGCGTCGAGCCAGCTGGCCAGGGCCGCCAACAGCGAGCCTGCATGTAAAAGGCCGGTTGGCGATGGCGCAAACCGGCCTGTGTACCCTAGCGCCATGAGCGGTCAGCGTTTTTTGAGCACCGCCAGCGCCAACTCCAGGCCAGAGACAAAAGCGTCTTCGGCGCGGTGGCCCAAGCACCAGTCCCCGCACAAGCCAATGCCTTGTTCTTTGGCCCAGATGTGGCTTTGGCCCAAGGGTTGTGCTGTTTTGGCGTACAGCCAGCGGTGTACTTCGGCGTGAGCCGGGGTAGCGCGGATGCCGGTGATTTCGGCAAATGCTTTGATCAGCTTGCCTTTGATGCGCTCGGGGGCGTCGTTGACGTGCTCTGCCGACCATGGGGCGCTGGCTTGCACAGTCCAGCGTTCGATGCGCTCACGCCCCGGCTTGGAAGACTCACGCGCCATCCAGGCGATGCGGTGGTGCGTGCTGCGTGCGGCGTTCCACTGGGGTCCGAGTGTGATCAGGCCCGGCTGTACGGCTTGAGGGTAGGCCAGCATCAGGGTCCAGCAAGGGTCCACCTGGACATCGTTCAGAGGTTTGCCCAGTGCGCTCAGACCAGAGGTATTCAACAAGGCCAAGGCTTGAGCGGCCGGAATGGCCAGAATGACTTTGTCAAATCCGGCAAAAATGTGCTGCCCATCGTCTTCGGTTTCGGTTTGCAGTTGCCAGCCGTTTTTCTTCATGGGGTCGGCCATGATTTGCGTTACGCGGGTTTGCAACTGCACATTGCCGTCCTCCAGCAAGGGCGCGGCCCAGGCTTTGACCAAGCCATTCATTCCGGGGGTGGCCACCCAATGGCGCTCGCCGCCGGGCAAACCGGCTTCGATCACCCGGCCATTGGGGTCGAGCACGCGCACGGCGTTGGCGCTCCAAGGTTTGCACACACCGGGGGCCGTGCCAATGGCCAACTCGAAGCGTGGATCGCGCACCGTGAAGTACTGGGCCCCGTGGTCAAAGCTGCCAAATGCGCTGGCGCGTGTGGACATGCGCCCGCCCAAACCCCGGCTTTTTTCAAAAAGCGTGACGTTGTGACCGGCTTGGCGCAACGTGCGTGCGCAAGTCACGCCGGCCAAGCCGACTCCGATGATGGCAATGTGTTGTGTAGTCATGCTGCCACTTTAGCCCAGAAAAGGCGGGCCATGGCGCTTGGGTGGGTTTGTCCTTATGCTGTGACGCGTTCTCAACCCGCGCTCAGCAGAGCCTGGCGCGTGGCGGGTTTGTCCAGCTGCGCGGTCCACCACAGCAGGGCGTGGCCAGCAGGGCTCAGGCGGCTGTCGCGCCAAGCGGCATGGACCGGGCTCAAGCGGGATTGGTCGGTTTTTTTGACCACCAACAGGCCTTGCTGCACATGCGGTGCGGCCAGACTTTGGGGCAGAAAACCGGCCCCCAGACCACGCAGCTGTGCCTGCAGTTTGCTTTGCATGTCGGGCACGGTGAAAACGTCCTGACCGCCTTGCAGTCCGACGGTGAGGCCGCTGCCGCGCTGCACCGAGTCGGCCACGGCCACCATGCGGTGCTGGACCAACTGGGCATCGCTCAAGGGCTCGGCCGCTTGGGCCAAGGGGTGTTGGGGTGCCACGACAAACACAAAAGGCACCTCGCCCAGCGCCATGTGCTGGATGTCGGCGGCCAAATGCTGCCCCAGCGCCACGCCCAAGGCCAAGTCGGCCTGGCCGGATGTCAACGCGGCCATGGTGCCCGACAGGGTTTCGTGGCGAATGCGCAAGCGGGTGGGGCTGTTCAGCGCCAAAAAGGCTTCGCACAAATCCATCACCACGCTGCGCGAGACGATGCTGTCCACCGCCACCGTCAGCACGGCCTCCCAGCCGGTGGCCACGCGCTTGACCCGGTTGGCCACGGCGTCAATGTCTTGCAGCAATCGGCCCGCTTCGCGCAGCAGCTCTTGACCTGCAGCCGTGGGGCGCGCCTGGCGCGAGCTGCGGTCAAACAGCAGCACGTCCAAAGCATCTTCGAGCTGACGTACGCGGTAGGTCAGGGCGCTGGGCACCAAGTTCAGCTTGCGGGCGGCGGCGGCAAAACTGCCTTGTTCGTCGATGGTTTGCAGCATGAACAGGGCATCGGGGGTGAGCCAATCTTTGGGACTTTGCATGATCTTGCTATTTTATTTCAAATAATTTGAATGATGGCGGCAAACGAATTGCACCGTGCTGACATGTTCGTTCTTTAAAGTCCTACCCAATCACTCAGGAAACCCAACATGTTGACTTTGCGCAAATCCTCCGAACGCGGCTACGCCGACCATGGCTGGCTCAAGTCGTTTCACAGCTTTTCTTTTGCCAATTACTTTGACGCGGCCCACATGGGTTGGGGCAATCTGCGCGTCATCAACGAAGACCGCATCGCGCCTGGCACGGGCTTTGGCACCCACGGCCACCGCGATATGGAAATCATCAGCTACGTGCTGTCGGGCAACCTGGCCCACCAAGACAGTATGGGCAACGTCAAGGGCATTCCGCCCGGCGATGTGCAGCGCATGAGCGCGGGCAGCGGTGTGCGCCACAGCGAGTTCAACCACGCAGAAGGCGCGCAGACCCACTTTTTGCAAATCTGGATCGAGCCCAATGTGACGGGCATTGACCCAGGTTACGAGCAAAAAACCGTGCCCGAAGCCGCCAAGCGCGGGCAGTTGGCCCTTGTGGCCGCCCCTGATGCGGGCGACTACACCGTCAAAATTCACGCCGATGCCCGCTTGTACGCAGGGCTGTTTGATGGCACAGAAAGCGCCAGCCTGCCCCTGAACCCCGCCCGCAAGGCCTATGTATTTCTGGTGCGCGGTAGCTTGCAGGTCAATGGCCAGCAGCTCAACGCGGGTGACGCAGCCATGCTGCAATCCGAACCGTCTTTGGCCCTGGCCAACGGCCAGGACGCTGAAGTCCTGGTCTTCGACCTGGCACCTTGAGCATGAATCAGTCATTGCCGAGCACTCATCTTTCACTCCTGCACACTGATCTGTCGTTCCCGCTCGCTGATCTGTCATTCCCGCGCATGCGGGAATCCATCCCCCATCGCACCTTACTTAACCCTTTTCCCTCAACCCCTCCAAGGAGCTTTTCTCATGGCTAAAACTGTTGTTGTTTTCCATTCCGGCTACGGCCACACCCAACGCGTGGCCCAATTCGTGGCCCAAGGCGCGAACGCCCAAACCATCACCATCGATGCCGATGGCAACCTCACCGAGGCCGACTGGGCCACGCTGGACGCGGCCGACGCCATCATCTTTGGCTCACCCACTTACATGGGCATGGCCTCGTGGCAGTTCAAGAAATTTGCCGACGCCACCTCCAAGCGCTGGTTCACCAGTGCCTGGAAAGACAAAGTCGCAGGCGGCTTCACCATCTCGGCCAGCCCCAGCGGCGACAAACTGTCGACCATCCAGTACTTCATCACGTTGGCCATGCAGCAAGGCATGGTTTGGGTGGGTCAGCCCGCCATGAACGACGGCACCATCAACCGCATCGGCTCCAACTCCGGCCTGATGGCCCAAGTGGGCCCGACCAGCCCAGCCGAAGACATCCCGCAAGGTGACCTGGACACGGCCAAAGCCTATGGCGAGCGCGTGGCCGCAGTGGCTGCGAAACTGCGCGGCTGATCTTGGGGCCTTGGCCCATTCCCAAGCCAGGGCGCACGGCACGCCCTGGCTTTTTTTTGCGCGTTTTCGGGCGCAAGCACCTGCTCGGGCCCCGTACTTGCTAGGATGAGGGCATGAAAATCCTCTCGATGTTGCCGTGGGCCGACTGGTTGGCCATGTTGTCATTTTTTGGTTTGTGGGTGGGTTACGCCTGGTTTGCCCGGGTGCGTGGCAAGCGCGACCAAAGCCTGATCGCCACCACCAACAAATACCGCCAAAAGTGGATGCTGCAAACCACCGCACGCGACCCCCGCATGCTCGACGGCCTGATCACCCAGAATCTGTCGCAAACCCCGGCGTTTTTTTCATCGACCAGCATCATCATCATCGGCGGTCTGTTTGCGCTCTTGGGCACCACTGACAAGGCGGCCGAGTTGGTTCGTGAGATTCCGTTTGCCCAGCCGACCCCCATCTTGGTGTTCGAGTTCAAGGTCCTGGTGCTGGTGGGCATCTTTGTCTATGCCTTCTTTCGTTTCTCGTGGTCCATGCGCCAGTACACCTTTGTGGCCTTGGTGATCGGGGGCATGCCCCCGCCCGAAGAGTTTGATTCCGGACGGCTGGACCGCCAGCATGTCGCCGAGCGGGCAGGGCGCTTGGTGGGGGCTGCCGCCGAGACGTTCAACGACGGCTTGCGGGCCTATTATTTTTCCTTTGCGGCCATGGCATGGTTCTTTTCGCCACTGGCGCTGCTGATGGGCACAGCCTTGGTGGTGCTCATCCTTTATGGGCGCGAATTCCGCTCCGACGTGCTGCAGGTTTTGCGTGACTGAATCGCCTCAAATTTGTCAATTTGAGGTCTGTGGCCTCCTACAATGAGGGCCTATGTTTGTTCACCTGCGCCTCCACTCTGAATTTTCTGTCGTTGACTCGACCTGCCGCATCGACGATGTGGTCAAGATGGCGGCCAAAGACGGTCAGCCCGCCTTGGCCATCACCGACCTGAACAACCTGTTTGGCGGCGTCAAGTTCTACAAAGAAGGCCGAGGCAAAGGCGTCAAACCCATTTTGGGGGCAGAGATCAACCTCGAAGGCCTGGGCGGCGATCCAGCAGCCTTCAGCCGGGTGGTGCTGTTGGTGCAAAGCCACCAAGGCTATCTGAATATTTGTGAGTTGCTGGCCCGTGCCTGGACGCAAAACGTGGTCAAAGGCGTGGCTGTGGTCAAGCTGGCCTGGCTCAAAGAAATCTCTGAAGGTTTGATTTTGCTGTCAGGTGCGCAAGCCGGCCCGGTGGGGCAGGCCTTGGTGCAGGGTGACAGTGACAAAGCCGCCGATGTGGCGCTGCAACTGGGCTCGATTTTTCCGCACCGTTTTTACCTGGAACTGCAACGCGCAGGCCGCCCTGAAGACGAGCCTCAGGTGGCCGGTGCGGTGGCGCTGGCCGCTCGCTTGGGTTTGCCCGTGGTGGCCACGCACCCGGTGCAGTTCCATACCGCCGAAGATTACGAAGCCCACGAAGCGCGGGTGTGCATTTCTGAAGGTGAAATCCTGGCCAACCAGCGCCGGGTGCGCCGCTTCACCCGCGAGCAGTATTTCAAGTCGGCCGAGCAGATGTGCGCCTTGTTTGCCGATGTGCCCAGTGCGATTGCCAACACCTTGGAGATTGCCAAGCGTTGCAACCTGACCCTGGTGCTGGGCAAGCCGCAGCTGCCCAATTTTCCAATTCCGCCCGTCAATGGCGTGGTCATGTCGGTGGATGATTATTTCCGCCACGTCTCGCACGAGGGGCTGGAGGCGCGCCTGCTGCACTTGTACCCGGTCGAAGCCAAACGCAACGAGGAACGTCCGCGCTATGTGGAGCGGCTGGAATTTGAGCTGAACACCATCTTGAAGATGGGTTTCCCGGGTTACTTTTTGATCGTGGGTGACTTCATCCAGTGGGCCAAGGCCAACGGCTGCCCGGTGGGCCCGGGCCGGGGTTCGGGTGCGGGTTCGCTCGTGGCTTACGCGCTCAAGATCACCGACCTCGATCCGCTGCAATACAACCTGCTGTTTGAGCGCTTTTTGAACCCCGAGCGCGTGTCCATGCCCGACTTCGACATCGACTTTTGCCAAGGCAACCGGGACAGGGTGATCGATTACGTCAAGGACAAATACGGTCGTGATGCGGTCAGCCAGATCGCCACCTTTGGCACCATGGCTGCACGTGCGGCCATTCGCGACGTGGGCCGTGTGCTCGACATGAGCTACATGTTTTGCGACGGCATCAGCAAGCTGATCCCCAACAAACCGGGCATGTCGGTCACGCTGCAATACCCGCCTGCCACGCCCAAAGAGGGCGACAAGAACAACTACGCCATCGCCATGGAGCCGATCCTGGCCGAGCGCATCGAGCGCGAAGAGGATGTGAAGACGCTGATCGAGCTGGCCCAAAAGCTCGAAGGCATGACCCGCAACATCGGCATGCACGCCGGGGGCGTGTTGATTGCGCCCGGCAAGCTGACCGACTTTTGCCCGCTGTACCAGCAGCCCGGCAGCGAATCGGCGGTGAGCCAGTACGACAAGGACGACGTGGAAGCGGCAGGCCTGGTGAAGTTCGACTTCTTGGGCCTGGCCACGCTGACGATTTTGGAGATCGCCCGCGAGTTCATCATCGAGCGGCACAAAGGCCAAGAGAACTTCGCCTTTGAAAACATCCCGCTCGACGACACACCGACCTACAAACTTTTCTCCGACGGCAAGACCGAGGCCGTGTTCCAGTTTGAAAGCCGCGGCATGCAGGGCATGCTGCGCGACGCCCGGCCCAGCCGCCTGGAAGACCTGATCGCGCTCAACGCGCTGTACCGCCCGGGGCCTATGGACCTGATCCCCAGCTTTGTGGCGCGCAAGCACGGGCGCGAGGTCATCGAGTACCCGCACCCGCTGGTGGCCGAGATGCTGAGTGAGACCTACGGCATCATGGTCTACCAAGAGCAGGTGATGCAGACCGCCCAAATTTTGGGTGGCTACAGCCTGGGTGGTGCGGACATGCTGCGCCGGGCCATGGGTAAGAAAAAAGCCGAAGAAATGGCCGAGCACCGTGCCATCTTCCGCGCAGGGGCTGCCAAGAACGACATCACCGAAGAAAAAGCCGACGAAGTTTTTGACTTGATGGAAAAGTTCGCGGGCTATGGCTTCAACAAGTCGCACGCTGCCGCTTACTCTTTGCTGGCCTACCACACGGGTTGGCTCAAGGTGCACTACACCGCCGAGTTCTTCTGCGCCAACATGACGGTGGAAATGGACGACACCGACAAGCTCAAAGTGCTCTACGAAGATGCGGTCAAGTTCGGCATCACGTTCGACCCGCCCGATGTGAACCGGGGCACCCACCGCTTTGAGCCGGTGACCGACAAAATCATCCGCTACGGCTTGGGTGCCATCAAAGGCACGGGCCAGCAAGCCATCGATGCCATCGTGGCGGCCCGCAACGAGGGCGGTCCGTTCACCAGCCTGTTTGACTTTGCCGTGCGCGTGGACCGCACCCGCATCAACAAACGCACGGTGGACGCGCTCATCAAGGCCGGGGCTTTTGACTCGCTGCACATGAACCGCGCCGCCTTGTCGGCCAGCATCGACCGGGCCTTTGAATTCTCGAACGCCACCACGGCCAACGCCAACCAAGGCGGCTTGTTTGACATGCTGGGCGACGACTCGCACGGCTCCAGCACGCAAGAGCCCGACTTGGTCGAGGTCATGCCTTGGGGCATCAAAGAACGCCTGCTGCTCGAAAAAACGGCGGTCGGCTTCTTCCTGTCGGGCCATTTGTTTGACGCGGTGGAGCGCGAAGTGCGCCAGTTTGCACGCCGAAAGATTGACGACCTGATCGACAGCCGCGACTCCATGGTGTTGGCAGGCATCGTGAGCGATCTGCGCATCATCAACGGCCAGCGTGGCAAGGTGGCGATCTTCAAGCTGGACGACAAGTCGGGCGTGATGGAGGCCACGGCCGACGAAGCCCTGATCAACTCGGCCAAGCATTTGCTCAAAGACGACGAGCTGATCATCGTCACAGCCAAGATGCAGGCCGACCGTTTTTCGGGGGGCTTCCGCCTCAAGATGGAACAGATCATGGACCTGGGGGCCGCCCGCTGCCGCTATGGCAAATACCTGCGCGTGGCCGTGAACGGCCGTGCCCCCGACATCGCCCGGCTGGTCAAAGAGTTCCCCGCGCAGCGCGAGCAAACCGAGCAAGGTGATCTGGTGCGCGGCTTGTCCGTGCGCCTGGTGCTTGAGCGTCGCTCCGACGATCTGGCCGCCCGCGCCGAGCTGGCGCTGGGCGAAGCCGCCAAATTCTTCCCGACCGATGCGGCCCTGGCCAGCTGGATGGCCCAGGCCGACCAGGGGCAGGCGCGGGTCGTTTACGACTGATATCAAATCCCGCCGAGCCCGACCGCTGAGCGATCCTTTGATCGTTCCGCACAGCGACGGCGCGGGCGTGATCGAAGCGGTGGGTGCAGGCGGTCATTTTGGCCGAGCGCCTGGCGGGTGATTTACGTGGGCAAACCGTTTTGGTGTCTGGGGCTTCATCGGCTGTGGGCCACTCCATCACGCAAATGGTGTGCTTGGTCGGTGGCCGTGTGATCGGCACCGTGGGCTCCGAAGCCAAATGGACGTGAACTTGCCGTTTCGCCCTTGGTTGTTGCAGTCCATGGGCGTGAAGTTCTTTCTGCTCTATGACCTGACCCCCGCCGACCGTCAAAAGGCGATTGCCCGCCTGTCGGACATGCTGGTGCAAAACCAGCTGCGGCACAGCATCGGGGCGCGTTACGCTCTAGCCCAAATAGCCGAGGCCCACCGCACCGTGGAAGCGGGGCAGACGGTGGGCAATGTGGTGATCGATTTTTGAATCAGGACCTTGCTGTGTCAGGCCAGTGTCCTGACCCACAGCGATCCTGATCCATTGCATCTAAGCACCTGGCGCAACAGGTGTCATGTACAGACTGCGTTTCCAGTCCTCGCTGCTCATTTTGAGGGCTTAGATGAGTGGTGAATTTGAAGATATTTTTGATTTAACGCCGTTTGTTGAATTTAAATATTTGGCCATTTTTTGATGTTGCATATATAAATTTAAAGTAACATGAATATTTCTCGCGTTCGCTAAGACTGGAGTGGTATGAGCACAAAATCGTTGGCCAGGCCGATTGACAATGTCCTGGATGTACATGAAACGAGGGTGGTGGCCATCATTGACCACTTGGCTCCGGTGCTGGCCTCTTGGCGTCAAGGTGAAGATTTGCGCCATGAAAAGGACACCCTAGAGGCGCAGTGCGATGTGCTGGAGGGTCAAATTCTGACGCTCAAGCCTGCTGGCGAGCAGCTGGCCGCAGATTTGGCGGTCTCGCAAAAGAAGGTGTCTACCTTTTTGATGGTGGGTGTGGCGGTCTTGGCGGTGGGTTTGGGCCTGTATCTGGCTTATCCCGTTTTGACCTTTTTGGCGCTGGCGGCCAGCTTCCCGTTTTGGAAGTGGCATCAGTTCAAGCAGCAAGCGGCCACACTGGCCGAAGCTTTGGCCCAAAACCAGCAGGCTTTGTCCGATGCCGATGTGGCTTTGCGCCAGGCGCTGGCGCGGCTCGAGGTGATTGAGCAAGAACTCGATTCGCGTTTGGGGGGCTTCCCTGAAATCACTTTGGCCGATGTGCATTTGGCTTTGGAGTCGCTCGATTTGGCAGGTCACCGGGTGCTCAATGACCGCTCTGGCAGCCATGCGCCCGTTCGCTTGACCACGATTGACACGACGGCTTTGACCGATGAGGTGTCGGCGATCACCGGGCAGCTGGATGCTTTGTTGGACATTCCGCCCATGCTGTCTGCCGATGAGGTGACGGATTCGGCCGATCCGATGAACAGTCTGTACGGCGAAGAAAACCAGCTGCAGTCCTTGGTCGGTGAGTTCACCAACAATTTGGCCAAATTGCACGATGTGGGCATCGACATGCATTTGGTGCCCGCGTCGAGTTTGTTGCAGCAGCGCTTGTCGGCGGGTGAGTTCCAGGATGTGATGGCTCCTCAAGCTTGCGAGGTCGCCGCTTCGGGCAGCCATGCGCAGGAGATCGAGACATTCAAGGAGACGATCAATGTGCTGTCCAGTGAAAACGGACAGCGCATGCTGGACACGCTCAACACGGTCTACGAGGGGCTGGAAGCCACGTGCAACCGTTATGCGAACGCCCGCATTGCGTCGGTCAATCAGATTCATGGTGGCTTGACCCAGGTGCTGGAGCGGGCAAGCTGGTGCAGCCGCAAGTTTTTCTGCCCGCGCACGATCGTGGCGCCCCAATACATTGAGGACTTGATCGGTGTGCAGATTGAGAGCGCCCATGCGCTGGACATCCACACCTTGCTGGACCGTTTGCAATCGGACGAGGTGGTGCGCGCCCGCATCAGCAAGAAGCCTGATTTGCTGGAAGATTTGTCGGCAGCGCATCAGACGGTGGGTTTGTTCTTGCACATGATGGCGGTCGATGAGAACGGCAACGCTTTGCAGGATCAGGCCATCAAGCCGCGCCATGTGCAGATGCAGATCGATGACGCTTTGAAGGTCTTCCGCTTGGTGCTCAACAAGATCTTGACCGGCGCAAGCAATCCGATCATCCATTTTTCGCAAGAGGCGCAATTGCGCTACGACCCGGATCTGGATGAGTGGTCAACCGATTTGGCGGCCTATGTGTACCGCACACCGGATGCCATCAAGTACGGCAGTGTGGTCAAGGCGCATTGCGATTTGATGATTCCGCTGTGGGAGCATTTGTGGACGGAGAAGGCCGATTTCCGCAAGTCGGAGCTGTTCCGTACCAACGAGATGATGATTTCGATGAGCGAGAAAGAGGGCGAGAAACTGATCAGCGTGGCCAATCAGTTCCGCGACGACTTGCGCACGAACCGAGAGAACTTGTATCTGCTGGAGTCGGATTTGAATGCCAAATACGACGAGATCCTGAGCTTCCGCGATGGCATGAGCATGCTGGGCTTGTTGTCACCGCGTGTGATGGAGCAGATCACCGATGAGCGTTTGCAGCGCTTGTTGATTGGCGAGTCGCCGCTGTCGGCTGCCAGCACTTATGAGTCCACTTTGGCCAGCTTGCCCAAGGCTCAGGGCCTGACGCGGGGTACGGTGCATGACCCGATCGAAGTGGTGCGAGAGCCCGGGATCATGTTATCGACGCCCAGGGTCGGTGGTCCACGTTTGATTTCTGCTTGATTGAAGGGAGCAGAAGATGTCAAACACCCCATCGGGCGTGAGCCAGAGTTATGTTGACTCTGCGATCAGGTCCCTTCGTACTGAGATGCATGGTGAGCTCCGCTCGGTGTATTCCGAGATTGGCTCTTTGCGTTCTTATGTCGAGCATGAAGTCGCAAGGTTGGAGAGAGAAATGAGAGAAATTGGCGAGATGATCGTTCAGGCCCTGGAGCGGCAAACAGTGGCTGTGGTGGGCGGTGTGGCCGCCACCACGCTGATGCTGGAGCGCACCAAGCAACAAATTCAAACGGATTTCAGCGAAACGCGCTTGAAGCTGGATTTGCAGACCGAGTCGGCCATGCAAATCGAGATTGGCAAGAAGGTGGCCGAGGCCCAGTCGAGCAAGACAAAGTTGGGCGCGTTTTCTCAGGACATCAAGACCCGCTTTGAAAAGGCGGTCGAGGGCGCTGCGATCAATCGGGATTTGTACGATCTGAATTTCCAGAAAATCCTGGACGAGTTCGACAACAAGACCAAGACCATCGGCAGTCATATTTTTCAGATCCGCAACGAAGACATTGCACCTGCCGAGCGGGCAGCGCAAATGCCTTACGAGGTGGCGCACACCTTGCCGATCGAGATGGACTTGCACCGCCTCGAGATCCGTTCGCAGAATTTGGACCAGTCTTTGTCCATGCTCAAGTCGAGTCGCCTGGACGATGTTTTGTATTCACAGCAACGCAACGATGCGCAGTTGACGCCGTTTGCCGGTGGGGCTGCGGCGCAGCCGTCGGCCCATTGGGTGGTTGAAGGGGTGCTGACCAGCTCGTCTTTGCACAGCAAGCTGCTGGCAGGCCAGTCGGCCCAAAGCTGTGGCAGTGAGTCTTTGAGCTTGCAAAACCTGACCGACGAGCTGGCGTGCTTGAGCGGTGAGCAGGCCCTGGCTTCGGCAGAGCAAAGCGTGCGCTCTGGTGCGGTGCGGGATGCGAATTCCAACGACGTTGTGGCCTTGGCCAAGGCGGCTCAGATGCTGCGCAACAAGGGGCTGATTTCGCAGGATGCGGCCACCATGTTTGAAGATTTCATTGGTTCGGGTCAATTGAAGATTGTGGAGGCGCGTCATGCCCATTAAGCAAGAAGGCAGCAACGTGGTGGTCAAGGGCCACATTGCGGGCAGTGTGTTCCCGACCAGTGAAAAAGACACGAATTTCCCGGTGTTGGTCGATGGCAGTGAGCAGCCCGCCCGCATTGAGGGGGCTTTGTATGGCCGTGCGCTGGAGTTGCGCGGCGATGTGCTGGTCGAGGGGCCAGTAGTGGCGCGGGGGGATTTGCGCATTGATCCACGCCAAGGGCGGGTGCAGTTGCGCTCGGGCTTGACGATCAATGGGTCTTTGAATTGCCATTTGCAGGCCGACACGCAACCCATGCGTGCGGTGCAAAAAGCGTCTTTGATCATCAAGGGTGACTTGGTGGCCAACCAAAACATTGCACTCAAGAATGCGGTGATTTTCGGCAGCGTCCGGGCGGTGAACTGCACGCTCGAAAATTGCGTGGTGCTGGGCACTTGCATTGTGGAGGAGCGTTTGTCGGTGCGCATGTCTTCGCTGGGCGGTTACGCCAGCCGTGATGTGTCGTTTGAAGGGGCGTGCATGATGATCCATGCCTTGGGCGAGAGCTTGACCCAACCGGTGATGGCCCCGTATGAGGCGGCTGATGGCACCATTCAGGCCAGCGATGTGCGTTACTACCCGGCGGTCCGCAAGTTGGATCAGTTGATGAATCTGGTGGATTTGGCGCAGGCCGACTACCCCGCGTATTCGCTGCTGTCGCCGCACACGGATTGGCTGGAGTCGCCGGTCACCCCGAATGCGGCTTTGGATGAGTTGCACGCCGAGTCGCTGGACAAATGGGTCTTGTCCATCGGCGGGCGTATTGGCGATGTCACGGTGATTTCATCGTCCATCGACGCGATGACGGCGATGCTGAAGGTGGGCTTTGAGTATGAGCATTACCATCCACAGCGCCGTCAGCAGTACATCGAGCGCCTGCGCGGTCAGTTGACGAGCAGTGAGCAATGGGTTCTGGAATCGGTGTGCCCGGCATGAGCTACGTTTTCCGCTTTTTGGTGCTGGGCTTGGCATTGCCTTTGGTGATCTGGCTGCTGTTCAATGGCCCGGACCTGAAGGCTTCGGCCAATTTGTTTTTCTTCGGCATCATCGTTCTGAAGTTTTATTGGCTGATTTGGGGCCGTGTTCTGTTTGCCATGTTTGGCGGTGACCGCTTCACGTATGGTGGACTGGCGCTGGGCCTGAATGTCTACGCTTTTGCGCAGGCGTTGGTGTGGGGTGTTTTTTACTTCACGATTTCGCCTTGGCTGACGGGGGGGCCACGGTGGCAGCAGTTGTCGCAGGTGCCCACTTGGTTGGTGGGCTATTTGTCGGTTTGGATGTTGCTGAACATGGCCATTCCCTTGATGACTTCGCGCCATGTCAGCCCTTTGCCCAAGGCTTCGGAGCGCAGAACGTATGAAACGCCCGGTGAAGACCGGACACAGGAAGGGCAGTGACGATGAGCTTGTTAGGCAATTTGTTCGGTAAGTCGGTGGAGGCGGTCAAGGACACGGTGACTTTGTCTTTCATTCGCGACGAGACGAAGTCTTTGTACATTGCGCGACCAGAGAGCGCGATGGGCCAGTTGGTGTACATGCACCCGGACAAGAGCATTCCGCGGGGTGCCAAGATCACGGTGCGCAGCGATGAGTGCGCTTTGTTTTTCCGGGAGGGCAAGTTCATTGCCCGCTTGAACCCGGGGACCGAGTTGCTGGATACAGCAAACTTGCCTTTCTTGGGACATTTCCTGGTGGACCATTTCACCGGGGCTAATCACTTCTTGTGTGAGCTGTTTTTTGTGGCCACGCACGAATGCCGCCTGGACAGCGGCGTGGCGGAACTGGGGCAATACAAGGACTTGAACTCGGCCAACGTGGTGGGGATCAACGCCCGTCTGTCGTACACGGTTCGGATCAAAGACCCTGTGACCTTGATGACGTCTTTGACGGGCCTGTCGGCTTGGTCGGGGGCTGCAGCGCAACAGGTGCTGGATGGGCGCATTTTTAACCAGTTGCGCAAAACAGTGGGCATGCGGTCCATGCGGCAACCGGTCATGCAGATCGTCTCCAACGTGGATGTGGAGTCGATCAGTCAAGAGATTGCCCGGCTGACGGACGAAGAGTTTATGCCGCTGGGCCTGACGATTGGCCGCATTTATGACCTGGCCATGCAGCTCGACGATGCGAGCTTGCAGTTGCTGCGCGACTTTGGCAAACAGGAGTCGCAAAACCGCATTGCTTCGCAGGACGGCTACACCGAATTCAATCTGGTACAGGGCCAGCGTGCGGCACTGGAGGGCCTGGGCAAAGGCATGGAATCGCACGGGGTGCCGGTGATGGGCTCTTTTGGTGATTTGACACGCCGTGGACCGTCTTTGCAGTCGGCTGGTGTCGGGGCAGGTGCAGTGCGCCATGCTGCGGCTGGCACGGTGATTTCGGGCCAGGCGGCGTTTATTGTGCAGACAGACCGTGGCCCCGCAGGCCCCTATTCGGCCAGGCAGGTGGCCTTGATGGCGATCTCCAAGGGGCAGAGCTTGGCGCAGGTGCAAATCCGCTCGACCCAAGACCCTGAAGACATGTATTTCGCGGCCGATTTGGAGCCGCAGATTGTGCAGGAGTTCAAGCGTCGCTCACCGCCGGGTGCGGCTTGATCTGAGCCGAGACGGCATCAGCCCACGCCCAGCAGGGCGGGGCTCATGGTTTGAGCGGTCAGGGCTTGCGTGCCGGGATCGCTGGGAGCTGGGGCGATGTCTGGTTGGCCACCGCCTTGAATTTGGGCTCTGCAGCACGCGCGAACTCCGCCAAACTGCTGAGGGCTTGCGCCCGGTCTTTGGCAAAGTAATAAGCCAGCTTGAGCGCTGACTGGGCCGGCTGGGTGATGTCTTGTGCGGCAAACACCTGAGAAGCCAGCAACCAAGCAGAACCTGATTGTGGATCGGTGAGCAGCAACTCCAGCGTCAGCTTTTGGGCTTGTGCATGGTTGCGACTGGACAAGGCAGTCTGCGCTTGCTCACGCAGGGCTTGTGCGTTGGGGTTGGCTTGAGCTTGTGCGTTGCTCACCATATCGGCCAAGGCACTCCATTGGTCCTGGCCGACCAACTGCAGCATGTCGTTAATAAAGGCTTTGTCCACGGTGCGTGCCGCCACAGCCGCTGGGGCAGGTGCAGCTGGTGCAGCAGGAGCCGCCACTTGAGCTGGCGCGGGAGCCTCCTGCGGTGCGGGGGCTTTGCTGCCACCCGCCAACGCGAAATAAGCCACGGCGCCTGCGGTCAGCAGACCCAAGCCGCCCACGGCCATTTTGACGCCGCTCTTGGACGTTGCTTGGGCTTGTTTGGCGCTGTTGGCGCTTGTAGGCGCAGGCGCTGGGCTGGGAGCGGCCGGTGGTGTCGCAAACTCTGGGGCCACTTCGTATTTAGCAGTGGCTTGTGCTGCGGGTGCGGTCGCGATTTCGGGGGCCGCAGCCGGGGCTTGTACTGGCAGTTCCTCGGGCATTTGCACCGCTGCTTGCGCGGGCACTTGAACAGGTTCTTGAACAGGCGCGGGGGGCGCAGGTTCATCCAGCACGGGTGCAGGTGTTGTGTCTGGCACCAGGGGGCTGGCCTCTTGGGCTGGGGCCGCAGTCTGGCTTTGTTCGGGGGCTGCGGGTGCAGCAGGCACGTCGGCTACCGCTGGGGCGGGTGCTGCGACGGGTTCGGGCGCAGTGCCGACGGCGTTTCCGCACTGGATGCACAGTTTGGCTGTAGGGCGCAGCGATGCACCGCAGTGGTTGCACTTCATGGGCAATGTCCTTCAGACGGGTGTATCAAAAGCCTGTGGCGGCGGGTTTGGCTGCGGGGGCCGGTTTGGCCGCAGGTGCAGCCGGTGGGGCCGCGGGTTTGGGTGGGGCGGTTTCCTGGGCTTTGCGGCTCAGCGCGGCCTCGCGCTCGCGCAGGACGCGCTCGCGTTCGGCCAGTTCACGTTCTTTGGCTTGTTGCTCCCGCTCTTCCAGTGCTTTGCGTTGGGCTTCCAACGATTGGCGCTCGCGCGCAAGGCGCTCTTCGTCTTGGCGCATGCGGTTGCGTTCGTTTTGTTCGCGCTGGGCTTGCTCTTCAAGGCGTCTGGCCGCTTCTCCCACAGCTGGATCAATGACTTTGACCGGCAAGGAAATGGGGGCGCCTTCGCAGGGGATGGCCGATTTGAGTCCGCGTGACATATAGCGGCCAAAAATGCGGATGTTGTAGTCACCACTGCCGCCGTAGCGGTGGGTCAACTTCAGTGGCAGGCTCTGAAAGCCGTCTGAGCCCACGCGAATGTCTTGGGTTCGGCCATCACCGTATTCGACACGCATGCCGCACCAGACTGTGTTGCTGTTGGGCGTGAGCTGAACGGTGACCGCAAAATCCTCGTTGATCGGCACGGGGCTTCTCGACAGGGATGCCGAGTTCAGGACTTGGGCTTGGAGTGGCGATTGCAGCCACAAGGCCAGGCCGAGGAGGGTGCCCTGAACAATGGATGAAGTGGTCAGACGGGGTATTTGAACGGTTTTCATATAAGGTGACTTTGATTTTTTTGTGATTATAAATTTAAACATTGCAAAATACCTCGATAAGTGTCAATCCGAGGGGCGGAACCCCAGCACGATGACGGGAGGCACACGACCATCGGTGTCCTTGGGCAAGATTTCCGTTTTGTCGATGGCGCGCAGCACAGCGTCATCCCACGCTTTGTTGCCGCTCGGTTGCGCGATGCGGCGGCTCAAAATCATGCCGTCTGGGGCGACCTTGACTTCGACCTCTGCCCGCGGGTTGCCCACCACATCGCCGGGGTAGGTGATGTTGGGTTTGATGCGACCGACCAAGCGGCCTGCATAGCTGGCGGAAGGGCCTGATGATTTGAGTGCGGTGCCCGTGGCGTTTTCGCCACCGGAGGCCCCCGCCATGCCTTGCATGCGTTTGAGGTTTTCTTTGCGCAGCGCGTCCGTGCGTGCGGCATCGGCCTTTTCAGCGTTGGCTTTTTCGGCGGCTTTTTTCTTGTCGCGTTCTTTCTCTTCTTGTGCTTTTTTCTCTTTGGCCGCTTTTTCTTTGGCTTTGTCTTCTTTCTCGCGCTCTTTTTCTCGTTCCTTGCGCTTGAGTTCAGCCTTTTCATTTTCAGCCTTTTCCTTGGCGGCCTTCTCTTTTTCGGCCTTCAGCTTTTCAGCTTTCTCGGCTTCTTTCTTTTTTTCTTGTTGTTTTTTCTTTTCGAGCGCGATTTGGGCGTCCAGCCTCTCTTGCGCCAGATCGGGGGCAGGCGGTGGCGGTGGGGTGGGTTTGGCAGGTTTAGGCTGAGGAGCGGGTTCCGGCTCGGGCGCTGGCTCCGGCTCCGGCTCCGGTGGCGGTTCTTGCAGCCTTGGGGCTGCGGCCTGCGGTGTGGCGGACCACAGCTCGGCTTCGGCTTGCACGGTTTGCGTTTGTGTTTTCCAGGCCGTGGCCAGGCCCAAGGCCAAGAACAGCAGCGCGTGCACCAAGCCTGCGGTCAGCCAAGCGCGGCCCGCACCGGGCTGAGGTGGCGGGGCAAATTCGAGGTGCGGGGCGGCCTTGGCGTTCAAACCCGAGTCCTCAAGGGGCCAGTTGAACCGACAAGCCCACGCGTGCAATGCCCGCACGCTGCAGGCTGTCCATGACTTGCACCACGGTCTCGTATTTCACCGTGCGGTCGGCGCTGATGACGACGGCCGTGTTTTGCTCGTCGCCGACCAGACGCTTGACGCTGGCGGCCACGCTGGGCAGGGTGGCGGAGTCGGTTTTGCCGTCACTCACCAGCTCCAGCCGTTCGTCTTTTTGGATCACGATCTGGATGACTTTGTCGGGTTGTTTGGCGGCTTTGCCCACGCTGGGCAGGTCGACCACGCTGGGTGTGATCATGGGCGCGGTCACCATGAAAATGATGAGCAGCACCAACATCACGTCGATGAAGGGCACCATGTTGATTTCGGCGATGGTGCGGCGTCCGCGACCCCGGGATGAGACGGCTGGCATGGGTGGTTTCCTTCAGTGACCCGAAGCCGAGCTGTTGGCCCCGCCCAGGCTGCGCTGCAGGATGTTGGAGAACTCTTCGATGAAGGTTTCCAGCTTGATGGCGATGCGGTCCACGTCGTGCGAAAAACGGTTGTAGGCCAGCACGGCCGGGATGGCCGAGAACAAGCCAATGGCGGTGGCAATCAGCGCTTCGGCAATGCCGGGGGCCACGGTGGCCAGGGTCACTTGCTGCAAGCTGGCCAAGCCTGTGAAGGCGTGCATGATGCCCCACACGGTGCCAAACAAGCCGACATAGGGCGAGATGGAGCCGACCGAGGCCAGAAATGCCAGTTGCGATTCGGCCACGTCCATCTCGCGCTGGAAGCTCGCGCGCATGGCGCGGCGTGCACCGTCGAGCAGGGTGCCCGCGTCGCTGATGTGGCGCTCGCGCAGTTTTTGGTATTCGCGCATGCCGCTGGCAAAAATCCGCTCCATGGGGCCAGACAGTTTGGCGTTTTGGCTGGCCGCGTTGAACAGCTCATTGAGGCTGGTGCCTGACCAAAAGAGGCGTTCAAACTCTTCGTTCAGGTTTTTGATGCGCTTGATGGCTCCGAGCTTGCGCACGATGGCAGCCCAGCTGGTAACAGAGATGGTCAGCAGCAGCAAGACCACCAGCTGCACGACAAAACTGGCGTGCAAAAGCAGCGAGACGATGGACATGTCTTGGTTCATTTCAGGGCTTCCAGAACGGGGGCCGGAATGCGGCCCGGTTTCAATGTGGTGGCGTCGACCCAACCCAGGCGTATGGTGCCTTCGGCCAGCAGTCGGTCGGTTTGGCCCTCGGCGCGCAAGTAGGCACGCTGGGCAATGGTCAAACTGGCTTTGCCGCCGCTTTGCAGCTCGGCGGTCACGATCAAGGTGTCGTCCAGGCGGGCGGGCGAGTGGTATTTGACGGCGGTTTCACTCACCACAAACATGCCACCCGATTCGTCGCGCAGCACCTGTTGGCCAAAGCCGAGCGCGCGCAGCCATTCGGTGCGGGCGCGCTCAAAGAACTTCAGGTAGTTGGCATAAAACACGATGCCACCCGCGTCGGTGTCTTCCCAATAGATGCGGATGGGGTGCTGGAAAGCGGCGTTGATTTCCGCAGAGATGCTCATGGCTGCAACCACGCTTTCAGGCGGGCAATGGCGGTTTGCAACTCGGCCATCGAATTGGCGGTGGAAAAACGCACAAAGCTGGCCGTCTGGTCGGTGCCAAAGTCGCGCCCGGGGGTGATGGCCACATGGGCATGTTCCAGCGCGGCAAAGGCAAAGTCCCAGCTGTCTTTGAGGCCCAACTTTTGGCAGGCGGCGCTGCAGTCGGCCCAAGCATAAAACGCACCATCGGGGGCGACAGGCACGGACAAGCCCAGCTCGTTCAAGGCCGGAATGAAGTAGTCGCGCCGGGCTTTGAACTCGGCACGGCGGCGTTCGTATTCGGCCAGGCTCTCGGGCTCAAAGCAGGCCAGGGCCGCCTGTTGCGCCACGGTGCTGGCGCAAATGAACAGGTTTTGCGCCAGGCGCTCCAGCACAGGCGTGAGCTGCTCAGGCACCACCAGCCAGCCCAGACGCCAACCGGTCATGTTGAAGTATTTGCTGAAGCTGTTGATGCTGATGACGTCGTCGCCCAGGGCGAGGGCGCTTTGGCCGAATTGTTCGTCGTGGCTCAGGCCCAGATAAATTTCGTCGATCAAGGTGATGCCGCCACGGCTGCGCACCACTTCCATGATGCGGCGCAGCTCGGCCGGATCGATCGAGGTGCCTGTGGGGTTGGACGGGGAGGCCAGCAAGACGCCACGGGTTTTCGGGCCCCAAGCAGCGGCCACCTTGGCGGCGCTGAGCTGGAACCGCTCTTCGGCCGTGGTGGGCAGTAAGACCGCGGTGCCTTCTGCGGCACTCACAAAGTGGCGGTTGCAGGGGTAACTCGGGTCGGGCATGAGGATTTCATCGCCCCGGTCAATCAGCGCGAGACACGCCAATTGCAGCGCCGCCGATGCGCCCGCGGTGACCACGATGCGGCTGGCAGGCACTTGCACGCCAAAGCGCTGCGCGTACCAGTGGCTGATGGCTTGGCGCAGCGCATCCAGGCCCAGCGCGGGGGTGTATTGGGTGTGCCCGCCTTCGATGGCTGCTTGTGCAGCTTCTTGCACGCGGGGTGGGGCGGTGAAGTCGGGTTCGCCGATGTTCAAAAAAACCACCGGTCGGTCGGTGTGGGCGACCTCGCGGGCTTTTTGCGAGGCGGCTTTCGCCACTTCCATCACATAAAACGGCTCTATGCGTTCGGCACGTTCGGAGATGCGCATGGCCTGGGCGTTTATTTGGCGCGGCCGGACTGGCGGTCGGCTTGCACTTCGGCGCTGCGCAACTCGGGGGCCAAGCCACCCAGCACGGCGTTCACATATTTGTGGCCGTCGGTGCCGCCAAAGTCTTTGGCCAGCTCGATGCACTCGTTCAGCACCACGCGCCAAGGCACGTCCAAGCAGTGCTGCATTTCGTAAACACCGATCCACATGATGGCGTGCTCAACGGGGGAGATTTCGGCAAAGTGACGGTCCAGCTTGGGCGCGATCATCGCGTCGAGTGCTGTGGCTTGCTCGATGCAGCCATAAAGCAATGCGTCGTAGTGGGCCGAGTCGGCTTTGTGAAAACCCGACAGGTCGCGGGTGAAGACATCGATGTCTGAGGCTTCGTTGCGGCCCACGATGTGCTGGTACAGCGCCTGCAGCGCAAACTCGCGTGAGCGGCTGCGGGCGGGCTTGGCGGACGACTTGCGCGTGCCTGCGGCTGCGGGCGATGCACTTGCCGCTGTGGTGTCCGGCGTGCTGTTCTGGTCGGTCATCAGGTGTTCTCTTCGTCGTCAAATTCTTCGGCCAGGTCGGCCGACAGGTCGTCCATGATGCAGGCCATTTCAACGGCCACACGAGCAGCGTCGCGACCTTTTTCGGTCTGCCGCACGATGGCTTGTTCCAGGTTTTCGGTGGTCAAGATCGCGTTGGCGATCGGCAGGTTGTAGTCCAGCGACACGCGGCTCACGCCAGCGCCCGACTCGTTGGCGACCAGCTCGAAGTGGTAGGTCTCGCCACGGATGATGCAGCCCAGCGCGATCAGCGCGTCGTATTCGGCCCGCTCGGCCATGGCCTGCAGGGCCACGGGCACTTCCAGAGCGCCAGGCACCATGACATGGTCGATGCTGGTCACGCCCAGAGCTTCGAGTTCTTCGATGCAGGCTTTGGCCAGGGCATTGGTGATGTCTTCGTTGAATCGGGCCTGCACGATGCCGATGTGCAGAAATTGCCCGTCGAGTTCTTGTTCTGTGCCTTTGTTCGCTTCGAGCATGTTTATTCCTTGGGGATGTAGCCAGTGATTTCGAGGCCGTAGCCGGTCATGCTGGGCATGCGGCGGGGCTGGCCCATGAGTTTCATTTTGTGCACGCCGCATTCGCGCAGGATTTGCGCGCCCACACCGTAGGTGCGCAGGTCCATCTTGCCGCGCTCGGGCGCTTGTGCCGAGCGGGCGCGGCCTTCAAACTGGGCCAGCAACTGGTCGGCCGACTCGCCGCAGTTGAGCAACACGGCCACGCCGCAGCCTTGTGCGTTGAGGTACTGCAAGCTGGTGTCCAGACTCCAAGAGTGCATGGAGCGGTTGACTTCGAGCGCGTCGAGCACCGACAGCGGTTCGTGCACACGCACCGGCACTTCGGTGTCGGCAGACCATTGACCTTTGACCAAGGCCAGGTGCACGGTCTGGCTGGGTTGGTCACGGAAGGCGTGGGCGGTGAATTCACCGTGGGCGGTTTGCAGACTGCGGCTGCCGATGCGCTCGACGAGCGATTCGTTGCGGCTGCGGTATTGGATCAGGTCGGCAATCGTGCCGATTTTCAGGCCGTGCTCGGCAGCGAAGATTTGCAAGTCCGGCAGGCGGGCCATGGTGCCGTCGTCTTTCATGATCTCGCAGATCACGGAAGAAGGGGAGCAGCCAGCCATGGCGGCCAGGTCGCAACCGGCTTCGGTGTGGCCTGCACGCATGAGCACACCGCCGTCTACGGCTTGCAGCGGGAAGATGTGGCCCGGTTGCACCAGGTCGGTCGGTACGGCATTTTTGGCCACGGCCACTTGCACGGTTTTGGCGCGGTCCGCGGCCGAGATGCCGGTGGTCACGCCTTCGGCGGCCTCGATGGACACGGTGAAGGCGGTGCTGTAGACGGTGCCGTTGCGGGCGGCCATGGGCGGCAGTTTGAGGAATTCGCAGCGCTCGCGGGTGAGCGTCAAGCAAATCAGGCCCCGGCCAAAGCGGGCCATGAAATTGATGGCTTCGGGCGTGACGTGGTCAGACGCCAAGACCAGATCACCTTCGTTTTCACGGTCTTCTTCGTCGACCAGGATCACGATGCGGCCGGCTTTCATTTCGGCCACGATCTCTTCGACAGGCGAGATCGCCACGGGGGTCAGTTGCGCGGGGGCGTTCATGCTGTGTCTTTCTGGATCAGTCCGGCGCTGAGCATGCGCTCAACATAGCGGGCCACGGTGTCGATTTCGAGGTTGACCCGGCTGCCAGCTTGGAGGCTACCGAGGGCGGTGTTGTCCACGGTGTGCGGGATCAGGTTGATGCTGATTTCGCAGCCATTGGCCAGATCGGCCACCTTGTTCACCGTCAGGCTCACGCCGTTGACGGTGATCGAGCCTTTGTAGGCAAGGTATTTGGCCAGGGCATGGGGTGCCAAAATGCGCAGTTCCCAACTTTCACCGATTTGCTCGAAGTGGCTGATTTGGCCCACGCCATCCACATGGCCCGACACGATGTGCCCACCCAGACGGTCATGGGCACGCAGCGCTTTTTCGAGGTTGACGGTGCCTTCTCTGTCCAAACCGCTGGTTTTATCCAGCGATTCGGCCGAGATGTCGATCGTGAACTGACGGCTCTCGGGGCTGAAGGTGGTGACGGTCATGCAAGCGCCGTTCAAGGCGATGCTGTCGCCCAGGCCCACATCGTAAAGGTACCCGGCGGGGGCCTCGATGGTGAGGCGCTTGCCGTGGTGTAAAGAGCGACCCAGGTCGTGAATGGCGACGATTCGCCCCACGCCGGTGATGATTCCGGTGAACATAGCTGTCTATTTTCGCAGGTAATGAGGGTTAATCGGGGAGGGCGGCAACAAAAAAGCGCACTGTAGCTTCATCGCGTGTCTGCCTGGTTGGATCAGGGTTAACCAAGGCTCGAGCTGCCCGGGCATGTGCCTAGAATGTTGCATTGCAGCAGATTTGCTATTTACAGTCACTCATCAGGAGTTTTCATTGTCGGTCAAGCCCCCAGTCAAGTCGATCAAAACAGCCAGCACACCCGCGGCAGCGGATGTCCGGACGATCAAGAAATACCCCAATCGGCGCTTGTACGACACACAAACCTCCTCCTACGTGACCCTGGCCGAGATCAAAAAACTGGTCATGGCGGCGTCCCCTGTGGTCGTGCTGGATGCCAAAACGGGTGAAGACCTGACGCGCTCTATCTTGCTGCAGATCATTTTGGAAGAGGAATCTGCAGGCGTGCCCATGTTCAGCGAAGCGGTGTTGTCCAACATCATCCGGTTTTATGGCCATGCCATGCAGGGGCACATGGGCTCTTATTTAGAGAACCACGTCCAGTCCTTCATGGATTGGCAAAGCAAACTGGGTGAATCCAGCCCGGCCCTGAGCCCGGAAGTCTGGGCGCAGTTCATGCAGTGGCAGACGCCGCTGATGCAAAACATGTTTTCGGGATTGGCCAATCCGTCCCAAAACGTCATGGCGCAGATGCAGGAACAGATGCAAAAGCAAATCCAGAAGAACACGGAGCAGTTGCTCGGCGTCATGGGTTTAAGGACTTGATGGGCGCAACATGTCCTTTTGTCACAACGCAGACGTTTTTGCGGGGACAATGCGGGCATGAGTGAAATGACTGCAACTGCCCCCCTCCCGACCCCGAAAGTGGGTTTTGTCAGCCTGGGCTGCCCCAAGGCGCTGACCGATTCCGAACTGATCCTGACGCAATTGAGTGCAGAGGGTTATCAGACTTCCAAAACTTTTGAGGGTGCTGACCTGGTCATCGTCAACACCTGTGGCTTCATCGACGAAGCCATCAAGGAAAGTTTGGACACGATTGCCGAGGCGCTCAATACCAACGGCAAAGTGATCGTGACCGGTTGCCTCGGCGCTAAAACAGCCGAGGGCGGTGGCAATATGGTCTTGGAAACGCACCCCAGCGTGCTGGCCGTGACCGGGCCCCACGCCACGCAAGAGGTGATGGACGCAGTGCACACCCATTTGCCCAAGCCCCACGATCCGTTTCTGGACTTGGTGCCTGGTGGTTTTGGCGAGGCTGGCCTCAAACTCACGCCGCGCCACTATGCGTATTTGAAGATCAGCGAAGGCTGCAACCACCGCTGCACGTTTTGCATCATCCCGTCCATGCGCGGCGACTTGGTCTCTCGTCCGATTGGCGATGTGCTGAAAGAAGCCAAGGCCTTGTTTGAGGGCGGTGTGAAAGAGTTGCTGGTCATCAGTCAGGACACTTCGGCTTATGGGGTGGATGTGAAGTACCGAACCGGTTTTTGGGACGGTAAACCGGTCAAGACCCGTATGCTGGAGTTGGTGCAGACGCTGGGCGAGATGGCCCGCGCGCACGATGCCTGGGTGCGCCTGCACTACGTTTACCCTTATCCCAGTGTGGACGACATCATTCCACTCATGGCCCAGGGACTGGTGTTGCCGTATCTGGATGTGCCTTTCCAGCACAGTCACCCCGATGTGCTCAAACGCATGAAGCGTCCTGCCAGCGGCGAGAAAAACCTCGAGCGCATCCAGCGCTGGCGAGAACTGTGCCCCGAGTTGGTGATTCGCAGCACCTTCATTGCCGGCTTTCCGGGAGAGACAGAAGAAGAGTTTCAGCACCTGCTGGACTTTTTGCGCGAAGCGCAAATCGACCGGGCGGGTTGCTTTGCTTATAGCCCTGTCAAAGGCGCCACGGCCAATGAGCTGCCGGGTATGCTGCCCGAGGCGCTGCGCGAAGAGCGCCGCGCCCGTTTCATGGCGGTGGCTGAAGAGGTCTCTATTGCCCGTTTGCAGCAGCGCGTGGGTTCAACCATGCAGGTGTTGGTCGACTCTGCACCGGCCATGGGCCGGCGCGGTGGTGTGGGGCGCAGCTTTGGCGATGCCCCCGAAATCGACGGCGTGGTGCGTTTGTTACCGCCCGAGAAGCTGAGCAAAACACTCAAAGTGGGTGAGTTCACCCGCGCCCGTATCGTCAGCGTGGAAGGCCACGACCTGGTGGGGGTGCCGGTTTGATGGTGTGCGGCGCGCCGGGGGGCCGCCTTCAGGCGGCCCGGTTGCGTCGCGTGCAGTCGGGCTGGAATGCCTTGTGTTTTGAAGGCACGGGAAATACCGCAGACAACAAAAAAGCCGTTGATCAGAAATCAACGGCTTGTTGTGTTTTTAACTTATCTGATTCGATAAGATTGGTGCCCAGAAGAGGACTCGAACCTCCACGATGTTACTCGCTAGTACCTGAAACTAGTGCGTCTACCAATTCCGCCATCTGGGCGCCTCAGGAATTAAAGGATTGTATATCAAAAAAGTAGCGCCACCCAGCGGCTTGCTGGAAGAAATTGAAGGAAGTGTTCAAGGACACCGGGATGGCCATGGATTTTTGATCCGTGACAACGGCGAATCGGACATTTATTTGTCGCCCAACGAGATGCGTGCTGTGCTGCACAAGGACCGAGTCAAGGTGCGCATCGTGCGCCAAGACCGCAAGGGCCGCCCTGAAGGCCGCATCGTCGAAATCGTTGAGCGACCCGAGCAGCCCATCATTGGTCGATTGCTGCACGAAGGCGGCTTGTGGTTGGTCGCGCCCGAAGACAAGCGCTACGGCCAGGATGTGATGATTCCCAAAGGGGCTACCGGTACGGCCAAGCCGGGGCAGGTGGTGGTGGTCGAGTTGACCGAGCCGCCAGCCTTGTTTGGGCAGCTGGTGGGCCGTGTGAAGGAAGTGCTGGGTGAAATTGACGACCCCGGCATGGAGATCGAGATTGCCGTGCGCAAGTACAGCGTGCCGCACGAATTTTCGGCGGGCTGCATTGAGCAAGCCAAGGGCTTGCCGGACAAGGTGCTGGCCAAGGACCGCAAGGACCGGGTTGATTTACGCGATGTGCCCTTGGTCACGATCGACGGTGAAGATGCCCGTGACTTTGACGATGCTGTCTATTGCGAACCGGCCAAAGTGGGCCGCGGCAAAGGTTGGCGTTTGTTGGTGGCGATTGCCGACGTGAGCCACTATGTGCAAACGGGCAGCGACATCGACATCGATGCCTACGACCGCGCCACCAGTGTGTATTTCCCGCGCCGCGTGATCCCCATGCTGCCCGAAAAATTATCCAACGGGCTGTGCTCGCTCAACCCCGACGTGGACCGTTTGTGCATGGTGTGCGACATGCTGGTCAATGCCAAGGGCGATGTGCACGCCTACCAGTTTTACCCGGCGGTGATGCACAGCCATGCCCGCTTCACCTACACCGAAGTCGCGGCCATTTTGGCCAACACCCGCGGACCGGAAGCGGCCAAACGCAAAGAGCGTGTGACCGACCTGATGAATTTGCAGGATGTGTACAAAGCCTTGCTGGCTTCGCGTGCGGTGCGTGGGGCGGTGGATTTTGAGACCACTGAAACCCAGATCGTGTGTGACGAGAGCGGTCGCATCGAAAAGATCGTGCCGCGCGTGCGCAATGAGGCGCACCGCTTGATTGAAGAAGCCATGTTGGCGGCCAACGTCTGCAGCGCCGACTTCATTCAGCAGGGCAAGCACCCCGGCTTGTTCCGGGTGCACGAAGGCCCAACAGCCGAGAAAAAAGACATCCTGCGCAATTACCTCAAGGCGCTGGGCCTGGGCATGGGCATCAGCGACGATCCGCACACCAGCGAGTTCCAGAAAATTGCGCAAGCGACCAAGGACCGCCCGGACGCACAGCAGATTCACACCATGTTGCTGCGCTCGATGCAGCAGGCCATTTACACCCCGGTGAACAGTGGGCACTTTGGTCTGGCCTATGAGGCCTACACCCACTTCACCAGTCCGATCCGCCGCTACCCTGATTTACTGGTGCACCGCGTCATCAAGTCGATTTTGTTGGGCCGCAAATACACGCTGCCCAGCTTACCTGTGCCGGGCGAGGCACACGCCAAACTCAGCAAGCGCTTGGAGAAAAGCCGCGCCGCTAAAGGCGATTCACCCGAGTCTCAAGCCCCGCGCGTGCGCATGTCGGCCGCCGACCAGCGGGCCTGGGAAGCTGCGGGCTTGCATTGCAGTGCCAATGAACGCCGTGCCGACGAGGCCAGCCGCGATGTGGAAGCTTGGCTCAAGTGCAAATACATGCGCGAGCACTTGGGTGAGGAGTACAGCGGTGTGGTGTCTGCGGCCACCAGCTTCGGCATCTTTGTGACATTGGACACGTTGTATGTGGAGGGTCTGGTGCACATCACTGAGCTGGGGGGGGAGTACTTCCGCTTTGACGAGTTGCGCCAGGAGCTGCGTGGTGAGCGCACGGGCATCCGTTATGCCATTGGCAGTCGGGTGCAGGTGCAGGTCAGTCGGGTGGATCTGGATGGTCGAAAAATCGACTTCCGCTTGGTGCACCCTGGTGACGATCTGGTGCCGCGCGCCATGCGTGACAAAGGTGTGTCTGCGCCAGCCGAGAGCGGTCGCGGCAAAAAACACGGTTCGCAAGACCGCCGGTTGGCCGATGCCGAGCGCAATCGGTCGCCCATTCAGGCCCTCAAAGCTTCGGTGAAGAAGGCGGCCGCCAAGAAAAAGGGACCACGGACCACCAAGCCGCGCCGCTGAGGTGGTGTTGCCGAGGGGCTTCATCCTTCGGGTGGTCAGCACCACCTGATGCTGTCAAAAAGCCAGACTTCAATTCTGGCTTTTTGTTTTCTTTGCGTTGTGGCGACTTGTCAGGCCAAGCGCTGTGCCAATCGACTGGCCGTCAGGGCTTTGTTTGGGGGCCAATCGTCGGCCAATTGACCATGCTGCGCAGCAGCTGTGCAAGCCGCATCAAATGCGCCCAGACCTTGCGCCATGCGTGCACCGATGAGTCCGGCCAGCACATCGCCCGTGCCGCCTATGGCCAAGCGGCCGTTGCCGGAGGTGTTGATGCGTGGCGTTTGGCCAGGCGCTGCGATGACCGTGCCTGAGCCTTTTAAGACCACGGTGCATCGGAGTTGATCCGCCAAATTTTGAGCCGCCTTCAGCCGGTCGCTTTGCACCTCAGTTGTGCTGATGTTCAAAAGCCGTGCTGCTTCCAGGGGGTGGGGTGTGATGACGGTCGGTTGCGCATCTGTCCGCTGGCGCAGCCCGACTTGCAACTTGTCGTCTTGCGCAACAGCGTTCAGGCCATCGGCATCCAGCACCAATTGCCCACTGCGTCGCAGCACCTCTGCCATGACGGATTGCACGGTTTGACCACCGCCGCAGCCGCAGACCACATGCAGTTTTTCCAAATCGAGGCGCTGCCATTCGCGTTGCATCAGATCTGGTGGCACGCTTTCTGCGTGTTGCCCTGAGAGCAGGCTCAAGATGACGCGTCCGGCACCGGCGTGCAAGGCGGCTGTGGCTGCCAAAACGGCGGCACCTGTCATGCCCATGCCGTGCGCGGCCATCGCCTCGCCACCGATGATGGCCACATCGCCATGGCTGCCTTTGTGGCTGGCGTGGCGCTTGATCGGGCGTGGTTTGCTGTCGTTGAGCAAGGCTTGGGGTGGTGGCACGCTGATGCCGTCCCGAAAGCCCAGGCAATCCAGCCAGATTTGACCGCAGGCATCTCGACCATGACCCATGAAGAGCCCGGCTTTGGCCGCAATGAAGGTTAGAGTGTGATCGGCTTGTACAAGCAAGGCGGTGTCGGTCGCGTCGCCCAGCAGTTGCCCGGACTCGGGATTCAGTCCTGTGGGCAAGTCGATGGCCAGCACTGGGGCTGGACATCGGTTGATGGCTTGCACCCAAGTTTGCATCTCGCAACTGAGCGGCCGTGTGGCACCCATGCCCAAAAGGGCGTCGATGCACAGGTCCAAAGGACCCATGTCTTCCAGCCAAGAGGCTGGCAGTTCCGAGTTGATCTGAACGCCCGCTGCTTGCGCCCTTTGCCATGCTGCGTGCGCGTCGGCTGGCAGGTTCTGAGCTTTCCCCAGGAGGCTGACACGGACCGCTTTGCCCCATTGATGCAGGTGCATGGCGGCTTCCAGGCCGTCACCGCCGTTGTTGCCAGGACCTGCGGCGACCCATATGCGCTGGGCATAAGGTGCCAGGGCCAAGGCCAGTTGGGCGGTGGCCAAACCAGCTTTCCCCATCAGGGGTATCGGGCTGCAGGCTTGAAGTTGGGCTTCCAGCACTTGAATGCCTTGCCGCCCATGGACGGGCCAAGCCGATGTGCGGGACAGTCTTTGCATGGCGTTCAATGCCTTTGCAAAACGGGTTCCAGCAGAGCAGCCAGTTGAAGAATGGTGTCGTCGTGCATGGCGGTGTGCCATGCCATCAAACCGACTGGCAGTTCGCCTGGGGCATGGCAGGGCAGCGAAATGGCGCAACCGTCCAGCGTGTTGATGGTGCTGGGGTTGCGCAGCAGCAGGGCGTTGACGCGGAAAAACTCTGCATCGCGTTCCGGGCCGGGTGCGACGTCACTCAGGCAGGGTCCCACGATGGGCAGGGTGGGCGAGAGGATCGCGTCATACCCTTGCAGTGCGGCCTCGACCCGGGTAATCCAGTTGGCTCGTGCGCTTTGCAGGTGGATGTATTCATGGGCGGCCATTTGAGCGCCTCGCTGAATGCGCTGGGCCACTCGCGGGTCATATTGATCCGCGTCCTTGCCAAGCCAATCGCGGTGCCATGCAAAACTCTCGGCGGGACTGAAGCCGCCTGTGGCCATCATGGGGACGATGTCCAGCAGTTCCCGCAGGGGGATTTCCTGAATTTGGGCGCCCGCTGCACGCAAAGCCACCAGGCTGCGCTCAAAAGCACGGCTCACAACGCTGTCCATGCTGTCCTGCATGAGGCTTTGCACGATGGCCAAGCGGTAGCTCGACAAGGGTTTGTGTGCTTTTGGGACCTTTCTGCCCGACAAAATTTCGTGAGCCAAGACGGTGTCCCGCACCGTGCGGGTCATGGCGCAGACGGTGTCCAGTGTGGTGGACAGGGGAATCGCACCTTGGGTGGGTACGAGCCGGGCGGTATTTTTAAAGCCGACGATGCCGTTCAGTGCAGCAGGAATGCGGATGGAGCCACCTGTGTCCGAGCCCAAGCCAATAAAGGCGGCGCCGGTGGCGACCGAGACGGCTGCACCCGAGCTGGAGCCGCCCGGGATGCGTGGCGCTTGAGCTTCTCCAACCGGGCGGTCTGTCAGGGCATCCCAAGCTGCAGGCGTGCCATGGTGGGGGTTGATGCCAACGCCTGAAAAGGCGAATTCGACCATATTGGTTCGGCCAATGAATCCCGCCCCTGCGGCACGCAGGCGAGCAATAGCGGGGGCATCTTGTCTTGCAGGCTGCTGGTTTTGCAGCACCACCGAGCCGGCTGCGGTGACTTGTCCCTCGATATCAAACAAATCCTTGACTGAGACCGCCAAGCCCGCCAAGACTTGCCCTGTTACGGCGGGCTGGGTCGCGGTTTTTTTGAGGCTTTCAGGGGTGATCTGGAGGAAAGCATGTTGGCACGCCGAACTCTGCGCCACGTCCAGGCAGGCTTGTGCGGTGGCCAGGGGATGCGTTTTCCCTTCAATCAGGGCTTGCCGGGTGGCAATCAGGTCGGCTTTCATGGGGGAGTGCCTCTGTAGAGCAAAGTCAGGATGCTATAATCCTAAGGCTTTGTACAGCTCGGGTACTGTCTTTTGAGTGTCTTATTCAAAATGCAGTGATTCAGGTCAACAGAGCACATCCGCAAACCAGTCCCATCAAGGTGTCGCGCTTGTTCACACATGACAAGCCCGATCAGTGGACTGGATTTTAGACTCAACCTTTGGAGTATTAATATGTCCGTTACCATGCGCGAAATGCTGGAAGCCGGTGTCCACTTTGGTCACCAAACCCGCTTCTGGAACCCCAAGATGGCCCCTTTCATCTTCGGTCACCGCAACAAAATTCACATCATCAACCTGGAAAAGTCGCTGCCGATGTTCCAGGATGCGATCAAATTCGCCAAGCAGTTGTCTGCCAACCGCGGCACGATCCTGATGGTCGGCACCAAGCGCCAAGCCCGTGAAATGGTGGCTGCAGAAGCCCAGCGCGCTGGCGTGCCTTTCGTCGACCAGCGCTGGTTGGGCGGCATGCTGACCAACTTCAAAACCGTCAAGACCTCGATCAAGCGTCTGAAGGACATGAAGGCCCAGCAAGAAGTCGGCCTCGACAGCCTGAGCAAAAAAGAACAGCTGATGTTCAAGCGCGAGATGGAAAAGCTCGAAAAAGACATCGGCGGTATCCAGGACATGGCTGCTTTGCCTGATGCGATTTTCGTGATCGACGTCGGTTACCACAAAATCGCCATCTCGGAAGCCAAGAAATTGGGCATCCCATTGATCGGTGTCGTGGACTCCAACCACTCGCCAGAAGGCATCGACTACATCATCCCCGGCAACGACGACTCGGCCAAGGCCGTGGCTTTGTACGCCCGTGGCATCGCTGACGCGATCATCGAAGGCCGTGCCAATGCGGTCAACGACGTGGTCAAGGCCGTCACCGAAGGCGCTGACGAATTCGTCGAAGAAGCCAACGCTTCTGCCTGAGTTCCCAAGACTCGATGAAAGGGGCTTTGTGGCCCCTTTTTTTTAATCTGACTTTTAGACTGAATACGGAGAAATCAAATGGCTGTAATTACCGCAAGCATGGTCGCTGAACTGCGCGCAAAAACCGACGCTCCCATGATGGAGTGCAAAAAAGCCCTGACCGAAGCCGAAGGCGACATGGCCAAAGCTGAAGAATTGCTGCGCGTCAAGCTGGGCACCAAGGCTGGCAAAGCCGCTTCCCGCGTGACCGCTGAAGGCGTGGTCACCAGTTTCGTGAACGGCATCACAGGCGCCATGATCGAAGTGAACTGCGAAACCGATTTTGTGACCAAGAACGACAGCTTCTTGGCTTTGGCCAACGCCGCTGCCAAGCTGGTGGCTGAGCACAACCCTGCCGACATCGCTGCCTTGGGCGAGCTGCCTTACAGCCAAGACGGCTTCGGCCCCACCCTGGAAGAAGTGCGCAAGGGCCTGATCGGCAAGATCGGCGAGAACATGAGCTTCCGCCGTTTCAAGCGCGCAGCCGGTGGTGCCAAGATCGCCAATTACCTGCATGGCACCCGCATCGGTGTGTTGGTCGAGTTTGACGGTGACGAAACCGCTGCCAAAGATGTGGCCATGCACGTTGCCGCCATGAAGCCTGTGTCTTTGACCAGCGCCGAAGTGCCCGCTGAGTTGATCGAAAAAGAGCGCTCGGTCGCTGCCGCAAAGGCCGCCGAGTCGGGCAAGCCTGCCGACATCGTCACCAAAATGGTTGAAGGCTCGGTGCAAAAATACCTCAAAGAAGTGTCTTTGTTCAACCAGTCCTTCGTCAAAAACGACAAGCAGACCGTCGAGCAAATGCTCAAGGCTGCTGGCACCACGGTGAAGGCATTCACTTTGTATGTGGTGGGCGAAGGCATCGAGAAGAAAGTTGATGACTTTGCTGCTGAAGTGGCTGCCCAAGTGGCTGCTGCCCAAGCTGCGGCCTGATCCTTCTTCTACGCTTGAGTTGCTATTTCATCGTCCACATTGATATTCAAGGAGCCCATCATGTCCCCAGCCAAGCCAGCCTTTAAGCGCATTTTGCTCAAGCTGTCGGGCGAGGCCCTGATGGGTGACGATGCGTTTGGCATCAACCGTGCCACGATCGTTCGCATGGCCGAAGAAATCGCTGAAGTCACCCGCTTGGGTGTTCAGGTCGCTGTGGTCATTGGTGGCGGCAACATCTTCAGAGGTGTTGCTGGCGGCTCTGTAGGCATGGACCGTGCCACGGCGGATTACATGGGCATGCTGGCCACTGTGATGAATTCGTTGGCTTTGGCTGATGCCATGGACAAGGCCGGTTTGACCGCACGTGTCATGTCGGCCATCGGGATTGATCAAGTGGTTGAGCCCTATGTTCGCCCTAAAGCTCTGCAGTACTTAGAAGAGGGCAAAGTGGTGGTGTTTGCTGCCGGTACCGGCAATCCGTTTTTCACCACCGATACAGCTGCTGCCTTGCGTGGTGCCGAGATTGGCGCTGAAATGGTTCTGAAAGCGACCAAAGTTGACGGTGTGTACACCGCCGATCCCAAGAAAGACCCTTCAGCAACCCGTTACAGCGAGATCAGCTTTGACGAAGCTATTTCACGCAACTTGGGCATCATGGATGCGACGGCATTTGCCTTGTGCCGTGACCAAAAATTGCCTATCAAAGTGTTTTCCATCATTAAAAACGGTGCTTTGAAGCGCGTGGTTTTAGGTGAAGACGAAGGCACGCTGGTTCACGCTTGACCCTGTTCTGACGAGGAGAACTTCATGACGATTGCAGACATCAAAAAAACAACCGAAACCAAAATGGAGCAATCCATTGCGGCTTTCAAAAATAACCTCACCCGCATTCGTACTGGGCGTGCCAATCCGGCGTTGCTCGATACGATCCATGTCGACTATTACGGTTCGCTGGTGCCGTTGTCTCAGGTGGCCAATGTTTCCTTGATGGATGCCCGCACGATCAGTGTGCAGCCTTGGGAAAAGAGCATGGCTGCCAAAATCGAAAAAGCCATCCGCGAGAGTGAGCTGGGCCTGAACCCTGCTTCTCTGGGCGAGTTGATCCGCGTGCCCATGCCCGCCATGAGTGAAGAGCGTCGCAAGGAAATGACCAAGCTGGCCCGCACAGAAGGTGAAAATGCCAAGATTGCCATCCGCAATCTGCGCCGTGACGCCAACGAGTCGGTCAAAAAATTGGTCAAAGACAAAGAGGTTTCTGAAGACGACCAAAAACGCGCAGAAGCCGATGTTCAAAAATTGACTGACAAGCGCATGACCGAGATCGATCAGTTGGTGACTGCCAAAGAACAAGAGATCATGGCGGTTTGAGTTTGAATTCCATGCCGTGGCATCCCACGGCCTGACAGGCCGCCCCTAGGCGGCCTTTTTTTCTGGAGAAACCATGCTCAAACAAAGAGTCATCACTGCCTTGGCCTTGCTGGCCTTGCTGTTGCCCGCCTTGTTTGCAACCCATCCTTGGCCTTTCATGGGCTTGACCGTGGTGCTGATCGCAGCGGGCGCGTGGGAGTGGGGGCGCTTGAACGGCGTGCCTGCTTGGGTGGCCTGGTCGGGTGCTGTCATGTGCTTGTTGGCTTGCGCCGTGGCTGAACAATTGGGCTGGGTCCAGAGCACTCCCCCCATGGTTTGGTTGGTGGCTGGCTCGATGTGGGTTTTGTTGGGGGCCTGGATGATTCAGCGCGGTGTGGCCGGTTGGGGGCTTTGGCCCCAAGGCTTGCGTTGGGTGGTGGGCTTGTTGTTTTTGACCTTGGCATGGGTGGCCATGGCACAAGCCCATCGGCGGGGTGTGAATTTCCTTTTGTCCATCCTCGTACTGGTCTGGGCGGCCGATGTCTTTGCCTATTTTTTTGGCAAGGCATTCGGCGGGCGCTGGATCAAGACCAAGCTGGCGGCCAGCATCAGCCCAGGCAAAAGCTGGGAGGGCGTTTTGGGCGGCATGTTGGGGGTCTTGCTGGTGGCGGTCATCTGGGAAGAGCTTGATCGTCGCTGGTCCTTGCCTGACCTCAGCTTTTATTCGCTCTTGTTTGCCAAAGGCTGGTTCGTGGCCTTGCCCGCCTTGTTGTTCATGTCCGCCATGAGCGTGGTGGGTGATTTGGTGGAGTCATTGGTCAAACGCAGTGCCGGTATGAAGGACAGCTCAGGTCTGTTGCCCGGGCACGGCGGCGTGCTCGACCGTGTCGATGCGCTGTTGCCCACTTTGCCTTTGGCGATGATGTTGGTTTTCTGGATTTGAGATGAGGTCTGATTTCATGCAAGCAAAACAACGCATCACGATCCTGGGTTCGACCGGCTCCATTGGTCAAAGCACGCTCGATGTCATGGCGCGTCACCCGGGTCAGTTTGCCGTGCATGCATTGACGGCATCCAGCCAGGTTGATCTGATGTTGGCCCAATGCGTGCAGTTCAAGCCAGAGGTCGTGGTCATGGTTCAGGAGGCCGCAGGCCGTCTGCTGGCGGACAAGCTGAAATCCGAGGGCTTGAACATCCCGGTTCGTTGGGGGGCTGCGGCTCTGGACGAGGTGGCCAGCGCCCCGGAAGTGGACGCGGTCATGGCGGCCATTGTGGGCGCCGCGGGATTGTCACCTTGTCTGGCGGCTGCACGTGCAGGCAAACGACTTTTATTGGCGAACAAAGAGGCCTTGGTGGTGGGGGGTGAGGTGTTTCTGGCGGCTGTGCGTGAGGGCGGAGCTGTGCTTTTGCCGATAGACAGTGAGCATTCCGCCATTTTCCAGTCGCTGCCAGAAGATCCCTCCACTTGGCAAAGGCGTGTGCACAAGATCATTTTGACGGCCTCGGGAGGGCCATTTCGGGCTCGCGATCCGATCAGTCTCAAGGATGTCACGCCCGAGCAGGCTTGTGCGCACCCCAACTGGGTGATGGGCCGGAAAATTTCAGTCGACTCGGCGACCATGATGAACAAGGCCCTCGAAGTCATCGAGGCGCGTTATTTGTTCGGTTTGGAGCCGGACCAGCTGGAAGTGGTGATTCATCCCCAGAGCGTGATCCATTCCATGGTGCAGTACAAAGACCATTCTGTGGTGGCTCAATTGGGCACACCCGACATGCGTGTGCCGATTGCCTACGGCTTGAGCTGGCCGGAGCGCATGGTGTCGGGTGCGGGTGCACTTGACTTTCATTCCTTGGCCGCCATGACATTTGAGTCCATGGAAGACCATGGTCATCCTGCGCGATTCCCGGGCTTGAAGCTCGCATGGGCAACCCTGAAGGGCCTGCCAGGCAGTTGTGCGGTACTGAATGCCGCCAATGAGATTGCTGTGGCAGCATTTTTGAACCGTGAGATCAGGTTTGACCAGATCCATGATGTGAATGAGGCCACCTTGAATGCGGTAGCCAGCGTTCGACCTGAAAATTTGGATGATTTGTTGAGTCTTGACCGTCTGAGTCGCGATGCGGCTCTCAAGCTTGTCACGAGATGGCGTTGACGGCCGGATTTCAGCCTGCGCCAAGGCTGCAGAGGGCGCCATGAACGCCCTCTCCTGAGGTGTATTATCTTGGCTTGTTTTGTTTGGTCGCTGTATCTTGGCCGGGACAGGCGAAAATACGGTGTTGCCCTGCTGGGGCACATTGGTCGGTTTTTAAAATGGGTTCTGGACGGGGGCTTTTCATGAGCATGCAGTCCAGACCTCTCTATGGTTGCTCCATGAATTTTTTTGACATTCGTTCACGCATTCAGCCTGCTGCATTGACTTTGGCGGCCTCTTTGATGGCGTGCATGCCTGCTTGGGCCGTTGACCCATTCACCGTGCGCGATATCCGCGTAGAGGGTTTGCAGCGCATTGAGTCCGGTACTGTTTTTGCCTCCCTGCCATTGCGCGTGGGTGATCAATATTCGGACGAAAAGGGCGCAGCCGCCATTCGGGCCTTGTTTGCATTGGGTCTGTTCAAGGATGTGCGCCTCGAAACCCAAGGCGATGTTCTGGTGGTTGTGGTGGAGGAGCGTCCATCGGTGGCCGCGGTGGAGTTCATCGGTCTCAAAGAGTTTGACAAGGATGTGCTCGTCAAGGCTTTGAAAGAAGTGGGTCTGGCCGAAGGTCGGCCTTACGACAAAGCGTTGGCCGACAAAGCCGAGCAGGAACTCAAGCGTCAGTACATCAGCCGCAGTTTGTATGGCGCAGAGGTGGTCAGCACTGCAACGCCTGTTGACCGCAACCGCGTGAATTTGAGCTTCACCATCACAGAAGGTGGTCCCGCGAAGATCAAGCAAATCCAGATCGTGGGCAACAAGGCATTCTCCGAGTCTGATTTGCGTGACCAGTTCAACTTGGATACCGGTGGCTGGATGAGCTGGTACACCAAATCTGACCGCTACGCCCGCACCAAGCTCAACGCCGATTTGGAGGCTTTGCGGTCTTACTACTTGGCCCGTGGCTTCCTGGAGTTCCGCATTGACTCCACCCAAGTGGCCATGTCACCCGACAAGCAAGACATGGCGATCACCATCAATGTGACCGAAGGCGAGCGCTTTGTGGTCTCCGGTGTCAAGTTGGAAGGCAACTACCTCGACAAGGACGACGAATTCAAAGCCTTGGTCAAGATTGGTGTCGGCAAGGCTTACAACGCCGAAACCGTGGCAGAAACCACCAAAGCATTCACCGACTATTTTGGCAAATTTGGTTTTGCCTTTGCCAAAGTTGAAGCCAAGCCTGAAATCGATCGACAGAACAACCGCGTTCAATTTGTTTTGCAGGCAGAGCCTTCGCGTCGCGCGTATGTCCGGCGCATTTTGGTTTCGGGCAACAACCGCACGCGAGACGAAGTGATCCGCCGCGAGTTTCGCCAGTACGAGGCCGCTTGGTACGACGGTGACAAAATCCGCCTGTCACGTGACCGCGTGGACCGTTTGGGCTTCTTCACTGACGTGAACGTGGAAACCATTGAAATCCCGGGCACCCCCGATCAGGTCGATTTGATGTTCACCGTGGCCGAAAAGCCCACCGGCAGCATCTCTTTGGGGGCGGGTTTCTCTTCTGCTGAAAAAGTGACTTTGAGCTTTGGCATTCGCCAGGAAAATGCTTTTGGTTCAGGCAACTATCTGGCCGTTGAGGTCAACACCAGCAAGTACAACCGCAATTTGGTTCTGAGCACCACAGACCCTTACTTCACACAAAACGGCATATCCAGGACGATTGATGTGTTCCAGCGGACAACGCGCCCATACTTGGGGGACATCAACTCCTACAGTTTGGTCAACTCGGGTTTGGGTCTGCGTTTTGGTGTGCCTGTGACTGAGACCGATACAGTATTTGTTGGTGCAAATGCTGAGCAGACGCAAATCAAGTCGGGAACGGGGCTGCCTTACCCCTATCAAAAATATGCTGCCGACTTCGGCTCGACCAGTTCGGCTATTCCTTTAACTTTAGGGTGGGCGCGGGATGGTCGCGACAGCGCCTTGGTTCCATCCAAGGGCACTTATCAGCGCCTGAACGCGGACCTCAGCTTGGCGGGTGACGTTCGTTATTTCCGCAGCAATTACCAATATCAGCAGTATTTCCCTTTGAGTAAAAAATACACCCTGGCGATCAATGCAGATCTGGGGTTGGGTAAAGGCCTGAATGGTCAACAGTTCCCATTGTTTAAGAATTTTTACGTTGGTGGCCTTGGCAGTGTTCGTGGGTTTGAGCAATCCACCCTTGGACCTAAAGAAAGCACAATTCAAAACGACCCTACTTCAGCTCCGGTATACCTAGGCGGCTCTAAGAAACTCGTCTTGAATGCCGAATTCATGATGCCCTTTCCTGGGGCCGGTAACGACAAAACCCTGCGTCTCTATGGTTTCACCGATGTGGGCAGAGCGTTTGGTGAAAACGAAAAACTGTCTCTGGGCGAGCTTCGTGCTTCGGCCGGTATCGGCCTGAGCTGGATTTCACCCATGGGGCCTTTGCGCTTCTCATATGCAACGCCTATCCGTCAACAGACAGGCGATAAAATTCAGAAACTCCAATTCCAGATCGGAACTTCCTTCTAATGAAAACGATTCGCAAGACCCTTCTCGCCGCACTGCTGGTTGGTGCATCGGCTTTGACAAGCTTGGCTCAGGCCCAAGACTTCAAAATCGGCATTGTCAACACCGATCGTATCCTGCGTGATTCCAATGTGGCCAAAGCTGCCCAGGCCAAGCTGGAGTCCGAGTTTTTGAAGCGAGAAAAAGACCTGAATGACGCCATTGCGGCTTTCAAGCAGTCGGCTGAAAAGTTCGAGCGTGATGCACCCACACTGGCTGAGGCCCAGCGGGTGGCCAAACAAAAGCAGTTGATCGAGCAAGACCGTGACTTGAAGCGCCGCCAGCGCGAATTTCAGGAAGATCTGGGTGCTCGGAAAAACGAAGAAAACCAGATGCTTTTTGAAAAAGCAGGCCGTGCAGTGAAACAAGTCGCCGAGTCAGAGAAGTACGATCTGATTTTGCAGGATGCCGCCTACTTCAATCCCAAGCACGACATCACCGAAAAAGTCATCAAGGCACTCAACGCCTCGGTTGGCAAATAACAGGCGCATGCCTGTTTGAGACCGTGTCGCTGACGCTTGGCGCTATCGTAGAGGCACTTGGTGGCCGCCTGTTGGGCTCTTCTGACATGCAGATGTCGGGATTGGCGCCTTTGCAGACCGCCCAGCCCAGCCAAATCAGTTTTCTGAGTCAAGCCAGATACCAAAGTCAGTTGGCCCCGAGCCTTGCGGGGTGTGTCATTGTCAGCCCGGCTTTTGAAGCCCAGGTGGTGCAGCGCACTGCGGCCATCATCACCGATGACCCTTATTTGTACTTTGCCCGATTGACCCGCCTCTGGAAGCGTGAGCACCATAAAGGCACAGGCCCTCGAATTCATCCCAGTGCCATCATCGACCCACAAGCGGAGATTGCCGCCGATGCGGTGATTGGCCCTTTGTGTGTGGTGGAGCGAGGTGCTGAAGTGGGGGCTGCAACCGTGCTCAAGTCACGCGTGACGGTTGGTGAGGATTGCAAGATCGGAGCGCGTTGTCTGTTGCATTCCGGTGTGGTGATCGGCGCTGACGGCTTTGGCTTCGCACCTCACCAAGGGCACTGGGAAAAAATCGAGCAACTGGGGGCAGTGCGCATTGGCAACGATGTGGAAATCGGTGCCAACACCTGCATTGACCGGGGTGCATTGGACGACACCGTGATCGAAGACGGCGTCAAACTCGACAACCTGATTCAGATCGGGCACAACGTGCATGTGGGCCGCCACACGGCCATGGCCGGGTGTGTTGGTGTGGCTGGTAGCGCCCGGATTGGCGCGCATTGCACGGTGGGTGGTGGTGCTGTGGTGTTGGGTCATCTGAGCTTGGCTGACCATGTGCACATTTCGGCAGCATCGGTGGTCACGCGCTCGATCTTGCAGCCCGGGCATTACACGGGCATGTTCCCTTTGGACAGCAATGCCAATTGGGAAAAAAATGCCGCCAGTCTCAAACAATTGTCTCGATTGCGTGAACGCATCAAAGCCTTAGAGGCTGACATTCAAAACAACAAGGAAACATGACCATGATGGACATTCATAAAATTCTCAAACAGTTGCCGCATCGCTACCCGTTCTTGCTGGTGGATCGCGTGTTGGAGATTGAAAAAGGCGTGCGCATCAAGGCCTTGAAAAACGTGACCATCAACGAGCCATTTTTCACGGGCCACTTTCCACATCGGCCCGTCATGCCAGGTGTATTGATGCTCGAAGCCTTGGCGCAAGCCGCGGCCTTGCTGTCCTTTGACACGCTCGATACCGCCCCGGATGACAACACGGTTTATTACTTTGCTGGCATCGATGGTGCGCGTTTCAAGCGGCCTGTGGAGCCCGGCGATCAGTTGACCCTCGAGGTGCAGCTGGACCGCATGAAGGCCGGTATTTTCAAATTCAAGGCGCAAGCCAAAGTGGGTGACGAGTTGGCCTGCGAGGCCGAGTTGATGTGCACCATGCGCAAAATTGCCTGAGGACCTATGGCGACTATCCATTCCACTGCCTTGGTCGATCCGGCTGCCCAGCTGGACGCCTCCGTGACCGTTGGTCCCTACACCATCATCGGCCCTAACGTGGTCATCGGTGCAGGCTCTACGGTGGGCTCGCATTGCACCATCGAGGGTTACACCACCATCGGTCTCAACAACCATGTCCACAGCTACACGTCATTGGGTGCTGTCCCCCAAGACAAAAAGTACGCTGGCGAGCCGACCCGGCTGGTGATCGGCAATGGCAACACCATCCGTGAGTTTTGTACGTTCAATGCTGGCACCGTCAACGGTGGTGGTGTGACGCAGGTGGGTGATGACAACCTGTTCATGGCTTATGTCCATTTGGCGCACGATTGCCATATTGGCAGCCACACCATTTTTGCCAACAACTCCCAACTGGCGGGTCATGTTGTCGTGGGTGACTGGGTCATCTTGGGTGGCTTCACTGTGGTGCGCCAGTTTCTTCGTTTGGGTGCCCACAGCTTCACTGCGATGTGCACTTTGCTGTTTGCCGATCTGCCGCCGTATGTGACTTGCCAGGGCCAACCTGCTGCTGCGCGCACTGTGAACGCTGAAGGCCTGCGCCGCCGCGGTTATTCCCCGACCCGAATTGCCGCCGTGCGGGCCATGCACAAAGCTTTGTACCGTGAAAATTTGACGTTCGACGCCGCAAAAGACCGTATTTTGCAAATAGCGAAGGACAAACCCGAAGTGCAGGCAGATGTCGACATGATGCTGGATTTTTTGGCGGATGTTTCTCCCAAAGTTGGCATTGTTCGTTCGCGCCGCCGTTCGCTTGATTGACAGTTTTCAGGAGCGGAATTTCTTCCGCCTCCGTGCATGAAAGGAGGGCCCTGTGGCCCTGTTGCGTTGCGCCGTGATTGGCGTTGGTTATCTGGGCAAATTCCATGCTCAAAAGTACGCCAAGATTCCAGAGTGTGAGCTGGTGGCCGTGGTGGACAGCCGTCAGGACCAGGCAGACGCTGTCGCGGGTCCTTTGGGGTGTGCTGCACTGACGGATTACCGGGCTTTGCTGGGCAAAGTGGATGCGGTCAGCATTGTGGTTCCTACGCAAGGTCATTACGATGTGTGTGCCGAGTTTTTGCGTGCTGGCGTGCATGTCTTGGTTGAAAAGCCAATGACCACCACCCTTGAGCAAGCCGACGAGTTGATCCGATTGGCCAAAGAAAACCGTTGTGTGTTGGCGGTGGGTCATCTGGAGCGTTTCAACCCTGCAGCGCTGGCATTGGAGCCTTTGCTGTCTGACCCCCGCTTCATCGACAGCTCGCGTCTGGCTCCATTCAAGCCCCGTGCCACCGATGTGAGTGTCTTGCTCGACTTGATGATCCACGATGTGGACTTGATCCTGTCCTTGGTGGACAGTGAGCTTGAAAGTGTGGACTGTTCGGGCGCTCGTGTGCTGACATCGGACATCGACATCGCCAACGCTCGCATTCGCTTTGCCAACGGTTGCGTGGCCAACGTCACGGCCAGCCGAGTGAGCGCCAAAAGCGAGCGGAAAATGCGCGTGTTTCAAAACCAGGCGTGCCACTCGCTGGACTTTCAGGCCCGCACGCTGACCACGTACCGTGGTTCAACCGATCCGTTGGTCGAGACGGAACAAGCCATCGAGCGGCACGAGCAATCGTTTGGCGAAGCCGATCCGTTGTTTGCCGAGATCGTGGATTTCGTTGACAGCATTCGCAACAAGCGCCCACCCAAAGTGAGCGGTGAAGCCGGTCGCCGTGCACTTGAAGCTGTGCAGCGCATCACCGAAGCCACCCGTCTGATTTCCTGAATTTTGAATATTTGAAAGGTACGCCATGCGCATCCCTATGGTCGATCTGGTCGCGCAATACCGCGACCTCCAGCCCAAGCTGGAACCTGCATTTTTGGGCGCTTTGAGCGCGGCGCAGTTCATCCTCGGACCCAACGTCCAAGCGTTTGAAAAAGAAGCGGCCGCTTATTTGGGGGTGGCGCACGCCATCACCTGTGCCAACGGCACGGATGCTTTGCACCTGGCTTTGCTCGCTGCCGGTATCGGCCCCGGTGACGAAGTCATCACCACGCCATTCACTTTCATTGCTACCGCTGAGGCGATTGCTTATGTGGGTGCCAAAGCGGTATTTGTAGACATCGACCCTCACACATTCAATATTGACGTGGAGCAGGCCCGTCGTGCGATCACGCCTCAAACCAAAGCCTTGCTGCCTGTGCATTTGTTTGGGCAACCCGCAGACTTGGCCCCGTTGATGGCCTTGGCCAAAGAGCATCGGCTGCAGTTGGTCGAAGATTGCGCGCAATCGTTTGGTGCCGACATCGGTGGCCGCAAAACAGGTGCCATGGGTGATGTGGCGGCCTTCAGTTTCTTTCCCAGCAAGAATCTGGGCTGCTATGGCGATGGTGGCATGGTGACCACCCAGTCGGACGAGATGGCCGAAACATTGCGCATGCTGCGCAATCACGGCAGCAAGGTGCGTTACTACCACGACATCATTGGCTACAACAGCCGCCTTGACGAGTTGCAGGCGGTGGTGTTGCGGGCCAAGATGCCCTTGATTGACCAATACAACCAGGAGCGCCGCCGCGTCGCGCACCGGTACAACGCTGGCTTGGCGGGCCTGAATTTGCAAACGCCTTTTGAAGACGGTGTTGGCCTGCACGTGTACCACCAGTACACCCTGTTGACCGATGACCGTGCTGCGATTCAACAAGCCTTGACCGAGCAGAAAATCGCCAGCGCCATTTATTACCCCGTGCCTTTGCATCAACAAAAAGTTTTTGCTTCGATTGCTGCCGGTTTGAGCTTTCCTGTGACGGAATCTGTGGCTGCGCGTTGCTTGTCTTTGCCGATTTATCCAGAGCTGAGCAACGACTCAGTGGATGAAGTTTGCGGCGTCATTCGTCAGGCTTTGAAGGCGTGATGAACGCGAGAGACGCCCAGCAATTTTCTGGATCGGCATCTGCGCAAGATCTGCGTTTGAGCATGGTCGCTGCTGAGCGTTCGGGTGACATGCTGGCGGCTTTGTTGCTGCAAGGCATGCGCAAAAGCTGGCCTCAACTGCAAGCTTCGGGCATTGGTGGCCCGCAGATGGATGCAATCGGCTTTGTCTCTCGCTGGTCTTGCGACGAATTGTCGGTGCGTGGTTTGGTTGAAGCCCTTTGGCGTTACCGTCACATCAACGGCATCCGCCAGACCTTGATTCAGGATTTGTTGGCTTCTCCGCCTGACTTGTATGTCGGCGTGGATGCGTCTGACTTCAATTTGCCAGTGGAGCGTTTGCTGCGTCAAAAGGGCGTGCCCACAGTTCAACTGGTGTGTCCATCGATCTGGGCTTGGCGACCTGAGCGCGTGCAAAAGATTCGTGACAGCGTGGACCATGTTTTGTGCATTTACCCGTTCGAGCCTGCCTTGCTGGCTCAGCACGGCATTGAGGGGACCTTTGTCGGGCACCCTGTGGCCGATGTGATCGATATCGAGCCAGACCGCCTACAAGCGCGCCAAGCCTTGGGGCTCGCTACCGATGCCACCATCGTGGCTTTGTTGCCCGGAAGTCGGCCTTCCGAGGTCAAGGGATTGGCCTTGCCGTTTCTTCAGGCCGCCAAGCGCATGCTTGCGCTGCGACCCGGCTTGCAGTTTGTGCTGCCGACACATGGTCCTTTGCTGCCCATGATCGAAGCGGCCATTGCCCAAGCCGGCATGCAAGGTCAGGTGCATCTGATCATGGGGCGTTCGCATGAGGTGCAGGCCGCCTGCGACGTGGCCTTGGTGGCCAGTGGCACCGCCACGCTCGAGACGGCTTTGCATAAGCGCCCCATGGTCATTGCTTACAAAATGCAATGGCTGTCATGGCAGATCGCCAATCGCAAGCGCCTGCTGCCCTGGATTGGCTTGCCCAACATTTTGTGCAATGAAAGCTTGGTACCTGAATTTTTGCAAGAAAAAGTGCACCCCGAGGCGCTGGCCAAGGCTGTTTTGCAGTGGCTCGACGATCCGGTCGCTGTGGCCAAAATTCAACAGCGGTTCACCGAGCTGCACCATCAATTGCGTCAAGACATGCCGACGCTGGCCACCTATGCGATCCAAAAAGTCCTTGCCGCTTGAGCAAAAAACCTTGAATTGGGACACCGCAGGCCTTATGGCTGGCGTGGATGAGGCTGGGCGAGGCCCCTTGGCCGGTCCTGTCGTGGCAGCCGCTGTGATTTTGGACGACTTGCAGCCGATCGCTGGCTTGAATGATTCCAAAAAACTGTCTGCCAAGCGTCGTGAGCGTTTGTTTGACGAGATCCGTGCGCGGGCTTTGTGTTTTTCAATTGCCGAAGCGACGGTGAAGGAAATTGACCAGCTCAATATTTTGCAAGCCACGATGCTGGCCATGAAGCGTGCTGTCGAAGGCTTGCGCTTAAAGCCCCAAATGGTCCTTGTCGATGGCAACCGGTTGCCGACGCTGGACATTTTGGCGGAGGCCATTGTGCAGGGGGATGCGCTGGTGCCAGCCATCTCTGCCGCTTCCATTTTGGCCAAGGTGCACCGTGACCGTTTGTGTGAAGACATGCATGAACGCTATCCGGTCTACGGCTTTGACCAACACAAAGGTTACGGGACGGCCCAACATTTGGCTGCATTGCAAACGCATGGCCCGGCAGACTGCCACAGAATGACTTTTGCCCCGGTGGCCAGGAGCGTGCGATGAATCTGATCACCTCGCGTGACAACCCCCAAGTCAAAGCTTGGCGACGTTTGGCGCAAGACACTACGGCTTACCGCAAAGCCGGGCAATTCTGGCTGGAGGGTGATCATCTGTGCCGTGCCGCCATCGACCGGGGTGTCAAGCCCTTGCAAATTGTGTTGAGTGCTTCTTGCTTTGAAGCGCAGGGCCCTCAGTGGGCAGGCTTGACCGATGCCTTGTTTGTTTTGCCTGATCCTTTGTTTGCCAGCCTGAGTGGTCTTGAGTCTCCGGCCCGAATGGGTTTTGTGGTTGCGTGGTCGGCGCAGGGGCAACTTTTGTCAGATGCTTCCACCGTGGTTCTGGACCGTTTGCAGGACGCGGGTAATGTAGGCGCGATTTTGCGCTGCGCTTCGGCTTTTGGGTACCGGCAAGTGCTGGCCGTCAAAGGAACTGCTGCTCTGTGGTCGCCCAAAGTGCTCAGGGCTGGGATGGGGGCGCATTTTGGTCTGCATTTGATCGAATCGGTCAGCGAAGAGGATGTGGCCGCTTTGCAGGTCCCTGTTTTGACCACAAGTTCCCATCAGGGGCCTTTTTTGCATGAGTTGTTGCAACGCCAGGAATTGACACCAAAGTGTGCCTGGGTTTTTGGCCACGAAGGGCAGGGCGTCAGCGACAGCTTGATGGCTTTGGCGCACCAAAAAGTGCGAATTGCCCAACCTGGCGGGGAAGAGTCATTGAATGTGGCGACTGCAGCGGCTATTTGCCTGCACGCCAGCGCCACTGCTGCCATTTGAGTTGGTGAAGGGCCTGTTTCCGAACGTTTTGTCGGGGCTCTGTCAGGGTTTTCGAGCGGTCCTCAGCTATAATAAGAGGCTTTCCCGCATCAACCTGTACGCCACAGTCCATCCCAGGCCCAATCCTCGAACAAGCAGCCAAAAAGAGATCGCATCTCTGGTGAGTGCTGAGGCGTACCCGAACTATTCCGGAGAACCCAGTGCTTTTGTCTCTTCAGGGAACCTTCCCGCCCGCCATCTTGGCGCTCGCAGACGGCACGGTCTTTATCGGCAACTCGATCGGAGCCACCGGCTCCACAGTCGGCGAAGTGGTGTTCAACACCTCGCTCACCGGCTACCAGGAAATCCTCACCGACCCCAGCTATTGCCAGCAGATCGTCACTTTGACGTACCCGCACATCGGCAACTACGGTGTCAGCGTGGAAGACATCGAAGCTGACAAGGTCCATGCCGCTGGCTTGATCATCAAAGACCTGCCTTTGATCGCCAGCAACTTTCGCTCCAGCCAAACCCTTTCGGCTTATCTCATGGAGGCGGGCACGGTGGCCATTGCCAACATCGATACCCGCCAGCTGACCCGCATTTTGCGCACGAAGGGTGCCCAAAACGGTGCCATCGTGGGGTTGGCCAAAGGTCAGGCGGTCACCCAAGCGGTCATTGACCAGGCGATTGCCGCAGCAAAAGCTGCCCCCAACATGGCGGGTCTCGACCTGGCGCAAAAAGTCACGGCGTCCCAGCCTTATGACTGGACGCAAACCGAGTGGAAACTCGGCGCGGGCTACGGCACTCAGACATCACCCAAATTCCATGTGGTGGCTTACGACTACGGCGTCAAGAAAAACATCTTGCGCATGTTGGCCGAGCGCGGCTGCAAAGTCACTGTGGTCCCAGCAAAAACACCCGCAGCCGAAGTGCTCAAACACAAGCCGGATGGCATCTTCCTGTCCAACGGCCCTGGCGACCCACAGCCTTGCGACTACGCGATTGCGGCGGCGGCCGAGTTGATTGAAACCGGCATCCCGACCTTCGGCATTTGCCTGGGTCATCAGATCATGGCCTTGGCCAGTGGCGCCAAAACTTTCAAGATGAAGTTTGGCCACCACGGTGCGAACCATCCAGTGAAAGACCTCGACACGGGTCGTGTGTCCATCACCAGCCAAAACCACGGTTTTGCGGTGGACGAAAAATCTTTGCCCGCCAACTTGCGCGCCACGCACGTGTCCTTGTTCGATGGCACTTTGCAGGGCCTGGCCCGCACCGACAAGCCGGCGTTCTGCTTCCAGGGTCACCCCGAAGCGTCACCTGGCCCGCACGACATTGCTTACCTCTTTGACCGCTTCATCCACCTGATGGAGGCGAAATAACATGCCAAAGCGCACCGACCTCAAAAGCATTCTCATCATTGGCGCGGGCCCGATCATCATTGGTCAGGCCTGCGAGTTCGATTACTCTGGCGTGCAGGCTTGCAAAGCCTTGCGTGAAGAGGGTTACAAAGTCATCCTGATCAACAGTAATCCTGCGACGATCATGACCGACCCGGCCACGGCCGACGTGACCTACATCGAGCCCATCACTTGGCAAACGGTCGAGAAGATCATTGCCAAAGAGCGCCCTGACGCGATCTTGCCCACCATGGGTGGCCAGACCGCGCTCAATTGCGCTTTGGACCTGTGGCACCACGGTGTGCTTGAAAAGTACAAGGTTGAGTTGATCGGCGCAACGCCCGAAGCCATCGATAAAGCCGAAGATCGCTTGAAGTTCAAAGATGCCATGACCAAGATCGGTCTGGGCTCTGCGCGCTCGGGTATTGCCCACAGCATGGAAGAAGCGTGGGATGTGCAAAAGACCTTGGGTTTCCCCACGGTCATTCGCCCCAGCTTCACGCTGGGCGGCACGGGCGGCGGTATTGCCTACAACCCCGAAGAATTCGAAGTCATTTGCAAACGTGGCCTGGAGGCTTCGCCCACCACCGAGTTGTTGATTGAAGAGTCCTTGCTCGGTTGGAAAGAGTACGAGATGGAAGTGGTCCGCGACAAGGCGGACAACTGCATCATCATCTGCTCGATCGAAAACTTGGACCCCATGGGCGTGCACACCGGTGACTCGATCACCGTGGCACCTGCACAGACGTTGACCGACAAGGAATACCAAATTTTGCGCAACGCCTCGCTGGCAGTGCTCCGCGAAATTGGTGTGGACACGGGCGGATCGAATGTGCAGTTCTCGATCAACCCCAAAGATGGCCGCATGGTCGTCATCGAGATGAACCCCCGCGTGTCGCGTTCATCGGCTTTGGCGTCCAAAGCCACGGGTTTCCCGATTGCGAAAGTCGCGGCCAAGCTGGCCGTGGGCTACACGCTCGACGAGTTGCGCAACGAAATCACAGGTGGTGCAACGCCCGCATCGTTCGAGCCTTCGATCGACTACGTGGTCACCAAGATTCCACGTTTTGCGTTCGAAAAATTCCCAACCGCCGACAGCCGCCTGACCACCCAAATGAAATCGGTGGGCGAGGTGATGGCCATGGGCCGCACCTTCCAGGAGTCGTTCCAGAAAGCACTGCGCGGTTTGGAAGTGGGCGTGGATGGCATGAACGAAAAAACCCAAGATCGCGAAGTGCTCGAGAAAGAACTGGGCGAGCCTGGTCCTGAGCGCATCTGGTACGTGGGCGATGCATTCGCCATGGGCCTGAGCGTGGACGAGGTCTTTGCCTTGACCAAAATCGACCCTTGGTTTCTCGTGCAGATCGAAGAGATCGTGAAGATCGAGCTTGAACTTGAAGCCACCACGCTGGAGGCGATCACTGCCGAAGAGCTGCGTGCGCTCAAGAAGAAGGGCTTCTCGGACCGCCGCCTGGCCAAGTTGCTCAAAACGACTGAGCATGTGGTGCGCGCCCGTCGCCATGCCCTGAACATTCGCCCTGTGTACAAACGCGTGGACACCTGCGCGGCCGAGTTCTCGACCGACACCGCCTACATGTACTCATGTTATGAAGGTAACGGAGATGGCGAATGTGAAGCTGAACCCACGACCAACAAGAAAATCATGGTGCTGGGAGGCGGTCCCAACCGCATTGGTCAAGGCATTGAGTTTGACTACTGCTGCGTGCACGCCGCCTTGGCCATGCGCGAAGACGGTTACGAAACCATCATGGTCAACTGCAACCCCGAGACCGTGTCGACCGACTACGACACCTCGGACCGTTTGTACTTTGAGCCCGTCACTTTGGAAGACGTGCTCGAAATCGTCGACAAGGAAAAGCCAACCGGCGTCATCGTGCAATACGGTGGTCAAACGCCTTTGAAGTTGGCGCTCGATTTGGAAGCGGCAGGCGTTCCCATCATCGGCACCAGCCCTGACATGATCGATGCGGCTGAAGACCGCGAGCGTTTCCAAAAGTTGTTGCACGACCTCGGTTTGCGTCAGCCGCCCAACGCCACGGCTCGCACCGAGCCAGAAGCTTTGGAAAAAGCGGCTGCCTTGGGTTACCCCTTGGTCGTTCGCCCCAGCTATGTGTTGGGCGGCCGTGCCATGGAAATCGTGCACGAGCAACGTGACTTGGAGCGCTACATGCGCGAAGCGGTCAAGGTGTCGCACGACTCGCCCGTGTTGTTGGACCGTTTCCTGAACGACGCCATCGAGTGCGATGTGGACTGTCTGCGCGACCCCGAAGGCAAAACCTTCATCGGCGGCGTGATGGAACACATTGAGCAAGCGGGTGTGCACAGCGGTGACTCGGCTTGCTCCTTACCTCCGTACTCTTTGTCCGAAGCCACTGTGACCGAGCTCAAGCGCCAATCTGCCGCGATGGCCGGTGCTTTGAATGTGGTCGGCTTGATGAACGTGCAGTTTGCGATTCAACACGTGGACGGCAAAGACGTCATCTATGTGTTGGAAGTCAACCCACGCGCTTCACGCACCGTGCCTTATGTGTCTAAAGCCACGGGCATCCAGCTGGCCAAGGTCGCTGCACGTTGCATGGCGGGTCAAACACTTGCGTCGCAAGGCATCACCAAAGAAGTCACGCCCCCTTATTTCAGCGTGAAAGAAGCGGTGTTCCCGTTCGTGAAGTTTCCCGGTGTGGACACCATCCTCGGCCCCGAAATGAAGTCCACAGGCGAAGTCATGGGTGTGGGCAAGACCTTCGGTGAAGCCTTTGTGAAGAGCCAATTGGGTGCAGGCACCAAACTGCCACGCCCAACCAAGGCCGACGGCACGTCATCGGGCAAGGTGTTCATCTCGGTCAAGAACAATGACAAGCCGCGTGCCATCGAAGTGGCGCGTCAGTTGGTCTCACAAGGCTTTGAGTTGATCGCGACCAAAGGCACGGCTGTGGCGATCAACGCCGCAGGTGTGGCTTGTGCCACGGTGAACAAGGTGACCGAAGGTCGTCCCCACATCGTTGACATGATCAAGAACAACGAAGTCGTGCTGGTGATCAACACGGTCGAAGAGCGCCGCAATGCGATCGCCGACTCACGTCACATCCGCACTTCGGCCTTGCTCAACCGTGTCACGACCTTCACCACCATCGCCGGTGCCGAAGCCGCCGTCGAAGGCATGAAGTACATGGACCAGCTGGACGTGATTTCTGTGCAGGAAATGCACGCGCAACTGGCAGCCTGAAATCGCGGCCCAAGCCCTGTGCCTGGCATATGGGTGCAGGGCATAATGCAGTCAATGACCGCCGAGTCTCAACACTCGGCGGTTTGCTTTTGGAGAACTGAACATGTCAACCATCCCGATCACAAAACGCGGCGCAGAAAAGCTCAAAGACGAGCTGCACCGCCTCAAGACAGTCGACCGCCCTGGCGTGATTCAAGCCATTGCCGAAGCGCGCGCGCAAGGTGACTTGAGCGAAAACGCCGAATACGACGCGGCCAAAGACCGTCAAGGCTTCATCGAAGGTCGGATTCAGGAAATTGAAGGCAAGCTGTCTGCCGCGCAGATCATTGATCCGGCATCGGTCGATGCGGGTGGTCGTGTGGTCTTTGGCACGACTGTGGAACTCGAAGACGAAAGTTCGGGCGAAGCTGTCAAGTATCAAATCGTGGGTGAGGATGAGGCCGATTTGAAATTGGGTCTGATCAACATCAGCAGCCCGATTGCCCGCGCCTTGATTGGCAAAGAAGAGGGCGATGTGGCGGAAGTGCAGGCGCCGGGTGGTGTCCGCCGCTATGAAATCGTGGGTGTTTCGTACATCTGAGAAACGACAAAGGCCGTTGTGAAACGGCCTTTGTCGTTGTTATCTGCCTGTTTCAGGCAGCGTGTGTGTCAGTCGTGGCGGCCTTTTTTGACCGATTTTTGCTTGGGCTTGGCCCGTTTGATTTGGCCACCCGCCGCCAGACGTTGGTTGCCCAAAACGCGAACGGTTTTGACCTCGGGTCGTTGACCACCGCGTGAGCTGTATTTGAGGATCTTGAAGTCGCGTGGACCGGCTTTGCGGTCTTCGTCAATCTCTTTGATTTTTTCAGGCTGAGGGCGCCAGAGGATCAGCAATTTGCCAATGTGCTGGATGGGGGCTGCATTGAGTTGGTCGGCGAGTTGGGCAAACATCGCTTCGCGTGCAGCGCGATCGTCGCCCAGAACCCGAATTTTGATCAGGCCATGGGCGTTCAGGGCCGCTTCGGTTTCCTTGACGACAGCAGGAGTCAGGCCATCGCCCCCGATCATGACGACCGGATCCAGGTGATGGGCATCGGCGCGAAAAACTTTGCGCTCGGAAGGTGTGAGTTGTATTTGGGGCATCCCCGTATTATCCCCGCAAGGACGCAAAAGAATGAAAGTCAAAACCAAAAGTAAAAAGGTCAACAAAGCGTGGTTGAACGACCATGTGAATGACACCTACGTGAAACTGGCTCTGAGAGAGGGCTACCGGGCGCGGGCTGCCTATAAATTGAAGGAAATCGATGAAACACTCGGTTTGATCCGTCCTGGCAACTTGGTGGTGGATTTGGGGTCGGCCCCCGGTGCGTGGAGCCAGTACCTGCGCAGACGGCTGTCGCCCGATGGCGCGGCTGTGGGGGCGCTCAACGGAACGATCATTGCGTTGGACCTTTTGCCCATGGCCGCCGTGGAGGGGGTTCACTTCATTCAGGGCGATTTCCGAGAAAACGAGGTCGCCAACCTGCTGGAGGCTGCATTGCAGGGGCGTCAGGCAGATGTGGTGGTGTCCGACATGGCCCCTAATTTGTCAGGTATTGAGTCGTCAGACGCCGCTCGCATCCTGCATTTGATTGAGCTGGCGGTCGAATTTGCCCAAAACCACATGAAGCCCGAAGGTGCGTTGGTCGTCAAAGTGTTCCATGGCAGCGGTTACAGCCAGATTGTGAAGATGTTCAAAGAGACCTTTAAGGTCGTCAAACCCATCAAGCCCAAAGCGTCGCGAGACAAGTCTTCTGAGACCTTTTTGGTGGGCATGGGGCTGATTCACGGCGTTTGATGTCGTAATTCCTGCCTTTTAGAGGGCCAAAGCCCCTTCCATCTGCCATGAGGGCCTTCCGCAGGCCTAGAATCACCACAGTCATTTTTTTCGATTGGAGCCTCTCTTGAATAACCCTTGGTTTTCCAAAATTGCCGTTTGGATGGTGATTGCCATGGTGCTGTTCACCTTGTTCAAGCAATTTGACAACCGTGGTGTCGCCGGTGCGAACGCCATTGGCTATTCAGATTTTCTGGAAGAGGTTCGCGGTAACCGCATCAAGAGCGCCACGATTTCCGAAAGCCCTGGCGGCACCGAGATTCTGGCGGTCACCAATGACGATCGCCGCATCAAAACCACAGCGACCTACCTGGACCGTGGTCTGGTGGGTGACCTGATCAATGCAGGCGTCAAATTTGATGTCAAGCCACGCGAAGAAGGCTCACTGCTCATGACTTTGTTGGTCAGCTGGGGCCCGATGTTGCTGTTGATCGGTGTCTGGGTGTATTTCATGCGCCAGATGCAAGGCGGCGGCAAAGGTGGGGCTTTCAGCTTCGGCAAGTCCAAGGCCCGCATGCTGGACGAAAACAACAACCAGGTCACATTTGCGGACGTGGCTGGTTGTGATGAAGCCAAGGAGGAAGTCAAGGAAGTTGTCGATTTCCTGAAAGACCCCCAGAAGTTTCAAAAGCTCGGCGGCCGCATTCCCCGTGGTTTGTTGCTGGTGGGCCCTCCGGGTACCGGTAAGACCCTCTTGGCCAAAGGCATCGCCGGTGAAGCCAAGGTCCCGTTTTTCAGCATCTCGGGCTCTGACTTTGTGGAAATGTTCGTGGGCGTGGGCGCTGCCCGTGTTCGTGACATGTTCGAAAATGCCAAAAAGAACGCGCCTTGCATCATCTTCATTGACGAAATCGATGCCGTCGGTCGCCAGCGCGGTGCCGGTTTGGGCGGTGGCAACGATGAGCGCGAGCAAACCCTCAACCAGATGCTGGTTGAGATGGACGGTTTCGAAACCAACCTCGGTGTGATCGTGGTGGCGGCCACCAACCGTCCCGACATTTTGGATGCCGCCTTGCTGCGCCCAGGCCGTTTTGACCGTCAGGTGTATGTGACTTTGCCCGATATCCGTGGCCGTGAGCAGATCCTCAATGTGCACATGCGCAAGGTGCCGATTGGCCAAGACGTCAATGCCGGTGTGATCGCGCGTGGTACGCCCGGCATGAGTGGCGCTGACTTGGCCAACCTGTGCAACGAAGCCGCTTTGATGGCAGCACGTCGCAACGCCCGTGTGGTCGAGATGGTGGACTTCGAAAAGGCCAAGGACAAAATCCTGATGGGCCCTGAGCGCAAGAGCATGGTCATGCCTGAGGAAGAGCGTCGCAACACGGCTTATCACGAAGCAGGTCACGCCCTGATTGGCAAACTTCTGCCCAAATGCGACCCTGTGCATAAAGTCACCATCATCCCCCGTGGCCGTGCCCTGGGTGTGACGATGAGCCTGCCCGAGCAAGACCGCTACAGCTACGACAAGGAGTTCATGCTGAACCAGATCAGCATGCTGTTTGGTGGACGCATTGCCGAAGAGGTGTTCATGCACCAGATGACCACCGGTGCCAGCAACGACTTTGAGCGTGCGACCTCGATTGCACGCGACATGGTGATGCGCTATGGCATGACCGATGCTCTGGGCCCGATGGTTTATGCTGAAAACGAAGGCGAAGTGTTCCTGGGCCGCTCGGTCACCAAGACCACCAACATGAGCGAGTCCACCATGCAAAAGGTGGACATGGAAGTGCGCCGCATCATTGACGAGCAGTACAAACTGGCCCGTCGCCTGATTGAAGAGCACAGCGCCCAGATGCACGCCATGGCCAAGGCTCTGCTGGAGTGGGAAACCATCGACAAGGACCAGATCGACGACATCATGGCCGGACGTGACCCCATGCCTCCCAAAGACTGGACGCCTCGAACCCCTCCTTCCGGTGGTGGCAGCGGTGGCACCCCTGCGGTTCAGCCAGAGCCAGCAACCACGGCCGCTTGATTTTTTCAAGATCGGTGCAACAAAAGCGGGGCCTTCGGGCTCCGTTTTTCATGGAGTAAGCCACATGGAAGTTGAAAAAAAAGGACTGCACAGTCCTCTGCGCTGGCAGACAACGCGTTTTGAATTAGACCTTTCCCGCCCTTGGGTGATGGGCATTGTGAACGTCACCCCCGATTCTTTTTCTGACGGTGGACGCCACGGTGATACGGCGCAAGCTTTGCGGCATGCCGAACAATTGCTGCGCGATGGCGCGGGGATTCTGGATGTGGGCGGCGAGTCCACGCGACCAGGCGCATACCCTGTGCCTTTGTCGGAAGAGTTGGCGCGTCTTGTCCCGTTTTTGCAGGAAGCTGTGCGTTGGCAAGTGCCGATCTCGGTGGACACTTACAAGCCTGAAGTGATGCAAGCGGTGCTGGATCTGGGCGTTGACATCGTCAATGACATTTGGGCTTTGCGCCAGCGTGGGGCTGAGCGGGTGATTGCAGCACATCCCGCTTGTGGCGTGTGTTTGATGCACATGCACCGCGACCCACAAACCATGCAAATGCAGACCATGACGGGCGATGCTCTCACCGAGGTCACCGCTTTCTTGAAAGGGCGCGCCGAGTCGCTCTCCGCGCAGGGCATTGCTGCGTCGCGACTGATGCTCGATCCTGGCATCGGTTTCGGGAAAACCGTTGCGCAGAACTTTCAATTGCTTGCCAGGCAGGCCGATTTGTTGCGCTTGGGTTATCCGGTTTTGGCCGGTTGGTCGCGCAAGTCTTCTTTGGGCGCGGTATTGAGCGAAAACGGGCAGACCCCTGAGCCCGCCCAGCGACAGGCTGCCAGTGTGGCCGCGGCTTTGTTGGCGGTGGAGCGGGGTGCTTGTGTGGTTCGGGTGCACGACGTGAAGCAAACGGTGGACGCCCTCAAAGTCTGGCAGGCCATGCAGCTTCATGCCGACGCCGGCTAAAACGCTGGGCAGTCCTTTTTGTCAGGGTTCGCGGTCAGCGTGGCCGCTAAAATTCTTCTACTTATTAAAAAAACAAGGATGGTGAGCATGGCGCGTCAATATTTCGGCACAGACGGCATTCGGGGCACGGTAGGCCAAAGCCCCATCACGCCCGATTTTATTTTGCGTCTGGCGCATGCGGTAGGCCGTGTTTTGAAGGCTCAGGAAGCGCACCCTGTGGTGCTGATCGGCAAAGATACCCGCATTTCTGGCTATATGCTGGAAAGTGCGTTGGAGTCGGGCTTCAACTCCGCAGGGGTCGATGTCGTGTTGCTGGGCCCGGTGCCCACGCCAGCCGTGGCGTACTTGACCCGGGCGCAGCGAGCCTCGCTGGGCGTGGTGATCAGCGCAAGCCACAACCCGTTTGCGGACAACGGCATCAAGTTTTTCAGTGCCCAAGGCAAGAAGCTCTCCGACGCATGGGAAGAAACCGTTGAGGCGACTTTGCTGGAAGACCCTGTTTGGGTGGACTCGGCCGCTTTGGGCAAAACCCGGCGCCTGGACGACGCTGCGGGTCGGTACATCGAGTTTTGCAAGAGCACGTTTTCCAACGATCTGACCCTCAAGGGCTTGAAGATTGTGGTGGACGCCGCCCATGGTGCTGCCTATCAAATCGCGCCCAAGGTTTTCCATGAGTTGGGTGCCGAGGTGATCGCGATCGGTTGTTCCCCTGATGGCCTCAACATCAACAAAGGCGTGGGGGCCACGCACCCTGAGGCTTTGGTGCAAGCCGTCAAGGACCAAGGCGCCGACTACGGCATTGCGCTGGATGGGGATGCGGACCGCTTGCAATTCGTGGATGACACAGGCCGATTGTTCAACGGTGATGAGTTGTTGTACCTCATGGTCGCAGACCGTTTGGCGCGGGACGAAGCTGTGCCGGGCGCGGTGGGCACCTTGATGACCAATCTGGCGGTGGAAGTGGCACTCAAACAACGTGGCGTGCAGTTTGTGCGAGCCAAAGTTGGCGACCGTTATGTGCTGGAGGTCTTGCACGACAAAGGCTGGTTGCTGGGCGGTGAGGGCTCAGGTCACCTGCTGGCCTTGGACAAGCACACCACAGGCGATGGTTTGGTCAGTGCTTTGCAAGTGCTGCAAGCCTGTGTGGGCAGCGGACGGACCATGGCCCAGTTGCTGGAGGGCATCACTTTGTTCCCGCAAACGCTGATCAATGTGCGTTTGACACCGGGCTTTGATTGGCAAGGCCACCAGCCCTTGTGGGATGCCACCCGGGCTGCAGAATCCGAATTGGGCGATTCGGGGCGCGTCTTGATTCGTGCCAGTGGCACCGAGCCCTTGGTCCGAGTCATGGTGGAGGCCCGTGATGCCGCTCAGGCTCGGAAATGTGCCGAACGGATTGCTGCGACCCTGTCTTGATCTGCTGCCCCGGTTGTTGCGCGCAATACCGGGCAGGCAACTTGCTCAGTAAATCAGCCGCTCAGGTTTGATTTCCTGCAGGATGGTGGTGGCGATCTCTTCAATCGACTTGGTGGTGGTGGACAGCCAGCGGATGCCCGAGCGGCGCATCATGGCTTCGGCTTCGGAGACCTCCATGCGGCAATTTTCCAGGCTGGCATAGCGGGAGTTGGGTCGGCGTTCCGCACGGATTTCGGCCAGGCGGTCGGGGTGAATGCTCAGGCCGAAGATTTTTTTGCGGTGTGGCACCAGGGCTGGGGGCAGCTGCTTGCGGTCAAAATCTTCGGGAATCAAGGGATAGTTCGCGGCTTTCAGGCCGTGCTGCATGGCCAAGTAAAGGCTGGTCGGAGTTTTGCCGCTGCGGCTCACACCCACCAAAATCACATCCGCCGATTCCAGATCCCGGTTGGATTGGCCATCGTCATGGGCCAGCGAAAAGTTGATGGCCTCGATCCGGTCGTGGTATTCCTTGCTCTTGCTCACGTCCGAAAAGCGCCCGACCCGGTGGTGGGACTTGATGCCCAGCTCGTTTTCAAGCGGGTTCACGAAGGTGCCAAACATGTCCAGCAGCATGCCTTGGCAGTGCTCCTGCAACACTTTGAGCACGTCCATGTTCACCAAGGTGGTGAACACGATGGGTTTGTTGCCCTCGGTGTCGGCTGTGTGGTTGATCTGCCGTACCGCTTGGTGCGCCTTGTCGATGGTGTCGGTGAAGGGCAGGCGCACATGACGGGTTTTCATGTCGAACTGGGCCAGGATGGCGTTGCCAAAAGTCTCGGCCGTGATGCCGGTGCCGTCAGATACGAAAAAAACAGTGCGTTTGGACATGGATGCAAAAATTTCAAATGCAGGCGGCAACAAGCCCCCTAAAATGATTCGATTATCCATGGCACCCCGCTCGGCGGTTGAATTCCAAGAACAACAAATCCCCGTCTTGCCCCATGGAACCCGGTTTTAACTTTGGAGCTTTGTATGTCTGATCTTTTCAGTGAGACCGCCTTGGTCGTTCCCTTTGAGCAATTGCGCATGACCGATGTCGAGTCGGTGGGGGGGAAAAATGCCAGCTTGGGGGAGATGATTTCCCAATTGCCCTCGGGCGTGCGGGTGCCCACGGGTTTTGCCACCACCGCCCATGCTTTTCGCCAGTTTCTGGCTTTTGGCGGCTTGACCGAGCGCATCAACGCTCGTCTGGACGCGCTGGACACCGAAGATGTGCGCGCTTTGGCGGCTGCGGGTGCCGAAATCCGTGCCATGGTCGAAGCCCAGCCATTCCCGGCCGATCTGGAGCAAGCCATTCGCGAGGCGTTTGTGCGTCTGCAAGGCAGCAACCCCGATGCTTCGTTTGCCGTGCGCTCTTCGGCCACAGCCGAAGACTTGCCGGACGCCTCTTTTGCCGGTCAACAAGAGACCTTTCTGAACGTGGTCGGCATCGACGATGTGCTGCACAAAATGAAAGAGGTGTTTGCCTCTTTGTACAACGATCGGGCCATCAGCTACCGCGTGCACAAGGGTTTTGCCCACGCCGATGTGGCTTTGTCGGCGGGTGTTCAGCGCATGGTGCGCTCCGATTTGGGCGCTGCGGGTGTCATGTTCACCATCGACACCGAGTCGGGCTTTGAAGACGTGGTGTTCATCACCTCCAGCTACGGCCTGGGCGAGACGGTGGTGCAGGGCGCCGTGAACCCGGACGAATTTTATGTGCACAAGCCCATGTTGGCCGCGGGCAATCGCTGCGTGATCCGACGCAATCTGGGCTCCAAGCTGATCGAAATGGTGTTTGCCACGCCTCAGGAAAAAGCAGCATCGGGCAAGTTGGTCAAAACCACTGACGTGCCTGCTGAATTGCGCAACCGCTACAGCCTGACAGACGATGAGGTCGAGCAATTGGCCCGTTATGCGGTGGTCATTGAGCAGCACTACGGCCGCCCGATGGACATCGAGTGGGGCAAAGACGGTACCGATGGCCTGCTTTACATCCTGCAAGCGCGCCCCGAAACCGTGAAAAGCCAGGCCAAGGGCACGCCCGAGCTGCGCTACAAGCTCAAAGGCAAAAGCACCATCCTGGCCGAGGGTCGGGCGATTGGCCAGAAGATCGGCACAGGACCTGTTCGCTTGGTGCACAACATCAGCGAGATGGACAAGGTCCAACCTGGCGACGTGCTGGTGACCGACATGACCGATCCGAACTGGGAGCCGGTGATGAAACGCGCCAGCGCCATCGTGACTAACCGCGGTGGGCGCACATGCCACGCCGCCATCATTGCGCGGGAGCTGGGCATTCCCGCCGTGGTGGGTTGCGGCAATGCCACGGAACAGTTGAAAGAGGGCACCTTGGTCACCGTCAGCTGCGCCGAGGGCGATACCGGTCACATTTACGATGGCTTGTTGGAAACCGAAATCAGCGAAATCCAGCGTGGCGTGTTGCCCGAGATCAAAACCAAAATCATGATGAACGTGGGCAACCCCCAGTTGGCCTTCGACTTCGCGCAATTGCCCAACGCGGGTGTGGGTTTGGCGCGTCTGGAGTTCATCATCAACAACAACATTGGTGTGCACCCCAAGGCGATCCTGGACTATCCCGCGATCGATGCCGACTTGAAGAAGGCCGTGGAATCGGTGGCCCGTGGGCATGCATCGCCCCGTGCTTTTTATGTCGACAAAGTTGCCGAAGGTGTGGCCAGCATCGCCGCAGCCTTTTGGCCCAAGCCGGTCATCGTGCGTTTGTCTGACTTTAAAAGCAACGAGTACCGCAAGCTCATTGGCGGCAGCCGCTACGAGCCCGAAGAAGAAAACCCGATGCTCGGTTTTCGTGGCGCTGCACGTTACATCAGCGCAGACTTTGGCGAAGCCTTTGCCATGGAGTGCGAGGCACTCAAACGCGTGCGCGGCGAGATGGGATTGACCAACGTTCAGATCATGGTGCCCTTTGTCCGTACCCTGGGACAGGCCGAAAAGGTCACCCAGCTGCTGGCCAGCCAAGGCTTGCGCCGTGGCGAAAACGACCTCAAAGTCATCATGATGTGTGAAGTGCCCAGCAACGCCATCCTGGCAGAGCAGTTCCTTGAGTTCTTTGACGGCTTCTCGATCGGCTCCAACGACCTGACCCAATTGACCTTGGGTCTGGACCGCGACTCGGGCATGGAGCTGCTGGCCGTGGACTTTGATGAGCGAGACCCGGCCGTGACGGCGCTGATTTCGCAGGCCATCAAGGCTTGTTTGTCTCAAGGCAAATACATCGGCATCTGCGGTCAAGGCCCCAGCGACCACCCTGACTTTGCCCGTTGGTTGATGGATCAGGGCATCAGCTCCATCTCGCTCAACCCGGACACGGTGATCGAGACCTGGACCAATCTGGGCCGTTGATGCTTCATATCAAGGCATGGCGATGACTCAACCGATGGCAGACCGTCAAACTGCGGCTTACCATTGGCGTTTGCATCGCAATGTCTTGATTTACATTGCCATCCTGCTCACGCTGTTGGGCGCTATGGCGTGGGCTGAACGGTGGGGGTTGTCGCGCAATTTGATTGGCCCGATTTTTTTGTTCAGTACGGTGATGATTTATGCCTTGATTGGCATTTTGGGCCGCACGACAGACGAGGATGAATACTACGTGGCGGGTCGCCGCATTCCGGCCATGTACAACGGCATGGCCACGGCAGCCGACTGGATGAGTGCGGCTTCTTTCATCAGTTTGGCGGGCGCACTCTATTTGCAGGGTTTTTCCGGCAGCGGTCAGCAGCCCGGAGGCTTGGCTTATGTCATGGGCTGGACGGGCGGTTTTTGTCTGGTCGGGTTGTTGATCGCCCCGCATCTGCGGGCCATGAAGCTGTACACCCTCCCGGATTACTTTGACCAGCGCTATGGCGGTCGTTGGCCGCGCATCATTGCCGCTTTGGCATCGGTTTTGTGCTCTTTTACCTATGTGGTCGCCCAAATTTACGGCATTGGCCTGATCGCTTCGCGCTTGACGGGCGTTCAATTCGAGATCGGCATCTTGCTGGGCTTGGGCGGTGTCCTGTTGTGCTCTTTTCTGGGGGGCATGCGGGCCATCACCTGGACCCAAGTGGCGCAATACATCATGTTGTTGCTGGCGTTCATGATCCCCGTGTCGTGGTTGGCCTACAAACAACTGGGAACGCCTCTGGCACCCTTCGTCTACGGGCAGCAGCTTTCCCGCATTGAGGCCATCGAAAAGAAACTGATCAACGATCCCGGTGAAATCGAAGTGCGTGAGGAATACGCCCGGCGTGCCCAAATGTTTCAGGCACGACTGGAGCATGTCGAGCGTTCGATGGTCGAGTTGCGCCAAGAGCTGGAAGAGAAAATCCGGCTGCTCAAAGCGCAATCGGCCGACTATTCATCGATTGCGCAAGCCCGACGCGAGCTTTTGGCTGTGCCGCGTGATGCGGTAATCGCCAAGGAGCAATGGACCCGCGCCATGCATGACAACTTGGACCGGGCCAGACCCTTGGGGGGGATGCCCATGCACGCGCAAGCATTTGCCGGCAAGCCCGATGGCAACCCCTCAGAAGTCAAGCTGTTTGAGGAATCCCGGCTCAATTTTTTGGCCTTGGTTTTCTGTCTCATGGTCGGTACGGCGGGTTTGCCGCACTTGTTGACGAGGTTCTATACCTTGCCATCGGTGGCCGAGGCGCGCAGCTCGGTGGCCTGGTCCTTGTTTTTCATCGGTTTGCTGTACCTGAGCGTGCCTGCTTTGGCTGTTTTGGTGAAGTTTGAGGTCCTGAACAACCTGGTGGGCAGCAGTTTTGAAGATTTGCCCAGTTGGATGTTTCAATGGGCCCGTTTGGACTCGGCATTGCTGGAGTTTTCCGATGTCAATGGCGATCGGGTGTTGCAATTGGGAGAGTTGAAATTGGGGGCTGACATGATCATGCTGGCCACGCCTGAATTGGGCGGCATGCCGTTTGTGGTGTCAGGTCTGGTTGCTGCAGGGGGACTGGCCGCTGCTTTGTCTACGGCCGATGGCTTGTTGTTGACCATCAGCAACGCGCTGGTGCATGACATCGGGCCGGGGCGAGAGCGCAAACCCAAATCACCTGAGGGGCGGGTCATTTTGTCCAAATTTGCTTTGTTGGCGGTGGCCATGCTGGCTGCTGTGGTCGCGGCGTTCAAGCCTGCCGAAATTCTGTCCTTGGTTTCTGCGTCCTTCTCATTGGCCGCTGCCGCCTTTTTCCCGGGTATGGCTTTGGGCATGGTCTGGAAGAAGGTCCATCGTCCCGCTGTGGTGGCTGGCATGTTGGCGGGTTTGGGCTTGACCCTTTGTTACATGGCGGTCAATGCCCCGGGGTTTCGGCACTTTTGGGGTCTGGACCCTGTCGGGGGCTTGTGGTTTGGCATTCAGCCCTTGTCCGCGGGTGTTTTCGGGGTGCCTGCAGGCTGTTTGGTGATGGTTTTGGTCACTTGGCTGCTTCCTACGCGCTGGGTTTCCCCGCCCAAGCAACCGGTGGTGCTTGGCAATGGCTATCCTGGCCTCTGAATTAAAGCTATAATCGCAGGCTTCGCCTTGCCGCACCCCGACAGACGCTGGGGGCGGCTTTTCCAACCTTTTGGGTTAACCGCAAGGAGTCTCAATGCGTCATTACGAAATCATTTTGCTGATCCATCCCGATCAGTCCGAACAAGTTCCAGCCATGCTGGAGCGTTACAAAGGCATGATCACTGCCGGCGGTGGCAATATCCACCGTGTTGAAGACTGGGGCCGCCGTCAGTTGGCATACCAGATCAACAAGCTGGGCAAAGCCCACTACCTGTGCGTGAACATTGAAGCCGACCAAGCCGTCATGGCTGAACTGGAGCACGCCTTCAAGTTCAACGATGCTGTTTTGCGTCACCTGACTGTGCTCAAGAAAAAAGCCGACACCGCTCCTTCGTCCATGATGAAGACCGTTGAGCGCGAAGAAGCCCGCAAGTCACAACAAGCCGAATTCGCCGCTTGACACGTGCCTGTTGAGGAGTGAACCGCACAGAACTGACCGCCTGTATTGCCGAGCAAGCCGCTTTGCGATACACCCCCGCCGGTTTGCCCGCTCTGGATTTGATTCTGGAGCATGCCTCTGAAGTACAAGAGGCAGGACAAGCCCGCAAAGTCCAGCTCAAGCTTCGTGCCTTGGCCTTCGGGTCACTGGCTGAAACGCTGGTCAAGCAAGCGGTAGGCAGTGTTTGGACGTTCAAAGGCTTTTTGGCCACCCCTCGACAAGGCAAAAGTGTCGTGTTGCACATTCAAGAGTTTCAGCAAGATTAATTTCAGGAGGCCCCATGGCCACGTTCAAAAAATTCAACAAAGACAAGCGCCCAAAGCGCAACACCCAGTCACTGCTGTTCAAGCGCAAGCGTTTCTGCCGCTTCACAGTCACTGGCGTCGAAGAAATCGACTACAAAGATGTGGACACCTTGCGTGACTTCATCGCCGAAAACGGCAAGATCATTCCTGCACGCTTGACTGGCACCCGTGCCATTTTCCAGCGTCAGCTCAACACAGCCATCAAGCGCGCACGCTTCTTGGCCATGTTGCCCTACACCGACCAGCACAAAGTCTAAGGAGTCCAACCATGCAAATCATCCTGCTCGAAAAGGTTGTGAACCTGGGTAATCTGGGCGATATCGTCAAAGTCAAAGACGGTTACGCTCGCAACTTCCTGATCCCACAAGGCCGTGCACGCCGTGCCACCGAAAACAACAAGGCCGAGTTCGAAGCTCGCCGTGCTGAACTCGAAAAAGCCGCTGCTGCCAAATTGGCTGAAGCCCAAGCCCAAGGCGAAAAATTGACTGGTTTGGTGGTCAAGTTGTCGCAAAAGGCTGGGGTGGATGGCCGTTTGTTTGGTTCCGTGACCAACAACGACATCGCTGAAGAGTTGAACAAACAAGGCTACAAGCTGGTCAAGTCCCAGATTCGTATGCCTCATGGCCCCATCAAAACTGTGAGCGAATCCACTGTTGCAGTGGCTTTGCACACCGATGTGGTGGTGGAAGTGACTGTGACTGTGTTGGGCGAAACAGCCTGATCGTCGACAGATCCTTTGCAAAAACCGCCGTGTGCTGCACACGGCGGTTTTTTTTTCGTCTCGCGCTCAGCGGCGTCGACTGGAGCCCAGAAGACCTCCCAGAACACCGCGCACGATTTCGCGGCCAATGGCCGAGCCCACAGTGCGCACCGCACTCTTGACCACCATCTGGGCGACGCCATCGCGCTGACCACCGCGTGGACCGGTCGAGCCAAAAACCAGCTCTGACAGACCGCCCATCAGGCTACCTTCTTTGTCGGCCGTGACGGTGGCCTGACCCGGCAGCGCTGGTGTGGCGTTGTCCTGACCCCGAGACGCACCCGCCTTGATCTTTTCATAGGCCGATTCTCGGTCTTGGGTTTTCTCATAGACCCCCGCCACCAAAGAGCCCTGAATCAGGGCTTGCCGCTGTGCTGGAGTAATGGGCCCCAATTGGCTGGAGGGAGGTAAAACAAACACCTGTTCGGTCTCACAGGGACGTCCCTTGGCGTCCAGCAAGCTCACCAAGGCCTCACCCACGGCCAGCTCGGTGATGGCGGCTTCGATGTTCAATCCGGCTTTGGGGCGCATGGTCTGCGCCGTGGCCGCCACGGCTTTCTGGTCGCGCGGGGTGTAGGCACGCAGGGCGTGCTGCACCCGGTTGCCCAGCTGGCCCAGCACGCTGTCGGGAATGTCCAGTGGGTTTTGGGTGACGAAGTACACACCCACGCCTTTGGACCGAACCAGGCGCACCACCAGTTCGATGCGCTCGACCAGCGCTGCAGGCGCGTCCTTGAACAGCAAATGGGCTTCGTCAAAGAAGAACACCAGTTTGGGTTTTTCGGGGTCGCCAATTTCGGGCAGCACCTCGAACAGCTCGGACAGCATCCACAACAAGAAGGTGGCGTACAAGCGGGGCGAGTTCATCAGCTTGTCGGCCGCCAGAATGTTCACCACGCCCAGACCTTGGGCATCGGTTTGCATGAAATCTTCGATGTTGAGCATGGGCTCGCCAAAGAACCGGTCGCCCCCCTGGCTTTCAATTTGGAGCAGGCCGCGTTGAATGGCCCCAATGCTCGCTGCGCTGATGTTGCCGTATTCGGTGGTGAAGTTTTTGGCGTTGTCCCCAACGTACTGCAACATGGCCCGCAGGTCTTTCATGTCCAGCAGCAGCAAGCCATTGTCATCGGCGATCTTGAACACCAAATTCAGCACGCCCGCTTGTGTTTCGTTCAGGCCCAGCATGCGGGTCAAGAGCAGGGGGCCCATGTCCGAGATGGTGGCTCGCACAGGGTGACCTTGTTCCCCAAACACATCCCAAAGGGTGGTGGGGCAGGCCATGGGCTCGGGCAGGGCAATGCCGCGGTCTTTGAGCACTGTCGCTAATTTTTCACCGATCTTTCCGGGCTGGCTGATGCCGGTCAGGTCACCTTTCACATCGGCCATGAAGACCGGGACGCCCAAACGTGAGAAGTGTTCGGCCAGGGTTTGCAGGGTCACGGTCTTGCCCGTGCCCGTAGCGCCAGTGATGAGTCCGTGGCGGTTGGCCAGACCCGGCAGGAGGTGGCATTGCACCTGGGTGTTTTGCGCAATCAGCATCGGTTCAGCCATGTTTGTTTTTCTCCCGCTTGTGAAAAGTAAAATCCAGTCTGTAGATTAAATCAACATTCAAGGAATTCCCGATGGCTGGCCACAGTAAATGGGCAAATATTCAGCACCGCAAGGGGCGGCAAGACGAAAAGCGTCAGCGCATCTGGACCCGGGTGGTCCGTGAAATCATGGTGGCCGCACGAACCGGCGGCGGCGATGTCAGCGCCAATCCCCGCTTGCGCCTGGCCATCGAGAAGGCCAAGGCGGCCAACATGCCCGCCGACACCATCAAACGCAATGTGGACAAGGCCACTGGCAACCTCGAAGGCGTGAGCTACGAGGAAATTCGCTACGAAGGCTATGGCATTGGGGGCGCGGCCATCATTTTGGACACCATGACCGACAACCGGGTGCGCACGGTCGCGGAAGTGCGCCACGCCTTGAGCAAGCATGGCGGTAACCTGGGGACCGAAGGCTCGGTGGCGTTCCAGTTCAAAAACTGTGGCCAGCTGATTTTTGCCCCGGGCACCAGCGAAGACAAAGTCATGGAAGTGGCTCTGGAGGCTGGCGCCGAGGACGTGATCACGGACGAGGAGGGGGCCATCGAGGTGCTGACTGCGCCAGCGGAGTTTGAGGCTGTCAAGAACGCGCTGGAGGCCGCAGGGCTGGTGGCCGATATGGCCGAGGTGACCATGCGTGCCGAAAACAGCATTTCGCTTGCGGGTGAAGATGCGGTCAAAATGCAAAAATTGCTGGATGTGCTGGAAGACTTGGACGATGTGCAAAACGTTTTCCACAACGCCGAATTCGAAGATTAAGGAAGTTTGATGAAAGTATTGGTAGTCGGCAATGGTGGCCGAGAGCACGCCATGGCGTGGAAATTGGCGCAATCGCCCAAAATTCAGCAGGTTTACGTCGCCCCCGGCAACGGTGGCACGGCCAAAGACCCCAACCTGATCAATGTCCCGGTCACCGATTTGGCGCAACTGCGCCAATGGGCGATCGACAACGGCATCGCATTGACCCTGGTCGGCCCTGAGGCGCCGCTGGCTGCAGGAATCGTGGACGATTTTCGTGCGCATGGTTTACGCATCTTTGGCCCCACTCAGGCGGCAGCCCAGCTCGAAAGCTCGAAAGCTTTTTCCAAGTCATTCATGCAGCGCCATGGCATTCCCACGGCCGAGTTTGAAACCTTCACCGATGCGGCCTTAGCACATGCCTATGTGGACCTCAAAGGTGCGCCCATTGTGGTCAAGGCCGATGGCTTGGCCGCAGGCAAAGGCGTGGTGGTCGCGATGACGGTGGCCGAGGCCCATGAAGCGATCGACTTCATGTTGCTCGACAACACCTTGGGCGTGGCCCATAACGTAGGCGGTGCCCGCGTGGTGATCGAGGAGTTTTTGCAGGGCGAGGAAGCCAGTTTCATGGTTTTGTGCGATGGCAAAAACGTCACAGCACTCGCCACCAGCCAGGATCACAAGCGTTTGCTCGACGGCGATGAAGGCCCGAACACGGGCGGCATGGGTGCTTATTCGCCCGCGCCCGTGGTCACGGCCGAAGTGCATGCCCGCGCCATGCGCGAAGTCATCTTGCCCACCATCCGGGGCATGGAAAAAGATGGCATCACTTACACCGGTTTTTTGTATGCCGGTTTGATGATCGACCCCCAAGGCCGCGTCAAAACCCTGGAGTTCAACTGCCGCATGGGTGACCCAGAAACCCAGCCCATCTTGATGCGCCTGAAATCGGACCTGTTGGACGTGCTTTTGGCCGCAACCTCTGAGGGCCTGGAGCACCTGGAGCTGGAATGGGACCGCCGGGTGGCGCTCGGTGTGGTGATGGCTGCGGCCGGTTACCCCATGAACCCGCGCAAAGGGGATGCCATCAATGGCCTGCCCAAAGACGAAGAAGAGGCCATGGTGTTTCATGCAGGCACCACCGAGCAAAACGGTCAGATACTGACCTCGGGCGGCCGTGTCTTGTGTGTCACGGCTTTGGCCGATTCGGTGCGCCAAGCACAGCAAAAGGCCTACCAGACCGCCAGCCCCATCGCATTCGATGGCATGCAGATGCGCAAAGACATCGGTTACCGCGCCATCAAAAACTGACGGGGCACATTGTTCATGCGTTTTCCATCACCCCATCCTGTTCAATTCAAGGGCTCCCGTTTGGCCCGCTGGGTCTTGAAGATGCTGGGCTGGCGCCTGGAGTTTGAAGGCTTTCCTGCGCTTCAGGGTGTGGCCATCGTCTACCCGCATACCAGCAATTGGGATTTCCCGATCGGCATGCTGGCCAAATGGGCCTTGGGCATTCCAGCGCATTTCTGGGGCAAAGACTCCTTGTTCAAGTTTCCCCTGATTGGCGCCTGGATGCGTTGGGTGGGCGGCCTTCCGATTGACCGCAGCTCTTCGAAAGGGGTTGTGGGTCAGATGGTTCATGTGTTCGAGCAACACAAGGCCAGGCATCAATTGCTGTGGCTTGGCCTGGCCCCGGAGGGCACGCGCAGTCTCACACCGGGTTGGCGCAGTGGCTTTTACCAAGTGGCTTTGGGGGCTCAGGTGCCTTTGGCCTTGGTCAAGCTCGACTGGGGCAAACGCTGCTTCAGTGTGGTTGATTTTTACGAACTGACCGGCGAAACCGATGTGGATTACGCCCACTTCGCGCAAGTGTTCGAGGGTGTTGAGGGCTTCCATGTGGACCAAATGGGCCCCATCGTGCCCTGGAGTCCGCAGGCGACTTCCAAGGCGACCACTTCCACCTCGGCTTCACAGTCTTCCTGATTTCGCATTGCGTTAAAACCCCCCATGAACACATCGTTTGAACTCGGCACAGTCAAGAACTACCTCGTGGGCTTGCAGTCCCGCATCACCGGGGCTTTGACCGACATCGATGGCACGCCGTTTTTGGTGGATGCCTGGCAAAAAGAGCCCGGTGAAAAGCTGCAAGGCAACGGCATCACCCAAATTTTGGAAGGCGGCCCGGTGTTCGAGCGTGCTGGTTGCGGTTTTTCGCACGTGAGTGGACCGCAGTTGCCCCCCTCGGCAACACAGCACCGCCCTGAGTTGGCGGGTTCGGCCTTTGAGGCCATGGGCGTGTCGCTGGTGTTTCACCCGCGCAACCCTTACGTGCCCACGGTGCACATGAATGTGCGCATGATCGCCGCCAAGCCCGAAGGTAAAGCGCCTGTGGCCTGGTTTGGTGGCGGCATGGACCTGACACCTTATTACGGCTTTGACGAAGATGCGGTGCATTTTCACCAGACCTGCAAAGATGCGCTGACGCCGTTTGGTGAAGGTTTGCACCCCCGCTTCAAAACCTGGTGCGATGACTATTTTTGCAACAAGCACCGCCACGAGCAGCGCGGCGTGGGCGGCATCTTCTTTGACGATTTTTCCGAGCTGGGCATGGCCCCAAGCTTTGCCATGCTGCAAAGCGTGGGCGATGCCCTGTTGCCCGCTTACATGCCGATCGTGCAACGGCGCAAAGACATGCCCTATGGTGAGCGTGAGCGTGACTTCCAGCTGTACCGCCGTGGCCGCTATGTGGAGTTCAACTTGGTGTGGGACCGGGGCACGCATTTTGGCTTGCAGTCGGGCGGACGTACCGAATCCATCTTGTTGTCCATGCCGCCCGAGGTGCGCTGGTCTTATCAGCGCCAGGATGAACCAGGTTCGCCCGAAGCGCGTTTGCTGAGCCATTTCTTGGTGCCCAAGGATTGGGTTTGAATCTGCCCATCGTCACCCGATTGGGTGTTTTTGGCGGTGCTTTTGATCCACCGCATCTGGCGCATGTGGCCTTGGTCGAGGCGGCTATTGCGCAGCTCCAACTGGAGCAAGTGCGTGTTTTGCCCACGGGACAGGCTTGGCACAAAACGCGCCATTTGAGCGATGCCGCTCACAGGCTCGCCATGACCCGAATGGCCTACCAGCATCTGCCCCAGGTCGTGGTGGATGAGCGTGAAATCAGGCGTGCCGGACCCAGCTACACGGTGGACACATTGCATGAGTTGCAGGCCGAATTTCCACAGGCCCAACTCTATTTGTTGCTCGGCGATGACCAGCGGCGGTCCTTGCCATCCTGGCATCAAATCGAAGAAATCGGCCGCATCGCTATAATCTGCGCCGCAGGGCGTGATATGGCCGTGCGTGCCTGGAATGAAGAGTCGGGTACGTCACAGGCAGTCGCGCCCCTTTCTGACACGATGCAAGCGCGCATTCAGACTCTGGAGATGCCGCTGATGCCTCACAGTGCCACGGACATCCGTGAGCTGCTGGCCAAAGAGCAGGCCATTTCAGGTCTGGTGCCCCCCGCTGTTGAGCGCTATATTCACGAACACCATCTTTACAGGCCCCTTTGATGACCGAAAACGCTGCCAAAAAAGACATTCAAAAACTCCAGCGAGCCATTGTGGACGCCTTGGAGGACGTCAAGGCCCAAGAGATCCAGGTGTTTGACACCGAGCACCTTTCCTCCCTGTTTGAGCGGGTCATCATTGCGTCAGGCACATCGAACCGCCAGACCAAGGCCTTGGCCGCCAGTGTGCGCGACAAGGTGCGCCATGCCGGTTTTGGCAAGCCCCGCATCGAAGGTGAAGACAACGGCGAGTGGATCATTGTGGATTGCGGTCAGGCCGTGGTGCACGTCATGCAGCCCACGATCCGCACTTACTACAACCTGGAAGAAATTTGGGGTGGCACACCCGTGCGTCTGAAGTTTGGTGCCCCTAAACCAGCCGCCACAGCCGAGGTCAAAGGCCACATCCAGAACTCGGTGGCCAAAAAAGCGACCAAAGTGCCGGCAGCCAAAAAGACTGCAGCCAAAGCCAAGCCGGCTTTGAAGGCCCCCGCCAAGACAGCCAAGCCTGCTGCCAAAGCCGCAGCGAAAACGTCTGCGAAGACTGCAGTAAAGTCGCCCGTTAAAACGGTTGCCAAATCGGCCACCAGCAAGCCCACCGTGAAAACAGTGGGCAAGCCTTCGGCCAAACCGGCTGCCAAAGCGGCGACCAAGACAGCTGCCAAACCCGCTGCCAAGAAAGCTCCAGCCCGCAAGGCCGTACAAGCTGCGACCCGTCGCAAAGCCGATTGATCCTTCATGAAGCTGCTGATCGTTGCGGTCGGCCTGCGTGTGCCTGACTGGGCTCAGACCGCCTGGGACGATTACGCCAAACGTTTTCCGCCTGAGCTCAAGGTCGAGCTCAAGGCCGTGAAAACCGAGCCCCGAGGCTCCAAAACCCTGCCCACGTTGTACGCTGCCGAGCGCCAGCGCATCGAGGCGGCCATTCCCCGTGGCACCCGCATTGTGGTGCTGGACGAGCGCGGCACCAACCTCACCACCCAAGCCCTGGCAACACGCCTGACCAGTTGGCAATTGGGGGGTGACGATGTGGCCTTGGTCATCGGCGGCCCCGATGGTCTGGAGCCCGAATTCAGGCAAGCCGCGCACGAACGCATTCGCCTGTCCGACCTGACCTTGCCCCACGCCATGGCCCGGGTGCTGTTGATTGAGCAGCTGTACCGCGCCTGGTCCATCAACGCCAACCACCCTTACCACCGCGAATGAGCGACTTCATTTACCTCGCCTCTCAAAGTCCCCGGCGCAGCCAGTTGCTGGACCAAATCGGCGTGGCCCACACCTTGCTGTTGGCCGAGCCTGGCGAAGATGCCGAGTCCTTGGAAGAGGTTCGAGGCCATGAGGCACCTGGCCGCTATGTGGCCCGGGTGACGGGCCTGAAGCTGGATGCTGCCGTGCAGCGCCTGAAGCGGCAGGGCCTGCCTGCCGCGCCGGTGCTGTGCGCGGACACCACCGTGTGTTTGGGCCGTGACATTTTGGGCAAACCGGCGGACTCAGCCGATGCCGTGCGCATTTTGAAATTATTGTCTGGCCAGACCCATCGGGTGTTGACGGCGGTGGCTGTGCAAAAAGGCCGTCAACGCGTGGCGGCCGTGTCCGAGTCATGGGTGCGTTTTGCACCCATGACCCCAGCGCAAATCAAGGCCTATGTGGCGTCAGGCGAGCCCATGGGCAAAGCCGGGGCCTACGGTGTGCAGGGCAGGGCGGCTGCTCATATTGAACAGATCCGGGGCAGTTATTCAGGCATCATGGGCCTGCCGCTGTTCGAGACCGCAGCCTTGCTGCGCTCGGTGGGCGTTCGCTGCTGAGTGTTTGAAGGGCCTGTGCGAACCGCTTGGCCAGGCGCTCGTGTGTTGTGAGCCGATTCCCCATTTTCCAACCTGATTCCATCCATGCAACAAGATATTTTGGTCAATTGGTCACCCCAGGAAACCCGGGTCGCGGTGGTCGAATTTGGCGCGGTGCAAGAGCTGCACGTTGAGCGCACGCTCGAGCGCGGTTTGGTCGGCAATGTGTACCTGGGCAAAGTGGCCCGCGTGTTGCCGGGCATGCAGTCGGCGTTCATCGACATCGGGCTGGACAAGGCTGCGTTTTTGCATGTGGCCGATGTGTGGCAAAAACATGCCGAAGGCGAGGCCTCTGCTGCCCGCACGGGCCAGCCGCTGGTGCCGATTGAAAAACAGGTGTTTGAAGGTCGCGCCATCATGGTGCAGGTCATCAAGGACCCCATGGGCACCAAAGGCGCCCGTCTGTCTACGCAAATCAGCATTGCGGGGCGTCATCTGGTGTTTTTGCCGCAAGACGATCACATTGGGGTGTCGCAAAAAATACCGTCTGACCAACGCGATGCACTGCGCCAGAGGCTGCAGGCCCTGGTGGGCGCTGATGGTGGTGGTTTCATCTTGCGCACCAATGCCGAAGACTCAAGTGATGAAGAGTTGCAGGAAGACATCGCGTATCTGCGCAAGACCTGGGCCCGCATCAAGGAGGCTTCGATGCGTTTGCCTCCTGCGTCCTTGCTGCACCAGGATCTGACGCTGTTGCAGCGCGTGCTGCGCGACCTGGTGGGTGAGGCCACCCAAAGCATCCGCATCGATTCGCAAGAGCAGTTTGCTCAGCTGGTGGCTTTTGGCCGCGAGTTCATGCCGAAAGCGGCAGAGCGCTTGCATCTGTACAAAGGCGAGCGGCCGATTTTTGATTTGTATGCGATCGATGAAGAGATCGCCAAAGCCTTGGGGCGCCGGGTTGACCTGAAATCTGGCGGCTACCTCATCATTGACCAGACCGAAGCCCTGACCACGGTGGATGTGAATACCGGCGGTTATGTCGGGGCGCGCAATTTCGAAGACACCATCTTCAAGACCAACCTGGAGGCGGCCCAAGCCATCGCCCGCCAATTGCGCCTGCGCAATCTGGGCGGCATCGTCATTGCCGATTTCATCGACATGTCACGCCCGGACCACCAGGACGCGGTGCTGGCCGAGTTTCGCAAGCAATTGGCGCGTGACCGCGTGAAGACGATGGCGGGTGGTTTCTCGTCATTGGGCTTGCTGGAAATGACCCGCAAACGCACCCGTGAGTCTTTGGCCCACATGCTGTGCGAGCCATGCCCCAGTTGCCAGGGCAAGGGCATCGTCAAGACCGCTCGCTCGGTGGTGTATGACATCTTGCGTGAAATCTTGCGCGAAGCACGTCAATTCAACCCGCGAGAGTTTCGTGTTGTGGCCGCATCGGCGGTCATTGATTTGTTGCTGGACGAAGAAAGCCAGCATCTGGCAGGCTTGTCGGATTTCATTGCCAAGCCGATTTCGCTCCAGGTGGAGCCCGCCATGGGGCCCGAACAATACGATGTCGTGCTGCTCTGAGTGGTGCTTTCCAAGGGCCTTAAGCTGCAGCCTCGCTGGTCCATTCACCCCGGTTGTGCAACCGGGCATAAGCGCCACCTGAGGCCAGCAAGTGGGCTGGCGCACCTTGTTCCACGATCCGGCCACGCTCCATGACCACCACGCGGTCAGCATGCTCAATGGTAGACAAGCGGTGCGCCACGATCAAGGTGGTTCTGCCTTGCATGAGTTTTTGCAAGGCGTCTTGCACCAGTCGCTCGGACTCATTGTCCAGCGCCGAGGTGGCTTCGTCCAGAATCAAAATGGGCGCATCTTTGTACAGTGCCCGCGCAATCGCCAGGCGCTGGCGCTGGCCACCGGACAGCTGGTTGGCGTTGTGGCCCAAAAGCGTGTCCATGCCTTGCGGCATTTGTGAGACATGGCTCCACAGGTTGGCCGCATCCAGGCAAGCCTGAATCCGGTCCTTGTTCGCATCATGACCCAGGCAGATGTTGGCTGCCACCGTGTCGTTGAGCATCACGACATCCTGGCTGACCATGGCAATTTGGCGTCGCAAACTGTCCAAAGCCCAGTCTTCGATAGGCACGCCATCAATGCACACGCGGCCGGAGGTGGCTTGCACGAACCGGGGGAGCAGCTGGATCAGGGTGGTTTTGCCTGCGCCGGATGTGCCGACCAAGGCCACGGTTTCGCCCGGTTGAACTTTCAGATTGACGCCAGACAGGGCGGCTTGGCCATTGGGGCTGAATTGAAGGTGCACATCCTGCCATTCCACCGCACCTTGTGCGCGATGCTGGGTGTAGGTCCCTTGTGTTTCTTCCTTGGCTTCATGAATCAAACCCAGGCCTCTTTCGAGCGCAGCCAGCCCCCGGGTGATGGGGCTGGAAATTTCAGCCAAACGCTTGATGGGTGCAACCAGCATCAGCATGGCGGTGATGAAGGCCACAAACCCGCCCACCGTGGCGCCTGATGCGCCGTTCTGACTTTGGTAAAGCGCGATCACCAGCACCATGGACAAGGACAACGCGGCCATGATTTGCGTCAATGGCGTCATGGCAGCTGAGGCCACGGTGGTCTTCAGGGCCAGTCGGCGAAGCACCTGTGCCAGTTGGCCGAAACGCGCAATTTGGTGTGCTTGCCCACCTTGCAAACGCACAACCCTGTGCGCCAACACGTTTTCTTCGACCACATAAGCCAGGTTGTCGGTGGCGGTTTGGCTTTCTTTGGTCAATTTGTAAAGGCGACGCGAGAGTGCCTTCATGATCCAGCTCAGGCCCGGAGCCACCGTGAACACCACCAGCGTGAGTTTCCAGTTCAGCCACATCAAATAACCCAACAAGGCGATCAACGTGAACCCGTCGCGGGCCAGGGCAATGACTGCAGACACCAATTGCGAAGCGCCTGTCTGGACTTCGTAGACGATGGTGTTCGACAGGGCGCTGGCCGATTGCTTGGAAAACAGGGATAAGTCAGCCTTCATGAGCTGCGAGAAAAGCTGGGACCGGAGTTTTTCCATCCCGTCATTGGTCAATCTGGAAAGGGCGTACTGGGCGATGAAGTTGGCCACCCCGCGCACCGTGAACAAGCCAACCACAGCCGCCGGAATGGCCCACAAAGGCAATTTGTTCTCTGCAAAACCCTTGTCCAGCAGTGGCTGAAACAGGGCCGGAATCATCGGCTCCGTCAATGCGGCCATGAGGGTCGCCAAAATGGCCACGACCCAAATGCCCCTTTGGCTTCCAAAATACGGCGCCAGTCGCCGCAATCGGTCCCGGATACTGGGTTGGGAAGTGGGAGAAGTGGTGGTCTGGCTCATGCCGAGATTGTAAGTAGGGCAGTCAATGCAGTCGCAGAAAACAGATTTCTACGGTGTACGATCACGACATCCGCAATTTGAATGGTCACCACATTGACATGAAGCTTGTATTTTTGCGCATTGACCTGTTGTCATGGCTTTTGAAGCTGCTGGTTTTGAGCACGCTGGCGGTCCCCTCCTGGGCTCAATTTCGCGTGGAAGTCACGGGCGTCGGCATGACCCAGTTGCCAGTGGTGATTGCCCCCTTCAAAGGCGAGGCCACCGCTCCGCAAAAGCTGGCCAGCATCGTGCAGGCCGATCTGGAGCGCAGTGGACAGTTCAAGGGCCTGGCCGCGGGTTCGGCCTTGATGGACGAAACGAGCCGACCCGACTGGTCGCCCTGGCGTCAGTTGTCAGCCGAGGCGTTGGTAGCCGGTTCGGTGACCCGTTTGGCCGATGGCCGTTTTGATGTGCGTGCCCGTCTGTGGGATGTGGTCAAAGGCCAAGAGAAAGGTGATTTCAAGGACACCGTTTCTGCTGCTGATTTGCGTTTGTCAGCGCACCGCATCGCCGATTGGGTTTACCAACAGCTCACGGGTACCCCAGGGGCTTTCGCTTCGCGCATCAGCTATGTCACCAAAGCAGGGGGGCGTTATTCTTTGTGGATTGCTGACTCCGATGGAGAGAACGCCCAGTCGGCCTTGAGCAGCCCAGAGCCCATCATTTCGCCGTCTTGGTCGCCCAATGGTGCGCAGTTGGCCTACGTGTCGTTTGAATTACGCAAACCTGTGGTGTATGTGCATGAGCTGGCTACGGGACAGCGTCGGCCAGTGGCCAACTTCAAGGGGTCCAACAGTGCGCCCGCATGGAGTGCCGATGGCAAGTCGCTGGCGGCGACCTTGAGCCGAGACGGTGGGTCGCAGCTGTTTCGCATCGACTTGGCGGGCGGGGAGCCGCGCCGTTTATCGCCTCCCGGGGGCATCAACACAGAGCCCGCATTTTCGCCAGATGGCAGCGCCTTGTTTTTCGTCAGTGATCGTGGTGGCAGTCCGCAGATCTACCGCATGCCCACACAGGGTGGCCCGGCCGAGAGAGTGACCTTTTCTGGCACTTACAATATTTCACCTGCGCTCAGCCCTGATGGACGTTGGCTGGCCTATGTCTCGCGTGTAGGAGGTGGATTCCGACTGCACCTGATGGAGTTGGCCACAGGACAGGTGGTGGCATTGACCGACACCTCTTCAGATGAGCGCCCCAGTTTTTCGCCCAACAGCCGTCTGTTGGTTTATGCCACTGTTTTCCAAGGTCGAGAATCGTTGATGACCACGACCTTGGATGGCCGTATCAAAGCCCGTTTGGCGGGTCAAGGCGGAGATATCCGAGAACCCCATTGGGGTCCGGTTCGGAAATAAATTTTTGAGAATTCATTTTGAAGTTAAAGAGGTAAATCATGAGCAAGAAATTTTTGACCAGTTTGTTGTTGACTGCGCTTTTGGCGGGTTGCGCATCCGGTGTGAAGTTGGACGATGTGCCTGTTGAAGACAAGTCGGCCACATCCTCCGGTGTGTCAGCACAAGGCATTGGCAACAACGCCAACGGCGCACAAACCGGCGTGGCGGGTGTGGTGGTCGAGAAGTCGGCTTCGGGCACCGGGCCTGTTGGCGTAGCGCACGTGGTGTTCTTTGATTACGACAGTTTTGTGGTTCGTGCCGAAGCGCGCCCAGTGATTGAGAGCCATGCCCGCTTTTTGCAAACCAACAAGCAGCGCAAAGCCAACCTTGAAGGTCATACCGATGAGCGTGGCGGCCGTGAATACAACTTGGCTTTGGGTCAAAAGCGTGCAGAAGCTGTGCGTCAAGCTTTGAGCTTGTTGGGCGTCCCAGAGAGTCAGTTGGAAGCCGTCAGCTATGGCAAAGAAAAACCCGCAGCGCAAGGCTCTGCAGAATCCGACCTGGCTAAAAACCGCCGCGTCGAAATCCGGTACTGAAAACCATGAAAACGCTGGCCAGATTGGGGGGCTCAGGGCTCCGATTTGCATGGATCCCCGTTCTGTGGGCGTTGATGGGCACAGCGCAAGCGGGCCTTTTTGAAGACGATGAAGCCCGCAAAGCCATTCTGGATTTGCGCCAACGGGTGGAGCAATCCAACACGGCCATCAAAGGCTTGGCGGATGAAAATGCCCAGTTGCGCCGTGCCTTGCTCGATTTTCAAGGCCAAATTGACGGCTTGAGGGCGGAGCAATCTCAAATCCGTGGTGCTCAAGAGCGTTTGGCCCGCGATGTGTCTGAAGCACAGCTGAGCCAAAAAGACATGGCCAATGGCGTGAACGAGCGTTTGCGCCGTTTTGAGCCCGTCAAAGTGTCTGTGGATGGCGCGGAGTTCATGGCTGAACCCGTAGAAAAGCGTGACTACGAAGCAGCCATGGATGTTTTCCGCAAGGGCGACTTTGCTGCTGCACAAGTGGCCTTGGGTCAATTTGTTCAGAGGTATCGGCAAAGCGGTTACGTGTCATCGGCTTTGTTCTGGCTGGGGAACGCCCAATATGCCAACAAGGATTACAAAGACGCTTTGTCAAACTTTCAGCAAATGTTGAAAGCTGCTCCCACGCATGCCCGCGCACCTGAGGCGATGCTGGCCATCTCCAATGTTCAGATCGAATTGAAGGACCTCAAAGGCGCCCGTAAAACGATGGACGAGTTGGTCAAGGCCTATCCGGCATCGGAGGCTGCCACCACAGCACGCGACCGTCTGGCGCGTTTGCGCTGAGCCCAAAGGCATTGGGTGATCACGCTTGATCAACTCCAGCTCCAGGCACTGGGGGTCTTGGGGCTGACATTGGTATTGTCGGTCTTGATGGGGGCGCTGTTTCACCGCAGCCACTTTTGCACCATGGGGGCCATCAGCGATTGGGTGATCATGGGCGATGCGCACCGTGCCAAGCAGTGGGCGATGGCGGTTGCCGTCGCCGTGCTGGGTTTCGGTTTGATGTCTTGGTTGGGCTGGGTTACGCCTGGCAACACCATTTACGCCAACACGCAGATCCCTTGGCTTTCCTTGTTGTTGGGAGGGGTGATTTTCGGTTCGGGCATGGTGCTGGGCTCGGGTTGTACAAGCAAATCACTGGTCAGATTAGGTGGCGGCAATCTGAAGTCGTTGGTGGTGTTGATGGCTATGGGCATATCGGCCCTGGCCACCTTGCGCGGTTTGACGGCGGTGTGGCGTGTGAATTCGATTGACTTGGTGACCGTGGACTCCGGCATGGGCGCCTTCCTGGGGCAATGGTTTTCTCACGTGACACACATCGCTCAGCCTTGGTCAAACCTGCTGTCGGCCTTTGCAGTGGCCAGTTTGCTTTTTCTCTGGGTTTTCAAAGATCGTCGAACATTGGGCCGATCTGCAATTCTTTCAGGCGCTGGGATCGGGGGCGTCGTGGTCCTTTTGTGGTGGGTCAGTGGCGTGTTGGGCTACGTGCCTGAACACCCCCAAACACTGGAGCCTGTCTTTTTGGCCACAGCCAGTGGTCGGATGGAAGCCATGAGTTTGACGGCACCGGTCGCTTATGGGTGGGATGCGTTGATGTATTTCAGTGACGGTGGCAAACGGGTGACGACCGGTATGGTCATGGTGATGGGGGTGTTGCTTGGCGCGTTTTGCAGCGCCCAATGGCAAGGCACATTCCGTTGGGAGGGCTTTACGCAAACCGCAGACCTAGGGCGGCACCTCTTAGGAGGAGCATTGATGGGCATTGGCGCAGTCATGGCCATGGGCTGCAGCATTGGCCAAGGCTTGTCGGGTTTGTCCACGCTCAGCTTGGGCAGTGGCTTGGCTGTCATCGGCATCGTGTTGGGCGCGGTGTTGACCTTGCGCTGGGAAATGCACCGTGCGGAGTTGTTGGCATGAGCGTCGTAATGCGCCAGGACGATGGAGATGACCGCCGTTTTGGCGGATTGCAACGCTTGTATGGTGTGTCCGGCGCGCAGCGGATTCGACAAGCGCATGTGGCCGTGGTGGGCATTGGGGGGGTGGGGTCCTGGGTGGCCGAAGCACTGGCACGCAGTGGCGTTGCACGTTTGACCTTGATCGACATGGATCACATTGCCGAGTCCAACATCAACCGCCAGATTCATGCGCTGACCAACACGACAGGGCAAGCCAAAGTCGATGCCATGCGCGAACGCATTGCCTTGATTCACCCTGAATGCCATGTGGATGCCCTCGATGAATTTGTCAGCCCCGAAAACTGGCCTGCTGTGTTGCCCTGTTTGCCCGATGCGGTGATCGATGCTTGTGACCAAGTCAAGGCGAAGGTGCACATGGCTCAATGGGCGCTCGATAACAAAGTAGGTTTCATCACCGTGGGCGCTGCGGGCGGCAAGCGTTTGGCGCATAAGGTGGACGTTGACGATTTGTCAAAAATCACGCACGACCCTTTGTTGGCGCAAGTGCGCTACCGCTTGCGCAAGCACCATGGTGCAGCCAAGGGGGACAAGCGCATGGGCATTCAAGGTGTCTTCAGTCGGGAATCGGTGGCGCCGCCTGATGCGTCATGCGCGATGGAAGGTGACGGCACGCTCAATTGTCACGGCTATGGATCAGTGGTCAGCGTGACGGCGACCTTTGGCATGTGCGCGGCTTCAGAAATTTTGAATTTTTTGGCGCTTGGTCCTCAGAAGGCCCAAAAATAACGCTATAATTTGAGTCTTGCTACAGTGCACAAACACTGAAGCAAAGGGACCATAGCTCAGTTGGTAGAGCAGCGGACTTTTAATCCGTTTGTCGTGGGTTCGACCCCCGCTGGTCCCACCAAAAAAACTAAAAAGCACTTTGTATCTCGGTACAAAGTGCTTTTTTCATGGGCGCACTTGTCGTGAACCCGGATCCATAGCGAAAGAGCACCCCATGAGCAGCGAATTGAACGCCCAAAGTGAATTGAAAAAGATGGCGCTGTGCGAGCCTTGTTCGGGTATCCAGCGCAATTGGCGTCGCGCCCCTGGACATGCAGAATTGGTACAAGGTGCCAATCGCAAGGAGCAGCGAGAGTCAGGTCAAGCGACCATCACTTCTTACCGCTGTGATCGCTGTGGCACCTCGTGGGAGTACGAGAACAACAAAGCCGATCAGCATGCTGGCTGGTCAGTAGTGGGCGGATAAGCACGATCCGCCTCAGTGCGCGGGCATTGATCAAAACAAAGGGGGACCATGCTTGGGCCCCCTTTGTTTTTGGGCAGATTGATCAGACTCAGGCGGTGGCCTCGAGCAAATTCGTCAGTTCAAGCCAACGCTCTTCCAGGGTGGCTACTTCATCCGACAAGGCTTTCAGGCGGCGGCCTGCTTCGGCGATTTCAGCTGGGGGCAGGGGGGTGCTCAGTTGTTGTTCCAGCAATGATTTCTCGGCCTCGATGTTGGCCATGCGTTGCTCGTTTTGTTCCAGTTCGCGTTTCAAGGGGCGGGTTTGCGCAGCCAGTTGCTGGCGTTTTTGGGCATCGAGTTTGCGCTGCTCAGCGTTGCTGACAGTGGGGCTGTGGGCCACAGCCACGGGTGTCGCAACAGCGGCGATGACCGGTTTGGACACCTCGGCCACAGGCGCTTGGGCGGGCGCGGACACATCGCGGGCGGCATTTTTGGCCTCTTCGCGCAGGCGCTTGGATTCTTCCAACAGATATTTTTGGTAATCGTCCAAGTCGCCGTCAAATGGCTCGACCTTGCCCCGGCCCACCATCCAGAACTCGTCACACACGGCGCGCAGCAAGGCACGGTCGTGGCTGACCAGCATGACGGTGCCTTCGAATTCGTTGAGCGCCATCGACAGCGCCTCGCGGGTGGCCAGGTCCAGGTGGTTGGTGGGCTCGTCCAACAGCAAGAGGTTGGGGCGCTGCCACACGATCATGGCCAGCACCAGGCGGGCTTTTTCGCCACCGCTCATGGTGCCCACGGCTTGCTTGACCATGTCGCCACTGAAGTTGAAGGTGCCCAGGTAGTTGCGCAAATCCTGCTCACGGCTGGGTTCGCCACTGTTGGCCCCCAACTCTTTGGCCAGGCGGATCATGTGCTCCAGAGGGTTGTCCTGCGGGTGCAGCACATCGAGTTCTTGCTGGGCAAAGTAGCCAATGTTCAGGCCCTTGCCCTCGGTCAGCGTGCCCGTCAGCTGCGGCATGGTGCGGGCAATGGTCTTGACCAGGGTCGATTTACCCTGACCGTTGGCCCCCAAAATACCGATGCGCTGCCCGGCCAACACCGATTTGCTGACGCCTTGCACGATGGTTTTGGGCTCGCCATCGACCATGTAACCAAAGCTGGCTTCGCTGATGGCCAGCATGGGGTTGGGCAGGTTATGGGGTTCTTTGAAGCCGAAGGTGAACTCGGCATCGGCCAGCAGCGGGGCCACTTTCTCCATGCGCTCCAGCGCTTTGACCCGGCTTTGTGCCTGCTTGGCCTTGCTGGCCTGGGCCTTGAAGCGGTTGATGAACTTTTGCAGGTGGGCGATCTTGTCTTGCTGCTTGGCGAATGACGCTTGTTGCAGCTCCATCTGTTGGGCGCGCAAGATTTCAAAGCCGCTGTAATTGCTGCCGTAACGCGTCAGTTTGGCGTGGTCGATGTGCAGCGTGACATTGGTCACGGCATCCAAAAATTCGCGGTCGTGGCTGATCACGATCATGGTGCCCGCATAGCGTTGCAGCCAGGCTTCCAGCCAGACCAGTGCGTCCAAGTCCAAGTGGTTGGTGGGTTCGTCCAACAACAAAATGTCCGACGGGCACATCAGCGCCCGTGCCAGCTGCAAGCGCATGCGCCAGCCACCCGAGAAGCTGTTGACTGGGTTGTTCAGTTCGTCCACCCGAAAGCCCAAGCCCAAAATCAGTGCCTCGGCTCGGGGCAGGGCGTCGTGGTCGCCCGCGTCGGCCAGATCTGTGTAGACATGCGCCATCTCCATGCCGTCGCCACTTTCTTCGGCCGCGACCAGACGTTGGCGCAATTCGGCCAGTCGGGTGTCACCCTCCAGCACAAACTCAGACGCGGGCTGGTCGGTTTCAGGCATGTTTTGCGCCACCTGCGCCATGCGCCAGGCTTTGGGCATGTCGAAGTCGCCGCCATCTTCGTGCAGCGTGCCGTTGAACAGCGCAAACAAGGTGGATTTGCCCGCGCCATTGCGCCCGACCAAGCCGACTTTTTCTCCGGGGTTGAGGGTGACCGAAGCCTGGTCCAGCAGCACCTTGGTGCCTCGGCGGAGGGTGACGTTTTTGAGGTTGATCATGAAAAATCAGTGACCGGAAGGGTTCCGGGGGTAAATGGTTGGTCATTCCCGCGAAGGCGGGAATCCACGGTGTTCGGAAAGGGTAGGTATGTCATCCCCGCCTGCGCGGGTATGACATACAGGAGTCAGCAAGGATTTTCAGTGTTTGGGCATGGATTCTGGGCGATAGCGCAAGTTTTTCAGTGGTGGAGCAGGGCTTCGCGAGTGATCAGCAGCACCTGGTCGTCGCCCGCACTGGTATCCAGCCAGGCCACTTCAAGCTCAGGGAAGGCGGCGATGAAGTGTTCTACTTCGTTGCCGATCTCCAGTACCAACACGCCGTTTTCGGTCATCCGCAATGGGGCATCCTTGAACAGCTGACGCACAAAATCCATGCCATCGCTGCCACCGGCCAACGCCAGTTCAGGCTCGGCCAGGTATTCGGCGGGCAGTGCGTCCATGCTGGCCTGGCAGACATAAGGTGGGTTGCACAAGATCAAATCAAACGGCCCCGGCAAAACCGACAAGCCATCGCTGTGCACCAGCTTCACCCGCTCTTGCAGATCGTGGCGCGCCACATTGATGGCGGCCACGGCCAGTGCATCATCCGAAATGTCCGCCCCGGTGACTTGCACCTCTGGCCAAGCGAGCGCCGCCAGCACGGCCAGGCTGCCGTTGCCGGTGCACAGGTCCAGCACGCGGGTGGTGTGGTCAGACAACCATGCATCGATCGTGCCGTCGGCCAGCACCTCGGCGATCAGGCTGCGCGGCACGATGGCCCGCTCGTCGATGTAAAACGACACGCCTTGCAGCCAAGCTTCGCGCGTGAGGTAAGCGGCGGGTTTGCGGGTGGTGATGCGCTCTTCGATCAGCGCGGCGCAGGCCGCTTGCTGCTCGGGCGTCACGGTTTGCTCGGCCATTTCGTCCAGGTCGGTGTCGAGCGGCAGGCCCAAGCGCCAGAGTACCAGCCAGACGGCTTCATCAAAGGCGTTGAGGGTGCCATGACCAAAGGCCACGCCCGCTTGCGTGAGGCGCTCGGCCGATACCGTGATCAGCCCTGAAAGGCTCAGGGCGCTCATGTGGTCAAGCCCATGTTCAGTTGTTCCAGCGTGCGACGGTAGATGGCTTTGAGCGGCGCGATGTCACTCAGCGCCACATGCTCGTTGACCTTGTGGATGGTGGCGTTGGGCGGGCCGAACTCGATGACCTGCGGGCAGATTTGTGCGATGAATCGCCCATCGCTGGTGCCGCCAGTGGTGGACAGTTCGGTTTTGAGGCCGGTTTCGTCGGCAATCGCTTGTTGCACAGCGGCCACCAGAGTGCCTGGCGTGGTCAAAAACGGCAGGCCGCCAATCGTCCAGCACAGCTCGTACTTCAAACCATGGCGGTCCAGCACGGCGGTCAGGCGTTGCTGCAGGCTCTCAGGGGTGGACTCGGTGCAAAAGCGGAAGTTGAAATCCACCACGCAGTCGCCCGGGATCACGTTGCTCGCGCCCGTGCCCGCGTGGATGTTGCTCACTTGCCAACTGGTGGGCGGGAAGAAGGCGTTGCCTTCGTCCCAGCGAATCGCCACCAAATCGGCCAGCGCGGGGGCCAGGCGGTGGATCGGGTTGTCGGCTAAGTGTGGGTAGGCGATGTGGCCTTGAATGCCCTTCACTGTGAGCTTGCCGCTCATGGTGCCGCGTCGGCCGTTCTTGATCATGTCGCCGGTTTGTTGCACCGAAGTAGGCTCACCCACAATGCAAAACTGCGGAGCTTCGCCACGTTCTTGAAGTTGTTTGCACACCACCACCGTGCCGTCGAGCGCTGGGCCTTCTTCGTCGCTGGTCAGCAAAAAAGCCAGGCCCAAGGCCGGGTTGGGGTTCGCTGCCAGAAACTCCTGCACCGCGACGACCATGGCCGCCAGTGATGTTTTCATGTCGCTCGCACCGCGACCATACAGCTTGCCGTCTTTGTGCGTAGGGGTGAAAGGATCGCTGTCCCATTGCGCCAGAGGCCCGGTGGGCACCACGTCTGTGTGACCGGCAAAGGCCAGGGTCTGGCCCGAAGTGCCTGCGCGTTTTGCCCAGAGGTTGCGCACACGGAAAGTTTCGGGCCCGGAGTCCATGAACGCGCAGACAAAGCCCAAGGGCTTCAAGGCGTCGGTGATCAGGTCCATACAGCCCGCGTCATCGGGTGTGACGGAGGTGCGGGCGATCAGCTGCTCGGCCAAGCGCAGGGTGTTGTGGCATACGGGTGTGCTGGTGGTGGTCATTTGGGGTTTCGCAAGAAGATGGATGCCGGGTCAAGCCCGGCATGACAACACATGAAGAGCAGGGCCTTGAACAAAACAAGCAAACACAGTTGAACTGTCACCCCGGGCTTGACCCGGGGTCCATCTTCGCAGGGTGGGCGCGCACAAAATGGGCGATGCGTTCAGCCGCTTCCAGGCACTCGGCGGTCTCGGCCACCAGCGCCATGCGGATGCGGCCCTGGCCGGGGTTGCTGCCATTGAAGTCACGTGCCAAATAGCTGCCGGGCAGCACCGTCACGCTCTCGGCTTCGTACAGCGCCTTGGCAAAAGCGGCGTCGTCGCCTTGCCATCCAGCGGGCACACCGGCCCACAGGTAAAAGCTGGCGTCGGGCAGTTTCACGTCGAGCACTTCGGCCAGCACGGGCGTGACCTGGGCGAATTTGGTCCGGTACTGGTTGCGGTTGTCCACCACATGGGCTTCGTCGCCCCAGGCGGCCACGCTGGCCGTTTGCACCACCGGGCTCATGGCGCTGCCGTGGTAAGTGCGGTAGAGCAAGAACTGTTTGATGATCGCTGCGTCACCCGCCACAAAGCCGCTGCGCAGGCCGGGCACGTTGCTGCGTTTGCTGAGGCTGGTGAAGGCGATCAGGCGTTTGAAGTCGGTACGGCCCAGCTGGTGGGCGGCCTCTAAACCACTCAAGGGGGCTTCTTCGCGGAAGTAAATCTCGCTGTAGCACTCGTCTGACGCGATCACAAAACCGTGCTGGTCGGACAGGGCAAAGAGTTTTTCCCATTCCGACAAGGGCATGACCGCGCCTGTGGGGTTGCCGGGCGAGCAAACAAACAAAAGCTGGGTGCGGGCCCAGACTTCGGCGGGCACGCTGTCCCAGTCGTTGGCAAAGTTGCGCGCCGGGTCGCTGGGCACGTAATAGGGCGTGGCCCCCGAGAGCAAGGCTGCACCTTCGTAAATTTGGTAGAACGGATTGGGGCTGACCACGGTGGCGCCGGGTCGGGTCGGGTCGATCACGGTTTGGGTCAGGGCAAACAGGGCCTCGCGTGAGCCATTCACAGGCAGCACCTGGGTGGCCGGATCCAGCGTCAGCTGGTAACGGGTGTGCAGCCAAGCGGTGCAAGCTTTGCGCAAAGCTGGCTCGCCTGCCGTGGCCGGGTAGGCGGAAAGGCCCGTGGCGACCGCCGCCTTGAGGGCATCCTGAATGAAGGTGGGGGTGGCGTGCTTGGGCTCGCCAATGCCCAGGCTGATGGGCTTGAGTGCGGGGTTGGGCGTGACGCTTGAAAACAGGTGTTTCAGCCGCTCAAAAGGATAGGGCTGCAGCTTGGCGAGAAGGGGATTCATCCCCCGATTATCCGGGATCATCCGTGCAGGTCTGCTGGGTTAATATTGAAGACTGTTCGAACGGTCTGGATTCAGGCTTTTCGTGCAGGGTGATGACGCTCCAGTGTTGTCATTTTGTATTCTCTTTTTGATTGACCGGACCGCCGTGCGCCTCAATTCCATCAAGCTTTCAGGCTTTAAATCGTTTGCCGAGCCGACCAACTTCCTGCTGCCTGGGCAGCTGGTGGGTGTGGTTGGACCGAACGGCTGCGGCAAATCCAACATCATGGACGCGGTGCGTTGGGTGTTGGGCGAGTCCAAGGCTTCCGAGCTGCGTGGCGAGTCCATGCAGGACGTCATCTTCAACGGCACCACCACCCGCAAGCCGGCCAGCCGTGCCAGTGTGGAGCTGGTGTTTGACAACGCTGACCACCGTGCGGGTGGCCAGTGGGGCCAGTTTGCCGAGATCGCGGTCAAGCGCGTGCTCACCCGCGATGGCAACAGCAGCTACTACATCAACAACCAGCCTGTGCGTCGCCGTGACGTGCAAGACGTGTTCCTGGGCACGGGCCTCGGCCCTCGCGCCTACGCCATCATTGGCCAAGGCACCATCAGCCGCATCATCGAGTCGCGCCCTGAAGAGCTGCGCTTGTTCCTCGAGGAAGCTGCAGGCGTGTCCAAATACAAGGAACGCCGCCGCGAGACCGAAAACCGCCTCTCCGATACCCGCGAGAACTTGACCCGGGTCGAGGACATCCTGCGCGAGCTCAACGCCAACCTCGAAAAGCTCGAAAAACAGGCCGAGGTGGCCACCCGGTACAACTCGCTGCAAGCCGACAGCACACTCAAGCAACACCAGCTGTGGTTCCTCAAGCGTCGCGACGCTGAGAGTGATCAGGGCAAGGTCAAGTCCGATGTCGATCAGGCTGTGAACGCGCTGGAGTCACGTATTGCCGATTTGCGGCATGTGGAGGCCGATCTGGAAGCCATCCGCCAGGCGCACTATGACGCGGGTGATCAGGTCAACCAAGCCCAAGGTGCTTTGTACGAAGCCAGCGCCGAAGTCGGTCGTCTGGAGGCCGAAATCCGCTTTGTGGTGGAAGGCCGCCAGCGCGCCGAGCAGCGCCTGCAGCAGCTGGTGGAGCAAACCGCGCAATGGGGCACCCGCAGCCAGGATGCGCAAGCCGAGCTGGAAACCTTGTCCGAGCAGGCTGCGATGGCCGAAGACCAGAGCATGACGCTGGCCGCGCAAGTGGAAGACCAGGCCATGGCCTTGCCCGATTTGGAAGAAGCCCTGCGCAAAGCCCAAAACGACGCCAATGCCCAACGCGCCAGCGTGGTGCAGGTGCAGCAGCAAATTGGCGTGCTGGCCGCTGACCAGCGCAACGTCGAAGAGCAATCGCGCCAGCTCGACCAGCGCCGCGAGCGCCTGCTGGCCGACCGCAATGCGCTGGCCGCGCCCGATGAGGCGCGCCTGAGCAACCTGCGTGAACAGCTGGCCGAAGCCGAAGCGCTGGCCGCCGAATCAGAAGCCCGTTTGCAGGACTTGCAAGAGCAAGTGCCCCAGCTGGACGAAGACCGCCGTACCCGCCAAAAAGCCGTCAACGATGAGTCTGCCCGCCTGGCCGATCTGAGCGCCCGCATCGACGCGCTCAAGGCGCTGCAAGAAAAAGTGCGCACCGACGGCAAACTCAAACCCTGGCTGGCCAAACACGGCATGGACGGTTTGGACGGGCTGTGGAGCCGCATCCACATTGAAGCCGGTTGGGAAAACGCTCTCGAATCGGCGCTGCGCGAGCGCCTGTCGGCCCTCGAAGTCTCGCGCCTGGACATGGTGCGGGCCTTTGCCAACGATGCGCCACCGGCCAAACTCTCATTTTTCAGCCCGCCGCTGGCCGCCAGCGCCGCGCAGCGCAGCGGTTTGCCGGGCGGCTGTCGCCCGCTGGCCGAGTTGCTGCGCATCCCGGACGCCGGTTTGTCGGCCTTGCTGGCCGACTGGCTGCAAGGCTGTTTCACCGCCCCTAACATCGAAGACGCGCTGGCCTGGCGCAGCCAGCTCCAAGCGGGCGAGACCCTGTATGTGCAGGCCGGCCACGCGGTCGACCTGAACAGCGTGGTGTTTTACGCCCAAGACTCCGAGCAGGCCGGAATGCTTGGCCGCGCCCAAGAGATCGAGAACCTCGAAAAGCAGCTGCGTGCCCAGACCCTGATTGCCGAAGACAGCCGCAGCGCTTTGGTGCGGGCCGAAGCCGCGTATGCCGATGCCTCGCAGCGCCTGATCACGGTGCGCCGTGAAGCGGCCGAGAGCCAGTCGCGCACCCATGGGCTGCAGGTCGAGACCCTGCGCCTGTCGCAGCTGGTGGAGCAAACCCGCGCCCGCAGCGAACAGATCAGCAACGATCTGGCCGAAGTCGAGGCCTTGCTGGACGAGCTGCAAGAGCGCCGCGTGACGGCCGAAGCCCGCTTTGAAGAACTTGACATGCAGCTGGCCGACACGCAAGAGCGCCACGCTCAGCTGGACGAGCGGGTGATCGAGTCCGAGCGCAAGCTGGCTGAATGCCGCGAGCAGCAGCGCAGCCTGGAACGCCGGGCGCAAGAAGCCCAGTTCTCGCAGCGCAGCCTGGACGCCCGCCGCGCCGAGTTGCAGCGCACCATCGAGACCGCGCAGCAGCAGGTCACCAGCATCGACGCCGAAATGCAGCGTGCCCGCGATGAACTGAGCCGCCTGACCGATGCCGCCGCCCAAGCCGGCTTGCAAAACGTGCTGGCCATCAAGATGGAGCGTGAACAGGCGCTGGCTGCCCGACGCAGTGCCTACGACGATCTGACCGCCAAACTGCGTGCCAGCGATGAGCGCCGGGTAGCTTTTGAGCGCGAACTCGACCCGCTGCGCCAACGCATCACCGATTTGCAGCTCAAAGAGCAAGCCGCGCGCTTGGGTCTGGAGCAGTACACCCAGCTGCTGGCCGATGCGCAGGCCGATCTGGAGGCGGTGGCCCAGTCCATCGAGGCGGGTCAGGTGCGCGTGACCGGTCTGCAAGGCGAGATCGACCGCATTCACCGCGAAATCACGGCTTTGGGCCCGGTCAACCTGGCCGCGCTCGACGAGTTGAGCTCCTCGCGCGAGCGCAAGACGTTCCTGGACTCTCAAAACGCCGACCTGACCGAGGCGATGAACACGCTCGAAGACGCGATTAGCAAGATCGACGCTGAAACCCGCGATTTGTTGGGCGGCACCTTTAAGATCGTGAACGAGCATTTCAGCCGCATGTTCCCAGAGCTGTTTGGCGGCGGTAACGCCCGACTGGTGATGACCGGTGACGAAATTCTGGACGCGGGCGTGCAGGTGCTGGCCCAGCCTCCGGGTAAAAAGAACCAGACGATTCACTTGCTGTCGGGTGGCGAAAAAGCCCTCACAGCCATCGCGCTGGTGTTTGCGATCTTCCAGCTGAACCCTGCACCGTTTTGCTTGCTCGACGAGGTGGACGCGCCGCTGGACGACGCCAACACCGAACGCTATGCCCGCCTGGTGGCTGGCATGGGCAAGGAAACCCAATTCCTGTTCATCAGCCACAACAAGATCGCTATGGAAATGGCCGAACAGCTGATCGGCGTGACCATGCAGGAGCAGGGCGTTTCCCGCATCGTGGCGGTGGACATGGAGTCTGCAGTGTCTATGGCCGATGAGGCCTGAGGTTTTTGATTTATGTTGGATTCAATGAGTTCCTTGCAACTGAGCTTGGCCGTTATCGGTGCCCTCACCTTGGGGGCGGTGGTGATCTACAACTATTGGACATCGCGCAAGAACGCGCCGCGCCAGGCCGAGGCGCCCATGGAGTCTGTGGGTACAGCAGACACGGCCCCCGAGGACTTCGAGCCGCGAGAGCCGGTCTTGACCGATGACTTCTCCAGCTTGCCGCAGCCCGAACGCAAACCTTTGCTGGATGCCCTGATCGATGTCATTGCGACCATCGAGATGGATCACCCTGTTTCCGGCGATGCTGCACTGGCCGCTGTGCCCGTCACCCGCCGCGTGGGCACCAAACCCTTCCATGTAGAAGGCTGCAGCGATTTGAGCGGTGAATGGGAGGCCTTGGTGGCGGGGCGTCGCTACTCGGCTTTTCAGGCGGGCGTTCAACTGGCCAACCGTGTGGGTGCACTCAACAACATCGAGTTTTCAGAGTTTGTGGTTAAAGCACAGGCCTTTGCCGATGCCGTGGGCGGCACGCCCAGCTTCAGCGACATGCTTGAAGAGGTGGCCCGAGCCCGTGAATTGGACCAGTTTGCCAGCGCACACGACGCACAACTGAGCTTCGCTCTGTGCGCCAGCGCCTCTGCCTGGAGCCCGGGCTACATCCAGCAGCACGCAGCGCGTCTGGGTTTTGTGGCTGGGGTCATTCCGGGGCGCATGGTGTTGCCCTCTGCGGTTGCAGGTTTGCCTCCCATCTTGTCTTTGGTTTTTGACACCCAGGCAGCCCTGGCCGATGACCCGGCCTTGTCTGCTATCCGGGAGTTTTCGCTCAGTCTGGATGTGCCGCAAATTGCGCGTGAAGACCAAGCCTTCGAGCGTTTGCGCGAAGTCGCCCGCTTGCTGGCAGAGCACATGGATGGTGTGGTCACGGACGGGAACGGACAGATTTTGGGCGAAGAAGTGCTCAACCAGATCGCCAACGATTTGCAGCAGCTGTACGACGCACTGGACGCACGGGAGTTGTCCGCTGGCTCGCCGCAAGCGCGCCGCTTGTTCTCCTGATTCGGGCGATTGGTGACCATGTCCCATCCGGACTTGTTTGGTGAACTGCCATCAGACCCGCCTAGCCAAGCCGCTGCCGTTTCACCTTTGCGGGCACCTGCCGACCAAGCAGCCCAGCTGCGAGCCCAGCTGCACCAGCACGCGCATGCTTACTACACCCTGGATGCGCCCGAAATCCCGGATGCCGAATACGACAGGTTGTTCCGTGAATTGCAAGCGTTGGAGGCGGCCCACCCCGAGCTGTTGACACCCGATTCGCCCACCCAGCGTGTGGGTGGCAAGGTCCTCGATGCTTTTGCCCCTGTGCAACACCGCGTGCCCATGCTCAGCATCCGCACCGAAACCGACACCGAAGCCAGCGGGGCCGAGGCGTTTGATGCCCGCATCCGCAAGGAGCTGGCCCTGAGTGAAGCCGACCCGGCCGTGGTCTACGTGGGTGAGTTGAAATTTGACGGTTTGGCCATGAGCCTGCGCTACGAAAACGGCATGCTGGTGCAAGCCGCCACCCGGGGCGATGGCGAAACCGGGGAAGAGGTCACCACCAACATCCGCACCATCGGGCAAATCCCGCTGCGCTTGCCGACCGACGCCCTCGCCGTGCTCGAAGTCCGCGGCGAGGTCTACATGCGCCGGGACGACTTTGAACGCTTGAATGAACGCCAGCGCGAACGCATCGCGGCCGGTATGAAGGGCGAAAAAACCTTCGTCAACCCGCGAAATGCCGCAGCCGGTGCCGTGCGCCAGCTCGATTCGGGCATTGCCGCCGAGCGCCCCTTGAGCTTTTTTGCCTATGGGCTTGGCGACATCACGCCCGGCAGTGAAGGCGGCCCGCAGTGGCGCACCCACTTTGACATGCTCCAGCAGCTTAAGGCCTGGGGCTTTCCGGTGGCCGAACAAACCGCCTGCGTGCAAGGTGCTGCCGGTCTGGTGGCGTTTCACCAGCGCATGGCGGCTGAGCGCGACGCCTTGCCCTACGACATCGACGGCGTGGTTTACAAAGTCAACGACCTGGCGCTGCAAGACCGCCTGGGCTTTGTGACCCGTGAGCCACGCTGGGCCGTGGCCCACAAATACCCGGCACAAGAAGAAATGACCACCGTGCTGGCCATTGACGTGCAGGTGGGGCGCACCGGCAAGCTCACACCCGTGGCCAAACTGGCCCCGGTGTTTGTGGGTGGCGTCACCGTGACCAACGCCACGCTGCACAACGAGCTTGAAGCCCGCCGCAAGGACGTGCGGGTGGGCGACACGGTGATCGTGCGCCGTGCGGGCGATGTGATTCCTGAGGTGGTGTCGGTGGTGCTGGACCGCCGTCCGGCCGATGCGCCTGTTTTCACCATGATGACGCACTGCCCCGTGTGTGGGAGTCTTGCCGAGCGAGAAGAGGGCGAAGCCGACCACCGCTGCACGGGGGGGATTTTTTGCAGCGCCCAGCGCAAGCAAGCCATCTGGCACTTTGCCCACCGCCGCGCCATGGACGTGGACGGTCTGGGTGACAAACTGGTGGACCAGTTGGTCGATTCGGGTCAGGTCAACACCCTGGCCGATCTGTACCACCTGCCGCTTGATTCTCTGGCCAACATGGACCGCATGGCTGAAAAGTCGGCCGTCAACCTGCTCGAAGCGCTGGAAAAATCCAAAACCACCACGCTGGGCCGTTTTTTGTTCAGCCTGGGCATCCGCCATGTGGGCGAGGCCACCGCCAAAGAGCTGGCCCGCCACTTCGGCCAGCTCGATGCCATCATGGCCGCCAGCGAAGATGCCTTGCTGCAAGTGGCCGATGTGGGGCCGGTGGTGGCGCACAGCATCCGCACCTTTTTTGACCAGCCGCACAACCGCGAAGTGGTGCAAGCACTGCGCGATGCTGGCGTGACGTGGCCCGAAGGCGACGCCTTGGCGCCAACTGAAATGCCCTTGGCGGGCATCACGGTTGTCTTGACGGGCACCTTGCAAAGCATGGGCCGCGACGAAGCCAAGGAAAAGCTCGAAGCACTGGGTGCCAAAGTGGCCGGTTCGGTCAGTAAGAAAACCCACTACGTGGTGGCCGGAGCCGAGGCGGGCAGCAAGCTCGACAAAGCTCAGTCTTTGGGGGTGCCCGTGCTGGATGACGCGGGTTTGGCGGTGTTGTTGACAGGGGAAAAGCCATGAGCGTGCGAGAAATTCTCAAAATGGGCGATGCCCGCTTGCTGCGTGTGGCGGAGCCTGTGCCAGCTTTTGACACCCCCGATTTGCACGCCCTGATCGCCGACATGCGTGAGACCATGGCCGCCGTCAACGGCGCAGGGCTGGCCGCACCGCAAATCGGGGTCAACTTGCAGTTGGTGATTTTTGGCAGCACTGAGCGCAACCCGCGCTATCCGGACCGACCTCAGGTGCCCCCCACTGTGCTCATCAACCCCGTCATCACGGCCTTGGGCGTTGCACAAGAGGAAGACTGGGAAGGCTGCCTGTCGGTCCCGGGCCTTCGCGGCGTGGTGCCACGCTGGGCGCACATCCGATACACCGGCTTTGATGAAAAAGGCCAGCCGATCGACCGTACCGTCGATGGCTTTCACGCACGTGTGGTGCAGCACGAATGCGACCACCTGATCGGCAAGCTGTACCCGATGCGGGTGCGCGACTTTGCCCGTTTTGGCTTTACAGAGGTGCTGTTCCCAGAGATCAGCGCCGCTGAAGACGATTGACGTTCACAGTCTGGCCAGTCGCTCCAAGGCCAGATTCAGCGTTTCGTCTTTTTTGGCAAAGCAAAACCGGATGACTTTTTGGTCAAAGCCGTTGCCGTAAAAGGCTGAAAGCGGGATGGCCGCCACGCCGATGTCGGTGGTGAGCCATTTGCAGAAGTCGGCTTCGCTGAGGTTTTTCTCAGGTACTTTCAGTGCCGAAATGTCCACGCACTGAAAGTAAGTGCCTTCACCGGGCAGCAGCTTGAACTGGGTTTGCGCCAGGCCTTGCCGAAACAGGTCGCGTTTGCGCTGGTAAAACGCGGGCAGTTCCAGATAAGGGGCTGGGTCGGCCATGTAGCGGGCCAAGCCGTGCTGCATGGGGGTGTTCACGGTGAACACGTTGAACTGGTGCACTTTGCGAAATTCGGCGGTGTAAGCCGCCGGGGCCGCCACGGTGCCGATTTTCCAGCCGGTCACATGGTAGGTTTTGCCAAAACTGGACACGATGAAGGCGCGGGCAGCCAGGCCGTCAAAATGCGCAGCGCTCCAGTGCTGGTTGGGCGCGTAGACCATGTGCTCGTAGACCTCGTCGCTGATGAGCACGATGTCGGTAGGGGCCAAAATTTCTTGCAGCGTGAGCATGTCTTGCTGGGACCAGATCATGCCGCTGGGGTTGTGTGGCGAGTTGATCAGGATGGCCCGTGTTTTGGGCGTGATCGCAGCGCGAATTTTGTCGAAATCAGGTCGGAAGGTGCCGGGCGTGAGGGGCACGCGCACCACTTTGCCGCCCGCCAGTTCGATGTTGGGCACATAGCTGTCGTAGCAAGGTTCCAGCACGATGACTTCATCACCCGCGTGAACGATGGCCAGGATGATGGTCAGGATGGCTTGGGTGGCGCCTGCCGTGACGGTGATCTCGGTTGCAGGATCGTAGTGGCGGCCATAAAGGGTTTCGATTTTTTTCGAGACGGCTTCGCGCAGCGGGGCCACACCGGTCATAGGCGGGTATTGGTTGAGGCCTTCGCGCATCGCATCGTTCACCAGCTCCAGCAGCTTGGGGTCGCAAGGGAAGTCCGGGAAACCCTGGCCCAGATTGACCGCATTCTTTTCAGTGGCCAATGCCGACATGACGGTGAAAATGGTGGTGCCCATATTGGGCGCTTTGGAGACGAGGCTGGGGGTGTGTGCGTTCATGGCGTTCAGAGTGATGTGCTCAAAGTTCAGGGCTCAAAGTTCGTAGTCGTTGACGTGTCCGGTCATGGCTTTGGTGATCAAGGGGGCGGTCAGGCGATCGCTGAGCAATTCGGCGAAATGGTAGACGAAGTGGCGCAGGTACGCCCCGCGCTTGAAGGCTACACGGGCCACGTTCATGCCCAGCAGTGCGCCCAGAGGGCGAACCGCCAGGTCTTTCACCGGGTCGTCCTTGACGGCCATTTCGGCCACAATGCCAATGCCCAAACCCAGGCGGACATAAGTTTTGATCACATCCGAGTCGATGGCTTCCAGCGCGATGCGCGGGTGCAGTTTTTTGGCGGCAAACGCCTGGTCAATGCGGCCCCGGCCCGTGAAAGACGGGTGGTAAGTGACGATCGGCTCATTGGCAATGTCTTCCAGTGACAAGTGCTCTTTTTGGGCCAGAGGATGGTCCAGCGGCAAGACCAGCACGTGTTGCCACTCATAGCAGGGCAGGGTGACCAGTTCTTCGTAGGCCGACAGTGATTCGGTGGCGATGCCAATTTCTGCCGTGTCATCGAGCAGCATCTTGGCCACTTGGTCGGGCGCGCCTTGGTGCAGGCTGATATTGACCTTGGGGTATTTTTCACGCAATTTGGCCACCGGCATGGGCAGCACGTAACGCGCTTGGGTGTGGGTGGTGGCAATCGACAAGGTGCCGCTGTCTTGTGCGCTGTATTGGTCGCCGATTTTGCGCAGATTGCCCACTTCACGCAGGATGATTTCGATGCTTTGCAGCACGTGTTGCCCTGGCTCGGTGATGCGCTTGAGCCGTTTGCCGTGGCGCGCAAAGATTTCGATGCCCAGTTCTTCTTCCAGCTCAATGATGGCTTTGGACACTCCGGGCTGCGAGGTGTGCAGGGCCTTGGCCGTTTCGGTCAGGTTCAGGTTGCGGCGGGCGGCCTCTTGGACAAAGCGAAATTGGTGCAGGTTCATATGTTAAATGCCATATTGACTTTCAACATTATGCTTTAACTGGTCTATGGAGTGATGGCTTGGTTGGCTGCAATGTCGGCCATGAGCTGGGTCATGGCCGGGTGTTCGCCAATGGCGGGCAGCAATTCAAACTGCACTTGTGGGTAGGCTTGGGCGAGGTCGTTGACCAGCGCGGGCAGGTCTTCGCGTGCGTGACGACCCACCCCCAAAAACATGGGCACGATGCGCAAATGCGTCACGCCCCGCATCATCATGGTCTCCACAGTGGTGGCCAGGTCGGGGGTGGTCAGCTCCAGAAAAGCACATGCCACGGCCAAGCCCGGCCAGCGCTGGGTCATTTGCTGGGCGACGGCATCAATGGGCAATCGCCACAAGGGGTCGCGTGAGCCATGGGCAAAAAGAATCACGCCCGTCTGGGTGTTCAAGTTCGTTGTCATTGTCGTAAGACCATCCACCAAAAACCCAGCAAGGAAATCGCGCTGTACAGCAAGGCCGGTGCTGCAGCGGTCAGCCAAGGTTGCCAGTTTTGCAAATTGCCAACAAAGCTGAAGAGGTTGTTGAGCAATGCAAAGCTGATGCCTGCGAGAACCCCACCAAAGACATGGCCTGCAATTTGGCCCGAGCGAAAGTGCAGGTAGGCGAAGGGCAAGGCCATGACCAGCATGACCAGGCAACTCAAGGGGTAGAAAACCTTGCGCCAGAACTCGATTTCGTAGCGCTGTGCGTTTTGCTGGTTGCTTGCCAAATGGCGCATGTATTTGAACAGTTCCCAGGTTTGCATGCGGTCTGGACTGAGAACGGCCGCGGCCACCATGTCGGCGCTGATTTCCGTGCTCCAGGCCATGTTGGCGTGCTTGGCTGCGGTGTATTGCAGTGCGTTTTGGCTTGTCTCCACCCGAATGGACTTTTGTTCCACTTGCTGCAGCTGCCATGTACCGGTGCCCACTTCGCCCAGAGGGGCGGTGGTGATGGCCAGCAACTGTCCGGCCTCATTGAACTCATGAATCCGGATATTTTCCATGCGGCTGATGCCGTCAAAACTCCGAACGTTCACCGCGAAATGCCGCTGGCCTTGCCGTTCTTTGAGCCAGGCCCCTGTTTGACCCACCGTCAAATTGCCTTGAAATCGGCTTTTGAGTAAGACGCCTTGGCGCTCGGCCCAGGGCGCTGCGTAGTCGCCAATCAAAAAAGTCAGCGCCACAAACACCAGCCCTAATTGCATCAAGGAGCCCAAGGCTTTGAGCGGCCCCAGACCGCCGGTGCGCAAAATCGTGAATTCCGAGCTTTGGGCCAGCCTGGCCATCACGAAAATACAGCCAATCAGCACAGAGATGGGAAACAGCTCATAAACGTGGGCTGGAATTTTGAGCGCCACATAAAACAAAGCATGTTGCAGTTTGTAGCCTTGACTGGCCAGTCGTGACAGGTTCTGCAGTTCGTCCACGAGGTCGAAGAACAGGAACAAGGCGAGAAAGCCAATGCCCACAAAAGTCACGGCCCGAATGATTTCGCCATGCAGCAAGCTGCGTACGGTTTTCATGCTGCGCCCTTGCTCTGTGTGGCGTTCAGGGGCCTGAGAAATCGCCATGACCAGTTGAAGTGTCGCGCCGAGAGCCAAAGCATGGCGACCACAAAGACGCCGCCATGCAGGCCCAGCATGAAGGGCGCAATGTTGACGCGCCCGGTGCTGATCCAGCTTTGGCCAACGTTGACCATGTTGTAGTACGCCACAAAGACAAACAGGGCCAAGGCCAAGTGGTAGCTGCGCCCGCCCCGGGGATTGACGGCCGATACGGCCAAGGCGAGCAGCATCAGGTTGATGCCGGCCAAACCCAAGCCCAGGCGCCAAGACAGTTCAGCCCAATTTTCGCGGCTGGGATTTTTCAGAAGTTCCCAACTTGGGGTGTGGCGGCTGGTGAACGCAGAAGAGGGGATTCCCACATCGGAGTCCACCAGCAGTTCATAGTGTTCAAACTGGGTCAATCGGGTCTCACCGGTCTCACGGTTGGTCAGCCACTGCTGCCCCTTGTCCAGAATCAAGAACCGGTCATTGCCAGTGAGTTCAATGCGTCCTTGTTGGGCGGTGGTCACACTTTCCATGCCTCCCTCCATGCTGGAGATGAAGACATGGTTGCCGAAACGGTTGTCCGGACTGTCTTTGTCGATGAAGAAGACGCGTTGTCCGCCGGCCGACTCCTGAAATTGGCCGGGTGCAACGCGTTCGATGTCGTTGCGTTTTTCAAAGCGCTGTTTCAGATCCTGAATTTGCTGGTTGCTCCAGGGCCAGGCAAAAAGCGCCAGCAGGGTGACGATCAGCAGGACGGGCCAGGCAAATCGGAAAAGTGGGCGCACAAAATGCCCCAAACCCTGTCCACTCGAAAACCAGATCACCATTTCACTGTCGCTGTACATCCGCGAAAGTGTGGCCACCACGGTGATGAACAGGCTCAAGGTGATGATGGTGGTCAGCTGGCTCAGCACGCTGAACCCCATGACCAACAAGACCTCTGAGGGGTTGACGCTGCCGCGGCTGGCTTGGCCCAGTGTCCGGATCAGGATGATGGTGATCACAATGGTGACCAAAACCACCAGCGTGGCCCCGAAATTGCGGGCAAGGTCTTTGCGTAAAGTGGAATGGAATAACATCGGTACGAAGGAAAAGCTGAATTATGAACTTCGAAATCCAAAAACGCGCTCTCTCCAGTGTTATTCGTGACGATCTGGATGCCTTGGTTGTTTTATGGCCTGCGCAAGACAAAGCGGTTGTCGCGGGCCAGGATCCGGTGGCCTCCTTGGTGAGGGCGGCCGTCCAGCACGGTGATTTTGAGCACAAACCGGGTGCAGTGTTGTCTTTGTACGCACATCCGGGCATCAAAGCCCGTCATCTGGTGGTCGTTTGTGTGGGCGATGGCACGCCAACCCATGTTCGAAGCGCGGTGCTCGCTGCCTGGAATGCACTCAAGTCGGCCAAGATCAAGCGCATGGGGCTTCATGCTGTGATGGACCTGTCCACTCAGCTGTTGCAAATGGCCGTTTCGACTTTGGCCGATGCCAGTTACAGCTACACCAGTACCCTGAGCAAACCCAAGCCTCGAACCCTCAAGCAAGTCGTGTTCAGCGGGAATGCGGCCAACGCCGAGTTGCGTGGGGCCATTGCCCAGGCGCAAGCGCTGGTAGCAGGCGTCGAAGTGGCCAAAGAATGGGCCAACCGCCCAGCCAACCATTGCACACCGGCCATGCTGGCCGATGCCGCCAAGTCCATTGCCAAAGGTGCGGCTTTCAAATGCGAGGTGCTGGGCCCCAAAGAGGTTACCAAATTGGGCATGGGCGCCTTTTTGGCGGTTGCCCGCGGTGCTGCAGAGCCTTTGCGGTTCATTGTGATGCGTTACAACGGCGCAGCCGCAGCCCAAGCCCCCGTGGTGCTGGTGGGCAAGGGGATCACATTCGATACCGGCGGTATTTCCATCAAGCCGGCTGCCGAAATGGACGAGATGAAATACGACATGTGCGGCGCGGCCAGTGTCTTGGGGGTTTTCAAGGCCTTGGGTGAGCTCAAGCCCGCCATCAACGTGGTGGGCTTGATTCCTGCCACCGAGAACATGCCCGATGGCTTGGCGGTCAAGCCGGGTGATGTGGTCACCAGCATGAGTGGCCAGACCATTGAAATTTTGAACACCGATGCAGAAGGGCGTTTGGTGCTCTGCGATGCGCTGACGTATGCCGAGCGGTTCAAGCCCCAAGCTGTGATCGACATTGCCACCTTGACCGGCGCCTGCGTGATTGCACTCGGCGCTGTTCGCTCGGGCCTTTTTTCGAGCAACGATGCCTTGGCACAGTCACTCCTGAGTGCGGGTGATGCGTCGGGTGATGGCTGCTGGCGCATGCCGTTGGACGATGACTATGCGGAAGGCCTCAAGTCGCGTTTCGCAGACGTGGCCAACGTGGCCGGTCGTCAGGCGGGCTCGGTCACCGCAGCCAAGTTTTTGCAACGCTTTGCGTCGCGTTATCCGTGGGCCCACTTGGACATTGCCGGAACGGCTTGGCGAAGCGGAGCGGCTAAAGGTGCCACAGGCCGGCCTGTCGGTTTGCTGATGCATTACCTCTTGGCACAAGTGAGTCAAGTGCAAAAAGGGCCAGCCAAAACCGCTGCTGCACGCCGCCGTTGACTGGGTGCAGATGACCCGGATTGAATTTCATTTCAATGCGCCCGAGCGCTTGCAATATGCCTGTCGACTTTTGCGCAAGGCGCATGGACGTGGCTTGAGCTTGGGGGTTGTGGGCTCCGAGGCCGCATTGCGCCAATTGGACGCAGCGCTTTGGACTTTTTCTGAGACAGATTTTTTGCCACACAGCACAGCGGCAGATGCCCAAGATGTGCAGGATGCCTCGCCCATTCGCTTTCATGTTGATCCGCTTCAGTTGAGCGGGATGGATGTGCTGGTGAACCTGGGCGATGACGTGCCTCAAGGTTTTGAAAAGTTTGAGCGCTTGATCGAGATCGTGGCCACCGACGACCATGGCCGAATGACTGCGCGCCAACGCTGGCGGCATTACACCGCCCAAGGCTACGATTTATTGCAACACGATTTGTCCAAGGTTTCTGCGCCATGACATCGCCTGAATCAGAGCGCTTTTCTGAACACGCACCTTTGGTTGTTCCAGTTTTAAGCACGGTTGTTCCGCAACATCAAATACCCTTCGATTTGATGGCGGCGTTGGATGCGCGTGAATCTGAACGGGTTTCTTTTATGGCTTTAGCCGACGACTTGGTCCAAGCTTTGCGCCCTGAATTGGAGCGCATGACCACCGAATTGGTGCGGCGCAGCTTGCAGCAGGCTTGGGCCAAGCGTTTTCGCCCAGAGTGGGACTGAGTAGCCAAATAACCTTGGTTGTTTGGCGAGAATTTTGGTTTTCCCTAGGCCACAAGCGGTCAGATTTGCAGTATCTTTACGGCTTGCTTAATTGAAGCAATTTATTTTCGGAGTTTCTATGAAATTTTCTGGTGTGCGTTCTTTGACAGTGGTTTCTGTGGCCGTTGCTGCAGTTGTTTTGGCTGCTTGTGGCAAAAAAGATGCTGCATCCGACGCCACAGTGATCAAAATTGGTCACGTGGGTCCTGTCAGCGGTGCCATTGCTCACTTGGGCAAAGACAACGAAAACGGTGCCCGCATGGCCATTGAAGAACTCAATGCTGCTGGCCTGAAAATCGGTGACAAGGCTGTCAAATTTGAATTGCTGGCTGAAGACGATGCTGCCGATCCCAAGCAAGGCACGGCGGCTGCTCAGAAGCTGGTCGACGCCAAAGTCAACGGCGTGATTGGTCACCTGAACTCCGGTACCACCATTCCTGCTTCGCAGCTGTACAACGCTGCAGGCATTCCTCAGATCTCTCCATCCGCTACAAACCCCAAGTACACCCGTCAGGGTTACACCGGCGCGTTCCGCGTGATGGCTGACGATGTGCATTTGGGCGGCACCTTGGGCAAATACGCTGTGGAAACCCTCAAGGGCAAAAACATCGCTGTGATCGATGACCGTACAGCTTACGGCCAAGGCGTGGCTGAAGAGTTCAAGAAGGGCGCCACCGCTGCTGGCGGCACCATCGTCGGTCACGAATTCACCACCGACAAAGCTTCTGACTTCAACTCCATCCTGACCACTCTGAAGGCCAAGAAGCCTGACGTCGTGTTCTTCGGCGGCATGGACGCTGTGGCTGGCCCCATGCTGCGCCAGATGAAATCTCTGGGCATCAACGCCAAGTTCTTGGGCGGTGACGGCATCTGCACTTCCGAGCTGGCCAAGTTGGCTGGCGACGCCATGAAAGACGAGTCGGTCTTCTGTGCTGAAGCTGGTGGTGTTGAAGGCGAACAAAAAGCCGGTATGGACAAGTTCCGTACCGATTTCAAAGCCAAATTCAATGCCGACGTGCAGGTGTACGCCCCTTACGTTTATGACGCTGTCAAAGTCATGGCCACAGCCATGGTGACTGCAGGCTCGGCTGATCCAGCCAAGTACCTGCCAGCTTTGAAAGCCATCAACTACAAAGGCGTGACTGGCAACATCGCGTTTGACGAAAAAGGCGACATCAAGAACGGCGCTTTGACTCTGTACACCTACAAAGGTGGTGAGCGCGCTCAACTCGCAGTCGTCCGCTGATCTTAAAGCCCCCGGTTTCGGGGGCTTTTTTCTTGCCCTGGCACGACCAGGGTTTGAAAGCACAGACGAAAAAAAGCCTGCACATGTGCAGGCTTTTTTGTTTTGGCGGAGCAGGCGGGATTCGAACCCGCGGTGGGCTATTAACCCACACACGCTTTCCAGGCGTGCGACTTAAACCACTCATCCACCGCTCCGAAGCGTCGTATTGTAGCAGCGTAAAAGGCCCATTTAGGCTCTTGAACCTTTTGTCTGCCCTGATTCGCACATTGGTTTTTTTGTGAATTCTGGATGACAGTGGTTTTACGGGGGGGTTTTGTCCTTAAACTTCGCCTCTGTTTGAATTCCTTTGTCCCTTCTTTGGCGCACAGCCCGACAAGCCCATGAAATTTCGCTTTCCCATCGTCATCATTGACGAAGACTACCGCTCCGAAAACACATCGGGCCTGGGCATTCGGGCTTTGGCCGATGCAATCATCAGCGAAGGTTTCGAAGTTCTGGGTGTGACCAGTTACGGCGACTTGTCTCAGTTTGCGCAGCAGCAAAGCCGTGCCAGCGCGTTCATCTTGTCGATCGACGACGAAGAGTTCTCGCCAGGCCCTGATCTGGACCCTGCGGTGATCAACCTGCGGGCCTTCATTGATGAAGTGCGTCGCAAAAATGCTGACGTGCCGATCTACATTTATGGCGAGACCAAAACATCGCGCCATTTGCCCAACGACATCCTGCGCGAGCTGCACGGCTTTATACACATGTTTGAAGACACGCCCGAGTTTGTGGCGCGTCACATCATCCGCGAAGCCAAGAGCTATCTCGAAGGCGTGCAGCCCCCATTCTTTAAAGCATTGCTCGATTACGCCGAAGACGGCTCATATTCGTGGCACTGCCCGGGCCACTCGGGGGGCGTGGCTTTTTTGAAGAGCCCAGTGGGCCAGATGTACCACCAGTTTTATGGCGAAAACATGCTGCGCGCCGACGTGTGCAACGCGGTGGAAGAACTGGGCCAGTTGCTGGACCACAACGGTGCCATTGGCGAGAGCGAGCGCAACGCCGCCCGCATCTTCAATGCCGACCACTGTTTCTTCGTGACCAACGGCACCAGCACTTCCAACAAAATCGTCTGGCACCACACCGTGGCGCCTGGTGACGTGGTGGTGGTGGACCGCAATTGCCACAAATCCATCTTGCACGCGATCATCATGACCGGCGCGATTCCGGTTTTCATGAAGCCCACACGCAACCATTTCGGCATCATTGGGCCCATCCCCAAAAGCGAGTTCGAGCCTTCAGCCATCATGGCCAAGATCAAGGCCAACCCTTTGCTCAAGGGCGTGGACCCGAAAAAGGTCAAGCCGCGTGTGATGACCCTCACGCAGTCCACCTACGACGGCGTTTTGTACAACACCGAAACCATCAAGAGCATGCTGGATGGCTATGTGGAAAACCTGCACTTTGATGAAGCCTGGTTGCCGCATGCTGCTTTCCACCCGTTTTATGGTCCTTATCATTCGATGGGCAAAAAGCGCGCACGGCCGAAAGAGTCGATGGTGTACGCCACGCAATCTATCCACAAGTTGTTGGCAGGTATCAGTCAGGCCAGCCATGTGTTGGTGCAAGACGCACAAAACACCAAGCTCGACCGCCCGCTGTTCAATGAGGCATACCTGATGCACACGTCGACCAGCCCGCAGTACAGCATCATTGCCAGCTGCGATGTGGCGGCCGCCATGATGGAGCCACCCGGTGGTACTGCGCTGGTGGAAGAAAGCATTGCCGAAGCGTTGGATTTCCGCCGCGCCATGCGAAAAATCGATGCCGAGTACGGCAAAGACTGGTGGTTCAAGGTTTGGGGCCCTGAGAAGTTTGCCGAAGAAGGCATTGGCCGAGCTGATGACTGGATCTTGCGCAATGATCCGCGTAAGAAAACCAGCAAATGGCATGGTTTCGGTCAGCAACTGGCCGATGGCTTCAACATGCTGGACCCGATCAAGTCGACCATCGTCACGCCAGGCCTGGATCTGGATGGCAAGTTTGACAAGACTGGTATTCCGGCATCGATCGTCAGCAAGTTTTTGACCGAGCACGGTGTGGTGGTCGAAAAAACTGGCCTCTACAGCTTCTTCATCATGTTCACCATCGGCATCACCAAGGGCCGCTGGAACACGCTGTTGACTGCTTTGCAGCAGTTCAAGGACGAGTACGCCAAGAACCAGCCGATGTGGAAAATCATGCCGGAGTTCTGCCAGAAGCACCCGCGCTATGAGCGCATGGGCCTGCGTGACCTGTGCCAGCACGTGCACGAGATGTACGCCAAGTACGATATTGCCCGCTTGACCACCGAGATGTATTTGTCGGACTTGGCACCTGCCATGCGCCCTTCAGACGCTTATGCCCACATTGCGCAGCGCAAGACCGAGCGCGTGGAAATCGACCACCTGGAAGGTCGCATCACCGTGGGCCTGGTCACACCTTACCCACCGGGCATTCCACTGTTGATTCCCGGCGAAGTCTTCAACAAGAAGATCGTGGACTACCTCAAGTTCGCTCGCGAGTTCAACGAAAAGTGCCCTGGCTTTGAGACCGATATCCACGGTTTGGTGGAAATTAAAGACGACGATGGCAAGAAGCGGTACTTTGCGGATTGCGTGAAGGCTTAAGGCATTTGCGGTGGGTTTTTGCCTCTTGGGTCCGAGGGGAGGGCAGGTGAGTTGGGGCCCTGTGCGGGGGCTCAGAGGCGCTTCGCTTTGCCACATCGCCCCCGCACAGGGCCCCAACTCACCTGCGGGGGAGAATTGAAAAAAGCGGGTTTCGCCGCTTTTTTCAATTTCAGCGCATGGTTTTTTTTAGCCATATTTGACGACCTTGGCTTTGACTTTTGTCGTGTCCAACGATGTCTGCGATCGAAGGCGCATGCCTTGGCTGTATTGGATACCCGCGTGCGCGGGTATGACAGAGGATATTTCTCGAGACAGACCAGTCGCCACTTAGCCTGGGGTGAGGCGGGCGCTGAACCGGGCGATTTGGCGAGCGAAGCGAGTTATGAGCCCGGGCAGCGCCTGCCTCAGCTCAGGCGGTTTTTGCAGAAGCTGAAGCCTGGCTTGAAAAGCTTCAGCCCATGACAAAGTATCAAGCCGCAGCCGCTGGCTCCGCAATCCCACCGACCACCTGGCTGAAACCACCGTCCACATAAGTGATCTCAGCGGTCACACCAGCGGCCAAATCGCTCAACAAGAACGCAGCCACATTGCCCACATCGTCAATGGTCACGTTGCGGCGAATCGGCGAGGCTTCGGCCACCACCGACAAAATTTTGCCAAAACCCTTGATGCCGCTGGCGGCCAGCGTCTTGATGGGGCCGGCCGAAATGCCGTTGGCTCGCAGGCCACGGTTCTGGCTGCCCAGCGACTCGGCCAGGTAACGCACCGACGCTTCCAGACTGGCCTTGGCCAAGCCCATGGTGTTGTAGTTGGGCACGGTGCGGATCGCACCCAGATACGTCAGGGTCAGCACGGCCGCCTTGTCGTTCAGGTAGGGCAGGGCAGCCTTGGCCATGGCGGGGAAGCTGTAGGCACTGATGTCGTGGGCAATTTTGAAGCCTTCGCGGGACAGACCGTCTAGGAAATCTCCGGCGATGGCTTCGCGCGGGGCATAACCAATCGCGTGCACAAAGCCGTCGATCTTGGGCCAGGTGGCCGACAAGTCGGTGAACAGCTTTTCGATTTGTTCGTCGCTGCCCACGTCGCAGTCAAAAATCAGCTTGGAGCCAAAGTCGGCCGCGAATTCGGTGATGCGGTCCTTGAAACGCTCGCCCACGTAACTGAAAGCCAGTTCGGCCCCTTGCTCGTGGCAAGCCTTGGCGATGCCATAGGCGATCGAGCGGTTGGACAACACGCCGGTGATCAACAGCTTTTTGCCTGACAGAAATCCTGTTTTTGTAGTCATGTCTTCAACTCCTGGAAAATGTGTGCAGAATTGTCGCATGCGAAGACCCATGGCCCGATTTTGGACAAACTGCTTGCTGGCCCTCGGGCTCTGGACGACAGCCACGGCGTGGGCGGCGCACGCTTATGCGCAGTTTGGTGACATCCGCTACCCCGCAGGTTTTGCGAATTTCTCGTATGTGAACCCCGCTGCACCCAAAGGCGGCGAGATCATTTTGGTGCCCCCCACGCGCCAGTCCAATTTCGACAAGTACAACCCCTTCACCCTCAAAGGCAGCGCACCCCCTTCCATGCTGGCCATGATGTTCGACACCTTGCTGGTGGGCAACATGGACGAGCCGACCACGGCTTATGGCTTGCTGGCTTCGGACACTCAGGTGTCGGCTGACCGCATGTCGGTGACATTTCAGATCCACCCCCAGGCCCGCTTTCACAACGGAGACCCCGTGCTGGCCGCCGATGTGCGCCACTCTTTTGAACGCCTGACCAGCAAGCAGGCCGCACCGCAGTACCGCACTTATTTTGGCGAGGTCAAGGCCGCCACTGTATTGGGTGAGCGCAGCATCCGCTTTGATTTTGTGCGGCCCAACAGTGAACTGCCTTTGATCGTGGGCAGCTTGCCCGTGTTCAGCCAAAAATGGGGCCTGCAAGGCAACGCGCACAAGCCGCTGGACCAAATGGTCATGGACATCCCGATTTCGTCGGGGCCTTACCGCATCGGTCCAGTGCAGTTTGGCAAAGACATCACGTATGTGCGCGACCTGGCTTATTGGGCCAAAGACCTGAACGTGCGCAAGGGTCTGTTCAACTTCGACCGCATCACCTACAAAATTTACAAGGACAGCACAGCGCAGCTCGAAGCCTTCAAGGCGGGCGAGTTCGATTACATGCAGTCGTTCATTGCGCGGGAATGGGCCAGGGCCTTCACGGGCCGGGCATTTGATCGAGGCGAACTGATCAAGGCCGAGTTGCCGCATGGCAATGCGGGCGACTTTCAGGGTTTTCAGTTCAACCTGCGCCGAGACAAGTTCAAGGATGTGCGTGTGCGCCAAGCGATTGCTTTGGCCATGGACTTTGAATGGTTGAACCGCCAGCTGTTTTACAACGCCTACAGCCGTGTGCGTGGCTATTTCGTGGCCAGTGACTTCGAAGCCAAAGGCCGACCCGGCCCCGATGAATTGGCCTTGCTGCAGCCTTTGAGGGCCAAGTTGCCTGCGGCCGTGTTCGAGCAAGACGTGCCCTTGCCCCCCAAGACGGATTTGGCCATGGACGCGGGCCACAGCTTGCGCGACCACCTGCGCCAAGCCCGTGATTTGCTCAATGATGCGGGCTGGACTTACCGCGACGGCGCTTTGCGCAATGCCAACGGACAGGCGCTGACACTCGAATTTCTGGACAGCTCGGGCTCCATGGGGCGCGTGGTCACACCCTTTGCCAAGAACCTCGAAAAGCTGGGTATTCAGGTGCAATACAAAGTGATCGACTTCGCCCTGTTGCAAAAGCGCATGGACGTGTTTGACTTTGACATCGTCAGCAATCGCACCGTGGGCAGCGAAGCGCCTGGCACCGAGTTGCTGGAGCGCTTTGGCAGCAAGTCTGCCGATGTGGAGGGTTCGGGCAATGTGTTGGGCCTGAAGGATCCGGCTGTCGATGCCTTGCTCGACAAAGCCGTGAGCGCCACCACCCGGCCGGAACTGGTCACGAGCTTGCGTGCGCTGGACCGTGTTTTGCGACATGGCCATTATGTGGTGCCGCACTGGTATGGCGCGGTGCACCGTGTGTCCTGGCGTGCTGCGGCTTTTGACCGGCCTGCCACCTTGCCCCGGTATTACCAACCAGAAGCCTTGGTGACTTCGGTTTGGTGGTCCAGGTCGGCGGGCGCAACTACTCACACCTTTGCTGCACCGGTGTCATCAACCACCCCCGTCGGCAAGGACGCGTTCAAGAAAGGCCCTTGATCCATGTTGGCCTACATATTAAAGCGCTTGTTGTTGATGGTCCCGACCTTGTTCGGGGTCTTGCTGATGACTTTTGCGGTGATCCAGTTTGTGCCCGGTGGGCCGGTGGAGCAAATGGTGGCCCAACTGCAGGGGCGCGACACGGGCGGGGAGGGCGCCGCTGCCGCAGGCAGTGGCTACCGCGGCCGTCAGGGGGTGGACGCCGCGCGCATTGCCGAGATCAAAACGCTCTATGGTTTTGACAAGCCACCCACTGAGCGTTTCTGGATGATGCTCAAACAGTTTGCGCAGTTTGATCTGGGCAAAAGCTTTTTCTATCCCAAAGACGTCTGGAGCCTGATCAAGGAAAAACTGCCGGTCTCGATCAGCCTGGGTTTGTGGACGTTTTTCCTGAGCTATCTGGTATCGGTGCCTTTGGGCATTGCCAAGGCGGTGCGGGCAGGCACTCGTTTTGACACCCTGACCAGTTTGCTGGTGCTGGTGGGTTATGCGATTCCGGGCTTTGTGTTGGGTGTGGCTTTGCTGGTGATTTTTGGCGGGCAGTTGCAGTGGTTCCCGCTGAGGGGGCTGACTTCGTCCAACTGGGAACAGCTCAGCTGGGGTGCCAAGGTGGTCGATTATTTGTGGCACATCGCCTTGCCGGTCACGGCCAGTGTGCTGGGCTCTTTTGCGGTCATCACCATGCTGACCAAAAACGCGTTCCTCGAAGAAATCCGCAAGCAATATGTGTTGACGGCCCGAGCCAAAGGCTTGAGTGAAAACCGCGTGCTGTACCGCCATGTCATGCGCAATGCGCTGATTCCCTTGGTCACGGGTTTTCCTGCGGCGTTCATCGGCGCATTTTTCACGGGCTCTTTGTTGATCGAAACCTTGTTTTCGCTCGATGGTCTGGGTTTGCTCAGCTATGAATCGGTCATCCGGCGCGATTACCCGGTGGTGTTGGGCACCTTGTATTTGTTCACGCTGATCGGGCTGGTCACCAAGCTGGTCAGCGACCTTTGTTATTTGTGGGTGGACCCGCGTGTGAAGTTCGACCAATGAGCGCATCAGTGACTCCCTTCTCGTCTGCTCAGGCCTCGCCCACGGCCCGGGCCTGGCAGCGTTTCAAGCGCAACCGCCTGGGTTGGTACAGCCTCCTTGTTTTCATGACCTTGTTCGTGCTCAGCCTGGGAGCCGAGTTCTTGTCGAACGACAAACCTCTGGTGGTGCGCTTTCAGGGGCAGTGGTACTTTCCGGTGGTGCAGACCTTGCCCGAAAAATTGTTTGGTGGCGACTTTGAAACCCCAGCCGATTACCTGGATCCTTTCATACAGCAGCAACTGCGCAAGGATTCCAACTGGGCGTTGCAAGCGCCCAACCCTTACCACCACAGCACACTCGATTACTTTGCCCCCTTGCCCAATCCGGCGCCACCCAGCACTCGCAACTGGCTGGGCACCGACGACCGGGGCCGTGATGTGCTGGCGCGTTTGCTCTATGGGTTCAGGGTCTCGGTGCTGTTTGCGCTGGCCCTGACGCTGTTTGGTGTTTTGCTGGGCGTGTTGACCGGGGCCGTGCAGGGCTTTTTTGTGGGCAAGACCGACCTGGTTTTTCAGCGCTTCATCGAAATCTGGAGCGCCATGCCCGAGCTGTATTTGCTCATCATCTTCTCGGCGGTGTTCGAGCCCAGCGTGGGCTTGTTGCTGGTATTGCTCAGCCTGTTTGGCTGGATGGGCTTGTCCGACTACGTGCGGGCCGAGTTTTTGCGCAACCGCCAACTCGACTACGTCAAGTCGGCTCGGGCACTGGGTCTTGGGCACTGGCAAATCATGTGGCGGCATGTGCTGCCCAACAGCATGACCCCGGTGGTGACCTTTTTACCCTTCCGCATGAGTGGCGCCATTCTGGCTTTGACCTCGTTGGATTTTCTGGGCCTGGGTGTGCCACCCGGCACGCCCTCATTGGGTGAGCTGCTGTCGCAGGGCAAAAACAACATCGACGCTTGGTGGATTTCGATCTCCACCTTTGGTGTGTTGGTGGTGACCTTGCTGCTGCTGACCTTCATGGGCGATGCCTTGCGCGACGCCCTGGACCCCCGAAAGGCCAACGCATGAGTACGCCCTTGCTTCAATTGCGCGACTTGAGAGTGTCCTTTGGCGACACCGAGGTGGTGCACGGTATCAACCTGAGCATCCACCCTGGTCAGCGTTGTGCGCTGGTGGGCGAGTCGGGCTCGGGCAAGTCGGTCACGGCTTTGTCGGTATTGCGTCTGCTGGAGTCGGCACAACTGCGTGGGCAGGTGTTGTGGCAAGGGCGCGATTTGCTACAACAGTCACCCGCTGAGATGACGCGCATCCGTGGCGATGACATCGCCATGATTTTTCAGGAGCCGATGACCGCACTCAACCCCCTGATGACGGTGGGGCAGCAAATCTCTGAAGTGCTGCAGCTTAAAAAAATGTGGCGTCGCCAAGAGGCCGATCAACGGGCCGAGGCGCTGTTGGCCGAAACCGGTATCGATGACCCGCACCGCCGATTTGGCGCTTACCCGCATCAGCTGTCGGGTGGTCAAAGGCAACGCGCCATGATGGCCATGGCTTTGGCGTCCGAGCCCAAGCTGCTGCTGGCCGATGAACCCACTACCGCGCTGGACGCCAGCTTGCGTTTGCAAATGCTGAATTTGCTGGCCGATTTGCAGGCCAAGACGGGCATGGCCGTGCTCTTGATCACCCACGACCTGGCCTTGGTGCGTCACTTTGCAGACCATGTGGCGGTCATGGAAAAAGGCTATTTGGTGGAGCAGGGGCCCTTGGCCGAGTTGTTTGCACGGCCGCAGCACCCTTACACGCAAAAGCTGCTGGACAGCCGCCCGAGCCGGGAGGGGCTGGTTCCGGTGAGGGCAGACCGGGCCGAGTCACTGCTGCAAGCCCAAGGGCTGCGCGTGCGTTACCCCATGAACTTGCCTGGTTTGCGGGGATGGTTCCAAAAAGACCACTTCACCGCTGTCCAGGCGGCAGATTTCCAGATCGAGGCTGGCACGACCTTGGGGGTCATGGGTGAATCGGGTTCGGGTAAATCCAGTTTGGCGCAAGCGGTGCTGGGCTTGATCCCGTTTGAAGGCGGGCTGTCTTTTGGCGATCAAACGTGGCAAAACTCGCCCGCCCGGGACAAGGCGCTGCGGCAACGCGTGCAGGTGGTATTTCAAGACCCCTATGGCAGCCTTTCGCCCCGAATGACGGTGGGCGAAATCGTTTCGGAGGGTTTGCGCCTGCACCAGCCGCAAGCGCTTGAATCCCAAATTGAGGCCTGTGTTTTGGCCACTTTGGCTGAAGTGGGGCTGAGTACTGCGGATTTTCCGGATTTGCTCAACCGCTATCCGCACTCTTTTTCAGGGGGGCAAAGGCAGCGCATGGCCTTGGCTCGGGCCTTGGTGGTCGAGCCCGATCTGTTGGTGCTGGACGAACCGACCAGCGCTTTGGATGTGACGGTGCAAAAGCAAATATTGAAATTACTGCAGGATTTGCAAAAAACGCGGTCGATTGCTTATTTGTTGATTACCCACGATATCGATGTTTTACGGGCCATGGCCCACCAAGTGATGGTGCTGCAGGCCGGGCAAATCATGGAGGCAGGCACGGCGGATCAGGTTCTGTACCAACCGCGTCACGCTTACACCCGCACTTTGCTGGAGGCCTTTCCAAATGCGTGAACAGATTCACGCTAAACGGGGCTTCGTTTTCCTTAAAAATCACGCACTTAGCGCGTTTTTCGGCTAGAATACTGGCTTCACGACCAAACGGGCGGGTTTTCACCGCCCGTTTTTTTTGGGTCTTTCTTTTTTAACGTTGATATTCCGAAGCTCTGTGGCATTGCAGCAAATTGTTCAAGAAACCGTGACTGGACTGGGTTATGACCTGGTTGAGATTGACCGCACTGCGGGCGGATTGTTGCGCATCACCATCGATTTTCCGTGGCAGCCGGGCTCTGAGCTCTTTATCAACGTGGAAGACTGCGAAAAAGTCAATCGGCAACTTCAGTTTGCCCTTGAAGTCGATGGCGTTGCGTACAACCGGCTTGAGGTGTCCTCTCCCGGAATTGATCGCCCCTTGCGACACGAAAAAGATTTCGAGCGTTTTGTCGGTGAGTTGATCGACATCACCCTCAAAGCGCCTATGGGCGAAAACGCTGTCGGTCTGGTCAGTGCCAGCCGCAAAAAATTTCGAGGCACTCTAGAGCGGACAGCTGCGGGTGACGGTTGGCAAATCGTCTGGAGCGATGAGCCTGTGGGCAAGCCAGGTCAACGAATCAGTAAAAAACGCATCCCAGCACCTTTGAATGCGCTGGGTTTCGCATTGGATGAATTGCGCGAGGCCCGTTTGGCGCCCGTGGTGGATTTCAAAGGGCGCAAGCCAAAGGTTGAAACCTGACCTGGGTGTCGGGTTTTGAGCATTTATATCGGGTCTGAACCGCAGACCCAGTGGAACAGGAGAGTCAAGTCATGAATCGCGAAATGTTGATGTTGGTCGAAGCCATCTCACGTGAAAAGAACGTTGAGCGCGACGTGGTGTTTGGTGCTGTGGAAGCCGCTCTGGCCCAAGCCACCAAGAAACTGTATGCCGGTGAAGTGGACATTCGTGTGTCGGTCGATCGTGACAACGGCAACTACGAAACTTTCCGCCGCTGGCATGTGGTCCCAGACGAAGCCGGTCTGCAATTGCCCGAACAGGAAATTTTGCTGTTTGAAGCCAAAGAGCAAATTCCGGACATCGAAGTCGACGAGTACATCGAAGAGCCGATCGAGTCTTTGCCCATTGGCCGTATCGGTGCCATGGCGGCCAAGCAGGTGATCTTGCAGAAAATCCGTGATGCCGAGCGTGAAATGTTGCTCAATGACTTCATGTCGCGTGGCGAAAAGATTTTTGTCGGCACCGTCAAGCGCATGGACAAGGGCGACATCATCTGTGAAGCTGGCCGCATTGAAGGCCGCCTGCGTCGCAGCGAAATGATCCCCAAGGAAAACCTGCGCAGTGGCGACCGCGTGCGCGCCATGATCATGGAAGTGGACCTGACCTTGCGCGGCGCGCCCATCTTGTTGTCGCGTTCAGCCCCTGAGTTCATGATTGAGCTCTTCCGCCAGGAAGTGCCCGAGATTGAGCAAGGCCTGTTGGAAATCAAAACCTGCGCCCGTGACCCCGGCTCCCGTGCCAAGATCGCTGTCTTGTCGCACGACAAGCGCGTGGACCCCATCGGCACCTGCGTCGGTGTGCGTGGCACCCGCGTCAACGCCGTGACCAATGAATTGGCTGGTGAGCGCGTCGACATCGTCTTGTGGAGCGAGGATCCCGCCCAGTTCGTGATCGGTGCCTTGGCTCCGGCCAACGTGCAATCCATCGTGGTGGACGAAGAAAAGCACGCCATGGACGTGGTGGTCGACGAAGAAAACCTCGCGATCGCGATTGGCCGTGGCGGTCAAAACGTGCGTTTGGCTTCTGACCTCACGGGCTGGAAGATCAACATCATGGATGCCGCCGAATCTGCCCAAAAGCAGGCCGAAGAAACCACAGGCATTCGCCAGTTGTTCATGGAAAAGCTCGATGTGGACCAGGAGATTGCAGACATCCTGATCGGCGAAGGCTTCACAAGCTTGGAAGAAGTGGCCTATGTGCCGATCCAGGAAATGCTGGAAATCGAAAGCTTCGACGAAGACACCATCAACGAGTTGCGCACACGTGCCAAAGATGCGTTGCTGACCCTCGAAATTGCACGCGAAGAGAGCGTTGAAGAAGTGTCGCAAGACCTCCGTGACCTGCCAGGCCTCACGCCTGAGCTGATTTCCAAGCTGGTTGAAGCGGGCATCCACACCCGTGACGATTTGGCTGACTTGGCCACCGACGAACTGACTGACATCACTGCTCAGACAGATGAAGAGGCGACCGCCCTGATCATGAAAGCCCGCGAACATTGGTTCGCTGGCCAGGCCTGAAGCTATGGAGGCTTGAACACAATATGTCCAGTACCACTGTTGCCGAGTTCGCGAACGAACTCAAAAAATCTGCCGATGTTTTGCTCGATCAATTGCGATCAGCGGGTGTCGCTAAAAGCGCGGTCAGCGATACGCTGAACGATGCTGACAAACAAAAGTTGCTCAGTTATTTGCAAGCCAGCCATGGCACCGTCGTGGCCGGGGATCGCAAGAAAATCACCTTGGTGAAAAAATCCACCAGTGAGATCAAACAAGCCGATGCCTCTGGCAAAGCCCGCACGATTCAGGTGGAAGTGCGTAAAAAACGCACATTGATCAAGCGTGACGACGAGCCAGTGCAAGAAGCTCAAGTCGAAGAGCTGCAAGAGCCCGTGATGGATCACGCTGATTTGGCGCGACGCGAAGAAGAAGCCCGACGTCAGGCAGAGCTGATCCGCCGCCAAGAAGAAGAGCTGGTTGAGAAGCGCCGTGTGCGCGAGGCGCAAGAAGCGCAACAGCGTTCTGAGCTGGAAGCACAGGAAGCGAAGGCCCGCGCTGAAGCCAAATCCTTGGCTGAAGCGGCTGCTTTGGCCGCTGGCCAAGCTGAGCCTGTCAAGCCATCGTTGAGCCGCGAAGAGCGTGAGCAGTTGGCTCGTGCTGAAGCGGCCAGCATCAATGCCGCATCGCAAGCCAAGACTGCGCCCGCTATGCCGGTGATTTCTGCTGAAAATGTGGCTGCAGCCAAGGCGGCTGAGTTGGCTGAGGCGGCTGCTGCCAAAGCCAAAGCAGACCAGGAAGCCCGTGAAGCGGCTGCACAAAAAGCGGCAGCCGATTCGAAAGCCAAAGCCGACGAAGACACCGCGCGTGCCGCCGATCTCGATGCACGTCGTCGCAAGGCCCTGGCTGAAGCCGAGGCCATCCGCACCATGATGAATGCACCTAAAAAGGTGTTGGTTGCGAAAAAAGAAGAGCCCAAAGTCGAGGCCAAAGCAGCGGTCAAAGGCACATTGCACAAACCTGCCGGTACGCCCGCACCCGGCGCTCGCGCTGCTGCAGCCCAAGCTGCTGCACCATCTGGCCCAGGTGGCAACAAAGAAGTTAAATCAGCCAAGCTTTCCTCCAGCTGGGCTGGAGACCCAGCCAAGAAGAAGGCCATTCCGACTCGCGGCGACACCAGTGGTGGTGTGGGCCGTAACAACTGGCGTACGGGGCCGCGTGGCCGTCGTGGAAATGACCGTGACCGTGATGAGTCTCAGACCCAATCGGCACCTGCCGAAGTGCGTGTGCTCGAAGTGCACGTGCCCGAAACCATCACCGTGGCTGAATTGGCTCACAAAATGGCCATCAAGGCTTCCGAGGTCATCAAACACTTGATGAAGCTCGGCCAGATGGCCACGATGAACCAGCCACTGGACCAGGACACCGCCATGATTGTGGTGGAAGAAATGGGCCACAAGGCCGTGATCGCCGCGTTGGACGATCCGGAAGCTTTCACCGACGATGAAGTGTCGGAACAACATGCTGAGTCTTTGCCGCGTGCTCCAGTGGTGACCGTCATGGGTCACGTTGACCACGGTAAAACATCTTTGCTTGACTACATTCGCCGAGCTAAAGTGGCTTCGGGCGAAGCGGGTGGTATCACGCAGCACATTGGTGCGTACCACGTTGAAACGCCTCGCGGCATGATTTCCTTTTTGGACACCCCGGGTCACGAGGCCTTCACGGCCATGCGTGCCCGTGGCGCACAAGCCACCGACATCGTTATCTTGGTGGTGGCGGGTGACGATGGCGTGATGCCCCAGACCAAAGAGGCGATCAAACACGCGAAAGCGGCAGGCGTGCCCATCGTGGTGGCCATCAACAAGATGGACAAACCCGATGCCAACATCGAACGCGTTCGCAGCGAGCTGATTTCCGAAGAAGTTGTGCCTGAAGAGTTCGGTGGCGATTCGCCATTCGTTTCTGTGTCGGCCAAAACCGGTATGGGTATTGACGATCTGTTGGAGCAAGTGCTTTTGCAAGCTGAAGTTTTGGAGCTCAAGGCCCCCGTCGCAGCTGCGGCCAAGGGTCTCGTGATCGAAGCTCGCCTTGACAAAGGCCGTGGTCCCGTGGCCACCATCTTGGTTCAGTCGGGTACTTTGAACACAGGTGATGTGGTGTTGGCAGGCCAGACCTTTGGTCGCGTTCGTGCCATGTTGGACGAGAACGGTGCCCCGATTAAGTCGGCGGGTCCATCGATCCCTGTTGAAATTCAGGGTCTGACCGAAGTGCCGCAAGCCGGTGACGAATTCATGGTCATGGGCGATGAACGCCGTGCCCGTGAAATCGCTACTTACCGCGCAGGCAAGTTCCGCAACACCAAACTCGCCAAGCAACAAGCTGCCAAGCTCGAAAACATGTTCACCGACATGTCTGCGGGCGAAGTCAAAATGCTGCCGATCATCATCAAAGCCGACGTGCAGGGCTCGCAAGAAGCGCTGGGTGCTTCCTTGCTCAAACTGTCGACCGAAGAGGTCAAAGTTCAGTTGGTTTATTCCGGCGTGGGTGGCATCAGTGAATCCGACGTCAACTTGGCGATCGCTTCCAAAGCCATCGTGATCGGCTTCAACGTGCGTGCCGATGCCGGTGCGCGCAAATTGGCCGAAGGCAATGGCGTTGATCTTCATTACTACAACATCATTTATGACGCTGTGGATGAACTCAAGGCCGCGATGTCGGGCATGTTGGCGCCAGAACAACGCGAAGAAATCATGGGTATGGCCGAAATTCGGACTGTGTTCGTGGCTTCCAAGATCGGTACGGTTGCGGGTTGTATGGTCACTTCGGGTCAAGTTACCCGCAACGCCAAGTTCCGCCTGTTGCGCGACAACGTGGTCATCTACACCGGCGAACTCGACTCGCTCAAGCGCCTCAAGGACGATGTGCGCGAAGTCAAAGAAGGCTTCGAGTGCGGTATCAAGCTCAAGAACTACAACGACATCAAAGAAGGCGATCAACTCGAATTCTTCGATGTCAAGGAAATTGCGAGAACGCTGTAAATGGCGCGTAAGAAGCAATCGTCCGTCCCGAATCGCGGTTTCCGCGTGGCCGATCAGATCCAACGCGATCTGGCCGAATTGATCGCGCGCGAGTTGAAAGACCCGCGAGTGGGCATGGTCACGATCAACGCGATTGAGGTCACGCCCGATTACGCCCATGCCAAGGTTTATTTCAGTGTCTTGACGGGCAATCCTGAAGAAGCCACCGAAGGCCTGAATGCTGCGGCGGGTTTTTTACGCAATGGCCTGTTCAAGCGTTTGCATATCCACACCGTGCCGACGTTGCACTTCTTGTTTGACCGCACCACCGAGCGCGCTTCTGACATGAATGCTTTGATCGCCAAGGCGGTGTCGTCTCGTGCCCAGGAGGACTGAGCATGAACGCGCCACGCACCAGGGTGCAGCGGCGCCCTGTGCACGGGGTGCTCCTGCTTGACAAACCGCTGGGTCTTTCCAGCAACCAGGCTTTGCAAAAGGCCAAGTGGTTGTTGCGGGCTGAGAAAGCCGGTCACACAGGGACCTTAGACCCCTTGGCCAGCGGTGTATTGCCTTTGTGTTTTGGTGCTGCCACCAAGTTCAGCCAGCAGCATCTGGATGCCGATAAGACTTACGAGACCACGGTCAGGTTGGGATTGAAAACCAGCACGGCCGATGCCGAAGGTGATGTGATCGAAACGCGCGAGGTGCGTTGCACCCCGGGCCAGGTGGTGGCGGTGTTGGATCGGTTCATGGGACCGATCAGCCAAGTACCGCCCATGCACAGTGCCTTGAAAAAAGACGGCAAGGCTTTGTACGAATACGCCAGAGAGGGCGAAACCGTTGAGCGGGAAGCGCGCAACGTGGTGATTCATGACCTGGATCTGCTGGACATGCAACTGCAAGGCGATGTGCCTTTTTTGCGTTTGCGTGTGCGTTGCAGCAAAGGGACCTACATCCGGACGCTGGGCGAAGACATCGCTGAGGCACTGGGTTGTGGCGGCCACTTGAGCGCCTTGCGCCGTGTGGTGACAGGGCCTTTTGATGCGTCACAGTGCGTGACACTGCAGGCTTTGGAAGCCATGGATGAAGCCGAGCGCCTTGGTGCTCTGCGACCTGTCGATGTTTTGTTACCAGGCTACACCGAGGTGAACCTGGACAGTGACAACGCTGGGCGGTTTTTGAGTGGGGTGCGTCGACGCGGCCCTTGGGTTGATTGTGATCAAGTCGTGGTGTATGGAGACCATCCTCGTGCCTTGCTGGGAACAGCACATGTGCATGGCGGCGAATTGATTCCGGGTCGATTGTTGAGCCCGATCGAAATTCAACAGATTTTGGAAAAATCACCTGTCAACGCGCCTTTGCTGGCCGAGCAGGTTTAAAGGAAGAGAAAGCATGAGCAAGCAAATTCGCAACATCGCCATCATCGCGCACGTTGACCACGGTAAAACCACCATGGTCGACCAACTGCTGCGTCAGTCGGGTACCTTCGCTGACCACGAAAAAGTGGTCGACACCGTGATGGACAACAATGCCATCGAACGTGAGCGCGGCATCACCATCTTGGCCAAAAACTGCGCCGTGAGCTGGGAAGGCACCCACATCAACATCGTCGACACCCCCGGTCACGCGGACTTCGGCGGAGAAGTGGAACGCGCCTTGTCCATGGTTGACGGCGTGGTGCTGTTGATCGATGCGCAAGAAGGCCCCATGCCTCAAACCCGTTTTGTGACCAAAAAGGCCTTGGCCTTGGGCCTCAAGCCCATCGTGGTGGTGAACAAGGTGGACAAGCCCGGTGCCAACCCCGACAAAGTGGTTAACGCCGCTTTCGACCTGTTTGACAAACTCGGTGCGAACGACGAGCAACTCGACTTCCCTGTGGTGTACGCATCCGGTATCAACGGCTGGACATCTTTGGAAGAGGGCGCTCCTGGTGAGCAGTGGGGTCCCGACATGTCGGCCCTGTTCAACACCGTGCTCAAGCACGTCAAACCCAACGCAGGTGACCCCGCAGCGCCTTTGCAGTTGCAAATTTCCGCTCTCGACTTCTCGACTTTCGTGGGCCGTATCGGTGTGGGCCGAATCAGCCAAGGTACCGTCAAACCCAACATGGACGTGGTCGTGATGGAAGGCGCAGACGGCTCGAGCATCAAAGGCCGTGTCAACCAAGTGCTGACTTTCCAGGGCCTGGACCGTGTGCAAGTGACCGAAGCCGGTCCTGGCGACATCGTCTTGATCAACGGCATTGCTGACCTGAACATTGGCGTGACCGTGACCGACCCGACCAACCCCGCACCGCTGCCCATGCTCAAAGTGGACGAGCCCACGCTGACCATGAACTTCTGCGTGAACACCTCGCCTTTGGCCGGTCGTGAAGGCAAGTTTGTGACCAGCCGTCAGATTTGGGACCGCTTGCAAAAAGAACTGCAACACAACGTGGCTTTGCGCGTCAAAGAAACCGACGAAGATGGTATTTTTGAAGTCGCTGGCCGTGGTGAATTGCACCTGACCATCTTGCTGGAAAACATGCGCCGCGAAGGCTATGAGCTGGCAGTGTCCAAGCCACGTGTGCTGTACCGCGACATCAACGGTGAGCGCCACGAGCCTATCGAGCTGGTGACGGCCGACATCGAAGAAAACCACCAAGGTGGCGTGATGCAAGCTCTGGGCGAGCGCAAGGGCGAGCTGGTCAACATGGAACCCGATGGCCGTGGTCGTGTCCGTCTGGAATACCGTATTCCTGCCCGTGGCCTGATCGGTTTCACCAATGAATTCCTGAACTTGACCCGTGGTTCCGGCCTGATCTCCAACATCTTTGACGGCTATGAGCCACACAAAGGTGAAATCGGCGGCCGTAAGAATGGCGTGCTGATTTCCATGGACGACGGTGAAATCTTCACCTACGCCCTGGGCAAGCTGGACGACCGTGGCCGCATGTTCGTCAAGGCGAACGATCCGGTGTACGAAGGCATGATTGTGGGTATCCACAGCCGTGACAACGATCTGGTGGTGAACGCCACGCGCACCAAGCAGCTGACCAACTTCCGCGTGTCCGGCAAAGAAGACGCGATCAAGATCACGCCCCCGATTGACCTGACCCTGGAATACGGCGTCGAGTTCATTGAGGACGACGAATTGGTCGAAATCACGCCCAAGAGCGTGCGTCTGCGCAAGCGTTTCCTGAAGGAAAGCGACCGCAAGCGCAACAAGTGATCGGTTGACGATCATGCGTTTAACGCACGGCCTCGCCGTCTGGACCATGGTGGGCTGCACCGCCCTGTGGTCCATGGCCGGGGTGGTGACGCGACACCTGGAGCAAGCGCGCAGCTTTGAAGTGACCTTCTGGCGCAGCTTCTTCACTGTGGCGTCCTTGCTGGTCATCTTGCCTTTGTGGCAAGGCCGAAGTGTTTGGTCACGGCTGCCTCTGCGCAGCCGTTACTTTTGGTACTCAGGTATTTGCTGGAGCGTCATGTTCACCGCCTTCATGGTGGCGCTCACCTTGACAGCGGTGGCCAATGTGTTGATCACCATGGCTGTGGGGCCGTTGCTCACCGCTTTGATCACCCGAGTGTTTTTGGGGCACCGTTTGCCTGCCCGCACTTGGGTAGCCATTGCGCTGGCTGGCATTGGCATTGCCTGGATGTACGGCTCACAACTGAGCTTGGGCGATCCCAACTTCTTGATCGGTTCTTTGGTGGCCTTGTGTGTCCCGATTGCAGGCTCTGTGCAGTGGACGTTGACGCAAAAAAGCCAAAGCGAGGGGCAAAGCCTCGATCTGGTGCCCAGCGTCATGCTGGGTGCGCTCATGTCGACTTTGCTGACTTTACCTATGTCCATGCCGTTTCAGGCTTCGGCGCATGATGTCGGTTTACTGGCTCTGCTGGGCTTGTTTCAGTTGGCCATACCGTGCGCCTTGTCAGTGGTCTGCGCCCGTGTGCTCAAGGCCCCTGAAGTGGCCTTGCTGGCCTTGCTCGAAATCGTATTTGGCATCGCTTTGGCTTGGTGGGGCGCGAACGAAGCGCCTCAGCTGAGCGTGCTTTTTGGGGGGGCCCTGGTCTTGGGTGCCTTGCTTCTCAATGAATGGTTAGGCTGGAGTCAAAACAATGTCTGATGTCATTGCACAAATTGAAGGCCGTATTGGCTGCATCACTCTGAACCGACCTAAGGCGCTGAATGCCTTGTCGCTGGACATGGTTCGTTCTTTGACCCAAGCGCTTTTGGCCTGGCAGGATGATCCGCAAGTGTTGGCCGTGGCCGTGCGCGGCACAGGCAAAGAAGGTCCGTTTGGCGCATTTTGCGCAGGCGGAGACATCCGCTTTTTCCATCAGGCCGCACATGCGGGTGACGCATCGCTGGGGGACTTTTTCACCGAAGAGTACCGTCTCAACCACCTGATTCACACTTACAGCAAGCCTTACATCGCCTTCATGGACGGCATCGTCATGGGCGGCGGCATGGGCATCAGCCAAGGCGCCAGTGTGCGCGTGGTGACCGAGCGCACTAAGATGGCCATGCCCGAAACCAACATCGGCCTGTTTCCAGATGTGGGTGGTGGTTACTTTCTCAGCCGTTGCCCGGGCCGCCTGGGCGAATACCTGGGCCTGACAGGGCAGATGCTGAATGGTGCACAGGCGGTGGCCGCCAAGTTGGCCGACATCGCACTGCCCAGCGGCATGCTGGAGCCCATCTGGCAAACCTTGATCAGCAGCCCGTTTGAAAACGCAGAGTCGGTGGAGCGCTGGGTGTTGGCCCAAGCCGGCGCCATGGCGCCAGAAAAGCTGATACCTCAACCCCAAATAGACGAAGTGTTTGGTTTGCCCAGCATTGCGCAGATGTTGCAAAAGCTGGAATTTGCCTCTGACGAGTGGAGCCAGAAAACGGCCCACGCCTTGCGCCACCGTTCGCCCTTGATGCTGCATGTGGTGCTGGAGCAAATCCGCCGAGCCCGCCAAATGAGCTTGGCCGACGACCTGCGCATGGAGCGCGACATGGTGCACCATTGTTTCCACCTGCGCGCCGTCGGCGACAGTGACACCGTGGAAGGCATTCGGGCGCTGGCAGTCGACAAGGACCACAGCCCGAACTGGAAGCCTGCGCGTGTCGAAGAAGTGGATGCGGCCGAAGCTGCACGTTTCTTTGCGAGTCCTTGGCCTTCGGATCACCACCCCTTGCGCGATTTAAGCTGACTTTGTAGGTCGGTGGCTTTAGCCCCGACACAACGGACTCATAAAACATGTCGGGTCTGAAGCCGCCGACCTGCCAACCGAACCCTGAGGGCTGATGCTCAGCGGTCCCGGTGGCGGCTCTTCATGGCGCGTTCCACTTCGCGCTTGCCTTCGCGGTCCTTGATGGTGTCGCGCTTGTCGTGTTCGGCCTTGCCTTTGGCCAGTGCAATGTCGCACTTCACCTTGCCCGCTTTCCAGTGCAAATTGATCGGCACCAGGGTGTAGCCCTTTTGCTCGATCTTGCCGATCAGCCGCTTGATCTCTTCTTTGTTGAGCAGCAGCTTGCGCGTGCGTGCGGCTTCGGGGTTGATGTGGGTGGAGGCGGTTTTGAGCGGGTTGATCAGGCAGCCAATGATGAACAGCTCGCCATTGCGGATCACCACATAACCGTCGGTCAGTTGCACCTTGCCTTCGCGGATGGCCTTGACTTCCCAGCCTTCCAGCACCATGCCTGCTTCATAGCGTTCTTCGAAAAAATAGTCGAAGGCGGCCTTTTTGTTCTCGGCGATCTTGGCAAAAACGGGGGCAGCTGGTGATTTTTTGGTGGTGGCCATGGTGAGCAGATAAGGACGGGCAGGCCGTTCGCAAGAGTGTGCAGCCCGGCGATCAGCCAACAGGCAGATCGAAAAACTACAATCGGTGCATTGTATGAAGAATATCCATAAGTCTGTTCTCATCTGGTACGCCCCAGAGGAAATGTTTCGCCTGGTCACCGACGTGGCCCGTTACCCTGAGTTTTTGCCTTGGTGCGACCGCGCGAATGTGCTCGAAACTGATGCCCAAGGCATGTTGGCCGAAGTGGGCATCAGTCTGGGCGGCATCCAACAAACCTTCACCACCCGCAACACGCACGAAGAAGGGCGCTCGGTCGGCATGAGCTTGGTCAAAGGCCCGTTTTCCAACCTGAGCGGCATGTGGCGTTTTACCCCGGTGGGTGATGGCACGCAGCGTGCCTGCAAGGTCGAGCTGGACTTGCAGTACGGTTTTTCCAGCAAGACCTTGGCCACGCTGGTGGGCCCTGTGTTCGACAAGATCGCGGCCAGCCTCGTGGATGCCTTTGTGAAGCGCGCCGAAACGGTCTATGGCTGAGCCGACATGTCAGGTCACGCTGTGCTGGAGCCTCGCGCCCAGACATGTGCAGGAAATGAGCCTGCAAGTGCCTGAGGACAGCACCGTGGAGGCCGTGCTCGATCTGTGCGTGGCCCAGTGGCTGCAAAGCCAGGGTTCAGCCGATGCCGCATCCCTGTCATCGCTCAAATTTCAGCAGCCCGGCATTTGGGGGCACAAAGTCGCCTGGGGGCACCGTGTGCAGGCGGGCGATCGCATTGAGCTGTACCGCCCCCTCAAAGTCGATCCCAAAGTGGCACGGCGCCAGCGCTTCAAGCGCCAGGGCAAGGGCCGCACGGGCCTGTTTGCCAACCGCAAGAGCGGCTCTGCAGCCGGTTACTGAAAGCCCCCATGCAAGCCCTTTTGAACGCCATTGCCCAGATGCACAACACGGCCGATGCGCACCGGGTGTTCCACGGGCGCGGTGGTGTCTACCCCGGCTGCGAGCACTGGACGCTCGACTGGTTTGCCCCTGTGTGGGTTCTGACCAGCTTCAAATCGGTGACCGAGGAAGAGCTGGCCCTTTGCCAAAGCGCACTGCAGGCCCGCTGGGACACATTGGCCCCGGGTGAACCGCTGAACTGGGTGTTCCAGTGCCGTGCCCAAGGCGAAGCCGAAACGCGCCTGATGGCGGGCAGCGTCCCCGAGCCGCATGTGGTGACCGAGCAAGGGGCGCGTTACATCGTGCATGTGATGCGCGGGCAAAACCATGGCTTGTTTCTGGACATGGCCAATGGGCGCGAGTGGCTCAAAGCCCATTCAAAGCACGAGAACATCCTGAACCTGTTTGCCTACACCTGCGCTTTTTCGGTAGCGGCCTTGCAGGGCGGGGCTGCGCAGGTGGTGAACCTGGACATGAGTCAGGCCGCGCTGGCAGTGGGGCAGCAAAACCACCGCCTGAACGATCTGCCTGCCAAAGCCCGGTTTTTGGGGCACGACGTCTTCAAAACCTGGGGCAAGATCACCAAGATGGGGCCTTATGGCGTGATCGTGATTGATCCGCCCAGCTACCAAAAAGGCAGTTTCATCGCGACCAAGGACTACATCAAGTTGATCCGCCGACTGCCCGATTTGCTGGAACCGCAAGGGCATGTGCTGTTGTGCCTGAACGCGCCGGAGCTGGACACGCAGTTTTTGCACCAACAAGTGGCCGAGGCCGCCCCTGCCTTGCGTTTTGTTGAGCGCTTGGCCAATCCAGCAGCATTTGTCGATATCGACCCGGAAAAGTCTCTCAAAGTGCTGCATTACCAAAACGCCTGAGGCTTGGCCTGGGTGTTTCGCTGCGCCATTTTTGGTGTGTAGGGCGGGAAATCCCTCGGTCTGCGCGGGTACAATCCATTTTTTGGAGCCTTAGCTTATGCGCCTACTCGGTAAAGCCCTTACTTTTGACGACGTTCTCCTCGTCCCTGCCTACTCCCAAGTCCTGCCCAAGGACACGTCGCTCGCGACGCAATTCACCCGAAACATCCGCTTGAACTTGCCCCTGGTGTCTGCCGCCATGGACACCGTGACCGAAGCGCGTTTGGCCATTGCCATCGCGCAAGAAGGTGGCATCGGCATCGTGCACAAAAACCTGACGGCGCAAGAGCAGGCCGCGCAAGTGGCCAAGGTCAAGCGCTACGAATCCGGCGTGCTGCGCGACCCGGTCGTCATCACCCCCGACACCACCGTGCGCCAGGTCATGGCCCTCTCCGACGAGCTGGGCGTGTCGGGCTTTCCGGTCTGCGATGGCCGCCAAGTGGTCGGCATCGTCACTGGCCGTGACCTGCGTTTTGAAACCCGCTATGACCAAAAGGTCAGCGAGATCATGACGCCGCGTGAGCGTTTGATCACCGTGCCCGAAGGCACCACGCCCGAGCAAGCCAAACACCTGCTCAACAAACACAAACTCGAACGCCTGCTGGTGGTCAACGACGCCTTTGAACTCAAGGGCCTGATCACTGTCAAAGACATCACCAAACAGCTGAACTTCCCCAACGCCGCACGCGACGCCGCTGGCAAGCTGCGCGTGGGCGCTGCCGTCGGCGTGGGCGAGGGCACCGAAGAGCGCGTGGAGGCACTTTCTCGCGCAGGGGTTGACGCCATCGTGGTGGACACCGCGCACGGCCACAGCAAAGGCGTGCTCGACCGCGTGCGCTGGGTCAAACAAAACTACCCGCACATCGAAGTCATCGGCGGCAACATCGCCACGGGCGCAGCCGCTTTGGCCTTGGTTGAGGCGGGCGCGGACGGCGTCAAGGTCGGCATCGGCCCCGGCTCGATTTGCACCACCCGCATCGTGGCGGGTGTGGGGGTGCCGCAAATCATGGCGGTGGACAGCGTGGCCACGGCCCTCAAAGGCACAGGCGTGCCCCTGATCGCTGACGGCGGCATTCGCTACAGCGGCGACATTGCCAAAGCCATTGCCGCAGGTGCGGGCACCGTGATGATGGGCGGCATGTTTGCGGGCACCGAAGAAGCGCCCGGCGAAATCGTGTTGTTCCAGGGCCGCAGCTACAAGAGCTACCGCGGCATGGGCTCCATTGGTGCAATGCAGCAAGGCAGTGCAGACCGCTATTTCCAGGAGTCGAGCACCGGCAACCCCAACGCCGACAAACTGGTGCCCGAAGGCATCGAAGGCCGCGTGCCCTACAAAGGCTCGGTCGTCTCCATCATTTACCAAATGGCCGGTGGCTTGCGCGCCAGCATGGGCTACTGCGGTTGCGCCACCATCGAGGCCATGCACAACGAATCGCAGTTTGTGGAAATCACCGCAGCGGGCATCCGCGAAAGCCATGTGCACGACGTGCAGATCACCAAGGAAGCCCCAAACTACCGCGCTGATTGATGCTTGCCCCTATTTCGTGCTTTGCGTCAGAATTGTGAGCCTTGAAGGGAACTTACCATGTTGCTTGACCAACTTCGCCAGATGAACACCAGCCTGAACAGCATTGCTGCGCAGTTTGGGGCGTCTCGTCTGCGCGTGTTCGGTTCTGTGGCTCGTGGTGAAGAGACTTCTGACAGCGATGTGGATTTTTTAGTCGAATTTCCGCGCGGATACGACTTGTTCACCCAGCGCATGCCATTGGCGCAAGGGTTGGGTGACCTGTTGAATCGCAGGGTGGATCTTGTGCCTGAGCATGAACTGAACCCGCACATCAAAGCGCAAGTCCTTGCTGAAGCGGTCGCGCTATGAGCAAGTCGTGGCAGACTTATGCACTCCACATATTGGATGTTGCTGCAAAAATAGCACGCATTCAGGCTCGTGGGGATTTGACGCAAGACGAAGTGCTTTATGACGCAGCACTTCGGAATTTGCAGACGCTTTCCGAGGCCACCCAAATGCTTCCCGATGACCTGAAGGCGCAGTTCCCCGCCATTCCTTGGCGAGAAATCAGCGGTTTTCGCAACATCCTCGTGCACAACTACCTCGGCGACATAGATGCACTGACTGTTCGGTCTGTGATCGATCGTCATTTGGCTTCTTTGATCGACTGTGTGCAAACCCTGCTTGCAGCCGACGCCTCCTCTAACAATTAACGCGCTTTTTCGAATGCAGCACTCCAAAATCCTGATCCTCGACTTCGGTTCGCAAGTCACCCAGCTCATCGCCCGCCGCGTGCGCGAAGCGCATGTGTTTTGCGAAGTGCATCCTTGTGATGTGACCAGCGACTGGGTGCGCGAATACGCCAAAGACGGCAACCTCAAAGGCGTGATCCTTTCGGGCAGCCATGCCAGCGTCTACGAAGTCGATGACCGCGCACCGGATGCTGTGTTTGAGTTGGGCATTCCGGTTCTGGGCATTTGCTATGGCATGCAAACCATGGCGCAGCAGTTGGGCGGCAAAGTGGAGGCGGGCACGACACGCGAATTTGGCTACGCCGAAGTCCGTGCCCATGGCCATACCGAACTGCTCAAGGGCATCGAAGACTTCGCCACGCCCGAAGGCCACGGCATGCTCAAGGTCTGGATGAGCCACGGCGACAAGGTCACCCAAATGCCCGACGGCTTCAAGGTCATGGCGTCGACCCCGGCTTGCCCGATTGCGGGCATGGCCGATGAGTCGCGCCATTTCTACGCGGTGCAGTTTCACCCTGAAGTCACGCACACCGTGCAAGGCCAGGCGCTGCTCAACCGCTTTGTGCTCGACATTTGCAAAGCCCGCCAAGACTGGATCATGGGCGACTACATCGAAGAAGCCGTGGCCAAGATCCGCGCGCAAGTGGGTGACGAAGAAGTCATCCTTGGCCTGTCCGGCGGTGTCGATTCGTCTGTGGCTGCCGCCTTGATTCACCGCGCCATCGGCGACAAGTTGACCTGCGTGTTTGTGGACCACGGCCTGCTGCGCCTGAATGAAGGCGACATGGTGATGGACATGTTCGTCGGCAAGCTGCACGCGCACGTCATCCGCGTCGACGCCAGCGATCTGTTCCTGGGCAAGCTGGCGGGCGTGAGCGAGCCCGAAGCCAAGCGCAAGATCATTGGCGGCTTGTTTGTCGATGTGTTCAAAGAGCAAGCCGCGAAATTGAAGGCGGGCGACGGTGGCCACAAAGGCGCGACCTTCCTGGCCCAAGGTACGATTTACCCCGACGTGATCGAGTCGGGCGGTGCCAAGAGCAAAAAGGCCGTGACGATCAAGAGCCACCACAACGTGGGCGGCTTGCCCGAGCAACTGGGCCTGAAACTGCTGGAGCCACTGCGCGAACTGTTCAAAGACGAAGTGCGCGAACTCGGCGTGGCGCTCGGTCTGCCGCGTGAAATGGTCTACCGTCACCCCTTCCCAGGCCCCGGCCTGGGCGTGCGCATTTTGGGCGAAGTCAAAAAAGAATACGCCGACCTGCTTCGCCGCGCCGACGCGATCTTCATCGAAGAGCTGCGCAACTTCACCGACGAAACCGGCAAGACCTGGTATGACCTGACCAGCCAAGCCTTCACCGTGTTCTTGCCAGTCAAGAGCGTGGGCGTGATGGGCGACGGCCGCACTTATGACTACGTGGTGGCCTTGCGCGCCGTGCAAACCAGCGACTTCATGACTGCCGACTGGGCTGAGCTGCCCTATGCGCTGCTCAAGAAAGTGTCGGGACGCATCATCAACGAGGTGCGGGGGATCAACCGAGTGACGTACGACGTGAGTTCAAAACCACCGGCGACCATCGAGTGGGAATAATCAACAAGGCACCTTCGGGTGCCTTTGTTTTGGTACATTCATTCTGATATGTACCTGCCCCAACAATTCCGAAACACCGACTCCGCCATCGCGCAGCGCATCATGCGGGAACACCCTTTGGCGTCTGTCGTTTCGGTGGGCGAGAACGGTTTTCCGGTGCTCAGCCATATCCCGATGCACTGGCAAGCTGTGTCCTTGTGGGGTGAAAACGCTCCCGAGCACGGCGTTTTGCTGGGACACTGCGCCCGGGCCAACCCGCAGGCGCAACTGCTGGCGTCTAAGCCGCAGGCTTTGGTGAGTTTCATGGGGCCGCAGGCCTACATGTCGCCCGGCGTTTATGCCGACAAGCAGCGGGTGCCCACCTGGTCTTATCTGGCGGTGCAGGCCAAGGTGCACACGCGCATCGTCGACCCGCACGAAGACCGCGACCGTTTGCTCAAGTGTTTGATTGCCGACCACGAGCCGTCTTATGCGAAGCAGTGGCGCGAATTGCCAGCCAGTTACACCGAGGCCATGCTGAACGGCATTGTGGCTTTCGAGATGCAGATCACCGATTTGCAATGCGCCGTCAAGCTCAACCAACACCGCCCAGAGGCGCAAGCCGCCATGCATGCCGCGTATGCGGCAGGCCCTGCGAACGCGCAAGCGCTGGCCCGCTGGATGGAAGACATCGGGCTGGTGCCGCCAGCCCCAGTTCAAGGATGACGCACCATGTTTGAGCATTACAGCAAACCCCTGATTCCCCAGGCGGCGTACCACCGGCGCTTGGTCGGTGCGGCGGGTCTGGCCTTGCTGCTGATTGGTGTGTCGTTGCTGGCGGGCATGTTGGGTTACCACGCGCTGGAAAACATGCCCTGGGTGGACGCTTACCTGAGTGCCGCCATGATTTTGTCGGGCATGGGACCGGTGGGTGAGCCGCTCAGCACGGCTGGCAAGTTGTTTGCGGGCACTTATGCGCTGTACAGCGGCTTTGTGGCTTTGATCTGTGTGGGAGTGTTGGGTGCACCTGTGCTGCACCGTTTTTTACACCGCTTTCATTTTGAAGAGGACTCGGACGCATGACTGCTTGGAGCGACGAACTAGGCATGCGTCTGGCTTTGGACCAAGCCCGCGTTGCGGCGGCAGCGGGTGAGGTGCCCGTGGGCGCGGTGGTCGTCAAAGACGGCCAAGTCATCGCCACCGGTCGCAACGCCCCTATCGCCAGCCACGACCCGACGGCGCATGCCGAGGTGGTGGCGCTGCGTGAGGCGGCCCGCGTGCTGGGCAATTACCGGCTCGACGGCTGCACGCTGTATGTGACGCTGGAGCCCTGTGCCATGTGCAGCGGGGCCATGCTGCACGCCCGGGTGGACCGGGTGGTGTTTGGCGCAGCCGACCCGCGCACGGGCGTGGCGGGCTCGGTGCTCAACCTGTTTGGCCACCCGCAGCTGAACCACCAGACGCTGGTCACGGGTGGCGTGCTGGCCGATGAGTGCGGGCAGTTGCTCAAGGACTTTTTCAAACCCCGGCGCGTGAATGCCGACCCGGTGCGCGAAGACGCTTTGCGCACGCCCGATGCCGCATTTTCTGACTTGCCCGATTACCTCTGGCAGCCCCGTTATGTGAACGACCTGCCCAGCATCGCCGGGTTGCGCATGCATTATTTGGACGAGGGCGACACGGATGCGCCGCTGACCTGGCTGTGCCTGCACGGCAACCCGGCCTGGAGTTACCTCTACCGCAAGATGATCCCGGTCTGGCTGGCTGCGGGGCACCGCGTGGTGGCGCCTGACCTGATTGGCTTTGGCAAGAGCGACAAACCCAAAAAGGACAGTTTTCACCAGTTTGAAACGCATCGCCAGTCCTTGCTGGACTTGGTTGAGCGGCTGGATTTGCAGCGCGTGGTGCTGGTGGTGCAGGACTGGGGCGGCATTCTGGGCCTGACCTTGCCGATGGATGCGCCCAATCGATACCAAGGTCTGCTGGTCATGAACACCACCTTGGCCACGGGCGAGCTGCCCTTGAGTGCAGGCTTTTTGGCTTGGCGCGATTGGTGCCAAAGTCAGCCGCAGTTCGATGTGGGCAAGCTGTTCGCTCGCGGCAACCGCAGCATGACGCCCGTTGAGACCGCAGCCTACAACGCGCCGTTCCCTGACAAAGGCTTTCGCGCCGCGCTGCGCGCCTTTCCACCCATGGTGCCGGAGTTCACCGATTCGCCGGGCGCCGCCATCTCCAGACAAGCGCTTGACTTCTGGCGCAACGATTGGCAAGGCCAGAGTTTCATGGCCATTGGCCAGCAAGACCCGGTGCTGGGCGAGCCGGTGATGCGCCAGTTGCAAAGTCAAATCAAGGGCTGCCCCGAGCCGATGCTGCTGCCTGATGCAGGGCATTTTGTGCAGGAGCAGGGCAGGGCGATTGCGCAGGCGGCTGTGCGACACTTCAAGCCCTGAAAAAGAACACAGCCCATGGCCCACATTTACATTTTTTCCCCCTCCAGCGCGGTGCGCGACAAAGCTGCTTTTCGCCGAGGCCTCAAGCGCCTGAAGGCCCAAGGCCATGAGGTGGAAGTCGACGAGGCAGCGCTGGCCAGCCACATGCGTTTTGCGGGTGATGACGCCACCCGCATCGCGGCCATCACCCGTGCTGCGGCCAGTGGGGCCGATGTGGCGTTGATTTCGCGTGGCGGCTACGGCCTCACGCGCATCCTGCCCGGCTTGCCCTACAAGGCCATTGCCAAAGCGATTGATGGCGGCACGCAGTTCGTGGGCCTGAGCGATTTCACGGCCTTCAACCAAGCGGTAGTCGCCAAGACCGGGCGCATCAGCTGGCAAGGCCCGGCCCTGGGCGAAGACTTCGGCCCGGAGCATGAACCCGACGACATCATGCAGGCCTGTTTTGACGACCTGCTGCTGGAGCAGGGCGAGGGCACGGGCTGGCAGCTGCCCAAGGCCGAGGCCGAGCGCCGCGTGGTGGTGAAAGATGCGCCGCTGTGGGGCGGCAACCTGACCGTGCTCACGTCTTTGCTGGGCACGCCGTATTTCCCGCAGGTCAAAGGTGGTGTACTGTTCCTCGAAGACGTGGGCGAGCACCCTTACCGGGTTGAGCGCATGCTCACGCAGCTCTTGCATGCGGGTGTGCTGGCCCAGCAAAAGGCCGTGCTGATCGGTCAATTCAGCAATTACAAGCTGGTGCCTGCGCACGACAAAGGCTTCAAGCTGGCCACCGTGGTCGACTGGCTGCGCAGCCAGATCAAGGCGCCCGTGCTCACGGGTTTGCCCTTTGGCCATGTAGAGACCAAGGTGCTGCTGCCCGTGGGTGCCAAGGTGGACCTTGTCACCGAAGGGCGTGACGCGCTGATGGTTTGGGGCCATATTTAAAGCGACCAAGTTCACAGAGCCTTTTGCCCGCATGCGTTGCAGCGCTGGGGCTCTGAAGTCACGTGCAGAGGCTGATGCCTTTCAAAAAATGAGGAGACAAGCATGAAGTGGATCGCAAGAACCCTGTTGGTGGTCATTGCCGCCGTGTTGGCAGCAGGTGGGGTCATCAGCGTGCACTTGTTGCGCGGCTTGCCCCAGCTCGACGGCCAGGTCCACCTCAAGGGCTTGTCGGGCCCGGTTCACATCACCCGCGATGGGGCCGATGTGACCCACATCAACGCCAGCAGTGCCTTGGATGCCTGGCGTGCCATGGGTTTTGTGCACGCACAAGAGCGGGGTTGGCAACTCGAATTCAACCGGCGCGTGATGCGCGGCGAGTTGTCTGAAATTCTGGGCGCGGCCACGCTGGACACCGACAAACTGATGCGCACGCTGGGCATCATCGGCATGGCCCAGCAGCAATTGCAGGGTTTGTCTCCAGCGACCCAAGCCGCGCTGGCAGCTTACAGCGAAGGCATTCAGACCGCTTGGCAAAGTGGCGCGGTGCGCCCGTCGCCGGAGTTCAAGCTGCTGGGCACCCAAGCCGGGGGCAAAAATGGCCCAGCTTGGACGCCCGAAGACAGCGTAGGCTGGGCCTTGATGATGGCGCTGGACCTCGGTGGCAATTGGGGGCAGGAGTTTGCCCGTTTGTCTGCCGGCCAGGTGCTGAACAACGAACAACTGTGGCAACTGTTGCCTGCCTACCCCGGCGAAAAGCCCGCCACAGCGGTGGATTTGCCTGCTTTGTACCGCGGCTTGGGCGTTTATGCCCCTGCAGCGGCCAAGACAGGTGCTTTGCCTGCCGCCAAGTCGCAATTGGCCCTGTGGTCCGCTGATTGGGTGCGCGACATGGGCATTTTGGAAGGCAAGGGCAGTAACAACTGGGTCGTGCCCGGCAGCCGCACGGTTTCGGGCAAACCTCTCTTGGCCAATGACCCGCATTTGGCCTTGAGCGCGCCTGCCATCTGGTATTACGCCCATCTGAAAGCCCCTGCGGGTGAGTTGCCCGGAGGGCAAAAACACCCGGCGCTCGACGTGATTGGTGCCACCTTGCCTGGCTTACCCTTTGTGGTGCTGGGCCGCACCACGGGTGTTGCCTGGGGTTTCACCAACACCGGCCCCGATGTGCAGGATTTGTACCTGGAGCAACTGGATGCCGCAAAGCCGGGCCAATACCGCACGCCAGAGGGTTGGGCTGCTTTCGGTGAACGCAGCGAAACCATCCGCGTCAAGGGGCAGGCCGATGTGGCGCTCAAGGTCCGCAGCACGCGCCACGGGCCTGTCATCAGCGATGTGCAGCCGCAATACCAGGGTGTGGTGGATGCGAACCGTTATGCCATCAGCCTGCGCTGGTCCGCCCTCACGCCAGACAACAAAACCATGGATGCGGGCATGCAAGCCAATTGGGCGCAGACCGTGCCGCAGTTGCAGCAGGCTTTTGCCGATCACCACGCGCCCATGCAGAGCGTGGTGATGGCCGACACCTTGGGTGAAGTGGCCTACCGTGCGGTGGGCAAAGTGCCCACGCGCGCGCCCCAAAATGACATTCGTGGTGTGGCACCGTCTCCGGGTTGGCTGGCTCAGTACGACTGGACAGGTTGGTTGCCGTATGCGCAAAACCCGGCTGTGGATGGCGCTCAGATTGAGAAGAAGGGCTGGCACGCGACGGCGAACCAGAACATCCTGCCGCCAGGCTATGCCCACTTTGTGGGGGGGGACTGGACCACACCCGAGCGTTTTAAGCGGATCGAGCAGCTGTTGGCGGCCATGCCCAAACACAGCCGTGAATCCATGCAGGCCATTCAGAACGATGTGTTGTCTTTGGGGGCCAAGGCCTTGCAAGCCCAATTGGCCAAGCACCTTTCTGGTCAACCGTCATCGCACCCTTTGGCACCCGCTGCCTTGAAGTTGGTGGCCGAATTTGATGGTCAGATGCGCACCGACAGCGCGGCTGCACTGGTGCTGAACGTCTGGGCCGATGAACTGACGCGGGGCTTGTTGGTCCCGCACTTGGGGGCTGAGCGCTTTCAGTCCCTGTATGGCAAGCGCCATTTCAGGGCTGCCGTCGAAGGCATTCTGGACCGGTCCGATGCATTCTGGTGTGGCGCTTCTGGGTGTTCCGTGCAGGTGGCTTTGGCGCTGGACCGGGCGCTCGATCGCATCGCCGCAAGCCAGGGGAGGGATGTGAGTGCCTGGCGTTGGGGTGCTTGGCACCCGGCCATCAGCAGCCACAAGCCCTTGGGCAAAGTGCCTTATCTGAATGCGCTGTTCGATGTGCGTGTCGAAAGTGCCGGGGATTTGTTCACCGTCAACGTCGGACAGTATTGGGCCAATGACAAACAAGCGCCTTTTGCCAACCGGCATGCCGCATCCATGCGCGCGGTGTACGACTTGGCGCAACCCGGTCAGTCGGTGTTCATTTACCAGACCGGGCAGTCAGGCCATGCGTTTGACCCGCGCAGCCGCAGCATGGCGGCACGGTGGGCTCAAGGGGGATATGCGGGTTTGCAGCAGCAGCCTCAAACAGTGCTGCACCGCATGAGGCTTGTGCCTTAGATCTGGGGGCCGAGTGGGGCGCAGTGCCCACTCGGCAGCGTTTTGGGGCTCAGTTGCGGCGCTGGGCGACAAAACCGGCCAGATAGGCCGAAAGCCACAGAGGTGACAAATCGTTGTTGACCACTTGAATGCTACCTGCGTTGTCTCCGGGCTTGGTGGGTGGCAGCAAATCGGTTTCGGGCGTCAAGATCAAGGTGTGGGCCAGCGTGTGACGTGAGCCCATGAACTTTTGCAAGATTTCCAGAATTTTCTCCTGCTGCTTGCGGGGCGAGTTCATTTGCAAGATCAGCAAGTCATGCTTTTGATTGAGCAACTCCAGCAGTGCTTCGGTCAGTGACTCAAAAAATGAGACTTTCAGGGGCAGTTGCCATTGCGTGGCGTCTTTGGACAGCCGCTTGATCAGCTCGGGCGATTCGATCACTATCGAAACTTGGTAGGGTCTGTTCGTCGGTGCACTTGTTTGCTGGCTCGAAGTATTCGATGTTTGGTAGCTTAAAACCGAAGCCAGTGAAATGCGGCGATGCCCGCCAAAGGTTTTCCAAGCTTGCAGGATGTTGTTGTCAACCAGTTTTTGAATGGTGGCCATGGACAAACCCAAACGTTTCGCAGCTTGTGAGCTGGTCAAGAATTCAGAAATCTGAGGCTCGGCCTTGTCGGATGCCGCAAACATTTGTGCGGGTGAATTCACTGGATAGTCGAGATCGTTCATAGGCTGGCTGTTGTCCATGGAAGCTCATATGGGGGCGTTTTATCGTCACATGGCATCTGATCTTGTTGACGCCTTCAGTGCCTGAAGTATCAAAATCGCCATGAATTTTCGATTTCAATTTTCAAGAAGATTGATTCAGCTGCCTATCCCTAATTGGGGATTTGTGGATCGAATTTATCGAAAAAATTGAAAATACTTGAAACGAGTTGCCCAAAATGACGATGTTTTCCCCCGTCGCAGCCCACATGGGGGCCGTGTGGCTTGAGATGTCGGATGTCTGCCGCAAGGTTCAGGATGAGGGCGAGTTTGGCCGCAAAATGGACCCCATCACAAACGCCGCCAAAGGCGTCAGGGGAGTTTTCAAATGACCACAACCGACCATCCGGGAAGTGAATTCGCAGCGCAACACATGCTCATCGTTTTGGCCCGCCTGGCCGGTCCGGGTGCGCAGCCGCGTTCTGACCAGGTGGATGCAGTGCACGCGGTGTTGCAGCCCGCCTCGCGGGTGCTGGTGGTGCAGGCCACGGGCTGGGGCAAGTCGGCGGTGTATTGGGCAGCCACACATGCCATCCGCAGCACGGGCGCTGGCCCCACGCTGGTGGTGTCGCCCTTGCTGGCGCTGATGCGCGATCAGGTGAGCGCGGCTGAACGGGCGGGGCTGAAAGCGGCCACGGTCAATTCGACCAACATTGACGATTGGGACGAGGTCTTTCAGCGGCTGGACGAGGACGCCATCGACGTGCTGCTGGTCTCGCCCGAGCGGTTGGGTAACCCGCGTTTTGCGGCGCGGCTGGGCGCTTTGCTGGCCCGGGTGGGCTTGATCGTGATCGACGAGGCGCATTGCATCAGCGACTGGGGTTTTGACTTTCGGCCTGACTACCAGCGGCTGGCGCGGGCGCTCTTGTCCACGCCCACGGCCAGCGTGCTCGCCACCACGGCCACGGCCAATGAGCGGGTGACGCTGGACATCGGCAAGCAGTTGGGCGCAAGCACGGTGACCTTTCGCGGCACGTTGGCCCGCACCTCGCTTACGCTGTCGGTGGTGCCGGGTTTGTCGCCTTTGCAGCGCTACGCCTGGATTGCCGACGCCCTGGAGCAGTTGCCCGGCTCGGGCATTGTGTATGTGCTCACGGTGGCAGAGGCCGAGCGGCTGACGGCTTTTTTGCGAAGCTGCGGCCATGCGGTCGATGCCTACAGCGGGCAGACCGACGCCGACACCCGCCTGAAGGTGGAAGACCGTTTGCGCCACAACCAGGTCAAGGCGGTGGTGGCCACCTCGGCGCTGGGCATGGGTTACGACAAGCCTGACCTGGGCTTTTGCGTGCATGTGGGCTCACCCTCCACCCCGGTGGCCTATTACCAGCAGGTGGGGCGGGCAGGGCGCGCCGTGGCGCACGCCGAAGGGGTGTTGCTGCCTTCCGATGCCGACGAGCGCATTTGGGACTATTTCGCCACTGCATCGATCCCAGACCCACAGGCCGCAGACAAGGTCTTGCAAAGCTTGGGCAGTGAGGAACGCAGCCTGGTCGAGATCGAGGCCGAGACGGGCGTGCGCCGGGGGCGGCTGGAGGCGCTGCTCAAAATTTTGGCCGTGGAAGGTGTGGTCGAAAAAACCGGCTCTGCCTGGCACACCACAGGTGTGCCTTATGTGCACGACACGGCCAAATGGACAGCGCTGGCCCAGGTGCGCCAGCAAGAGGCGGGCATCATGCGCCAATACGCGCACGGCCAGGGCTGCCTGATGGCGTATTTGCAGACCGCGCTGGACGACCCGTCGCCCGCGCCGTGTGGCCGCTGCTCGGTCTGCACAGGGCATGTGCCGCATCCGGGGCTCATGCCATCCCAAGACAAGTTGATGGCCGCCCGCAACTTCTTGCGCGGCATGGACGTGGACATCGAGCCGCGCAAACGCTGGCCTGCCGGGGTGCGGCGCAAAGGCAGCATCCAGGGCTTTGATGTGGGCCGGGCGGTCTCGTTTGCCGACGATCCGGGCTGGGTGGCCGAGCTGCAGGCTCTGCGCACCGCCGTACCCGGGGATGTGCCTGCCGAGTTGCTGGCGGGCGCGGTGGCCACGCTGGGGCGCTGGGCCAAGCGCTGGCCCACCCGTCCGGTGTGCGTGGTGCCGCTGCCTGCGCCCGACATGGCGTCGAACCGGCGCATGGCCGAACACATCGGTCAAAAGGGGCGGCTGTTGATGCTGGACGGCTTCAGCTGGACGGGCGGACCCGAGCCGGATGATGCCGCGTCCACCCCGGTCGTGGCGCATCTCGAATCAGCCATCCGCTGGACAGGCGACACCGCCATGCCCGCTGGGCCGGTGTTGCTGGTGGGCACCGATGTGCGAACCCGCTGGACGGCCACCGTGGCGGCAGCGCTGTTGCGCGAGCAGGGCGTCAGCCAGGTACTCTTGTTGGCGTTGCACCTGCGGCCTTGAAACTGTGCAGGTCGTGTAGGTCGCGGGCTTCAGCCCCGACATGGGCGTTTGCCAAAGCGGACAAAGGTCGGCGCTGAAGCTCCGACCTGCAAAATGCCTTGGTGCATGATCAGCACAAATTTTTGCAATTTCACAATGACTGACAACACACACGACACGCCCCTGCTGCAAGAACCCCGCCTCTGGCAAAACGAGCAATGGACTGCCAAAGTCATCAAAAATGACGATGACGATGGTTGGGCGGTGGCGATGTTCAAGATCGGTGAATCCGAGCCCGCCCTGGTTGGGCCCTGGACCATGGGGCGCGACAAAAAGAACCCCAAGCCGCTGGATGGCACGGCTTTCATCACGCTGGTGAAAACCGCCAGCGAGTTTGTGCGCCGAAGCGAGCAGCAGTTGCATGCCCAGCTCAACCAGAGCGTGACGGTGAACGGACCGGACAGCCGCGTGACTGTGTTGCTGCGCATCGTGCCCGATGACGACAACCCCTATGCGGTGCTGAGTGCCCAAAACGAAGCCGGCGATGAATTGGCTGAAATCAAGGTCGATGCCGGGTTCAAGCTCAACCGCCAGACCGCGCAAGCCTGGGTCGATGCTGACTTTGCCAAATCCGGCAGCGGGCGGCGCTGAACCCCACTGGGTTTGCTCCAACCCGCTTGGCGTATTTTTATTGCGCTTTGGCGCCTGAGTCCTTAACCGCCTTGGCCCACTTGGTGATCTCGCTTGCCTGGTAGCGTGCCAGCTCGTCGGGGCTGGACAGCACCGGGTCGAGGCCGAGGGTTTTCAGCTTCTCTTGCACTTCGGGCAGCTTGAACACGCGCACCGCCTCAGCATTGAGTTTGTCGATGATGGGGCGCGGCACATTGGCTGGGGCAAACAGGGCAAACCAGGTGGTCGCCTCAAAACCGGGCACAAACTCGGCCACGGTGGGCACATCGGGTGCGGCGGGCGATCGGGTCGCAGTGGTTTGGGCAAGTGCGCGGATCTTGCCTTCCTTGGCCATGGGCAAGGCCGAAGGCATGTTGTCAAACATGAGCTGGATGCTGCCGCCGATCAGGTCGGGGATGGCATATTGCCTGCCTTTGTAGGGCACATGCGTCATGCTGGTGCCGGTGAGCGACTTGAACAATTCGCCCGACACATGCACCGAGGTGCCGATGCCCGGCGAGCCAAACGACAGCTTGTTGGGGTTGGCCTTCATGTAGGCGATGAGTTCGGGCACGGTTTTGACGGGCAGGTCGTTGTTGACCACGAGCAAGTTGGGGGCTGAGGCAATCAATGAAATGGGGGAAAAATTTTTCACCATGTCGTAAGGCATTTTTTCGTACAGCGCCCCGTTGATGGAGTGTGTGCCGACCGTGCCCATGACGATGGTGTGACCGTCGCCCGGCGATTTGGCCACGATGTCCGCACCGATGTTGCCGCCTGCGCCCGGTTTGTTGTCCACCACGATGGGAAAGCCGAGTTGGGCCTTTTCACTGAACAGCCGGGCCAGGATGTCGGGCGCACCGCCCGACGGAAAGGTGACCACTAGGCGCAAGGGTTTGGTTGGAAAGTTTTGAGCGCTGGCTCCGGTGGCAGCCATAGCTCCCAAGCCCAAAAGCAGGATTCCCAGACTGCGTCGAAGGGGGGAGGCAATGCCCCCCGTTGTGGATGAAGTCAGCGAGCGGATAGGTGCAAAACGTGGACGCATGAAAGTTCTCCTTGGCGTTTCACTTTAGGGGTCTGACATCACGAGGCGCATGGTGAAAACCCTTTGCAACAGGCCGCGCTTGTCATGTTTGCGACCTTGGCCAGCGGCTGGCTAGGGCTGTTACACAGGTGTCAGTTGCCCTCGCAGAGCCAGCTGGACTCTCTGGGAATGGGTGGATACTTGGACCTCAGATGCAAGATTTATCCACTCCCCGTTCTCTGCAGCCTTGGCAAGTCATCGTTGGCGGTATTTTTGGCTTGGTGCTCACCATTGGTCTGGCCCGCTTTGCCTACACGCCTTTGCTGCCCGCCTTGCAGGTGCAAACCGGGCTCAACGATGCCAGCGCAGGGGCGCTGGCCGCCATCAATTACGCGGGCTACATCTCGGGGGCGCTCGCCGCTGCGTGGATCGACGATGTGCGCTGGCGGCACCGGCTCTACAGCATGGGTTTGTGGCTGTCGCTCTTGACGGTGGCGGGGATGGCTTTGTCGACTTGGATGCCCGCCTGGGCGCTGTGGCGTTATCTGGGTGGCCTGTGCGGGGCAACCGGCATGTTGCTCGGGGCGGGCCTGGTCTTGGGGTGGCTGATGCGCCAGGGGCGCAGACCCGAGTTGGGGGTGCATTTCATCGGGTTGGGGCTGGGCATTGTGGTGTCGGCGGTTGGCGTGTGGGGTGTGTCGCAGATCTGGGCGTTGTGGTCGCAGCAGTGGCTGGCCATGGCGGCCATCGGGCTGGTGTTTTTTGTGCCCGCCTGGGCTTGGCGTCCGCCTGTGCCGCCCGCACCGGTTTCCGCCAGCGAAATGCAAGCTGCGCCCAAAGTGTCGCGCCGCTGGATGCTGACCATGGCGGGCAGTTACTTTGCAGCGGGTTGGGGTTTCGTCATCAGCGCCACCTTCACCGTGGCCATTGTCGAGCGCGAACCGGCTTTGGCCGGGCAGGGTGCACTGGCTTGGGCGCTGGTCGGGTTGGCGGCCATGCCTGCCGTGTTTTTATGGGACAAGGTGGCGAGGCGGTGGGGTGATACGCGAGCCTTGCTGCTGGCGTTTGGCTTGCAAACCCTCTCGGTCATCTTGCCTGCCTTGTCGGGTTCGCTGGCAGCGGTGCTGGGCGGTGCCATAGGCTACGGCGCGACCTTCATTGGCATCGTCAGCATGACGCTGGCGCTCGTTGGGCGACGTGCCCCGCACAATCCAGGTAAAGCCATGGCCCGTCTGACGCTCAGTTATGGGGCGGCGCAGGTGATCGCACCCGTGGTGGCGGGGGCCATGGCGCAGGCCACGGGTACTTTCAAAGGGGCCTTATGGCTGACCGCAGCGGTCATGGCTGCAGGCATGGTGCTGTTGGCGACTTTGCCTGGGGAGGGCGCGGAGAAAAAAGTCCGCTGAGATGGGATAAGCGGTGGATGAGCCGGCAAGCTGAAAGCGTAGGAAGCGCAGGCCACTTCAAATCAGCGTCAAATGCCCCAACTTTGCAGTTGCACCATGCCCTTGGGCGTCTGCAGCGTGGCCATGATGTTGGCCGGCCCGGTTTCCACGGCGATGTCCGCTAAACCGATTGATTCGTAGGCCGCCTGCAGCTTGGCACCGCTGGGGTGGCTGACGGTCAGGCTTTGCAGTGTCACCCCCGAGCGAGGCAGGCTGTTGCGCGGATGCAAGCGAAGCGGCTCCGTTGCGTCCGGCTTGCCCCATTGAATCAAGGTGGGCAGGGTGCCGTTGAACAGACGTTCACCATCTTCGCGCACCGTGATTTGCCAGTTGAGCGTGCCCTTGCCGGATTTGCGGCTGGCGTGGACCACCTGTCCGCGTTCGATGCCTTGCGTGCGCAGCACATGCCGAGCTGCTTTGACGTCGTCGGTGCTGGTCACAAAGTGAATCAACTGAGGCCTGTCAGCCACGGCCTTTTGCAAGGCCTTGTCATCCATGTCGAACCAGCGCGGCACTTGCGAGCGCTTGGGGATCACCGCCTGTGGGTTGATGGCGATGATCTCAAAGTAAGCCAAAGGAAATTTTGGGGACGCAATTTTGAACAGGCGGTTGTGGGTGCCGTATTTTTCGTGTTCGCCACCTGGGCCGGGCGTGATGCCCAGCGTTTCCTCGCACCATTGAACGCCCGCATCGAGTGTCGAAGCCATCACCACGAGGTGGTCAATTTGTGTTTTCATTTTTTCAGAGGGTAAGGTGTTTGTTCGAGCATAACGGATGCCGTGTCAGCCTCCTGCGACAATCAGGCCCATGACTTATGAGGAATGCTGATGTTGATCGATGCAGATGAAAGCCAATTGGTGCTGGTGGATTTTCAGTCCCGTTTGAAGCCGGTGATGCTGGATGCCGACTTGGTTTGGGCCAACGCCGCCAAGCTGGCCACATTGGCCCAAGCCTTGGACGTGCCCACATGGGGCACCGAGCAAAACCCGTCGCGTTTGGGTGAAATGCCCCCTGAAATCCGCAACCACTGTCGCAAAGTGCTGGCCAAAATGCAGTTCAGCGCGGTGGAAGAGGGTTTGGGCGAATGGTTGCAGCCCGAGCCGGTTCAGGCTCCGCGTGGCAATGCGCGCAGCTTGCCGCGCCATTTGCAAAAGCCCCAAGCGGGGGCCGAAGAGCGCAAAACCATTGTGCTGGCCGGGTGCGAAGCCCACATCTGCCTGATGCAAACAGCACTGGATTTGCTGGAAGACGAGTTTGAGGTGTGGGTGGTGACCGATGCCTGCAGTTCACGCACCGAACGCAACCGCGATGCCGCTTATGACCGTTTGGCAGGGGCGGGCGCCGAGTTGGTGACCGCCGAGATGGTGGCTTTTGAGTGGGTTCGCACGGCCGAGCACCCGGATTTCAAGCTGCTGCAAAGCCTGTTCAAGTGAACTTTGAAGTGCGTTGACGGGTTCTTGGACAGTAGCCTGTCATGCGCTGAGCCGTGCGAGGCATAAAGTCAGCTTGTTGCAAGTCCTTTGCCCATAATTATGAATTCAGAAGGGCGCTGCCGTCAGTTGGCTGGCGCGCCTTCCAAGCATTCATTTGGCCGGTATTCAGGAGACATTCATGGGCAGCTTTGCTGAGTTTCACGCACGCTCGATCAACGACCGCGACGCTTTCTGGGCCGAGCAGGCCAAGCTGGTGGACTGGAAAGTCCCGCCTCAGCAAATTTGCGACTACAGCAACCCGCCGTTTGCCAAGTGGTTCGTGGGTGGCCAGACCAACCTGTGCCACAACGCGGTGGACCGCCACCTGGCCGAGCGTGCCGACCAGCCTGCGCTGATCTTTGTCTCGACCGAAACCGACCAGGAAAAAACCTACACCTTCCGTGACCTGCATGCCGAAGTGCAGCGCATGGCTGCGATCCTGAAGGACCTGGGCGTGGTCAAGGGCGACCGCGTGCTGATTTACATGCCCATGATCGCCGAAGCTGCGTTCGCCATGTTGGCCTGTGCCCGCCTCGGTGCGATCCACTCAGTGGTGTTCGGCGGGTTCGCCTCGCACTCGCTGGCCACCCGCATCGAAGATGCTTCACCCAAGGTCATCATCAGCGCCGATGCCGGCTCGCGCGGTGGCAAGGGCGTGCCTTACAAGCCGCTGCTCGACGAAGCCATCAAGTTATCGGCCCACAAACCGGCCAACGTGATCATGGTGGACCGCCAATTGGCGGCTTTCACGCCCGTGGCGGGCCGCGATGTGGACTACGCCACCGAGCGCGCCAAGCACATGGACACCGTGGTGCCTTGCGAGTGGGTCGATGCCACCCACTCGAGCTACACGCTCTACACCTCGGGCACGACCGGCAAGCCCAAAGGCGTGCAGCGCGACACCGGTGGTTACACCGTGGCTTTGGCGGCCAGCATGCCGCACATCTTCCAGGGCAAGCCCGGCGGCACGTTTTTCTGCACCAGCGACATTGGCTGGGTCGTGGGTCACAGCTACATCATTTATGGCCCGCTGATCGGCGGCATGGCCACCATCATGTACGAAGGCCTGCCGATCCGTCCGGACGGCGGCATCTGGTGGAGCCTGGTCGAAAAATACAAGGTCAACGTCATGTTCAGCGCGCCCACGGCCATCCGTGTGCTCAAAAAGCAGGACCCTGCGCTGCTCTCTAAATACGACCTGTCCAGCCTGCAGGCGCTGTTCCTGGCCGGGGAGCCGCTGGACGAGCCCACCGCCAAGTGGATTTCTGAAGGCCTGAACGGCAAAGCCATCATTGACAACTACTGGCAGACCGAGACCGGTTGGCCGATTCTGAGCATTTGCAACGGCGTGGAAAAAGCGCCCAGCAAGTTCGGCTCGCCCGGCAAGGCCATTTATGGCTACAACGTCAAACTGGTCGACGACCAGACCGGCGAAGAACTGACTGGGGCCAACCAGAAGGGCGTGTTGACCATCGAAGGCCCGCTGCCTCCCGGCAACCTGCAAACCATCTGGGGCGACGACGAGCGTTTCGTCAAGACCTACTGGAAGACGGTGCCAGGCAAGCTGGTGTACAGCACGTTTGACTGGGCGGTGCGCGACGAAGATGGTTACTACTTCATTCTGGGCCGTACCGACGACGTGATCAACGTGGCCGGTCACCGCCTGGGCACCCGCGAGATCGAAGAAAGCATCTCCAGCCACCCCAACGTGGCCGAAGTGGCCGTGGTCGGCGTGGCCGACCAGCTCAAAGGGCAGGTGGCCATGGCTTTTGCCATCGCCAAAGACACTTCGGGTCTGACCGATGCGGCAGCGCGCCTCAAGCTTGAAGGTGAGGTCATGAAGGTGGTGGACTCGCAATTGGGCGCAGTGGCCCGTCCTTCTCGCGTGTTCTTTGTCTCGGCCTTGCCCAAGACGCGCAGCGGCAAACTGCTGCGCCGGGCCATTCAGGCAGTGGCCGAAGGCCGTGACCCCGGTGACCTGACCACGATGGACGATCCGGCTGCGTTGCAGCAGATCGTTGACCTGGTCAAAGGCTGACACAAGAGGACCTCGCCCCGGCGGGGTCTTTTTTTGCCCGTGCATCCGAAAGATGTAAGTTTGATACCGGTGAACCCATGGCACAATGCGCAAGTTACTCAGGCCCTTCCCATGCCACAGTCGCATCCGCCAACCGGTTCAGCCGTGTCGCGGAAGGTAGAAATCAACCAACTTATGTTTCCCAGAGGGAAACGGAGGTCAGCGAATCATGAGCGAGACAAATTCCGTCTACGCTGCCTATTCAGGCAACACCCACCTTTTCGGAGGTAACGGCCCGTACGTCGAAGAGATGTACGAGAACTACCTGGCCAATCCAGGCAGCGTGCCCGACTCCTGGCGCGAATATTTCGACGCCCTCCAACACGTTCCCGCAGTCGACGGCTCCAATGCCAAAGATGTGCCGCACTTGCCCGTCATCAACGCTTTCGCAGAGCGCGCCAAAGCTGGTGGCACCAAGGTCGTCATGGCCAGCGAAAACGTCGAAATGGGCCGCAAGCGCACCGCCGTTCAGCAGCTGATCGCCGCGTACCGCAACGTCGGTCAACGCTGGGCTGATCTGGACCCGCTCAAGCGCACCGAGCGCCCCAACATCCCCGACCTCGACCCCGCTTTCTACGGCTTCTCTGACGCCGACCAGGAAACCGTGTTCGACACCAGCAACACCTTCTTCGGCAAGAACAACATGTCCTTGCGCGAGTTGCTCAATGCGCTTCGCGAAACCTATTGCGGCACGCTGGGTGCCGAGTACATGTACACCACCGAGCAGGCTGAAAAGCGCTGGTGGCAACAAAAGCTCGAAAGCATCCGCAGCAAGCCCAGCTTTGGCGGCGACAAGAAAAAGCAGATCCTCGACCGCCTGACGGCTGCCGAAGGGCTGGAGCGCTACCTGCACACCAAATACGTGGGCCAAAAGCGTTTTTCGCTCGAAGGTGGCGAGAGCTTCATCGCGGCCATGGACGAGCTGATCCAGCAAGCCGGTGCGCAAGGCGTGCAGGAAGTCGTGATCGGTATGGCCCACCGTGGCCGCTTGAACGTGCTGGTCAACACCATGGGCAAGTTGCCCTCGGACCTGTTTGCCGAGTTCGACCACACCGCCCCTGAAGATTTGCCAGCCGGTGACGTGAAATACCACCAGGGTTTCAGCTCGGACGTGAACACCGCCGGTGGCCCCGTCCACCTGTCGCTGGCGTTCAACCCCTCGCACCTGGAAATCGTCAACCCTGTGGTTGAAGGCTCGGTGCGTGCTCGCATGGACCGCCGTGATGACCCGCTGGGCAAGCAAGTGCTGCCCGTGTTGGTGCACGGTGACTCCGCCTTCGGCGGCCAAGGCGTCAACCAAGAAACCCTGGCGCTGGCCCAGACCCGTGGTTATTCCACAGGCGGCACCGTCCACATCATCATCAACAACCAGATCGGTTTCACCACCTCTGACCCCCGCGACATGCGCTCGAGCGTGTTCTGTACCGACATCGTCAAGATGGTCGAAGCGCCTGTGCTGCACGTGAACGGTGACGATCCCGAGTCCGTGGTTCTGGCCACACAGTTGGCCCTCGAATACCGCATGACGTTCCAAAAAGACGTGGTGCTGGACGTGGTCTGCTTCCGCAAGTTGGGCCACAACGAGCAGGACACCCCTGCGCTGACCCAGCCGCTGATGTACAAAAAAATCGGTGCTCACCCCGGCACCCGCAAGCTGTTTGCCGACAAACTGGCCACGCAAGGTCTGGGCGACACCCTGGGCGATGACATGGTGAAGGCTTACCGCGCCGCCCTGGACGCAGGCAAGAACACCACCGAGCCAGTCCTGACCAACATCAAGACCAAGTTCACCGTGAACTGGGCCCCCTTCATGGGCAAGAAGTGGACAGACGCAGGGGATACCTCCATCCCCTTGGCCGACTGGAAGCGACTGGCCGAGAAGATCACCACCATCCCTGAGTCGGTGACCCCGCACCAACTGGTCAAGAAGGTCTATGACGACCGCGCCGCCATGGGCCGAGGCGAAACGCCTGTGGATTGGGGCATGGGCGAGCACATGGCTTTCGCATCGCTCGTGGCTGGCGGTTATCCCGTGCGTCTGTCGGGTGAGGACTGTGGCCGCGGCACGTTCACACACCGTCACGCCGTGATCCACGATCAAAAGCGCGAGAAGTGGGACACCGGCACGTACGTCGCTCTGCAAAACGTCTCTGACAAGCAGGCCCCGTTCGTCGTCATCGACTCGATCCTGTCCGAAGAAGCGGTGCTCGGCTTTGAATACGGCTACGCCTCGAACGACCCCAACACCCTGGTGATCTGGGAAGCCCAGTTCGGCGACTTCGCCAACGGCGCACAGGTCGTGATCGACCAGTTCATCGCCTCCGGCGAAGTCAAGTGGGGCCGTGTGAACGGCCTGACCCTGATGTTGCCGCACGGCTACGAAGGTCAGGGCCCTGAGCACAGCTCGGCCCGCGTCGAGCGTTTCATGCAGCTGGCGGCCGACACCAACATGCAGATCGTGCAGCCGACCACGGCCAGCCAGATCTTCCATGTGCTGCGTCGCCAGATGGTGCGTGACCTGCGCAAGCCGCTGGTCATCTTCACGCCCAAGTCGCTGCTGCGCAACAAGGACGCCACTTCCCCGGTGTCCGAGTTCACCAAGGGCAGCTTCCAGACCGTGATCCCCGAGAACAAGCCGCTCAAGGCCGACAAGGTCAAGCGCGTGATCGCCTGTTCGGGCAAGGTCTATTACGACCTGGTCAAGCAGCGCGAAGCCAAGGGCGCGGACGACGTGGCGATCATCCGTGTGGAACAGCTCTATCCGTTCCCGCACAAGGCGTTTGCCGCCGAGATCAAGAAGTACCCCAACGCGACCGACATCGTGTGGTGCCAGGACGAGCCACAGAACCAGGGTGCCTGGTTCTTCATTCAGCACAACATCCACGAGAACATGCAGGATGGTCAAAAGCTCGGTTATGCCGGTCGCGCAGCGTCCGCATCGCCAGCGGTGGGTTATTCACACCTGCACCAGGACCAGCAAAAAGCACTGATCGAAGCGGCCTTCTCGAAGCTCAAGGGCTTCGTGCTGACCAAGTGATCTTCCAGAACAACCTTGCGTTTAACCTTTAAAGAGAATTCAACATGGCTATCGTAGAAGTCAAAGTTCCCCAGCTGTCCGAGTCCGTGGCCGAAGCTACCATGCTGCAGTGGAAAAAGAAAGTCGGCGAAGCCGTCGCTGCCGATGAAATCCTGATCGAAATCGAGACCGACAAGGTCGTGCTCGAAGTGCCAGCACCTGCGGCTGGCGTGATCACCGAGATCATCGTGGCCGATGGCGGCACCGTGGCTGCTGAGCAGCTGATCGCCAAGATCGACACCGAAGGCAAAGCCGGTGCTGCCGCTGCCCCGGCAGCCGCTGCTGCACCTGCGGCCGCAGCGCCTGCAGCCGCCCCGGCCGCTGCCGCAGCCAGCAAAGCGGGTGTGGCCATGCCCGCCGCTGCCAAGCTGATGGCCGACAACAGCCTGGCCGCTGGCTCGGTGTCTGGCACGGGCAAAGACGGCCGTGTCACCAAGGGTGATGTGTTGTCTGCTGTGGCTGGTGGTGTCAAGTCCACTGCCGCAGTGATCCCCACAGGCGTACCCGCCAAGACGCTGCCTCAAGTATCGGCACCTGCCGTGGCCTTGGGTGACCGCCCCGAGCAGCGTGTGCCCATGACCCGTTTGCGAGCCCGCGTGGCCGAGCGTCTGTTGCAATCGCAATCGACCAACGCCATCCTGACCACCTTCAACGAAATCAACATGGCCCCGGTCATGGACATGCGCAAGCGCATGCAAGAGCGTTTCGAGAAGGAACACGGCGTCAAGCTCGGCTTCATGAGCTTCTTCGTCAAGGCGGCTGTGCACGCCCTGAAGAAGTTCCCTGTGCTCAACGCCTCGGTGGACGGCAACGACATCGTGTACCACGGTTACTTCGACATCGGTATCGCTGTGGGCTCGCCACGTGGTCTGGTGGTGCCGATTTTGCGCAACGCTGACCAGATGAGCTTTGCCGACATCGAGAAGAAGATCGCTGAATTCGGCGTGAAAGCGCGTGACGGCAAGCTGGGCATCGAAGAGATGACCGGTGGCACCTTCTCCATCTCCAACGGCGGCACCTTCGGCTCGATGATGTCTACCCCCATCATCAACCCACCCCAGTCGGCCATTTTGGGCGTTCACGCGACCAAAGACCGCGCCATGGTGGAAAACGGCCAGGTTGTGGTTCGCCCGATGAACTACTTCGCCATGTCGTATGACCACCGCATCATCGACGGCCGCGAAGCTGTCTTGGGCTTGGTCGCCATGAAGGAAGCGCTGGAAGATCCAGCCCGCTTGCTGTTCGACATCTGATATCCCTGAATCTGCAATGCCCCCTTCACGGGGGCGTTGTCCATTGAGAAGACAAATACCATGAGCAAACAATTCGACGTCGTCGTCATCGGCGGTGGCCCCGGTGGCTACATTGCAGCCATCCGCGCTGCACAACTCGGTTTCCAAGTCGCTTGTATCGACGAGTGGAAAAACGCAGCCGGTGGCCCAGCCCCCGGTGGCACCTGCACCAACGTGGGTTGCATCCCCTCTAAAGCTTTGCTGCAGTCCAGCGAGCACTTTGACCATGCCAACCACCACTTCGCCGAGCACGGCATCAGCGCCACCGGCGTGAAGATGGACGTGGCCAAGATGATTGCCCGCAAGGACAGCGTTGTGAAGCAAAACAACGACGGCATCTTGTACCTGTTGAAGAAAAACAAGGTCACGTTCTTCCACGGTCGCGGCAGCTTTGCTGGACAAGCTGAAGGCGGTTACACCATCAACGTGGCTGGCAAGACCGAAGAAGCCATCACCGCCAAGCAAGTCATCATCGCTACAGGCTCGAACGCCCGTGCGTTGCCCGGCACCCCGTTTGACGAAGTCAACGTGTTGTCCAACGACGGCGCATTGCGCGTGGGCGCTGTGCCCAAGAAGCTGGCCTTGATCGGCTCAGGCGTGATCGGCCTCGAAATGGGTTCGGTCTGGCGTCGTTTGGGTGCTGATGTGACCATCCTCGAAGGTCTGCCGACTTTCCTGGGTGCTGTGGACGAGCAAATCGCCAAAGAAGCCAAGAAGGCATTCGACAAGCAAGGTTTGAAGATCGAGCTCGGCGTGAAAGTCGGCGAGATCGTCAACGGCAAGAAGGGCGTCACTGTCAACTACACCAACGCCAAAGGCGAAGCCATTGTGCTTGACGCTGACAAGCTCATCGTGTCGATTGGCCGCGTGCCCAACACCATTGGTCTGAACACCGAAGCCGTGGGCTTGCAGCTGGACGAGCGCGGTGCGATCGTGGTGGATGCGGATTGCAAAACCAACCTGCCCGGCGTCTGGGCGGTGGGTGACGTGGTGCGTGGCCCGATGCTGGCGCACAAAGCCGAAGAAGAGGGCGTTGCCGTAGCCGAGCGCATCGCTGGGCAACACGGTCACGTCAACTTCAACACCATCCCTTGGGTCATCTACACCAGCCCCGAAATCGCTTGGGTGGGCCGCACAGAGCAGCAACTCAAAGCCGACGGCGTGGCGTACAAAGCAGGCACATTCCCGTTCCTCGCGAACGGCCGTGCACGCGCTTTGGGCGATACCACGGGTATGGTCAAGTTCTTGGCCGATGCCACGACCGACGAAATCTTGGGCGTGCACATGGTAGGCCCACAGGTTTCGGAGCTGATTTCTGAGGCTGTGGTGGCCATGGAATTCCGTGCCAGCGCCGAAGACATTGCCCGCATTTGCCATGCTCACCCCAGCTTGAGCGAAGCGACCAAAGAAGCGGCTTTGGCCGTGGACAAGCGCACACTGAACTTCTAAGCCCATCCCCGTTGCTGACTGCGGTTGGCAACGAGTTGGGTTAAAGTTCTTGCATCCCAAAAACCCGGGCTGGCCCCGGGTTTCGTTTTTTGACATCGAAGATCGATCCACCCATGTCTGTTCGTGCTGTTTACGAAGAAGAACTCCGCAAGCGTGGGTTCCAAAGCGACCCGGCGCAGTTGCGTGCCATCGAGGCCCTGGAGCATTGCGCCAATGAGTGGGCCGCTTACCGTGCCAAACGCTCGAATGCCCTGAAAAAGCTGATCAACCGCCCCGAGATCCCCAAAGGGGTGTACATGTTTGGCGGGGTAGGGCGTGGCAAAAGCTTTTTGATGGACTGCTTTTACGAAGCGGTGCCGATCAAACGCAAAACCCGTTTGCACTTTCACGAGTTCATGCGCGAGGTGCATCGAGAGTTGACGGCCATGCAAGGCACGGTCAATCCGCTGGATGTGCTGGGCAAAAAGATGGCTCAACGCTACCGCTTGATCTGCTTTGATGAATTCCATGTGGCCGACATCACCGACGCGATGATCCTGCACCGATTGCTGGTGGCGCTGTTTGATAACGGCGTGGGCTTTGTCACGACCTCCAACTTCGAACCCGATGGTTTGTACCCGAATGGTTTGCACCGCGACCGCATTTTGCCGGCCATCGCCTTGTTGAACCAGCGCATGAACGTACTCAATGTGGACAACGGCACAGATTACCGCCGCCGCACGCTGGAGATGGTCAAGCTCTACCACACCCCGCTGGGCGCGCAGGCCGATGCCGAGATGGACGATGCCTTCAACCGCCTGGCCACAGGGCCGGATGAGGACCCGGTGCTGCACATTGAGGCGCGCAAGATCCAGTCGCGTCGCCGCTCGGGTGACGTGGTCTGGTTCGATTTCATGGCCATTTGTGGTGGTCCCCGATCGCAAAACGATTACCTCGAAATCGCCACACAGTTCCATACGGTGCTGCTGAGCAATGTGCCTCAGCTGCCCGTGAGCATGGCGTCCGAGGCGAGACGCTTGACGTGGCTGATTGATGTGTTGTACGACCGTCGAGTCAAACTGATTTTGTCTGCAGCCGTGCCGCCCGAGGCCTTGTACACGCAAGGGCCGATGTCACACGAGTTCCCGCGTACGATATCTCGTCTGCATGAGATGCAATCGAGTGAATTTCTGGCGCTGGAGCACCGTACAGTGGACACGCACATCACATGAAACGTTCACTGTTCGCGGTCGTGGCCGCATTGAGTACAAGCTTGAGCGCGCAGTCCTTGCTTGGAGCGCCGGAGTTCATTCGCGTTCAGCGCGAAGAGATTGCCAGGCAGCGTGAGGTCATCACGGCGTTTTACCAGGAAGACGCGAAAGCCTGCTGGCAAAAATTTGCGGTGAATGCCTGCCTCAGTGACGCCCGAAAAATGCGCCGCGCAGCGCTGGAGCCACTGCGGCAGCAAGACTTGCTGTTGAATGCCCAAGAGCGCCAGTGGCGAACCGAGCAGCGCAATCTTCGGCTTGAAGGCAAGCAGCCAGAAAACCGCAGCACGCCATGACGCACGACAGCTTTGATGATCAGCGTTCTCCCCAGCGCCAATTGATCGAATGGCAGATGGAGCATGCCGATCTCGATGCCTTGATTGACCAAGCGGTGCTCGCTGCCCAGCCTCTGGACGAGTTGCTCTTGCGGCGGCTGAAAAAACGCCGTCTGGCTTTGCGCGACCAAATGGCCAAGTTGCAGTGGATGCTCGACCCCAAGGAGCCCGCTTGAGCTTGCTTGAGCAGCGCGTTGCAGAAACGCTGTCCAGCCATGGCAGCTTGGCGCAGGCGGTGCCCGGGTTTCAGCCTCGGGCAGGGCAGACCGACATGGCCATGGCGGTGACCCAGACCTTGGAGCAAGGCGGTCAACTGGTGGTCGAAGCGGGTACGGGTGTGGGCAAAACCTATGCCTATCTGGTTCCCGTTCTCCTGAGCGGCCAGCGGGCCTTGGTGTCAACGGCGACCAAGGCTCTGCAAGACCAATTGTTTTCTCGCGACATCCCGCGCCTGGTCGAGGTCTTGGGCTTGCCCATTCGGGTGGCCTTGCTCAAAGGGCGATCCAATTACCTGTGTTTGCACCGCATGGATCAAGCGCGGCACAGTGCTGAAGCCGCTCAGCCCGGTGCGCAGCGGGCGCTGGCCAAAATTGAAACCTGGTCACAAGCCACCCGCACAGGGGACATGGCGGAGCTGACAGGTCTGGATGAGCGCTCGTCCTTGTGGCCCTTGGTCACCTCGACGCGTGACAATTGTCTGGGGTCCAGTTGTCCACGTTATCGGGCTTGCCATGTGAACCTGGCACGCAAAGAGGCCATGGCGTCCGATGTGGTGGTCATCAACCACCATCTGTTTTTTGCCGATATGGCTGTGCGTGAGTCGGGCGTGGCCGAATTGCTGCCCACCGTGCGTGTCACGGTGTTCGATGAGGCTCACCAACTCAATGAAATCGGTGTGAATTTTCTGGGCCAGCAGTTGTCAACGGTCCAGTTGCTGGAGTTGTCGCGCGATGTGCTGGCCACGGGATTGCAATTGGCGCGAGGTCTGGTGGATTGGCATGCCCTGACCGACCGACTGGAAAAATCGTCCCGTGACCTGCGCCTGGCTGCGGGCATGCACCGGGGTTCTGTTCGTTTGCGCTGGACCGATGCCTTGCCCGAAGGCGTGGAGTCCACCGAATGGACGCCTGCGCTGCACAACCTGGTGCAAGCTTTGGAGCAGATGCAAAGCGGTCTGGAGACCGTGGTCGAATTGGCCCCGGATTTTCAGCGCTTGTTCGAGCGCGCACGTGAGTTGGGGCAAAAAGCGGATTTGTTTTCGCAGGCCCCGGACCCCGAAGGCGTGCGCTGGGCCGAAGTCAGTGCACAACTGCGTTTGGTGGAGTCGCCGCTGGATATTGCGCAGGCGTTTTCTGCTTTGACCAAGCCCGTGCAAGCGCCATTGGTGCTGCAAGACGAGGATGCGTCTGACCCTGAATCCATTCAGGCCCTGATGGCCGGTGATCCCCGCCACGGTGCAGACCCCCAGAACCCTCAAGCCAGTGGGCTTGGCCAACGTGCCTGGATTTTCACGTCCGCCACTTTGGGGGATGAACCCAGTTTGCGTTGGTTCACCGAGCCTTGTGGCTTGACTTCGGCGCAAGTGATGCAAGTCACCAGCCCGTTTGACTACGCCAAGCAAGCGGCTTTGTATGTGCCAGAGCATCTGCCCAAGCCCGGCGACCCGGGGCATGCGGGCCATGTCGCTCAGCTGGTGGTGGAGGCGGTTGAGTTGCTGGGCGGCCGGACACTGGTGCTCACGACCACGCTGAATGCGATGCGCAGCATTGGTGAATATTTACAGACCCGCCTGGACCCCGCAGCGAATGTAGAGATTCTGGTGCAGGGGCAAAGCCCCAAACGGCGTTTGATGGAGCGTTTCAGGGAGGGCGCAGGGGACGGTCGTGCGGGCTGTGTCCTGGTCGCTTCGGCTTCGTTTTGGGAGGGCTTTGATGTGCCCGGCGAGGCATTGCAGTTGGTGGTCATCGACAAGCTGCCGTTTCCACCGCCGGGCGATCCGCTTTTTGAAGCGCGAAGTCAGCGCGTCACGCGGGAGGGCCGCAGCGCGTTTGCCGACCACGCTTTGCCCGAAGCTGCCGTGGCGCTCAAGCAAGGTGCGGGTCGGTTGATTCGCAGTGAAACCGACAGCGGCGTGTTGGTGGTATGCGACACACGTTTGGCCACCATGTCTTATGGCCGACGGTTGATTCGGGGGCTCCCGCAGATGCGCCGCTTGAGCGGGCACGCCGAGTTTTTATCGACTTTGCGTCAATTCACCACAGACGCCACCAGCTAGAGGACTTCTTGACGCCTTCGGCCTTGAGGTAATCCGACTGGGGGAAGTTTTTCTCCAGCACACGCTTGGCGTCATCGCGCAGGGCGCTCATGCCCATGGCGTCATAAGAGCTGACCAAAATGCCCAGAGCCTCTTCGACGGCAGGCACGCCGGGGTATTCGGCAATGGCTTGCTGTGCGCGGTTCACCGCTGCGACATGCGCACCACGGCTGGCGTAATAGCGAGCCACATGGACTTCGTAGGCGGCCAAGGCGTTGACGATGTGCAGCATGCGCTGGCGTGCTTCGGGGGCGTATTTGGAGGCGGGGAAGCGGGTGGTCAACTCTTTGAAGGATTCATAAGAGTCTTTGGCTGCTTTTTGGTCACGCTCTGACAGGTCTTGCTTGGTGAGGAACGAGAACATGCCCAAGTTGTCGTTGAAGTTAACCAAGCCTTTGAGGTAGATCGCGTAGTCCAAAGCCGGGCTGGCTGGGTGCAGGCGGATAAAGCGGTCCAAGGTGGCAATGGCTTGGATCTTGTCACCGGTCTTGTATTGGGCGTAAGCCTTGTCGATTTGGGCTTGCTGCGCCAGAACCGTGCCTGCGGCGCGGCCTTCCAGCTTTTCATAAAAGCCAATGGCCTTGTCCCACGCTCCTGCATTGGCTTCGTCGCGAGCTTCGCTGTAAATCTTCTCGGGCGTCCAGCCGGCGGTCACATCTTTGGGGGTGTTGGCGCAGCCTGACAGAAACAGGCCCACGGCCAAAACCAGGCCACCTGGAACCATCGATAATCTGAAGCTTCGCATCTGTGACACCCTTGTACTGTTGAACCCCTTGATTATATCGACCGACCCCGAAATGGATGAAGCCGCCGCCCTGCTGGAGGACGGTGAACGTGCGCTGGAAGCGTCGGACGAAGAAGTGCGCACCAGCCAGGTGCCCATGGTTTTGCATGGGCAGCGACTGGACCGCGCTTTGGCGCAAATGGTGCCCGAGTTCTCGCGCAGCTATCTGCAGCAACTGATCGAGCAGGGTGACGCCCTGATCGATGGTCGGGTGGTGACCAAAGTGTCGACCAAAGTTCGCTTGGGGCACCGGGTTGAGGTCACGCTGCGCGCCACGCCCCAGTCGCAGGCTTTTGTGCCTGAAGACATGCCGATCGATGTGGTTTATGAAGATGCGCACCTGCGCGTGATCAACAAACCGGCGGGTCTGGTGGTGCATCCGGCGCCGGGCAACTGGCGTGGCACCTTGCTCAACGGGCTGTTGGCCCTCGACCCGCTGGCCTCCGATGTGCCCCGGGCGGGCATTGTGCACAGGCTGGACAAAGACACCAGCGGTTTGATGGTGGTTGCTCGAACACGCCAGGCCATGGATGCATTGGTTCAGCAAATCGCGGCACGTGATGTGCATCGCCAATACCTGGCCATTGCCCACAAGCCTTGGACCGCCCCTTCGCCAACGACGGTGGAGGCCGCTATTGGCCGTGACCCCGCCAACCGCCTGCGCATGGCGGTGGTGGATTTAACGTACCAGTCGGGCAAAACAGCTGCGACCACGATCGAAGTGCTGGACCAAAACCACCTGGGTTGCCTGGTGCAGTGCACGCTGCACACGGGGCGCACCCACCAGATCAGGGTGCACATGGCCCACATCGGGCATCCCTTGCTGGCGGATGCCGTTTACGGTGGCGCCAAGGCTGCGGGCATGGAACGCCAGGCTTTGCATGCCTGGCATTTGGCTTTTGTGCATCCGATCACTGGCCAATCGATCGACCTGAGGTCCTCCTTGCCCACAGACATGGCCGATGCTCTGGCTGTTTGGGGGCTCGGCTACAATCTGTCCACTCAGGGAGCTTGAGCCAGATACACTGGTTAGAGCGAATCCAGGCCTTGGTCGATAACCAACGCCCTCCAGAACGGGGTTGTTTCTTCAGAGAAACGGCCATCACCTCTGCACCTTCGACGCCGTGAGGCGTTTTTTTCCCGAAAGATCGACACATGAATACGGCGCAAGCCAAGCGTGTCCTGGAAACGGCCTTGCTCACAGCAGGTCAGCCTTTGTCATTGCGCGACATGCGCGTTTTATTTGACGATGCGCTAGGGGCCGACACACTGCGGCAAATGCTGCAAGACTTACAACAAGAATGGGCTCAAAAAGGCCTGGAACTGACCAGTGTGGCCAGTGGTTGGCGCTTTCAGAGCCGACCTGAGTTGCGCCAGTTTCTGGATCGCCTTCACCCCGAAAAGCCGCCCAAATACACCCGTGCGGTACTCGAAACCCTGGCCATCATTGCTTACCGCCAGCCGGTCACCCGTGGCGACATGGAAGACATCCGGGGCGTGACCATCAACTCACAAATCCTCAAACAGTTGGAAGACCGTGGGTGGGTGGAAGTGATTGGCCACCGTGAAACCGTGGGCCGACCGGGCCTGTATGCCACCACGCGCCAGTTTCTGGACGATTTGGGCCTGTCTGCGCTCGACCAATTGCCCATGCTCTCTCAGGTGGACGGTCAAACGTCTGCTTTGTCGGGGCTCGTGGATGAGCTGCCAGTGCAGCCGTCTTTGTCTTTGGAGGAGGCCATCAACGCCTTGCCTTTTGACATGCCCATCGTGCCCGATGCGGCGGCTGAATCTGCCGCAGCTTTTGCCTCTCAAGACGCCACTGGCGTGCCTCCCGATCACAGCGATGATCCTAGCCTGTCTGCGAACCCAGATAAACCCACTGACCGTCCGCTGCATGGCGAAGAGTCCTCCAATACATGAACCAAGATCCTCAAGACGACATCCGTTCGTCCAAGCCAGACACCGCTGGTCGTTCAGCCAAGTCCGGTGCGCCTGCTGAGTCGGTGTACAAGCCGATTGAGCTGGCCGATGTGGTGTCAGGCCAATTCGATGACGAAGAATCTGCCGAAGACGTCGCCATTGATTTGGGTAAGCGCGTTTTGGCCCCTCAGACCGACTCGCCCAAACTGCACAAAGTGCTGGCGCAAGCCGGCATGGGTTCGCGTTTGGAGATGGAAAAACTGATTGCGGAAGGCCGGATTTCGGTCAACAACGAACCTGCCCATGTGGGGCAGCGTGTGCAATACGGTGACCAGATCAAGGTCAACGGTAAGCCGATTCATATCCGCATTGACCCACCGCCACCGCGTGTCATCGCGTACCACAAGCCTGCGGGCGAGATCGTCAGCCACGACGACCCGCAAAACCGCCCATCGGTATTCCGCAAATTGCCCCGCCTGCAAAACGGTAAATGGCAATCTGTGGGTCGTCTGGATTTGAATACCGAGGGTTTGCTGCTGTTCACCAGCTCGGGCGAGTTGGCCAACCAGCTGATGCACCCGCGTTTTGGTCTGGAGCGTGAATACGCCGTTCGCGTGTTGGGCGCTCTGAGCAAGGACGAAAAGCAGCGCCTTCTGGATGGCGTGATGCTGGACGACGGCGCAGCCCAATTTGGCTCCATTGAAGATGGCGGCGGTGAAGGCTCCAATTGCTGGTACCGCGTCACGATTTCCGAAGGCCGTAACCGTGAAGTGCGTCGAATGATGGAAGCGGTGGGCCACGCGGTCAGCCGCTTGATCCGCATCCGTTACGGCGCCATGGTGCTGCCGCATGGTTTGCGTCGTGGTGCCTGGCTGGAGCTCGATGAATCGGATATCCGCGCACTCATGCGCGCTGCAGGCACCTTGGATCGGACCCGTGTAGCGGCTCCACGCCCGGTCTCACGAACCGACCGCAACGACCGCCGCCCCCGCACAGGCGGACAGGGCAGGGCTGGTACAGCTGTCCCCCGTGCCAAACCAGCTGCCAAGCCCAACCAGGCACCAGGTGGTTCCGGCTTGCATGCCAAGGCCGATGCCCCGAAAACCGAGGCCAAGTACATTGGAGCCGAAAGCTTCAATCGCTTGAAAAAAGCCCCGGGCGGTCCAGGCCGGGGTGGGCGAGGCGGTGGTGGTCGCAGCCGTTAATTTCAGTTTCTCCTGTGGGGCCATGTGGCTCTGCAGTGTCATTCGGCGGGTCTGCTCAGGTTAGAATAGCGGGCTTTGCCGCATGGCAAAAATGCTTTAAAAACTCTCTCGTTACAGGAAATACCATGGCCATCGAACGCACTCTCTCCATCATCAAGCCTGACGCCGTCGCCAAGAACGTCATCGGTCAGATCTACGCCCGTTTCGAAGCTGCAGGCTTGAAAGTGGTCGCCGCTCGCATGGCTCACCTGTCGCGCGGTGAAGCCGAGCAGTTCTACGCTGTGCACAGCGCACGTCCTTTCTTCAAGGATCTGGTGGATTTCATGATTTCCGGCCCCGTGATGATTCAAGCCCTGCAAGGCGAGAACGCCATCGCCAAAAACCGCGATCTGATGGGCGCTACCGACCCCAAGAAAGCTGACGCTGGCACCATCCGTGCTGACTTCGCTGACAGCATCGATGCCAACGCTGTGCACGGTTCTGACGCCCCTGAAACTGCCGCTGTGGAAATTGCCTTCTTCTTCCCCGGCATGAACGTTTACGCACGCTGATCGCGTCGCGGCTCCAGCGCGACCTTGAACACCATGACGGCCAACCTTCTCGAATTTGACCTGGAAGGTCTGGCCGTTTTTTGTGACGGTCTGGGCGAAAAGCGCTTCCGAGCCACCCAGTTGTTCCGCTGGATTCACCAGCGGGGCGCATCTGATTTCGATCAGATGAGCGATTTGGCCAAGTCCTTGCGCCAAAAACTCACGTCTCACGCGCACGTTTCGGCGCTGCCCGTGATCAGTCAACACATCTCGACCGACGGCACCATCAAGTGGTTGTTCGATGTCGGCGGTGGCAATGCCATCGAATCGGTGTTCATTCCCGAAGACGATCGGGGCACCTTGTGCATTTCATCCCAGGCTGGCTGCGCCGTGGGTTGCCGTTTTTGCTCGACAGGCCACCAAGGCTTCAGTCGCAACTTGACCACAGGCGAAATCCTTGCCCAGTTGTGGTTTGCCGAACACTTTTTGCGCAAGCACCTCCAAACTGAAGAGCGTGTCATCTCCAATGTGGTGATGATGGGTATGGGTGAGCCCTTGCAAAACTATTCGGCTTTGGTGCCCGCGCTGCGTGCCATGCTCGATGACCATGGCTACGGCCTGTCCCGCCGCCGCGTCACGGTGTCCACATCGGGCGTGGTGCCCATGATCGAGCGGCTGTCGGCCGATTGCCCGGTGGCATTGGCGGTGTCGCTGCATGCCCCCAACGATGCATTGCGTGACAACCTGGTGCCGCTCAACCGCAAATACCCGCTTGATGAACTCATGCAGGCCTGCATTGGCTACCTAGCCCATGCGCCACGCGACTTCATCACCTTTGAATATTGCATGCTCGATGGGGTTAATGATCAGCCCGAGCACGCCAGCCAGCTCATCGATCTGGTGCAAAAACATGCCCGCCAAGGCTTGCGTTGCAAGTTCAATCTGATCCCTTTCAATCCTTTCCCAGCTTCGGGTCTGTTGCGTTCGTCTCAAGCCCGTGTGCAAGCGTTTTCCAAGCAACTGCAGGAAGCGGGCTTGGTGACCACGGTCCGTAAAACACGAGGCGACGACATTGACGCCGCTTGCGGGCAATTGGCCGGGGATGTGAAGGATCGTACGCAAGTTCAAAGCCGCATGGCTCAGCAACGAACTATCATGCTTATGCCTGCTTCTTCTGTTCAACCCCAGGAGTCTGGTGATGTCTGAAAACCCAAATTCTGACGAAATCCTGGTGAATTCCACCAGCTTGCCTGAAGCAAAAACGACTGCTGGTAAGTTGCTCAAAGAGGCGCGTTTGCGTGCAGGGGTGCATTTGGCAGTTTTGTCTGTGGCTTTGAACGTCCCAGTCCGACAACTGGAGGCCCTGGAGGCCGATCAATACCAGTCTGACCAAAGTCCTGTTTTTGCCCGAGGCCTGGCCTCCAGTGTTTGCCGCCAGTTGCGCGTGGACCCGGCACCGATTTTGGCTTTGTTGCCTCAAGCTGCGAATTATCTCGAGCCCAATGGGCTGGTTCGTCAAGCCTACGTTGCACCTGCAAACCTGGGGCGGATGAGCCGTTCATCGGCTGGGCTGTCTGCCCGTGCCTTGTGGGCGGCTGTGGGCATGGTGGTTTTGATTGCCGCATTGATCTGGTTGCCCAGCCCTGCGCACTGGGCTTGGTTGGATGAGCTTGCCGCTTATCTGTCAACACCGACAGTTGAGGTGCGCACAGTCACTTCAGAGCCAGAGGTCATGCCTTTGGCCTCTAACGCTTCAGAGGCTGCGGCGCTGGGGGCTGTTTCTGTTGTCCCCTCGGCGCCCGCAGCGGTACTGGTTACGCCAACCGTTGTTGCCTCTACCATCGGGGCCGTTCAAAACCCTCCGTCTGTGGCCCAGGAAATACCTAAAACACATGCGACCATGGAGATCGCATCGGCTCCGGAGTTGTTGTTCACAGCCACTGACACGAGCTGGATCGAAGTTCGCGATACTAAAAATCAGATGATCTGGAATGGTGTTTTGAAGTCGGGTGAAACCAAGAATTTGCAAACCCCTGCATCTGTGAATGTGGCGATTGGTCAAGCCCGAGCCATTCAGGTCAGCATCAAAGGCCAGGCGTTTGATCTCAAGCCTTTCACCAAAGCCAATGTGGCCCGTTTTGAGGTGAAACCATGACAGCGCCAACAGCCATCGCCATCGCTGTACCTGCACACCGCCAGAGCCGCCAGTCCAAAGTGGTCTGGGGTTCGCGTGTGGTCACTGTGGGCGGTGGCGCCCCGGTGCGCGTGCAGTCCATGACCAACACCGACACGGTGGACGTGATCGGCACCGCCATCCAGGTCAAGGAACTGGCGATTGCCGGCTCCGAGATGGTGCGCATCACCGTGAACACCCCCGAAGCCGCCGAGGCCGTGCCGCACATCCGCGACCAGCTCGACAAAATGGGCATCGATGTGCCCTTGATCGGCGACTTCCATTACAACGGCCACCGCCTGCTGACCGATTACCCGGCCTGCGCCGAAGCGTTGTCCAAATACCGCATCAACCCCGGTAACGTGGGCAAAGGCGACAAGCGCGATGTGCAGTTCGGTCAGATGATCGAAGCGGCCATGCGCTACGACAAGGCCATTCGCATCGGCGTGAACTGGGGCAGCCTCGATCAGGAGTTGCTGGCCGATTTGATGGACACCAACAGCCAGCGTGCCCAGCCCTGGGAAGCGCGGCAGGTCATGTACGAGGCGTTGATCAGCTCGGCCATTTCGTCGGCTCAGCGTGCCGAGGCCATGGGCCTCAATGGTGATCAAATCGCGCTGTCGTGCAAAGTCTCGGGCGTGCAGGATTTGATTTCGGTCTACCGCGAGCTGGGTCGCCGCACCGACTACGCCTTGCACCTGGGTCTGACCGAAGCGGGCATGGGCACCAAAGGCACAGTGGCCTCGGCTACAGCTTTGTCCATCTTGTTGCAAGAAGGCATTGGCGACACGATCCGTGTCTCGCTCACACCCCAGCCGGGCGAAGCGCGCACGCAAGAGGTGGTGATCGCCTCCGAAATTTTGCAGTCGCTGGGCTTGCGCATTTTTGTGCCCAGTGTCACAGCTTGCCCCGGTTGTGGCCGCACCACCAGCAGCACCTTCCAAGAGCTGGCCAAACAGATTGACGACTTTTTGCGCGCCCAAATGCCCGTGTGGCGCGTGCGCTACCCCGGGGTGGAAAACCTCAAGGTGGCGGTGATGGGCTGCATCGTGAACGGCCCCGGCGAGAGCAAGCACGCCGACATTGGCATCAGCTTGCCGGGTACCGGTGAAGCGCCTGCCGCTCCCGTGTTCATTGACGGCGAAAAGCGCCTGACTTTGCGCGGCGAAGGCATCGCGCAAGAGTTTCAGGTGCTGGTTGAAAACTACATTGAGAACCGTTTTGGTTCCGGATCTGCTGAGAGAAAATGAGCGAGTCGCTGAAAGAAAACACACCCAAGACCGTCAAAGCCCAGAAGCTGGTCGGCGTCAAGGGCATGAACGACATCCTGCCACCCGACTCTGCGCGTTGGGAATGGCTGGAGGGCCAGGTGCGCTCTTTGATGGCGCGTTACGCCTACCGCAACGTGCGTTTGCCCATCGTCGAGCCTACAGCGCTGTTTGTGCGCGGCCTGGGCGAGGTGACCGACATCGTCGAAAAGGAGATGTACTCCTTTGAAGACCGCTTGAACGGCGAGCAGCTGACCCTGCGTCCTGAAGGCACGGCCGGTCTGGTGCGTGCTGTGGTCGAGCACAACCTGCTGTACGAAGGCGGCAAGCGCCTGTACTACATGGGTCCGATGTTTCGCCACGAGCGCCCGCAGCGCGGCCGCTACCGCCAGTTCCACCAGATCGGTGCCGAGGTGCTGGGTTTTGGTGGCCCCGAGGTCGATGCCGAGCTGATTTTGTTGGCCAACGACCTGTGGAAAGTGCTGGGTCTCAAGGATGTGCGCCTGGAACTCAACAGCCTGGGCCAGCCTGCCGAGCGTCAGGCCCACCGCGCCGCGCTGATTGCCCACCTGGAAAAGCACAGCGATGTGCTGGACGAAGAAGCCAAGCGCCGCCTGCACAGCAACCCGCTGCGCATTCTGGACACCAAGAACCCGGCCATGCAAAGCGTGGTCGAGGCCGCCCCCCGATTGCTCGACTTTCTGGGGGAGGCGTCTTTGGCGCACTTCAATGCGGTCAAAGCCATTCTGGATGCCAACGGCGTGGCCTACAGCATCAACCCGCGTCTGGTGCGGGGCATGGACTACTACAACCTCACGGTGTTCGAGTTCATCACCACCAGCCTGGGCTCGCAGGGCACCATTTGCGGCGGTGGCCGATACGACTACCTGATTGAGCAAATTGGCGGCAAGCCATCGCCCGCCGTAGGCTGGGCGCTGGGGGTGGAGCGCGTGCTCGAACTCATCAAGGAGCAGGGCGAGGCTTTGCCCGATCTGGCCCCTGATGTGTACGCCATCATTCCCGAAACCGCTGCTTTGCCGGTGGCCATGCAGGTGCTGCAGACTTTGCGCGCCTGTGGCGTGTCGGCGCAGATGCACGCTGGCAGCGGAGACGGCATGGGCAGCATGAAGTCCCAGTTCAAAAAGGCCGATGGCTCGGGTGCCCGTTTTGCCCTGGTTTTCGGGGCCGAAGAACTGGCTCAGGGGCTGGTGGCCATCAAGTCACTGCGCGACGGCGAAGGTGCCCAGCGCACCGCGTCTTTGAGCACCGTGGCCGAATGGGCCCACAGCCTACAATCCAACACTTGACGCGTTCACAGCAGTAAAGACACCATGGCCACCCCACTCGACCTCGAAGAACAAGAACAACTCGACCAGATCAAGCATTTCTGGAAGACCTACGGCAACCTGATTTCATGGCTGCTGATCGCGATTTTGGGCAGCTATGCCGCCTGGAACGGTTACCAATATTGGGAGCGGACGCAGGCCACCAAGGCTGCGGCGCTTTACGACGAGGTTGAGCGTGCAGCTGCAGCGGGTGATGTTGCCCGTGTAGAGCGCAGCTTGGCCGATATGAAAGACAAGTTCGGCAGCACCCAATTTGCGCAGCAATCGGCTTTGCTGGCTGCCAAAACCCTGCAAGCCCAAGGCAAAACCGATGCGGCACGTGAGGCTTTGAGCTGGGTTGCCAATGGTGCCTCGGACAAAGCTTACCGTGACATCGCACGTTTGCGACTGGCGGCTTTGCAGCTGGATGCCAAGGCTTACGACGAAGCTCTGAAACCACTGAGTGGTGAATTCACCCCGGCCATGGTCGGTTTGGCTGCGGATTTGCGTGGGGATGTGTTGCAGGCCAAAGGTCAAACGGCTGAAGCCATTGCGGCTTACCAGCAAGCCTGGCAAAAACTGGCCGACACCCCTGACTACCGTCGTTTGGTGCAAGCCAAACTCAATGCCTTGGGCATCGAGCCTGACGCGGCCGTTCTTTCGGAGACCCCAAAGTGATGACTGTTTTTTCGCACACCTGGACCCGCTTGACTTGGCTGGGGGCCTTGGCAATCGCCATTTCTGCGTGTTCCAGCGCACCTGAAAAACCACAACCAGCCGCATTGCCTGCCGTGTCGGGTCAGGTGGCGGTGAAGCAAGTCTGGTCCAACAGCATCGGTGCAGTGACTTCCCCCTTGTTTGCGTCTGTTCATGGCGATCAAGTGGCGGTGGCCTCCACGCAAGGTCAGGTGGCCTTGATCAATGCGGGCACGGGACAGGATGTGTGGCGTCTCAACCTCAATACCCCCATTCAGGCGGGCGTGAGTGGTGATGGCCAGCGTTTTGCCGTGATCACGCAAACCAACGAAGTGGTGGCCATCGAAGCGGGCAAAGTGGTTTGGCGTTACCGCTTGCCGGCCTTGTCCTACACCGCGCCCTTGGTGGCTGGTGGCCGCGTTTTTGTGTTGACGGCTGACCGTGCTGTGACCGCGCTGGATGGCGCTTCCGGGCAAAAGCTCTGGAGCCAACAGCGCACGGGTGACCCCTTGGTTTTGAAGCAAGCGGGCTTGTTGATCCCGTTTGGCGACACTTTGCTGGCGGGTTGGGGCGGGCGTTTGGCCTCTTTGAACCCGAGCACAGGCGCTGTGCGTTGGGAAACCTTGATCGGTTCGTCGCGCGGCACCAACGAAGTTGAACGCCTGGTGGACTTGGTGGCAGGGGCCAGTCGCCTTGGCAATGCCGTGTGTGTGCGCGCATTCCAGTCGGCGGTCTCGTGTGTGGATGCCAACCGTGGCACCACCTTGTGGACGCGTCCAGCGCAAGGCCACGAAGGCCTGGACGGTGACGACAATCTGGTTTTTGGTACCGAGTCCGACAGCAAGGTCGTGGCTTGGCAGCGTCAGGGTGGTCAGCCCGCCTGGACGCAAGACGCCTTGCGCTTTCGGGGCCTGAGCGCACCTTTGGTGTTGGGGCGTTCGGTGGTACTGGGGGATGACAAGGGTTGGGTTCACTTTCTGGCGCGTCAGGATGGTCAGGCCTTGCAACGCTTGAGCACAGACGGCAGCGCCATTGTGGGCAAACCCGTGGCCGTTGGCCAAACGATGGTGGTGGTGACACGCACCGGGGGCGTCTTCGGATTTCGCCCTGAATGATGGATCGGAAAATTTTTAAGTGAAACCTGTACTGGCCCTGGTAGGCCGCCCCAATGTGGGCAAATCCACGCTGTTCAACCGACTCACCAAGAGTCGGGATGCCATCGTGGCCGATTTTGCGGGCCTGACCCGTGACCGCCATTACGGCAATGGCAAGCAAGGCCGTCAAGAATTCATCGTGATCGATACGGGCGGTTTTGAGCCCGACGCCAGCAGCGGCATCTACAAAGAGATGGCCAAGCAAACGCAACAAGCGGTGGCCGAGGCCGATGTGGTCATTTTTGTGGTCGATGCACGGGGTGGCCTGTCTGCCCAAGACCATGACATCGCCAAATACTTGCGCAAGATCGGCAAGCCCTGCCTATTGGTGGCCAACAAAGCCGAAGGCATGCTCGAAGGCATTCAGCTGACCGAGTTTTATGAGCTGGGTCTGGGTGAGGTGATCGCCATCTCGGCGGCCCATGGCCAAGGCACCCGCGGTCTGGTGGAGCTGGCTTTCGAGTTGCTCAACCTGCCCGACGAACCGGAAGAAACCGAGGAAGACCCCACGGTCATCAAGCTGGCCGTAGCTGGCCGCCCCAACGTGGGCAAGTCCACCTTGATCAACACTTGGCTGGGTGAAGAGCGACTGGTCGCTTTTGACATGCCGGGCACCACGCGTGATGCGATTTCGGTGCCCTTTGAGCGCCAAGGCCAGAAGTTCGAGCTGATCGATACCGCCGGTTTGCGCCGCAAGGGCAAAGTGTTTGAAGCCATCGAGAAGTTCTCGGTGGTCAAAACCCTGCAAGCGATCGAGTCGGCCAACGTGGTCTTGCTCTTGCTTGATGCCGAGCAAGGCGTGACCGACCAGGATGCCCACATCGCGGGCTATGCGCTCGAAAGCGGCCGCGCCATGGTGCTGGCCATCAACAAGTGGGATGCGGTCGATGAATACCAGCGCCAGTTGGTGCAACGCTCGATTGAGAACCGTTTGCCGTTTTTGAGCTTTGCCAACATGCACTTCATTTCGGCCAAAAAACGCCAGGGATTGGGCCCCGTCTGGGCTTCGATCGTCCAGGCGCACAAATCGGCCATGTGCAAGATGAGCACGCCGATTTTGACGCGCTTGCTGCTCGAAGCCGTGCAGTTCCAGAGCCCCCAGCGCGGTGGCATGTTCCGCCCCAAGCTCCGCTATGCCCACCAGGGCGGCATGAACCCGCCTGTCATTGTGGTTCATGGCAATTCCTTGGAGCACGTGACCGACACCTACAAGCGTTTTCTGGAAGGGCGCTTCCGCAAAGCCTTCAGTTTGGCCGGCACGCCGCTGCGGATTGAGATGAAGACATCCTCCAATCCTTATGCGGACAAAGAATCCAGTTGATATTTGAGGAAATCGGATTTCCTCAAAAGTCGGCATCTTGCCCTGTGGTAAGGTCACTCTCTTCAAAACTTCTGAACACGGAGAATATCGTGAGCAACAAAGGTCAACTTTTGCAAGACCCCTTCCTGAACGCACTGCGCAAAGAGCATGTGCCTGTCTCGATTTATCTGGTGAACGGCATCAAGCTGCAAGGCCAGATCGAATCGTTCGACCAATATGTCGTGCTTTTGCGCAACACCGTCACCCAGATGGTTTACAAGCACGCCATTTCGACCATTGTTCCCGGTCGTTCTGTGACTTTCAGCACACCCGAAACGGGTGAAATCACCGCTTGATGCGGTTTTTGCTTGGCCGGCGGTTTGAACCCACCGCCGGAGGTTGCTGACATTGTCTGAAACATCTTCCAACCAGCCCGCGCCGACCTTACTGGTCGGCGTTGACTTTGGGCTGCCGCATTTCGATGTCGACCTGCAAGAGCTGGGTCTGCTGGCCGAATCGGGTGGGCTCAAGCCCGTCGCCCGCCTGACTTGCAAGCGCAAAGCGCCTGATCCGGCGCTTTTTGTCGGCAGCGGCAAAGCCGATGAAATCAAGGAGCTGGCCCTGATGCATGGCGCGGTTGAGGTCTTGTTTGATCAGGCCCTGAGCCCGGCGCAGCAGCGCAACCTGGAGCGGCACATCGGCTTGCCAGTGAATGACCGCACTTTGCTGATCCTTGAGATTTTTGGTCAGCGTGCACGCAGCCACGAGGGCAAGCTGCAGGTTGAGCTGGCCCGCCAGCAGTACCTGAGCACACGCTTGGTGCGCCGCTGGTCGCACCTGGAGCGGCAAAGCGGGGGTATTGGCATGCGCGGTGGCCCGGGCGAGACGCAAATCGAGCTGGACCGCCGGATGATCAACGACTCGATCAAGCGCATCAAGGAACGCTTGGTCAAGGTCAAAAAACAGCGCAACACCCAACGCCGCCAACGTGAGCGGCGCGACACCTTCAATATTTCGCTGGTGGGCTACACCAACGCGGGCAAATCGACGCTGTTCAATGCCTTGGTCAAAGCGCGGGCCTATGCCGCCGACCAGTTGTTTGCCACGCTGGACACCACCACCCGACAGCTCTATTTGGGCGAAGCGGGCCGTTCAGTTTCTCTGTCTGACACAGTGGGCTTTATCCGCGATTTGCCGCACGGTCTGGTCGAGGCTTTTCAGGCCACCTTGCAAGAGGCGACCGAAGCAGATTTGTTGCTCCACGTGGTGGACGCGGCGAATCCAGATTTTCCGGAGCAGATGGCCGAAGTGCAAAAGGTACTGGCCGAGATCGGAGCCGACACCGTGCCGCAATTGTTGGTGTTCAACAAGCTGGACGCCTTGGCACCAGAGCGCTACCCCTTGCAATTGCAGGACCAGTACGAGCAAGACGGGGTGGCCGTGCCCAGGGTATTTCTGAGTGCCAAATCCGGCAAAGGACTTGACCTGCTGCGTTCGGCCCTGTCCGACATCGTCAAGGCCGCATTACCCTCAGTCGTTCAAGAACCCGCAGATCCCCGTGACATGACCCGGGAATATCCGGGTGATCTGCATTGAAGGCCAACCGAATTCGGCACAATGCGAATTCGTCATTCTGACAAAGACACTTCACCATGAATTTTCAACTCCCAGCCCTGCGATGGTCCTTGCTTCCGGCAAAGATCAGAGGCATGTTCAATCTGAATGACCCACGTTGGGGTCGGGACGATGACAAATCAACACCCGACTCAGGCAACAAAGTTTCTGGCGACGTGCCACCGCCTCCACCAGGCCCCAAGCCAGACGCTTGGCAGCAGCCCCGTGGTCAGCAGCCGCAACACAGCGGTCCTCCGGATCTGGACGAGCTGTGGCGTGATTTCAACCGCAAGCTGGGCCAGTTGTTTGGTGGCAAAGGCGGTCCTCAAGGCCCACAAGGTTCTGGCGGCGGCTCCGGTGGACCTGGCATGCCGGCTTTCTTCAAAAATCTGGGTGTGGGCGTCATTCTGGCGGCTGCATTGTTGGTCTGGTTGGGAACCGGCTTCTTCATCGTGCAAGAGGGCCAGCAAGCCGTGATCACCCAATTCGGCAAATACCATTCCACGGTGGGTGCGGGTTTCAACTGGCGCATGCCTTACCCTATTCAGCGTCACGAATTGGTGTTTGTGACTCAAATCCGCTCGGTGGACATTGGCCGCGACAACATCATCAAAGCCACAGGCTTGCGTGAGTCGGCCATGCTGACCGAAGACGAAAACATCGTCGAGATCAAGTTTGCCGTGCAATACCGCTTGAACGATGCCCGTGCATACCTGTTTGAAAGCCGCAACCCCACCGAAGCCGTGGTGCAGTCTGCTGAAACAGCGGTGCGCGAAGTGGTGGGCAAGATGAAGATGGATTCGGCCCTGGCCGAAGAGCGCGACCAAATTGCCCCCCGGGTGCGCGAAAAAATGCAAACCATTCTGGACCGCTACAAGGTGGGCATCGAGGTGGTCGGCATCAACTTGCAACAAGGCGGCGTGCGCCCTCCCGAGCAGGTTCAAGCGGCTTTCGACGATGTGCTGAAAGCGGGCCAAGAGCGCGAACGCGCCAAGAACGAAGCCCAAGCCTATGCCAACGACGTGGTGCCCCGCGCTGTGGGCGCGGCCTCGCGCCTGAAAGAAGAGGCCGATGCCTACCGCGAGCGCATCGTGGCGCAAGCCGAAGGCGATGCCCAGCGCTTCAAGACGATCTTGCCGGAGTACCAGAAGGCACCGCAAGTCATGCGCGACCGGATGTACACCGACACCATGCAGCAGATTTACAGCAACGTGACCAAGGTGCTGGTGGACAGCAAGCAGGGCTCGAACATGCTGTATTTGCCGCTCGACAAAATCATGCAGCAGGTGACGGCTGTGACACCACCTGCCGCGGATGTGCCTGCAGCCGCAGCAACGCCTGCTCCCGCTGCCAATGGGGCGGTGGACACCCGTTCGCGTGACCTGCAGCGTTCGCGTGACCGCGATCCACGATAAGGACAAAGAAAATGAATCGCATTGGATTGTGGATTTCAACTTTGCTGGTGGCCTTTGTGCTGTTCAGCTCTACCGTTTTTGTGGTGGACCAACGCCAATTCGGCGTGGTCTACGCTTTGGGGCAAATCAAGGAAGTCATCACCGAGCCGGGTTTGCACTTCAAGCTGCCGCCGCCGCTGCAAAACGTCAATTACATCGACAAGCGTTTGTTGACCCTGGACAGCCCTGACAACGAACCCATGCTGACGGCTGAGAAGCAGCGCGTGGTCATCGACTGGTATGTGCGCTGGCGCATTGCCGATCCACAGGCCTACATCCGCAACGTGGGTCTGGACGAAAAAGCCGGTACCAGTCAGCTCAACCGGGTGGTGCGCAACGCGTTCCAGGAAGAAATCAACAAGCGCACGGTCAAAGAGCTTTTGTCCCTCAAGCGTGAAGAGCTGATGGACGACGTGAAAGCGGCTGTTCTTGTCGTGGTCAAGGGTGCCAAGCCTTGGGGCGTGGATGTGGTGGATGTGCGCATCACCCGTGCCGACTACGTGGACACCATCACCGAGTCGGTTTACCGCCGCATGGAGGCCGAGCGCAAGCGTGTGGCCAACGAGTTGCGTTCGACCGGTGGTGCCGAGGGCGAAAAAATCCGCGCTGACGCAGACCGCCAGCGTGAAGTGACCGTGGCCAATGCGTACCGTGAAGCCCAAAAAATCAAAGGGCAGGGCGATGCGCAAGCGGCACGTCTGTATGCCGAGTCCTTTGGCCGCGACCCCCAGTTCGCGCAGTTCTACCGCAGTCTGGAAGCCTACAAATCCAGTTTTGCCAGCAAAAGCGACGTGATGGTGCTCGATCCGGGCAGCTCCGAGTTTTTCAAGGGCATGCGCGGCTCTGCGGGCAACACGCCTGCCCGAAAGTAAGCTTTGCTCGAAACCCTCTTGCTGGCGGTGGGCCTGATGCTCATCCTGGAGGGGCTGATGCCCATGATCGCGCCATCCCGGTGGCGCAGTCTGTTTGAGCAGCTTTTGAAACTCGAAGAAGGGCAAATCCGCTTCTTCGGCATGTTCATGGTCATTGCGGGATTGCTGTTGTTCTGGCTTGTTTCCTGAACTCAATCCCGGAAACAGGCTTGCAAGCCGGTAAAATCTCGTTTTTAACAGTCCCCCTCCATTCACATGTCTGCTTGGGTCCTTCCGGATCACATTGCCGATGTCTTGCCTTCAGAGGCACGCCACATCGAAGAACTCCGTCGCGAACTGCTTGATACCGCCCGTGGCTATGGCTACGAGTTGGTCATGCCGCCGCTGCTGGAGCATTTGGAGTCCCTGCTCACCGGTACGGGCGAAGCGCTGGATTTGCAGACCTTCAAACTGGTGGACCAGCTTTCTGGCCGCACTTTGGGTTTGCGTGCCGACACCACGCCTCAGGTGGCCCGGATCGATGCACATTTGCTGGGCCGTATTGGACTGACGCGTCTTTGTTACTGTGGCCCTGTTCTGCACACCCGTCCTGCACGCCCGCATGCCACCCGCGAACCCTTGCAGCTGGGCGCTGAAATCTACGGTCATGCCGGGCCCGAGGCCGATTTGGAGATCCTTCAGTTGACGCTGGATTGCCTGCGTGCTGCCCGTGTGGGCGACTTGCAGGTGGATTTGGCCGATGCCCGTATTGTCAACAGCCTTTTGCTGGCCGAAGATATTTCCGAGACATTGCGCCATGACATCCACGCGGCATTGGCCACCAAGGACGGCAGCGCCATCGATCGCTTGACGGCCGATTTCGCTCCTGCTCACCGTGATGGTTTGCGCGCCCTGGTCAATTTGTATGGCGATGCCACTGTTCTGGACAAGGCGCTCGAGTGCCTGCCACAGACGCCAGTGATCACCGAAGCCCTGAGCCAGTTGCGTTGGTTGGCGTCCCAGATTTCGGGTGCGGCCATCAGTTTTGACCTGGGTGATTCGCGCGGTTACGCCTATTACAGCGGCATGCGCTTTGCCATTTATGCCAAAGGCGCATCCGATGCGCTGGCCCGCGGCGGTCGTTATGACGGTGTCGGCGCTGTGTTTGGTCACCGCATTGACCGGGATCGCCCCGCTGTGGGCTTCAGTCTCGATTTGAAAGAATTGGTGTCGGCCGTGACACCTTTGGCGCTGCGTGCAGCGATCCGGGCACCTTGGGGCAACTCGGCCAGCTTGCGCTCGGCCATTGCCGCCTTGCGCAGCCAGGGTGAAACCGTGGTGTGTGTTTTGCCTGGGCACGAAAGCGAAGTTGACGAATTCCATTGCGACCGCGAACTGATTGAAGCGGCAGGGCAGTGGTTGGTACAGGCTCTTTGAGAAAGAACATTTCAAGCATGAACATGAAGCAAGGCCGTAACGTGGTCGTCGTGGGCACCCAATGGGGCGACGAGGGCAAAGGCAAACTGGTCGACTGGTTGACCGAAAGCGCCCAAGGCGTGGTCCGTTTTCAAGGCGGCCACAACGCAGGCCACACCTTGGTGATCAACGGCGTCAAAACCGCTTTGCACCTGATTCCCAGCGGCATCATGCGCGCAGGCGTCAAGTGCTACATCGGTAACGGTGTGGTTTTGTCGGTGCCCAAGCTGCTCGAAGAAATTGCCGGTCTTGAAAAAGCCGGGGTCGAGGTGCGTTCACGCTTGCGCGTGAGCGAGGCCTGCCCGCTTATCTTGCCTTACCACGTCGCATTGGATGTGGGCCGTGAAGCCGCCAAGGAAAAAGCCGGAACGGCCAAGATTGGCACCACCGGTCGTGGCATTGGTCCCGCCTACGAAGACAAAGTGGCCCGCCGTGCCTTGCGCGTGCAAGACCTGAAATACCCCGAGCGTTTTGCCAACAAGCTGCGCGAAAACCTGGCTTTGCACAACGAAATTCTGGTCAATATCCTGGGCGCTGCGCCTGTCGATTTTGACGCGACCTACAACGAAGCCATGGCTTATGCCAAAGAGCTGCTGCCCATGGTGGCCGATGTGTCGCGCGAGCTCAACGATGCGCACAAGGCCGGTGCCAATTTGCTGTTTGAAGGCGCGCAAGGCACCTTGCTGGATGTGGACCACGGCACTTACCCGTTTGTGACGTCGAGCAACTGCGTGGCGGGCAATGCCGCTGCCGGTTCGGGCGTGGGCCCCGGCATGCTGCATTACATCCTGGGCATCACCAAGGCTTACTGCACCCGTGTAGGCGGCGGTCCATTCCCCACCGAACTCGACTGGGAAACCCCCGGTACACCCGGTTACCACATGTCGACTGTGGGCGCTGAAAAAGGCGTGACGACTGGCCGTTCACGCCGCTGTGGCTGGTTCGATGCAGCCTTGCTCAAGCGCAGTGCGCAGGTCAACGGCCTGTCGGGCTTGTGCATCACCAAATTGGATGTGCTGGACGGCCTCAAAGAGTTGCTGCTGTGCACCGGCTACGAGCTGGATGGCGAAACCATCGACATCCTGCCCATGGGCGCAGACGAAATCGCCCGCTGCAAGCCCATTTACGAAGTGATTCCCGGCTGGACCGAAACCACTGTCGGCGTGACCGAAATGGACAAACTGCCTGCAACCGCTCGTCGCTATTTGGAACGCATCGCCGAAGTCACGGGTGTGCCCGTGCATGTGGTGTCCACCAGCCCTGACCGCGACCACACCATCTTGTTGCACAACCCCTTTGGCGCCTGAGCGCCGGGTTTGGCAAACAGACACTGATTTCAACCCCTGATTTTTTTGGAGTTATCCCATGTTGACCGAAGACGGCAAGCACCTGTACGTGAGTTACGACGAGTACCACAACCTCATTGAAAAACTCGCCATCAAGATTCACCAGTCGGGCTGGGAGTTTGACAACATCCTGTGCCTGGCCCGCGGCGGCATGCGCCCTGGCGACATCTTGTCGCGCATTTTTGACAAGCCACTGGCCATCATGTCCACCAGTTCTTACCGTGCTGAAGCTGGGACGGTCCAGGGTCACCTCGACATCGCCCGTTACATCACCACACCCAAAGGCGAGATCGCTGGCAAAGTGCTGTTGGTCGACGACTTGGCGGATACCGGCCACACTTTGCGTGCAGTGGTTGATCAACTCAAGAACAACTACCAGCCTGTGACGGAGTTGCGCACTGCCGTGATCTGGACCAAGGGCGTGTCGACCTTCAAGCCTGATTACTCGGTGGATGACTTGCCTACCAATCCTTGGATTCACCAGCCTTTCGAACCGTATGACAACATGCGCCCCGAGAAGTTGATCGAAAAGTGGAGTGTCTGAGGGGCGCTTTAAAACACCTCTTTTTGAGCTGCAAACGGCCTCCTTCGGGAGGTCGTTTGCATTAGGATGCTGGCATGAGCAAAACACACCGAGACATCACCAGCCTGATCCACCACCCCTACACGCCACCTATCGGCTTTGAAGCTCCGCAACAAGGGGTTTTCAAAGCGTCGACGGTGTACTTTCCGACCGTGGCCGACATGCGCCAGCGTGAATGGAAAGACAAATCGGCTTACACCTACGGCTTGCACGGCACACCCACGACCTACACGCTTGAAGAGCGTTTGTGCACCCTTGAAGGCGGGGCCCAGTGCGTGCTGGTGCCCAGTGGCTTGGCGGCCTTGGCGACGGTGGCCTTGGCCTTGCTCAAGAGTGGCGATGAATTGCTGTTGCCAGACAATGCCTATGGCCCCAACAAGGCGCTGGCTGAAGGTGAGTTGCGCCATTACGGCATCACACACCAGGTGTACGACCCGATGGACCCCGAAGATCTGGCCCGCAAAATCGGCCCGCGCACACGTTTGGTGTGGCTGGAGGCCCCTGGATCGGTCAGCATGGAGTTTCCGGATCTGCCTGAGATGGTGCGCCGTTGCCAAGCCCAAGGTGTTTTGTGCGCACTGGACAACACCTGGGGTGCTGGTTTGGCCTTCAAGCCTTTTGATTTGCTGGGCGATGCAGCAGGCGCTGGCCAGCGTGGCAGCCTGGCCGTGGACATCAGCGCCCATGCGCTCACCAAATACCCCAGCGGCGGTGGCGATGTGCTGATGGGCAGCATCATCACGCAGGACCCGGCCCTGCATTTGAAAATCAAACTCTGCCACATGCGTTTGGGTTTGGGCGTGGCGGCCAACGATGCCGAAACGGTGCTGCGCTCCTTGCCCAGCATCGATTTGCGTTACAAGGCACACGACCAGACCGCACGCGCCTTGGCCGCCTGGTGGCAGGCTCAGCCGCAATGCGCGCAGTTACTTCACCCGGCTTTCGATGGTTCACCGGGCCATGCGCACTGGCAGGCGGTGTGTGAACGCACGCCCGGCACTGGCTTGGCGGCGGGTTTGTTCAGCGTGATGATCGATCCACGCTACAGCCAGACGCAGGTGGACGCGTTTTGCGACAACCTGAAACTCTTCAAGATTGGCTACAGCTGGGGTGGCCCGGTCAGCCTGGTCGTGCCTTATGAGCTGGGCTCGATGCGCCAGGGCTGGCCTGCGCACTTGAAGCGCGGCACGCTGGTGCGTTTTTCGACAGGCTTGGAGTCTGCCGAAGACCTGATGCATGACCTGATTCAAGCCACGCAAGCCCATTTGCCGTGGATCAGCTGAAAACAGCCTCGATACCGGTTCTTTGTGGACCGGATTGGTATTTTCCTGACTGTTCAGGGGGCAACGGCGGGGGTAATCTGGGCATTTCACCGAAGACCTGATTGCCATGACCGCTGACGCCAAGTCCATTGCCCCAGCCGCAACCGAAAGCGCTGATTTGCCCACCATGGCCGCACCGTATGTGCCACCGGCTCCCGAAGGCCCGCAATCGCGCATGCGGCCTTTGGGTTTTTCGGACCCCTTCCGATGGCTGTTGCGGGGCTGGCAAGACCTGACGCGTCACCCCGGTATTGCCCTGTTTTATGGCCTGTGCTTTTGGTTCATGGCGCAAGTGTTGGCCCTGGTGTTCAAGCACAAGCCCGAATACACCTTGTCGTTGGTGTCGGGTTGTCTGCTGGTGGGACCATTTTTGGCCATGGGTCTGTACGAAGTCAGCCGCAAAAGAGCGCGGAGCGAAGTGCCCGACATGGCCACCTCGCTGATGTGCTGGGACCAACACATCCGCAGCATGGCCATGTTGATTCTGGTGCTCATGGTGCTGGAGTTGCTGTGGGGCAGGGCTTCGCTGGTGGTGTTTGCGGTGTTCTTCAACACCGGCATGCCTTCGACCACAGGCGTGATCGAAGCCGTGTTCAATCCGCAAAACATCGAATTTCTGCTGGTCTACCTCGGGGTTGGTGGCGTCTTTGCCGCGTTGGTCTATGGGCTGTCCGTGGTGTCCATTCCCATGATTTTGGACCGCGACACCGATGCGATATCGGCTGTGCTCACCAGCATGCGGGTGGTTTTTTCCCATCCCGGTGTGATGCTCTTGTGGGGCTTGTTGCTCAGCGTTCTGGTGCTGGCCGCCTTGCGGCCATGGGCCTTGGGCATCATTGTGGTGGGGCCTTGGTTGGGCCATGCCAGCTGGCACGCTTACCGTGGCAGCGTCGAGTGGGAAGAAACCGTGTCGGAAGCTGTTACATTGGGCAGCTCAAATTAAAGGAGCCATCTTGGCCACACCCAACTACGGATTCGAAAAGCGCCAGAAAGAATTGGCCAAGAAACGCAAAAAAGAAGACAAGCTCAAAGCCAAGTCCGACCGCAAATCAGGCCTCTTGCCCGAAGACGGGTCCGACCCGGATGTTGCCGACGATGCCGACAGCGCTGTTGCCGCGCCCGATGCGGCTGATGCGCAAATGCCTCCCGTCTAACCCCCCCCGTCTAACGTCTGCTGCGACCGCTCACCGAAAGCTCATAGACCGCTTTCAGGCGAGCCCTCCACCAGTGCCCGAGCCAGTGCCAGCATGTCCACCATGCTGTGGCTGGCAGGCGTGATCAAGGGGGCTTTGGCGTAATGCACAAAGTTATTGCCCGTCGAGGTTTCGTAACCCGGGTCGTAATGGCCTGACAGCAACTCGGTCACCACCTCGCGCATTTCTCCCCGTTCGATTCTTTCTTGCCAGCCTTGCACCACGGCTTTGCCGCGCAAGGCCGTCAATCGCTCTAGCCGGTCGGCAAACAGGGCGCGGTCTTGCGTGAAAAACGCATAGTCTTCCAGCAGCAGATTCACCCGGTTGTCCAGCGACAAGTCCACGCGCAGACAAGGGCTGGCCCGCATGGCCACCATCAGTTCGGCAGGCACCGTCAGGTTGCCCACTTTTTTGCTTTCGGCTTCCACAAACACCGGGCGGTCAGCGCTGAAACCGCGCAACGCATCCCACACTTGCGTGTCAAAGGCTTTTTGGGTGGGTTGCGGCGTGCCCGGAATCAAGCCCAGCACCGAGCTGCGGTGGCAGGCAATGGCTTCCAGGTCCAGCACTTGGGCACCTTCTTGGGCCAGCGCTTGCAGCAAGCGGGTTTTGCCCGAGCCAGTCGGGCCGCACAGCACCTGAAACTGCAAGCGCTGCGCTTGGCGTGGCGTATCTTCCATAACTTCTTTGCGAAACGCCTTGTAGCCGCCTTCGATCAGGTGCACCTTGAAGCCGATCTGCCCCAGGATCAGCGCCAGCGAGTTGCTGCGCTTGCCCCCACGCCAGCAATACACCAGCGGTTGCCAGTTGCGGGGCTTGTCCATCACCTGGGTTTCGATGTGGCGGGCGATGTTTTTGGCCACCAGCGCCGCGCCCACTTTTTGGGCTTCAAAAGGGTTGACTTGCTTGTACAGCGTGCCCACGCGGATGCGTTCTTCGTTGTTGAGCGAGGGCCAGCTGAGGGCCCCCGGCAGGTGGTCTTCGGCGTGTTCGCCTTCAGAACGCGCGTCCAGGATGGCGTCAAACTGGTTGAGTTTGGCCATGGCATCAAAGGCCGAGATCAGGTGAAGGCTCATTTCAGTTGTTTCTTCAAAGTGGGCCAGACATTGGCCAGCATGCGCGGTTGCGCGGCTTCGTTGGGGTGGATGCGGTCGGCCTGGAACCATTTGAGGGGCTCCGGGTCATCGCCAATGCCTTTCAAAAAGAAAGGCACCAGCGCCGCTTTTTGGCTTTTGGCCACCTGCGCATAGGCCGCTTCAAACTGGCGGGCCATGTCGGGGCCGTAATTGGGGGGCATTTGCATGCCGAGTAGCGTGACCTGAGCACCTGTCGCCTGGGCTTGGCGTGTCATGGTTTGCAAGTTGTCTTGGGTCATGGCCATGGGCAGGCCGCGCAAGGCGTCGTTGCCACCCAACTCGATCACCACATGGCTGGGCTGGTGCTTTTGCAGCAGGGCGGGCAAGCGTGAGCGGCCACCCGAGGTGGTGTCGCCGCTGATGCTGGCGTTGATCACCTCCACGCCGGGTTTTTGCTGGCTCAGTTGCTTTTGCAGCAAGGCCACCCAACCCGTGCCACGGGCCAGGCCGTATTCGGCGCTCAGTGAATCGCCCACCACCAAAATGCGCTGAGGCGTAGCCGCATGCGCGGGTGCCACAAAGCCCCAGCCGGCAAGGGCCAGCAGGGTCCAGTTAAAGTGACGTCGTCTTAACAAAGGTTTGTGCATGCCTGAATCCATCATTGCCGTGCGTGGCGTCTCAAAAAGTGTGCAAGATGCCAGTGGGCAACTGGACATTTTGCGCGACATTGATTTCTCTTTGAACGCGGGCGAGACAGCCTCTATTGTCGGTGCTTCCGGCTCGGGCAAAAGCACCTTGCTGGCCATTTTGGCGGGCCTCGACACGCCCAGCGCCGGGCAAGTGGTTTTGGCTGGGCAATCGCTGTTTGATTTGTCCGAGGACGAACGTGCGGCGGTGCGTGCACAGCATGTGGGTTTTGTGTTCCAGAGCTTTCAGCTCATGCCCAACCTCACCGCTTTGGAAAACGTCATGCTGCCGCTGGAATTGGCCGACCGCCCAGACGCCCGCAGCACCGCCACGGCCATGCTGCAGCGCGTGGGCTTGGGCGAACGGCTCAAGCACCTGCCCAAAGTGCTGTCTGGGGGGGAGCAGCAGCGTGTGGCCTTGGCCCGCGCTTTTGTGGTGCAACCTGACTTGCTGTTGGCCGACGAGCCCACGGGCAGCCTGGACCACGCCACGGGCGAGGCCATCATGGATTTGATGTTCGCGCTCAACCGCGAGCAGGGCACAACCTTGGTGTTGGTCACGCATGACCGGCAGTTGGCCGCCCGCTGCGAACGCAGTCTGGTGATTCAGGCGGGGCGGCTGTCTGAGGCGTCGGGCGCATCGGCAGACCAACGATAATCACCGGATGTCATCCCATAAAGTGCTGTTCGGCTTTCATGCCGTGGGCGTTCGCCTCAAGATCGCCCCCCAATCCGTTGTTGAAATCCATTACGAGGTCACGCGCCGCGATGCCCGCATGCGGCAGTTCATCGATAAAGCCCGTGATTCGGGCATGCGCCTGATCGAATCCGATGGCGAGCGCCTCGCCAAGCTGGCTGGTGGCCATGGCCACCAGGGTGTGGTGGCCATGGTCGCGCCGATTCCTCAAAACCATTCGCTGGACGACCTGCTGGACACCGTTGAAGGCCCGCCATTGCTCTTGGTGCTGGATGGCGTGACCGACCCGCACAACCTGGGCGCTTGCCTGCGTGTGGCCGACGGTGCGGGCGCACATGCGGTCATTGCCCCCAAAGACCATGCAGCCGGCATCAATGCCACGGTGGCCAAAGTGGCCAGCGGCGCGGCCGAAACCATGCCGTATTTCATGGTCACCAACCTGGCGCGGACATTGGGCGAGCTCAAGGAACGCAGCATCTGGGTGATCGGCACCAGCGGCGATGCGCCGCGCAGCATCTACCAAGCGGACCTGAAAGTGCCCACAGCCCTGGTTTTGGGTGCTGAGGGCGACGGCATGCGCCAGCTGACCCGCAAAAACTGCGATGAGTTGGTCAGCATCCCCATGCGCGGGGCGGTAGAGAGCCTGAACGTGTCGGTGGCCAGTGGCGTGTGCCTGTACGAGGCACTGCGCCAGCGCACCTGAATGGTCTGTAGGTCGGTGGCTTTAGCCCCGACATTTCCCCTGCAATCATCCAAGGGAGTTTTCAATGTTTAACAAAATCAAACACATCGCGCTGATCACCACCGTGGCAGCCGCCAGTTTGCTCAGCGCCTGCACCCAAGAGCAGCAAAACAAGATCAGCCGTGACATCCAGAACTGGACGGGCACCAATGGCGTGATGGAAGTCTATGCCGGCGACAAGGTGGTGCGTCGCTTTTTGAAGGTGGACAAGGTCAGCACGGCTTTGGGTACAGACGACAAGGCACCCCGTGCTTACCGCTATGGCTATGGCGTGCTCGATGAAAACCTGAACATGCAGGTCGATCCCGGCGAGAAAAAGGTGTATTTCGAGGTCAGCGACTATTCGAACACCGTGTTCTTCGAGAACCCCCGCTGAAGCACGACCTGGCGAACGCCTTAGACCCAGCCCAGAGCACCCAGCAGGGCACCCAGCCCAATCAGCCAGAGCATGTGCAGCTTGGTGCGCCAGACCACCAGCGTGGTCAGCGCCGTCAGCACATAAAGCGGCCAGTCGCGTGCAGGCTGGTTGTGGCTGACCGTCAAAAGCCAAGCCGTGGCCAGCAGCAGGGCGATCACGATGGGCGCCATGCCCGATTTGAATGCCCGAATGCCGATTTTTTCGCGATGCTTGTGCGCCCAGCGCGTGGCCGTGTAAGTCAAGATGGAAGAGGGCAGCATGATGCCCAGCATGGTGACCGCCACGCCCAAGCTGGCCAACGCCACACTTGTCCAGCCGCCACCCAAACCGGCTCCGGCGTTCAGCCCCACGTTCCAGCCCATCAAGGCGACAAACAAAATATTGGGTCCTGGCGCGGCTTGTGCCAGCGCGATGGACGAGGTGAACTGCGCATCGCTCAGCCAATGCGTTTCGTCCACCAGATAGCGGTGCATGTCGGGCGCGGTCGTGATGGCGCCGCCCACGGCCAACAGCGACAACGAAGCAAAATGGTTGAACAGGCTCAGCCATTCCTGGGCCGACAGGTGCAGCACCGGGTTCATGGGGCTTCTCCGTCACGGGTGGCTTGCCGGGCCAGTTGCAGGTAAGCCCAGCCACACGCCACAAGGCCTGTGCCCAGCAACACATAAGCCAAGGGCCAGCGCAGCAAGCCCACGCCCACGAAGCTGGCTGTTGCCAGCGCGATGCAGACGGGCATGCCCATCAGGTTGTTGCGCAAGGCACCGATCAATTTCAGGCCCACGGCCGCAATCAGCCCGGCCGACACCGCGCCCATGCCGCGCAAAGCACCTTGTGCCCAGAAGGCATCCGACACCCCGCCAAATGCCACAGCCAGCAGCAAAACAACCACCAGCGGTGCGGCCAGCATGCCCGCCAGCCCCGCCAATGCACCGGGTAAACCAAAGTAGCGGCCGCCAATCATCAGCGACAGATTGACCACATTGGGCCCCGGCATGATCTGGGCCACGGCCCAGTCTTCGACAAACTGCTCGCGGGTCATCCAGCGTTTTTTCTCCACCAGCTCCCGCTGCACCACGGCCAAGACCCCACCAAAGCCTTGCAAGGCCAGAAGGGTAAAGGACACGAACAGATCGGTCTTGGAGCGCGGTTGGTTCAGCGGAGCGGTTTCGGGCATGGGCGGCATTATCCTTGGGGTTTTATGTTGCCCGCTCGGTGTCCAGCCACACCAACTGACCGCGACCGCTTTCGCTCAGGCGTTCGACCAAGGCAGCGGCTTGGGTTTCGGGCAGCGCAAAGCGCAAGCTCACCAAGCTGCCGTGCGTTACCTCTTGCAGCTGTGCTTGCGCAAGCTCTACCTCCCGGCGCACCAAGCCTTCAAGTGCGTAGGGCACGCTGCAGGCCAGCAGGGTCTGCTTGATCAGCGCCACCTTTTCGGCGCTCAGCAGGGCTTGTGCCACCGCATCGGTGTAGGCCCTCACCAAGCCACCTGCACCCAGCTTGACGCCACCAAAATAACGCACCACCGAGGCCATCACCCCCTCGAGTTCTTGGTGCCTCAGCACCTCCAGCATGGGGCGGCCTGCGGTGCCACTGGGCTCGCCATCGTCGTTGGCTGCCGACTGGCCACCGGCCAGCAGCGCCCAGCAGACATGCGCGGCGTCGGGGTGCTCCGCCTTGAGCTGGGCCACCCGGGCCTGCGCTTGCTCGCGCCCGGCCACGGTCTCGACGCAAGCGATGAAACGGCTTTTCTTGATGACCAGTTCGTGGTGGGCGGGCGTGGCGATGGAAAAAGGCATGCGGGGATTGTCAGGCAAGCTGCCTTGGCCTGATTCGGGATATGCACACGCGGGTCTGGAGCGCCCCGGACACGCCCGGTTGAATACCCGCAGGATGTTCAAGCTCACCCCCAAGCGCCTACACTAGCGGGTTATCCCGATACCGAGCCCATGAACGCCTTCACCGACGTCTCTTTCTTCCCGCGCGACGCCAAACCGCTGACCAGTTACCGCAAGTACTGGGCGCAGCGCTTTGGCACGGCCCCGTTTTTGCCGATGAGCCGTGAGGAAATGACCCAACTGGGCTGGGACAGCTGCGACATCGTGCTGGTCACGGGCGACGCCTATGTGGACCACCCCAGCTTTGGCATGGCCGTGATTGGCCGAATGCTGGAAAACCAGGGTTTTCGTGTCGGCATCATCGCCCAGCCCGACTGGACCAGCGCCGACGCCTTCAAGGCCCTGGGCAAACCCAACCTGTTTTGGGGCGTGACCAGCGGCAACATGGACTCCATGATCAACCGCTACACGGCGGACCGCAAAATCCGCAGCGACGACGCCTACACCCCGGGCGACGTCGGCGGCAAACGGCCTGACCGCGCCGCCATCGTCTACAGCCAGCGATGCCGCGAGGCATTCCCCGACACACCCATCGTGCTCGGCGGCATCGAAGGCAGCTTGCGCCGCATCGCGCATTACGACTACTGGTCTGACAAGGTGCGCCGCTCGGTGGTGGTGGACAGCAAGTGCGATTTGCTGCTCTATGGCAACGCCGAACGGGCGATTGTTGAGATCGCGCATCGCCTGGCCGCCCGCGAGCCGGTGCAGCAGATCACCGATGTGCGCGGCACCGCCTTTGTACGCCGTGAAACCCCCGAAGGCTGGTTCGAGATCGATTCCACCAGCGTGGACACCCCCGGCCATGTGGAAGCGCACATCAACCCGTATTTGATGATTTCGGACCAGGCGCGGGAGCAGGGCGCCACTTGCGCCCGTGAGGAAGAGGCCAAGGACGTGGCGGATGCGCAAAACGCCACCCGCTCTGGGGTAAACACTTCAAATTTGGAACGTCATGCCGGGCTTGACCCGGCATCCACAAACCGTCATGCCGGGCTTGACCCGGCATCCACAAACCGTCATGCCGGGCTTGACCCGGCATCCATGGATTCCCGCGTTCGCGGGAATGACGCATCGGCCGTCGAAGCTGATTTGACCGCCGCCGTGGCCCAGGCCCGCACCGTGCAAGCCGCTATTCAGCCCATTATTCAGCCGCTCACCTTTGTGCCCAACCCGGCCCTGCGTGGCAAAGGCACGCACAAAGTGCCGCCCCGCGACAAGAGCGTGATCCGCCTGCCCAGCTACGAACAGGTCAAGCAAGACGCCGTGCTCTATGCCCACGCCAACCGCGTGCTGCACCTGGAGACCAACCCCGGCAACGCCCGCTGCCTGGTGCAAGCGCACGGCGAAGGCCACACCGCGCGTGACGTGTGGATCACACCGCCGCCTATCCCGCTGACCACGGCCGAGATGGACCATGTGTTTGACCTGCCGTATGCCCGCAGCCCGCACCCGCGTTATGCCGACGAAAACGGCAGTCACGACCACGCGACCAAAATCCCCGCGTGGGAAATGATCCGCTTCAGCGTGAACATCATGCGCGGCTGTTTTGGCGGCTGCACTTTTTGCTCCATCACCGAGCACGAAGGCCGCATCATCCAGAGTCGGTCCGAAGAATCGATCATCCGCGAGGTGGAAGACATCCGTGACAAAGTCAAAGGCTTTACGGGCGTCATCTCTGACCTGGGTGGCCCCACGGCCAACATGTACCGCCTGGGCTGCAAGAGCCCCGAGATCGAATCGGCCTGCCGCAAACCCAGCTGCGTGTTCCCCGGCATCTGCCAGAACCTGACCACCGACCACGGCCCGCTGATCAACATGTACCGCCGGGCGCGCAACCTCAAGGGCATCAAGAAAATTTTGATCGGCTCCGGTCTGCGTTACGACTTGGCCGTGCAGTCGCCCGAGTATGTGAAAGAACTGGTGCAGCACCATGTGGGTGGCTACCTGAAGATCGCGCCCGAGCACACCGAGGGCGGCCCGCTGTCCAAGATGATGAAGCCGGGCATTGGCACCTACGACCGTTTCAAGTCGATGTTCGACAAGTACAGCGAAGAAGTGGGCAAAAAGCAGTTCCTCATCCCGTACTTCATCGCCGCCCACCCGGGCACCAGCGACGAAGACATGATGAACTTGGCCATCTGGCTCAAGAAGAACGGTTTCAGGGCCGACCAGGTGCAGACCTTCTACCCCAGCCCCATGGCCACGGCCACGGCCATGTACCACTCCACCCGCAACCCGTTGCGCAAAATCACCCGCGACAGCGAAAAAGTGGACGTGGTCAAAGGCGACAAACGCCGCCGCCTGCACAAAGCGTTTTTGCGCTACCACGACTCGACCAACTGGCCGCTGCTGCGCGAAGCGCTCAAGGCCATGGGCAGGGCGGATTTGATTGGCAACGGCAAACACCATTTGATTCCGAATTGGCAGCCTTTGGCCGAAGAGGGCTACCAAAGCGCCCGTCGCAAAAACAGCACGGGGGCGGGTGCGAAGTCGTCGGTCTCGCTGTCTACCGCACCCAAGCGCCTGGGCCAACCCAAAAAAGGCCAGTTGCTCACGCAGCACACGGGGCTGCCGCCGCGTAAAAAGGGTTGACTTGCAAGTTCCCTTGATTCGAGGCTGAATGTTCCGGGGTTTTGAGTGGGTGATCAATTTGCCTATTTTTTAGGCTCTCTCTGCCAGTCCAGCAACCATGCGCCTTGGCGCAGTTGTCCTCGGGCTTATCCACAGGCTTGGGCACGGTGGGTGTGGATGCTTCTTTTCACGGTCTCCGCCATGGTTTTTTGAGCGATGCAAGGCCGTTTTGGCTTTTTATGGCGCAAAATGCGCCAAAAGGAGAGCCTCATGACTGCATCGTCGTCTTCGTCCTCATCTTCGTTCTCATCCGTCAAGCTGTCTTCAAATTTGGTCAGACAGGCCCGTGAGGCGGCATCCAGCATGCGCCGTTCTGTGGCCGGGCAGATCGAGTATTGGGCAACTTTGGGTCGCATTGCCGAGGCTTCGGGCTTGACGGTCTCTGAGGCGCGCGAGGCCATCGCGCTCTACGATGTCCGCCAGGCCGCCCCTGCGGATGCGGACCCGCTGGACGCTCTGGAAGCAGACTTTTTGGCCGCCGAAAGCTCGGGCCGTCTGGCCCAGGCCGTGCGCCAGACCGTGCAGAGCAACCGCCGTCAGGTGGTGAAGGCCGCCTGAGGTGCGTTCAAGTGCAACCCCTTCAGTCGACGCACATGGTGCAAGGAGCCTTTGATGAGCGAGTTTTTGATTTATCAGACCGAGGGGGGCAAAACCCAAATCTCGGTGGTGCTGGAAAACGAAACCCTTTGGCTTTCGCAAAAGCAGCTGACCGAGCTGTTTGGCAAGGCCAAGGGCACGATCAGCGAGCACATCAAGCACATCTTTGAGGATGGGGAGCTGACGCCTGCCGCAACTGTTCGGTTATTCCGAACAGTTCAAACCGAAGGCAGCCGCACGGTGGAGCGCGATGTAGAGCATTACAACCTCGACATGGTGCTGGCCCTGGGCTACCGGGTGCGCAGCCAAGCGGGTGTGCGTTTCAGGCAGTGGGCCAGTGCGCAACTCAAAGAGTTCATCGTCAAGGGCTTTTTGCTAGACGATGAACGCCTGAAAAACCCCGGCCAAGGGCGCGACTATTTCGACGAGCTGACCCGCCGCCTGCAAGACATTCGGACCAGCGAGCGCCGTTTTTACCAAAAGATCACCGACATTTACGCCACCAGCGTGGACTATGACGCCAGCGCTGAGCTGACACAGGCCTTTTTTGCGACGGTGCAAAACAAGGTGCATTTCGCCATTCATGGCCACACGGCGGCCGAGCTGGTCAAGCTGCGGGCCGACAGCGCCAAGCCCCACATGGGCATGCACGCTTTGAGTCGGACTTTGACCGCATGGTCGAGTTGTTGCCCGCACCGAAGGACAAGCCAGCATGAGTCTTCACTTTGAATCAGAACCGCCGGTAGCTGAAAGCATCGGCCTCTGTAATGGCTGTCGGGTTTAGCCCGCCTGCAACGCCTTCAACAACTCCGTCTCGATCTCGATCTGCGCCTTGTTTTGTTGCAGTTCGGCACCGCTGATCAAAAAGGTGTCTTCCACCCGTTCACCCAAGGTGCTGATTTTGGCCAGTTGGAGGTGAATGCCGTGTTGCGCCAGCACGGTGGCGATGCTGTAGAGAAGGCCGATGCGGTCGCTGGCTGAAATGCTGAGCAACCAACTTTGGGCTTTGTCGTCGGGCTTCAGGCTCACGCGTGGGGTGACCGGGAAGCTCTTGACCCGCCGCGACACACGTCCGCGGGTGGGGGCGGGCAGGGGACCTTGTTTTTCCAGGGTTTGGGTCAGCCCGGACTCGACCATGCTGAGCAACTCACGGTAGTGCTCGGGCAGCATGGGGGTGACGATCTGGAAGGTGTCCAGCGCCCAGCCTGTGCGGGTGGTGTGGATGCGTGCGTCCTGGATGCTGAAGCCCGATTGGTCAAAGTGGCCGCAAATGCGGGCAAACAAATCGGGCTGGTCGGGCGTGAACACCAGCACCTGCAGGCCTTCGCCCACGGGTGAGATGCGTGCACGCACGATGGGTTTGGCAGGGCCCTCAGCGGGCTTGGCCACATGGCGAGACAGTTGGCGAGCATGCCAGGCAATGTCAGACGCGTCGTGGCGCATGAAGTAACCCACATCCAGCGTGTCCCACAAGGCTTTTTGGCCTTCATGGGGTTCGCTGTGGCGGGCCAACTCGATCAGCGCTTCGCGCTTGCGGGCTTCCACTTCGGCGTTGGCGTCTGGTGCACGGCCACCCAACACGCGAAGGGTGGATTTGTACAGGTCTTCCAGCAGCTTGCCTTTCCAGGCGTTCCACACTTTGGGGCTGGTGCCGCGAATGTCGGCCACCGTGAGCAAATAGAGTGCTGTCAGTCGCCTCTCGTTGCCCACACGCTGAGCAAAGCGGCCAATGACTTCCGGGTCGCTCAGGTCTTCTTTTTGGGCCACATGGCTCATGGTCAGGTGCTCGCCCACCAAAAACTCGATCAACTGGGCGTCTTCTTTGTCCAGTTTGTGTTGGCGTGCAAAGGTGCGCACTTCGGCGATGCCGAGTTTGGAGTGGTCGCCTCCACGCCCTTTGGCGATGTCGTGAAACAAAGCCGCCGTGTACAAAATCCAGGGCTTGTCCCAGCCACCCGCCAATTGCGAGCAAAACGGGTACTCGTGGGTGTGTTCGGCCATGAAAAAGCGCCGCGCATTGCGCAGCACCATCAGGATGTGCTGGTCCACCGTATAGGCGTGAAACAGATCGTGCTGCATTTGGCCCACGATGCGCCGGAACACCCACAGGTAGCGCCCCAGCACCGAGGTTTCGTTCATCAGGCGCATGGCGTGCGTGATGCCTTGGGGCTGCTGCAGGATTTGCAAAAACGTCTGTTGGTTGACCGGATCGGCGCGAAAGCGCCCGTTCATGATGGCCCGCACGTTGTACAGCGCACGCAGGGTTCTGGCCGAAAAGCCTTTCACGCCAGGCGTGGCCTGGTACAGCAAAAAGGTCTCGAGGATGGCGTGGGGGTGCTTTTGGTACAGGTCGTCGCTGGCCACCTCGATCAGGCCCGCTTTTTCAAAGAAGCGCTCGTTCAGGGGCCGGAAATCGTTGACCGACTCACCCCGATCGGCTTTGAGCCGGTCTTCGATGTTGAGCAACAAAATCTGGTTGAGCTGCGTCACCGCTTTGGCCGCCCAATAGTATTGGCGCATCAGCTTTTCACTGGCGCGCAGGGCGAGCCGCCCCTCTGGCGTCACATCAGAGCTGTAGCCAAACGATTCGGCCACATTGGTTTGCAAGTCAAACACCAGCCGGTCTTCGCGCCGCTTGGCTTGCAGATGCAGGCGTGCACGGATGAGCCCCAGCAGGGCTTCGTTGCGCTTGATCTGTCTGGCCTCCAGAGGCGTGGCCAGACCTTTGCGCGCCAGTTCGTCCCAGCTGTGGCCGAGATTGGCCGCACGGGCGACCCACAAAATCACCTGCAAGTCGCGCATGCCGCCCGGTGATTCTTTGCAGTTTGGCTCCAGGGCGTAAGGCGTGTCTTCAAATTTGGTGTGGCGCTGGCGCATTTCCAGTGTTTTGGCCACCCAAAAAGCCTGCGGGTCCATGGCCGCTTGGTATTGCTTTTGAAACTCGGTGAACAAGCGGGTGTTGCCTGTCACGCGCCGCGACTCCAGCAAAGAGGTTTGCACCGTGATGTCTTTGGCCGATTCGGCCAGGCATTCGCTCAGGGTGCGGACGCTGGAGCCGATCTCCAGTCCCGTGTCCCAGCAGCTGCCAATGAAGCGTTCCAGCTGGCCTTGCAGCTCGGGTGAGTCTTCTGGAGACAGCCCATCGGGCAAGAGCACCAGCACGTCCACATCGGAATACGGAAACAGCTCGGCGCGGCCGAACCCCCCCACGGCCACCAGAGACAGCTCAGGCGCAAAGCCTGCGTTTTGCCACAGTTGAATCAGCAGCCCATCGGCCAGGATGGACAGTTGCCGCAGCGTTTGCTTCAAACCCCGTGCGACCGCACCGCTGTTGGCCAGGGTGTTCAACACCGTGGCTTTGTCGTGCTTGTACGTTTCGCGCAGCAGCGCCAGATCGGTCAGATCTGCTGATGGGGCCTGAGCGTTCATCTCAGGCGGCTGTTTTGGGGGTGATGAATGTGGGGATCGGAGGGCTGCCGGCCGACAAGGTCAGCACCTCGTAGCCGGTTTCGGTCACCACCACCGTGTGCTCCCACTGGGCCGAGAGTGAATGGTCTTTGGTCACGATGGTCCAGCCGTCACCCATTTCCTTGATGTCGCGTTTGCCTGCGTTGATCATCGGCTCGATGGTGAAGATCATGCCGGGCACCAGTTCCACCAGGGTGCCGGGCTTGCCGTAATGAAGCACTTGCGGTTCTTCGTGAAAGCCGCGCCCAATGCCGTGGCCACAAAATTCGCGCACCACCGAAAAGCCGTGGCCTTCGGCAAACTTTTGAATGGCGTGACCGATGTCGCCCAGATGGGCTCCGGGCTTGACTTGCTCAATGCCTTTCCACATGGCGTCATAGGTCAATGTAGCCAGACGCTTGGCGGCAATGGATGCATCGCCCACATGGAACATGCGGCTGGTGTCGCCATGCCAGCCATTTTTGATGGTGGTGATGTCAATGTTGAGCGAGTCGCCTTTTTTGAGCGGTTTATCGTTCGGAATGCCGTGGCAGACCTGGTGGTTGATCGAGGTGCAGATGGACTTGGGGTAGGGCTTGTAGCCGCCCGGGGCGTAGTTCAGCGGGGCCGGAATGCAGTCTTGCACATCGACCATGTAGTCGTGGCAGAGCTTGTCGATTTCATTGGTGGTGATGCCCGGCTTGATGAAGGGCTCGATGTAATCCAGAACTTCGGCGGCCAGGCGGCAGGCCAAGCGCATGCCTTCGATGTCTTCGGCGGTTTTGAGGGTGATGGTCATGGGGTGAGATTATCCCAGAGGGTTTCAGATCGGCCAGAAATCAGGGTTTCCCCGGCTAAAATACCGCCTTTGCCGACCAGCCCCAGTCAGCGGCCCCGGCGCTACGGTTTTCCGTCTCTTTACAAGGCCACCCCGTGTCCCTGCACATCACGACTTTCGAAGGCGCCAGCGCCCTCAGCGACTTTCGCATTGCCCAGCTTTTGCCACGTCTGGCGGCCATTTCGCCGCAAATTCAGGGCATTTCTGCCCGTTTTGTGCATTTGGTGGCCACGGTCGCCCCTTTGGCCGATGCCCAAAAACAAACCCTGTCGGCGCTGCTGACTTACGGTGAACCCTATGCAGGCCCGGTGGATGGCCCCGTGATCGTGGTCAGCCCCCGTTTGGGCACGGTGTCGCCTTGGGCGTCCAAAGCCACCGACATCGCCCACAACTGCGGTTTTGAGGTGCG
>NZ_NESN01000005.1:2500-348587 GCF_003063455.1 Limnohabitans parvus II-B4
GTCATGGCGACTTACCAAACCAAGGCAAACTCCGAATACCGATGAGTACAGCTTGGGAGACAGAGCACCGGGTGCTAACGTCCGGACTCAAGAGGGAAACAACCCAGACCGCCAGCTAAGGTCCCTAAAATTGGCTAAGTGGGAAACGAAGTGGGAAGGCTAAAACAGTCAGGATGTTGGCTTAGAAGCAGCCATCATTTAAAGAAAGCGTAATAGCTCACTGATCGAGTCGTCCTGCGCGGAAGATGTAACGGGGCTAAGCCAGTTACCGAAGCTGCGGATTTGCAATTTATTGCAAGTGGTAGGAGAGCGTTCTGTAGGCCTGTGAAGGTGGTGGTGTAAACCCTGCTGGAGGTATCAGAAGTGCGAATGCTGACATGAGTAGCGTTAAAGGGGGTGAAAAGCCCCCTCGCCGTAAGCGCAAGGTTTTCTACGCAACGTTCATCGGCGTAGAGTGAGTCGGCCCCTAAGGCGAGGCAGAGATGCGTAGCTGATGGGAAACAGGTCAATATTCCTGTACCGATGACAAGTGCGATGTGGGGACGGAGAAGGTTAGCTCAGCCAACTGTTGGATATGTTGGTTCAAGCCTGTAGTCGTGCTCGGTAGGCAAATCCGCCGGGCTTAGATGAGGGGTGATAACGAGGGTGCTTGCACCTGAAGTGAGTGATACCCTGCTTCCAGGAAAAGCCACTAAGCTTCAGCTTGTCATTGACCGTACCGCAAACCGACACTGGTGCGCGAGATGAGTATTCTAAGGCGCTTGAGAGAACTCAGGAGAAGGAACTCGGCAAATTGATACCGTAACTTCGGGAGAAGGTATGCCCCAAGTAGGTGAACTCGAACAGAGGGAGCCCAACGGGGTTGCAAAAAATCGGTGGCTGCGACTGTTTAATAAAAACACAGCACTCTGCAAACACGAAAGTGGACGTATAGGGTGTGACGCCTGCCCGGTGCTGGAAGATTAAATGATGGGGTGCAAGCTCTTGATTGAAGTCCCAGTAAACGGCGGCCGTAACTATAACGGTCCTAAGGTAGCGAAATTCCTTGTCGGGTAAGTTCCGACCTGCACGAATGGCGTAACGATGGCCACACTGTCTCCTCCTGAGACTCAGCGAAGTTGAAATGTTTGTGATGATGCAATCTCCCCGCGGAAAGACGGAAAGACCCCATGAACCTTTACTGTAGCTTTGTATTGGACTTTGAACAGATCTGTGTAGGATAGGTGGGAGGCTTTGAAGCTGGAACGCTAGTTTCAGTGGAGCCGACGTTGAAATACCACCCTGGTGTGTTTGAGGTTCTAACCTAGGTCCATTATCTGGATCGGGGACAGTGCATGGTAGGCAGTTTGACTGGGGCGGTCTCCTCCCAAAGCGTAACGGAGGAGTTCGAAGGTACGCTAGTTACGGTCGGACATCGTGATAATAGTGCAATGGCATAAGCGTGCTTAACTGCGAGACTGACAAGTCGAGCAGATACGAAAGTAGGACATAGTGATCCGGTGGTTCTGTATGGAAGGGCCATCGCTCAACGGATAAAAGGTACTCTGGGGATAACAGGCTGATACCGCCCAAGAGTTCATATCGACGGCGGTGTTTGGCACCTCGATGTCGGCTCATCTCATCCTGGGGCTGTAGCCGGTCCCAAGGGTATGGCTGTTCGCCATTTAAAGAGGTACGTGAGCTGGGTTTAAAACGTCGTGAGACAGTTTGGTCCCTATCTTCCGTGGGCGCTGCAGATTTGAGGAAGCCTGCTCCTAGTACGAGAGGACCGGAGTGGACACACCTCTGGTGTATCGGTTGTCACGCCAGTGGCATTGCCGAGTAGCTAAGTGTGGAAGAGATAACCGCTGAAAGCATCTAAGCGGGAAACTCGTTTCAAGATGAGATCTGCCGGGGCCTTGAGCCCCCTAAAGAGTCGTTCAAGACCAGGACGTTGATAGGTCAGGTGTGGAAGCGCAGTAATGCGTTAAGCTAACTGATACTAATTGCTCGTGCGGCTTGACCCTATAACTTTGATCACATACCGCAAGGTGTGCATTGGTCAAGGAAGTTATGCCAAGTTGACGCATTCAAAAAAGGTCGAAAGACCCAAGCGCAAGCTTAAAATCTGATTCCAAGCTCTATGAATTTGTTGTCTTGACGCGAGTCAAGGTGACGCCAAGTTATGCCTGATGACCATAGCAAGTTGGTCCCACTCCTTCCCATCTCGAACAGGACAGTGAAACGACTTAGCGCCGATGATAGTGCGGATTCCCGTGTGAAAGTAGGTCATCGTCAGGCTTTTACAGCACGAAACGCCCCACCGATCGGTGGGGCGTTTTGCTTTGTGCGAAGCATTTCAGCATGCGCACCATTCACTCCCCTTCTTTTGTTTTCTACGGGTTACTCCCTGATTGACCGCCTGTTCATTCGCCTCAATACTTGAGGCTTGAAATATATAGGCCTTAATCAATGGCCTGTGCGGTCTATAGCAAAGAGAACGAACATGAAAATTGTGTGTATTGGCGGTGGTCCATCGGGTTTGTACTTTGCGTTGCTGATGAAAAAGCTTGGCCCACACCACGACATCACGGTGGTGGAGCGCAACAAGCCCTACGACACTTTTGGCTGGGGCGTGGTTTTCTCGGACCAAACGCTGGAGAACATGCGTCAGTGGGACAGCCAGACCGCTGCGGAGGTGGAGCAGGCCTTCAACCACTGGGATGACATCGAGCTGCACTTCAAGGACGAAGTGATCCGCTCAGGCGGCCACGGCTTTGTGGGCATTGGTCGCAAGAAGCTGCTCAACATCCTGCAAGTGCGCTGTGAAGAGCTGGGCGTGAAGCTCTTGTTTGAGCAAGACGTGCAGTCCGACCTCGACTTTCCTGATGCCGACCTGATCATCGCCAGCGACGGCATCAACTCGCGTGTGCGCAGCCGTTTGCCCGAGGTGTTTCAGCCAGATATCGTCACGCGTCCCAACCGCTACATCTGGCTGGGCACCAACCGCCAGTACGACGCTTTCACCTTTTTGTTCGAGAAGACCGAGCATGGCTGGTTCCAGGCGCACGTCTACAAATTCGACAACCAGACGTCCACCTTCATCGTCGAGTGCCCTGAACACGTCTGGCTGGCACACGGCCTGGACAAGGCCGACCAAGATGCTTCGATTGCCTTCTGCGAAAAGCTCTTTGCCAAGAACCTGCAAGGCGAGAAGCTGATGACCAACGCCCGTCACCTGCGCGGCTCGGCATGGCTCAACTTCCAGCGCGTCAAGTGCGCCAACTGGTCCACCTTCAACGGCAACAGCCATGTGGTGCTGATGGGCGACGCGGTGCACACCGCGCACTTTGCCATCGGCTCGGGCACCAAGCTCGCGCTCGAAGACGCCATTGAGTTGGTGCGCCAGTTCAAGGCGCTGGGCGACACCGCAGACCGCATCCCTGAAGTGCTGAAACATTACCAAGCCGTGCGCGAGATCGACGTGATCCGCCTGCAAAACGCCGCCTGGAATGCGATGGAATGGTTCGAGGTGTGCGGCGAGCGCTACTGCGACCAGCTCGAACCCGAGCAGTTCATGTACTCCATGCTCACCCGCAGCCAGCGCATCAGCCACGAGAATTTGCGCTTGCGTGACAAGGCCTGGCTGGAAGGCTATGAGGCCTGGTTCGCAGGCCGCACGGCTACGCCCGGGGTTCGTCCTCCCATGTTCACGCCCTATACCCAACGCTCGGTCACGCTCAAGAACCGTGTGGTGGTCTCGCCCATGGCGCAATACATGGCCGTGGACGGCCGCGTGGGTGACGACCACCTGGTCCATCTGGGCGCACGCGCCATGGGCGGTGCAGGGCTGGTGATGGTCGAGATGACCGCACCCAGCGCCGACGGTCGCATCACGCACGGCTGCCCGGGGTTGTGGAATGAGCAGCAGACCACCGACTTTGCAAGAATAGTGGACTGGGTGCATGCCAAATCTGACGCGAAGATCGGCCTGCAGATCGGCCATGCCGGGCCCAAAGGTTCGACCTGCCGACCCTGGCAAGGCGCGGGCATGGACCAGCCTGTGCCCGCTGACGACGCAGAAGGCAACTGGCCATTGTTGGCGGCCTCCGCCCAGCCCTATTTGCCCCATGGCGATGTGCCCCGCGTCATGACCCGCGCCGACATGGACCGCGTCACGGCCGACTTCGTGGCCAGCACACAGCGCGCTGCCCAAGCCGGGTTCGACTGGCTGGAGCTGCACTGTGCGCACGGTTATCTTTTGTCGAGCTTCATCAGTCCGCTCACCAATCAGCGCACAGACGAATACGGCGGCTCGCTCGCCAACCGCCTGCGTTACCCGCTCGAAGTGTTTGCCGCCGTGCGCGCCGCTTGGCCCAAAGACCTGCCCATGTCTGTGCGCATCTCGGCGCACGACTGGGTCGAAGGCGGCATCACACCGACCGACGCGGTCGAGATCGCCCGCGCCTTCAAGGCGGCAGGCTCCGACATGATCGACTGCTCATCGGGCCAGGTCAGTGCGCAGCAAAAGCCCACTTACGGCCGCATGTACCAAACCCCCTTTGCCGACCGCATCCGTCAAGAAGCGGGCATCGCCACCATCGCGGTGGGTGCCATCAGTGAAGCTGACCACGTCAACAGCATCTTGGCCGCTGGCCGCGCCGACCTGTGCGCCGTTGCCCGCCCGCACCTGGCCAACCCTGCCTGGACCTTGACCGAAGCGGCGCGCATCGGCTTCAAAGACATCGCTTGGCCGCGTGCTTACGTGTCAGGCAAGCCCCAGCTTGAAGCGGGCTTTGCCCGCGAGCGCGCCCAGCAGGCTGCGACAAAGGGGGATTGAATGGCCGATGAACTGCAGGGCCGCCATGCCCTCATCACCGGCGCAGGTGCAGGCATTGGCGCGGCCATCGCGTTGCAGCTCGCGCAAGCGGGTTGCCGCTTGACCTTGTGTGGCCGCTCGCAGGACAAGCTGCAGGCGCAAGCCGAGGCACTGCGAGGGCAAGTGCCCGACGTGGCGGTACTGATCGCGCCCATGGACGTGGCCGATGAACACGCCGTGCAAGCGGCGATGCAGCAGGCGCAGGCCCGCTTTGGCCCGGTGAACATCTTGGTCAACAACGCGGGCCAGGCGCACAGCGCGCCCTTTGCCAAGACCGATGCCGCGCTGTGGCAGCAGATGCTGAACGTCAACCTCACAGGCACTTACCACTGCATCCAAGCCGTGCTGCCCGGCATGCTCGAGGGGGCCAAAGCAGGCACACCAGGGCGAATCATCAACATCGCCAGCACGGCGGGCCTCAAAGGCTATGCCTATGTGAGCGCCTATGTCGCGGCCAAGCACGGCGTGGTGGGCCTGACCAAAGCGCTGGCCCTCGAATTGGCCCGCAAAGGCGTGACCGTGAACGCGATTTGCCCCGGCTACACCGAGACCGACATCGTGCGCGAAGCGGTGCAAAACATCGTGAGTAAAACAGGCAAGAGCGAAGCCGAAGCGCGCCAAGTCTTGGCCGCGAGCAACCCGCAACAGCGCTTGGTGCAGCCGCACGAAGTGGCGCAAAGCGTGTTGTGGTTGTGCGCAGCGGGCAGCGATGCGATCAACGGTCAATCGATTGCCATTGATGGTGGGGAGCTGGTGTCATGAGCGCACGACCCGACATCGACATGGCCTCTGTGGACATGGAAAAGCGCGCGCACGCCGACCACCACGCCTCGCTGCGCTTGTGGTTGCGACTGCTCTCGGCCACCACCCGCATCGAAGACACGATCCGCCAACGATTGCGCGAGCAGTTTGACATCACGCTGCCGCGCTTTGACCTGATGGCACAACTCGAGCGCGAGCCGCAAGGCTTGTCGATGAGTGAGCTCTCGCGCCGCATGATGGTCACGGGTGGCAACGTCACATCCATCGTTGACCAGCTCGAAAAAGAACAACTGGTGCAGCGGCAAATGCAGGCAAGCGACCGCCGCTCCTACACCGTCAGCCTGACCGATGCCGGGCGCAGCGCATTTGCGGCCATGGCCCTGGCCCACGAGGGCTGGGTCGTCGAGCTGCTGTCGCCGCTGGCGGCAAGCCAACAAGAACAACTGCACAAATTGCTGGGCACCTTGAAGTCCGGCACCCCAACAAATTCGAAGGAGACAAAATGAGCCAACGCTACCTGCCCGGCCAGCCCCACCAGCTGCCCCGCCACAACCAGCCCATGGCGGGCTACCAGCCCGAGCATTTTTTGCTGTCCGTCAAAGACGGTGTGGCCACGGTGAGCTTGAACCGCCCCGAACGCAAGAACCCGCTGTCGTTTGACTCCTACGCCGAGCTACGTGACTTTTTCCGCGCCTTGCCCTACGCACCTGACATCCATGCCGTGGTCATCACGGGCGAGGGCGGCAACTTCTGCTCGGGTGGCGATGTCCACGAAATCATCGGCCCGCTCACCCAGCTCGACATGCCCGGCCTCTTGGCCTTCACCCGCATGACGGGCGATTTGGTCAAGGCCATGCGTGCCTGCCCACAACCCATCATCGCGGCGATAGACGGCGTGTGCGCGGGCGCAGGCGCGATCCTGGCCATGGCGTCTGACCTGCGCTACGGCACCGAGCGCAGCAAGACTTATTTCCTGTTCAACAAGGTCGGCTTGGCCGGATGCGACATGGGCGCGTGCGCGCTCTTGCCGCGCATCATCGGCCAGGGCCGTGCAAGCGAGCTGCTCTTCACCGGACGCGGCCTGGGCGCGCTAGAAGCCGAGCGCTGGGGGTTTTACAACCGCGTGTGCGAGGCAGGCACGGTGTTGGCCGATGCGCAAGCCATCGCCGCCCAGCTGGTGGCAGGCCCCACATTTGCCAACGGCATCACCAAAAAGATGCTGCAACAAGAATGGAACATGGGTGTGGATGAAGCCATCGAGGCCGAAGCCCAGGCCCAAGCCATTTGCATGGCCACCAACGACTTCCACCGGGCGTACCACGCCTTTGTGGCCAAGCAAACACCCGTGTTTGAAGGGGACTGAGCCATGTCAAATCACACAGCCACTCACCCGCCAGAACTCGACTGGCCTTTCTTTGACAACAGCCACCGCGACTTCAAAGTGCGCCTGGACGCTTGGTGCCAAGAGCACCTTGCCCACGCGCACCACGACGAAAGCCGCGACGCGGTGGACGCCGAATGCATCCGCTTGGTGCGCTTGCTGGGCAGCGGCGGCTGGCTCAAGCATGCAGTGTCCGGCACGGCCTATGGCGCAGCGTCGGACGTGATCGACACCCGCCAGCTCTGCCTGCTGCGCGAAACATTGGCTTTCCATAACGGCTTGTCGGACTTCGCGTTTGCCATGCAGGGCTTGGGCACAGGCGCCATCAGCCTCATGGGCACAGCCGATCAAAAGCAGCGCTACCTGTCGCGTGTGGCGTCGGGCCAGGCCTTGAGCGCCTTTGCCTTGAGCGAACCCGATGCAGGCTCCGACGTAGCCGCCATGCAGTGCAGCGCCACGGCCACGGCAGACGGCTATGTACTCAACGGCCGCAAGACCTGGATCAGCAACGGCGGCATCGCCGACTTTTATGTGGTGTTTGCCCGCACAGGCGAAGCGCCCGGTGCACGCGGCATCACGGCTTTCATTGTCGATGCCGACACGCCCGGTCTGTCGATTGAAGAGCGCATCGACGTAGTGGCTCCTCACCCGCTGGCCACGCTCAAGTTTGACAACTGCAAGGTCGCTGCCAACCAGCGCATTGGCGAAGCGGGCCAAGGCTTCAAGGTCGCCATGGCCACGCTCGATGTGTTCCGCACCTCGGTGGCGGCGGCCGCTTTGGGTTTTGGGCGGCGTGCGCTGCACGAGTCCATCAGCTGGGCGCGTTCACGCAAGATGTTTGGCCAAACCTTGGGCGACTTTCAGATCACCCAGACCAAGATCGCGCAAATGGCCACCATGCTGGACGCGGCCACGCTTTTGACGTATCGCGCCGCTTGGTTGCGCGACCAAGGCGGGCGCATCACCCGCGAGGCGGCCATGGCCAAGATGACCGCCACCGAAAACGCCCAGCAGATCATCGACATGGCGGTGCAGATGCACGGCGGCATGGGCGTCAAAAAAGGCGTGATGGTCGAGTCGCTGTACCGCGAGATCCGGGCGCTGCGCATTTACGAAGGCGCCACCGAAGTGCAGCAGCTGATCATCGGCAAAGACTTGCTGAAAGGTTGACATGAGCGACTGGAACCAACTGCTGCCCAGCAGCCACACCGACACCTTTGCGCGTGACCGGCTGCCGCCCAAAGACCAGCTGCCTGTGTTCATGGCGGACCGACCCGAGCTGGACTACCCGGACCAGATCAACTGCGCAGTGGAATTGGTGGACCGCCATGTGCAGGCAGGCCGAGGCGAGCGCATCGCGCTGCATGGCGTGAGCGACTTCAACAAGGGTGGTGGCGACTTCAGCTGGACCTATGCGCAGTTGCAAGACAAGAGCAACCGCATCGCCCAGGTGCTGACCCTCGACATGGGCCTCGTGCCCGGCAACCGCATTTTGCTGCGCGGTGGCAACAGCCCCATGATGGCCGCTTGTTTGCTGGGCGCGCTCAAGGCGGGCCTGGTGGCGGTGCCCACCATGCCGCTGCTGCGTGCGGGCGAGCTGGCCCAGATCATCGACAAAGCCCAAGTCAGCGCCGCCCTGTGCGACAGCCTGCTGGCCGACGAACTGCAGCACTGCATGACACCCGGTCACGCCAGCCACATGGCCAGCTTGCAGCAGCTGGTGCAGTTTCGCAGCGATGCCCCTGATGGCCTGGAGCAGCGCATGGCGCAGCAAAGTGACGCGTACACGCCTCACGCCACCAGCCGCGACGACGTGTGTTTGATCGCTTTCACCAGCGGCACCACAGGCAAGCCCAAAGGCACCATGCACTTTCACCGCGATGTGCTGGCCATGTGCGACTTGTTCCCGCGCCACATCTTGCAGATGAACGAGAACGATGTCGTATGCGGCACGCCGCCCATCGCCTTCACTTTCGGGCTGGGTGGTCTGTTGGCGTTCCCGCTGCGATATGGCGCGAGCACCGTGCTGCTCGAAAAGCACACGCCCGAGACCTTGATGCAGACCATTGCCAAGTACCGCGCCACGCAGTGCTACACCGCGCCCACCATGTACCGCCAAATGGCGACGCTGGCCAAAGGCGTTGACCTGTCGAGCCTCAAGCACCCCGTCTCGGCAGGCGAGGCCTTGCCCGACGCCACCCGCCAGCTGTGGAAGCAGGCCACAGGCATCGAGATGACCGATGGCATTGGCGGCACCGAAGTGATCCACATCTACATCTCGAGCGCAGGCGCGCAAGTGCGCCCCGGCAGCATTGGCCAAGTGGTGCCCGGCTATGTGGCGCAGATCGTGGATGACGACATGCAGCCCGTGTCGCCTGGCACCGTGGGGCGCCTGGCGGTGCGCGGCCCCACAGGCTGCAAATACCTGGCCGACCCGCGCCAGCAAGACTATGTGAAAGACGGCTGGAACCTGCCCGGCGACACCTTCGTCATGGACGCCGATGGCTACTTCAGCTACCAAGCGCGCAACGATGACATGATCATCTCGGCGGGCTACAACATCGCAGGCCCTGAGGTGGAAGGCGCTTTGCTGCAACACCCGGCCGTGGCCGAATGCGGCGTGGTCGGCATGCCCGACGAAGACCGTGGTCACATCGTGCAGGCCTATGTGGTGCTCAAACCCGGCCACACGGGTGATGTGGCCATGGAAAAAACCTTGCAAGAGCACGTCAAACAAACCATCGCCCCGTTCAAGTACCCGCGCAAGGTGGTCTTTTTGGACGCCTTGCCCCGCACTGAAACCGGCAAACTGCAGCGCTTCAAGCTGCGTCAAATTTCTTAAGGAGCCCACCATGTTCAACGTCTTGCAACCCGAAGGCTGGGCACCCGCCAAAGGCTATGCCAACGGCATCGAAGCGCGTGGCCGCATGGTGTTCGTCGCGGGCATGATCGGCTGGAACGGCCAAGCCCAATTCGAGACTGACGACTTTGTGGCCCAGTGCCGCCAAGCCCTGCAAAACATCGTCGACACGCTGGCCTGCGCAGGCGCAGGCCCACAGCACATGGCCCGCATGACCTGGTACGTCAAGGACAAAAAGGAATACCTAGCCCGCGGCCGCGAGCTGGGTAAGGTCTATCAGGAAGTCATTGGCAAAAACTACCCCGCCATGACGCTGGTGCAAGTGGCCGACCTGGTCGAAGATCGAGCCCAAGTTGAGATCGAAGTGACGGCGGTGGTGCCGGAGTGAGCGAAAAATGCTTTGGTAAGAAGCTGTAGAAAGCCTAGATCGATCGGCAGATTTAGGCTGAAAGCGGACCATCACTACGAGCAGTTGACCGGCAGAAGCCGACCCATAGCAGCCCTTCGACCTGTGGGTTGAGTGATGGGTTTGTCGCGGAAGCAGTCTGTCACTGATTTTTATTTTCAGGGTAGAAAGGAAAATTATTCGAGCATATTTCTTTTCTAAATCAGTCATGACATTTTCGACAGACCTTGCGGGAACAGCGATCTGGTTTATGTTGGGTCTTGATTGAAATTCGCCCAAAGATACGCGAACCTTTCGCCCCGGATCTCAATAAATTAGGTGGGCAATATCAGGTTTCTATAGTTCATAGCGAAATTCTTCAATACTTCGAAAACTTAGCGTGCTAGAAACTCAAGTGCACTAGGCACGAAAGTGTTGTGGAACTGGAAGATTCCGCCATGGCCCGCATCGGGATAAATGATCAAAGTACTGTTCGGGAGTCGCCGCGCCAGGTCATGTGTGTTGCCCGTCGGAACCATGCGGTCAGCGTCTCCATTCGCAACGAGCACAGGCTGTTTAACGATCGAGAGATCCGCTGGCTCTTTATGCCCCCAGGTGCGCAGTGCCTGCAATTGAGCGATGAACGCGCTTACAGCAATTTCCTGATCACGATACTCCGCACGTTCCTTTAGACGTTCCAGAAATGCTTTACCTGCCTCGATGCCGCTTGTCGTGCGCGTGAAGAACAAAAACTGTTTGGCATCCTGGCCCGTGAAGAAGCCCCGCAACATGTCATAAAAGGTCACTCCCACCACCGAGCTGATGCCTTCTCCACCAGCAGGGCCGGTTCCAGCGAGGATCATTTTTCGGACAAGTTCGGGCTCTTTCAGCACGATTTCCTGAGCAACCATGCCCCCCATCGAAAAACCTAAAAGGTCTACCTTTTTAAAACCTTTTGCTTTGATGAAAGCGGTGGCATCGTCAGCCATTTGCTCAATCGAGTTAGATGGTTTACCCGTGGAAGCTCCGATACCGCGGTTGTCAAAGGCGATCACATGGTGCTTGGCTGCAATGCCATCCATGATCCGCGGGTCCCAGTTGTCCAGCACAGCCGCGAGATGAGCCAAGAATACGATGGGTGTCCCGTTATTGTGCTTACCCAACTCTCTGTACGCGAAGGTGATTCCGCCTATCGTGATCTCCTGTGTACGGACATTTTTCCAATTCATTATTAAGGCTTGGCTTGCCTCTGGCAGAGTTTGCGCGTGTCCTGTCGACACTGGATTTGAAGCGCTCACTGGGTTTGAAATGACTGCAGTTGCAACTGAAATTCCTATCACGGTGCGCACAAAGTTTTGTGTGATTGTGCGCAGAGTGTCGCTAATCAGATGAATAGATTTTTCAATTTTCATATGGGACTGCAGAAGGAGTAATGGTAGTTTTTATGGCGCTCGGCAAAGTCTTGCCTTATCAATGCGTGGTTCTTTGGTAACCCGTCAACGCACCTTGATCACAACCTTGCCCTTGGCGCGTCCACTTTCGACGTAGGCCAAGGCCTCGTTGGTGGCATCAAACGGAAATACTTTGTCCACAACTGGGTGGATGGCTCCTGACTCGATCAGAGCTGTGATTTTTTGAAGCTGGCTGCCGCTGGCTTTCATGAAGAGAAACGAGAAATCGAAATCCAGGCGCTTCGCCTTTCTACGGGTGCCAAAGCTCAGTGCACGCGTGACTTGCTTCACAACCCAAGGGAGCTTGAGTTCTTCCGCAAATTCGGGGGTAGGCGGGCCTGAAATGGAGATGAGTTGTCCGCCGGGTTTGAGGACATTCAGAGACTTTTCAAGTGTCTTCCCATCTTGACTATTGAGAACAACGTCGTAGTTGCTCAAAACACTTTCAAAATCTTCCTTTTTGTAGTCGACCACGACATCGGCACCCAGCGCTTTGACCCAAGACACATTGCCTGTGCTGGTCGTGGTGGCCACAGTTGCGCCCAGATGTTTTGCCAGTTGGATAGCGAACGTGCCAACTCCGCCAGAACCGGCTTGAATAAAGACCTTCTGACCTTTCTGAAGTTTGGCTTTTTCAACCAGCGCCTGCCAAGCCGTTAAAGCGATAAGCGGGAGTGATGCAGCCTCTTCCATGGAAAGATTCTTAGGCTTGAATGCAAGCGACGTTTCTTTGACTGGAACAAATTCAGCGAACGTTCCGATCCGATGATCATCTGGCCTGGAATAGACCTCGTCACCGGGTTGGAACATTTGCACGCGTCGCCCCACCTTGACCACCACACCGGCCACGTCATGACCTAAGACAAAGGGGGTTTTGTAAGGGAGGATGAGCTTGAATTCTCCATTTCTGACTTTGACATCCAACAGATTGACGCCAGTCGCGTGTACTTGGACTAAGACTTCGTCATCTCGCAGCACTGGCTCGGGCACATCAACGGCCTTTAAGAGTTCTTTTTTTCCATAGCGATCAACAATGAATGCTTTCATGAAATTCTTTCTTTCAAAAATTGACTGTGGTGAAAACCAAGCGGCTCCATAAATTTCGGATCTCGCATGATGAATATCATATGTAAATTTAAAAAAACAGGAATCAGATCCCGACCGAATTTAGCTTTTTCAAAGTTGAACTACACAGCGATTCCGACAGCGCGGAGTCATTCACTGCACGCGCGAGAATCAATGTGCCCACCATCATGGACACCGTGACCAATGCACGCTCGTGCGCAGCTGGCTGCCCCCAATCGGGAAACTGACGCGCAACCAAGTCAATCATCTCTTTGATGCGCAATGTAGCGGCACGGCGAACTTCATCAGACTGTCGTGGCATCTCAGAGCCAAGGGCAGAAATCGGACATCCAGATTCGATGCCGTCAATATGCTCTCTGGACAGGTAAACCTGCATCATGGCCTGAAGCGCTTCCTCAGGTGGCACTGAGGCAATGACGCTCGAAGCAACAGCGTTGGCTTGCGCACCAGCTCGATCCACAGCCTCGACCAACATGGCTTCACGTGACTCAAAGTGGGCATAAAACGCACCGTGCGTGAGTCCTGCTTCCTTCATGATGTCGGCAACACCCGTACCGTCATAGCCGCTGCGACGTATGGCGCGGGCAGCAGCATCCACGATGCGCTCATGTGAGGCTTCTTTTGATGCAAGACGTGCGCTTGATTTGTTTCGCATGATGTGTATCATACAGAAAATTATTCGAAAAGAACTGTAATCCAATCAGGAAGTCGTTTATGTCATTTTTTTCCAGCATGAATCACCGTGGTGTTTGGTTCACCACTCTTATGGCGTCCGCTATTTTGATGATCACCATGGGAACCAGACAGTCTATGGGGCTTTATGTGGGACCGCTCAACACAGACACGGGGCTTGGCATTGTCACGATAAGTTTGGCCATGGCAATCGGCCAATTTGTATGGGGTGCTATTCAACCTATCGCTGGTGCTTTTGCAGACAAATACGGCCCACGCCCAGTACTTCTGAGTGGTTTATTTATTCTTGTCTTAGGTTCTGCATTGACACCCTTTGTCACCAGCAGTTGGGGTCTTATCCTGACGATGGGCGTATTAAGTGCAATGGGTGCAGGTGCTTGCAGTTTTTCAGTCCTGCTAGGTGCTGCCGCTCAGCGCATGCCTGCAGAATCAAGAGGAGCCGCTTCGGGCATCATCAATGCGGGTGGTTCATTTGGCCAATTTGTATTCGCGCCCATCATTCAAAAGCTGATTCCATGGGTTGGTTGGATGGGTTCCATGTGGACTATGGCGGTAGTCACACTACTGGCAATTCCACTACTTAACCGATTGACCAGTGATACGCATGCCCCTGCCAAAGCAGCCGATCCAGAAGGTGGCCTCAAAAAAGCAGTTAGAGATGCCATGCGTAACCCCAGTTATTTACTTTTGCATTTGGGGTTTTTCACATGCGGCTTTCACATCGCATTTTTAGTCACCCACCTACCTACCGAAGTGGGCTTGTGTGGTTTAACTCCCGCTGTGGCCAGTTGGTCATTGGCCATCATCGGGTTGGCCAATATTTTGGGCAGTCTATATGCCGGGTCGTGCGTCAATATGTATAGAAGTAAGTATGTTTTGGCAACGATGTATGGATCACGGGCTTTGCTGATTGCGATGTATCTGGTAGCGCCCAAAACGGAATGGACTTTTTATGTGTTTGCCATGGGGTTGGGGTTCACATGGTTAGCTACGGTTCCACCAACAGCAGCAATTGTTGGTAAATTATTCGGCGTTCGGTATTTGGCAACTCTCTTTGGTTTGACACTACTTTCGCACCAAATAGGAGGATTTTTAGGAGCCTATCTAGGAGGCTTGGTTTTTACTGCTAACGGAGACTATCAATGGATGTGGTGGGCAGATATCGCATTGTCTGGCATGGCTGCACTAATTAATTTACCAATTAAAGAAGCGCCCATTGCAAAGCCTTTGACGGCCTAAAAAAAGGAATTCAGAGCCTAGACTCTTCAAATGGCTCTCTCACTAAGGCCCCCTTCCGCATGCTTGAACCAATAGCCTCAATGGCTTTTGACTTGAATGGATTCCCTGGATGACCGCTTAGCCAATCAAGCGTGCGTTGACACCACAACCGCAACTTCCGCTTGTGGCCGGAAGCAGCCTAAGCGCTTAACGGCTTCGAGCGACCACTTCCGCTGCAAAACAGCCGTTGGGTCTTAGCCCCAACCACTTGCCGCAGAGACCGGCAATAAATGGTTCACCAAAACCTAAAACTAAAAATCTTGGCTGTGCCCTTGCGCGCTCAGGTACTGCCATGCGCCGCAATCAAGCTCTCCAGCATGAGCTTGAGTTGATGTGCCGGGTCTGCCCCCAAAGCAGACACCACCTGTGCCTCGTGCGCTTTGGCTTGCTTCAGCAGGGGCTGCACTTTGCGCCGACCTGCGGCCGTGAGGCTCACCAGGCTTTGCCGTTTGTCGTGTGCGGCGTCGCAACGCGTGACCCACCCGGCGTCTTGCATGCGGCCCACCAGCTTGGTCACGGTGGGTTGTTTGGCCAGCACGATGCTGGCGAGTTCGTTGATGCTTAAACTGTCTTTGCCCGACAAGCTGGCCATGACGCGCCACTCCATGAGGCTCAGGCCGCTGGCTTCGACCACGGCATGGAATTCACTCGAAATCAAATGGCTGGCGCGTGCCAGCAAATAGGCCAGGTAGTCGTCGACAAAGCCTGCTGATTTGCTCATGCCAGTGGCGTGGTGGTGCTGAACTGACCGCCCTGGTAAACGAGTGGGGCCGAGCCATCACTGAAACCGCAGCGTTCTACCTCACCCACAAAAATCACATGGTCGCCTTCTTCGTGGCGGCTGCGGTTGTGGCATTCAAACCAGGCCAGAGCGCCTTTCAAAATGGGTAACCCGGCTTGTCCTAGGGTGTAGGCGGTGTCGGCAAAGCGGTCGCCTTTGCCGTAGGCAAAGCGATTGCACAAGTCGAGCTGGTCTGCGGCCAGCACATTCACCACATAGTGCGTGCCCGCATGGAACAGCGGCAAGCTGCTGGCCCGGTGGCCCAAGCTCCACAGCACGAGCGGCGGCGTGAGCGACACCGAATTGAAGGAGCTGGCCGTGATGCCCACAAAGCTGCTGCTGGCTGTATCGCCTTTTTGTGCGCCTGGCGCGAAGGTGGTGATGACGGTCACGCCTGTGGCAAAGCGCGACAGGGCCTGCCTGAAATGAGGGGCCTCAAAGTCAGGGGTCAGCGGCTGAATGGTCGGAGGTGGGTTGGGGCGCATAGGGTCATTATGGATGAATTTACATGAATATTCATATAAACTGTTTGGCATGAGGTCGAGTGCGTCGTGCGCAGAACCAGTTCGTCAAGGAGACAAGCATGCTGGTGGAACGAATCGAAAACAGGTGGCTCGCGGCCTTTACCCGCACCTTCACGCTGTGCAAGGTGCAGCCTGGCGAAGTGGTCGCTATTTTGGCCGAAACCCAATCACGCCGGGTCAACGTGGACTTGGCCCGCCTCGCGCTGGAGGCCATGGGCGCCCGCGTGTTCGAGGTGACTTTGACAACGCCTGCGCTCACCGCCCCCGCGCCCGTGCGCTCCACAGGCGCTAGCGACGCGATTGGCCAGCTCGGCCCCGTGGTGGCAGCTCTCGCCCGCGCCGACATGGTGGTGGACTGCACCGTCGAAGGCCTGCTGCACGCGCCCGAGCTGCCCACCATCATGAAGGGCGTGGACGGCCACATGCCGCGCCTGCTCATGGTGTCCAACGAGCACCCTGAAATCTTGGAGCGCACCGTGCCCGATCCGGCGCTCGAAGGCGTGGTGCGCTCGGCCATGAAAAAGCTCCGCGCTGCACAGCAGATGCATGTGACGTCTGCCGCTGGCACTGACCTGCGCGTGAACCTGAAACATGGCGACAAACAAGCGGTGGTCGGCGGTGTGTGGGGCTTTTGCCCCAAGCCGGGCATGGTGTCGCACTGGCCTGCCGGGCTGGCGCTGGCATTCCCGGCCGCAGGCAGTGTCAACGGCACGCTGGTCATGGCCCCGGGCGATGTGAACCTGACCTTCAAAAGCTATTTGCGCGACACGATCCGCCTGACCATCGAGGACGACAGCGTGGTCGCCATCGAGGGGCAGGGCGTCGATGTGGACATGATGCGCGGCTACTGGAAAGCCTGGGAAGACGCCGAAGGCCACCGCGCCGCTTATGCCGTCTCGCATGTGGGCTTTGGCCTGAACCCGGCGGCGCGTTGGGATGCCATGGCGTTCTACGACAAGCGCGACTGCAACGGCACCGAGCTGCGCGCCTTTGCGGGCAACTTTTTGTACTCGACCGGGGCGAACGAGGTGGCAGGCCGCCACACGCTGGGCCACTTTGACCTGCCTATGCGCGGCTGCACCATCTGTCTGGATGACACCGTGGTGGTCGATGCGGGCCAAGTCGTGAGCGCGGCGCTGGCATGAACGCACCCGCCTTCACCGACGTGGGTTTGCCCACACAACCCGCCGTGGTGTTCTTGCACGGCGTGGGTGGCGGCCGACATGGCTGGGTAGCGCAGCAAGCGCATGTGGCCGCTTTGGGTTGGCGCAGCCTGGCCTGGGACATGCCCGGTTATGGCGACAGCCCCATGGTCAGCCCCTACGACTTCGCGCACCTGGCGCAAGCCCTCTGGCAGATGCTGGACGCGGCGCACATCGACCAAGCCGTGTTGGTGGGCCACAGCATGGGGGCCATGGTCGCCCTGCAAGCCTGGACGCAAAAGCCAGAGCGCATCTGTGGCCTGCTGCTGGCCGCCAGCAGTCCGGCTTTTGGCAACTCAGATGGCGATTTTCAAAAGCAGTTTTTGGCGCAGCGCCTCGCCCCGCTGGAAGCGGGCAAAACCATGGGCGACATTGCCGACAAGCTGATCCCGACCATGGCCGCTCCCGGTGGCGATGCAGCCCAGTTGATCCCTGCGCACCAAAGTATGTCGGCCGTGCCGCCCGCCACCTACTGCGCCGCATTGCATGCGCTGGTGCAGTTTGAGCAACGCGCCGCTTTGCCCACCCTCACCGTGCCCGTGCTGTGCCTGGCTGCAGAGCACGACCGCACCGCACCACCCACCGTGATGGAACGCATGGCGCAAAAGATCCCCGGTGCGCGCTATGCCTGCTTGGCCGGGGCAGGGCATTTGCTGCATTACGAACAGCCCAAGGCGTTCAATGCCGAACTCGAAAAATTTCTGAAGGACGTGAAACCATGACCGACGTGCAAGCCCCCTCTCAACCAGACGTCATGCCCATCTGTGGCGACGATTACCCCCTGACCGAAAAACAGCAAAAGCTGATGGCGCTGGCCCGCCAGCTGGGCCGCGAGAAGTTCGCCCCCCGTGCCGCGCAACTCGACCGCGACGCGCAGTTCCCGTTTGCCAACTACGACGACATGCGTGACTCGGGCCTGCTGGCGCTGTGCGTGCCCGAAGCGCATGGCGGCCACGGTGCCGACTACGCCACCTATGCCATGGTCTCGGCCGAGATCGGCCGCTACTGCGGTGCCACCGCGCTCACTTTCAACATGCACGTCTGCACCATGCTCTGGAGCGGCTTGTTGTCTGAAGACCTGGAGATGACGCCTGAGCAACGCGCCATCCACCGCACGCACCAGGCCACGCACTTTGCCCGCGTGGTGAAAGACGGTGCGATCTATGCGCAGCCTTTCTCCGAGGGTGGTGCGGCCGCTGCCGGGGCACAACCTTTTGGCACGCTCGCCGTGAAGGTCGAGGGCGGCTGGAAGATCAATGGCAAAAAAATCTTCGCTTCGTTGTCCGATGCAGCCGATTACTTTGGTGTGCTCTGCACCGAGAAAAAAGAGGGCACCGACCTCTCGCGCCGCGACACGCTGTACCTGGCTGTGCCGCGCACCGCGCCGGGTCTGACGGTCGAAGGCGACTGGGACCCGCTGGGCATGCGCGCCACCGTGTCACGCAACCTGATCTTCAAAGACGTGTTCGTGCCCGACGACGCGGCGCTCATGCCGCAAGGCCTGTACTTCCAGGCCGCCAGCCGCTGGCCGCACATGTTCATGACGCTCTCGCCCACGTACATGGGCATCGCGCAAGCGGCGTACGACTTCACCGTGGCCTATTTGCGTGGCGAGATTCCCGGCACGGGCCCCATCAAGCGCCGCCAGTTCGCGACCAAGCAAATCGCCGTGGCCGAGATGTTCATCAAGCTCGAACAAACACGCAACCTCTTTTTGCGCGCCATCGAAGACGCGAAGGTGGACCCGAGCAAGTCCACCCGCCTGCGGGCCTATGCCGCGCAGTACACCATCATGGAAAACGCGCAAGACATCGCCCGCTTGGCCATTCGCACCTGCGGCGGTCAGTCCATGCTCAAAAGCCTGCCGCTGGAGCGCCTGTACCGCGATGCGCGTTGTGGCTCGCTCATGCTGCCCTGGACGGCCGAGCTGTGCATGGACCGCATTGGCCGCGAAGCCCTGTACGAACCCGGCGAAAAAGACGAGTGATGTTGGGCGACGAAACCAGCCCCCTCTCAGCCCGCTTTGCGCAGCTGGCGCAGGACTGCGGCACGCAGCCCGCCATGACCTTTCGGGGCGATGAGCGCAAGGCCACCCAGACGGGTGACAGCACCATCGCCTACGACTTCGCCAAGTTCTGGCGGCGCGTGGAGCGCGTCACAGCTCACCTGCAATCCACCTGGGGTGTGCAGCCGGGTGACCGCGTGGCCTGGCTAGGCTTCAACCACGAGCTGCAACTGGTCACGTTGGTGGCCTGCGCCCGTTTGGGCGCGGTGTTCTTGCCGCTCAACTTTCGGCTGGCCGTGCCCGAGTTGCAGCAGGTCATGCAAGACGCCCAGCCGCGCTTGCTGGTGCATGACACCCACCACGCCGATGCTGCGCATGCGTTGCAAGGCACAGACCTGCAGCACACCCACCACGACACGTTGATCGCCACCGCCTCGCCTCGTGGCCTGCCGTTGCCCACTGTGCACAGTGAGCTGCCGCTGCTGTTGGTCTACACCTCGGGCACCACGGGCGTGCCCAAGGGCGCGGTGCACACGCAAGCCGCGCTGCTCGCCAATGCCCGCGCCAGTGCCTGGGCGCACGACTTTGTAGAAGGCGACAAGGTGCTGTCCACGCTGCCGATGTTCCATGTGGGCGGCCTGTGCATCCAGACCCTGCCCGCGCTGCTGGCGGGGGTGGAGGTGGTGCTGCATCCGCGCTTTGACCCGACCGCTTGGTTGGATGAAATGCACACGAGCCGCCCCACGCTGTCGCTCTTGGTGCCCGCCACCATGCGCGCCGTGTTTGAACACCCGCGCTGGGCCGAGACTTCGCTGGCTTGCCTGCGCGGCATCATGACCGGCTCGTCCACCGTGCCTGTGGCTTACCTCGAAACGCTGCACGCACGCGGCGTGCCCGTGGGGCAGGTCTATGGCACCACCGAGACGGGGCCTGTGTCCATCGTGCTGCGCCTGCCGGACGCCATGGCCCGAGTGGGCGCATCCGGCTGGCCGCACCCGGAGGCGCAGGTCAAACTGATCGACGCCCAAGGCCAGGAAGTCGGCCCCGGTGAAACGGGCGAAGTCTGCATCCGCGCCGCCAACCTGATGCGCGGCTACTGGCGTGCCGACGGCGAAATCCACGCGGGTCTGCAGGACGGTTGGTTCCATTCTGGCGATTTGGGTCAGCGCGCCGAAGACGGCTGCATCACCATCGTGGGCCGCAGCAAAGACATGATCATCTCGGGTGGCGAAAACATCTATCCGGCCGAAATCGAAAACCAGCTTGTCACTTTGCCCGGCGTGGCCGACAACGCGGTGGTCGGCGTGGCCGATGCCCGCTGGGGCGAAGTGCCCGTGGCGGTGCTGGTGCGCCGCCCAGACTCCGCAGGGCAAGCCCTGAGCGCCGAAGCCGTGCTGGCCCACCTGCAGTCGCGCATCGCCCGCTTCAAGTTACCGCGCCGTGTGGTGTTCATGGACAGCCTGCCCAAGAGTGCCTTGGGCAAGGTGCAAAAGCCCGCTTTGCAGTCCCTTTTGACCGGGACAAACCCTTAAAAACCGCCTCTTTCTTCGCCTGCGTGACAGCGTTGTCACACCTGCATGGCATCATGATTTGATGCATCAAAACAAGGAGATACGCATGGTTCAACTGTCACGCCATTTCAATCGCCGCCCGGTTCTGGGCATGGCGGCTGCAGTTCTGTTGTCGACCACGTCTTTGGCCTGGGCGCAAACCGCCTGGCCCACCAAGCCCGTCAAGATCGTGGTGCCCTTCGCACCCGGCGGCACCACCGACATCCTGGCCCGAGCCATCGCCCCGGATTTGAGCAAAGCTTTTGGTCAGCAATTTGTCATCGAAAACAAGGGCGGCGCAGGCGGCAACCTAGGGGCAGAAATCGTGGCCAAGTCCGCAGGTGACGGCTACACCCTGCTCATGGGCACCGTGGGCACGCACGGCATCAATCGCGCCCTTTACGCCAAGCTGCCCTACGACCCCTTCAAGGACTTCGCCCCCATCACGCTGGTCGCGGGTGTGCCCAACGTGATGGTGGTCAATGCCGAAAAAGCCGCTGCCAACAAGATCAACAACGTCAAAGACTTCATCCAGTACGCCAAAGCCAACCCCGGCAAGTTGAACATGGCGTCCAGCGGCAACGGCACTTCCATCCACTTGGCAGGCGAGTTGTTCAAGTCGCAAACCGGCACCTTCATGGCCCACATCCCATACCGCGGCTCCGGCCCAGCCTTGCTCGATTTGGCGGGCGGCAGCATGGACGTGATGTTCGACAATTTGCCCTCGGCCATGCAACTCATCAAGGCGGGCAAACTCAAGGCCTTGGCTGTCACCAGCAGCCAGCGCTCCGCTGCTTTGCCTGACTTGCCCACCGTGGAAGAAGCAGGTGGCCTCAAAGGCTTTGAAGCCAGCAGCTGGTTCGGTTTGCTGGCCCCCGCAGGCACGCCCCCCGATGTGGTCAGCCGTATCCAGCAAGAGGTCGCCAAGTCATTGGCCTCTCCGGCCATGAAAGAGCGCCTGGCCACTTTGGGCGCGATCCCCAGCGGCAACACGCCTGCACAGTTTGCAGCGCTGATTGACGCCGAGCACAAGAAGTGGGCCGAAGTCGTCAAGGCCTCGGGTGCCAAGGTCGACTGATGGTGTGTCTCTGAAACGGCATGGATACCCGCCTGCACGGGTATGACAACTGTTCAGTGTCATCCCGGACTTGAGCCGGGATCCATCTTCGCTGGGCCTCAGGCCCCGCAGCACTTTTTGTATTTTTTACCGCTGCCGCAGCTGCAAGCATCGTTGCGGCCGGGCGTAGCTTCTTTGATGACTTGAGCTACGCGGGGGCCGATGTTGCGCCAGATTTCGCGCAGGTCATACACCGCCCACAAAGCCTCGCCATAAGCGTTCAGGCGGTTTTCGCTCACGCTGGGTGGGCCGTCTTCCGACAGTGCCGACAAGGTGGGCACATCGGTGTCGTCTTCGGTCAAGGCCACAACGGCTTCAAGCGACAGGTCATGCCACTTGTTGGCATCTTTGTCTTTGGGGGCAGCCCACTCTTCGGGCCAGTTTTCCACCGCAAACATGAAGCCCAAGGCCCACACCTGGGCAAATGACGGGATTTCGCTGTCTTCAATCTCTTCACGCTCTTCGGGTGGCAATGACGCAATCGCGCCGCGCACATCCATCACCTCGGGCGCATAGGCCTTGTCGTCGTCCAGCGCTTCCACGGGGGTGTCGAGTGCGAGCTTGATCTCGTCAAAACGGCGCTGCCACAAGGCCATGAACTGCTGGCGCTGGGCGTCGTCGGCAAAGCTGCCACCTTCGGCCTCGTCCGGGTCAATGCCCAGCAGCATCGGCAGCCACTCGCTGTCGGGGATGGCGCGGCGGCAGCACACCAGCGCGGCCATAAAGCCCTCGCAAAACTCCCACTGCGGCGTCTCTTCAAAGCGCTCGCGCAGGTCGTCCAGGATGTTGTCCAGGGTGTCAAAGTCTTCGGCTTCCAAGCCAGCGGTCGTGTTCATGCGGTGTTCCTATTGCAATGGCAGGATTGTAGAAGGGGCGGTGGCCAGACACGCCTGTGCTTGTCTGCCGCCACTTTGCTTGTCTATCAAGTGGGAGCGAGCCCCTGCTCGCGAAGGGTTCGCCACGGGAGTCTGCGAAATATCACTTGCCCCAAAGTGTCGACAACGGGGCCGCCCAGATGTTGTCGCCCAGCGGCAGGGTTTCATCGCCGTCATAAAGCAGCACGCCCATTTTGAAATCAGCCCCCGCCAGTCCGGCGAGTTTTCGCAGTCCGCGCAGGTCGCTTTCTTTGACGGTGGCCGATGACTTGACTTCAACCCCGACCACCTGGCCTGCGGCGTTTTCAATCACCACATCGACTTCCACCTGGTCGGCATCCCGGTAGTACAGCAGTTGGTAGTCGCCCTCGGCGGTGCTGGCATGCTTGAGCAATTCTGAATAGACAAACGTTTCCAGCACATGGCCAAAGCGTGTTTTGTCTTTTTGGGTTTCTTCAGCGGTCAAGTCCAAGAGGGTGGCCAGCAGACCTGCATCGATGAATTGAAGTTTGGGCATTTTGACCATGCGCTTGAGGCGATTGCGCGCCCAAACGTCCACGCGTTTGAGCAAATACATTTGCTCAAAAATGCCGAGATATTTGGCGGCGGTCTTGTTGTCGATGCCCACTTGGCCGCCAAGTTGAGAGTAGTTGCACATTTGCCCGGCCATCTGAGCCAGGGCGCGCAAAAACCGCGGCAGTTGATCCAACTTGTCAATGTTGGCGATGTCGCGAACATCCCGCTCCACCATGGCCGCGAGGTATTGACGCGCCCACGTTGTGCGACGCCTGTCGGTGGATCGCGTCAGTGCCTCCGGGTAGCCGCCGCGCAGCACACGGGCAACCAAGTCATCGTCGCGGGCAGATGAGCCTGCTTGAGGCAGGTGGTCAGCAAACGCATGATCCAGCCAGTTGGCGGATTGCCCTGCGATTTCGCTTTGTGACAAAGGCAGCAGTGACAAAGTCTCCATGCGCCCCGCCAAAGAATCGGCCACTGTGGGCAGGGCCATCAAGTTGGCTGAGCCGGTGAGCAAAAAACGCCCTGGGCGGCGGTCTTCATCCACGCTTTTCTTGATCGCCAGCAACAAACCTGGGGCGCGTTGAATCTCGTCGATCACCGCACGGTCCAAACTGCGGATCATGCCCACCGGATCTTCTTGGGCCGACAAAAGGGTGAGCGCGTCATCCAGTGTCAGGTAACGGAATTCGCCGCTGTGGCCAGCGATTTGTTTGACCAGTGTCGTTTTGCCTGCTTGCCGTGGACCGGCCAAGAGAACCACTGGCGTGTCGCTCATGGCTTCAAGGAGATGCGGCGCGATGAGTCGCGGGAACATTTCAGGATCAGTCATGCCTGAATGTTAGCGTAAATTCAGGAAAATTATGACGTAAATTTGGGAATTGAGTGCCGTAAATTTTGGATTATTTTTGGGTTTTCTTGAGGCGGATGGCTGTTTTCCGGCCAGAAGATGTGACGCAGGTACGGCCTCCCATAAGGGAGCCAGCGGACGGTTCAGGGCACCTTAGGGTTCAACGCCACGCCGCAGCGCTCCAAGCGTTTTTTCATGCAGAGTACTTGCGCGTCTTTGCTGTGCAGAGCAGCGGCGTGGGCCACGGCCAGGTCGATGAATTTTTGGTCGTCGGCGTCTTTGCAGGCGTAGGGGGCTTTGGGCGCGTCGGGCTGCAGTTGGGCCCAGCGGTCAAAGTGGCCGAGCACGGCGCTGGCGGGCAGTTCGCGGTGCGTGAGGCGTTTGACGATTTGCGGGTAGGCGAGCACGCGGGCCAGTTCTTCGCGCATGGCGGCGGTGGCCAGCCACTGCGTGCTGCCGCTCTCGACGCTGGTGCGCAGTGCTTCGGATTGGGGTTCGTCAAATACCCACAGGTCGAGCACGATGTTGGTGTCCAGCACGCGGCGTGTCGGGGGCTGATCTGAGCCTGCGTCCAGTCCGCCGCCAAGGCCCTTGTTTACCGCCTCACTCATGAACCTGTTGTTCCCGTTGTTCCCGATGTGTCGGGGTTGGGCGTGCCATCGCTGGGCACGCGCTTCAAGCTGCCCTTGATCATGTCAAAGCGGAACAGGCGGCATTCGATGGGGCCGTTCCACATGGGCACGCGGCGCGATTCTTTCAGGCGCATTTTGCTGGGCAGTTTCAGGTCGGGCGTGAGCATCCAGGCGCTCCAGCCGCTGTAGTTTTTCTTCCAGTGGCTGGCCAGTTGGGCAAAAAAGTCGACGCTGTCGTCGCCGTCTTGGGTTTGGGCGGTTTCGCGGTGGTGGCTTTGGTCGGCTGCGCGGGTACTTGAGCGCGCATCGGCCAAGGCCCCGGGCTGGAAGCTGTCGCGCCCACGCCCGGCCACACCCGCTGCGGCAATGCGCTCGCCATAAGGCGGGTTGAGCAGCATGACGCCGGGCGTCTCGCTGGGCGGCATGCGTTGCAGCGCGTCGCCACCCCGGAATTCGATCACGCCCGACACGCCTGCGCGTTCGGCGTTGCGCTCGGCAAAGTCGACCATGCGGAAGGCCACATCGCTGCCAAAGACGGGCGCGGTGGGTTCGTGTTCGTTGTCGCGGGCTTCTTCGATCAGGCCTTGCCAGACGTGGTTCTGGAAGGGCAACAATTTCTCGAAACCAAAGCGACGCTGTAAGCCGGGTGCGATGCCGCAGGCGATTTGCGCCGCTTCGATTGGGATGGTGCCGCTGCCGCAGCAGGGGTCGTACAGGGGGACGGTTGCGTCCCAGCCACTGGCCGCGATCATGGCAGCGGCCAGGGTTTCCTTCAAAGGCGCGTCGCCTTTGTCGGTGCGCCAGCCGCGCTTGAACAGCGGTTCACCCGATGTGTCGATGTACAGCGTGAGGGTTTCGGGCGTGACGTGGGCATAAATGCGCACATCGGGCCAGGTGGTGTCCACGTTCGGGCGCTCGCCGCGCTTGGCGCGAAAGCGGTCGGCCACCGCGTCTTTGATCTTGAGGGCCGCAAAGTTCAGGCTGGTCAGCGGGCTGTGCTGCGCCGTGATGTCGATCTTGAAGCTTTGCTTGGGGGTGAACCAGATCTCCCAGGCCACTTCACTGGCCGCCCGGTACAGGTCGTTTTCGTTGCGGTAGTCGGTGACCGACAACTGCACCAGCACGCGCTGGGTCAGGCGGCTGTGCAGGTTGATGCGCATGGCGTCGCGCCACGAGGCGCGGGCCATCACACCGCCGCGCCCGGTCATCAGGTCGTTGCCGGTCAGGCCCGTGATGGTGTGCACTTCGTCGGCCAAAAAGCCCTCAACGCCAGCGGCGCAAGGCATGAACAGGTTCAATGAATTCACTCGAATACTCTCAAAGGGTTTTGCGCAGGTTCGCAGGCGCGATCTTCAGGGCTTCGCGGTATTTGGCCACCGTGCGGCGTGCGCAGTCGATGCCTTGCTCTTTCAGCATTTCAGAAATCTGGTTGTCCGACAGAGGTTTGGCGGGTTTTTCGGCAGCCACAAACTGCTTGATCAACGCCCGCACGGCGGTGCTGGATGCGGCGCTGCCGCTGTCGGTGCCCAGGCCCGAGCCAAAGAAATACTTCAGCTCAAAGGTGCCCTGCGGCGTGGACATGTATTTGGCCGTGGTCACGCGGCTGATGGTGGACTCGTGCATGCCCAGCTCGTCGGCGATCTCGCGCAGCACCAGCGGGCGCATGGCCAGCTCACCGTGCGTCAAAAAGTTCTTTTGCCGCTCCACGATGGCAGTCGACACACGCAAGATGGTGTCAAAGCGCTGCTGGATGTTCTTGATGAACCAGCGGGCTTCTTGCAGGCGCTGCTGCAAACCCGCGTGCGACGAGCCTTTGCTGCCGCGCAGGGCGTTGGCATAAATGTCGTGCACGCGCAGTTTGGGCATCACGTCCGGGTTGAGCTGGATGCGGAATTTGGGCGTGGCGGTCTTGCTGGTGTTCACCACCAACACATCAGGGATGATGATGTTTTGCTCAGCCTGCACAAAGGGGCGGCCAGGCTTGGGTTCGAGTCGGGCGATGAAGGGGATCGCGGCTTTGACCACGGCTTCGTCCAGGCCGCAGGCCACCGCCAGGCGTTTGAAGTCGCGCTTGGCCAGCATTTCCAGGGGCTGAGCGCACACGGCCAAAGCGGCTTGTGCCACGGCATCGTCTGGTTCGTCTTGGAGCAAGGCCTTGATCTGGATGCGCATGCACTCGGCCAAATCGCGAGCGCCCACGCCCACGGGTTCGAGCGATTGCAGCAAACCCAGCGCCACAGTGAAGCGGTGCACCAGCTCGTCCAGTTGCTCGTAATCGTCGCTGCCCGCCAAGCTGGCGGCCAGTTCGGGCAGGGTGTCGGTCAGGTAGCCGTCGTCGTTGAGCGACTCGATCAAAAAGCGCAGCGCCGCGCGGTCGATCTCGGACAGGCGCAGCGACAAGGCCTGTCGGTGCAAAAAGTCAGTCAATGAGCCGCTGCTGCGGGCCAGGTCGATGGCATCGGCGGTTTCTTCGCCGTTGTTTTGCCGAGGCCCGGCCTCACCGCCCCATTCGCTGTCGTCGGGGCGCATGTCCACGCTGCCGTCGCCGTCCCAGCTTTCGGCCACATCGGTCACGGCTTCGTCGCGGGTTTCGCTGGCGCTGTCTTCGCTGCTGCTGGACGTGCTGGCGCTCTCGCTCACCCGGTCGCCCAAGCTGACATGGGTGTCGGTCTGCTCTAGGCCAAAGGCTTCGGAAGCGGATTCCTCTTCGCTGCGCTCTAAGAACGGGTTGTCGTCCAGCATCTGGTCGACTTCCTGCGACAGCTCCAGCGTGGACAGTTGCAGCAGGCGAATCGATTGTTGCAACTGGGGCGTGAGCGCCAGGTGCTGGGACATGCGGAGCGACAGACCGGGTTTCATGGCTGTGCTCTGATGTCGTTGACGGGTGATTTGTTCATCACATTCGGAAGTGTTCGCCCAGATACACGCGTCGTACCTCGGTGTTGGACACGATCTCGTCGGGCGTGCCCGCTGCCAGCACACGACCCTCACTGATGATGTAGGCGTGGTCGCAAATGCCCAGCGTTTCGCGCACGTTGTGGTCGGTGATGAGAACGCCGATGCCGCGTTGTTTGAGGAAGGCGATGATGCGCTGGATTTCGATCACAGCGATCGGGTCGATGCCTGCAAAGGGTTCGTCCAGCAAGATGAAGCGCGGATCGGTGGCCAGGGCGCGGGCAATCTCTACGCGGCGGCGCTCACCGCCCGACAAAGCCACGGCGGGTGAATCGCGCAAATGGTCAACGCGCAGGTCGGCCAGCAGTTCGCTCAGCCGTTTTTCGATGTCGGCTGGTGCAAGTGCTTGGCCTTGGTCGTCGGTTTGCAGCTCCAGAATGGCGCGCACGTTGTCGGCCACACTCAGCTTGCGAAAGATGGAGGCTTCTTGCGGCAGGTAAGACAGGCCCATGCGCGAGCGCTTGTGAATGGGCATGCGGGTGACGTCTTCGCCGTCGATCAGGATCTGGCCGCCGTCACCGCGCACCAAGCCCACGATCATGTAAAACGAGGTGGTTTTGCCTGCACCGTTGGGGCCCAGCAGACCAACCACTTCGCCCTTGCCCACCTGCACGGACACATCGTGCACCACTTTGCGGCTGCCATAGGCCTTCTTCAGGTGGTGCGCTTCCAGTCGACTGGTCACCAGTGGCTCACTCATGGTTTCTTGCTTTCGCCTGCGTTCGGGCTGGTCCGCAGTGCAGGTGCTGCCGTTGTCGGTGCGGTGGTTGACGGTGTGCCCACTTTTCGGGGCGTCAGTACGGCTCGCACACGTTGATCGCGCGGGTCTGTGGCTTTGGCGCCCTTGGGTGGGCCGTCAACGGTCATGACTTCGGTGGTGTTGTTGAAGACGATTTTTTCGCCATTGATTTGGTCGGCCAACTCCGTGCCGCGCAAAATTCGGACCTCTGCCCGCTGAATCAGCGTCACCACATCGGCTTGGCTGTCGTAGATGGCCGTTTCGCCTTCACCTTCGGTGAACTCGTCGACCCCTTCGCGCTTCTGGCGAAAAAACACCCGCTCTTTGGGGGCCGCCCAGACGTGGGCCACTTGCTGGCCTTGTTTGTCTTGCTGCACTTCCATGCGGGCGCCGCGCAGCACCATGGTGCCTTTGAAGGCCACAACGTTGCCGATGAAATGGGTGAGCAGCTTGTTTTCGTCGTGGCGCATCGCGTCCGCTTCAATGAGCATGGGCTTGTCGCGGTCGGCTTTTTCGGCCCAGGCAGGCGTGCAAAACAAGCTCAGTCCTGCGGCGAGGAGGCTGATGGTCCGTAGAATTGTCATTGGGGGCATGAATCTTGCTGGTGACGATTTTTGATTGTAGGGGCAAGAGCGACCAGATCGACCTCGCAGCGCGTGTCAAGGCATAAAAAAAGCCCGCTCAGGTGACTCACCCGCGGGCTTGGGTTGGGGCTGCTGGCGCTGGCTCAGCTTTTCTTCTGGCCCGCTTTCGCGTTGCTTTGGGCGGGGCGTGACTGGGCGATCAAGGCTTCCGTCACTTTCAGCGCTTGTTCCATGCTCCCGGCCAAAGTGCCGTCCACGTAGTAGCGACCCGCCACCCCCAAGGAAGGCACGCCTTCCACTTTGAAGTCGTTTTGCAATTGGACCGCACGCTTGAGTTTGCTGGCCACCCCAAACGATTTGTAGATCTCGTTGAACTTGGTTTTGTCCAAGGGCTGTTTTTCTGCCCAGGCCAGCACGCTGGCATCTGAGTTGAGGGGCAGCTTTTCCACATGGACCGCAGCAAACACTTTGGCGTGCAATGTGTCGAGCAAATTCATGGCTTCGAGCGTGAAAAACAAGCGCTGCTGCGGCGCAAAGTCGTCACGGAAAGACACGGGGATGCGGCGCACCACCACATCCTTGGGCACATTTTTGACCCATTGGGCAAAAGTGGGTTCAAACGCATTGCAGTGTGGGCAGCTGTACCAAAAGAACTCGATGACTTCGACCTTGCCTGTACCTGCTTCTGTGGCCACAGGGCGGTCCAGTGTCAAAAAGTCTTTGCCAGACTTGAACACAGTGGCTTGGGCCCAAGCGGCAGAGGTGCTGAGCCAAGCGGTGGCTGTCACCAAGGCGGTAGAGAAGAAACGGCGTTTCATGGGGTGCTCCAGATCATGAAGGACGTGTTCAGCGCTGAACACGCACCAAGGTGTTTTCAATGCCGCTGCCCTCCAGGCGGGTGCGAATTTTTTCAGCGGCGGCTTTGTCTGTAAAGGGACCCAAGCGTACACGGAAGATGCTGCGGCCAGCTTGATCTCGCTCAGAGACCTTGGCATCCAGACCCATTAAAGCCAGCTTGGCTTTTTGGGCGTCGGCATCGTTGCTGGTGCGATAAGCGCCTACCTGGATGACGTAGTCAAACGGATCGGCACTGGCACTGTTGGCGGCAGGGGTTGAGAGCCCAGACTTGGATTTGGCCAAATCGCCCAAGGGATCGGCTGTGACCGCCGGGCGCGGCTCGGTCTTGCCGACTTCTGGCGTGGTTTTTTCGGCTGCGGGATTGGGTGCTGCAGGAGCACTGGGGGTTGCCGGTACATCTGCAGGGGGCTTGGGCTGGAGCACACCGTTCGGGTTCCAGTCTTTGTTTTTCTGGCTTTCCTGCACGTCCTGGTCGTTCGTGCGTGGCTGGTTCTTGTTCGAAAAAGGCGTGGGCACCTTGGTCACATAAACGGCCACGGCCAAAGCCACGCCCAAACCCAGCACCAGCCCAATGATGAAGCCGAGAAAAGTACCGCCGTGTTGGGTGTGGAGTTTCATGTCGTTGTGTCCGTTCACATTTTTGGGGGGGCTGACACGCCCAGTACTTGCAGGCCATTTTTCAGCACTTGCGCGGTGGCCGCGACCAGGGCCAGTCGGGCGGTTTTGACCGCTTCATCGTCCACCAAAATGCGTTCGGCGTCGTAGTAGCTGTGGTACAGCGAGGCCAAATCACGCAGGTAGAAGGTCACATCGTGCGGCGCAAAGTCGGTGGCTGCAGATGTGAGCATCTCGGGGTACTTGGCCAAGGCCAGCATGAGCGCGTGGGCTTGCGGGCTTTGCAGTGGCGACAAATCGGCGTTGGCGAGTGATGCGGTGTCACCACCGTCCTTGTCTTTCCAGGCCGCCAACACCGAGCAGATGCGTGCGTGGGCGTACTGAACGTAGTACACCGGGTTGTCGTTGTTTTGCGCCAGCGCCAGGTCGATGTCGAAGATGTATTCGGTGTCGGGCTTGCGCGAGAGCAGGAAGAAACGCACCGCGTCTTTGCTGGTCCACTCGATCAGGTCGCGCAGCGTGACATAGCTGCCAGCTCGCTTGGAAATTTTGACCTCTTCGCCCCCGCGCATCACCCGCACCATGGTGTGCAGCACGTAGTCGGGGTAGCCCTCGGGGATGCCCACGTTAGCCGCTTGCAAACCTGCACGGACCCGGGCAATCGTGCCGTGGTGGTCGGTGCCCTGGATGTTCACCACGCGGGTGAAGCCGCGTTCCCACTTGGTGATGTGATAGGCCACATCGGGCACGAAGTAGGTGTAGCTGCCGTCGCCCTTGCGCATGACACGGTCTTTGTCGTCGCCGTAGTCGGTGGACTTGAGCCACAGCGCGCCGTCTTGTTCGTAGGTCTTGCCTGCGTCTTTGAGCTTTTGCACGGCGGCATCCACCTTGCCGCTGGTGTACAGGCTCGACTCCAGGTAGTAGTTGTCGAATTTGACGTCAAAGGCCTTCAAGTCCAAGTCCTGCTCGTGGCGCAAATAGGCCACAGCAAACTGGCGCATGCCGTCCAGGTCATTCACATCGCCGCTGCCGGTGAATTCGCGGTCGTCGGACTTGACGGTTTTCTTCGCCAGAAAGTCGTTGGCGATGTCCTGGATGTAGTCGCCGTTGTAGGCCGGTGCATTTTCGCCACTGGGCCACTCTGCATCGCCCGGCTTGAAGCCCTTGGCGCGCAACTGGGTGGAATTGGCCAGGGTGCCGATCTGCACGCCCGCGTCGTTGTAATAGAACTCGCGGTAAACCTGCTGGCCTTGTGTGGCCAGCAGATTGCAGATGGCGTCACCCAAGGCGGCCTGACGGCCGTGGCCCACGTGCAGCGGGCCTGTCGGGTTGGCAGAGACGAACTCGACCAGCACTTTGTCGGTTTTGATGCTTTGGCTGCCAAAATCGGCACCGGCCTGCAGCACCTCATGTACCACGGCCTGCTTGGCCGCATCCTTGAGGCGGATGTTGATGAAGCCAGGTCCTGCGATCTCGATCGCGTCCACCCAGCGCTCGAACGCGGGTGTCAACAACAAGGCCGTGCGCAGGGTTTCCGACAGCTGCCTGGGGTTTTGCTTGAGGGCTTTGGCCAGCTGCATGGCGGCCGTGCAAGCCAGGTCGCCGTGAGCAGCCACTTTGGGCGATTCGAAGGCCGCGCGCGCACCGGCACCGGTTTGGAGTTTTTCAAGCTCTGCGGCCAGGGCCGTGAGCAAATGTTGTTTGGCAGAAAGCATAGAGGCCCATTTTACGGGCAGGCTTGATGAGCCCAAGTGCTTGGCTTGAATGGCCGTTCTGAGTACGAATCAATGCGGAGGTGCCTGCCAGTAACCGGTTTGGGCGTAGTGGTGTTTCAGGTAGTCAATCCACAGCCTCACCCGCAAGGGCAAATGTTTGCGCTGAGGGAAAACCACAAAGATGCCATTGGGCGGCGCAGCAAAGTCTTCCAGCACGGCGACCAACTGGCCTGACTGGATTTCGCTTTCGACTTCCCAGGTGCTGCGCCATGCAATCCCGTAGCCCGCCAGGCACCAGTCGTGCAGCACTTGGCCGTCCGAGCAGTCGAGCGGGCCACCGGGTCGCAGGTGCGTGACTTCATGGCCTGTTTCGGTCGATGTGCGAAACGCCCAGCCCCGGGTTTGTGAGGCATCGCTCGACAAGGTCAGGCAATCGTGTTGCAACAGGTCGGACGGCTGCAAAGGCGTGCCGCGTCGCGCCAGATAGCCCGGCGTAGCCACACATAAGCGGCGGTTGTCGGCCATGCGCACGCTCACCAGCGACGAGTCGGGCAGGTCGCCCACGCGCACGGCGCAGTCAAAACCCTCGGCTGCCAAGTCCACCACCCGGTCGCTCAAATTGAGCGAAATCGACACATCGGGGTGCAGTTCGCGAAAGCGCGGCACCAAAGGGGCCACATGCCTGCGCCCGAAACCAGCCGGAGCGGTGATGCGCAAATGCCCGCTGGCCTTGACGCCCCCCGCCGATACGCTGGCTTCGGCATTGGCCACATCCGAGAGCAAGCGCTGACAATCTTCCAGAAATGCACTGCCTTCGTGGGTCAGGGTGATGCGCCGCGTGGTGCGCACCAGCAGCTTCACGCCCAGGTTTTCTTCCAGCGCATCGAGCCGCCTGCCAATGATGGCCGGGGCCACGCCCTCAGCCCGGGCGGCGGCGGTCAGGCTGCCTTTGGTGGCAACCGAGACGAAGGTTTCAAAGGCTTTGAGCTTGTCCATGTGCCTCGATTATGCGGGTTCAAGGTTGCAATGCTGCCGTTGCGATGGGTGATTGATGCGCGAGGATGCTTGTATCAAACCCAGCCCTTGGGCAAACCCGCCTCGGGCGTCATGCCGTACAGCGGTTCGCCAGGCAGCCCGGCTTTCAACGGCGCGCGTGCGGCCATGAGTTTGTGCAGATCAACCCCGGTGGACACGCCCATGGCCTCGAACATGACGACCAGGTCTTCTGTGACCACATTGCCTGAAGCGCCAGGGGCGTAAGGGCAGCCGCCCAGGCCGCCGAGCGAGCTGTCAAAAGTGCGCACGCCTGCCTCGTAGGCGGCCAGGCCATTGGCCAAGCCCAGCCCTCGGGTGTTGTGCAGGTGGGCCGCGCCTGTGAGGGGGCCGATTTCCTGGAACATGCGCTTGAACAAGCGGCTCACTTGGGCAGGGTTGCCCATGCCGGTGGTGTCCGACAGGCCAATCTCGTCAACGCCCGCTTCGGCCAGCAGCACGGCCAGGCGCAGCACATCGTCTTCTGGCACCAGGCCTTGCAAGGTACAACCAAAAGCGGTGGACATGCCGACTTCGACCGGCACGCCAGGCGCCATCTCGTCGCGCAAGCGCAAGACTGCCTTGACCTCTTCGACCATGGCTTCTGGCGTTTTGCGCACGTTGGCCATGGAGTGGGCGGGACTGGCCGATACGGGCAGGGTGAGCTTTTGCGCCCCGGCCTGCAGCGCCGCCTGTGCGCCGCGCAGGTTGGGCACCAGGGCCATCACCCGCACGCCAGTGTGGCGCAGCGCGTGCTGCACCACCTGTGCAGCATCGGCCATTTGCGGCAACAGCTGGGCGGGCACGAACGAGGCCACTTCAATCTCGCGCAGCCCAGCAGCCGCCAGTGCATCGATCCAGCGCAGCTTGTCGGCCGTGGGCATGGTGGCCTTGACCGATTGCAGCCCATCGCGTGGACCCACTTCGCTGATCAGGACCTCAGGGGCGTGAATGTTGGTCATGACACGATTAAACAACAGTGGATTCGTGCGGAAAAGTCATGGGTTTATGGCTTTTGAGCGTGTTTATCTGCATCCAAACTTAGAATAAAGTCCTTTTTCACTGAATAGACGCGGTTGCCTTGTCCAACAGCGTCCCATTCAATGACCGATATTCCTGTTTTTCAACATCCTTTCGAGGCTTCCATGACTGCACGCACCACCATCCACAACCTGCAAGTGGCCAACCCGCTGCTGAGCTTCATCAACGACCAGATGCTGCCCGCCACGGGCGTGGACAAAGACCAGTTCTGGAAAGGCTTCAACGACATCGTGGCCGATCTGGCCCCCAAAAACATCGCCCTGCTGGCCGAGCGTGACCGCATCCAGACCGCCATGGACTCGTGGCACACCGCCAATCCCGGTCCGGTCAACGATGCCAAGGCCATGAAGGCCTACCGCAAATACCTCGCCCAAATCGGCTACTTGGTGCCTGAGCCTAAAAATGCCCAAGCCACCACCGCCAACGTGGACGCCGAGCTGGCCAAGCTCGCTGGCCCTCAGCTGGTCGTGCCGATCTTGAACGCACGCTACGCCCTGAACGCGGCCAACGCCCGTTGGGGTTCTTTGTACGACGCGCTGTACGGCACAGACGCGATCAGCGAGACCGACGGTTGCGAAAAAGGCTCGGGCTACAACCCCAAGCGCGGCGCCAAAGTCATCGACTACTGCCGCAACGTGCTCGACCGCACGGCCCCACTGAAGACCGGTTCGCACGTGGGCAGCAAGGGCTACGCCGTGAAAGCGGGCAAGCTGGTGGTCACCCTGGCCAATGGCAAAAATTCCACCTTGGCCGATGCCAAGCAGTTTGTCGGTTACACCGGCTCCGCATCAGCCCCCGCCTCGGTGCTGTTCGTGCACAACGGCATCCACCTCGATCTGCAAATCAACAAGACCACGGCCATCGGCAAGACCGACCCGGCTGGCGTGTCCGACCTGATCGCTGAAAGCGCTTTGTCCACCATCCTCGACTTGGAAGACTCGGTGGCTGCAGTGGACGCCGAAGACAAAGTGCTGGCCTATGCCAACTGGTTGGGCATTTTGCAAGGCACTCTGAGCGAAGAAGTGCAAAAGGGCGGCAAGACTTTCACGCGGACCATGAACGGTGACCGCGAATACACCAAGCCCGCTGGCAAAGGTACCGTCAAGCTGCACGGCCGCTCGCTCATGTTTGTGCGCAACGTCGGTCACCTGATGACCAACCCCGCCGTCTTGTACAAAGGCGCGGACGGCAAAAACCACGAGATCCCCGAAGGCATCTTGGACGCCATGGTCACCGTGACCTGCGCTTTGGTGGACTTGCAGAAAAAGTCCTCGCACCCTTTGCGCAACAGCCGCACGGGCAGCGTCTACATCGTCAAGCCCAAGATGCACGGCCCCGCCGAAGTGGCGTTTGCCGACGAGCTGTTTGGTCGTGTCGAAAAAGTCATTGGCATGAAGCCTTCCACCGTCAAGCTGGGCATCATGGACGAAGAGCGCCGCACCAGCGCCAATTTGAAAGCCTGTATCGCTGCCGCCAAGAGCCGCGTGGCCTTCATCAACACCGGCTTCCTGGACCGCACAGGCGACGAGATGCACACCTGCATGCTGGCCGGACCCGTGATGCGCAAGGGCGACATCAAGAACAGCACTTGGTTGGGTGCTTACGAGAAGAACAACGTCAATGTGGGCCTGGCCTGCGGCCTGCGTGGCCGCGCCCAAATCGGCAAAGGCATGTGGGCCATGCCCGACCTGATGGCCGACATGTTGAAAGCCAAAATCGGCCACCCACTGGCCGGTGCCAACACCGCTTGGGTGCCCAGCCCCACTGCCGCCACGCTGCACGCCATGCACTACCACCAAGTTCATGTCTCCGCGCTGCAAAAGCAGATGGAAAAGGCTGTCGCCAAGCAAGACCCGAAACAATTGCGCGAAGACACGCTCAACGCTTTGCTGCAGTTCCCTGTGGTGGCCAAAGACGCGGCCAACTGGTCGGCTGAAGACAAACAAAAAGAACTCGACAACAACGCCCAAGGCATCTTGGGTTATGTGGTGCGCTGGGTTGATCAAGGCGTGGGCTGCTCCAAGGTGCCCGACATCAACGGCGTGGGCCTGATGGAAGACCGCGCGACCCTGCGCATCTCCAGCCAACACATGGCCAACTGGGTGCAGCACGGCGTGGTGACCGAAAAGCAAGTCAAGCAAACCATGGAGCGCATGGCCGCTGTGGTGGACGCGCAAAACGCTGGCGACGCGGCTTACCAGCCCATGGCAGGCAACTTCGCCAAGTCGGCGGCTTACAAAGCGGCTTGCGATCTGGTCTTTAAAGGCAAGGCGCAACCCAGTGGCTATACCGAGCCGCTGCTGCATGCTTGGCGCTTGAAGGTCAAAGCGGCCTGAAAGCGCAGGGCTCTGACAAGGGCCGATGCTTAAAAACGGCTCCTTCGGGAGCCGTTTTGCTGTGCATGGTTGAAAATGGTGCTTTGAGGAGGGCGCGATGCGCTGGATTGACCGGATTCCGATGTGGTGGCTGGTGGCTATTGCCGTTTATTTGGCCGGGGCCCCGTTTGTGCCTGAGCCGCATTTGGTGGAGAAGTGGCGCATGCTCATGCAAGGCAGCTTGAGCAAACCCATCGACATCTTTGATTTTTTCTTGCACACCACCCCTCTGGTGGTACTGGGCATTCGCCTGTGGCGTGACGCGCAGCGCCGCCGCCAGGGCAAGGACTGAGACCTGCCACCATGTCGCAGCCTGCCCTTGACCCTTGCCGCTGCCCCTTGTGCGGGCAGCCCAATGCCTGTGCCATGGCCATGCCGCAAGCCTGTGATGCCGCGTCCGGGCCGTGCTGGTGCACGCGGGTTCAGTTCAGCGCCGATTTGCTGAAGCAAGTGCCCGAAGCGGCGCGCAACAAGGCCTGCATTTGCGCGGCTTGTGTGGCGGCGTCCGAACAGCCTTCCCCAGGCACAAGCCTAGGCCATAACCAAGGCAAACACGCATGAGCCTGGCCCAAGGCCCCCACAGCCTGCAAGCACTGCAAGCGCGTTATGGCGAGCGGCATCGCTGGTTGCTGCTGCTGTCGGTCATGCTGGGCTCCATGGCGGCGGTGATGTCGTCCACCATCATGAACGTGGCCATCCCTGACATGAGCGCCCACTTCACGCTGGGCCAAAGCCGTGTGCAGTGGGTGACCTCGGGCTTCATGGTGGCCATGACGGTGTCCATGCTCACCACGCCTTGGCTGCTGTCGCGCTATGGCTACCGCCGGGTGTACGAGGTGTGCATGTGGCTGTTGCTGGGGGGCGGAGTTGCGGGTGGCTTTGCCAATGACTTCCCTTTGGTGATGGCTGCCCGTGTGGCCGAAGGCTTGGCCGCCGGGGTTGTGCAACCCATTCCGGCCATCATCATCTTGCGTGCCTTTGCGTCTGACGAGCAGGGCCGCGCCAGCGGGCTGTTTGGCATGGGCGTGGTGCTGGCCCCGGCCATTGGCCCGAGCATTGGCGGGGTGCTGGTCGATGTGTTTGGCTGGCGTTCGATCTTTTTCATGGTGGTGCCGCTGGCCATGGTGGCGCTGTGGTTGTCGCGCCGCTATGTGCCCACCTCGGCCCCTGGCGGTGTGCAAGCCGATGCCGACAGCCCGGGGCTGGACTGGATCGGGCTGGCACTGGCCAGTGTGTCCACCCTCGTGCTGCTCAATGGCCTGGTGCAGTTGCGTGGCGATGACGACACGGTGGCCGTGGCGCTGCTGGCGCTGGCGGGCGTGGGCATGGCGGCGTTTGTGGCCTGGCAGCGCTATTTGCTGCTGCCTCGTCGACACGGGCGCCGCCCAGGTTCAGGCCGCAAAGGCCAGCCAGTGCGCCAGGCCCCCCGAGGCCCACTGATGAACCTGCAGGTGTTTGGCCACCGCCATTTCGCCATGGGGGCGCTGGTGTCGTTCACCTACGGCATCGCGCTGTTTGGCTCGACCTATTTGCTGCCGGTCTACATGCAAATGGGTTTGAGGCTGTCACCGTCCTACATTGGCGCAGCCTTGTTGCCTGCGGGTATTTTGCTGGCCGTGACCATCGCCGCCGTGGGGCGTTTGTCGCACCGCATGCCGCCCGCCCATTGGGTGAGCTGGGGCTTGGCTTTGCTGGCGCTGTCGTTCGCGCTCATGCCCTTGGTCCATCCGGCCGCAGGCTTGGCGCTGCTTTGGATTTTGGTGATCCTCGGGCGCATTGGCCTAGGGTTCATCTTGCCTTCACTCAACCTGGGGGCGATGCGGGGCTTGCCCAAAGACCTGATCCCGCAGGCGTCGAGCGTGATTGGTTTTGTGCGCATGCTGGGTGGTGCGGCGGGCGTGAGCATTTGCGCCATCGTGCTGGAGTGGCGACTGGCGGTTTATGCCTTGTCGACCAGCGGACAGGGCGGTGCTGATTTGCGGGCCTTCAACGAGACCTTTGTGTTTTTGGCGACCATGACCGCCTTGGCCTTGTTGGCGGCCTGGAAAATGGGTGAAGCTCAAACGATTGCGAAGAAAGACTGAACCATGTGCCAACTGCTCGGCATGAACTGCAACACCCCCACCGATGTGACCTTCAGCTTCAGCGGCTTTGCGCAGCGTGGTGGCATCACCGACCACCACAGTGACGGTTGGGGCATCGCTTTTTTTGAAGGCCAAGGCGTACGCCATTTTGTGGACCACCAAAGCGCCAGCACCTCACCCATTGCCGACCTGATCCGCCGCTACCCGATCAAAAGTCAGAACGTCATCGCTCACATTCGCAAAGCCACGCAGGGTGAGGTGAGCCTAGAAAACTGCCATCCCTTTGTGCGTGAACTGTGGGGGCGCTACTGGGTGTTTGCGCACAACGGTAATTTGGTGGACTACGCACCGCGCCTGCACGGCAGCTTCAAGCCCGTGGGGCAGACCGACAGCGAGCGGGCGTTTTGCTGGCTCATGCAAGAGCTGGCCAAATCACACGCCAGCGTGCCCAGCGTGGCAGAACTCAGTTGCACCTTGCGCGAGCTGGTGCCGCAAATCGCACAGCACGGCACGTTCAATTTCTTGTTGTCCAACGGGCAAGCCCTGTGGTCGCACGCCAGCACGCATCTGCACTATGTGCTGCGCAGGCACCCGTTTAATCGGGCCACGCTCAGTGACGAAGATCTGAGTGTCAATTTTGCGGACCACACCCGTGAGAGTGACCGCGTGGCGGTGGTGGTCACGCAACCGCTGACCACCGACGAAAACTGGGTCGCTTTTGAGCCTGGCCGCTTGTATGCATTTGAGGACGGGAATCTGAACGCGTAGATTGGATTCAGGCTCGGTGAAAGATTCGAGCGGGCCTGACGCCGCAGCGCTTAAAGTGCGGCTTCCACCGCGTCCATGAACAACGCCGCCACGTCGCAACCCATCTGGTCGGTGATTTCCTGAAAGCAGGTCGGGCTGGTGACGTTGATCTCGGTCAGGCTGTCGCCAATGATGTCCAGCCCCACCAGCATCAGGCCGCGTGCAAACAAAATGGGGCCGAGGGCCTCGGCGATTTCGCGGTCACGCGCTGAGATGGGTTGGGCCACGCCTTTGCCGCCAGCGGCCAGATTGCCACGCACTTCGCCGCCTTGCGGAATGCGCGCCAGACAAAACGGCACGGGCTTGCCGCCGATCAGCAGCACGCGTTTGTCGCCTTTTGCGATGCCGGGCAAAAACTTTTGCACCATCACTGTCTGGGCGCCGCCTTGGTTCAGGGTTTCGATGATCGCGCCCAGGTTCAGGCCATCGGCACCGACCTTGAAAATGCCCATGCCGCCCATGCCGTCCAGCGGTTTCAAAATGATGTCACCGTGCGTGGCGTGGAACTCACGGATGTCCGCTTCGCTGCGGGTGACCAGCGTGGGTGCAATGAATTGCGGGAACTCCATGATGGCCAATTTTTCAGGGTGATCGCGCAGCGCGGCAGGGCTGTTGAACACCTTGGCACCTTCGCGCTCGGCTTGGCCCAACAGGTGGGTGGCGTAAAAGTATTCGCTGTCAAAGGGTGGGTCTTTGCGCATGACCACTGCGTCAAAATTTTTCAATGCGGCACGGCCGGTGCCGGTTTCGGAGAACCAAGTCGTGGGGTCACCCGTCAGACGAATTTCGCGTACCTGCGCCGATACCGCTTCGCCTTGTTGCCAGCGCATATCGGTCATCTCGCATGCCACGACCTGGTGTCCGCGCTTTTGCGCCTCGCGCATCATCGAAAACGTGGTGTCCTTGTAAATTTTGAAGGACTCAAGAGGGTCGGCAACGAAGAGGATTTTCATGGTGTTCATTGTAGGAGGTGATCGTTTTGTAGGTCGGCGGCTTCAGCCCCGACAAGTGTTCGTGATCCATCGTGTCGGGGCTGAAGCCACCGACCTACAGGGGCCAGACCTTGACCCCGTCACTGGAAAGCGACTTCGGCAAAGCTGCGCAACTTGCGGCTGTGCAGTTGGGCCGGTCCTGCAGCGCGCAACAATTCGAGTGCCCGTATGCCGATCTGCAGGTGCTGGTTCACCCGCTCACGGTAAAAGTGGTTGGCCATGCCGGGCAGCTTGATCTCGCCGTGCAGCGGCTTGTCGCTCACACACAGCAGCGTACCGTAGGGCACCCTAAAACGAAAACCGTTGGCAGCAATCGTGGCGCTCTCCATGTCGAGCGCCACGGCGCGGCTCTGGCTGAAACGGCGTTGGGGCGTGGTGGCCGCGTTCTGGGTGGGCAGCAACTCCCAGTTGCGGTTGTCGGTGCTGGCCACGGTGCCGGTGCGCATGAGGCGTTTGAGGTCCGCGCCATGACAACCCGTGACCTCGGACACCGCACGCTCCAGCGCCACCTGAATTTCGGCCAGTGCCGGAATCGGCACCCACAGCGGCAGCTCTTCGTCGAGCACATGGTCCTCGCGCACATAGGCATGGGCCAGCACGTAGTCGCCCAGCTGCTGCGTGGTGCGCAGGCCCGCGCAGTGGCCCAGCATCAGCCAACTGTGCGGGCGCAGCACCGCGATGTGGTCGGTGATGGTCTTGGCGTTGGCCGGGCCGACGCCAATGTTGACCATGGTGATGCCGCTGTGGTCTTCTCGCACCAGGTGGTAGCCCGGCATTTGCGGCAGGCGTGGCGGAGCCGCGCCCAAAGCGTCTTCGGGCTGGGAGCTCAGGCCCACGCGGCGCGTGACCACATTGCCCGGCTCCACAAAGGCGACATAAGGGCTGTCCGGTTTGGCCATCTCGGCATGGCCCAGCGCAATGAACTCGTCGATGTAGAACTGGTAATTGGTGAACAGCACAAAGTTCTGAAAGTGCACCGGGTTGGTGCCGCAGTAGTGGCGCAGGCGGTGCAGCGAATAGTCGATGCGCGGCGCGGTGAACAGCGACAGCGGCGCGGGCTGGCCGGGTGCGGGCTCGTAGGTGCCGTTGGCAATGCCGTCGTCCATGGCCGTCAGGTCAGGCAGGTCAAACACCTCGCGCATTTGGGCGCGGCGCTCGGCGCTCATCTCGCCTTCGATGTGGTCGTTTTCGGCAAACGAAAAATGCACCGGAATCGGCAACTGGCTGGTGCCCACCTCCAGCGCCACGCCGTGGTTGGCCAGCAGCAGCGCAAACTGCTGGCGCAGGTACACGGCAAACAGGTCGGGCCGCGTGAGCGTGGTTTCGTAGCGCCCGGCGGTGGCCACAAAGCCGTAGCTCAGCCATTCGGTCTCCAGGCTCTTGGGCGGCACCCAGCCGGTCGTGGTCTGCAACCGCACAAAGGGGTAGCAAGCGCGCACTTTGTCGGCCATCGGTTCGCCCGCCACATAGCGGCGCATGGCCTCGCGCAGGTGCTTCAGACTTTGGTCATAAATGGCTTGAACCCGAGCCAAGGCGGCTTCGGCTGTGTCAAACACTTCGGGGGCGATGAAAGGTGTGGGTCTTTGCATGGCCCCATTGTGCACATCCAATGTTTCGGTTTTGCCTGCCTTACATATTGCGCCGGTACTGCCCACCCACCTCGAACAAGGCATTGGTGATCTGACCGAGCGAGCACACCCGCACAGCGTCCATCAGCACTTCGAACACGTTGCCGTTGTCGATCACGGCTTGCTGCAAGCGCTTGAGCATGGCCGGGGATGCGTTGGCGTGCAGCGTCTGGAAGTCGTTCAGGCGCTGCAGTTGCGATTGCTTTTCTTCCTCGGTCGATCGGGCCAGCTCCAGCGTGTCCATGACTTGATCGCCCTTGGGGTTGCGGAAGGTGTTGACGCCGATGATGGGCAGCTCGCCGGTGTGCTTGAGCATCTCGTAGTGCATGGACTCGTCTTGAATCTTGCCGCGCTGGTATCCGGTTTCCATCGCGCCCAGCACGCCGCCGCGCTCGGCGATCTTTTCAAACTCGGCCAGCACCATTTCTTCGACCAGCTCGGTGAGTTCGTCGATGATGAAGGCGCCTTGGCTCGGGTTCTCGTTTTTGGCCAGGCCCCATTCGCGGTTGATGATGAGCTGGATCGCCATGGCGCGGCGCACCGAGTCTTCGGTGGGCGTGGTGATGGCTTCGTCAAACGCGTTGGTGTGCAGGCTGTTGCAGTTGTCGTAGATCGCGATCAACGCCTGCAGCGTGGTGCGGATGTCGTTGAACTGGATCTCTTGCGCGTGCAGCGAGCGGCCCGAGGTCTGGATGTGGTACTTGAGCTTTTGGCTGCGCTCGTTCGCGCCGTATTTTTCTTTCATGGCCACCGCCCAGATGCGGCGCGCCACGCGGCCGAGCACGGTGTATTCTGGGTCCATGCCGTTGCTGAAGAAGAAGGATAAGTTGGGCGCGAAATCGTCGATGTGCATGCCACGCGCCAGGTACGCTTCCACAAAGGTGAAACCGTTGGACAGCGTGAAGGCCAGCTGCGAAATCGGGTTGGCCCCGGCTTCTGCGATGTGGTAGCCCGAGATGGACACCGAGTAGAAGTTGCGCACGTCGTGGTGCACAAAATACTGCGCGATGTCGCCCATGACCTTGAGCGAGAACTCGGTCGAGAAGATGCAGGTGTTTTGGCCCTGGTCTTCTTTCAGGATGTCGGCCTGCACCGTGCCACGCACATTGGCCAGCACCCATTCCTTGATTTTTGCAGTCTCGGTTTCGGTGGGTTCGCGGCCGTTCTCGGCTTTGAACTTGTCGATGTTCTGGTCGATGGCCGTGTTCATGAACATGGCCAAGATGGACGGTGCGGGGCCGTTGATCGTCATCGACACGCTGGTGGTGGGATTGCACAGGTCAAAGCCCGAGTACAGCACCTTCATGTCATCGAGCGTGGCCACGTTCACGCCCGAGTTGCCGATCTTGCCGTAGATGTCCGGACGCAGGTCGGGGTCGTTGCCGTAGAGCGTGACCGAGTCGAAGGCGGTGGACAAGCGCTTGGCGGGCAGGCCTTCGCTCACCAATTTGAAGCGGCGGTTGGTGCGGAAGGGGTCACCTTCACCGGCAAACATGCGAGTGGGGTCTTCGCCTTCGCGCTTGAAGGCAAAGGTGCCCGAGGTGTAGGGGTAGCTGCCGGGCACGTTGTCCAGCATCAGCCACTTGAGCACTTCGCCGTCGTCTTCGTATTGGGGCAGCGCCACTTTGCGGATGGTGGTGCCGCTCAGACTTTTGGTGGTCAGTGCCGTGCGGATTTCCTTGTCGCGGATTTTCACCACGTACTCGTCGCCCGCGTAGGCCTTTTGCATGTCGGGCCACTGAGCCAGCAGTTTGCGGGCGGTCGGGTCTTGGGTTTGTTCGCGGGCCACGGCCAGGTCAATGGCGGCTTCCGAAGCCTTGGCGCGGCCGGGTTTGCCTTCTTCGAGCATGCGGGCGGCTGCGCGCAGTTGCTGGATTTCGCGGGCCAGGCGGGCTTGGGCCACGGCGCGCTTTTTGTAGCCACGCACGGTGTCGCTGATTTCGGCCAGGTAGCGGGTGCGTGCGGACGGCACGACCGGGTTCTGGTGGGTGCTGTGGCGCACGTTGACCACCGGCAAACGGCCTTCGGTGGTGGGCATGCCCAGCTCGGCCAAGCGGGTTTTGAGCGCTTGGTACAGCGCCGTCACGCCGTCGTCGTTGAAGCGGGCTGCCATGGTGCCAAACACGGGCATCTGTTCCATGGGGACAGTCCAGGCTTCTTTGTTGCGTTGTACTTGTTTGGCGACATCGCGCAAGGCGTCGCTCGCGCCTTTGCGGTCGAACTTGTTGATGGCCACGAACTCGGCAAAGTCCAGCATGTCGATTTTTTCGAGCTGGCTGGCCGCGCCAAACTCGGGCGTCATCACGTACATGGGCACATCCACATGCGGCACGATGGCGGCGTCGCCCTGGCCAATGCCGGACGTTTCCACCACGATCACATCAAAACCCGCCACCTTGCAGGCCGCCACCACGTCGGGCAGGGCGGCTGAAATCTCACTGCCAAAGTCACGCGTGGCCAGCGAGCGCATGAACACGCGGGGGCCTTGGGACCAAGGCGAAATCGCGTTCATGCGGATGCGGTCGCCCAGCAGGGCACCACCGCTCTTGCGGCGTGAAGGGTCGATCGAGATGACCGCCACACGCAAGCTGTCGTCTTGGTCCAGGCGCAGGCGGCGGATCAGTTCGTCGGTGAGCGACGACTTGCCCGCACCGCCGGTGCCGGTGATGCCGAGCACGGGCACTTTCTTGCTCGCCGCCTGTTCGCGCACGGCTTGGACCACGCTGGCATCGGCCTTGTCGTTTTCCAAAGCGGTGATCAGTTGGGCCAGTGCGCGCCAGTTCATCTCGCCGTGGCCCTGTATCGCTGCCACGTCTTTGGGGGCCAGTGGGCTCACGTCCTGGTCGCAGCGCATGACCATCTCGCCAATCATCCCGGCCAGGCCCATTTTTTGGCCGTCTTCGGGGCTGAAAATCCGCACGCCTTTGTCGGCCAGGGCGCGAATCTCGGCCGGCACGATCACGCCGCCGCCGCCGCCAAACACTTTGATGTGCTCGCCGCCCCGGGCTTTGAGCAGATCGACCATGTAGCTGAAGTATTCGTTGTGGCCACCCTGGTAGGAACTGATGGCGATGCCCTGCGCGTCTTCTTGCAGCGCAGCCGTCACCACCTCGTCCACCGAGCGGTTGTGGCCCAGGTGGATCACTTCGGCGCCCATGCTTTGCAGGATGCGGCGCATGATGTTGATGGCCGCGTCGTGGCCGTCAAAAAGAGAAGCGGCGGTGACAAAACGGACTTTGTTGGCGGGTCGGTATTCGGCCAAGGCTTTGAATTCGGCAGACAGGTCGGTCATGGTTGTCTCTTGGGTTGTTCAGTTGACGTTGACGTAAACGTCAATCAAGACCCGCATCTTAGCCGGTGGTGGCTTTCCTGTCACTGACGACCTGATTCGGCTCGGTCTGGGCCTGAAAAGTTATCATTCGGGCCTGTTTTTTGCCCTACAGGAGCCCCCCATGAATGCGCCTCAAATCTATTTGCCGGCCGGCGTGCAGCCTGCTGCAGGTTACGCAGGGGACATCAGCCCCGATTTGGCGTGGGCGTGGGTCCAGTCGGGCGAGGCCGAACTGGTCGATGTGCGCACCGACGCCGAGCGCGCTTGGGTGGGGTTTGTGCCCGGTGCCCATGCATTGGCCTGGAAGCAGTGGCCCGGCATGGCGATGAACCCGGGGTTTGACGCTGGCGTGCAGGCCTTGGGCGTTGGCGGCAAAAAGCTGGTGCTGTTGTGCCGCAGCGGTGTGCGATCGATTGCCGCCGCCCAGCGCGCGACCGAGTTGGGCTTGCAGGCTTACAACATTCTGGAAGGCTTTGAGGGCGACCCGGACGAGCAGGCGCACCGCGGCCTCAAGGGCGGCTGGCGCTATCGCGGCCTGCCTTGGCAGCAAAATTGACCGCGATTCCTGGTTTCTGAGCTCTGAGTGACTTCGCGCTTGCAGTGGCGGGCGATAGACTGAGGCCATGAACGCCTCTGCTCAAAAGCTCCTGGACCGCATCGAAGCCAAACGCGAGGAGGTCACAGCCCTTACGCAAGAGCTGGTGCGCATCCCCACCGTCAATCCGCCCGGGGACGCTTATGAAGCCTGTGCCCATTTCATTGGCGAGCGGCTGTCGAAAAAGGGTTTTGCGGTCGAATATGTCCGGGCCATTGGCGCCCCCGGCGACAGCGACAGCCACCCCCGCACCAATGTGGTGGCGCGCTGGCAAGGCGGCTCGACCGGCGAGTGCGTGCACTTCAACAGCCACATCGACGTGGTCGAAGCCGGTTCAGGCTGGACCTATGAGCCTTTTGGCGGGCAGGTGGCCAACGGCCGCGTGTATGGCCGTGGCACCTGCGACATGAAGGGAGGGCTGGCGTCCAGCATCATCGCCTGCGAAGCCCTGATCGAGTCGGGCTTGCCGATTCCGGGCGCACTGGAAATCAGCGGCACGGTGGACGAAGAATCGGGCGGTTTTGCGGGCGTGGGCTATCTGGCCGAGCGCGGCTACTTCAGCAAACCGCGTGTGCACCATGTGATCATTCCTGAGCCGCTGGGGGTGGACCGCATCTGTCTGGGCCACCGGGGCGTGTGGTGGGGTGAGGTCGAAACCCGGGGCCGCATTGCGCATGGTTCCATGCCTTTTTTGGGCGACAGCGCCATCAACCACATGAGCGCCTTCATCCATTTGCTGGAGACACAATTGCAGCCGCGCCTGGAAGGTCGCCACACCGCCGAGCCGGTGGAGCCGCCGGGCGCACGGGTGAGCACGCTCAACATCAACAGCATCCACGGCGGCCAGGTCGAGCAGCACTACGCCAACGACGCGCGCGGCTGGCCCACGGCGCAAACGCCCGCGCCAGTGGTGGCACACAGCTGCCGCACGGTGCTCGACCGGCGCTTCATTGCCGAAGAAAACCTCGAAGCCGTCAAGCAGGAAATCATCGACATGCTCGACGAACTCAAGCGCACCCGGCCGGGCTTTGACTACGGCATCCGCGACATCATGAGTTTTGTGCCCACCGCCACGCCCAAAGACGCACCGGTGGTGGACGCTACCGCCCGCGCCATTGCCCGCGTGCTGGGGCGCGAGCCCAGCTACATCGCCAGCCCAGGCACCTATGACCAAAAGCACATCGTGCGCACGGGCAAGCTGCAAGATTGCATCGCCTACGGCCCGGGCATACTGGATCTGGCGCACCAACCCGATGAATACGTGGGCATTCAGGAGCTGGTCGATTCGGCCAAGATCATGGCGCTGGCTTCGCTGGATTTGACCGGCTGGACTCGCTTGAACCAAGCTTGAGGGCAACGCGGCGTCGGACAAGGAACGTCATGCCCGCGAATGCGGGTATCCATGGCGGTCGAAGCCATGGATCCCGGATCAAGTCCGGGATGACGTGAATAGATCAAGTCCGGGATGACGTGAATAGATCAAGTCCGGGATGACGTGAATAGATCAAGTCCGGGATGGTTTGAATAGATCAAGTCCCGGATGGTTTGAATAGATCAAGTCTGGGATTGCGTGACGGGATCAAGACCCATTCGACCACTTTTGTTTTTGTCACCCCGGGCGAAGACCCGGGGTCCAGGCTTTCAAATACCGGGCGGCTGTTTGGCGATCATGTCCTGGTTGGCCATCTCGTAAGCGTGTGCCAGTTTCAGCAAGTCCAGGTCGCCCTGGGGTTTGCCAATCAAGGCCAAGCCCATGGGCAAACCGTTGGCACCAAAGCCTGCAGGCACGCTGATGGACGGCAAGCCCGCAAAGGTGGCGTAAATCACCACCTCCATCCAGCGGTGGTAGGTGTCCATGGGGCGGCCCGCCACACTTTGTGGCCAGCGCAGCGACACGTCAAACGGCCAGGTTTGCGCCACCGGAATGGCCAGCACATCAAAGCGTTCAAACAGCTGCAGCATGCTCTGGAAAAACCGCGTGCGTGTGGCGCTGGCCGACATCAGTTGCGCGCCGGTCAAGGTCAGCGATTGGTCGTGTTCCCACAGCGCTTCGGGCTTGATTTTTTCGCGATTGGCCGCGTTCACCAAAAAAGGTGCGACACGCGGCCCGACCAGGGCCTGGCGCCAGACCAGCCAGGCTTGCCAGACCTGCTCGGGTGGCATGCCCAGCACGGCCTCGTCCACTGTGCAGCCCATGCCCAAAAAGCTTTTCAACGCCGATTGACACAGGTCCAGAATGCCTTTTTCCATGGGCAAATAGCCTTGCAGGTTGCCCAGCCAGCCGATGCGCTGACCTTTGGGATCGCTCTCCAATGAGCCCGCGAACACGGCCGGGTCTTGCGTCAGGCTCAAGGGGCTGAAGGCGTGCGGACCAGCTTGCGTCGACAGCAGCATGGCCAGGTCGCGCACATGCCGGGCCATGGGGCCTTCGGTGCCCAGTTGCGCAATGAACACGTCTTGCGCAGGCCACATGGGCACACGGCCTTGCGAGGGGCGCATGCCAAACACGTGGTTCCAGCCCGCCGGGTTGCGCAGGCTGCCCATGAAGTCCGAGCCATCTGCCACGCTCAGCATGCGCTGGGCCAGTGCCACAGCGGCACCGCCACTGCTGCCGCCCGCCGACTTACTCGGGTCCCACGCGTTGCGGGTGGGGCCGAACACCTCGTTGAAGGTGTGCGAGCCCAAACCAAACTCGGGTGTGTTGGTCTTGCCGATGACGATGGCCCCGGCCGCTTTCATGCGCTGTGCCATCAGGCCGTCTTCGCTGGCCACAAAATCTTTCATCAACGGGCTGCCCAAGGTGGTGCGCAGACCTTGCACATTGGACAAGTCCTTGATGGCCTGGGGCATGCCATGCAGCCAACCCATGGATTGCCCGCGCGCGAGTTGGGCGTCGCGTTCATCGGCTTGTTGCAGCAGCACATCGTGTGCCACGCGGCTGACGATGGCATGGCTGCCCGGGTTGAGCCGGTCGACTTGCGTCAGGGTGGCGGCCATGACGTCGCGGCAGGAAACCTGCTTGTGGTGAATGGCGCGGGACAGTGCCTGTGCGCTCAGGTGGGGAATGTCATGAGGTTGGGAGGGCATGAAAGTCATTATCATCCTGCCATGACTTTTTTAGCACTTGACGTCGGTAACACCCGGCTCAAATGGGCGCTCTATGAGCGGCCCCACCCCGATGCCGCTTTGCTGGCCCATGGTGCGGAGTTTCTGGAAAACATCGACCGCCTGGCCGAAGGCCCTTGGGCCGACTTGCCCGAGCCCGAACACATGTTGGGCTGCGTGGTGGCGGGTGATGCCATCAAACGCCGCGTACAAGAGCAGATGGAAATATGGGACATTCACCCCAAATGGGTGGTCCCCAGCGTGCAAGAGGCGGGACTGACCAATGGTTATGACCACCCCAGCCGGCTTGGGGCAGACCGTTGGGTGGCCATGATCGGTGCGCGCCAGCGCATGCTGGCGCAGGGGGGGGCACCGCGTCCGCTGGTGGTGGTCATGGTGGGCACGGCGGTGACGGTCGAGGCGATCGATGCCGAGGGCCGATTTTTGGGTGGATTGATCTTGCCGGGCCACGGCATCATGCTGCGCGCACTGGAGTCGGGTACAGCGGGTTTGCACGTTCCGACCGGTGAAGTCACGCCTTTTCCGACCAATACCAGCGACGCCCTGACCAGTGGCGGTACCTACGCCATTGCGGGTGCATGCGAGCGCATGGTGCATCACCTGCGTGAGCACACCGGGCAAGAGCCTCTGTGCATCATGACCGGTGGCGCGGGCTGGAAAATGGCACCCAGCATGTCGCTGCAATTTGAACTGGTGGACAACCTGATTTTTGACGGCCTGTTGGCCATGGCGACTCTGCGGTTTGCCTGACGGCCGCCTGGCTGCATCAGTGTTCGGGCGAGCTGTAAGCCGCCGTCAAACCTTGCAGATGGGTTTGCAAATCCGTGTTGGCCATGTAAGGCGTTAAAAGCGCCAGCACATGTTGTGCGCCCCGGGTCAGAGCCAGCCCGGCGCTGGCGGGCTCCAGGGCTTGCCGGGGGTTGCGCACATATTCATAGCTCAGCCAATACGTCACCATGACCGACATGCTGGCCGACAGGGTTTCGATGTTGTCCGGATCGATGCGCATCAGTCCTGCTGCGGCCAATGACTCCAGCATCAGCCTGAAGGCGTGGGTTTTGCGCTCCAGCACCGCATGAAAATGCGTTTCCAGGTGCCGATTGCCCGACAGCAGGTTGTTCAGGTCGCGGTACAAAAATCGGTGGCTCCAAACCTGCTCGAACAGCGAGTGCAGAAAAAACCAGGCGTCCTCGACATCTTGCACATCCGGTGCGGCATCCAGCAGGCCCAGCATGGCCACTTCGTATTGATCAAACAAGCGGTTGACCAAGGCGTCTTTCGATGCGAAGTGGTAGTACAGGTTGCCCGGACTGATGTTGAGTTCGGCCGAGATCAGCGTCGTTGACACGTTGGGTTCACCGAAGCGGTTGAACAGCTCCAGCGTGACCTCGGCAATGCGCTCGGCGGTGCGGCGGGGGGCTTTTTTGGCCATGGCTGAAGACGGCGCCGATCAATCAAACCGTCTTTTTCGGACGCTTGGCGGCGCTGGCCGCTTGGGGTTTGGCTTTGACCGTTTTGCCGGTCGCTGCCACTGTGTTTTTTGCGGTGGTCGACGCCGGTTTGGGCGCGCCCTTCGTTGGCAGCCCTGCAAGCTGCGCTTCCAGTTGCGCCACACGGTCGGTCAGCATCTGAATGTCCAGCAGCGTGGGCATGCCCAAGCGGTGCAAAGCCTTGGCCACACGGTCTTCAAACAAGTGTTCCAGTTTGTCCACCCGGCCAGAGGTTTGCTGGCCAAAGTCGCTGGCCATGTGGCTCAGGCGTTCGGTGGCTTCTTGCAGGCGCTGTTGTGCTTCGGCCTGGCTTTTCCGCTGAAAGGCCAAACCGTCATTCACCAGGGCTTCAATCGCTTTGCTGCCTTGCTCCTGGGCTTTGGCCATGGCCCCCAAGCCTGCCAGCCAGACGTGCTGGGCGGGTGGCGCGGTGCCATCTTGTTGCGCGGTGGCGCTCGCTTTGCTGCGCGTGGTGTCGTTTGATTTGGCCATGATGCACTTCCTGAACAAGGTGTCACTTTAACCTGCGTTCGAGCGCAATGCTTCTAAAATCTCAACACAGAGGTTCCGCGTCCCGTGGCACCCACCAGATCCGCATCCTCATGACCATTCTCGTCACCGGCGGCGCCGGCTTCATTGGCGCCAACTTTGTCCTCGATTGGCTGGCCGCCAGCAACGAGGCCGTCATCAACCTCGACAAACTCACCTATGCGGGCAACCCCGAAACCCTGGCCAGCCTGCAAGGCGATGCGCGCCACCAACTGGTGCAAGGCGACATCGGTGACAGCGCTTTGGTGAGCCGCCTGCTGGCCGAGCACCAGCCCCGCGCCGTCATCAATTTTGCCGCCGAAAGCCATGTGGACCGGTCCATCCATGGCCCGGGCGAGTTCATCGAAACCAACATCGTGGGCACTTTCAGGCTGCTGGAAGCCGTGCGGGGGTATTGGAGTGGGTTGGCCGATGCAGACATTCGCGCGCAGGGGCTCGCTCCTACAGGGGCAGCTGACAAGCCCACTAAAGCGGGCTTTCGCTTTTTACACGTGTCGACTGACGAGGTGTATGGTTCGCTCGGCAAAGACGATCCGGCGTTTGCCGAGACGCACCGTTACGAACCCAACAGCCCCTACAGCGCCAGCAAGGCCGCCAGCGACCACTTGGTGCGTGCCTGGCACCACACCTATGGCTTGCCGGTGCTGACCACCAACTGCAGCAACAACTACGGGCCCTACCACTTCCCCGAAAAGCTGATCCCGCTGATGATTGTCAACGCCCTGGCGGGCAAGCCCCTGCCGGTGTATGGCGACGGCATGCAGGTGCGCGATTGGCTGTATGTGAAAGACCACTGCAGCGCCATCCGCACGGTGCTGGCGGGCGGCCGCTTGGGCGAGACCTACAACGTGGGTGGCTGGAATGAAAAGCCCAACATCGAGATCGTGCAGACCGTGTGCAAGCTGCTCGACGAGATGCGCCCCAAGGCCGGTGGCAGCTACGCCAGCCAGATCACCTACGTGACCGATCGCCCGGGCCATGACCGCCGTTACGCCATTGACGCACGCAAACTCGAAGCCGAGCTGGGCTGGAAGCCTGCCGAGACCTTTGAAACCGGCATCCGCAAAACTGTGGCGTGGTATCTGGCCAACCCGGAGTGGGTGGCCCATGTGCAAAGCGGCGCTTACCGTGAGTGGGTGAACAAACAATATGCATGAGCCGTGGACCCCCGATCGGGTCGGGGGTGACAAAGCGAAGGCAATGCCCACAGATCAGGTCGGGGATGACAAAAACGAAGGCAATGCCCCCCGATCGGGTCGGGGTTGACAGGCATTTGTCATACCCGCTCCCACCTCTGTCATACCCGCGCATGCGGGTATCCACGGCAGTCGAAGGCAAAAGGCATGGATCCCCGATCGGGTCGGGGATGACAAAAACGAAGGCAAACCCCGATCAGTCGGGGTGAAAAATAGGCGGTACAACATGAACAGGAACCCACTGTGAAAATCTTGCTGTTAGGCAAAAACGGTCAAGTCGGTTGGGAGCTGCAACGCAGCTTGGCACCCTTGGGCGAGGTGCTGGCGCTGGACCGGCACAGCACCGATTTTTGCGGTGATTTGAGCCAGCCCGAGCGCCTGGCTCAAACCGTGCGGGACTGGCGCCCTGACGTGATCGTCAATGCCGCCGCCCACACGGCCGTCGACAAAGCCGAGTCTGAATCCGAGTTGGCCCGCTGTCTGAACGTCACCGCACCGGCCGCACTGGCGCAAGCCGCCGCCGAAATCGGTGCCTGGCTGGTGCATTACTCGACCGACTACGTGTTCAACGGCGAGGGTGATCAAGCTTGGCAAGAAGGCGATGCCACCGGCCCGCTCAGCGTCTACGGCCAGACCAAGCTTGAAGGCGAGCAGGCTATCGTCGCCAGTAGCTGCAAACACCTGATTTTTCGCGCCAGCTGGGTGTATGCGGCGCGGGGTGGCAACTTTGCCAAGACCATGCTGCGCCTGGCCGCTGAACGTGAACGCCTCACCGTGATCGATGACCAACACGGTGCACCCACCGGCGCAGACCTGATTGCCGATGTGACCGCCCATGCCATTCGCCAGGTCATGGCGAGCCAAACGCCAGCGTTGGCTGGCATTTACCACCTGGTGGCTTCGGGTGAAACCACTTGGCACGGCTATGCCAGCCACGTGATCGCACAGGCGCGTCACCTCCAGCCCGATCCGGGCCTGAAAGTGACCGAAATCGCACCCGTGCCCACCACCGCATTTCCAACGCCCGCCCAGCGGCCGCTGAATTCACGCTTGAGCACCCACAAGCTGCAAGAAGCCTTTGGGCTGGTGCCGCCGCCGTGGCAGCAAGGCGTCAACCGCATGCTGGCCGAGATCCTCTGAGTCGTCACGGGCTTGCGGCACAATCCTCTGAACTTTTGAACCCTCTTTTTTGACACTTCGCCACGCACCATGACCGACAACACCGCTGCCCCCACCGTTGCCCCGCATGACCAGGCCCAGATCCTGGCGCAGGCCATGCCCTACATCCGCAAGTTCCACGGCAAGACCTTGGTCATCAAATACGGCGGCAACGCCATGACCGACCCGGCCCTGCAGCAGGCCTTTGCCGAAGACGTGGTGCTGCTGAAGCTGGTGGGCATGAACCCGGTGGTGGTGCACGGCGGTGGCCCACAAATTGAAACGGCCTTGAAGCGCTTGGGCAAAAAAGGCGAATTCATCCAGGGCATGCGCGTGACCGATGCCGAGACCATGGAAGTGGTGGAGTGGGTGCTGGGCGGCGAAGTGCAGCAAGACATCGTGGGCATGATCAACCGCGCAGGCGGCAAGGCCGTGGGCCTGACGGGCCGTGACGGTGGCCTGATTCGCGCCAAAAAACTGCGCTTGGTGGACAGTCAGGACCCGACGAAAGAACACGACGTGGGCCAGGTGGGCGAGATCGAAAGCATTGACCCTTCCATCTTGACCTGCTTGCAAGACGATGCCTTCATCCCCGTGGTCAGCCCCATTGGGTTTGGTGCCAACAACGAAAGCTACAACATCAACGCCGATGTGGTGGCCGCCAAGTTGGCCACCGTGCTGCAAGCCGAAAAATTGCTCATGCTCACCAACATCCGTGGCGTGCTGGACAAGCAAGGTGAACTGCTGACCGAGTTGACGCCCAGCCGCATCGACGAGTTGTGTGCCGACGGCACCATCAGCGGCGGCATGATCCCTAAAATTGCCGGTGCACTCGATGCCGCCAAGAGCGGTGTCAACGCGGTGCACATCATCGATGGCCGTGTGCCCCACGCCATGCTGCTGGAGGTGCTGTCCGAGCAAGCCTTCGGCACCATGATCCGCAGCCGTTGAAAGCGCGCGCACGTCTGCGTGACCAGAATTAAAAAAGAGGGGGAGACATGGCAGACCAAGAAACACAAAGCGAGCGTTTTTCAGACGAGGACGCGACGCCTGCACGCAAACGCCCGCGCCCGGGTGAGCGGCGCTTGCAGATTTTGCAAACGCTGGCCGCCATGCTGGAGCAGCCCGGTGCAGAGCGTGTGACCACGGCCAGCCTGGCCGCCAAGATCGGCGTGAGCGAAGCGGCCCTGTACCGACACTTCGCCAGCAAGGCGCAGATGTTCGAGGGCCTGATTGATTTTGTAGACCAATCGGTGATCGGCCTGATTCGGCAGGTGACAGATCGAGAGCCCGCAGGCCCTGTGCAGGCCAGCCGCATCGTGGCCTTGTTGCTGCAGTTTGCCGAGAAAAACCCAGGCATGAGCCGCGTGATGATTGGCGATGCCCTGGTGCTGGAGCACGAACGCTTGCAAGAGCGCATCAACTTGCTGTTTGACAAGATCGAGGCGCAGCTGCGTCAGTCCCTCAAAGGCATTGAGTCAGCCACCCCCACGGCCGATGCTCAGTTGGTGGCCTCGTTGTTGGTGGCCTTCATGCAAGGGCGCTTGCAGCGCTTTGCCCGATCAGGCTTCAAGCGGCTGCCTTCGGAGCATTTGCAGGCGGCGCTGGCGCGGATGCTTTAAGGCTTCCCAAGCCTCCCCGTGTGCTGCACTGGTGGTGTTGTTTCGTATGGTCTTGTTGTGTCCGGGCCGTGTGCGTCAATGGCGAATTTAGGCTGGAAGCGGACCATCGCTACGAGCAGTTGACCGGCAGAAGCCGACCTACAGCGGCCGTTTGACCTATCGGTGCGTTTCTAGTCATTTGACCTTTGAAACAAATTGAGAACACCCTCTTGAAATTTGTAAAGTCTCGCGACTTCTAGTCGGACCTTTCGATCAATCCTCGCAAATTCAACACCTCGATCCAGCCGCGACCCAGTTTCAAAACGCCATCGCCTTCGAGCACTTTAAGAGCAATCGATGCCTTCGGACGGCTGATGCCGCAGCTGGCAGCTATCTGTTCATGTGTTGCGACGACGACGGTACGCCGGTCGGATCGGCTGGGCAAATCAGCCGCCATGCGCGCCAAGCCAGCACAAAGGCGGGTTTGCACGCCTCTTGCAGCCCAACTGCGCTCACGTGCTTGCAGCTCACGCAGGCGCTGACCGAGAAAACGCACCAACATTAGCAGCAAACCCTGATCATTCAGCAGACAAGTCTCAATGTCTTTCAGCGGTAGCCATTGAATGGTGCTGGGCTCTCCGACCACCAAGTCACTCCCGCTGGGCAGCTGGTTGAACAAGTAAGAAAGAAAAGCCATTTCACCCGCGCGAAATGAAATGGGAACGATTTGCCCGCCTTGGACACCCGGCACATGCACAACAGCATCGAGGCGACCGCTCATGACGAAAGGCAGTTGCGTCACGCGATCTCCCGCTTTGCACAAGCTCACCCCTGCAGCAAATCGGTGCAGCGGCCTGCTCTTGAAGGCCAGCGGTTGCGCAAGGGCGTTCGCAAACTTGCGGCTCAATTGACGGCTTTGCAAAAGTTCTGCCGCGAAGCGATCACTGGAATGCAGTTGATTAGGGGTCATTCCTGTATTGTTCCCGAAGATACTGAAGCGCGCTCCAGCCCGGCACATGATCGTTTTATTCGCAAATGGCCTTCACCGCGAATATGCCCACACCCAATGCTGATTGCAGCTTCCTTGAAAGGATCATCATGTTGAACCGTCGCCACTGCTTGACCTACATCGGAACCAGCGCTGTCGCAGGCCTCTCGCCCAGCCTGGCCTTTGCGCAAGGCAAACCATTGAAAATCCTCGTGGGTTATCCCGCAGGGGGGGCGGTGGATGTGGTGGCTCGCCAAGTCGGTGAGGAACTTCGTGTCGCAGGCTACAACACGGTCATAGAAAACCGAACGGGTGCCGCTGGGCAACTGGCCACCGAGGCGATGCTTGCTGCTTCTGCCGATGGCAGCACGATTGTGATGATGCCAGGGGGCAATGCGACGATCTTCCCGCATGTCTATCCAAAACTGCGTTATTCGATGAGTGATCTCGCACCGCTGGCAGGTGTTTGCTCTTTCCAGTTTGCTTTGGGTGTCGGGCCGGGCACACCTGCCAAAACACTCAAGGAGTTTGTGGATTGGGCCAAGGCCAACCCTGGTAAGGCCAGCTACGGCACGCCGGGTGCTGGCACGGCCATGCACTTCATGGGTGTGATGTTTGGGCGCAAGGCTGGCATCGATTTTCAGCATGTGCCCTATCGCGGCGGTGCAGCCGCTATGACGGATGTGTTGGGTGGGACGATTCCCGCCCTCTCCACGACGCTCCCCAACCTGGTGACGCATCACAAGTCCGGCAAGCTTCGCATTCTTGGTTTCAGCGGAGACAAGGCCTTGCCGGGCCTGTCGGGCGTGCTCACGTTCAAAGAGCAGGGCTACCCCGAATTGCAGCTGAACGAGGTGTTTGCGTTTTTTGCATCGAGCAAAACGCCGAAAGCGATCCAACTCGAACTGGAAGCCGCGATTGTTGCTGCGGTGCGCAGCCCACGCTTGGTTGCTGCCATTGAAAAACTCGAGTTTGATTCTGACGTCAGGTCTTCGGCTGATTTGGCGCGTCATCTCAAAGAGGATTTTGAACGCTGGGGCCCTGTCATCAAAGCTACGGGATACACCGCTGACAACTGATGCAGTTCATTCGCTAACCTGGGTGACACGATTTGAAAAGACCTAACATTTTGCTCATCATGAGCGATCAGCACCGCGCTGATTGTTTTGGATTCGAAGGCCGCCGGGTGCAAACGCCGCACCTTGATTTGCTGGCCCGGCAAGGTACGCGATTCACCCAATGCATCACCCCAAATGTGGTGTGCATGCCCTCAAGAAGCGCCATCTTGACCGGTATGCTGCCATTGACCAGTGGGGTGCACGACAACGGTATTGATCTGGACGAGTCCATCGCGGCGGGAGGCTTTTCCGGATCACTGAGCAAAGCGGGCTACGACACGCGATTCATCGGCAAGGCGCATTTTTCGAGCAACCATTCCTACGCCAACCGTCCAACCGGTCGCTGCGAGAACATTCCCAGTTCGCATATGTTTGCAGACGATTGGCAAGGCCCTTACATGGGCTTTGAAAAGGTCGAGTTGATGCAATTGGGGCACAACTACTGGCTACCCGAGGCCAGCCCTGGCGGCTTGCATTACGAGCGTTGGTACCACCGCGATGGCTTGGGTGCCATGAAGAACGCCCTGTACAGCCAGCGCCTTGACCCGAAAACACAGGCTGCACAAACGCACAACAGCGCCCTGCCCACGGCTTGGCACAACAGCACTTGGGTGGGAGATCGCACGGTCGCGTACATCGCTGAGCAGGGGCGGCGCCAGCGAGAAGCCACCGATGCCCAAGCGACAGCACAGCCGTTTTGCGCGTGGGTGTCGATGGCAGATCCGCATCACCCTTTTGATGCACCTGCGCCCTGGTGTTGGATGCATCGCCCAGATGAGGTGGATCTGCCACCGCATCGGCTTCGAGATTTGGACAAACGCCCCTGGTGGCACAGAGCCGCACTTGAAAACACGCCCGGCGGCACACCAGAAAGCCGAAAAGTGCGTGAGGAATACTCGCGCATGACACCGCAAAGCGATGCTCAGTTGCGAGAAATAATTGCCAATTACTACGGCATGATTTCTTTGGTGGACCACCAGGTGGGGCGGATCTTGTCTGCGCTGGACGATGCGGGCCTGGCTGACAAAACGCTCGTGGTGTTCACTTCTGACCACGGTGAATTGCTGGGCGATCATGGCCTCATGCTCAAAGGCCCGATGCATTACGAAGGCCTGCTGCGCGTAGGTTTGATCATGCGTGGACCTGGCATTGCTGCCAATCAAGAAAACAACCAACCTGTCTCCACGCTGGACTTGGCAGCGACCTTTGGCGACTATGCATCCACACCTGTGCCCTCTGCTGTACACAGCCAAAGCCTGCGCCCACTGCTCACCGGCATTGGCAACGCAGAGCGCGATCACGCCTACAACGAATGGCGCCTGGGTCCATCGCGTTGTGGTGTCGCCTTGGACTTGCGCACTGTGCGCACCCGCAGCGCCAAGCTCACGCTTGAATTAGACAGTGGGGTCGGTGAAATGTATGACCTGAGCAACGACCCCTATGAGTGCGTCAACCTGTTTGACGATCCTAAGCATCGCGGCTTGCGTGAGGAGTTGATGCAGCGGCTCATGAGCCGCCCGGATGATATTCGCAACCCACTGCCTGAACCCGTTGGGCCTGCTTGAGGACCTTGGACGATGACCTTGAACACGTTGATTCTTTTGACCGACGAGCAAGATGCGCATGCCTTGGGCTGCGCTGGCCACCCTTTCGTCAAGACACCCCATCTGGACGCCCTGGCTGCCCGTGGCACTCGATTCACTCAAGCCCTCACACCCTCGCCCATCTGCGTCCCCGCACGGGCCGCACTGGCCACAGGGCGCTGGGTGCATGACATCGCCTATTGGGACAACGCCATGGGCTACGACGGGCGTATCCCCGGTTGGGGGCACGCACTCCAAGCTGCTGGTCACTGCGTCGAGTCGATGGGCAAATTGCACTATGTCAATGCCACTGCGCTCACCGGATTTTCCAAGCAGCACGATCCCTTGCATCTGGCCGATGGCATCGGGCAGGTCTGGGGCTCGGTGCGCAACCCATTGCCCAATACGCCGCGCCCATCGCGGCTGTTCACCGAACTAGGTGCTGGGCTGTCCAGCTACAACCAGTACGACATTGCCTCGGCTGAGCATGCAGCCCAGTGGTTGCATGACAAGGCCGCCGAAAAAGATGCTGCGCCATGGACCTTGTTCGTTGGTTTCGTCGCGCCACATTTCCCATTGGTCGTGCCCCAACGCTACCTCGATGCCATCGACATGGATGCCATTGCCGACCCACGGCTACATCCGCTCAGCGGCTATCAGCGTCACCCGTGGGTGCAGCGGCATGCGGATTTTTCAAATGCAGACGATGAGTTGGGCACACCTGAGCGCCGCCGCTTGGCTTTGGCTTGCTATTACGCTTTGACATGCTTCATTGACGAGCAAATCGGCAAAGTGCTTGAAGCGCTTGGACAAACCGGTTTGCAAACATCCACCCGAGTGATCATGAGCAGTGATCATGGCGACAACCAAGGTGTGCGCGGGATGTGGAACAAATCAACGCTCTACCGCGAAGCCACCCATATCCCTTTGATCTTGGCTGGGCCAGGAATCCCTGAAGGCAAGGTCTGCGCGACCCAAGTCAACCTGGTTGATATCGCTCCGACCTTACTCGACAACGCGAACCTGCCCGCAGACCCCACGCTGCCGGGCCGATCGCTTGTGGAGATCGCCAACGAGAACGATGATCCAGAGCGTATCGGCTTCAGCGAATACCACGCCGTGGGCTCACCCAGCGCAGCCTATTTGGTGCGACAAGGCCAGTGGGCGTATCACCACTACGTGGGCTATGAACCAGAATTGTTTGACATGTCGGTTGATCCAGGACAAACCGTTGACCTCGCTGCTAAAGATGGTTATCAGCCGATCCGCAAACACATGGAATCGCTTTTGAATCACATGCTTGACCCAGAAGTTGCCGACCAGAACGCCAAGGCCGATCAAGACGCGTTGGTCGCGCGATTCGGTGGCCGGGAAGCCGCTTTGGGCAAAGGCCCAATGGGCGCAAGCCCAGTGCCGTTGATCTGACGTAGGCTATACCAAACGTCAATAAGGCCAAGTCGATGGCCTCGACTCAAGGGTGGCCCGAATTTTGTGTAAATGGGGCGAGTGTTCAACCATTGGTGTCCGTACTCCAAATTGGACGATCACAGGTTGTGACCGCTTTGGAGAAATTCACCTGAATTTTCAACACCTCACGAAAGACCTATCGCCACGTCGATGTCTTTAACGATGTAAAGCCAAATAGCCGCTACCGCTGCTAAGCAGACCATACAAGATCGAAACGGATCACCAATTCCACAGCGTCCCATCATGCTGCAGTCGGTTCACCGGCAGATAAGCCCTTTGGTACGGGTACTTAGCAGCCAGCTTCTCGTCGATGTCCACCCCGTGGCCGGGTGATTCGCCGCAATACATCATGCCGCGCTCAAAGCGGTAGTCGTGAGGAAAGACCGACAGCATTTCCTCGCTGTGCGGCATGTATTCCTGCACGCCGAAGTTGGGCACCCAGGTGTCAAAGTGCAGGGCCGCACCCATGCACGCGGGTGACAGGTCGGTCGCGCCGTGGCAGCCGGTGCGCACCTGATAAAGGCTCGCCAAGTCGGCGATGCGCCGCAGGTGCGTGATGCCGCCCGCGTGGACCACGGTGGTGCGGATGTAGTCGATCAGTTGCTTTTCGATCAGTGTCTTGCAGTCCCAGATGCTGTTGAAAATCTCGCCCACCGCAATCGGTGTGGTGGTGTGGTGGCGTATCCACTGGAAGGCATCCTGGTTTTCTGCGGGTGTCGGGTCTTCCATCCAGAACATGCGCACGGGCTCCAATGCCTTGCCCAGCTGGCCTGCTTCGATGGGCGTCAGGCGGTGGTGCACGTCGTGCAGCAAATGGATGTCGGGACCCACGGCTTCGCGCACGGCTTCAAACAGGCCGGGCGTGTGGCGCAAATACTTTTCGGTGCTCCAGTCGTGTTCGCTGGGCAAGTTGCCGTCGGCGGGTTCATACATGCGGTTCGCTCCGCTCACGCCATAGACCTTGTTCAGGCCCGGCACGCCGCTTTGGGCGCGGATGGCCAAGTAGCCTTCTTCCTTGTGGCGCAAGACTTCATCGACCGTTTCGGCCGTGTCGCGGCCGTTGGCGTGGCCGTAGACCATCACCCCGGTGCGGCTGCGCCCGCCCAGCAGCTGGTACAGCGGCATGCCCGCCATCTTGGCCTTGATGTCCCACAGCGCGGTGTCCACCGCGGCAATCGCGCTCATGGTCACCGGGCCGCGTCGCCAGTAGGCGCCTTTGTAGAGGTATTGCCAGATGTCCTCGATCTGCTGCGGGTCGCGTCCGATCAGGCAGGGAATGAGGTGGTCTTCGAGGTAGCTGACAACAGCCAACTCGCGGCCGTTGAGTGTGGCGTCACCGATGCCGGTGACGCCTTGGTCGGTCTCGATCTTGAGGGTGACGAAGTTGCGGCCGGGGCTGCAGACGATGACGCGGGCGGCGGTGATTTTCATGGCGCGGGTCTCCGTCTTCAGGCTTCTTGGGCCAGCAGTTGCTGGATCGCTTTGTCCACGCCGTGCTGCATCACTTGCTGGTGCCAGTGCGTCACGCGGGCGATCCATGCGGCGTGCTGTGGCAGGGCGCTGCCCCACAGGTCTTCGCGGGCCAGCAGGGCGCGCACGCAGGTCTCGGGCTCGGTGCGTTGGGCGGCACCCAGGGCCATCAGGCTGGCTGCTTGCGGGTCGTTCAGTGTGTAGGTTTGGCCTTGTTCGTCCACGCCCAGGGTGTAGCGCACAAACACGGCGGCTGCCAGCGCGTGGTGTTCAAACGACGCGCCTTGGGCGATTTGCCCCAACACCGAAGGCGGCCAGCGCTGTGGAATCTTTTGCGAGCTGTCGGTGGCGATCTGGTGCACGCTGTGCTTCAGGTGCGGGTTGGCAAAACGCGCAATCAGTGCGTTGCGGTACTCGGCCCAGTCGCTGCGGCTCAGGTGCGGAGAGACTTCGCGGCCCATGAGTTGGTGAACAAATGTTCGGATGTGTTCTGCGCCAATGCAGTTGGCAATGAACGGCCGCGCTGTGACCGCGCCAATGAGTGCCATGGCCGTGTGGCTGCCATTGAGCATGCGCAGCTTGGCTTCTTCATAGCTGTGCACATCGTCCGTCACGCGCACACCGGCGCTTTGCAGCAGGGAGGCGTCGGCTGGGTCGGCAAAGCGGTTTTCGATCACCCATTCCCAAAAGCCTTCGGTGCTCAGGGCGCAGGCGTCCTGCAAGCCCAGTGCCTCTTGCGCAGCGGCCATCACTTCGGCTGTGGCGGCCGGCACGATGCGATCGACCATGCTGCACGGGAAAGCGCAGTGCGTGTCCAGCCAAACCAGTAGTTGAGCGTCTTGTGGCGTGGTGTGTTTGGCTGGAATCTCGGCTTTGACCAAGGCTTGCAGTTTATGGCCATTGCCTTGCAGGTTGTCGCACGAGGCGATGGTGATGCCGGGCAAGCCTGCCTGCTGGCGCAGGCGCAAGCCGTCCAGCAGCAGTTGGCCCAGCGCCGGGGTGTAGCCTTTTTCGGTCACGGTGAGTGTGACCCAGCGCGTGGCGGGTGCGGCAATGGCTTGGACCACCGCATCGCGTTCGGTGGTGGCCACGCTCGTGCGCCAAAGCGCGCCCGGCACTTGCCATTTCACGCCTTTTGCATCGGCGATGCGCACGGCATACAGGCCGTCTTGTGCGCGCAGTGGGTTCACCAGGTCGGGCCGTGTCATGCCCACGCCGTGGATGCCCCAGCGTGTGTCGCCACTGGCCAGCAACTGGTCAAACACCATGGCTTGGTGGGCGCGGTGAAAAGCACCTAGGCCTAAATGCACCACGCCCGGAGCGTGGGCTGTGCGGTCGTACGTCGGGGTCTGGATGGCCGCGGGCAGCGATGCCAAGGTGAGGGCTGAGAGTTTCATGAATGAGGGGGGATGGACCCCGGATCAAGTCCGGGGTGACAGTTGATAAGTTGAGGCCGGATGACCGTTGTTAAGTTGGGTCTAGCGTCGCAGTTGTTTGGTTAAGTTTTTTGCGACTGTTGGAGTTTTTGTTCGGACGCCTCGATTTCGGCCCAGGTGGCGTCGTCGATCCAGATGCCGCTTTGCTCGCGCTCGGCGCGGGCGGTGCGTTCGGGTTCGCCCGCCATGTGCACGCCGTCGCTGCCGGGGGCATCGGGGCTTTGGCGCAACCAGTCGGCAAAGGCCAGGGCTTCTTGCTCGAACATGTCTTGCGTGCCCAAGCGCACCGGGTCGATCAGCATCGTCAGCATGCCGTTGAGCACGGCACGCTGGTTGTCGGCTTCGCGGTGCCAGGTGCCGCCACCGGTCAGCGCACCGCCCAGCAGCTCGCAAGCCACGGCCATGCCAAAGCCCTTGTGGTCGCCAAAGGTCATGAGCGCGCCAAACAGGCCGTTGGATTGCGGCACCACCACCACGCCGGGGTCGGTGGTGGGGTGGCCGTGTTCGTCGATCAAATAGCCCGGCGGCACTTGCTCGCCTTTGTTGTGGGCCACGCGCATCTTGCCTTGCGCCACGCGGCTGGTGGCAAAGTCCAGCACAAAGGGCGCACGGCTGCCCATGGGCACGCCGATGCAGCAAGGGTTGGTGCCAAAGCGCCCATCGCCACCGCCAAAGGGCGCGACCACGGGGCGCGAGAGCACGTTGACAAAATGTACCGACACCAGGCCCTGCGCCACGGCCATTTCGGCAAAGTGGCCGATGCGGCCCAGGTGGTGCGAGCGACTGAGCGCCACAGTGCACACACCGTGCTGCTTGGCACGTTCAATGCCCATCTGCATGGCTTGCACGCCGGTGATTTGGCCGTAGCCGCGCTGGCCGTCCAGGTTGAGCAGTGGGCCGGTGTCCAGCAAAACTTTGACGCCCGTGTTGGGGCTCAGGCCCCCTTCGAGCACGGCATCGACATAGCGCGGCACCATGCCCACGCCGTGCGAGTCGTGCCCGCTCAGGTTGGCCATGACCAGGTTGTCGGCCACCTGGGCGGCCTCGGCTGGGGCGCTGCCCGCTTGTTCAATGATGCGGGCGACTTTGGCGCGCAGGTCAGCGGCTTGGATGCGTTGGCTCATGTTGATCCTAATCGGTCGTTGGATTTTTTCTTGTCACCCCGGGCTTGACCCGGGGTCCATCTTGAGGGCTGGTCATGGCGGTAGACCACATGGATCCCGGATCAAGTCCGGGATGACAAGAGGAAAGCCAGGTCCATGATGACGAGATGTTGTTTCACATCACCGCGCCCACTTGCCACGGCACAAACTCGTTTTGGCCGTAGCCGTGGCGCTCGCTCTTGGTGGGTTCGCCCGAGGCGGCGGCCAGGATCATCTCGAAGATGCGCTGGCCCATGTCGGCAATGCTCACGCCGCCGTCCACGATCTCGCCGCAGTTCAGGTCCATGTCCTCTTCCTGTTTTTTCCACAGGGCTGTGTTGGTCGAAAACTTCAGGCTGGGCGAGGGCGCGCAGCCGTAGGCGCTGCCGCGCCCAGTGGTGAAGCAGATCAGGTTGGCCCCGCCTGCCACTTGGCCTGTGGCGCTCACCGGGTCGTAGCCGGGTGTGTCCATGTAGACAAAGCCTTTGGCGGTGACCGGCTCAGCGTATTCGTAGACCGCCTGCAGGTTGCTGGTGCCGCCCTTGGCCACCGCGCCCAATGATTTCTCAAGGATCGTGGTCAGACCACCCGCCTTGTTGCCGGGCGAGGGGTTGTTGTTCATCTCGCCGCCGTTGATGGCGGTGTAGTTTTCCCACCAGCGGATGCGCTCGATCAGTTTGTGCGCCACCTCGGGCTTCACAGCGCGGCGCGTGAGCAAATGCTCGGCACCATAAATTTCGGGCGTTTCGCTCAGGATGGCCGTACCGCCATGCTGCACCAACAGGTCCACCGCTGCGCCCAGCGCCGGGTTGGCGCTGATGCCCGAATAACCGTCAGACCCGCCGCACTGCAAACCTACCGTGATGTGTTCAGCGCTGCAAGGCTCACGGGTGATGGCGTTGGCGCGGGGCAGCATCTCCTCAATCAGGGCAATGCCTTTTTCCACCGTGAGGCGCGTGCCGCCGGTGTCTTGGATGTTGAAGACCTTGAGCGTGTCGCCTTCGCGCAGGCTGCTGTGTGCCAGCCAGGTGTTGAGCTGGTTGGCCTCGCAGCCTAGGCCCACCACCACCACGCCCCAGAAGTTGGCGTGGGTGGCGTAACCGGCCAGCGTGCGCTCCAAAAGCTGAATGCCCAGCCCTTCGGTGTCCATGCCGCAGCCGGTGCCGTGGGTCAAAGCGACCACGCCGTCCACATTCGGAAAGTTGGCGAGTGCCGCGGGGTTGTTGCGTTTGGAAAAGTGGTCGGCAATCGCCCGTGCAGCGGTGGCCGAGCAGTTGACGCTGGACAACACGCCGATGTAGTTGCGCGTGGCCACACGGCCATCCGAGCGCTTGTAGCCCATGAAGCTGGCTTGCTTGCGAGCCGACTCGGGCTTCACGTCTTGCCCGATGGCGTAATCGCGCTCGAAGTTGCCTTTTTCCGCGCCCATGTTCAGGTTGTGCGTGTGCACATGCTCGCCCGGGGCAATGGCTTGCGATGCAAAGCCGATGATCTGGTTGTAGCGACGCACGGGCTCGCCCACGGCAATGGCGCGTGTGGCGATCTTGTGGCCGGGTGGCACCAGGCCGCGCACGGCCACGCCGTCCACAGTGCTGCCGCTCATGAGTTGGGCTCGGGCGATGACCACGTCGTCGGCGGGGTGCAGGCGAATGAAAGAATTGTTCATGATTTCAATCGGTTGGGGGCAGAGCCAAAGATCTGTCTCTCCAGGTCAATAGAATTGCTTGGGCAGCCACAGCACCAGACTGGGGAAGTAGGTGATGACGGCCAGGCTGCCCAGCAAGGGGAACAGCCAGGGCAGGATGGCGCGGGTGGTGGCTTCCACGCTCAGGCGCGCCACGCGGGCCAGCACAAACAGCACCATGCCCATGGGCGGATGCAGCAGGCCGATCATCAAGTTGAGCACCATGACCAGGCCAAAGTGCACCAGATCAATGCCCAGCTTCTGGCAAATGGGCACCAGAATCGGCACGAGGATGGTGATGGCGGCTGTGGGTTCGAGGAAGCAGCCGACAAACAGCATCAGCAAGTTGGCGAGCAGCAGGAACATCCAAGGCTCTTGCGTGAACCCCAGCACCCAAGCGCTGATGGCCGTGGTCACGCCTGTGGCGGTGAGCATCCAACCAAAAATGCTGGCTGCTGCCACGATGAACAGCACGGTGGCCGTGGTCTCTACCGTGTCCAGGCAGATCTTCACGAACATCTTGAAGTTGAGTGTGCGGTACCAGAAGAAGCCCAGCGCAATCGCCCAAACGCAGGCGGCAATCGCGCCTTCAGTCGGGGTGAATACGCCAGTGGTCATGCCGCCAATCAAGAGCACGGGCGTCATGATGGGCAGCACCGCCTGGAAGTTGAACAGCTTGTCGGCCGCGAACAACACGATCAAAGCGCCGAACACAGTGATTTGCGGTGGTGTGCCCATCGCCGTGACCAACCACCAGATGGACAGGGGCCAGCACACGACCACAGCAGTTTCTACCAAGGCCTTGATGACTTTGGACCACTCGAATTTAACGTCTGAACCCCAGCCATTTTTGTGCGCGAAATAGGCCACGGTGAGCATCATCAGCACAGCCATCAAAATGCCGGGCAAGATGCCCGCGAGGAACAAGGCCCCCACCGACACGTTGGCCATCATGCCGTAGATCACGAAGGGCAAGCTGGGGGGGATGATGGGGCCGAGCGTGGCCGAAGCCGCAGTGACGCCCACCGCAAATTCGGTGCTGTAGCCATGGTCTTTCATGGCCTTGATCTCGATGGTGCCCAGGCCTGCCGCATCGGCAATGGCGGTGCCGCTCATGCCTGCAAACACAACCGAGCCGACCACGTTGACGTGGCCCAGACCGCCTTTGAGCCAGCCCACCAGGGCCAGCGCGTAGTTGTAGATGCGGTTGGTGATGCCCGCGTTGTTCATCAGGTTGCCGGCCAAAATGAAGAAGGGCACGGCCAGCAGCGGGAAACTGTCGATGCCCGAGACCATGCGGTGGATGACCACAAACGGCGGCGAGCTTTCGACGAAAAACAAATAGAGCAAGGACGCACCTGCCATGGCAATCGCCACCGGAATACCGCCGCTCATGAGGATGAGGAAAAGGATCTTCAACATGGGAGAACTTTCTAAAGGCGTTTCAGCGGTCGGTCATTTCAGATTCGGGGCGTTGCAGCACGGTGTAGCCCCGCTGCCAATGCACGCGTGCAACCCAGATGGCGCGCAGGCACATGGCGGCAAAACCGGCCATGACCACGCCGTAGACGATGTTCATGGGCAAGTCGATGATGGTCATCTTGTAGCTGCCCAGCTTGTCCATCATCTGGCCGGTCAGCACAGTGGCTGCCGCGAAAAATGCAATGCGCATCACATCGACCACCGTGCCCATGGCACGAGACAGCCACTCGGGCATGAAGCGGTAAAAGAAGTCGACCTGGATGTGGTTGTTCTTGGCCACGCCAATGGTCGCGCCGGTGAACACGGTCGCAATCAGCATGTAGCGTGCAATTTCTTCGGTCCAGGAGGCCGAATTGTTCATCACGTATCGGGTAAAAAATTGGTAAAAAACCGTGGCACCCAAGGTCCAGAAAAACGCCAATGCCACCCAGGCTTCAATGGGGGTTCCTGACAGATCCACTTCATCGTCGGTGGCATGGAATTGGCCATCGTCGCCCATGACTTTGGGCATGGCATCCAGATCGGGTAGCTCGCTCATATTGCGTCCTTGAATTCGGAATAAGGCGCAGGCCAGGCTGCAAGAGCCTGACCTGCGCGATGGCGGTGCTTTATTTAGCAGCCTGGATCTTGTCGAAGTCAGCACGTGTGAAGCCCATGGACTCCAGCGGTGCGTTTTTCAGTACGGCGTCTTGGAACGACTTGCGGTCCACTTGCACGATTTGCAGACCTTTTTTCTTGAACTCGTCGACCAGCTCAGCTTCACGCTTTTTGATCTTGCCAGTCGAACGATTGGCCGCTTCCTGCGTCACTTCGGTGAACATTTTCTTTTCAGCATCGCTGAGTTTGTTCCAGACGTGAGGGGCTACTTGGGTGGTCAATCCGTCCACGATGTGCCCCGTGAGCATGATGGCCTTTTGCACTTCGTAGAACTTCTTGGCTTCGATGGTGGTCAGTGGGTTTTCCTGGGCTTCCACCGTGCCGTTTTGCAAGGCCAGGTACACCTCGGCAAAAGCGATGGGTGTGGGGTTGGCACCGCACGATTTGGGTGTGGCGGTGTAAGCCGGCACATCGGGCACACGAATCTTCAGGCCCTTCATGCCATCGCAGGTGGTGAAGGCTTTTTGGGCCGTGGTGTGGCGTGCGCCGTAATAGGTGTAAGCCGTGACCTGGATGCCGGTTTTGGCACGGTAGTCGTTCACCATTTCCTGGAAGATAGGGCTCTTGGAATAGGCGATCAGGTGATCGCCGTCACGGAAAATGAAGGGGTAGTAGGCGATGCCAAAGCGTGGATAGGTGCGGGCGGCAAACGATGTGCCGCTGATGATCATGTCCACCGTGCCCAAGGTCAGGCCTTGGTTGATGTCGGTTTCCTTGCCCAAAGTGGAGGCGGGAAAGACCTGGATGTCGAACTTGCCGTTGCTGCGTTTCTTGATTTCTTCAGCGGCCCAGACCGAGTCGATGTGGTACGGCTCGGATGTTTCGTAGGCATGGGCCCACTTCAGTTTTTGCTGGGCTTGTGCGCCGGTGCTGATCAGCATCGAGCCGATCGCAACAGTGCCCAAGGCGGCCAGGGTTTTCAGGGTGAATCGTTTGCTCATCGTTGTCTCCTTAGTGGTTTTTGAAAATTGCTGACGCGAAAAAAGGGCATACCCTTATCGGGCGGGAGCGCGGCGCCAGCTCGCGCTGTATCTTTTGTGGGCTTGTTTCAAGTGCTTTTGCATTGCTTTACGTGCACCAGTGCTGTCGCGGGCTTCGATGGCGTCCAGCACGGCTTGGTGCTCGGCAATGGCCGCTTGCCAGGAAGCCGGGTGCTCAAAATAGTCACCCAGACGCTCGAACAAGGGGCCGTTGCGGGCTTGCCAGAAGCGCTGCACGGTGTCGAGCAATACGCCGTTGCCGCAAGCTTGTGCAATCCCCTCATGAAAGGCTTCATCGCCCCAGCGGGGCACCTCGTCGCGAGCGGCTTCCAGTTTCATTTTTTGCAGACCATTGCGGATAGCTTGCAGGTCTTTCTTTTGGGCGTTTTGCGCAGCCAGGGCGGCCACTTCGGCCTCCACCAGAATGCGCGCGCTCATGACTTCGAGTGGACCCCATTCGGCTGATGCATCGCTTTGGGCTGCTCCTGCCTTGTTTTTGAGCGGCGTGGTGCTTTGCACATAAATGCCCGACCCCGTGCGCACTTCGATCATGCCTTCAACCTCAAGGGCAATGAGCGCCTCGCGCACAGAAGGGCGACTCACACCCAGTTGGACCGCCAAGTCTCTCTCTGCCGGCAAACGCGAGCCCACAGCAAACTCCCCTGAGTTCATCAGTTGTCGAAGTTGTTCGGCAATCTGGCGATACAGGCGTTGGGGTTCGACGGTTTGGATGGGCATGCGGGGAATCAGGGATAACGTGAATTGGACAAGTGGTCAGACCAGTTGCACAATCATCACATGTTCAAAAGCTGTTGCAACTCCGCACAAACCCGTATGTCGGTCGTCCTCAAGATCGTTGTGGGTGAGGTTTGCCGCAGCACATGCCGTCCACCTTTTGCCGCCTACAGGTTTGATCCAGATGTCTTCTGTTGTCATTGACCGCGTGAGTCTTCGGCAAGTCAATTTGCCACCCAAGGTTTTGCGCACCGACGCCATTCAGTCGTTCGTGACGCAAGAAACCATCTTGCTCACGCTGCACTGCAGCGACGGCATTGAGGCCACAGGCTACGCTTACACCATCGGCACCGGGGGCTCTGCGGTCATCGCATTGCTCAAGGACCACTTGGCGCCACGTTTGATCGGTCGCAACCCGGTCATGGTGGAGGCCATCTGGAAGGATTTGTTTTTTCACACCCATGCCACTGCTGTGGGCGCGATGACCAGCCTGGCGCTGGCCTGTGTGGACACCGCCTTGTGGGACTGGCGAGCGCAAAGTCAGGGCTTGCCGCTTTGGCAGTTGCTGGGCGGTGCGCAAGCGCGGGTGCCGCTCTACACGACCGAAGGCGGCTGGCTGCATTTGTCGCCCGAGGCGCTGGTGGACCAGACACTGGAGGCGCAAGCCCTGGGCTTTAAAGGTGCCAAGATCAAAATAGGCCGCCCGCATGTGAGCGAAGACGTGGCCCGCCTGAGTGCGGTACGCGATGCGGTAGGTCCGGGCTTTGAGCTGATGACCGATGCCAACCAGGGCTTTAACCGCGCCGAGGCCGTGCGCCGTGCGCGGGCTTTCGATGGTTTGGGGCTCGCGTGGATCGAGGAGCCCTTGCCCGCCGAAGATGTGTCGGGTCACCGTCAGCTGTGTGAGCACACGACCATCCCGGTGGCGGTGGGCGAGTCCATGTACCACCCGATGCAGTTTCGCGAAGTCTTGGAGCAGGGGGCTTGCTCCATCGTGCAGCCCGATGTGGCGCGCATCGGCGGCATCACACCCTGGATCAAGACGGCGCATCTGGCCGAAACCTTTGACGTGGCGGTGTGCCCGCACTTTTTGATGGAGCTGCACGTGAGCCTGTGCGCGGCCGTGCCCAACGCCACCTGGGTGGAATACATTCCGCAGCTCGACGACATCACCACCTCACGCATGAAAGTGGAGGGTGGTTATGCCCATCCGCCAGAAACCCCCGGTCTGGGCATCGCCTGGGACTGGTCAGCGATTACCCAAAAACAAACCACCCATCTGGAGATCAAGGCACCATGAGACTCAAAGGAAAAACCGCGCTGATCACGGCCGCCGGGCAAGGCATTGGCCAAGCTGCGGCGCTGGCCATGGCCGCAGAAGGCGCTGTCGTTTACGCCACCGATGTGAACGCTGAATTGCTCAAGTCGTATCAGGGCGTGGCCAATGTGCACACCGCCGTGCTGAACGTGCTCGACAAAAACGCGATTGCCGCGCAGGTGGCCAGCATGGACCGCATCGACGTGATCTTCAACTGCGCGGGCTTTGTGCACAACGGCTCCATTGTGGAAGCCAAAGACGAAGAATGGGAGTTCGCCTTCAACCTGAACGTGCGCTCGCAGTTCTGGATGATCCAAGCGGCCATTCCCAAAATGGTGGCGCAGTTCGAGAAAGACGGGCGCGGCGGCAGCATCATCAACATGGCCAGCGTGTGCTCCAGCGTCAAGGGTTTGCCCAACCGCTTCATTTACGGCACCAGCAAGGCGGCCGTGATCGGGCTCACCAAAAGTGTGGCGGCCGACTTTGTGCGCCAGGGCATCCGCTGCAATGCGATTTGCCCCGGCACTGTAGACACGCCTTCCCTGCAGGACCGCATCAACAGCTATGCCGACCCGGCGCAGGCCCGCAAGGACTTCATCAACCGCCAGCCCATGGGGCGGCTGGCGCAGGCGGCAGAAATCGCGCCCATCGTGACCTTCCTCGCATCGGACGAATCTATTTTTGCCACTGGCAACGCCTATATGGTGGACGGTGGCATGACCATTTGAATTTCAGAAAGATGTACATGAATTTGCTGGACATGAAAGGCCGCCATGCGGTCATCACCGGTGCAGCCACCGGTTTGGGTTTTGCCATTGCGCAGCGCATGCTGGCTTCTGGCGCACGCGTCACGATCTGGGACCGCGATGTCGCAGGCATGGCCAATGCGGCCGAGCAACTGCGTCAGGGCCAGCTGGGTGCGGTGGTCAACACGGTTCAGGTGGATGTGACCAGTCATGCTTCGGTGGTGCAGGCTACCGCGCAAACCACGTCACTGGCCGATGTGGATGTGCTGGTCAACAGCGCGGGCATCACCGGCCCCAATGTCAAAGTGTGGGACTACCCGGTCGATGCCTGGAAGCAGGTGTTCGATGTGAACGTGCACGGCCTGTTCCACTGCTGCCGCGAACTCGGCGCACACATGAAGGCGCGCAACTACGGCCGCATCGTCAACATCGCCTCGGTCGCGGGCAAGGACGGCAACCCCAATGCCAGTGCTTACAGTGCGAGCAAAGCGGCCGTCATTGGCCTCACCAAGTCGCTGGGCAAAGAACTGGCCGACACGGGGGTGCGCGTGAACTGTGTCACCCCAGCGGCTGTGAAGACGGCGATTTTTGATCAAATGACGCCCGAACACATCCAGTTCATGTTGTCCAAAATTCCGATGGCCCGCTTTGGCGAGCCCGAAGAAGTCGCCGCCATGGTGACCTGGTTGAGCACCGAAGAATGCTCCTTCTCCACCGGCGCGGTCTTTGACCTGTCCGGTGGCCGTTCCACGTATTGATTTTTTACACACTGAGAGGTTTTATGAAACTCGTTCGCTATGGCCAACCCGGCAAAGAAAAACCAGGCCTGATCGACGCCGATGGCCGCTTGCGCGACCTGAGCGCTGTGGTCAAAGACATCACGCCTGATTTGCTCAATGACAAGGCATTGGCCAAGCTGGCCAAGGTCAAGACCGACAAGCTGCCTTTGGTGCGCGGCAAAAAGCGTTTTGGCACGCCCATCTCGTCGACCAGCAAGTTCATCGCCATTGGCCTGAACTACGCCGACCACGCGGCCGAATCGGGCATGCCTATTCCCAAAGAGCCGATCGTGTTCACCAAGGCGATCTCCTGCATTCAGGGTGCGGACGACGACGTGATGTTGCCCAAAGGCTCCAAGAAGTCCGACTGGGAAGTCGAATTGGGCATCGTGATCGGCACACGCGCACGCTACGTCACGCAAAAAGAAGCCCTCAACCATGTGGCTGGTTATTGCGTGGTCAACGACGTGAGCGAGCGCGAATACCAGCTCGAGCTGGGCGGCAGCTGGGACAAGGGCAAGGGTTGTGACACTTTCGGCCCTGTCGGCCCATGGCTGGTCACACGCGACGAAGTGCCCAATCCGCAAGCTCTGGGCATGTGGCTGGATGTGAATGGCGTGCGTTACCAGACCGGCAATACCAAGACCATGATTTTTGGCGTCGCCAAGTTGGTGAGCTACGTGAGCCAGTTCATGACCTTGGAGCCGGGTGACATCATCACCACCGGCACGCCTCCAGGCGTGGGCATGGGCGTCAAGAAAGACGGCAAGCCCGCACCTGTGTTCTTGAAGCGCGGCGATGTGATGCGCTTGGGCATCGACGGCTTGGGTGAGCAAACCCAGAAAGTCGTGGCCTTCAAGGCCTGATTTTTTTGACTTGACCGGGCAGGCCGTGCTTGGCGAGCATGGATACCCGGTCAAGCCGGGTATGACAATTGGCTTTGCCACCCGTCCCTTTGCTTGTCACCCCCAACTCGATCGGGGGTCCATGACTTCGACGGCCATGGATACCCGGTCAAGCCGGGTATGACAATTGGCTTGTCACCCGTCCCTTTGTTTGTCACCCGTCCCTTTGTTTGTCACCCCCGACTCGATCGGGGGTCCATGACTTCACCGCTTGTGTTTGTCTCGGTTGCTCCTGATTTACCCTTGGTCCGTCAAGTGGTTTGATCGCTTGTTGAATTTTGGTGCAAAATAGAACGACCGTTCTATTTTGACCACCATGACCGACCGCAAACACCCTTCCAAAGTTGAAACCCTGCCCGTGCCGGAGGCGGGACGCCGCGTGCTGATCAAGGGCCAACAAACCAAAGCCGTGATCATCGAGGCCGCATTGGGCCTGGCTTCGCAGATCGGACTTGAGGGCTTGTCCATTGGGGCACTGGCCGAAGTGACTGGCATGAGCAAATCGGGTGTGTTTGCCCACTTTGGCTCCCGCGAAGAACTCCAGATTTCCGTCATCCGCGAATACCACGACCGTTTCGAAGCCGAGGTGTTCTATGCGGCCATGCAAAACCCCCGTGGTGTGCCCCGGTTGCAGGCCATGTTTGACAACTGGATGGTGCAGACGTCGGCCGAAATCGATTCGGGCTGCATTTACATCAGCGGTGCGGTTGAATTTGACGACCGGTCTGGTCCGGTACGCGATGCGCTGGCTTCGTCGGTGGTCAGTTGGCAAACCGCCTTGCGCCGTGCCGTCGAACTGGCGCAGGAGGAAGGGCAGCTCAGCCGCGAGTCCGATGCACACCAGATCGCATTTGAAATCCATGGCCTGATTTTGGCCCTGCACTATGAAGCCCGATTTTTGCGCAACCCCAGCGCCACAGAGCGTGCCCGGCAAGGCTTTTCGCACATTCTGGCGCGTTATGCGGTTAAGCCGACTGCGCCCGAGGCTGTGACGCGCGTGTCCAGCAAATCTCCCCAACTGGTTTCGGTGTCCAAACCTGCCGCAGCGCGGCGCAAAAGCACCGCTGACTGATTTCTATTCTTCACAGACTTCACCTACTTTCTCAAGGAATTGCCATGCCCGTCTACAACCCACCCCTTCGCGACATGCAGTTTGTTTTGCATGAGCTGCTCAACGTGAGTGATGAATTCAAAGCGCTGCCCAAGCATGCAGAGACCGATGTCGACACCATCAATGCAGTGCTCGAAGAAGGTGGCAAGTTCGCCGCTGAGGTTGTCTTCCCGATCAATATTTCAGGTGACACACAAGGTTGCACATTGAACCGAGACACGCATGCCGTGACTGCACCGGATGGTTTCAAGGATGCATATGCCCAATTTGTGGCGGGTGGCTGGCCTTCTCTGAGCTGTGATCCCGAGTTCGGCGGCCAAGGCCTGCCATTTGTGGTCAACCAGTGCTTTTACGAAATGCTCAACTCGTCCAACCAGGCCTGGACCATGTACCCCGGCTTGTCGCACGGTGCGTATGAAGCCTTGCACGCGCATGGCACGCCCGAGCAAAAAGCTTTGTATCTGCCCAAGCTGACCAGTGGCGAATGGACCGGCACCATGTGCCTGACCGAGCCGCACTGCGGCACCGACCTGGGCCTGCTGCGCACCAAGGCCGAACCGCAGGCCGATGGCACCTATCGCATCACCGGGCAAAAGATTTTCATCAGCGCGGGTGAGCACGATCTGGCCGCCAACATCGTGCACCTGGTGCTGGCCCGTTTGCCCGATGCGCCGCCCGGCAGCAAAGGCATCAGCCTGTTCCTGGTGCCCAAGTTCAAGGTGGCGGCTGACGGCAGCATGGGCGAGCGCAACGGCATTTACTGCGGCGGCATCGAGCACAAGATGGGCATCCACGGCAATGCCACTTGCCAGATGGTTTTGGACGAAGCCGTGGGGACCCTGGTGGGTCAACCCAACAAAGGGCTGGCCGCGATGTTCGTGATGATGAACGCTGCTCGCTTGGGCGTGGGCAACCAGTCGCTCGGTTTGACCGAGGTGGCCTACCAAAATGCATTGGCCTATGCCAAAGACCGTGTGCAGATGCGCTCGCTGACCGGGGTGAAGGCCCCCGGCAAACCGGCCGATCCGATCATCGTGCACCCCGATGTGCGCCGCATGCTGATGACTGCCAAGGCCTATGCCGAAGGGGGCCGCGCACTGGCTTGCTACTGCGCTTTGTTGCTCGACAAGGAGGTGAACCACCCCGACGAAGCGGTGCGCGCCGAAGCGGCCGAGCTGGTGGCTTTGCTCACGCCCATCGTCAAGGCCTTCACCACCGACAACGCCTGGGAGGCCACCTCGGCTTGCCAGCAGGTGTTCGGTGGCCACGGCTACATCAAGGAGTGGGGCATGGAGCAGTTCGTGCGCGATGCTCGCATCAACATGATCTATGAAGGCACCAACACCATCCAGTCGCTCGACTTGCTGGGCCGCAAGGTGCTGGGCAACCAGGGCGCATCGCTGCAAAAGTTCGGCAAGCAGATCGAAAAACTGGTCAAGGCCGAAATGGCCAATGAAGCCATGGGCGAGTTCATCAAGCCGCTGGCCGATCTGGGCCAAAAGCTCACCCAACTCACAGGCGAAGTTGGCATGAAGGCCATGAGCAACGCCGACGAGGTGGGCGCAGCCGCGGTGGACTACCTGCGCGTGGTGGGGCACTTGGTGCTGGGTTACTTCTGGGCCCGCTCGGCGCAAATCGCTCTGAAAAAACTGGCAGAGGCCGAAGAGGAAGCGCAGCGCCCCGATCCGTTCTACCAGGCCAAGCTGCAGACGGCGCGTTTTTATTTCACCCGCTTGATGCCCGAGACATCGAGCCTGATGCGCCGCATCCGTGCGGGCAGCGATGTGCTGATGGACACCGACGCCGCGCTGGCATGATCTTCTTTTTCACTGAAATCCAGCCATGATCAAAACAGTCCTGACCGCCAGCCTCGGGTTGCTCACCTTTTTTGCACAAGCTCAAATGAGTCCATTGGGCTTGTGGCGCAGCATCGACGATGAAAGCAAGCAGCCCAAGGCCGAAATTCGCATCAACCAGACCGCTGCAGGCACTTTGTCTGGGGTGGTCGAGAAGTCCTTGCAAAACAACCCCAACACCGATCCTCTTTGCAGCCTGTGTACCGATGACCGCAAAGACAAGCCCAAAATCGGCATGGAAATCATCCGGGGTGGTCAACAAGGCGACGGCAAACCGGTATGGGAAGGTGGGAAAATTCTCGATCCCGAGAACGGCAAGAATTACAGCTTGCGTTTGACCCCGATTGACGGCGGTAAAAAGCTCGAAGTTCGAGGGTACATCGGTACGCCCCTGTTGGGACGCACCCAAACCTGGATTCGCGTCCAGTAAACCTGCACAAGGAACGCCATGTCTGACATCCTGACCCACATCGACTCGGGGGTGATGACCATCACCTTCAACCGCCTGGACAAGAAAAACTCCATCACCTCGTCCATGTACGCGGCCATGGCCGATGCGGTGGCTCAGGCCGCGGCTGACGCCAGTGTGCGCGTGGTGCTGTTCCAGGGGCACGAAAGCGTTTTCAGCGCGGGCAATGACATCGGTGATTTTTTGAATCAGCCGCCCAGCACACAAGACTCGCCCGTGTTTCGCTTTTTGCGTGGCATAGCGACGTTTGAAAAACCGCTTTTGGCCGCTGTGGCCGGGCCTGCCGTAGGCATTGGCACCACCATGTTGTTCCATTGCGACCTGGTTTACGCGGGCGACAATGCCGCGTTTTCCATGCCCTTTGTGAACTTGGGTTTGTGCCCCGAGGCGGCTTCCAGCTTGCTGGCCCCGCGCATGTTTGGCTACCACCGTGCTGCCGAAGCCTTGCTCATGGGTGACCCCTTCTTTGCCGAGGGGGCCCAGGAAGTCGGGCTGGTCAACCGTGTCGTGCCGCCTACCGAAGTCAACGGCTATGCCCAAGCACAGGCACGCAAGCTGGCCGCTAAGCCGCTGTCGTCACTCATCGAGACCAAGCGTTTGATGAAAAGTGGCTACCAGCAAGAGGTGCTGCAAAAGATGGACGATGAAGGCAAAAGCTTCGGGCGCATGCTGAAAGAGCCTGCTGCCAAAGAAGCCTTTGGCGCTTTCATGGAAAAGCGCAAGCCCGATTTTTCCAAGCTGTAAATGCCGCGTCTTTCGCTTTCAGCGGGCGTTCTTCCCTAAAATCCCTGGCATGCCCCATCGCCCAACCACCCCCGTCGTCCTTGAAGCCGAATACATCGAGGGCTTTCGTCAGATCTACGAAGAAAAGATCGTCTTCAACAAGACGCTCGGCTTGAAGCTGGTGAAAGTCACGCCCGAAGGGGTCGAGGCCCGCATCGACATGCGGCCGGAGTTGGTGGGGCACTTTGCCTACAACCGCATTCATGGCGGCGTCATCAGCGCGGTGCTCGATGCCATCGGCAGCGCGGCTGTGATGGCGGCTCTGGCGGCCAAGCACATGGACGAAACGCCGGCCAAACGCCTGGAGCGCTTTGCCAAGCTGGGCACCATCGATTTGCGGGTGGACTATTTGCGCCCGGGCATTGGCGAGCACTTCACCATCACGGCCAATGCCCTGCGTGTGGGCTCGCGGGTGGGTTCATCGCGCATGGAGTTTTGTGGCCCCGACGGTACGCTGATGTCGACCGGGGCTGCGGCTTACATCGTCTCCTGAAGCTCTTGGACCTGCTGCGCCTGCGTCAAGACTTCGTTCATCACTCTTCGGGCACCAACCTCGGTTTGCCTTGGTCGTCCACCGCCACATAGGTCAGGTTCGCTTCGGTCACCTTGATGTACTGACCTTGCAGTTGGAAGCGCTCGGCAAACACTTCAACCTTGACCGTGACGGACGTGCGACCCACACGGACGATCCGAGAAAAAAATGACAGGATGTCTCCCACTTTGACCGCTTGCTTGAAGATGAACTCGTTCACAGCCACCGTCACCATGCGGCCGCGCACGCGTCGTGCGGGCAGAACAGCCCCGGCCAAGTCGACCTGAGCCATGACCCAGCCGCCAAAAATATCACCGCTGGCATTGCAGTCGGCGGGCATGGGGATGACCTTGAGCACCAATTCCTGGTCTGTGGGCAAAGCCACGGTGTGGGTGCGGGTAGTTTCAGACATGGGCACAATCGGGTGAACTAAAAACTGGATTGTCCCTTATGCGCCAACATGGCGAAACCGCTGCCTCTGCTTCTTCGTCCACAACGCCCTCTGGGCTGACCGTCACCGCCCCTGTGGGGGGTGATTGGCAAACCCTGTCGCGCCTCCTGCCGTACCTTTGGCAATACAAATGGCGTGTGGTCATTGCGCTGGCCTTGATGGTGGGCGCCAAGCTGGCCAACGTCAGTGTGCCCCTGCTGCTCAAGGAACTGGTGGACGCCATGAGCCTCAAGCCGGGTGATCCGCAATCGGTGCTGGTGGTGCCGGTGGCGTTGTTGGTGGGTTATGGCGCTTTGCGCTTGCTGACCTCGGCTTTCACCGAGTTGCGTGAGTTGGTGTTTGCCAAGGCGACGCAAGGTGCTTCGCGCAGCATTGCGCTACAGACCTTTGAACATTTGCATGCCTTGAGTCTGCGCTTTCATCTGGCCCGTCAGACCGGCGGTATGACACGCGATATTGAGCGTGGCGTGCGCGGCATCGAATCGCTGATCTCGTATTCGCTGTACAGCATCATCCCTACACTGATCGAGGTGGGGCTGGTGCTGACGATTTTGGCCGTCAAGTTCGATGCTTGGTTCGCTGGGATCACGCTGCTCGCGCTGACTTTGTACATTTTCTTCACTGTGCGCATCACCGAGTGGCGCACCCAGTTCCGTAAACAGGCCAACGAATTCGACTCTGCGGCGCACACGCGGGCGATTGATTCGCTGTTGAACTACGAGACGGTCAAATACTTTGGCAACGAATCGTTCGAGGCCGGGCGCTATGACGAAAGCCTAGAGCGCTTGCGTGTGGCTCGGCTCAAAGCGCAAACCACGTTGTCCGTGCTCAACACCGGGCAGCAACTCATCATTGCTGCCGCGCTGGTGGCCATGCTGTGGCGTGCCACCGAAGGTGTGGTGGCCGGACGCATGACGCTTGGAGATCTGGTCATGATCAATGCTTTCATGATCCAGCTGTACATTCCGCTCAACTTTTTGGGTGTGCTCTACCGCGAGATCAAGCAAAGCCTTACCGATTTGGACAAGATGTTTGTGCTGATGGACCGTGAGCGCGAAGTGGCCGATGCACCGGCTGCGACTGCGCTGGCTTTGCAGGGAGCGCCCGATGTGGTGTTTGACCACGTGTCATTTGCCTACGAAAGCGACCGGCCGATCCTGCAAGACATCAGTTTCACGATTCCTGCGGGTAAAACCGTGGCGGTGGTCGGCCCATCGGGCTCCGGAAAATCCACTCTGGCGAGACTGATGTTCCGGTTCTACGATGTGCAGCAGGGCAACATCTGCATTGCAGGGCAGGACATCCGGCAGGTCACGCAATCGAGCGTGCGCCGCGCTTTAGGCATCGTGCCGCAAGACACGGTTCTGTTCAACGACACGGTCGCCTACAACATCGCTTATGGCCAGCCCGGTGCCAGCCAGAGCCAGATCGAGGAGGCGGCACGCGCCGCACGCATCCACGACTTCATCGCTTCCACCCCCAAGGCTTACCAAACGTCGGTGGGTGAGCGCGGACTGAAGCTCTCGGGCGGTGAAAAGCAGCGTGTGGCCATTGCCCGCACCTTGCTTAAAAATCCGCCCATTTTGGTGTTCGATGAAGCCACTTCGGCGCTCGACTCTGCCAATGAGCGAGCCATCCAAGCTGAGCTCGCCAGCGTAGCCCAGAACAAAACCACTTTGGTGATTGCACACCGTTTGTCCACGGTGGTCGATGCGCACGAAATTTTGGTGATGGAGTCTGGGCGCATCATTGAGCGCGGCAACCATGCAGCACTTTTGGCTCAGCAGGGGCGTTACGCCAGCATGTGGTCGATGCAACAAAACGCAGAGGTCTCTCACTCATCCGTGGCCACGTCGTCAGCGACATAATTCGGCATGGAAACCAAATGGCTTGAAGATTTTGTGAGCTTGGCTGAAACCCGCAGTTTCAGCCGCTCTGCGCAGTTGCGCCATGTGACGCAGCCTGCGTTTTCCCGTCGAATTCAGTCGCTCGAAGCTTGGGCTGGCGCTGATCTGGTGGATCGCAGTTCTTATCCCACCAAACTCACCGCGGCGGGCGAGACCTTGTACGCCCAGGCTTTGGAGTTGCTTCAATCCTTGCAAAGCACCCGAGCCATGCTGCGTGGGCACAACTCTGCCGGGCAGGACTTCATTGAGTTTGCGGTGCCGCACACTTTGGCATTCACTTTTTTCCCTTCGTGGATTGCCGGCTTGCGGGAAGGTTTTGGTTCGATCAAAAGTCGCTTGATTGCCTTGAATGTGCACGATGCCGCCATGCGTTTGGTTGAGGGGGGCTGCGATGTGTTGATCGCTTACCACCATCCTTCACAGCCGCTGCAGCTCGATCCCGACCGCTATGAAATGGTGGTGTTGGGCCAGGAAGTGTTGGCCCCTTATGCCAAGGCGGGGCCTGATGCGCGTCCTCTTTTCAGCTTTCCAGGCGCGGCCTCCAAGCCCCTTCCCTATTTGGGTTATGCCCCGGGCGCGTATCTGGGCGGCATCACCGATTGGATTCTCAAGCAGTCTAAAACGCCGATTCACTTGGAACGGGTGTACGAGACAGACATGGCGGAAGGCCTGAAGGTCATGGCGATGGAGGGCCATGGCATCGCCTTTTTGCCTCGCAGCGCTGTGAAAAAGGAAGTGCAGACGGGGGCCTTGGTGGAGGTGGGCTTGTCGGCTGGACAGGTGCAAGCGTTGACCATGGAGGTGCGGGCCTACCGAGAGAAACCCAGTGCCAAACACCATGCCAAAGGAGCTGCACAACAGCTGTGGTTGCATCTGACCCAAAGACCTGCATCCGTCCACTCGTCGCGCTGAGGGCATTGATGTATGCATTTTTTGCATGACAATCAAGGGTACGCCCGGAGGATCCGTGCGTGGGAAACAGACTACATTCACGGCACGATTTCGTGCAGGCACATTTTGTGCAAGCTGAGGTAGTCGGTCTCCAGCACTGCTTCATTGTGGTGCGGTGTGATGGATCACTTGAGTTGTCTCCAATCCCTAGGGAAGCTCCTAGGCGGTCATGACTCAGTTTTGACATTTAATCAAGGGGTGGCGTTTTGCCGCTCAAAAATCGAAAGAGGATACAAACCATGAAAAAACATGCACGCACCGTGATCGGCGCCGTTTTGGCGACCGCAGGCTTGTTGGCTGGCACTTCTGCCATGGCCGGCAAAACACTGGACCAGATCAAACAGCGCGGACAAATTGTTTGTGGCGTCAACACCGGTTTGGCAGGTTTTTCTGCTGCCGATTCCAGTGGCAACTGGTCCGGCTTGGATGTGGACCACTGCCGTGCTGTGGCCGCCGCCGTGTTGAGCGATGCCAACAAGGTCAAATACGTGCCCTTGACTGCCCAGCAGCGTTTCACCGCACTGCAGTCTGGCGAAGTGGACGTTTTGGCTCGCAACACGACCAACACGCTCAACCGTGACGCTTCTTTGGGTCTGCACTTCATTGGTGCCAACTACTATGACGGCCAAGGCTTCATGGTTCCAAAAGGCAAAATCACCAGCGCCAAGCAACTCAAAGGTGCCACCGTGTGCGTGCAGTCCGGCACCACCACCGAGAAGAACTTGACCGATTTCTCCCGTGCCAACAAGCTGAACCTCAAGCCTGTGGTGTTTGAAAAAGTCGAAGCGGCTACAGGTGCTTATTTCTCTGGCCGTTGCCAGGCATACACCACCGACGCCTCTGGTTTGGCCTCGGTGCGCGCCAAGGAAGCCAAAGATCCTGCAGCACACTTGGTCCTGCCCGACTTGATCTCTAAAGAACCTCTGGGCCCTATGGTTCGCCGTGGTGACGACGAGTGGTTCGCCATCAACAAATGGGTGCTCAATGGCTTGATCGAAGCAGAAGAGTACGGCATCACCCAAGCCAATGTGGACCAAATGAAGTCGAGCGACAACCCTCAAGTGGGCCGCATGCTGGGCGCGACCGAAGACTTGGGCAAACACCTGGGCTTGGACAAAGAGTGGTTGGCCCGCGCGATCAAGACCACAGGCAACTACGGTGAAATGTTCGAACGCAACGTGGGCCCTAAAACAGCCATCAACTTGCCACGCGGTCTCAACAACCAGTGGAACAAGGGTGGCCTGATGTACGCAGCCCCACTGCGTTGATTTTCAGCCTTCTCTAAAGGCTCTGGATACGCCCCTTCTTGGGGCGTATCTTTGTCACCCGTGGTTTTATTCAGGCCCTGTACATGTCCCATTTTTCAATGATCGAGGCCAGGCCTTTGCCTGGCAAGAAAAACCGATCCATCTCGTGGCGCAGCCGCGAAGGGCGATCGGTCATCTACCAGATCGTCGCGATTTTGTCGGCTTTGGCGCTGGTCGCTTTGTTGGTGCGCAATACGCTCATCAACATGCGTTTGCGCGGCATTCAAAGTGGCTATGACTTTTTGCTACAACCGTTCGGCTTCGACATCAGTGAAACGATGATCGAGTACGCGTCCAACAGCACGTATTTGATGGCGTTCTTCATTGGCATGCTCAACACGCTCAAAGTGGCGGTGATTGGCATTGTGCTGGCCACCTTGTTGGGTGTGCTGGTGGGCGTGGGGCGTTTTTCGACCAACTTCCTGGTTCGCAAGGTTTGCTACGCCTATGTGGAATTTTTTCGCAACGTGCCGGTCTACCTGCAGTTGTTGATTTGGTATTTGGTTTTCACCGAAGCTTTGCCAGATTTCGACAAAGCCTGGCAATTGGGCCATTTTTACCTGAGCAAAAACGGTGTGTCTTTCCCATGGCCGGTATGGCAACTGGGTCAAACCTTGGCACTCTGCGGGCTCGTGTTGGGCTGTGTTTTTACGGTCATTTATCGCCGGCAGGCCAAGGCCCATTTTGATCAGACGGGCCAGACGCGTCCTGTCTGGGGCGTGTCCACAGGGGTGACTGTGGCGTTGATGCTTCTCGGCTGGTTGGCCGGTGGTGCGCCAGCCGAATGGAATTTGCCCAAGATCGGTGACTTCCAGATTGAAGACGGTGGTGTGTTCAGCCCGGAGTTCATGGCCTTGTTGTGTGGTTTGGTGTTTTACACGGCGTCGTTCATCGCCGAGGTGGTGCGATCGGGCATTGCCTCTGTGTCACTTGGACAGCATGAGGCCGCGGCTTCCCTGGGTTTGAACAAAGGCCAGTCCATGCGTTTGGTGGTCTTGCCCCAGGCTCTGCGTGTGATCATTCCACCCCTGACCAGTCAGTACCTGAACCTGACCAAAAACTCATCCTTGGCGGTGGCCATTGGTTACCCCGAACTGGTCTCCATCGCCAACACCACGCTCAATCAGACTGGCCGTGCCATTGAGGCGCTGTCTATCGTGATGTTGGTGTACCTGACCTTGTCTCTCATCACGTCGGCGCTTATGAACTGGTTCAACGCCAGTGCCGCTATCCAGGAGCGCTGACATGAATACGGTTTTTAAATCAATCGATGCGCGACCCATGCCGGGTCGCAGTTCGGGCCCCTTGGCTTGGTTGCGTGCCAATTTGTTTTCCACCATCGGCAACAGTTTGCTGTCGGTGTTCTTGCTGGCGCTGGTGGTTTGGGCATTTGTGGCCTCCATGGACTGGGCCTTGCTCAATGCCGTGTTCAATGCCAATTTGCAGGCATGCAATGACGTGCGCGGTGCAGGTGCCTGCTGGGGGGTGATCTCGGAAAAAGGCCGCCTGATTGTGATGGGGCGTTACCCTGAAACAGAGCACTGGCGTCCCGTGATCGCGACCGCGTTGATGCTGGGCGTGGTCGTTCTGAGCTGCATGCCACGCTTTTGGAACAAGGCGCTTCCGGCAATCTGGATCGTCATGCTGGCGATTTACTTTGTGTTGATGAAGGGCGGATTTTTTGGCTTGACCGCGGTGGACACAGACCAATGGGGGGGATTCCCGCTGACCGTCATGCTCACTGTGATCTCCATGACATTGGCTTTTCCGCTGGCCATTTTTGTGGCGCTGGGTCGACGCTCCAACATGCCCGCCATCCGGACTTTGTGCACTTTGTATGTCGAGTTGATCCGTGGTGTGCCGCTGATCACGGTGCTGTTCATGGCGTCGTTCATGTTGCCACTGTTCATGCCCGAAGGCGTCAAGATCGACGTGCTGCTGCGTGTGGTGGTTGGCATCACGCTGTTCTCTGCAGCCTACATGGCCGAGGTGGTTCGCGGGGGCCTGCAAGCGCTGCCCAAGGGGCAGACCGAAGCGGCGGCGACGCTGGGCTTGCGCTACTGGCAGCTCCAACGCATGATTGTTTTGCCGCAGGCTTTGGCCACCGTGGTGCCGTCCATCATGAACACCTTCATTGGTTTGTTCAAGGACACCTCTTTGGTGACCATTGTGTCGCTGTATGAGTTGACGGGTGCATTGGGCTTGGCGCTGAACTCGGATGCCGACTGGCGTCCTTTCAAGATCGAAGCCTACCTTTTCATCACCTTCATTTATTTTGCCTTTTGCTTTGCCATGTCACGTTACAGCTTGTGGATCGAAGACCGCACGGCCGTGAGCAAAGTTCGCTGAACGAAAGATCTCCATGACCTCCAATGCAACCCCTCTTATCGAGTTCAAGGGCGTCAACAAGTGGTACGCCAGCAATGGTTACCACGTGCTGCGCGACGTTAATCTGCAATTTGCCAAAGGCGAAAAAGTGGTCATTTGCGGCCCCTCGGGCTCGGGCAAATCCACCCTGATCCGCTGCATCAACGCCCTTGAGGAATACCAGGAAGGCACGCTCACGGTCGACGGCACGGTGCTTGGCGATGACCTCAAAGGCATCGACAAAGTTCGTCGTGAAGTCGGCATGGTGTTCCAGCAGTTCAACCTGTTTCCGCACCTGACGGTGCTCGAAAACCTGATCTTGTCGCCCACTTGGGTGGCGAAGATGCCGCGCAAGGAAGCCATTGAAAAAGCCATGGTGCAACTTGAGCGTGTGCGCATTGTCGAGCACGCTCACAAATACCCCTTGCAGTTGTCCGGTGGCCAGCAGCAGCGTGTGGCGATTGCCCGTGCGCTGTGTCTGACCCCCAAAATCATGCTGTTTGATGAGCCGACTTCTGCGCTCGACCCTGAGATGATCAAGGAAGTGCTGGACGTGATGATCGAGTTGACCAGTCAAGGCATGACCATGCTGTGTGTGACGCATGAAATGGGCTTTGCCAAGGCCGTGGCCGACCGCGTGATCTTCATGGACCAAGGCCAGGTGGTCGAACAAGCCCCGCCCCAACAGTTCTTTGATTCGCCACAAACCGACCGGGCGCAAGACTTTTTGTCCAAAATCCTGGGGCATTGAAAGGCGGGACGGGCGCTGCCATCGCTTTCGGCGAAAGCGATGGATGGGATGAGGGCGAAGGTTTGAGACAATATGCACATGACTCAAGAACTCACCCTCACCCGACCAGACGACTGGCACCTGCATGTGCGCGACGGTGCTGCATTGAATGTGGTTGTGCCGCACACGGCCGCGCAGTTTGGCCGCGCCATCATCATGCCCAACCTGAAGCCGCCGGTGACCACGGCCGAGCAGGCACTGGCCTACAAAAATCGCATCCTGGCCGCTGTGCCCCAGGGCATGGATTTTGAGCCCTTGATGACGCTTTATCTGACGGACAACCTGAATCCGGCAGAAATTGCGCGAGCCAAGGCGGCAGGCGTGGTGGCTTGCAAGCTCTATCCCGCAGGTGCTACGACCAACAGCGATGCGGGCGTGACCGACTTGCGCAAAATTTACCCTGTGCTGGAAGCGATGCAGCGCGAAGGTGTTTTGCTGTTGGTGCACGGTGAGGTCACCTCATCCGACATCGACCTGTTTGACCGTGAAGCGGTGTTCATCGAGCAGCAACTTAAGCCGCTGCGCCGTGATTTTCCGGGCCTCAAGATCGTCATGGAACACATCACCACGAAAGAGGCTGCGCAGTACGTGGCTGAAAGTGATGCGTTGCTGGGGGCGACCATCACCGCGCACCACCTGCTCTACAACCGCAACGCCATCTTCACGGGTGGCATTCGCCCACATTACTACTGCTTGCCTGTCCTCAAGCGCGAGACACACCGGCTGGCCTTGGTGCAAGCCGCCACAGGGGGCAACCGCAAATTCTTTTTGGGCACAGACAGTGCGCCCCATCCGGCGCACCTCAAAGAACACGCCACGGGTTGTGCAGGTTGCTACACCGCGCATGCGGCCATTGAGATGTATGCGGAAGCCTTTGACCAGGCCGGTGCGCTGGACCAGCTGGAGGCCTTTGCCAGTTTCAATGGTGCTGACTTCTATGGCCTGCCGCGCAACAGCGGCCATGTCACGCTGCGCCGTGAGAGCTGGACACCTGCCGAGAGCTTTGCTTTTGGTGAAGCCGAGCTCAAACCTTTGCGCTCCGGAGAGAGCTTGCCGTGGCGTCTGGTGGCGGCCTGAACCCCAACCGCCCGGGGCACCGGTGCGAAGCCATCTCAACCTTGGGCGTGGCCGACATTGATTGGGCTGCTCCTTGGTTGGCCAACTGGCGAGAGGTCGGTCAAGCGCTGGCGCTGCGCGTGATCGCGGGCTGCCCTCAACCTCAAGCATTGAACGAGGCCGCTTTGGCGCCGGTGGGTTTTGTGCCGCAATCCGATTTACCCGAAGGCCAGGCCTACGAAGACTTCATTTACGCCCAAGGTCTTGTGCCCACGCGTGAAGGCTTGCACGACTTTTTCAACGCCTTGTGCTGGATGCATTTTCCGCTGGCGAAAAAGCGTTTGAACCAATTGCAGGCCCGTGAGATCGCGCGAGCAGGTGTCGGTCAGGTGCGCGGTCCTGTTCGGGATGCGGCGACAGTGTTTGATGAAAATGCCTTGTTGATCCAGGCTTCTGACGCCTTGTGGTCGGCACTGACCGAGCACCGTTGGGCTGACGCTTTCCTGGCTTTGCGCCATGAGTGGTCAGATGCGCGCTTGTGGACGTTTGGCCATGCCGCCCTCGAAAAGCTGGTGCAGCCCTACAAATCGATCACCGTGCATTTATGGCGCGTTCCTGACGACGTGGCCCATGAGCAGATCGATGCGTGGCTGGCGCAGGACTTGACGGCCGACAAGCTCGCGACCAAACCCTTCAGCCCTCTGCCCGTGCTGGGTGTGCCGGGTTGGTGGCCAGCCAACGAGACGGCCGTTTTTTACGAAGACGTCAGCGTTTTCAGGCCGCGCCGCCTCAAGGGGGCGGCTGAAAAACCGTACGCCAATCCGGAAATGACGCCTTCGGTTTGATTTTGCCCAGTAAGTCCCTAATATGCCGTCCAACGAGCCCGCGTCTTCCGGGTAGAAAGTGAAACCATCCATGAAACGTATTTTTCTGTTTGTCCTGACCAACCTGGCCGTCGTGGTCGTCTTGGGCATTGTGGCCAGCTTGCTGGGTGTGAACCGATTCTTGACAGCCAACGGCCTGAACCTGGGCGCTTTGATGGGCTATGCGCTGATCATGGGTTTTGGGGGAGCCATCATTTCCCTGCTCATGAGCAAGTGGATCGCCAAAATGTCTTCGGGTGTGCGCGTCATCACCCAACCCGCCAATGCCGACGAGGCCTGGATTGTGGAGACCGTGCGCAAATTTGCTGACAAATCAGGCATCGGCATGCCCGAGGTGGGCATTTTTGAAGGTGACCCGAACGCCTTTGCCACGGGCGCCTTCCGTGACTCGGCTTTGGTGGCTGTCTCCACCGGCCTGTTGCAAAACATGACGCACGAAGAAATCGAAGCCGTCATCGGCCACGAAGTTGCGCACATCGCCAACGGCGACATGGTCACCATGACGCTCATTCAAGGCGTGATGAACACTTTTGTGGTGTTCATCTCCCGTGTGGTGGGTTACGCGGTGGACAGCTTCCTGCGCAAAAACGATGAAGAAAGCAGTGGTCCTGGCATCGGCTATTACGTGACCACCATCGTCATGGACATCCTGCTGGGCTTTGTGGCAGCCATGATCGTCGCTTGGTTCAGCCGCCAGCGTGAATTCCGTGCCGATGCGGGAGCCGCCAAACTGATGGGCCGAAAGCAACCCATGATCAACGCCTTGGCGCGTTTGGGCGGTGTGCACACCGCGGAACTGCCCAAGAGCATGGCGGCGATGGGCATTGCTGGTGGTATCGGTCAGTTGTTCAGCACCCACCCGCCGATTGAAGAGCGCATTGCCGCGCTGCAAAACAGCGCCCAATAAGGTCTGACTGCCCCATCAAGCTGCGACCGAATCCATCTTCGGTTGCAGGGGCAGGCCGCTGCGAAAACCGACCACCACAAAGCTGCGTAACCCAAGCGACCCGCTTGGGCGGTGACTCGCCCTAAGATGGTTGGGTGAATCATATTTATCTCGGTGTTTGCGCATGAAGCCGCGCAAATCCTTTTTCTCTCCACCTCGTCCTTGGTTGCTTGCGCACCACCGTGGTCAGCGCATGTTTTCAGCTTGGCCAGCCGCTGTGCGGGGCATGGTCTGGATGGTGTTGGGCGGTTTGTTGTTCTCCGTTCTGAACACCATTGCCCGTCATTTGACTTTGCACTTGGACGTTTACCAGTCCCAGTTTTTGCGGTACTTGTTTGGCTTGCTGGTAATGCTGCCGTGGGTCTACCGCGATGGTTGGCGTGCTTATGCGCCAGTGAACATGGTGGGGCAGTTCTGGCGGGGCGGCGTGCATACGCTGGGCCTGATTTTGTGGTTCACTGCCTTGCCCCAAATCCCACTCGCCGACATGACGGCCATTGGTTTTACAGGGCCGATTTTCATCATGATCGGCGCGGCCTGGTTTTTGGGTGAGCCCATGCGCAAAGACCGCTGGATCGCCGCTGTGATTGGTTTTTCCGGCGTGCTGGTGGTGGTCTTGCCCAAAATGTCGGGCGAGGGTGGTTGGTACAACCTCGTCATGCTGGCTTCCTCGCCCGTATTTGCCGCATCATTTCTCATCACCAAGGCCTTGACCCGCTACGAAAAACCCGGCGTGATTGTGCTGTGGCAAGCCCTCACCGTCACGGTGCTCAGCTTGCCCATGGCCTTGCCCCACTGGCAAATGCCGACACCCATGCAGTGGTTGGGCTTTGCCGCCACAGGCGTGTTGGGCACGTTGGCCCACTATTGCCTGACGCGAGCCTTCGCCATGGCCGACATTTCCGCAACCCAGTCCTTGCGATTTCTCGACTTGGTCTGGGCGTCTTTGTTGGGCTGGTTGGTGTTTGGCGATGTGCCGAGCCAATCCACTTGGCTGGGGGCCTTCGTCATCTTGTGGGCCACGGTCTGGATTGCCCGCCGCGAAAGCAGGAGAAAGAGCGCTGCACCCGATTGACGGGGTATATTTTCCAATAAAAAGGGAGAGCTGCGTGATCGACATTGAACCCTTGCGTTATGCATGGACCTCTGCTGGCGAAGACACGTTGGCCTTGGGCGCGTTGCAGGTGTCGGCTGGACAAACCGTCTTTTTGCACGGCCCCAGTGGTTGTGGCAAAAGTACCTTGCTGGGCCTGCTGGCGGGCGTGATCTTGCCCCAAAGTGGCAGGGTGTCCTTGCTTGGACAGGACTGGGCCGCTTTGCGTCCAGGTCAGCGTGATGCATTCCGCGCTGACCATGTGGGCGTGGTGTTTCAGCAATTCAACCTTCTGCCTTATTTGAGTGTGCTCGATAACGTGGTGCTGCCTTGTCGGTTTTCAGCGCTGCGGCGTGAGCGTTGCCAGGCTGAGGGCGGGCCACAAGTCGCGGCTCAAAACTGGTTGCAACGCATGGCAATGCCTGCCGAGTTGTGGACACGTCGTGCAGATGCCTTGTCGGTCGGACAGCAACAACGCGTGGCGGCAGCCCGTGCCCTGATGGGGCAGCCCGAGTTGATTTTGGCGGACGAGCCCACCTCGGCGCTCGACGCTGCTTTGCGCCAAGACTTCATGAATCTGCTGCTGCAGGCCACGCGTGATGCAGGAAGCACTTTGGTGTGCGTGAGCCACGACGCTGCGCAGGCCACGCGGTTTGATGTGCAATGGGCCTTGCCTGATTTGCAGCAAATGGTGGCGCACACATGAGTAGCCTGGCAGGTATCGCACGACTCAGCGCATGGAACAGGCGCAGCACGCTGGTGTGGGTCGTGATCTCATTGGCGCTGGCCACGGCTTTGTTGTGGACATTGGAGCGTTTGCGCCATGACGTCCGAGTCAGCTTTGCGCAATCGGTCAGTGGCGTGGATTTGATTGTGGGGGCGCGCAGCAGTCCGGTGCAGCTCATGTTGTTTTCAGTGTTTCACATCGGCAGCGCACCGCAAGTGCTGTCCATGGACAGCGTGCGCGCTGTTGCCCAACACCGATCGGTGTCCTGGGTGGTCCCGCTGAGCTTGGGTGACTCGCACAGAGGCTATCCGGTGCTGGGCACCACGCCCGCGTATTTTCAGCACTTTGCTTATGGGGACAAGCAGCCCTTGGTGGTGCAAAGCGGTGCCGTGTTCTCAGGGACGCTCGATGGCTTGTACGAAGCGGTGATCGGTGCCGAGGTGGCCCGTCAGCTGGGTTATGGCTTGGGCCAGCAAATCACCTTGGGCCATGGTTTGCACGAACATGACCATGATCATGAAGACCATGCCGACAAGCCCTTTCAGGTGGTCGGCATTTTGGCCCCCACCGGGACACCAGTTGACCGCACCGTGCATGTCAGCTTGCAGGCTTTGGAAGCCTTGCATCTGGATTGGGCAGGCGGGGCACCCATGCCGGGCGGGCACATTCCCGCAGATCAAGCGCGCAAGTTTGACCTGGAGCCTGTCGAAGTCACGGCCGCACTCGTGGGGCTCAAAACCCGTGCAGCGGTCTTCAATGTGCAGCGCTTTGTCAGTCAGTACGAAGACGAGGCCCTGATGGGGGTGATGCCTGGCGTGGCTTTGGGCGAGTTATGGGGTGTTTTGGGGCTGGGCGAAAACGCCTTGTTGGCGGTGTCGGCGCTGGTGGCGTTGGTGAGTTTGTTTTCGCTCATGGCGGTGGTGCTGGCAGGCCTGAACGAGCGCCGACGCGAACTCGCTGTGTTGCGAGCCGTGGGGGCCGGACCGCGCCATGTGCTGGGTCTCTTGGCGCTGGAAGGGACTTGGGTGATCTGCACCGGTGTGCTGTTGGGTGTGTTGCTGGCCCAAGTGGGCATGGCCCTAGGGGCGCCTTGGTTGCAAAACAGCTTGGGTATCCGCCTGCAAATCGCCGCACCGCTGCCGACGCAGTGGGCTTTGGCGGTGACGATCGTGCTGGCGGGTATGCTGGCCAGTTTAGGGCCCGCTTGGCGTGCTTACCGCATGTCATTGGCCGATGGCCTGTCGCCGCGTGCATGACACGTTGACCGCTGGGTCTGACCGTGGGAATGACCACCGAGAATGGGAGCGAAGAAATGGAAAAAGCGATGCTGTCTGGTCGAGTTGTTGTGCTGTTTGCGACGCTGTGTGCTTTGAACGCGCCAGCGCAAAGCTTGCGCGAAACCGCCCGCGAGTTGGTGCCGCAAGTTCAGCCTGCGCTGTCTGCAGAAAGTGGCCCTGCAGGCGCCAGCACACCAGGCCCTGTCCGCACCATCGGTTGGGAGCAACTGATCCCGGCCGGTTGGGACCCCTACAAGGACCTTAAAGCGCTCAACCTCGATGGCCTGAAAGACAACGACCCCAAGGCAGACGAGGCCCTTAAAAAAATGCGCAAGATGTGGGACAACGCGCCCATCAACCCATTGCTGCTCGGACAGAACGTGCGCTTGCCGGGGTTTTTGGTGCCCCTGGAGGACGTGCCTGGTGGTATGAAAGAGTTTTTGCTGGTGCCTTACTTTGGCGCCTGCGTGCATTCGCCCCCACCCCCGGCCAACCAAATCGTGCATGTGGTGCTCGACAAGCCCAACAAACGCTTTCGTTTGATGGACGTGATTTGGGTGACGGGCCAGATGAGCGCGACCAAAACCGACTCGCACATGGGGGCGGCCAGTTACCGCATAGATGCCAAAGCGCTGGCCCCGTTTGTGGATAAAAAGTGAAGCCGTCCTGAGCGCGAACGCAAGGCCTGGTCCGCTTCTGAAAAAACGACGCCTTGAGCCTCAATCCGGATTCGAAATCCCTGAGGCGACATGCCCCGAAGGCACATGCCGGGCAGCTGACTCGATATGGCCCGTTTGATCATCAAAGAAAAAATCGGGTTCGAACTCACGTAAAAATTCACCTTTGGGCAAACCACCCAAAAACATGGCTTCATCCACCTCGATGTTCCAGTTCATCAAGGTTCGGATGGCGCGTTCATGTGCTGGGGCGCTGCGTGCCGTGACCAACGCGGTGCGGATGCGCATGGCAGGGGTGCCCGCTTGTTGCAAACGGTGCAAAGCCTCCAGCAGCGGTTTGAAAGGGCCTGCCAGCAAAGGCTGGCCAGCTTTGGCCCGCTCGTGTGCCTGAAACGCCGACAAACCTTCGGCCTGAAACACCCGCTCGGCTTCGTCTGAAAACAGCACCGCATCGCCGTCAAAAGCAATGCGCACTTCATGGGGATGCGCTTCGGATGCCAGGGCCGAGTGGGGGTAGACCTGCGCGGCTGGCACGCCCGCATCGAGTGCGGCACGCACATCCGACAAATGCGTGGACAAAAACAAATTGGCGTTCAGCGGCTTGAGGTAGCGCCACGGCGGCTGCCCCCGCGTGAAGCTGCCACGTTGAATAGGCAAGCCGTAATGCTGTGCAGAACGGAACACCCGCATGCCCGACACCGGATCATTGCGGGACAAAATGACCACCTCCACCCGCTGTGCCTCTGGATCATTGAAAGCCAGCAGCTTGCGCACCAAAGAAAACGCCACGCCCGGCTTGGCAGGCACTTCCAGCCGATCAAGCTGCAGCTTCATGTAAGCCCGGTCGTCGCCTTGCTCAAACAGGCGGTTTTCTTCTTCAAAGTCGAACAGCGCGCGCGACGAGATCGCGACGACGAGTTGGCCTTCTAGGGATGCGGGCATGGCAGCTCCTTGTCAGCTTCTCAAAAACAGTCGGTACACCGGATTACTTGTCTCTTCCGCATATGGATACCCCAGCGTTTCCAAAAACTTGGCAAACGCCTTGTCGTCTTTAGGCGGCACCTGCAGGCCTACCAGAATGCGCCCGTAGTCGGCGCCCTGGTTGCGGTAGTGGAAAAGGCTGATGTTCCAGCCTGGGCGCATCAAGCTCAAAAACTTGAGCAAGGCACCCGGACGCTCGGGGAACTCAAAGCGCAGCAAGCGTTCGTCTTGTGACATGGCCGAGTGCCCGCCCACCATGTGGCGGATGTGCTCTTTCGCCAGCTCGTCGTGGGTCAGGTCGATGGCCTGAAACTTGTTTTTATTGAAGTTGGCGGTGATCTTGGTGCTCTCGCCCTTGGCCGATGTGCTCAGCCCCAAAAACACATGGGCTTTGTCCGAATCGCTCATGCGGTAGTTGAACTCGGTCACATTGCGCGGGCCGCCGGGCAGGCTGCCAATCAGCTCCAAAAAGCGCTTGAAGCTGCCGCGCTCTTCAGGAATCGTCACCGCAAAAAGCGCTTCCTTTTCTTCGCCCACATCGGCGCGTTCGGCCACAAAGCGCAGACGGTCAAAGTTCATGTTGGCGCCGCACAAAATGGCCGCATAGGTCTGGCCTTTGGTCTTGTGCGTGGCCACGTATTGCTTGATGGCGGCCACGGCCAGTGCACCTGCGGGCTCCACGATCGATCGGGTGTCCACAAACACGTCCTTGATGGCCGCGCACACAGCGTCGGTGTCCACGGTCATGTATTCGTCGACCAGATGGCGAGCGACACGGAAGGTCTCTTCGCCCACCAGCTTGACCGCGGTGCCGTCCGAAAACAGGCCCACATCGGGCAATGTCACGCGCTTTTTGGCGGCCACGGATTGGATCATGGCGTTGGAGTCGTTCATCTGCACGCCGATCACCTTCACCTCGGGGCGCACCGCCTTGATGTAGTTGGCCACCCCGCTGATCAGACCGCCCCCGCCGATGGCCACAAACACCGCATCGAGCGGACCTTGGTGTTGGCGCAGCATTTCCATGGCAATCGTGCCCTGGCCCGCGATCACATCGGGGTCGTCAAAGGGGTGCACAAAGCTCAGCCCCTGCTTTTTCTGCAGCGCCACCGAGTGGTTGTAGGCATCTGAATAGCTGTCACCAAACAACACCACTTCGCCGCCCAGGCCTTTGACCGCGTCGATCTTGACCTGCGGCGTGGTGGTCGGCATGACGATCACTGCCCGCGTGCCCAAGCGGCTGGCGCTGAGCGCCACGCCCTGTGCATGGTTGCCGGCCGACGCGCAAATCACACCTTTTTTGAGCTGCTCGGGCGTCAAGTGCGCCATCTTGTTGTAAGCCCCGCGCAGTTTGAAACTGTGCACGGGCTGCTGGTCTTCCCGCTTGAGCAGCACCTGGTTGCCCAATCGGCGCGAGAGGTTTTTAGCAGGCTCCAGCGCCGACTCGGTGGCCACGTCGTACACGCGGGCATTGAGGATTTTGATCAGGTAGTCGGCTGGGCGGAGTTTGGAGGTGGTCATGTCAGCTGTGTCAATGGCCCGCGCAAGAGGGGGGCTATGGTTTGATCATAGCGCGCAGCCCATGCCTCTTTTTCAGAACTTGATGTCCATGGCAATCCGCACCGTACGACCGTAGTAATCGTCATAACGCGTGTCTGACAAAGTCGAGCCCAGATAGGGGCTGTTGTAGCGAACCGGAGGCGTGCGGTTGGTTAAGTTGGCAATGTGCATCCGCATGCTGAAGGTGGGTGTGAACCTGTACACCCCGGAGACATCCAGTGTCCAATGATCCGGTACGCGGTGCGTGAATTTGTCGCCCACGAAATAGCCTTGAGAGTCGATCAATGCCGGTATGGCTTCATCGTTGCCAGAGTGGTAATTGACATGTGCGGTCACACCGAAAGTTCTGGCTTCGAGTGACGTTGTCAAACGCAAGATGTTGCGTGCAGTCACTGAGCCTGTTGCGGTATCGTAGTTGCCCAAATTAGAGACGGGTGTTTGTCCCGGATAAGTGCTGCGCTTGGACTTCAGGTTGTAGGTGCCTTCTAATCCAGCCCAAACTCGTCCCAGACTCACCGGCCAGCGGTAACGGATTTGGTAGTCGATGCCCGATTTGGTCATGATGCCTTGGTTAAACGGCTTGATTGTGTAGCGTGGTCTGCCTGTGTGGTTGTAGTTGCTTGTGTAATAAATCGCTTTGAGCGCCGGGTCACTGAATATCTGATCTGGTGTCCAAGTGCCAAAAACATTGGTCACATCCATTGCCCAATAGTCCAGACTCATGCTCCACTGAGATGTCGGTTGAGAAAGGATGCCCAAACTCCATTGCCTTGATTTTTCGGGTTCGAGATCGGGGTTGCCGAGCGAGTAATAGTCGATGAGGCCAGCAGAGTTGTAACGGCTGTAATTGCTGGCGCTGGTCTGTGCCAGGGTCGGAGCCCGAAACCCCGTGCCTGTGCTGACGCGTAAATGGGTGTTGTCGGCCACTTCCAGTTTGGCGCCCACTTTGCCTGTCAGGACTTTGCCAAAGTCACTGTACCATTCTGCCCTTAAGCTCGATACAAACTCCAGCCGGTCATACAAAGGCATCTGCAATTCCAGGCCTGCACCACTGTTGCTGCGCTTGAAAGGGTAGTCCTCACGGTTCTCAGCCAGTTCATTGGTAAGTTGCGATTGCGTGTTGAAAAATACCGTGCCCAGCTTGATATCACCCCATTGGTTTTCCCCAACTGTGCGCGAAGCCAGGAGTTGAGTGTCTTGTAACCGTGTGCGATATTCGTGCGCAGTTGAAGGTTCGGCAAAGCGCGCCCTGATCTTGGTCCAAGTGGCATCAGAGTAGGTGCTGGGGTCTTGCTGGCGCTCTGCGGCGGTCAGGATGGTTCCCCAGTTGCTGCCCAGAGTGAAGCCGCCTCGGTTGATGGTTTCAAAGTGGTTTTCGGCGCGCGTGTGGCTGGCGGTGTAATACCAGTTTTTCCATTCACCACGAACACCTATCACCGCCCGGTGGTTGTTTTGTCTTTCGTTGGCAAAACCCGGGTTGAAATCTTCGGCGTCGTAGAGGATGTTGCCATTGGTGGCTTGTCCGTTGACGATACGGCGATAGTCACTGCGCTGCTGTTGGTAACCGATTTCGGAAAATACTGCCAACGTGGCATCAATTCGCTTTTCAAATGCCACCCACAGGTTGGTGTTTTCGTAGCCCGGATAAAGGTAAGTGTCTCGCAGCTGGCTGGTCTGGCACTGGTGCCGTGGCCAACTTGTGTTTCTGCGGGTCACGGTGTAATCGAAACCCGCAGGGCACAACGCTGGGTTGGTGCTGTTGCTCAGCAGTTGCGCCGGTGCGTTGTTCGGGATTATGTTCTGAGGCACAAAATACACTGGGTTGCCCTGTGCGTCTTCCCCATAAAGCTGTGGGCGAAGGTCTGTGTAAGCGCGGTCACGCATCCGCACCGGGTCACGTTGTTGCATTTCCAGGTGCATGGACAAAGCGTAGCCATCCTGGTCCAGTTTGCCTTTGCCCAAGCTGATGCCTGCGCTGTAGCCATCGCCAGCACCTTGGGTGGTCAGTTTCTCTGCACTCAAGCTGATTCCTGGGGCTTGCTGCAGCGTGATCAAATTGACAACGCCGGCGATCGCGTCACTGCCATAGATGGACGATGCACCGTCGGTCAGAATTTCGACCCGCTCAATGGCCCGCAGCGGCACCATCGACAAATCAACAGCAGTGCGGTCCACCTGAGGGCGCTGTTTGGCAAAAGAAGGGGCTCTGCGGCCATTGATCAAGACCAGTGTGCCCGCTTCATAGCCATGAATCGCTGCAGATCGGTAGCCTCCTTGGCCGGAAATGTTGGTGCCGCCGGATTCGGTGTACGAATGCATCGATGACAGGCCCTGGATCAACTCGGGCACTGACTCTACCCCCATGCGCTCGATTTCCTTGCGGTCAATGACCCGCACTGGTAATGCTTCACGGCTACGTGGGTTGATCACGCTGGAGCCGGTGATTTCCACCCGTCCAAATTGGCGGTGTTCGAGGGCTTGCTCGATCACCATGACCTCATGCTGAGCTTGTGCGCAAACAGGCCATAGGAGCACTGCGGCCAACCATCTCACCCAAAGACCGCATCCAAGGCAATCTAAGCCTAGCCACCGAGTTGTACTTGGTGCTTGATACGCCATGTTTTTCATCAGCAGCCCACGGTGAGAGTTTTTCTAAAGCAATTTTGAATTAAATTAGTTATTTATTATCCATTTTTATTTTGTGGTCAAAAAAATGCCCCGAGCCTTGCGGCTTGGGGCAAATCCACCTTTTCAGAGGGTGGAGGAGACAATGGGGGCATGCAAAAAAGCACGCGTGTGCAGATTTTAGCTGGATATTTGCTGCGTTGCAGCAAGTTGGGTGTATCAAATTGCAAAAACTTGCAAAGATCTTCATGTCAATCCGGTTTACGATCCGCTTCAAATTCACTTTTAACGGTGCGCGCAAAGCTGCCGTACCCTTGCCAAGAAAGCACATATGGAATGCACAGTCACTTGGACCGGCGCTGCCGGCACCCGCTCCGGCATGGGGTTTTTGGCCGAAACAGGCTCAGGCCACGTGGTGGCCATGGACGGTGCCCCTGATGCCGCCAAACCCGAGAACGGCGGTCAAAACCTCGCTCCCCGCCCCATGGAAATGCTGCTGGCAGGTACCGGCGGATGCACGGCTTACGACGTGGTGCTCATCTTGAAGCGCGGCCGCCATGACGTGCGCGGCTGCAGCGTCAAAATCAGCAGCCAACGCGCCGAGGTCGACCCCAAGGTCTTCACCCGGATCAACATGCACTTCACCGTCACGGCCAAAGGCGTGCCCGCCAGCGCGGTGGAGCGAGCCATTGCCATGAGCCACGACAAATACTGTTCGGCCAGCATCATGCTGAGCAAAACAGCCGAGATCACGACCAGTTTTGAAGTGGTGGAAGCCGTGTAAAATTCAGAAAAATGGAATTGCTTTCCATAAATTCGGAAAATCATGCTGGATCGCACACTCGCACAAGCCATTCGTCACGTTAGCCAAAACTTTCCTGTCTTGATGGTCACAGGACCACGCCAAGTGGGGAAAACCACATTGCTAGAGATGTGCAGCGAAGGCAACAGGTCGTATGTCACGCTGGACGACATGGACATGCGCCGCCTCGCGCAACAAGACCCCGCCTTGTTTTTGCAGACTTGGCCTGCACCCGTCACTATCGACGAAGTGCAATACGCGCCTCAACTTTTCAGTGCCATCAAAATGGCGGTGGACAAGGATCCGCGCAATGGACAGTTTTGGCTCACAGGCTCGCAAAAATTTCAACTCATGCAAGGCTTGACCGAAAGCTTGGCTGGGCGAGTGGCCATTGTGGATTTGTTGGGGCTGTCGCAGGCCGAGCAACAAGGACGAGCCAAGCAATCACAAGCTTTTATCCCAACCCCCGAATGGATCGCCCAAGCCCGTGCATTGGCCAAACCCATGACGCTCAAGGCTTTGTACGCACAAATTTGGATGGGCTCTTACCCCCGCTTGCAAACCCAAGGCGAGCAAAGCCGCGATGTTTTTTACCGATCGTATGTTCAAACCTATGTGCAGCGCGACGTGCGGGAGTTGCTCAAAGTATCAGACCCCTTGAGTTTTCACCGTTTCTTGGGCGTGGTAGCCGCCAGAACTGGGCAGTTGCTCAATTACGCCAATTTAGCCAATGAGTTGGACATCGACACCAAAACCGCCAAAGCCTGGTTGTCGGTTTTGGAGGCCTCCGGCCTTGTGTATTTGTTGCAGCCTTACCATCGCAACCTGACCAAACGCATGCTCAAGTCACCCAAGTTGTATTTTTTAGACACAGGTCTGGCCGCTTACCTGACCAAATGGAGCACACCCGAAGCGCTGGAGGCGGGCAGCATGTCGGGCGCCATCCTAGAGACTTGGGCCGTGGCTGAAATCCTCAAAAGCTACTGGCACAACGGCAAAGAAGCGCCTCTGTACTTTTACCGTGACACCGATCAAAAAGAAATTGATCTGCTCATCGAATCGGACGATGTGATTTACCCGATCGAGATCAAGAAAACCGGGACACCCTCCACGCAAGCCAGCAAGGCGTTTGCAGCCGCAGCCCATTTGGGCAAGACCGTGGGCCCGGGCGCTGTACTTTGTCTGACGCCGCGCGACGTGCCTTTGTCGGACAGCGTCACGGCCATTCCCATGGGATATCTGTAAGTGGCTTAGCCAGCCAATGGGTGTCAAACCCGGTGCGCGACCGTCGTCATCACCTTGGCGGCGGCCTGCATCAGGACTTTGACCGTGCCAGGCAGCTCCGTCGCCCCAGCCTTCATGGCCATCTGGGCGTGGGCGATCTCATCGGTTTTCATTTGTGCCACGATAGCGCGTGACGCGCTGTCTGCTGCGGGCAGGCGGTCCATGTGGCTTTGCAAATGGGCTTCCACCTGCCGCTCGGTCTCGACCACAAAGCCCAAGCTCACCCGGTCGCCGCCCAGCTTGCCTGCGGCATAGCCTATGGCGAACGCACCGGCGTACCACAGCGGGTTCAAGAGAGAGGGGCGGTCGTTCAGGTCATCAAGCCGCTGCTTCGTCCAAGCCAAGTGGTCCGTTTCTTCGCGGCTGGCTTCGGCCAATTGGGCTCGCAAGGCGGGGTCTTGGCAGGCCAGGGCCTGACCGGTGTAGAGCGCCTGAGCGCACACTTCTCCCACATGGTTAACGCGCATCAGAGCGGCAGCCTCGCGGCGCTCGGTGTCAGACATCTCAATGCCCATGGCTGGGGCTTGTGGCGTTGGGCGGCTGGCACGTGGTGCAGCCCACAAAGTGCGCAGGGCACTGTCAGCGGCAAGGATCAAAGCGTTGAGCGACATGCAGAAAGTTTACCCTTTCAGCCGTTGTGCCTCGTCGCAGGGTTGAAAGTCGGCATTCATGCCCAAAGGAAGATTGCACGCTTCATCTGCTTGATTGAATAGTCTTTTGAAGTTGTTGAATTTATTGATAAAAATCTTAAAAATATCCGGTGAAAGTGCCTGATTGGGGGTGTTTTGTTGCATCAATGCAACGAAAAAGACCTTTATTCTTTGAATCGCTTGGAAAAGGCGGTTTGCTCTGGTGCAATACGCTCAACCTTCCGAAATTGGAGGTTGGCTTAGTGTTTAGACAGGTGATGTTCACCCCACGAACCCCAAGCTCTTTTTTAAACTTTGGAGAACTCTCAATGAAAAAAACTCTGATTGCTCTGGCTGCTGTTGCTGCCACCGGCGCTGCTTTCGCACAATCCACCGTGACTTTGTTCGGCGTGGCTGATACTGCCGTTACCTACACAAAAACAGGCGCAGCTAAGAAGACATCCATGACAACCAGCGGCCTGAACTCCAGCCGCATCGGTTTCCGTGGTGAAGAAGACTTGGGCGGCGGCATGAAAGCTGCCTTCCACATGGAAGCTGGCGTGAACACTGACAACGGCACTGGCGCTGGCACAAACACAAACAACCAAGCTGCTGGTCAAATCGCAGGCACTACAACAGTTGGCTCGCAAGGCCTGACTTTCAACCGTCGCATGACTGCCAGCTTGATGGGTGGTTTCGGCGAGTTGCGCGTTGGCCGTGACTACACACCTTTGTTCTGGAACCAGACTGTGTTTGATCCGTTCGGCACCAACGGTGTTGGCGCATCGCAAGCCAACGCAGCTGCTAACCCAGCCTCTTTGGTTGTTGGCGTGCGTGCTTCCAACAGCATCGGCTACATGTCACCTTCTTTCAACGGCTTCCAAGTCCAGTTGCAAACTTTCTTGGGTGAAAACGCATCCAACGACGCCGCTACCGGTAAAAACTCTGGTTCCGGCAATGGCCTGCGCGCCACTTACGCTCAGGGTCCTGTGAGCCTTGCTTTGGCAACTGCCAAGTACGACACAGATTTGAACGTCAAACACGAAGGCACCAACTTCGGCGCTTCTTATGATCTGGGCGTTGCCAAGATCATGGCTGTTTACTCGCAAGACCAAGACTCCACAAGCGGCGTTGACGCTGCCAAAGTCAAAGGTACTTTGATTGGCTTGACAGCTCCCCTGGGTGCTGGTGTTGCCAAGGCTGCATGGTCCAACTCCAAGCAAGGCGCTACAGTTGACACTGACAAATTTGCTGTTGGCTATGTTTACAACTTGAGCAAGCGTACAAGCATTTACACAACATTTGCTAACACCAAGCCAAAAACTGGCGACAAGACTACAGGTTTCGACCTGGGTCTGTCCCACTCCTTCTAATTTGACGCTGGCGCAAGCCAGCTGAGAGTTAAAAGCTTAAAACCCCACCGTGGCAACACGGTGGGTTTTTTCTTGCCTGCACGCTGTGCGGCAGTCATGAAACAACGGTGAGCAAGGGAAAACACTGGTGCTGCACAGTGTTGTTGCTGATAAATTTAACAAATCAACAACACCAACTTGGAGCGAGACATGGCTACAGCAGCAGACTTGGCAGCAAAAAAGAAGGCGGCAGAAGATGCAACAGCGGCATATCAAGCAGCAGTTGATGCAGCACGCGAAGAAGATTTGAAGACTGCAAAGGCACTTATTGAATTGCACGAATTCAAAGTTGCAGACTTGAAGCCTGAACTGAAATTAACACGTACGCCAGCAAAGAAGGCTGCAACTAAAAAGCCTGCAGCCAAGAAGTCATCACGCCACAAAAGTTGAGCGCACTGATGCGCTGCATGCTCAGTACTCAGCGCAGATATGGTTGACGCGGATTGCCAAACGCATCGACGATCTGCACTATCAAAACTTCCATGTGCCAGTGTTGCAGCACCAAGAGCGTGTGCTGCGCGAAATGGGCTGTAACCAACAGTACCAAGTTGGTCATGTACATGCAGACGCTGACTACGTGGATGCACAAGAGCGGTACACATATACAACACCCACTTGGCCTTTGCGTGCAGAGTTGACGGCGCAGCAAGTTCAGCAACTGCAAGCCATCAACTCAGCAGTACGTGCAGCGCTGCAACACAGGACAATCACACTGTCGCAGCTGCGCCGTGCATTGACACCACAACAGTTGCAAGAGTTTGCAGCAAGTTTGGCAGATGTGCATGAACCCAGTGAAATCATGTACGGCGGCGGCATGCCAGAACCACTGCGCGACTACAACGCTGCATTGAGAGCAGCAGATTTCGCATGGTCAAGATTTGAAGCACAACCAACAACACCAAGACACAACGCACTCAGCGTAAAAAAAGCAGGTGCGAGCATGGAAGATCGCGCCATCAGTTTATATGAACATGCGATTGAGCGGTTGGCTGACATTTTTACCAGTGCACAGCGTGGTGATTACGGTGCAGGCATGTATGGCGAGTTGCAAACATGGATGGACAGAACAGTTGAGTTCGATTCGCTGATGCCGAATGCAGTTGACACCAATCCATATGCAATGCCGCGAGTGCGCGGGAGTAAATCACGTTATGCACAAGACTCAGGATTGCCCAAGCTGAGCAAACGCATCAAGCGTGAGTACTGTGCATTGATTTCGCTTCTGGTTGCAGGATGTGAATTGGCGTTTGTGTTACCTGTGCAGAAACCACAAGCCATGACACATCAAGAACAACAGCAGCAGCGTGACAAGCTTCGCATGCTGTTGCGCAAGCTCAAGTGAGTGTCGCTGTCAAACCATTTCCACAGCGTTGCGCTTCATGTCGTCGTTGACGTCGATGTATTTTTGGGTCACAGCAATGCTGCGGTGTCCCGCTAACTCAGCCAACACCCGCACGCCAATGCCACGTGATGCCAGCAAAGTTATGAATGATCTCCTCATCGAATGTGAGCTGGCTCCAGCAATGCCCGCACGCTTGAACAAGTAGTGAAAGTGCTGCGCCATCACGTTGGCGCTGAAGCGCTTGCGCCCCGCAGTGATGAACAGGGGGTTGGTAGCTGGAACAAGTCCACGCAGGTCCAAGTAGGCTTGCAGTTCATCACGAAGCTTCTGCGGCAAGAACACTGTGCGTGGATGACGTCCCTTGGTCTGCGCCGCAGTGAGGCGTATTTCTGCACGCACACTGCCATCTGTGTTGCGCACGTCACCCACTGAGAGACTGGCGATTTCTCCTACGCGAACGCCTGACCACAAGCCTGTCAAAAACATCACTCTATTGCGCATGGCGTAGCTGCGCGGTTGGATGTATTGCAGCACTTGTTCAATTTCTGCAGGGGTCAGTGTTTTGGCTTGGCTCATGGTGTGTTGGGTGTTTTTCAAATCGTTGCAGTCCTTTTAGTGTGTTTGGTTTGATGTTTTTGGGCGACCAATGCCCCGAAAAAATCACGGGGCAAATTTCCGTAATGATTTCAACCAGGTAAACCTAATCGTGATTTCATTTGGTGCTGTATTTATGTCGCGCCGCATGCAAGTTGTGCGAACTGCGCTACATCTCGCCAGCGATTGCATAAAACAGCGCTGCAGCGCTTGTGCGGAGTTCCAGCTACGTGGGGTGCTGGACTGGCGTGATCGCTGCGCACAGCGCTGATTTGAGGTGTGGGCTGCTGTAGTGTGAGCACTGCGCCAGCAAGACGGGACTGCTGGCGCAGTGTCCACACATGCATGCATGCCCCGCAGGGTACACGGGTTACAGGTCGCACGTGAGCACAAGAGAGTCAACACTGCGCTGATGTTCTACATCTAAACGCACTGAAATGAATGAATTTGAACCAGCCCAACTCGATCTGTTCACAGGCACTGAGCGCTACTACCGTATCACTCGCAGGTGCTTGCTAACAGATGGCACCAAATACCTCGCAGATGCAGCAGGTGCCTATTGGCTCATGGATGCCATTGCCAGCCATTTGCATGAAATTGGAACTGCGGATTGGTTTGTGCTCGTGCGCATGCATGTAACCAACACTCATGCGGTCATGACCTACGAGGATGGTCGTGGTCATGAGCACGCAACTCAAGTGATTGGCTACACAGACTTTCCCATGGCTTCAGTGACCATTTACGCCTGCTGGGACAGTGAGCATTGGGTGCTGATGTTGCCCACTGAGTATTGAAGTGATTGCACAAACCCCAAGCGAACTCGCGTTCGCTGTGCACTCGCATGATGCGTCGCTGTCGCTCTGCATCATGCTCTGCACTGAATTTTTCTTGAGCAGACATGTGAGCAGCTGTGAACGAAGCCGAACATCACGCAGTGATGGGAGGGGTATTGGGCTCATTTAGATTAGATTGGACACACGACGGCTATAGCACGAGAGCCACTCTGGTGCTATCAGCCGCCGTGTCGTGTAGTGTCATTTGAGTTGAGTCGTACTACACGCTCGTAAAAGAGTTTTAAGGGAGGCAGATGTATTGAAACTCCCAGTTGCGCATCGCAACCACTCTGCGGCATCACCTATTGCTCACACACCTTTACGACGATGTGTGTAGGGCGGGGTCATTAGCCGTCATATTCCAACCCGCGTTTTTGCCATTTTTTGGCGAGTGACTTACTCGCATGAATTCCTCAGCTGCAGATCAGCCAGCGCTGCCCAATTTCCTTTTGATCAACTTGGCGTATTTGCGCTGAGCTTGTTTGGTGATGTTCAAGACCTTGAAGCACTGACCTTGCGTGATCTTGCTGCGCTTGGCGCCATTGGCTGCACGCAGAAAATTATTCAGCGTGGCTGCTTGGTTTTGCTCCAGCAGCTTGACATGATTTTTTAGCGTGTTTGTTGCCAGCTTTTGCGCTTGGAACAGCTCTGCAGTGCCCACATAGATTTGATTGGCGTTGATGCCATTGCTTTTGAGCCATGCATCTGTCTTCTGCCTGTCCGTGATGTTCTTGAATGTTTCCATGCAAGTATTTATGAATGCCAAATAAGACCGTGCTTTTTTCGTGGCGATATTTGGCATAAATACCTGCATGCAAATACATGAAGTCGTGATCAAGCCCAAAACGCCAGAGCAGCACCGCATTGATACCCTCAAAGCCACCAAAGACAGGGCAGCGGATGCTCTGGCTGTAGAACGTCAGCGCCAAAAGATCAGCAAGGCGCAGAAGGCAATGAATGCCGCACAGCAGTCAGCCAGCGTCACGCCCAACGTCCCGTAACTGGACGTTGAGTGTCGTGCGGCACGTCACCTTGCATCATGCGCAGCACATGACCCGTCATGTTCGCGGGTTTCTGGTCGCTGATGCCATCAAATGATCACAAAATTGTCTGTGCTTTACAAACATTTGAAAGGAAGAGCACATGACAGCCATTTTGAACACACTCAAATTGACCGCAGCACGCAAAACCCGTGCACTGCCCACAGTGGTCAAGCGTCGCAACAAACTCTTGATCAAACTGGGCGAGCAGCGCATGCTGGCAGATGCACAGGCGCAAGGACTGCATTACACCCCCACACGTTACCGCTCATTCAAAGACGCTGACACTGGCGCACGCATCGCCAAACAAGTACCTGTTCGCATCAAGCCATGGTTTTGGATTGGGGAAAAGGGAGAGTGCTTGCTGGCAATCAACTACGGCAGCAAGCAAATTGAACTGCAAAAAGGAAAAACTGCCATTGACGTGGGTGACGTTGCAAACCTGTGTGCCGTGCTGGACACAGTGATTGACGCTGTGAAAAACGGTGAACTTGATCCGCAGATTGAGTCAGCCAGCGTGAAACTGCGCGAAGGCTTCAAGAAATAACGGATGGGCTGTGCTGACGAGTCCTGCGACTTTGCAGCATGCCAATGTTCTGCTCGCCCGTTACCGTGCTGGCGTAGTGCTGGTTGATCATGTCCACACTGGTGCGTGCATTGCGTGCCAGTGTCAGCAAGTCAATGCCTTGTCCGTATAGCAAACGGAAGGTGATGCTGGAATGGCGCAGACTGTACAAGCTGCGCTCTTGTCCGTGCGCACCCAACTTCAACCCAGTGCGTGCCAAAACCCAGTTGAAATAAAACGCCAGCACCCAGTGCGCATAAGCACGATCACGCAAGTACGGCAGGAACAGGTAGTTGTCTGGTGCTGCAAGGTTCTGTGCGCTGTAGTGCTGCGTGATCTGTTGATAGATGCGCACTGCAGGCTGCAGCGTGACGATGGGGCGTGAGTGGCTTTTTGTTTTGGGCAAGTTCAGGCGCAGGTAAGTGTTGTCATTGCGCACCACTTCTACGTGTCTGTGCTTGAGGGTTTTCAAATCGCTTGGGCGTATGAAGCTGTTGACCATAAAACCAATGCACCACGCAACATCTGGCGGCATGGTGTACTCAGCTGAGCGCAAACGGTAGTTTTTGCGCAGTGTGCTGTCGCTGTCAGGGTGTCTGGTGTGCTGCAGCTTGCGAGCAGTGCGCATGATCTGCCAGTATTCAGTGGGTGTAAAAGCGCCGCGACTGTTGGTTTGTACTTTGATCTTGGGAAACTCTGGCAGCTTGTCCAGCGCATTCACTGCCACAGCCAGTGTCAATATCTTGCGCACAGCAACCAAGTACTGGCTGACGGTGATGGTTGAGAAACTCTTGCTCAGGTACTGAGTGAATACCAGCAGTTCAGCGTGATCCACAGCAGCAGGTGATAGTTTGCCCCAGCGCGGCAGTATGTGTGCATCCAGTCTGTTGCGCAGCACTTTCAAGCTGCCTGCTGAAAACTCACCGCGCTCCACACGAGCTTGTTCGTTTGTGATCATTTGCGCTGCCATTGCAGCAAATGTTTTCTGGGGTTTGACTGCAGTGGTCGCGAGAGATACGACACCTTGTATTGGCGTTGGTTTAATGCGCAAACTGGCAGACTGCGCCAGCAGTTGCTCGTAAAAGTCACGTGCAAAGCTTTGAGCCATGCGCAGGCTTTGCGTCTGTGTGCTGCGTCTGTGTGTGCGTCCTTCAATCCAGCAGCGCACTTGCCAAAACTTGCTGGCAGCTATTTTGAACACAGATAGTTTGCGGGGATAGCCAGGTACTGGTGTGATGGTCGCAGGAATGGGCACTGTGCGCTCACGTGCTTGAGTGCGTAGCACTGGGTCGTTGGCTGCAGCTGCGGTAAAAACGGTCAACATCACTCAAGCGTACTGTTGTACATCGCAAATGCAACCGCGCACAAAAACGGTTGAAGCGATTAACAGGCGTAGTCTTGCCGTGTTGTTGCCGTGCTGCACCGTGTGCATCCACGCTGATAAAAAGACATGCTGCACACTGAACAGTTGTACACCAGCAGGTTTGCAACAAGCGTCACTTTTAGGTTGGGTGAACCTTGGCGTGCTCTTTTAAACTTTTCGGAATTTTGTGAGGAAAATCAAGCATTGTTGCTCTGGCTGCTGTTGCTGCCACCGGCGCTGCTTTCGCACAATCCACCGTGACTTTGTTCGGTGGCGCTGACCTGAACTACCGCTCTGTCACTTCCGGCGCGAACAAGTTCAGCGGTATGGCTCAAGACGGTATCTACTCCAGCCGTTTTGGCGTGATGGGTACTGAAGATCTGGGCGGCGGCTTGAAGGCTGGCTTCCACTTCGAAGGCGGCATGGCTCCTGACGTCGGCACTTCAACTGGCTTCAACTTCACACGCAAGTCCACCATCGGTTTGTCCGGCGGTTTCGGTGAAGTCCGCTTCGGCCGTGACTACACCCCTATGTTTACGGTCGCTGGTATCGCTGATCCATTCGGCACCAACGGTGTGGGTTCTTCCTACAACGTTGCTAACGGTGTGACCTCAGATGGCGTGATTGCTGCAGCTGGTTCATTTGCAACAGCTCAAGCTGCTGCTGCCGCAACAACACCTGCCTCCACAGTTGCAGCTGGCGCTGTTTACGCTGATCCAAACGCTGTTCGCGCTAACAACAGCATTGCTTACTACAGCCCATCTTTCAGTGGTTTCACTGTTAGCGGTATGTACAGCTTCGGTGGCGAGAACACCAACGTGGCCAAGAAAGCTGGCACTATGTCCAGCATCAAATTGGCTTACGCCAACGGTCCAGTTTCCGTTGCTTTCGGTAACCAAATCACCAAAGGTGGCGTTGCAACAACTTCCGCTGCTGACACTGAAAAGTGGACAACCAACTTCTTGGCTGGTGCTTATGACCTGGGCGTTGCTAAGTTGAGCTTGGGTTACAAAACTGACAAGTTGTCATTTGCTGACGACGCAAGTGTGAAGTCCATGATTTACGGTGTTGCTGCTCCTATGGGTGCTGTGACTTTGAAGGCTTCTTACGTTACTGCTAAGGCTGACGGCGATAAAATGGCAAACCAGTTCGCCTTGGGTGCAGTGTATGACCTGAGCAAGCGCACTTCTGCCTACGCTACTTACTCAACTCTGAAGAACGAAGAAGGTTCTGGTAAGAGCGTTGGTTCCGCTGCAGCTAGCGATTTCACTGGCCTGCGTTCCAAAGGCTTCGAAATCGGCGTGAAGCACACTTTCTAATTCCCCGCTGGCGCAAGCCAGCTGAGAGTTAAAAGACAAAACCCACCGTGGCAACACGGTGGGTTTTTTATTGGCTGAACGCTGTGCGTTGCAGTCAGCAAATAACTGCACTCAAGGGAAAACACTGGTGCAGTGTTGGTGATGTTGCTGATAAATTGATAAATGTGACAACAACACATTGGAGACACAAATGACAGCGACAAATGATCCGCAACAGCAACTTGAAGAGATGATTGCTGCGCAGAAACTGCTTGAAGAACAAATCAAACAGCAACGTGAAGTTGCGCGGCAAGCAGCTTTGGAATCAATCAAGCGTTTGTATGAGTCACATGCATTCGAATACAAAGATGTAAAAGACTTCATCAAATCAACTCCCGCTCGCAAGACAACGCCACGCAAAACAGCGACAAGAAAAAAGCGCAGCACATAAAGGCGTTGGAAAACTGCTCAAAGAAAAACAGCGTCACGCTTTGTGTACGCTGTTTTTTTATGTGTGCGTGCAATGGTGTCAGTTGGTGCGTGGTGCTTGGTGTGCTTTGAAAAGATTTTGCTGTGCTTTTTGCAGCTTGCTGCGTGCTTTGACTTGCTGGGCTTGTTGGTTGAGTTGTTTGGCACGGTCGCGCATGGATTTGACTTGAAGCTCTGCGGCGGACAACGGTGCGGTGGTTTCGTCAATCGCTTGTTCGCGTGCAAACGGTAGCAGGGACAGAACATTTACTGCTCCGTACTTTTCCGCGAGCAAGATTTTGGCATGCATGAAGTCGTCAGCGAGTGTGACGATTCGAGCGGTGATGGTCAATTGGTTTTTAACAACACGAACGGTGGCAATGAATGACAGTAGTGAATGAGTAATTTCGCTGATCTTCATGCAATTATTTATCGCACTGGCACAAGTGCGGTGACTGCGCTAGCTGTGCGGTGTTGTGCTAGCGCAGTGCGTCGTGATGCGGTAGAAATTGATTGAGAAAAAATGAATGAAACAAGTGCAGCAGAGGAATGTGAAAAATCAATTGCATCGGCGCAAGTTGCAGCGATGCGGTGCACACGAAATGAATTGGGAATATTGCACGAAAATTTGCACGGCAAAATGAATTGCAAAAATCAATCTATTTGGTTTTGTTGCGAAACTATTTGGTTCTAAATAAATATCAATGAGTGACAAAAAAGAGAAGATCAATTCATAGTGTGGTTGTTTAGAGATGTGTGTGTACGAGTTTGTGTGTTTGTATGTGTGTGATGTGCAAGCAAGTGAAGCAATCGTTAATGATGTGTTGCGCTGCGCTTACACATCTGTGAGCTTCATTCGCTTCGCTCATTCGTCACAATTTTCTTCAACTGCATTTGGTCTCAATTGATGGAAGTGGGATATGTATTATTTGAAGAATTACTATATGTGTAAGACATTTTTAATGTCGCACACAGTGCAGCATGGGAGCAGTGCATGACTGCGCAAACAATCAAGCTCACAGCAAGTGACGCTGTTGCAGCAGCACTCAAACGTGCAATGCCCAAAACAAACAAAGCGCAATTGGCATTGGCAAAGTACATCAGCGTGCTTGAGCAGCATTTGGAGCAATCGCTGCTGCACATGGATGACAACATGTACAGGTTTTTCAGACACTTTTATGTGAGCACGCACGATTTGACGCTGCAAGTGGGGCAGTTTGTGATTGATGGCAAAAGGCAGTACTTGCACAAGTGGCTGGAGTCAAACCGTTTGAATCTTGTTGCTGTGGTTTCAACAGGACAAAAAGGCGGGGATTATTCCACGGTGCAACTGACGCGGTATGTGACCATGACTGATGCCATGGACATCAATCAATTGCGCAAGAAGACGATAAATGAATTGGATGCATTGCTCAAAGACAATTCACTGACGGATTCGGATTTCTTTTACAAGATATTTCCAGACTTTGCCGCAATGAGCAAAGCAGAAGTTGATGAAAACTACGATCTGTGTCCAGTGGATGTGGCATCACTCAAACAGTTCATTGTGTTCTTGACCAAACGAGCAAACAAGATGAACGATGTGCAGCGGCAGATGTTGGTGCGACAAGCACAAGCGATTGTGAGAATTGCACAAGCGGGCAGCAACACATTGCCCATGAAAAAGAATCCCAGTCACTTTGGGCGCATGTACTACACGGGTGCACTGAATGTGCAATCAATTAGAACAGTGCTGCGTCATGCCATGCTGGGCGACTGCTATGAATACGACATCCGTTCAAGTGTTGTGGCATGGAAGCTGGGTTTTGCTTGGATGATTTGCGAGAAAAATGGAATCGTACCGCATGAGTTCAATGCGTCATTTGCAACTTGCTTGAGTTATTTGACGGACAAAAAAGCATTCAGAGAAACAATCAGGCAGCAGACATTTGGCGGCGGTACGCATATCAGCGCGGACATGCAGCTGGATGTGGTCAAACAAGCACTGACTGCAATCAGCTTTGGCGCGAGAAAGACAACACAAGGTTGGATTGATCGCAGCGGCAAAGCATTTAATCCTGCAATCGTCAAAATCATTGCAGATGAGCACGCACGCAGCAACTTCTACGCTTGTGCTGAGGCAGCAGCGTATATGGACGAGAACAAGCGCATGGACGAGATCATCACTGAGTATGCAAAAGAAAACGATCCAGCACTGCTCGCAGACACCGAACTGCAAACAGCATCAGGACGAATAAGCAAAAGCAAATTGATGTCGTTCTTGTATCAACAGTCAGAGTCAATTGTGATGGACATTGTTCGCAGAGAAGTTGGTGCGGTTTACAAAACAGTTTTGGCGAACGTGCATGATGCCATTTACATCAATGAGCGGCTGCACAGTGCAGACAAGAAACGAATTGAACTGCTGATGCGCAGAGAAACGGGATTGCAGTTTTGGTATTTGGATGAAGAAAAAATTACGGGCTACAAAGGTATTTCTGACGAAGTGCGCAAGGCAGAGCTGGCACACAAGGCGTTGATTGCGCAGCAAGAACAGTTGGCAAAGAGCTACGTGCCCAAAAACTTCTGAGTGTTGCGTTTGACTCACACTGCTGCAACAAAATATTATTGCGATTCAACTTAGAAAGTTGCATTGCACTTTGCGCTGCGCTGCTAGACTTGTTTAAACAAGCTGTGCTGCGTTATTTTTGAAAATGCATACGCGGTATGCTGAGTGAGCCGTTAAGGGTTTGTGCGCTGTTTTGCGCAATCGCAGACCAAGTGAAATTACACTAATATTTGGTTTTGCAAAAAGGCAATACATTCGTACAAGTTTCAGGTGTGATTGTTTTGGTTGTCCGCGTAGATGTTTGGTTGCACACTTGCATTGAATAAATATTTGATAGCAAGGAGTGGCAAATATGGCGCAAGCAAAGGTACTGACACAAGATGAAGTTGAACGAGTGATGCAATATCTCGGCAAGAAGCAGCACGCAATGAGAAACCAAGCAATGTTCTTGTTGACGCACGGATGTGGCGTGCGCATCAAAGAGTTGGTCAGCATGCGTATCTGTGATGTGTTGGAACGCAACGGCGATATCAAGCAAGAAGTCAATCTCAACAGAAACCAAACCAAGGGCGCTCGTGGGCGCACTGTGTATCTGGCTGACAAAATGCGTGATGTGATTCGCAACTATTTGCGCGAAAAATTTGGTGTGCAGGATTTATTGGCTGTGACCATGTCAAACACAAGTCGCGCACTGTTTGCTACGCAAAAGAGCGCTGACCGTGGGTTTTCTGCATCAACTGGCTGTCAAATGTTTCACTACTGGTACAAGGACTGTGACATTGTTCATGGCAGCAGTCACAGTGGTCGTCGTTCATTCATTACGAATTTGGCGAACAAAGGCGTGGCGATTCATGTGTTGAAAGAGTTGGCAGGACACAGATCTATTGTGGTCACCGAAAAGTACATTGCAAAGAATCCAACGGTGCTGCACGCAAGTGTCAACATGCTGTAAAAATACCATCTGCGTTTTTGCTGCAAATGTTGGTGCAGTTGTTGGTGCAAATGTTGGTGCAGTTGTTGGTGTCATTTAAAGCGACACTTTAATGACCCGCAATACTGAACGGAATTCGGTTGCTCACCCGTGGTGGTTGGGCACAAAATTGTCTGTGCTTTACAAACATTCGAAAGGAAAAGCACATGACAGCCATTCTGAACACATTGAAGTTGACTGCAGCCCGCAAGACACGTGCACTGCCTGACGTTGTCAAACGCCGCAACAAGCTGCTGATTAAATTGGGCGAGCAGCGCATGTTGGCAGCTGCACAGGCGCAAGGGCAGCACTACACGCCCACACGCTTTCGCTCATTCGCAGATGCTGACACTGGTGCACGGGTTGTTAAACAAGTGCCTGTTCGCATCAAGCCGTGGTTTTGGACTGGAGAGAAGGGCGAGTGTTTGCTGGCTATCAACTATGGCAGCAAGCAAATTGAACTGCAAAAGGGCAAGACTGCCATCGATGTTGGTGCAGTTGAGAACATATGCGCAGTCTTGGACACGGTGATTGATGCTGTGCGCAATGGTGAACTGGACACGCAGATTGAAAGTGCCAGTGTAAAACTGCGCGATGGATTCAAGAAATAACTGTGTGTGATAACTGGCTGTGCTGACGAGTACGGCGACTTTGCAGCATGCCAATGTTCTGCTCGCCCGTTACGGTGCTGGCGTAGTGCTGGTTGATCATGTCCACACTGGTACGTGCATTGCGTGCCAGTGTCAGCAAGTCAATGCCTTGTCCGTAGAGCAAGCGAAACGTGATGCTTGAATGGCGTAGGCTGTACAAGCTGCGCTCTTGTCCATGCGCACCCAGCTTTAATCCAGTGCGTGCCAATACCCAGTTGAAATAAAAGCTCAGCACCCAGTGCGCATAGGCGCGGTCACGCAGGTGCGGTAGAAACAAGTAGTCGTCTGGTGCAGCAAGGTTCCGTGCGCTGTGGTGTTGGGTCAGCTGCTGGTAAATGCGAACAGCAGGTTGTAGCGTGACGATGGGACGAGTGTGGCTTTTGGTTTTGGGTAGGTTCAGGCGCAGGTAGGTATTGCCGTTACGCACCACTTCCACGTGTCTGTGCTTGAGTGTTTTGAGGTCGCTTGGGCGTATGAAGCTGTTGACCATAAAACCTATGACCCATGCAACATCTGGCGGCATGGTGTACTCAGCTGAGCGCAAGCGATAGCTTTTGCGCAGTGTGCTGTCGCTGTCAGGGTGTCGTGTGTTTTGCAGCTTGCGAGCAGTGCGCATGATCTGCCAGTACTCTGTGGGCGTGAATGCGCCGCGCGAGTTGGTTTGCACTCGAACTTTGGGAAACTCTGGCAACTTGTCCAGCGCATTCACTGCCACAGCCAGTGTCAATATTTTGCGCACTGCAACCAAGTACTGGCTGACGGTGATGGTGGAAAAGCTCTTGCTCAGGTACTGCGTGAATGCCAGCAGCTGTGCGTGGTCAATGTCCTCTGGTCGTTGTTTACCCCAGCGCGGCAAGATGTGTGCATCCAGTCTGTTGCGCAGAACTTTCAAGCTGCCTGAACTAAACTCGCCGCGCTCAACACGGGCATGCTCGTTTGTGAGCATCTGCGCTGCCATTGCAGCAAAGGTCAGCTGTGGTTTGACTGCGGTGATGTGAGAAACGACACAGGATGTTGATGTTGGTGTTGGCTCAGTGCGCAAACTGGCAGACTGCGCTAGCAATTGTTCATAAAAGTCACGTGCAAAGCTTTGTGCCATGCGCAGACTTTGCGTTTGTGTGCTGCGTCTGTGTGTACGTCCCGCAATCCAGCAGCGCACTTGCCAAAACTTGCTGGCAGCTATTTTGAACACTGATAGTTTGCGGGGATAACCTGGCACTGGTGTGATGGTTGTAGGAATGGGCACTGTGCGCTCACGTGCTTGAGTGCGCAGAACTGGGTCGTTGGCTGCGGCTGCGGTAAAAACGGTATGCATCACTCAAGCGTACTGTTGTACATCGCAAATGCAACCGCGCACAAAAACGGTTGATGCGTTTTACAGGCGCAGTCTTGCCGTGTCGTTGCCGTGCTGCACCGTTCGCATCCACATTGATAAAAAGACATGCAGCACACTTGCAAGTTGTACGCCAGCAGGTGTGCAACAAGCGTCACTTTTAGGTTGGAAAAACCTTGGCGTGCTCTTGCGAACTTTTCGGATGCTCTAAGGAAAAATTAAGCTTTTGTTGCTCTGGCTGTTTTGACAGCTTCTGGCATTTCTTTCGCTCAATCTTCCGTGAGCATTTACGGTCGCCTTGATGTTGGCATGAACAACCAAAAGACAACTGGTACCACCACTATTGGTAGTGCTTCAACTTCTACCTTTTACAAAGGCAACAACCTTGTGAATGAAGACGGTCTGTCGACAGGTCTCCTGGGCTTCAAGGGCACTGAAGACTTGGGCGGTGGCTTGAAGGCCAACTTCGTCCACGAAATGGACTTGGACTTGGACGTTGGCGCACTGGGCGTTGCCGCTGGTCGTGATTCAACTCTGGGCTTGTCTGGTGGTTTCGGCGAAATTCGCTTGGGCCGTTCATACACGCCTTTGTACTCCACCATTGGTGCCTCAGACGTTTTTGGCACAACAGGTGCTGGCACGGTCAACCAGTTCGGTATGGCAGCTAATGCAGTTCGTGCTTCCAATGCATTCTTCTATGCATCACCTTCATTCAGCGGTTTGACCGTTCGCTTGATGGCCCAGCAAAACAATGCACAAACAAACGCATCTGTTGGCGGAGCTGGTAAAACATCTGGCAACGGTTTTTCTGTGACCTACGCAGCAGGTCCTTTGATGTTGGCAGCAGCTACAGGCACTGAAAAAGGTTCTTCTATTGACCGCGCTGGAGCCTTGTTCGCAGCAACTGCTGCAGCTGCAACTACAGCAGGAACAGCAACAGCAAACGCTAATGCCAAGTACACAGGTTCTGCCATTTCTGGTCAGTACGACATGGGTGTTGCCAAGTTCTTTGTTGGTTACACAACCACCAAGGATGACAACGACACGTCCGTTGCTGGCGGCGAGTTGACTATGAAAGAAACCAACTTTGGTGTTGCCGTACCAATGGGTGCATTGACATTGATGGCTGCTGTTGGCAACAACAAAGGTTCTATGGCAGGTGAACCAGTCACTGCCAAAGGTACTGACATGGCTGTTGGTGCAACCTATGCTTTGAGCAAGCGCACCACTGCTTACTTCAAGACTGGTACTTACAACAAGTACAAAGCTTCTGATGTTGGTGGTTCTGAAGAAGTTAAGACAACCCGTACCAGCGTTGGCCTGCGTCACCTTTTCTAATCCCCTGCTGTCGTAAGACAGCTTGAGATTTCGAAGAAATAAAAAACCCACCGTGGCAACACGGTGGGTTTTTTTGTTGCACATGCTGGCGCAGTCGCCACGAAACAACTGCACACAAGGGCAAACACTGATGCAGTGCTTGTGTCGCAACTGATAAATTGACAGTATCAAACATCACAATCTGGAGTTGAATATGTCGGCAGAAAAACTTGATCCACGTGCAGCATTGGCAAAGATGGAAGCGGACGAAAAGTTGGCACGTGATGCTGCAGAAAATTTAAAAGTAGAAAATCAAAAGAAACGGAAAGAGTTGTTGGCGAGTTTGAAAGAAGCGGACTTGGCTGATGTGCGTGAGAAATGTAAATTGCACGGATTCAACGCAACAGACCTGCGCGGCTATTTGAAAGTAAAGGGGGCTAAAACTGCAACGCCTCGAAAAAGTACAGCAAAGAAAACCACAACTAAAAAAGCTTCATAACCAGTACGATGTTTTAGTTGAACAATACACTACGCAAAATCTCGTGCGTAGTGTGGTTGCGAGAATATTGGAACTTGAATACATCAACTACAGCATTCCACAACGCTTTGACACAGCAACTGACACGGTAGAAGACAGCAACGGGCTTCGTGTGTGGATTGATTTTGAAGCAGAGCAACGTGCTGCAGACAGCGAAGTAGCAGATGAAGTAGCCGCTGCTGCGCTGACATGGCAGTTCAAGGATGAACTAACTGCTGATGAGTACAACAGGCTCGCGCTGCTGAACAAACTGCTGACGCAGCAACTGAACGGCAAGACTGTAGGCAAAGCTACGATTGAACGAGCACTGATGGGAGGTGAGTTTGCTGACTACGAACACAGTTTGACGCAGCCAATTACATCAGCAGAGTTGCTCTACGCTGAAGGCGTGCCTGATGTGCTCAAACGCTACAACATCAAGTTGCGTGAAGCAGACTTCCAGTACAACAAGTACGAGCGGCTGGCAGACTTGAAAAGTGTTGGACGTGCGAATTACAAACGCGACACACTATCTAAAACGTACAACAAGTCAGAACACTTGTATGAACTCGCACTGGAATACTTGCAGGAGCAGATTGAGCTGTCGCAGCAAAATGGAGAAGGTGACAGGTTGACGCGATGGCTTGACCGTGACGTTGACTTTACTACGGCAGGAAATCTTGGTATTGATGTTGACGGAGTGCCGCGAGTTAAAGGCAGCACCAGTCACTACGCACTTGACGCTGGTTTGCCCAAGCTCAGTGTGCGCTTAAAGCGTGAACAATGTGTGCTGCAGAGCTTGCTGCGTGCCGCAGTAGCGTGTGCGTATGTGCCAGAAGTTGTTGCAGTGGTGCAGGTGCAGCCAAAGTTGAAGACGCTTGACATGAGCAAGCTACATCCAGAGCGTGATTAAACCAACTCAACAGCACGGCGTTTGACGTCATCGTTGACTGAAACATAACGCTGCGTTGTTGTGATGCTCTTATGCCCCGCCAGTGCAGCAAGTACGAACACTGACACGCCTTTGCCAGCCAATGAAGTCAGGAAAAATTTGCGACCACTGTGTGAACTTGCACCTTTGATGCCTGCATTCCTGTACATCCAGTAAAAATACTGTGTCAATGTGTTGGCACTGAATGGACGGCGTGGACCGCGATGTGTTGTGAACAAGGGCTGCTCAATGTCAATCCATTTGCGTGAGTGAATATACGCAGCAAGTTCAGTGCACAGCAGGTTGTTTAAGAACACAGTGCGAGCGTGTCCGTGTTTGACGCGATGTGCTGCCAGTAGAACTTCGCTGCGCAGCGTGCCATCGTTGTCCAGCACATCGCTCAGTTTCAAATCAGCAACTTCGCTCACACGCATGCCTGCGTTGGTTGTGAGTAAGAACATCATGCGATTGCGTACTGCGTTGGCGTTGACTGCGATGTACGCAAGTGCTCGTTCAATTTCTGCATGTGTCAATGATTTTGCTGCTGCCATGTTGTTCTCCAAATAATGTTGCTGATTTAAGTATGTTGTCTTTGGTGCTGGTTGGACAAGAAAAACCTGATGTATTGGCGGTGTATTGGTGATCTGTTGAATAACAAGCGGTTGTTGTGCCGTCCACACAGTTCATGCATTCTCTTATCTCGTGTATTTATTCATCGCACTGTGCAGTTGAGCAGCGTTTGACGTGCAAGCAGGTGCAGACTGCGTAAAACGCCCTACAGCGCACTGACAGCAGCGCCAGCATCGCAACGGGCAAGGCGCACCAAACGAACGCTTGTGCGTTGGATTTGACGTGCTGCTGCGTGTTGCTGCCCAAATCTCATCTGCTGCCACAAAAAATCTGCTGCGTAATTTCTGCGTGGTTGCGAGATCTCGATTGTTGGTGATTTGCTCTAACACTGGTGTTGAACAAGAGTGTGGTCATACTTTCGTATGACCTGTGTTGTTCTGTGCTGTGTAGAGCGAACTTGACGTTCGCTTGTGTGTCGCTTGTCGCTCACACAAGTTGCTTCGCATTCGTGTGTGATAACTGAACTGATGAATGAAAGCCGAACAGCACGAAGTGATGTGAGGGGTATTGGGTTGATTTAGATTGAACGAGCGCACGACGGCTATAGCACGAGAAAAAATCTTGGTGCTATTAGCCGCCGTTTCGCATAGTTTGATTTGAGTATCACTTCACTACACGACTGCAATAGAGTTTCTTGGAAGACTGATGTATTGAAACTTCCAGTTGCATCACGCAACTACTCTGTGGCATCACCTATGGATCACACGCTATTGCAACAACGTGTGTAGGGCAGGGTCATTAGCCGTCATATTCCCCCCTGCGTTTGTTCCCTTTGTTGGCAAGTGGATAATCTTGCGTTGAATGTGTGTGTGAATGCTGCTGTTAAACAGCTTGACGCTGGCGTCTGCGCTGTTTGTACAAGCCACGCTTGACACGTGCGCAGAGATTGAGAACGCTGTAGCACAGACCGTCCGTGATCTTGCCACGCTTGTTGTTGTCCGCGTAGCAACGCCTGAAGTGTTCCAGCAGCCGTTTGCTTGCGTTGTCCAGTTGCGCACTGTGTTGCTCAAGCAGGTGCGTTGCCGCTTGTTGTGCCTGTAGCGTTTTGGCGTTGGTGCTGGCGAATGTTTGTACGTTGATGCCGTTGTCACGCAGCCAGTCCGCTGTAAGTCCGTCATCTTTGAAGTTCTTGTAGTTGTTCATGCAGTTATTTAGCATCGACAAAAGAAATGCCTGCAAATAATGGCTGAATATTTGGAGAGAACAAGTTGCTGGTAAATACAGTATGCGGATCAATGAAATCATCAACACCATCAAGCCCAAGCCACCCATGACGCCAGCGCAGTCAAGACTAAACAGTTTGAAGCAAGGGGTGCAGCGCAGTCAACAACAACTGCAAGCAGAGCGTGAGCAGCAAAGGCAAAAGAAGGCGAGTGAAAAACAAGCGGATCTGACACGTCAAGCCGCAACACTGTAAGCATGATCGATGTTGAAACCAGCTAAAAGCGTGGCCAGATCATGAAAATATCATGCAAAAAATAAATGGTAGACAACACGCATGACAGGCATAGCAAAAATACATTGACCAATACACCGCCAAAAGATCGGTGCATTCAGCAGCGGTTGTCCAAGATGCAGTGTGAACATAAAGTTGTGGCTGTCAAACGCACACAAAGGAGAAAGCAATGACAGCGATCATGAGCACATTGAAGTTGACAGCGGCACGCAAAACACGAGCACTGCCAGATGTTGTGAAACGCAGAAATAAACTGCTGATGAAACTGGGTGAGCAGCGCATGTTGGCAGCTGCACAAGCGCAAGGCGAGCACTACACACCCACTCGACTGCGTTCGTACAAACATGCAGACACTGGAATACGGATCATGAAAGAAGTGCCTGTTCGCATCAAGCCGTGGTATTGGACAGGAGAAAAAGGTGAGATGTTGCTGGCCATCAACTACGGCAGCAAACAAATTGAGTTGCAAAAAGGCAAGACAGCGATTGATGTGGGTGAAGCTGCAAATCTGTGCAAAGTGTTGGACACCGTGATTGATGCGGTGCGTAATGGTGAATTAGACACGCAGATTGAAAGTGCCAGCGTCAAGTTGCGTGAAGGCTTTAAGAAATAACAACTTCAAGACGCGGGCAGCTGACGGCTGCGTCTGCTTTGCAGCATGCCAATGTTTTGCTCGCCAGTGACAGTGCTGGCGTAGTGCTGGTTGATCATGTCAACACTGGTTCGTGCGTTGCGTGCCAGTGTCAGCAAGTCAATGCCTTGTCCGTACAGCAAGCGAAACGTGATGCTGGAGTGACGCAGGCTGTACAAGCTGCGCTCTTGTCCGTGTGCACCCAGTTTAAGTCCTGTCTTGGCCAAAACCCAGTTGAAGTAAAACGCCAAGACCCAGTGTGCGTAGTGACGATCTTGTAAATGCGGCAAGAACAAGTAATCGTCTGGCTTGGTTAAATCTGTTGCGCTGTAGTGTTTGCACATCTGCTGGTAAATGCGAACAGCAGGTTGCAGCGTGACAATGGGTTTGGTGTGGCTTTTGGTTTTGGGCAAGTTAAGACGCAGGTAAGTGTTGTCGTTCCGTACCACTTCAACGTGTCTGTGTTTGAGCGTCTTTAAGTCGCTGGGTCGTATAAAGCTGTTGACCATGAAACCAATGCACCAAGCAACATCAGGTGGCATGGTGTTTTCTGCAGCACGTAGTCTAAAATTCTTACGCAGTGCAGTGTCACTGTCTGGATGTCTGGTGTTTTGCAGTTGACGTGCAGTGCGCATGATGCGCCAGTATTCTGTGGGTGTAAATGCGCCGCGACTGTTGGTTTGCACTTTGATCTTGGGAAACTCTGGCAGCTTGTGCAGTGTGTCAACTGCAACAGCCATGGTCAGTACCTTGCGAACTGCCACCAAGTACTGGCTGACAGTGATGGTGGAAAAACTCTTGCTCAAGTACTGCGTGAATGACAAAAGCTGTGCGTGATCTACGGCAGAAGCTGGCATCGTGCCCCAGCGCGGCAGTATGTGTGCATCCAAACGGTTGCGTAGCACTTTGAAACTTCCAGCACTGAATTCACCACGATCAACACGTGCTTGTTCATTGGCCATCATCTGCGCTGCCAGTGCTGCAAATGTGTGTTGTGGTTTGACAGTGCGTGGTGTGTGCTGCACATCTTCAAGTTTGTTGGTGACAGATGGCGGCAAACTGGCGGACTGCGCTAGCAGTTGTTCATAAAACGTTCGCGCATAACTTTGAGCCATACGCAGGCTTTGTGTTTGAGTGCTGCGCCTGTGTGTGCGTCCCGCAACCCAGCAGCGCACTTGCCAGAACTTGCTGGCAGCGATTTTGAATACTGACAATTTGCGGGGATAGCCTGGCACAGGTGTGATGGTGGCAGGAATGGGCACGGTGCGTTCGCGTTGTTTGCTGTGCATGAGCGTGTCGTTTGCGGCTTGTGCAGTAGAAAAGGTGTGCATTGCTCAAGCGTACTGTTGTACATCGCAAATGCAACCGCACACAGAAACGCTTGACAGGATTTACGGCTGCAGATTTGCCGTGTCGCTGCCGTGCTGTTCCGTTGCGTGCCGTACAGAAAAACAGTGCAGCTGATGCATGAAAAGTTGTACACCTGCTGATGTGCAACAAGGGTCAGTTGCAGTGTGGTTGTACCTTGGTGCGCCCTCGATAACCTTTCGGATACTTGATGGAAAAATAAAACATTGTTTGCTCTGGCTGCTGTTGCTGCCACTTCCGCTTTCGCTCAATCCACCGTGACTATGTACGGCGTGGTTGACGCTGGTATCACTAAAGGCGCTACTACAACCACCTTCACAGGCGGCGGTATCAACGCTACTCCACGTCTGGGTTTCAAAGGCGAAGAAGACCTGGGTGGCGGCTTGAAGGCTGTGTTTCAAGTCGAAACAGGTCTGAACAGCGGCAAAGAAGCTGCTTCTTCCATCGGTGACCGTGGCGCCTTCGTGGGCTTGACTGGTGCTTTCGGTACCGTGACCATGGGTTCCAGCGTCCTGACACCTTCGTTTTACGCTCGTGCTGCAACTGACCCATCTACAACCAACAACTACAGCATTGTCAAGTACGCTGGCGCTGCTCGTTTGGACAACAGCATCAACTACACCAGCCCAGTTTGGAATGGTTTGACTGTGCGTGCCTCGATGGTGCAGAAAAATGACAACACTGCAAACAGCGCAAGCAAAGGTGCTAACGACATTTCTGCTGTGTATGCAAACGGTCCTTTGACATTGGCTGCTTCTGCTTCTAACAGCGGTTACGACAAGGGCAACTTCGTTGGTGCTGCTTATGATCTGGGCATGGTTAAGCTGTTTGCCAACTCGGTAAAAGTTGCTGGTACTGCTGCTGTAGCTTACGTTGCCAGCAACATTGCTGACGACACAACAGCTAACACAGCTGGCTCCGAAGATGTGGCTGCCACAGCTTCTGCCAAGTACACCAGCTACGGCGTGTCCGCACCTTTCGGCGCTTGGACTCTGCAAGCCGACATGCGCACAAAGAAAGGCGCAGCTGATGACACATACGTTTTGTCCGCACAATACGCTCTGAGCAAGCGCACCAGCTTCACCGCCTACACAGCTAAGACTGAAGGCGCAAAAGCTGCACTGGGTGCTGGCGTTCGCCACAACTTCTAATTCCCCGCTGGCGCAAGCCAGTTGAGGTTTAAAAGACTAAAAACCCACCGTGGCAACACGGTGGGTTTTTTCTTGCCTGCATGCTGTGCTGCAGTCAGCAAAAAAGCTCATCGTCCTGTTGCTGGACGTTCAGTGTGTGAGCCGCATCAAACAGTGGCTGCCACTGCCCAGCAGCCACAGCCTCTTCCATGCGCTGCTGTTGAACTGAACGCCAGACCATGAGCTCAGTCATGGGCGGAACACTTGGGAATGTGCCCACAGCTGCATTTTGAGCAAGGTGGTTCGCCCGTACCAGCATTCGTGACACTGCCACCTTCATGCCATTCACACGCGGGAGGGTGTGTTGGGGGCCCTTCTCCGATGGCGGCTTCTCTCCCGATTACTGCAGGGGTATGCCCGCCCGTTGAATCACATCGCTCCAGCGTTTGATGTCACTGTCCAGCAACTGCGCCAATTGCGCAGGTGTGCTGGCTTTGGCTTCGACGTTGAAGCCTGCCAGACGCTGGACCATCTCAGGCTCTGACAGCACTTTGGCCATTTCGGTGCTCAGGCGGTCGACGATGGCTTTGGGGGTTTTGGCGGGCGCAGCCAATGCGTTCCACGACGATACGTTGAAATTGCTCAGCCCCGGCAGTTCTCGCACCACCGGCACTTGCGGCTGGTCTTTGGGCCGCGACGCGCCCATCACCCCCAGCAGGCGAACCGCTTTGGCGTTGATCTGCGGCTTGAGCGGTCCCAGAATTTCAACCACCGCATCGACTTGACCACCGCGCAAGGCATTGATCACTGCGGGCGTGCCGTTGTAGGGAATGATCTGAGTGATCAGATTGGCTTGGCTGCGAAAAAGCTCTGCCGCCAGGTGTTGGGTGCTGCCGATGTTGATGGTGCCGATGTTCAGCTTGCCCGGATTGCCCCGCCCAAAACTGACCAGCTCGGCCAGCGTTTTGTGCGGTGACGACTCGGGGACCACGATGGCGATGTCGAACAGGCCCAGCAAGGAAACGGGTGCAAAGTCGGTGCGCGGGTTGAAGGGCAGTGTCTTGAACAAGCCCGCACTCACTGCCGTGCCGTTGGACATCAGCAGCAAGGTGTGGCCGTCGGGTGCGGCTTTGGCCACCAGTTCGCCTGCCACGATGCCGCCCGCGCCAGGCCGGTTGTCAATCACCACAGCTTGCCCCAGGCTCTCGGACAGTTTTTGGGCCACGGCGCGTGCCGTCAGATCGGCCACGCCGCCAGCGCCAAAGGGCACCACGATTTTGAGCGGCTTGGAAGGGAAAGCTGATTGAGCCTGTGCCCAGCCTGCAGGCAGTGTGCTCAAAGCCAAGGATTGCAGCAAATGACGGCGGTTGAACATGGAGATGCTTCCAGAATGAATAAATTGAAAAATGAATGAAAATTGATATTCAATGCAAGACGCCATTGTCTTGCATCGGTGTTGAGGGAGCATTCATGGTTTTTACGGGGTCATGGGGCTGGAGTGCTGTAGGCGTGCTGTGCCTTGCTGTTCTGAGCGGATGCGCCAGCCATGGCGTAAGTGATAGAGCGTCTGTACCTGAGGCTTCGATGCCAGCGTCAGGCGGCTTGCATTTTCGCCCGCAAGACAAAGCGCAATGGGAGGCAGTGTCTTTGCCCGGCAAGTTGCGCACAGCGTTCAAGCTGGAAAAACATGGCCATCGCCACGCGCTGCAAGCCCATGCGCAATCCTCGGCCAGCTTGATGCGACAGCGCGTGAATGTGGCACCAGAGAAGTTGGGGCGTCTGCAGTTTGAGTGGCAAGTGGACAACCTGATGCCTGGCGCTGACATGGCCGAGTCGGGGCGTGGTGATTCCCCGGTGCGTTTGATTTTGGCCTTTGACGGCGACCGCAGCCGTTTTTCAGCCAAGAATGCCATGCTCAGTGACTTGACCGAAGCGCTCACAGGCGAGCCATTGCCCTACGCCACCTTGATGTATGTGTGGTCCAACCACCACCCGATAGATTCGGTCATCGTCAACCCGCGCACCGACCGTGTGCGGAAAATGGTGGTCGAGTCTGGCGGCGCCAGACTCAAACAGTGGCTGTTATACCAACGCGATGTAAAGGCTGATTTTGAAAAAGCGTTTGGCGAAGCGCCCGGCGCTTTGGTGGGGGTGGCCATCATGACCGACTCTGACAACACCCGCAGCAATGTGCGGGCTTGGTACGGCGACATCCGTTTCGACTGAAATCGCACCAGTCTTGTGCGCGACACCTGATTTGGGGGAATTCCCTCTCCCTGACGCGGGCGTGAATGTTGCATAGTGTTCACCTTTGAACAACACAATTCACGATCAAGGTGACTTTGATGAAGAATGCTTCAAGTTTGACGATTCGCACCAGTGCGCTGGTGCTGTCTTTGGGTTTGGCTGGCCTGATGGCGGCCACGGCGGTACAGGCCAAACCCTTCAAATGGTCCAGCGCCAGCGACATCCCGACGCTCGACATCCATTCGCAAAACAACGCATTGGGCAATGGCGTGCACGCGGCCATTTTTGACTCGCTGGTGTACTACAACAGCAAAACTTTCAAGGTCGAGCCGAAATTGGCCACATCCTGGAAAGAAATGTCGGGCACGCAGTACCGTTTCAATTTGCGCAAAGGCGTCAAGTTCAGCGACGGCTCGGCCCTGACGGCCGACGATGTGGTGTTTTCTCTGGAGCGTGCCCGCGCCAAGACTTCCAACTTCAACGTCTACACCCAAGGCTTCAGCAAAGTGGTGAAGGTGGACGCCAACACGGTCGACATCCTCTTGAGTGGCCCCAATCCGGTGCTGCTGAACCAGCTGACCGAGTTGCGCATCATGAGCAAGGCCTGGGCAGAAAAGAACAAGTCGGTTGAACCCAAAGACTCCAAGTCCAAGGAAGAAAACTTTGCCCACCGCAACGCCATGGGCAGCGGGGCGTATATGGTCAAAGAGTGGCAGCCCGACCAAAAGCTGGTGTTGGTGAAAAACCCCAACTGGTGGGGTTGGGCAGATGCTGCCACCAACGTGACCGAGGTGATCTACACGCCTATCAAAAACGAGGCCACACGCGCTGCGGCTTTGTTGTCGGGTGAAATCGATTTTGTGCTGGACCCCAGCCCTCAAGACCTGGGCCGCATGCGAACCAACGCCAATCTGAAGGTGATTGATGGGGTAGAGAACCGCACCATCTTTTTGGGCATGGACCAAAACCGTGCCGAGTTGCCCGGCTCCAACGTCAAGGGCAAAAACCCGCTCAAGGACGTGAAAGTGCGCAAAGCGCTTTACCAGGCGATCGACATTGACACCATCCACCGCGTGACCATGCGCGGCTTGTCACAAAACACGGGGGCACTGGTGGCACCTCAGGTCAATGGCTGGACCGAAGGGGTGAACAAGCGTTTCCCGTATTCGCAAGAAGATGCCAAAAAACTGTTGGCCGAAGCCGGTTACCCGCAAGGTTTTGAAGTCGACTTTGCTTGCCCCAACAACCGCTATATCAACGACGAAGAAATCTGCCAAGCCATCACCGCCATGTGGGCCAAAGTGGGTGTCAAAGCCAAGCTGCGCACGCTGCCGTTGGTGACTTATTTCCCCATGATTCAGCGCTACGAAGCCAGTATTTACATGCTGGGATGGGGCGTGCCCACTTTTGACGGCTTGTACAGCCTGCAATCGCTGGTGCGCACCGTGGGCACCGGGGGTGACGGCAACTACAACGTGGGCCGCTACACCAACCAGCGCATGGACTATGTGGTGGACCGCATCAAGACCGAAACCGATTTGCCCGTGCGCAACCGCCTGCTGACCGAAGGCCTGCAACTGCAAAATGACACGGTGGCGCACATCCCGCTGCACAACCAAGTGATCCCTTGGGCCATGAAGAAAAACGTCGAGGTGGTGCACCGCCCCGATAACCGCCTCGACTGGACGCTGATCAAGGTCAATTGATGTTTGCTTTTATTTTGCAGCGGCTGATCCAGGCCGTGGTCGTCATGGTCACGGTCGCCTTCATCGCCTTTTTGCTGTTTCAGTATGTGGGTGATCCGGTGGTGTTCTTGCTGGGGCAAGACGCGACGCCCGATCAGATCAAGGAATTGCGACAGGGCTTGGGCTTGGACCAGCCTTTCTTTGTGCAGTTCTGGCACTTTTTGTCCAATGCGGTGCAAGGTGAATTTGGCTTGAGCTTGCGTCAAGGCTCCAAGGTCTCGCGCCTGATCGCCGAGCGATTGCCTGCCACTTTGGAATTGGCCTTGGTGGCCGCCACGCTGGCGCTGGTCATTGGCATTCCCATGGGGGTGTATGCGGCCTTGCGCCGAGGCACTTGGGCCAGTCAGCTGCTCATGACGGTGTCGCTGCTGGGGGTGTCCTTGCCCACTTTCTTGATCGGCATTTTGCTGATCTTGGTGTTTGCGGTGATGCTCGGCTGGTTCCCTAGCTTTGGTCGGGGCGAGGTGGTGCAGATGGGGTGGTGGTCGAGCGGCTTGATGACGGCCAAGGGCTGGCACCACATCGTGCTGCCCGCCGTGACGCTGGCGATTTTTCAGCTCACGCTCATCATGCGTTTGGTGCGTGCCGAGATGCTGGAGGTGCTGCGCACCGACTACATCAAGTTCGCCCGCGCCCGCGGTTTGTCCAACCGTGCCATCCATTTTGGTCATGCCCTCAAAAACACCTTGGTGCCGGTGCTCACCATCACTGGTTTGCAATTGGGCGGCTTGATCGCATTTGCCATCATCACCGAGACGGTGTTCCAGTGGCCCGGCATGGGTCTGTTGTTCATTCAGGCGGTCACGTTTGCCGACATCCCGGTCATGGCCGCTTATTTGTGCCTGATCGCGCTGATCTTTGTGGTCATCAACCTGATCGTTGATTTGCTTTACTTTGTGGTTGATCCGCGCCTGCGTGTGGGCAAACCTGGGGGGCACTGAGCATGGGCGCTTCTTTGCAATCGGTCTTGGGGCGGGGTGCTGCGTTTGCCCGCATCGCCCAGTTCCACCCCGAGCTCACGGCGTTTCGGCGTGACCTGCACGCCCACCCCGAGCTGGGCTTTGAAGAGGTTTACACCTCGGCACGCGTGGCCGAAATGCTCAAGGTCTGCGGCGTGGACAGCATCCACGCCGGCATTGGCAAAACAGGTGTTGTCGCTTTGGTCCACGGACAAGGCCGCTCGGCCAGCAACCCGGGCCGCATGATCGGTTTGCGCGCTGACATGGACGCGTTGCCGCTGACCGAGTTCAACGAATGCACCTGGAAATCGGGCACACCCGGTCTCATGCATGGCTGCGGCCACGACGGCCATACCGCCATGCTGATGGGCGCGGCCCGTTACCTGGCCGAAACCCGGCGCTTTGACGGCACGGCGGTGTTGATTTTTCAGCCCGGTGAAGAAGGCTACGCGGGTGCCCGTGCCATGATGGAAGACGGCTTGTTTGAGCGCTTTCCGTGCGAGCAGGTCTATGCCCAGCACAACTCGCCAGAAACCCCCTTGGGGGTGATCGGCATCACCCCCGGCCCTATGCAGGCGGCGGTGGACCGGATCGAAATTTTGATTCGCGGCAAAGGCGGTCATGGCGCACGGCCTCACCAAGCCATCGACCCCGTGTTGGTGGCGGGGCACATCATCACGGCGGCACAGAGTGTGGTGTCACGCAGCTTGTCGGCGTTTGACCAAGCGGTGGTCAGCATTTGCTCCATGCAAGGCGGCAACCCCGGTGCGATGAGCGTGATCCCCGGAGAGGTGACTTTGGTGGGCACGGTGCGCACTTACAGCGAGACCGTGCAAGACCAGATCGAAGACCGATTGCGTTCTTTGTGTACCGGCATTGCGCAAGGCTTCGGCGCATCGGCCGAATTGACGTATGAGCGCACTTACCCCGCCACCGTCAACACGGTGCGCGAAGCTCAATTTGCCTGCGATGTGGCCGCTGGCCTGGTGGGCGAAGACAAGGTTTGGCGCAACATGCTGCCCAGCATGGGGGGTGAAGATTTTTCTTTCATGTTGCAGGCGATTCCCGGTGCATACATCCGCATTGGGCAAGGCTTGCCGCATGGCCCAGGGCCGCACCCTCTGCACAACAGCCGGTACGACTTCAACGACGATATCTTGCCGCTCGGGGCGGCATTGCACGCCAGTTTGGTGGAGCAGGCCTTGCCTCTTGCGGCATGATGTTTGGATGTATTTCAGTGAGTTCATTTAACAAGGAGATTTCCATGGCTTTCAAACTCAACCCTCTCGTGGCCACTTTGGCCGCCGCGCTGGCCTTGACGGCGGTGTCGGCTTCAGCCGTGACTTTGCGGGTAGGCAACCAAGGCGACGCCTTGTCCATGGACCCGCATTCGCTCAATGAGTCCTTGCAAATTTCTGTCGTTGAAAACGTCTACGAAACACTGGTTTCACGCGACGCCAACTACAAGCTCACCCCTTTGCTGGCCACCAGCTGGAAGCAGACCGCCCCCACGGTGTGGCGTTTTGAGTTGCGCAAAGGCGTCAAGTTCCATGACGGCACGCCTTTCACCGCCGATGACGTGATCTTCAGCTACGAGCGTGCCAAAGGCGACGGCTCCGACATGAAGAGCTATGTGGGTCAATTCAAAGAGATCAAGAAGATCAACGACCACACCATCGACATCATCACCAACGCTCCGTTCCCCATCGTGCCCGAGTTGATCACGCACTGGGCCATCATGAGCAAGAAGTGGTGTGAAGACAACCAAGCCACCAAGCCTGTGGATCGCCGCAAGGGCATTGAAAACGCCGCCTCTTTCCGTGCCAACGGTACAGGCCCTTTCCGTGTACGTGAGCGTCAGCCCAGTGTGCGCACCACTTTTTCGCGCAATGGCAACTACTGGGGCAAGATCCCAGGCAACGTGGAAGAGGTCATCTACAACGTGATTGGCAACGATGCCACCCGAGTGGCGGCCATGATGTCGGGTGAGCTCGATGTGATGGAGCCTGTGCCGGTGCAAGACGTTGATCGCATCAAAGCCAATGACAAACTCAAGGTGCTGCAAGGCCCTGAGTTGCGTGCCATCTTTTTGGGCATGGACCAAAAACGCGATGAGCTGCTGTTCTCCAACGTGAAGGGCAAGAACCCTTTCAAGGATGTGCGTGTTCGTAAGGCCTTCTACCAGGCCATCGACATCGAAACCATCCGCACTCGCGTGATGCGCGGTGCCGCCACACCGTTGGCACTGATGATGCCTCCTCAAATCAATGGTTTTCCTGCCGACTTGGCCAAGCGTTTGCCTTATGACGTTGAGGCCTCCAAAAAGCTGCTGGCCGAAGCGGGTTATCCCAATGGTTTTGAAGTCAAGATGAACTGCCCGAATGACCGTTATGTCAACGACGCAGAAATCTGCCAGGCCGTGGCCGCCAACTTGGCCAAGGTGGGTGTGAAGATCAACCTCGAAGCCGAGACCAAGGGCACTTACTTCCCCAAAATCTTGAGCCGCAACACCAGCTTTTACATGCTGGGCTGGACGGCCAGCACGGTGGATGCCCACAACGTGATGTACCCCATCTTGTCGACTCCAGGTGATGGCGGTCGTGGTCAGTTCAACTTGGGTGCTTACAGCAACCCCAAGGTGGATGAGTTGACCGCGAAAGTGGCCTCTGAAACCGACCAGAAAAAGCGCAACGAAATGATCCGCGAAGCCATGAAGATCCACCAAGACGATGTGGGTCACCTGCCTTTGCACCAGCAAGCGCTGAACTGGGCAGCCAAGAAAAACATCGAGTTGGTGCAGTTTCCGGATAACGGCATGGCTTGGAAATTCATCACGGTCAAATAAACCATGAACGCACTGAAACGTTGGCTGAACAGCGACGTCGGTTACAGCTTCCGCCAATCGCCCACGGCGATGGTGGCGGCTGGCATCGCCTTCGTGTGTCTTTTTTGTTCGGTCTTTGCCGGCTGGGTATCGCCGACCAATCCGTTTGACTTGGCCACGCTGGAGCTGAGCGACGCCCGCCTACCGCCTGCTTGGATGGAGGGGGGGACGACCAAGTTTCTGCTCGGCTCCGACGATCAGGGGCGCGACATTTTGTCGGCCCTGATCTACGGCTCGCGCATCTCTTTGATCGTGGGTTTGGCCTCGGTGGTCTTGTCGGTGGCGGTGGGCGTTGGCCTGGGTTTGCTGGCAGGCTTTAAAGGCGGTTGGATTGACGCCTTGCTCATGCGCTTGTGCGATGTGATGTTGTCCTTCCCTGCCATTTTGGTGGCCCTGTTGATCGCGGGGGTGGGGCGAGCCTTGTTCCCCAACGCCAACGAGTCACTGGCCTTTGGTGTGTTGATCATCTCGATTTCGCTCACTGGCTGGGTGCAATACGCACGCACCGTGCGCGGCACGACTTTGGTCGAACGCAACAAGGAATACGTGCAGGCCGCGCGTGTGACGGGGGTGGCCCCTCTGCGCATCATGGTCAAGCATGTCTTGCCCAACGTGATGGGTCCGGTCATGGTGCTGGCCACGATCCAGGTGGCCACGGCCATCATCACCGAGGCCACTTTGTCTTTCTTGGGCGTGGGTGCACCGCCTACCTCGCCTTCGCTGGGTACGCTGATTCGCGTGGGCAATGACTATTTGTTCTCGGGTGAGTGGTGGATCACGATTTTTCCGGGGCTGATGCTGGTGCTGATCGCCCTGTCGGTCAACTTGCTGGGTGACTGGTTGCGCGACGCGCTGAATCCGAGATTGCGATGAGTCTTTTACAAGTCAAAAACCTGGTGGTGGAGTTTCCCAACCGCCACGGCACCTTGCGTGCGCTGGACGATATTTCTTTCGACATCGCGCCTGGCGAAATCCTGGGCGTGGTGGGCGAGTCGGGTGCAGGCAAGTCGCTCACGGGCGCGGCCATCATCGGCTTGCTTGAGCCACCGGGCCGTGTGGCCAGCGGGCAAATTTTGCTGGAAGGTCAGCGCATCGATCACTTGAATGCCGACCAGATGCGCCACATCCGGGGCCGCAAGATTGGTGCGATTTTTCAGGACCCACTCACATCGCTCAATCCGCTGTACACCATTGGCAGGCAGCTGACTGAAACCATCTTGGCGCACCTGCCGGTGACGCCCCAAGAGGCCCGCCAACGTGCCATTGATTTGCTCAAGGACACCGGCATTTCGGCCGCCGAAGAGCGCATTGACCATTACCCGCACCAGTTTTCGGGCGGCATGCGTCAGCGTGTGGTGATTGCGCTGGCCTTGGCTGCCGAGCCGCAGCTCATCGTGGCCGACGAACCGACCACCGCGCTCGATGTGTCGATCCAGGCGCAGATCATCAGCTTGCTTAAAAAAGTCTGCAAAGACCGTGGTGCGGCCGTCATGCTGATCACGCACGACATGGGCGTGATCGCCGAAACCTGTGACCGCGTGGCGGTGCTGTACGCCGGGCGTGTCGCCGAAATCGGCCCGGTGCATCAGGTCATCAACCACCCCGCACACCCTTACACCGCAGGCCTGATGGCCTCGATCCCCGACATGGACAGTGACCGCGAACGCCTGAACCAAATTGACGGTGCCATGCCCCGCCTGAACGCCATTCCGCAAGGCTGCGCTTTCAACCCGCGCTGCCCGCAAGCCTTCGACCGCTGCCGCCAAGAGCGGCCCGAGCTGGTGCAAGCTGGCGTCAATCAGGCCGCTTGCTGGCTGCACGATGGGAGCGCAGCATGAGCGACCACAAGAAGCAGCCCTTGGTTGTTGCGCACGACTTGGCCAAAACCTTTGACGTGTCGGCCCCATGGCTCAACCGCGTGATCGAGCGCAAACCGCGCCAAATGCTCAATGCTGTTGACGGCGTGAGCTTTGAGATCGAGCGCGGCAAGACCTTGGCCTTGGTCGGCGAGTCCGGTTGTGGCAAAAGCACGGTGGCCCGTTTGCTGGTGGGCCTGTACGAGCCCACGCGCGGCGGCTTGACATTTGACGGGCAAGACGCCCATGCGGCCTTCAAATCGAACGATGCCAAGGCGATGCGCCAACGCATCCAGATGATTTTTCAAGACCCCTATGCCAGCCTGAACCCGCGCTGGACGGTGGACGACATCATTGGCGAGCCACTCAAAGAGCACGGTTTGATCAGCGACGCCGAAGAGCTCAAAGCCCGCGTGGCCGAATTGCTCCAATCGGTGGGCCTGTCGCCGCTCGACATGGTCAAGTACCCCCACCAGTTCTCAGGTGGCCAGCGCCAGCGCATCTCGATCGCGCGAGCACTTGCCACCGCGCCAGAGTTTTTGGTGTGCGACGAGCCGACGTCGGCGCTGGACGTGAGCGTGCAGGCGCAGGTGCTCAACATCATGAAAGACCTGCAGCGTGAGCGGGGCCTGACCTATCTGTTCATCAGCCACAACCTGGCCGTGGTGCGCCACGTGAGCGACCAAGTGGGCGTGATGTACTTGGGCAGACTGGTGGAGCTGGCCGACAAACACACCTTGTTTGCCAACCCGCAGCACCCGTACACCAAGATGCTGTTGGACGCGATTCCAAAAATGCACGACACCGGCCGCGCCCGCACGCCCGTGCAAGGCGAGGTGCCCAACCCGCTGAACCCCCCAAGCGGCTGCACCTTCCACCCGCGCTGCCCGCAGGCCACCGACATCTGCCGGTCAGAGCGCCCGCCGTTGCGCGATTTCAAAGGCATCAAGATCGCTTGTCACGCGGTGGTGTGATTCTGCGATATATTTTAATGCTTGAGATTTCAATCACTGCTCCAGTAAAATGGAGCAATGATGGAATTTTCGGACTTTAATTTCTCTTCGGCGGATGAAATATCACTGGCTTTGGCGCAGCGATTGAAACGCCTGCGGATTCAAAAAGAGATTGCCCAAGCCGAGATGGCCGAGCGCATGGGCGTGTCTCGCAGCACACTCAACACGCTCGAAAACACGGGCAAAGCTTCGGTGATCGCCTGGATCAAACTGGTCCAGTGCCTCGGTCAAGAGGGGCAATTGCAGCCCTTGTTCAAACCTGTTGTCGCGTCCATTGCGGACATGGCACAACAACAAAAACCGGCTCGCCAGCGTGTCTCTCGTACGCGCCGCATTCCGAAGGACAAGCCATGAAAAAGATCCAAGTCCGCTACGAGGGATGGGGCGAAAACTGGCTTTTGGGCACATTGGCCGACGATGGGCACCATCTGCTTTTTGAGTATTCGCCACAAGCCTTGGCCGAGGGGCTGGACTTGTCGCCAAGGTATTTACCCTTGCAAAAACAGGCCATTGGGAATTTCCCAAGCCACCTTTGGCGCTTACCCGGCTTGTTTGCAGATTCTCTGCCAGATGGTTGGGGCATGTTGCTCATGGACCGGCTCTTCAGAAAGCAAGGGCTTCGCCCGGAACAGTGTTCCCCGCTGGACCGCTTGAGCTTCATTGGTCATCGTGGGCTGGGGGCACTCACCTATGAGCCTGACACACAGGGCGATGTTGTGCCCGACGCGGTGGATCTGGTTGCCCTGGCCAACGAGACAGCGCTGGTTTTGCAAGGCGAAGACACTCAAACCCTTCAAAAACTGGCCATGCTGGGCGGCTCCCCGCAGGGGGCCAGGCCCAAAGTTTTGGTGTTCTATGATCCGGTCACGTCTCGCATCAGCACGACCCCCATGTCAGCAGGGTCAGGCTGGTTGGTCAAATTCCAAGCCTTGGGTGAGCACAAAGAAGTGTGTGCCATCGAGGCGTTTTACGCGCAACTGGCCAGCGCCTGTGGCCTGGATGTGCCCGCCACACGGGTGTTCGATTTGAGCACTCAACACGCGGCACTGGGCATTGAACGCTTCGATTTGGCGCAGGGCTTGCGTGTCCCGATCCATTCACTGGCCGGTTTTCTGCACGCGGACTTCAGAATCCCGTCGGCGGTGGACTACACCACTTTTTTGCGTGCCACACGCATGATCACGCGCGATGAGCGGGAGGTGCAAAAAGCGTTCGAGCGTGCGGTCTTTAACGTGCTGTTTCACAACCGGGATGACCATGCCAAAAACCTGGCCTACCGCATGGATGCGCAACGGCACTGGAAGCTGGCACCGTGCTTTGATCTGACTTACAGCGAAGGTCCCGGCGGTGAGCACCAAATGGACGTTTGTGGAGAAGGTCTGTACATCAAGCGAAGCCATTTCACGAAATTGGCACAGCAAGGCGGGCTCGATGCAAGGTGGGCCGCGCAAAGGCTGGATGCCATGCTCGAAGTGGTGGATCAGTGGCCCACACTGATTGAGTCATTTGATCTTCGGCGAGCCACACGCCAGAAAATGCATGAGGCTGTCATCCGTCAGCGCGAAGCATTGATGCACTGAGCCCATTGAACTTCATGGGTGTCATGGTCAGCGGCCGTCTGGTGGAATTGGCCGACAAGCACACTTTGTTCAGCAACCCGCAGCACCCCTACACCAAGATGCTGCTGGACGCGATTCCCAAAATGCACGACACGGGCCGAGCCCGCACCCCCGTGCAAGGCGAGGTGCCCAACCCGCTCAACCCACCGAGCGGCTGCACCTTCCACCCACGCTGCCCGCAGGCCACAGACATCTGCCGCGCCGAGCGTCCACCGTTGCGCGATTTCAAAGGCATCAAGATCGCTTGCCACGCGGTGGTGTGACGCAGACTCGAGCGCCATTGCTTTGCAGTGAGGGTGTCCTTATACTACCTAATATATTTTGGGAAGTATAAGAATGCAAAACGGGTATCAACACTTGCCGGCCTCTGCACAGGCAGCCTTTGCCAACTTGGTGCCCGCCGCTCAGTCCATCAGTCTGAACCGCACGGTGGCAGATTTGCCGGGCGGATTTACCCAAAAGAAGCTTGGGAAAATGACCTATTGGTATTATCAATTCAAGTCTTTAGATGGAAAAACCAGACAAATTTACCTGGGCAATGACTCGGAAAGCTTGAGGGGCTTGATGGCCGACTTTAAAAAGCAGCCCTCTCACACCGAAGCATTGGCACATCTGGGCCGTTTATGCCGCTCCGCCATTGAGCTTGGCGCAAACGCCATTGGCCGCACCCATTACCGGATCCTGCAAAGATTGGCTGACCATGGTTTTTTCCATGCCGGTGGCATCCTCATCGGAACGCATGCTTTTTTAGCGTATCAAAACCACTTTGGCATCCGTTGGACAGAAGGCAATCAAACGCTGGACATTGACTTTGCCCATCCTGGTAACAACCTCTCCATTGCGATGCCCGATGGGCTCAAGATGGATGCACGCAGTGTGATCGAGTCTTTGGAAATGGGTTTCATCCCCAACGTATCGCAAACGACATTCACCAAACAAGATGAGCCCGATTTGCAGCTGGATTTTGTGACGCCCAAGGTCAACACCACCGATGCCCCCATCCGTGTCCATGCCCTTAACTTGAGCATGCAGCCACTTCAATTCATGAATTTCTCAATGGACGCCACCATGCAGGCCGTCTTGATTTCACGCAATGGTCCTGTTGCCATCAATGTACCCAAAGCTGAACGTTATGCTTTGCACAAATTGATTGTTTTTGGAGAGCGCCCGCCCGAGCTGCAAGTCAAAGCCCAGAAAGACATCGCACAGGCAGCCAGCCTGATCGCTTACCTCCAGGAGAATGAACCCGACGCCTTGGAAGAGGCTTGGGAAATGATTCAGCGCAGCGGCAAAGGCTGGATCAGTCGGTGTATGCGCGGCGCAGAGTACCTGAAATCACGGTATCCAGACATCGAATTGGATTTCATCAAAACATGATGCTGTGGTGAGGGACAGTACATCAACCGCTGCCATCTGACTCAACTGGCGCAGCTAGGCGTGCCCTATGCAAGGTGGGTCGTGCAAAGGCTGGATGCCATGCTCGAAGTGGTGGATCAGTAGCCCACACTGGTCGAGTCATTTGACATTCGGCGAGTGACACGCCAGAAAATGCATCAGGACTTTATCCATCAACGCGAATCTTTGATGCGGTGAGTCAAGTTCTCCAACCTTGGGTGTACGCATGACTGGGCTTGTGCCGTCCATCGTGAATGTATGGCGTCATGGGTTCAGAAATCGACTGGGCTAGCAGATGTTGTTCGCTCATAAAAAAAACCCACCGTGTTGCCACGGTGGGTTTTTTAAGCTTTTAACTCTCAGCTGGCTTGCGCCAGCGTCAAATTAGAAGGAGTGGCGCATGCCCACGTTGAACAGTGTTGGGTCAGCTGGAATAGCACCCAACGCAACAGCGTTGCTGGTAGGTGCGGTAGCAGCCTGTTGCACAACACCTTTTGTCATGCCGTAGTTAGCATACACAGAGGTGCGCTTGCTCAAAGCATAGTTGGCAAACAATTCTGTTGCTTTTGTCTTGTTCTCTGTGTTTTCTCCGTATTGAACGCCCACGGTCAAAGCGCCCATGGGAGCCGATGCACCAATGCCCCAGCCCTTACCACCGATTGCGCCTGCTGCACTGTGCCAACCAGTTTTACCAACATAGCTGGCTGCAGTTGCACCTGTGTAAGCAACGATATTGCTACCGCCTTTGGCTGCGTTTTGGTTGTAGCTGGCAGAAACCTTGGCCACGCCGAGGTCATACGAAGCGCCCACAGCGTAGGCATCACGGACAGCTTGGGAATCAGAGTTCTTGGTTTCGTACACGGCGCCAATGCTCAGAGGACCTTGATCGTAGTTGGCACCAATGACGAAGCGGTCTTTGAAGTTGGCAATGGTTGGGGCTGCTGCACCAGCAGACAAAGTAGCTGCGGTACCACCAAAAGTGTGGTCAGTGCTGGCATCGCCTTTGGCGATGTAAGAAACACGAGCGGTCAAGCCATTGACGGCGGGTGCTGTGTACTCGATTTGATCGCTGCGACGTGAAGAGGCATACCAGTTCACAACGTTTGCACCCAACACGGCAGTTGGGGAAGCACCAGAAATACCGTTCAGGTCAAATTTACCCATCACGCTGGTGGCTGTGCTGACAGAGCGACCGAACTTGAAGTTACCAGCGCCAGTTTCCAGGCCCAGGTTGGCTTCACGGCTGAAAGCCAGAGCAGGGTTGCCGTTGGACAGATCCAAACCGCCAGTTTGCAGGTTGAAGGTGGCCTTCATGCCACCGCCCAGGTCTTCCACGCCGCGGAAGCCCAGCACGCTGGTAGACAAGAAGCTCTTGCCCACGGAGTTGGTCAAGCCTGTAGCAGCTTGCGAAGCTGGCACAGCGTAGTTGATGCCGTTGTTGACACCGAACTCACCGCCTTTGAGTTTGCCAGCGCTGACATCCAAATTACCGTAGATGGTCACGGAAGATTGAGCGAAAGCGGTGCCCGAAACGGCTGCCAATGTAGCCAGAGCAGCTACAATGAAATGATGATCTGCGTGGCGTCCATTACAGACAAATTTATCAGTCTGTCGTAACGTAGCCTCATGATTGCTAGATCTATAAATGCTAACCAAATGATTGGTTTGCGAGAATTTTTAACTGATTCCATGAATTTGGTGGATCAGTGTGGTGAATCGCCACTCTTGGTTTTGCACGACAACAAACCCGCTTTTTACGTTTTACCAGCCGATTGTTGGGATCTCATTTGCGCGAGCATGGGGCAGGGCCATTTGCCAGTCTTGAATGCGACTTTGCTGGCTGGCAGTCCAGAGCCAATTGAAGCAAGCCAGCCACAGCAGGTTCGCGCTGCGCCTGTCAAAAAGTACGTTGATCCCAACCCTGGCTTTGAAAAAAAGAACAACTTCCAATTCATCGCTGAAAAACTCTTGGATCAAGAGTGGGAACGTGTGGAGCGTGGGGAGTTGAGTGCAGGCTCTGTCGGCATACAAAAGAACAGGCTCGAGGCCCATGTCCTGCCCTTTTTCAGGTACGTCGCGCCGACACAGGTGACCCATGTCGATTTGGAGGGGTTTGTTTCGCGGTTGACACAGCATCAATTGAGTTCCACCACGGTGTCTCAATACCTTGTGCTGGTCAGGAAACTGCTGAAGGTGGCGGTGCGCAGTGGCTTGTTGAAAGAGGTGCCTGAGTTTCCGCGCATCAAAGTGTCTACACAACCACGGTCGATGTTGTCCTTGGACGAATACCGCCAGTTGGCACGCACGGCCCTGAAAATGTCTCGCTCAGGCATTCAGGCACCGCCACTCAAATCGACCGATGGCCATCGCGACCGGTTTTGGGTTGCGCCGAGAAACATGTTGCTGGCACCGGACATGTTTTGGGTGATCCGTTTCATGGTCAATGCATTTGTTCGGCCAGGTGACTTGCGGGAACTCAAAAACAAACACGTGACGGTTGTGCGGGGTGAATCCGTTTATTTGCGATTGAATTTGCCTGAAACCAAGAAGCACGATAAACCGATGGTCTCGATGCAAGCGGCCGTGCATGTGTATGAGTCGACCTTGCGCCATGCCCGGGCGCAAGGGTATGGTGGCCCCGAGGATTTTGTTTTTCTGCCTGCAGAAAAGGACCGCAATTACGCTTTGGCGGTGCTGGGGTTCTGGTTCAAATGGGTGATGCGTGAGGCCGGTTTGTCCACAACGGATGAGATGAACCGTCCACGAACGCTTTACTGCTTGCGCCACACTGCCATCATGTTCAGGCTGCTTTACGGACAAGGCATCGACATGTTGACGCTGGCCCGCAATGCCCGAACCTCTGTGCAAATGATTGAGCGCTTCTACGCTTCATCGCTCGATGGTGAAATGAATGTCGCCATGATTCAAAGCCGCCGTCCTGGGAAAGGGCGAAAAACATGAAAAAAGGCCTGTCCGCTGGACAGGCCTTTTGCTTTTTGAAAGCCCAGACTCAAGACCGCTTGAGCGTTTTGTAGAGTGGCGGCACGATCAAGAGCAGGGCCGCTACGGCCATCAAGCTGCCTGACAGCGGCCGCGTGAAGAAGGTTGACCATTCGCCTTGGCTGATGGTCAGGGCTTGGCGCATGGATTGTTCGCCCAGTGGGGCCAGGATCAAGCCAACGATCAGTGGGGCAGCGGGGAAGTCAAAGCGGCGCATGATGTAACCCAGCAAGCCGAAGACAAACAACAAGCCCACGTTGAACACCGAGTTGCCTGCGCCGTACACACCCGCTGTCGAGATGACGATGATGCCGGCATACAGCCAAGGCGGCGGGATCTTGAGCAGTTTGACCCACAGGCTCACCAAGGGCAGGTTGAGCACCAGCAAGATCACGTTGCCGATGTAGAGGCTGGCGATCAGGGTCCACACCAAGCTGCCTTGTTGGCTGAACAATTGTGGGCCCGTCTGGATGCCATAGCCTTCAAAGGCCGACAGCATGATGGCTGCCGTGGCCGAAGTAGGGATGCCCAAAGTGAGCAAGGGCATGAGCACACCCGCTGCGGCGGCGTTGTTGGCGGCTTCAGGTCCGGCTACGCCTTCGATGGCGCCGTGGCCAAATTCTTCGGGGTGTTTGGAGAGTTTTTTCTCGGTGTAATAAGACAAGAGGGTGGGCAATTCAGCCCCGCCTGCGGGCATGGCGCCGATGGGGAAACCAAAGAAAGCGCCACGGAACCAGGCTTTCCAAGAGCGGGCCCAGTCTTGTTTGCTCATCCACAGGCTGCCTGTCAATTTCATGACCTCGCCACCTTTGGACTCGCGGCCTTGCCAGGCCAGGTACAGCGCTTCGCCCACGGCAAACAGGCCTACGGCTGCCACCGTCACTTCAATGCCATCGAGCAGTTCCGGGCGGCCGAAGGTGAAGCGGGGTTGGCCGGTTTGCAGGTCCACCCCCACCATGCCCAAAAGCAAGCCCAGGCCGAGCGCCACCAGGCCGCGCAACATCGAGTTGCCCAGCACGGCTGACACCGCGACCACCGACAAAACCATGAGGCTGAAATATTCGGCAGGGCCAAAGGCCAGAGCCGCTTCGACCACCCAAGGGGCCACAAAGGTCAGGGCCAAGGTGCCAATGGTGCCGGCCACAAAGCTGCCGATGGCGGCGGTGGCCAGGGCTTGGCCAGCGCGACCTCGGCGAGCCATTTTGTTGCCTTCGAGCGCGGTGACGACCGCCGCAGACTCGCCCGGCGTGTTGAGCAAGATGGAGGTGGTGGAGCCCCCATAGGCCGCGCCGTAGTAAATGCCGGCAAACATGACGAACATGCTGGTCGCGGGCACATGGTAGGTCAGGGGCAGCAGCAGGGCGATGGTCAGCGCGGGGCCGATGCCGGGCAAAACGCCGACCAGCGTACCGACAAAGCAGCCCACGAAGCCCCACATCAAGGTGGTGGGTTGCAAGGCAATGGCAAAGCCACCCATCAGGGCGTCAAAAGCTTCCATGGGGTATCCGATCGAAAAACGTGAAAACTGGCGGGCACTGCGCGGACGAGGTCCGCGTCAGATCAACCAAGGCAGTGCCGGGCCCAAACCCACACCCAGCAATTGGGCAAACACAAACCAGAAGGTGCTGGCAATGGCACAGCAGATCAGTGCTGACTTGAGGTTCAGCGGGGCGTCAAAAGCCCTGGCCACGCCCATGCCGCACAACGTGCCGGGAATGACAAAACCCAGGGGGATCACCAGCGCGATGAAAGCCACACCGCCGCCCAGCAAGCTGAGCATGCGCGTGTTGGCACCAGGCAAAGCCGACTGGTCAGGTGCATGGCTTTCATCGGTTTGGCGACCACGCCAGGCACTGATGCCGTACAAGACGGCAAACAGGCTGAGCGCGGCCACGATCACGCCCGGAGCCAGCACAGGGCCCACGGTCATCTGCATCAAAGATTCAGGAATGACCGTGACCTGCCAAGCGGCCACCCCGCACAGGGTGACCAACAAGAGGGCGACACGCAGCGGTGTCATGCCAGACCCAGCTCTTTCATCAGGACGACTTTTTCTTCGATGTCCTTGGCCAGGTCGCGCTCAAATGGGCGTTCGGTCATGAAGGCGTCGGTCCACTTGCGTGTTTCCAGTTCTTGACGCCACTGGGCAGAAGCGTTGAGCTTGGTCACGAAGTCGATCATGGCTTCGCGCTGGGCGGCCGAGATGCCGGGGGGGGCAAACACACCGCGCCAGTTGGATTCGGAGACGTTCACGCCCAGTTCGGTCAGGGTGGGTACGCTCACGCCGGGAATGCGGCGTTTGCCCGAGACGGCCAGCGGGATCATGCGGCCGGCTTTGATTTGCTCTTCGAATTCGGAGTAGCCCGAAATGCCAGCGACGACTTGGCCACCCAAAATCGCGGCATTGGCTGGACCGCCGCCAGCAAACGCCACATAAGCGGCTTCGCGAGGGTTCTTGCCCAGGGCCTTGATCAGCATGCCCAAAATCAGGTGGTCTGTGCCGCCAGCGCTGCCGCCAGCGACCGACACGGCCTTGGGGTTGGCCTTGATGGCGGCTTCCAGTTCTTTCCAGGTTTTGATCTTGCCGTTGGCGGGTACCACGATCACACCCGCTTCTTCGGTCAGGCGTGCAATCGGGGTCACGTCCTTGATGGTGACGGGGCTCTTGTTGGCAATGCCGGCGCCGATCATGACCGATCCGCCCACCATGAGGGTGTTGCCTTGGCCTTTGCGTTGGTTCACAAAACGGGGCAGACCGACCATGCCACCCGCGCCGCCCACGTTTTCAAATTGCATGGTGCCCACCAGACCTGCGGCCTTGGCGGCACGCTCCATGGCACGGGCGGTGCCATCCCAGCCGCCGCCGGGGGCAGCAGGCACAAACATGTTCATGTTGGCAATCAGGGGTTTGGCCTGGGCCCATGCGGGCAGGGCCATGGATGCACCTGCGGCAGCGCCGAGGGCCAAAAAGTCGCGTTTGGACATTTGCATTTCAGTCTCCTGTGTAAAAATCAAAGCACCACTGCCAAGCAGGCTGGCAGACAGCCACCATTCTGAGCTTGGGCACGGCCCCAAGCTGTCAATCACCTGTCAATTTCGTTCAGTGAATACCCTAAAGCCCCGGATCCTGTTGGTCGAAGACACGCCAGACATCTCGTTGTGGCTGGGCACGGCTTTGCGCCAGGGCGGTATGGCAGTCAGTTTTGCCACCGATGGAGTGCAAGCTGACCAGTGTTTGCAGCCGGGGCATGGGTTTGATGCGGTGTTGCTCGATTTGCAGTTGCCCGGGCGAGACGGCTTGAGCGTGCTGCAAGCTTTGCGCGAGCGCGGGGACAGCGTGCCGGTCTTGATTTTGACGGCCCGGGCCAGCGTGCCAGACCGGGTGTTGGGCCTGAACATGGGCGCCGACGACTATTTGCCCAAACCGTTTGATTTGAGTGAATTGGAGGCTCGCCTACAGGTGTTGCTGCGCCGCCATGGCCGCGTCAAGCCTGCGGTGCTGCGTTGCGGACCGCTGGAAATGCAGGCGGAAAGCGGTGCTGTCCAGCTCAACGGCCAGCCCTTGGCCCTGACCAAACGCGAAGCCGCTGCGCTGCGGGTGTTGCTGGAGTCGCCGCAGCGCACGGTGAGCAAAGAGCAACTGCACACCGAGGTGTTTGCCGACGAGGCCACCGGGCTGGAGGCGGTGGAGGTGCTGATTTACCGTTTGCGCAAGAAATTCGAATCGGCCCTTGCAACGTCTGCTGAACCGCCGGAAGTCACCATCACCACGTTTCGCGGCATGGGCTACATGCTGACCCTGTCTGCTGGGCAACCCACTTGAGCCTGCACCCCACGCCCACCGGCCAGGCGCAGGCGGTCGCCTCTTTGCGCAGGCGCTTGCTCAGCTGGATCTTGTGGCCCTTGATGGGCTTGATCGGGGTGAACGCCTGGGTGGGCTATGGCAATGCGGTGCAGGCGGCCAATGAAGCCTATGACCGTTCTTTGTATTTGGCGGCCCGCACCTTGGCCGAAGAGCTGGAGTGGCGCGATGGCCGTCTGCAGCTGGACGTGCTCCGGGCAGCGGGCTATCTGTTTGAAAACCACACGGGCTCGCGTCTTTTTTACAAAGTCACCTCGGTGGGGGGGGCATGGTTGGCGGGCGACGCCGCACTGCCCAGTGCGCCTGTGCGTGAAAAATCTGCCGTCAAGTACTTTGCCTTGGTGCAGTTTGACGATGGCGTGTACCTGAACCAGCCCGTGCGCCTGGCCGAGCTGACGCACGTCATGGAAGATGCGGGGCCTGCCGATGCGCTCATCAAGATCACGGTGGCCGAAACCATGGAGGCGCGTCAGCAACTCATTCAGCACATTTTGTGGGACACCTTGGGCAGCCAAGGTTTGTTGCTGCTGGCCGCTGCGCTGTTGGTGGTCTGGGGGGTGCAGCGCGGCATTCGCCCGCTGGAGGCGTTTAGGCAGCAATTGGCGCACAAAGCCGATGACGATTTTTCGCCCATCCAGCCGCCGGATTTGCCGCGCGAGTTGCGGCCCCTGATCGAGACACTCAACAGTTACCTGGAGCGGCTGGGGCGCTTGATCGACATCCGCAAGCGCTTTTTGGACAACGCCGCGCACCAGTTGCGCACGCCCCTCACGGCCCTGAAAACCCAGCTGGCGCTGGCGCAGCGCAACGCCGAACCCGAGCAGGCGCAGGCCTTGCTGTCGGCGGCACGCCAAACCACCGATGACGCGGTGCGCTTGACCGAGCAACTGCTGGCCATGACCCGCGTGGAGCACGCCCGCGAAATGCACAGCCCACACACCGTGGATTTGGTTGACCTGGCCCGACGCGTGACCCAAGAGCATTTGTTGCGTGCGCACCAAGCGGGCGACGACTTGGGGCTGGAGGTGCAAGTGGCCCGCAGTGAGGTGCAGGGTGTGGCCTTGCTGTTGCATGAGGCGTTGAGCAACCTGATCGACAACGCCATGCACCATGGTCCGGTGGGCACCCACATCACGGTACGGGTGGGGGCCTCTTGGGTCGAGGTCGAAGATGACGGGCCAGGGATCGCGCCTGAGCACCAGGCGCATGTGTTCGAGCGCTTTTACCGCGCCGCGCCAGCCGGGCTTTCGGGCAGTGGTTTGGGCTTGGCCATCGTGAAAGAAATCGCCAGCCAGCACGGTGCCGAAGTCAGCGTGCGCAGCCCGGTGCACGGTGGCTGCGGCACAGCGATACGCCTCAGCTGGACATAACGCCCTCGCCGCGTATGGATACCCGGTCGAGCCGGGTAAGACAATTTGTCACCCCCGACCTGATCGGGGGTCTATGCCTTCGTCAGCCATGGATACCCGCGTGCGCGGGTATGACAAAACTCTCGTCACCCCCGACCTGATCGGGGGTCTATGCCTTCGTCAGCTATGGATACCCGCGTGCGCGGGTATGACAAACTCTCGTCACCCCCGACCTGATCGGGGGTCTATGCCTTCGTCAGCTATGGATACCCGCGTGCGCGGGTATGACAAACTCTCGTCACTCCCGACTTGATCGGGGGTCTATGCCTTTGTCAGCCATGGATACCCGCGTGCGCGGGTATGACAAATCGGTAGGGCTACGTCCAATGCCCGCTCAGGTGTAACGCTTGCTGCGCAGGTTGTTTTTCATGTCCCGCAGATTGGGCTGCAGTTCCTCGCCAATGCGCAGGGCCACGGTGGTGGCCAGGATGTCGATGATCAACAGGTGCAGCAATCGCGAGACCATGGGGCTGTATTTGTCGTAGCCCTCGGGGTGGTCGGCCGTCAGGTGGATGTGCCCGGCGCTGGCCAGCGGCGAGCCACTGGCGGTGATGACGATCGTGGTGGCGCCTTGTTTTTTAGCGATGTCGCAGGCGTCCATCAGGTCACGGGTGCGGCCGGAGTTGGAGATGATCACCGCACAGTCGCCCGGCTTGAGCATGGATGCGCTCATGACCTGCATGTGGCCGTCGCTGTAGGCGATGGCATTCACGCCCAGGCGGAAGAATTTGTGCTGAGCGTCCTGCGCCACGATGCCGGAGTTGCCCACGCCATAAAACTCGATGCGGCGGTTGGTTTTTTGGGTGGCCGCCAGCGCTTGCGCGGCGTGCTCCAGCGCGAACGAGCTGGCGTCGTTGCGGTACTTCAAAAACGCCGCCACGGTGTTGTCGATCACTTTGACCGCGATGTCGCTGGTCTTGTCGTCCACGTCCACGCTGCGGTGGATGAAGGGCACACCCTCGCTCACGCTGCCGGCCAGCTTGAGTTTGAAATCCGACAAGCCGTCGTAGCCCATGCTGCGACAAAAGCGCACCACGGTGGGCTTGCTCACATGCGAGCGGTCAGCCAATTCTGTGACCGGCAAGTTGGCAAAGGCTCTGGGGTCTGCCAGCACGAGCTTGCCCACGCGTTGCTCGGCCGGGGCCAGAGAGGGCAAAGAAGCCTTGATTCGTTCGAGCATGGTGTGCCTTTCGTGGAAATTAAGTTGCCATCCTCGGGTTTGAGCTGAGGATTTTTCAGGTTTGTCATCCGCGGGTTTGAGCTGAGGAATTTTCAGGTTTGTCATCCGCGGGTTTGAGCTGAAGATTTTTCAGGTTTGTCATCCTCGGGCTTGACCCGAGGATCCATGGATTCCCGATCAAGTCGGGAATGACATTTCTAGGGTGAGTCGGGAATGACATTTCTAGGGTGAGTCGGGAATGACATTTCTAGGGTGAGTCGGGAATGACGCTTCCTGCTGCAGGCCGGGGATGACACTTCTTGGGGCATGGCGGGGGTGGCATTCGGGCGAATCAGATCTCTTCACTCCAGCAAAACCCGTCGCGCGCAATCATGGCGCTCGATGCACTGGGGCCCCAGGTGCCAGCGGCATAAGGTCGGGGACCGATGCTGTCGTTTTTCCAGTGCTGCAGGATCGGCTCGACCCAGCGCCAGGCTTCTTCTTGTTCGTCGCTGCGCACGAACAGGTTCAGGCGGCCGTCGAGCACGTCCAGCAGCAGGCGCTCGTAAGCGCCCACGCGTTGGCTGCCAAAGCGCTTGTCAAAGTCCAGATCCAGGTGGACCGGGCTCAGGGTGGCGCCGCCGCTGCCTTCGCCGCGCTTGCTCTGGCCTTGCGCAAACAGGTGCAGCTCCAGGCCGTCTTTGGGTTGCAGGTGGATGACCAGTTTGTTGGCGTGGCCCACGGGGCTCTTGAAGATTTCGTGCGGTGTTTGTCGGAAGTTGATCTCGATGTGCGCCTCGCGCGAAGCCATGCGTTTGCCCGTGCGGATGTAAAACGGCACGCCTGCCCAGCGCCAGTTGGCGATCTCGGTGCGCAGCGCGACAAAGGTTTCGGTGCTGCTGCTGGGGCTAACGCCTTGTTCTTCACGGTAGCCTGGCACAGCGTGGCCGAACACATTGCCGGCGCTGTACTGGCCGCGAATCACGTGCTGGCTTAGGGTTTCGGGCGTCCAGCGTTTCAAGGCGCGCAGCACCTTGAGTTTTTCATCGCGGATCGCATCGGCGTGGGCGTTGATGGGGGGCTCCATGGCGATGGCGCACAGCAGTTGCAGGGCGTGGTTTTGCACCATGTCGCGCAGTGCGCCGGTGGTTTCGTAAAAGCCGCCGCGCTTTTCCACGCCCAGCTCTTCCGACATGGTGATCTGGATGTTGGCGATGTGTTCGCGCCGCCACAGCGGCTCAAACAAGGCGTTGCCAAAGCGCATGGCAAACAGGTTTTGCACCGCGGGCTTGCCCAGGTAGTGGTCGATGCGGAAGATTTGCTGCTCTTTGAAGACCTTGCCCACCGCCTCGTTGATGCTGCGGTTGGAGGCCAGGTCGTGGCCCAGCGGTTTTTCGAGCACGATGCGGGTCTTGGCGGTGTTCAAGCCGTTGGCCGCCAGTTGTTCGCAGACGGTGGTGAAGAGGCTGGGTGCGGTGGACAAATACATCACCACGGTGTCGGTTTCGCGTTCGGCCAGGCGGGCAGACAACGCGGCATACGACTCGGGTTTGGACAGGTCCATGCGCACGTAGCACAGCAAGCTGGCAAACCGGGCGAACTCTTCGGGGTTGGGGCGCTTGTCGCCTTCGACTTGTTCAAAGCGCGACTGGATTTGCTGGCGGTATTGTTCGTCCGTCAGGTCGTCGCGGCCCACGCCGATGATGCGGCCGCCCTCGGGCAGGGTGTCGTGACGGTAAGCCTGAAACAAAGCAGGCATGAGTTTGCGCCAGACCAGATCGCCCGTGCCGCCAAAGAAAACCAAATCAAAAGCCATGATGTTCTTGAGTTACATGAAAAATTGATTTGTAATGTAACTTTGTTTCACTGATAATTCAAGCCAGCTTTCAAATCGCGGGTAAATATTTCAGCCGAGGGAACGACGCGCTGCTGAAACGGCATCCACCCCAATGAATGCCTGCCAGCACAATGAATGCCTGCCAGCCCAATAAATGTCTGTCACCCTGATAAATGTCTGTCACCCTGATAAATGTCTGTCACCCCGGACTTGATCCGGGGTCCAGCTTGTTTCAAGCAGGGATGCCCGATCAGCTCGGGCATGACAGGCCAGGCCATCCGACTTTGTGACTACTTTTGCAACTTGTATAAAACGCCATGAACCAACTTGACGCCCTCAAACAATTCACCACCGTGGTCGCTGACACCGGCGATTTCAAGCAACTGGCCCAATTCCAGCCGCAAGACGCGACCACCAACCCGTCGCTGATCCTCAAAGCTGTGCAAAAGCCCGAATACGCGCCTTTGCTGGCCGAGACCGTGGCCGCCCACCGGGGGCAGCCGCTGGACGTGGTGATGGACCACCTGCTGGTGCGTTTTGGTTGTGAAATTTTGAAGACCATTCCGGGCCGCGTGTCGACCGAAGTGGACGCACGCCTGAGCTTTGACACCGCCGCCACCGTGGCGCGTGCGCGCCGCATCATGGGCCTGTACGAAGCGCAGGGCATCCCGCGTGAGCGCGTGCTGATCAAGATCGCCTCGACTTGGGAGGGCATTCAAGCCGCCGCCGAGCTGGAGCGCGAGGGTATCCGCTGCAACTTGACGCTGCTGTTCGCGTTTTGCCAGGCGGTGGCTTGCGGCCAAGCCAAGGTGCAACTCATCTCGCCATTCGTTGGCCGCATTTACGACTGGTACAAAAAGACCGCTGGCGCTGCCTGGGACGAAGCCGCCAAGGCCGGGGCCAATGACCCGGGTGTGCAGTCGGTGCGGGCCATCTTCAACCACTACAAAAAGCACGGCATTGCCACCGAAGTCATGGGCGCGTCGTTTCGCAACATCGGCCAGATCACCGCGCTGGCTGGCTGCGATTTACTGACCATCAGCCCCGAACTGCTGGCGCAGCTGGCCGCCACCGACGCGCCTTTGGTTTTGTCGCTGGACGCGACTGCTGCCCAAACCATGGACTTGCCTGCCGTGGCCTATGACGAAGCGGCGTTCCGCCTGGCGCTGAACGAAGACGCCATGGCCACCGAAAAGTTGGCAGAAGGTATCCGTGCCTTCTGTGCCGATGCCGTCAAGCTCGAAGACCTGATGCAGAAAGCCTGAAATCTGGGTGTGTCTTGGTAGGTCGGACCTTCAGGTCCGACGTGTGTGGACTTGGCACAGGTCCATGTCGGGGCTGAAGCCACCGACCTACCCCTCGCTCGCACTGGAATCAAGTCCTTCCCCGTGGCCTGATTCTTGTGTGAGCGAGCCCTTGCTCGCGAATGACAAAACCACCAGAAGCCTGTTTTAGATCAAATCCATTGAAAGATCCCCATGCGTTGTGACCAAACCCCGGCCTGGAAGGCCTTGACGGCCCATGCCGAACACACCACTGGTTTTGACTTGCGCACGGCCTTCGCTGCCGATGCCCAGCGTGCTTACACCCTGAGCCAGCAAGCCCCATACGTGTTCGCTGACCTGTCCAAAAACCATGTGGACACCGCGACAGAAGCCTTGCTGCAAGAGCTGGCCCGCCAGACCGGGCTTGAATCCCACCGCGACGCCATGTTTCGGGGTGAGGCCATCAATCACACCGAAGACCGAGCCGTGATGCATTGGCTGCTGCGCCAGCCCGAAGGCAGTCTGGGTGGTGCGCTGGCCGAGCCGCTGACGCTGGTGCATGGCACCTTGGCTCCCATGTTGGCCTATGCCGAGCAGATCCGGGCCGATGCGCAGATCACCGACGTGGTCAACATCGGCATCGGTGGCTCTGATTTGGGGCCGCAAATGGCCGTCCTAGCCTTGCAAGACGTCGTCATCCCGGGCAAGCGTTTTCACTTCGTGTCGAACGTGGACGGCCATGAGCTGGCAGGTGTGCTCAAGGGCCTGAAGGCCGAGAACACCCTGTTCTTGATCGCCTCCAAAACCTTCACGACCACAGAGACCATGACCAATGCCCGTTCGGCTTTGCAGTGGTTCAAGGCGCAAGGTGGCGTTGATGTGGCTCGCCACTTTGCGGCTCTCACCACCAACGTGGCTGCAGCCGCCGAGTTCGGTATCACCACCACCTTCGGTTTTTGGGACTGGGTGGGCGGGCGTTACTCCATGTGGTCGGCCATTGGTTTGCCGGTGGCGATCGCCATCGGCGCGCAGGGTTTCAAAGACCTGCTGGCCGGGGCGCACGCGATGGACCAGCACTTTCAGACCGCGCCGCTCGAAGCCAATTTGCCGGTGCGTCTGGGCCTGCTGGACGTCTGGTACCGCAACTTTTTGAATTACACCAGCCGCTCTATTGCGCCTTATCACAGCGCTTTGCGCAGATTGCCCGCGTATTTGCAGCAGCTCGAGATGGAGAGCAACGGCAAGCGCGTGGACCGCAACGGCCAGGCGCTGCCGTACGGCACCTCGCCCGTGCTGTGGGGCGAGCCGGGCACCAACGGCCAACATGCTTATTTTCAGATGCTGCACCAAGGCACCGACATCGTGCCGCTGGAGTTCATGGCCGTTAAAAAGCCCACGCACAATTTGGCCGACCACCACGAGCTGCTGCTGGCCAATGCGATCGCGCAGGCACAGGCGCTGATGCTGGGCCAGACTGACGCAGGCGGGCACAAGCACTTCACCGGCAACCGGCCCAGCACCTTCTTGCTGCTCGATGAGCTGACGCCCGCCAGTTTGGGGGCGCTCATCGCCTTGCAGGAACACCGCGTGTTTGTGAGTGGCTCGGTCTGGGGCATCAACAGCTTTGACCAGTGGGGGGTGGAGCTGGGCAAGGTGCTGGCCAAAGACATCCATGCCCGAATGGCCTCTGGCGATGTCACCGGGTTGGATGCTTCAAGTGCTGGACTGCTCGAGCGCATTCGTTGAAGCCCTGAAGACATCGCCCTGAGGGCAGGGCGCCCCAATAATGCAAGACAACACAGCCCAAGCAGGGCGGGCTCAATGCTTGTGCGCGCTGTGGTCGTGAGCCTCCTGGGCCGCCTGAACACTTACCGTTCCCCGCATGCCCGCCTCATAGTGACCCGGGATCAGGCAGGCCATTTGCAAGCGTGTGGCCTTCGAAAAGGTCACCACCAATTCGCCGGTTTCCCCGGCAGCCACGCTGATGGCTGCACCTGTGCTGTGGTGGTGAGCGCTGTCACTTGCTGCACCTTTTGCGGCAGCCTGTTTCATCGCCTCTGAGTGGGCGCTGATGTCCTCGTCGCTGCCCAGTACCATTTCGTGCGCTGTGCGTCCCGAGTTGCTGACCACAAAACGGATGGTTTCACCGGCTTGCACCTCGATTTGGCTGGGCGTGAAGCGCATTTGGTCGTCCATGTTCACTGCCATGCTGCGGGTGACCACTTGGGCCAGAACTGGGTCGTGTGGCCCGGTTGCGGCCAAGGCCCCTTGGTGCTCGTCTGCTGCAGCGGCCTCGCCGTGGCTGTGCCCACCCGTGGCGGCCCAGTCGGGGTGGCGTTCCAACCATTGCCAGGCGGCCCAGCTGCCCGCCGTCACGGCCGTGCCCAGCACCAGCACATACACCGTGGCAGCCCTTGGCCAATGGCCAGGTGCACTCAGCCCCAAAGCCAGGACCGAGATGAAAAAGCCCAGCGGCACCACCCATGCGCTGCGGGCGGGTGAGTCTGGAAAGTGCTGCAACCCACCCGTGAAAAACCCCAGGCCAATGGAGAGCAAAGTGCCCAGCACCAAGGTCTGCAGCAAACCTGTTCGTGGTGTGTCAGTGTCTGCTGGGCCCAGCCGGTGTTCCAGCCAAGCCCCCAGCACAAACAAAACGATGCCAATGGCCGCCGTCCAAAGGGAGCGTGTCCCGCTGAAAAAGCCGTGGTTCACGGCCCCTGAAATGAAGCTGATGCCCGAATACTTGAGCAGCATCGCCCCGTGCTGTTGTTGAAAAGAAGAAGTCATGCGTCCATCCATGCGCGGCCTTGGGCTGCGCGTTGAAAACCATCTGCCGCGCAGGACTTGGCCCGCGCAGAACGTGAAAAGAGGGGTAGCGCGTTCAGGCGATGGGTGGGCGCAAGACAGGGCGCAAACTGGCGCTTTGCCAGCCCCTTGGGGTAGGCATCGGGTGCGCGGATGGCGCTGTGTTCAGCGCCAAGCCTGTCCATTGGCCCAACCCCATGGCGCAGCACTGGTGACAGTCGGCATGGTCTGCACAGGGTGTATGGGGGTTGCCCGAGTTGGGACTGTCCAGGGTGGCAGGCTTATCCGCAGGATGGGCGGTATGACCGTGGCAGTCAGGCCCGGCCAGAAAGGCTTGTGGCGCTTGAGCAAGCGGATGGCCATGGCTGTGTTGCACGGCCTCCGCCTCAGGATGCGCTGTCGTCCAAGAGGCATGCATCGGGGTTGTTGGCGAATGCGTTTGCGAAGCCGATGAAACAGGCATGGCCATGGCCGAACCCAAGCTCAGCTTGAGCACCAGCAGCCAGATCCAGATCCACGAACAACTGCGCATGCCAAGATCTTATCGGTTCATGGGGTGCAAGCGCGAGCACGCAACAAAAAAGCCCCGCAAGGCTTTCACCTTGCGGGGCTTTGTGCTTGGCCGGGTGAGGGCCTAAACCCTCAGTCCAGACGGCGGGGCCATTACATGCCCATGCCGCCCATACCACCCATGCCGCCCATGTCAGGCATGCCGCCGCCCATGGGGGCGTCGTCTTTCGGGGCTTCCGAAACCATGCACTCGGTGGTCAGCATCAAAGAAGCCACAGAAGCGGCGTTCTGCAAAGCAGTACGGGTCACTTTTGTAGGATCCAGGATACCCATTTCGATCATGTCGCCGTAGGTGTCGTTGGCGGCGTTGAAGCCGTAGTTGCCTTTGCCAGCCAACACAGCGTTCACCACAACGGATGGCTCGCCACCAGCGTTGTAAACGATTTCGCGCAATGGGGCTTCGATGGCTTTCAACACCAGTTTGATACCAGCGTCTTGGTCAGCGTTGTCACCTTTGATGGTGCCAGCTGTTTGACGTGCACGCAGCAATGCCACGCCGCCACCAGCCACGATGCCTTCTTCCACAGCAGCGCGTGTAGCGTGCAGAGCGTCTTCAACGCGGGCTTTCTTTTCTTTCATTTCGACTTCGGTGGCAGCGCCGACCTTGATCACGGCCACACCGCCAGCCAACTTGGCCACGCGCTCTTGCAGCTTCTCGCGGTCGTAGTCAGAAGTGGCTTCTTCGATCTGCACGCGCACTTGCTTGACGCGGGCTTCGATGTCGCCAGCAGCACCTGCGCCGTCGATGATGATGGTGTTTTCTTTGCCCACTTCGATGCGCTTGGCTTGGCCCAGATCGGCCAAAGTCACTTTTTCGAGGGTCAAGCCCACTTCTTCAGCGATCACTTTGCCGCCGGTCAAGATGGCGATGTCTTCCAACATGGCTTTGCGACGATCGCCAAAGCCTGGAGCCTTGACAGCCACCACCTTCAAGATGCCACGGATGGTGTTCACCACCAAAGTAGCCAAGGCTTCGCCTTCAACTTCTTCGGCAATGATCAACAAAGGACGGCCAGCTTTTGCAACGGCTTCCAATGTAGGCAACAAGTCGCGGATGTTGCTGATTTTCTTGTCGAACAACAACACGAAGGGGTTGTCCAGCAAAGCAGCTTGCTTTTCGGGGTTGTTGATGAAGTAAGGCGACAGGTAGCCGCGGTCGAACTGCATGCCTTCAACGACGTCGAGTTCGTTGTTCAAAGACTTGCCGTCTTCCACAGTGATCACGCCTTCTTTGCCCACTTTGTCCATGGCGTTGGCGATGATTTCGCCGATGCTGGTGTCGCTGTTGGCAGAGATCGAACCGACTTGGGCGATTTCTTTGCTGGTGGTGGTGGCCTTGGTGGCCTTCTTCAGCTCTTCGATCAAAGCAGTCACTGCTTTGTCGATGCCGCGCTTCAGGTCCATCGGGTTCATGCCAGCGGCCACGTACTTCATGCCTTCGCGCACGATGGCTTGGGCCAACACGGTGGCAGTCGTTGTACCGTCGCCAGCGTTGTCAGAAGTCTTGGAAGCCACTTCCTTGACCATCTGCGCGCCCATGTTTTGCAACTTGTCTTTGAGTTCGATTTCCTTGGCCACGGACACACCGTCCTTGGTCACGGTGGGGGCGCCGAAAGAGCGCTCCAGAACCACGTTGCGACCCTTTGGGCCCAGAGTCACTTTGACCGCGTTGGCCAAAATGTTCACGCCTTCAACCATGCGTGCGCGGGCTTCGCCGCCGAAAATTACGTCTTTTGCTGCCATTTTTAAGCTCCTAATCTTGAATGTCATTCCCGTGAAGGCGGGAATCTACGGGTTGGCGGGTCTGCGCTTGCGCACGGAGGACCCACCAGGGGTCAATTACTCGACAACTGCGAACAGGTCTTCTTCTTTCATGACCAGCAGCTCGTCGCCACCGACCTTGACGGTCTGGCCGCTGTACTTGCCGAACAACACGCGGTCGCCGACTTTCACGCTCAGGGCTTTGGTCTCGCCTTTGTCGTTGGTCTTGCCTGGGCCGACGGCCAAGACTTCACCTTGATCAGGCTTTTCAGCAGCGGAATCGGGGATCACGATGCCCGAAGCTGTTTTGGTTTCGCTTTCGATACGCTTGACGATCACGCGATCGCCCAAAGGACGCAGTTTCATGGAATCTCCTGGATTTGAAACAAGGGTTGAAAAACAAAAGCACCTGAAAAAACGGGTGCTGCTGAAATCTGAGGGGGAATGACTGTTAGCACTCCCTGCCTTCGAGTGCTAATGATAAGGGCATTTGGCCTTGTTTCAAGTGCCCGGCACTTTTTACTGGCTGGTCGGGCGGTGTGTGGCGTCGTTGCTGACGTGGGCACTGCCCAGCATGTAGCCATAGACCAGATCGGTGCTGATGTCGCAGTCAAACAGGTTGAGTTTTTGGGCCAGATGCAGGGGGCTGCCCGAGGGCAGGTGTGTGCTGTTGTAGACCACGATGTGGGCGTTTTGCATCAATGTGTCTTGCAGGTGCAGCGGCGCATTGTGCAGCCAGGGAATCCGGGCATCGATGAAGAAAGTGCCCACATGTTGCTGAATGCCCATCAAATCCAGGGGGTGGGTGATGAGCTTGACATGGTCCCACTGCCCCAACTGCCCCAAAGCTGGCGGGACGTGTGCGCTGTCGTGCAGGATGCAGATCAGTGGTTTTTCGGGTGTGGCCTGCGGGCCTGAAAAGCCTTGTTGTTTGCAATACTGGGTGAGGGACGACGACAGGATTCGCCGGTGCCCGCCTTGGGTGACATAGGCCTTGAAGATGCCGTTTTCCACCATGCGCTGGACAGTGCCCACTGACAGGCCCAGCATCTTGGCAGTTTGGCTGGTGCTGAAGTAGGCTTGGTTGATGTTGCTGTTTTTCATCGCGAATTCCTCAAGAGGGGCACAGAAGATCGGGTTTGAATTTTTTGGGCTGTTTGGATGTTATGGCCCGTTTGCCAGCCGTGGCGGGGTGTGAACTGGTAGTTGGGTGAACAAAAACAGGTAGACCCGCCACGAGGGCCAGGGTGGCGGGGCGACATTTGTCTGGTGTCCCCCTCTTTCTTGTGCCTTGTTGCGGGGTCGTGTGCCAGTTCAGGGCAAAATCACCCCCCATGTTGAGTTGGTTCCGCTTTTTTTCCCGTTGGCCTTTGTGGGCTTTGCACGCTATGGGCAGCGTGGGGGGCTGGCTGGCCTGGTGTTTTTCGGGGCGTTACAGACGCAGGTTTCTTGACAACGTGCGTCAGGCCGGCCTGGGATGGCGCGCCGTGCTGGGTGCGGTTGGACAGGCAGGGCGCATGTCGGCCGAGCTGCCACGCTTGTGGCTGGGCCGCACGCCACACTTGGCGTGGGCCGATGACCGCGCTGCCGTGGAGGCTTATGCCAGCGGTCAAGGTGTGTTGTTCCTGACGCCGCACATGGGGTGTTTTGAGATCACAGCCCAGGCGCTGGCCTTGCGTTTTTCTGCACAACATGGACCTTTGACGGTGCTGTACCGTCCCGCCCGCCATGCCGGTTTGGGTGAAGTCATGAGCTTGGCGCGCCAGCGCCCGGGCCTGGAAGCGGTGCCCACCACCTTGGCGGGTGTGCGGCAAATGATCAAGGCCTTGCGTTCAGGCCGCGCTGTGGGGTTGTTGCCTGACCAGGTGCCGCCTGAGGGCATGGGGCAGTGGGCCCCCTTCTTTGGCCAACCGGCCTACACCATGACCTTGGCTGCCCGGCTGGCTTTGCAAACCGGTGCCCGGGTGGTGCTGATCTGGGGCGAACGCTTGTCTTGGGGGCGCGGTTACCGCTTGCACACCCAAGCGCTGGGCCATGCCCTTTCAGCCGATCTGGACACCGCCGTGGTGCAGATCAACCAGGCCATGGAGTCCTTGATCCTGCAGTGCCCATCGCAGTACATCTGGGGTTATGCCCGTTACAAACACCCCCGACCCGCATCGGACTGATCTGTTGAACACATGGTGAATTTGCTGATTGCTGTCATGCGCCTGTTTGCGCGGCTTCCTTTGTCTTGGGTCAGGGCGCTGGGGGCTGGGCTGGGCTGGTTGTTGTGGCATTTGGCGCGCAAACGCAGGCACATTGTCAGCGTCAATTTGCGCTTGTGCATGCCCGAGCTGACCGAGGCAGAGCGTCAGGCCCTGGCTTATCGGCACTTTTTGGCCTTTGGGCAGTCGGTGCTGGACCGTTCATGGCTGTGGGATGCGCCGGAGGCGGTGGCGCGGGGCCGGCTCAGGTATGTGGGCGATTTGACCGCCTTGACCGCCCCAGGTCCGCTGGTGGTTTTTGCCCCGCATTTTGTGGGACTCGATGCGGGGGGCTTGGCGGTGGGCTGGTGTGTGCCTCGCAACGTGGCCTTCATTTTTGTCAAACAGTCCAATCCCAAAGTGGAAGCATGGGTTCGGCATGGGCGAGAGCGCTCAGGCAACGCGCGACCTTATTTCAGGCACGAAGGGGTGCGACAGATTTTGGCGGGCCTCAAGAAGGGCGAGCCCTTGCATTTGTCACCCGATATGGACTTTGGTCGTGGCGAGTCGATTTTTGTGCCTTTCATGGGGGTCGAACAAGCGGCCACCGTGCCCTCTTTGTCGCGGTTTTCAAGGGTGGGTGGTGCGCGTGTCGTGCCGGTGGTCACGCGCATGACGCCGCAGGGCTATGACATTGAAGTCCATGCGCCGCTGGTCGACTTCCCGAGCGCCGACCTGGCGCAAGACACGGTCCGCATGAACGCCTTGCTGGCCGGCTGGGTGCGCACCATGCCCGAGCAGTATTACTGGGTGCACAAGCGCTTGAAGACCCGGCCCGAGGGTGAGCCTGGTGTTTACTGACCGGGGGGCGTCAGAAAACCGGTGATTTCGCGGATCACTCGCCCGGGCTTTTCATGCACCACCCAGTGGCTGGCTTTGGCAATGGGCACGAGTTTCAAATCAGGCACATGCAGCGCCAAACCTTCGGTCAGGCAGGGCAACAAAGCGACGTCGTCTTGCGCCCAGAGCACCAGTGTGGGCACGCCGATGTGCAAGGCTTCCGGCGGAATCTGAACCACCGATGCGCCCGGGTCTTGCGCCGTGGCGGGACGCAGGGGCGAAGCCCGGTAATAGTTGAGCCCGCCTTGCAGTCCGTGCCGCCAGACCTGGCGGTAGCGTTCTTTGACTTCGGGGGTGAGCCAGCGGGCGGGTTCAGGCGCGTGCGCAGCTTGCGGCTGCGTGAGTGAGGGCAGTTCGCTGTCATGACCATCCAGAAAGTCCAGCAATCGTTCATAGTCGTTGGCGGCCAGTTGCGCTGCGGCATCGGGCTGGACCAGGAAGTTCATGTAGGCGCTGGCGGCTTGTTGCGCCGGGTGGCTTTGCAATGCCTTGAGGAAGGGGCCAGGGTGGGGGGAGTTGACGATGACCAGCTGGCGCAGGCGTTCGGGGTGTTGGTTGGCCAGGCTCCAGGCCACAGCGCCGCCCCAGTCGTGGGCCACCAAAGCGGCCAATGGGGCTTCGCCTGATGCCACGTCGATCAAGGCCACGATGTCCTGCACCAGGTGCTTGGCCCGGTAGGCCTTGACGTCTTCTGGGGCGCTGGACCGTTCATAGCCACGCAAATGGGGGGCCACGCAGCGGTAGCCGCCGTTTTCGGGTTTTGAAAAGTGGACCAGCAATGGGTCCCAGACCCAAGCGGCTTCAGGAAAACCGTGCAGGAACATCATCACGGGTCGCCCTTTGTCGCCACATGCGCGGCAGCTCAGTGTGATGCCGTGAGGCAGATCTTGCTGCCAAGTTTCGATGGCGGGAGGAGCGTTTTGCACGGGCGGATCACTTCTTGTAAGGCGGTGATCCGGTGCCTTCAACGGCTCAGGCTCACTCGTCCAGGGCTTCGGGTTCTTCTTCGGGTGGTTCGGAGGAAACGGGTGCAGGCGCTGCGCCTTCGGCTGGGTGGGTCCAGTCCCACAGCAGCTTGGCCACCTCGTCCACGCCTTGTTTTTTCAAGGCCGAAAAGAGTTTCACCTCGCCGCCACCGGCTTGCAGTCGCGCAATCGACAAGGCTTTGGCCTGCTCGGCTCGGGTCAGTTTGTCGGCCTTGGTCAGGATGATCAAAAACTTCAAGCCTTCTTCGACCCGCGGGCGGATCACTTCGAGCAGGATGTCGTCGAGCTCAGTCAAGCCGTGGCGTGGGTCGCACATCATCACAATGCCCTTGAGGTTTTCGCGACTGACCAGGTAATTGGCCATGACTTGCTGCCAACGCAGTTTGTCCATCTTGGCCACAGCGGCATAGCCGTAGCCAGGCAAGTCAGCCAGCACGGCGTCGGTGATGCCTTGTTTGCCTAAAGCGAACAGGTTGATGTGTTGTGTGCGGCCGGGCTTTTTAGAGGCAAAGGCCAGCTGCTTTTTCTGGGTCAGGGTGTTGATGCAGGTGGATTTGCCCGCATTGGAGCGGCCCACAAAGGCGATTTCGGGGGTGTCCATCGCGGGCAAATGGTGCAGTTGCGCGGCGGTGGTCAGAAAGCGTGCGGTGTGCATCCAGCCCATGGGCGTGACCACTGGAGGGGTGGCGGGCGCGGGTTGGGGCGAGGGCTTGGAAACGCGGGGGCTGGAGCTCATAAATCAGGGGGCCTTGGGTCGTCAGGAAACTGACGCAGACCTCATTGTAGAATCCTTGAGTTTTGCGCCCATTCTTCCAACTTTTGGACGACGACCATGAAGTCAATTGTTTCTCTCCTGATGTCCGCCACCTTGTCCGCTTTTGTGGCGGGCTCTGCATTGGCCGCTGGCCCTGCGCCGGTGGTGGCCAAACCCGATTTGGCCAAAGGCGAAGCCGCTTTTGCCATGTGCGTGGCCTGCCATGCCGCCGACGGCAACTCGACCACCCCGGTCAACCCCAAACTGTCGCAGCAACACCCCGAATACCTGATCAAGCAGTTGCAAGAATTCAAATCGGGCAAACGCGCCAACGCCGTGATGAGTGGCATGGTGGCCGGTTTGAGCGACGACGACATGCGCAACATCAGCTACTGGCTCGCTTCCAAGCAAGCCAAGCCTGGTTTTGCCAAAGAAAAAGACACCGTGGCATTGGGTGAGCGCATCTACCGTGGTGGCATTCCAGACCGCCAGATCGCCGCTTGCGCCAGCTGCCACTCGCCCAACGGCGCTGGCATGCCTGCCCAATACCCCCGCATTTCAGGCCAGCACGCCGACTACACCGCCGCCCAGTTGGTGCAATTCCGTGATGGCGTTCGCAAGAACAGCATCCAGATGACCCAAGTGGCCGCCAAGATGAACGACCGCGAAATCAAGGCCGTGTCCGACTACATGGCCGGTCTGCGCTGAGCGCGGTTCAGACCTCGCCTAGGGGTTATCCCTTGGACGCATGAGGTCTTCATTCGGCCTTCAGCAGGCTGAGCCACAATCGGGTCCCCGGCTGTGACGTGACCCATCAAGGCCGGATATCCGGCCTTTTTTGTTTGTGGCGGGCTGTGGCCCGCTTTTGTTTGCCTGTGGACACTTCTGCACCATGACGTCTGTTGCTTCCAGCCCCGAATCCGAACGGGGCTCACCCCGCTGGCAAGCACTGCTGGAACTGTTGTCGTCCATGCGGTTTGCGATCTCGCTGCTGACGGTCATTTGCATTGCCTCGGTCATTGGCACGGTGCTCAAACAAAACGAACCCGCCTCGAATTACGTCAACCAATTCGGGCCATTCTGGGCCGAATTCTTTGCGGCCATGAAGCTCAACTCGGTGTACAGCGCCTGGTGGTTCTTGCTGATTTTGGCGTTCCTGGTGCTGAGCACCAGTTTGTGCATTGCCCGCAACACCCCCAAGATCTTGGCCGATCTCAAAACTTACAAAGAAAACATCCGTGAGCAAAGTCTCAAGGCTTTTCACCACAAGGCAGAAGGCACGCTGCACGAAACGCCCGAAGCGGCGGCGAATCGCCTGGGGGCTTTGTTGGCTACGGGCGGCTGGAAGGTGAAGCTGCAATCGCGCGAGACCCCACAAGGCACCGGCTGGATGCTGGCGGCCAAGGCGGGGGCGGCCAACAAGCTGGGCTACATTGCCGCGCACTCGGCCATTGTGCTGGTGTGCGTGGGCGGCTTACTCGATGGCGATTTGATCGTGCGTGCCCAGATGTGGTTTGGCGGCAAGGCTGTTTACAGTGGTGGTGGCCTGATTGCTGATGTGCCTGCGCAGCACCGCCTGTCGGAGCGCAACCCCGCGTTTCGGGGCAACCTGATGGTGGCCGAAGACACGGCCTCTGCCACTGCCATCCTGAGCCAGTCCAGTGGCATCTTGTTGCAAGAGCTGCCCTTTGCCATTGAACTCAAGAAGTTCATTGTCGAGTACTACTCGACGGGCATGCCCAAGTTGTTTGCCAGCGACATCGTGATCCACGACAAAGCCACGGGCGAGAAAAAGGAAGCCCGCGTCGAGGTCAACCACCCGGTCAGCTTCAAGGGCATCGAAATTTACCAATCCAGCTTCGATGACGGTGGCTCCAGCGTCAAGTTGCAGGCCGTCCCCATGACGGCAGCCACCCGCGCTTTTGATGTGGATGGCACGGTTGGCGGCAGCACCGAGCTGACCAATGGCCCCGAAAAAATGAGCTTGGAGTTCACAGGCCTTCGCGTCATCAATGTGGAGAACATGTCGGGCAACGGCCCACAAGGACAGGGCGTCGATGTGCGCAAAGTCGATTTGCGCAGCGCCATTGACCAGCGCATGGGCGCGGGGCATAAGACCACCCAAACCAAAGAACTGCGCAATGTGGGCCCAAGCGTGAGCTACAAACTGCGCGATGCCGCGGGCCAGGCCCGTGAATACAACAATTACATGCTGCCTGTGGATGCAGGCGATGGGGTGCCCGTGTTTTTGCTGGGCATGCGCGCGAGTCCCGCTGAGCCTTACCGTTACCTGCGCCCCCCAGCCGATGAAAACGACAAACTGGACGGTTTTGTGCGTTTGCGCGCCGCCTTGGCAGACCCCGCGCTGCGTGAGCGTGCGGTTCAGCGCTACGCCCGCAAGGCGGTTGACCCGAAGCGGCCAGAGTTGACGCAGCAATTGGCCGGTTCGGCGGCCCGTGCTTTGGGCCTGTTTGCCGGACAGGAAGAGGTCAAAGGCAAAAAAGTGGCCGGCTTGCAGGCCTTGGCTGACTTTTTGGAAGCCAATGTGCCTGAGGCCGAGCGAGCCCGTGCGGGCGAGATGTTTGTGCGCATTTTGAATGGGGCCTTGCTGGACCTGGACGCCGTGGCGCGTGAGCAAGCAGGGGCCAAGCCATTGCCAGCAGACAAGGTGCAGGGCTTCATGTCGCAGGCGGTGCTGGCGCTGTCCGATGCGCCTTTCTATCCCGCGCCCATGACGTTTTTGCTGAAAGACTTCAAGCAGGTCCAGGCCAGTGTGTTCCAGGTGGCCAGAGCCCCGGGCAAAAATGTGGTCTATCTGGGTTGCTTTTTCCTGATCCTGGGTGTTTTTGCGATGCTCTATGTGCGCGAGCGGCGCTTGTGGGTGTGGCTGGCTCCACAAGCCAAGCAGCCAAGCGAGGGCACGCAGGTCACCTTGGCCCTGTCGTCTAATCGCAAAACCATTGACATGGACCGTGAATTTGACCAACTGAGTGCCCGTTTGCTGGGACGTCCCGAGAAAAACCAATGACGACTACTGTGACTTTGAACCCCGGTTACTTCTCTCGCCGCAGTGCCCTTGACTGGGGCTTTGCGGTGCTGGCGCTGCTGGGCATGCTGTTTGCCTTCAGCCGTTACAGCCAGGCGATGGACGTGTACGAGCAAGGCATTTTGGTGGCCAGTGTGCCGGCTGCCGTGGCATTGGCCTGGTTCTGGCGTCCCTTGCGCACCCTGATGCTGGTGGTGGCGGGCTTGTCCTTGTTCGCCATCAACGCCTACCAAGGCGATTTGGCCCAGGCCGAGCAGGTGTTCTGGCTCAAGTATTTTCTGTCCAGCCAATCTGCCATTTTGTGGATGAGCATGGTGTTTTTCATCAGCACCGTGTTTTACTGGGCGGGCATGTTCATTCGTGGGCAGGGCGACACCCTTGAAACTTTGGGCAGCCGCATGGCCTGGGTCGGCGTGGCTCTGGCCTTGATCGGCACCATGGTGCGCTGGTACGAGAGTTACTTGATCGGGGCCGATGTGGGCCATATCCCGGTGAGCAACCTGTACGAAGTGTTCGTCATGTTTTGCTGGATGACGGCGGGCTTTTACCTGTACTACGAAGACCATTACCGCACCCGCGCTTTGGGCGCTTTTGTCATGCTGGTGGTCAGCGCGGCGGTTGGCTTTTTGCTTTGGTACACCCTGGTGCGAGAGGCGCATGCCATTCAGCCTTTGGTACCCGCTCTCAAGAGCTGGTGGATGAAGCTGCATGTGCCCGCCAACTTCATTGGTTATGGCACTTTTGCGCTGGCGGCGATGGTGGCGTTTGCCTACCTGATCAAGCAAACAGCGGGTGAAACCCGGTGGTACAAGCTCGCACCCCTTTGGCTCTTGGGCATCGTCTTGTGCTTTGAGCCTGTGGTGTTCCGCAAGTCACCCACCGAAGGTGGCAGCGGCTATTGGATGGTTTATTTCGGCATTTCGGCCTTGATCGTCGCAGGCATTTTGTTCGGTCGCCGCCGCATTGCCGAGCGTCTGCCGTCTTTTGAAATCCTGGACGATGTGATGTACAAATCCATCGCCGTGGGTTTTGCCTTCTTCACCATCGCCACAGTGCTGGGTGCCTTGTGGGCGGCCGAGGCCTGGGGTGGCTACTGGAGCTGGGACCCGAAAGAGACCTGGGCCCTGATCGTTTGGCTCAACTACGCAGCCTGGTTGCACATGCGGCTCATGAAGGGCTTGCGTGGCACGGTGGCTGCCTGGTGGGCGCTGATGGGTTTGGTGGTGACGACCTTTGCCTTCCTGGGCGTCAACATGTTTCTGAGCGGCCTGCACAGCTACGGCACGCTGTGATGCACCTGGCCGACACTGCGTCCTATTGCATCAGGGCGCTGGCTGGCCGGTCAGGGTTTGGTCAATCACCGTCAGCATCTCCTGGGTGTTGAAGGGCTTCCACAAAAAGTGCACTGCGCCCAAACTGTTGGCGGCTTGTGTTTCATGGGCTTGGCTCTCTCCGCTCATGAAGATGACAGGAATGTCGTTGCCGCTTTCCTTGAGCTTGGCGTGCAACTCAAGACCACTCATGCCCGGCATGCGCACATCCAGCAGCATCACATGCGGCGCGTCAGAAGGTGGCGAGGCCAAATAAGCCGCACCGCCGTCATGGAGGCAAACGGTGTAACCCTGGCTTTCGAGGACCAAGGCCAGCATTCGACGGATGTCCGTGTTGTCATCCACCACATGGACCAGACCTGGTTTGCGCATTTTGAAACTGTATAAATTGCCAATTGTAATTTTTGCCGTGCAGGTTTGCACGGGTGCTGCAGCGTTGTCTTGACTTTCAGGTCACGGGTTCTGAGGGCCTCAACCACAACTCAATCCATGCGCCAGTTCCTGTGGGGGGCGATAAATTCCGCATGGCTGTGTGTCCTCCCCAAAGCCGGATCATGCTTTGCGTGAGCAACAAACCCAGTCCGGAGCCTTGGGCTTTGCTGGAGGCCACGGGCCCCGTCAGTTGCCGTAGCAATTCGTCGGGCAGACCGGGGCCGTTGTCCTGAATTTGCAAAACCACCCAGTTCTTGCCGTCTTTGGCCTGCTGTTGAAGCTCGATGGCGATGCCAGGGCGCAGCGGCTTCAGTTCGCTCAAGGCATCCATGGCATTGGCGACCAGGTTGAAGACGATCCGCTGCAGCATCACTTCGTTGGCTTGCACCGAACGGGTTGGGGGCAAGTGGCTGGAGAGCCGAATGTCGATGTTTCGCTGAGTGGCTTCGCCTTGCAAAATCGGGAAAACAGCTTGGATGGCTTTGTGCAAATCCACATCGTCCATTTGGTCTTGCCCCCGGATCATGAGGCGCCGCAAGCTGCTGACCATCTCACTGGCTTTGCCAGACAGCACCATCAGCTCGTCAATGCGGGGTTTGAGTTGAGGGGCTTCCTGTAGGGGCAAGAGTCGGCCTTGCAGGTCGTACAAGCCCAATTCCAACGCTTGCAGTGGCTGGCTGATGTCATGCACCAGCATGGCCGAAAAAGAAGACAGGCTGCTCAAGGCCGACACCCGGGCGTTGAGCATCAACAACTGGTCACGCTCTTTGACCAGTGTGCGCATGGCCTCGCTTTCTGCCATCGCTTCACGTTGACCTTGCTGCGCGTATTTTTTCTCTGCATTCGATTTTTCGAGAGAAAACCCCCAGTAACCGAAACAAATCAAGGCCATGGCGAGGATGGTGGACAAGGTGACCAGATTGCTGACCCATGAAAAAGAAAAAACATTCAAATACTCCAACTGGCCAGTGGATGCATATTGGGCAAGGCGGTTGAGGTAGGCGGCTGCATGGATGGCAAAAGCCCCTTGAATCATGACCAAACTCCGGCTGGGGAAAGTGCGCCTGAGTTGCCAGACCAGGCGAGACAGCACCACATTCAAGCCCAAAAAAACAGCCGAATAGACCAATACACCGGTGGTGGTCACATCGCCGGTTTCATACAGCCAGACCAAAAAGCCCGACCACACGGTCGTGGGGACTGCCATGAACGGCCAACGCCAAGGCTTCAGATTCAACTCACGCCGAAACGTCTCGATCATCAGCAGCCAGGAGGCGCAGGCGCCGGTCCACGCCACGACATACGACAGGTATTCCGACACCAAAGGCCGCAAAGCAATGGAACACACGGAGAGGCTGTAGACCGAGATGCTGACGAACCACAGCCGTGTCGTGTCATTGCGACGACCAGACAACAGCAACCAGGTGCCCAAGGGCAGGGCAATGTGGATGGCAATCACCACTTGGATCAGCAGGCCGATCGCAGGATGCATGGGGGCTCCTTGAGTGACAGACGTTGCTCGGGCGAAGGTCTTGGAAAAAGTTCAGAATACACAGCTATTTTCAGTCCAAACCAGGATCGCCCATGATCATTCAGTCAGACAAGTCGGGATTTCAGCACAGCATCAACAGCGAAATCACCCCTGAATCGGTCTACCAGACACGGCGCGACGTCATTCGCAATTTGGCCAGTGGCTCAGCGGGTTTGGCCTTGGCCGCTTGGGGCGTTCGGGAGGCCCATGCGCAAACGCCGCGTGCAGGCCAGTTGTCTGCGCTGGCCTCGGTGCCGTCGGCTGTGCCCGGTGCCTTGACCATGGACAAACTCACGGCCTACAAAGACGCCACCACGTACAACAACTTCTACGAGTTTGGCACCGACAAATCCGACCCGGCCAAACGTGCCCACACGCTGGTCACTCAGCCCTGGACGGTGGAGATCGAAGGCCTGGTCAAAAAGCCTGGGCGCGTGAATTTGGAAGACTTGATGAAGTGGGGCGCGATGGAGGAGCGCATTTACCGCCTGCGCTGCGTGGAAGGTTGGTCGATGGTGATTCCGTGGATCGGCTATTCGCTGGCCGATTTGATCCGCAAGGTGGAACCCCAGCCGGGTGCCAAGTTTGTGGAGTTCATCACCCAGGCGGACCCCAAGACCATGCCGGGTGTGCGCGGTGGCGCCCTGGACTGGCCTTATGTCGAAGCCCTGCGCATGGATGAAGCCATGCACCCCCTGACCTTGCTGGCCTTTGGCATGTATGGCGAAGTCATGCCCAAGCAAAACGGTGCGCCTTTGCGCTTGGTGGTGCCTTGGAAATACGGTTTCAAGAGCGGGAAAAGCCTGGTCAAGATCCGTTTCACCGACAAGCAGCCTGTGTCGTCGTGGGAAAAAGCCGCACCGCAAGAATACGGGTTTTATTCCAATGTGAACCCGAATGTGGACCACCCGCGCTGGAGCCAGGCGACCGAGCGGCGCATTGGTGAAGACGGCTTGCTGGCCAAAAAACGCAAAACGCTGATGTTCAATGGCTATGAAGCGCAAGTTGGTCAGCTGTATGCGGGCATGGATTTGAAGAAGTTCTTCTGATGTGTGCGGCTCAAGTCACCCACAGCGCAGTGGTCCTGACACAGGCCACAGCTTTGACCCGATGAGAGCGTGGCTGCGGCACCCCGCTGCTTGGTGGGTGATGTTGGTCGTGGGTCTGCTGCCCTTGGTGAGCTTGGTCATACAAACCGTGCAAGACCAGCTGGGGGCCAACCCTGCTGAAACCCTGATCCGAGCCTTGGGTGACTGGACGCTGCGCGGTTTGTGCCTGACCTTGGCCGTGACGCCTGTGCGCACGGTGATGGGCTGGCCCGAATTGCTGCGTTATCGGCGCATGCTGGGGGTGCTGACTTTTGGTTATGCCAGCTTGCACCTGTTGGGCTACGCGTGGTTTGACATGGGTTTTGAGTGGGCCGATATCGCCCGTGACATCGCCAAGCGGCCTTTCATTCTGGTGGGCTTTACCGCCTTCGTGGTCATGTCAGCGCTGGCCGCCACATCTTTCAACCGCGCCATCCGCTGGATGGGTGCCCAACGCTGGAAAGCGTTGCACCGAGCTGTGTATGCCGTGGCGGTGCTGGCCATCGTGCATTTTTGGTGGATGCGCTCGGGCAAACAGAACTTTGCCGAGGTGCTGGTCTATGCGGGCGTGCTGGCGAGCTTGCTCGGGTGGCGGGTCTGGCGAGGTTCGAGGCGGTGGTCAAACCAGTGATTTATCTATCAACGATAAACCCTTGATTTTTGAAAATATGGTTGTTTGATAAGGGTTTGGGTTAAAGTATCTATTAATGAATGATGCTAATTTGCCCCTTCAAACGGCTGTGCACCAGCTGCTGGCGAGGACGCCAGAGCTGACCGCTGCCCAATTGCAGGTGGCCACAGGCAAGAGCCAGCCCAGCATTTCGCTGGCACTCAAGGCTTTGGGGCTGGGGCAGCCGAACGGGGCGGTGCACCGCCTAGGGGCTGCACGCAGCTCGCGTTATGCACTGACACAAAGCATTCAGGGCTTGCCCGCCCGTCACGCGCTGCTGTGCAACGGGCCTGACGGGGTGCCACAGCACTTTGGTGAGTTGACTTACCTGAGCGGTGACAGGGTGCATGTGCGCAGTGGCACGCACGAGTGGTTGACGCAAGGCGGCCTGCCCTGGTTCCTGACGCCGCTGCAGCCCCAGGGCTTTTTGGGCCGTGAACTGGCCCGTTTGCGGCCCGACTTTCCGGCCGATCCCGAGCGCTGGTCATTGGCGCAGCTGCTCTACTTTGTGGTCAACCATGTGCGCGACCCGAGCGGGGCATTCGGGGTGGATGGCCCCGCCCTGTCGGTGCCTGGCGCTGTGCGCAGCGAGGCGCCAACTCTGGCCGATGCGTGTGATCGGTTGGCGGCACAGGCCGGCATCAGCCTGCCCGCAGGATCATCGGCGGCGGGTGAACAGCCAAAGTTTTTGCTGCGTGAACCCGACGGCACACGCTGGATCGTCAAGTTCAGCCCGCCGCGTGGTACGCCTTTTGGTGAGCGTTGGCACGCCTTGCTCCACCTTGAAAAATTGGCTTTGGATGTGTTGCAGGGTCATGGTGTGGCCTGTGCCGACACCCGGATGGTGGAAACGGCCACACGCACTTTCTTGCTGTCGAAGCGTTTTGACCGCAGTGCACTGTTTGGCTACCGCCATCTGGTGGCCGCTGCGGCCGTGCATGACCACTTTGTCCGTGCGCCGCGCCAGCACTGGGTGGGCACCTGCCGTGCGCTACAGGGGCAAGCCTTGCTGAGTCCGCAAGGCGTGGACACTGCGGCGCAGGCTTTTCTGTTTGGTCAGTTCATCGGCAACACCGACATGCACTTTGGCAACCTGTCATTTTTCGTGGACAACGTGGCCCGCCCCCGTTTTGAAGTGGCCCCGATCTACGACATGCTGCCCATGATGTGGCGCCCCAGCATCCACAGCGGCAGTCTGGATGCTGACCCCTTGCGCCAGCCCCCGGTTTTGGCCGGTTTCGCCGCCCAGGCCGATGCAGCGCGGGACTGGGCGGTGGATTACTGGCAGCGTGCTGCGGTCATGGACACCTTGGGGTCTGCCTTGCAGGCTGTATGCGGAGGCAATGCGCAGCGTTTGAAAACCCGGTTTGCCGGGCTGTGATGCAGCCAGATCAGACCAGCTGTTCCAGCGCAAAGGTGTCGAATGCCGATTCGCGCTGGCGGATCAGGTGGGCTTTTGTGCCGTCTACCAAAATTTCGGCAGCGCGACCCCGGGTGTTGTAGTTGCTGGCCATGCTCATGCAATAAGCACCGGCCGACAGCACGGCGAGCACGTCACCTGCTGCTACCTGCAGCTGGCGGTCTTTGCCGATCCAGTCGCCGCTTTCGCACACCGGGCCGACGATGTCGTACACGGTGCCATCCGCAGTGACAGAACCTGCGCGAGGGGTGACAGGCACGATCTGGTGAAAAGCCTGGTACATGGCTGGGCGGGGCAAATCGTTCATGGCCGCATCGACGATGCAGAAGTTCTTTTGCTCACCGGGTTTGAGGTACAGCACCTCGGTCAGGCACACGCCGGCATTGCCCACCAGCGAGCGGCCTGGCTCGATCATGATCTGGCGCTGACCGTAGCCACGTGCATCCAGCTTGGCCAGCAACTGTGCCCACAGCGCATCGGCTTCGGGCGGCGTGTCGCCGTTGTAGTTGATGCCCAGGCCGCCGCCAAAGTCGATGTGCTGAATCGGGATGCCTGCCGCCTCAATCTCACCTACTAAATCCAGCACGCGGTCCATCGCGTCCAGATAGGGTGTGGTTTCGGTGATTTGTGAGCCGATGTGGCAGTCGATGCCGACCACCTGCAGGCCGGGCAAGCTGGCGGCATGGCGGTAGGCGCGCAGGGCGTCTTCGTGGGCGATGCCGAATTTGTTACCCTTGAGCCCGGTCGAGATGTAGGGGTGGGTCTTCGCGTCCACGTTGGGGTTCACGCGCAAGCTGACCGATGCTTTCAGATTCAAGCTGACCGCCACTTCACTGAGCACATCGAGTTCGGCTTCGCTTTCCACGTTGAAGCAGCCGATGCCCACTTGCAGGGCTTGTTTCATCTCAGCGCGTGTTTTGCCCACGCCCGAAAAAATCACCTTGGCTGGGTCAGCGCCTGCCGCCAGCACGCGGGCCAGTTCGCCACCTGAGACGGTGTCAAAACCGCAACCGGCATCGGCAAAGACCTGCAGCACTGCCAAGGTGGAGTTGGCCTTCATGGCGTAGCAAATTTGGGCCTTGCGCCCGGCAAAGCCGCGCTGGTAGGCGGCCAGTGCCGACAACATGGCCGCTTTGGAATAGACAAAAAGCGGGGTGCCGTGCTCGCGGGCCAGGTCGGACAAGCGCACGCATTCGACCATGAGCTGATCGCCTTGGTAAGCAATGTGAGGTTGGCCTGGCAGGCCTTGGGGGGTGGCAATAGCGTTCATTTTGGGGCGGCAGCGGGTGCCTCGGGTGCAGTCAGGGGGGCTGTGGCAGGTGCACCAGCCGGTGCAGCCACGGGGGCATTCGTTTCGGTTGTTGTGCTGGGCGACACCGTGGGTGCATTGGATCCCGGTGAGGCCGGCCACAGCTTCAAGGTTTGAGGCAAGGTCGCTCGCCCGACAGACTCGGGTGTGCTGGGCAAAACCAGGGGGCCTTTTTGGCCGCAAGCAGTCAACATCGCCGCACCGCCAACAAGGGCATGCGCCGTGACTAGAATCTTCAATACCTTCAACATGCAGCGATTGTAATGACCGACCTTGAATTTCTGGACCAAGCTGAACGCCTGCTCGCGGGCGTGGAGATCAGCAGCGATCGCCTGAACGACGACACCGACGCCGACATCGACAACCAGCGCACCGGTGGCATGGTCACGCTCACTTTTCCCAACCGCAGCCAGATTGTGATCAACCTGCAAAAGCCCTTGCACGAGGTGTGGTTGGCGGCCCGGTGTGGTGGGTTTCATTACAAGTTTGATGGCACGCACTGGATGGACACCAAGGGGCAGGGTGAGTTTTGGGAAAGTCTGTCGCGTTATGCCTCGGAACAAGCCGGGCAAAGTTTGTTGTTCAAGCCCTGAGAGCCGGTGGGGGCACAAGGCTGCTGCCTTGTGCCTGCGGTGGGCCATGGGCCCACCTTCAGTTTCTGAACAAATCCAGAATCCGGTTGCGCTCTTCAGTGGGTGGCGTTGCAGGCGGGGCTTTGCCCGAAGCCGCGTTGCCTGTGCCCAAGGTGCTGATGCCGCCACCCTTGGCGTACTCCTCGTACAGCCAGTCACCGCCGACGCTCACCAGGCCCTCCGGGACCGGTGGCTCTGAAACAGGAACGCCGCGCAGCGCCGTTTCCATGAAACTGATCCACACGGGCAGGCTCAAGCCGCCACCTGTTTCGCGGTCACCCAGTTTGCGTGGTGTGTCGTAGCCAATCCAGACCACGGCAGCCAATTGGTGCTGGTAGCCCGCAAACCATGCGTCCATCGCGTCGTTGGTGGTGCCGGTTTTGCCATAAATGTCAGGGCGTCGAAGCGTGGCTTGTGCGCGTGCAGCCGTGCCTGAACGCGTGACCTCTTGCAGCAGACTGGTCATGACAAAAGCATTGCGGGCCGGGATGGCCGAGGATGCCTCGTCCGGTTGGATGGGGGCAGGGCTTTCCACCAGCACCCGCTCTTTGAAGTCGGTGATGCGGGTGATCAAGTGGGGTTGAACCCGATAGCCGCCATTGGCAAACACCGAGTAACCGGTGGCCATTTGCATGGGGGTGACCGAGCCGGCACCCAGCGCCATCGTCAGGTAAGCGGGGTGCTTGTCTTCGTCAAAGCCAAACCGGGTGACCCACTCCTGTGCGGGGCGGGCACCGACCGCCTGCAAGACCCGGATCGAGATCATGTTTTTCGATTTGGCCAAACCGGTGCGCAGGCTCATGGGGCCGTCAAACTTGCCGTCGTAGTTTTTGGGCTCCCAAGGTTGCCCGCCAGTGACGCCACTGTCGAAGAACAAAGGTGAATCGTTGACCACGGTGGCCGGGGTGAATCCCTTCTCCAGCGCAGCTGAATAAATGAAGGGTTTGAAGCTGGAGCCCGGTTGACGCCAAGCCTGTGTCACGTGGTTGAACTTGTTTTTGGCAAAGTCAAAGCCGCCCACCAAGGCCCGGATGGCACCTGTTTGGGGGGTGAGTGCGACAAAGGCCCCTTCTACTTCGGGCAATTGGGTGATTTCCCAGGCCCCTTTGGGTGTCTGCGTGATGCGGATCAGGGCACCATTGCGAACCTGTTTGGCCGACGGTGTCTTGTCAGACAGACCCGATTGCGCTGGTTTGAGGCCGTCGCCCGTGATGCTGATTTGCTCACCGTTTTGACGAACCACCACCACTTTGCGGGGCGAGGCTTCCAGCACCACGGCAGACAGCACATCGCCGTTGTCCGGATGGTCTTCCAATGCGTCATCGATCGCGTCTTCCATTTTCTTGGGGTCGGCGGGCAGGTCGATGAATTTTTCGGGGCCACGGTAAATCTGGCGGCGCTCAAAATCCATGATGCCCTGGCGCAAGGCTTTATAGGCGGCCATTTGCTCGGTCGATTGCACGGTGGTGTACACGTTCAGGCCCCGGGTGTAGGTTTCCTGGCCATACTGGGCAAAGACCATCTGCCGGACGGTTTCGGCCACGTATTCGGCGTGCAGGATCTTCTTGTCGGCCGCAGACCTCAGTTTGAGGGGTTCGGCTTTGGCCTGTTTGGCTTGGGCGGTGGTGATGTAGCCGTTTTCCTCCATCCGCTCGATGATGTAGAGCTGACGTGAGCGGGCGCGTTTGGGGTTGCTGATCGGGTTGTAGGCCGAAGGCGCTTTGGGCAAGCCTGCCAGCATGGCCGCTTCGGCGATGGTGATTTCCTTGAGCGGTTTGCCAAAGTAGATTTCGCAGGCGGAGGCAAAGCCATAGGCCCGGTTGCCCAGGAAAATCTGGTTCATGTAGATCTCAAGGATCTGGTCCTTGCTCAACATGTGTTCGAGTTTGTAGGTCAGCAAAATTTCATAAATTTTGCGGGTGTATGTTTTCTCGGATGACAGGTAAACGTTGCGTGCCACCTGCATGGTGATGGTCGAAGCGCCCTGGCTTTTCATGCGGCCCACGTTGGCAACGCCTGCACGCAAGATGCCCAGATAGTCCACGCCACCGTGTTGGTAAAAGCGGTTGTCCTCGATGGACAGCACCGCGTCTTTCATCACTTTCGGGATGTCTTGGATCGGGGTCAGATTGCGACGCTCTTCGCCGAATTCGCCCATCAATTGGCCGTCTGCGGTGTAGACGCGCAAAGGCAGCTTGGGCTTGTAATCGGCCAAGTCTGAAATGTCGGGCAGGTTGGGGTAAGCGATGACCATGGCCACGCCCACCACCATGAGGATGGACAGCAGCCCGGCGGCCATGAGGCCCAGTGCCCACAAAGCCACTTTCACCAACCATGCGGTGGGGGTGGACGCTGGGGCAACCTCTCTGGGGCGTTGCTTTTCTGGAGAGGGGGTGTCTTTGGATGGCATAGGTGGGCTGGTGGTGCAGCCAACAAGGTGCGGGCTGCCAAGCATTATAAAAATCCTGGGCTGGGCCTACAGAGGTTTTAAAAGACTTTTTGAATTATTTGGTTTTCAAAAAATTGTCATCAACGCTGATTCATGTTACAAAACCGCTCTCGGAGGACCATTCAGGTCACTTCCCAGGGGAGGCACGGCATGCAGGAATTGGCGCATTGGTGGCGGCGGTTGACTTCCCGGTCGGCCCGTCAGGCCTGGGGTTTGGCCCCACATGGAATGGCCTGGGCTTTGGTGGGCTTGACCCGGCAAAGCCATGGCTTGGCCAAAGTGCATACCTCGGTGTCTTTGCAGGCACCCACTGGTTTTGGCTTTGCCGACCTGGCTTGGTTGAGCCAGGCCTTACGCCACAACGGGCGTTTGCGAGGCGGGGCTCGGCACCGTTTGAACATGGCCTTGCCTGCTGCCCATTTGCAGGAGGGGGTCATCGACTTCCCGGCGCAGATGCCGCAAGAAGACTGGGTTTATGAGGTGCAGTTGGAGGTTTCTCAGGCGCTTCAGCTGTCTCCCGATGAGGTGAATTTTGACTTTGAGCCCGCCCCGTTGACCGATGGCCTCGTGCAGCGGGTGCACTGGATCGGCTGCGCCCAAGCGCACATGGTGGATTTCAAGGACTGCACACGGGCTGCAGGTTGGCGCTTGGCTGCAGTCGAGTCTGAAGCCCAGGCTGCCCAGCGTGGCGTTCGCGCATTGCAAGGTGGCGTCTCCAGTTTGTTGACCCAGGCACCACAAGACTGGCAGTTCCGCTTGGCGACGCCGACTGGTTTGACGGGCGAAGGCTCACCCGATTCGGACGATGCGATCGATGAGGCCATCCGGCAAGTCCTGAGCACGCCGACAGGCTCCCGCTTGGTGGCATCCGGCCTGGCACTGAAGGCTTGGCAGTGATGCGTGCGCTCAACTTGCTCCATTACCCGAGTCTGGCTCGGCAGCAAAAGGTTTTTCATCGGTGGTGGAGCAGCTTGGCCGGGCTGCTCTTGGGAGGGGTCATGGCCTGGGGATGGCTGCAATGGCAAGACCTTCAGACCGCACGGCTTCAGCAAGAGCAAAGCCTTTTGCAGGCGAGCTTGGCCACACGAACGCAGCTGGCCAAAGAAGCCATGCGTCGCCAAACCCAATCGCGCTTGCTGACGGAGCAGATGGCGCATTTGAAGCAGGTCGTGCAACACCAGCAGGCATGGGCAGCTTTGCATGAGAGCTTGCAAGCAGAGGCCCAGCAAAGTGACTTGAGACTGGAGCGCTTGCAGGCCGAGGCCGAAAAAATCGAGCTTCACGGCACGAGCGCTCATGTGGACACGATCACCCATGCCCAGCAAAGACTGTCCGATCAGCTGGACCATCCTTTGGCGCTGGCGAGCATCACGACGGCACCGAATGAGGGGGTGAGCTTCGTCTGGCAGGCCGCGTGGCCAGCGGTGCACGGTGCTTCGGTGGCACCGTTGCCACGCGCACCAGGACCGAAACCATGAAGCCGGACAGCCACTCGGGATACCCTGTGGGCGAACTGTCGGGGGTCGCAGTGCGCTGGCCACACCTGCAGCGCTTGTTTGAGCGCTGGCTGCGCCGATGGGGTTTTGCGATCTCGGGTTGGGTGGTGGGTTTGTCGGGCGTCTGGCTGGTGCAGGCGCAGGTCAGCGAAGACCATGCAAGCGCCTTGCACTCGGTCGCGCAATTGCAGCAGCAACTGGCGGCTTTGCCTGCAGGCTTGTCGGGCAGCCCTGAAAAGCCATGGGCCACCGATCAGCAGAACATGCTCACGAGTCTGCCTGTGCAGGCGCGGCAAGGGCAAATTTGGATTGATTTGCAACAGGCCTTGACGGCGGGCGGCTTGCATCTGCTGTCTTTGCGCCCGCTGCCAACCACCTTGGCGGAGGGCCGCGCTGCACGCTTGGCCAGCCAGGCGGTGGCGGTGCGTTTGCAGGGTCGTTTTGAGGATTGGTCCCGTGTTTGGACCGCCTTCACCCAAGCCGGACCGGTGTGTTCGATCGACCGGATCAGCTTGGCTGCAACGGCCCACCCGGAAGAGGTCCAGATCGATGCGGTGTTGCGGGTTTGGCTGCGCCCTGGCGATGTGGGCCTGCAGGCACAAGCGCAGCCTGAGGGGGCTTGGGACCGGCTCACTTTGCCTGAGCCGCGCCAGTTGGTGCGTTCGGGGACGACCTTGTTTGCCCAGGCCAGGCCGGTGGGATCGCCCTTCGGTGGGGATGCCGTGCGCCTTGCCGAATCGACGGATACCAGTGCCACAGGCGCGTCGGGTGCGACTTCCGGAGCCGCTGTTGCCGAGATCGTGCAGGGTGCTGACTCTTTGCCTGAAGACCCTCGGCAGTGGCCTTTGGCCCGTGTGCGTCTGGCGGGGCTCTGGCAGCAAGGGGCCGATCGGCAAGCGATTTTGTCAGCGGGGCCGCATTGGGTCAGGGTGCGCCAGGGTCAACGGGTCACACAAGAAGGACACCGGGTCGCTGCCATCACCGATGCGGGCGTCAGCTTGCGCTTGGCGCAGGGGCCGATGTTGGCGCTGAGCTGGGGTGAACGGCGGGACGAACCAAAAGACGGGACCAGGCGATGATGAGCTTCCAAAAATGTGGGGTGTACGGGTGCGGGTGTCTGCTGGGCTTCGGCCTTGCGCTCTCGTCATGGGCGCAATCTGCCGACAAGCCTTCGCCACAAGCCCCCTTGGTGGGCGAGGCAGCGCTCAACGCAGGGCCAGGTTCGGGCCTGGTCGTTCCAACGCCGGACAACAAGCCGATCAGCTTGAACTTTCAGAACATCGATGTGAGAGCTTTGCTGCAGATGTTTGCTGATTTTTCTGGCTTGAATGTGGTGCCCACTGAGGGTGTGGTGGGGCCAGTGAGTGTGCGCCTGAACGAGGTGCCGTGGCAACAGGCCTTGGGCATCGTTTTGCAATCGAAAGGACTGGTCTCCCGCCAAGAGGGGCGTGTGCTCTGGGTCGCGCCGCAAGGTGAATGGGCCTTGCGCGAGAAAAAACAGCTGGATGCCCAGGCTGCTTTGGACGCGGTGAGTCCCCTGCACATGCTGTCCTTGCGCTTGCAATATGCCCGGGCCACCGAAGTGGCCCAGCGTTTGCAAGGCGGTGCAGCAGGCAGCACTGGGGGGCGTTGGTTGAGTGCGCGTGGCAGTGTGTTGGCCGAGCCCAGAACCAACCAACTCTTTGTTTCAGACTTGCCCGCACGTTTGTTGGACCTGGAGAAAATGTTGGCGCAGCTGGATGTGCCGGTGCGGCAGATCCTGATCGAGGCTCGCATTGTGGAGGCCGATGACCAGTTCGGCCAGTCCTTGGGTGTGCGCCTGGGGGCGGGTTTGGCCATTCCTCTGAAAGTGCAGGGTCGATCGAACACGCTGAGCGTGGGGGCGACCAACCAGTCTGCCGCAGCAGGTTCGGTGGTGGGCAATCAGGTCAACTTGCCTGCGGGCTCGGCCGGTCAAACGCTCAACACCCCGGCCACATTTGCCGTCTCACTGTTCAATGCTGCTGCTGACCGGTTCATCAATGTGGAGATTTCTGCCCTGGAGGCGGCGGGACTGGGCAAGGTGGTCTCGCGCCCCCGAGTGGTGACTGCTGACCAGACCAAGGCCTTGATCGAGCAGGGCACCGAGTTGCCCTATCAAACTGCCGCAGGCAACGGGGTGACCGTGATTTCATTCCGCAAAGCCAACCTCAAGCTGGAGGTGACCCCCCAAATCACCCCCGACGGTTCGGTTGTGCTTGATGTGGACGTGAACCGCGACAGTGTGGGCCAAATCACCCCGGCCGGTTACGCCATCAACACCAAGCATGTGAAGACCCAGGTGCGGGTGGAAGACGGTGGCACTGTGGTGCTGGGCGGCATCTACGAAGAAACCAACCGCAACGACGAAGCCAAAGTCCCCGGTTTGGGGGATGTGCCGGGTTTGGGCTGGTTGTTCAAGAACCGCGACCAGACCCGGCGCAAAAGCGAGTTGCTGATTTTTCTGACGCCCCGGGTGGTGGCCGATGGCACTGCCACCCTTCCTCCCTGAGGCCGGGTGCTCTTGAACCTTTGACCCACCTGTGAGCAAATGGCAGGGCGGGTCAAGCGGGTCGAATACACTTGCATGCTCTAAAGTGCTGGCCATTTACGTGTGTGGCCAAGCCGATATTTCCAGTGTGAGACTTCCTTGAGCATCATCTTCGTGGGCCTTCCGGGCTCGGGCAAAACCACCATCGGCAGGCAATTGGCACGCCGACTGGGGGTGCCGTTTGTCGATTCTGACCATGTGATTGAGCACCGTCTGGGCTGCTCGATCCGGGAATTCTTTGCCCGCGAAGGCGAAGGCAGCTTTCGCGATGTCGAGCAGCAGGTGCTGGATGACCTGACCCAAACCCATGAGGGCGTGATCGCGACCGGGGGCGGGTCTGTGTTGCGCGAAGCCAACCGCCGCCATTTGCACGAGCGTGGCCATGTGATTTACCTGCGCTCCACACCCGAAGACGTGTTTCGCCGTGTGCGTCACGACACGGCGCGGCCTTTGTTGCAGGTGGACGATCCGCTCAGCCGCTTGCGTGCGCTGTTTGAGGCACGAGACCCGCTGTACCGCAATGCCGCCCACTTTGTCATCGAAACCGGCCGCCCCTCGGTCGCCACGCTGGTCAACATGATCGTCATGCAGCTGGAGCTGGCCGGACATCTGCCTGCGCAAGCCCCAACGCCAGCACCCGCGCAGCCTGCCGCGAGCCCCTGAAATACGGGCCAAAGCCCCTACACTTGGGGGCTATGTCAGAGCACACCCCCACCCATGAACAAGTCGCCATTTCGCTGGACGACCGCAGTTACGACATCCACATTGGGCAAAGCCTGCTGAGCCGCCAGGGCGCCTGGGCAGGCTTGCCCAAGGCGCAGACGGCCATGATCGTGACCAACGACACAATTGCCCCGTTGTACGAGGCCGCTTTGCGCAGCGCCATCACACCGCACTACAAGCAGATCCACACCGTGGTGCTGCCCGACGGCGAGGCTCACAAAGACTGGCAGACCCTGAACCTGATTTTTGACGCGTTGCTGGCCAAAGGCTGCGACCGCAAAACCGTGTTGTTCGCTTTGGGCGGTGGCGTGATTGGCGACATGACCGGCTTTGCGGCGGCCAGCTACATGCGCGGCGTGCCCTTTGTGCAGGTGCCCACCACGCTTTTGTCGCAGGTCGATTCGTCGGTGGGCGGCAAAACCGCCATCAACCACCCGCTGGGCAAAAACATGATCGGCGCGTTTTACCAGCCGGTGCGCGTGGTTTGCGACCTGAACACCCTGCAAACTCTGCCCCCGCGTGAACTGAGCGCGGGTCTGGCCGAAGTCATCAAATACGGCCCGATCGCCGACATGGCGTTTCTGGACTGGATCGAGGCCAACATCGGTGCGTTGATGGCGCAAGACCCGAAAGCGCTGGCCCATGCCGTCAAGCGCAGCTGCGAGATCAAGGCCTGGGTGGTCGGGCAAGACGAGCGCGAAGCGGGCCTGCGCGCGATCCTCAACTTTGGCCACACCTTTGGCCACGCCATCGAAGCCGGTCTGGGCTTTGGCGTCTGGCTGCACGGCGAGGCCGTGGGCTGCGGCATGGTCATGGCGGCCGAACTGTCGCACCGTTTGGGCAAGGTCGATGCCGCTTTTGTGGCGCGCCTCAAGGCCCTGATCGCGAGTGCGGGCTTGCCCATGCGCGGCCCCGTGATCGACGCGGCCGACAACGCCGGGCACTACATTGAGCACATGCGCCTGGACAAAAAAGCCATTGGTGGCGATATCCAGTTTGTGGTGATTGACGGCCCCGGCCAGGCGGTGGTGTGCAGTGCCCCCGACGCCCTGGTGCGCGACGTGATCAATGCTTGCTGCGCCTGAACCCCATGCGTGAAACAGCTGTGGCAGATTTGAGCTTTTTGGGCGCTGAAGAGGGGCGCTTGTCTGCGTCGGTTTCGGTGGGTCTTGCAGGTGTGGCTTTGGGCAGCTTGTCGGCCTTGGCCTGCGACCCGGCACAAACCCGTGGCCGCCGCTTTGCCGAGCCCGCCGCGCCCACGCGCAACGCTTATCAAAGAGACCGTGACCGCATTGTTCATTCCACCGCGTTCCGGCGCTTGGTATACAAAACGCAGGTCTTCCTCAACCACGAAGGCGATTTGTTTCGCACGCGCCTCACGCACTCGCTCGAAGTCGCACAACTGGGCCGCTCCATCGCGCGCGCTCTGGGCCTGAACGAAGACTTGGTGGAGGCGGTGGCGCTGGCACACGACTTGGGCCACACGCCTTTTGGTCATGCAGGGCAAGACGCGCTGGACGAATGCATGACCGACCATGGCGGCTTTGAGCACAACCTGCAAAGTTTGCGGGTGGTGGACAAACTGGAAGAGCGTTACCCCGCGTTTGACGGCCTGAACCTGAGTTTTGAAACCCGCGAAGGCGTGCTCAAACACTGCTCACGGGCCAATGCCGAGCATCTGCAATTGACCGAGCCGGGCGGGGTGGGGCGGCGTTTCATTGACCGCACCCAGCCCAGTCTGGAGGCACAGCTGTGCAACCTGGCCGATGCGATTGCCTACAACGCGCACGACATCGACGATGGTGTGCGCTCGGGCCTCATCTGCACCCGTCAGTTGCTGGAAGTGGAATTGTTTGCGCATTACCACCAGCAAGCGCTGGACGAACACCCGGCGCTGGCGCACAAGCCTCGCCGCCTGCTGTACGAGACCATCCGCCGCATGCTGAGCGATCAGGTGTACGACGTGATCGACACCACCCGGCAGGCGGTGGCGCTTGCGGGCGTGCAGACCTCAGACGAAGCCCGGCTGGCCGGGCCGCTGGTGGGTTTCAGTCCGCAGATGAAAGTGCGTACGGGCGAGTTGAAGAAATTTTTGTTCGCCAGTCTGTACCGTCATCCGCAGGTGATGCAGACCACTGGCCAGGCCCAGCAAGCCGTGCGCGAGTTGTTTGCGGCCTACGTGGCACAGCCGGCCGAAATGCCCACCGATTTTGCCGTCAGCACCGATCTGCACCGCAGTGTGGCCGACTACATCGCCGGCATGACCGACCGCTTTGCCTTGCGCGAACACGAACGCCTGACCGGGCGCAAGCTGTTGTGAGCAGGCCTCTGGCCTTTTTTGCGGCCATGAGCTGCTCAGCCCCCTGTGGGAGCGAGCCCCTGCTCGCGAATGTGTGAACCACAAGGAGCGTCATGACCGCCCCGCGCACTGACCGCGCCGCCTGGCTGGTCGTGCTGGCCGGGGGCGTGGCCGCATTGCAGGTGGGCAAACTGCCGCCTGCTTTGCCCGCGCTGCAGGCCGAGCTTGGCCTGACGCTGGTGCAGTCTGGTTTCCTCTTGTCCGTTGTTCAGTTGGCGGGTTTGAGCTTGGCCGTCTTCATGGGTTTGTGGGCCGACGGCATGGGTCTCAAACGCAGCATGGTGCGCGGCTTGTGCCTGCTGGCGTTGGCCAGTGGTCTGGGTGGTTTTGCCACTTCGGTCACGGCCTTGCTGGCGCTGCGGGCCATCGAAGGCCTGGGCTTTTTGCTGGTGGCCCTGCCCGCACCTGCCTTGATTCGCCGTTTGGTGCCGCCTGCCCAACTGCCAGGCATGTTGGGCGTGTGGGGCGCCTACATGCCCACCGGCACTGCGCTGGCCTTGTTGGCGGGTCCGCTGTTCATTCCGGTCTGGGGGTGGAGCACTTGGTGGTGGCTGTTTGCAGCCGTGTCGTTGGGCATGGCCATGTGGCTTTGGCGCAGTGTGCCCGACGACCCGACTGCCCATGTCTCAGTAAACGGGCAGAGCGCTTGGCTGCGCCTGCGCCGCACCTTGAGTGTCCCCGGACCCTGGTGGGTGGCGCTCACCTTTGGCATGTATTCCGGCCAGTGGCTGGCGGTGGTGGGCTTTTTGCCATCGATTTATGCCGCAGCGGGCGTGGGTGGGGCGCTGCTGGGCGTGCTCACGGCTTTGGCCGCTGCCGTCAACATGGCGGGCAACATGGTGTCGGGCCGCTTGCTGCAGCGTGGCTGGGCACCCCGTGCCACGCTGTGGCTGGGCTTCGGTGCGATGGCGCTGGGCAGCACCGTGGCCTTTGCTTCACTCACCGAAACCCTGCCATGGCTGCGCTTTGCCGGTGTTCTGCTGTTCTCCGGTGTGGGCGGGCTGGTACCGGGCACGCTGTTCTCGCTGGCGGTGCGGCTGGCCCCGGGCGAGCAGCAAGTGGCCACCACGGTGGGTTGGTTGCAGCAACTCTCGGCTTTAGGCCAGTTTGTCGGCCCGCCCGTGGTGGCGGCCGTGGCCGCGCGTGCAGGCGGCTGGCAGCTCACGCCGCTGGTCACGGTGGGGTGTTGTGTGTGCGGGGTGGCATTGGCCTGGGGGTGCGGTCAGGCGCTGCAACGGCAAACGACACAGGCACAATCTCCCATATGAACGATATGACCCTTCCCGAAATTGCTGACACCGTGCGCTGGCTCGAACGCGCCGTGATTGGCCTGAACCTGTGCCCCTTTGCCAAAGCCCCACATGTGAAGGGCCAAATCCATTACGTGCTGAGCGAGGCCAAGGGCCTCGAAGGCTTGCGAGACGAGTTGATCGAGCAGTTGCAGGCGCTGGCCGCCACGCCTGCCGAAGAGCGGGAGACGGTGTTACTCATCGTGCCGCAGATGCTGCGGGACTTTCTGGAGTTCAACGACTTTCTGGACGAGGCCGATGCGGTGCTGCAAGAGCTGGACATGGAGGGCCTGTTCCAGGTGGCGAGTTTCCACCCCGAGTTCCAATTCGCCGATACCGAGCCGGACGACATCACCAATTTCACCAACCGCTCGCCTTACCCCACGCTGCACCTGCTGCGCGAGGAAAGCATTGACCGGGCGGTGGAGGCTTTCCCCGAGGCCGAGATGATTTACGAAACCAACATCGCCACGATGGAAAAGTTGGGTGCCGAGGGTTGGAAGGCGCTGGACGTCGGGCCGCACTGAAGTTGCTGCCAGTTGTCACACCCGATTCAGTCGACTTCCCCATTGACTCGGTTGTCATTTCCGTTGACTCGGTTGTCATTCGACTCGGTTGTCATTCCCGTTGCTTGAGTTTGACATTCCCGTTGCTTGAGTTTGTCATTCCCGCGAAGGCGGGAATCCACGCCCGCTTTACCGCTGATCTCTCCCATGAAAAAACCGCTTCGCACGCCCAAGTCACCCGTCGCCAGCCCTGACGCATTGCCACCCGAAGTTCGCCCCGGTCAATCGGTCGAGTTGCTCAAGCAACTGCACATCCTGACCCGCGACGGCAAGCTCAACCAGGACTCGCGCCGCAAGCTCAAGCAGGTCTACCACCTGTTCCAGTTCATCGAAAAGCTGCTGCTCGAATTGCCCGCCAGCGACACCGGCCCCACGCTGGCCGACCACGGTGCGGGCAAGTCGTATCTGGGCTTCATCATTTATGACCTGTTTTTCAAAGCGCTGGGCCATGGCAGCATCTACGGCATCGAGACGCGCAGCGAGTTGGTCGAATCGTCCAGAGCGCTGGCCGAGCGACTGGGCTTTGAGCGCATGCGATTTTTGAACGTGAGCGTGGCGGAATCCACCCAAAGCGATGCTCTGCCTGCGCAGATCGACGTGGTCACCGCGCTGCACGCCTGCGACACCGCCACCGACGATGCCATCGCCTTTGGCCTGCAAAAGAAAGCCCGCTTCATGGTGCTGGTGCCCTGCTGCCAGGCCGAGCTGGCCCGGGCCCTCAACCAGAACAAGGCACTCAATTTGCAGCGTACCCCCCTGGCCGAGCTGTGGCGTCACCCCCTGCACACCCGCGAAGTGGGCAGCCAACTGACCAACGTGTTGCGCTGTCTGTATCTGGAGTCGCAGGGTTACTCGGTCACCGTGACCGAGCTGGTGGGCTGGGAACATTCCATGAAAAACGAGCTGATTCTGGCCAAGTACACGGGGCAGAAAAAACGTGCTTCGGGCGAGCGCCTGCTGGCACTGCTCAAGGAATTCGGGGTGGAGGATCTGATGGGGGGGCGGTATCCGCTGGTGGTGGGTGCTGCTGAGGGTTAACCGTTAATCGGGGTCATTAATCGGGGTCAGATCCCCATTAAACTGACCTCACTTTCAGGGAGTCCCCGCATGGCCCGCCAACCCCGTCTTACTGTCGCCGCTTACCCGCACCACGTTATTCAGCGCGGCAATGACCGCCAGGCCATCGTGCGAGACGACGCAGACCGCGAGCGTTTGCTGGCGTTGTGGCAAGAGCACGCCAGGACCTTCAAGGTGGCCATTCATGCCTGGGTGATCATGGACAACCACTTTCATTTGCTGCTCACGCCCGAAACCGATGAGGGCCTGCCGCAGATGATGCAGGCGGTGGGACGGGCCTACGTGCGCTATTTCAATTTGCGGCACCAGCGCACCGGCACGCTGTGGGAAGGGCGCTACCGCAGCAACCTGATTGAGAGTGAGCGCTATCTTTTGGCCTGCATGGTTTACATCGACCTCAACCCGGTGCGGGCGGGTATGGTGGCGCAAGCTGCCGACTACAAATGGTCGAGCCACAGGCACTGTATTGGGCAGGTGAGCGACAAATGGGTGACCCCGCATGCCCTGTTTTGGGGCTTGGGCAACACCCCGTTTGCGCGTGAGGCGGCCTATGCCGAGCTGGTTCAGACCGGTTTGGCTCAGTCTGAAAAGGACAGGTTGACCCAAACGGCCTTGTCGGGCTGGGCGCTGGGTTCGGATGATTTTGTGGGGCAGTTGCAGCAGTCCACGGCGAGGCGACTTGTGCCTGGCAAGGCCGGGCGGCCGTTCAAAAAGACAGCCGGACCTGCATTGAATTGAATCTGTCCCCAATTAATTTGGAATTTGGAAAAAACAAAAATTAATTGGGATCTGACCCCAATTAATTTTCTTGGCATTGTTGTTGCAGTGCACTATCATCATCCCCCTGCGTATAAACCCTAGGAGTGCGCCATGTCCACGGCAGCCGATAAAGAACATTTCCAAACCACCGGTCTGTATGACCCTGCCAATGAGCACGATGCTTGCGGTGTGGGCTTTGTCGCCCACATCAAGGGTCACAAGACTCACGCCATCGTGACGCAGGCGCTCAAGATTCTTGAAAACCTGGACCACCGCGGTGCTGTGGGTGCCGATGCGCTCATGGGCGACGGTGCCGGTATCCTGATCCAGCTGCCCGATGCGCTGTACCGCGACGAGATGGCCAAGCAAGGCGTGGCCTTGCCACCGTTTGGCGAATACGGTGTGGGCATGGTCTTCCTGCCCAAAGAGCATGCTTCGCGCATGGCTTGCGAGCAAGAACTCGAACGCGCCGTGAAGGCCGAAGGCCAGGTGGTGCTCGGCTGGCGCGATGTGCCCGTCAACCGCGAGATGCCCATGTCGCCCCGCGTGCGCGAAAAAGAGCCGGTCATGCGACAGATCTTCATCGGTCGTGGTGCCGATGTGATCGTGCAAGATGCTTTGGAGCGCAAGCTGTACGTGATCCGCAAGACCGCCAGCGCCGCCATCCAGGCCCTGAATCTGACGCACAGCAACGAGTACTACATCCCCAGCATGTCCAGCCGCACCGCGGTGTACAAGGGCTTGCTGTTGGCTGATCAAGTGGGCACTTATTACCTGGACCTGCAAGACGAGCGCTGCGTGTCGGCCCTGGGCCTGGTGCACCAGCGTTTCTCCACCAACACCTTCCCCGAGTGGCCATTGGCTCACCCGTACCGCTATGTGGCGCACAACGGCGAGATCAACACCGTCAAGGGCAACTACAACTGGATGAAGGCCCGAGAAGGCGTGATGTCTTCGCCCGTGCTGGCTGCCGACCTGCAAAAGCTGTATCCCATCAGCTTCGCAGGTCAGTCGGACACAGCGACTTTCGACAACTGCTTGGAACTGCTGACGATGGCGGGCTACCCCATCAGCCAGGCCGTGATGATGATGATCCCCGAGCCATGGGAACAGCACACCACCATGGACGAGCGCCGCAAGGCCTTCTATGAATACCACGCGGCGATGTTGGAGCCATGGGATGGCCCCGCATCGATCGTGTTCACCGACGGCCGCCAGATCGGTGCCACGCTGGACCGCAACGGCCTGCGCCCTTCGCGCTACATCATCACCGACGACGACATGGTCATCATGGGTTCCGAGACCGGCGTCTTGCCGATCCCCGAAAGCAAGATCGTGCGCAAGTGGCGTCTGCAGCCCGGCAAGATGTTCCTGATCGATCTGGAACAAGGCCGCATGATCAACGACGAAGAGTTGAAAGCCGGTCTGGCCAGCGCCAAGCCTTACAAGCAGTGGATCGAAAACCTGCGCATCAAGCTCGACGACGTGGCGCAAGCCCCGGTAGCGCCCGCTTCTGATGTGGCCTTGCTCGACCTGCAACAAGCCTTTGGTACCACGCAAGAAGACATCAAGTTCCTGCTGGCCCCCATGGCTTCGGCCGGTGAAGAAGCCATTGGCTCCATGGGCAACGACAGCCCGTTGGCCGTGCTGTCCGACAAGAACAAGCCGCTGTACAACTACTTCAAGCAGTTGTTTGCGCAAGTGACCAACCCCCCGATCGACCCGATCCGCGAAGCGATCGTGATGTCGCTGGTGTCCTTCATCGGCCCCAAGCCCAACCTGCTGGACATCAACCAGGTCAACCCGCCGATGCGCCTCGAAGTGAGCCAGCCGATTCTGGACTTCGCCGACATGGCCAAGCTGCGCAACATCGAGCAAGCCACCAAGGGCAAGTTCAAGAGCGCGACGCTCGACATCACTTACCCTGCGTTGTGGGGCCGTGAAGGCGTGGAAGCCAAGCTGGCATCGCTGTGCGCTGAAGCCGTGGACGCCATCAAAGGCGGCCACAACATCCTGATCATCAGCGACCGTGGCGTGAACGCCACCCAAGTGGCTGTGCCTGCGCTGCTGGCGCTGTCGGCCATCCACCAGCATCTGGTGAGCGAAGGCCTTCGCACGACCGCCGGTCTGGTGGTCGAAACCGGTACCGCCCGCGAAGTGCACCACTTTGCCGTGCTGGCCGGTTACGGTGCAGAAGCCGTGCACCCCTACTTGGCGATGGAAACCCTGGCCGCTTTGCACAAAGAGCTGCCCGGTGACCTGTCGGCCGAGAAAGCCATCTACAACTACGTCAAGGCCATCGGCAAGGGCCTGTCCAAGATCATGTCCAAGATGGGCGTGAGCACCTACATGTCGTACTGCGGTGCGCAGTTGTTTGAAGCCATTGGCATCAACACCGAAACCATCAACAAGTATTTCACCGGCACCTCCAGCCGCGTGGGCGGGATTGGCGTGTTCGAGATCGCTGAAGAAGCTTTCCGCATGCACACCGCTGCGTTCAGCGACGATCCTATCTTGGCCACCATGCTTGACGCAGGCGGCGAATACGCCTGGCGCGCCCGTGGCGAAGAGCACATGTGGACGCCCGACGCGATTGCCAAGTTGCAGCATTCCACCCGTGCCAACAACTTCAGCACTTACAAAGAATACGCGCAGATCATCAACGACCAGAGCAAGCGCCACATGACGCTGCGCGGTTTGTTCGAATTCAAGATCGACCCCACCAAAGCCATCCCGCTGGAGCAGGTCGAGCCTGCGGCCGACATCGTCAAGCGTTTCGCCACCGGTGCGATGTCTCTGGGCTCGATCTCCACCGAAGCGCACGCCACCCTGGCTGTGGCCATGAACCGCATCGGCGGCAAGAGCAACACCGGTGAAGGCGGCGAAGACTCGGCGCGTTACCGCAACGAACTCAAGGGCATTCCGATCAAGGTCGGTGATTCCCTCAAGAGCGTGATCGGTGCCGAAAACGTCGAGGTCGACTTGCCTTTGCAAGCCGGTGATTCGCTGCGTTCGCGCATCAAACAAGTCGCGTCGGGCCGCTTCGGTGTCACCGCCGAATACCTGTCCAGCGCCGATCAGATCCAGATCAAGATGGCCCAGGGCGCCAAACCAGGCGAGGGCGGTCAGTTGCCCGGCGGCAAAGTGTCCGACTACATCGGCAAGCTGCGCCACTCGGTGCCAGGTGTGGGTTTGATCTCGCCACCGCCTCACCACGACATCTACTCGATCGAGGACTTGGCCCAGCTGATCCACGACCTGAAGAACGTGGCGCCACACAGCGACATCAGCGTGAAGCTCGTGTCTGAAATCGGCGTTGGCACCATCGCTGCCGGTGTGGCCAAGTGCAAGGCCGATCACGTGGTGATCGCTGGCCACGACGGCGGTACGGGCGCTTCGCCTTGGTCGTCGGTCAAGCATGCTGGCTCACCTTGGGAAATCGGTCTGGCCGAAACCCAGCAAACCTTGGTGCTCAACGGCCTGCGTGGTCGTATCCGTGTGCAGGCCGACGGTCAGATGAAGACCGGCCGCGACGTGGCGATTGGCGCCTTGCTGGGCGCAGACGAATTCGGCTTTGCCACCGCACCGCTGGTGGTTGAGGGCTGCATCATGATGCGCAAATGCCACCTGAACACCTGCCCGGTGGGTGTGGCCACACAAGACCCTGTCTTGCGCGCCAAGTTCACCGGCAAGCCTGAGCACGTCGTGAACTACTTCTTCTTCATCGCCGAAGAAGTGCGCCAGATCATGGCCCAGCTGGGCATTGCCAAGTTCGACGACCTGGTGGGCCGTGCCGACCTGCTCGACATGCGCGCTGGCGTGAGCCACTGGAAGGCCCGTGGTCTGGACTTCGGCCGCCTGCTGGCTGTGCCGCAAGTCACGATGGACGCCGACGTGCGTCACGTGCAAACCCAGGACCACGGTCTGGAAAAAGCCCTCGACAACGTGCTGATCGCCAAGAGCCGCGCCGCCATCGACAAGGGCGAGAAAGTTCAGTTCATGGAAGTGGCCCGCAACGTGAACCGCTCGGTCGGGGCCATGTTGTCTGGCGCTGTGACCAAGGTGCACCCCGAAGGTCTGCCTGACGATACCCTGCGCATCCAGCTCGAAGGTACCGGCGGTCAGTCGTTCGGCGCGTTCCTGGCCAAGGGCATCACGCTGTACCTGATCGGCGAAGCCAACGACTACACCGGCAAAGGTCTGTCGGGTGGCCGCGTGGTGGTGCGCCCCAGCCTGGAGTTCCGCGGCGTGGCCGCGCAAAACATCATCGTGGGCAACACCGTCATGTACGGTGCGACCACGGGTGAGGCCTTCTTTGCTGGCGTGGCTGGCGAGCGCTTTGCGGTGCGGTTGTCGGGTGCCACTGCGGTGGTCGAAGGCACAGGCGATCACGGTTGCGAATACATGACCGGCGGCACGGTCGCGGTCTTGGGTAAAACCGGCCGCAACTTTGGCGCAGGCATGAGCGGCGGTATCGCCTATGTGTACGACGAAGACGGCGAATTCGCTTCGCGCTGCAACACCGCCATGGTCAGCATGGAAAAGGTGTTGTCTGCCGCCGAGCAGGAAGCGCAAATTGACCGCAAGGTGTGGCACCGCGACCAGAGCGACGAAGCGCAGCTGAAGAAACTGCTGGAAGACCACCACAAGTGGACCGGCAGCCAGCGCGCCCGCGAGTTGCTGGACAACTGGTCCACGGCCCGTGCCAAGTTCGTGAAGGTGTTCCCGAACGAATACAAGCGTGCTCTGGGCGAGATCAACGCCAAGAAAGCAGCCAAGGCCGCCAAGCCCGTGGCCGCCTGAGCCCCAAGTCAAGAATCGAAGGAAACATCATGGGAAAAATCACCGGTTTCATGGAATTTGAGCGCATCGAAGAGGGCTACAAGCCCGTCGTCGAGCGCCTGAAAAACTACGGCGAATTCGTGATCGGTTTGACCGAAGAGCAGTCGAAAACACAAGCGGCGCGTTGCATGGATTGCGGCACACCGTTTTGCAACAACGGCTGCCCGGTCAACAACATCATTCCGGACTTCAACGACCTGGTCTACAAGGGCGACTGGCAAAGCGCCATCGAGGTGCTGCACAGCACCAACAACTTCCCCGAGTTCACCGGCCGCATCTGCCCCGCACCTTGCGAAGCCGCCTGCGTGGTCAACTTCAACGACGATGCTGTGGGCATCAAGTCGATTGAGCATGCCATCATCGACCGCGCTTGGGCAGAAGGCTGGGTCACACCCCGTCCTGCCAAGATCAAGACCGGCAAAAAAGTCGCGGTGATCGGTGCTGGCCCTGCGGGCTTGGCTGCTGCCCAGCAGCTGGCCCGCGTTGGCCACGACGTGACCCTGTTCGAAAAGAACGACCGCGTGGGTGGCTTGCTGCGCTACGGCATCCCTGACTTCAAGATGGAAAAGTCGCACATCGACCGCCGCGTCAAGCAGCTCGAAGCCGAAGGCGTGACCATCCGCACCAGCGTGCTGGTGGGTGAGTGGCCCAAGGACTCCAAGGTCACCAACTGGGCCAAGGAAACCGTCAGCGCCGAGCAGTTGAAAAAAGACTTTGACGCTGTGCTGCTCACAGGCGGCTCTGAGCAATCGCGTGACCTGCCGGTGCCCGGCCGCGAGCTGGACGGCATCCACTTTGCGATGGAATTCCTGCCTCAGCAAAACAAGGTCAATGCCGGTGACAAGATCAAAGGCCAGCTGCGCGCCGATGGCAAAAACGTCATCGTGATCGGTGGCGGTGACACCGGCAGCGATTGCGTGGGCACCAGCACACGCCATGGTGCTGTGAGCGTGACCCAGTTCGAGGTGATGCCCGAGCCGCCAGAAAAAGAAAACAAGCTGATGGTCTGGCCTTACTGGCCCATGAAGCTGCGCACCAGCTCCAGCCACGACGAAAGCGCCGAAAAAGGCCTGCTTAAGCGCGAATTTGCCATCTCCACCAAAGAGTTCATCGGTGAAAAAGGCAAAGTGACGGGCTTGAAGACCGTGCACGTTGAATTCAAAGACGGCAAGATGGTCGAGGTGCCTGGCACCGAGCAGGAATACAAAGCCGACATGGTCCTGCTGGCCATGGGTTTCACCAACCCGGTGGCCACCGTGCTCGACGCCTTTGGCATCGACAAGGACGCGCGCGGCAACGCCAAGGCCAGCACCGACTTCACCGGCGGCTATGCCACCAATGTGAACAAGGTGTTTGCCGCCGGTGACATGCGCCGTGGCCAGTCGCTCGTGGTTTGGGCGATCCGCGAAGGTCGTCAGGCCGCTCGCGCTGTGGACGAGTTCCTCATGGGCGAAAGCGATTTGCCTCGTTGAACGCCAAAGTTCTAGGTAAAATCCCGCAATTGCGTGCGTTAACCAACGCTTTACCTGAGAGCGATACCATCACAAGAGCCGGTTTGTCCGGCTCTTGTTTTTCATGAGCATTTCCACCCACACCGCACTCGTTGAACTGAAAGACCTGACCTTCGGGTACGGGGACCGTGTCATTTTGAAGAATCTCAGCTTCAATGTGCCGCGCGGGAAAGTCACGGCTTTGATGGGGGTGTCGGGTGGTGGCAAGACCACGGTGCTGCGCCTGATAGGGGGGCAAATCCGCGCCAGTCAAGGGCAGTTGCTGTTGGATGGTGAAGACATCACCACCATGCGCCAAACCGAGTTGTATGCCGCTCGCCGCCGCATGGGCATGCTGTTCCAGTTTGGCGCTTTGTTCACCGACATGAGCGTGTTCGACAACGTGGCATTTCCTTTGCGGGAGCACACGGGCTTGTCGGAAGACCTGATTCGCGACATTGTGCTGATGAAGCTGGATGCGGTGGGTCTGCGTGGTGCACGTGATCTGCGTCCGTCGGAAATTTCCGGGGGCATGAGCCGCCGTGTGGCCTTGGCCCGCGCCATTGCGCTCGACCCCGACCTGATCATGTACGACGAGCCTTTTGCCGGGCTGGACCCGATCTCTCTGGGCACGGCGGCGCGCCTGATTCGCCGCCTGAACGACAGTCTGGGCATCACCAGCGTGGTGGTGTCGCACGACGTGACCGAAACCTTTGAGATCGCTGACCACGTGGTGATTTTGGCCAATGGCGGCGTGGCCGCGCAAGGTACGCCCGCAGAGTTGCGTGTCAGCGCCGACCCTTTGATCCACCAGTTTGTGCATGCGCTCAGCGATGGGCCTGTGCCGTTTCATTACCCCGCGCCATTGGCTGCGCAGGACTATGACCGGAGGACGGCATGAACCCCATTCATCTGCTGGCTGCTTTGGGGGCCACCACCCGCCAGATGCTGGCCGATTGGGGCTTTGGCGCACGCCTCTTCTTTAAACTGGTGGGCATGTCCGGTGCTGCCCTCAAACGCTTTGGTTTGGTGCGCGACCAGGTGCACTTTCTGGGCAACTATTCGCTGGCCATCATCACCGTGTCGGGTCTGTTTGTGGGCTTTGTGCTGAGTTTGCAGGGCTACTACACCTTGCAGCGTTACGGCTCGGCCGAGGCGCTGGGCCTGTTGGTGGCGCTCAGCTTGGTGCGCGAGTTGGGCCCGGTGGTGGCCGCTTTGCTTTATGCCGGTCGCGCCGGGGCGTCCCTCACGGCCGAGATTGGCCTCATGCGGGCTGGTGAGCAGCTCACCGCGCTTGAAATGATGGCCGTCGATCCGGTGCAGCGCATTCTGGCGCCGCGTTTTTTGGGGGGCATCATCGCCTTGCCCTTGCTGGCGGCTGTGTTCAGCGCGGTGGGCATTTTGGGCGGTTATGTGGTGGGCGTTTTGCTCATTGGCGTCGACGCAGGCTCGTTCTGGAGTCAGATGCAAGGCGGCGTGGATGTCTTCAAAGACGTGGGCAACGGCATCATCAAAAGTGTGGTGTTTGCCGTTGCGGTGACTTTCATTGCCTTGCTGCAGGGCTATGTGGCCAAGCCCACACCTGAGGGTGTGGCCAGTGCCACCACCCGCAGTGTGGTGGTTTCTTCTTTGTCGGTATTGGGGCTGGATTTCATCCTGACCGCGATGATGTTCAGCATTTGAGGAGGACGGCATGCAACGTTCAAAAAATGATGTGTGGGTGGGGTTGTTTGTGTTGATCGGGGCCGCAGCGGTGCTGTTCCTGGCGCTCAAGTCGGCCAATTTATTGACCCTGAATTTCAGTTCGGACTACGCCGTCACGGCCAAATTCGACAACATTGGCGGCCTCAAGCCGGGCGCGGCGGTCAAAAGCGCGGGTGTCGTGGTAGGGCGCGTTAAAAAGATTGAATTCGACGGTGAGTCGTTTCAGGCCAAAGTGACCCTGGCTTTGCAAGAACAAACCGCCTTTCCGCAAGACAGCTCGCTCAAGATCCTGACCAGTGGTCTGCTGGGTGAGCAGTACCTGGACATCACGCCCGGTGCCGACGAGAAAAACCTGGTGGCAGGCGACAAAATCGGATCCACCCAGTCAGCGGTGATCCTGGAAAACCTGATCAGCCAATTCTTGTACAGCAAGGCTGAGAAGTCTACGACAGAAGGACAAAAGCCATGAGTTTCTTGATTCAACGAATTTGGATGTTGTGGGCTGCCTGCATTGTGTTGGCTCTGCAAGGCTGCGCAAGTGTTCCGCATACCGATGCACGTGACCCATGGGAGTCGATGAACCGAAGCGTTTACAACTTCAATGAGGTGCTGGACAACGTCGCCATCAAGCCTGCAGCCAAGGTTTACACCGCCGTGCTACCCAGTCCTGTGCGAACAGGCATACACAACTTTCTGGGCAACCTGGGTGATGTGTGGAGCATGGTCAACAGTGCTTTGCAATTGAAGGGCCAAGCCACGGTTGAAACATTCATGCGCATCAATGTGAACACGTTTTTGGGCTTGGGTGGTGTGCTGGATGTGGCGAGTGAAATGCGGCTTGAAAAGCGCAAGGAAGATTTTGGACAGACTTTGGGTCGTTGGGGCGTCAAACCCGGCCCTTATGTCGTGTTGCCCATTTTGGGGCCTTCCACCTTGCGTGACACCTTGGCCACGCCGTTGGACATGAAAGGTGACGTGGTTCAGCAGTTCAATGATCCTGCTACGCGCAACGTCTTGTCTGCCACCCGTGTGATGGACGTCCGTTCTGGTCTGCTTGAGTCGTTGGATGTCATCAAGGCAGCGGCTTTGGATCCATACACATTTGTGCGCGATGGGTACTTGCAAAAGCGTGAAAACGATGTGTACGACGGCAATCCGCCGTCGAATTTCGATTACTCCGAATCTGAAGCGCCTTAATTGAATCAAATGACATCAGCCTGCGCGCTCGTTACAGTTGTTGACAAAAGCGTGGTTGGTTGACCGTATAGTTGCCCCAATGAAAAACATGTCCGTATTGCCCTTGAACCGCCGCCATCTTTTGACTGTTGCCTCTGCGTTGGCGCTGTGCAGCGTCATGGTGCCTGCCTGGGCTGCCGACGAAGCCCCGGAGGCCTTCATCAAGCGCATCACCAATGAGACCTTGGACATCATCAAGGCCGACAGGACCTTGCGCAACGGCGATGTGACCAAAATCATTCAGTTGGTGGACACCAAGCTGATGCCGCATGTGAACTTCCGGCGCATGACCGCTTTGGCGACTGGACCTGCTTGGCGCAAAGCCACACCAGACCAGCAAAAGCGCTTGCAAGACGAATTCAAAATTTTGCTGGTGCGCACCTATGCGGGTGCGCTCACCCAGGTCAGCGATCAGGTGGTCGTGGTCAAGCCTTTGCGTGCAGGTCAGGAAGACAAAAATCTGGTGGTCAACACAGAGGTGCGGGGTAAGGGCGACCCAATCCAGCTGGACTACCGCCTTGAGAAAACACCCGGCGAGGGCGCTGGCTGGATGATCTTTGACCTGAATGTCCTCGGTGTCTGGTTGGTCGAAAACTACCGCACCCAGTTCACCAAGGAGATCAATGCCGGGGGCATTGATGCGCTGATCGCCAGCTTGGCCGCACGCAACAAGACCAACGCCAAGGCTTCTTGAACACCATCGACATGACAAGCCTGACATTGCCCGACACCTTGTTGCACGAACAGGCCAATGCCTGCCTTGCGCAGTGGGTGGTGCAATTGGCGCTGGAAACCAAGGTTGCGGTCGAGGTCGATGCATCGGCACTCGTCGAATTTGATTCCTCGGCTTTGGCGGTTTTGCTGGGTTTGCGGCGGGTCGTTGTGGCGCAAAAAGGCACATTGCAAGTGACCGGTATGCCCGCACGCTTGCGCCAATTGGCCAGCTTGTACGGCGTGCTTGAACTGCTTTCGCCTTCCTGAAAGTCTTATTTCAGGGTCTTTTTGCCCTGATTGCCCTGCCGCTGCCTGGTGCCTGCAGGCCAGCACTTAAAATAGACGTCTCCCATGTCTGCGCTCTCTTTTCAATCCGTCTCCAAAAGCTACCCTGCCAAGCAGGCTGGCGCAACCGCGTTCAAAGCACTTGACCAAGTCAGCTTTGATGTCCAGGAGGGGGAGTTTTTTGGCCTGCTGGGCCCGAACGGCGCAGGCAAAACCACCCTCATCAGCACCTTGGCAGGTTTGAGTCGCCCCACCAGTGGGCGCGTGCTGGTGCATGGCCACGATGTGCAGACCGACTACGCTGCTGCGCGGCGCCTTTTGGGCGTGGTGCCGCAAGAGCTGGTGTTTGACCCATTTTTCACCGTGCGCGAATCCTTGCGCATTCAATCGGGCTATTTCGGGGTCAAGAAAAACGACGCCTGGATCGACGAGTTGTTGGACAGCCTGGGCCTGGCCGACAAAGCCAACGCCAACATGCGTCAGCTGTCTGGCGGCATGAAACGCCGCGTGCTGGTCGCGCAGGCTTTGGTGCACAAGCCCCGCGTGATCGTGCTCGACGAGCCCACCGCTGGGGTCGATGTGGAGTTGCGCCAGACCTTGTGGGCCTTCATTGCCAAGCTCAACAAGCAAGGCCACACCGTCTTGCTGACCACCCACTACCTGGAAGAAGCCGAGGCCCTTTGCGGCCGCATCGCCATGCTCAAGCGCGGTCAGTTGCTGGCCCTTGAGCGCACATCCGATTTGCTGCGATCAGCCACCAGCCAGGTGCTGCGCTTCAAGCTCGACGGTGAGCTGCCCGCTGCCGTGGCGGCCATCGCCCGTGTGACGGGCCGTATCGTGCAATTGCCGGTGCACAACGCGGTGGAAATCGAACAGCACCTGGCCACCATCCGCACCGCAGGTCTGGTGGCCGAAGACGTGGAGATCCGTCAGGCCGATCTGGAGGATGTGTTCCTTGAAGTCATGAACCGCAAGCAACCCCAGACTGGAGCCTCGGCATGACCGGTTGGCAAACCCTGCTCTACAAGGAAGTCCTGCGTTTTTGGAAAGTGGCTTTCCAGACCGTGGCCGCGCCCGTGCTCACATCGGTGCTTTACATGCTGATCTTCGGTCACGTGCTCGAAGACCACGTCAAGGTGTATGACCAAGTGCCTTACACCTCGTTCTTGCTGCCCGGCCTGATCATGATGGGGGTGTTGCAAAACGCTTTCGCCAACAGCTCGTCGAGCCTGGTGCAAAGCAAGATCATGGGCAGTCTGGTGTTTTTGCTCCTCACGCCCTTGTCGCACCGCAGCTGGTTTGTGGCCTATGTGGGCTCGTCCATCGTGCGGGGTTTGGCCGTGGGCCTGGGCGTGTTCGTCATCACGGGCTGGATGGTCAACATCAGCTTTGTCTATCCGCTGTGGATTTTGGCCTTTGCCTTCATGGGTGCGGCCATGATGGGTGCGTTGGGCGTGATCGCCGGTCTGTGGGCTGAAAAGTTTGACCAGATGGCCGCCTTTCAGAACTTCATCATCATGCCGATGACCTTTTTGTCGGGTGTGTTCTATTCCATCCATTCGCTGCCGCCGTTTTGGCAAAAGCTCAGCCATCTGAATCCGTTTTTCTACATGATCGACGGGTTCCGTTATGGTTTCTTTGGCCAAAGCGATGTCTCTCCCTGGATCAGTCTGGCCGTGGTGGGCGCTGCTTTGGCGCTCATCAGCAGCCTGACCCTTTCCCTTTTACGCACCGGCTACAAAATCCGGAGCTGACTCCCATGAACGCAGAGCAACTTCAAGCCATCATCGCCGCAGGCCTCGACTGCACCCACCTCACTGTGGAGGGCGATGGCCGCCATTGGAGCGCGGTCGTGGTGTCCGAGGTGTTCGCGGGCATGCGCCCGATTGCGCGTCATCAGCGGGTGTACGCCACACTGGGCCAAAAAATGCACACCGACGAAGTGCATGCCTTGTCCATGAAAACCTACACGCCTGCTGAGTGGGCCGCGCAAGCGAACTGAAGCCCAACTTTGATCTCCTGCCAAAACGCACCTGAGCTGACCCATGGATAAACTGAAAATTCGCGGCGGCAAGCGCCTGCAAGGCACACTCGATGTCGCAGGTGCCAAAAACGCAGCCTTGCCCGAACTGTGTGCGGCTTTGCTGAGTGCAGAGCCCGTGACCCTGCACAATGTGCCCCGTCTACAAGACGTGTCCACCATGCTCAAGCTGATCCGCAACATGGGCGTGACGGCCGAGCACCACGAAGACGGCCGCGTCACCCTGGATGCCGGTGGCCTGAACAACCCTGAAGCGCCTTATGAATTGGTGAAAACCATGCGCGCCTCGGTGCTGGCACTGGGTCCTTTGCTGGCCCGCTTTGGCCAAGCCAAAGTCTCGCTGCCCGGTGGATGCGCCATCGGTTCCCGACCTGTAGACCAGCACATCAAAGGCCTGCAAGCCATGGGTGCTGAAATCACGGTGGACCACGGTTACATGCTGGCCAGTTTGCCAGCCGGCCGCACCCGCCTGAAGGGCGCACACATCACCACCGACATGGTCACGGTGACGGGCACCGAGAACTTCATGATGGCTGCTGCTTTGGCCGAGGGCGAGACCGTTCTGGAGAACGCAGCCCAAGAACCAGAGATCACCGATCTGGCCGAAATGCTCATCGCCATGGGTGCCAAGATCGAAGGCCATGGCACCAGCAAGATCCGCATCCAGGGCGTGGAGCGCCTGCACGGCGGCCAGCATCAGGTGGTGGCCGACCGAATCGAGGCTGGGACGTTCTTGTGTGCGGTGGCGGCCACGGGTGGCGACGTGGTGTTGCGCCACGGTCGCGCTGACCACTTGGATGCAGTCATCGACAAACTGCGCGAGGCCGGGGCCACGATCGAAGCCGGTGAAGGCTTCATCCGCGTGAAGTCCGAAGGGCGCCTGAAGGCCCAGAGCTTTCGCACCACCGAATACCCGGGCTTTCCGACCGACATGCAGGCGCAGTTCATGGCGCTCAACTGCATTGCGCAGGGAGCGAGTAAGGTGACCGAGACCATTTTTGAAAACCGCTTCATGCACGTCAACGAGCTGGTGCGCCTGGGCGCACACATCCAGATCGACGGCAAGGTGTCGGTGATCGAAGGCGTGGAAAAACTCTCGGGGGCGACCGTGATGGCGACGGACCTGCGCGCCTCGGCCAGTCTGGTGATTGCCGGCTTGGTGGCCGAAGGCGAAACCATCGTCGACCGCATTTACCACCTGGACCGCGGTTATGACCGCATGGAAGCCAAACTCCGCGCTGTGGGCGCTGACATTGAAAGAGTGAAATGATCACGCTGGCCCTGTCCAAAGGACGCATCTTTGACGAAACCCTGCCGCTGCTCAAGGCCGCTGGCATCGAGGTGCTGGAAGACCCCGAAAAATCCCGCAAGCTGATTTTGCCCACCAACCAGGCCAGCGTGCGCGTGGTGTTGGTGCGCGCCAGCGATGTGCCCACCTATGTGGAATACGGCGGGGCCGATCTGGGCGTGACCGGCCTAGACACCCTCATTGAGCACGGCGGCCAAGGCCTTTACCAGCCGTTGGACCTGAACATTGCCAAATGCCGCATGAGCGTGGCGGTGCGAGCCGATGACGACTACGCGGCGCTGGTGCGCACGGGTGCCCGTCTGAAAGTGGCCACCAAATACACCGCGATTGCCCGCGACTTTTTTGCCACCAAGGGTGTGCACGTCGACCTGATCAAGCTCTACGGCAGCATGGAGCTGGCCCCGCTCACGGGCCTGGCCGATGCGATTGTGGACTTGGTGTCCACAGGCAACACCCTCAAAGCCAACCACTTGGTCGAGGTTGAACGCATCATGGACATCAGCTCGCGTCTGGTGGTGAACCAAGCCGCGCTCAAGCTCAAACAAGCGCCCATCCGCGCCATCATCGACGCCTTCGCGGGCGCGGTGAAGAAAGACTGAACGTCATGGGACTCAAGGCCAAACCATTGCAACTGAACACGGCCGATGCCGGTTTTGAAGCGGCCTTCGCGGCCCGCCTGCATTGGTCTGCCGAGACCGACGCCGCCATCGAGCAGCGTGTGGCCGACATCCTGGCCGATGTGCAAAAGCGTGGCGATGCAGCCGTGCTCGACTACACCCAGCGCTTTGATGGCCTGCAAGCAGCCGATGTGAAAACGCTCGAAATCACCCAAGCCGAGCTGCAAGCGGCGCTGGACAGCTTGCCCGCTGCGCAGCGCGAAGCCCTGCAAGCCGCCGCTGCCCGTGTGCGCAAGTACCACGAAGCGCAAAAGAAAGCCTCTGGCGAGAGCTGGAGCTACCGCGACGAAGACGGCACACTGCTGGGCCAAAAGGTCACACCGCTCGACCGCGTGGGCATTTACGTGCCCGGTGGCAAAGCCGCTTACCCCTCTTCGGTGTTGATGAATGCCATCCCCGCCCATGTGGCCGGGGTGCAAGAGATCGTCATGGTGGTGCCCACGCCGCAAGGCGTGCGCAACCCACTGGTGCTGGCCGCCGCTTGTGTGGCCGGTGTGAGCCGCGCATTCACCGTGGGTGGCGCTCAGGCCGTTGGGGCACTGGCTTACGGCACCGCCACCATCCCCAAGGTCGACAAAATCACCGGCCCGGGCAACGCCTATGTGGCCAGCGCCAAAAAGCGCGTGTTCGGCACCGTGGGCATCGACATGATTGCAGGCCCCAGCGAAATTTTGGTGCTGGCCGACGGCACCACGCCCGCCGAATGGGTGGCGATGGACCTCTTCAGCCAGGCCGAGCACGACGAGTTGGCGCAAAGCATTTTGCTGTGCCCAGATGCGGCTTACATCGCCGAAGTGCAGGCCGCCATTGACCGCCTGCTGCCCGAGATGCCGCGTCGCGAGATCATCGCCAAGAGCTTGAGCGACCGGGGTGCGCTGATCCTCACGCGCAACATGGAAGAAGCCTGCGCCATCAGCAACCGCATCGCGCCCGAGCACCTGGAGGTGTCGAGCAGTGAGCCACACCGTTGGGAGCCATTGCTGCGCCACGCCGGGGCGATCTTTTTGGGCGCTTTCACCAGCGAGTCGCTGGGCGACTACTGCGCGGGCCCCAACCATGTGCTGCCCACCAGCGGCACGGCACGCTTCTCCTCGCCCCTGGGCGTGTACGACTTCCAGAAACGCTCCAGCCTGATCGAGGTCAGCGAAGCCGGTGCCCAGCCGCTGGGCCGCATTGCCGCCGAACTGGCTTACGGAGAAGGCCTGCAAGCGCACGCCCGCGCTGCCGAATTGCGTTTGAACCCTGTGCCCACGATGCGAGACTCCAAATGAGCAATGTCAGCCCCCAACTCATGCAACGCATCCGCCAGGACGTGCAGTCCATGCACGCTTACGCCATCCAGGACTCGGTCGGCATGGTTAAGCTCGACGCGATGGAGAATCCGCACCGCCTGCCCGCTGATTTGCAAAAGGCTTTGGGCGAGCGCCTGGGGGCTTTGGCCCTCAACCGCTACCCCGATGGCCGTGTGAACGACTTGCGCCATGCGTTGGCCCAGCACGCGGGCATGCCCGAAGGCTTCGACATCATGCTGGGCAACGGCTCAGACGAATTGATCTCGCTCTTGGCCATGGCCTGCGACGTGCCCGGCGCGTCCATCTTGGCGCCACTGCCCGGCTTTGTGATGTACGCCATGAGCGCCCAGCTGCAAGGCCTGGCCTTTCATGGTGTGCCGCTCACCGCCGACTTTGAACTCGACGAAGCCGCCATGCTGGCCGCTATTGATCAGCACAAGCCCTCCATCGTCTATTTGGCTTACCCGAACAACCCGACGGGCAGCCTGTGGAACGACGACACGATCGAAAAGATCGTGCTGGCACAAGGCGCTCAAGGCGGCTTGGTGGTCATGGATGAGGCCTACCAGCCCTTTGCCAGCAAGAGCTACATGGACCGCATCACACGCCACACGCATGTGCTCTTGATGCGCACGCTCAGCAAGTTTGGCCTGGCCGGTGTGCGTTTGGGCTACATGGTGGGCCCCAAGGCCTTGGTGGCCGAGATCGACAAAGTGCGCCCGCCCTACAACATCAGCGTGCTCAATTACGAATGCGCCCTGTTCGCTTTGGAGCATGCCGAGGTGTTTGCAGCCCAGGCCAAAGACCTGCGTGAGCAGCGTACCCGTTTGCTGCAAGCGCTGGCCGCCTTGCCCGGTGTGACCCCGTTCCCGAGTGAAGCCAACATGATTTTGGCCCGCGTGCCCGATGCGGCCCAGACCTTTGAGGGTATGAAAGCCCACAAAGTGCTGGTCAAGAACGTTTCTAAAATGCACCCATTGCTGTCCAATTGCCTTCGCCTGACGGTGGGCACCGCCACAGAAAATGACCAACTCCTCGCCGCTCTGAAAGCCTCTCTATGAACCGCACTGCTGACCGTACAGCCAATGTGACCCGCAAGACGGCCGAGACGAACATCCGCGTCGCCATCAACCTCGACGGCACGGGCCAAGCCAAGCTGGCTTCGGGCATCGGTTTTCTGGACCACATGCTGGACCAGATCGCCCGCCACGGCCTGATCGACCTGGACATCGCGTGTGAAGGCGACCTGCACATCGACGGCCACCACACCGTGGAAGACATCGGCATCACCTTGGGTCAAGCTTTCGCGCAGGCGATTGGCGATAAAAAAGGCATCCGCCGTTATGGCCACGCCTACGTGCCGCTCGACGAGGCTTTGAGCCGCGTGGTGGTGGACTTTTCGGGCCGTCCCGGTTTGCACATGGACGTGAACTTCACCTCCGGCTCGCTGGGCTCGCTCGACACCCAATTGGTTTACGAGTTCTTCCAAGGCTTTGTGAATCACGCGTTGTGCACGCTGCACATCGACAACCTCAAGGGTGTGAACGCGCACCACCAGTGCGAGACCATTTTCAAGGCCTTCGCCCGCGCCATGCGTGCCGCGCTCGAACTCGATCCCCGCTCGGCGGGCGTGATCCCATCGACCAAAGGCAGTCTCTGACATGAGCGTCAATCGCGTTGCAGTGGTGGACTACGGCATGGGCAACCTGCGCTCCGTGGCGCAGGCGGTGATCCATGCGGCCTCCAGCGTGGACCATGCCGAAGTCACCGTCACGTCGGACCCCCAGGTCGTGCGCAATGCACACCGTGTGGTCTTGCCGGGGCAGGGCGCCATGCCCGATTGCATGCGCGAACTGCGCGAGTCGGGCCTGATGGATGCCGTGCTCGAAGCCGCCGCCAGCAAACCGCTGTTTGGCGTGTGCGTGGGCATGCAAATGTTGCTGGACCACAGCGACGAAGGCGACACGCCCGGCTTGGGCCTGATCCCTGGCCGCGTGGTCAAGTTCGAGCTGGCTGGGCAAATTCAGCCCGATGGCACACGCTACAAAGTGCCACAAATGGGCTGGAACCAGGTTTGGCAAGATGCTCCCGCCCACCCCTTGTGGAGCGGCATTGCCGATGGCAGCTGGTACTATTTCGTGCACAGCTTCTACGCCCAAGTGGCCAACCCAGCGCACAGCGCTGCCCAGACCGACTACGGCGGCCGCTTTGCCTGCGCGATTGCACGCGACAATATTTTTGCCACCCAGTTTCACCCTGAAAAAAGCGCGGCCCAGGGCTTGGCCTTGTTCCGTAATTTCCTCCACTGGCAGCCTTGAGTGGTTTTCACTGCCGTTTTTTCCTTCACCTGCTTTTAATTCGCCATGATTCTGATCCCCGCCATTGACCTCAAAGACGGCCACTGCGTTCGCCTCAAGCAAGGCGATATGGACCAAGCCACGACCTTCGGTGAAGACCCGGCCGCCATGGCCCGCACTTGGCTCGAAAAAGGCGCACGCCGCCTGCACCTGGTGGATCTGAATGGCGCCTTCGCGGGCAAGCCGCAAAACTTCAGCGCCATCAAGTCCATCCTCAAGGCCGTGGGCGACGACATTCCAGTGCAATTGGGTGGCGGTATCCGCGATCTGGACACGATCGAAAAATACATCGACAGCGGCCTGCGCTACGTCATCATCGGCACCGCCGCCGTCAAGAACCCCGGCTTTTTGAAAGACGCCTGCACTGCCTTTGGCGGCCACATCATCGTCGGCCTGGACGCCAAAGATGGCAAAGTCGCCACCGACGGCTGGAGCAAGCTCACGGGTCACGAAGTGGTGGACTTGGCCAAGAAGTTCGAAGACTGGGGCGTCGAGTCCATCATCTACACCGACATCGGCCGCGACGGCATGCTCAGCGGCATCAACATTGACGCCACCGTCAAGCTGGCCCAAGCCCTCACCATCCCTGTGATCGCCTCGGGCGGCCTGTCCAACATGGCTGATATTGAGCAGCTGTGCGCTGTCGAAGACGAAGGCGTGGAAGGCGTGATCTGCGGTCGCGCCGTGTATTCGGGCGACCTCGATTTCGCGCTGGCGCAGCAACGCGCCGACGAACTCAACGGTTGAACCCCACAGGAAACGCCTCATGACTGCGCAGGCCATTTGTCGCGACACCGTGTTCGCAGGCCTGCCGGCTTGCGAGTTGTCGCTGCCAGCAGGCGACCGCCTGGTGGTGGCACTGCACGGCGCGCATGTGCTGTCTTGGGTATCGGGCGGGCAAGAGCGGCTGTACCTCAGCCCCCAAAGCGTGATGGACGGCCAAGCTGCCATCCGCGGCGGTGTCCCCGTGTGCTTTCCGCAGTTCAACCAACGCGGCCCCATGGCCGACCGTTTGCCCAAACACGGCTTTGCCCGCAACGTGGCCTGGCAAGCCGATGCGGCTGAACTGAGCGATGACCATGCCCGCCTCACACTGCGCCTGAAAGACAACGCCCAAACCCGCGCCTGGTGGCCCCAAGCCTTTGCCTTGGCGCTGCACATCGACCTGAGTCCGGGTGCCTTGCAACTGACGCTGGATGTGCACAACACAGACACCCAAGCGCTGGCGTTCTCTGGCGCACTGCACACCTATTTGGCCGTGCCCGACGTGACGCAGGCCACGCTGCAGGGCCTGGGCGGTCAGCCCGAGTGGGATTCACTCACCGACACCCATGCGCCCGCTGTCGACACGCTGCGGTTTGCTGCCGAATTTGACCGCGTGTACGAAGCGGCACCCAACACGGCCGCGTTGCCGATGACGCTGAACCAGTCCCTGCAGATCAGCCAAAGCCCAAGCTGGGCCAACACCGTGGTCTGGAACCCCGCGCAAGACCTGTGCAAGCGCCTGGCCGACATGCCCGAAGACGGCTGGCGGCACATGATGTGCGTCGAAGCCGCTCAGGTCTACACACCCATCACCTTGCCTGCGGGCGGGCGCTGGACGGGCTGGCAACGCTTGCAAGTGCTGAAACCCTAAAACCCTGAACCCATTCAACAAGAGAAGTCTCCATGCTCGCCAAACGCATCATCCCTTGCCTCGACGTGACCGGCGGTCGCGTGGTCAAGGGCGTCAACTTTGTCGAACTGCGCGACGCCGGAGACCCGGTTGAAATCGCGGCCCGTTACAACGAGCAAGGCGCTGACGAACTCACGTTTTTGGACATCACCGCCACCAGCGACGGGCGCGACGTGATCCTGCACATCATCGAAGCCGTGGCCAGCCAGGTCTTTATTCCGCTCACCGTAGGCGGTGGTGTGCGCACCGTCGAAGACGTGCGCCGCTTGCTCAACGCCGGGGCCGACAAGACCAGTTTCAACTCGGCGGCCATTGCCAACCCGCAAGTCATCCGCGAAGCCTCTGCCAAATACGGCGCGCAGTGCATCGTGGTCGCTATTGACGCCAAGCGCCGCACGCCCGAAGACGAGCAACGCATCGGCACCCACGGTCTGCCCATGGGCCCCGGCTGGGATGTGTACAGCCACGGCGGCCGCAAAAACGTGGGCCTGGACGCGGTGGCCTGGGCCACCCAAATGGCCGAATACGGCGCGGGCGAAATCCTGCTCACCAGCATGGACCGCGACGGCACCAAAAGCGGCTTTGACCTCCAACTGACCCGCGCAGTGAGCGACGCGGTCAGCGTGCCCGTGATCGCATCCGGCGGCGTGGGCAATCTCGACCACCTGGCCGACGGCGTGAGCATCGGTGGTGCGGACGCCGTGCTGGCGGCCAGCATCTTCCACTACGGTGAATACACCGTGCAACAAGCCAAAGAGCGCATGCGCGAACGAGGCATTCCGGTCAGGTTGTGAACATGAATTGGCTCGACTCCATCAAATGGGACGACAGAGGCCTGGTGCCTGTGATCGCCCAAGAAAAAGACACTGGTGATGTGCTGATGTTCGCTTGGATGAACCGCGAGGCGCTGCAAAAGACGGCCGAACTCAAGCGGGCGGTGTATTTCAGCCGTTCACGCAACAAGCTGTGGTTCAAGGGCGAAGAGTCGGGCCATGTGCAGACGGTGCATGACATCCGCATCGATTGCGACAACGATGTGGTGCTGCTCAAAATCACCCAGCTGGGGCACGAGCCGGGCATTGCCTGCCACACGGGCCGTCACAGCTGCTTTTTCCAGAGCCTGCAAGCCGACGAGTGGCAGGCGGCTGATCCGGTCCTGAAAGACCCCGAAACCATTTACAAGTGAGCGCCATGAGTAACCAGGACATCCTTGACCGCCTCGCAGCTGTGGTCGAAAGCCGCAAGGTCATCAACGGCGGCGACCCCGAAAAAAGTTATGTGGCCCGCCTGCTGCACAAAGGGCCTGACGCCTTTTTGAAGAAGATTGGCGAAGAAGCCACCGAGACCGTGATGGCCGCCAAAGACGTGGACCATGGCGGGGACAAAACCAAGCTGGTGGGTGAGGTTGCCGACCTGTGGTTCCACAGCATGATCGCGCTGGCGCACTACGGCCTGACGCCTGCCGACGTGGTCAATGAGCTGGCCCGCCGTGAGGGCCTGAGCGGCCTGGAAGAAAAAGCCCTGCGCAAAGTGCAAGAGCGTGAGCGTTTGGGCGAATAAACCATGACCGATCAGCCTGTGGACGACAGCACCCACACCATCAGTTGGGTCAGTTACATCCTGCACCTGATCGTGGCCGTGAGCGCCATCGTGCCGGGTGCACAGATGGGCCCGGCTTTGCTGGTGGTGGCGCTCATCATCGATTTGGTCAAAAAAGGCGACACCACAGGCTGGGAAGCCACACATTTCAGCTACCGCATCCGCACCGTCATCTGGGTGGCGGTGCTGTATCTGGTGACTTTGCCTCTGTGGCTGTTCTTTTTCTTCCCAGGCTGGCTGGCTTGGGTGGGCATCTCCATCTGGTTTTTGTACCGCATCGTGCGGGGCATGGTGCGCCTGAACACGCAGCAGCCCGTGACCGACTGAATTTTTGACTTTGAATCTCGCTCCAACCATGACCGACGCCAACTGCCTTTTTTGCAAAATCATCGCGGGCAAAATCCCGTCGCGCAAAGTGCACGAAGACGACCATGTGTTCGCCTTTCACGACATCGCACCTTGGGCACCCGTTCATTTCCTGATCATTCCCAAGCTGCACATCCCGTCAATGGCACATCTGGCCCCGGAGCATGCAGGTTTGATGGGGCACATGATGACCTTGGCCCCGAAGCTGGCCCAGCAGGAGGGCTGCAACCCCTATCCCGACGGAGGGTTCCGGATCGTGGTCAACAACGGGGCCGAGGGTGGGCAGGAAGTGCACCACCTGCACATGCACGTCATGGGTGGCCCGCGCCCTTGGCTCAGGGGTTAAACGGGCTCGCAAACAAGCACTTGGGCCTTAATTCCTTGTCGGCTCAAGGCAGATCCTATTCCGGGTGTGACACCCCTTAGAATCCAGCAACAACGTTAGGAGATATTCATGGGTTCCTTTTCCATTTGGCACTGGCTGATCGTGCTGTTGATCGTGGTCATGGTGTTTGGCACAAAAAAGCTCAAAAACATGGGCTCTGACCTGGGTGGTGCCGTCAAAGGTTTCAAAGACGGCATGAAAGACGGCGGCAAGTCCGATGAGGTCGCTCCCGCTGCGGGCCAAGTCGCTTCCTCTGCGCAGGCTGAAAAGACCACCATCGATGTCGAAGCCAAGACCAAGTCTTGAGCGTTTGAACGAACGAACGCTGTACTGTGCTTGATTTAGGTATTTCAAAAATGGCGCTGATCGGCGTCGTGGCGTTGATCGTCATCGGCCCCGAAAAGCTGCCCAAAGTGGCCCGGACCCTGGGCACTTTGCTGGGCAAGGCGCAGCGTTATGTGGCCGACGTCAAGGCCGAGGTCAACCGGTCCATGGACCTGGAAGAGCTCAAGAAAATGAAAGAGTCGATGGAGACGGCTGCACGCGATGTCGAGCAGACGGTCCAGACCACCGCTTCAGATTTTGAAAAAGACTGGGCCGACACCACGGCAGGCCTGACCCATGATCTGCCTGAACTCGAGACGCCGCCACCTGAGTACAAACGCCCGGACAAAAATTGGCGTCTCAAGCGTGGCGCGGTGCCTCAGTGGTACAAAGCGCGCTCGGGTGTCCGTACCAAGGCCCTTTCCGGGGCTGCGCGCGTAGCACGTTACCGGCCCAAGTCCCTCAACTCTCTGTGATGGCCGCGCACCTTGGGTGCAGGTCTTCCAACCCACTTCGCCATGTCTGACTCCCATCCCAAGCCCGAAGACGAACTTGCCGGTTCAGAGCAGCCGTTCGTGGCGCATTTGATTGAATTGCGTGACCGCTTGATCTGGGCGGTGGCGGCGGTGGCGATCGCGGCCGCTGCTTTGGCGATTTACCCAGGCCCTGGCGATCTGTATGACATCCTGGCTGCGCCCTTGATCGTCCATTTGCCCAAAGGCGCGACCTTGATTGCCACCTCGGTGATCTCGCCTTTCATGGTGCCGCTCAAGATTTTGTTGATGGCGGCGTTTCTGATCGCCTTGCCCGTGGTGCTTTATCAAGTTTGGGCCTTCATCGCGCCGGGGCTGTATGCCCATGAAAAAAAACTGGTGATGCCCCTGGTGGTGTCCAGTACCGTGCTCTTTTTCATTGGCGTGGCATTTTGCTATTTCTTTGTCTTTGGTCAGGTGTTCAGTTTCATTCAGAGCTTTGCCCCCAAAAGCATCACGGCTGCGCCTGACATTGAAGCGTATTTGAGCTTCGTGTTGACCATGTTCTTGGCCTTTGGTTTGGCGTTTGAGGTACCTGTGGCGGTGGTGGTGCTGGCCCGCATGGGCGTGGTCAGCATCCAAAAACTGAAGGATTTCAGGGGTTACTTCGTGGTACTGGCTTTTGTCATTGCCGCTGTGGTCACCCCACCCGATGTGGTGTCGCAGCTGGCGCTGGCCATTCCGATGTGCTTGCTGTACGAGTTGGGGATCTGGGCTGCACAGATTTTCATCAAGCACACGCAGGCACCCGCAGAGCCAGAAGACGCTGCTTGAAGGCATCAGACATCCAAAACAAAAGAGGCCGACAGGCCTCTTTTGCATGGAGCAGGGCATTGTTGCCACTATGGATTATTTGCGGAGCTTGCCGGCAGCAGGGCGTTCGGCAGGTGTCAGGCGCAGATTGATCTCGCCTTGGCGTCGCCAGACGTGTATCTCAGCCGGTGCACCGGGTTTCAAGCCGGCGACCTGTGTCAACAGCTCGGCCACGTTGTGCACGGGTTGCCCTGCCACTTTGACGATCACATCACCGGGTCGGATGCCCGCCGTGGCGGCTGGTCCGTTTTTGAGCACGCCGGTGATCACCACGCCCTCAGGCAGGGGTAGGCCCGATTTGGGCAGTTGGAAGCTCTCAGCCAGTTCGGGCGACATGTCTTGCGGCTCAACCCCGATCCAGCCTCGGATGACTTTGCCGTTTTTCAGCAAATCCTGCATGACTTGTTGGGCTGTGGAAATCGGGATCGCAAAGCCAATGCCCATGCTACCGCCTGAACGCGAGTAAATGGCTGTGTTGATGCCCATCAGGTGGCCATTCACATCGACCAATGCGCCGCCCGAATTGCCGGGGTTGATGGCGGCATCGGTCTGAATGAAGTTTTCGAAGGTGTTGATGCCCAGTTGGCTGCGGCCTAAGGCGCTGACGATGCCCGATGTCACGGTTTGTCCCACACCAAAAGGGTTGCCAATGGCCAGCACCACATCGCCCACCTGCAGGTTTTGGATTTGCCCCAGCACAATCACAGGCAATTTGTCGAGGGTGATTTTGAGCAGCGCTAGATCGGTGTCGGGGTCGGTGCCAATGACTTTGGCTGCAGCGCGTCGGCCATCGGCCAACACGACTTCGATGTCGTCAGCGTCTTCAATGACATGGTTGTTGGTCAGGATGTGGCCTTCGGGGCTGACGATGACGCCACTGCCCAACCCGGCCGGATTTTGTTCTTCTTGCTCACCGTTGAAAAACTTGAACCAAGGGTCTTGGCTTTGCGGGGGCAGGCTGTTGGCCTTGCTGGTGTTGATGCTGACCACCGCTGGAGACGCTTGCCGGGCTGGTGCGCTCAGGCTGCCCACCGGACGGCTCAGGGGTGAACCTGCGGGGGCTTGCAGCAAAGTCATGCCGTCGGTGGAACGCTGCGCGTTGCGCAGCCATTCGGGCTGGAGCGTGGCGACCACAAACCAGACCGCCAGCAAGACCGTCACCCATTGGGAAAAGAGAAGCCAATAACGTTTCATGGTGACAGATTGTCCTTGATTCGCAATAACCACAACCCCATGCGAATCAACTCACGAATGCCTTGCGCCACAATACCAACTCAAGACAGAAAGCTCCCTACGATGACCCATGCCAACATCCTGGGCCAGGCCTTTGATGCCTTGCTCCAACCCGACAAGTTCCGCGATTACGGCCCCAATGGCCTGCAGGTCGAAGGGGACCGCGACGTGAAATTGCTGGTCAGCGGCGTCACAGCCAGCCGTGCCCTGATCGAAGCCGCCATTGAAGCCGATGCCGATGCCATTTTGGTGCACCATGGCCTGTTCTGGCGTGGCCAGGATGGGCGCGTCACAGGCTGGATGCGGGAGCGGCTGCGCTTGTTGCTGACCCACGGCATTCACCTGTTTGCTTACCACTTGCCGCTCGATGCCCACCCCGAATTGGGCAACAACGCCCAATTGGCGCGCGTGCTGGGCTTGCAGATAGAGGGCCGTTTTGGCGAACAAGACTTGGGTTTTTTGGGGGCGGGCACACCCGACTGGTCTAGTTCTCAGGTTCTGGCCGATCATGTGGCGGCTGTTCTTGGGCATTCCGTGACCTGTGTTGGCGGCACCGACAGGCCTGTTCGCCGTGTGGCTTGGTGCACTGGCGGCGCGCAAGGCTATTTTGAGTCGGCCATTGCCCAAGGTGTGGATGCTTTCATCACGGGTGAAATTTCGGAGCCTCAAGCCCATCTGGCTAAAGAAACAGGCGTTGCCTTTCTGGCGTGTGGCCACCATGCAAGTGAACGCTATGGCGCTCCGGCTGTTGCAGCGCGGGTGGCGCAAGACCTGGGTTTGCAGCACCGATTCATTGAAATTGACAACCCGGCCTGAGGTGCACCTGCATGACATCCGAATCCGCCCTGCAGACCCCCTTGATCCGGCATCCCATCGCCATCACACCGGGCGACCCTTGCGGCATTGGTCCTGAAATCATTGCCCGTGCTTGGTGCCTAGCACCCGAGGTGACTCAGGCTTGTTTTGTGGCGGGCGATGTGGGCCTGATGCGCCGAGCGATGGCCTTGGTGCAAGCGGTGCCGACTTTTCCGGTTTGTGAAATCCAGACACCTGCAGAGGCCTTGTCCGTGCCGCCGCGCTGCCTGCCCGTGTTGCAGGTGGTGCCTGTTGCGCCTGTGCTGCCTTGGGGGCAGGTCGATGCCCGTGCGGGGCAATTGGCGGGTGATGCCGTGTTGTGGGCCACCCGTGCGGCTTTGCGGGGCGAGGTGGCCGCGCTGGTGACGGCCCCTTTGCACAAGGAGGCCTTGCATGAGGCTGGCGCGCCTTACAACCAATACCCCGGTCACACCGAATTGCTGCAAGCCGAGGCGGCCCGGCATGCGGGTGTGCCGGTCGAGCAAATGCCTGTGCGCATGATGCTGGCCAACGATGAGCTGCGGACGGTACTGGTGAGCATTCATGTGTCCTTGCGCGATGCGCTGGAGGCCATCACGGTCGAGCGTGTGTTGCAAACTTTGCGCATCACCGATGCGTCATTGGCAAAAATTTTGGGCCACAGACCGCGCATGGCTGTTGCAGGCGTCAATCCGCATGCAGGCGAGGGTGGTTTGTTTGGCCGTGAAGAAATCGAAATTCTGCAGCCCTGCCTGGCTCTGGCCATGCAGGAGGGGCTGGATGTGCATGGCCCTTATGCCCCCGACACCGTTTTCATGCGGGCTCGAAAACAGGCTGATGGCCGGCGTGAATTTGACGTGGTCATCGCGATGTACCACGACCAAGGCTTGATCCCGGTCAAGTACTTAGGGGTGGAGCAGGGGGTCAATGTGACCCTGGGCTTGCCTCTGGTCAGGACCAGTCCAGACCATGGCACGGCCATGGACTTGGCGGGCAAAGGCTTGGCCGATGCCCGCAGCATGATCGAGGCCATTCGCATGGCGCGGCAAATGGTCAGCGGCGCGCACTGAACTTTGGTGCGTGTTAGACCTTGTTTTTGAGGCTGTCGCGGATTTCGCGCAGCAGCAAAACGTCTTCGGGTGTGATGGGGGCTGCAGCGGGAGCCGTGGGTTCGGGCTTGGCGGCTGTCAAACGGTTCATCTGGCGGATCATGACGAAGATGATGAAAGCCAGGATGATGAAGTTCAGCGCCACGGTGATGAAGCTGCCGTAAGCGAAGACAGCCCCCAGTTTTTTGGCTTCGACCAGCGAGAGGTCTGCAGCCTGTCCTGCCAGTGCGATGTAGTAACTGGAAAAATCCAACCCGCCAAAGGCTTTGCTGACCAGCGGCATGATCAGGTCGCCCACCACCGAGTCGACGATTTTGCCAAATGCACCGCCAATGATCACACCAACGGCCAAGTCCATGACGTTGCCTTTTACGGCAAAAGATTTGAATTCCTGAGCAAATGACATCTCTATGGCTCCAAAAAATAATGCAATGCTGTGCATTGTGACCCAAGAATGATCACTGGTTTGGTCTTGTAAGTCGGTTGTTTGTTTCACTCCGCTACAATCCCGGGTTGACCCTGATAACGACTCGCTAGAGGATTCCCATGAGTGACACCCCAGTCGACAGCAGCAAACGGACCTGGCTGATTGCCTCCGGTTGCGCAGGTGCCGTAGGCGCTGGCTTTGTGGCCACCCCCTTCGTCAGCAGCTTTCAACCCTCCGAACGCGCCAAAGCGGCCGGCGCGGCTGTTGAAGTGGATATTTCCGCTTTGAACCCGGGCGAGAAGCTGACCGTCGAATGGCGCGGCAAGCCCGTATGGATCATGAAGCGCTCTCCTGAGCAGCTCGAATCCCTCAAAAAGATCGAAGGCCAGCTGGCCGATCCAGCCTCGGATCGCAACGCTTACCCGACCCCCGAATACGCCAAGAACGGACACCGTTCCATCAAGCCCGAAATCATGGTGGCTGTGGGCATTTGTACCCACTTGGGTTGCTCGCCAGGCGACAAGTTCGCCACAGGCGCCCAGCCATCTCTGCCCGATGATTGGGCGGGTGGTTTCTTGTGCGCTTGCCATGGCTCGACATTCGACCTGGCTGGCCGCGTGTTCAAGAACAAGCCTGCCCCTGACAACCTCGAAGTGCCTCCGCACATGTACCTGTCTGACACCAAATTGATCATTGGTGAAGACAAGAAGGCTTGATGGAGAACAACATGGCTGAATTCAAAGAAATCTCCCCCAACGCCCCCGTTGGTGAAAAACTGCTCAACTGGGTGGACAACCGTTTCCCGGCTTCCAAGCTGTACAAGGAACACCTGTCCGAGTACTACGCACCCAAAAACTTCAACTTCTGGTATTTCTTCGGCTCGCTGGCTTTGCTGGTGCTGGTGATTCAGATCGTGACCGGCATTTTCCTGGTCATGCACTACAAGCCTGATGCGGCTGTGGCTTTCGCCTCTGTCGAATACATCATGCGCGATGTGCCATGGGGATGGCTGATCCGCTACATGCACTCCACCGGCGCTTCTGCGTTCTTCATCGTGGTGTACCTGCACATGTTCCGTGGCCTGATTTACGGCAGCTACCGCAAGCCACGCGAGCTGGTCTGGATCTTCGGTTGCGCGATTTTCTTGTGCCTGATGGCAGAAGCCTTCATGGGTTATCTGTTGCCTTGGGGCCAGATGTCCTACTGGGGTGCTCAGGTGATCGTGAACTTGTTCTCTGCCATTCCTTTCATTGGTCCTGACTTGGCTTTGCTGATTCGTGGTGATTTCGTGGTCGGCGATGCCACCCTGAACCGATTCTTCAGCTTCCACGTGATTGCGGTGCCTTTGGTCTTGCTGGGGCTGGTCGTGGCGCACATCATTGCCTTGCACGAAGTCGGCTCCAACAACCCCGATGGTGTTGAAATCAAGGGTCCGAATGCCCCCAAAGATGCCCAAGGTCATCCTCTGGACGGTATTCCATTTCATCCTTACTACTCGGTGCACGACATCATGGGCGTGAGCGTCTTCCTGATGGCGTTCACTGCGATCGTGTTCTTCGCGCCTGAATTCGGTGGTTACTTCCTCGAATACAACAACTTCATTCCGGCCGATCCGCTGACCACACCTTTGCACATTGCCCCCGTGTGGTACTTCACACCGTTCTACTCGATGCTGCGTGCCATCACCAGCGAGATGATGTACGCCTTGATCGCTTGCGTCGTGATTGGTGCCGTGCTGGCTGTGGCCAAGGGCAAATTGCCTCAGCTGCTCAAGGGCGCTGTGATCGGTGCGGCCGTGGTGATCTCTGCCCTGATGCTGGCCATTGATGCCAAGTTCTGGGGTGTGGTCGTCATGGGTGGCGCTGTCGTGATCCTGTTCTTCCTGCCATGGCTCGACAACAGCCCTGTCAAGTCGATCCGCTACCGTCCAGACTGGCACAAGTATTTGTATGCCGTGTTCGTGATCAACTTCCTGATCCTGGGCTACCTCGGTGTTCAGCCACCATCGCCTATCGGTGAACGTGTCTCCCAAGTCGGTTCTTTGTTCTATTTCGGCTTCTTCCTGTTGATGCCTTGGTGGAGCAAGCTGGGCACGCCCAAGCAGGTTCCTGACCGCGTGACCTTCACGCCTCACTGAGATCACGGAGATTCAAGAACATGAAAAACCTCAAGAAACTCGCACTGGGCTTTGTGATGGCCCTCGGTCTGATGGCCGGTGCCCAAGCCTCTGGCGGTGGCGCCATTGCCTGGGACAAAGCACCCATCAAGACCAATGATCTGGCCTCTTTGCAAAACGGCGCCAAGCTGTTCGTCAACTACTGCCTGAATTGCCACTCGGCTGCTTTCATGCGCTACAACCGCCTGAAAGACATCGGTTTGACCGAGCAGCAGATCAAGGACAACCTCTTGTTTGCCACGACCAAAGTCGGCGACACCATGAAGTCGGCGATTGATCCCTTGCAAGCCAAAGAGTGGTTCGGTAAAAACCCACCCGACTTGACCTTGATGACGCGTTCGCGTTCGGGCCATGGCGGTACAGGTGCTGACTACCTCTACACCTACCTGCGCAGCTACCACCGTGATGCGACCAAGCCAACTGGCTGGAACAACATGGCTTTCCCGAACGTGGGCATGCCCAACGTGTTGTGGGAATTGCAAGGCGAGCGTGAACCCGTCTTCGAAGAAAAAGAAGAGCATGGTCACACCGTGCAAATTTTCAAAGGCTGGAAGCAAACCAAGCCCGGCACGATGACACCTTTGCAATACGACCAGGCTGTGGGTGACTTGGTCAACTACATGCAGTGGATGGCCGAGCCAGCGCAAAACACCCGTGTTCGCATTGGCGTCTGGGTCCTGATTTTCTTGTCGTTCTTCACCTTTATCGCCTGGCGTTTGAATGCCGCGTATTGGAAAGACATCAAGTAATTGATCTTTCACCCGGCCATGCGTCGGGTTCTGTGGAGTGGTGGGTTCAAAAGACCCCCCACTCTTTTTGATTTTTTGAGGAGCCTCTTGCCATGATGGTGCTTTATTCCGGAACCACTTGTCCTTTTTCCCATCGTTGCCGCTTTGTGCTGTTTGAAAAAGGCATGGACTTCGAAATCCGCGATGTGGACCTGTACAACAAGCCCGAAGACATCAATGTGATGAACCCGTACGGCCAGGTTCCCATTCTGGTTGAACGCGACCTGATCTTGTACGAATCGAACATCATCAATGAGTACATCGACGAGCGCTTCCCTCATCCGCAATTGATGCCTGGTGACCCGGTTGACCGTGCCCGCGTGCGCTTGTTCTTGCTCAACTTTGAGAAAGAACTGTTTGCACATGTGTTGACGCTTGAAAACCGTGCCCTCAAAGGCAACGACAAAGCCCTGGAAAAAGCCCGTTCGCACATCCGCGACCGCTTGACCCAGCTGGCTCCGGTGTTCCTGAAGAACAAGTTCATGTTGGGTGACAACTTCTCGATGCTCGACGTGGCGATTGCACCGCTGCTTTGGCGTCTGGACTACTACGGCATTGAACTCAGCAAAAACGCGGCGCCTTTGCTCAAGTACGCTGAGCGCATCTTCTCGCGTCCTGCCTACATCGAGGCGCTGACGCCGTCTGAAAAGGTCATGCGCAAGTAAGTTCGGCTGGAGCCTACGATGATCAGTGCTGCCGAATTGCCTTCCACGCGCCCTTATTTGATCCGCGCTTTGTACGAGTGGTGTTCCGAAAATGGGTTCACGCCTTACGTGGCCGTCAAGGTGGACAACTCCGTGCAGGTGCCGCGGGAGTACGTGCAAGGGGGCGAAATTGTGCTGAACGTCAGCATGGATGCCACCAGTTCGCTCAAGCTGGGCAATGAGTTCATTGAATTCAAAGCCCGGTTTGGCGGCAAGCCGCGTGACATCATGGTGCCAATCCATCGGGTCATGGCCATTTATGCCCGTGAAAATGGCCAGGGCATGGCATTTCCTGTGAGTGATGACGAGTCGCCTGCAGCGGGCTTGTCTGCTGTGGACGTGTCGGAAAGCGCTTCGGACCAGGGCGACGAGCCCACGCCGCCACCGACAACGTCTGCGCGTCCTGCACTCAAACGCATCAAGTAAAAAATTAACGAACCGAGTCCCTGATATGGGTCAGGATCAAGTTAGAATCTAGCCCGTGCCGCTTTAGCTCAGTTGGTAGAGCACCCGCCTTGTAAGCGGTAGGTCGTCAGTTCGAATCCGACAAGCGGCACCACAAACCTGAAAAGGCCCTGATCCACGATCAGGGCCTTTTTTTTGCTTTTGAAGTAAAGCGTCAAGCATGTTTCGCCCAAGCCACCGACGCTCAAAGGGTGCGGTTTTGCACCTTGATGCGGATCGAGCTCACGCCCAGGTCTTTTTGGTTCAGGTGCGCTTGGAAGGCCGGCACCAATTGGCGCAATTTGGCGGCCACTGCATTGGAGCTGACCAGCAAGCACCAGCAGCCGTCCTCAATGGGTCCAGCTTGCACGCTGGCCCGTAAAGGGGCGGGCAACAAGCTTCGAATGGCCGTGAGCCTGGCCGATGACTCGCGCACCAAACTCGCCAGTCGGGCAAAAGTGGGTGACTCTTGCGCAGCTTGCTGCAATGGAATGGCTTGGTGGCGTCTTTGCATGTTGGGCAGTCGGATGCGCCATTATCCGGCAGTGGGCAAGGCTTCGGTCAGGCCGGGGAAAACGGGCATGCCCAGAGGCTAAAATCATCAGGTTAGGCTGGCGCTTGTGGCGGCCGGCTGGTGGCACAGGGTTTCCCAACCCGCAGGCCCGGTTTTTCTGAACCCTTTAACTTGACAGGATAGACGGTCTGTTTCTCAGCCATTGGCTGAAGGTGGATCTTGTAGACATGGCCATCCCATTCCTCACTAAAATTTTCGGCAGCCGAAACGACCGCCTGCTCAAGCAATACCGCAAAACGGTGGAGCGCATCAACGCACTGGAAGCCGGACTGGAGTCTTTGAGCGACGACGAATTACGCGGCAAGACCCAGAGCTTCCGGGAGCGTTTTGCCGCAGGCGAAACACTGGATGCCTTGATGCCGGAAGCCTTTGCCGTGGTGCGTGAAGGCTCCAAGCGCGTCATGAAGATGCGGCACTTCGATGTGCAGCTGGCTGGTGGCATCGCGTTGCACAACGGCAAGATTGCCGAGATGCGCACGGGCGAAGGCAAAACCCTGACCTCGACGCTGCCCGCTTACCTGAATGCCTTGGCCAGCAAGGGTGTGCACGTGGTGACCGTGAACGATTACCTGGCCAGCCGCGATGCGAAATGGATGGGCAAGCTGTTCAATTTTCTGGGTTTGTCGGTGGGTATCAACTTGGCCCAGATGTCGCGTGAAGAAAAGCAAGCGGCTTACAACTCGGACATCACCTACGGCACCAACAACGAATACGGTTTTGACTACCTGCGCGACAACATGGTCTACGAAGCCCATGACCGCGTGCAGCGCCCCCTGAACTACGCCATCATCGACGAGGTCGACTCGATTCTCATCGACGAGGCCCGCACACCCCTGATCATCAGCGGTCAGGCCGAAGACCACACTGCCACTTACCTGTCGATGAAGCAGGTGGTGCCTTTGCTCACCCGCCAGGAAGGCGAAGCCGACCCCCGCACGGGCGAGGGCATCATCACCCCCGGTGACTTCACACTGGATGAAAAATCACACCAGATTTTTCTGACCGAGCAAGGCCATGAAAAAGCCGAAGCGGTGTTGGCGCAAATGGGCTTGATCCCTGAAGGCGCAAGCCTGTACGACCCCGCCAACATCACATTGATGCACCACCTGAACGCGGCCTTGCGTGCGCAGCACCTGTACCACCGCGACCAGCACTATGTGGTGCAAGAAGGTGAAATCGTCATCGTGGACGAGTTCACGGGCCGCTTGATGACAGGCCGCCGCTGGAGCGATGGCTTGCACCAGGCCGTGGAAGCCAAAGAGGGTGCGCAGATCCAGGCCGAAAACCAGACCTTGGCCTCCATCACGTTCCAGAACTATTTCCGCCTGTACAACAAGATCGGCGGCATGACCGGAACGGCCGACACCGAGGCGTATGAGTTTCAGGAAATCTACGGCCTGGAGACCGTGGTCATTCCGCCGCACCGCAAGAGCCAACGCGAAGACCAGTTGGACCGTGTCTACAAGACTTCGCAAGAGCGCTACACGGCTGCGATTGCCGACATTCGTGAATGTCACGAGCGTGGCCAGCCTGTTCTGGTGGGCACCACATCGATTGAAAACTCGGAGCTGATTGCCCAGCTGCTGACGCAAGAGAAGCTGCCCCACCAAGTGCTCAACGCCAAGCAGCACGCCCGTGAGGCCGACATCGTGGCGCAAGCAGGCCGCCCCGGCATGATCACGATCGCCACCAACATGGCCGGTCGCGGCACCGACATCGTGCTGGGTGGCAACATTGAAAAAGACATCCAAGCCGTTGAGACCGACGAAAGTTTGTCTGAAGATGCACGCCAAGCCCGCGTGGCCGAATTGCGTGAGCAATGGAAGCTTGTGCACGAACAGGTCAAGGCTTTGGGCGGCTTGCGCATCATCGCCACAGAGCGTCACGAGTCACGCCGCATTGACAACCAGCTGCGTGGCCGTTCGGGCCGTCAGGGTGATCCCGGCTCTTCGCGTTTCTACTTGAGCCTGGACGATCCGCTCATGCGCATTTTTGCGGGTGACCGCGTGCGCTCCATCATGGACCGCTTGAAGATGCCCGAAGGTGAAGCCATTGAAGCGGGCATCGTCACACGCAGCATTGAAAGTGCCCAGCGCAAGGTCGAGGGACGCAACTTCGATATCCGCAAGCAATTGCTGGAATACGACGATGTGTCCAACGACCAGCGCAAGGTGATTTACCAGCAGCGCAACGATATTCTGGATGCACAAGACTTGAATAGCCAGATTGCTTCGCTGCGTGAAGGCTGCTTCAACGATCTGGTGCGTCAATATGTGCCCGTGGAGTCGGTGGAAGAGCAATGGGACTTGGCCAGCCTTGAAAAAGCGCTGACCGATGAGTGGCTGCTCAATGTGCCCTTGCGTGACAAGGTGCAGGCTTCCAATGCCATCACCGATGAAGAAATTCTGGAAATGGTGGTGGCCGCCGCCAACGCGCATTTCCAAGCCAAGCTCGACAGCGTGGGTGCTGACAACTTCACCTCGTTTGAGCGCATGGTTTTGCTGCAAAGCATCGACACGCACTGGCGCGAGCACCTGAGTGCGCTCGACTATCTGCGCCAGGGCATCCACTTGCGTGGTTACGCCCAAAAGCAGCCCAAGCAGGAATACAAGCGCGAAGCGTTTGAGCTGTTTGGCCAGTTGCTCGATGCCGTCAAAAACGAAGTCACCCGCACCTTGATGACCGTGCGCATCGATTCGGGTGACCAGATCGACCAAGCGGCCCACGACATTGAAGAGCGTGCCGAACACATCAGCAATGTGACTTACAGTGCGCCGGACGAGTCGGGCCAGCCCCAAACCGTGGCGGCAGATCTGGCGGGTCTGCAGCAAGAGTGGGGCCCTGTGGGGCGAAATGAGCCATGCCCATGTGGCAGTGGCAAGAAGTTCAAACAATGCCACGGCAAACTCGCCTGAGTTTGCTGCGCGGATGAAACGGGCTTCGGCCCGTTTTGTTTGTGTACCGCCAAACCATCACCGTTATTTTGAAAGACCACCATGCCTGTGAATTTGCCACCACTGGATCCTGCACAACTGAAGCCCATTGCGGGCGTTCGCATTGGCATTGCCGAGGCCGGTGTGCGCAAGGCCAGCCGCAAGGACCTGACTGTGTTTTTGCTGGACGAGGGTGCCAGCGTGACCGGGGTGTTCACCAGCAACCGTTTTTGTGCTGCACCGGTGCAGGTGTGCCGTGAACATTTGGCGGCAGGCAGTGCTGTTCGTGCCTTGGTCATCAACACCGGCAACGCCAATGCGGGCACTGGCGCACCCGGCCTGGCCCATGCGCGGCAGACCTGTGATGCCTTGGCCGCTTTGCTGCAATGCACGCCCGCGCAGGTCTTGCCGTTTTCGACAGGCGTGATCATGGAGCCGCTGCCCGTGGACCGCATCGTGGCGGGCTTGCCCGCTGCTTTGGCCGACGCGCAAGCCGCCCATTGGGCCAAGGCCGCCGTGGGCATCATGACCACCGACACCGTGCCCAAAGCCGCCAGTGCGCAAGTGAAAGTGGGCGGTCAAACCGTCAGCATTACGGGCATCAGCAAAGGCGCAGGAATGATCCGTCCCAACATGGCCACCATGTTGGGCTTTGTGGCCACAGACGCTTGCATCGACCCCGCCTTGTTGCCCGTGCTGGCCAAGCAGCTGGCCGATGGCTCGTTCAACCGCATCACCATCGATGGCGACACCTCGACCAACGACTCGTTCATGCTGATCGCCACGCACAAGGCCGGTCATGCACCGGTCACCTCGCTCGACAGCGAAGACGGTCAGGCCTTGGTGCAGGGCCTGATGCAGGTGGCCCGCCAACTGGCGCATGCCATCGTGCGCGATGGTGAAGGCGCGACCAAGTTCATCACGGTGCAGGTCGAGGGTGGCCGCACAGGCGAAGAGTGCCGTCAGGTGGCATATGCCATCGCGCATTCGCCCTTGGTCAAAACCGCTTTTTTTGCCAGCGACCCCAACCTGGGCCGCATTTTGGCGGCGGTGGGCTATGCAGGTATCACCGATCTGGACCAGGGCCTGATCGAGCTGCATCTGGACGATGTGCATGTGGTCTCTCAGGGAGGACGCCGCGCTGAATACCGCGAAGAAGATGGTCAGCGCGTCATGAAGGGCAGCGAGATCACCGTGCGTGTGGGCCTGGGTCGTGGCACCGCCACCGACACCGTCTGGACTTGTGACCTGAGCCACGAATACGTCACCATCAACGCCGATTACCGTTCATGAATTCACCAGCCACCTCCGCCTTGGACCAACTGCTGGCCAAAGTCAGCCAGTTGGTGGACCGCATCGAATCGGTCTTGCCTCAACCTTTATCGGCACCCGACTGGACGCAGGCCATCGCCTGGCGCTACCGCAAGCGCTCGTCCGGTCACGGTGTCCTGGAGCCGGTACGCCATGTGGCGGCCATGACGCTTTCGGACCTGAAGGAAATCGACGACCAGAAAGAAAAGTTGCAGCGCAACACCGAGCAGTTTGTGCACGGCCATCCCGCCAACAACGTGCTGCTGACCGGCGCACGCGGCACCGGCAAGTCGTCGCTCATCAAGGCTTGCCTGAACACCTATGCGGCTCAAGGCTTGCGCCTGATCGAGGTGGACAAGGAAGACCTCACCGATTTGCCCGACATCATCGAGGTGGTGGCGGGCCGCGATGAAAAGTTCATTGTGTATTGCGATGACCTGAGCTTTGAGGACGGTGAGCCGGGCTACAAGGCCCTCAAATCCATCCTCGACGGCACCGTGGCGGCATCGACCCCCAATGTGCTGGTCTACGCCACCAGCAACCGCCGCCACTTGTTGCCCGAGTACATGAGCGAAAACCTCACTTACAAGCACACCGACGACGGCGAAGTGCACCCGGGCGAGGGCGTGGAGGAAAAAATTTCCTTGTCCGAGCGCTTTGGCCTGTGGATCAGTTTTTACCCCTTCTCGCAAGACGAGTACCTGACCATCGCTGGTCAGTGGCTCAGCGCCTTGGGGGCCACGCCTGCACAGATCGCTGCTGCACGCCCTGATGCACTGCTGTGGGCTTTGGAGCGCGGCTCGCGCAGCGGCCGTGTGGCCTACCAGTTTGCACGCGACATGATGGGTCGCCAATCGGACCAGGCATGAGCAACGGCCTGCTGGTGGCCGATGGCGAACGTGCGCGCGAGGACCTGCGCGCTGACCAAGCCCCGCGTTCAGTGGTCGATGTCGCGGTGGGCGTGCTGATGCAAGCCGATGGCCAGTTTTTGCTCACCTCGCGCCCCGAAGGCAAGGTGTATGCAGGCTACTGGGAATTCCCGGGCGGCAAGCTGGAAGCGGGTGAGTCGGTCGAACAAGCCCTGCGCCGTGAATTGCAAGAAGAGCTGGGCATCACGATCGGTGAGGCGCAGGCCTGGAAAACCCAGATGGTCGATTACCCGCACGCGCTGGTGCGGCTGCACTTTTGCAAGGTGTGGGATTGGCAAGGCGAGCTGCAAATGCGCGAAGCGCAGTCACATGCCTGGCAGACGCTGCCCGTAGCGGTCACGCCAGTGCTGCCGGGCACCATTCCTGTTTTGGCTTGGTTTGCCGAGGAGCGTCAGTTCACAGGGGCCACGCACGCCTGAGTCCGCTGGCGGGTTTTGCCAGGCGAACTCGGTGCTTATTGCAGGCGCGGATCGCCAAAAGGCTCGTCGGGCGGTGTTTCGTCGGGCAGTTTGAACTCTTCGCTGGCCCAGGCGCCCAGGTCGACCCCCTTGCAGCGTGCGCTGCAAAACGGGCGATAAGGGTTGGTGCTGCTGTAAAGGCTGGTGCCTGCGCAGGCAGGGCAGCGCACCTTGCGGGGCGCGAAGTCTTGAGGCTGGTTCGAATCGCTCATGCGCACAAAGACATTTCAAAAGGCACATCATCGGTGGTGGCCACCAATTTGCCATCGCCTTGCTGGTGCATCATGCGGATCACCACCAGCAAACGGTTGCAACTGATTTCGGGGGTGATGCCCAGTGCCGGGTTGATTTTGAGGCGCAGCAACTGAAAGGTGCGGCCTTGCGGCAGGTTTTGCTGCAATTGGCCAGCTGTCGCCATCACTTTTTGGCTGCTGCCCGATTCACGCAGCATTTGCAGCAACAACTGGATGGCTTGTGCCAAGGGGGCAAACGGTGCCACCCATTGCGCCAAATCGCTGGCGCGGCTTGGCGCATCGTGGTGTTGCCAAGCGTAATAGGCGGGTAAATCAAACTCGCAGGTACCGCCCGGGATGACCGCACGGCTGCGCAAAGCCATCAGGAAATCGTTGTCGTTGAGACTTTGGCCAATTTTTCCGCTGACCCGGTTGAGCGATTCAAAGTGCTCATCCAGCTGCGCGATCAGGCCGTCAAGGGCTTTTTCGGAAATGGCCGGGTTGCCACGGTAGCCGTTGTAGAGCTGCTTTTGGCGTTCCAGATCCTTCAGAACGTCAGATTTGAGTTCTGAGCGCGATGCCACTTCGATGATTTCAAACAAAGTGGTGAGCGCAAAGTGGTGGTCCAAGGCCTCTGTTCGGGCCATCAATTGGCCCAGGCGGTTGAACAGTTGTTGCAGGCGCAGGTAAGTGCGTATGCGTTCGTTAAAAGGGTATTCGTACAGTATCACGCGGCGTCTTCCAGTGCCGCCATCATAGCCCGAAGTCAGCAGCCACTTGGGCCACCTGGGCCTCTAATTCAGCCAGACTCAGCCCTTGGTTGAAGATCACCACATCGGCACTGGCCAAGCGTTGTGCCCGTGAGGCTTGCAAGGCGATGATGCGGTCAATTTCTTCGGCTGCCAGACCACTTCGGGTCATGACCCTTTGGCGCTGGGTTGCTGCATCGCAATCGACCACGATCACCCGGTCAACTTGCCTGCGCCAACGCTCGCCCGACTCCACCAGCAGGGGCACATCGAACACGAGGCAACGTTGGCCGTTTTGCAGGGCGGCCTGTGCCTGTTCTGCGGTGATCAGGCTGACCAGGGGGTGAATGATGGCTTCGAGCTTCTTTTTGGCATCGGCATTTTTGAAAATCTGTTCGCGCATGGCTTGCCGGTCCATCGCGCCGTGGGCATCGATCATCTCGGGGCCAAAGACTTGGGCAATCGGGGCGATTGCCCGCCCGCCCGGTGCCGTCACGCTGCGTGAAATCGCGTCAGCGTCGATCACGGCTGCGCCGCGGGCCGCCAGCAGGCTTGCCACCGTGCTTTTGCCGCTGCCAATGCCACCGGTCAGGCCGATGCGCCAAATACGCTGAGTGTTCATGGTTTAAACAGGCAAGACGGGCAGGGGGCCAAAGGCCATGACCCACAAACCCGCCAGGGCCAAAAAGGGACCAAACGGAATATAGCCGTCTTCGGGCAGGCGCTGGCGCACACGCAGCCAGATACCCACGGCCGCACCTGTGATGGACGCGATCAGCACCAGCGACAGCAAGGCGGGCCAGCCCAGCCAAGCACCCAGTGCGGCCAGCAGTTTGAAGTCACCTTGGCCCATGCCTTCTTTGCCGGTCACCCCTTTGAACAGCCAATAAACCGACCATAAAAAGAGGTAACCCGCCACAGCCCCCCACAAGGCCGTGGGCAAACTGACATCGCTCAGCCCCAGGCTGGCCGCCAACAAACCGGCCCACACCAAGGGTTGAGTGATGGCATCGGGCAGCAAAGTGGTGTCGGCGTCAATGGCTGCAAGGGTCAGCAAAGCGGCTGCAAAACCCGCCCAGGCCAAAGCAGCGCCGCTCAGGCCGTATCGGGAAAAGCTCCAGGCAAACAGGGCCGCGGTCAGCAGTTCCATGGCGGGGTAGCGCCAGCCAATCGGGGCATGGCATTGGCGACAGCGCCCTTGGAGCCAAACATAGCTGAGCACCGGGATTTTTTCGGCCCACGGCAAGACATGGCCGCAGTGGGGGCAGTGCGAGCCGGGCACGGCGATGTTGTAGGGCTTGGTTGCCGGCAGGGGGGGGGGATTGTCGGGGGCTTGTTCATGGCTCGCCTCAGCCCACTGTGCCTCCAGCATGCGGGGCAGGCGGTGAATGACCACGTTCAGGAAGCTGCCCACCACCAAGCCCAATAGCGCCGCAGCGCCCCATAGGAATTCATCGGCAGCCATCTCAGAACACCTGACCTAAGCGAAAAATGGGCAAATACATGGCCACAAGAATACCGCCAATCAAGCCGCCCAGCACCACAATGATCAAAGGTTCCAGCAAACTCGACAGGCCGTTGACCCGGTCATCCAGCTCGGTTTCCATCAAACCCCCTGCCCGCGCCAGCAAGTTGTCCATTGCACCCGTCTCTTCTCCTGTGGCGCACAGCTGAACGATCATGGGCGGAAAACGGCCCGTTTGGCCCATGGCTTCGCTCAAGCGGCTGCCTTGGGCCACTTGTCTTTGCAGTTGCAAAGTCACGCGCTCAAAAACAGCGTGGTCGCAGGCTTGGGCCACAGGCCCCAATGCTTCTGCCAAGGGTACGCCTGCTGCCAGCAAAGCCGACAAGGTTTGGGCCCAGCGTGCCACCACCGCCGTGCCGACCAGCGGCCCCAGCACGGGCAGCTTGAGCAACCAGCGGTCTCGGGTGGCGTTGAACCGGGTGCGTGCTGATGCTGGGCGATGCCACAACCAGAGGCACAACACAACGCCCAAAACCGCCACCGGACCAGAAGCGCTCACACCATCGCTCAGGGCCACCACCATTTGTGTCGCCCAGGGTAAGTCGGCGCCGAACGACTTGAACACATCCTCGAACACCGGCACGACAAAGACCAGGATCAGCACCAAGACTGCGATGGCCACCCCCATCACTGCCGTGGGGTACATCAGCGCGGAACGCACGCGTGAGCGCAAGGCTTCGTTTTTTTCGAGGGTCTGTGCCAAACGCTCCATCATGGTGTCCAAAATGCCCGCCGATTCACCCGCTTGAACCATGCTGGTATAGAGCCCTGTGAAATGCGCCGGGTGTTTGGCCAAAGCCTCGTGCAAAGCCATGCCGGACGCCACATCGTTGTGCACCTGTTGCACGATGTCCACCAGTGCTGCAGACGTCAGACTGCGCGACAGCATGTCCAGCGATTGCAAAAGCGGCACCCCTGCACGCAGCAGTGCAGCCAGTTGCCTGGTCAGGAGCGACAAATCGCGTGGGCGCACACGGCTTGGGCTGTCCCACCACAAGCGCTGCAGCCGCACTTGGTGCACGCCTTGCCTGCGCAGTTGGGCTCGGGCCAGTCCGGCCGTGTGTGCATTCAGCCGCCCTTGCAAGGCTCGGCCTTGGGCATCACGCCCTTGCCATGCAAAAACAGGGGGCTGCGCTTGTGTGTCGGGCTGGTTCATGCGCCGTACCGGGTATTGGCCAAAACCTCGTCGAGCGAGGTGATGCCTTTCAGCACTTTGCGCAGACCTGCCAGACGCAACGTCGCCACACCCTCACGTTGAGCCAGTTGAGTCATCTCCTGGTTACCCGCACCGGACAAAATCAGCGCCTGCATGTCGGCACTCACCGGCATGACTTGGAAAATGCCCGTTCGTCCTGCAAACCCCTTGTGGCAATGCGCACAACCCACAGGCTTGAATGCGTCGACCGCATCGCCAGACAGCAAATCAGGGGGCAGACCTGCTTTCAGCAACACATCCGAAGGCAGCGACACGCGTTCTTTGCACAGTGGGCACAGGCAACGCACCAGCCGCTGGGCCGTGATCAGCGTCACGCTGGCGGCGATGTTGTAAGAGGCCGTGCCCATGTTGCGCAAACGCACCAGCGTGCTGGGCGCGTCGTTGGTGTGCAAGGTGGACAGCACGAGATGGCCTGTTTGAGCTGCCTGGATGGCGATGTTGGCGGTTTCCAGATCGCGCACCTCACCCACCATCAGGACGTCCGGGTCTTGTCGCAAAAAGGCACGCAAAGCGATGGCAAATGTCAGGCCGGGCTTGTCCTGCACATTCACCTGGTTGATGCCTTGAAGCTGGATTTCGCAAGGGTCTTCCACCGTGGCGATGTTCACTTCGGCCGTGTTGAGCAGGTTGAGGCAAGCGTAAAGCGATTGCGTTTTGCCCGAGCCCGTGGGCCCTGTCACCAGCACCATGCCATGTGGCCGGTGAATCGCTTCCACCAGGCGTGCCAGGTCTTCGGGTTCATAACCGAGTTGGTTCAGGTCAAGTTGGGCCTGCGCCGAGTCCAGCACCCGAATCACCAGTTTTTCGCCAAACAAGGTCGGCAAGGTGCTCACCCGCAAGTCAAGCTCGCGCCCGTTTTGCAGCAGCAGCTTCATGCGACCGTCTTGTGGCAGGCGTTTTTCAGCGATGTCGAGTCGGGAAAGCACCTTGATGCGTGACGACAGGCGGTCTTTGAGCGCCATGGGTGGGCTGGTCATTTCGCGCAATTCGCCATCGATGCGCATGCGCACCCGGTAGTGGTTTTCGTAGGGTTCAAAGTGCAGGTCAGAGGCCTTGAGCGTGACCGCCTGTTCTAGCAGTTGCTGCACCAAACTGACAACAGGCGCATCGTCGATAGCCCCCAGCATGGGGCGGTTGTTGAGCTTGTCCAGCATGGCGTCTCCATGAGTTATTTTGTTTTCAATTGAAAACGTATCATGAGCCGCCTTGGGCTGTTTGTAAATGTGGCAAGCAAAAACCGACAGGTGGCGCTGCCGTCAGGTGCAGGGTTGGTTGGACGGACGGCTGTGGCAGCGGCAGGGCCACTGTGCAGACTCTGCAGCGCTTCAGACGAACTTGACGGGCTGGTATTGCGGGTCAGTGTGTTCACAGGCCTGTGCCTTGGAGCAGGGCATCTGGCACAGCTCGCGGTTTTGAACCGGGCATGCACGGTTGAACGTGACCACATGGTCCACCTCGGCACGGATGCCGATCCACTCGCCCAGTTTGTGGTCGTGGTGGCTGGGCACATGGGCCATCAGCAATTCGCCGCTGGCCAGGCGCAGGGTGTACAAAAACTCTGATCCGCGGAAGGCCTTGCGGATGATCTCGGCCTTCACCGGGGCGTGGTCATCGTGCACGATGTCGTCGGCCCGCAGTAACACGTCGCACTGGCCACCCTCAAAGGCGCATGGCAAGGGGCATTCGGCCACATCGCTCAATGTGCCGACGGGGGTGTCGACCATGATCTGACCGTTCACTTCGCGCAACGTGGCTGGAGTGAACACCCCATGGCCAATGAAGTCCGCCACAAAGCGGGTGGCCGGGCGGTGGTACAGGCTGTAGGCATCGTCCCACTGGTGCAATTGGCCTTCGTTCATCACGCCAATCACGTCGCCGATGGCAAAGGCTTCGAGCTGGTCGTGCGTGACCAGCAAGGCGGTGGCCTTGGCGGCCTTGAGGATGTTGCGCACCTCATGGGCCAGGCGCTCGCGCAGGTCGATGTCCAGGTTGGAAAACGGCTCGTCCAGCAGCAGCAAATCGGGCTTGGGGGCCAACGCCCGGGCCAGGGCCACGCGTTGCTGTTGACCGCCCGAGAGTTCGTGCGGGTAGCGTTTGTCGGCACCGCCCAAACCCACCAACTCAAGGACTTCGGCCACGCGTTGCTGGCGTTCGGCTTTGGGCAGATGGTTCAGACCAAAGCCCACATTGCGGCCTACATCCATGTGCGGAAAAAGGGCGTAATCCTGAAACACCATGCCAATGCGGCGGCTTTCTGCGGGTTCGGTGTGTCCCGCTTCGCTGACCACGCGGCTGGACAGCAGGATCTTGCCGCCCGAAACAGGCTCCAGTCCGGCCACGGCACGCAGCAGCGTGGTTTTGCCGCAGCCAGAGGGGCCAATCAGCACGCCAATGTCACCCGCACGCAAGTTCAGGCTCACACCGTGCACGGCGGGCGTTGGGCTGCCTGGGTAATGGATGTCCAGTTGGCGAAGTTCTAGAAACATGAGAAGGATTGTAGGCAGGTTGGATTGGCCTCCCATGGCCGTGGGCTGATCGCCAGCAGGCTGGCTCCTACAATAAGCCATGACCTTGTTGAATCCGGTTTCTTGATGCAGCACACCCTGGCCCGCCGTTTGTCGGGTCTTCCCTCGCTGTTTTATGCCTTGCTGGCACTGGCTTTGGCCTTGCCAGTGTTGGCCGTGCTCGGCTCGTGGCTGCAATGGAGCCCGCAAAGCACCGACATTTTGCTGGAGATGGGGCGCACTGTGCTGCCCGATTACGCGCTCACCACCTTGGGTCTTTGCCTGATGGTGGCTGTGGGTGTGACGGTGCTGGGCCTGGCCACGGCGGCTCTGGTCACGCTGTTTGACTTTCCAGGGCGGGGTGTTTTTGAGTGGTTGCTGCTCTTGCCTTTGGCCATGCCCGCTTATGTGGTGGCTTATGCATACACCGACTTTTTGCAGTTCAGCGGCCCGCTTCAAATGGGCTTGCGTGACTGGTTTGGGCTCAAGGGCCGGCTGTGGCCCGATGTGCGCAGCGTCTGGGGCGCGGCGCTGGTGTTCACGTTGGCGCTCTACCCTTATGTGTATCTGCTGGCCCGCACCGCCTTGGTGGAACGCGCTTCGGGCCTGATGGAAGCGGCCCGCTTGCTGGGCGCTCCCTTGTCACGCCGCATTCGCGAGATTGCTTTGCCATTGGCTCGACCGGCCGTGGCCGCAGGCGTGGCACTGGCGCTGATGGAAACCCTGGCCGACTTCGGTGTGTCCAGTTACTTCGGCATCCAGACCTTCACTGCGGGCATCTACAAAGCGTGGCTGTCCATGGACAACCGCATTGCCGCAGCGCAACTGGCCACGGTGCTGTTGGCGGTGGTGGTGGTGTTGCTGCAACTGGAGCAGCGGGCTCAAAACCGCATGCGCTTCAACCAAGGGCGTGGTTCACGCCAAGGTTCTGCCGAAGCGCAGCCCGTGGTGCTGCGGGGTGCACAACGGGTCATGGCCTGGGGGGTGTGCAGTTTGCCCGTGCTGCTGGGCTTTGTGTTGCCCGTGCTCATCATGTTGCGGGCATTGGCGGCAGAAACGACCGATTTGCCCTGGGCCCGTTTTGGCCAATGGGCGCTGACCAGTTTGCGCTTGGGCGCGGTGACCGCCTTATTGGCGGTGGCTGTGGCGCTGGCGCTGGCTTTCAGCGTGCGCACACGGGCCGACCGCATCAGCCAGGGGGCCATTCAGCTGGTCGGGTTGGGTTATGCCATTCCCGGCGCGGTGGTGGTGGTGGGTTTGCTCTTGCCCGTGGGCTGGATTCAGCAGACCTGGCCCGCCTCTTCGGCCGGAGCCTGGATCACGGCCACTTCATTGGGTTTGGTTTGGGCCTACCTGGTGCGCTTTTGCGCCGTGGCCTTGCAGTCGGTGCAAAGCGGCTATGCCCGCATTCCGGCCAGCCTGGACGATTCGGCCCGCATGCTGGGCGTGACCGGTTGGGGCCTGATGCGCCGCGTGCATGCCCCTTTGCTCAAACGCACCACCTTGGCGGCCATGCTGCTCGTGTTTGTGGACGTGATGAAGGAGCTGCCCGCCACCATGGTGTTGAGGCCCTTCAACAGCGACACGCTGGCGGTGGTGGCCTACCAGTTGGCGCGAGACGAGCGCTTGGGCGAAGCGGCTTTGCCTTCGCTGGCGCTGGTGCTGGTGGGCTTGATCCCTGTGATCATGCTGAGCCGCACATTGCGCCAGACAAAATCCTGAAACCATCGGCAGGCCAGGGCATGATGCGCCCTTCCAGCCGGCTTAAACAGACTTCTTGTCGTTCAGCGATTGTTCTTCGACGATCTGCCGGACGATGGCCTTGGCATGGTCTTCGGTGAGGCTGAATTCCTGACGCAAGTGTTCAATGGTTCGTCGCTCTTTTGCACTCACGTGGCCGTCTTTGAGGACTTCTTCCACCTCGGTGGTGAATTCAATTTCTTGCGTCCGCACGCGTGTGGCAAATGCCGACGCCACGATGCCGGTCAGCAACGCCACCGTGAACACCCCAGACAGCGCTGTGAGCGCACCGATCACTTTGCCCCAGACGGATATGGGCGTGGCGTCGCCATAACCCACTGTGGTGATGGTGACGATGGACCACCACATGGCGTCGGGAATGGTGCCGAATTTGTCGGGCTGCAAGGCATGCTCTGCGTAATACATCAGGCATGAGGTGATGAGGATCGAGAGCGCCAGCAGGTAAAGCGCGGAGATGAAAACGTCTTTTTCTGCGTAGATAGAGGCAATCAGGTCTTCCAGCGCCGTGGAGTAATGCGACAACTTCAGGATGCGCATGACCCGAATGACACGCAAAAAGCGCAAATCCAGACCTGGCCACAAGTATTGCAAGAAAAACGGCACGATCGCCAGCAAGTCAACCAGGCCGTGAAAACTGAACATATAGCGCAGACGCCGCCGGTTTGCGCTGGCATGCTTGTTGGCGTGGTGGTTTTTCTCTGCGGCTGTCCAGATGCGCAACAGGTATTCGATGCTGAAAAACACCATCGAAACCGTGTCGAACCAAGCCAGTGCCTGGTGGTGTTGCTCGCCGATCGAGGGCACGGATTCGATGACCACAGCCACCACATTGCACAGCACCATCAAGGTCAACACCCAGGAAAATACCCAAGCGGTCTTTTGGTCTTTGTGGCTTTTGAGTTCAAGGATCAGAAACAGCCGGTGTCTTATTGGGAGGGGTGCGTTCATGCGCACATCTTAGACAAGAATGCCCGTCGACTTTTACATCTGCCCAGTCTTCAGATAGCGGCTATGCCAGCTCAGCGCTTCGTCCATCATGTGAGGCGTGTGCAGACCTGCGCTGCTGTGCCTGGCGCGTTCCATGTAGTCCAGCAATTGGGGCCTGAACGAAGGGTGAGCGCAGCGTTCCATGATCAACTTGGCGCGTTGGGTCGGGGCCAGCCCGCGCAGGTCGGCCAAGCCTTGCTCGCTCACGATCACCTGCACATCGTGTTCGGTGTGGTCGTGATGCGACACCATGGGCACGATGCACGAAATGCGTCCCTCTTTGGCCACGGAAGGCGTCATGAAAATCGACAAATAGGCATTGCGCGCAAAGTCGCCCGAGCCGCCAATGCCGTTCATGATGCTCGAGCCCATGATGTGGGTGGAATTCACGTTGCCGTAAATTTCGGCTTCGATCATGGCGTTCATGGCAATCACGCCCAGGCGACGCACCAATTCTGGATGGTTGCTGATCTCTTGTGAGCGCAACACGATGCGCTGGCGGTAAAAGTCGATGTTGCCCTTGAACTCGGCCGCCGCATCGGGGCTGAGCGATAAGGCTGTGGCCGACGCAAACGCCAGTTTGCCCGACCGCAGCATGTCCAGCATGCCGTCTTGCAGGACTTCGGTGTAGGCCGTCAGGTTTTCAAAAGGGCCTTGGTTCAGACCGGCCAGCACCGCATTGGCCACATTGCCCACGCCCGATTGCAGCGGCAGCAGTTCGTTGGGCAAGCGACCGACTTTGACCTCATGCGTCAGGAACTCGATGATGTGGCCCGCGATCCGGGACGACACTTCGCTGGGTGGGTCAAAAGCGGCGTTGCGGTCGGCGTGGTCGGTCACCACCACGGCGATCACCTTGGATGGATCGCACTGCAGATGGGGCTGACCAATCCGGTCACTGGTCTTGACCAAAGGAATCGCTTGGCGGTGTGGCGGCAATTGCGTGCCGTAATAAATATCGTGCATGCCCTCCAGTGCAGGGTCTTGGTGCAGATTGACTTCCAGAATGATTTTGTCGGCCTGGTCCAGCCAAGTCTTGTTGTTCCCTACCGAAGTGGACGGGATCAAGCGCCCATCGGGCAAGATGCCCGCCACCTCCACCACGGCCACATCCAGTTTTCCCAGAAAGCCGAACCACGCCGCTTGCGCCACATGCGAGAGGTGCATGTCGGTGTAAAGCATTTGTCCGGCGTTGATCAGCTTGCGGCAAGTTGGGTCTGACTGGTAGGGCAGTCGCATCTCGATGCCTTGGGCCTGGGCCAGTGCGCCGTCCAGCTCGGGGGCGGTGGAGGCCCCGGTCCACAGCCCAATGCGGGCATGGGTTTGGCCCGACGCGTGCAAGGCCGCCAGCCGTGCCGCCAAAGCCTGCGGCACCGCCTTGGGGTAGCCTGCACCGGTGAAGCCGCTCATGCCCACATTGGCTCCTACAGGGATCAATTCGGCCGCTTGTTCTGCGGTCATGACTTTGCCAAGCAAAGCGGCATTCTGGATGCGGGCGACAAAGGGCATGTGTGGTTTATCAGATCAACAGAACGCACGAGTGTGCATGGCTTGAGTCTGTCTGTCTTTGCGTCAGGACACACATGTGCCTCCGATCATCCTGCAATTGACGCGACGATAATGCTGCGTAAGGTTATTTTTCGAGAAAAAACGATGAAGATTCAGCTTGCATTGATGGCCACGGCCTCCGGCTATGACGGCACGCTTGCCACAGGCGTAGCTGTATGTATGTGGGCCGGAATGTACAAAGCCTGATATGTTGATTCCTGCTAATCTCATCCGGCGCCAACTTCTGCAACACGCTGCTGCCAGCGGTGCATGTCTGGCTTACGGTGTACGACCTGCTCTGGCCTTGGCTTCAGCCCCTGTTTTTGAGGGTAAAACCCTGGCTCAAGTGGCCAAAGCACTGGGGGCCAAATCGATCGCAGCCAGTGCCGATGTGCGTTTGAACACCCTGGATTACGCCGAGAATGGAGCCGCTGTGCCGGTGGACATCAGTACTTCTTTGACGGGTGTCGAGCGGGTTGTATTGTTTGTCGAGAAGAACCCCACGCCATTGATCGCTGTTTTTCAGCTCAGTGAGGCGGTAGATACCGTTTTGACGCTGCACACCAAGCTGGCCCAGACCTCTGCGGTCTATGCGATGGTGATTACAGCCGACGGCCGTGCGCTGCATGCGAAAAAAGAAGTCAAGGTGGTGTTGGGCAGTTGCGGTGCAGTCTCCGAAACGCCGGACAACGTGGATGCCAAACGCCCCACCGAACCCACCCGAATTCGTGCACAAAATCAAGGGGATTCGACCTTGGTGCGCATGCGCATGGCGCACGAGATGGAGTCCGGCCAACGCAAGAATGCAGTAGGCAAATTGGTGCCCACTTGGCACATCAACCAAGTGTCGATCCAGCTCAATGGCAAACTGATTGTCGCGGCCGATTGGGGGCCGGGTGTTTCGCGCAACCCGTATCTGCAATTCACCCTTAAAAAGGCCAAACCCGGCGACAAACTCTCGGTCATTTGGCGTGACAACAAAGGGGCCATGCGCACCGACGATCTGTTGTTGGTTTGATCCGCCCCTTCTGCCCCTGAGCCGATGTCTCTGTCGGATGGCTTGTTGCCCATTGGCCTGTGTCAGCAGGCGGGGCTGTGGGCATGCTAAATTCAAAGCCATGATTCCTATCCAAATCGATTCCGCATGGAAAGGCACCTCGGACTGCCGCAACTGTGGCATTCGGGACATGGTGTTGTTTGCTGACCTCAACGAGCAAGACTTTGGCGAAATCCATACGCCCATTGATGACATGGTTTTTGCAGTCGATTCTGTCCTTTACAACGAAGGGCAAACGGCATTGGGCGTGTTCACCTTGCGCAAAGGCATGGTCAAGCTGGTGAGAGCCACAGCAGATGGACGCGAACGAATTGTTCGTGTTTTGCGTCCAGGCGACGTGCTAGGCCTGGAAGCATTGGCTACCGAACGTTATGACACTGAAGCCATGGCATTGACCGAAGCCAGCGTGTGCCGCATTCCCTTGGCGGTGCTTCACCACCTGTCTGCCACTTCCCCACGCCTGCACAAACGCCTGATGCAAAAGTGGCAACAAGCCCTCAAGGACGCAGACGACTGGCTGGCCGATCTGAACTTTGGCTCCGCACGTCAGCGGGTGGCCTCTTTGGCGCTCAAAATGCGCGACCCCGAGCAGCCTCATATGACCTCTTTTTTTGCGCGAGATGATATGGGTGCCATGCTCGATATCAAACTCGAAACTGTCAGCCGCGAAATCAGTAGCTTGGTTCGTGACGGGGCGCTTAAGCCTTGCGATAAGCAAGGCCGTCGCTATGAAATCCTTAACGAAGCGATGTTGTTGCGCTGATCAGCATGCCCGAAGTTCAGATGCGTTTCGCTGGCAGCCCCACATGCTGACCGTGTGGAGCGGCCACCCCATCTAGCAGGATGCCGTGGGAGACTTCTGCCTGCATCACATCACTTTGACGGCCGATCAGACTTTTTGAGCATGCCCCCAAAGTCTGTTGAACCTGGGCGGGGTGACTTGATCGGTAGCGAGAGTTGTGGGTTTTATGGCTATTTTTGGTGGTGAAACAGCGCACTGACATGCCTGCACCGCAGACTTAGCCTCACCCATGTCAGGACAGCGAAGTGAACGCGGCACGCCGTCCGGCCGACTTTTCCATTTGGCGGGCGATGTTGCCGCAGACCAGATCACACAACTCGAAGATCGAAGGATCGGTGATGCGGTAGTAGGCGCTGGTGCCCCGGCTTTCGCGCTCGACCAGGCCTTGTTGCGTCATCAGGGCCAGGTGGCGCGAAACGTTGGCGGCGGTGAAGCCGCACATTTGGGCCAATTCGCCCACATTGCGTTCGCCTGAGCGAAGGATGTTGAGGATTTGCAGTCGGGTGGGTTCGGCCAGTACCTGAAAGTAAGCCGCAACTTCCACCAATGCGCCCTCAGGCAGCTGTTTCATTGGGCTGCAATCGGTGGAGTTTGGGGGAAGGGTTGAATTCATCGTGTCGTTTTTCCGGAGTTTCATTTTTTATTGTATCATTGCGTAATTAATCAATCAGTTAAATAAGCAAATTCTGAAGGAATAACAATGAAGCGCACCCATTTGCTGACCTTGGCTCTTTTTGCATCGGTGTCTGTGCATGGCACCGCCATGGCGGCCGATGCGCAGGCCCTGAAAGTGATTTCGGTCCAAGTGGCCAACGGCGCTCAGTCTGAAAGCAGCGTGGATGCGGTGGTCGAAGCCGTGCGACAAACCACCTTGTCAACCCAGGTTGCGGGCGCAGTGGTGACCCTGCAAGTCAAAGCCGGCGACCGTGTCAGGGCCGGACAAGAGTTGTTGCGCATTGATGCCCGTGCGGCCCAGCAAGGTGTGGTGGGGGCAACAGCACAGGTTGAGGCTGCACAGTCTCAATTGGCAGTTGCAACACAAGAATTGAACAGACAAAAACAGTTGTTGCAAAAGCAATACATCAGTCAAGGTGCTTTTGACCGCGCACAGGCTCAATGGGATGCGGCCAAGGCGCAAGTCAAATCGTTGCAAGCTCAGACGCAAGTGGCGCAAGCGCAGTCAGGGTTTTTCATTGTGAAAGCCCCCTATGCCGGCGTCGTGAGTGATGTGTCGGTGACTTTGGGCGACATGGCCCTGCCAGGACGTGCTTTGGTGACGATGCACGACCCGTCCGCCTTGCGTGTCACAGCATCGGTTCCGCAAGCCTTGTTGGCTTCAGTGGGCGCCCAGCAAAAAGCCATTCGCTTTGAGTTGCCGGGGGTGGCGGGCTTCGCCACACCTCAAACGCCTCAGCAAGTACAGGTCTTGCCCGCAGTGGATCCTGTGACGCACACAGGGCAGATTCGATTGAGTTTGCCTGCAGCTGCCCAGGGTTTGGCCCCGGGCTTGTTTGCAAGGGTGTGGTTGCCGGGTGTCAGCGCGGGGCAGTCGGTGGCTGAGCGGGTTTATTTGCTCAGCAGCGCCATTGTCCGTCGGGCTGAAATGACGGCCGTTTATGTGGTCAATACCCAGGGCAAGCCCAGTTTGCGTCAAGTTCGACTGGGGCAAACACTGGGTGACCGCGTGGAGGTTCTGAGCGGACTGCGCAAAGACGATCAAGTGGCGGCTGAGCCGCAATTGGCTGGCGCGGTGCGCTGAAAGGGCTTGGAAATGAATGAGCCTAAAAGCCAAAGCGTTGAATTGAGCATTTCGGGTCGCATCGCGGCTCTGTTCCAGAGCGCACAGATCACGCCGCTCTTGGCCTTGGTGGCTTTGCTGCTGGGCATATTTGCGGTGCTGGTCACGCCCCGTGAGGAAGAGCCTCAAATCAATGTGACCATGGCCAATGTGCTGATCCCGTTCCCAGGAGCAGCCGTGCGCGATGTGGAGCAGATGGTGGCCATTCCGGCGGAGCAGGTGTTGTCAAAAATTGCCGGTGTGGAACACATCATGTCGGTTGCGCGCCCGGGTGTGGCGGTGTTGACGGTGCAGTTCAAAGTGGGCGTGCCACGCACCGAGGCATTGGTGCGTTTGCATGACACCATCCGAAACAATGCCGACTGGCTACCTAAGGGCTTGGGTGTCATGGAGCCCCTGGTTAAACCCAAAGGCGTGGACGATGTGCCCATTGTGACGCTAACGCTCTTTAGCAAGAATGAGGATGCCAGCGCCTACAGCCTTGAGCGTGTGGCACACAGCATAGAAGCCGATATCAAGCGCGTCAAAGGGACGCAAGATGTACAGACTCTGGGTGGTCCAGATCGAGCGGTTTTGGTTCAGATTGATCCTGGGAAAATGGCCGGATTTGGCGTGACTGTCCAAGACCTGCGCATGGCACTGCAGTCGGCCAATATGGGCTTGCCTGTGGGTGAACTGATCACAGGCAATAAAAGTGTCAGCATTGAGGCTGGACCTTTCCTGTTGCAAGCCAGTGACGTGGCTGACCTGGTGGTTGGGGTGCAAGGCGGTCGTCCGATATTTGTGAAAGATGTGGCCGAAGTGGAAGAAGGTCCTTTGCCTGCCACCCGTTATGTGACGCATGGCCTTGGCAAGGAAGCTGGTGGCGGCGAATACCCCGCTGTGACACTGACGGTCACCAAGAAACCGGGCGAGAACGCCATCGACGTTGCTAATGCAGTGATGGACCGCGTGGCTGAGCTGCGCGGCACGGTGATACCGGACGAGGTGGATGTGGCCGAAACCCGCAATTACGGCACCACGGCCAATGACAAAGCTCAAAAACTGATTCAAAAACTGCTTTTTGCCACCGCTGCGGTGGTTGCACTGGTGTTCATTGCGCTGGGCAAACGTGAGGCGGCGATTGTGGGCACAGCTGTCATCCTGACGCTCACGGTGACACTGTTCGCCTCATGGGCTTGGGGCTTTACGCTCAACCGTGTGTCGCTGTTTGCACTGATTTTTTCGATCGGCATTTTGGTGGATGATGCGATTGTGGTGGTGGAAAACATCCACCGCCATCAACAGCTTTACCCAGGTAAGTCGCTGGCCGAGATCATCCCCGGTGCGGTCGATGAAGTAGGTGGGCCGACCATTCTGGCCACGTTAACGGTCATTGCCGCACTCTTGCCCATGGCCTTTGTGAGTGGCTTGATGGGGCCCTACATGAGTCCGATCCCGATCAATGCCAGCATGGGCATGCTCTTGTCGTTGGCGATTGCTTTTGTGGTCACGCCTTGGCTGGCACGCATTTGGATGAAGCCATCGCACGCAGCTGATGCGCATGCTGCACCTGCTGGATTGGCCGCCAAATTGGGTCCTTTGTTCGAGCGGGTATTTGAGCCCTTGCTGCACAACGAACAGGGGGCGCGCAACCGCAAGTTGTTAGGTCTGGGCATTGCGAGTTTGATCGCTTTTTCGCTGGTGCTGCCAGCGACAGGGCTGGTGCTGCTCAAGATGCTGCCATTCGACAACAAGTCTGAATTTCAGGTCGTGGTGGACATGCCTGCAGGCACACCCGTCGAGGAAACTGCCGCCGTCATGCGCGAATTGGGGGCCCACTTGGCGCAGCAGCCCGAAGTGACGGACTACCAAGCGTATGCGGGCACTTCATCGCCGATCAATTTCAACGGCTTGGTGCGCCAGTACTACTTGCGCTCGGGTGGTGAGGTGGGCGATATGCAGGTCAAACTGGTGGATAAGCACGACCGAAAAGACAAGAGCCATGCGATTGCCACGCGTCTGCGCCCTGAACTGCAAGCGATTGGCCAGCGCTTTGGTGCGAATGTGAAAGTGGTCGAAATGCCACCTGGCCCACCTGTGTTGGCGCCCATCGTCGCTGAAATTTACGGCCCTGATGCTGAAGGCCGTCGTCAGGTGGCCAAAGCTGTTCGGGCCATCTTTGAGAAGGCCGACAATGTGGTGGACGTGGATGACAGCAGTATTGCCTCCGCACCGCGCACATTGTTGCTGGTGGACCGTCGTAAAGCGGCCGCATTGGGCATTCCCCAGCAGGCTATCGTCACCACTTTGCGTGCGGGTTTGGCCGGAGAAGCCGCCACTTACTTGCACGACGGCAGCAAATACCCAGCTGCTGCTTTGATCCAGTTGTCCGCAGAGCGGCATGGCGATTTGTCTGCTTTGCTGCAACTCACGGTTCGCGGCGCTTCTGGTAAGTTGGTGCCGATCCGCGAGCTGGTCACCGTGACCGACAGCGAGCGCGAACAGCCGGTGATCCACAAGGACTTGTTGCCTGTGAACTTTGTGACCGCCGATATGGCGGGAAAGCTGGACAGTCCGCTGTACGGCATGTTCAAGATGCGCGGCGAGATTCAAAAAATCCAGACGCCCGATGGCTTGGGCCTCGATGAATACTTCATCAGCCAGCCATCAGACGCATGGCGCGGCTACGCTCTCAAGTGGGACGGCGAGTGGCAGATCACTTACGAGACCTTCCGCGACATGGGCGCCGCCTATGCGGTGGGCTTGGTACTGATCTATTTGCTGGTGGTGGCGCAATTTGGCTCTTACCTCACGCCGCTGATCATCATGGCACCGATCCCACTGACCATCATCGGCGTCATGCCCGGACACGCGCTGCTGCAATCACAGTACACCGCCACGAGCATGATCGGCATGATCGCGTTGGCTGGGATCATTGTGCGCAACTCTATCTTGCTGGTGGACTTCATTAATCTGCAGGTCAAAGAGGGCATGGCTTTCAAGCAAGCAGTGGTCCAGTCGGCCATTACACGTGCACAGCCCATCATGCTCACGGGTGGCGCGGCCATGCTGGGTGCCTTCTTTATCTTGGATGACCCGATTTTCAACGGTCTGGCGATTTCGCTGATCTTCGGTATTTTTGTCTCGACCATCCTCACGCTGGTCGTCATTCCCACGCTTTACTACGCGGCTTACCGTCGTCAGTATGAAGCGGCTTGATTTTTAAACCTGAAACTTTTGGAGAAATTCTCATGAAATCCTGGCAAATCGTACGCCTCGTCGCTGGCACCTTCATTCTTTTGTCGCTGGCTTTGGGCATTGAAGGTAGCCCCATTTTTGTGAGCCCTTGGTGGTTGGCTTTTACCGCTTTTGTGGGTGCCAACCTGCTGCAAAGTGCACTGACAAAGTGGTGCCTGATGGACACCATTTTGCGCAAAGTGGGTGTTGAGCCTGGTTGCTGATTCGTTTCCAGATCATTCGGAGCCCTAAGATGATTTCACGCACGCTGATCGCCGCTTGGGTGCTGAGCGCTACAGCCGCCAACGCCACAGACCTGATGCAAGTTTGGCTGGCAGCTCGCCAGCACGACCCGCAAGGCGCGGTTAGCCAGTCCAGTCGGGCTGCTGGGGCCACGCGGAACGACCAAGCCGCTGCTCTGTGGCGACCCCATCTTGGCTTGAGTGCCAGTGGGGGGGGGTCCAGTGCTCAAAGTCAGATGAATGGTGCGCAGTTCGCCATGCCCAATTCGAGTCCTGTCAGCGGCGCATCGTTTGGCACCTCGGTCAATGGTGGTGCGGCCACGCGCTGGACCCTCCATGCCAAGCAGCCGCTGTACAGTCTGGAACGGCGCGCTCAAAGCAAGCAATTGGGCATTGCTGCCCAGGCCAGCGAGCACGAATGGCAAGGGGTTCAGCAGGACTGGATGTTGCAAACTGCACAGCGTTACTTTGATGTGGTGCAGGCTGAGCGACGGCTGGCGCTGGTGCTGCAACAGCAGCAAGCGGTGAACAAAGCCTTGGTCGAAGCGAAAGATCGCTTTACTTTAGGTGATGTGCCAGTGACCGACACACACGAAGCTCAAGCAAGGGCTCAGGCTTTGTCTGCCCACGCGATTGCTGCAGTCAATGACTTGGACATGACGCGGCAGGTTCTGGCTGACGTCACAGGCTTGCCAGTTCAATCGATTCAACTGCAAGCGCCTGGGCGTGCATCGGTGACCCAGGTCATCGAGCCTTTGGCCGATTGGCTGCAACGCGCCGAGCAAAGTAATCCGTTGCTCAAGCTACAGCAGGCGCAAGCGGATGCGGCGCAGCAAGACATTGAAAAATACCGCGCCGTGGCTTCGCCCACTCTCGATTTGGTGGCTCAGGCTTCGCGCGACCGCATCAGTGGCTCTGGTGACTATGGTTCGGCCAGCAACACGCAAAGCCAGCAGATGGTCGGTTTGTTGCTGAATGTGCCGCTGTACTCCGGTGGCTGGCGCAGTGCCAAGCTTCAAGAGGCCATGCATTTGCATGACAAGGCTCGCGCTGAGTTGGCGCGTAGTCGGATGCAGGTTAGTCAGATGACCCGTTCTGCGTGGCAGGCTGTGCAAAGTGGGCAGGCCCGTTTGGCGGCACTCGATGCCGCCCGCACAGCCAGTCAAGCCCGCTTGGCTTCGACCCAGTTGGGGCGCCAGGTGGGGGATCGCACCACACTGGATTTACTCAACGCGCAAAACGATGCCAGTGCAGCCGAGTTGGCTTGGCTGCAAGGCCAAGTTGAAACTTTGATCGCGCAATTGCGTTTGCACGCGATGGCCGGACAACTGGGTGAGCCCCAGCTTCAAGCGGTCAATGCCGCATTGTCTAACTGAGGAGAACCGATGACCGCCATCAATACAGCCCCCCTTTTGATCATCGATGTGCGTTCACCAGGCGAGTTTGCCTCGGGTCATGTGCGTGGTTCGATCAATCTACCTCTGGACCGCTTCGCCCAAGCCATTGAGCAAGTGGTGCCGGATAAATCGACCTCCGTGCTTTTGTGCTGTGCTTCAGGTGGCCGTTCTGGTATGGCCTGCAGCTTCATGCAACAGATGGGTTACCAGCAAGTGAGCAATGGCGGCTCAGCAGGATCGGTGTCCGTGCAATGTGGTCTACCGATTGACCGTCTTTGATTGAATTTTGAAAGGAAAGAGCATGAGTACCTTTGATCACCCCGGTTTGATTCAGAACATCAACCATTCATTAGCCGGCTTGCGCAAAGCGCAACCGGATGCCATGCAGGGCTTTGGTCAGCTCGCCAAAGCGGCGATGGCCGAAGGTGCAGTGAGCGAGAAGCACAAGGAGCTGATTGCACTGGCCATCGGCATCACGCAGCATTGTTCGGGTTGCATTGGATTCCATGTCAAAGCTTTGCGTCGTTTGGGTTGCACGCGTCAGGAGTTGGAAGAAATGCTGGCTGTTTGCGTGTACATGGGCGGCGGACCTGCATTGATGTACGCGTCTGAAGCCGAGGCGGCTTGGGATGCGTTTGCACCAGCACAGAACTGAGGTTGTTTCTTGACGCCTTCAGTCCCTTGAGGTTTTAAATGGTCTGGTGCACACCCTAATTTGCGGTTCATGGTTTAGAGTGAAAACATGAACCGCAGAGACGTTTTAGCTCGAATGATCGCCAGTACAAGCGTGGCGTTGACCCCATTGTTGGGGCTGCCTGTGTTGGCGCAGCGCCACAGAATGTCCCGATTGGTCATTGTTGGCGGTGCCGAAGACCGCCTGCAGGACCGCATCATCTTGCGCAAGTTCATCGATTACTGCGGCGGAAGCGAGTCCAAAATTCGCATCGTTACCGCAGCCAGTACCGACCGTGACGGCGTTTGGCAAAGTTATCGCAATGTTTTCACTGCCTTGGGTGTCGAAGACGTGCAGCGACTTGAGCTCGATAGCCGTTCCAGTGCGCATTCAATCTCACTGCAGTCTGAGATTTTGCAAGCCGATGGCATCTTCATGAGCGGTGGCGATCAGTCCAGGCTCATGGACAGCTTGTGGGATACGCCGGCCTACCAATCGCTGCACCAAGCTTTTCACATGAATGGTTGTTGTATCGGCGGCACCAGCGCTGGCGCTGCGGTCATGTCGCGTCACATGATTGCCCAGGGGCCTGCAGTGCTGCGACCGAGCAAGGAGGCTGTGGACACTGATATTGGTCTTGGGCTTTTGTCGCAAGCGGTGGTTGATCAGCATTTCTCAGAGCGCAGACGACTGGCGCGTTTGCTGTCGACATTGGCGATGCGACCAGACTTGTTGGGGGTTGGCATTGACGAAGACACCGCTTTGGTGATCGAGCGTGGCGAAGCCATCGAAGTCATTGGTAAAGGTTCAGTGACCTTGGTCGATCCCTCGCAGATGCAATCCAATGTGGGCGAACTGGAGAGCTTGGAGCAAATTGAAATGCTGGGCGTTCAGCTGCATTTGTTGCCAGCAGGTCATCGCTACAGTACGAAATCCGTTGGCCATACGCGTCGTACGCAATCTTTGCACCAGGCTATTGAACGCTTGGTCGCTGTGGGGCCGATCCGCCGCTGAACAACTCAGGCAGTGATACCTGAGGTGCGGGAAATGCGTGAGACCTCAAAAGTGTGAAGCCAATTTTTGGGAGAGTTTTGTGGACTTGCTGTACGAGGGCGGAATCAGAATTCGTCTTTCACCATGGTCAAACCCAGAGCATCCCAGTCGAGCATGCCGCCGCGGTAGTAATAAATTTTGTCAGCAGGGAAACCATCGCGTGTCATGGCACGGATCGCCATTGGGCTTTGCGGGCAAACGGGACCGTTGCAGAAGGCGAATACCTTTTTGGCTGCAGTGCAGTTCCACAGTGCCCCTGATTTTTGGCAACCGAGCTCATTGAGGCGCGAAGCCACTTCTGTGTAGGGGATGCCCACAGAGCCAGGGATCGTCCCTTTGACACGGTCGTTGGCGTCGCGCATGTCGACCACCAAAGAATTGCGATCACTCAAAGCTTCCAGAATTTCAATTTCACCCACAGGGTGTACGCCAGGCACAGGTACCAAAGGCTGCAGGGAACCACCGTTTTTGCCGGCTGTTGTCATGACCCGAGTGATTTCTACAGACCCCTTTGTAGTTTTGACAACAACAGTTTTTTGGTTGTCAAAAATATTCAATGGCGTCCCTACGGGAATGACGGCAGCTTGGCCAAAAGCCACGCTTGCAAAACCGAGTCCCAAGAGCCAAGTAGCAATGCATTTCATGGTTATTTTTTCAAAATAGCAAAAGTGTGCATATGGTCACTTAGATGGCTTGAACTGGCCATGACATAAGTCAACGAGCGCACTCGGGTTAACCCTTGTTTGTTTTGATCGATTGGGGAACACGGTGCGGAAATTGGCGTTTGCGGCAAGTGTTTTGGGAGACAATCAGGACTTAAGCTGAAACCAGACGGGAAGAATTATGGTCAATATGACCAAAAAATCGGTGCAAGATCAGTCCATTGCAGTATCGGACGAGCAAATAGAAAAGGCCGCAGAAGTTTTTCGAGTGATGTCTGCGCCTATGCGCCTGAGGATCATCAGCTGCTTATGCAGTGGCGAAAAAAACGTCGGTGAATTATTGAGTGAGATCAATACCACCCAGCCCAATATGTCGCAGCATTTGAATACGCTTTATCAGGCGGGTGTGCTCGACAAGCGCCGCGATGGCGTTCAAATTTATTACCGCATCGTCAATGACAACATCGTCAACATTTGTCGTGCGGTGTGCAAACAAACCGATATTGAAAGCTGAGTGTCAGTTTCGAGTCGGGTTTTCACTGTCGCTTCAATGTCCTTCAAGGCGCTAATATCAGTCCATCAGGAGACACGGATGAAGCGTTTTTTATTTTTGATTTCAGGCTTGCTCGCATGCACTTTGAGCATGGCGCAAATCAAGGTGGTTTATCACTTGAGCGAAGGGATTCCTCAAGCCTCGCGTGCGATTGGCAATATTCGCAACCACCTCAATGCAGATCCGACAGCCAAAATTGTGGTGGTCACTCACGGCTTGGGTATTGACTTCCTTCTCGATGGTGCAACCAATCAGATGGATCAACCCTTCGCTGGCAGCGTCAGCGATTTGGTGGGCAAAGGCGTGGAGTTCCGTGTGTGCAACAACACATTGGTTTCGCGCAAAATTCCTGCAGAGAAGGTACAAATGGAGGCCAAAGTGGTTCCTTCAGGGGTCGCAGAAGTGGCCAAACTACAAGCCAAAGAAGGCTTTGTGTATCTGCGCCCTTAAAGGGCATTGGTCGTCAGCTAACAGTTTTTTGAGGAGTCTTCATGAAAATTCAACATGCTTTGACAGCGGCCGCATGGGTCTGTTTGTCGGGCCTGGCTCAAGCCCAGGTCGATCCGCTGCATGTGCGCAGCTGGGCTGCATCGTGCGCGGCCTGCCATGGCACTGATGGGCGTGCGCAGCCGGGCATGGAGTCCTTGGCGGGTGCCAACAAGGACGACATGGTCAAGAAAATGTTGGATTTCAAAGCAGGCCGTAAGCCTGCCACCATCATGCACCAGCTGTCCAAGGGTTATTCCGATGAACAGATCGTCGCCATCGCAGGCTACTTCGCCGCCCAAAAGAAATAAGGAAAGACAGCCATGCAACGTCGTCATTTTTTACAGACTGGTTCCGCATTGGGTGCCATGGGCTTGGTTTCGGGTTGTGCCACTGTGGGTGGGGGCAGTGGCCCCAAAGTGGTGGTCATTGGCGGTGGCTATGCCGGCGCAACAGCGGCCAAATACCTGAGGATGTGGTCTGAGCACAAAATTCAAGTCACGCTGGTGGAACCCAACGATGCTTTCATTTCATGCCCTATTTCCAATTTGGTGATTGGTGGCAGCAAAACCATCAATGAAATCACCACGCCTTATGACAACCTGACCAAGCGCCATGGTGTACAAATCATCAAGGACCGCGTTAACACGATTGATGCCGACAAGCGCATCGTCAAGCTGGCGGGTGGTACCGAGTTGAGCTATGACCGCCTGATCGTTTCACCCGGTGTGGACTTCATGTGGGAAACGTTGCCAGGCATGGCCAAGGCAGATGCCAAGGACAAAGTCATGCACGCCTGGAAGGCGGGCGTGCAAACCCTCACGCTGCGCAAGCAACTGGAAGCCATGCCCGATGGTGGTGTGTTTGCCATGTCGATTCCGCTGGCTCCATACCGCTGCCCGCCCGGCCCGTATGAGCGTGCTTGCCAGGTTGCCGAATATTTCACAAAAGCCAAGCCCAAGAGCAAAGTCTTGATTTTGGATGCCAACGATGACGTGACATCGAAAGGGCCGTTGTTCAAAAAAGCTTGGGCTGAACGTTACAAAGGCATCGTGGAATACCGCGCTAAACACCGCGTGACCGATGTCGACGCGTCCACCAACACCTTGAAGTTCGAGTTCAACGACGACATCAAGGCCAACGTGCTCAACGTCATTCCTGAAATGCGTGCGGGTGATATCGCTGTCAACGCCGGTTTGGCCACAGCCAACAAGCGCTGGTGCGAAGTTGATTTCCTGACGTTTGAGTCCAAGGCCGCGAAAAACGTGCACGTTCTGGGTGACTCGATCCAGATTGCTCCTGGCATGCCTAAATCAGGCCATATGGCGAACCAGCATGGCAAGACCTGCGCGGCAGCTGTGGTTGCCTTGTTGATGGGTAAACAGGTCAACCCTGCCCCGATTTACAACAACACCTGCTATAGCTTTGTCAGCTCGGAAGACGTGGTTCATGTGTCCAGCGTGCACCGCTACGACGCCGATAAGAAAACCATGTTGACAGTGCCTGGGTCGGGTGGTGTGTCCAGTGCTGCCAACGAGTTGGAGGGCCGCTACGCCCACGCTTGGGCGCGCAACATCTGGGCCGATACCTTGGCGTGATGCTGAAACCGAAAACGCCGCAGTCGTTAGACTTGCGGCGTTTTTTTACGGCAATTTTTCTGCAATCTGTTGCTGATCGAGGCACATCATGAAAAACCAAAATTCAACTCGTCGCTTGTTGCAAGCGGCTTTTTTGCTCAGTGTTGCCACGTTGAGCGCATCGGCCATGGCTCAGGCTGATGAAGCGCGCGCCAAAAAAATCGTCGGCGGATCTTGCTTTGTGTGCCACGGGGCAGAGGGTGAATCGTCCAGTGAAGTGTTTCCTCGTTTGGCAGGCCAGCACTGGGAATACACAGCGAAGCAACTTGAAAACTTCAAGTCAGGCAAGCGCAAGAGTACAGCCATGGCCGACATGGTGGCCAAGTTGACCCCTGATGAAATGGCGGCCTTGGGCAAATTTTTCGAAAAACAAACCGCCGCAGTTGAGCCGCCTAAAGACGCTGATTTGGCTGCGGTAGGCAAGTTCATTTACCACAAAGGCAACAAATACAGTGGTTTGGCCGCTTGTGCCAGCTGCCACGGGGCAGAGGCCAAGGGCACAACCTCTTTGCCACGTTTGGCTGGCCAATACGCTGCGTACACGGAAACACAGCTCAAGCAATTCAACCAGCGTGAGCGCACCAACGACAACGCGGTGATGCATGCCATCACAAGCAAAATGTCACCCTTGGAAATGGCGGCTGTGGCTGAATATTTGAGCGGCAAATAAGCAGGGCAAGTCGGGTTCAATCCAGGGTATGTGGCTGCACTGATTGCACTCTTCAGGGCAGTTTGAATCCCTCTGCCTGAGTCTTGGTCGATGAGGCGGAGTTGCTGCTCTCATCAAGCCAGCGATCGGTCAGGCCAGCACCAAGCCACATACCGACCAGACTCACCCATGCGGTGAGCGCGAAAATAGCGCCGCCTGTGACACCAGCACCCACTGCGCAACCGCCCGCGAGCATGGAGCCAAAGCCCATCAGTATTGCCCCACCAATATAGCGGCGCATGCTGTAGCCATCTGTAAATCCTTCGAGCTTCCAGTCTTTGCCAATCAAAGCACCGATCAGTGACCCTAAGAAGACACCTGGCATCAACCCAAATTCAAAACCAATCGCTGGCCATGGCCATTGCATGACGCGCATCAACCATTCGGCGGAGGGGCCACTGAAGGTGAGGCCCTGAATTTGGACGGGATCAAACGATTCACGCGCAACCCATTGGCTAAATCCCCACGCGGCAGCCACCATCAAACCTGTGCCAACGCCGCCCACCCACATCCAAAAGTTGCGGTTGGGGGAGCGTAAAGAAAAATACAGCGCAGCCACGAGCCATATGCCGCCCATGGCCAAGCCCGCACTATGACCGAGGCCTGTGATGGCCAGCAAGTCACGTGATGCACCACCGGGAATGGTCCACCAGCTGCTGATGGCCAAGCGCAGGGGGGACAAAACACCAGAAAGCGCTGATTGCGCTGTGACTGCAAAGATCAGTCCGGAAAGCAGCGCACGTAAATTGCCATTGGCTGACAGCACCAGCAGACGGCTGGCACAACCCCGCGTCATGACCATGCCAATGCCAAAGGTCAAGCCACCTAGAAGTGCGCCAGACATGCTGCCCGTGGCAGAAATCTGACGTGCATTGTTGGTGTCCAGCCAACCCATCAAGACCATAAGTTGTACGGCAATCACGGCGGTGGAAAAAGCCAAGAGCCACACCGAAAGCTTGTCGCCAAAACGGCGATGCCAAAATTCGATCACCGCTGCACGCAAACAAAAACGAGACCGCTGTGCAAAAAACCCGAACAGTCCGCCGATCACGGCGCCACCGCTGGCGAGAACTGCGGGGTTTCCATAGGCTTCGAGCCAGTGACTCATTGACATGCAGCGCTCCGTGACATCATTGTCAAATGATATATATCCTACGCCCGAAATACGTGCAGCCCTTGATGGAGGTCAAGTGTCGGTATCTTTGGCGAATGCTTCAGGTGTTTTGCGCATGATGCGCCAAGCTTCTGAACACTTTAAGCCACGGGCAAACCACCGTTTACCTCAGCAACTTGTACACTGTGCTGTGATCTTCCATCCTTCCCGAAGTGCTCATTTTCTGGGATTATTTTTTTCAATTGCATGACTGAACTTCTCGCCAATGCTGTCATCCGTCGGCGTCATTTGTTGACGTTGGCTTGTCTTGCTTCATCGTCTGCAGTTTGGGCTCAGCCAAGCAGCTCTGCTGTATTGCCCGTGCCGCAGTCTTTACAGTCGGAGTTGACGAACGCGATTCAGCAAAAGCAAGTCCTGATCGTGATGGTCAGTCTTGAGGGGTGTCCATTTTGTCGGATCGCCCGAGCCAGCCATTTGGTCCCCTTGCAAAATGCGGGCATCCCCATTTTTCAATTGGACATGCGCAGTTCCCAAGCGGTGCTGGATTTCCAAGGTCGCAAGACCACGCACGATCAACTGATCAAACAATGGCGCATCTCCATTGCCCCCACTTTGCTGTTCTTTGGTCCGGGCGGTAAAGAGGTGGCTGAGCGCATGGAAGGCGGATATTTGCCGGACTTTTACGGCCCCTATCTTGAAGAGCGAATGCTCAAAGGTCGGCAAGCGCTTTGACGCGACACCCTGAATCCAGGCACTTCTTTTCTGGCGTGGTGTTACCCCCTCATCGGGGCTGATTTACCGCTTTCGTGCCGTCAACCCTAGCAAACCTGACATGCCACGGTGGGCACTGCCTTCATCGATCTGCGTTGTATAAGTTTTCAGATCAATGATGTCGTAATTGACAAAAGCTTCGCGAATCATCGCCTCATCGTACATGTGATCCAGCTTGCCAGGGCCTCCAGTGTTGAAGCTCAATTGTTCGGCTGTATAGCCTTGAATGATGAGTGTGCCGCCTGATTTGAGGGACGCGTCCATCTGCGCAAACAGCACTTTGCGTTCCGCTGGCGTGGCAAATTGGAAAAAAATGCCGACCACATTGTTGTAATGCGCGACTTTCCAGTCAAACGACTGCCAGTCACTGCAATGCCATTGGACAGATTGGCCACGGCGTTGAGCCAACTGGTGTGCTTTTTGAACGGCATTTTCTGAAAAATCGAATGCCTCAACACGCAGCCCTTGCTCGGCCAGCCAGACACCATTGCGGCCTTCTCCATCTGCGACAGCCAGGGCGGAGCCTGTTTGCAAGTGCGCCACTTGGCTGCACAGGTAGGCATTCGGCGCTTCACCAAAGATGTATTGCTCCGTCGCGAAACGTTGATTCCAAGTGTTGAGTGGGGAATTGAATGCCGTCATGGTCTAGTGTGGTTTGCAAAAGTGTGAGCAGTTGCGTGAAAATTTGAGTATATTCGTGAAAACTTATTTATGATGAGCAGAGCGATCGGTACATGTTGGACGGTTGAAAGGCCAGGCGGCCAAGATGCTCGTTGTAAGCGATGCCTCAACCTTCCCGAAATGAAAGGAACTGCCATGAAAAATGCACACGATTTGGTCACCGAGGCCAAAAGTTGCACACAAGAAGTCGCTTTGAAAGATGCCGAACAAGCGATCCGAGAAGCAGCTGTGTTGATCGATGTTCGCGAGGCAGACGAGTTTGCTGCAGGCCATTTGGCTGGCGCAATTTTGATGCCTCGCGGTTTGCTTGAATTCAAACTCAGCGCAGCCCCCATGTTGGCTGCCCGAGATTTGAAAGTCGTTCTGTACTGCAAGACCAGTGGCCGAGCAGCCCTGGCAGCACAGAGCATGCAGGCCATGGGGTACTTGAACGTTCAATCGATTGCCGGGGGCTTTGATGCTTGGGTTGCAGAAGGCAAACCGGTCGTCAAGCCAGAACAACCCTCTTTCGAGTAAAAAACGCTCGGCAATCAGTGAAACCACTGATATATCGGTGTTCTTTTACTTGCGCGAGCAAGCGGAATTTACGTTAAATTAGCCGCTGTTTATATTTCTACTTTGGAGCTCAAATGAAACTGATTTCTGCACTCATCGTTGCGTCTGCTGCTTTCGCTGCACCTGCATTCGCCAATTTGGATCTGGCCAAGAAAAACGCTTGCATGGCGTGCCATGGCGTGGACAAGAAGGTGGTGGGTCCGGCCTATCAAGATGTGGCAAAAAAATACGCAGGTCAAAAGGATGCAGCAGCTGCATTGGCCAAAAGCATCAAAGCTGGTGGTTCTGGCAAGTGGGGCCCCATCCCTATGCCAGCACAAGCTGCCTTGAGTGATGCCGATGCCAACACATTGGCCGCATGGATTCTGGCTGGCGCCAAATAATTGTCAAACCCCGATCGCGAACAAGTGGTCGACGGGATGATCAAGTTGTGAAAGCTCGATTGGTACTCGTGGCTTTTTTCTTCCGCTCTTCGGGTAACCGAAGAGCGGTTTTTTTTGGAGTGAACCCATGATGACAAGCTTGAAATGGACGTTTGTGTTTTGTCTGTCTGCTGCTTTGATGGGGGTTCAAGCGCAACCCGCCATATTCAATGGCGCTGACCTGAAGTTGGGCCAAAAGCTGATTGATGAAAACAAGTGTGTGGCATGCCACGCCACCAAAGTCCCTGGAGACGGCAGCGCCATCTACAAACCCAAGGGACGCATCAATACGCCAGGCTTGTTGCGTGGCATGGTCGAGCAGTGCAACACAGAGCTGAACATGGGCATGTTCCCTGAAGAGGTCAATGCCGTCGCCGCAGTATTGAACAGAGACCACTACAAATTTAAATAAACCTTCACTTATATAGGGTATTTCCTATATTAGCCTTTATTGATCTAAGGGATGATCCAAATCAAGGGGCGGCAGTGTGATTTGACATTGTTGCCAGTTTGATTGCAGCAGATCTGAAGGAGAAATACATGCGCAAATCTTGGACATGGGTGAAGTGGGGCGTTTTGGCCAGCTCGGTTTGGTTGACAGGCTGCGGCACCATCAACACGATGGGCAAGCTTGAATCTGGCGCTGGTGCAGAAGCCAGTCGCATGTGGGATCGCTGGGTCGAAGGCAATGGTGATATCGCGATCGCCACCACTTGGGAGCGCAAAGTCAAAGCCGGTATCACAGCTAACGAGGTGGAGCAAGTCCTGAAGCAAGTCGCCACGGAGCGCAACATGAAAGATGTGGGCACGCTGCCATTGTCCAAAGAACTCGAAGCACGAACCGGTCAAAAACAAAAATTGTTGACGGTGTATTCGTTCTGCACTCCCGCTACGGCCCGCCGCATGGTGGACTTCAGCCCACACATGGCCGCTTATCTGCCTTGCCGAGTCTCCATGGTTGAGAAAGAAGACGGCCTTTGGCTCTACACCCTCAACATGGACATGATGGTCAAGATGGGGCGTAAGTTGCCTTCTCCATTGAAAGAAGAAGCGCAAGCCGTGCGCGACACCATCTGGGAAATGATGGAGCGCGGCTCCAAAGGCGAATTCTGATCATCTGAAACAACGAGGAGACAAGCATGAAGAAAATCAACACTTTGCGTGCCACCGTGGTGGCGGCTGTTTTGGCCACAGGCTCTGCAGCTTGGGCGACGAATGGCATGTTGATGGAGGGTTATGGCCCTCAGGCCTTATCGATGGGCGGTGCTGCTGCTGCATATGACAATGGAACTGCGGGGATGATGAACAATCCTGCAACCTTGCAATTGGGTGCAAACGGTACACGGGCAGATATCGCTTTGGGTGTTCTGGGTCCCAATGTGTCGGCTATGGGGCAGAAGTCTGATGGAACATCCTATGTCATGCCTGCAGTGGGTTGGGTCAAAAAAAATGACCAGTTCACATGGGGTGTTGGTATGTTCGGTCAAGGTGGAATGGGCACTGAATTCGGTCCAAACGCTGGAATGATGGCCAATATGCGTTCTGAGTTGGGCGTTGGCCGCGTGATCTTCCCGCTGGCTTACCGTGTTAACCCGCAACTGAGTGTAGGCGTCTCGCTGGATTATTCCTGGGCCAGCATGGACATGCAGATGACAACGAATCGTGTAAACCTGAATGCGATGATGGACTCTGCTAATCCAGGGAGTTCTGCGGCGCTTGGAACGTCAGGGACGCCTGGGCCAATGGGAAACCCCAGTTACGGGCGACTCGATTTTTCAAATTCAAATGACTTTTCAGGTGCGGCCAAGTCGACGGGCTGGACTGGAAAATTTGGCGCAGTGTTGGAGGCTACGCCTGATCTGACATTGGGGTTTAGTCATCAGCTAAAAACCAATCTGGCAGATATGACCACCTCGGCAACTGGTGCGACGTTCACCATTTACGATAGCTCTTTTGGCGTGATCGGCGCCACGATGTCTGGGAAATTGACCATTCACGACTTCCAAATGCCCGCTGTAACAACCATTGGCGGTGCTTACAAGGCCAGTCCGGCATTGACCTTGGTGGCGGACATTAAAAACATTGGATGGTCTTCGGTGATGAAGAAATTTTTGATGACTTTCAATGCAGGTCAACCGTTGCAATTCGCTATGGATCAAAACTGGAAAGATCAGACGGTCGTTTCGTTGGGTGGGGCCTACCGTGTAAATGAGTCGACAGTGTTGCGTGGGGGTTATAGCCATGCGTCCAATCCTGTTCCTGATGCTTATGTGCACCCTTTGTTTCCAGCGATCGTTAAGTCTCACCTGACGGCAGGTATTGGTCATAAATTTAATGATCAGGTGTCTATGGACGTCGCTGTGTCTCATGCCCCCAAAGTCAGTGTGACCTCCGGTCAAGGGGCCCCTATTTCCCACAGCCAGACCAACTACCAGTTGATGTTGAGTTACCGGTATTGATTGCCTGGTTAAGTCACTCCTGATCAGGGTTTGTCCTGATCAGGATGTGCTCCCCGTGTAATCCCTGATTCAGATTAATCATTTATCGTATATATTCGCACATCCGAATATACGAACCTAATGGCAAGCAGTGCATGAGTGATGAGATCGATGAGGTTTTTGACAAAGCGGCTGAGTTATTTGCCGTACTGTCGACGCCTATCCGTCTGCGCATCATCAGCCAGTTGTGCCAGGGCGAAAAGAATGTTGGGCAATTGCTCGAGAGCATCGGTGTGGCCCAACCCAATATGTCCCAGCATCTGAACATCATGTACAGATCGGGTGTTTTGGGTAAGCGACGCCAAGGTGCTCAAATGTTTTATCGGATTGCAGACGAGACAGCTGTGGTGGTTTGTCGTGCCGTGTGCACACAAGTTGCCATTGAAGCGGACGTGAATTGACAACTCAAAACGAGGAGTTTGTGTGAAAGAAGACAGCATCAACTCGGGAAGGGTGCAAAAAGCACCTGAAAACTTCCTGACCCAAAGTGGCATCAAGGAGGTCTTTGCCGAAGGCAAAAAAGGCCGCCGTGATTTCATTCGCAACGCATTTGCAGCGGCTGCTGCGGGTGCCGCTGCGCCCATGGCGATGGCTCAGGGCAACCCAGTGCCGACCGAGGGTGGTGACCCCAACATCCTGAACCTTCCTGAGCACGCGACCAATCTGGGTCAAGGTGTGGCTGTTGAGGGTTACGGTAAGCCATCTAAATTTGAATCGAACTTGCAGCGTCGTCAAAGCCCAGGCCTGACACAAACCACACAAGCTTCGGTGTCGTTTGCGCCACTGCAGTCCTTGTTTGGCATCGTCACGCCCAGCGGCTTGCACTTCGAGCGCCACCACCAGGGCTGGTGGGACATCGATCCGTCCAAGCACCGCTTCATGATCAACGGCATGGTCAAAAAGAACATGGTCCTGACCATGGACGAGATCATGCGTTTGCCTTCTGTCTCGCGCTTTCACTTCATCGAATGCGGTGCCAACACCGCGGTCGACTGGGGTAACGTGGCTGTGCCCACCGTGCAATACACCCACGGTATGTTGTCGTGCAGCGAGTTCACGGGCGTGCCCTTGATCACTTTGCTCGAGTTGGCTGGCGCTGACTTGAAAAACGCTAAGTTCGTTTTGGCTGAAGGTGGTGATGGCTCGTCCATGACGCGCACCATCCCCATGAGCTTGATCACTTCCGGTGAAGTGCTGGTGGCCTACGGTCAAAACGGCGAAATGCTGCGCCCAGAAAACGGTTATCCCCTGCGCTTGATCGTGCCAGGTGTGCAAGGTGTGAGCTGGGTCAAATACCTGCGCCGCATCGAAGTGGGTGACAAGCCCTATGCAGCCAAGGATGAAGCGATTCACTACATCGATTTGCAACCCGGTGGCTTGCATCGCCAGTACACCAACCTCCAGGAAGTCAAGAGCGTGGTGACCACGCCCTCCGGTGGTCAGGTGCTGCTCGACAAAGGTTTTTACAACATCACCGGTCTGGCTTGGTCGGGCAAGGGCAAGATCAAGCGCGTGGACGTCTCCACAGACGGTGGCCGTAACTGGCGTCAAGCACGTCTGGAGACGCCCGTGCTGTCCAAAGCTTTGTCACGTTTTAACCTCGACTGGGTCTGGGATGGCAAGCCCGCCATCATCCAAAGTCGTGCGCAAGACGAAACAGGTCATGTGCAACCCACATACCAACAACTGCGTGGTGTCCGTGGCACGCGTTCGATCTATCACAACAACGCCATCCAGTCGTGGTTGGTTCAGGAAAACGGTGAGGTGAAAAATGTCCAGGTTTCGTAATGCCGTTTTGACGGCCGCCTTGCTGGCGGTGGCGGGTTTGGCTTCTGCGCAAACAAGCAAGTATCCAGGTGTGGGCCGTGATGCCACGCCCAAAGAAGTGGCCAAGTGGGACATCGATGTTCGCCCTGACTTCAAAGGTTTGCCTGCTGGTTCGGGTACTGTGGCCAAAGGTCAAGATGTTTGGGAAGGCAAATGTGCACATTGCCATGGTGTGTTTGGTGAATCCGGTGAAGTGTTCAGTCCCCTGATTGGCGGAACCACGGCCGAGGACATCAAGAATGGCCGTGTTGCCAACTTGAATCGCTCAGACTATCCGGGTCGCACCACCATCATGAAGGTGGCGACGGTTTCCACTTTGTGGGACTACATCAACCGCGCCATGCCATGGACCGCACCCAAGTCGCTGACGACCGAAGAGGTTTATTCGGTCACAGCCTTCTTGCTGAATTTGGCCAATGTCGTGCCAGAAAACTTCACACTGTCCGATAAAAACATCGCTGAAGTGCAAGCCCGCATGCCCAACCGCAACGGCATGACGACCCAACACGCCATGTGGCCTGGCAATGAGTTTGGTGGTGTGAAAGCACCTGATACGGCCAACAAGCTGTGCATGAAAGACTGCACACCTGAGCCTAAAGTGGCTTCCTTCTTGCCTGACTTTGCGCGCAATGCCCATGGCAACTTGGCGGAGCAAAACCGCTTGGTTGGCCAGCAAATTGGTGTTGACACGACAAAGCCTGAAGCCAAAGCCGGTATGCCTGCAGTTGCAGCACCTGCCGCAGCGGCACCTGCCAAGCCCGAAAACACCGAGGCCAAAGCCGCCATTGCCTTGCTGAACAAGTACAGCTGCACGGCTTGCCATGGTGTGGACAAAAAAGTGGTCGGCCCAGGCTTCAACGAGATTGCCAAAAAGCACTCAGGCAAGGTCGACTATTTGGTAGGCAAGATCAAAGCCGGTGGATCGGGTGTTTGGGGTCCGATCCCGATGCCACCCCAGACGCTGCCAGATGCAGACGCCAAAAAAATTGCCGAATGGATTTCCAAAGGGGCCAGCAAGTAATTCGGGTTTCATCCGTTGTACTGCTGAACCAATTTCACTAGCATCATTCAACTTCAAGGAGATATCAGATGCAAACTCGTCGCGAGACACTCAAGCAGAGCGCTGTGGTCGCAGGCTTGCTGGCTTCGGCTGGCTTCCCACAATTTGCCCAAGCAGCTTTCAATAAGGCTGGCTTTGAAGCCAAATCCGTTCAGGATGCAGCCAAGGCCTTTGGCGCAGCCAGCATGGCTGAAAGCAAAGACGTGACCATCACCGGTCCAGACATCGCAGAAAACGGTGCCGTGGTGCCTTTGGGTGCCAGCACCTCTTTGGCGGGCGTCAAACAACTGTTGATCCTGGTTGAAAAGAACCCCGCTGCTTTGGTGGCCATGTTCCACGTGAGCGATGCTGTTGAAGCCAACTTCGCGACCCGCGCCAAAATGGGCCAGTCGTCTGACGTTTACGCTGTGGCCATCATGGCCGATGGCAAGGCTTTGTTCGCCAAGAAAGAAGTCAAAGTTACTTTGGGTGGTTGCGGCGGTTAATCGCCCGATTGCTTTTCAACAGAATCATTGAAAGATTAGGAGAAAAAAATGGCAGATCCAATGCGCATTCGTGCCCAAGCCTCCGGCGACAAAGCCACCGTCCGTGTTCTCATGAGCCACGAGATGGAATCTGGTCAGCGCAAAGATGCCGCTGGCAAACTGGTCCCTGCCTGGTACATCCAGGAAGTGACAGCCTCTTTGAACGGCAAGCAAGTGCTGGCCGCCGAATGGGGCCCCGCAGTGTCCAAAAACCCCTTCATGCAATTTGCCATCAAGGGTGCCAAGGCGGGTGACAAAGTCGCCGTGACTTGGAAAGACAACAAGGGTGATACCCGTACAGACGAAGCCACAGTTTCCTGATAACGTGCTTGTGTCCAAAAGGGTGAAGTCAGAGCTTCACCCTTTTTTCGTTTCCAGAATTAATCAAAGAGGTGACGCATGAAATACGCGACCACAATGACCCTGGCCTCCTTGCTGGCCATGTCTGCAGTTTCAGCCATGGCGCAAAAGACCGCCAGTCAAGGTATTGATGAATACCGTGCAATGCTCCAAGATGGCAATCCTTCAGAATTGTTTGAGGCCAAAGGCGAGGGCTTGTGGACACAAAAGCGCGGTCCAAAAAATGCCAGCCTCGAAAAGTGCGATCTGGGCAAGGGGCCCGGTGTGGTCAAAGGGGTGTTCGTGGAGTTGCCCCGCTACTTTGCAGACACACAACGCGTGCAAGATTTGGAAACACGCTTGGTCACCTGCATGGAAACACTGCAGGGATTCAATGCGGCAGAAATTTACAAGACACCCTTTGGCCGAGGTGAGCAAAACAATGTGACCGCATTGGCCACCTGGATCGCTGCAGAATCCAAGGGCATGCGCTTCAATTTGTCGCAAGCGCACCCGCAGGAAAAGACGTTCTACGAAGTCGGCAAGCGTCTGTTTTTCCAACGCGGTGGTCCTCACGACTTCTCGTGTGCTTCTTGCCACGGTGAAGAAGGCAAGCGCATTCGTTTGCAAGATTTGCCCATGCTCACCAAAAATCCAGGTGATGGTGTTGGCTTTGGTGCTTGGCCCGCTTACCGTGTATCCAATGGCCAAATGTGGGGCATGCAGCTGCGTTTGAACGATTGCTACCGTCAGCAACGCTTTCCCTATCCCGGTTTTGGCAGTGATGCCACCTTGGCTTTGGCCACCTATTTGGGGGTGAACTCCAAAGGCTCGGCCTCGGCGGCTCCAGCCATCAAGCGCTAATTATTGAAGGTGATCACCATGAAAAAGAACATCGTTTTTGTCTTGACCGGCTTGGCCACAGCATTGTTGGTGGTCGGTTGTGCATCGGGCCCGTCAGTGGCCGAGCTCAATGAATTGACCAGCAAAATCGTCAAAGCATCCTTCCGTGACCAGGGCATCGCCACGGTCGATCGTGTGCTCAATACCGATGAAACCAATCGCGCATGCAGCGATGCCGATGTGATGGGTAAACCCCTCGATGAAAAGACCGCCAAGGCAATTGAAGAGATGAACCTGAAGGCCATCAAATGGCCATCGGATGGCAAGTTCATCGGTGACTGGAAAGAGGGTGAAAAAATCGCCCAAAGTGGTCGTGGCTTGACTTGGACCGATAAAGCCACCGATGTGAATGGTGGCAATTGCTACAACTGTCACCAAATCAGCAAGGAAGAAATTTCCTTTGGCACGATTGGCCCAAGCCTCTACAACTACGGCAAGATCCGGGGCGTGACCGATCCCAACAGTGTGGAGAGCAAACCGATTGTGGAATACACCTGGGGCAAGATTTGGAACTCCAAGGCCTACAACGCCTGTTCCAACATGCCACGTGCAGGTCACATGGGCATCCTCAATGAAACACAAGTTCGCCACATTGTGGGTTTGTTGCTCGACCCCAAGTCACCAGTCAACCAATAATGAATTTCAAACCCGGCTTGTCCGGGTTTTTTTGCCATCAATACATCAGTGAGTGCAAATATGAATCTGACCAAACGTGAATTCATCCAAGTGATGGGCGCAGGCACCATGGCCGGCATGAGCATGGGCAAGTTTGCCGAAGCCAGTGCAGCAACCGCCGCCAATGGCCTGTATGACATCCCCAAGTTCGGCAATGTGTCTTTCTTGCACATGACCGATTGCCATGCGCAGCTCAAGCCCATTTATTTCCGTGAGCCGAGCATCAACATGGGCATTGGTTCCATGCAGGGCAATTTGCCTCACTTGGTGGGCGAGCATTTGCTCAAAGTGGTCAAAATTCGTCCGGGCTCGGCAGAAGCGCACGCACTGACTTACCTCGATTACGAAAAAGCAGCGAAGCGTTACGGCAAAGTCGGTGGTTTTGCGCATTTGGCCACCTTGGTCAAGCGCATGAAGGCCAGCCGCCCAGGCGCATTGCTGCTCGACGGTGGTGACACCTGGCAGGGTTCTGGCACATGCTTGTGGACCAACGGCCAGGACATGGTCGATGCCTGCAAGTTGCTGGGTGTGGACGTGATGACGGGCCACTGGGAATTTACTTTGGGCATGGAGCGTGTGAAGGAAATTGTTGAGAAAGACTTCGCAGGCAAAGTGGATTTCGTCGCGCAAAACGTCAAGACCAATGACTTTGGCGATCCAGTGTTCAAGCCTTATGTGATTCGCGAGATCAATGGCGTACCTTGCGCCATCATCGGCCAGGCATTCCCCTACACACCGATTGCGAACCCCCGTTACATGGTGGCTGACTGGGCCTTTGGTATCCAGGACGACAACATGCAAAAAATGGTGGACGAAGCCCGCGGCAAAGGTGCGCAGGTCGTCGTCGTCATCAGCCACAACGGCATGGACGTGGACTTGAAAATGGCCAGCCGAGTCAGTGGCATCGATGCCATCATGGGTGGCCACACCCACGACGGCATGCCTGTCGCCAGCCTGGTGTCCAACAAGGGGGGCAAAACCATCGTCACCAATGCGGGCTCCAACGGCAAGTTCTTGGGCGTGCTCGACTTTGATGTGAAGGACAAAAAGGTCAGTGACTTCCGTTACAAGCTGCTGCCCGTGTTCTCGAACATGCTGCCTGCCGACAAGGAAATGGATGCCTTGATCACCAAGATCCGTGCGCCCTATGAAGCCAAGTTGTCCGAGAAGCTTGGCGTCTCGGAAGGCTTGCTCTACCGCCGTGGCAACTTCAACGGCACAGGTGACCAACTCTTGGTGGATGCCTTGCTGGACGTGCAAGGCGCTGAAATCGCGTTCTCGCCCGGCTTCCGTTGGGGCACTTCGCTCTTGCCCGGGCAGGACATCACACGCGAGTGGTTGCTGGACATGACGGCCACAACGTACTCGTATGCCACGGTGACCGAGATGGCGGGTGAGACCATCAAAACGGTTTTGGAAGACGTGTGCGACAACCTCTTCAACCCCGACCCTTACTATCAGCAAGGGGGTGACATGGTGCGCGTGGGCGGCATGAGCTACAGCTGCAACCCCTTGGGCAAGATCGGTACACGTATCGGTGACATGCGCCTCAATGGTCAGTTGATCGAAGCCGGCAAGAAGTACAAAGTGGCCGGTTGGGCGCCTGTGGCCGAAGAGGCGCGCAATCAAGGTAACAAGCAAGTGTGGGAAGTGGTCGAGACTTGGCTCAAGACGCAGCCAGGTGGGCGCATCAAACCGCGCAAGCTCAATGCCCCCAAGATCACAGGCGGATTGCCCAATCAGGGTTATGTTGCTTGATCAGGCATGAGGGCGCTGACAGCCGCAAGTCCGACTGTCAGCGCTGCAGTTGAAGGGGAATCATCATGAAAAGAAGACATTTTTTGATGGCCACTGCAGCGACCTGCGGTGTGGCACTTTGGCCAGAGGCACGTTTGTTGGCGCAACAGGCACAGGACTTCATTGAAGGACCGCCTGTGAAGGACATTCCCGCTAAACAGTTGTCGCCACACGTCTGGATGATCTTTTCCCCCGATGGTTTCCCGACCCCCGAAAACCGCGGAATGATGTCCAACGTGATCTTCGTGGTGACCACTGCCGGTGTGGTGGTCATCGACTCGGGGGCCTCGTTGCAAATTGGTCAAATGGCCATCCGCATGATCCGCAAAGTGACGGACAAGCCGGTCGTTGCGGTCTTCAACAGCCACTACCATGGCGACCATTGGCTGGGCAACCATGCCTTCGTCAAAGCCTATGGCAAGCAGCTGCCGATTTATGCGTTGTCCAGCACGATTGACAAGCTCAAAGGCGCTGAGGGCAATTTGTGGCGTAGCCTGATGGAGCGCTGGACCAACCAGTCTACTTTGGGCACTGAAGTGGTTTTGCCCAACACGATCGTCAAGCCCGGACAAGTCGTTCGCATTGGGGACGTGAGTTTCCGAATGCACCACTACGGCACGGCCCACACGCCATCCGACTTGTGTGTGGAGGTGGTGGAGGACAAGCTCACCGCTGTGGGCGATATCGCCATGGGCAACCGCATTGCGAACATGGACGAAGGCTCCTATGCTGGCACGTTCAAATACTACAAAGCCCTGATGGCTGCAGCCGGGGAGCAACTGTGGGTGCCTGGCCATGGCCAAGGCAGCAAGGATTTGCTCATGACCTATGGCGAGTTCATGGCGGGCATTTGGGAGCCTTGTTTGCAAGCGGTCAAGGATGGCAAGTCTGAGTCCGATGCCCGCAGCATGGTGCTCAAGGACCCCAGAGTCGCGGCTCGCGCCAAGACGATGCAGGGCTTTGACGGGAACATCGGCAAATACATCAGCCTAGCGTATCTCGAAGCCGAAAAAGACGCCTTCTGACGGGTTTAAAAAAGGGGAGACAAATGGCCGATTCAAATACTGAGACTGCAAATACCTGGTCACTGCTGTGGTTCAGAAGCCGTGATGACATGACGCCATTCATCAACGACACGGCTGTTCGCATCCGTGCAGGCATCATGCTGGCCATTCCGATCTTCATGGCCTTCACCTTGTGGGACATCGTGTTTGGCAGTCGGTGGATCGTCACCGGTGAAGTGATCAAGGACACGTTTGAACTCGACTTTGACAACCGCATTCTTTACATGGTCGAAGCGGTGCGCCGAACCTACGACTACACCGTGCAGACATGGCTGCTGTTTTATGCCTTGTTTGAAATGCTCGCAGGCATGAGTGTGAGAACGGCATACCTCTCACCGACCATCTGGCTGTCGACCTTGCTGGCCCGCCGTGCTCGTCCTGTGTGGAAGCCCTTGGCGCCCAAACGGTTTGCATGGACCATCGGGGCCTCCATGATCAGTGTTTGTCTGGTGTTTTTTCACCCTGAGAAGTTCGCTGCAGCGGTCAACTTCATCTTCCAAAGTCAGGTTCTGCCCACGACCGAACAATATTTGCCACGCTGGTTGCCTTTGGTGATGGTTTGGGTGTGCTTGGGCTTTATGTGGATGGAAACGGTGCTGGGCTTTTGTCTGGGTTGTGAGGTTCATGCTTTGCTGGTCAAGCTGGGCATTTTTCAGGACGAGTGCGAGGCTTGCAACAACCTCGATTTTGGGCAACCGCGTTGATCCACTGCAAAACGCATCAGCGCTGCGTCTTGCAGCCTGAGCTCATTCGTGTTTGATAATTCGCCAAGATCCGTTTGACGATTTTCAATGGCAAGTTCCTGATCCCGGAAGGCAAAACGCCCGACCAGCGAATGGAAAAGGCTGCAGCCCAGCGTGTCACCGGGCGCAACCAAGCCGTGGCTTCCAAAAGCTCTTTTTGTTGATGGCTGTTCATCATGATGGCACTGCCTTGATTTGTGTTCAAGACATGAAATTGCGCCATGCACCGATGTTGTAAACGCGTTGGTAGCCGTTCTTCTTTAACATCAACTTGGCCATGCCACTGCGTGTGCCGCTCGCACAACCTACCACCACGGGTGAAGTTTTTGGAATGCTGCCCAAATGCTGACCCAGTTCATTGAGTGGAATGTTGCGGGTGCCGGGCGCATTGCCGGAGGCAAACTCGGCTTCAGACCGAACATCCAAAAGGATGGCCCCTTGCGTTTTCAGTTGAGGCAGCAAGGCGATGACTCGTCGGGCATTCCACCATTTGTAGCCAAACCAAAGTGCCAAAGCCATCATGGGCCAATAGTCTTGTATGAATTTCATGTTGGTCATTGCGCTGCTCAGCGAGGCGCTACCAATGGCCAGCCCTTAGCTGCCCATTGGCTCATGCCGCCTTCGACATAGCGAACGTTTTTATAACCCTGCTGTTTGAGCATGTCAAAAGTGGCTTTTGAGCGATTTTGTGTATTGCAAATCAGTAGCACAGGCTGGGTGGAGTCCTTGGGGATCTGTGATTGTTTCTGCGCCAACTCGCTCATGGGCAGCAGGACCGCGCCTTGGGCGACACCGGTCAAGTGTTCTGGCTTTTCCCGGATGTCAATCAGCACCACTTTGCCGCTTTCGTGTTCAGCGCGGGCTTGTTCGAGTGTCACTGTGTCTGTAGTGTTATTCTCAGTGCATGCTGCCAATGTGCATAACACCAGCATGGCTGCCATTTTTTTAAGCATAAAAATCTTTCGATTTTTTGATGAGTGTGGATAGACGCGGCGGCAGTTGAATGCATCGACTCATGCATTTGCACAATCTGTGAAATGGGTGATGTGGTGCCCCCGACAGGAATCGAACCTGTATCACTCCCTTAGGAGGGGAGAGTTCTATCCATTGAACTACGGTGGCCAGGCGTGCATTTTACAGGCCGCAGGTGCGGGATGAATGCCGGGCCGGGGTGTGTGAGGTCGATCGCTGCTGATCGATAATCCAAAAATGCGCCATTTGATCCTCAAGACCTTACGCCGCCTCTTCGCATCCACGCACGACGAAGAGCAACTGCGAGTCAGTGAACAACGGCTTCGCTTGTTGGCCGACAGCGCTCGCGATGTGGTCTGGACCATGAGCCCTTTGGGTGTGTTGACCTATGTCAGCCCCGCGGTGGAGGTGCTTCGTGGTGTTACGCCCGAGCAAGCCAAGCTGCAAAGCATTGATGAAACACTCACCCCTGAATCACGCGATGCGGTGCTGCATTACTTTGCCGAGGTGGGGACTGCTGTTCAGCAGGGCAAAGCACCACCACAGTTCCGGGGTGATCTGGAATACTGGCGAAACGATGGTTCCTGCTTCTGGACCGAGGTGTTGGCTTTTCCGGTGATGAGTGCCAGTGGGGTGTTGCTTGAAATTCTGGGCGTGACGCGTGACATCAGTCAGCGACGGCAGTATGAAGACAGCTTGCGCGAGGCGCGGCAAATGGCCGAAAAATCCAACGCCGCCAAGACCGAATTTCTGGCGCACATCAGCCATGAAATCCGCACGCCCATGAGCGCCATTCTGGCGTCTACCGAGCTGGTGCTGAGCACCTCGCTCACGGCTCAGCAACGCACTTTGCTGCAAAAAAGCAAAAGCGCTGGGCGCTTGTTGCGGGGCATCATCAACGACATTTTGGATTTGTCGAAACTCGAGCATGGCAAGCTGGTGCTGCAGCATGCGCCGCTGGATGTGAACGAGGTGTTGCAGCAAGTCGGTGACTTGGTCAGTGACAGCTGCGCACGCAAAGGGTTGCACTACAGCGCCGTGATTGCGCCCGGTGTGGTGACGCAGCGCCGCGGCGATGCACAGCGGTTGACGCAGGCACTGTTGAACCTGGTGGGCAACGCGGTCAAGTTCACTGAGCGCGGCCATGTCCGGGTGACTGTGAGTGGCTGTGAAGGGGATGTCCCGGGGGAGCGTCTGCGCTTTGAGGTGCAAGACACTGGTGCGGGCCTGTCGCCTGAACTTCAGGCCAAGGTGTTTGAGGGGTTTGTGCAAGGCGACAACGAGCAAACACGCTTTCATGGGGGTACGGGCTTGGGGCTGTCCATTTGCAAAAGTTTGGCCCAACTGATGAGCGGCGATGTCGGGGTGCTGTCTCAAGAGGGCGAGGGGTCGACTTTCTGGTTCACGGTGCAATTGCCACTGGCGCCCGAGGGTCTGCGCATGCCCTCTGAAGATGTGCCTGCGGCCGTGATGCCCCGATTGGCGCAGGCGCTGCACGTGTTGTTGGTAGAAGACAACGTGTCCATGCGCGATGTGCTTCAGCAGCTGCTGGCGCTGGCTGGGGCCCGTGTTGACACCGCAGAAAATGGTGCCGAGGCGGTCCAGCGCGTCAATGCAACGCCCTACGACCTGGTGCTGATGGACATGCAGATGCCTGTGCTGGGTGGCCTGGAGGCGACCCAAATCATCCGGCAGAACTCCGCCCACCAGGACTTGCCGATCGTGGCCTTGACCGCAGGAGGCTTCAACGAAGACCGGGAGCGTTTCTTTGCAGCGGGTGTGAACGACTATTTGATGAAGCCGTTCGAGTACAAAGACCTGATTGCGGCCCTGGAGCGCAACCTGCCTAGTCGGGTGGTTACTTGCTCAGCAGGCGCATCGCATCCTCCAACCCCTTGAGGGTCAGTGGGAACATGCGGTTGCTCATGAGCTGCTGAACGATCGAGATGCTCTGACGGTATTGCCACACGCCTTGCGGCTCGGGGTTGATCCAGGCGAATTTGGGGAAGGTGTGCGTCAGGCGTTGTAGCCATTCGGCCCCGGCCTCTTCGTTGTTGTATTCGACGCTGCCGCCTTTTTGCAAAATTTCATAGGGGCTCATGGTCGCGTCCCCGATGAAGATCAGCTTGTAATCCTTGTTGTACTTGCGCAGGATGTCCCAAGTCGGGAATTTTTCGGCGTAGCGGCGTTTGTTGTTCTTCCACATGAAGTCATAGACGCAGTTGTGGAAGTAATAAAAGTCCAAGTGTTTGAATTCGGCCTTCACGGCCGAAAACATCTCTTCGACCCGGGCGATGTGGTCGTCCATGGTGCCGCCCACGTCCATGAGCAGCAGCACTTTCACATTGTTGTGGCGCTCAGGCCGCATCAAGATGTCGAGATAGCCCGCATTGGCCGCTGTTTGTCGGATGGTGCCGTCCAGATCCAGCTCGTCATGCGAGCCTTCGCGTGCAAAGCGGCGCAAGCGGCGCAGCGCCACCTTGATGTTGCGGGTGCCCAGTTCTTGCTGGTCGTCATAGTCTTTGTAGGCGCGTTGCTCCCACACCTTGACGGCGCTTTTGTTGCCACCTTTGCCACCGATGCGGATGCCCTGTGGGTTGTGGCCACCGTTGCCAAAGGGCGAGGTGCCGCCCGTGCCGATCCACTTGTTGCCGCCTTCGTGGCGTTCTTTTTGTTCTTCGAGACGCTTTTTGAGCGTGTCCATCAGCTCGTCCCAGCCCATCTTCTCGATGGCGGCTTTTTGTTCGGGCGTGAGTTCCTTTTGCAAGATTTTTTCGAGCCAGTCGAGCGGCACTTCTTTGGTGAAGTCGGTCAGCATTTCGACGCCCTTGAAGTAAGCGCCAAAAGCCTTGTCGAACTTGTCGAAGTGCTTTTCGTCTTTGACCATGACTGTGCGGGCCAGGTGGTAAAAATCGTCGATGCTGCAGGCGTCCGACGCCGGGCCGACCACATTGGCCTGCAGGGCTTCAAGCAGTGTCAGGTACTCGCGCACCGATACAGGCAGCTTGGCCGCGCGCAGGGTATAGAAAAAATCGATCAGCATGGCCGTGTGTCCTTGAGGCGTGAGCGGCTCAATTGAAAGTCCAGATGTGCACGCACACTGGGCCATTCGCTGGCAATGATGCTGTAGACGCAGCTGTCACGCAGCGCGCCTGCGGCCAACGGGTGCGGGTTGATTTGGTGGCTGCGCAGCACGCCGTCCAGCTTGGCCCCCAGGCGTTCAATGGCACGGCGGCTTTGGTGGTTGAAGAAGTGCGTGCGGAACTCCACCGCAATGCAGTTCAACTGTTCAAAGGCGTGGGCCAGCAGCATGCGCTTCGCTTCGGTGTTGAGCGGGCTGCGTTGCACGCTTTGGCGGTACCAAGTGGAGCCGATTTCGACACGGCGATTGACGGCGTCGATGTTCATGTAGGTGGTCATGCCCACAGCCTGGCCCGATGTGGCATCGATCACGGCAAACGGACACATGCTGCCCTTGGCTTGTAGATCGAGGCGACGCGCAATTTCAGCCGCCATGCCTTCGGGTGTGGGGATGGCGGTGTACCAATGATTCCACAGCTCACCATCGCGCACAGCTTCGACCAAGTCGTCATGGTGCCCGACAGTCAATGGCACCAGCATCAGATGCTGACCGGTCAATGAGGGAGGGGCGATCCACTGGCTCATGAGGAGGTATCGGTGTCTTGGTCTTTTTGTTTGGCACGCCAGAATCTGGCCAGATGCAAGCCGCCTCCGCCTCCTAGGCCCACCAGCAAAATGCCACCGATGCTGGCCGAGTCATAGCCTGAGCTGAAAATGTTCCAGCCCAGCAGTTTGCCGGCCCAGTAACCCAGCAGCGCGCCACCGACAAAACCGACCGCGTCAGAAATGCCTTCCAGCAAAGGGTTGGGTGAAGACATGGTCTGGCCTTAACGGTTGCGCTGGTTCATGAAAACCAGCTTCTCAAACAGGGTCACATCTTGCTCGTTCTTGAGCAAGGCGCCTACCAGTGGCGGCACAGACACTTTTTGGTCTGCACTTTGCAAGGCTTCGAGCGGAATGTCTTCGGCCACCAACAGCTTGAGCCAGTCCAGCAGCTCGCTGGTGGAGGGTTTCTTCTTCAGGCCCGGCAATCCGCGCACGTCGTAAAAAGTTTTGAGGGCCAAAGCCAGCAAGTCTTTTTTGAGCGTGGGGAAGTGCACATCCACGATTTGGCGCATGGTGTCCGCTTCGGGGAACTTGATGTAGTGGAAGAAGCAGCGGCGCAAGAAAGCGTCGGGCAGCTCTTTTTCGTTGTTGGAGGTGATGAACACCAGGGGCCGGGTCTTGGCCTTGATCAGCTGGCGTGTCTCGTAGCAATAAAACTCCATGCGATCGATCTCGCGCAGCAAGTCGTTCGGGAATTCGATGTCCGCCTTGTCGATCTCATCGATCAGGATCGCCACTGGGGTTTCGGAGGTGAAGGCCTGCCAGAGCACACCTTTGACGATGTAGTTTTCAATGTCTTTGACTTTTTCGTCGCCCAGCTGGCTGTCGCGTAGGCGGCTCACCGCGTCGTATTCGTACAGACCTTGTTGGGCCTTGGTGGTCGATTTGATGTGCCACTGCAACAAAGGCAGCCCCAAGGCAGCAGACACTTCCTCGGCCAGCATGGTTTTACCGGTGCCGGGTTCGCCCTTGACCAGCAGGGGGCGTTTGAGGGTGATGGCGGCATTCACAGCCAGCATCAGGTCCTGTGTGGCGACGTAGTTTTCGGTACCTTGGAATTTCATGGTGGACAGTTCTCAAAAACAGTAAGGAAGCTTGTCAGGATTATGAGGGCCAGCCCGATATAATCCGCATTTGATTTTTATCAATCATTTGGATTGTGTAAGCAAAATGAACAAGCTGTTGACCTCAATGTTTGCCTTGGCTGTCGCCTCTGTGACCGCTATCTCTGCCCATGCCCAAGAGATCAAGGGTGATGCCAAAGCCGCAGAGCAGAAGATTGCCATGTGCATCGGTTGCCACGGTATCAAGGGCTACCAAGCCAGTTTCCCAGAGGTCTATCGTGTCCCGATGATCTCCGGCCAGAATGCCAAATACATTGTGGCGGCCTTGAGTGCCTACAAAAAAGGCGATCGCAAGCATCCCACCATGCGCGGCATTGCCGACAGCCTGAGCGACCAGGACATGGCCGATCTGGGTGCTTATTACGAACTGCACGGTAAAACCGATGCCGTGCCCGCGGCCCCCAAGGCACCTGATGCCAAAGTGGCCGCCCTGCTGCAAAAAGGCGCTTGCGTGTCTTGCCACGGCGACAACTTCTCCAAGCCTGTGGACCCCAGCTACCCCAAGATCGCTGGCCAGCACAAAGATTTCCTGTTTGTGGCTTTGAAGTCTTACAAGGTTGAAAACCAAGCCACGTGGGGCCGTAGCAATGGCGTCATGGGGGGTATCGCCAAGCAATTCTCCAATGCCGAACTCAAGGCTTTGGCCGGCTACGTGGCCAGCGTTGAGGGTGAACTCAAAACGGTTCCCCAGTCGAAGTTCCGCTGATCAGGGCTAAAGCCCCAAACAAAAAAGCCAGTCAAATGACTGGCTTTTTTCATTGGCGCGAGCCCAGTTAGCAAGGCCGTGCTCAGCCAGAGCCTGACGGCCCTGGTGTCGAGATCAGGCTTGGCCGTTGATGACCTGTTGCAATTCACCCGATTCGTACATCTCCATCATGATGTCCGAGCCGCCAATGAACTCGCCTTTGACGTAGAGCTGGGGAATGGTGGGCCAGTTGCTGTATTCCTTGATGCCCTGGCGAATTTCTGCATCGTCCAGCACGTTCACGGTTTTGACGGTTTTGGGATCGACACCGACGGCCTTCAGGATCTGGATGGCGCGGCCCGAAAAACCGCACATGGGGAAGCTGGCGCTGCCCTTCATGAACAGGGTGATGTCGTTGCCTTTGACGAGTTCGTCGATGCGTTGCTGGGTGTCACTCATGGTCTTTACTCCAAATGGGGCCGTTTTCAATGGGATGGATTATCCCTCTGATTGAAAGTCTGCTTTCGACAGAGGGCTGTTGGGATGCGGAATGGGAGTTCAAAAGGGTTTTCGCCCGCCTGTGCAGCGATCGACGCCAGCCAGGTCTTGACGTGACTGGACCTGCTCAAACCCAGCTTGGTCCAGCAAGGTTTGCACGGTTTTGGCCTGGTCCCAGCCGTGTTCGAGCAAAAGCCAGCCTCCCGGGACGAGGCGACTGGGGGCCTGGGCGATGATCTGGCGGATGTCGTCCAGGCCATCGGGACCACTGGTCAGGGCGCTCAGGGGTTCGTGCGTCAGGGCGCTCAGGTGGGGGTCGCCATCGACCACATAGGGCGGGTTCGAAACAATCATCTCGAAGCGGTCGGATACGGCGGCCATCCAGTCGCTGTGGATGAAGTGCACCGGGAGCTGAAGTCGATGGGCATTGGCTTGCGCAACGGCCAGCGCGTCGGCGCTGGCGTCTACGGCGGTGATCTGGTTTTGGGGTCGGTGGTGCTGCAACGCCAAAGCGACAGCCCCACTGCCAGTGCCCAGGTCGAGAACCCGCTGGGTGGTTTCTGTGGGCAGTTGCTCAAGCGCCCATTCCACCAGTGTTTCGGTGTCCGGGCGTGGGTCGAGCACACGGGCATCGACTTGCAGATTCAGGCCGAAGAAGGCCTTGAAACCCGTGATGTATGCCACAGGTTCGCCCGAGATACGCCGTTGCATGGCCAGCTCCAGCCGCTCAGTCACGGTGGGGTCCAATGTGTCGGTGTCGTGTGCCAGAAGCCAGGCGCGGTCGTGAGGGTCCCGTCCCAGCACGTGCAGGTGCAGCAGCTGGGCATCGATGCGAGCCAGTCCCAGCGCTTGGGCGCGCTGCAGGCTTTGGGCAATGGTCAGAGGCGCATTCATGCTGTGCCACCGATTTCCAGTGCCGCCAGCTGTTCGGCCGCTTCATAGGCTTGCAAGGCGTTGACCACGTCCTGCAAATCGCCTTCCATGATGGTCAGCAGCTTGTAAAGCGTCAGGTTGATGCGGTGGTCGGTCAAGCGCCCTTGCGGGAAGTTGTAGGTGCGGATGCGGTCCGAACGGTCGCCGCTGCCGATCAGGCTCTTGCGCTCAGCCGCGTCTTTGGCGGCGCGTTCGGCGCGGTCTTTTTCCTGGATGCGGGCCGTGAGCACTTTCAAAGCCTGAGCCTTGTTGCCGTGTTGGCTGCGGCCGTCCTGGCATTCGGCCACAATGCCGGTGGGCAAGTGGGTGATGCGCACAGCCGAATCGGTCTTGTTGATGTGTTGCCCGCCTGCGCCACTGGCGCGGTAGGTGTCGATGCGCAGGTCAGACGGGTTGATCTTGATGGCTTCGGCTTCGTCTGGCTCGGCCAATACCGCGACGGTGCAGGCGCTGGTGTGGATGCGGCCTTGTGTTTCGGTGGCGGGCACGCGCTGCACGCGGTGGCCTCCCGACTCGAATTTCAGTGTGCCGTACACGTTGTGGCCCTCGATTCGGACCACGACTTCTTTGTAGCCTCCGAGTTCGCTGACAGATTCCGACACGATCTCGCATTTCCAGCCTTGGCTTTCGGCGTAACGTGAGTACATGCGCAGCAAGTCGGCAGCAAACAGGGCAGACTCGTCGCCACCGGTCCCTGCACGGATTTCGATAAATGCCGGGCGTGCATCGTCCGGGTCTTTGGGCAGCAGCATGCGTTGCAGTTCGGCTTCCAGTGTTTGTAGCTCGCTGTTGGCGTTGGCTATTTCTTCCTCGGCCATGTCCCGAAGGTCTGCGTCATCCAGCATGGTCTGTGCGTCGGCCAGATCGGCTTGTCGCTGTTGAAAACGGGCAAAGCGCGAGGCCACGGCGCTGACTTCTGCATGTTCCCGCGAGAGCTTCAGGAACTGACTCATGTCGCCCATGATGTCTTCACGCGAGAGTAGAAAGTCCAGCTCCGTCAGTCGCAGGGCGTAGCGTTCAAGTTGTTGGATCAAAAAGGGTTTCATGCGACCAAAATGTTGTAGGTCCGCGCTTGAGCGCCGACTTCTGCATGTTTCGGGGCGCAAGCGCCGACCGACGAGGAGAGAGGGGGAGACGGTCGTCGCGCCAGCCACAACCCGCTCTAAGTCAACGCTAACGTTCGTGTCGTAGAAACAGGCGTTGCACCGCTTGCATGGTTTGCTCGCGATGGGCGGGGTCAGCGCTGCGCAACTCAGCCAGTGCCCCGTGCAGCATCTTCTGCGTCAAGCTCTTGGCTAGGGCTTCCAGAACGGCATCGACGTCATCGCCTTTGGCCAACAGTTTGCGGGCACGGGCCAGTTCGGCTTCACGCCAGTTGTCCGCTTGTTGGTGCAGCTGCTGGATCAGTGGTACCGCATCTCTTTGGCCCAGCCAGTGGCTGAAGCTTTGCACCCCCGCGTCGATGATGACCTCGGCATCGGCCACCGCCGCTTGGCGCTGGGCTTGGCCTGCTTGGACCACGCTGGCCAAGTCGTCCACGGTGTAGAGGTAGACGTCTTCAAGTGCTTTGACTTCGGGTTCAATGTCGCGTGGCACGGCCAGATCGACCATGAACATGGGGCGGTGTTTGCGTTTTTTGAGTGCACGCTCCACCGCACCCAAACCGATCAGGGGCAGGGTGCTCGCGGTGCAGCTGATCACGGCATCGAACTCGTGCAGACGGTCAGGCAGGTCGGCCAGACGCATGACTTCAGCCCCAAAGCGGCTGGCAAGTTTTTCTCCACGCTCCAGGCTGCGGTTGGCAATCGCCATCCCTCGGGGCTGTTTGGCCGCAAAGTGAGTCACCACCAACTCGATCATCTCGCCTGCGCCGACGAAAAGCACTTTGATGTCTTTGAGGTCTTCAAACAGTTGGCTGGCCAATCGGACCGAAGCGGCGGCCATGCTGATGGAGTGGGCGCCAATTTCGGTGGCCGTGCGCACTTCTTTTGCGACAGCAAAGCTGCGCTGAAACAGCTGGTTGAGTGTGCTGCCCAATGCGCCTGCCTGCTCGGCTGCCCGTACGGCGTCTTTGAGCTGACCCAGGATTTGGGCTTCGCCCAGCACCATCGAGTCGAGTCCGCTGGCCACCCGAAAGGCGTGTCGGGCGGCTTCGTTACCTTCCAACACATAAGTGTGCGATTGAAGCTCTTGTGCGGATACGCCGCCGGCTTGGGCCAGCCAACGCAAGGTATCGGCGGTGGCCGCTTGGTCGGCGGCGCAATAGATCTCGGTACGGTTGCAGGTGGACAAGATCGCCGCCTCGGGCGTCTGTGCATTGCGCTGCGCCAAGTCACTGCGCAAACCCTGCAAGGTGGGGGCCAGTTGGTCCAAGGCGAAGGCAAACCGGCCGCGCAGATCCAGCGGCGCAGTGGTGTGATTCAAGCCCAGAGTCCAAACTGCCATGCGCTGATTATAGAAAGCCTCATCTGTCGGTCCTGCAAGGCGCTGAGGCGAGGGCTTTCAGGGCACAATTCACAGGCTATTTCCAGCTCATCCCCAGCCCCCCCTCATTTGTTCATGACCGTCTGGCAACTGATCCTGCACCTGTTCAACTTTGTGTTGCCTGCATTGGCCATGGCTGCGTTCATGCCTTGGGCCGGGCGCTGGGTCTTGCGTTCGAGCAGGGCGATGCCTGTGCGCAGACGCATGGCGGTGCATGCGATTTGTGGTGTGGCGGTGCTGGTGGGGGGGCTGCTTGTTCAGGGACAAGACGGAAAAATGGCCACTTACGCCGCTCTGGTACTGGTGGCCGCCAGCGCCGAATGGGCCATGCATCGGGGCTGGAAGCAAACCTGACCGACCTCATTGACCGCTAGAGTGACCGTTAAGAGGAGACTAAATGACTTCAAGACTTCAAAAGTCGGGGGCCAAGCTCGATTAAGAGGTACTCAGACCGGGCTGAACACATCCACCCGGTCGGTGATGATGCCGTCGGTGCCCAGTTCCAGCAGGTGCTGAGCGGCCCAGTCGTCGTTGACGGTGTAGCTCAGGCACCGCATGCCTGCGCCGTGGACTTGGGTCACGGTGGTGGCGTCCCACAAGGCGTAATTGGCCACCACGGCCACACACTGAAGCGCCAAGGCTTGTTCAAACCAACCCTCCCACAGCGTGTCGACAAGCAGGCCTCGCGGCAACTCGGGGGCGGTTTGTTGCGCAGCGCCTAGCGCATCGGGTTTGAACGAGGTCAATAGCGGTGGCACCTCGGTCCCTTGCCACAGTTGCGCGGCCAGGCGGGCCACGGCTTTGCCTGTGGCTGCTTCGCTCCCAGGGGTGGGCTTGATCTCGATGTTGAGGAGGTAACGGTTAGCCAAGCAAAACCGGGCCAGGGCTTCGAGTGTGGGCAAAGGCTCGCCCGCAAAGGCGCGTGAATGCCAGCCGCCCGCGTCCAGTTGTGACAGTGCGTGCCAAGTGAGTTCACCGCCAACGCCTTGGCCGCTGGTCGTGCGCTCCAGGGTGGCGTCGTGCATCAAAAACACCACCCCATCAGCGCTGAGTTTGGCGTCGCACTCAAACATGCGGTAGCCGTGCGCCGCGCCCAGCCGGAAGGCGGCCAGGGTGTTTTCGGGGGCGAGTTTGCCAGCGCCTCGGTGGGCGATCCAGCGGGAGTAGGGCCAAGCTTGCATGGGCTTCGGTTCAGGCGATGCGTTTTTGGGTCTGGGCGTCAAACCCGTGCACCCGGTCGGCGCGGGGTGTGGCGTGGAAGGTGCTGCCCGGCAGCGGCGGCGTGACCGATTCGTCCACGCGCAAGGTGAGCGTTTCATCACCCAATCGGGCATGCACCAAACGTTCAGCGCCCAGCAGCTCCACCGTGTCCACCGTCAGTGTCCAGCCCCCCGAGGGGGTGATGTCCAAATGCTCAGGGCGGATGCCCAGGATTTGCCCCTCAGGCGTGCCCGGGGCGCGCTTGAGCAGGTTCATGGGCGGTGAGCCGATGAAGCTGGCCACAAAGGTGCTGGCCGGGCGGTTGTACACCTCTTCGGGCGTGCCGAATTGCTCCATGTGGCCGCCGTTCATCACGATCATGCGCTGAGCCAGCGTCATGGCTTCGACCTGGTCGTGCGTCACAAACAAGCTGGTGATGCCCAATTCGCGGTGGAGCTTTTGAATCTCGAGTCGGGTTTGGGCGCGCAGCTTGGCGTCGAGGTTCGACAGCGGCTCGTCAAACAAAAACACCTGCGGCTGGCGCACGATGGCGCGGCCCATGGCCACGCGCTGGCGCTGGCCACCGGACAGCTCGCGGGGTTTGCGTTGCAGCAGGTGGCTCAGTTCAAGGATGCCCGCCGCCTTGTCCACCCGGGCCTTGATTTCTTCCATCGGGCGCTTGGCGATTTTCAGACCGTAGGCCATGTTGTCGAACACGCTCATGTGCGGGTACAGCGCGTAGTTTTGGAACACCATGGCGATGTCGCGCTCGGCAGGTTCCAGCTCGTTCACCACGCGATCACCAATCGAGATGGTGCCGCCCGAGATGTCTTCGAGGCCCGCCACCATGCGCAGCAAGGTGGACTTGCCGCAGCCCGAGGGGCCAACGATGACGACAAATTCGCCGTCCGCAATGCTGGCGCTCAGGTCGTGGATGACGGTGTTGGCTTTGGCGCCAGCGCCGTAGGTTTTGAGGATGTGGGAAAGGGTAATTGCAGCCATTATTTTTCAGTATCAACCAGGCCCTTGACGAACCATTTTTGCATCAGCACCACGACCAGCGCCGGGGGCAGCATGGCCAGGATGGCGGCGGCCATGACCACGTTCCATTCGGTCCAGGATTCGCCCGAAATCAGGCGTTTGATGCCCAGCACGACGGGGTACATGTCTTCGTTGGTGGTCACCAGCAGCGGCCACAGGTATTGGTTCCACCCATAAATGAACTGGATCACAAACAGCGCCGCGATGTTGGTGGCCGACAAGGGAAGCAGCACGTCTTTGAAAAAGCGCATCGGTCCGGCACCGTCCATGCGGGCGGCTTCCACCAGCTCGTCGGGAATGGTCAGGAAAAACTGCCGGAACAAAAAGGTGGCGGTGGCCGAGGCGATCAAGGGCACCGTCAGACCTGCAAAACTGTTGAGCAGGCCCAGACCTGCCACCACTTCGTAGGTGGGGCTGATGCGCACTTCGACGGGCAGCATCAGGGTGACAAAAATCATCCAGAACACCATGTTGCGCAGCGGGAAGCGGAAATACACGATGGCAAAGGCCGACAGCAGGGAGATGGCGATCTTGCCAATGGCGATGCCCAAGGCGCTGATCAGGCTGACTTGCATCATGGGCCACATGGCCGGCAAGGGGCTGCCTTGGGAGTTGGTGCCGCCAAACAGTGTCAGGCGGTAGGTCTCCCAAAAATGCCCACCGGGCATCATCGACATGGGCACGCTTTGGTTGATTTGCTGGGCGGTCTGCGTCGAGCCGACCAAGGTCAGGTAAAGCGGAAAGGCCACGATGGCCACACCGATCAGCAAGATGACATGCCGCAGGATTTGCAGGCCGGGGCGACGTTCGATCATGCGCGGCCTCCCATGGAAACGGTTCGGTGCAACATCAGTACTGCACTTTCTTTTCAACAAACTTGAACTGCAAGACCGTGAGCGAGACCACGATCACCATCAGCACCACCGACTGTGCGGCCGAGCTGCCCATGTCCAGCGCCTTGAAGCCGTCGTAATACACCTTGTAGACCAAGATGGCGGTGTCTTTGCCGGGGCCGCCGTGGGTGGTGGCGTCCACGATGGCGAAGGTGTCAAAGAAGGCATAGACGATGTTGATCACCAGCAAAAAGAAGGTGGTGGGTGACAAAAGCGGGAACACGATGGTCCAAAAGCGCCGCCAGGGGCTGGCCCCGTCGATGGCCGCCGCTTCGATCAGAGATTTGGGGATGGACTGCAAGCCCGCCAGAAAAAACAGGAAGTTGTAGGAAATTTGCTTCCACACCGCCGCCATCACAATCAGCGCCATGGCGTGGTTGGGGTTGAGCAGGTGGTTCCACTCGATGCCCATGGCCCGAAGCGCGTAGCCCACCACGCCCATGGGCGAGGCAAACATGAACAGCCACAACACACCTGCGACCACCGGGGCCACAGCGTAAGGCCAGATCAGCAGGGTTTTGTACAGGCCCGCGCCACGCCCGACCCGGTCGGCCATCACGGCCAAGAGCAGCGACACCGACAGGCCAGTGACTGCCACCAAAAGTGAAAACACGGCGGTGGTTTTGAAGGAGTCCAGGTAGCCGCTGTCGTTCCACAAGCGAGAAAAATTCTCCAAGCCCACAAATTCACGCGAAGCGCCAAAGGCGTCTTCTTGCAGCACGCTTTGGTAAAGGGCTTGTCCAGCGGGCCAGAAAAAGAACACCAGCACGATGCTCAGCTGTGGCGCGATCAACAGCCAAGGCAGCCAGCGGGATTTGAAGCGGACGCGTTTTTCCATAAATTTTTTGAAAGACCCAGCCTTGAAGTTTCACCTCAAAATGTGCAAAAGCAGAGGCCAAGCCTCTGCTTTTTCAGTGCCAACCACTCTGTTGAGTGATTTTTTCAGTTCACTTGTTGGCTTTTTCGAAGCGTTCAAGTTGCTCGTTGCCGCGCTTGATGGCTGTGTCCAAGGCTTCTTTGGTGCCTTTTTTACCGCTCCACACGCCTTCGAGTTCCTCGTCAATGATGGTGCGAATCTGCACAAAGTTGCCCAGACGCACGCCACGCGACTTGTCGGTGGTCTTGCGGATCATCTGGGTGACCGACACGTCGGTGCCGGGGTTCTTTTTGTAGAAGCCAGACTTTTCGGTCACTTCAAAAGAGGACTTTGTCACGGGCAAGTAGCCGGTACGTTGGTGGCTGGCCGCTGCCACATTGTCTTTGGACAGGTGGGCAAAGAACTGCGCCACGCCTTTGTATTCAGGGGCCTTCTTGCCGCTCATGACCCAGAGGCTCGCGCCGCCGATCACGGTGTTTTGGGGCGCACCGTTCACATCGGGGTAGTAAGGCAGGGTGCCGATGCCGTAGCCAAATTTGCCGTTGCGCACCACGCTGCCGTAGAGCGCTGAGGAGCCGGTGGCCATGGCGCACTCGCCCGAGACAAAAGTGGCGTCAGCCGCGTTGCCACGGCCCTTGTAGACAAACAGGCCTTGTTTGGCCATGTTGGCCAAGTTGTCAATGTGGCGCACGTGCAGCGGGGTGTTGAAGCTCAGACGAGCGTCCATGCCGCGCATGCCGTTGCCCTTGGTGGCGAATTCGGTGTTGTGCCAGGCCGAGAAGCTCTCCAGCTGTGTCCAGCTGATCCAGCTGGTGGTGAAAGGGCATTTGTGGCCGCTGGCTTTGAGCTTGGCCGCTGCCAAAGCCACTTCAGGCCAGGTGGTGGGTGGGGCGTTGGGGTCCAGGCCTGCGGCCTTGAAGGCGTCTTTGTTGTAGTGGAAGACGGGGGTGGAGCTGTTGAAGGGGAAGCTCAGCATCTGGCCGTTGGGGGCGGTGTAATAACCGGCCACAGCGGGCACATAGGCGTTTTGGTCGAACTTCAGGCCTGCGTCCTGCATGACTTTGCCCACGGGCACGATGGCACCTTTGCTGGCCATCATGGTGGCGGTGCCCACTTCAAACACCTGCAAGATGTGCGGTGCATTGCCTGCCCGGTACGCGGCGATCGCGGCGGTCATGGACTCGTCGTAGCTGCCCTTGAAGGTGGGCACCACTTTGTAGTCTTTCTGGCTGGCGTTGAAGTCTTTGGCCAGGTCGTTCACCCACTCGCCAAGGGCGCCGCCCATGGAGTGCCACCACTGGATTTCAGTTTGTGCTTGGGCCGAAAGGCTGGCCAGGCTCAAGGCCAAAGCGGAAAGGGTCAGTTTGAGTTTCATGGCAATTCCAAAAAAATGAGTTGGTTCGCTTAAAAAATAAGCAAATTCCACAGCGAGTGTGGCGCTGATTCATGACCCAACCATTTAAATGACATGACCGATTTGTGACAACCCGGGGTTTCCATGACACCCGGAGCCTTGGGCGACAGGTGTCCCTGTCCCCGGCGCGTGTTTGTTGCACTGCGGTAACATTCAGGCCCAGCCGGTTTGACGCCTCCGTCCAGGTCTGGCTGACCGCGTTTTGAGAACGCATTTGACCGCGCACATCCCTATGAATGCACCCACCACGCTCCAACATTTGATGCAAGCCGACGCCGATGCGCCGCGCCTGCGCGAAATTCCCTACAACTACACCAGCTTTTCAGATCGCGAAATCGTGGTGCGCCTGCTGGGTGAACCCGCTTGGACGCTGCTGAACCAGTTGCGCGAAGAGCGCGGCACGGGCCGCTCAGCCCGCATGTTGTATGAAGTGCTGGGCGACATCTGGGTGGTGGAGCGCAACCCCTATTTACAAGACGACTTGCTGGACAATCCCGGGCGTCGCAAATTGCTGGTTGATGCCCTGCAGCACCGCTTGGGCGAGGTTCAAAAGCGCCGCACACCCGAGGCCGATACGGCCCGCGACGCCTTGGTGGGCCAACTGCTGGCGCTGGCCACCCAGGCCGTCACGCAATTCAACGAGCGTTTCACCCGCATGGCCAAGCTGCGCGGCCAGGTGCAAAAGACCTTGGGCCGCCTCACGGCCAAGGACAACATCAAGTTCGACGGTCTTTCGCGCGTGAGCCATGTGACCGACGCGACCGACTGGCGCGTGGAATACCCCTTTGTGGTGCTGACGCCTGACAGCGAGACCGAAATGGCGGGGCTGGTCAAAGGCTGTATCGACTTGGGCCTGACCATCGTGCCCCGGGGCGGCGGCACCGGCTACACGGGTGGCGCGATTCCGTTGACTTGGAAGAGCGCGGTCATCAACACCGAAAAGCTCGAAGCCATGACCGAGGTCGAGATGGTCGACCTGCCGGGCCCAAACGGTCAAGTGCTGCACAAAATCCCGACCATCTACACCGAAGCCGGTGTGGTGACCCAGCGTGTGGCCGATGCGGCCGAGCGCGGCGGTTTTGTCTTTGCGGTGGACCCGACATCGGCCGAAGCCAGCTGCGTGGGGGGCAACATCGCCATGAACGCGGGCGGCAAAAAGGCGGTTTTGTGGGGCACGGCGCTCGACAACTTGGCCAGCTGGCGCATGGTCACGCCCGACGCCGAATGGCTGGATGTGGTGCGCATGGACCACAACATGGGCAAGATCCACGACGCCGAGGTCGCCACCTTTGAGCTGCGCTACTTCAAGGCCGACGGCAAAACCCCGATCCGAACTGAAACCCTGGTCATCCCCGGCAAAACCTTCCGCAAAGAAGGCTTGGGCAAGGACGTGACCGACAAGTTTTTGAGCGGCCTGCCGGGCGTGCAAAAAGAAGGCTGCGATGGCCTGATCACCAGCGCCCGCTGGGTCGTGCACCGCATGCCCACCCACACCCGCACCGTGTGCATGGAGTTTTTTGGCCACGCCCGCGAGGCCGTGCCCAGCATCGTCGAGATCAAAGACTTCATGTTTGCCGAGCAAAAGCGCACCGGCACCGTGATGGCCGGTTTGGAGCACCTGGACGACCGTTATTTGCGGGCCGTGGGTTATTCCACCAAGAGCAAGCGCGGTGGCTTTCCCAAGATGGTCTTGATCGGTGACATCGCCGGTGACAACGCCGACGACGTGGCCAAGGCGACCAGCGAGATCGTGCGCATTGCCAACTCGCGCAGTGGCGAAGGCTTCATCGCCATCAGCCCCGAAGCGCGCAAAAAGTTCTGGCACGACCGCAAAAAGACGGCCGCTATTTCGCGCCACACCAATGCTTTCAAGGTCAACGAGGACGTGGTGATCCCGCTGCCACGCATGGCCGAGTACACCGACGGCATCGAGCGCATCAACATCGAGCTGAGCCTGCGCAACAAGCTGCAGTTTTGCCGTGAGCTGGAAGATTTTCTGGAAAAGGGCAACCTGCCTTTGGGCAAGCAAGACGACGCCAGCGACATTCCTTCGGCCGAGTTGCTGGAAGACCGCGTGGCGCAAGCCTTGGCGGTGGTGCGCGAGGTGCGTGCGCAGTGGCAAGGCTGGTTGAGTGATGTCGACGCGCTGTTCCCTCAGCTGCAAGAGCACAGCCTGCGTGCCAGCTGGAAAACGCAAATCCGCCCGGCTTTCCAGAACATCTTTTCCGGTTCGGCCTTCCTGCCGATCCTGACCGAAGTCACAGCCATTCACCAACGTGTGCTCAAAGGCCGTGTCTGGGTGGCGCTGCACATGCACGCGGGTGACGGCAACGTGCACACCAACATCCCGGTCAACTCCGACAACTACGAGATGCTGCAAACCGCGCACGAAGCGGTGGCCCGCATCATGGTGCTTGCGCGCAGCCTGGACGGCGTGATCTCGGGCGAGCACGGCATTGGCATCACCAAGCTGGAGTTCTTGACCGACGACGAGTTGGCCAACTTCACCGCCTACAAGGCCAAAGTAGACCCCGAAGGGCGCTTCAACAAAGGCAAACTGCTGCGCGGCGCGGCCCTCACGGGGCTGGGCGACGATGTGCACGCGGCTGACCTGACACACGCCTACACCCCCAGCTTTGGCCTGATGGGCCACGAGTCGCTGATCATGCAGCAGTCAGACATTGGCGCGATTGCCGCCAGCGTGAAGGACTGCCTGCGCTGCGGCAAGTGTAAGCCCGTGTGCGCCACGCATGTGCCGCGTGCCAATTTGCTCTACAGCCCGCGCAACAAGATTTTGGCGACTTCCTTGCTGGTCGAGGCTTTCCTCTACGAAGAACAAACCCGTCGAGGCATTTCGATCAAGCATTGGCAAGAGTTTGAAGACGTGGCCGACCACTGCACCGTCTGCCACAAGTGCCTGACGCCTTGCCCGGTCAATATTGACTTTGGCGACGTGTCCATGAACATGCGCAACCTGCTGCGCAAGATGGGGCAGAAAAGCTTCCGCCCTGGCAACGCAGCGGCCATGTTCATGCTCAACGCTACCAACCCCGAGACCATCAAGCTGGCGCGTGCCGCCATGGTGGGCGTGGGCATGCGTGCGCAGCGCTTTGTGGCCGGCTTGCTCAAGGGCGTGGCCCGCAAGCAGACCAGTGCACCGCCTGCCAGCGTGGGGACTGCGCCCATCAAAGAGCAAGTGATCCACTTCATCAACAAAAAGATGCCGGGCAACCTGCCCAAGAAAACAGCGCGTGCTTTGCTCGACATCGAAGACAACGATTACGTGCCGATCATCCGAGACCCGAAGGCCACCAGTTCGGAATCCGAGGCGGTGTTTTACTTCCCGGGTTGCGGTTCGGAGCGCTTGTTCAGCCAGGTCGGCCTGGCCACCCAGGCCATGCTTTGGCATGTGGGCGTGCAGACCGTGTTGCCGCCGGGCTACCTGTGCTGCGGTTACCCGCAAAAAGGTTCGGGCCAGTTCGACAAGGCCGAGAAGATCATCACCGACAACCGGGTGCTGTTCCACCGTGTGGCCAACACGCTCAACTACCTCGACATCAAGACCGTGGTGGTCAGCTGCGGCACCTGCTACGACCAGTTGCAGGGTTACGAGTTCGACAAGATCTTCCCCGGCTGCCGCATCATCGACATCCACGAGTTTTTGCTGGAAAAAGGCATGAAGCTCGACCCGGGCGGGGCTTATCTCTACCACGACCCTTGCCACAGCCCGATGAAGCTGCAAGACCCGATGAAGACGGTCAAAGGCTTGTTGGGTGAGCAGGTGCTGAAATCAGACCGCTGCTGCGGCGAGTCGGGCACTTTGGGCGTCACACGTCCCGACATTGCGACCCAGGTTCGTTTCCGCAAGGAAGAAGAACTGCTCAAGGGCGAGGCCGTTTTGCGTGCCAGCGGTGCCCTGGCCCCGCAAGCCAACGTCAAGATCCTGACCAGCTGCCCCAGCTGCCTGCAAGGCTTGTCGCGCTACGGCGATGACATGAAAAATGGCCTGCTCGAAGCCGATTACATCGTGATCGAAATGGCCAAGCACATTCTGGGCGAGAACTGGATGCCTGAATACGTTAGCGCAGCGAACGCCGGTGGCATTGAACGTGTTCTGGTTTAAGCCTGAACGCACACCTCGACATCAAGATTTCGAAAGCAAAAGATGGCCGGATTGAAAAAAGAAACCCCCACGCCCGAGTCATTGACCGTGCATGGCCAGACCAAGGTGCTGGAAATTGGTTTTTCTGACGGGGCGCAGTTTCGCATCCCATTCGAGCTGATGCGCGTGTACTCGCCATCGGCCGAGGTGCAGGGCCATGGCCCGGGCCAGGAAGTGCTGCAAACAGGTAAGCGCGACGTGACGATTGCCGAGATCGAGCCCGTGGGCAATTACGCGGTAAAACCCACGTTTTCAGACGGCCACGAGTCGGGCCTGTTCACTTGGGAATACCTGTACTTTCTGGGCGACCAGCAAGCTGCCTTGTGGCAACAGTACGAAGAGCGTCTGCAAGCTGCAGGCACCAGCCGCGATGCGCCCATGCCCGAAAAAGCAGGCAGCAGCTGCGGCCACAACCATTGAGAAGGTCGCATGAGCACCACCCATTTCGGTTTCAAGACCGTCGACGAAAAAGAAAAAGCCCAACACGTCCGTGGCGTGTTTGATTCGGTGGCGTCCAAATACGACGTCATGAATGACCTGATGTCGATGGGCCTGCACCGCGTGTGGAAGGCCTACACCGTGCAGCTGGCCAACCTGAAAGAGGGCGATCAGGTGCTGGACATCGCGGGCGGTACAGGCGATTTGTCGATGGCATTTGCCAAAAAAGTGGGCCCCACAGGTCGCGTGGTGCACACCGACATCAACGAAGCCATGCTGTCCACTGGGCGTGACCGCTTGGTGGACCACGGCCTGGCGCTGCCCACCCTGGTGTGCGATGCCGAAAAACTGCCTTTCCCTGACAACCATTTCAACGTGGTCAGTGTGGCCTTTGGTTTGCGCAACATGACACACAAGGATGTGGCGCTCAAAGAGATGTGCCGCGTGCTCAAGCCGGGTGGCAAATTGTTGGTGCTGGAGTTTTCCAAAGTGGCCAAGCCGCTGGAGAAGGTCTACGACTGGTACAGCTTCAAGATCTTGCCGCACATGGGCAAGCTGGTGGCGGGGGACGCCGACAGCTATCGCTACCTGGCCGAATCCATCCGCATGCACCCGGGCCAGGAAGAGCTGAAAACCCTTATGAAAAATGCAGGATTTGGCCATGTGGACTTTCACAACTTGTCGGCTGGGGTGGTAGCCTTGCATATGGGTATCAAATGTTGATGCCCAACTGATCAATTTTTGGACCGAAGTTGGAGACACCATGAACAAGTTGATGACACTGATGCTCGCAGGCGTGTTGGCCCTGGGCAGCCTCAATGCCGAAGCCGCCCGCCGTATGGGCGGTGGCAAGTCGATTGGTCAGCAATCGGGTCAGGTCACCAAGCGAGAGGCAGCAGCGCCCGCCGCGCCTGCCCAGAATGCGGCAGCCACCAATGCCGCCAAACCCGCTGCTGCGCCAGCCGCCGCTGCACCCAAGAAACCTTGGGGTGCCATGCTGGGTGGTTTGGCCGCAGGTTTGGGTCTGGCCTGGCTGGCCAACTCCTTGGGCATGGGCGGCGCCTTTGGCAACGTCCTGATGGCTTTGTTGATCGGTGTGGCTGTGATGGCCGTGATTGGCGTGTTCATGCGCTCGCGGCGCAATGCGGCATCGGGCAACCAGGGTGGTTTTGCTTACCAAGGTGCCGGTGCATCTGCCGATCAGCCTGCGTCTTTCAAGCAATACAACCCCGAAAAAGTCGGCAATGATGCTTCTGCCCGCCCATGGGAATCCCAAAACACCCGTTTTGACAGCTCGGGTGTCGAGGCCAGCAGTGGCTCCATGATCGGCTCCGCTTTGGAGGGCAGCCAGACCTGGGGCATTCCTGCCGGTTTTGACGTGGACAGCTTCGTGACAGCAGCCAAGCGCAATTTTGTGACTTTGCAAGACGCTTGGGACCGTTCGGATATTTCCACACTGCGCTCCATGATGACCGACACCATGGTGTCAGAGATCCGCAGCCAGCTGGCCGAACGCGAAAGCCAGTTCCCCGGTCAGCCCAACAAGACTGAAGTGGTCATGCTGGAAGCCCAACTGCTGGGCATCGAAGAGCAGGCCGATGCTTATTTGGCCAGCGTCGAGTTCAACGGCATGATCCGCGAAGACGCTTCGGCAGGTCCCAGCTCCTTCCGCGAAGTCTGGAACATGACCAAATCCAAGCAAGGCGGCGGCTGGTTGGTGGCTGGCGTGCAAGCGCTGCAATAAAGCCTGGCCCCGGATGGGGCTCCGCTTTCGGGAATAATCGGGGACTATGGCAACACAGTCCCCTTTTTCTTGGGCCGCTCAGGCGCTGCCCGACATGGTCAACCAAATGGCCGCGAATTTTCAGCCCCCAGCCTGGGTGGTCGACGAGTCGGTCAACCGCCTTGTCCTCTTCCTGAACCATGTGCTGATGAGTGAGCCCGAGGCCATGGCCCGTTTGGCCCGGCAAAAAGGCCAGCGCATCGAGCTGGTCTGGGACCGCATGCAACTCCAGCTCACACCCACCCCGGCGGGCTTGTTGGAGCGGGGTCGTTTTGACGGCTTTGATCTGCGCCTGTCGGTGACCGAAGAGTCGCCTGTGTCCTTGGTCTCGGCCTTGGCCAAGGGTGACAAGCCCAAGGTGCGCATCGAAGGCGATGTGCAATTGGCCGCCGAGGTCAATTGGTTGATCGACCATGTCCGTTGGGACGCTGAAGAAGACCTGGCCCGCTTGATCGGTGATGCACCGGCCCACACGCTGGCCCAAGCTGCCCGCAAAGCCATGGAAGCCCTGCGCGGTTTTGTGGCCCAGCGTGCACCTGGCACGTCGGTGGGTACCGCAGCATGAGCCGCATCGGTCGCGGCGCGTTCATCGTCTTTATTGTCCTGCGCTACGGCCTGGACGAGTTGGTGCTTTCGAGCTTTCAAAAACCCTGGATTCGCCTGCTTGCCCGCATTTTGTCGGTGGGCCGTGACCTGAGGTCTCCCCGTGCCGTGCGTTTGCGCGAGGCGTTGGAGCGCTTGGGACCGATTTTTGTGAAGTTTGGCCAGGTGTTGTCCACCCGGCGCGACCTGCTGCCGCTCGACATTGCTGAAGAGTTGGCCAAATTGCAAGACCGTGTGCCACCGTTTGCCTCGGACATTGCCGTGGCCACCATTGAGCGGGCGTTTCGCAAGCCGGTAGACGACATTTTTGAAAGCTTTGAGCGCCAGCCCGTGGCCAGTGCCTCGATCGCGCAGGTGCACTTTGCCACCTTGCGCAGCAAATCGGGCGCGCTGCGCGAAGTGGCCGTGAAGGTGTTGCGCCCTGGCATGCTGCCCGTGATTCAAAAAGACCTGAGCCTGATGCGCATGATGGCGGGTTGGGTTGAAAACCTGAGCGCCGACGGCAAACGGCTCAAGCCCCGTGAAGTGGTGGCGGAATTCGACAAATACCTGAATGACGAGCTGGACCTGGTGCGCGAAGCGTCGAATGCAGCGCAGTTGCGTCGCAACATGCAGGGCTTGGATCTGGTGCTGATTCCCGAGATGATCTGGGACTTTTGTCAGCCCGAGGTGATTGTGATGGAGCGCATGCACGGCGTGCCGATCAGCCAGGTTGATCGCTTGCGCGAAGCCGGGGTCGACATCCCCAAGCTGGCGCGCGATGGTGTGACGCTGTTTTTCACGCAGGTGTTCCGCGATGGTTTTTTCCATGCCGACATGCATCCGGGCAACATCCAGGTCAGCCTGGCCCCCGAGACATTTGGCCGTTACATCTCGCTGGACTTCGGCATCGTGGGCACCCTCACCGAATACGACAAAGAGTATTTGGCGCAAAATTTCACGGCTTTTTTCCGCCGCGACTACAAGCGCGTGGCCGAGCTGCACATTGAATCTGGCTGGGTGCCCGCAGACACCCGTGTGGATGAGTTGGAGTCGGCCATTCGTGCGGTCTGCGAACCGTACTTTGACCGCCCCTTGAAAGAAATTTCGCTGGGCATGGTGCTGATGCGCCTGTTCCAGACCTCGCGGCGCTTTCAGGTCGAGATCCAGCCTCAGCTGGTCTTGCTGCAAAAAACCCTGCTCAACATCGAAGGCCTGGGCCGCCAGCTCGACCCCGAGTTGGACTTGTGGAGCACCGCCAAGCCCTTCCTTGAAAAATGGATGCTGGACCAAATTGGCCCTAAAAAGTTGCTGGAGCAACTGAAGGACCAAGCACCTCATTACGCCAAGTTGTTGCCTCAGCTGCCGCGTCTGTTGCACGAGTACCTCAAGCAACCGCAACCCAGCGAGCATCGTCAGATCGCGCAATTGCTGGCCGAGCAAAGACGCACCAACAACCGGCTGCAAATTTTGCTTTATGTGGGCATCGGATTTGTCCTGAGCCTGCTGGCTTTGCAGGTCTGGTCGCACATGCAGCTGTATTGATTCCCCGCTTTTTTAAAAAATAAACAGGAGACATTGTCATGTTGCTGACTCTCGTGATCGCCTACCTGCTGGTGACCATCGCGATTGGCCTGGTGGCTGCCAAGCGCGTTAAAAACACCGCCGACTTCGCCATCGCCGGAAGGCATTTGCCTTTGGCCATGATCGTGACCACCACGTTCGCGACCTGGTTCGGCTCCGAGACGGTGCTGGGCATTCCGGCCAAATTCGTCAACAGCGGCTTGAATGGTGTGGTCGAAGACTCTTTTGGTGCGGGCAGTTGCTTGATCCTGGTGGGGCTCTTTTTTGCGGCCAAGCTCTACCGCATGACCTTGCTGACCATCAGCGATTACTTCCGTGAACGCTATGGCCGCAGTGTCGAGGTCATTTGCTCCGTCATCATCATGGTCAGTTACCTGGGCTGGGTGTCTGCTCAGGTCACGGCTTTGGGGCTGGTGTTCAATTTGCTGTCCGATGGGGTCATCAGCATGCCCTTGGGCATGGTGATTGGCGTGTTTTCCATCTTGGCCTACACCTTGTTCGGTGGCATGTGGTCGGTGGCCATCACCGATTTCATCCAGATGATCATTTTGGTGGTCGGTTTGGCGGTGCTGGCGGTGTTTGCCGGCAACCAGGCTGGTGGTGCAGACAAAGTGCTGGCACTGGCCGTGAGCCAGGACATGTTCAAGTTCTGGCCCGAGCCGAATTTCAAAGACATTCTTTTCTTTTTTGCCGGGGCCATCACCATCATGCTGGGCTCCATTCCTCAGCAAGACGTGTTTCAACGCGTCATGTCGGCCAACAGCGAGTACGCAGCCACCCGAGGCCCGGTGATTGGCGGCGTCTTCTACATCCTGTTTGCCTTTGTGCCCATGTTTCTGGTGGTCAGTGCCATGATCATCATGCCCGAGCAAGCGGCGACGCTGATCAAGGACGACCCCCAGAAAGTCTTGCCCGTCCTGGTCATGACCCAGATGCCTTTCATCATGCAGGTGCTGTTTTTCGGCGCCTTGCTGTCGGCCATCAAATCCTGCGCATCGGCCACTTTGCTGGCCCCCAGCGTCACGTTCACGGAGAACATCTGGCGCCAGTTTTTTCCACACCAAAGCGACAAACAAGAGCTCAAGGCCATGCGGGTGACCGTGTTGGTGTTCAGCATCTTGGTTCTGGGCTATGCCATTGCCATGCAGGGCACTTCGATTTACGAAATGGTCTCCGGGGCTTACCAGGTCACCCTGGTGGGCGCGTTTGTGCCTCTGGCCTTCGGGCTTTATTGGAAAAAAGCCACCACCCAGGGGGCCTTGTTGGCGATTGTTTTGGGCTTGATCACCTGGCTGGTGTTCATGTTGACGCCTGCCGGAGAGCAGTTCCCGGCCCAATTGGCGGGGGTGTTGGCCAGTTTGACCGGCATGGTGTTAGGCTCATTGGGCCGGCAGGCCATTCGCAACCAGCATGGCTCGCACCACAAAGTGGTCGGCCTGGCCTGAGCGGCCGTCAAGGCAGGGGGCTTGAAGCGGTGGCCCCCGCCTATAATTGAGGGTTTTGTGTTTCCAACCTGAAAAGAGCCCTCTTCATGCCCATTTACGCCTACAAGTGCGACGCCTGCGGCCATGCTAAGGATGTGCTGCAAAAAATGTCCGATGCCCCGCTGACCGAATGCCCCGCCTGCGGTGCGCCCAAGTTCAGCAAACAACTGACAGCCCCTGGTTTTCAGCTCAAGGGCACAGGCTGGTATGCGACCGATTTCAAGGGCGGTGGTGCCGCCAGCGCCCCCGCATCCACGGCAGCGGCCTCTGATGCCGCAGCACCAGCCACATCTGACGCCCCAAGCGCCAGTGCAGGTGCTGCCGAGTCCAGCGCACCCGCCGCCGCTGGTGGCTGTGCGCCGTCTTGCGCCTGCCATTGACCTGTCCACCTTGATCGTTCCCTCATGAAACAACGCAGCTTCAAACAGTATTTCATCACCGGTCTCCTGGTGTGGCTGCCCATGGGCATCACGGTTTGGGTGCTGAATTGGTTGGTGGGCTTGCTGGACGGCATTTTTCTGGCCGTGCTGCTGGCTGCCGACACCCTGATTCCCGGCATGCACAAGGTGGCCGAACTCCTGCGCGGAGTGCCTGGCCTCGGCGTGATGTTGGTGGCCTTGGTGATTTTTGCCACCGGCGTGTTTGTGGCCAACATGTTTGGTCAATGGTGGCTGCGCCAGTGGGACAGCCTGATGAACCGCATCCCGGTGGTGCGCAGCATCTACACCAGCGTCAAGCAGGTGGCCGACACCCTGTTTTCGGGCAGCGGCAATGCTTTTTCCAAGGCCTTGCTGGTGCAGTACCCGCGTCAAGGTTCATGGACCATTGCCTTTTTGACCGGCACGCCCGGCGGTGAGGTGGCCAAACACCTCGGCCAGCCCATGGTCAGTGTCTATGTGCCCACCACACCCAACCCGACTTCGGGCTTCTTTTTGATGATGCCTAAAGCCGATGTGATCGAACTCGAGATGAGCGTTGACGATGCACTCAAATACATCATCTCCATGGGGGTCGTGGTTCCAGTCGGACCCGATGCCTTGCCTGTCGTCCCGGCCGCCACCCAGCCGTCTTTGTGAGTTGATCGGTTCATTGCCCTTTAGCTTGCACGCCAAACGATTTCAGAATTAAGAAAGTCCAACAACATGTCCATGCGTTCCCACTATTGCGGTCTGGTGACCGAAGCCCTGTCTGGCCAAACCGTGAGCTTGTGCGGTTGGGTCAACCGTCGCCGTGACCACGGCGGCGTGATCTTTATCGACCTGCGTGACCGCGAAGGCTATGTGCAGGTGGTGTGTGATCCTGACCGCCCCGAGATGTTCAAAGTGGCCGAAGACGTGCGCAACGAGTTTTGCGTGCAGATCAAAGGCGTGGTGCGTGCCCGCCCCGACGGCACCACCAACGACAACATGAAAAGCGGCAAGATCGAAGTGCTGTGCCACGAGCTGATCGTGCTCAATGCCTCGGTGACGCCCCCTTTCCAGATCGACGAAGAAAACCTGTCCGAGACGACCCGCCTCACGCACCGCGTGCTGGACCTGCGCCGTCCGTACATGCAAAACAACCTGATGCTGCGCTACAAAGTGTCGATGGAAGTGCGCAAGTACTTGGATGAGAACGGTTTCATCGACATCGAAACGCCCATGCTGACCAAGAGCACACCCGAAGGTGCGCGCGACTACCTGGTGCCCAGCCGCGTGCACGACGGTCAGTTCTTTGCGCTGCCCCAGTCGCCCCAGCTGTTCAAGCAGCTGCTCATGGTGGCAGGCTATGACCGCTACTACCAAATCACCAAGTGCTTCCGTGACGAAGACCTGCGCGCTGACCGCCAGCCTGAATTCACCCAGATCGATATCGAAACATCGTTCCTGACCGAAGAAGAAATCCGCGACATGTTCCAAAGCATGATCAAGCGCGTGTTCCAGAAAACCATCGGTGTCGACCTCGGCGAGTTCCCGGTCATGACCTACCAGGACGCCATGCACATCTACGGCTCCGACAAGCCCGATCTGCGCGTGAAGCTGCAGTTCACCGAAGTGACCGACGTCATGGGCGATGTGGACTTCAAGGTGTTCTCGGGTGCCGCCAACATGAAAGGCGGCCGCGTGGTCGCTCTGCGCGTGCCCAACGGCTCGGTCGAAGGCGGCGGCATCAGCCGTGGCGAGATCGACGCTTATACCGAGTTCGTCAAAATCTACGGCGCCAAGGGCTTGGCCTACATCCGCGTCAACGACCTGTCCAAAGGTCGCGATGGTTTGCAGTCGCCCATCGTCAAGAACATCCACGACGCGGCTTTGACAGCAGTGCTGGAGCGCTCGGGTGCTCAAAACGGCGACCTGATCTTCTTCGGTGCCGACAAAGAAAAAATCGTCAACGACGCCATCGGTGCTTTGCGCATCAAGATCGGTCACAGCGAATTCGGCAAGAAAAACGGCCTGTTTGAAGACCGTTGGGCCCCGATGTGGGTGGTGGACTTCCCGATGTTCGAATACGACGATGAAAACCAGCGCTACACCGCTGTGCACCACCCCTTCACCGCGCCTAAAGACGGTCACGAAGACTGGATGGTCACCGCCCCTGAGAAGTGCATCTCCAAAGGCTACGACATGGTCTTGAACGGTTGGGAAATGGGCGGCGGCTCAGTCCGTATCCACCGCGCCGACGTGCAGCAAAAAGTATTTGACGCTTTGAAGATCACACCCGAAGAAGCCCAACTCAAGTTCGGCTTCCTGCTCGACGCCCTGCAATACGGCGCGCCTCCGCACGGCGGCCTGGCCTTCGGTCTGGACCGCATCGTCACGCTGATGACCGGCGCCGAGTCGATCCGCGACGTGATCGCCTTCCCCAAAACCCAACGCGCTCAGTGCTTGCTCACCCAAGCCCCAAGCCCTGTTGACGAGAAGCAATTGCGCGAACTGCACATCCGCTTGCGCAATCTGGATGCTGCCAAGGCTGCTTAACCAGCGCTGAACCTGCAAAACGACAACGCCACCCTCGGGTGGCGTTGTCGTTTGTGGATCAGATGTGGCGGCCTTCGTCGTCACAAACCGGAAGTCGGCGCAAACGCCTTGCGGGTGTGACCGTTGTGGAACGCCCACAAAAAAAGCTTCAAAACCGAAGTCTTGAAGCCTTTGATGTCTGCGCTCAACCGTGAGGCTGAGCCAGGAATTTGACAACGGCATTCAAGCCGTTGAAAGGGTGCAGGGCTTAGTAGCCGCCGCGACCGCCGCCGTAGCCGCCACCGCCGGAGCGATCGCCGCCACCGTAGCCGCCACCACCGGAACGGTCACCGCCGCCGTAGCCGCCGCCACCGGAACGGCCACCGCCGTAACCGCCACCACCACCGAAACCACCGGTACGTGGAGGGCGTGCCTCCATCGGACGGGCTTCGTTCACGGTGATGCTACGGCCACCCAACGACTGGCCATTCATGCCAGCGATAGCAGCTTGCGCTTCGGCATCGCTGCCCATTTCGACAAAGCCGAAACCTTTAGAACGACCGGTGTCGCGTTCCATCATGACTTTGGCGCTGGTGATGGCGCCGAATTCGCCGAAAGCCTGTTGCAGGTCTTCGTCGCGAACGGTGTACGGCAGGTTGCCGACGTAAAGTTTATTGCCCATGGGGGACTCCTCAGAAATACAAAAAAACAAAGCGATGGGGTCCCGAAAGCACAACAAACTGAAAACTGCCGCCGTAGCGCGCGAAACTGACCGATCACCTGACTTGTGCCGTTTTTTATGACGTACACGCACGCATTATGGGGCATAGATCAGCCGGCGGGTATTTTTATGCCATTTGCAGCACCGAAGCCCGTGGCAAATCATCCGGCGCTTCGTAGTCCGCCACGATCCAGGCGCGTCCGGGGGCTTCGGCCGCTTCACGCAGAAAAGCCTTGATCATTTGGATCGAGTTCTGGTCAAGCGAGACAAAAGGCTGGTCAAGCAAGGTGACGGTGGCGCCCGATGCCAGGGCCGCAATCAGCATCACTTTGCGGCGGCTGCCGGTGGACAGCATGTACAGCGGTTTGTGTCGGTGCCTTTCCATGTCCAGTGCTTCGGACAGGTCTTGCAGCAATGCGTTATCCCAATGGGGGCACCGGGTTTGCAGTGGGTCCCAGCAGGCTTGCACGGTGGTCTGGTCGTGCTCGGCACCTTTCAGGTCGGCCCAAAACACGCCGCCTGGCGGCGTTTGGACGGTTCCACCAAGCGGCTGCAAATCGCCCGCCAACAGACGCAACAGGCTGGTTTTGCCGCTGCCTTCGTCGCCGCACACCCAGTGCAAGCCCGCAGACCAAGAAAAATTCAGACTTTGGACGGCCTTGTGACCCGCAGGTCCCCCACTCAAGTGGTGGGCTTGCAGCAAAAAAGGCGCGAAATGGGCGGGTGAAGACGACATGGCTCAATCCTAGCAAGACCGGGGCTGCCTAGAATGCCTGCGTGACCTCAACGCTTTACAAAATTCCCCAATCCGTTCTGGTGGTGATCTACACCCCCAGCGGTCAGGTGTTGCTGATTCGCCGGGCCGACGCAGGCACTTGGCAGTCGGTCACGGGCAGCAAGGACTTTGAGGACGAAGACTGGGCCGATACGGCCGCGCGTGAGGTGTTTGAAGAAACCGGCATCGATGCGCGCCACCCCCAATGCCGCTTGCAAGACTGGCAGCTGGAAAACGTGTACGACATTTACCCCGCCTGGCGCTGGCGTTATGCCCCCGAGGTGAGCCGCAACACCGAACGCGTGTTTGGCCTGAGCGTGCCGGAGCAAACGCCCATCACCTTGAGCCCCGCCGAGCACACCGACTGGCAATGGCTGCATTGGCAGGCTGCGGCGGACCATTGTTTTTCGCCGTCCAACGCCGAAGCCATTTTGATGCTGCCGCGTTTTGAAAACCGGATCGGCCTTTGATGCCCCAGCGACACGAACACCCCCTCTTGCGCGTGGCCACCTACAACATTCACAAGGGTGTGCAGGGTTTGGGGCCTGCGCGGCGGCTGGAGATTCACAACTTGGGCCACGCCGTGGAGCAACTGGACGCTGACATCGTGTGCCTGCAAGAGGTGCGCCGCATGCACCGCCGCGAAGAGCGCTACTTTGCGCACTGGCCCAGCCAGCCGCAAGCCGATTATTTGGCCCCTGAAGGTTACGAGTCGGTGTACCGCACCAACGCCATTACCCGCCATGGCGAGCATGGCAATGCCTTGTTGTCGCGCTGGCCCGTGTTGTCGCACCAGCACCAGGACATATCGGACCATCGTTTTGAGCAGCGGGGCCTGCTGCACACCACCGTTCAGGTGGTTGACCGTGTGGTGCATGTGATCGTGGTGCATCTGGGCCTGGTGCCTGCCAGCCGGGTGCGTCAGGTGTTGCAGTTGCTGGCGTTCATTGACCAGACCATTCCGGCCCACGCGCCGGTTTTGGTGGCGGGCGACTTCAATGATTGGGGCACGGGCCTTGGGCGGCGCATGGCCGGGGCAGGCTTTCGCGAATGGCGCGAGCAGCCCACGCCCACCTACCCATCGCGCTTGCCCTTGAACCAGCTTGACCATGTGTATGCGCGGGGCCTGAAGCCTGTGCACGCCATGGTCCCGGCAGGGCGCATCTGGCAACGCATGTCGGACCACCTGCCTTTGATCGCCGAGTTCGCCTGGACGGACTGAGCATGCGCCACAGCCCGCCCTTGCGAGACGGTCATCAGATCCGCTTGATCGAAGGCGGGCAAGCCTATTTCGAGGCGCTGGTCTCTGCGCTGGAGCAGGCCCGGTCGCAGGTCCACATCGAAACCTATATTTTTGATTTTCATGGCGCTGCGGCCATGGTGGCCGAGGCCCTGGAGCGGGCCGCCTTGCGCGGCTTGCGTGTCTGGGTGGTGGTCGATGGGGTTGGCACCCCCGGCCTGCCGCCTGAGTGGCGTGACCGTTTTACCCGTGCGGGGGTGGACTGGCGCGTGTACTCCCCTTTGGGCACTTTGGGCCTGCTGATCCCCAGCCGTTGGCGGCGCTTGCACCGCAAGCTGTGCGTGATCGATGGTCAGCTGGCGTTTTGCGGTGGCATCAACATCCTGGACGACTGGTACGACCCCCACCACGGCACACTGGCCCAGCCGAGGCTGGACTTTGCCGTGTGTGCCCGAGGCGCTTTGGTGCAGCAAATGCAGGAAACCATGGCGCAGCTCTGGTGGCGCATCCAGGGCGTGCGCCATGTCCGGCAACAGCAGTTTCCGGAGGCGTTCAGCTCATTTCGGGCGGCGGGCCTGCATTTGCCCTGGACGCACGAAGACGCACACGCGCTGGATGGCCGTTTGGTGGCCAAGGCGGGGCTGCTGCTGCGTGACAACGTGCTGAACCGCAGCCAGATTGAACGCGCTTATTTGAAAGCGATTGGCGCTGCACGGCACGAAATCGTCATAGCCAACGCCTATTTTTTGCCCGGACGCCGCTTGCGCAAAGCCCTGATCCACGCGGCGCAGCGTGGCGTGCGTGTGCGCCTGTTGCTGCAAGGGCGCTACGAATACTTCATGCAGTACCACGCGGCCCGACCGGTTTATGGAGCCTTGCTGGCCGCTGGCATCGAAATCCACGAGTACACCGCCAGTTTTTTGCATGCCAAAGTGGCCGTGGTGGACCCGGACAACGACCGGCCCTGGGCCACGGTGGGTTCGTCCAATCTGGACCCTTTGAGCTTGCTGTTAGCGCGTGAGGCCAATGTGGTCGTGGCCGACAAAGCGTTTGCCAAGCAGTTGCACCAGCGTTTGCACCTGGCCATTGAGCAGCAAAGCACCCCGGTGCTGGCCGCCATTTACACCCAGCGGCCTTGGCACCAAAGGTTGCGCGACCGGGTGGCGTTTGGTTTGATGCGATTGGCGCTGTTTTTGAGCGGCAACCGCTACTGAGCGCCAGATCCCCCGGACCGGGCATGGGCGTTCTGTCTCGACCAAGGTGGGCGGCTCAATCGCTGTTACGATCCTTGCCATGTTAATGAAAGCCCCAGACGCCATGACTGCTTCTGCCGCCACGCCCGAAGACGAAGGCGTACCCGTTTCCGTCAAGATCCGTGAGCGGGTTTTGGCTGCTCGCAAACGCTTCCACGCCAACGACAACATTGCCGAATTCATCGAACCCGGTGAACTGGAAAAGCTGCTCGACGAAGTCACGACCAAGATGGAAGGCGTGCTCGACTCGCTGGTGATCGACACCGTGAATGACCACAACACGGGTGACACCGCCCGCCGTGTGGCCAAGATGTACCTGAAGGAAGTGTTCAAGGGCCGCTATGTGGAGGGCCCCGAGATCACCGAGTTCCCCAACGCTGAGCACCTCAATGAGCTGATGATCGTCGGCCCCATCACTGTGCGCAGTGCCTGCAGCCACCACTTTTGCCCGGTGATTGGCAAGATCTGGATCGGCGTGTTGCCCAACGAGCACACCAACGTGATTGGCTTGTCCAAATACGCACGCCTGGCCGAATGGATCATGGGCCGCCCCCAAATCCAAGAGGAAGCCGTGGTCCAACTGGCCGACCTGATTCAGCGCAAAACCCAGCCCGATGGCCTGGCCATTGTCATGGAGGCCAGCCACTACTGCATGGGCTGGCGCGGCGTGAAAGACATGGACAGCAAGATGATCAACTCGGTCATGCGTGGTGCCTTCTTGAAGGACCCGAACCTGCGCCGTGAATTCCTCTCCCTGATTCCTGGAAAGAACTGACCATGTTGGTACGCCTGCTTTACGCCAGCCGCGCTGTGGACACCCGTGCGGAGACCATCGAATCCATCTTGGCGCAGTCCCGCCAGTTCAACCCGTCCAGCGGCATCACCGGCATCCTGTGCTACGGCGGCGGCATCTTCTTGCAAGCCATCGAGGGCGGGCGCAATGCCGTGAGCGACCTGTATGGCCACATCCAGAAAGATGTGCGCCACAAAGACGTGGTCTTGTTGCACTACGAAGAAATCTCCGAGCGCCGCTTTGGCGGCTGGACCATGGGCCAGGTGGACGCCTCGCGTGTGAACACCAACATTTTGCTCAAATACTCTGAGCGTGCCGAGCTGGACCCTTACAGCGTCTCGGGCAAAGTTTCACTGGCCCTGCTCGAAGAGCTGATGGCCACTGCCTCCATCATCGGGCGCGCCTGATCCGATGCAGCTCATCGGCTGCGACTTTTCCAGCAGCCCCAGCAAGCGCAAACCCATTGTGCTGGCGCTGGGCCAAGCCCGGCAGGGCAGGGTGCAACTGCAGGCCCTGCAGACCTTTGACACCCTGAGCGCTTTCGGCCAATGGCTGGTGCAGCCTGCCGATTGGGTGGGCGGTTTTGACTTGCCCTTTGGCCTGCCGCGAGAGCTGGTCGAGACCTTGGGCTGGCCCACCGACTGGGCCGCCTGCATGGACCATTACTGTGCCTTGGAGCGCCCCCAAATTCGCGAGCAGTTTGCCGCGTTTTGCAACGCCCGCCCGGTGGGTGGCAAATTTGCCCACCGCGCCGCCGACAAGCCTGCAGGCTCCAGCCCGTCCATGAAATGGGTCAACCCGCCCGTGGCCTACATGCTGCATGCGGGCGTGCCCCTGCTGCGCCAGGCGGGTGTGCACCTGCCCGGCCTGCATGCAGGCGACGTGCGCCGCGTGGCGCTGGAAGCCTACCCCGGCTTGCTGGCCCGAGAGGTGCTGGGCAACACCAGCTACAAAAGCGACGACAAAGCCAAACAAACGCCCGAACGCCTGCTGGCCCGGCGCGAACTGCTGAGCGCCTTGGAGCGCGGCCAAACCCGCCTGGGCCTGCGCCTGGTGGCCAGCAACGCGCTGCTGGGCCGCCTGGCCGACGACGCCAGCGGCGACGCGCTCGACGCCACCTTGTGCCTGATGCAAGCGGCCTGGGCGCAGCAACAGCACGAAGCCGGGCACCCGCAATACGGCTTGCCGCCGTGCGACCCGCTCGAAGGCTGGATCGTCACGGCCTGAACGGCGGAGCGTGCCCTGCCGCCTCAGCGCTCTGTCTCCAGATCCGGAATCCGGTTGAACGCGATGCGCATCGGCGCGGCATCCAGCGCATGGTGTGCGCTGGCAAAGTACACCGCGTTTTTGCCATGTGTGCGGTTGAGCGCGTCCATGGCCGACATCAAGCGGGCCCGGTCGCGGTGGACTTCGTGGTTTTGTCGCGTCTGCGCAGCGCGGGCGGTGGGGGCTTCTTCCAACGAGTCAAACAAATCGGGCGTGTGCTGACTCGCCAGCACCAGCCCACACAGCTGCACACCCACGGCCTGTGGGCGCTGCAGCAGGTGCAGACCGCTGAACCACAGCTGGTCCAGCGTGTGCAGCAAAAAACCCGTGTCTTGTGTCTCGCCCACATGGGCATAGCGCTCGCCACCCGACTCGCGCTGCCAGCGGTGGTCGCAGCGCACAAACACCTGCATGGCCGTGGCATAAAAGCCCTGTTTGCGCAGCCGCATGGCGGCCTTTTGCGTTAAGCGGTGCAGCACCTCGCGGGCACCTGTGGGGTGGCGCAAGTCAGGCGGCAGCACATGCGAATGCCCAAGCGACCGCGCCACCGTCGCGCGTGGCCCGTACCACCGCCCGCGCAGCCTGTCATACATGTCGTCACCCGCCAGACCGCCCCAGGCCGTGTGCAGCAAATCACGCGGCGCGGCATAGAGTTGCGCCATCGTCTCGATGCCGCAACGCGACAGGCGCTCACGCATGCGCGGCCCAATGCCTTGCAAGGCCGAAAGCGGCAGGTGCAACAGCCGCTCGGGCAACTCGTGCAGCTCGATGACCGTCAGGCCATCGGGCTTGTGCATGTCAGACGCCAGCTTGCCCAAAAGCGTGTTGGGCGCAATGCCAATGGACGTGCGCATGCACTCGCCCACCTCGGCCAGCAGCGCCGCTTTGATCTGCTGGGCCAGCGCCACGGCGCGATCACGCTCGCGCCAGCGGCCGGTCAGCTCGCACTCCATCTCGTCAATGCTCACCACCTGCCGCACTTGTGCCAGCCGGTCCACCACGGCCACGGCCTGCTGGTGCACCTCCACATACTTGGCGTGGTCGGCCAGCACCAGCGCAATGCCCGGGCACATGCGTTTGGCGTCAGACACCCGCGTGCCGGTCTTCACGCCAAAGGCTTTGGCCTCGTAACTGGCTGCAATGCAGCACGAGGAATCGGCCATGACCGGCACGACCCCCACCGGCCGCCCACGCAAGGCCGGGTTGAGCTGCTGCTCCACCGAGGCGAAGTAGCTGTTGAAGTCGATGAAAAGGGAGCGGAGCATGGCTTGATTAACTGTATTTTTATACAGTATATTCTTAAGCATGTCACATGCTTGGTGTTCTGCAGCTAGCACGCATCAAAAATGCCGCAAGCTCGGTTGCCCCTCAATGGGTTCAGTCAACCAGGGGGATTACCATGTAGTTCAAAAAGAAGGGTCGTTCATGCACACCGCTGTTCTGGTCATCAACGTACAACAAGTCCTGTGCGAGCCCCGATGCTGCGCATGACTGCCCCGGCACGATCGCGCGCATCAACGTGGTCACGCATTGGGCACGCGCTGCGTGCTTTCGCAAGCGTTCAAATATTGGCCATGGAGTCATCTAATGTTTGCTCAAACCCCTGAACCCCCTTATTTCGCCGTCATCTTCACCAGCCAGCGCACAGCGGCTGACGAGGGTTATGGCCACATGGCCGAACGCATGGTGGCGCTGGCCGCGCAGCAACCTGGCTTTCTGGGGGTAGAGAGCGTCCGTGGTGCAGATGGTTTGGGCATCACGGTGTCGTATTGGGTCAGCGAAGAGGCCATTCTTGCCTGGCGTAACGATGCAGAACACAGCCTGGCCCGCGAGCAGGGGCGCAAGAGCTGGTATGGTCAATTCCAAGTGCGTGTGGCGAAAGTGGAGCGGGCATATGGCATGGCGCCCCAAGGAGTTCAACCATGATGCTACGCTCTCGCTCTGCCATCCTCAGGCGATCAAACCCATCACGATACGGCCAACTTTTTGGATGTTAATTGGATGGGGCAGCAGGGCAGGCGTGTTTGTTCTTTCGACACAAGGGTGAGGATTTTTGATGTACCGCAGTTTCTTTCTTTCGCGCCGCTGGGCCTTGTGGGCTTGGGGTGGATTGTTGGTTTTGTTGGCCTTGGTGTTCATCACGGTGCAGCAAACGGTCAAGCTCAACACTTGGTATGGCCAGTTTTATGACTTGTTGCAAAAGCCAGAGCAGGCGGGTGGGCTGGCCATGTTTTGGGGCTTCATGCAGCAGTTTGCGTGGATCGCGTTTCCCTACATGCTGCTGCGCAGCCTGGAGACTTATCTGGCTTCCCACTATGCCTTTCGTTGGCGTCAGGCCATGACCGAGGTGTATTTGCCGCGTTGGCAAAAGACCAGCGAGACGGTCGAGGGCGCTTCGCAGCGCATTCAGGAAGACTGCATGCGCTTTGCCCGCCAGACCGAAAACCTGGGGCTGGGGCTGGTGCGCGCGCTGCTCACACTGGCTTCGTTCATTCCGATTTTGTGGGCGCTGTCCAAGGGTATGGCCATTGCCTGGTTGCAGTTTGAGGGTTCGCTGTTCTGGGTGGCTTTGACCGCCGCTTTGGGCGGCACCGTGTTGTCGTGGTTTGTGGGCATCCGCCTGCCGGGGCTGGAATACAACAACCAAAAGACCGAGGCCGCATTGCGCAAGGATCTGGTCTATGCCGAAGACGACCGCAGCCGCATGGATTTGCCCACGGTGCTGAATTTATTCACTGGGGTGCGGCTGAACAACTTCCGTTTGTTCAACCACTATGCTTACTTCAATCTCTGGAGCAATTTCTACAGCCAGACGATGGTGATCTTTCCTTACCTGCTGATGGGGCCTTCGTTGTTCACCGGGCTGATCACGCTGGGTGTGATCCAGCAGGTCAGCAATGCGTTTGGCAAGGTGAACGAGGCGTTTTCTTACCTGATCGAGCGCTGGACCGACATCACCGAATTGCGCTCGATTCACAAGCGCTTGACTGAGTTTGAAAAAGGCTTGGCCTGAACATTGGCAAAATGTTCGCTTTGGAGGAGAGCACATGCCGCATACCGTTAGATTTCAACGCGTCTTTCGCGCCCCCGCCGAGCGTGTTTTCCGTGCTTTCATCGATCCCGATGCCATGGCCAAATGGTTGCCGCCACATGGCTTTACGGGCCGCGTGCATGAGATGGATGCCCGCGTGGGGGGCGGCTACCGGATGTCGTTCACCAACTTGAGCAACGGTCAATCACACAGTTTTGGGGGGCAGTTTCTGGAATTGCGCCCCGCTGAACTGCTCTGTCATACCGACCGCTTTGATGCTTCGGATTTGCCGGGGGAGATGGTTACCACCATCCGTTTTCAAACGGTTTCAGTGGGCACCGAGGTGAACATCGAGCAGGCGGGTATTCCCGATCCGATCCCGCCAGAGGCTTGCTGCCTGGGCTGGCAGGAGTCCTTGCAATTGCTGGCCCTCTTGGTTGAGGCCGACATTCCCGATTGATCTGCCTCAGATGGCGGCAGCGCCCATATCTGCCGGTAAGGGGTCAAGTGCCGTGATCGATTGAAGGGCTTCGGCGTCGGTTCGGTACATCTTGAGGAACGGACCCTCACCGAGTTCACCGGCACGGCGCAAAGCCGTTTCGACGGGCAACTTGATGCCGCTGATGTGCAAAGTGATGCCCCGCGTTGTCAATTGGCGATGCAGTTGCCCAAATATTTCAACGCCTGTGGCATCGATCCTGTTGATGGGTTGCGCAAACAGGCACACGTGTTTCGTGTCGGGGTGACGCGCCAGATGATCGGCGATGGCACGCTCAAAATCGCTGGCGGCGGCAAAGTCCAGTTCGGCATCCATGCGCAGTGCATAGAGTTGTTGTGCCAAGGGGGGCAGCTTCCACAAATGCCGGTCGCGAAGACTGCCGTCAGCGTGCAGGCCCACTTCGATGATGCGCGGGTGCAAGCGGGTGTGCAAAAAGTGGCTCAAGCCCACCAACACACCGGTCATCACACCCCAGTAAATCCGCGGTGCGGTGGCCAAGGTGATGGCAAAGGTCACGCCAGCGGTCAGGGTCTCAATGCGATCAATGCGCCAGAGCTTCAGGAACTGGCGCGGTTGGAACAAGTTGAGCACGGCCACGATGACCGCAGCGGCCATGACCGAGCGTGGCACGTATTGCAAGGCGGGCATGAGGATCAACAACGCCAGCAGCACGAACGCGACCGAGGCCACCACGGCCCAGCCCGACCGTGCGCCGGAATACAGCATGAGCGCTGAACGAGAAAACGAAGTGCTGGTGGGGAAGCTGCCTGAAAACGCCGAGGCCAGTTTGGCCAGCCCTTGGCTGAAGAGTTCGGTGCTGTCGTCCCAGCGTTTGCCGTCACGCTGGCATTCAATGCGGGCGCTGGAGGCGGTTTCCAGAAAGCTCACCAGCGCAATCACCATGGCCGGAACCCACAGCTGGTTGAGCACATCCAGGCCGGGCCAGTGCGGCCAGTAAAGGCTGGGCAAGCCCGAGGGCAGCAGGCCCACAATGTCACCGTGGTCTGCATAGCCCGTGGCATAGCCCACAGCCGAGGCGGCGCCCATCACCAGCATGATGCCTGGCCAGCGGGGCTTGAGTTGGCGCAGCACCAACAAGGCGGCCAGACTGGTCAAACCAAACAGCGCAGGCCAATGGGTGAGCCAGGTGGACCATGTGGTCACGTCCCAGCTCCAGGTCTTGACGCCCAACAAGGCCGGCACCTGCGAGGCCATGATCAGCAAGGAAGCCGCTTGGGTAAAACCCATCATGACGGGGGCACTGACCAAGTTGATGAGCCAGCCGTAATGGCCCAAACCCAGCAGCAACTGGATCGTGCCCGACAACAGCGACAGCCACACCGCCAGCGCGACCCATTCGGGAGAGCCAGGTTCGGCCATGCCGGTCAGCGATGCACCAATCAGGACGCAAGTCAGCGCGGCCGGGCCAACCGACAGGCGTGAGGCGCTGCCAAACAGCACGGCCAAAAGGGCGGGAATCAGGCAGGTGTAAAGCCCGGTCACCAAGGGCATGCCGGCCAAGCCCGCATAGGCCACGGCTTGCGGCACCATGACCAAGGCCACGGTCAGACCCGCCAGCACTTCGGTGCGGGCCAGTGGGCCAGTCAGGCGGGGCCACTCACGGAAAGTGAGGAATCGATCGATGTAAGCCATGCCCGATCTTAGCTGCCTGCGTCTCAGCGCTGAGGCATGTCCTTGACCGAGTAACCCAGGCTGATGGTGGCGTCTTCGGGAATGGCGGGCACGGTGCTGTCCCAGGCTTCCCATGCGGCACGCAGGCTTTGCAGCTTCTCGGGCTGGTGCTTGGCCAAGTTGGCACGCTCACGTTCATCGGCCGGGATGTTGAACAAGTAGTCGTTGCCGTCCACCCGCAGGTATTTGTAGTCGCCCATGCGCAGGGCGCGTTGGCCCCGGTGGTTCATGCGCCAGTACAAGGGCCGTTCAAACTGGTGTTTGGCGTCGTGCAGCACGGGGAGCATGGACACGCCGTCAAACGGGTGCTCGGCATCGGCCTGTGCGCCTGCCAGCTCGACCATCGTGGCCGACCAGTCCATGGTCATGCAGTGTTGGGCCGATGTGCCGCCGGGTGCGATGACGGCGGGCCAGTGGGCGATCCACGGCACGCGGATGCCGCCCTCGGTCAGGTCCATCTTGCCGCCCACCAGGGGCCAGTTGTCGCTGAAACGCTCGCCGCCGTTGTCACTGGTGAAGACGATCAGAGTGTTGTCGAGCTGGCCTGTTTTTTTGAGTGCGTCCACCATCCAGCCAATGCCTTCGTCCATGTGGTGGATCATGCGGTGGTAGGTGTGGATGTTGCCGCCATGCAGGTGGAACAGGTTGTCTTTGACCTCTTGCGCCAGCGCATGGTCTTCGCGCGTTTCCCAGGGCCAGTGCGGCGCGGTGTAGTGCAGGCTCAAAAAGAAGGGTGTGCCCTGCGCAGCGCCCGGAGCCATGCGGTTCACAAAGTCCACCGCCTTGTGCGAGATCAGGTCGGTCAGGTAGCCGTCTTCGTGCTTTTCTTCTTCGTTGGTGTAGAGGTCGTGTGTGCCGTTGTTGCTGGCGTGGGTGAAGTAGTCCACGCCACCCGACATGGGGCCAAAAAACTCTTCGTAACCCGATTTGAGGGGGCTGAAGTGGGGCGGGTAGCCCAGGTGCCATTTGCCAATCAAGGCCGTGCGGTAGCCGCTGGCCTTGAGCAGCGAGGGCAGGGTGGGGTGCTCAGGCGGAAGGCCCAGCACCTTGCTGCCTTTGCTCTTGCTGTTGATGGGCTCGTCGGCACCGCCGCGCAGGCGGTACTGGTAGCGCGCCGTCATGAGCGCAAAGCGGGTGGGCGAGCACACGGGCGAGTTGGAATACCCCTGTGTGAACTTGAGGCCTGCTGCGGCCAGCCGGTCGAGCACGGGCGAGACCTTGCCGAACTTCGCGTCGCGCCCGCCGTAGCAACCGAGGTCGGCAAAGCCGAGGTCGTCGGCCACGATGAAGATGATGTTGGGGCGTTGTGGGGTGGTCATGCGAGAGCGGTCAGTCGACCTTCATGCCTGTGGCGCGGATCACGCGGCCATATTGGTCGGAAAGTGTTTTCAGGCGTTGTGTGGCAGCGCTGCCGCTCAGGCCTTCATAGGCCATGTCCAGATCGTTCAGTCTGGTTTGCAACTCGGGTCGGGCCAAGGCATCGGTGATGGCTTTGGCCATGGTTTGCATCAGGGGTTCGGGGGTGTTGATCGGTGCCATAACCACGTAAAGCACTTCGCTTTCCAGATCCTTGAAGCCCGCTTCGGCCACGGTGGGCACTTCGGGGGCCAAGCGAGAACGCTTGCGACTGGTCACGGCCAGTGCGGTGACTTTGCCGCCTTTGACTTGCGGCAGCATGCCCGGGGTGGCCAAAGTGCCACCATCGACTTCGCCCGAGACCACGGCCATCACGGCGGGAGAGTTGCCTCGGTAGGGGATGTGTGTCAGCCGCGTGGCGGCCGAGATGTTGGCCATGTTGACCCACAGGTGGCCGGGCGAGCCGTTGCCGCCCGAGCTGAAGTTCAGGCTGCGCTCGCGAGCCGCCTGCAAGAAGTCTTTGGCGGTTTTGAACCCCGTGCTCGGGTGCACGCCCAGCAACAGGCCGGAGCTAGAGATCACCACCAAGGGCTTGAGGTCGGCCTCCTTGAAAGGCATGGCCTTATAGATGTGCGGGTTGATGGTGTGGGTGGTGTCGATGCCCCACAGCAAGCTGTGGCCATCGGGCGCGGATTTGGCCACCTGATCAGCCCCCACATTGCCTGCAGCCCCAGGTTTGTTGTCCACCACAAAAGGCTGGCCGAATTGCTTTTGCAGCACATCGCCCACGGCGCGTGCCAGGATGTCGGATGGACCGCCCGCCGGCCAGCTGTTGACGAATTTGACCGGCTTGCTGGGCCAGGCTGCGGTTTGGGCCAGTGAACAGGTCCCCAGCAGCAGGCCGAGGCTGCCGATCAGGCAAGTGCGTATAAATGAATGTGTCATGTGTGTTTGCGTTCGGATTTACAGGGGGTCAGTCGAGCTGCACGCCAGTGGCCTTGATGGGCTTTTCCCAGCGGTTGAGGTCTGCTTTTTGCGCCGCAGCCAGATCGGCCGAATTGGAGCCAATCGGCTCGTAACCGAGCTTGAGCATCTTGTCTTTCATGACCGGGTCGCGTGCGATTTTCATCATGGATTTTTCAAGGCGGGTGAGTGCATCGCCTTTCATGCCAGCGGGGCCATACATGGCAAACCATGCCGTGGCGTCCATGTTGATGCCCGATTCCTTGAGGGTGGGCACTTCGGGCACTTGCGGGTCGCGCTGGCTGCCGGTCACAGCGATGATGCGGACTTTGCCGGCCCGGTGCATTTCGGCGGTTTCGGACACCACGTCAAATTTGTAGCCGATGTGGCCGCCCAGCAGGGCGTTGTTGGCCGGTGCGCCGCCTTGGAAGGGCACATGGTTCAGGCTGATGCCGGCTGACTGCTCCATCAACACGCCCATGAAGTGCGGCAAGGTGCCAGCGCCGGGCGTGCCATAACTGGCGTTGCCCGGGTCGCTCTTGGCCTTGGCCACCATGTCGGCCACGTTTTTCGCGTTGCTGGCGGGGCCAGACACCACGCCGAACTGGAAGCGGGCGATTTGCGAGACGGGCGTGAAATCTTTCACCGCGTCGTAGTCGAGCTTTTTGTAGACGTGGGGAAACAGCACCATGGGGCCGCTGGGCAGCACGATCACGGTCTGGCCATCGGGCTTGGCAGCCTTGACCGCATTCAGGGCAATGCGTCCGCCTGCGCCGGGCTTGTTGTCCACCACGATGGTGCCAAAGTCCTCGCGCAGGGCGTCGGCCACCATGCGGGCCAGGATGTCGGCCGAGCCACCGGGCGGAAAACCCACCACGATCTTGAGCGGTGGTTTGTCTTGTGCGTGCAGGTTGGGCGAGAACGCTGCCAGAGAAAGTGCCAGCAGGCCCAGTGTGCGGCGGTTGAAGAGGTGAATGGGATTCATGAAAGTCTCCGGTGGTACGGGATTTGGGGGGCCCTTGTTGAAAGCGCAAGTCCAGTCAGAATGTAGCGCCTTGACGGACAATTGATCTAATCAACCATCCCCCCGGAAAACCCTGATGTCCTTGTCTCCTTCTCAGCGTCTGGCTTCGATTGATGACCTGCTTTTGTACAGGCTGGGCCGTTTGTCGAGCGTGGCGGGGGCCATGGTGGTGCGCTTGTGTGAGGGCGGCTACGGCATCACGCGGCGCGAATGGGCCGTGGTGGCCCAACTGTATGAAAACGGCAGCTTGCCGCCGTCGGCTCTGGCCGAGCGCATGCACCGTGACCGCGCCCGCACTTCGCGGACCTTGACGGCCTTGGGCCACAAGCAGCTGGTGCTGCGCACCATCCTCGCCAACGACCGGCGCAGCGCGTTGGTGAGTCTGACCCCGGCAGGGCGGCAGCTTTATGACGTGTTGATGCCCCAAATTCAAGCCATCAACAGTCAAATCTTGAGCGCACTGCAGCCCGAACAAGCTGCCCAATTTGACGAAGCACTGGAGCGCTTGCAAGCCCGTACCCAAACCTTGCTCACCGAACTGAGCCCCGACTTGCCCAGGGCCAATCGCCGCCAGGGGCGGCGCGGCAAGGGCGTGGCATGAGGGTTTGGCATTCGTGGTGCTGTCTGCTTGCCTTGGCGCTGCCTTGCGCTGGGCAGGCCGCTGAGGTCTGGTCGGCTTGGGTCAGTTGGGTCATGGATGGTGACACGGTGCTGTTGGTGCGTGAAGGCCAGCACGAGCCTGTCAAATTTCGCATCGAAGGCATTGATGCCCCCGAGACCTGCCAGCCCGGCGGCAGTGAAGCCCGCGATGCATTGATTCGGCTGGCATTGCGCAAGCCGGTGCAGGTGGTGGATCACGGCCACGACACCTATGGGCGTCAGATCGGACGTTTGTCGATTGAAGGTGTGGATCTGGGTGCTGAAATGGTGCGCTCCGGCATGGCTTGGGCGTACCGGTTTCGCACGGGCAAAGGCCCGTATGCGGGGTTGCAACGTCAGGCACAAAAACAAAAAAGAGGTGTTTTTGCAGCAGACGAAGTCGCCATGTCGCCACCCGTTTTCAGAAAATTCCACGGCACTTGTCATGGCAGCTGACTGAGGCAAAAGACTTGGCGTACCCGTCCTTTGTGGGAGGTCGCCCCTGCGGCCGAATGGTGGTTTGACCGGGGGCCGGATCAATCCTGGCGGTGCGCTGCGCACACCGGGCAGGCCGGGTTGCGTTGCATGCGAATGTCGGTCCACGACAACTCGCGCCCGTCGAGCATCAGCAAACGTCCGGCCATGTGGCTGCCCATGCCACTCAAAATTTTGAGAGCCTCGGCCGCTTGCACCGTGCCGATGATGCCCACCAAGGGAGCGAACACGCCCATGGTGGCGCAGCGGGTTTCCTCGGGCTGTTGTTCTGGAGGGAAGATGCAGGCATAGCAGGGTGCTTCGGACCGCGTGCTGTCAAACACCGAGACCTGCCCGTCCATGCGGATGGCCGCGCCGGATACTAGGGGTTTGCGGTGCTTCACGCAGGCGAGGTTGACGGCTTGGCGGGTTTCAAAGTTGTCGCAGCAGTCCAGCACCACGTCAGCTTGCGCCACCAGGGTGTCGAGCAAAGCCGCATCGGCCCGCTGGGTGATGGCGGTCACTTGCACATCGGGGTTGATTTGCGCAATCGCCGTGCGCACCGATTCGGCTTTGGGCTGGCCGACCCGGTCCAGCGTGTGGGCAATTTGTCGCTGCAAGTTGGTGGCGTCCACTTCATCGTGGTCGACCACGGTGATGTGGCCGACCCCGGCACTGCCCAGATACAGGCTGACCGGAGAGCCCAGTCCGCCCGCACCGACGATGAGTGCGTGGGAGGCCAGAAGATTTTCCTGGCCGTCGATGCCCAGCTCATTGAGCAGAATGTGCCGCGAATAGCGCAGCAACTGTGCGTCATCCATGCGCGTTATCCATGCGCGTTTCCATGGCGCTCAGTCGTCTTTCTTCTCAATCTTGCGTTCTGCCAGAGTCGTGCTGGCTTTGACAGGCAAGCCTTTGAGTTGATTCAAAGCTTGGATCAGCTGGAAGTCTTTATCGGAGCCGAACTCGGGCAAACGGCGTTCGGCCACGGGCTTTTTGGACTCTTCTTCCAGTTTTTTGAGCGCTTCTTCACGGGCTTTTTCGCGGGCTGGGTCTTTCTTCTCTTCGGCTTCCTTGCCGTTGGAGAGGTGTTTCTCCAGATCGGCTTCGCGGGTGCGCAAAGCAGAGAACACATTGCCGTTTTCGGTTTCGTCCAGCATCACTTCGGGCACGATGCCTTTGGCCTGGATGGCACGACCATTGGGGGTGTAGTAGCGGGCGGTGGTGATCTTGAGCGCCGTGTCAGGGCCCAACTGGCGCACCGTTTGTACCGAGCCCTTGCCAAAGGTCTGGCTGCCCATCAGGGTGCCGCGTTTGTAGTCTTGCAGGGCACCCGCCACGATTTCACTGGCCGAGGCAGAACCTTCGTTGACCAAAATCACCAAAGGCACTTTTTTCAGTGCGCCGCCTGTGGCCAGTGTCATGCGGGTGATGGGGTCGTTGCTGCTGTTGCGACGCCAGAACTGGGGCGTGGCCTTGTAGGTGAATTTGCTCTCTTCGAGCTGGCCATTGGTGGTGACCACCGTGACGTTTTCCGGCAAGAAGGCGGCAGACAGGGCCACCGCTGCATCGAGCAGACCACCCGGGTCGTTGCGCAAGTCGAGCACCAAGCCTTTGAGCTTGGGGTCTTCCTTGTACATCTCTTCGATCTTGCGCGCGAAGTCGTCCACGGTGCGTTCCTGGAACTGCGACACGCGAATCCAGCCGTAACCCGGCTCGATGATTTTGGATTTGACCGACTGGGTCTTGATTTCTTCGCGGACGATGGTGACCGGGAAGGTGCGGTTTTCGGACTTGCGGAAAATGGTCAGCAGCACCTTGGTTTTGGGCTCACCACGCATGCGCTTGACCGCCTCGTTCAGGCTCAGCCCCTTAACGGCGGTGTCGTTGATCTTGGTGATCAGGTCGTTGGTTTTGAGGCCAGCGCGGTCGGCAGGAGAGCCCTCGATGGGCGAAACGATCTTGACCAGCCCGTCTTCCTGGCTGATCTCGATGCCCACACCGACAAACTTGCCGGTGGTGCCTTCCGAGAATTCCTTGAAGCTCTTTTTGTCGAAATACTGGGAGTGCGGGTCCAGGCTGGCCACCATGCCGGAGATGGCTTCGGAGATCAGTTTTTTCTCGTCGACAGGCTCGACGTAGTCACTTTTGACCATGCCAAAGACGGCGGCCAGTTGCTGCAGCTCTTCGAGCGGCAAAGGGGCCATGCTGCCGCGTGCCACAGTTTGCAGTGACACGGTGGTCAGTGCGCCTGCCAATGCGCCTACGCCGATCCAGCCCGCGATCTTGAGTTTGTGTCCCATGTGCTTGTGTGTTCCCAGTCAGAAGCGGGTCAATATACACCCGCCAGCGGGGTGACTTGGGTGACAGGCATGTAAATGCCTTGTCACGCCAGGGCCGATCAAAAAGTCAGGCCTTGCCCTGGCTGGCCACGGCAGCAGCAGCAGCGGCGGCAGCTTCGGCATCGCCCAGGTAGTAGTGGCGGATGGGCTTGAGGTTTTCGTCCAGCTCGTACACCAGCGGGATGCCGTTGGGGATGTTCAGGCTCACGATGTCACTGTCCGAGATGCCGTCCAGGTACTTGATCAGGGCGCGGATCGAGTTGCCGTGCGCGGCGATCAGCACGCGTTTGCCCGCCTTGATGCTGGGGGCGATGCTGTCGTTCCAGGCCGGCAGCACGCGGGCCACGGTGTCTTTCAGGCACTCGGTCAACGGCACGGACTGGGTGTCCACGTTGGCATAGCGGCGGTCGCTGCGCTCGCAGCGGGGGTCGGTGGCTTCCAGCGCCGGAGGGGGCGTGTCGTAGCTGCGACGCCAGATGAGCACCTGCTCGTCACCAAATTGCTTGGCCATGTCGGCCTTGTTCAGGCCCTGCAAGCTGCCGTAGTGGCGCTCGTTCAGGCGATAGTCCTTGACCACGGGCAGCCAGGTGCGGTCCATCTCGTCCAAGGTGTACCACAGGGTGTGGATGGCGCGTTTGAGGACCGAGGTGTAGCACAGGTCAAAGTCCCAGCCTTCGGCCTTGAGCAGTTTGCCGGCCGACATGGCCTGGCTCACGCCGGTAGGGGTCAGGTCGACATCGGTCCAGCCGGTGAAGCGGTTTTCGAGGTTCCAGGTGGATTCGCCGTGGCGGATGAGGACGATTTTGTACATGGTGAGGAAACAGCAGGGACTGTCAAAAACAAGGGTCAAAACAGAGGATAAGGTCGTCATTTTAGAATCGAGACTTGGCGGCCCGCTGACGGGCCGGTATTTTGTGGCTTACAAAGGTTTGATTCGTGAAATTTCTCCTCGACAACTGGATGCTCATCACCGTGGCCGTGGCCTCGGGTGTGGCTTTGCTTTTTCCTGCCTTGAACAAAGGCACCGGGCTCAGTCCTCAGGACATGGTGCAGCTGATGAACCGCGAAAAAGCCATCGTCATTGATGTGTGCGAGCCCGACGAATTTGCCCGCGGCCATGTGATTGGTGCCAAAAACCTGCCATTGGGTCAATTGGAAGAAAAGCTGGCCCAAGTCGTTAAAAGCAAATCGTCGCCTGTGGTGATGGTTTGCCAGGTGGGCGCGCGCTCAGCCCGTGCTGCGGCCACGGCCCGGAAACTCGGCTTTGAGAATGTGCAGTCCTTGGCCGGTGGCCTCAAAGCGTGGCAAGCCGCCAGCATGCCCGTCGAAAAAGCCTGAACCCCAAGGAAGCTTCTATGCAAAACGTCAAGATGTACACCACCGCCGTTTGCCCTTATTGCATTCGGGCCAAGCAGCTGCTCAAAGCCAAAGGCGTTGAGCAGATTGAAGAAATCCGCATTGACCTGGACCCGGCTCAGCGCGACCACATGATGCAAATCACAGGTCGCCGCACGGTGCCGCAAATTTATGTGGGCGATACGCACGTGGGCGGCTGCGACGACCTGATGGCCCTGGATGCCCAAGGTGGTCTGGTGCCTTTGTTGCAGGCTGCTTGAGCTTCGGGCCTCCCAAGCCCCTAGGGTTTTCACAAACCGAGCCTGGCTCAAAGCCGGTTTCTGATCCCTGATAATCCATTTGTTTCATCCTTGGGCAGTCCTTCGCGGGCTGCCCGTCTTTTTCTCGAGAGAATTTCATGACCGATACCGCTGTCAACACCGAAGCCCAAGCCCCTGTTTTCCAGATCCAACGTGTGTACCTGAAGGAGGCTTCGCTGGAGCAGCCCAATTCGCCTGCCATCTTGCTGGAACAGCAACAACCCAGCGTCGATATCCAGCTGGGCGTGGAAGCCACCCCTGTGGCCGAAGGCGTTTTTGAAGTTTGCGTGACTGCCACCGTGCACACCAAAATCGCTGACAAGACCGTGTTTTTGGTGGAATGCAAACAAGGCGGCATCTTTGAAATCCGCAACGTGCCCGAAGACCAGATGGGCGCGATCATGGGCATCGCTTGCCCGCAAATCGTTTACCCCTATCTGCGCGGCAACGTGGCCGACGTGATCACCCGCGCGGGCTTCCCGCCCGTGCACTTGGCCGAAATCAACTTCCAGGCCATGTACGAGCAGCAGCAAGCCCAAGCTGCCGCTACCCAGCAGTAAAGCGAGAACCCGCCCGGCATGCAGATCACCATCATCGGTGCAGGGGCTTGGGGCACGGCCCTGGCGATCGCCGCCAGCCGCCAGTCACCCGCCCACCAGGTGAGTCTGCATGCACGCGATGCGGCACAGGCCAGGGCCATGCAGCAGCAGCGCCGCAACGAGCGCTATTTGCCTGGCATTGAATTGCCTGCAGCCCTCAGCATCACTTCTGGTCCTATCGAGGCTCAGTTGCAGTCCACCCGGGCCGAAGACCTGTTCATCATCGCCACGCCCATGGCGGGCTTGCGCGCCACCTTGCAAGCTCTGCAAGGCGTGCCTGCCTCGGTCGCCTGGTTGTGCAAGGGCTTTGAAGCCGACACCGGCCTCATGCCGCACGAAGTGCAAGCCCAGGTGGCCCCGCAGTTGCGCGCCGGCGCGCTCAATGGCCCCAGCTTTGCGCAAGAAGTGGCCCGCACCCAACCGACGGCCTTGGTGGCGGCCAGCCCTCATGCTTCAGTGCGTGACGCCCTGGTCAAGGCCTTTCATGGCGGGGCCCTGCGGGTGTACGCCAACGACGACATCGTCGGGGTCGAGGTGGGTGGTGCCGTCAAAAACGTGCTGGCCATTGCCACGGGCCTGTGCGACGGGCTGGACTTGGGCCTGAACGCCCGCGCAGCCCTTATCACCCGTGGTTTGGCCGAAATGACCCGGCTGGGTGTGGCGTTGGGTGCCAAAGCTGAAACCTTCATGGGTCTGTCGGGCTTGGGTGACTTGGTGCTGACGGCCACAGGTGACTTGAGCCGCAACCGCAAGGTCGGCTTGCTGTTGGCCCAGGGTTTGAGTCTGGAGCAAGCCGTGACCTCGCTCGGCCATGTGGCCGAGGGCGTGTACAGCGCCCGCACGGTTTGGCAACGCGCTCAAAGCTTGGGTGTGGACATGCCGATCACAGAAGCGGTGGTGGCATTGCTTGATGGCCGCTTGCAAGCCCGTGAGGCGGTTCAAGTCTTGATGGGCCGTGGGCCTCGGGGCGAGGCGGTTTGATCGATCAGTTGGGCGTGTAAGCCAGCCGAACATAAATCGGCGCAAAGGCTTCCGCCTGGGTGATCTCGATCAGCGTTTCTTTGGCCAGCTCGAGCAGGGCAATGAAGGTCACCACCAGCACAGGGGTGCCCAAAGTCGGATCAAACAGGTTCTCGAACTCGACAAACTTGCGGCCTTGCAGGTGCTTGAGCACGATGGTCATGTGCTCGCGCACGCTGAGTTCTTCGCGGCTGATCTTGTGGTGCTGGACCAGATTGGCCCGTTTGAGAATGTCGCGCCACGCCGATTGCAGCTCGTCCATGCTCACGTCCGGGAAACGGGGCTGCAGACTTTGCTCGATGTAGACCTGTGCTTTGAGGAAGTCGCGTCCGTAATGCGGAATGTCGTTGAGCTGCATCGAGGCCAGCTTCATTTGTTCGTATTCGAGCAAACGCCGCACCAGCTCGGCCCGTGGGTCTTCGGCTTCTTCGCCTTCGGCCACTTTCTTGGGCGGCAGCAGCATGCGTGACTTGATTTCGATCAGCATCGCCGCCATCAGCAGGTATTCGGCGGCCAGCTCCAGGTTGTGCTGGCGTATCTCATCGACATAGCTCAGGTACTGGCGCGTGACGCCGGCCATGGGGATGTCGAGGATGTTGAAGTTCTGCTTGCGGATCAAATACAGCAGCAAGTCCAGTGGACCTTCGAACGCCTCCAGAAACACCTCCAGCGCATCTGGCGGGATGTAGAGGTCTGTTGGCATCGAAAACAGCGGTTCGCCGTAAAGGCGGGCCAAAGCCACCTGGTCCACCACCACAGGCATGCTCGCAGGCGCGCTGTCCGCTGGCTGCGGCAGGGCCATGGGATCGGTGTGCTCAGGGGTCATGGAGGGGGTAGTTTGGCGCTCAGCAGCGCGTTGCAGTTATCACAACGAAGGGCTGTGGCTCAAGCCTTGGTCTGGTAGACGTAGGGCTTTTGGGCCACGCGGCCTTGGCTGAATTCGGCTTGCACGGTGCGGTCCACCTGCTTGTCCCACAACAAAGCGCGGCCTTGGCGCTGCTCGGCTTCGAGTTGAGGGTGCTGTGCTTTGAGCTGATCGATGAATTGGGTCGTGTCTGATGCGTAATCAGGGCGGCGGAAAAAAGACATGAGCGGCATCCGGACAAAGTGTAAGAAAGAGTGGCGTCAGACTGGAAAGGCTATCTGGACCGAACTGATGGCATTTTACCGGGCCTGAGCAGGCGACCAACTGACAGCACGGGACAGGCCGGTGGCCAAGTCAGGTTGCAAGTGCCCTTCCAGATGTTCCAGCAGGCCACTTCGTCGGCAGATGTCCAGCGGCTGGTGAGACAGGCCGCAGATGATCAGATGGGTGTTCTTTTTTCGGCAAGTCTCGATCAGATTCATCAAGGCGTCCGCACCAGACGAGTCGATGTAAATCACGTTTTTCAAATCCAGGACAAGGACGGGCGTCTGGATCTTGTCTTCAATTTCCTCGATCAGTTTGACGGCGCCGAAAAACAAGGCCCCATACAAACGCCAGGCTTGTACCTGGTGTTCAAATTTGCCCAGACCCGGGTGGTCCAGTTGGTTGACTGGTTCGCACCGACTGAGGCTGGAGATGCGGTAAATGAAGGTCAGGCAGGCCGCGATCAGGCCGACTTCTACGGCGACAGTCAGGTCAAAAATCACCGTGAGAAAGAAGACCGCCAGCAAGGTGATCCGGTAAGGCAATCGGTACTGGCGCAGGTGCCAAAATTCACGCCATTCGCCCATGTTCCAAGCCACAAACATCAAGATGGCCGCCAAACAGGCCAAAGGGATGTGGCCAGCCCACGGTGCAGCGACCAGCACCACAGCGAGCAAGGTCAGTGCATGGACCATGCCCGAAATGGGGCTGGAGCCGCCGCTTTTGATGTTGGTGACCGTGCGGGCGATGGTGCCTGTCGCGGGCATGCCGCCAAAAAATGGCGTCACAAAATTGGCCACACCTTGCGCCATCAGCTCCTGGTTGGGGTTGTGGCGGTCGCCGATCATGCCGTCGGCAATGCGGGCGCAGAGCAAGGATTCAATGGCGCCCAGCAGCGCCAACGTGAGGGTTGGCATCAACAAAAAGCGGGCACTGCTCCAGCTGAACTCAGGCCACTGAAAAGAGGGCAAGGCGGCAGGAATGCCGCCAAATTTGCTGCCGATGGTCTCCACGGGCAAGGACAACATCCACGTAGCCAACGTGGCAAACACCAAGGCAATGATGGAGCCCGGAATCATGCTGATCCAGTTGTAGCGGGTTTCGGCCAGTCGGCGGCTCATGCGCAGCCAACCGATCAGCAAGGACAGGGATGCCAAAGCCAAAAGCAGCGCAGCCAAATTGGTGCTTTGCAGGTTTTGCCACAGGGCGTTGACGATGCCGAAAAAGTCGGCAGGCATGCTGCTCACCTTCAAGCCCAACAAATCCTTGATTTGGGACAGCATGATCAGCACCGCAATGCCGTTGGTGAAGCCAATGACCACCGCCACCGGAATGAATCGGATCAGGTTGCCCAGTCTGAACAAGCCCATCAAAAACAACAAAACCCCGGACATGGCCGTGGCCAGAATCAGGTTGGCCAAGCCATAGTGTTCAACGATGCCGTAAACAATGACGATGAAAGCCCCCGCGGGGCCGCCAATCTGAACTCGGCTGCCTCCCAAGGCTGAAATGAGGAAGCCTGCAATGATGGCTGTGAAAAGTCCAGCTTCGGGTTTGAGGCCAGAGGCAATGGCAAAGGCCATGGCCAGAGGCAGGGCCACCACCCCGACGGTGAATCCGGCGCCCATGTCCTTGGCAAGCCGTTGGCGGGTGTATCCCTCCATGCTGGTCAGCAATCGGGGTCTGAAAAAGTGGGTTGCTTGCAACCAGTTCATGGGATTTTGAAGTGAGGAAACATTCAGCAAGGCACCGATAAATTATGCGGCACGCTGGCGCAGGTCATCCAGCAAAGGGCGCAGACTCAGCAACCACAGCAGGCCAGCCAATGGCACGGTGGTCACATAGCCCCAATGCTTGAAGCCCATGGCTCCCAGCAGTCCACCCAGCAAAAAGCCCATCACCAGACCCGTTTGAATGCGCAGGCGTTCGCGGTTTGCCCTGACGGGCGATGGCTCATGCAAGCGGTTGAGGTAAACCCATTTGCCCAACTCAATGCCGATGTCGGTCACCAGGCCTGTGATGTGGGTGGTGCGGATTTCGGCTTTGGAAATTTTGGTAATGACCGCGTTTTGCAAACCCATGATGAAGCACAGCAACACCACCGTGACGGGCAAAAACACCTGAGACCATGCGGCAATGGCGGCACCAAACAAACCAAACACCAGCAAAGCAACAGATTCGAGCATGAGTGGCAGGCTGTAGCTGCTGCGCAAGTGCTGGCGCAGGCCCCAGTTGACCATGATGGCGGTGCACATCGCGCCGAGCAAAAAGGCCACCAGACACGCCAAGCCGGCCAGCGCCAGATCCAGATGACCCAGCACCACATCGTCGGCGACCGACGACACAATGCCCGTCATGTGCGAGGTGTAGCGCCCCACCGCCAAAAAACCACCCGCATTGGTGGCCCCTGCCACAAAGCTCAGCACCAGCCCTAGGCGCAAATTAGCCCCAGGGCTTCGCTGCACATCGGTCCATCCGTGGATCAGGGGAAACATGTGCAGCGTTTTTCAGGGGCAAGGGAATCAGTGAATGCGCATGCCGGGCTTTGCGCCGGGCCAGGGGTGCAACACATAGATGCCGGGCTCGGCCTTCTCGTCGGCGTGGCTGGCGGCCAGCACCATGCCTTCACTGACACCAAACTTCATCTTGCGTGGGGCCAGGTTGGCCACCATCACCGTGAGTTTGCCGACGAGGTCTTCGGGCTTGTACATGCTGGCGATGCCTGAAAAGACATTCCGTGTGCGGCCTTCGCCCACATCCAGCGTCAGGCGCAGCAACTTGACCGAACCTTCAACGGGTTCGCAGTTGACGATCTCGGCGATGCGCAGGTCGACTTTGGCAAAGTCGTCGATGGAAATGGTCTCTGCAATCGGCTCGCCACCGGGGACGAGCACAGGCACGACGGGCTCTGGCGCTTCAAAGAGTGATTCCAGTTGTTTGATGTCCACGCGCTGCATCAGGTGCTGGTAGGCGTTGATGGCATGGCCCCCGCCCAGCAGGGTCCGGGCCGCATCAAAGCTGAAGGGCGGCACATTCAGGAAGGCTTCGACCTGCGCGGCCAGTGCGGGCAGCACCGGCTTCAATTGCAGTGTGAGCAGGCGGAAGGCTTCGATGCAGGCGGTGCACACGTCGTGCAGGCGTGCATCCATGCCCTCTTGTTTCGCCAGGTCCCAGGGCTTGTTCTGGTCCACATAGGCGTTGACCTTGTCGGCCAGCAGCATGACTTCGCGCAGGGCCTTGCCGTATTCGCGTTCTTCGTAGAAGGCAGCCACGGTGGGGGTGGCGCTTTGCAGAGCCGCCAGCAGGGCTTGACCGTCGGCACTCACGGTGCCCAGTTTCCCGTCAAAACGCTTGGCGATGAAGCCCGCCGAGCGCGAGGCGATGTTGATGAATTTGCCCACCAAGTCGCTGTTTACGCGGGCCATGAAGTCTTCAGCGTTGAAGTCGATGTCTTCATTGCGGCCCGACAGCTTGGCGGCCAAATAGTAGCGGAGCCACTCGGGGTTCATGCCCAGGCTCAGGTACTTGAGTGGGTCCAGGCCCGTGCCCCGGCTCTTGCTCATTTTTTCGCCGTTGTTCACCGTCAGGAAGCCGTGCACGTTCACCTTGTTGGGCGTCTTGCGGCCTGAAAAGTGCAGCATGGCCGGCCAAAACAGGGTGTGGAAAGTGACGATGTCCTTGCCGATGAAATGGATCTGCTCCAAATTCGGGTTGGCCATGTAGGCGACGTAGTCTTCACCGCGCTTGTCGAGCAGGTTCTTGAGCGAGGCCAGGTAGCCCACAGGCGCGTCGAGCCAGACATAGAAGTACTTGCCAGGCGCGTCGGGGATCTCGATACCGAAGTAGGGCGCGTCGCGCGAGATGTCCCAGTCGCCCAGGCCTTCGCTGGTCGTGCCGTCGGGGTTGGTGCGCACGCTGAACCATTCCTTGACCTTGTTGGCCACCTCGGGTTGCAGCTTGCCGTCTTGTGTCCACTGGGTCAAAAATTCGACGCAACGCGGGTCGGACAGCTTGAAGAAGAAGTGCTCGGAAGTCTTCAGCTCGGGCTTGGCCCCGGACAAGGCCGAAAACGGCTTGATCAGGTCGGTGGGCGCGTAGACCGCACCGCAGACCTCGCAGTTGTCGCCGTACTGGTCTTTGGCGTGGCACTTGGGGCACTCGCCTTTGATGAAGCGGTCGGGCAAAAACATGTTCTTTTGCGGATCAAAGAACTGCTCAACCGAGCGCACCTCGATCAGCGAGCCGCCGTCGGCCTCGGAAATATCGCGCAGGTCGCGGTAAATCTGGCGGGCCAGCTCGTGGTTTTCGGTCGCGTCGGTGCTGTGCCAGTTGTCAAAGGCGATGTGAAAACCGTCCAGATAAGGCTTGCGGCCGGCTGCGATGTCGGCCACGAACTGCTGGGGCGTCTTGCCCGCCTTTTCGGCGGCAATCATGATGGGTGCGCCGTGCGTGTCGTCCGCGCCCACAAAATTGACCTGGCTGCCCTGCATGCGCTGGAACCGCACCCAGATGTCGGCCTGGATGTACTCCATGATGTGGCCGATGTGGAAGTTGCCGTTGGCATACGGCAGGGCGGTGGTGACAAAAAGCTGGCGCGGGGCGTTGGGGGCAGACATGGTGGGGCAACTTGTAGGGGAATCGGTGATTTTAGGGTGTACCGGGCCGCATGTCGGTAAACTGCCCCCCATTCTTGGACAGCTCAGAAAGCATCAGACCCCCATGGCGACCCCCGAACAACTCCTGCAAGCCCTGCAAACCGTCATCGACCCCAACACGGGCAAAGACTTCGTTTCGACCAAGACCCTGAAGAACCTGCAGGTGGAAGGCGGTGATGTGTCTTTTGACGTGGAGCTGGGCTACCCCGCCAAGAGCCAGATCCCGGCGCTGCGCCAAGCGCTGATCGCGGCCGTCAAAGGTGTGGCGGGCGTGTCCAATGTGTCGGCCAACGTGACCAGCAAGATCACGGCTCACGCTGCCCAGCGCGGCGTGGCCCTGCTGCCGCAGGTCAAAAACATCGTGGCCGTGGCCTCGGGCAAGGGCGGCGTGGGCAAGAGCACCACCGCCGTCAACCTGGCGCTGGCACTGGCCGCCGAGGGCGCCAAGGTGGGTCTGCTGGACGCCGACATCTATGGCCCCAGCCAGCCCATGATGATGGGCATCGAAGGCCGCCCCGAGAGCGAAGACGGCCAGACCATGGAGCCACTCGAAAACTACGGCGTGCAGGTCATGTCGATTGGCTTTTTGGTGGACCAGGACGAGGCCATGATCTGGCGCGGCCCCATGGCCACCCAGGCGCTGGAGCAGTTGCTGCGCCAGACCAACTGGAAAGAACTCGACTATTTGATCGTCGACATGCCGCCTGGTACAGGCGACATCCAGTTGACCCTCTCGCAACGTGTACCCATGACAGGAGCGGTGATCGTCACCACCCCGCAAGACATCGCCCTTTTGGATGCCAAAAAAGGCGTGAAGATGTTCGAAAAAGTGGGCGTTCCGATCTTGGGACTCGTTGAAAACATGGCGGTGCACGTGTGCACAAACTGCGGTCATGTCGAACACATTTTTGGCGCCGATGGCGGCAAAAAGATGGCCGCCGAATACGGCATGGACTATCTGGGTGCACTGCCGCTGGACATGCAGATCCGCCTTCAGGCTGACAACGGAAAACCGACGGTGGTGTCCGACCCCGATGGCGAAGTGGCCCAGATCTACAAGGCGGTGGCCCGCCAGGTGGCGGTCAAGATCGCGTCCAAGGCCAAGGACTTTTCGTCCAAGTTCCCAACGATCAAGGTCAGCAAAGACACTTGAGCGGCAATTCCGCCAACTTGCTTGGCGGTCTTGGCCTGACAGCACCTGCATGGGATGCAGGCGCTAAAAATGAACACCTAGGTGTTCATTGATATCATTCGCTTTGCATACCGGGAAACAAAGTGAATGTTTTAAACCGTCTGATTTTGTCGATTCGCACATTGCTGCTGCGCTGGCCCATGGAGTGGCTCGGAGGGGTGCTGATCGTCACGGGGCTGTGGGTTGTTTTTTACACCTACCAGTCGAGCGAGGTGGTGGTGCAGCAATACGCCGCCGAAAGCGCTCAAACTCATGCCGCTTCGGTCACGCAATTCCGAAATTTTTACGCCCAGGAACTGGTGCCTCGGGCGGTCCAAAGCGGCATGACGGTCACGCACGACTACAAATCGCAAGACAACGCTTTGCCCTTGCCCGCCACCTTGACGATCGATTTGGGCCATTACCTGTCCAAAGTGGATGGGGGTACGCAGGTCCGCTTGTACAGTGACCTGCCGTTTCCGTGGCGTGAGTCCGAGCGTTCGCTCGATGATTTCCAGAAACAGGCATTGCAGCACCTCAAAGAGCACCCGAACAAGCCTTACGTGCGCGAAGAGGTCATGAATGGCAACCGTGTTTTGCGCTTTGCGCAGGCCGACCGCATGCTGCCCAATTGTGTGGCCTGCCACAACAGCTATCCCGGTTCACCGCGCACGGACTGGAAGGTGGGTGATGTGCGTGGTGCACTCGAGGTGGTGTTGCCGGTCTCGCAGTGGCAGCTTGCCAGCACGGGCGTGCTCAACCGCACTTTTGTGGTGTTGTTGGCGCTGTTGTTCTTGGGTTTGTTGTTGATCTGGTTTTCCGTCAAACGGATTCGTGTGGCCTTGATGACCTCACGCCAGTTATCGACAGAGCGGCAGTTGGCCATTCGCCAACTCAGCGATGAAATTGCCGAGCGCAAACTGGTCGAGGGACATTTGCGCTTGAGTGAGGGCAAGCTACACAGCATTTTCAAATCGGTCCCCGAGGCGATTGTGGTGGCCGATTCAAAAGGCCAGATTGTGCAATGCAACGATGCCACAGCCGCCATTTTTGGCTACAGCATGGAGGCGTTGATGGGCCAGCGCATTAATTTGCTGATGCCTGCGGCAGAAAACGAGCAGCATGACCAGTACATGCAAGCCTACCTGACCACCGGGCGTAAGAAGTTGATGAACCAGCCTCGGGTCATGCGCGGACGAAGGCATGACGGCAGCATGTTTCCGGTGCGTTTGACCATCAGCGAAACCCACCTTGAAAACGAACATTTTTTTGTCGGTGTGATGCAGGATTTCACAGCCATCCAGAGTGCGCAGGATCTGCTGGTCGAGGCCAAAGACAAAGCCGAGCAAGCCAACCGCATGCGAGGGGAATTCTTGGCCAACATGAGCCATGAAATCCGAACCCCCATGAATGGCATTGTGGGCATGACCGAGTTGGCGCTTGAGACGGCATCACCTGAGCTTCAAAAGGAATATCTGACGTTGGCGCGCGATTCGGCCAACCATCTTCTTCAAATCATCAACGAGATTCTGGATTTTTCCAAGATTGAAGCCAAGGCGCTGGAGCTGGAGCTGCTCGAAGTCAGTCCGGCTCAGTTGATTCGCCACACGGTCCGGTCGCTTGAGCAATTGGCGCGTGTCAAAGGTGTCGCGTTGTTGCTGGAAACTTCGGACGCTGTCCCTGAGCTGGTCTGGATGGACCCGGTACGCATGCGCCAAGTGCTGACCAATCTGATCGGCAATGCGATCAAGTTCACCGATCAGGGGTCTGTGACCGTTAAAACCGAAGTGTTGTCCGCGGTTGATGACCAGACGGTGTTGCTGCGCATCAGCATCATCGATACGGGCATTGGCTTCGATCCAGAGCGCACAGAAGCTTTGTTCAGCCCCTTCACGCAGGCCGATGGCTCGGTGACGCGGTCGTTCGGTGGCACGGGGCTCGGTTTGGCGATCACGCGCAGTTTGTTGCAATTGATGGGCGGGTACATCACGGCCGAGGGCCATCCAGGCAAAGGCGCGAGTTTTGTAGCGACTGTGCCCGTTAAAACAATCAGCCCGTCGAGTGTTCGTGCCTTGGCCTCGATTCCCTCAGACAAGTCAGAGCCGCTTTCGCCAGCCATGGCGGGTGCGCCGAACTGGTCTGTTTTGCTGGTCGAAGACCACGAAATCAACCGCAAGTTGGCCGAAATCATGCTCCAACGCATGGGCTATCGCTATGCCGTCGCAGCGGATGGACAAGAGGCGTTGGACCGTTTGGCTGAAGAGCGTTTTGATGTGGTTTTGATGGACGTGATGATGCCTGTGATGGACGGCGTCACCGCCTTGCGGCAATTGCGAATCCAGGAGGCCACCACGGGTCACCGAACGCCTGTACTGATGGTCACGGCACACGCCATGACGGGTGACAAGGAGCGTTTCATCGCCGCAGGTGCGGATGGCTATGTTTCCAAGCCCATGTCTCAGGCGGCCTTGCAAAAAGAAATCACGCGGGTGCTCACACCTGCCAACGGTGCCTGAACCGTGTCTTGAATGGGGTCGCTGAGCCGCACGCCAGCAACGACAGCCGATTCATCGCCAACGGTGGGCGGGTGAGTCGGCTGTTTGTTTTCAGTGGGCTGATCTTTCCAGGTCGCGCAAACGGAAACGCTGGATCTTGCCGGTGGCGGTCTTGGGCAGCTCGGCCACAAACTCGATGAAACGCGGGTACTTGTAAGGCGCCAGGCGCTCCTTCACAAAGGCCTTGACCTCGTCTTGTGTCAGGCTCTGACCGGCTTTGAGCACGATGAAGGCTTTGGTCTTGGTCAGTCCATCGGTGTCTTCCTTGCCGATCACGGCTGCTTCCAAAATGGCCGGGTGCTGCACCAGTGTGGCCTCGACCTCGAAAGGCGAGACGTAGATGCCGCTGACTTTCAGCATGTCGTCGTTGCGCCCGGCATAGGTGTAGTAGCCATCGGGGTCGCGGGTGTACTTGTCCCCGCTCTTGGTCCACACGCCCTGGAAGGTGTCGCGGGTCTTTTCGCGGTTGTTCCAATACATCAAGGCACTGCTGGGCCCCTGGATGTAGAGGTCGCCGATTTCGTTGTGGCCGGTGACCACGCTGCCGTCTTCGTTGCGCAGCTGCACTTCGTAGCCGGGCACGGCTTTGCCGGTGGTGCCGTAGCGCACATCGCCCGGGCGGTTGGACAAGAAGACGTGCAGCATCTCGGTGGAGCCGATGCCATCGATGATTTCGCAGCCGAAATGCTGCGTCCAGCGCTCACCGATGTCACGCGGCAGCGCTTCACCGGCCGACGAACACAGGCGCAGCGAGACTTGATTTTTCTTGGGCAGATCGGGGCTGGCCAGCATGCCGCCGTAGCCGGTGGGCGCGCCATAAAACACGGTGGGCTGGTGATCGACCATGCGCTTGAAGGTCGCTTGCGGGGTGGGGCGCTCGGCCATCAACACCACGCTTGCACCTGCGCTCAAGGGGAAGGTCAGGGCGTTGCCCAGGCCGTAGGCAAAGAACAGTTTGGCGGCTGAGAACACCACATCGCTTTCGCGCAAGGCCAGCACGCCCTTGCCATACAGCTCGGCCGTCCAGTACAGGTTGCCCTGGCTGTGCACCGTGCCTTTGGGCTTGCCCGTGGAGCCCGACGAATACAGCCAAAAGGCCGGTTCATCGGCCAGGGTTTGTGCGGGCAACACGGGGTTGTTTTGTGCCACAAATTCGGCCATGTTGAACTGGCCTTGTGTCAGTGCGCCCGTGGGGCGCGAGACCACCACGTGCTGCACCTCGGTTTTGACCAAATCCATCGCCGCTTGCAGTGTGGGCAGCAAGGCGCCCGACACCAGCGCAGCTTGGGCGCGGCTGTTGCTCAGCATGAAGGCGTAGTCTTCGGCCGTGAGCAAGGTGTTCACCGCCACGGGCACCACGCCCGCATAGAGCGAGCCCAGAAAGGCCACGACCCAGTCGCTGCTGTCTTGCATGAGCAAGAGCACGCGTTCTTCGCGTTTGAGCCCCATGGCCTTGAGGCCACCGGCAAAGCGGCGGATTTGCTCCGTCAGTTCGCCATAGCTCAGGCGGCCCACATCGTCGATCAGGGCGGTTTTGCCGGAGCGGTTCGCGTTGGTGGCGATCAGGTGCTGGGCGAAGTTGAAGTCGGTGGATGGTGCATTCACGGTGTGGGTCATGTTTGTCTCCTCGAGGTGTCAGTCATGTTGTCTGGTGTGTGGCAATGGGGCTGTGTGGGAGGCCGCCCCTGCGGCCGAATGTCAGTTCATCCATCATCCATCATTCGGCTGCGGGGGCAGCCTCCCACAAAATGACAGGGCCAGATTTACAGGGCCAGTTGGCTGCCTTGTGCAGCCAGCACGTCCAGGGCCAGCGAGCTGCCCTGCACCGCTGAGCGGCGGTGGTAAAAGTTGAGCGCCCTGAGGCCGCCCAGTTCTTCGCCACCACCAGCGCGTCCGGGGCCGCCATGCAGACTCATGGGCATCACGTTGCCGTGGCCGCTGTGCAGGGCCGCCACATCGGGCGAAATCGCGTGCACACGGCCATGGCTGCTCGCCAATTCGACCGAAGCCTGCGCGGTGAAGAGGTGGTCCTCGCTGTAGACCGAGCACACCAGCGAGCCTTCGCCGCGGCGGATCATGGCGTAGGCCTCTTCAATGCTGTCGTAAGGCATCAGGGTGGACACGGGGCCAAACACCTCGACCGCGTGCAGCACCTTGGCGCTCATGGGTGACTCGGTGCCCAGCAGCACCGGGGCCACGCAGGCGCTCGATGCGTCGGCATCGACCCAACCAGCCGCGCTGCCATCGAACAACACGGTGGCTTCGGTTTTGAGTTGGGCCAAGCCCGCCAGCACGCTGGCTTTTTGTTCCTGGCTCACCAGCGCGCCCATGCGCACGGTCTCGTTGCGCGGGTTGCCCACGGTGGTTTTGGCCAGGCGCGCACCAATGGCTTCGGCAGCGGCTTTGTACAAGGCACGCGGCACAAAAATGCGGCGAATGGCGGTGCACTTTTGGCCGGACTTGACGGTCATCTCGCGGGCGACTTCGGCCACCAGCAGCTTGAAGGCTTCGCTGTCTGCCGTGGCGGCGGGCGAGAGCAGGGCGCTGTTGAGGCTGTCGGCTTCGATGTTGCAGCGCACCGACAACTCGGTCACGGCGCGGTGGCTGCGGATGATTTGGCCGGTCTCAGCCGAGCCGGTGAAGCTGACCACGTCAAAGGCCTGCAGCTGGTCCATCAGGCCTGCGGACGAACCGCAAATCACCGACAAAGCACCCACAGGCAGCACGCCCGCATCGACCACGTCTTTCACCATGCGCTGGGTCAGCCAAGCGGTGGCGGTGGCGGGTTTGATGATGACCGGCACCCCCGAGAGCAGGGCGGGTGCGGCTTTTTCCCACAAGCCCCAGCTGGGGAAGTTGAAGGCGTTGATGAAGAGCGCCACGCCTTGGGTGGGCACCTGGATGTGCTGGGTCTGGAAGGCCGGGTCTTTGGCCATGCGGATGCGTTGGCCGTCGAGCAGCAGCTTGGCATCACCCAGAGCGTGGCCCTGTTTGGCGTAATAGCCCAGCGTGAAGACCGCGCCGTCGATGTCCACGCCCGAGTCTTTGGCCACGGTGCCGCTGTTGGCGGTGGCGATCTCGTAATAAGCGTCGCGGTTGGCTTGCAGCACTTCCGTGATTTGGCTGAGCAGGGCGGCACGTTGGCCGTAACTCAGTGCGCGCAGTGCCGCGCCGCCTTGTTCGCGGGCAAAGGCAAAGCCTTCTGCCAAGTCGATGCCTGCACTCGACACGCGGGCCAGCTCGGTGCCCAGTACCGGGTCAAACATCGGCGTGCCTTCGCCGGTGCCGGTTTGCCAGCGACCTGCGAAGAAGTTGGGGAGTAGTGCGGTGGTCATGGTGAACTTTCCAAGGGTTTGTGAGGGCCTGCATGCAATGGCATGCACAAAAAAAACTGTTCTTGCTGTCCAGTTGGCGGTATAAACACCGGTTGATGCATTATTGTGCTTGCCTGCAAGTATGCAATAAAGTGCATGTTTTGGGTTTACTGAAATCAAAGGGTTTTCCCTAGTTTTGAGCAGAGGTTGAGCATGACATCTCAAGAGTCCACGTTGATGGAACCGTCCGAGCAGGAGACAAAGCGCAGTCCGTTCCTGGAAGCGTTGGGCGAGCGTGTGCGCACCCTGCGTTCGCGCAAAGGCATGACCCGCCGCGCCGTGGCCTTGGCGGCCGATGTGTCCGAGCGCCACTTGGCCAACCTCGAATACGGCACGGGCAACGTGTCGGTGCTGGTGTTGTTGCAGGTGGCCAATGCCTTGCAGTGTTCACTGGCCGAATTGTTGGGTGATGTGACGACCACCTCGCCCGAGTGGCTGCTGATTCGTGAGCTGTTGGCTCAGCGCAGCGAAGCGGATTTGCGCCGTGCACGTGTGCAACTGAGCGACATGTTGGGCGAAAGTGGCAACGCACAAGAGCGCAAGAACCGCATCGCCTTGATTGGTTTGCGGGGTGCAGGCAAGACCTCTTTGGGTCAGCGCTTGGCCAACGATCTGGGTTTTCCATTCATTGAGCTGAGTCGCGAGATTGAGCAGTTTGCCGGTTGCCAGATCAGCGAGATCCACAACCTGTATGGTGCCAATGCTTACCGCCGCTACGAGCGCCGTGCGCTGGAAGAAGCGATTCAGATCTATCCCGAAGTGGTGATCGCCACGCCCGGGGGGCTGGTGTCGGACTCAGCCAACTTCAATTTGCTGCTGTCGCATTGCACAACGGTGTGGCTTCAAGCCGATGCAGCCGACCACATGGGCCGGGTGGCTGCCCAAGGTGACATGCGCCCGATGGCGGCCAGCCGCGAGGCGATGGAAGACCTCAAGCGAATTTTGGAGGGGCGTTCTGCCTTCTACTCCAAAGCCGATCTGGCCATCAACACCAGTGCCCGCACGGAAGATCAAGCGTTTGCGGCTTTGCGCTCTTCGGTGCGTCAACACGTTGGCTTGCCCGCTTGAATTGCTATTTCCTAGGGTAATTACCTATAAAATGAATTAAAGTGCATGTTGTGGGTGCTTGAAAGCTGCAATAAAATTCGTGCAACATGCAGTGAAATGCATTTTTAGACCCACCCCATCACTTTCACCGACGGAGACATGACCATGACGCAAGCTTTCCAGGTTGACTACCAGACCAACCCCGCTCAATACAAACACATCAACCTGGCCTTTGAGGGCGAGATCGCGACTTTGTCGATCAACATCAACGAAGACGCTGGCATCCGCCCCGGCTACAAGCTCAAACTCAACAGCTACGACCTGGGTGTGGACATCGAGTTGCACGACGCATTGCAGCGCATCCGCTTTGAGCACCCCGAAGTGCGCTCGGTGGTGGTGACCAGCCTGAAGGACCGCGTGTTCTGCTCGGGTGCCAACATTTTCATGTTGGGTGTGTCCACCCACGGCTGGAAAGTGAACTTCTGCAAGTTCACCAACGAAACCCGCAACGGCATCGAAGACTCCAGCAAACACGACGGCCTGAAATTCGTCGCTGCCCTGAACGGTGCTTGCGCAGGTGGCGGCTACGAATTGGCCTTGGCCTGCGATGAAATCGTGCTGGTCGATGACCGCTCCAGCGCCGTGTCTTTGCCCGAAGTGCCTTTGCTCGGCGTATTGCCTGGCACCGGCGGCCTGACCCGCGTGACCGACAAGCGCCACGTGCGCCACGATCTGGCCGACATCTTCTGCACCAGTGTGGAAGGCGTGCGCGGCCAAAAAGCCGTGGACTGGCGTCTGGTCGATGCGATCGCCAAGCCGGCTGTGTTCAAAGAAGCCGTCAAAGCACGCGCCACAAAATTGGCCGCTGGCAGCATCCGCACCGCAGGCGTCAAAGGCGTCGAGCTGACCCCTTTGAACCGCACCATCGCTGCTGACGCGCTGACTTACACCAACGTCACGGTCGAGATCGACCGCGCCAAGCGCATCGCCACCTTCACCGTCAAGGCACCTGCCTCGGCCCAGCCCACCGACATCGCGGGCATCGAAGCCGCAGGCGTGAACTGGTGGCCGCTGCAGATGGTGCGCGAACTGGATGACGCCATCCTGCACATGCGCACCAACGAACTCGACATCGGCACCTGGGTGCTCAAGACAGCCGGTGACGCCGCTGCCGTGCTGGCTTCTGACGCGACCTTGCTGGCCCACAAAGACCACTGGTTGGTGCGTGAAACCATCGGCCACCTGCGCCGCACACTGGCCCGCATGGATGTGTCTTCGCGCAGCCTGTTCGCCTTGGTCGAAGAAGGGACATGTTTTGTCGGCACACTCGCCGAGCTGGCTTTCTGCGCTGACCGCGCTTACATGCTGGCTTTGCCCGACGATGCCGCCAAGGCCCCCAAGATCCAGTTGAACGAAATGAACTTCGGTTTCTTCCCCATGGTCAACGACCAGACCCGCCTGCAGCGCCGCTTTTACGAAGAAGTGCCTGCCATGGAAGCCGCACGTGGCGCCATTGGCAAGGCGCTGGATGCTGACGCTGCCTTGGCCTTGGGCCTGGTGACTGCTGCACCTGACGACATCGATTGGGCTGACGAAATTCGCCTGGCACTGGAAGAGCGCTCTTCCATGTCGCCAGACGCGCTGACCGGTCTGGAAGCCAACCTGCGTTTTGCCCAGAAAGAAAACATGGCCACCCGCATCTTTGGCCGTTTGACCGCCTGGCAAAACTGGATCTTCCAGCGCCCCAACGCCGTTGGCGAAAAAGGTGCCCTGAAGGTTTACGGCAAAGGCGAAAAAGTCCAGTTCGACATGAACCGCGTTTGATGTTTTTGCGTTGTGCAGCAGGCTTCCCGGTGGTGTCTGCTGCAACCGAAATTTGACCCCACCGTTGCTTAATTTCTGGAGACTCTCATGTCCGGTATCAACTACAGCGAAAAAATCCCCAACAACGTCAACCTGAGCGAAGACCGCACCCTGCAGCGCGCCTTGGAGCAGTGGCAGCCCAACTTCATCAACTGGTGGGACGACATGGGCCCCGAAGGCTCGACCGACATGGACGTGTACCTGCGCACGGCCGTGAGCGTGGACCCACAAGGCTGGGCCCAGTTTGGTCACGTCAAGATGCGCGACTACCGTTGGGGCGTTTTCTTGAACCCCGGCGAGCAAGACCGCAAGATCCACTTCGGTGACCACATCGGCGAAAAAGCTTGGCAAGACGTGCCTGGCGAGCACCGCGCCAACCTGCGCCGCATCATCGTGACGCAAGGCGACACCGAGCCAGCGTCTGTTGAGCAGCAGCGCCACCTGGGCCTGACCGCGCCCAGCATGTACGACCTGCGCAACCTGTTCCAGATCAACGTCGAAGAAGGCCGCCACCTGTGGGCCATGGTGTACCTGTTGCACAAATACTTCGGCAAAGACGGCCGTGAAGAAGCCGACGCCCTGCTGCAACGCAACAGCGGCAACGAAGACAACCCCCGCATCTTGCAGGCCTTCAACGAGAAGACGCCTGACTGGTTGTCGTTCTTCATGTTCACTTACTTCACCGACCGTGATGGCAAGTTCCAGTTGTGCGCTTTGGCCGAGTCGGCTTTCGACCCATTGGCTCGCACCACCAAGTTCATGCTGACCGAAGAAGCGCACCACATGTTTGTGGGCGAGTCCGGCGTGAGCCGAACCATCCAGCGCACCGTCGATGTGATGAACGAACTCAAGACCGACGACGTGGGCAAACTGCGTGCTGCTGGCGTGATCGATCTGCCCACCATCCAGCGCTACATCAACTTCCACTTCTCGGTGACCATCGACTTGTTCGGTGCCGACCAGTCGTCCAACGCCGCCACCTTCTACAGCTCCGGCTTGAAGGGCCGTTACGAAGAAGGCAAGCGCGGTGATGACCATGTGCTCAAGGGCAACAGCTACAAGATCTTGTCCGTCGAGAACGGCAAGCTGGTCGAAAAAGAAGTGCCAATGCTCAACGCTTTGAACGAAGTGCTGCGCGACGACTACATCACCGACTCCAAAGGCGGCATCGACCGTTGGAACCGTGTGATCTCCAAGGCGGGCATTCCTTTCACATTGAAGGCTCCGCACAAAGCGTTCCACCGCAACATCGGTTCTTTGTCCGGTGCCAAGATCACGCCCGATGGTCAAGTGGTGACCGACGAGCAGTGGATGGCGCAAGTGGGCGAGTGGTTGCCCACCAACGAAGACCGCGCTTATGTGGCCAGCCTGATGGGCCGTGTCGTCGAGCCCGGCAAGTTCGCCAACTGGATTGCCCCACCCGTCATGGGCATCAACCGTCAGCCAGTGGACTTTGATTACGTCCGCTTCAACTGATGAGTCTCTGATTTGACTGCTGCCTCCTTCATGGGGCGGCAGTCGTCAAAGGCAGGGGCGGGTTCCTCATACTGGGGTACCAGAAATCGTCACCCGCCCCTGCCTTTGACGACTGCATGGTGTGCGCAAAGCACACCCAATGCCGGTAGACTGCATTGTTTGCACGGGTGCTGAGCGACGGTATGGCTTGGGGCCGGGCACCGATTTTCCGGTACCCCGTATGAGGTGTCCGGCCCCAAGCCATAGCGTTGCGGACCTTGCAGACCAAAGACAGAAAACGACAAAACACAAGAGAGCCAAGACATGAGCACAGAAGCGACGCTGATCAAACAACACCTGATTGACCCGGAAATCTGCATCCGCTGCAACACCTGCGAAGCGATTTGCCCGGTCGGGGCCATCACCCACGACTCGCTCAACTACGTGGTCAAGGCCGACATCTGCAACGGTTGCATGGACTGCATCTCGCCATGCCCGACCGGTTCGATTGACAACTGGCGCATGATGCCCAAGGCCAAGGCCTACAGCATTGAAGAGCAACTCAAGTGGGATGAATTGCCCGCCGAACTGAGTACTGAAGAACTCGCTGCTGCCGGCGGTGACATGGGGGGGGGTGCCAGTGCCGCACAAGAAGAAGCACAAGCCGCCGTGCAAGCCGTTGCGTCATCTTCATCGGCCGTCAGCACCGCCAACGCTTCCGGTTTCAACTCCGCCCAGTTTGGCGCGACCATCCCGCCTTGGTCTGCGGCACACGCCTACACCAACCTGTATGGCCCCAAGGCCACAGAAAAAACCATCACCGCCACCGTGACCGGCAACCTGCGCGTGACCGAAGTCGGCAAGCAGGATGGCCAACGCGATTACGACACCCACCACATCGTTCTCGACTTTGGCAACCTGCCTTTCCCGGTGCTCGAAGGCCAGTCGATTGGCATCTTGCCTCCCGGCGAAGACGCCAAAGGCAAGCCGCACCACGCCCGCCAATACTCGATTGCCAGCCCGCGCAACGGCGAGCGCCCCGGTCACAACAACCTGTCGCTGACCATCAAGCGCGTGCTCGAAGACCACGACGGCCAAGCCGTGCGCGGCGTCGGCTCCAACTACATGTGCGACCTCAATGTCGGTGACAAGGTTCAAGTGATTGGGCCGTTTGGCGCGAGCTTCCTCATGCCCAACCACCCCAAGAGCAACATCGTCATGATCTGCACCGGCACGGGCAGCGCGCCCATGCGTGCCATGACCGAGTGGCGTCGCCGTCTGCGGGCCAGCGGCAAGTTCGAGGGTGGCAAGCTGATGCTGTTCTTTGGTGCCCGCACGCCCGCAGAGCTGCCGTACTTTGGACCGCTCAACAACTTGCCCAAAGACTTCATCGACATTGAATTCGCTTTCTCGCGTGAAGCAGGCAAAACCAAGCGCTATGTGCAAGACGCCCTGCGCGACCGCGCGGCCGATGTGGCGGCGCTGCTCAAAGACGGCAACACCTGTTTCTATGTGTGTGGCCTCAAAAGCATGGAAGAGGGCGTGGTCATGGCGCTGCGGGACATCGCACAAAACGCCGGTCTGGACTGGGAAGCCATCGGTGGCGCGCTCAAGAAAGAAGGCCGTCTGCACCTCGAAACCTACTGAGCCAGTATGGCGAACGCCACCCACATCGGCCTGGACCAGGTTCGCCAGCAACTGCGCCAGCCGCGTTCGCAGCTCAAAGGCCGACAGGCCACGGGCGAAGCCCGTGCCGAGGTACGGGCCTTGATCGGTGAGTCACCCACAAACGGCCACCGCCGTGACTTGCTGATCGAGCACCTGCATCTGCTGAATGACCATTTCCATGGCCTGTTTGAGCGCCACATCGTGGCGCTGGCGACCGAGATGCGCTTGTCGGTGGTGGAGGTGTTCGAGGTCGCTTCGTTCTACCACCACTTTGAGATCCTGAAAGACGATCAAGCTGCACCGCGCATCACCGTGCGGGTGTGCGACAGCCTGAGCTGCAGCTTGGCTGGCAGCGACAGCTTGCTGCGCCAATTGCAAAACGATTTGCAAAACAAGGGGTCGGGTGTGAAGGTCGTGCCCGTGCCTTGTCTGGGCCGCTGCGAGCAGGCCCCAGCCGCGCAGGTGGGCCAGCAGGCCGTCGCGCATGCAACGGCTGAAGCCGTGGCCGAACGTGTGGCGCAAAACCAGACGACCCCCAACGCCTTGCCTGATGCGATTCGCATGAACGCGTACGTGCAAGCCGGGGGCTACCAGTTGGCGCAGCAAGTGACCTCGGGCGAGCGCGAGGCCGAATCAGTGATCCAAGTCTTGGAATCCTCGGGTTTGCGTGGCCTGGGCGGCGCGGGTTTCCCGGCCGGGCGCAAATGGCGCATTGTGCGCAGCCAACCCGGGCCGCGCCTGATGGCCGTGAACATCGACGAGGGCGAGCCCGGCACCTTCAAGGACCGCACCTGTCTGGAAGCCGATCCGCACCGCTTTTTGGAAGGTGTGTTGATCGCCGCCAGCGTGGTGGGCTGCGAAGCGGTCTACATCTACCTGCGTGACGAATACCACGAAGCGCGTGCGCTGCTCACGCAAGCACTGGCCGAGCTGCACGCGAACCCGCCTTGCACGCTGCCACGCATCGAATTGCGCCGGGGCGCGGGGGCTTACATCTGCGGCGAAGAGTCCGCCATGATCGAAAGCATCGAAGGCAAGCGCGGTGAGCCGCGCCTGCGCCCGCCCTACATCGCCGAGGTCGGTCTGTTTGGTCGCCCCACGCTGGAGCACAACTTCGAGACGCTGCACTGGATTCGTGAACTGCTGGAGCAGGGCGCAGACAGTTTTGCAACGCATGGCCGCCATGGTCGCCAAGGCCTGCGCCGTTTCAGCGTGAGCGGGCGCGTCAAGCAGCCGGGCGTCAAGCTCGCGCCTGCCGGCATCACCTTGCGCGAGTTGGTGGACGAATACTGCGGCGGCATGGCCGAGGGGCACACGCTCTACGCTTACTTGCCCGGTGGGGCCAGCGGCGGTATTTTGCCCGCGCGCTTGGCCGATGTGCCGCTGGACTTTGACACGCTGCAGCCACACGGCTGCTTCATCGGCTCGGCCGCCGTGATGGTGCTCAGCCAACACGACAGCGCCCGCGAAGCGGCCTTGAACGTGATGCGCTTTTTTGCGCACGAGAGCTGCGGCCAATGCACACCTTGCCGTGTGGGCACCGACAAAGCGGCTCAGCTCATGAGCGCTGAGGTCTGGGATGCCGACACCTTGCAAGATCTTGCGCAAGTCATGGGCGATGCGTCCATCTGCGGTCTGGGTCAGGCCGCGCCCAACCCGATCCGCTGCGTGCTGCAGTATTTCCCGCACGAAGTGGGGGCGGCATGAGCAACCTTGGTGTGTTGTGGGAGCGAGCCCCTGCTCGCGAATGTCAGCCCGAGCTACAGCGCACGGCAACACCATGGATGCCCGATCAAGTCGGGCATGACCGTCGTTTTGTCATGCCCGCGCATGCGGGTAACCAAGCCCGCAAACCATGGATGCCCGATCAAGTCGGGCATGACAGCCTTTGTGTCATTGCCCATCAAGTCGGGCATGACAGCCTTTGTGTCATTACCCATCAAGTCGGGCATGACAGCCTTTGTGTCATTACCCATCAAGTCGGGCATGACAGCCTTTGTGTCATTACCCATCAAGTCGGGCATGACAGCCTTTGTGTCATTACCCATCAAGTCGGGCATGACCGTCGTTTTGTCATACCCGCGTACGCGGGTATCCATGCATTCAAAACCGGGATGCCCGATCAAGTCGGGCGTGACAACCAGGGATGTGGTGCATGAAAACTGTTCAATTCACCCTCAATGGTCAAGCGGTTGAAGCGCCCGCTGGCAAAAGCATCTTCAACATCGCCAAAGACCTTGGCATCGCCATCCCGCACCTGTGCCACAAGGAAGGCCTCGCGCCCGACGGCAACTGCCGCGCATGTGTGGTTGAAATCCATGGCGAGCGCACGCTGGCCCCCAGCTGCTGCCGCAGCGCCACGCCCGGCATGCAGGTGCGCACCGACAGCGAACGTGCTGTCAAAAGCCAAAAGATGGTGCTGGAGATGCTGCTGGCTGACTTGCCCGAGCAGGGTCACAAATGGCTCGATGACCGCGCCGAAGCTCCACACGGCGAGCTGAGCCAGTGGGCTGAGCACCATGGCGTGCAGGTGCGCCCGCAACTGGCCGCGCTCAAGCGTGATGCCGTGCCCGCCGACCTGTCGCACCCGGCCATGGCCGTGAATCTGGACGCCTGTATCCAGTGCAACCGCTGCGAACGGGCCTGCCGAGATCTGCAGGTCAACGACGTGATTGGCCTGGCCTTTCGTGGTGCACACACGCAGGTGGTGTTTGATTTGGCCGATCCGATGGGCGGCAGCTCGTGTGTGGGTTGCGGCGAATGTGTGCAGGCCTGCCCCACGGGCGCGCTCATGCCCAAGAGCCACATGGGCCCGCAAAAAGTGGACCGCGAAGTCGATTCGGTGTGCCCGTTTTGCGGCGTGGGGTGCCTGGTCACCTACCAGGTGCGCGACCCGGACCCGACTGGGGCCGTTCCAGCCCGAATCATCAGCGTCAAAGGCCGCGAAGGCCCGGCCAACGAAGGCCGACTGTGCGTCAAGGGCCGCTTCGGCATGGACTACATCCACAGCCCGGACCGCATCACCAAGCCGCTGATCCGCAAGCCGGGCGTGGCCAAAGACTTGAGCCTGATCGACGGCCACACCGATTGGCGCGAGGTGTTCCGAGAAGCCACTTGGGAAGAGGCTTTGACGCTGGCCACCCAGCCGCTCAACACGCTGCGCCAACAACACGGCCCCAAATCGCTCGCTGGTTTTGGCTCAGCCAAGGGCAGCAACGAAGAGGCTTACCTTTTCCAAAAGCTGGTGCGCACCGGCTTTGGCAGCAACAACGTGGACCATTGCACCCGCCTGTGCCACGCGTCCAGCGTCGCGGCGCTTTTGGAGGGTGTGGGCTCGGGCGCAGTGAGCAACCCGGTGCGCGATGTCGAGCACTCAGACCTCATCATCGTGATCGGCTCCAACCCCACGGCCAACCACCCGGTGGCCGCCAGCTGGATGAAGAACGCGGCCCAGCGCGGCACGCGCATTGTGCTGGCCGACCCGCGAATCACCGACATCGGTCGCCACACCTGGCGCAACCTGCAGTTCAAGGCCGACACCGATGTGGCGCTGCTCAATGCGATGCTGCACGTCATCGTCACCGAGAACCTGTGTGATGAAAAGTTCCTGAGGGAACGCGCCGACAACGTGGTCGAACTCAAGGCCCATGTGCGGGACTACACGCCCGAGGTCATGAGCGCCGTTTGCGGCATCCCGGCCGACACCATCCGCGAAGTGGCGCGGGCCTATGCCAGCGCCAAAGCCGCCATGATTTTGTGGGGAATGGGCGTGAGCCAGCATGTGCACGGCACCGACAACGTGCGCTGCCTGATCGCGCTGGCCAGCATCACCGGTCAGATCGGCCGCCCCGGCACCGGCCTGCACCCGCTGCGCGGCCAAAACAACGTGCAAGGCGCGAGCGACGCGGGTCTGATTCCGATGATGTACCCCAACTACCAGCGGGTGACAGACCAGTCGGCACACGACTGGTTCGAAAAATTCTGGGACACGAAGCTGGACGACCAGCCCGGCTACACCGTGGTCGAGATCATGCACAAGGCGCTTGCGCCAGAGAGCGACCCGCACAAGGTGCGCGGCATGTACATCATGGGCGAGAACCCGGCCATGAGCGACCCCGACCTGAACCATGCCCGCCACGCCCTGGCCAGCCTGCAGCATCTGGTGGTGCAAGACATCTTCTTGACCGAAACAGCTTGGTTGGCCGATGTGGTGCTGCCCGCCAGCGCCTGGCCCGAGAAAACAGGCACCGTCAGCAACACCGACCGCACGGTCCAAATGGGCCGCCAAGCTGTGCAGCCGCCGGGTGATGCCAAGCCTGATTTGTGGATCGTCCAGCAGATCGCGCAGCGCATGGGCCTCGATTGGCCGTATGCTGGCGAGCACGATGGCGTGGCCGCGGTGTACGAAGAAATGCGCCAGGCCATGGCCTCGGCCATTGGCGGTATCGACTGGGCGCGGCTGAACGCAGGCTCAGTCACTTACCCTTGCGTGAGCGCCGACGATCCGGGCCAGCCCATCGTCTTTCATGACCACTTTCCGACCAAAGACGGCCGTGTTTGGCTGGTGCCTGCGGGCTTGATTCCGGCCGCCGAACAGACCGATGCCGAGTACCCGATGGTGCTGATCACCGGGCGGCAGTTGGAGCACTGGCACACCGGCAGCATGACGCGCCGCGCCACCGTGCTTGATGCGCTGGAGCCAGCGGCCACCGCCTCGATGTGCAGCGCCGATCTGGTGCGGCTGGGCTTGCAGGCCGGGCAGCAGGTTCGCATTGCATCGCGCCGGGGCGAAGTGCAGTTGCAAGTGCGTTGCGACGATGGCACGCCCCAAGGCGCTGTGTTCATGCCGTTTGCTTATGTCGAGGCGGCTGCCAATGAACTGACCAACGCCGCGCTCGATCCGTTCGGCAAGATCCCGGAGTTCAAATACTGCGCGGTTCGGGTCTCGGCCCTGCAGCCCTCATAATCCGGCGCTGTCCACCTCTTGTGCTGCACACCTTGCTGCACAGGGGATTCATACAGACCACTGACGGGGGAATTTCGCTTGAATATCGACGTGCAAACCATCTTCTGGATGGACGCCTTTCTTTACCTGATGCTGCATGCGGCCATCTGGTACGGCATGGCGCGCTACCGCAGTGGTCTGGTCGCGTTGTGGAGTGTCTCGGGCCTTTTCAGCGCGCTGGGGGTTTGGGTCTTGGGTTGCCGGGGCATCTTTCCCACCGATGCGGTGGTCTTCTGGGGTGTCTTGTTCATGGCACTGGGCAATTTGGGGCGTCAGGCAGCGCTGCGTTCTTTGGATGGACCTGCCGACCGCCATTGGTTGTGGGGCATGGGCCTGTTCAATGGGGTGTACCTGCTGGCCACCTACGGCTTTTATTTTTCGGGCGGTACCGAGGACGGTGTGATCCTGCTTTTTTACGGGTTTTACACCCTCAATTGCTTGGAATACGTGGTGTCAGGTCGGCGCATTGCCGCCACGCACGATCCTTTTGGCTCACGGGCTGTGCAGTCAGCAGGGTGGTTGTTGGTGGGCAGTCTGGGCGTCAAGACCGCAACTTTGCTGGGCGGCTGGGGTGCGGTGGATTTGTATGAAATGTCCTGGGACCAAGCGGTGGTGTTTGGGGGGCAGTTTGTGGCCATCACCATGCTCAGTGTGGGCTTCATGCAGATTTTTGTGGACCAAATGCACAAAGCCCAAATTCAGGCAGAGCAGGGCCTGGCGCGAGAACAAGAACGCTCGGCCTTGTTGCAGCAACACTCGGAAGATTTGTCGGTGTTGCTCAGTGAACGCGAAGAAATCATCCGCCAGCTGACGTTGTCCAACAAAAGCGCGGGCATGGGGGCGTTGGTGGCCAGCATTGCCCATGAGCTCAATCAGCCACTGACCACCATCGTGCTCAAGACCGAGTTGATCGAGGCCCACCTGAGAAAGAAGGGCGACCCTGCAGTGGCCGAGGCCGAAGCCAACAAATTGGCCGCCCTGATCCGTGACGACACCCGCCATGCGGCGGCCATCATCCGTACTTTGCGCAGCATGTTTGCCACAGGCAAGGGCGAGTTCGAACGCATGGATTTGGCGGCTTTGGTGCAGGATGTGATCGACATCGTGCGCGCCCGTGCAGAGCGTTGCGAGATTGAACTGGATGTCGATTTGAAAACCCCCTTGCCCTTGACGGGTGACGTGACCCAGCTCCAGCAGGTGGTGCTCAATTTGTTGAACAACGCGATCGACGCCTTGGTTGAAAAGCCTGGTCAGCCTTCGCGCATTGGGGTCACGGGTGTGCTTCGTCCCGGCTTTGTGGATTTGAAAATTTCCGACAACGGTTGCGGCATCGACCCTTCGCAACAAGCCGATGTGTTTGCCTTGTTCAAGACCTCCAAGTCACAAGGCATGGGTGTGGGTCTGTGGCTCAGTCAGTCCATCGTGGCGTCTCATCGTGGGCTTTTGGACTTTGAGAGCGAGGCCGGAAAAGGTACGGTATTCTTGCTCAGCCTGCCATCACACGAGTATGTTTTGGTCTCTTGATGTTCCATTTCCCCAGGGGTTTGGCTGTCCATGTCTACACGTCCGCAAATTGATGTGGCTGTCCTGATGCGTCGTTAGGCTCACGCCATGTCTGTCGTACTGAATGCACCCACCGCCGCGCAGGTCATGCCCAAACCCCGCATCACCCATGCACGCGCGCCACTCACCCGCTCGGTGTTGGTGTGCAATGAATTCGGTGAAAAATCCGAAACCCAAATTCCTGCAGAGCGCGCACTGACGCTCTACCTCGACAAAAAAGAGCTGGTGACCCTGATGACATTGGGTGGCCAGGCGGAATTGCTGGTCCTGGGCTTCCTGCGCAACCAGCGTCTGATCGACTCGGTCGATCAAATCGAATCCATCACCGTGGACTGGAGTGTGGGCGAGGGTGAAATGGGTGAGCCAGGTGTGGCTGCCATCAAAACCCGCACGGAAGCGCAAGTCGTCATCGAGCGCAGCGCCGACCGCGTGGTCACCACCGGCTGCGGACAAGGCAGTGTGTTTGGCGACTTGATGGCCCATATCGACGAGATCGAACTGCCTTCGGCCCACATCACCCAAAGCCAGCTGTACGGCTTGGTCAACGCCATTCGTTTGCAAGAAACCACCTACAAATCCTCGGGCTCCGTGCATGGCTGTGCGCTGTTCCAAGGCGATCAAATGCTCATGTTCGTCGAAGACGTCGGCCGCCACAACGCCGTCGACACCATTGCCGGCTGGATGTGGATGAACGACATCGATGGGCAAGACAAAGTTTTCTACACCACCGGCCGATTGACCAGTGAAATGGTCATCAAATCCGCCCAAATGGGCATTCCCGTGGTCGTCTCCCGCAGCGGCATCACCCAAATGGGCCTGGACATTGCCAACCACCTGGGCCTGTGTGCCATCGGTCGCGCCACCAACAAACGCTTTTTGTGCTTCAGCGGTGCAGAGCGTTTCATTTGGCAACCCGAACTCGCCTGACGCCCATCAAACGGCAGGGGCCTGCGCCGCAGGCTGAATCCAACGCCAAAATGCCTTGCGCCGCGCCGTGAATGCGTTGTGCGGTAAGGTGGCGATATGAACCAACAAGGATGGATGCACGGCCTGCGACTCGGTGGGCGCAATTTGTGGCGAGACCTGCGCGCGGGCGAGCTGCGCTTGCTCATGATTTCGGTCAGTTTGGCCGTGGCGGCGCTCACGGCGGTGGGCTTTTTGGCTGACCGCATGCAAACGGGCTTGTGGCGCGATGCGCGGCAACTGCTGGGCGGTGACGCGGTGGTGGTCAGTGACCAAAACACCCCGCCCAACTTTGTGCAGCAAGCCCGACAAATGGGTTTGCAAACCAACACCAACATCACCTTTCCCACCATGGCCCGTGCCATGTCCGAGCAAGGCGGGGCCAGTCGCTTGGTCGCACTCAAAGCGGTGGAGCCCGGCTATCCCTTGCGTGGCCAATTGCAGGTCTCGCCCCAACCCGCCGCCGCGTCCATCCCCCCGTCGGGGCAGGTGTGGGTCGACCCGGCCTTGTTAGACAACCTCAAGCTGCAAGCCGGGCAAATGTTGGGTTTGGGGGACCGCAGTTTCCGCATCACAGCCACCATCGAACGCGAGCCCGACCGGGGCGCTGGCTTCATGACCTTTGCCCCTCGCGTCATGATCAATGCAGCCGATCTGCCATCGACAGGGCTGGTGCAGCCGGCCAGCCGCGTCACTTGGCGCATGGCCGTGGCTGGCGACACCGCAGCTGCCGAGCGCTTTGTGCAATGGGCCAAGCCCGAGGTCGAGCAATCGCATGTGCGTGGCGTGCAGATTGAATCACTCGACAGCGGCCGCCCCGAAATGCGCCAGACACTGGACCGAGCGGCCCAGTTCTTGAATCTGGTGGCCCTGCTGGCGGCCTTGTTGTGCGCCGTGGCCGTGGCCTTGGCGGCCCGCAGTTTCGCCGAGCGTCAACTCGATGCCTGTGCCTTGTTGCGAGTTCTCGGTCAAAGCCAGCGCACACTCACTTTGAGTTATGGCCTGGAGTTTTTGGGTGCGGGTCTGCTGGCCAGCGCCGTGGGCGTCGCGGTGGGCTACGGGGTCCATCTGGGCTTTGTCTTGCTGCTGGCCGGTTTGATCGATGCACAGCTGCCCCCCGCCACCTTGCAACCGGCCCTGATGGGCTTGGGCATGGGCCTCACGCTGCTGGTGGCCTTTGGCTTGCCGCCCGTGCTGCAGTTGGCCAAAGTGCCCCCCTTGCGCGTCATCCGGCGCGACCTGGGCGGCCTGCAAGTGCGCTCGGGTTTGGTGCTGGCCATGGGTTTGGTGGGTTTTGCCCTGACGCTGCTCATGGTCAGCCGCAACCTGACTTTGGGCTTGATCACCGTGGGCGGTTTTGCAGTCGCCTTGCTGGTGTTTGCCGGCCTGGCTGCCGCCGCTCTGTGGCTGCTGCGGCGCACCGTGCCGGGCGAGCAAGCGCCGGGCTGGCTCCGGTTGGCCACGCGCCAAGTGGCGGCGCGCCCCGTGTTTGCGGTGGTGCAAGTGAGTGCTTTGTCGGTGGGCTTGTTGGCTTTGGCCTTGCTTGTGTTGCTGCGCACCGACTTGATCGCCAGCTGGCGACAGGCCACGCCCGCCAATGCACCCGACCGGTTCGTCATCAACGTGCAGCCCGAGCAAGCCACCGACTTTTTGGCCAGCTTGAACAAAGCCGGGGTGCAATCGCCCGACTGGTTCCCCATGATCCGGGGCCGATTGGTCGCCATCAACGGCCGCGAGGTTGGCCCCACCGACTTCGAAGCCGACCGCGCCAAACGCCTCATCGACCGCGAGATCAACCTCTCGCACTCGGCCACCTTGCCCGCCCACAACCCCTTGACCGCGGGCCGTTGGGTGCCCGAAGAAGCCGATGGCGTGAGTGTGGAACAAGGCATTGCCGACACCCTGGGCCTGAAGCTGGGCGACCAACTGCGTTTCGACATCGCAGGCCAGCCCCGCGAAGCCCGCATCACCAGCTTGCGCAAAGTGGACTGGACCTCCATGCGTGCCAACTTCTTCATGATGTTCCCGGTCTCGCAAATGCCCGACCTGCCCATGACTTACATGGCCGCCTTTCGCTCGCCGCAAAGCGCAGCAGGTTTTGACAACGCGCTGGTCAACCAATTTCCCAACATCACCAGCGTCGACATGCGCAGCACCTTGGCCCAGGTGCAGCGCGTCATGGACCAGGTGATCCGTGCGGTCGAATATTTGTTCGCCTTCACGCTGGCCGCGGGCCTCATGGTGCTCCTGGCCGCCGTGGGTGCCAGCCGCCAAGCGCGTGAGCGCGAATACGCCATCATGCGAGCGCTCGGGGCAGGGCGCGCCTTGCTGGCCCAGGTGCAACGCACCGAACTGCTGGGCTTGGGCTGGCTAGCGGGCTTCATGGCCAGCAGCATGGCCTTGGCTGTAGGCTGGGCATTGGCCCGCTATGCATTCGAGTTTGCGTGGCAACCCCCGCTGTGGGCACCTCTGGCTGGCGGCGCTTTGGGGGCCTTGCTGGCCTGGGCGGCAGGCAGCCTCAGCTTGTCCGGCGTGCTGCGCCAACCCGTCATGCAAACTTTGCGACAAGCGGCAGAGTGAGACATGGATACCCGCGTGCGCGGGTATGACAAGAAAGAATGGCTACCCGCGTGCACGGGTATGACAAGAAAGAATGGCTACCCGCGTGCACGGGTATGACAAGAAAGAATGGCTACGCGCGTGCACGGGTATGACATTTACTGCCATCCCGATTCCCGTTCTTGTCACCCCCGACCTGATCGGGGGGCCATGCCTTCTGACTTTGTCACCCCCGACCTGATCGGGGGCCATGCCTTCTGACTTTGTCACCCCCGACTTGATCGGGGGTCCATGCCTTTTGACTTTGTCACCCCCGACTTGATCGGGGGTCCATGCCTTCGTCCACCATGGCTACCCGCGTGCGCGGGTATGACAAGAAAGAACGGATACCCGCATGCGCGGGCATGACAAATTCGCGAGCAGGGGCTCGCTCCCACACCAAACCGCAGTAACCGCTTCCTGCAAAATACAAACCATGCAAATTGAAGACAAACCCCCGTTTGACACCCCGTTCGAGTGGATCGGTGGCGAGCCCCCGGTTCGGGCCTTGGTCGACCGTTTTTACGACCTGATGGACCTCGAACCCGGCTACAAAGAACTGCGTGCCGCCCACGGCAACACCTTGCAAGACGCACGCGACAAATTGTTTTGGTTCTTGTGCGGCTGGCTCGGCGGGCCGGAGCATTACACCGAGCGCTTTGGCCACCCGCGCCTGCGCATGCGCCACATGCCGTTTTCCATTGGCGTGCTCGAACGTGACCAATGGCTCGCCTGCATGGACCAAGCCATGCAGGAAACCTGGGTCGACCCCGTGCTGCGCGAACGCCTGAATGCCAGCTTCTTCAAAACCGCCGATTGGATGCGCAACCGCGGCGCTTGATCATGTCCCCGCTGCTTGTGTCGTTACCTGTCATTCCCATCTCGCATTCCCGCGCATCTTTCTGTCATTCCCGCGCATCTTTCCGTCATTCCCGCGCATGCGGGAATCCATGGTGTTCATGGCATAGATTCCCGCCTTCGCGGGAATGACAACAGGGGAGTCGCGGTGCAACTGGCTCAACAAAAATCCTATGGATTCCCGCATGCGCGGGAATGACAAGACGGAATGACGAGACGGAATGACAAGACGGAATGACGAGATCGTATGACAACGGAGAATGAGAAGACGGAATCAGCTCAACCGGCTGGTTTGAGCAACACCAGCAGAGCCCCGGCGCCGCCTTCTGCGGGCTTGGCCTGGACGAAGGCCATGACCTGGTTTTTTTGGATCAACCAGCTGTGGACCTTGGGTTTGAGCACCGATGTTTTGCCCGGTGAACCCAGCCCTTTGCCGTGCACCACGCGCAAACAGCGCAAGCCTTGGCGATGGGCGATGCGGATGAATTCGGCCAGTGCCACGCGGGCTTCGTCGCTGCGCAGGCCGTGCAGATCGATCTCTCGCTGAATGGACCAGCCGCCTTTGCGCAGCTTTTGGGTCACGTCGATGCCGATGCCAGGACGCCGAAAACTCAGGGCGTCATCGGTGTCGAGCAAGGTGCTCACATCAAAACCATCGCTCAAGGCGTCGCGCAAAACCGCTTCTTCGTCTTTTTGGCGCTGCACGGCCACGGGCGCTGGCGCGGGTGGGCTGATGCTGGCTTGGTCGTGTAAGGGCAGCCGCTGCACAACGCCAACCGCACGCACAAACAAATTGGCTTCGGCTTCCCGTTGGCGTGCAGCGGCAAGGCGAGCGGCCTCTTCGGCCTTGGCTTTTTCATGGGCCTCGGCGAGTTGTTTCTGGACCTTCTTGAGGTCTTGCAGGGCATTGATTTTCACCCACTGATCGTGCCACAAAACTGCCTGGACTGGCGTGCGGTGAGCCACTTCACACCTTCGGCCGCAGGGGCAGCCTTCCACACAGAAAGGGTCTGTGCATTCACCCCGGTTTCTGCGCCTGCTCGCACTTCACCTGAATCAGCTCAGTCTGCCCATCGGCACCCAGCCGCATCGCGCTCAGGCAGCCGCCCCACACGCAACCCGTGTCCAGTGCCCACACATCGCCGCGCTGCAGTTGCCCCAAGGTCGACCAATGCCCAAATGCCACCGTCACATCGGCTGTTCGTCTGCCCGGCACATCAAACCAAGGCATGAAGCCCGCAGGCGCCGCATCGGCGCCTTCTTTGGCTGCAAACTCCATCACGCCTTCGGTCGAGCAAAAACGCAGCCGTGTCAGCGCATTCACCACCACGCGCAGACGGTCCACACCCGCCAAATCATCGCGCCAAGACGCGGGCTCATTGCCATACATCTGGTGCAAAAAATCGCTCAGATCCGGCCCGCGCAAGACCGACTCCACCTCGCCCGCCAAAGCCAATGTTTGCGCAACAGTCCACGACGGCAACACCCCTGCATGCACCATCAACACACCGTGGTCCCACATGGCCATGCGCTGGTGGCGCAGCCAGTCCAGCAGGGCAGGGCGGTCTGACGCGTGCAAGATGCCATCCAGCGTGTCCATCGGCTTGAGCCGCCCAGCCCCGGCGGCCACGGCCAGCAAATGCAAGTCGTGATTGCCCAGCACACACTGCACCGCGCTGCCCATCGCCATCAAGCGCCGCAACACCTGTGCCGATGCAGGCCCCCGGTTCACCAAGTCACCCAAAACATACAACGCGTCCCGGCTTGGAGAGAAATCAATCTCGTCCAGCAATCGCCCCAAAGGCGCATCGCAACCCTGAACATCACCCACCCAATAAACGGACATAAGCACCTCTTGGGTGGCATTGTCCCAAATCATTCGCCATGCGGGCAAAAGTCATGGACCCCCGATCAGGTCGGGGGTGACAAGATGTTTGTCATGCCCATCACCATTTGTCATACCCGCGCACGCGGGTATCCACAACAGCCGAAGGCATGGACCCCCGATCAAGTCGGGTGTGACGAAGACAGGTGTCATGGACCCCCGATCAAGTCGGGGGTGACTAGATATTTCAAGTCGGGGGGTGACAAGATGTTTGTCATACCCGCGCACGCGGGTATCCATGCTTGGCACAATGGCGGTTATGGATTTTTTATTGATTGCTTTCCTCACCCTCCTCAACGGGGTGTTCGCCATGTCAGAGCTGGCGCTGGCCTCCAGCCGCAAGGCCCGTCTGGCGGCCATGGAAGAGGCGGGCGACAAAGGTGCACACGCTGCCCTCAAACTGCTCGAAGAACCCACCCAGTTCTTGTCCACCGTGCAAGTGGGCATCACCTCCATCGGGGTGCTCAACGGCATCGTGGGTGAGGCCGCTTTCAGCGCCGATCTGGCCCTTCAACTGGTGCAATTGGGCCTGACAGAACCCGTCGCTGCCATCACGGCCACCGCCATTGTGGTCACCATCATCACCTTCACCACCATCATCTTTGGGGAACTGGTGCCCAAACGCATCGGCCAGCTCTACCCCGAAGCCGTGGCCCGCCTGGTCGCGCGTCCCATGGCGTGGTTGGCCAAAGCTGCTGGGCCCTTTGTCAAACTGCTTTCGCTGTCCACGCAAGGCATGCTCAAACTCATGCGCATCGACAGCAAAGGCAGCCGTGCCGTGACCGAAGAAGAAATCACGGCCAGCCTGGTCGAAGGTGTGGATGCCGGACTGATCGAAGAGCACGAACACCAAATGGTGCGCAACGTGTTCCACCTCGACGACCGAGCGCTCACCTCCATGATGACGCCCCGCAGCGACATCCAGTGGCTCGAAGCCCACCTCACGCCCCAGCAAGCCATGGACCGCATCAACCAAATGCGTGGCGACGGCAACCACTCCTGGTACCCCGTGTGCCGCGACGGCTTGGGCCACATCATCGGCGTCATCAGCCTCTCGCACCTGCTGGCGCTGCCGCACGGCGACAACAGCCCGCTCGAAAACCACGCCCAAACTGCCCACTTTGTGCCTGAAACCCTGACCGGCATGGAGCTGCTCGAACAAATGCGCGACCAGTCCAGCCGCATGCTCTTTGTGGTCGACGAATACGGCGAAGTGCAAGGCCTGCTTACCCCCCTGGACCTGCTCGAAGCCATCACCGGAGAGCTCAAGCCCGACACCCAAACCGACGCCTGGGCCACCCAAAACGAAGACGGCAGCTGGCTGCTCGACGGCATCATGCCCGTCAACGAACTCAAAGCGCGCCTGGACATCAAAGAGCTGCCCGCCGAAGACAAAAATCGCTACAACACCCTGGCGGGCCTGCTCATGTACGCCCTAGGCCAAATGCCCACCCCGGGGCAGGTCGTTGAACTGGCCGACTGGCGTTTCGAAATCGTCACATTGGATGGCCGCCGAATAGACAAAGTCGCCGCCATGCAGCAAGTGGCTACGCCTACTCCGTAACTCTCATACCCGCGCGCACCTCTGTCTTACCCGCGCGCACCTTTGTCATACCCGCGCGCATCTTTGTCATACCCGCGCATGCGGGTATCCACCTCAGCCGAAGCCACAGACCCCCGATCAAGTCGGGGGTGACGAATACAGAAGCCACAGACCCCCGATCAAGTCGGGGGTGACGAATACAGAAGCCACAGACCCTCGATCAAGTCGGGGGTGACGAAGTAGGTCTGTCATGCCCACGACCACTTGTCATGCCCGCGCATGCGGGTATCCACCTCAGCCGAAGCCACAGACCCCCGATCAAATCGGGGGTGACGAATACAGAAGCCATGGACCCCCGATCAACTCGGGGGTGACGAAGTAGGTCTGTCATGCCCACGACCACTTGTCATGCCCGCGCATGCGGGTATCCATCCCCTTGTCAATCTCCAAAGCCTGCCATACGCTCACTTATGGCTTACTTTGTCTATATCCTCGCCAATCAAAAAAACGGCACTTTGTATGTTGGCGTCACCAACCATTTGATTCGCCGCGTCCATGAACACAAGCAGCATGCGGTCGATGGATTCACCGCCCGCTATAACGTCACCCAATTGGTCTGGTTTGATCAAACTGAAAGCATTCAAGAGGCCATCGCTTACGAAAAACGTTTGAAACACTGGAAGCGTGAGTGGAAAATTGCCTTGATTGAAAAAGAAAATCCGGATTGGTTTGATTTGTATGAATCTATTTTGTGATTTTCAAGTCATTTAAATACCTGGACCCCCGATCGAGTCGGGGGTGACAAGGCATAGGAAATAGACCCCCGATCGAGTCGGGGGTGACAATTCAGGGGGAATGGCCCCCCGATCGAGTCGGGGGTGACGAAAGAAAGTTGTCATACCCGCGAATGCGGGTATCCATCGCCGCCGAAGCCACAGACCCCCGATCGAGTCGGGGGTGACAAGGCATAGGAAATAGACCCTCTATCGAGTCGGGGGTGACAAGGCATAGGAAATAGACCCCCGATCAGAGTCGGGGGTGACAAGGCATAGGAAATAGACCCCCGATCGAGTCGGGGGTGACAAGGCATAGGGAATAGACCCA
>NZ_NESN01000006.1 GCF_003063455.1 Limnohabitans parvus II-B4
AACATCAGAGCTTTAAACCCTTGGGCAGGGGGAACTTGATGGTTTCCTGAATGCCGTCCAGCGTGCGCACCGACACCGCGCCCAACACGCGCAGGCGTGCAATCACCTCTTGCACCAGCACATCCGGGGCCGAGGCACCCGCCGTCAAGCCCACTTTTTGGGCACCCTCAAACCAGACCGGGTCCAAATCGGCAGCGCTGTCCACCATGTAGGCGGGCGTGCCCAGGCGGTCGGCCAACTCGCGCAGGCGGTTGCTGTTGGAGCTGGTGGGGCTGCCCACCACAATCACCACATCCACCTGTGGGCTCATCAGCTTGACCGCGTCTTGTCGGTTTTGGGTGGCGTAGCAAATGTCTTGTTGTTTGGGCTCGCGCACCTGCGGGAAACGGGCTTTGACAGCGGCCACGATCTCGGCGGCATCGTCCACACTCAGCGTGGTTTGTGTCACCACCGCCAAGAGTTCAGTCTGGGCGGGTTGCACCTTGGCCACATCGGCCACGTCTTCCACCAAATGGATGCCGCTGTCGAGCTGGCCCATGGTGCCTTCCACCTCGGGGTGGCCTTTGTGGCCGATCATGATGAACTCGTAGCCCTCCTTGTGCAGCTTGGCCAGCTCCACATGCACCTTGCTCACCAGCGGGCAGGTGGCGTCAAAAATCCGGAAGCCGCGGCGCTCGGCTTCGTCCTGAATCGCCCGGCTCACCCCATGGGCGCTGAAAATCAGCGTCGCCCCGGGCGGCACATCGGCCAGCTCTTCAATGAAAATCGCGCCTTTTTCTTTCAGGTCATTCACCACATAGGTGTTGTGCACAATCTCATGGCGCACATAAATCGGCCGGCCAAACTTGGTGAGCGCGTGCTCCACGATGTCAATCGCCCGGTCCACCCCGGCACAAAAGCCACGGGGTTCGGCCAACAGCACTTCGGACGTCATCACAGCACCCCAATCAGCTCAACCTCAAACGTCACAGGTTGCCCCGCCAGCGGGTGGTTGAAGTCAAACAACACGGCACCCGCCTCACCGACCTCCAGCACCGTGCCGGCATAAGAGCCCAAACCATCGGGCGTGGGGAACTGCACGACATCGCCTGCGGCGTATTTTTCCATCGGATCGCCCAGCTCATTGAGCAGCTTGCGCGCCACCCACTGCTGCATGTCGGCAATGTGATCGCCAAAGGCCTCGCCCGCCGGAATCTCCATCACCACGCGGGTGCCCTCGGCCAGGCCCAGCAAACGCTGCTCGACAGCGGGCGACAGCGTGCCCGAGCCCATCGACAAAGTGGCTGGTTTTTCGTTGAAGGTGTTGATGATGTCCCCCTGCGGCCCAGCCAGGCGGTAGTGAAGCGTCAAGAAAGAACCGGGTTCGACAATGGACATAAGGGTTTTCTGGAATGCCGCAAACGCGGGCAAACGGGCATAAAGAAGGCACTATTGTAAAAAGCCCGGCCAACCTGCCCCCCAAAAGGGACAAAAAGGACCGACGGCTGCTCCGGGGAGGGGCTTCAAATGGGCATCAAAGACTTACCGCCTGACGCGCGGCCACGTGAGAAGTTGCTCGCCCGAGGCCCGCAAGCCCTGAGCGATGTGGAGCTGCTGGCCATTTTGCTGCGCACCGGTATGGCGGGCAAAAACGTGTTCCAGCTGTCCGAAGAGCTGCTCGGGCCTGACGGCATCGCTGGCCTGCTGCAAGCCAGCGTCCAATCGCTCAAATTGGTCAAAGGCCTTGGGCCTGCCAAACAGGCCGAACTGCTGGCCGTGTTTGAGATGGCGCGCCGAGCCCTGAGCCAGCGGCTCAAAGAGCGCGAAGCCTTTCACACCCCCGACGCTGTCAAACAGTATTTGCAGCTGCAACTGGCCCACAAAAACCACGAAGTCTTTGCCGTGCTCTTTCTGGACAATCAAAACCGCATGCTTGCTCTGGAGGAACTTTTTCGGGGAACCCTCAGCCAAACATCTGTGTATCCCAGAGAGGTCGTCCTGCGCGCCCTGCACCACCAGGCGGCCGCTGTGGTGTTGAGCCACAACCACCCCAGCGGCTCGGTGCAACCCAGCCGGGCCGACGAACACCTCACCCAGACCTTGAAAGCCGCCTTGGCGCTGGTCGACGTGCGCGTGCTCGACCACATCATCGTGGGGCAAGGGCAGGCTTTGTCGATGGCGGAGCAGGGGTTGATGTGAGTTGATCGGGGGGGGCATGTCTTGCGCCTCCGCCCGCCATGGATACCCGCATCCGCGGGTATGACGGAAAGGGGCGCGGGTATGACAGAAGGGGATGCGGGCATGACAGCTTTCCTCCGTCACCCCCGACTTGATCGGGGGTCCATGCCTTGCGCCTCCGCCCGCCATGGATACCCGCATCCGCGGGTATGACGGAAAGGGGCGCGGGTATGACAGAAGGGGATGCGGGCATGACAGCTTTCATTCGTCACCCCCGACTTGATCGGGGGTCCATGCATTCGGCCGCAGGGGCGGCCGCCCACAGAGACAAACAGGCCCAATGGGAGCAGCCAGTAAACTCCTTGTTTTACCCCTCCCCTAACGGCCATGTCCCACTACCACCTCTACGCCATCGGCAACGCCCTGGTCGATACCGAATACGAAGTTTCTGACGCACTGCTGAGCACCATGGGCGTGAGCAAGCGGCACATGACGCTGATCGATACCCCGCAACGCGCTGAATTGCTGACCCACGTGCAGGGCCTGCACGCACGCCGCACAGGCGGTGGCTCGGCGGGCAACACCGTGGTAGCGCTGGCGCAACTGGGCGGCCAAGCGTTTTATTCATGCCGCGTGGCGGACGACGAACTCGGTGCGTTTTACAGCCAAGACCTGCAAGCCAACGGCGTGGCCACCAACCTGACCCACACCCGCCCCACCGAAGGCCAAACCGGCAGCTGCATGGTGCTGGTCACGCCCGACGCCGAGCGCAGCATGTGCACCTTCCTGGGTGCCACCTCGCAGCTCGACGCCAGCGCCCTGCACCCGCAAGACATCGCCAAGTCCAAGATCTATTACATGGAAGGGTACTTGGCCGCCTCGCCCACGGGCCTGGAGGCTGCTGTCAAAGGCCGCCAAATCGCCATCGAGCACAAAGTCGCCACGGCTCTGACCCTCAGCGACGTGAGCATGATCAACTTTTGCAAAGCGGGCCTCGAAGCCATGATCGGCGACGGCCTCGACTATTTGTTTGCCAACGAAGAAGAAGCGCAAACCTGGTGCGGCAGCACCGACCTTGACGCCATCATCGGCCAGTTGTCGGCTTTGGCCAAAACCGTGTGCCTGACCCGTGGCCCCCAAGGCTGCATCGTGGTGCAAGGCGGCGAGCGCATCGAAGTGCCCGCCGTGCCCGCCAAAGCGGTGGACACCAATGGCGCAGGCGACATGTTTGCAGGCACCTTTTTGTACGGCATCGCCCACGGCCACACCGCCGCGCAAGCCGCGGCCCTGGCCAACCGCACGGCTGCCGCTGTCGTCAGCCAACACGGCAACCGCTTGACAGCAGCGCACATGCAAGCGATCTGCGCAGACTTCCAAAAGGCCTGAACATGAAAAAAATCCTGCTTCTGGGTTCTGGTGAACTCGGCAAAGAATTCGTCATCAGCGCCAAGCGCCTGGGCTGCCACGTCATCGCCTGCGACAGCTACGCGGGTGCGCCCGCCATGCAAGTGGCGGATGAGTTTTGCGTGTTCAGCATGCTCGACGAAGCGCCGCTGCGTGCCGCCATTGCCAAATACCAGCCCGACCTGATCGTCCCCGAAATCGAAGCCATCCGCACCGAAGTGCTGCTGGACGTTGAAAAGCAAGGCTTTGAAGTCATCCCCAGCGCCCGCGCCGCCAACCTGACCATGAACCGCGACCGCATCCGCGACGTGGCCGTGGGCCTGGGCGTGCGCACCGCCAAGTTCAGCTACGCCGACTCGGCCGCCGAGCTGCTGGCCAAAGCCACCGAGATCGGTTTCCCGGTCGTCATCAAACCGGTCATGAGCTCATCGGGCAAAGGCCAGAGCGTGGCCAAGACGGCCGCCGATGTACAAGCCAGCTGGGACTACGCCTGCGCGGGCATGCGCGGTGACCGACAAGTGGTCATCGTCGAAGAGTTCATCCACTTCGAGTTTGAAATCACGCTGCTCACCGTGCGCCAACGCAAAGGCCCCACACTGTTTTGCCCGCCCATTGGCCACGTGCAAGAGCGCGGCGACTACCAATACAGCTGGCAGCCCCAGGGCATGACGCCCGCGCAAATCAAAGCGGCGCAAGACATGGCCGAAAAAGTCACCACCGACTTAGGGGGAGCAGGCCTGTTTGGCGTGGAGTTCTTCGTGACCAAAGACGAAGTCATCTTCAGCGAGCTGAGCCCCCGCCCGCACGACACGGGCATGGTCACCTTGATCAGCCAGAACCTGAGCGAATTTGACCTGCACGCCCGCGCCATCTTGGGCCTGCCAATTCCCGTCATCGAATGCGTGGAAGGCGCCAGCGCCGTGGTGCTGGCCGACAAAGAAGGCAGCAACCCAACGTTCACAGGCGTTGAGGCGGCTTTGGCAGAACCCGGCGTGGACGTGCGCCTCTTCGGCAAACCCACCACCCGCCCCTACCGCCGCATGGCCGTGGCCCTGGCCAAAGGCCCCGATGCGCTGCAACGTGCAAGGGACGCGGCGGGCAAGATCAAGGTGGTGGTTTAAGCGCCACTGCCTTCGAACACCATGGATACCCGCATGCGCGGGTATGACAAGCCCTCGCCCCCCCCGACTCTTGCATTTGTCACCCCCGACTCGATCGGGGGTCCATGCACTGGTATTTGTCACCCCCGGCTTGATCGGGGGTCCATGCATGCCGCCCTCAAACACCATGGATACCCGCCTACGCGGGTATGACAGAAATTTCTCACCCCGACCCCTGCATTCGTCACCCCCGACCCCTGCATTTGTCACCCCCGACCCGATCGGGGGTCCATGCACTGGTATTCGTCACCCCCGACTCGATCGGGGGTCCATGCCTCCTCACAGCGTCACCCGATAAACCCCCAACCCCAACCACTCATGCAAAGCCGTTTGCCACAGCAGCAAGCTGCGGGCCAATGAATACTCAGCCCACAGCGTTTCATCGCCTGTCCTGAAGTCCACCGGATACGGCGTCACCTGGCACCCTACCGCCTCAAACTCGAGCACAGACCGGGGCATGTGCCAGGCCGACGTCACCAGCAGCCAAGGCTCTTGGCAACGCTTGCCCAGCAACGCGGCCACGTGCAGAGCGTTTTCTCGGGTGGTGCGCGAGCCGCTTTCCAGAATGACTCGGCGCATGTCCACGCCCTGCTGCTCATAAAACGCCTTGGCCAATTCGGCCTCGCTCACGCCCGTGGCCAGCAAGCGCCCCTCACCGCCAGAAAAAACCAATTGCAATTGAGAATGCTGCCGCATCAGCCCCACCGGCACAGACATGCGCTCAGCCGCTTGGCCCAGAGGCACCTGGCCATGCGCCTGAGAAATGCCAGGGTGCTCAAGGGCACCGCCCAGCACAATCACGCCCACATGGCGGCCGACAGCCTCTGGTGGCGGCACGGGGTATCGGTTTTCCAGCGGGCGCAGCAGCGCGTGGGGCAAAGCCTCAAAACCCAGCAGCCCCAACACCACCAAACCGCTCCACAGCATGCGAACAGCAGCCCGCCGCCAGCGCGCAGACCCACTCAGCAACCCCAGCGCTACACACCACCACACAGCCAGCCAAAACATGGGCTGCGTGATGGCCGACATCAACTTGGACAAAACAAACATTTGGACCTTTTCAGAGCTCTTAAACGACAAAAGAGCCTTTCGGCTCTTTCCTTCCATCTCCAAAAAATTGAGATCTGACTCACAATTACCGTACAAATCAAGTCAATTCATCGGTACCCATCCGGGTTCTGCATTTGCCAGCGCCATACGTCTTGCATCATTTGAGTTAATCCGAGCTTAGCTTTCCAGCCCAGTTCTTTCTCAGCTTTGGTTGGGTCTGCATAGCAGGTAGCTATGTCGCCAGGTCGGCGGGGAACCACACGGTATGGCACGGGCCGACCACTAGCGGCTTCAAAAGCTTTCACCATTTCGAGCACGCTGTATCCCTGGCCCGTGCCCAAGTTCCAAACATGGGCCCCTTTACGGGTTTGCAAAGCCTCGAGTGCCCGCAAATGGCCTTCGGCCAAATCCACCACATGGATGTAGTCGCGCACGCCCGTGCCGTCCGCAGTGGGGTAGTCGTTGCCAAACACCGAGAGTTCAGGCAACTTGCCCACCGCTACCTGGGCGATATAAGGCAACAGGTTGTTGGGTATGCCGTTGGGGTCCTCACCGATGCGGCCACTCTCTTGCGCACCGACTGGGTTGAAGTAACGCAAGATGGCGATGCGCCAGCGCGGGTCGGCCGCAGCTAAGTCGCGCAAAATGTCTTCCACCATCAGTTTGCTGCGCCCGTACGGGTTGGTGGGCTGGCCCACGGGGCAGGTTTCAGCAATAGGCATTTGTGCAGGTTCACCATAAACGGTGGCTGAGGAGCTGAACACCAAGCCAAATACACCTGCATGCGACATCGCCTCTAGGAGCACTTGGCTGCCGTACATGTTGTTGTCGTAATAACGCAGCGGCTGCTGAACACTCTCACCCACGGCTTTAAGGCCTGCGAAATGCAGCACTGCCTGCACCGAGTGTTCAGCAAACAGGCTGTCCAGCAGCGCCCGGTCTCGTACATCACCTTGCACAAAGACAGGCGATCGACCTGCCAGCTCGGCTACTCGATGCAAAGATTCAGCGGAGCTGTTGCATAAGTTGTCTAACACCACCACTTGCCTACCTGATTGCAGTAGCTGCAGCGTGGTGTGTGAACCGATGAATCCAGCACCGCCGGTGACCAATACAGTCATGATTTTCCTACCACTTTCGCCAAATATTGAAGGTAAACACCGACCTCATCACTCCCCTCTTCTGGCGCCCAAGGTGCTAGATCTTTTGGCTGGTTTGGATCAAAAGGCCCAGCCTTCACCTCCAACAAAAGACAAGCAGGCACCAGCGCTAGCACTGTGTGCCAAGTGCCCGATGTCAACTCCACTCCAACAGCACATTCAGCCCCGTACTTTTCTGAGCCAAAACGCACCACATCAGTAACTTCACCATCGTCGTTGAAAGTCACCAAGGCCATCAGCCCGCGCACAGCCACCAGCATTTCATCGCGAGGGTCAGTCGCATGCTTGTGCGGGCGAATGTAGCTGCCCGGCTCGATGGCATTGAACAGGCGCTGACAAGGGTCTTGATAGCTAGAGTGGATATTTTTGTGCTGCCGCAATCGGGGATTAACTTTGGCCTTGCTGGCCAACCCATCTAGCATTTGTGACGTAAAAACTTGCATATTCATTGCGCAGATAAAGCCGCCACAATTTGCTTCACCGTGGCCTCTACTGCAAACTGTTGATCAAACAAAGCTTTGCACCGATGCAGCACATTGGTATCAGCATCTATCTGCTCCAGCAACTCCTCCGCCATCTGCTTCAAAGCCAGCAAGTCATTGTTTTCGCACACCAGACCCACCCGGTGCTCTCGGATCAGGCCCGACAAGTCGTTACCTGCGTTGACGTTGGCCAGCACAGGCAAACCGCTTTGCATGTAGGTCAGGAACTTGCCAGGTATGTTGTGTGAGCGGTGGCGCGGGTCCAGGGCCACCAGCCCCACGTGGCATTGCGCGTACAAGTCGGGGATTTCGTCGGGGTCTATCTCGTCGAAAAACAGCACGTTGTTCAAGCCCAGGCCGTGGGCCTGCGCCTTCAAGCGCTGGGCATCACTGCCTCGCCCCACGAACACAAAGCCCACATCGGTGCGTGTCTGCAGCTGCACCATCAGCTCCATCACCCTGTCCATGCCTTGGGCCACGCCCATATTGCCGGCATAAACGAAGATTTTGCGACCGACCAAAGGCGTTTGGTAGATCCGGATGGGGCAACGCCGCTGCGCGGGCGCGCCCAACCAATTGGGCAAGACCTGCAAGCGGCGGCCCGCCTGCGCTTGCCACCGATCGAAGTACCCCAGGTTACCCGGCGTTTGCACACCAATCACATCGGCCACCGAATATTGGTAACGCGCCACCGCATCGAACACCCGGTAGGGCAAACCCCGCCCCATCAAACCCATGTCCACCGCCCACTCGGGGAAGATGTCGCGAATGATCAGGTAGGCCGGGCAATGGCTCTGGCGTTTGAGGGTTTTCACCAAAGGGCCATGAAAGATGGACGGCGAATACCACACCACCCCATCAAAACGCTCAAGGGCCAAAGGGCTGCGCCGCAATTGCCGGCGCATGGCAAACGGCATCCAAAACTCGTTCAAGGTGCGGCGCACATAGCCAATGTCTTTGGTCTTGGGCGCACGCAAGCGTAAGACGCGCACGCCTTCCCAATCGTCCAAGCGCCATGGGCCATCCAAGTCTGCGGCGGGCAAGAGCACGGTGAGCTGGTGGCCTTGGCGCACCAGCTCGCGCGACAGGTCGCGCAACTGCACCGCACCCGAGGTGCGCAAGGGCGGAAAGGTGTCGGCCACCAAGACCAAGCGCATGACCTGCCCCTTCAATACTGCTTCCACACCACGCGATTCACGTAGTCGGTGTAGCTGTGAACGATGCGCACCACTTTGTCGCTCACATTGGGCATGCTGTAGTCGGCCACCAAACGCAAGTCGCGCTCTGCGCCCCGTGCTTGTTGCGCCACGATGGCCAAACCTTGGCGCACCCGTTCGACCTCCAAGCCCACCATCATCACGGCGGCTTCTTCCATGCCTTCGGGGCGCTCGTGCGCCTCTCGCAGGTTCAACGCCGGGAAGTTCAAGATGGACGACTCTTCGTTGATCGTGCCGCTGTCAGACAGGACGGCTTTGGCGTTCATCTGCAGGTTGACGTAGTCATGGAAGCCCAGAGGTTTCATCAGGCGCACCAGAGGGTGGAATTGCGCCCCGGTGGCATCGACCCGTTTTTGGGTGCGGGGGTGGGTCGAAACCACCACCGGCAAACCATGGTCTTCGGCCACGCTGTTGAGCACCGCCACCAATTTGGTGAACGACTTTTCGGACTCGATGTTTTCTTCGCGGTGCGCGCTCACAACAAAGTACTTTTGCGCTGTCAGGCCCAGGCGCACCACCGCGTCTGAAGCTTTAATTTGCGGCAGGTAATGGTGCAAGACCTCAAACATGGGGCTGCCCGTCTTGATGACTTGGTCTGGCGGCAAGCCTTCGCGCAACAAATAGTCGCGGGCAATCGTGCTGTAGGTTAGGTTGATGTCCGAAGTGTGGTCCACAATGCGACGGTTGGTCTCTTCGGGCACGCGTTGGTCAAAGCAGCGGTTGCCCGCCTCCATGTGAAAGATCGGCACCTTGCGCCGCTTGGCTGGAATCACCGACAAACAGCTGTTGGTATCACCCAACACCAGCATGGCCTCGGGCTGCACCTGGGCCAACACACCGTCCACCGCCGTGATCAGGTTGCCAATGGTGTGCGCAGCGCTGGTGCTGCCCTCGGCGCTGTTCAAAAAGAAGTCTGGCTTGCGCACGCCCAGGTCGTCAAAAAACACCTGGTTCAGCTCGTAGTCGTAGTTTTGCCCTGTATGCACCAGCACATGGTCGCAATGCACGTCCAGCGCCGCCAACACGCGAGAAAGGCGAATAATTTCGGGGCGCGTCCCCACGACCGACATGATTTTGAGTTTTTTCATCGTCTTCAAACCTTGCTGGTGATCGTGTCCGGATTGGCACGGTCAAAAATCTCATTGGCCCACAACATCACCACCATTTCGTCGATGCCGATGTTGGTGATGTCGTGCGTCCAACCGGGCACCGTTTCCACGATCTGAGGCTGGTCGCCTTGGGTTTCCAAGTGGTGCACCTCGTTGGTGAGCATGTGGCGAAAACCAAACCGGGCATGGCCTTTGATGACCAAAAACTTTTCGGTTTTGGTGTGGTGGTAGTGCCCGCCCCGGGTGATGCCGGGGTGTGCCGTGAAAAAGCTGAACTGGCCCGCATCGGGTGTTTTGAGCATTTCCACAAACACGCCTCGGGCGTCACCATGGGCCGGCACGCCATAGGCAAACTTCTCCACCGGCAAATAGCTCACGTAGGTGGCGTACAAGGCGCGGGTCAAGCCCGTGCCCACGCGCTCAGACACCAAGGTGCTGCGGCAGTTCTTGAACGCATCGATTTGGTCTGAGAGTTCACCCAAGGTGATCGTGTATTCAGGGGCCACCGCAGGGTGGCTCAAGCCAGCGATGGGCTCTTGCAGCGCTTGCAAAAAGCCATTCACCACGTCGTCCACATAGACCAAGCGCACACGGGCCTGGGCATCGTTGATCTGCACCGGCACCTGTGTGCCTTGTTGTGGCAGAAAGTGGCCACGACCGAGTTGTAGTTGGGTCGGCACCATTTGCCAAACACGCCAGGCAAACGGTAAATGGCCACGGGGTTACCGTTGCTTTTGGCCAATTGGGCCAAGGCCGCTTCGGCGGCGCGTTTGCTGCGGCCATAGGGGTTGTCTTGCTCGGCTTGCGCCGAGGAACTGAACAACACCGGGATGCGCTTGCCCATGCTTTGCAAGGTGTCGCACAGACGCTGCGTCAGGCCGGTGTTGACCGCGTCAAACGCGGCGGGGTCGGTGGGCCGGTTTTCACCGGCCAGGTGCACCACCGCGTCGGCTTGGGCCAGCGCCGCTTGCCAAGCGCTGTCGCCATCCTCCCGCATGAGGGTCAAGACTTCGGTGTCGGCGCGCTCACGCAAGCGCAACACCAAATTTTTGCCAATGAAACCGTTGGCGCCGGTGACCAGTACTTTCATGGCTTACTCCTCGGGCTCCACGTGTTCACCCCGGGCAATGGCTTGCATGAAGCGCAGTTTCATCAACAAAGCCTGCATGCCGGCGACGTCTAGGCGCTCGGTGTTGTGCGAGTTGTAGTCGGTGGCTTCAGAAATTTTGGTTTCGCCCTGCTCCACGAACTTGCCGTAGTTCAGGTCGCGCAGATCGGGCGGGACGCGGTAGTAGCCGCCCAAGTCTTCTGCGGCCACCATCTCTTCGCGGCTGAGCAAGCCAACGTAGCCCAAACCAATCACGGCAATCGTAGAGTTACTGATATTCATTGTTAGCAAAAGTTAATGCGAAGTTTGATGCCATCGTTTTTGTTTTTGTTTTTGTTTTTATTTTTATTTTTATTTTTTTATCAGCTTACTTTTCTTGATCAGTGGATCAAGTAGGCTTCAAAAACAAAAAAGTGACTGGCGAACACCAGCAGTGGCGCACCATGCGGGCATAAATGGCGACATATCCCAAGGCAAGCGCAAAAAATACAAATACTGACAAGACCGTCGATGAATATGTAAAACTGGCCAGCACAATGGCAGAAAGCGTCATGAATCCGATCAATGCACCCGTGATCGAGTTTCTGACGGCATTAGAGTAATAACCAAACCATCGGGCCACATAACGACGCTTGACCAGACTGTGGAAATGCAGACGATCGGGCATGCCAGGGTGCTCTTTGCGGATTTTGCGGCGGAAGATACTGAAAACCACCTCGGTCACTGGGTGTACGCAAATGACCACAGCGGCGAAGGCTGACACACTGGGGTTACGCTCGATGAGCAGCACGGCCACCCAAGCCAAGGCAAAGCCAATGAAGTAAGAACCACCGTCGCCCAAAAACAGTTTGCCAAAGGGCCAGTTGACCCAGAAGAAGCCCCACACACACGCAGCAAGAATGAGCGATGTGCTGGCCAAGGTTTTGTCGCCCACCTGCCAGGCGATCATGCCAAAGCCGATGAAAGCCAAGGTAGACATAGTGCTGGACAAGCCGTTGAACCCGTCGATGATGTTGATGCTGTTGGCTACTCCACCCACAGCAAAGGCGGTGAAGACAACGGATACGAAGGTGAACTTCATGAACCAGTCGACACCCCAGATATCGACTCGGCTGAGCGAATAGTCGGTGATCCACCAGGCCAACAGGCCTGAGGCCATGGTGGCCAACAACCGCTGCATGACGCCTACACGCTTGGTGATGTCTTCGGCCACGCCAAACAGGAATGCGGGCATGCCGGCAAACAGGATGGGAGTGAGCATTTCTTTCACGTCAGGAGGTGTTTTAGCCCAAGCCACGATGAGTCCCAACACTATGGGCACGCCGCCTACGCGGGGGGTGGGTGCAGTGTGGAACTTTTGCACGCCGTCGGTGAAGTCCATGGTCAGGGCACCGTGCCAGCGCTTGGTGATGACCAGAAGAACGCACAGCAGGAATGTGCTGACAAAGCCCCAGGCTGCGGCGTGTAGCGTAGGGGATTGAAAGACGCCTTGGAGGGCGTTGAGGGGGTTCATGGGTTTAAGTCATGGATACCCGCGTTCGCGGGTATGACAGTCGAGTGAAAGATGACAGTTACTGGGCTTTACCCAAAGCTTTGCGCCACGACGCTTGTAGGGCGTTGATTTTTGGGGCTGATTCTTCGTTTTGACTGGCGTTGCGGAATGCTTGGCGGATGAAGACGAACAAGAGCAGGGCAAAGCCAGCCATCAGCGTAGCCACGATGGCGATGAGCCCCCCCTTGGGCGCAATCTTTTTGGTCGGTAGTGTCGGGCTCTGAATCAAATCGCTGCTGTCGATACCTTTGAGCTCTTTCTCGACCTTAATTTGATTTTCTTGAGTTTTCTCAATCACGCCTATCAATTGGGCATAACCTTGTGCGACTTCAGACACGCCATTGCCCGTGGCTTGCTCCAGCCTGCGCTCCAATATCTTGGCCGATTGGTTGAGTTCTTTTTCTCGGGTTTGCAGTTGAGTGAGTTGTTTTTGCAGGCTTTGCTTGGCCGAGTCGCGAGGCTGCGTCTGCGCATAGACTTGCACCAACACATCGTTGGCCAATGCCTGCGCAGCCTGAGGGCTGGCAGCCTGCGCGGTCAGGGTCACCAGTTTGTCCTTGGCGTTGTGGCTGGCTTTGATTTCTTTCCTCAGCTTGTCTCGGGCATCGTCGGCTTCCATTTTGGGGGTGTAGCCCAGTTTGGCGGCTATAGGGTCGAGCACAGAGGCTGTAAGCATTTGCCCGGCCAAGTTTTGCTCTGACTTGAGGATGGCCGTGCTTTCGTAGGTTTTGGGGATGACCAAAGTTACGGCATACGCCAAAAGTCCGGCCACGAGGGGGCCGATAACGAGCAGGCGCAGGTTGTCGACGATGGTTTGCAAAAGGTCCAAGAGACTGATTTCGTCGTCTTCTGGGTAGTGGGGGGTGTCGGTCATTTTTTGGGCTAGAGATGCTAGGGATCGGGGGCGGGGTCATGGATACCCGCGTGCGCGGGTATGACAGTTAAGGGATGGGTTATGGCATTGAAGGCATGGATACCCGCATTCGCGGGTATGACAGTTACGAGAGTTCTGCCTCGGCCAGGGGTTTGGCGGACTGGTCTTTGGCGGAGAGTTTCGGTTGCAGGCCTGGGGGCCAGGTGATGCCGATGGCGGGGTCGTTCCAGGCGATGCTGCGTTCGTGTTGGGGGGCGTAGTAGTCGGTGGTTTTGTACAAAAAGTCTGCTGTGTCTGACAAGACCACAAAGCCATGGGCAAAGCCGGGGGGCACCCAGACTTGTTTGTGGTTGTCTTCGGTCAGCTCGACCCCGGCCCATTGGCCGAAGGTGGGGGAGTTTTGGCGGATGTCGACCGCCACGTCAAACACCGCGCCGCGCACCACGCGCACCAGCTTGCCTTGGGGTTGCTGCAGTTGGTAGTGCAGGCCACGCAACACGCCTTGGGCGCTGCGGCTGTGGTTGTCTTGCACAAACTGCACGTTCAGGCCCGTGGCTTGGTTGAAGTCTTGCTGGTTGAAGCTTTCAAAAAAGAAACCCCGCGCATCGCCAAAGACCTTGGGCTCGAGGATGAGCAGGTCGGGGATGTGGGTGGGGGTGACGGTGTAGGGCATTACGAAAAGTTGTCATGCCCGACTTGATCGGGCGTCTGTGGTTTTGGAGTCATGGATACCCGCATTCGCGGGTATGACAGTCATCTTGTCATGCCCGACTTGATCGGGCATCTATGGTTTTAAAGGCATGGATACCCGCATTCGCGGGTATGACAGTTAAGGGGCGGGTATGACAGCTGATGGGCGGGGATGACAGACTATTTGTCATGCCCGACTTGATCGGGCATCCATGGTTTTATAGGTTCACGGGGTCAGTTTCTCAATTTGAGCGGCGAACCTTTGGGCCGTGGCGATCAGCACAGGCACGAATGCATGACCAGCTTTCAAAGCACTGATCAGGATGTTCATGTCTTCAATGTATTCATGCACCATCTGGTTGCGCAGCTTGCGCACTTCGAGCCAGACGTCGGCCGATTCGATCCAGCCCAGTTTTTCGGCGCGGTCCAGGTTTTCAATGACTGCGCCTGTTTTTTCTGCCATGGCGTCCAGCAACTGGGGCAGCAGCTTGTCACCCAAGTTGTCTTGCAGTCGGCCAAACCGCCCTACAAAAGCATCCAGCCGTTCGGCCAGCACGGGGTCTATCTCCATCTTTTGCAGACTCTCCAAAGTCATGGGGTCTGCAAAGAGTCTGCTGTCGGTTTCCTGCAGGTAAAGGCATTCTTTGTGGGTGACACGCGCCAGAAACTGGAGTCGCTCCCATTGGCCTTCTGCAACCCTCACAGCGCTACCCCATGTTGCGCAGCGATGCGGTGAATGGGTTGTTCCAGCAAGTTGGGCGCTTTGAGGAGCACATCCACCTTGCGCCCATGCATGGCACGCGAGACCCTGCTGGCAATGCGGGCCGAGACCAAGGCGGGCTCGGGCAAGGCCTGACTCACTTCGATCATCAGGTCCACATCTCCGCCTTTGGCCGCATCGTCCACGCGCGACCCAAACAGCGTGACCTGCACGCCCTCACCCAGCACGGCGGTGGCGGTGCTTTTGATGGTGTTGATTTGGGCGGGGGTGAGGCGCATGAAAATGATTCGTCATGCCCGACTTGATCGGGCGTCTATCTCTTATTTGTCATGCCCGACTTGATCGGGCATCTACTTAATCTTTGTCATGCCCGACTCGATCGGGCATCCATCTCATCTTTGTCATGCCCGACCTGATCGGGC
>NZ_NESN01000007.1 GCF_003063455.1 Limnohabitans parvus II-B4
GAGTTAGCTGTTTTCTTTTGATACCCGCTATGTGCAAAGCGTTATTGATTTACGGTAATCGAATAGGGGGATGGCTGATGGATATATGTCGTCTTATCGATGAAAACTGATCTTTAGATCAATGGCTATCAAGATTGAATCTAAACAACATGGACTCATTGTTTGGCTGTGAAGCGCACAGCTCATCATTTGAGTAATTCAGGAAGGAATTGGTATGACTTATCCCATGGTTGAAAGTGCCCGCCAGAACAGAATCTTGGCAGCTGTCCCGTTGAACCACTACGCTCGTCTGGTTGAACATCTCAAGCCGGTTGATCTTGCCGCTGGGCAAGTGATTTGTGAAGCGGGTGAAGCACTCGATTTTGTTTATTTCCCGACCACCTGCACGGCTTCATTGGTTTCGCACACCGCCGACGGGGGCAGTTCCGAGTTGGCCATGACAGGCCGGGACGGCATGGTGGGCGTTTCGTTGGTGCTGGGCAGTGGCTCCATGAACCACCGTGCCGTTGTCCAGTGTGCGGGTCAGGCTTACAAAATGCCAGTCGATGTCTTTCAGACTGAACTCACCCGATGCCGGGAGTTGCAGCAATTGGCCCTGTGTTACGTGCAGTCTCTGATCACGCAAATGGCCCAGAGCATTGTGTGCATTGGCCACCACAGTGTCAGTGAGCGACTTTGTTATTGGCTTTTGTTCAATCAGGATGCCTTGCTCAGTGACCAGTTGAACGTTACCCATGAAACGATTGCCAACATGTTGGGGGTTCGTCGCGAGTCGATCACTCAAGCGCTGGGGAAATTGCAGTCGGCAGGCTTGGTGGCCAGTGGTCGAGGGCGGATCAACATCCTGGACCGTGATGGCTTGACCGATTGTGTTTGTGAATGTTTTTCATTGGTGACCGCAGAGACCCGGCGTCTGTATGCGCGTGCGGAACGCTCACCTATCACCGATGCGGGCCTCGATGATTTTCAAGAACCGCTGGTGGAGGATGCACTGCTTCACAGATACCAGGATGCCTACGATTTTGCACCTGTGGGTTTTGTGAGTCTCGACAAGTCAGGGCAGGTGGTCCAAACCAATTTGGCTGGGGCCATCATGTTGGATGTCCAGCGTTCTCAGCGCAGTCCGATGGCATTTGTGCTCCACATGAATGTTTCAGATCAGGCTCGGTTTCAGGATTTTCATCAGGAAGTTCTGAGTGGCAAATGCCGCCGATATTGCGAGGTAACCCTCTCTGCCACAGACCACCGGCCTGAAATGATGGTGCGGATTGATGCGACCCTTGACGATGTGGGTGACGAATGCAGGCTGGTGATGATTGATGTCACCCAGGAGAAACGACAGGTGGCGCAAGAGCTTGATCACGAGCGGCTGCAGCAAATGCAGCTTGCCACGCAACCTTTCATGTTGTGGTTCAAGGATCAGGAGGGACGGCTGGTCTCAGCCAATGCCACCCTGATGGACGACTGGCAGCATTTGGCGACAGATACAACGCTGGAGAAAGTAGACTTCAAAAGCATGGACATTGATTTCCGAGCACAACCACGGCTGCGGGTGTCATCGTCTTCGAGCAGAGGGGCCTGATGAGGATTTTTCTGTGCGCAGGTGTCTGCGCAGGGTGGGTGAGTCCAGTTGTATCGGCCATGTTACAAAGAGCAAGGCGGGATCGAAGAAAATCACGCTTGTTGTTCTTACAAAGAGTTGATCATGCAATTGGGCCTTTCAAAGCGCTGGCAGCGCAGGGCATTGTTTTTTGTGCTCGGTGTGCTGCTTTTGTGGGTGGTCAGCTGGGCTGCTGTGCCTCGCTTGGTTCAATGGCAACTTGAAAAGCAAGGCGCTCGGATGTTGGGGCGTGTGGTCACGGTCGAGCAAGTAGCGTTTCGACCTTGGTCTATGGCGCTGATTTTGCGGGGCTTGCGCATTGGCAAGGCGGGTTCGCAAGATGCCGAAAGCGAAGCCCAGTTGACGGTTGACGAGATCGAGGTGAATGTGGCGCTGCAGTCGCTGGTGTTCTTTGCGCCCGTGGCCGATGCAATTGTGTTGCGCAACCCGCAGGTGCATTTGACCCATTTGGGGCAAGGCCGTTACGACATCGATGATGTTTTGCAGCGCTTCACAGCACCAGGTGCACCCAGCACCGGCATGCCACGTTTGTCCTTGTTTAACATCCAGATCATGGGTGGGGGCGTGCAATTTCGCGATGAGCCCAAGGCGGTCAACCATGTTCTGTCGGATGTGCGGCTGGACATTCCGTTTTTGAGCAACCTGGGGGGCAGGCGCGATGTGGCGACACACCCGCGCTTGGCATTCAAGTTCAATGGCGCTGCGTTTGACACCGATGCCGAGACGGCACCCTTTGCGAAGGACCGGCACACGCAGGCCCGGTTCAAGATCAAAGACCTGGACGTTGCGCCTTATTTGCCTTATTTGCCAGCAGCTTGGCCTGTGCGTCTGGCGCAGGGGCAGTTGGACATGGATGTCGCTGTGGACTTTCGCCAACAGGCTTCCGCAGAAGTGGCGCTGTCGGGTCACTTGACTCTGAACGGCTTGGTGCTCAATGAAAAGACAAGTGCCCCGAAAGATCAGCCTTTGCTGCAATGCGGTGGTTTGGATTTAAAGATCGATGAATGGCGGCCACTCGAAGCGGTGTTCAAGCTCGACAGCTTGCATTTGGATCGCCCTGTTGTGCATGTGCGGCGTGATCGCGAAGGCGAGTTGAACTGGGCGCGTTTTCAGCGGTTTTATGCACCGGCTCCCGGTAGCGATCCATTCCCCGAAAAGCGGCCTTCTTTTTATGCCTTGAAGCACTTTCAAATATCGGCGGGGCAGGTGCAATGGCAGGACGCCATGACCCGAGTGCCCACGACGGTGGTGCTGGCCGATCTCGATTTTCAAAGCCGCAATTTGAGCTGGCCAGCACGGCAAGTGGCACCGCTGAATGGACAAGCCAGCATTCAGGGGGGCAGTGTGTCTTTGAGCGGTGAGAGCGATTTGAAGAGTGCACAACTGGGCGTGAAGTGGGCTGGCTTGTCACTCAAGAGCGCAGCACCCTATTGGGCGGAGCTGTTTGTGCCTGAGCTTTCTGGCAAGTCGTCTGCAGACCTTCGGCTGGATTGGCGTGCTGCTGAAGGTGCTGAACCGGCACGGCTGGTGGTCACGGCGCCGCAGATCCGGGTCACCGATGTCAGCCTAGGCAAGCCCGGCCAACCAGATGCCTCGCTGGCCGAGTTGGCGTTGGATCAGGTGGAAGTCGATGTTTTCAAACAACAGGCGCGTTTGGGGCGTGTGGCTTTGACACGGCCTCAGCTGAAGTTGTTGCGCAGCCCCGAGGGGCGCTGGATGGCCCAGGACTGGTGGGTGCCCACGAAGACGCAAGCTGAAAAGCCAAGCCCTTCGTCCAAGCCGTGGCAGTTGGACGTTCGCCAATTGCAGATCAGTGCCGGCGTGGTCAATCTGGACGATCGTTCAGCTGGCGGGCAGGTTCAGATGGATGTCCGCGAAGTGAACCTCAGCACAGGACCGTGGCAACCGCTGGCCGATTCGCCTCAGATGACGCCCGTTAAATTGGGCTTGCTTGTGGGCTCTGGGCGCCGCGACGCCGGACGTTTAGGGTTTGATGGGGCGTTTCGTCTTCCCTCCACGGGTTTGGAGCCCGCGAAGGCGACGCCTTTGCAGCTCAAAGGGCGATTGCAGCTGGATCATTTACCAGTTCACAAGTTGAGTCCTTATGGGGCTGAAATGGTCAACTTCGACTTGAAGAGAGCCGACCTGAGTTATGCCGGAACCCTGGATTTGGCCTTGCCAGATGCCGGTCTGGGCTTGAATTTGCAGGGTAATTTGGCGCTTGAAAATTTGCGCGCCACCATGCCGCCCGACAGCGATGACCTGCTGAATGTCAAGACCTTGAATGTGCGCGGTTTGGACCTCGGCCTCCAGTCGGGCGCGCTGGCGCGTCTGAAAATAGACGAAACCACGCTGAGTGATTTTTTTGTCCGCGTGGCCATCGACCCCAAAGGACAACTCAATTGGCAGCGTCTTTTGAAGTCCTCAACTGCCAACGATTCCAAGTCGACCCCTGCAACGGCCGTGGTGACTTTGGGGCCCATGGGCATGGTGAATGGCCGAGTCCTGTTTTCTGACCATTACATCCAGCCCAACTACTCGGCCGATTTGACGGAGTTAGCTGGCAGCCTCGGGGCTTTTTCGAACCGCAACCAAGATGCGCAAGCCGCACAGCTGGCTGAGCTGAGCTTGCGTGGCCGGGTGGCTGGCTCGGGCAAGCTGGACATCCATGGCCACATGAACCCGCTCACCCGGCCAGTGGCGCTGGATGTTCGTGGCCAAGTTCGTGACCTGGATCTTCCGCAATTCTCGCCTTACAGCAACAAATACGCGGGCTACGGCATCGAGCGAGGAAAGCTTTCGGCGGAAGTGAATTACCGCATTGATGCCAACGCCCAGCTGCTCGCCACCCACAAGATCATTCTGAATCAGCTGCGCTTTGGTGAAAGATCGAACAGCACGGATGCCCCCAATTTGCCGGTGAAGTTGGCCGTGGCCTTGCTGGCCGACAGCCAAGGCGTCATTGACATCAACCTGCCTGTCAGCGGCTCCATCAATGATCCCGATTTTCGTGTGGGGGCCATTGTCTGGAAAATGGTTCTCAATCTGATCGGCAAGGCCATCATCTCGCCCTTTAGCCTGATCTCGGAGGCCTTTTCGGGTGAGGACCGCTTGGAGCAGTTGGACTTCCCGGCTGGCGGTGCAGAGGTGGACGCAGCCAACCGCGTGAAGCTGGAAGCGGTGGCCAAATCGTTGAGTGACAAACCGGCGCTGCGCGTGACCCTGTTGGGCCAAGCCGATCTGGATGCAGAGCGTGAGGCTTTTCGCCAGGCAGAACTCGCTGATCTGGTGAAGGCTGAAAAGCGCCGCCGACTGTCACGGGACAATCAGGATGCCTCGAAAGCGATCGTGGTCAGCCCAGAGGAATACCAGGCCTTGCTCAAATCGGTCTATCGGCGCTCTGCGGTTCCCAAGCCTCGCAACGCCTTGGGTTTGGTCAAGGACTTGCCTCAAACTGAGATGGAAGCCTTGTTGCTGGCCGCTGTGTCGGTCGATGCATCAGACATGCGCGATTTGGCGCAAGCCCGAGCCCAACGAGTCCGGGAAGCGCTGATCGCCTTGAAGGTGCCTGAAGCTCAGTTGTTCCTGGGTGCGCCAGTGGTCTCTGACGCTGCCCGCCCCCCTCACTTTGTGCCCCACGTGAAATTGGTGGTGTCAGCCGATTGAGCTGTGGCTTGCATGCACGTCCCGGGGCCGGCCCAGCTGTGTGCCCCAGATTTGTCCGTCTAAGATGTCGGTATGAAAAATCGACAAATTGCCTCTTTCAACGTCAGCGCCATCGGCCTGGGCTGTATGAACCTCAGCCATGCCTATGGCGCACCGGTTTCGGCCGAACAGGGCGAGCGTGTGCTGCTGGCCGCGTTCGACCACGGTGTGAACTTTTTTGACACAGCCGCCTTGTATGGCTTTGGCGCCAACGAGACGTTGGTGGGCAAAGTCCTGAAACCGCACCGACAAAAATTCACCCTGGCCAGCAAATGCGGTATGCAAGGGGTTGAGCAAAGCGATGGCACCAAAGTTCGCGTGATCGACGGCCGGCCCGAGACGATCAAAAAGACCTGCGAAGACGCACTGCGCCGCTTGCAGACCGATGTGATCGACCTGTATTACCTGCACCGCTGGGACAAAAAAGTGCCCATCGAAGACAGCGTGGGCGCGCTGAGCGATTTGGTGCGCCAGGGCAAGATCCAGGCGATTGGCTTGTCCGAGGTATCGGCTGGCACGCTGCGCAAAGCGCATGCGGTGCACCCGATTGCGGCGGTGCAGACCGAGTATTCGCTTTGGACCCGCAACCCCGAGATCGCGGTGCTGCAAGCCTGCCGCGAACTGGGCGCGGCCTTTGTGGCCTTCAGCCCGGTGGCGCGGGGCTTTTTGTGTGGTCCGCTCGACATTACGGGCTTCGACGCCAAGGACATCCGCCGCAGCATGCCCCGCTTTGCACCAGAAAACCATGCTGCCAACCTGAAGCTGCTGCCCGGCTACAACGCGCTGGCACAAGAAGCCGGTTGCAGCCCGTCGCAGTTGGCGCTGGCCTGGCTGCTGCACAAGGGCGACGACATCATCCCGATCCCTGGTACCACCTCGGTGGACCATTTGCTGGACGATCTGGGCGCTGTGGATGTACAGCTCGATGCCAGTTTGATCAGCCGCGTTGAAGCGCTGATCAACCAGAACACCGTGTCTGGCGACCGCTACAACGCGCAGGCCAACAGCGAGGTGGACACCGAAGTGTTTGCCTGACACCTGCAAAACCCCGAACCGTTGTGCGTGATGGCAGGTGTTTTGTAGGAGCTTGCCTGCAAGCGATGTCAGTGGATTACGGCTGAAGCCGTTTCCATCAAGCGTCTGGCTGGGCCATGGGCGCGGCCTTTTGAAAAGCCTCCAGCTCTCCGCAGGCCTTGTCGATGGCGCTGATCAATGGCCAGCGGCTCAAATCCACCTTGAAGCGGCGAGCGCTTTCCACTTGGGGGATCAAATACACGTCTGCGATGCTTGGCGTGTCGCCAAAACTGAAACGGCCGCGTTTCGCGTCGGCCGAGATCAGGGCTTCGTAGGCGTCAAATCCGGCGCTGATCCAGGTGGCGCACCAGGCGTTGATGGCGTCTTCGTTCGCCCCGAACTGCTTGCGCAGGGTCTCCAGAATCCGGCGGTTGTTGATCGGGTGGATGTCGCAGCCCACGATGGCCGCCAGCGCACGCACATGGGCGCGGTCATCTGCACCTGCGGGCAACAGGGCAGGCGTGGGGTATTTTTCTTCCAGCCACTCGATGATGGCGGGCGACTGGACCAGTACCTGCTCACCCGTGTCGAGCGCGGGCACCAGTTGTTGCGGGTTGACCGCTTTGAAGGCGTCTTTGAGGTGTTCCTCCACGCGCAGGTCCACCGCCACGTAGTCAGTGGCAATGCCCTTAAGGTTGAGCGCGATGCGCAGGCGGTGCGAGGTGCCGCTTCGGAAGAAGTTGTAGAGTTTCATGGCCCTATTATTCCGCAGCGCCAATCGTCAGCGCGACTTCGGCCACGCCTTGCACCCGGCCGGTGATCTTGTCGCCGGTCACCACAGCACCCACGCCTTCGGGCGTGCCGGTGTAGATCAGGTCGCCGGGTTGCAGGTGGTAATAGGTGGACAGGTCGGCGATGATTTCGCGGATGTTCCAGATCAGCTTGTCCACGTCGGACGACTGCTTGGTGGCACCGTTGACTTCGAGGGCGATGCTGCCGTTCTCAATCACCACGCCCGGCATGGGCACGATCTCGGAGCACACCGAGCCTTCTTCGATGTCCTTGCCGGTGTCCCAAGGGCGGCCCTTGTCGCGCGCCACCAGTTGCAGGTCGCGGCGTGTCATATCGAGGCCTGCGGCATAGCCATAAACCAGCTCATGCGCGTTGGCTTCGCTCACGCGAAAACCTTCTTTGCCTATGGCCAGCACCAGCTCCATCTCGAAGTGGTAGTTGCTGGTGCGGGGTGGGTAAGCCACGGTCGCGCCACTCTCCACCAGGGTTTGGGGCGACTTGGTGAAGTAAAAAGCCTGCTCGACGCTCTTGTCGACCGGGCGGCCCATCTCGACGGCGTGCGCATGGTAGTTGCGGCCCACGCAGAAGATGCGGTTGATCGGGAAGCGCTCGGTTTTGCCGCGAACGGGCAGGGATTGAACGGCGGGAGGGGTGAAGAGGTAAGAGGTCATGGGGGTCATTCAATGAAAAGGCAGTGATGCCGCAAAAAATTCAACTGTCATGCCCGACTTGATCGGGCATCTGTGGATCCTCGGGTTAAGCCCGAGGATGACAGCTTGTGCTTTAGCCGCGGTTCTCGTACACACCCAGTTTGCGGTGCAGCGGAGATTCATCGGCGATGAACACGAACGCAGGCTGGTTGGTGTTCAGGTTCTTGAGCGTCACGGCTTCGTAGCCGGGGGCGCAGCAGGTGTCGGCTTCGGCAATCTGGAAGGTCTTGTCGACGATGCTGGCCTCAATCTGGCCTTCGATGACGTGGAACACCTGCGCAGGCGAGCGTGCAGGCAGGCGCAGCGTCTGGCCGGGGCGCAGCATCAGGGCATAAAAGCCCAGAATGTTTTCGGCATCGCCACCGGTTTCGGGGTTGGTGTAGGTGACCTGCACCTGTTCCAGACCCGCATCGTCAGCGGCCAATGACTCCAGCGCCGCTTTGGCGTCTTTCCACGCGTAACGCAGCATGGGGTAAGCCTTCTTGCTGCGCTCGAACACATGGCTGGGCACCACGCCGCCACGGGCGTATTGCTTGTCGCCCTGGCCGGGCACCACGGTCTGGCGTTCGCCGTTGATGTGGTAGCTGGCCTCCATGTAATAGACCAGCGGCAGGTCCAGCACATCGAGCCAGATGACGGGCTCGGTGCCGTCGTGGCCATGCTCGTGCCACAGGCCTGTGGGCGTGAGGATCAGGTCGCCGCGGCTCATCGGGCACTTCTCGCCGTCCACCGTGGTGTAAGCGCCTTCGCCTTCGACGATCATGCGCACCGCGTTGGGCGTGTGGCGGTGGCTGGGGGCCCACTCGCCAGGCATGAGCAGCTGCATGCCCAAATACATGGCGGCTGAGGCCTGCATTTTTTCCAGACCGTGGCCGGGGTTGGCGAGCACCAGCACGCGGCGCTCGGCTTTTTCAATTGGGGTCAGCTCGCCTGCTTTGAGCAAGAGCGGCTTGATGTCCTTGTAGGCCCAGCAAGTGGGCTGGGTCTGGCGCGTGGGCACCTTGGGGGGCAGCACGCCGCGCAGGCTGGGCCACAAGGGCACCAGGTTCAGGTTTTTCAGATCGTCGCGGTAGTCTTGCGGCAGGTCTTCGAGTTTTCCGAGTTCTTGCATGTTCG
>NZ_NESN01000008.1 GCF_003063455.1 Limnohabitans parvus II-B4
CCGCCGCCAACCAAAGTGCTCTGGGTATGCACCGTGGAGGCGGTAAGGGTGCGGTCGCCACCACTGAGCGTGACTGCTCCGGCGTAGGTCTGTGTGCCGCTGGTCGTGATGTCCGCGCCAATGTTCGATGCACCGGTCACGCTCAGATTCGTAACACCAGAGACCGTGCCATCGATGTCTGCAACGCCGGTAATCGTCAGTGCATTACCACCACCATCCAAGGTGCTTTGCGTGTTCACAACAGAGGCCGCCAGAATGCGGCTTCCACCGCTGAGCGTCACTGCCCCAGCGTAGGTCTGCGTGCCGCTGGTGGTGACGTCTGCACCAATGCTCGATGTACCGGTCACGCTCAGGTTGGTGAGGCCAGTGACAGCGCCATCGATGTCTGCCGCAGCCAAGATGGTCAACGCATTGCCGCCTCCCACCAAGGTGCCCTGAGTGTTCACTGTGGACGCTGTCAAATTGCGATTTCCACCGCTCAAGGTGACTGAGCCAGAGTACGTCTGCGTGCCGCTGGTGGTGATGTCCGCACCGATATTCGATGTGCCTGTCACGCTCAAATTCGTAACGCCGGTGACTGTGCCATCAATGTCTGCTGCACCGGCGATCGTCAACGCATTGCCGCCTCCCACCAAAGTGCTCTGGGTATGCACCGTGGAGGCGGCAAGGGTGCGGTCGCCACCACTGAGCGTGACTGCTCCGGCGTAGGTCTGTGTGCCGCTGGTGGTGATGTCCGCACCCAAGTTGGCCGTGCCGGTGATGCTCAGGTTCGTGACGGCGTTCATTGTGCCGCCAATGTCCGCGTTACCTGTGATACTCAGCGGACTGTTGCCACCAATCAAGGTATCTTGGGTGATGATGGTGCTGCCGGCCAAAGTGCGGTTGCCGCCGCTCAAGGTGACTGCCCCAGCGTAAGTCTGTGTACCAGTGGTCGTGATGTTGGCGCCGATGTTCGATACCCTGCTGATCCTCAAGTTAGTTAGACCTGTGAAGGCACCATCAATATCAGCTGCACCGGCGATCGTCAACGCATTGCCGCCTCCCACCAAAGTGCTCTGGGTATGCACCGTGGAGGCGGTAAGGGTGCGGTCGCCACCACTGAGCGCGACTGCTCCGGCGTAGGTCTGTGTGCCGCTGGTCGTGATGTCCGCGCCAATGTTCGATGCACCGGTCACGCTCAGATTCGTAACACCAGAGACCGTGCCATCGATGTCTGCGACGCCGGTGATCGTCAGTGCATTACCACCACCATCCAAGGTGCTTTGCGTGTTCACAACAGAGGCCGCCAGAATGCGGCTTCCACCGCTGAGCGTCACTGCCCCAGCGTAGGTCTGCGTGCCGCTGGTGGTGATGTCTGCGCCAATGTTCGATAAACCGGTCACACTCAGATTCGTAACTCCAGAGACAGTGCCACCGATGTCTGCGGCGCCGGTGATCGTCAATGCATTGTTGCCACCAACCAAGGTGCCTAGAGTTTTCACTGTGGACGCCGTCAGACTACGGTTACCACCACTCAAGGTGACCGCACCAGAGTAAGTCTGGGCTCCCGTTGTCGTGACGTTCGCGCCGATGTCCGATGTCCCGATTACGCTTAAATTCGTGACGGCAGTGACAGCGCCATCAATGTCCGCAGCACCCGTAATGGTCAGGGCGTTGCCACCACCGGCCAAAGTGCTTTGGGTGTTCACTGTAGACGCCGTCAGATTCCGGTTGCCGCCAATCAGCGTCACCGCACCGGTGTAGGTCTGCGTACCACTGGTGGCAATGTCGGCTCCGAGCGCGACAGCACCATCAATGCTCAAACTGCTGAGAGCCGTGGTTTGACCTACCGCACTTGCGAGCGTCAGATGGCCTGTGCCGCTGACCGTCAGTGCATGAGCACCGTCGATGGCTCCAGCGACCTTGATGGCACCACCCGTGACCCAATGGTTGTCCGCTACAAGGGTGATGTCGCCACCCAACGTGGCTTCACTGGTACTGCTGTTGGTGATTGAACCGCCGTTGTTGATGCCCGTTCCGGTCACGCTCAAGGCATTGGCAATTGTTTTTCCATTCAGATCCAGCGCGGCGCCCGAAGCCACGCTGGCGGCTGCTGTACCTAGCCCCGCGTTCTGCTCCAACTTGACCAAACCCGCGCTGATGGTGGCGCCGCCACTGAAGGTGTTATTGCCTCCCAGCGACAACGTGCCCGAGCCTGTTTTGGTCAACCCGCCCGTGCCTGCTACCACGCCAGCGTAGTTCACGCTCACCGATAGGTCGGTCTGGAAGGTCGCGCCGCTGCTGCCCAATGTGATGCCGCGAGCAGCGGCCAGCGTCACATCGTCAGTCACCTGCAAGGCACCACCGTTGATCATCAAGGCGTTGGCTGCCGCACTGCCCGGAACTGCGCCCAAGTTCCTGTCTGAAGCGATCTTCAGCGTACCTGCGTTGATGGCCACGGCACCCGTGAAGTCGTTGGTACCCGACAAAGTCAAAGTACCCGAGCCCACCTTCGTCAATGCGCCACCGCCCGAAATCACACCCGCGATCGTGTCATCGCCCGCATCGCCCGTGGTCAGTGTCTTGGCACTGGCCAACAACACCGCACCTGCGCCCGACAAACTGTTGATGGTGTCGCTGGACTGCACGCTGTATGTGCCCGAGTTCAGCACATCGGTGGCATCACTCAAGGTGCCCGTCACCGACAAAGTGCCCGCTGCAATGGTGGTGCTGCCGGTGTAGGTGTTGGCGCCCGACAAAGTCAAAGTACCCGAGCCCACCTTCGTCAATGCGCCACCGCCCGAAATCACACCCGCGATCGTGTCATCGCCCGCATCGCCCGTGGTCAGTGTCTTGGCACTGGCCAACAACACCGCACCTGCGCCCGACAAGCTGTTGATGGTGTCGCTGGACTGCACGCTGTAAGTGCCCGAGTTCAGCACATCGGTGGCATCACTCAAGGTGCCCGTCACCGACAAAGTGCCCGCTGCAATGGTGGTGCTACCGGTGTAGGTGTTGGCGCCCGACAAGGTCAAAGTACCCGAGCCCTTCTTCACCAAAAAGCCCGTGCCGCTCACCACGCCATCGATCTTGGAATCTGTGTCTGTGTTGTTGATGCTCAAGGTGTAAGCGTTGGCGCCCGACTGCAGTGCCACTGCGGCCAAGGTGATCCCCGAACCTGCCAGTTCGGCATTGGCGCTCAAGGTGGTGGCACCGGTGTAAGTCTGAGTACCGCTGGTCGTGACATTGGCGCCGATGTTGGAGGCACCCGACACGCTCAGGTTGGTGATGCCACTGAAGTCACCGTCAATAGCCGCTGCACCAATAATGGTCAGCGCGTTACTACCGCCCGCTACGGTGTTGCGGGTGTTAATGGAAGAACCCGCCAGTGTGCGGTCTCCCCCACTCAGGGTGACTGCTCCTAAGTAAGTTTGTGCGCCGCTGGTGCTCACATCAGCTCCAAGCGTGGTCGCGCCAGCGATCTCCAAGCTGGCCAAACTTGCGCTCTGACCCACCCCTGCGAGCAATTGAACGGGCCCGCTCGAGATCGTCAGCGATTGGCCCCCAACAGCATTGGCGTTGACCGCGCCCTGAAGTTTGAGGCCGCCGATACTGCTCCAAGTGCTGTTGCCCAACAAGGTCACTTCGCCATTCAGTGTGGCCACGTTGTTGTTACTGTTGGTGATCGCGCCGCCGTTGCCGATGCCGGTGCCGGTCACGCTCAAAGCATTGGCAATGGTCTTCCCGTTCAGATCCAATGCCGCACCCGAGGCCACGCTGGCTGAAGCCGTTCCCAGGCCAGCGTTATGGCCCAACTTAACCCCACCGGCATTGACTCGAGTGCCGCCGCTGTAGGTATTTTGTGCGTTCAGCTCCAAAATGCCACCACTTGTTTTGGTCAAACGGCCTGCGCCTGAGATGGCACCTGTGACCGTCAGCGTGTCGCCTTGGGCAATGTCAAACGTGCTGTCTGCCGTCATCAAGATGGTGCCGCCCCAGGAGCTGGTCGCGTCCTTCAACGTGCCGCCCTGCAGCACCAAGCTCTCGCCGGCCACCGTCACCCCCGCCAGATCCAACGTGGCGCCACTGGCCAAGGTCGTGCCCCCCGCTGCGCTGCCCAAGCCCGTGTTGCTGGCCACCACCACCGTGCCCGAGCTGATGGTGGTCTCGCCCGTGAAGCTGTTGTTTCCGCTCAAGGTGATCACCCCTGCACCACTGAACGTCAAGCCAAAACTGCCCGTGATGTCCCCCGACAGCGTCAGGCTCGAGCCCGCGCCCGCCTCAATGGTGCTGTCCGCCGTGAGCGTCATGTCCCCACCCAACACACCATTGAGAATTCGGCCACCGGCCACGGTCACTGACTCTTGCACGCTCAATTCGTTCAGGTCCAGCGTGCCGCCGGCCCCCACCGTGGTGCCGCTGCCTGAAGCGGTTGCGCCCAAAGCCTGGCTGTGGCCTAACTTCAAAGTACCCGCATTCACGTCGGTGGTGCCGCTGTAGGTGTTGTCGCCATTGAGGCTCAAGGTGCCCGCGCCCTTCTTCACCAAAGAACCTGTGCCGCTGACCACGCCGTCGATCTTGGAGTCATCGTCAGTGTTGTTGATGCTCAAGGTGTAAGCGTTGGCGCCCGACTGCAGTGCCACTGCGGCCAAGGTGATCCCCGAACCTGCCAATTCAGCGTTGGAGCTCAGGGTGACCGCACCCGTATAGGTTTGTGTGCCGCTGGTGGTGATGTTGGCGCCGATGTTGGTGGTGCCCGAAACACTCAGATTCGTGATGCCAGAGATTGCACCATCAATGTCCGCATCGCCGGTGATGATCAACGCATTACCGCCACCCGCCAGGGTGCTCTGCGTGTTCACGGTCGAGCCGGCCAAGGTGCGATCGCCACCGCTCAGGGTCACCGCGCCCGCATAGGTCTGCGTGCCCGTAGTCGTGACGTTGGCACCAATATTCGAAGTACCCGATACGCTCAGGTTGGTAATTCCTGTGAAGGCACCGTCGATGTCGGCTGCACCCGTGATGGTCAGCGCGTTGCCGCCACCGGCCAAAGTGCTTTGCGTGTTAATGGTGGAACCGGTGAGAGTGCGATCACCCCCACTCAAGGTCACCGCGCCGGCGTAGGTCTGCGTGCCCGTGGTGGTCACGTTGGCACCGATGTTGGAAGCTCCCGAGACGCTCAAGTTGGTGAGGCCTGCGAACGCCCCGTCGATGTCGGCTGCACCCGTGATGGTCAGCGCGTTGCCGCCACCGGCCAAGGTGCTTTGCGTGTTGACGGTAGAACCCGCCAAAGTGGTGGCAGCCGCCAAGATGACCGCACCTTGGTAGGTTTGCGTGCCACTGGTGGTCACGCTATTGGCCAAGGTGGACATGCCAGTCACCGTCAACGCCGATGTGCCCGCCCCGCGCGTGATGCTGCTGCCGCTGGCCATGCTCAAGCTGGCCACCGATTGTGTGGCGCGCAAATCCCAAATCGAGGTGCCACTCAAGGTGACATCGGTCGCGCTGTTCAAAGCCCCCGTCAGCACCAAAGTGCCTGCAGACACCGTGGTGACGCCCGAATAGGTGTTGGTCGCGCTCAGCGTCAGGGTGCCGGCGCCTTTTTTCACCAGTGAACCGTTGCCACTCACCACGCCTGAAATCGTTGAGCCGCTGCTGGTGGTGTTCACCGTCAGTTCATAAGCCGTTGCATTGGACGCCAAAGCCACTGCAGGCAGGGCCAATTCACTGGCTTTCAGTTCGGCGTTGGCCGCGAGCGTGACCGGATCGGCATAACTTTGTGCGCCGCTGGTGGTGACAGCCCCCCCCAATCGGGCTTCACCGGAATGCACCGTCACCATGCCCAAGGCGCCATGGGCGACCGTGCCCACCGAGTTGCCCAAGGTAACGCTGCCGCTGCCCGCCGTAAGGGCCAAGGTATTGGCTTCACCAGATTGCGAATTGACTGTGCCATTCAACACCACATTTGCACCTGCCACCACTTGACTGCTGTCGGTCGTGTCAATCACCAAGTGGTCGTTCAGGGTGAGGTTGCCATTGAAAGTGATGGCCCCACCTGCCGATTGGTAAGAACTGTTGGTTTCAATGCCGCTGGTCGCGGTATAGGTCTGTGCACCTGCAGCCCCCGTTCGCACATCGTGCAAAGCGATGTTGGCCCCGGTGACCGCGATTGACGCCAACGCGGTATTCGCGCCCACGGCATCACCCAAGACCACATTGCCTGCGCCTGCACTCAGCACCAGCGAATACGCGCCATCGACGGCACCTGCGATCGAAATATGACCTGCACCCGCGCCCGTATTGACGGTCAAGGCCTGATTCAGCACCACGGCGTCATTGAAAGTCACTGCGCTGTCGCTGGTCGTCAATGTGGCGGCGGCAGATACCGTGACGGTACCGCCATAGGTTTGAGACCCACTGGTCATGACGTTTGCACCGATGTCAGATGCAGCGCTGATGCTCAAATTTTTGATACCAGCGAAAGCAGCGTCAATGTCCGCTGCGCCGATCATGGTCAGTGCATTGCCGCCACCCACCAAGGTGCTCTGTGTGTTGATGACTGAACCGGCCAAGGTGCGGTCGCCGCCGCTCAGGGTTACGGCCCCCGCATAAGTCTGGGTACCAGTGGTCGTCACGTTGGCGCCGATGTTGGTGGTGCCCGAAACACTCAGATTCGTGATGCCAGTGAACGCACCATCAATGTCCGCAGCACCCGTGATGGTCAAGGCGTTGCCGCCGCCCGCCAAGGTGCTCTGCGTGTTCACGGTCGAGCCGGCCAAGGTGCGATCGCCACCGCTCAGGGTCACCGCGCCCGCATAGGTCTGCGTGCCCGTAGTCGTGACGTTGGCACCAATATTCGAAGTACCCGATACGCTCAGGTTGGTAATTCCTGTGAAGGCACCGTCAATATCCGCAGCGCCCGTGATGGTCAGGGCGTTGTTACCGCCGACCAAGGTGCTCTGCGTGTTCACGGTCGAGCCGGCCAAGGTGCGGTCGCCACCGCTCAGGGTCACAGCTCCTGCGTAAGTCTGGGTGCCAGAGGTGGTGACGTTGGCGCCGATGTTGGAAGCCCCGCTGATGCTCAAAGCGGTCAGGCCCGTGAAGTCACCGTCGATGTCGACCGCACCCGTGATGGTCAAGGCGTTGCCGCCGCCCGCCAAGGTGCTCTGCGTTTTCACGGTCGAGCCGGCCAAGGTGCGGTCTCCGCCGCTCAGCGTCACCGCGCCCGCATAGGTCTGCGTGCCCGTGGTCGTGACGTTGGCACCAATATTCGAAGTACCCGAGACGCTCAAGTTGGTGAGGCCAGAGATTGAACCATCAATGTCTGCTGCACCGGTGATGGTCAGGGCATTGCCGCCACCGGCCACAGTGCTTTGCGTGTTAATGGTCAAGCCAGTCAAAGTACGGTCGCCACCGCTCAAGGTCACCGCACCCACATAAGTTTGGGTGCCGCTGGTGGTGATGTTGGCACCGATGTTGGTGGTGCCCGAAACACTC
>NZ_NESN01000009.1 GCF_003063455.1 Limnohabitans parvus II-B4
TGGTTTTAAAGGCATGGATACCCGCATGCGCGGGTATGACAGTCATCTTGTCATGCCCGACTCGATCGGGCATCCATGGTTTTGAAGGCATGGATACCCGCATTCGCGGGTATGACAGTCATCTTGTCATGCCCGACTCGATCGGGCATCCATGGTTTTGAAGGCATGGATACCCGCATTCGCGGGTATGACAGTTGAGGGGCGGGTATGACAGTTGAGGGGCGGGTATGACAGAGGGTGGTGGGTATGACAGTAGGTGACGGTGTAGGGCATTTTAGTGAGGCACGCTGTTGTCTGGGTCGTCTTGGAGCAGAGTTTCGTAATCTTGCCCACCGTAAAAAACGCCCAAGATAAAAACCACTTCGGTTGTGACTGCAAATGCGATCACTGCTCTTTTTTTGTAGTGTGTGATTCGCAATCCTGGCCGAACGTCATCGCGTTGATTGCCTCGTTGCGGGAATGTGGACAAACTTTCGCAATAACTGACGATCCCATCTGTGTAGCCCATGGCAATGGCTGGTGATGCACGATGGGCAATGTAATCAAGCAAGTCACTCAGTTGCTGCTGTGCTTCAGGGCTAAAAACGACGCGATGGGTCACGCTGGCTTGTTGAAGCGGGTAGCCAGATGCGCACGAACTTGCTCGGCACTCAGGCCGCGGGACGGATCTGCCTGAATGGCGTCGTAAGCCGGCCCAACTTGCTGATGCAACCAACTTTCTACGGCTCGTTCACGGGCCATGAGCGCCCGCAGTCCTTCGCGGATGACTTCACTCTCACTGGCGTAATCGCCAATGCGAACTCTGGCCTTGACAGCGTCGGCCATGTCGTTAGGCAATGTGATGCTCATTTGTTGTGTGGTTCGCATGGATACACCCGAGTGATCAATAAGGATTGAATCCTACTATGCGCTAGAGACTTCGTCTATGGATACCCGCATTCGCGGGTATGACAGTCATCTTGTCATGCCCGTCTTGTCATGCTCGACTTGTCATGCTCGACTTGTCATGCTCGACTTGTCATGCCCGACTCGATCGGGCATCTATCACTTGAGCAGGTTCAACAAATACTGCCCGTAGCCATTTTTGGCCAGCGGCTGTGCCAGCTTTTGCAGGGCTTCTGCGCTGATCCACTTTTGGTGGAAGGCGATTTCTTCGGGGCAGGCAACCATGAGGCCTTGGCGTTTTTGCAGGGTGGCAATGAAGCCAGCGGCTTCGAGCAGGCTGTCGTGGGTCCCTGTGTCCAGCCAAGCGTAGCCGCGGCCCATGATTTCGACATTCAGTTGGTTTTGGGCCAGGTAGCGTTTGTTGACGTCGGTGATTTCGAGCTCACCACGCGCCGAGGGCTGGATGTCGGCGGCGATGTCGCAGACTTGGCTGTCGTAAAAGTACAGGCCTGTGACGGCGTAGTTGCTTTTCGGAGCCTTGGGCTTTTCTTCGATGCTGAGGGCCCGCTGCTGGGCGTCAAAGTCGACCACGCCGTAGCGCTCGGGGTCTTGCACATGGTAGGCAAAGACGCTGGCACCTGTGGTGCGGGTGTTGGCGTTGCCCAGCAGGCGCACCAGGTCGTGGCCATAAAAGAGGTTGTCGCCCAAGACCAATGCGCTCGGATCATTGCCCACAAAGTCTTTGCCGATGATGAAGGCTTGCGCCAAACCATCGGGGCTGGGCTGCACGGCGTATTGGATGTTCATGCCCCATTGGCTGCCGTCGCCCAGCAGGTCGGCAAAACGGGGGGTGTCTTGCGGGGTGCTGATGAGCAACACGTCTTTGATGCCCGCCAGCATCAGCGTGGTCAGCGGGTAATAGACCATGGGCTTGTCATACACCGGCATGAGCTGCTTGCTGACAGCTTGCGTCACGGGGTACAGGCGCGTGCCTGAACCGCCAGCGAGGATGATGCCTTTGCGATGGGTCATGTTGTCAGGTGTTGATGCGCCCGAATCGATCGGGCATCTGTCTCTTGGTTGTCATGCCCGACTTGATCGGGCATCCATTTTTTATCTGTCATGCCCGACTAGATCGGGCATCCATCTTTTCTTTGTCATGCCCGACTTGATCGGGCATCCATCTTCTCTTTGTCATACCCGACTTGATCGGGCATCCATCTTCTCTTTGTCATGCCCGACTTGATCGGGCATCCATCTTCTCTTTGTCATGCCCGACTTGATCGGGCATCCATGGTTTTTGGGACATGGATACCCGCATGCGCGGGTATGACAATTAGGACGGTATGACAGTTAGGGCACGTATGACAGAGGGGCATGCCGGCTGGGCAGGCAGGCTACCGCAGTCCGGCAAGGTGTTTTTGCAGACTTTGTCCTGGGCATTGGCTTCAGCTTAGGCGCAGTTTCTGACGCGAAGCTTGGCGAATTGCGGGTTTTGGACAGCCTATGATTGTATTCTTAAGAACAGTAGGGCTCCCAAAGAAATTACCCTAAAAGATTGCATAAAACAAATATTTCAGGGGATTTTTCAAATTACAGCGCGGGTTAACCCGCAACAGAGCCGCCTATTCGGGCATCAAAGTGGTGCAGAGGAGCCGAAGCGGCGGTCGCGGCCAGCGAACCAGGTGATGGCTTCTTTCAGACGCGCGGGCGAAAAGTCTGGCCAGAGGTCGTCGGTGAAAAACAGTTCCGCATAGGCGGCTTGCCAGAGCATGAAGTTGCTGATGCGCGATTCGCCTCCGGTGCGGATGAGCAGATCGACTTCGGGCGCATAGGCAGTGCTGAGGTAGGGCGCCAAGGCTTCTTCGGTCAGAGCTTGCAGGCTTTGGCCGGGGTGGGCTTGTTGCCAAGCTTGGGCGGCTTGCACCATGTCCCAACGGCCACCGTAGTTGGCACACACCGTGAGGGTGATGCGGGTGTTGTTGGCGGTTTGTTGCTCGGCCCGGACGATCAGGTCTTGCAGTGCAGGGGCAAAACGGCTTTTGTCACCCACCACTTTCAGGCGCACACCGTTGGTGTTCATGCTGTCCACTTCTTTTTGTAGGTAGGACATGAACAGGCCCATGAGGCTGGAGACTTCTTCTTCGGGTCGCTTCCAGTTTTCTGTGCTGAAGGCGAACAGGCTCAGGTGCGAAACGCCGATTTCGGCGCAGGTCTTGACGATGTCACGCACTTGCTTGGCCCCGGCGGCATGCCCCAGCGCAGCCGGCATGAAGCGGTTTTTGGCCCAGCGGCGGTTGCCATCCATGATGATGGCGATGTGCTGCGGCAGGGGGTTGTGGGGGGCGAGTATGGTCAAAGCGTGGGCAAATTTGAACGATTGCAGATTTTAGAGGTATACGCCTGGCCATTTGCGAAATGGCGCTCGGTGATGACGGATGCTGATGCCTGAAGTTGTCGTCCCCCCCGACATGTCGGGGGTCTATGCCCTCTGACTTTGTCACCCCCGACATGTAGGGAGCCTATGCCTTCTGACTTTGTCACCCCCGACCTGATCGGGGGTCTATGCCCTCTGACTTTGTCACCCCCGACCTGATCGGGGGTCTATACCCTCGACTGTCATGGATACCCGCATTCGCGGGCATGACAGCTCTTTTGTCACCCCCGACCTGATCGGGGGTCTATGCCCTCTGACTTTGTCACCCCCGACCTGATCGGGGGTCTATGCCTTCGACTGTCATGGATACCCGCATTCGCGGGCATGACAGCTCTTTTGTCATGCCCGACTTGATCGGGCATCCATCCCCTGTCAGTTGTTCACTTCAACTTGGTGGTGCTCGAGTTGGACCACCGTGGGGCGTCCCAAAATTTCGAGGAGGACGGCGACGCGTTTGCTGGAGACGCTTTGAATGAGGCCTTCGACACCCCCAAGGGCGGTGTGTTTGAGGCGCACGGTTTGGCCAGCTTTGAGGTTGCTGAGCTCTTGCAGCGTGGCGTGGTTGCGGTCTTGTTCGAGTTGGCGGATGCGTTGCACGAGGTCGTCGTGGAGCATGGCGGGCTCGAAGCCAAAGCGCACGATGGTGGCGATGCCTTTGGTGCTGCGCACGGCCGAGATACTTTGCTCGGGCTTGCTGGGCCTGAACAGGATGTAACGCGGGAACATGGGCTCAAACAGCGCGACGGGGCCTTGCTCGGTTTTTTTGAACTTTTTGTAGAGCGGCAAATAGGCGTCGAAGGCTTGCTGCTGCAGGTTCACTTCAGCGATTTTTTCTTCGCGGGGTTTGGTGTAAGCCAGGTACCAGCGGTCGGGTGGCGTGCTTTCCAGAAAGAGCTTGTCTGGCGTTGGCGAGTTTTGGGTCATTCTGTCTTTTACGGGCTGTCTCTGCGCCTATTTTAGGTGCCCGCAAGTTGGCCCATCAGCGTGGATCGGGACCCCAAAAACAAAACCCCGCTTGCGCGGGGTTCGGTATGAGGGCTGAAACTCAATTCAGGCGATCACGAATGGGGTGCGGTCTTTGCCTTCGATCCACTTGGGGGCTTTACCGCGGCCTGTCCAGGTTTGGCCTGTGGCGGGGTCGCGGTATTTGGCGGCGACTTTGCTGGCGGCTTTGGGGGCGCCGGATTTACTGGCGCGCCCGGGGAAGATGTCTTGCGCGGTCAGGCCATATTCGGCCACCAATTCACGCACTTTGGTCACGGCGCTGGAGATTTCATTTTGGCGGGCTTGGGCAATGGCTTGCTCCAAAGCGTCGCGTTGGGCCAATAATTCTTTGTAGCTGGAGGTCATAGTAGATCCTGGTTAAATGATAAGAGCACTGAATATACATCATAGTTAGTCTGAATACCCGATGATTTGGATATACAACCATTTTTTGATTGGCCTTGTGAATTTCTCAGGCCAGTATTTTTATGGTTATTAAGATTAACTTTTGTCATGCCCGACTTGAATGGGAGTCCATGGCTTCGGCGGCGATGGATACCCGCATTCGCGGGTATGACAACTTTCTTT